>NZ_JAJVCN010000001.1 GCF_021390435.2 Kibdelosporangium philippinense | reverse complement strand
CTGGATCGGTGGACACGGTGTGCTGGAACGGTGGACACGGAGTGCTGGAACGGTGGACACGGTGTGCTGGAACGGTGGACACGGTGTGCTGGAACGGTGGACACGGTGTGCTGGAACGGTGGACACGGTGTGCTGGAACGGTGGACACGGGGATTAGAGGGGGAGAGGCTCGGCGGCGTGCCACCATTCTTTTGGCACGCTGTTCAGGCCTGTTCGAGGCGCGATGATTCCGGCGACCATCGCGGCGTTCGTGTCTGTGTCCCCGCCTGCGACAACCGTGTCCCACAGGGCCTCGACCAGGTCGTCGAGGTGTCTTGCCGCGCTCCACACCACGAACGGCACGGTGTCAGGCGCGGACAGTTTGCTGCCGTTGCCGAGCGAGCCTGCCGCGTTGCGTGGATCGACCTCGAACCCGATGCGCTCAGCTCGCCGCAGACCCTCGCGGACCAGGCCGTTCGGCACCCGCGAGATCACTTCGGGCAGCATGTCCGCGCCCGTCACGCCGCTGATTGACAACGCTGTCGCCACAGCGACGGCCACAGCTCCCGCGGCAGCCTCCGGGTGTGCGTGCGTCACGACCGCTGACCGGGAGGCCTGCTCAGCCACCTGATCAAGCGGGAAATAAGCACCAATCGGGGCGACGCGCATCGCAGCGCCATTGCCCCACGAGCCCAAGCCGTTGAACTGCCGGGGAGCGACTGAGCGCCAAGATGCGCCGTTGTGGATCGCCTGCAGGACGTCATGCATCGCGGCGCCATAATTCCGGTGAGGATCACGGGTGTACTCGGCCGCGAACTCCACTGCCAGAGCGTCCTGGTTGATCGAGCCACAGCGCTTGAGCACCCGAAACACGCCCAACGCCATCGCGGTGTCGTCGGTCCAGTGCCACTGGCCTGGTGCGAGGTCACGCGGCGTACGGGTAGTGCGGAACCACGTCTCACCGAACGCGTCACCCAACGCCAAACCTCGCAACGAAACTTCGGCACTGTCCATGCGCACGATCGTGCCAGGCAACGATCGGCGGTTTCGCAGGCGCTGAGCACGGTCATAACATCGGGCTATGGCGTCGGTATGAACCCCCGGCGCCGTGGTTACTCCCAACCCCTGCAAAACGAGGAGTAAGTCGTGCTACGACGCACACTCACAGGTGTGATGGCCGCAGCCGCGCTGGCCGTGCCACTCACCGCAGCTCCGGCCGCCGCGGCTCCGGCGATCCTGGCGACGCAGCTGACCTACAGCGACAGCCAGGCAACGCAGTACTCGAGCCAGATCGCCGCGGCTGTCCAGGTCTGGAACTCGAGCGTCACCAATGTCCAGATCCGCAAGGCCACCGCGGGCCAGCGCGTGAACATCCGGTTCGTCGCGGATCCTGGCTGGCCACGGGCGCAACTCGGCCCGGTCCGCACCAACCAGACCCTGACGATCTGGATGGGCAGGCAGGCCATCGACGAGGGTTACAACATCACCCGGATCGCGTCCCACGAAATGGGCCACAGCCTCGGCCTGCCGGACATCAAGCCCGGCCCGTGCTCGTCGCTGATGTCCGGCTCTACGGGCGGCGTGAGCTGCACCAACCCCAACCCGAACGCCAGCGAGAAGGCCAGCGTCCAGCGTAACTACGCGGGTACGCAGGTCGCCGGCACAGGCGTCGTCCTGCAGGACGCCGCTTACTGAGTTGATCAGGGGGCGCCCGCGGGCGTCCCCTGGTTCAGTACCGTCTCGGCTTTCAGCGCCGCCTGGGTCCGGCTGGGCACGCCGAGTTTCGCCAGTACGTTGCCAACGTGCACTTTCACCGTTCGCTCGGCCAGTCCCAGCTCGTCCGCGATGTCCCGATTGGACAGTCCACGGCCGAGCATGGAAAGAACGTCCCGTTCTCTCGGCGTGAGCGCCTGCTGGTGAATCGAGAGGCTGGTGGCCGCGGCCGGGCTGATCACCGTCATTCCGCAATGGACTGTGCGGACGGCCGTCGCGAGCTCTGAACCGGTTGAGTCCTTCAGTACGAAGCCGCCCGCGCCGAGGCTCAACGCCTGGCGGATGTCCCTGTCCTTGCCGACTGTGGTCAGGATCAGCGTCTTCGGCGTCGGTCCTATCTGGCGTAACGTCTCGAGGCCGTCCATGCCGGGCATGTAGAGATCGAGCAGGATCACGTCGATCTCGTCCAATGCCAGCGCAAGCAGTTCCTCGCCGGAGGCACACTGCGCGACGACCGTGATGTCCGCGTGTGTGTTGAGGACGAAGCCCAGTCCTTCGCGGACCAGAGTGTGATCGTCGACCACCGCAACGCGGATCATCGGTCCACTCTAACCTAAGGCGTGCGATCAAGGTGGGCGGCCGACGCCGGAATTCCGTTCATGGTGGCCATATTGTTCTCAGGCAGCGGTGTTTGGTCCACACCGTTGGCCATTGTGCTTGGTACAGCACAGATCGCGCCGCTGCTGGCGCGCAGGCGTGCGCCGGCAACAGTTCTGCTGATCGTCACGGCGGCGACGGTCGCCCACGTGTCGCTCGGTCTGTGGGTGAATATTGGCTACGTTCCGGTGCTTCTGGGCATTTATAGCGCATCGACCAAGCTGTGGCTGTGTTCCAGCGCCGCTCTGGCAGTCGCGACGATCATGTCCACAGTGAAGGGCCCGGTCAACGGTGGCCTGCTGGCGTTCGCGATTGCCGTTGTGGCCTGGATTCTCGGCGTTGAGCGGCAGAAACACCTGAACGACCGTGCGGAACTGGCGGCCGCGCATCGCCGTGAGCGGATGGCGATGCGCCTGCACGATACCTTGGGCCACACAACCACTGTGATGTTGGTGCAGGCAGAGGCGTTGCGCTCCGGCGGAACGCCACAGGGTGGACGCGATCCTTGCCGCTGGCAGGGAAGCGATGACCGAGGTCCGGCATACGTTGCAGGATCTGCGGGACGATGTGGTGCCGGACCGGGGAACTGACCTGTCTGAACTTGTCGAACGCTTGCGGCTGGCCGGACTCGTGCTCGACGATCTGCCCGAGATTCCGAAATGGGCGCACCGAGTGGTCGCCGAGGCGTTGACCAATGCCCTGCGGCACGCCGGACCCGGCAAGGCAACCGTTGTTGTCAACGATGTCTACCTCGAAGTCCGCAACCGGATCCGTGGTCTTTCAACACGGCGCGGCGCCGGATATGGACTGTCCAGTTTGGAGCGTCACTTCGGATCGCGGCTGGTCTATGGCCGTAGAGGCCTACACTGGGTGGTGCGGGTCTACTTTCCCTGATACGTCAGCAGTTCGCGGACAGTGATGAACCGGTAGCCGTCCGCCTTCAGCCGATCAAGAATCGGGCCGACCGCACGCCGAGTCTCTTCACGACTCGCGTACATGCCGTGCAGCAGGATGATCGACCCCGGACGCACATGGTCCACCGTGTACTGCGCGGTCCGTGCCGCGCTGGCGTCGACATCCGGGTAGGTGTTCGGCTCGACGTCCCACATGATCGTCTTGCGGTTGTGTTCGTCCAGGTAGTACGGCAGTGCCAGCAGCTTCTTGCCGTTCGGCGGGCGGAACGTGATCTCGCCATGGAACCCGGCGTCCCTGATCAACTTGTCGGTCCGCTCGACCTCCTCGGCCACGAAACCCGGTGTCACCAACACCATCCGCTCGTGCGAGTACGTGTGATTGCCCAGTTCGTGCCCGGCCGCGACGATCGATCGCGCCAGGTCCGGATGCTTCTCCATGTCCCGGCCGATCAGGTAGAACGTCGCGGGCACCTGAGCCCGCGCGAGCTCGTCCAGCAACTGCTGAGTGCCTGCGGGATCTGGGCCGTCGTCGAACGTCAGCGCCACGACCTTCTGCGTGGTGTCCACCCGGTCGGTGAGTCCGCCGAAGAATTGCCACGACCGCGCACTGCTCACCTGCTGCAGCCCGAACGTGCCGCCGACCAGCACCAACACCGTGACCACACCGATGATCACCCACCTGCGGGCGCGGCGGGATGAAGGAAGAACTCGCACCCGGTCACTCTGGCAAGCGGTCCTCCTACAGGGAAGCGGCAGAGGTACTAGGGCCTGTTTCACAAGTTGATCAAGGTTTGAGATGATCTTGATTCGTGGGGCGTGGTGATCTGACCAACGAGCAGTGGGCGAAGCTGGAACCCTTGCTGCCCAGGGGCAAGAAGCCTGGCAGGCCGCCGAAGCATGCGAAGCGGAAGCTTATTGACGGGATCCGGTTTCGGGTTCGAACCGGTGTGCCGTGGCGGGATCTGCCGGAGCGTTACGGCCCGTGGGAGACGGTGTATGGCTTGTTCCGGCGGTGGCAACGGGATGGCACGTGGAAGAGGATTCTGGTCGCGTTGCAGGCGGACGCGGACGCTGCGGGCCTGATCACCTGGGATGTCAGCGTGGACTCCACGGTGGCTCGTGCGCACCAGCACGCGGCTGGTGCGCGTCAAAAGGGGATCTCCAGAAGGAGTCTCCGGGCGGGGTCGAGGTCGAACCGGCCGATCACGGGCTGGGGCGCTCCCGAGGCGGGTTGACGACCAAGACTCACCTGGCGGTCGAGCAGGGACAAAAGCCCTTATCAATCGTGATCACCGCTGGCCAGCGAGGTGACTCGCCCCAGTTTCAGGTGGTGCTCGACCGTATCCGGGTACCCCGGCGGGATCGCGGTCGGCCGCGCTGCCGCCCGAATCGGGTGCTCGGCGACAAAGCCTACGGGTCCCGCGCCAACCGCGCCTACCTGCGCAGGCGCGGTATCCGCTGCACCATCCCGGACAAGGCCGACCAGGTCCGCAACCGCAAGAACAAGGGCTCACACGGAGGACGACCACCCGCATTCGACAAGGAGATCTACAAGCAACGGCACGCTGTCGAGTGCGGGATCAACCGTCTCAAACGAAACCGAGCCGTCGCCACCAGATACGACAAGCTCGCCGTTCGCTACGAAACCACGGTCACCATCGCAGCGATCAACGAGTGGCTCCCATGACTTTCGAAACAGACCCTAGTACCTAAGCCAGTCCACACCGCGGTGTCCGGCGGCAGCAGGTCTCCCGCAAGCGGCCCACTTTGATGCAGTGGGTAACCGGGAAACGTGACCGCGCGTTTGCCGGTGTTGAGCACGCATGCCACATCGCTGCGGCGAAATGCCAGTACATCCGGCTTTTCGGGCAACCATTCGAAGGGCTGGCCGACGATGAACCGCTTACGCAGCGCGATCGCCTTGCGGTACACAGTCAACGGCGCGTTCGGCATGGCGTCCCACGGCATCGGCGCCCGGAAGCTGTCCCGCCCGCCCGGGTCGCCGTTGTCGACCGCCGAGTTCTCCATGCCCAGTTCCTCGCCTTGATAGATCCACGCCGAACCCGGCAGCGCGAACGTGACCAGGGCTTTCGCCATCGCTAGGCGCGGTCCGTAGCGGCTGGCGACGCGCGGCAGGTCATGGCTGCCCAGCAGCCACGTCGGCAAGGCGCCGACTTTGCCGAGCGCTTCGATCGCCTGAGCCGCCGTGTCCTGCAGGAACTCCCAGGGCGCTACGGCCCAGTCGAACCGGAAGACCTGGTGCAACCGGCCAGGACTGACCCGCGAGGCGATCCGCTCCGGTGAACCCCAGAGCTCCCCGATTGCCACGCGGTCGCCATAAGAGTCGAGCACCGCGCGCCAGCGCCGGTGGATCGCCTCGGTTTCCGGGCGGTCCCAATGCGGGTGGATCGTCTGCGAGTCCACATCGGCATAGTCCGGGTGCTTGGCCAGTCCACCCGCGACATCGATCCGGACACCCGCGAAGCCGCGATCCAGCCAGAACCGCAATGTCCGGTCGAAACGTTGGAGTGCAAGCCCTGCCGCCGGGATTCGTCTGCGAACCGGGCTACTACCGAATCGGCACAGGCAACCAGGATGCGCTCAGCGGTTCGAATCGGGAAGTCATGCTGTTGCCGTGGACCAACGGAACGCATCAGCACTGGCGGGTGTGCCACAGCCCATTGACGGCCGAGTTCCCGGAATACGCCTTCCTTGCGAGGAAATCGGACAGATGCCTCGAGGTGCCGAACAGGCAGACAGCCGACGGTGCTGTGCTGCTTGTGGACGGGTGCAAGGGCACAGCCAACGACAAGCACCACCGGTTCTACGTCTATAAGGACATGGCGCCGTCCAACGCGGTCGGAATCCAGAACATGCACTCGATGTCGATGATCGCGCCGGTGAACGGCGAACCCGGGGTCGAGGTCCGGCTGGCCCAGTACGCCGCTGGGCAGGAGAACGGGTCTGGGACGTTCACTCTGGAGAAACTTCCATAGCAGGGTCTTCGTGAGTGGTTATGCGTGTTCTAACGCGGATAACCACTCACGAGCTTTGACCAGGGCGGCGAGTTCTTGACAGCCTTGTGCCCGGCTCTTGGCATCGGTGAGTCGCTGAGTGGCGTCCGGTGGCAGGCCGCCGCCACTCAGCAGCACCGGCCGCACGATGTTCCGGAACGTCTCGGCAAACCTTGTGTAGCACGGGGTTACCGGGCGGAGTTTGGCATTGTTGATGGCGTCCAAGAGCTCTCCCGCGTACGGACGCTGGCGTTGGACTTCGGCGTCCCGGTAGACGACCTCGCGCGTGGCAGCGAACCCGCCGCGTTCGAACAGGATCTGCTGGCTGCGTGGGCTGGTCAGAAACTCGATCAGTGCGCGAGCCGCTCGTGGCTTGGTGGATTTGCTCGACACACCGAGGTTCTGTCCACCTAGGACGCTCGGGCCGGGCAGCGGGACGACGGCGAAGAAGGCAGGCTGGTTGGCGTCATCCGAGGCCAGGCTCTGCAGATTGCGGAACGCCACCGGCCAGTTGCGCATGAACGCGACCTTGCCCTCGCCGAACGCTGTCATGCTTGAGGTCTCGTCGTGGTCCTGCGCTTCCGGCAGAATGAGGTTGCTGGTCAAACGCAGACCGTCGGCGAGCCTGCGCAATCCCGCACGTGCTTCTGGCGAGTCGATGCGTACCACGCCGTCCTCGTCCACGACCTCGCCGCCCTCGTCCCAGATCGCTTCAAGGGCGTTGACCACGAGTCCTTCGTAGTCGGCGAGTTGCGCTGTGTACCCGGCTTTCAGGTGGGCGTCACGGGGTTCGGCGAACAAGCGCCGGGTTTCGTCGACGATGTCGTCCCATGTGGACGGTTTCTTCACGCCCGGATTGCGGTAGTACATCAGGCCCGCGTCGGCGTTGAACGGCAGCGCCCAGAGTTTTCCTTCGTAGCGGGCGGTTTGCAGCGGCTTGGCCAGGAAGTCGTCGGTATTCACCTCGTCGAGGGACTGGAGGTAGCCACGTTCGGCGAATACCGCTGTCCATGCCACGTCGATGTTGTAGACGTCGACCTTCTCACCGGACGCCTGGGCATGCGCGACCATCTCGCTGTATTGCTCGTCCGCGCCGAGCGGAAGCTCCTTGATCTTCGCCTGGTTGTTCGGGTGCATCTGGTTCCACTGGTTCACCAGTTCCTTGCGCTGGCCGCCGTTGCTCTGGTCCTTTCCGGACATGATCACCAGTTCGCCCGGTTCCAGAGCGCTTTCGTCCGACGGCAACGTCACCCAAGCCCAGACCAAACCGGTGGCCACGACACCCGCGACCGCGCCAAATCCGAACGACGACCACTTCACCTAAACCCCTCCCAGCAAGCTGGCCAGATCGCCGGACAACGTGTCCACACTGGCCTGACGGCATCCGCCGCCGGTCCTGCTCGTCACGTCCATCAACACCTGTGTCCCGCAATTGGCCTCGCCAAACGCCAACACAAGCACCCGCACACCGGTCAGCGCCGCTAACTGTTGCGGCGACACGTCATTGACGTTGTTGTTGCCATCATTCATCAAAACAAGCACGCCGCCTTGGCCGACGGCATGCATCCCGTCGAGAAGCGCGCGGTGCTGCGGAGTGTTCCCAGAAGGCTGGATGTGCCTCAAGGAAGCCAGATCGACCTGGCGCACGCCCATTGTCGACGAGAACACGTTGTACGACAAAGGTCTCTTGGGCATCTGGGTGATCGCCTGAACGGCAAGTTCGTAGCGGGTCTGCCCGCCGACGCGCTCGCGCATCGACCCGGAAGCGTCCAATGAGATCAGCACACGCCCGGTCTTGCGGACTCCTTGCTGCATGGAGAGTATCTCCGCCCGGGTCGTGGCCGCGGGACTGGTCAGCTTGTCCTTGGCATTGGCCACTGGTCCGCCTTGCAGCACACCGTTTTCCTCGGACAATGGAGCCTGCAGCGGAGTCCCTGATGGCGGGCGCAGCCGTTGCGACACCATTGCCGTACGACCATCGGCGCTGTCGAGCCAGGCCTTGAAGTCCGTTGCCGCCTTCTGTTGCGCGGCACTGCGTTCGACGCCTGTCCAGTGCATCAGCACCAACGGGAGGTCGAGCGTGTGCGTGTCCACTGGATACACCGCGAACATGCATGCGGAAGGTCCATTGTGGGCATCGCACCCTCGGCCACGGGCGCCGCGCCGGACTTCCTGGTTGTACCGGATCAAGTCCTGCTCGGAGATGACCATCGCGGAACCCGCGGTACCCAGCTCATGTTGCCTGCGCAGCAAAGCAGCGACGGAACCACTTGGCGGATACTGCCCGGCCGCCATCGAACTGTCCAACCAGGACTCGACCGCGTGCGCCCGATCAGGATTGTTTCGCATGTGGACCATCGCGCCCTCGCTACCGTAGATCGCCACGGTCGCGAACTCGCTCACAGTCGATTTGGCTGGCCGGACAAGGCCGATGCCCGCCGCCTGCAACTGTCGCACCAGCGCGGCCCACGTCTGTCCCGTCCACTCCGGCTGTTTCGGGTCGATCCCGCTGGCCGCGGGCACCGCGAGCACGATCGGGGTCGAGCCGATCGAGTCCGTGACGTCCAGCCGCGGGCCGAATCTGATGATCTGGCTGCGAGTGTCGACCTCGTCGACGTGCATCTTGGTTTCTGGCAACCAGATATCCGGGCGGGGCGCCTCACGCAGGTACTCTTCGCTCCATTCGGCGCTGATCCCCGCGGTCGCCCTCGGCGCGGGCATCGCGGCGACGTGGACTTCCGCCGGGCGGCACTCCCCGTCCCGCTCGGCCATCGCGTTCTCGAACTGGTTGGCCAGGTCGCGGTACGCCTCCAGCAGCTCCGGTGTGGTCAACGCCCGGATCTGGGCAGGCGGCGCACATGGGACGAACACCGTGTCGATCGCCTGCGCGATCCAGGGTTTCGCCACCCACATCACGCCACTTGCCAGCACGCCAACAAGAACCACGGCGCCGATCCGCCAGTACGGCAGCCTGCGCAGCCAGCGCACAGCGAGCTCGACCATCCCCGCGCCGACCACAGCCAGCAACAACGCACCGAACGTGAACGCCATCCAGCCGAGCACACCGTCCGGCGGATCCGTCACGACGGCGACGGTGACGGTCCCGACCGCGATGAGCGCGGCGTTGATCACTTTGGCCCGGCCGGGTTCCCCCGATGGAACTTGACCGTTCATCGTGTCAAGCACACCTCCCCGGGCAGACACCCTAGACGGTCGTTGCCGCTTCCAGGACGTGAGTCACTCCGCAGAACCGGTGGAACCATCCGATCGGGTCGTGACTCTGCCTGGCATGGATCGAAGAACTCTGTTACGCGGAGCCGCGGCCGTTCCGGTGGCATCCGCTGTTGGCGCGTCGTCAGCATCGGCGACCGGAAACCGCGTTGTGGTGCTGGGCGCGGGCTTGGCGGGTCTGACAGCCGCGTACAACTTGATGCGGCACGGATATGACGTGATCGTCCTGGAAGCACAGAACCGGCCCGGCGGTCGCGTGCAGACCGCACGCGAGGGGTTCGCGCACGGTGGGCACGCGGAGCTCGGCGCGATCCGGATTTTCGAGACGCACGAGTACACCCTCAAGTACGTCAACGAATTCGGCCTGCAGCTGACTCCATACGACACTGGTCAGCGGGCGTATTTCGTCCAGGACAAGCGCTTTCTGCACCCGCCGCAGGGAACCGCGTGGCCGCTGGACGGTTTCGGGCCAGGGGAGCAGCCCGATCCAGGCAGGCGAATCTTCGAGATCCTCGGCGCCGGGATCGGCACACTGGGCAACGTTTTCGATCCCGGCTGGCCTGGCAGCGTGCCCTCGGCGGTCGAGTTGGACAAGCACACGCTTGCTTCGTTCGGACGCTCGGCCGGCGCGTCGAACACGCTGCTGGAAATGTTCTACGCCCAGGAAGGCCGATGCGGGGAGTGGAACGCGGCGGCCGTCCTCGCGATGGAGGCCGTCAGTTTCGGCAACACGCCGCAGAGCATCAAGGGCGGCAACGACAAGCTGCCGTACGCTTTCGCGGCCGCGCTGGGCAAGCGGATCAAGTACAACACCCAGGTCGTCCGGATATCCCAAGACGAACGTTCGGTCCGCATTGGATACTGGGACCGCACCGGGCGCCACGAGATCCGCGCCGATCGCTGCGTGTGCGCGCTACCGTTCGCGCCGCTGCGCCACGTATCGACCGACTTCACCGGCGCCAAGGCCGACGCGATCGCCAAGTTGCGCTACTTCCCGGCCGCACGCTGCTACTTTCAGACCCGGGGCCGGTTCTGGGAGAAAGATCCGCTCGGCCCGCTCGGCGGCGTGAACCTGATCGGCACCGACACGATGGCCGGCCGGATCTGGAACACCAGCTCACAGCAGGCCGATCCGCGGTTCGGCATGATACAGAGCTACATGTTCGACACGGATGCGTTGGCGTACGCCGGACACGGTCATCGCCGCGTCTCCCGGATGCGCACCCTGATCGGAACCCTGCTGCCAGGCGGGCAACTTCTGGGCTGCGCGGAAAAGGTGTGGCAGGAAGATCCGTGGGCAGGCGGCGGCTGGGGCTGGGTGCGTCCGGGCGAGCTGACCTGGATGCGCCCGGCGATGATGCGGCCCGCGGGCCGCGTGCACTTCGCGGGCGAGCACACGTCGTTGTGGATCGCGTGGATGAATGGCGCCATCGAGTCAGGTGAGCGCGTGACGCAGGAGATTCTGGCTGCTTAGTGGTGCCGCCGCCGGTGTTCCTTCGGGTGGTGGATCTGATCGCTCGACACCCTGGGACGCAACTCTTTCCCTGTTGCGCAGTGGTCCTGACCAGGGCAGCCGCGCAACAGGGTGACCCTGGGCGCCTTCGTGATCACGGCAGGCGCCTGCTGCGCGCGATCCGGCCACTGGATGGAGAAAGCCATCGAGGAGGTGTTGTTGTCGTACCTGGTCTCCAGCAGCGCGCCGCTCGCGTTCACCGTGTTGACCACGTCATACGTGCCCGACGGCACGCGCGTGATGTCCAACCACTGGAAGTCGACGTCGTAGCGGTAGTCATCGCCGCTGCCGACCGAGATCCCGACCTTCACGTCGGTCACCGACGGGTCCTTGAACGCGCATTGGTTGCCCTGCAAGTACTCCGACAGCCGGTACTCGGGGGTGTTGCTGTCTCGTGCCGCGTTCGGCAGGGATCCGAAGTCGCCGTTGATATAGCGGTCACCTAGGCAGAAGCCGTTCTTGCGGTCGCGCACCACGGTCCGGCCGTCCGGCGTGCGCAGCTGCATCTGCTCGAAGCCCATCAGGTGCCAGTGCTGGTGCATCCGCGCAGGCTCGTAGTACATGGTGTTCGACGTCTGCTGGCGTGCCTCGGTGTAGGACGCCGGGATCTGGCCGTGTTTGCCTTGCTGGAACGCCTGCCGCACCTGCATTGTGGCCGATCGGGCGTCGCGGCGGCCGAAGAGCAGCAACGGGCCGTCACCCACGTTGTCCTCGGCTGTGGTGAACCGCAGGCGCACGGCCCGGATCGCGCCAGCGGTGACACAGTCACCGCTTGGTGCGTCCGGGTCCGTGACCATGCAGACGTCCCACTCGTCGCACTCCGACGGGTCACCGGTGTATCCGCCGGGACAGCCGGGCGGCGCTTGGCGCAGGTCCGGAAGAAGCAGCTGTTCACCCGCGCTTGCCGGGGTGATGACCACAATCGCCGTCAGGACAGCCACCATTGCGGCGATCCAGGTCTTTCGCATGGTGCGAGCTTAGTGATCTTCGCATCCGGAAAGTCCATCCTGGACTCAGATGTACCCGGCCGAGTGACGACTAAACGAATTCCGCGTCGCGCGTGGGCAACCTCAACATCGCGAGTACGGCCGTCACGAGCATCACGCCCGCGCTCACCAACGCCGTCGTGGCCAGTCCGTCGAAGAACGCGGCCTTCCCTGCCTCCGCGATCGTGCGCCCGCCGAGTTCCGCGGCCATCACGCTGCCCAGGATCGCGACCCCGAGACCAGCCCCGAGCTCGAACGACGTCTCCTGAATCGCCGCCGCACCACCAGCCCGTTCCGGCGGCGCGCTCGTCATGATGCCCTGCGCGCCTGCGGTGGCCGCGATGCTGGCACCGATACCGAGCCCCACGAAGCCCAGCACGATTATCAGCCGATCCGCGCTGCCGCCCATCAGCGCGAACAGACTCAGTGACACCGCGATCAGGCTGAACGAGCCCGCCAGCGCGATCCGCATGCCCAGCTTGCGGACGATCGCTCCGGTCAGCGGGGACACCAGCAAGCTCGCCAGCGCGAGCGGCAGCAGCCAGAGGCCGGTCGTCAACGGGCTGAAGCCTTCGAACACCTGGAAATACTGTGTCAGGAAGAACACGACGCCGAAGAACCCGAAGAACGACAACAACACTGACAGCGTCGCCGCCGTGAACCGTTTGGCTTTGAACAGCGACAGGTCAAGCAGTGGGCTGTCCAATGTGCTCTGCCTGCGGATGAAGACGGTGGCAAGGGCCAGCCCGGCGACCAGGATCACGGCGGCGGTCGCCGAACCGTGACTGGCCAGTTCCTTGATGCCGTAGACGATTCCGACGATCGACCCCATGGACAGCAGCACGCTCAGCGGGTCGAAACGCCCTGGGTTCGGGTCTCGCGACTCTGGGACGTGCACGATCGTCAACGCCACGGCGACAACGACGATCGGCAGGCTGGTCAGGAACACCGAGCCCCACCAGAACCGTTCCAGCATCGCCCCTGCCACGATCGGCCCGATCGCCGCACCGGCCGCCGCGGTGGACGTCCAGATGCCGATCGCGAAGGCGCGTTCTTTCTCGTCGGTGAACACCGTCCGGATGATCGACAGGGTGGCTGGCATGATCATCGCCCCACCGATCCCGCGCAGCACGCGGGACAGCAGCAAGATCGCCGTCGTGTCCGCGACCGCCGCGACCACGGACGCGACGCCGAAGAGCACCATGCCCGCGATGAAGAACCGCTTACGCCCCAAGCGGTCACTCGCGGTGCCTGCCGTGACCAGCAGACCGGCCACGACCAGCGAATACAGGTCGACGATCCAGAGCATGCCGGTCGCGCTCGGGTGCAACGCGGCCGCGATCGCGGGTAACGCGACGTTCAGGATCGTGTTGTCCATCGCCACGAGGAGCAGCCCGCTGCACATCAACCCCAGAACGAGCCACTGATTGTCTCGTACGTCCATACCGTATGACCATACAGTATCGCCGTGAGTACGCTAGGGCTATGAGTCCACGGCGAGCTGGCGGCGAGAAACGCGCGGAAGTCCTCAACCATGTCGTCGAGGTCCTGATCGAGCGAGGCTACGACCGCACCCGCTTCACTGACGTGGCGAAAGTGGCCGGGGTGGCCGTCAGCACGCTGCAGTTCTACTTCGGCTCACGTGACGACATGCTTGTCGAGGCGTTGCACTTTTCGTGCGAACGGGAAGTTGTGCGGCTGGCGGCTATTGAGCCGGACGCGCCGCCGTGGGAACGGCTCGTGGCGTTGATCAACCACTCGCTCGACACGTGCGACATGAACATGTGGCGGGTGTTGTTCGAGTTCTGGTACGCCTCGATGCATGACGAGGAACTCCGGCAACAGAGCGAGAAGCTGCAGTTCGCCTGGAGCCGTCCGTTCGCTGATGCCATCGGCCGCGGGGTCGCGCTTGGGGTTTTCAAGGTCGACAACGTCGAGAACATGGTGACGTTCCTGGTCGGCATCCTCGACGGGCTGTTGCTTCCGCAGGTTTTGCGGCACGGGTACTACGACGTGGACGGGGTTCGGGCGACGGTGCTGGACGTGTTGGAAAAGGCGTTGAGGGTTAACTAGTCAAGATCACCTTTCCCCGGAACGTTCCCGCTTTCCTGCGCACATCAGCCATCGCATCGATCGGGTACGTCGCCGTGACGTCCACTGTGACCAGTCCGGCGTCGACCATTTCGACCAGTGCCGCCAACATGTCCCGGTCGTAGCGCATCACCACGTGTTCGCTGGGCACGTCGGCTTCGACCGGCGCCGCGGCCGAGATGACCCGTTCCCTTGCTGGCGGCGGCCATGGCGGGGGAGTGCCGACGAGGTGGATCATCACGTCGACCGGCGTGTCCGGGACCTGCTTGGTGTAGTCGATCACCTCGTCCGCGCCATGCCGGTAGACGGCTTCCGTGCTGCGGGGACTGGCGGTTGCGATGACATAAGCGCCTTTTCGCTTGGCCAGTTGCACCGCGAAGCTCCCGATCCCGCCGCCAGCGCCGTTGATCAGCACCTTCTGGCCTTTCGCGATCTCGTTGGTCACCTGCCAGGCCGTCAGCCCGGCGAGCGGGATCGCGGCCGCGTGGCGTAACGGAATGCTTTGGGGCGCGGGGACAATCCTGTCTTTGTCGGCGACGGTGAACTCGGCCGCCGCGCCGCTGTCCACGAAGCCGATGACCGGTCGGCCGTCGTGGTACCCCGCCAGGTCCCAGCCGAGGGTGTGCGGCAGGTCGATGTCGAAGATTCCTTGTCGCACAGCGAGTTCGGTCGGGTTGAACGAGGTCGCTTCGGTGGCGATGAGGACTTCGGCGTCGCCTGGGGCCGGGATGTCGACGTGGTCGATCCGGATGACCTCGGGACCGCCGTACTGATGGATTCGCGCAGCCTTCACAAAAGAGGACCCTAGGTCGGCGAAATGAGACGAACCATGGTTTCAGGTCTCTGATTTATATGAGATCGTCTCGTTCTGTGGACCTGCTCAGTGACGTCATCGCGGTGACGCGGACCGGCGAGCCCCGCTCGGCGAAGATCGCGTGGCACGCGCCGTGGAGCCACACGTTCGACCCGGTGCCGGGCGCGGCGGGCTTCCAAGTGATCTTGCACGGCAGCTGCTGGCTGATCAGACCGGACGAGCAACCCCTTGAGCTGCGGGAAGGCGACGTCATCTTCATGGCCCACGGCCAAGGGCACACCTTGTGCTCGATGCCGGAGTCGCACGCCACCGGAAGCCAGACGGTGACGCTGTGCGGAGCCTACGAACTCGACCCCGCCGGAGCCCACCCACTTTTGCTGACTTTGCCCGAAACTATCCATCTGCCGACCCGGCTAGGCATTGACCTGCGGCTAGCCGTCGAACTGCTGAGCTCGGAGCTGACCGAACCCCGCCTTGGCACGGATGCGCTCGTCCCGGCCCTGCTGGAGTCCTTGCTCGTCTACATTCTGCGTACTTGGTTCTCCACAGAGGACTCGCCGCCGGGCTGGGCTCACGCCCTACGCGACCCGGTCATCGCATCAGCCCTACACGCCATGCACTCAGACCCTGCTCGTCCATGGACCGTCGCGACACTCGCATCTGTTGCGGGACTTTCGCGTGCTCCTTTCGCTCGCCGGTTCGCATCGAAGGTCGGGCAGCCGCCATTGACGTACCTGACCTGGTGGCGGATGACGATCGCCGCCCAACTGCTCCGCGAAACAACAGATTCCCTCGCTGTCATCGCGGAAAAGGTCGGCTATGCCTCGGAGTTCGCCTTCTCGACTGCGTTCAAGCGTCAGTTCGGCTTGTCTCCCGGGAAGTACCGCCGCGGACCCTCCCAATGATCGCGTCGATCACCAGGAATCCAATGAGTGAAACGCCGAGAACCGGCAGATACCAAGCAAGCACGGCCGTCACCACGATGAGTCCGACAAGGACCGGCTTGGGCAAGCTACGCCAAGCGCCCCTTGGGAATGGGCGGCCAAACCCGAAACGGTCCTTTGTGGGCCGACGATGCCACCACATCCGATAACCCCACACGATCATCGCAAGCAGCGACACGCATACGGCGGCAAGTACAAGCTGGTTCACCAGTCCGAACAGGACGCCCATATGTGCGTCGATACCCCATCGAGTCAGCTTGGCGCCCAACGGGAAGTCGTCGAACTTGAGCTTGGCCAGCACCTCACCGGTGTTCGGATCGACCGCGACCGAGTCCTGTTTGGTCGGCCATCCAGTCTGGATCTGCTTGACCACATAAGCCTTACCCGATCCGGACGGCACCGCGATCTCAACCGGACCGTCCAATCCAGACCCGCGAGCGATGTTCAACACCTGATCGACGGTCGTCCCCGTCACTTGACCGCCACCTTGGTGCTCGCCGTGACCGCCGTGAAGAGGCACGCTCGCCGGAAGCGTCGGCGTCTCCCACGACAGCGCCGACCGGATATCCGCAACCGTCTCACTCGCATACTGCGACCACGTCAAACCCGTGGCGGACAGGAAAAGCAGGACGATCGCGACCCAAGTTCCGGTTGTCGCATGCCAGGACAGAAGTTTCCGGCGGCCTTTGCCCTTGGCCGGTCGGCGACGACCCCACCACAGGATCAAACCGCCAAGCACGACCACCCACAACCAGCTCGCCGCGAGTTCACTGTAAAGCCGTCCGAAGTCGCCGAGGTGCAGGCCCCGGTGCAGTTCGTCGATCCACGTGCGAACCGGCCCGGCCTGGCTGGAGCCATAGGTTTCGAGAGTGCCACGGACTTCACTGGTGTACGGGTCCACATAGGCCGTCAGCCAATGACTTTCAGCCAGATCGGCACGGCTGAAGATCACCTGCGTGGACGCGTCGTCAGCATCCCCTGGCCGCACCCGTACAAAGGTCGCGTCCGGCAATGCCCGCTGCGCGGCGTCCACTTGCTCCTGCAGCGGTTGCTTGGCCTGTCCTACTGGCACAGTCAGCTCATGGGAGTAGATCGCCCGCTCCAACTGCGGCGTGAAGATGTACAGCAAGCCACTCAACGCAGCGACGAACAGAAACGGCCCAACGAAAACACCCAGGTAGAAATGCAGCCGTAGCAGCAGTGGGCGTAAGGAGCCACGTCTTGCGGTCTTGGTGGGCGTGGCGGTGTCCGGCTCAGTCAGTTCGTCGGTCGTCATCGTCGTCCTCGGATTTCGCAGGGTGTCGGACAACGAGTCGGATCAGAACGCCGATTGGTTCCCGGGTCTATCCGTGGTGGAACGAGACCAGCTCGGCGAGCGGAACGACCTTCCGGGACACAGTGGCCAAGTCCTTTCCTTCCTCGGTCGATGGTGGTGGCCACGTGTGAATGCCCTGGTCCGGCCGGGTCTCGGCGACTTCCTCTGCCCAACCAGGCCACCGCAACGATTCGTAGAACTTGGTCAGCGAACCGGACAGGACCGCGTACAACCAGTCGGTATAGCCCTGCTCCAAGTCTTCCCACTCCAAGGTGTCCGGTGCGAAGTAGTGGATGGTCGGGCCCTTTTCGGTGGCGATCCAAGCGAACTGCCCGCCGAGCACGTCGTTGGCGACGTGGAGAACACCGGACGCCGGGTTGATGTCGGTGAGGATGCCGGGCAGGTGCTCCGCGCCCGAGCCGATCACGCGCAGCCACCCATGGTCGATCAACATCCCGCCCGAATACCGGACCACCGCGCCCAGCCATGAGTTCGTCGTGATTCCCAGGCGGTTCAGGCATTCCTCGGCTTGCGGGTGCTCAGGCAGTACAGTCACCGGATAGGGCGCCGCAGCGGTGGTCTCGGTTATCTCGTCCCATGCGGAAGTCGTCACAGGCCTGAGTTTCTCAGGTGGACTCGGGGTACACCGTCGAAGTGACGATCGGAGTGGAAGAGGAGTTCCTGGTCGTGGATCCGGCCACGCGCCGGACCGCGCCCCACGCGGACGCCGTACTCAAGCAGGTAGGGCGGTTGCCGGAGGGTGCGCGAGTGCATCCGGAGCTGCTCAGCACCCAGGTCGAATTCGCGTCAGGGGTCTGTGACACCGCCGATGAGCTGCGGAAACAGCTGGTGTCGGGTCGTGCGGAGCTGAGGGCGGCTGCGCGGAGGGAGAAGCTGGGGCTGATCTCGTCGGGCACGGCCGTGCTGAGCGGGGTGCACGTGCCGGTGACCGCTGGCGCCCGGTTCGAGCGGATCAGGGACATCTACCAGGGAGTGGTCGAGGACTATCAGGTTTCCGGCTGTCACGTGCACGTTGGCATTCCGGACCGGGACACGGCGGTCGCCGTGATCAACCACATGTCCTACTGGCTGCCGACATTGCTGGCGTTGTCGGCCAATTCGCCCTTTGAGAACGGGCGGGATACCGGGTACGCGAGCTGGCGGACCGTTCAGCAGGGGCGGTTTCCAGGCAGCGGGCTGACACCGTGGTTCGGTTCGGCCGCGGAGTACGACCACTTCGTGGACCATCTGGTGGACTGCGGAGTCCTGGTCGATCACGCCATGACCTTCTGGCTGGCACGGCCGTCGCCGCGATACCCGACGATCGAGGTGAGGGTGGCGGACGCCGCGGCGACCGTGGATGAAGCCGTCCAGCAAGCCGTGCTGACCGAGGGCTTGGTGCGATACGCCCAAGCCGAGCTCGATGCGGGGCGTGAGGCGAAGCCGATCCCTGATCAGCAAGCCAAAGCGGCAATCTGGGCAGCCGCGCGGCACGGCATGACCGGCCCTGCCATCGACCTGAGATCGGGACGTCCAGTGCCAGCCCTGGCCATGCTTGCCGAGTTGACGGACCTCCTAGGACTGCCTGAAGTGAAGGTCAGGCCACGTGTCACGGGTGATCCGGCCGAGGTCGTCGACGCTCTCATGGAGGACTTGTGAAGCTGCCCGAGCCGCGCGGCGAGCTGTCCGCAGCCGTGGTCGACCTACTCGCCGGGACCAGCAAAGTCCTGCCGGAGGTCGACCACGATCCCTACGGCGAAGACCTGCAACTGGCGCTGCACACTGCCTATGAGCTGCACTACCGCGGTTTCCATAAAGTGGATCCCGAGTGGGAATGGGATCCTGACCTGCTGAGAACCCGCCGAGAGATGGAACGCCTGTTCCTCAAGGCACTCAAGGAGGACGTGCCCGGCGGCGCGGACATCGATGAGGTGCTCGCACAGTTGCTTGTCGAGCCGGTCGATGGCGGAGGGATCAGCCATTTCCTGAAGGACCAAGGGGAGTGGTGGCACGTGCGGGAGTACTTCGTGCACCGCTCGATCTACCACCACAAAGAGGCCGATCCGCACATCTGGGTCGTTCCCCGGCTGCAAGGCCGCGCGAAGGCCGCACTCGTCGCGGTCGAGTTCGACGAGTTCGGCGGTGGGCGTGCCGAGCGGCTGCACTCGCAGTTGTACGTCGACCTGTTGGCAGGCGCAGGTCTGGAGACCGGATATCTGCACTACCTCAACGAAGTTCCGGCGCAGATGCTGGCCGTGGTGAACTTGATGTCGATGTTCGGGCTGCACCGGGCATTGCGCGGCGCGCTGGTCGGTCACTTCGCTGCTGCGGAAATCACCACCGCACCCAGTTCGCAGCGCATGGTCAAGGCGCTCAGCCGGTTCGACGCGGACGAAGCCTGCGTGCACTTCTACACCGAGCATATGGAAGCGGACGCGGTCCACGAGCAAGTCATGCGCAGGGACGTCATCGGCGATCTGCTCGACCGTGAGCCAGAATTGACCGAGTCGGTTGTTTTCGGTGTCCAGGCAACGGAATTGCTTGAGGGACGGTTCGGTGAGCGCGTGCTCAGTTCGTGGCGGGATGGGCGGTCTTCGCTTCACCGGAGGACTTGACTCGGGTTCGGTGACTGGTGTCGCAGAACGGATACCGTTTGCTACGGCGGCAAGCGCACATCGCGACGACGAATCGGTCGGATCGGACGACGGTTCCATCTTCCATCGTGATTTCGACCGGGCCGTCGATCAGAATCGGTCCATTAGGGACCACGACCACACGTCGCGGTTCAGAGGCTCGTGACATCGGCCCGGATCACCACCAGTTCCTCGTGTCGCTGACCAGGTTCGATCAGACCGGCCGACTCCAGCCATTCCGCCCGTGACCGCATGACCGGTCCAAACGGGATGATCTCGCGTGCGATCACGGCCGCCTTCAAGTTCGCGCCACGCAACTGGTTCACTGTCACGTCCGGATCGCACAGTTCTGAGTGGATGATCATGGCCATTCCTTTGTCGTGCAACAGCAAAGGAATCACCGCGCACAGCCGGTCAAGGATGGCCCGCCCTTGCATTCCTGCGTCCCACGCTCTCGCCTTGCCGCGTTCCGGAACGTATAGCGCAGGGACGTAGGGCGGATTCGCTAGCACCACGTCAAACCGTTCGCTCCCGACAAGATCGCCGAAATGACCGCGCAGCGCGCGAATCGGCACGCCATTGAGCCGCCCGTTCATCCACGCGGCCGCAGCGGCTCGACGGGACACGTCGACCGCGGTCACCGCACCAGCCCCTAGCTGACCTGCGGTCACGGCGAGTGCGCCAGTGCCCGTACATACGTCCAAAACGCTTGCTCCTGGCGGAAGCGGCGCGGTTCGCAACGCCTCGGCCAGCAACCAAGTGTCTTCTTGCGGGCGGTACACGCCAGGAGGTCGAAGCAGCCACATAGGACATCTGTTCCCGGTGCGCGACCTGCCAAACGGTTGTCACGCACTGGACTTTCCTGCATTCATCCGTTCCGTGTAGCGCTGATGCGCCTCGGCCAACAGTTCGTCGCCCAACCATGCGACCGGTTTGACGTTCACGAGCAAAGGCTCGTTGTCCGGACCATGACTGGTCACGTCACCCGTCAACACCCAAGGACGGGCGCCTTCGTCGAGTTTACGGAGATACTGGCAGATCCGGCGCGCCATCCAGTCCTCTGTGGGCAGTGTCCACATGACGGCGGACGCAAGGGATTGGCGGAGTGACCCGGCATCCGCAGGCCACTTTCATGGTCCACACTGGGATGTGCCGCGTCGGCCTCGGGGCCGGGAGAGTAACGCAGGAACAGCGGCAGATCCATGGCCATGAGCTCGATCAGCTGATCGAGCTTGGTCAGCACGGGCATTCCCACGCCGCTGGCATTCCCGGCAACAGCGGTATTAAACGGCGGAATCGCTGGGTAATCCCGCGGTACCCGTACTGACTTTTGGAGGAACCCATGTCCACCGACGCGATCGTGCTGCTGAAGGAAGACCACAAGGAGATCCGCAGGCTGTTCACCGAGTTCGAGAACGCGGGGGAGAACGCGACCGCGACGAAGGGCAAGCTGGTCGACAAGATCCTCGAACTGCTCACCGTGCACACGTACATCGAGAACGAGTGCATGTATCCGGAAGTCCGCAAGCTACTGCCGGAACTGGAAGACGACGTGCTCGAGTCCTATGAGGAGCATCATGTGGCCGACGTGCTGTCCGTCGAGCTCGCGATGATGAAACCGGAGGACGAACGGTTCGACGCGAAGACGACCGTGCTGATCGAGAACGTCAAGCACCACATGGAGGAAGAGGAAGCCGAGTGGTTCCCGAAGGTCAGGGAGGGACTCGGCCGCAAACAGCTGCAGGAGATCGGCGCCAAGATGATCGAACTGCGCGAGAAGGCGCCGCGCAAGCCGACCCAGCCGAGCGCGCTGAAGAAGGCCGTCGACGCGATACTCTCGTAGTGGCGGGGACGCCACCAGGGGAAATGGAGTAGCCGATGACCGAGCAGCAGGATCCGAACATCATCGACGCGGAGATCGTCGAGACAACGCCGCCGCCGGTCAAGGCGCCCGAGTTCGACTACACCGAGGGTGGCGTGCCCACGTTCGACTACGTCCGCGACCGGATCGAGAACCGGGTCGCCACCTCGATCGGCGCCAACGAGCTCGCCGAGGGCACGCCGCAGGCCAAAACGATCGACGAGCAGATGGCGGAGCGGGACAAGGCCGGTCGCGACAAGCTTGAGGAGATCCGCAGGCAGCTACGTGGCGAATAGTCAGAGGCGGTAGCCGTGATCCAGCAGCTTGGCCACCGTCGGATGGTCAACGAGACGCTGGTGAAAGTCGTCGGCCTGCTGGCGGATCTCGATGGCGCGCTTGCTGATCGGCCATAAGCCCGCGACCAGCAGCGTGATGATCACGGCCCATGTCAGCAGCAGCACGAACAGGGAATGTGACGGCTCGAAGAACAGCCACAGATAGCCGATCATCCCGACCAAGCCGAGCAACGCCGCCACCAGCACCGCGAATCCGACTCGGGAGGACGCTGTGGCCGTCTGTAATGCCGACACCATTCGCCTGTCGCGCACGTTGACCCGCTGTGACCAGCACCAGTCGCAGTAGGGCAGGTCGACCTGCTGGTCAGGGGCGTCGAGCTTGGTCAGCACGACCACCAGCGGCCGTCTGGCGGTACGCATCCCACACGACCAGCAGACCATCCGCTTCCATCGGTCTGGTCTGCGACGCGTCTTGGTCGTGGTGCTTTCACGCACAGTCGGTTTGATGACCGTGCGGGTCGCCCGGACGTTCCGGTAGGCGTGCTGAATCAGCTGAAACGTGTCGACATTGCCGCCGTTGTCCGGATGCGCGCGGCGGACGAGCCTGCGGTACGCGGACCTGAGTTCAGCGTCCGAGACCGACTGGGGTACGCCAAGAATGGCGTAGAAGTCGACATCCGGCATGGCTCAGTACAGTACCGCCGTTTGTACCACCCGAATGTGTCACTTTGACGCACTCTTGTGTGCCAGCAACATCAAGTACCACGGTGCGGGTGTTCGCCACGGCACCGGTCGGATCGCCGCGTCGAAATCCGCTTCACCCAGTACTGCTGTCGTCGCGTCAAGGCGGTGTACTTCCACGTTCGACCAACCGGCTTCGTCGATCCGGTGTTGCGCGCGCTCGACCAACGGGATGCTGAAATCGAAGGCGGAAAGCCTGCCTGTGTCGCCGATGGCCTGGCGGACCAGCCTGAACTCGGCGCCCGCGCCGCACCCGACGTCGAGCACCGATTCGCCCTCGGTCAGCCCGAGCGCCTGCACGCTGAGATGGCGGTGCGACTCGCCGAGCTTCTCACCAGCCCTGAATCCCCTGCTGGCCACGTCCCACAGAAGCGCTGCTGCTTTGTGGCTGTCATCATTCCCCCTTTACAATGCGCCTGCATTGCAACCATATGCGACAATGCGGTCGCATGGCAACGGGAGGGGTAGGCATGCCACGGCAGGTCGATCATGAGCAGCGGCGCCAGGCGATCGCCGAGGCCCTCTGGCGGATCGTGAGCACACAGGGGCTCGAGGGCGTCAGCCTGCGCAACGTCGCGGCCGAGGCCGGGATTTCGATGGGGCTCGTCCAGCACTACTTCAGGAGCAAGGACGAGATGCTGCTGTTCGCCTACGCGACCCTCAGCGTGCGCATCGAGAACCGCCTGCTGGCTGGTTCTGGGTACCAGCCGACGCTCAAAACCCTGTTTCTGGAGATGCTTCCGCTCGATGACGAACGGCGCGAGGAAGCACACGCGGTTGTGGCGTTCATGACGCGGGCCGCGGTGTCGCCTGCTTTCGCCGAAGCGGCGAACGTCGACGCCGGAGCGTTTCGTGCATACATCACCAGCCAGCTGACCGCCGCGGGAGTGCCCGATGCGGAGCAGCACACCGAAATCCTGCTGGCCACAGTGGACGGGATGGCCGTGCGCATCCTGGCCGGGTATCTGACGCCAGAACAGGCCGTCAAAGCGCTCGACACATATCTGGCCGCGCTCGGTTGCGGATAGCGACCGCGTTGGTCCACTTGGCACGGTGACTTGCGCTTATCGGTCCCATGTCTGATGTGCGATGTGCACCAGTTGGCCGAACCTGGTACCGCCGTCTGTCCGATTCGCGATGTCCGCGACGAACCCCATGCCGTGTCGATTCGCCGAGGGGACCGTCGCATGAAACGACTTCTGACTGTGCTGGCCATGATGGCCGGCGGGCTGGTCGCATTACCTGGCGGGCTGGTGGCTTCCGCCGCTGTGCCCGCTGGTTTCACTGACACAGCGGTGATTTCCGGCCTGTCCGCGCCGACGCAGGCTGCCTTTGCCAACGACGGGCGCGTGTTCATCGCCGAGAAGAGCGGGATCATCAAGGTCTACGATGGACTCGGCGACACGACGCCGACCGTGTTCGCCGACCTCAGGCCGCAAGTGCACGACTTCTGGGACCGCGGCTTGCTCGGCCTCGCGCTCGACCCGCAATTTCCGGCCACACCGCATGTCTACGTGCTGTACACCTACGATTACCTTGGGTGGGACGATGTCTGTCCCGACCCGCCCGGCGCGACCAACCAAGGCTGCCTTGTCCAAGGCAGGCTGTCGCGGCTGATCGCCAACGGCAATACGGCGTCCGCCGAACAGGTCGTGCTGACCGACTGGTGCCAGCAGTATCCGAGCCACTCCATCGGCTCGCTCGCATTTGGACCGGACGACGCCCTGTACGTCAGCGGCGGCGACGGCGCGAGCTTCAACTTCGCCGACTGGGGCCAAGTCGGCAATCCATGCGCCGACCCACCGAGCGCTGCGGGCACCAACCTCAGCCCGCCATCGGCACAAGGCGGTGCGCTGCGTTCCCAATCCGTTCGTCGCCCGTCCACTCAACCGCGCACATTGGACGGAACCGTCATCCGCATTGACCGGAACACCGGTGCGGGCATGCCCGGCAATCCGTTCGCGTCGAGTGCAGACGCCAACGCCAAGCGCGTCATCGCCTACGGCCTGCGTAACCCGTTCCGGATGGGAATCCGGCCTGGTACCAACGAATTGTGGGTTGGCGACGTCGGCTGGGGCACGTGGGAAGAGGTCAACCGGATCACCACCATCGGTGACGGCGTGGCGGAGAACTTTGGCTGGCCGTGCTACGAGGGCACTCCACGGCAGTCGGGCTACGACAACGCCAACCTGACCTCGTGTGAAAACCTCTACGGAACAGGGCAAAACGCGCCACACTTCGCGTACAACCACGACAACAACGTGGTCGCGGGGGATGGGTGCCCGACCGGAAGTTCGGCCGTCGGCGGCATCGCGTTCGAGAACAACAGCAACTATCCCGCGGAATACCGTGGCGCGTTGTTCTTCGGTGACGCGACCCGCGGATGCATTTGGGCCATGCGCCGCAACGCATCCGGTACACCCGACCCGTCGCTGATCACGCCGTTCGTGACCGGCGCCAACGTTCCTGTGCACGTCTTGTCTGGTCCTGGCGGCGACATTTTCTATGTGACGCTCAATGGTGGACAACTGCGGCGTGTCAGCTATCCGACTGGCAACCGTCCGCCGACGGCTGTTGCCACGGCGAACCCGACCAGCGGTGCGGTGCCGTTGAACGTGCAGTTCTCCGGCTCGGGATCAAGCGATCCCGATGCGCAACTCTTGGCGTACGCGTGGGATCTTGACGGCGACGGCGCCTTCGACGACTCGACCGCGGTTAATCCAACGTGGACGTACACAGTGGATGGGATCGTGTCGGCGCGCCTGCGGGTGACCGATCCTGGCGGGTTGAGCGATACCACGACAGTGGTCGTGACCGCTGGCAATCCCGCCAACCCAGACCCAGTCCCGGTGATCGACAGTCCGGATACGTCGTTGCGCTGGAAGGTCGGCGATCCGATCACGTTCGCCGGTCACGCGATCGACGCGCAAGACGGCTCGCTCCCGGCGAGTGCGTTGTCGTGGCAGCTGCTGTTGCAGCACTGCCCGAGCAACTGCCATTCACATACCGTGCAGAACTTCAATGCCACGGCAAATGGGAGTTTCTCGGCGCCTGACCACGAGTATCCGTCCTATCTGGAGCTCGTGCTGACCGCGCGGGATTCCAGTGGCCGCACCGGATCCACGTCGGTCCGGCTTGATCCGCGGACCGTCCAGCTGACGTTCGCCAGCAGCCCATCGGGACGGACGCTGACGCACTTCAGTCAAGCCGCAACGGCGCCGTTCTCGCGGACCGTGATCGTGGGTTCGGTGAACTCGATCAGCGCGCCAAGTCCACAAGGGAGCGGACTGATCCGGTACTGCTTCCGGTCATGGTCCGACGGCGGGGCGCAGAGCCACACCATCGTGGCCCCAGCCACCCCAACGACCTACACCGCCACCTACCGAACCGCCCTCCTCTCCTGTTAGCCCAGCTCAGCCCTCGTGAGTGGTTAGCCGTGTTAGAGCACGCATAACCACTCACGAGGTCATTTGAGCTGGTAGAAGCGCCAGGTGTCGGCTTCTACGGGCAGGATCGTGACGTCGGTGAACCCCGCCGCCTCCGCGTACTTGCGGAGGGTGGCGGGGCGCATCACGGTCCCGGTCATCGCCGAGTCCGGATCACCCATGGTCGCGGGCAGACAGGCGACGAGGCTCCAGCCGTACTCGTACTGTTCGAGCGCCGGGCCGGGAGCTTTGAACTCCTCATCCGGTTTGACGTCGAACACCAGCACGGATCCGCCAGGCGCCAACAGGTTCCGGGCGGTTGTCAACGCGTCGACCGGATATTTCATGTCGTGCAAGGCTTCGATGACGAACACGACGTCGAACGGCTCGGCCGAGGTGAGCTCGCTCGCGTCCTTCGCGGAGAACGTGACCCGGTCAGCGACACCGGCCTCGGCGGCGTTGCGTCGCGCGATCTCGATCGCCCTGGCATCAAGATCGAGACCGTCCACAGTGATGTTCGGATAGGCCTGCGCCATCGCGATACTCGTCCAACCAAGACCGCACGCGATATCAGCGACCCTGGCGCCATCGGACAGTCGCTTGTGGACGTCCGGAATCGCGGGAATCCATTGCTTGCCAAGCAGATTGAGATACTGGGCACGGTTGGGATTCGCGCGCCCTTCCGGCTCCCACGGGATCGGGCTCGGTGCCGCGCCAGTCCGGTAAACCTCAACGAGTTCCGGCAACCGGCGGGCGACTCGGGCCAGATCGATACTCGGCTGGGTCGCGTACAACACGTGATCAGGGTCGGCCAGCACGGGAACGTGCTCAGCAGGCAGGCCGAACAGCCCGTCGGCGTCCACAGTGAGCAGACCGCTTGACGCCTGGTGTTCCAGCCATTCCCGGGTGTAGCGCTCGTGAGTCTGGGTCCGCGCGGCCAATTCGGCTGACGTCATCGGACCGCCATCGGCGAGCGCCCGGTAATAACCGAGACGCTCGCCGAGGTACACCGCGTACATCCGCAGTGTGGCAGTGGTGTTCTCGAACAGCAGCTTGGCCAGCGCGGCGGAGTCCATACCGGAGAAGCTAGCGCAGGTCCTCCGGCAAGCGCACGACAATGAACTCGTTGTTGTCCGGCTTGCCAGCCGTCCGGCCGGAGGAGAACGGGAAGTTGTTGTCGTTCAACACCCCGAGCGTCCGGTCGTCAAGCAGCACAAGGTCCTCGATGGTCTGGAACGGGAAGGTAAACGTCTCGCCGAAACCGCCGACCTTGCGTGGGTTGGCGATGTTCATCAGGTCGACGAGCAAGGTCTTGTCCAGCTTGCCGTCCCGGTCCCGGTCGCGCTTGTCGGCGATGTAGACCCGCTTGATCTTGGCGGTCTCGCCCTGGCCACCGTCCCGCTCGATGATCAGGAGCCGGTTGCGGTCAACCGTGATGGCGTCACCGATCGCGAGGTCAGGCGTGCCCAGCTGGTAGATCCACCGCTTGCCGGTGTACTTGTTCGTGGCGATGTCGAACTCGTTGAGTCGCAGCGTGCCCGGCTCGTCACCCTGAACAGTGCCTTCGAGCAGCGCGTTGAGCGTGCGGCCGTCCGGTGAGATCGTCAGGCCCTCGAAGCCCTTGCTGCTGTTGATGTTCGGCGTGCCGTTGGGGTTCTCCGGCGCGAAAACCCGGGGAAGCGGGACGGGAGCTGCCAACAGGCGGCCAGCGCGGTCGAAATGCAGCAGGTAGGGACCGAATTCGTCGCCGAGCCAGAACGTGCCGTCACCGGCGCGGACGATCGACTCCGGGTCGAGGTCCGCGCCGGTGAGAACCCGGTCCGGCCTGGTCAGCGGGAACGGAACGTGCCGGTCCGGGTCCGTCAAAGTGATTCCACCGAGCACGTCGACGCGGCCTCGGGTGAAATCAGGTCCGATGTGGTTGATCCGCAGCGCGAAATCGGCGCTGTTGGCCTTGTTGCCGTAACCGTTGTCGGTCAGCACGTGGAATGTGCCGTCCTGGTTGCGTACAACGCCGCTGAAGCCCTGAATCGGCTGGTCGGCGAACGGCGGCGTGACACCGTTGATCGGCGCGGTGCCCAACGCGGCACCGGACGGCTCGCTGGCAGGCACGAACGTCTCCGCTGGCAGGGAGGCGAACTGCAGCAGCGTTGGCCGCCTCGACTCGTGTGCGGGCGCGGCTGGTGCCACCACAACCGCGGTTACCAGCACGGACAAGCCGATGGCCAGGGGTTTTCTCATCACGATCCGATCTATCAGGTGGAGCTGAAGCGTGCGGCGACGCTAAGACCACCAGATGAACGGAACGTGGACAAGATCGATCAGTAGGCCCGCTGTGGCATGACGATCCACAGCACGATGTAGAGCAGGAACTGCGGGCCTGGCAGAAGGCACGACAGCAGGAACACCAGCCGCATCGTCTTCGGTTTCCAGCCGATCCGCTCGGCCAGCCCCGCGCAGACGCCCGCGATCACCTTGTTATGTCGTGATCGGGTCAAAGTCATGGTTGCCATGTCAGTAATGTTGCCTGAGTCCGATTCACCGAAACATCGGTGAAGACCCCGGACCCGACCCTGAACTTGGCGTTCAGGGGCAGGAGGTGGCCGTGTTCACCGATCGGCTCGAGCTGCGCTCGTGGACTGTGCCCGAGGCGGCCGCGGTGGTGAACGGCGTTCGACTGGCCGACTGGGCCGACGACTTCCCGGCGGAGGGTGATCAGGTCATCGCCGAGTTGCTCGACGAGAACCCGTTGTGGCTGGGGGAGTATGGCCACCGGCATGTGGTTGAGCGGGCCAGCGGTTTGGTTGTCGGGTCGATTGGTCTGTTCTGGCCGCCTGACGACGGCACTGTGGAGATCGGCTACGGGATCGTGGCGTCGAGGCGTGGGCTTGGTTTTGCCTCGGAGGCGGCGTTGGCGTTGACCGAGTTCGGTTTGACGTCGCCGGACGTGCACACGGTTTGGGCGAACGTGGAGTTGTCGAATCCGGCGTCCATCCGGGTTCTGGAAAAGGCGGGTTTCCATCGGATGTCCACGGACATCGCGGAGAAGACGGCTTTGTATCAGCGAGGCTGAGCTCTTGCGGCGAGCCCGTCGAGAATCGCTTTGAGGCCCAGGTCGAACGCGTTCGCCGCGGCTTCTCCCGCCGTACGGTTGAAGCCGCCTTTCTTCCAGGTCTCCTGGATTGCCGAGTAGCGCTCGGGGTCGAACGTCGTTTCCCAGAACACCTGGCGGGCGGCCCACCAGTCGGCGTCGGATTGGCCGCTGAACCGCTCGGCGTGCGTGTGTTCGGCCAGCACGGCGGCTGCGCTTTCAACGAACGTGACAATGGCGTCGCAGGCTGCTGACACCTCGATCGCGGCGAGTCCGGCCGTGGACAAGGCGGCGATCAGGTAGTTGTCCCTGGCGAGCAGGCCGGGGCCGAGGGGTGGTCGGGTGGTGGAGACCATGCGTAGCCACGGATGGCGCGTGTGCAGGTCCACTGTCCGGTAGGCGTAGCGTTCCACCTGCTTTCGCCAATTGTCCGATGTGGACTCAAGGTACAGCTCCTGCCAGGCGGAATCGAGCATCAGGTCAAGCAGTTCGGCCTTGCCAGGTACGTGCGTGTACAGCGTCATCGTGCCGACGCCGAGTGACGCGGCGACCTTGTCCATGGTCATGGCGTCGAGGCCGTCCTGATCGGCGAGCGTCATGGCAGCGGCGACGATCTTGTCCAGCGAGACCTTGGGCGGCCTGCCACGCCCGGATCGCGGCTGCTCCGAGCGCCAGAGCAAGCGAAGAGTCTCCTGGGCGTCGCCGCCACCGCTGCGTTCCATCCAGCCTCCCCTTTTTCCGTACATGCTACGGTATTGATTAACCGTAGTCCGTACGGAAAATAAGGAGGACGTAGTGCGAGTGCTGGTGACCGGCGCGACCGGGAACGTGGGGCGGCACGTAGCAGCAGGTCTGGTGAAAGCTGGAGTGCAGGTCAGAGCCATGACCAGGGACCCGGCGCGGGCTTCTTTGCCCGGCGCGGAGGTGGTGCGGGGAGACCTTGAGAAGCCGGAGACTGTCCCGTTCGACGGCGTGGACAGAGTGTTCCTGTTCCCGGAGCCCTCAACGGCTGCGGCGGTGGTGGACCGCGCCAAGCAAGCGGGCGTTCTGCGGATCGTCGTGCTCTCATCGGGCGCGGTGACCGCGGGAATCGACTCGACTTTCCATCCGCCGGTGGAACAGGCCGTCGAACAGTCTGGTCTGGAGTGGACACACGTCCGGCCGGGCGAGTTCGCGGCGAACAAGATCGCGGTGTGGGGCGGGTCGATCCGCGCGGAGCGGGTGGTGCGGGACTTCAACCCCGATTCGGCGTGGCTGCCCGTGCATGAACAGGATGTCGCCGACGTTGCGCTGAAAGTCCTTTTGGAGGACGGGCATCACGGCAAGGCATACGACATCAACGGACCTGAGCTGCTGAGTCTGCGTGACCAAGTGAAGGCAATCGGCGACGCGCTGGGTGAAGAGGTGCGCTTCGAGGCCGTGAGTGCGGTACGGGCGCGGGAGATCTACCGGGAACTCGGCGGTTTCGCGGCCGAGAACGCGGACTTCTTGCTCGGGTTCGTCGACTACAACGGCAACCCGGCTGACCCGGACAAGATCGCGGAGCTGTGGGCCGACTTCGACCCAAGCCAATTGGGCCCGATGCCTACGGCCGAGGCCGTGACCGGCCACCCGCCACGAACCTTCGCACAATGGGCGCGGGACAGGGTCGACGACTTCCGCTAGGAGAGTTGGACGCGTGTCCACCGTTGCTTGCGGGTGTGTCCTCCTTTCCTGAACGGTGTGTCCACCGTTGCTGAAGAGTGTGTCCACCTTTGCGGCATACCGTGTTGCACGTTGCTTGCGGGCTTGTCTTGTTCCAGCGGTGTTTTTGCGCTTCGGGGCTTGCATTTCAGGGGGTCTTTCATTGCGCCGCCCTGGCGCGTGTCCACCGTTCCGTCACGGTGAGTCAAACTGCTCTACTCGCTTTCGTTGTGGCTCGGTGCCGTTGTGCGCCGCTCGCGGGTTCAACTCACCATGACGGAGCCGGTGGACACGCGAGCGGCAGCCGGTGGACACGCGAGGACGCGTGTGTCCACGCGAGTACGCGCTCAGGTTGGGTTTTCAGGCCGATGCCCACTGCGCGGGGCGCAGTGGGCATCGGGTTTTGCTTGGTTACCTTACGAGAATTCGACCCAGTTCAGGTTGATTAGACCTGTTGTCGGTCCGTTCGGGACACCGGTGAACACCAGATACAACTTGTGCGTACCCACCGGCTGACTGACCGGTACGCTCTGGCTGGCGAACCCGTTGTTCCCGTTGGTCGCGGCCAACGTTGCCGTGGCCACGAGCGGACCTGTCGGCGAGTCGAGGCGCAGTTCAATGTTCGCGCGTGGTTGACCCACGGTTGTTGCTGAACCGCCGGAGTATCGGAACGTTACCGTGTTCGTTCCGCCTAGGTTGATCGGGTCGAAGGCGATGTGGTCTCCGACGTCGATCGCGTTGACGTGCAGACCGGCCCCGGTGTCCGGGGTGATCGTGAAGTCAACACCTTGCTTGATTGGCGCGAACTCCGCTTCCTGCCTGTGCAGCTGGATCTTGGCTTGGCTGATTGTTTCCAGTGCTGGCTGGCCGTTGGCGCCTAGGTCCGTGTACTTGGCGCTGATCGCGCCCCACAGGTACCCGCCAGCGTGGTCAGCGCCGTCGGGCGGTGACGGCAATGTGCCGGAACAGCCGGAGGTTTCGGCTTGTCCGTGACCGTGTTCGTCGTGGCCGAGCACGAAGGACACCGTCACACGGTTGCAGTCGATCTGGCCGTCTTCGGGGTCCGTCACATTCACTGTGAACGGGATTTGGTCGCCCCAGTTGAAGAATGAGCCTGCCACCGGGGTTGTGACCGTGACCGTCGGGGCTGTGTTGCCGACCGTGATGGTTCGCGTCAGCGATGTTGCTTTACCGCTGGAGTCGGTCACCGTCAGCTTCGCGTAGTACACGCCATTCGTTGTGTACGTGTACGTCGCGTTCGGGTCGGCACTGTCCACTGTGCCGTCGTTGGTGAAGTCCCATGCGTACGAGATCGACTCGCCCGGGTCGGGGTCGTGCGTTCCTGCACTGGAGAACTTCACTGTCAACGGCGCTTGGCCGGAGGTTGGCGTCGCGTCGAGGTTCACTACCGGCGAGCGCTTGCCCTTGACGTAACGGATCACCGAGAGCTGGGCGTCTGGGTTCGGGCGGAAGAAGCCGTCTCCGTATTCCAGCACGTACAGGGAACCGTCTGGGCCGAATTCCATTTCCATCGGGTTGTCGAAGACCACCCCTGGCAGGAACTGCTCCACCCCCGTCAGGTTGCCCTTGCCGTCCGTCCTCATCATGAACAGTTTGTCTCGGGTGAACTCGCCGAACACCACCGAGTTGTTGTAGTACTCGGGGAACTTCGTTTCCGACGTCGAGTTCTTGTCGTACTTGTAGATCGGGCCGCCGTGCGGACCCACGCCACCCGTACCGATCACCGGCCACTTGAAGTCACACGGGGTCGGCGGGTTCTGCATGTACGAGCCGGGGCACGGGGTGCGTGCCTCGTAGGTGTACCAGAACTGCGACGGCTGGACTGCCGGAAGCACCGAACGTCCGGTGTTCTTCGGCGAGGGGTTTACCGGTGCGCCACAGTTGAATGGCTGTCCTGGTGTCCTCGTTGTGAAATCGAAGTCCACATAGGGCGATCCTGGCTGTGTACAGAATGGCCAGCCGTAGTTGCCCGCTGTCTTCGTCGCGAACCACTTTCCGGTTCCCTCCGGGCCACGCGTTGGCGAGGAGGTACGGGAGTCCGGCGAGTAGTCCGCCAGATAGACCATTCCGGACTTGTCCACATCGAACCGGAAGGGGTTGCGCAGACCCATCAGGAAGATCTCCGGACGGGTCTTGTTGTCGAAGTCCTCAGCCTCCGGGAAGAGGTTGCCTTCCGGGATCGTGTACGTCCCGTTTGGACGGACCTTGATCCGCAACAGCTTGCCGCGCAGGTCGTTCGTGTTCGCCGCCGAACGCTGCGCGTCGTAGCCCGGGCCCTGGGTCGGCGAGTCGTTGATCGGCGTGAAGCCGTCCGAACCACTCGCGTTGGTGTCGTCACCGGTCACCAGGTACAGGTTGCCCTTGCCGTCGAACTTGACCTTTCCTGCCACGTGGCAGCAGATGCCACGGTCCACGTCCACCCGCAGGATCTGCTGCTCGGTGGACATGTCCAGGCTCGGCGTCGGGCCGTCGACCAGCTTCACACGCGACAGCTGGTTGTAGCCCTTGAACGCGTCCCACGCCTTCGGGTCGGTGCTCGTTGCTGGCGCGTCACCCTCGTTGACGCCCGGCGTCGCCGGGTTGTCCAGCGGGGTGTTCAACGGTGGCGCGTAGAAGAGGTAGACCCACTTGTTGTTGGCGAAGTCCGGGTCGATCGCGACCGTCTGCAGGCCGTCCTCGTCGTGCGAGTACACCGGGATCGTGCTGATCACCGGGCTGGCCTTGGTCTTCGGGTCGTACAGGCGGACCTGGCCGTTACGCGTGTTGTGCAGCACGCGGCCGTCCGGCAGCACCGCGAGCGACATCGGCTCGCCGGGCTCGTCGTTCAGCGTGACCTTCTCGTAGTTGCCGAGCACGGTCGCGCCGCAGTCACCCTCGACGACACCCGATGCCCACTCGATGCCACCAAGCAAGTGCTTGCGGAACGCAGCCTGCCGGTAGGTCTCGATCGAGTGGCCCAATCCCGTGTACCACGAGCGTCCGCCGACGTGGTCCTGGCACCAGGACACCGGGTGGTCGAAGCCCATCGTGCCACCGGCGAACGACCGCTCGTCCACAGTGGCCAGAACGTGCTCGGAACCGCGCACGTTGGTCGCGAAGTTGTACCACTCCTCGGTCAACTGCAGCGTCCGCGGCATGGTCTCGGTCGACGGGTGCGCGCGGTCAGGGACCTGCACGTTGCCCGTGCTGACACCGGTCACACCGGCGACCTTGGAGCCGACCAGTTCACGGTAGAACGCCCAGTCAGGCTCGGTCTCGGCGGCCGCGTGCACGCCGACCCAGCCGCCACCAGCCCTGATGTAGGACTCGAAGGCGGCTTCCTGCGCCGGGTTGAGCACGTTGCCGACCGTGTTGAGGAACACCACGGCACGGAAGTTGGCCAGGTTCTCGGCCGTGAACGCGGCCGCGTCCTGCGTCACCGTGACGGTGAAACCGTTGCTGTTGGCCAGGTTGCGGATGGTCTGCACACCATCCTGAATGGACGGACGGCGTGGCCCGTCGGTCTTGGTGAACACCAGGACCTTGAAGCTCGCCGGACGGCGAACGTCGGACCGCAGCGCTGCCGGTCCGTTCTGTTCGGCGACCAGCTGCTCCCCGTTGTCCCCAGGGGGAGGTGCGGCGCTCGCGGGCGAAGAGCCCACGAGCACGAGAGATGAGGCGACGGCAAAGCTGGCCGCAGCGGCCAGCCAGCGTCGCCCGGACGAGCGAAGCATCGGTGAGCGTCTCCTCAGCGGCGGCGGTAGATGGTCAGCTCGGACATGTTGGTGTAGCTCAGCGCGGCGAAGTCGAGCGACTGCGCGGGCGCGGTGGCACCGCCTGGCGCGGTGTCCTGCTCCCAGTTGGCGTGGTGGAAGTCGTACTCACCGATCGTCTGGAAGAACTGCTGGAAGTTGATGTCACCCTCGCCGAACGGGACCATGTCGTGGCCGTTGGGCACGGCGGTGTTGCGGTTGCCGTCCTTGGCGTGGAACAGCGGGAACCGCAGCGGCCTCGGCGCGACGGTCAGAATCGGGTCGAACAGCGAGGTCTGCTCGCGGCCCCACCGGTCGGTGTACGTCTTGTGCTTGTAGCGCGCCACGTACGCCCAGAAGATGTCCAGCTCGAAGAAGACGTATCGAGGGTCGGTCTTGTCGAAGAAGTACTCGAGACGCCGTTTGCCGGACGAGCGCGTCGGCTTGCCGTTGGCGTCCAGCGGGCCGGTGTCGAGCAGGAAGCTGTAGGCGGCGTCGTGGTTGTGGGTGTACAGCCGCAGGCCGCGTGCCCTCGCGCGGCGCCCCAGGTCGTTCCACAGATCGGCGGCGGCGTCCCAGTCGGACTTGAACGACGTGTTGGTCGGGTCGCCACCGGTACCGATGTTCTTCACGCCCAGTTCCTGGGCGATGTCCATCTGCTGTTCGAACGTGGCCGCGTTGATCGAGGTGTGCGTCCCGTTGGCGACCAGGCCGTTGTCGTCGAGGATCTTGCGGATCTCCTTCGGCGTGATCTGGCGGCCGAGGATCTCCGTGCTCTGGTTGTAGCCGGCGAACTCGATCTCCTTGTAGCCGATCTCGGCAAGGCGAGCGAGCACGCGTTCGAATCCGTACGGAACTCCACTGTTGTCCGGTGCCGCGTTGATGCGGTCACGGACGCTGTACAGGATGATCCCGCGGTTGCGCGACGGGATCAGCGGGTCGACCCGCAGACCGTGACCCCTGTCGTGGTCTCGATCATGATCGCTGTCAGCGAGTGCGGGCGTTGCCGTGGCGAGTATCGGTAAGCCGGCCGCGCCGAGCACGGCTGCGGCTCCGGCGGACGCGGTGAACACGTCACGGCGGGTGAACCGTCTGTCCTGCTTTTCTTCCATGGCGAATAGCGCCTTTCTCAAACCGGGCGTGCGCATACTTCGGGCGGCTGACGACACCCATGGCGGCGGGCTCCAGACAACGACCGGTCGTCTGACGACGGAGGCGGTCGGCCTCCTCCGTCAAGCAGTCAACGGATGTTAGCCACTTATGACGGACAAATGAAGACTTTCGCATCTAGCAGACACAAGTTTCGGCCAGTCGGGCGTACTTTTGCGTTACGGAGCGAAATCAGGAGAGGTGAAGTGGTCACGCATCCGATCGAACTGGCCGGTCTGGACCTGTACACGGTGTGGACTTCGGCGCAACCGCTGAACGAAGTGTTCGACCCGTTTCGCTTCGAGCACCGGATGGCCGCGTACCGCCAGATGATCCACGCCACCAACGCGGACGGTCAGTTCGGACCGGACAACCGGCGCAACCCGATGTGGGGCTTGATGTTCCAGCATCAGTGGCAGTTCAGTAGCGGGCGGCTCGGCTGGCGCGACGGGCGGATAGACCCGGATTCGCCTTGGGGCTACGGCAACTACGCACTGTGCGTGATCCCGTGGCTCGGCGCGACCGCCGCGGGTGTCGTGCCGAAGATAACGATTGCGCCACCGGCCACGCCCGCGCGCTTCGGCTACCAGGCGGCGGACTTTGCCGCAGCGATCGCAGATTGGCGCTCTTATTTCGAGACCGTCATGGGGGACACCGACAACGAGACGGTCCGGTTCGTGCTGTGGAAGGCGCACAAGACATCCCTTGACATCGTTGCCACGAACATCGCGCACATCGATCCCGCTCCGCTCGCGCCCGCCGAGCTGGAGTTCCTCCAGGGGTGGTGCCGGATGGTCGACTATCTCTGGGCGGCCGCGTGGCGGACCGACTTCGACTTCATGACCGAGTACGGCCTCGACATCCTGCCCGACCGGCTGCTCGGGGTGAGCGGCGCGAAGTTTCCGGTGAAGGTTCACCACAATGTGCGCAATGTTGTTGCCCTTGCCCGTACGCCGAAATGGCGGCACTGGCTGAACCTCCGGCTGTGGCAACGGGTGATGCGCACCAAGGCCGCACGCGACGAAGTGGTCACGATGCTCGACGCGCTGTTCAATCCGAACTCCGATAACAAGGTCGCAAGACGGCGAATGATCGGTTATCTGCTTCGGCCGTGACGGATATTGTGGAACGATCTTTCCCGAGTGGTCCTTAATGTGGTGAATTGTCGTTGGCGAACTGGGTATCTACGTTTCTTTGCGAACAACTTTTCTGTGGTAATAGCGGCACCAGGCCTTGTGTGACCTGCGCACGCAGAGCAGACTGTCCCAGGTCGCGAGTCTCGTGAGGCGGTGCGGAACGAGACTTGGAAATGTCGCATGCTCTCCTCGCCGCGAGGCGCGAGTTTGTCGAGGAGCGAATTATTCATGACAGCAATCGAACCGAATGCAACGACCCATGTCCCCGGTTTCCGCGAGCTTGACGGCGTGGAAGAGAACGTCGAGCAGATCGCATTTCGGGTCCCCGTGAACCCGGCCGGGCTGACCACCGATCCCAGCGGCCCGTACGCGGCGGCCGCACAGGTGCTCACCGGCGAAGAACTCTTTCACGGTGACGGCCAGCAGGATCTCTCCGAACTCGACGTGGCTGCACCGATCGTGCCGCCTGTGCCGATCCCGCTGCCGTTCCGTACCGCCAGCGGTCGCTACCGGTCGCAGCCCATCGGTTTCCAGCTCGAACTGCGCGTCGACATCGACGGACGCCGCCCGCTCGGCAAGCTGAGCGGCGACTACTACGCCGTTTCCGGCGCCACAGTCAGCTATTTCGGGTCATGGACCGTCGATGCCGTCACGGTCGCCGCGACCGCGACGACACTCACCATCGTCGGCACCGCGCGCACGACGTGGCCGACGACCTTCACCGTGGCCACGGTGACCATCCCGCGCGCCCGGATCTTCCAGCCCGCGCCACCAGCCTCAATCCGTTGGTCCACGCCGACGGGCGCGATCGGCGCGACCTATATCTGCGCGTGGGCCGCGGGCGCGTTCCGGACCGTCGAACTCGAACAGGACTGCGAATCCGGCGTGACGCCACTCGCCAGCTACAACACCGGATCACAACCTAGCGGCGGGCCCACGCGCACACTGAGCACCGCCGGTGCGTACGGCGAAGCCGGGCTGCAGATGCTGGACACCGGCGGCGGCAACATCATCAACACCGCAGCCAACCACGTCTGGAACAACGCGAGCCTGCACAACGCGATGCAGGCGCATTTCTCGCAGTGGCAAGAGGCACCGCAGTGGAAGGTGTGGCTGCTGCACGCCCAGCGGCACGAGCTGACCACGCCGACATCGACACTGCTCGGCATCATGTTCGACCAGCAGGGCCTGCAGCGGCAGGGCTGCGCGACGTTCTACGAGCGGATCGCGACCAACCCGCGTACCCAGCTGTACACGTGCGTGCACGAGCTCGGGCACTGCTTCAACCTGTTCCACTCGTTCCACAAGCAGTTCATGAACCCGCCGATGCCCAACCGGGTGCACAGCCTGTCGTGGATGAACTATCCACGCTTCTATGTGCCGTTGGGTGGTGGCCCGACCGGCGAGCCCGCGTTCTGGGCGGCGTTCCCGTTCCAGTTCGACGACCTGGAACTGACGCACCTGCGGCACGGCTTCCGTAACGCGGTCATCATGGGTGGCAACCCGTTCGGCATCGGCGCGGCGTTCGAAGCGGCTGACGACTACGCCAACTACATCGCTGACACGACCGGCCTTCGGTTGCAAGTCAAGGCCGCGCACGAACGGCCGATCCTCGGCATGCCGATCGTGCTGGACATCAGCCTGACCACCGACCGCAGCCAGCGGGTCAACGCCCGCGAGCAGCTGCACCCGAAGTACGGCTTTGTCCAGGTCGTGATTTCCAGGCCTCGCGGTGACGTGATCGTGCACCGGCCACCGGTGACCCATTGCGCGACACCGGAGCTGGTGTTGCCGCGCAGCGGGGAATCGTTGCCGATCAGCGCGTACGTCGGTTACGACGCCGCCGTCGGGCAGATCTTCGAGGACCCGGGCGTGTACAAGATCAGGGCGACCTACGCGGCACCGGACGGCAACCTGATCATCTCGAACCTGGCGACGGTCCGGGTCGGCGCGCCGCACTCGGTCGAGGGCGACATCGTGGCCGACCTGATGCTCGGCGACCAGACCGGGATGGCGTTGACGTTGCTCGGCACGGACTCGCCGTACCTGTCCAACGGCATGGACGCGCTGGAAACCGTGGCAGAGGAATACAGCCAGCACCCGAGCGCCATCTACGCCCGGCTGGCGCTTGGCATGAACCAGGCCCGGCCGTTCGCCGCCGTTCAGCCGGACGGCGACGTGATCGTGCGGGAACCGGATCTTCGTCGCGCGGACTACTTCCTGCGCGGCGCGATCGACGAATCACGTGGGGAAGGAGGACTGGACAACAAGACCGTGTACCAAGCAGCGGCCTATTTGGCGGACAGTCACGCCAAGGCAGGGGATACCGAAGGTGCCCAGCAGCTGCGTGCGGACATCCGCGACCTCGCGCAGCAGAACAACGAACCGCCGTCCGTGATCCAGTCATTGGAGGGATAATCGCGTCATGACGCTGACGGTCGAGCTGGGTGACGGGTTCGCTGGCGACGAGGTTGTGATCGTCGTCGACGGGCGCGAAGCCTGGCGTTGCCGCGGTGTCGCAACGAACTACTCGGTCGGGATCGCCGAATCGGCCACGGTAGACGTGACTCCAGGGTCCATTGTGGAGGTACGGGTGCGTGGTGTGGCTCGATCCCGCCTGGTCGAAGGTGAGCGGCGCCTGCGGGCGGATCTGAGCCCCGCGGGCGCGCTCACCCTCGGCCCGCCCCGCATGGACGACGTCTTCTAAAGACCCTCGTGAGTGGTTAGCCGTGTTCTAACACGGCTAACCACTCACGAGCTTTGATCAGGCCAAACGGAAGTAGTCGAGGTTGTAGCCACCGGCCTCGCAGTACAAGGTGACCTCCTGCTCGCCCGCGGGCAGGCTCACCTTGGCTGTGGCCAAGGTCCAGTTGCCCCAGCCTCCGCTGTCCGGCAACGAGAACGTGGCCAGCTTGTCGCCCGCGGCATTACGGAACGACAGCGCATCCGCGGCGGTGGACCCGCTGCCGTTCGCGTACCTGAGTTCCAGGTCGTACGTGCCCGCCTGGGCGACGTTGATCCTGAACCTCAGCCAGTTGCCCGCCGCCGTCCAGCCGATGTTCTTGCCTCCACTGGCTGTCGCGTTGTTCTCGACGAAGTTGGCTCCGCCCTCGGTCCAGCCGTTCTGTGCCGAATAGGACTCCGCTTCCACCTTCTGGCCCACTGGCGCGGGTTTCGGGCGGACGTTGACCTTGAACGTGACCTCGGTGCGGTCCTTGCTGTCGGTGACGTAGGCGCTGATCTCCTGCTGGCCGGTCGCAACCGGCTTCAGCGTGACCTTGCCGGTTGCCGCGTCCAGGCTGACACCATCCGGAAGTTCCGTGGCGTAGAAGGAAAGCTTGTCGGGGCGGTCACGATCCGTTGCGCGAAGCTGGACCTCGGAAGTGCTGAACTGGTCGACCGTCACGTCCCCAACGGCGTCGATCGACGGCGCGTTGTTGCGGTGGTCGGACGGAACCTTGCCGTGCCAACGGTAAGTCGCCACGGCGTTCGCGGGCACCCTGACCACAAAGGACTGGTCGGCCAGCTTCACGCGCACAGTGGACTGGGCCGCGTTGCTGTTACGGATGATCGCGACGAAGTCGTCCGAGCGGTCCTTGAACACCACATTGCTCACACCGTTGTCGGTCGTGCTCGACTCGACACGAGTGTGCTCCGGCCCAAGGTATTTGGCGAACTGTCCAATTTGGTACAGCTCGTTCCGGACAGTGAAGCTCTTTGCCGTAGTGTCCACTTTCACCAGACGGTTCGGCCACTTCGTGGTCCTGCCGACCTCGGCCCAGTCGATGTTGTTGTTGCGCGCCGGAGTCCAGTGCAGCGTTCCGCCTTCCTGGTCGGTCGCCTGCGCCCACGTGATGTACGAACCCGCGTTGAGACGGAAGAAGTTCAGCACCGTCGCCGGGCTCAGGTCGCTCGTTTCCGTCATGTGCACGGACTTGCCGGTCTCGGCGTTGGCGTCCCGCATCACCTTCGGGTCGCCCCAGTACGGGTGGAACGCCAGCCCGTCCGTCGCGTCGAGGACGTCCTTGCCCTTGATCGTGCCGTCCGGCGAGTCCTGGTAGATCCGGTGGTAGTTCTTGGTCTGCGTGCTGTTCGGGTCGCGCCAGTCCCAGAAGTTGAAGTCGTGCATGTACAACCCGGTGTCCAAACCGGCCTTGCGGAACTCACGCTTGATCGCCAGCGCCAGCTTCTGCTGCTGGAGGATGTCGATGTCCATCGCCGGATAGACCACGTCCATGCCCGGCTCGTTCAGTAGCGTGATCGCGTCAACCTTGATGCCCTGCTTGGCATACGCCTGGATGTACTTCACGTAGTACCGCGCGAACACGTCGATGGCGTCGTCACGCAGCTTGCCGAACTGGTAGTAGCTGTTCGTGCTGCCCGGCTTGAGCTGGACCTCGCCGATGAACTTGTTGTTCGTCTTCATCCACGCGGGCGCGCTCCACGCCGAGGCGATGAAGGTCGCGCGCGGGTTGTAGCGCTGGATCATCTTCACGGCCTCGACCATGTGCAGGTCGATGTCCCGCTGGATGGAGAAGTGCTTGAGGTCCCAGTCCGCGGTCTCGCCGGGTGGCAGCTCGTCGTACGACCAGAACGGCAGGTGCTCAATCAGGTCGGGGCTGCCGATGGTCAGCCGGAACCGGTCGAAGCCCGCGCCGGATTTCGGGTCGGCGAGCAGCCGGATCGCCTTTTCCCGGTTCTCCGGGGTGAGTTTCCAGAGGTTGGACACGCTCGTCTCGTCGATGGAGAACCCGATGCCGGTGTAGCGCTGGCGCAGCTGGCTCGGGTCGATCACCACGGTCGCGTCGGCTGGCGCACCGGTGTCGCGGCCGACTCTGACCGGGGGTAACTGGCGCCAGGTGTTGTCGCTGCCAGCGGAGTACGTCCCGGTCACGAACGAGCCGAACCCGCTCTCGTCGGTCGCCCCGGCCGACGGCGCGACCAGGGCGAGCGCGGCGATCGTCGCAGCGACGGCCGAGGAACGCCTCCAGCGTGTCTGAGAGGTCATGAACTCCTCTTTCGGGTGGAACCGGTTACGGCGGCGTTCGCCGATCGTAAGTCACCGACAAGGGTTCATGTAAGGCGCGAAAAAAGTCCCCATTAGCGCCGTCGCCGCTGATTGGGGCTCGAATGCGCCATTCGGCGCAAAGCCGCAGAACCGTACGAACACGGATCAAATAATTCTCCGGCAGAGCTCACTCCGACCGCCGGGACAACGCCATCGAGGGCTGGCAGTTCCTGGCGTTCCCCCTGCGCGCGACTAGGAGCTTTCATGCGCTTAAGACCCATGCCCACAAGGATTCTCGGTACGGCCGCAGCCGCAGCAAGCGTGCTCGCGGCCGTTGTCTTACCGACGAACGCCGCCGCGGCTCAGCAGATCATCGCCGAGAACGCGCCCAACAAGATCCAGGACAGCTATGTCGTTGTCCTGAAGGACAATGGCTGAGGGCTCGCCTCGAAGTACGGCGGCAAGGTCGGGTTCGTGTACAAGGCCGCGCTCAAGGGTTTCTCGGTCACGATGTCCGCCACGCAGGCGCGCAAGCTGGCCGCCGACCCGGCCGTGTCCTATGTGGAACAGGACAGGACGGTCAGTGTGCTGACCGACCAGCTGAACCCGCCGTCGTGGGGGCATTGACCGGGTCGACCAGAACGACCTGCCGCTCAACCAGCGCTACAGCTACTCCACCGAGGCCTCGAACGTCACCGCGTACGTCATCGACACTGGCATCAACTACACCCACCAGGACTTCGGCAGCCGCGCGACCTTCGGCTTCGACGCTTTCAACGACGGCCAGCAGGGCAAGGACTGCCACGGCCACGGTACGCACGTCGCCGGTACCGTCGGCGGCACAACCTTCGGGCCGGCCAAGTCGGTCAAGCTGAAGGCCGTGCGTGTGCTCAACTGCCAGGGTGGCGGCTCGATCTCCACTGAGGCCGCTGGCGTCGACTGGGTGACCGCAAACGCTGTTTGCCTGCCGTGGCAAACATGAGCCTCTACACCGGTGTGCGCAACGAGCCGAGCCGCGTGCTCGACGACTCCGTGCGCGCGTCCATCGGCAAGGGCATCTCGTACGTTGTCGCCGCCGGTAACTTCAACGACGACTCGTGCCAGTACTCGCCGCAGCGCGTGCGGGAGACGATCAACGTCGCCGCGACCAACCGGACCGACGCCCGCGCGTCGTTCTCCAGCTTCGGCACGTGCACCGACATGTTCGCCCCGGGCGAGTCGATCATCTCGGCGGCGTCCGCGAACAACACGGGCTCTGCCACGATGAGCGGTACCTCGATGGCCTCGCCGCACGTTGCTGGCGCGGTGGCGCTGTACCTCGCTGACAACCCGACCAAGACCCCGGCCGAGGTGCACAGCGCGATCCTCGCGGCGGCCACCCCGAACAAGGTGACCAACCCTGGCGCCAACACGCCGAACCTGCTGCTGCGCGTCAACACCACGCCGTCGCCGACCGTGTCAGTGACCAACCCGGGTACGCAGAACACGACGGTTGGTTCGTCGGTCAACCTGCAGCTGTCAGCTTCCGGCGGCACGGCTCCGTACACCTGGTCGGCGACTGGGCTTCCGGCCGGGCTGTCGCTGGGCGCGTCCAACGGCTTGATCACGGGCGCCCCGACGACTGCTGGCACGTACAACGTGATCGTCACCGCGACGGCCACGGCTGGCGGCTCGGGCTCGACGTCGTTCACGTGGACCGTCGGCACGGTCCAGACGTGTGCTCCGCAGACCAACGGCACCGATGTGGCCATTCCGGACCTGTCCACTGTGACCAGTGCGGTGACGTTCGCAGGCTGCACCGGCAACGCGTCGGCCACGAGCACGGCCGAGGTGCACATCAGGCACACCTACCGTGGTGACCTGGTGATCGACCTGGTCGCACCGGACGGCTCCGCGTACCGCCTGAAGAACTCCTCCGGCAGCGACAGCGCGGACAACGTGGACCAGACCTACACCGTGAACCTGTCAGGCGAAGCCCGCAACGGCACCTGGCAGCTGCGCGTGCAGGACGTGGCCAGGATCGACACCGGCACCATCGACACCTGGACGCTCACCCTCTGAAAAAGCCTCGTGAGTGGTTATCAGGGCTAGAACCCTGATAACCACTCACGAGCTTTCTAAAGGCGGATGGACTTCTTGTTCATGAACTCCTCGATACCCGCGGTACCGAGTTCCTTGCCCATCCCGGATCGCTTGATCCCGCCGAACGGCAGATCGGCCTGCGAGCCGCCGGACTTGTTCAGGTAGACCATGCCCGACTCGATCTGGTCGGCCACCCGGCGGTTGCGCTCCGGGTCGGTGCCGAACACCGCCGCGCCAAGGCCGAACGGTGAGTCGTTGGCGATCGCGATCGCCTCCTCCTCGGTGCCCGCCTTGAAGATCAGCGCGACCGGGCCGAAGATCTCCTCGTAGTACGCGTTCATCTCAGGTGTGACGTCGGTCAGCACGGTCGCTTCGAGGAACGCGCCCGGACCGATCCGCTTGCCGCCAGTGCGCAGCGTCGCGCCCTGCTCGACGGCCTTCTCGACCTGCCCGGCGACCTCGTCGGCGGCGGAGATCGACGCCAGCGGACCGAATGGGGTCTTCGGATCGGCGGGGTCGCCTGGCTGGAAGTAGTCCCCGACGCGCTTGGTGAACTTGTCGACGAACTCGTCGTAGATCTCCGAGAGCACGATCATCCGCTTCGGCGCGTTGCAGGACTGCCCGCAGTTACGCATCCGCGCGGTCGACGTGGCCTTGACCGTCTCGTCCATGTCGTTGGTGTCCAGCACGATCAGCGGGTCCGACCCGCCGAGTTCCAGGACACAGCGCTTGAGGTTCTTGCCAGCCTCGGCGGCGACCGAGATACCCGCCGCCTCGCTGCCGGTCAGGGACACGCCCTGGATCCGCGGGTCGGCGAGGATGGCCGGGATCTGCCTGCTCGAGGCGAAGATGTTGACGTACGCGTCCTCAGGAACGCCTGCCTCGTGCAGGATCTCCTCGATCGCCGCGCCCGAGCGCGGGCAGATCGACGCGTGCTTGAGCAGGATCGTGTTGCCGAGCACCAGATTCGGCGCCACGAACCGGGCGACCTGGTAGGCGGGGAAGTTCCACGGCATCACGCCGAGCAGTGCGCCGATCGGTTCCTTGCGGATGACCGCGTCGCCGCCCTTGATCTTCAGCGGCTCGTCGGCGAGCAGTGCCGGTCCGTTGTTCCCGTAGTAGTTGAAGATGTCCACGACGATGCCCACTTCGCCGCGGCCTTCGTTGATCCGTTTGCCCATCTCCAGCGTCATGATCGCGGCCAGGTCGTCGGACCGCTCGGCGAACAGTTCCGCCGCACGCAACACGATCTTCGCGCGTTCCTCGACCGACCTGCGCCGCCAGGAGGTGTACCCGCGGCTGACCTTGTCGATCGCCGCCTGCACCTCCGCTTCGGTCGAGTTAGGGATCTCTTCGATCAGTTCGCCCGTGGCCGGGTTGGTGACTGAGTACATGGGGGCGTGAGCCTCCGTTCTCTGCGGCACGGTGCCAGGGGTCAGTCTTACTTTAACCGACCGTATATTGCATACACTAGTTCCGCATCCGCGCAAGTGCTTTGTCTCACAAGGGTTTCCAAAACGAACGCCCGTCTTGAATGGGCAAATCGGACTAACGTCGGAGCTGGGCGGTCAAACAGGACAATCGTCCGGCGATTACAGTCTGTTCCGTGCGACGACGGCTGCGATCACCCATTCCGCCACGGCATGGGCTGGACGCTGCCCGGCTCCGGATGCCGGAAGAAGGCGAATGGGGTTCGCTGCTCGAACACCTCGTCGAGCGGTTACCCAGGGTTGCCCAGGAACGCATCGAAGAGATGCTGCGTGAGGACCGGATTTTCGGCGTCGACGGCCCGCTGGGGGTCGACACACCGTTCGTTCCTGGATCGTTCATCTGGTTCCACCGTGACCTTCCCGACGAAGTCACCGTGCCGTTCGAAGTCGCTGTGGTCCACCGGGACGAGCACCTGTTGGTCGTGGACAAACCACACTTTCTCGCAGCGATTCCGCGTGGTCAGCACATCCAGCAAACCGCGTTGGTACGGCTGCGCCGCGAACTGGACCTTCCGGAACTCTCGCCAGCACACCGGCTCGACCGCGTCACGGCCGGGCTGATGATGTTCGTGATCACGCCTGGCGTGCGCGGCAAGTACCAGGAGATGTTCCGGCATCGCAAGGTGCACAAGGAATACGAGGCGATCGCGGCGTACCGGCGGGATCTGGAGCTGCCGAGGACGATCCGCAGCCGGATCGTCAAAGAACGTGGAGTCATTGTCGCACAGGAGGTTGCGGGCGATCCGAATGCTGAGACGTACGTTGAGCTGGCCGAGCACCGGGATGGCTTGGGGCGTTATCGGTTGGTGCCCGCGACCGGGCGTACGCACCAGCTCAGGGTGCACATGAGCGGCTTGGGCGTGCCGATCCTCGGTGACGACTTCTACCCGCAGGTGCGGGAGAAGGCCCTCGACGACTTCACCAGGCCGCTGCAGCTTCTGGCCAAGACGGTCGAGTTCGATGATCCGTTGACCGGCGAGCATCGGCTCTTTACCAGCTCGTTGCGTCTCACCGCGTGGGACTCGCCGTCGGAATGGGCGGGCGAACCTGTCGATATCCGTACGGCTGAACCGAGCATCGGGTTGGTCCGGGCAGAGTACGATTCCACGAGTGCCGAGTGACCTGATGATTGCCGGGCGTTACCGGCTCGACGCGCAGATCGGTGCCGGTGCGATGGGGGTCGTCTGGCGGGCGACCGATACCGAGCTCGGCCGGGTCGTCGCGATCAAGCAGTCGCGGGTCGGCGATCACGGGCAGATCCGCAGGGAAGCCCGGGTCGGCGCGGGTCTGCATCACCCGAACGTCGTCACCGTCTTCGACTCGGTGCTTGATGGCGAGGACCGCTGGCTGGTCATGGAATACCTGCCGTCACGCACGCTCGGCGCACTGATCGACGAGCAGGGTTCGTTGCCACCGGTCGAGGTCGCCCGGATCGGTACGCAGCTGGCCAACGCCGTTGCGGCGATGCACGACCTGGAGATGGTGCACAGGGACATCAAGCCGGGCAACGTCCTCATTGGTGACAACGGCGTCGCGAAACTGACCGATCTCGGCATCGCACGCTGGGCCGACGTGACCGCGACCGGCAGCGGCCAGATGGTGGGCACACCGGCGTACATCGCGCCGGAAGTCGCGGATGGACACGAAGCCAGCGCACCCGCGGACATCTATTCGTTGGGCGCCACGCTCTTCGCGGCCGTGGAGGGCACGTCGCCGACCGGAAGCGGCGACCAGGGTCCGTACGTCCAAATGCGCCGCGCGGCAGCGGGAAACCTTGAGCCGATGAAGAAAGCGGGACCGCTCGAACCGGTTCTGCGTGCGCTGCTGGCAAAGGACCCCGCCGACCGGCCGAATGCCCGCACGGCCAAGGAGATGCTCGATGAGCTCGCAGGCCAGTCCGTGCCGCTGACCTGGCTGCCGATGCGTCGTTCCCGCAGGCGGAAAACCGCGATTGGGGCTGGTGCGGCGGTCCTGGCTGTCGCGCTGATCGCAGTGGGTTCGGTGTACGTGTTCGGCGACTCGGAGCCGAGGCCCCCGGTCATCACCGGCAGTCTGGGTGACGCGCGGACCGCGGATCCCTGTGGGCTGATCAACCTCAACACTGGCAGCAAGTTCGGTGTTCTTTCCACATTGGACGCCGAGTACGGCGGTTACACGCGGTGCGGGATGCTGATCAAACAGACGCACAACGACCAGGATCTCGTCGATGCCCGGGTGCAGATCAGCCTGCCGGAGGAATATCCGGCCCAGCCGAGGATCAGGGGACAGCTCGGTCAGGTCGAACGTCCTGCGGAGAAGAAGAACTACTGTGAGCGGAAGGTCGCGCTCGCCGACGAGAACCTGTTGACGGTTGCCGCGAGCCACAAGCAAGACATGCACGCGCCACTGTGCAGCATCGCCGAAGCGATGATGACCGACGCGCTCGCCGTGCTGAGTACCGGCCCGGTTCCCCGCCGAAAAGAGGCTTTCGCGCCAGGCGCATTGGGCACCGCGGAGGCGTGCAAGATGCTGACGCCGGAAGAAGTCGCCGAGGACACCGCGACCGGGCTGCCAGCGTCGGAATTCCGGCCCGAACCCGACGTTGGCGACTGGACCTGTTGGTGGGGCGAGGATCCCGTCGAGGTCGACCTAGAGTTCAAGCGCGAGTACCCATTGGACGAAGAGGACGGCAGGCCGATCAAGGTGGCGGGCAAGGACGCCTTCCTTGAAGTCAATCAGTCCGGTGACGACGAGCACGACACCTGCGTTGTCGATGTCGTACACCGCCAGTACGAAAAGGACACCGCCTTCAACAAGACGTGGCAGGAGATCGCGTCGCTGACACTGGAGACCGAGGAGAAGATATCGCCGGACGCGTTGTGCGCCAAGGCAACTAAACTCGCCGAGCGAATGGTTGTCCGGCTGCCCAAGGTCTAGTAGTTCTGCCATTCCTGCTTGGCGTACTCCAGCACCAAGGGCCGCATCAGGGTGGACGCTTCGATCCCGGGGAGCCGTCGGCGATCGACTGGGAACACAGCGGCCGCGCGCAGTGAGTCGGCGTCGAGGGATCGCAACGCTGGCGCGTTGTCCGGCAGGCGGAGTTGCGGGAGCTTCGCCGATGCGAGGTGGAAACCCCAGTCGCCGAAGCTGGGCACCGACGTGGAGTACGGGACGCTGACCAACCCGGCTTCCTGGATCGACCTTTCGACGCACCAATAGGTCTTCGGTGCGAAGTATGGCGATCCTGATTGGACAACCATTCGGCCGTCGTCGGTGAGCACGCGTTTGACTAGGGCGTAGAACTCGACCGAGTACAGCTTCGCGGTCGCGGTGGAGTCTGGATCCGGCATGTCGACGATCACGGCGTCGTAGCGGGAGGCGTTGTGGCGTAACCAGGTGAACGCGTCCGCGTTGACCACCTCGACGCGCGGGTCGGCGAAGGCGTTGCCGTTGAGCTCTACAAGGGACGGTTCGGTACGAGCGAGGTCGATCACCCTCGGGTCCAATTCGACCAGTGTGACCGCGTGAACGTCCTGATAACTCAGGACTTCCCGTAACCCGAGCCCGTCACCGCCGCCGAGGATCAGCACGCGATCGTGCGGCCCAGCGAGCACTGGGTGAACCAGGGCCTCGTGATAGCGGTACTCGTCGACCGAGCTGAACTGAAGATCGCCGTTGAGATAGAACCGGACGTCCGAATCGAACGACTCCGTGATGACGATCTCCTGATACGGCGTCCTTTCCGCGTGCACAACGGGATCGGCGTACAGCGCCTGACGCGCGGACAGCTCGAACCGGCCAGCTAACGCGAACGTCGTGACCAGTACGACGGTGACCGCGATCGCGCCGACCGACAGGATCGTCCGAGTGTGCCGTGCCAGCTTCTTGCCGAACACCGTCAGCACGAGTCCAAGGCCGACAACGGCATTGAGCGCGCCGACCAGCAACGCGCCACGGATCTGTCCGAACACAGGCAGCAGAATGAACGGAAAAGCAAGACCACCAAGGAGTGCGCCGACGTAGTCCGCGGCGAACAGATCCGCGACCGCGCTTCCGGCGTCCTGACGCCGAATCCTTTGCAGTAGAACCATCAGCAGTGGGATTTCCGCGCCGATCAGCAGTCCGAGCGTCAGCGCGATCACTACGAGCACAGGGATGTACAGGCTCAGCCACGCGAATGCCGCGTACAGCAACAAAACGCTGAGCCCGCCCAATAGTGCCAGTGCGATCTCGATCCCGGCGAACGCGGCTTCGGCCCGGCGCTGCAACGGTTTCGCCAGCAGCGCACCGATGCCCATCGCGAAGACCATGACCGACAGGACAATCGACGCCTGGCCGACCGTGTCACCGATCAGGTAGCTGCCCAGCGCGACCAAGGCGAGTTCGTAGACCAACCCACAGGCAGCACAAACGAAGACCGCGGCGAGGACCGCGATCCGGGCAAGGCGTTGGCTCACGTGATCGACGCGGCGATGATCGCGCCGACCGCGATGTGCACGCTCGCGGACACCCACACCGCTGGGTGTGGCTCCGGACTGGCGAGGATCTCGCCGAGCTTGCCCGGCGTGGCGATGTCCAGCAGTACGAAGGCAACCGACATCAGGGCAAGCCCGGCCAGCCCGAAGACCACAGTGGACATCAGACCGACCGACATGTCGCTGTCGCTGGTGATGATCGCGGTCGTGACGATCGCGCCGACGCCGAGCAACCCGGAGGCGAGCAGGATCGAGGCGTTGCGGTTGCCCTGCACCCAGATCAGCTCACGCAGCTTGCCGGGGGTGGCCAGGTCGACGAGCAGGAAACCCAGCGCCATCAGCACGGTGCCGATGACCCCGTACGCGAGGGTGGCCAGCAAGCCGCTGACGAGTTCAGACACTGGACTTCCTTTCCCTGTGTTATTCACGCGGCCTTCTTTGCCCGGCTGCGCAGCCAGAAACCCAACACGACGCACAGCACGGCCGCGCCGCCGATGCCGTACAACGCGAACCACGTACTTCCTGAGATGTCCGAACCGCTCACCACGTCCAGCGGTTTCGGCGTGACTTGCCGATTGGTTTGCTCGACCATCGGCAGGGTGCCTGCCTCGATCATCAGCAGCGGCAGGCCAAGCGCGGCATGGCCGGTCCCCGCGATCGGATCCTCAACCAGCGCGGGGATGTTCACGCCGAGCCGCGCGAAATCGTCAGCGACAGGCAGGCTCCGGAACTCCGACGAGCCCTGCACGTAGACGCTCGCGCCGTCGGGGCTGGTGCTGTTGTCACTGGTGTACCCGACCGTGACAACGGTCTCAAGCCATCGCTGGCACTGTTTGGCCGGGACATCGCGGCCTTTGCTCGATCCGGCCTGCGTCTTCTTTGTCTTGCCGTCGGTCAGGCTCCAGCCGAAGCAGATCCCGTGTGCCTTCTCCATTTCAGCCAGCCCGGCGGTCAGTTCGAGCGCGGCCTCGGTGGTGAACTGGGGAACGATTTCGCCGTCGTAGACGGTCGACGAGTTGTAGTAGCCGAAGTTTTCGCCTTCGGTGGTGCTGAAGAAACCACCTGTGGTGCGTGGGGCTTTGTCGAACAGTGATGTGGCGAGAAGGACCCACCCGATCAGGATTCCGATCGTGATCCCGATCGCCACCCAGAACTGCTGCCACTTGCTCGGCTTCGGTTTCGGTGCCTGCTCGATGCCGTTGCGGCGGGCATGTGCTGCGGCAGCGGCTTTGCTGCGACGCTTGCGGCTCATTTGCCCGCTCCCGGTCCACGGCCACGGAAGTCACTGCCGTAGGTCGACGTCCAGCCCCACGACCCGCCGGTATGCCCGCTGTAAGTCCGATGTGCCCGCTCGACCTCCAACACGTGAATGGACGATCCGGTCGGGATCGGCCGGATCACCACGGCATCACGTGAATAGCGCAGATAGATCCCAGAACTGTCAGCGGTCTGCGACAACGGCGTCCACGTCCTGGCGATCCGCGCGGAGACCGACGTCGGCACGTACTGGGATTTGTACGCGGCGATGTCGTCGTCCGGCGAGACGTCCTTTTCGAACTCCCGCTCGATGAAAGTCGCCACCGTCGGACCGGACACCATCAGGTTGCCCGCGACGATCAAGCAGATCACCGCGAGAATCCCGCCGACGACAAACCACAGTGGATACTTCACGACGTCCCCTCGATAACGCCGTACGCAGCAATGATCATGGGAGTACGGCGGCCGGGAAAGTATCACGGCGATCGGTCCGGTTACGGCCCCATTGACCGAAGTCTGCCCAAAGGTGCGATCGGCCGATAGCCCGCGAAGCGCGCGATGAGCGTGCCGTACCCGTTGGTCAGCCCAGGAAGTGACTGTTCGACGGCGCGAAGCTGTCGTGACGGCACAACCGCACGGACGGTTGCGGAATCTCCACGAACTACCGGCATTTCTGGTGTGCCCCCACATCGGACGAGTAGGTTCAGGACCGTGCTGACGGCGTCCGCTGGTATGTCGATGTCGGCTTGTTCGATCGGCTCGCACACGACCGTTCCCGCGTTCGCCAATGCCTGCATGACAACCAGGGGAGTGAGGTTGCGGAAGTCCGCGGCCACGGTGACGGGACTGCTGTAGCCGGTGTGGGTGAGCGTCACGAGGCAATCCACGACCTGCCAGCCGTGCCGACCGGTTGCGAGTGTCGCGCGGACGGTGTCCTCGATCGCCGTCATGAACGCGGCAGGCAACGATCCTCGTTCAGCCTCCAATTGATACTGGATACCGGAATCGGCTTCACCAGGCTCGATGCGCAGCCCAACGGTCCCGACGAACAGCGTCTCGCCCATCCGCTTGACCGCGTGACCTGTACCTTTGAGCCGCTCGACGCAGACCACCGTGCTTGGCGAGAACTCAGCTGTGACCCCGAATTCCTCAGCCAACCGCGCGGCGATGACCTCACGTTGGACCTCACCGTACAGCGAGACGAGCAGACTGCCGGGCGTCGGTCCTGGCTTCATGTCGATCAGCGGATCCTCATCGGCCAGATGGCTCAACCCGGCGTACAGGTTCTGGTCGCTTGACGTGACCATGGTCTGGAAAGTCGGTGGCCGGAACCGGGCCTGCTTTCGCTTGGACGCGGTCGAACCCAGCCGGTCCCCAACCCGAAGTCCCGGTATACCGCCGATCCGGGCGATGCCACCGGCCCGTATCGTCGTCTGGGCACGGTCCGCGTCCAGAACTTCGGTGGCGCGGCTGGAGTGGACGGTTGTGCCCGACGCGTCCTGCCGGACGAATGTGACCTGGTCACGAACCTTTAGCTCGCCGGAGAACAACCGGGCGATGGCGAACCGCCTGCCGCCAGCATGCTCGACGGCGAACACCGTGCCGTCGAGTTCGCCGGTCGCCGCGGGATCGACGGTAGGCAACAGGTCCACAATGGCCTGACCCAACGCCTCCGTGCCCGCGCCGGTGATGGCTGAACCGAACAGGACCGGATGGACGAGCGCCTCGCCCGTCTGCCTGACGAGTTCCCGATGCAACAATCGTGGGTCAAGACCATCCACATAGGACTGCAGCACCGCATCACTGTGCTCAGCGAGGACTTCGGCGGCTTGGCTGCCGAGGCGTGTCATGGCGAGTTCACTGGGACTGTTGAGCGGGATCACCGACGGGCTGAGCATCCGGCGGATGTCGTCAAGCAGATCGATGTACCGGGCACCACGACGATCGATCTTGTTGACGAACAAAATGGTAGGCACGCCAAGCGATTGCAGGGTCCGCATCAGGACCCGGGTATGCGGCTGCACACCCTCCACAGCGGACAGCACGAGAATTGCGCCGTCGAGGACGCCGAGCGCCCGTTCGACCTCGGCCACGAAATCGGTGTGGCCAGGAGTGTCGATCAGGTGCACCGTGCGCCCGGCGATGGAGAAGGTCGCCACCGCTGAGCGGATCGTGATACCCCGGCGGCGTTCGATGGCCATCGCGTCGGTCCTGGTGTCACCACCGTCGACGGACCCGAGGCGGGTGATGGCTCCGGAATCGAACAGGAGCCGTTCGGTCAGACTGGTTTTTCCGGCGTCGACGTGGGCGACAATGCCGAGATTGAGCATCCGTGTGGTCCTTCAGCTGCGTACGAGCGACAACGGATGGGGCGTGTCGTCACTCGGCGCATGGGACCTCCTTGGGATGCGTGTCGCGGCACGGTAGCAATGTCGGCTACAAGTCCGCATCGGATTTTCCACGTAGGCTTGGTGCGTGCGGACGCGGCCGACATTGGATTACACCCCGGTCGGGGAGCCGTTGCCGAGGACGACCGACCTCACCGGCCTTGCCGAAGTGGTCGCTGACGGTGACGTGGTGGTGCTGAGCGGTGCTGGACTCTCCACGGAGTCCGGCATTCCCGATTACCGAGGGGCGTCGGGGAGCCTGCGGCGACATACCCCGATGACGTATGACGAGTTCGTCGGCAGTGTCGCGGGCCGTCAGCGGTATTGGGCCCGCAGTCACGTCGGCTGGCGGACGATCGCGCGGGCCAATCCGAACGACGGGCATCACGCCGTGGCGACGTTGTGCGCCGAGGGCTACGTGACCGGCGTGATCACCCAAAACGTCGACGGCCTGCATCAAGCCGCGGGCACACCCAGCGTGGTCGAACTGCACGGCAGCCTGGACCGCGTGGTCTGCTTGGATTGCCGCCGGATCAGCCAACGCGAGGAGCTTGACCAGCGGCTGCAGGCCGCGAACCCGTCATTCAGCGGCACGGCGATCCGTATCAACCCGGACGGCGACGTGGAGCTCGCCGACGAGGTGGTACGCGAGTTTCAGCTGGTCGCGTGCGTCTCATGCGACTCGGGCGTGCTCAAACCGGACGTGGTGTTCTTCGGGGAGAACGTGCCAAAGACCCGTGTCGAAGAGTGCTACCGGCTGGTCGACTCGGCACGGGCCTTGGTGGTTCTCGGTTCATCGTTGACGGTCATGTCAGGGTTGCGGTTCGTCCGGCACGCGGCAAAAGCCGGAAAGCCGGTCGTGATCGTCAACCAAGGTCAGACCAGGGGAGACGCATACGCGGACCTCCGCGTCGACCTGCCACTTGGCGCGGCCCTCACCGATCTGACCAGCCTCGTGCGCCGCGGGTGACGACCAACGCCGTTGTCAGCGACGCGAGCACGCTGACTAGGCGGTGCACAGCCTGGTCGCATTCCATCAGAGCGGTCCCAGGACCAGCTTGATCGACGACGCCGGGGCGGCGCTGGACAGTGCAGTGGTCGAGGTAGTTGCCCTTGCTGAACACCTTGCTGCGCATCAAACTCTTCAACGGTTCCCGTCGGTCGATCACGTAGTGCGTCACCGCGTTGACCGCCGTGCCCGCCAACAATCCGCGCCACGAGGTTCGCAGACCCAGCGCCTTGGTCACCAAGGTCGCCGCGCCGAGTTGCCCGGCCGTGTAGACGAGCACGTGCCGGGCGCACGCTTTGCGGCCGACCCAGCCTGGCTTGCCTTTGTCCATGGCGGGCCGATCACCCTGCAGAAGGTGATCGCAGAACGGATGTACGTCACTGAATGTCGCTTGCAGTACTGCGAAGAGCAGTGGTGCGGACAGGATTTTCGCGTTACCTGACATCGGCGCTGCGCTCCCAACATGGCGTGACCCGTACGACACCACCAGCAAAGCCGAATTTTGTTCGAGTGAACGTGTCATATGACAAAGCAAGCGGTTGAATCACCAGCTGTCCCAATGCAGCACCTCGCCCCTCGGGATTCGCTTGGCAGGCTGGAAACTTGTGCCGATGGTGTATGCGACTGGGATGAACGCGGCCGCCATGACGTCGTCGGGGGCGCCGAGGATCTCGGCGATCTGGCGTTCGCGGCCCGCGTGCCCGGTGGTCCAGCAGGTGCCAAGGCCACGGGCGCGTGCGGCGAGCATGAAACTCCATACCGCGGGCAAGATCGATCCCCAAGTGCTTGCTTGCTGAGCCACGTCCGCGTTGTCCGTGCGGCCTTCGACGTACGGAATCACGATCGCGGGCACCTGGTCCATGATCCGGTACAAGTGATCCGCGCCTGCCCACATCCGTTCCATCGCCTCGGGTTTGACGTACGCCCGACGCTGGTCGAGCTCGGACATCGGGGGCGCCGGCCGGGCGAGAGCCAGCCGGAACTCGGCGGCGAGCGCGGCCCGTCGCTGTGTGTCGGTCACGACCACGAAGTGCCAGCGTTGCCGGTTGCGCCCAGTCGGCGCCTGAACTGCGAGATCGACGCATTCCTCGATGAGGTGGCGCGGGACCGGACGGGTCAGGTCGAGCCGTTTGCGGACCGCGCGGGTGGTGCTGAGCAACTGGTCAGGGGTCAGTTCCATGCGTGCCATCCTTGCGGAGTTGGCCCGAGGGGCAGAAATGAACAGTTTCATTCGTTGAAAGTCAGTGTGACGGATCACCCTGGCGTCGCTGGCCGGATCTTCGCGGTCCTCGACGCGTTCGACACCGCAACGCCTTCCTTGCGATTGAGGGAGATCTCGGAACGGACCGGCCTGCCGATGCCGACTGCCCTGCGGATGGTTCGCGACCTGGTCGCATGGGGAGGCTTGGAGCGCGCGCGAGACGGTTCCTACCGGCTCGGGCAGCGACTGTGGACACTCGGCGTGCAGGTCCCTTGCCACCGAAGGATCCGTGAGACGGCAGCAAGACACATCGCGCGGCTCACGGGTGCGGAGATCGCGACAGCCGTGGCATCCAGTGCGATGCTGCTGAAGGGCGAACGGTTTCCCTTACATGCCACGGCAGTTGGCAAGGTTCTGCTCGCGCAAGGCGTCGAGCCCGGAGAGTTGAGCCGATGTACGCCGTACACCATCACCGAACACATGCGGCTGTCACGAGTCGTCGCGGAGGTGAAGCGAACCGGGATGGCATTCGAGCGGGAGGAGTTGCGCCTGGGATGGTTCGCCGTCGCGGTGTCCATCCCGAACATTCAGGCTGCCATCGGAGTGCGGGCGCCCTCGACAGCCGATCTACGCCGGATGGTGCCCGCGTTGCGCCAGGCGGCTGAACGGATCACAAGCGATCTGGCGTGATCGCCAGCTTTGTGGTTAGCCTCATTGCCCATGACCGCCCCCTTGATTGACACAGTTGTCTGGGGCACAGGCAACGTTGGCCGTGCGGCGATCCGTGCCGTGGAAGCTCATCCGGCCTTGCGACTTTCTGGCGTGATCGTGCACAGTCCGGACAAGGTCGGCCGGGATGCCGGTGATCTGGCTGGAATGGACCGGCAGTTGGGCGTCACGGCGTCCGCCGACATCGACGCGGTGCTGGCCGCGCGGCCCAAGGCCGTTGTCTACGCGGCATCCGGTGAGGTCCGGCCGAACGAGGCAGTCGACGACATCATCAAAGCCGTCCAGGTTGGCGCAGTCGTTGTGACACCGTCGGTCTATCCACTCTACGACCAGCGCAACGCGCCCGCTGAGCTGCGGGATCCGTTGCTGGCCGCGGTCAAGGAGGGTGGCGGGTCGCTGTTCGTGTCCGGGGTGGACCCTGGTTGGGGCAACGACATCCTGCCGTTGCTGGTCAGCGGGGTTGCCACGGACATCGACGTGCTGCGCTGCCAGGAGATCTTCGACTACACCACGTACGACCAGCCTGATTCCGTGCGCTGGCTGGTCGGAATGGGCCAGCCGATGGACTATTCGCCGCCGATGGTGGCGCCGGGAATTCCGACCATGGTGTGGGGCGGGCAGATCCGGCTGATGGCTCGTGCGCTCGGTGCTGAGATCGAGGAAATCCGGGAGACCGTCGCCCGCCGCGAGCTCGAAGAAACCGTGACGACCAAGCTGATGGGCGACTTCGAGAAAGGCACGCAGGGCGCGCTGCGGTTCGAGGTCCAGGGCATCATCTCCGGCGAGCCGCGGATCGTGATCGAGCACGTCACGCGCATCCATCCGTCCTGCGCGCCGGACTGGCCGATGCCACCGACCGGCGACGGAGCCCACCGGGTGATCATCGAGGGCAACCCGCGGATCGAGGTTTCGGTCGAAGCAGTCGACGAAAACGGGAACAGGTCCGCGGGCGGAAACGCCACGGCTGCTGGCAGGCTCGTCGGCGCGATCGACTGGCTTGTCGAGGCGGAACCTGGGCTGTACGACGCGATCGACGTGCCGCTTCGCCCTGCCTTCGGTAAGTTCGGCGGCTGAGGGACGTGACAAACTAGAACCTGTTCTAATACGATGGGCCTGCGCTGATTGTCCTTGGGGAAAGGAGCTGGCATGAACATCGACATTCCCGAGGGCAAGGACCCGATCGCGTACGTGTGGGGCGAGATGGTGCCGGGCATCGGGACCGCGGCCGCGAACTTCTCGTTGTCCGTGTACGCCAACACAACCCTTGGGCTGCGCGAATTCGAGGCCGCCAGGCTGCGGACCGCGCAGATCAACGGCTGCATGTTCTGCCTCGACTGGCGTACCGAACGCGAGGGCGTCAAAGTCGAGGACGAGTTCCCTGACCACGTGACCAATTGGCGCACAACGGAAGCGTTCGACGACCGGACCCGGCTGGCCGCCGAGTACGCCGAGCGGTACGCGCTGGACCACCACGGCCTCGACGAGGAGTTCTGGGGCCGGATGACCAAGCACTACACCCAGGCCGAGATCGTCGAACTCAGTATGAGCATCGGCTCGTGGCTGGCATTCGGCAGGCTCAATCACGTCCTCGGCCTCGACGTGATGTGCGTCCTCCCAGCTCAGACCTCGTGAGTGTTTTGGCCGGTCTGGTGTTTTAACGTTCCGGGTGGTTGATCTTTGACATGGAGGCGGCCACCGCTCGATGATCTTGGTTCCTTCCACAGAACTTTGATCACGAAAGCGGTGGCCGTGTCTGGCAGTGTGCCTGATGGATCCCTTGTAGGCCAACTCCGGCGGCTGCGGCGGTTCCGCCGGGCGGTGTATGAGTCGTTCACGAGGTGGCCGGATGTGTTGTTCGAGATGGTGGACGCGTTGTTGTGTCATCCGGGCCGGTTGGAGTCGTTGCCGTATCTAAGCTTGGAGCCGGTGTTGCGGCGTGGGCATGGCAGTGTGTATGCCGCGTTGGATCGGGGCCGGATCGACGCCGCGGTGTTGGCGGGTGTGTTGGCGGGTGTGGTGGATCGGTCCTCGGGGCTGGTGTTCGCGTTGGATTGTTCGCAGTGGCCGCGTCCGGATGCGCCGACCAGCCCGGACCGGACGTTGAACTACGACGCGGGCAAGGATGTTGGCGGTGGCAGCGGGGTGGTGACTCCGGGCTGGTGGTTTCAGTGGCTGGCCGCGACCGGGACGAGCGGTTCGTCGTGGGCGTCGCCGGTGGCGGTGGCGCGTATCGCGGTGGGTGAGAACCACAATGTGGTTGCTGTCGGGCAGATCGAGGCGTTGCTGAAGCAGGTGGCTGCCGACCGGGACCCGGACGGTGGTGATGATGGTGGTGGTCTGGTTCCGATTGTGTGTGCTGACGGGGACTACAGCCCGGTGTATCTGGGTGGCCGGTTGACCGGCGAGCGGGTGCAGATCGTGGTCCGGTTGCGTAAGGACGCGGTGGTGATGGCCGATCCGCCGCCGCGGGAACCAGGCACGATCGGGCGGCCGCGAGTGCACGGGCCAAAGATGAAACTGTCCGATCGCCGTAGCTGGCGTGACCCGGACGAATACCTCGCGGTGCCCGCCGAGCCTGGGCGGGCCGCGGTGAGTGTGTCGGTGTGGCATGGGATGCACCCGCGTGCCTCGGAATCGGCGGCACTGCGGGAACCTGGCTACCGGCCCGGGTACTCCCGCCCGGTGACCCGGGGCAGTGTGGTCTGGGTGTGTTCGGCCGACCCGGCGTACCCGCCGATGTGGTTGTTCTGGACCGGGCCTGAGGGCTCGTTCGATCTTGACCGGGTGTGGCGGGCGTATCTGCGCCGTTACGGCATCGAGCACCTCTTCCGGTTCCTCAAGCAATACCTGGCTTGGACCCGCCCTCGAGTGCGTGGCCCCGAGCAAGCCGAGCGGTGGAGTTGGCTGGTGGCTGTGGCTTATGTTCACCTGGTCCTGGCGCGTGGGCTCATCGCCGATCAGCGACTGTCCTGGGAACGACGCCGGGGACCGCTCAGCCCGCTACGGGTCAAACGCGGGTTTCGTGGGCTTCACCCGCGCCTGGGATCTCCGGCGAAACCGCGAAAACCTTCACGGCCCGGTCCGGGCCGCCCGACAGGGCATACATCCATCCCCGCGACGCGGCATCGCATCGTCCGTCCAGTGACAAAAACCTAAACCCAGCAACGAAAGCAGGGCCGCCGCTCCGCGACGGCCCTGCCCACCATGCCCTCACAACGTTAAAACACCAGACCGGTTAGAACCGGCGAAAACACTCACGACAGACCCTGTAACTCACAGTTCGCTGGCGATGATCGCCTCGATGTTCCGCTCTGCCAGCGCCGTGATCGTGACGAACGGATTCACGGCTGTATTGCCGGGAATCAGCGCGCCGTCGATCACGTACAGACCGGAATAGCCATGCAGGCGGCCGTAGTTGTCAGTCGCCTTGTTCAGGATCGCGCCGCCGAGCGGGTGGTAGGTCAGATGATCGCCCCAGATCTTGTTCGCACCGAACAGATCCGTGCGATAGATGGTCCCTTCCTTCGCGTTGATCTTGTCGAAAATGGACTTGGCCATATCGATCGACGGCTGCTTCCACGCCGTCTGCCAGCTCAGGTCCACCCGGTTGGCCGTGGAGTTCCAGGTGAACTGGGCACGGTTGGGGTTCTTGGTGATGGACAGGTAGAACGACGCCCACGTCTCGATCCCGGTCGGCAGCGGCGCGACTTCGGCGAAAGCGCCTCCAGCGTCCCAGTTGTCGATCCCGGCCGTGGGGATGGACGCCTGAACCGAACCCGTCGGGTCCCACAAATGGTTGGCGCGCCCGCACATCACGTTGCCGTTGTCGCCCCAGCCCTGGCCGATCTCGTTGTTCAGGCCGGGAAGCGTGCCGGTCGCCTTCAGCTTGGTCAAGAGCTTGCTCGTGCCGACACTGCCAGCGGCGAAGAACACCTTGTCGGCAGTGACGGTCTTGGTCGCGGTGACGGTCCCGCTGGTATCGAGCTGTTCGACGACGACGGCGTAGCGGCCGTTCACCGGGGCAACCGAAGTGACCCGGTGCAGGGGTGAAATGGCCACCCGGCCGGTGGCTTTCGCCTGGGCCAGGTACGTCTTCTGCAGAGTTTTCTTGCCGTAGTTGTTGCCGTACAGCAGTTCACCGGCGACCGCGGACTTGGGCACGGTGCCGGCGGCCTCCTGTTTCATGTACTCCCAGTCGTACACATTGGACACGAAAACGAACGGGAAGTTCGACCGTTGGGCGTGTTTGCGGCCCACTCGGGCGTACTGGTAGCAATCGACCGTGTTCCACCACGTCTGGTCCACATGTGTCACCCCGAGGCCCGCGTTCGCCCTGGGGTAGTAGGTGTTGTACATCTCGTCGACGTTCACGCTCGGCAGGATCGCGCTGAACCTCGGGCGTGGTGGCGTGACCGCCATCCCGCCGTTGACCAGCGAGCCGCCACCGACTCCCCGGCCTTGGTAGACCGTGATCCCGCTGAACTCCTCCGCGTCGAGGATCCCGGTGTACTTCGGGACGTCCTTGTCCAGTGGGAAACCGAGGAAGTTGCTCACCGGCTGCTTGGTCTTGGTACGCAGCCAGTAGGACCGGTAGTCCGGTGTGGTGGTGTTGGCGAAGATCTTGCCGTCGCTGCCTGGGGTGTCCCAGGCCATGCCCAGTTCGAGCATGTGCACGTCGACACCCGCTTGGGCTAGTCGAAGGGCGGCGACCGAGCCGCCATATCCGGTGCCGATGATGAGAACTGGCACATGGGCACCGGGTGGAATTGGGGCGGGGACGGGGGCCGCGGTGGCTCGGCCAGTCAGGGCCGCGAACCCCAAGATAGAACCAGTTCCGGTTATGAAGGTGCGGCGGGATACTCCGGGAAAACCCTTGCCACACATGGCGTTATCACTCATGTGAGCTTCCTCACCGTTGAGGGGATTAGAACAAGTTATACGGACGACGAACGACGAAGTCACTAGTTACTAGCAAGTAACTTGTGTCTCGCTCTCGACTCCGGTAGTGGCAACGGAACCGGGAAGTCCCTGTAGAAACGCCATTTCTGTAACCTGTTCCAGTACGCCTGGTGAACGTTTGGGCCATTGGACGTCACCGAGGTCCGCGTTGGCAGTTACCTAGGGGACGCCGAATGGCAGGGGTTGCTGACTGCTGAACGGTGGAACGTGGTGTGCGCGGGCGGTTTCTGAACCCCGTACCGGTGGCGGACGGCGGCCTCACCCGTCTGACGGTGTCCGCATACCGGCAGACGCCGGGCTTGTCAGCCAGGCGATGTTCAGGTCGAACAATGGACCGTCATGTGCTTGTAGGCGCGCGACAAGGTCGCGCTGACGTCTTGCCAACAGGGCGATGACCTTCGCCGGCGGCAGTTGCTGATCGGTGTTGCGGTACCAGTTACCCAAAATCTCCAACGTGAAGTCGACAACGAGCGACCCGCCGATCCCGAGCGTGACGTCGCCGAAGGCGCGGAATTGCCCAGTGTGCAACGACATGTTCCGGGTGGCGTTGAGCGCGTGCAGGAACGTGCCGATCCGCTGCTGCCGGTCTTCGAGCCACTGTGCACAAGCGACCGGGTTGGACAGTCGCGCCGACCAGTCCCGTACCTGTTGTGCCGCCAAGGGGGACGTCTGCGCGGCCACCGCGGTCAGTGCCTTGCGAGCGGCAATCGCCGTCGAACTGTCCGAATCTCGCTGCGGCAGAAGGAGATCGACCCAGGTATTCAGATCACGCAGCCGGTTGAAGTCGTTCGTGACGGCATGGCTGTCGATCAACTGGAGCTCTACCGGTGCTGTCCGTGCTCCTTGGCATAACTGTTGGTGTGCCTCGACAATCTGCTGCCGCATGGCCTGTAATGCGAGCGCGGCGGCGATATCCTCACGTTTGTTCAGGCCGCACGCTTCCAGGGCGGCCCATGCCAAAGCGGCGGCTGGCAAGGGAGCCTCGGTCACGCGGGCCACGTGCGCCATCCGCAACCCGTTTCGCAAGGTTCCCGGCCAGTGGGACACAAGCGGAACGGCGCGATCGACTGTCGGAGTGTGGGACTGGATATGCCTCGACTCGCCACTGTCCACCCGGGACACGAAGACATCGTCGCCGAGGGACAGTGCCACCAGCCGGTGACCGGCCATGTACTGATCCAGCAGTTCGGCGACCTCGCGCCGGGCGATTCGGCCAGCACTTGGCGCGTCGACCGCATCGACCTGGCACGCGACCAGACATGCGGCGCCGTTAACGGGGATTTGCCGCGTGAACCTGCGGAGGCGCCCAAGCGCGGCCCCGAACCCCAGCCGCTCGGGTTCCCGCACACCGGAACTCACTGCGGTCTCGTGGAGGGCCTGCAGCCGCGTCAGCTCAGCGGCGCCATGGACTACGACGGCCACTCGATAGCCAGAAGCGTTCGGAAGCAGCAAGCTTCGCAAGGTATGAGCGTCCACAGTGTCCTTGGACCGGAACGCGCGAACCAGATCCTGGGTCAACGCCGCCGGATCACGATCGGCCGTGGCGACAAGGCAAGCGTACTCGTCGGCGACCATGTCCACATACGACACATCGACATCCGAATGCCACGCCTTGGCGAGCGCGTCGTCCACAACGTCCTGGATCAAGGGCAGCTGGGTGCCGATAGCCGCGGCCGTGCCCAGCGCACGCGCCTTCAGGTCGTCGAGCACATTGGACTGAACGGCAATCATCGACGCCGTATCCACCAGTGACTGGCGAAGCTCCGGACAGACGTCCCAGCGCGCCACAGCATGAGCCGCGGCCTCGCAGTGTGCCCGGACCAGGGCGCGTGCCGGCTGGCCGGTGGCGGCGAAACTGGTCAGGACGGCTTGGGTTCGCGGTAGTTCGACCGACATCCCCGCGAGGCTGGCGACATGCTGGCTGAACAGCGAAGTCTTGCTGATCGCCCGCAGAATCCGCTGCACCAGGTACGCCTGGCTCCAGCCAGCTTCGCGTCGCCGAAGCTCGGCGAGCAGCCGGTGGTCGAATCCGCTGAAGGCCATCCACCAAAGTTAGCGGCGCCCCGAGTTGCCGGGTGCGGCGCATACCGGTATTACCTACCGCGTGATGTCTGCGGTGATCGCGATTGTCGGCGGGTGTTTCCTTGCTGTCCTGTTGTCCCTGCCGTTCGTCGTGGTGAGCTACCGGCGCCGGGGCGAGCTCGGGTTCGGCCGGATCCTGCTCGCGGTCGGTTTCGTGATCTACGCACTGGCGATCATGACTTACACCTTGCTCCCGCTGCCGCAGATCAACGAGACGTGGTGCCTGCAGCACCAGGCGTTGACCTCGCCACAGCTCAACGTGATGCAGTTCCTGACCGACATCCGGCACGAACAGCGCGGCACGGGTGTCATGGCCTACCTCCACAACCCCGCGGTGCAGCAGACGGTCTTCAACATCTTCCTGTTCGTGCCCCTTGGTGCGTTCCTGAAGCAGTTCTTCGGCCGTAGCGCCGCCAGTACGATCGTGATCGGGTTCGGCGTCTCGCTGCTCGTGGAGTTCACGCAGCTGACCGGAAACTGGTTCCTGTTCCCGTGCCCATATCGTCTGTTCGACGTGGACGATCTGATCACCAACACCCTGGGTACCGCGGTCGGTGTCGCGATCGCGCCGATCCTCAGGCCACTGGCCGGTCGCAAGCCGACAGCGCCGCCGACCGCGGCCCGGCCGGTGACCGCGTGGCGCCGGTTGCTCGGCATGATGCTGGACCTGGTGTCGGTCTACCTGTTCGGCACGTTCCTCTTCGGAACGATCAACGTGGTGAGCCGGTATGTCTTCAACGGACCGATGATCCAGGATCTGTGGATCACCTCGGTGTTCATCCAGTGGGTGCCCGTGTTCCTGCTCTTGGTGCTGCCGTCCCTTGGCAAAGACGCGGGCACGATCGGACAGCGCGCTGTCCGGCTGGCCAGGGTCCGCCCGGACGGCCGCCCAGCGGGCGCGAGGATCGTGATCGCCCTGCTGACCGGCGGCACGGGCTACTTCATTTGCATGGGACTGATCCCGCAGATCCCCGTGCTCGGGTTCGTCGCTTTCGTCTTGGCGGCAGGCGCTTTCGTGCTCGTGTGGCCACGCTCGCACCGAGGACTGTCCGGTGTGCTCGCTAGGTTGTCTATTGTGGATTCACGGGAGCGTCACCGCGAAGACGGCTATACAGCAGACCGTCCTGCCACTGACCGGCACGAAACTCACACGCCCTGATCACGCCTTCCAGCTGGAACCCGGCCTTCTCCAACGCCCGCTGCTCAGCGGTGTTCTCGGGATGGGTGCCTGCCTGGATCCGTTGCACCGGAGTGTGTTCGAACAGGTAGCCACACAGCATCGCCTGCGCCCGCCAGCCGAAGCCCTTGCCGCGCCACTCCGGCAGCAGCACAATGCCGATTTCCCAATAGAACGCCGGTGGCACGTACGAACCCTTGCGCCAGCCAACGTTCCCGGCCGCCTGCCCGTCGACGTCGACGATCAATCGGCCGCCGTCCTCGCCGAGGAACCCGTCGCGCGCGAACCGCCTAGCGGGTTCCTGCGCGTCCCGGAACCCACGCCAGTCCGGGCCGATCAGGCCCGGTTCGGTGAGGTATCGCTGGAACATGGCCAGATCTGCCTCGGTGACCGGGCGTAAATGCATGTCATCTCCCCAGAATCGCCTGCATCGCCTTGAAGTAGGGCGGTGCGGCTACCGTACCGCCGAACGCGCCATGTCCGCAGTTGCCGATGCGCACGGGGTTTCCTGGGCAGATAGTCCCTGGCTTGTTGCCGTCCGCGAAGACCAGCGACGACACCGCGTAGTTCTCAACGCCACCAACGAACACGACCGACTCGTTGGTCTGCGTGGTACCGGTCTTGCCGACGTCCGGACGTGTCCAGCCAGCGGCGTGAGCGGCGGCCGCGGTCGTGCCGCTGACCGTGTCCTGGCTGAGGCCGGTCATCAAAGTGCTGGCCACATCGCTGGAAATGGCCTGCTCGCACGCGGGAGTTTGGTAGTTGACGGGGTTTCCGGCCGCGTCGGTCACCGACAGGATCGGCGTCGGCGCGCACCAGACACCGCCGCTCATCAGCGTCGCGGGCACGTTGGCCATCTCGAGTGGGCTGATCGGGCTGTTGCCGAGGGTGAATGACGGCTTGTCCTGGAAATAGTCGGTCTGTGTCTGGCTGCGCTGCGGGTCCTTGGAATTGGGGTCGGGCTTGGCCCCCGCGTCGTTGGTCTGCATGGTCGTACGCAAACCAAGCCGGGACGCCATCTTCACCACTTCCGGCACGCCGACCTGCAGCTCCAGCCCGACGAACGCGGTGTTCGGCGACGTGGCGAGGCCGGTGGTCAGCGAGATCGGGTCCGAGTAGTTGCCGTCGTTGCGCACGGTGTAGCACTTCTGGTTGCCAGGCATCTGGAAACACTGGCTCGGCGGGTTCGGCAGCGGGGTGTCGAGGGTGGCCTTGCCGGATTCCAGTGCCGCGGCCGCCGTGAAGATCTTGAACGTCGAGCCGCCGCCGAACGGATCGCTGACCTCGGTGACCAGGTTGCGTGTGGTCTGGCCCTGGCTCTGGTCGGTACCGAGGTTGCGGTTGGCCACCAGGGCGAGGATCTCGTGGGACGTGCTGCCGGGGGAGATGATCGCCATCGTGTTGGCGATACCGGGCTGCTTGGTCGGCACGTTGCCTTCCACAGCGGACTTGGCCGCCTCGCTGACGTGGGCGTCCATTGTGGTCTTGATGGTCAGCCCGCCGTTGGTCAGCTGTTCCTGCGTGATCCCGGCTTGCTGGAGGTAGGTCAGCGCGTACTGGCAGAAGAACCCGGCGTCCGGTTGCGCGCTGAAGCACGTGCTCGGCGGCACGTTCGGCCCGGTCACGCCGAGCGGTTCGGCCTTGGCCTGCGCGGCGGTCTGCGGATCGATGGCCTTGTTGGCGAGCATCGAGTCGATCACGATGTCACGCCTGCGCTGCGCGTTGACAGCCTTGGTGTACGGGTTGAACGTGGTGGGGTTGTTGACCATCCCGGCGAGCAACGCAGCCTGTGCCACGGTCAGTTTGTCCGCTGTGGTGCCGAAATAGGCCCTGGCCGCGGCTTCGACGCCGTAGATCTTCCCGGTGAACTCCACGACGTTGAGGTAGTCGGTCAGGATCTCGTCCTTGGACATGTGCTTGTCCAGCTCAATGGCCGAGCGGGCCTCTTTCAACTTGCGGGTGATCTTGTCGGCGCGGTCGGCTGCCTGCGCCGCCGGGTTGTCCTTGTCGACCACGTTGATCAGGTAGTTCTTGACCAGCTGCTGGGTGATGGTCGAGCCGCCCTGGTGGTCGCCGCCGGTCGCGTCGGAGATCGCGGCCCGCGCGACGCCTTGCGGGTCGATCCCGTGCTCCTGGTAGAACCGGCGGTCCTCAATGGACACCACGGCGTTCTTCATCGCCGCGGAGATCTTGTCGCCGGGCACAGTGATCCGGTACTGGTCGAAAATCGTGGCGATCGGCGAGCCGTTCCGGTCGGTGATCGTGGTCACGCCGGGCAGCGCCGTGGATATCGACGCTGGCGTGATCTGGATGACGGAATCGCTCACGTCAGCGGCGACGACACCGGCGCTAATCGTCACCGGAGCCAGAATTCCAGCGACCAGTGCGCCGCCTGCGGCACAACCGACAGCGAGTTTGACGAGATTTCGACTAGCCGACACTGGCTCGAATGTACGCCTCGCTGACCAGGCAGAATGGACGAAGCACGCATTACGGAGACACGAAATCAAGACAGGAGACGGGTGACTCCGGTCACTGGTTCGGGTATCGGTGACAAATCGCCTGGTGGCAGCGGGGCGATCACCCCATCGGGGGCACTAAGGTACTAGTGCCCCGGCGGAAATCCCGGCGGGCCGGAGCCGATTTTTTCGACGAGGTGTGACAAGAAGTGTCCAACCTGGGTGAGTACCAGCGCGCGGGCGTCGACTATTCCATTCTGGACAAGGTCAAGCGGGACGCGGTGCGCCGCGCCGCAGCCACGAGCGGCCTGCTCGCCGGGCACGGCGCAGAGGAAGTCAGCGGCTCGCGCGGTTCGACCGCGTACGTGCTGAAGGTCGGCGGTCTCACCCTGGCCACGGTGACCGAGGGCCTCGGCACCAAATCGGTCATCGCCGAGGATTACCTGGCACTCACCGGCGAGAGCCGGTTCGCGGACGTGGCGATCGACGCGGTTGCCGCGATCGTGAACGACGTGATCTCGGTCGGCGCCAACCCAATGGTGGTCACCGCGTACTTCGCGACCGGCGACGCGGCTTGGTACTCCGACGAACGCAAGTCGCTGGAACTGTTGGCTGGCTGGCAGAAAGCCTGCGAGCTCTCCGGAGCGACCTGGGGCGGCGGCGAATCACCCGCACTGCCCGGAATGCTCACCGGCGCCGGAATCGAACTCGCCGGCAGCGCGCTGGCTGTGGTGCCCGAAGGCCGCGAGGCGGTTTTCGGTGACGCGGTCACGCCCGGCGACCGAATTGTCGTGCTGCCCAGCTCCGGCCTGCACACCAACGGCTCGTCACTGGCCCGCCGGATCGCTTCCCAGCTTCCCAATGGGCTGCGGACGTCGTTGCCGAGTGGCCGCGATCTCGGCGCCGCGCTGCTCGACCCGTCCGTGCTCTACCCGGCGTTCGTCCGGGCGTTGCTGGCTTCGGACGTGCGGCCGAACTTCCTGAACCCGATCACCGGGCACGGCCTGCTGAAGATGATGCGGTCGTCGACGAACGTCCGGTACGTGCTGGACAGCGTCCCCGAGGTGCCTGAGGTGCTCGAGTTCCTCGCCAAGCAGGCAGGCATGTCGGCCGCGGAGTCGTACGCCACCCTGAACATGGGCTTCGGCTATGTCGCGGTCGTCCCGGCCGACGACGCCGACAAGACCGTCGAGATCGCCCGCGCCGCCGGATATGACGCCATCGTCGCAGGTGAGGTCGTCGCAGGCGACCGTTCGGTGTCCGTGCCTTCCCTGGGCATCGAATACCACGACGAGGAATTCAAAGTCACCTGATCAGCCCTCGTGAGTGGTTATCAGGGTTAGAACCCTGATAACCACTCACGAGTCATTTCGTGGGCTTATAGGTTTTGCCGCTGGCTGTGGCCAGGTATTTGTCGAGCTGGGCTGGCGCGACGCCTGGGTTGTCCGGTGCGTCCTTACCGGTCTTGGCGTCGATCGCGACCGGGTTTCCGTTGGCGGTGCCGTAAAGCAGGTCGTGGTAGGCGGCGGTGAACGACGGAACCGCCCGAGAACCCTCGTCTTTGATCTCCCACAACGGGTTTGGGCCAACGCTGTCGGCTTCGAAGGCGAACGCGACCGTGACACCGGCGGAACACGCGATGATCGACCTTTGGTCGTAGAAGCACTCGATGTCGAACCCGGACGTGGTCGGGATATCGGTGAACTTGCTGTACACGGCCTTGCCGGTGGTCACGTCGACGATGTCGAACTGGTGGTCAAGGCTGTCGTAGAGCTTTCGGCTGCTGGCGACGAGCTTCGGCGAGATCGGCATCAGGGTTGTACCGAAGCCACCGAGAGCTGTCGACCACTTCTCGGCGCCATCCGCCTCCGCGACGCCGGTCAGGGTTCGTGGCGAGCTGATCATCGGTTTGCCGCCGTTGCCGACGACCATCCCACTGTCCACTTCGCTCGCCAGGAACTTGTCCTTCTGCCACCGCACGTTGTGAGTTGCCGCGTCGACGGCGTACGTCAGGCCGAGGCTCGCGGAGTCGTTGAAGTACGTGACCACAATGGACGTGTCACTCACGCCCGCGATCGCGACATCCCCGTCGCCCGAGGAGATCGTGCTGTCGAGGTCCACGTCGATCGTGGTCGAGAAGTCCGGTTTGCCGGTCTTGACGTCCACCGAGACCACTTCGATCTGCGGGTGCGGCTTCGTTGTGCCTTGCGAAGGCTGGAAACCGCTGAACGCCACGTACATGTGATCTTTGTAGGCCACCGGTGGCGCGCTTGTCCCGCTCGTCACGGCTTTCACCTTCGCCGGTACTGACCACAGCAGTTCCGCGGTGACCCCGTCGAGAGCGAGCAGTTGTTCGTTGTTGGCGCTGTAGATGTTGCCGTCGTACAGCGTCGCCCGTGGTTTGTTGTTGCCGCCCCACGTGCCCGACGGGAACTCGGCTGAGGTCGGCTCGAAGACCTTCGGCGGATCGAACGCCTGACGCGGCGGTTTGACCGGCGACGCTGGCAGAACCGCCGGTGTGTTGTTCGGTGTGGACTGTCCTGTTTGGGCGCTGTCTTCGCTGCCACAGCCGCTCAGCACGGCTGTGATCAGCAAAGCACCCAACACCACTCGATTACCCCGCATGCGCCGGATCGTAGGAAAACCGGCTTGCGGTCGCAGCGGGAAATCTTGCGGTTTTCTTTCAGTCCTCTGTGAGCAGTCGCTGTCCTTCCCGTGCCCATTCGGCACGGGTCCGCGCGACTGCCGCGACTCCGGCGAACACGTGGGCTTTCAGCCGGGCGATCCGGTCGTGGTCGGCCGGATCACGCCGGGTCAGCCGTTCCTTGAGCAGCATGGTGTCCTTGGCGAGCAACCGATCCCGGTGTGCTTCGGCCTCGTCAGCCGACTTCTCCTGCTCGGCGATGAACTGTTCGAGCACGGCGTGCGCCTTCTCCACGTCGATCTCGTCGAAGTTCAACGCCTGCACAAGGAACGGATCGCGTGGCGGCGCGGGGTCGTGCGGAGTGGACAGCCACTGCTCGAGTTCCGTCCGGCCCTGCGGCGTCACGCTGTAAACGGTCCTGGTCAGCTTGGGCCCGCGTGGTTCGTCGTCGCCAGAGATCAGCCCGGCTCGCTCCATTCTCCGCAGAGTCGGGTAGATCTGGCTCTGCGGTGCGGCCCAGATCCAGCCCGTGGAACTGTCGAAGAACTGGACCAAGTCGTATCCGCTCATCGGGCGTGCCTCCAACACTCCCAAGAGCGCGTGCTGCAGCGACATGTGGAGATCCTAACCAGCTAGTGGTGCTCAGCCTGTGATGTTCATGGTTACGGTCTTCGGCTCGGTGAAGAACTCGCGGCTGAACGAGCCGCCTTCCCTGCCGACCCCCGAATCGCCCACACCGCCGAACGGTGCGCGCAGATCCCTGATGAAGAAGCAGTTGACCCACACGTTTCCGCTGCACAAAGCGGCGGAGACCCGGTGCGCCCGGTGCAGGTTCTCGCTGAAGACCATCGCCGACAGACCGTACGGAGTCGAGTTGGCCAGCGCGACTCCTTCCTGCTCGTTCTCGAACGGCGTGACCGTGACGATCGGACCGAAGATCTCGTCCTTCTGCACGGGAGCGTCCGCCGGGACATCGGTGAGCACGGTCGGCCGGATGAACCAGTCGTGGTCGTGCCCGCCGGTCACGACCGTGGCACCGGCCAATGCGTCCTCCTGCAAGTACCCGCTGACCTTGGCGAAGTGCTTCTCGCTGGCCAGTGGCCCAAGGCCGGTCTGCTTCTGCGACGGGTCTCCCAGGACCATCGCGTCCGCCGCGGCCGTGAAGCGTGTCAGGAACTCGTCGTACACGCCACGCTGCACGAACAACCGCGAACCCGCGAGACACACCTGGCCGGTGTTGCCGAAAGCGGCACGAATCGCCCAATCGGTCGCGTTGTCCAGGTCGGCGTCGTCGAACACCAGGTTGGCGCCCTTGCCACCGAGTTCGAAGCTGTACGGCGTGAGGTTCGCGGCCGCGGCCGCGGCGATGGAACGGCCGGTCAGCGACGAGCCGGTGAACGTGATCCGGTCGATGCGCGGGTCCTTGACCAGCGCCGCGCCCGCGTCACCGAAGCCGAGGACCACGTTGAGCACGCCCTCGGGAATGCCTGCCTCAAGGGCGAGCCTGCCCAGGATGGCCGCGGAGTGCGGCGTGTCCTCGGCAGGCTTGAGCACGACCGTGTTTCCCCAGGCAAGCGCCGGGGCGATCTTCCAGGTCGCGAGCATCATCGGGAAGTTCCACGGCGAGATCGCGGCTACCACCCCGGCGGATTCGTAACGCGTGTACGTGTGGTGCCCGGTGTCGCTCGGAAAGGTCTCGGCCAGGCTGAGCCGGGCGTGATCGGCGAAGAACCGGATGTTCTGCGCCGAGCGTGGCGCGTCGTGCCCGGCGACCACGGACTTCGGCTTGCCCATGTCGCGGCTCTCGGCCTCGGCCAGCTCATCCGCGTGCTGCTCGACCAGGTCGGCGAATTTGTGCAGCAGCCGCCCGCGTTCGGTGAACCCGAGCCGGGGCCATGGACCTTCGTCGAACGCACGCCTCGCAGCCGTGATCGCGGCGTCGATGTCGCCCACGCCGCCACGGGCGACCGTGGCGTAGCTCTGGCGCGTGTACGGATCGATGTTGTCGTACGTGGCTCCGTCGACCGAGTCGACCTCTTCGCCACCGATTACGTGTCGGATTTTCATGCAGTGCGCTCCTTCAATTCGGTTTTGATCGCGTCGCGGAGGCGGTCATCGGCCAGCGCGGGGGACAGCGGAACCAGCGCGGCGGCGAGCAGACCGATGACGGCGACCGTGGCAAACAGGTAGAAGTTCCATTGGAAACCGGCTCCGGAAGCGATCACCAGGCCGCCGACGACCGGGCCGAGGATCGCGCCGAACCGGCCGACACCCAGCGACCAGCCGATGCCGGTCGAGCGGGCGGTCACGGGGTAGTAGCGGGTGACGAACGCGTTGATCAGGTTCTGGGTGCCGATCGTGCCGTAACCGGCGATGGCGACAAGGATGTAGATCGCGGCGATGTTCGGGCGCGCCGCCAAGGTCGCGATGCTCACCGCGGCCAGCAGGAACGAGATCACCAGCACCGGCTTGGAACCGATCCGGTCGGCCGCGCGGCCACCGATGATCGAGCCGACGATCGAGCCGACGTTGAACACCAGCAGGAAGCTCAGTGCCGAGCCGAGCGGGAAGTTGGCCTGGCGCATGATCTGCGGCAGCCAGGTGTTCATCCCGTACACCATCAGCAACGCGCACAGGCTCGCCAGCCACAGCAGCACGGTGCCCGCACGGAAACCGGGCTTGGCCAGCTCACGGATGCTGCTGTACCACGAACGCTTCTCCGGTCGGGTGACCTCGGGAACCGGGACGCCGAGCTTCGCGGCGAGTGCCTCGGCCTTGGCCGTTTCCCCGCGCAGCACCAAGTACTCCAGTGACTCGGGCAGGTAACGCAGCGCCAGCGGGACGATGACCAGGACGGGGGCGGCGCCGATCAGGTACATCGTCTGCCAGCCCACCGCGGGGATCAGCGGAATCGCCAGCGACGCCGCCAGGATGCCGCCGACCGCGTAGCCTGACTGCATGATCGTGTAGGTGATGTTCTCCTTGCCTCTGGGGGCGTACTCGACCACGAGCGCCGCGGCTGTCGGCATCAGTCCGCCGAGCCCGATACCGCTGAGGAAACGCAACAGGCCGAACACTTCAGGCGACGGCGCGAAGGCACACAACGCGGTGAGTGCCGAGAACCAGGTGACGCACGCGATCATGGTCCAGCGCCTGCCGAGCCAGTCGGTGACCGTGCCGATCAGCAGTGCGCCGATCAGCATGCCGATCAGCGCGTAGCTGCCGATCCGTCCTGCCTCGGCCGGGCCGATCTGCCATTCGGCGAGCAACGACGGAACAGTGGTACCGAACACCACCAAGTCGTACCCGTCGAACGCGACGGACAGACCGCATAACGCTACGACTGTCCACAGTGTCTTGTTGGGTGTTCCAGCGGCCATGGTGGAAGCCCTTTCATCCGTTGAGGTAGTTCCAGATCCGGTCAAGGAGCTCTGCTCCCGTCGCGAACCAAGCGTTTTGTTCGTCTTCAGTCAGTGCGACGGGCATCAGCCCGGCTGCCGACGCGGCCAGGGTGATCCGGCAGGCCTCTTCGAGAATCCACATCCGCGCGACCGCCTCGCCGACATTCCTGCCGACCGTGATCGCGCCATTTCCCTTGAGAACACAGGCGTATCCGTCGCCGAGGGTCGTCGCGAGCTCTTTGCCGAGCTTCGACTCGCGGATCAGCCGCGCGTTCTGGAAGACCGGCACGACCGGGCCGAGCAGCGCGCCCTGGCCGTGCAGCGGGACGATCGCGGACAGCGCGGCGGCCACGGCGGAGGTCGACGGCGGCTGCGCGCGGCAGATGGCGCTGACGTCCGGGCGGGCTTTGGCAATTGCGACGTGAATCCATGCCTCGCGGGGGCAACCGGTAGGCAATTCACCGACATTGATATCGATCTCGGTGAATTGATCGTCGGTCAATTCACCGAGCGGGCGGGGTGGCGTCATGAGCAGCGTTTTGTCGTCTATGCGGGCGCTGACGTGGCCAAACGCATTGACGAGGCCGGCGCGGTGCAAGGCGCGTCCGGCGGCGGTCAACTCGGGGGAGAGCTACGCGATGGGCATGGCTCACATACTTACCTGTATCTGTATACATGTCAATCTATTCTTGACAGATATACAGATACCGGTATGGTTCTAACCATCGATCTTCTCCCTGACTGATCCCCCGACGAAGCGGAGCTCTGCCGTGATCGAGCTGCAAGACATCGCCTACGTACGCTCGGGTACCGCCGACGTGAAGACAGCCGTCGACTTCGCGGTCGACATCGTCGGCCTTGAACTGGTTGAGCAGGTCAACGGGCATTCGTATCTACGATCCGACAACCGCCATCACTGTCTCGCGTTCGTCGAAGGCGAGTCCGGCGTGCTGTCGACAGCGTTCACCCTGTCCGACGAAGACGCGCTGGCCGCGGCGGAATCCGAGCTCGAAGCCGCGGGTGTCAAGGTCGGCCGTGGCGACCGCGCTGGTGCCGCGGTCCGGCACGTCCGGGACTACCTGGCCTTCGAGGACCCCTTCGGCAACGTCGTCGACTTAGTCATCGACCAGACCCAGCTGCCGAGGCCGGTCCGGTGGGGCCGGACCGCCGGAATCACCGAGTTCGGGCACCTCTGCCTCGACGCGCCGGACGTGCGTGAGGCCTACAGGTTCTGGTCGACCATGTTCAACGTCAAGGTCTCGGACTGGATCGGCGAGCTGGCGTGCCTGATGCGGTTCGACCCGGTGCACCACAAGCTCGCCGTGTTCAAGGGCGACGGCCCTGGCCTGTGCCACATGAACTTCCAGGTCGAGTCGATCGACGACGTGATGCGCAGCTGGCATTTCCTCAAAGACCGCGGTGTCGAGATCGAGATGGGGCCCGGCCGTCACCCGCAGTCCACCGCGATCTTCCTGTACTTCAAGGGCCCTGAGGGTCTGACGTACGAATACTCCTACGGCGTCCGCAAGATCACCGACCCGGACTGGAAGCCGCGCTACTTCGACCCGGCCGAGCCGGACGCCATCGACATGTGGTGCGGCACGACCAAGCGCCCCGGCACCATGACTCAGATCCCGGTCACCGTTGAACCGCAGATGCACGGGCTGTCATGACCACGGCAGTGACCAGAGCGGCGATCGTCGGCGCCGGGCACATCGGCATCGACCTGATGCTGAAACTGCGCCGCAGCAAGCACATCGACCTGCGCTACATGGTCGGTGTCGACGCGGCGACAGACGGGTTGTCGCGCGCGCAGAAGCTCGGTGTCGAAGCGTCCGATGGTGGTGTCGACTGGCTGCTGGCTCGAGACGACGTCGACTTGGCGTTCGACGCGAGCTCGGCCGCGGCACACCCCCTCAACGCGCCACGGTACGCAGAAGCCGGGATCAGGGTCATCGACCTGACGCCCTCGGCCGTTGGCCCCTTGGTGTGCCCGGCGGTGAATTTCGAGGACTATCGGAATGCCTTGAACATCAACATGATCACGCCTGCCGGGCAGGCGACTGTCCCGATCGTTCGTGCGATCAGTTCGGTTGTTCCCGTGACGTACGCGGAAGTCATCGCCTCGGTCTCGTCACGCGCGGCGGCCACAGGCAACATCGGTGGATTGGCCAGCCGTACCGCGGTGGCTCTTGAACAGATCGGTGGTGCGGCTGAGGGACGCGCAATTCTGATTCCTGCTCAGGCTGAACCGCCAACAATTATGCGGGACACGGTGTTCTGCCGGATCACATCCCGTCCAGATAGGACTGCGATCACCGAGTCGTTGCACCAGATGATTGCCAAGGTGGCCGAGTACATGCCCGGCTACACCTTGAAAGCTGAGCCGCAGTTCGTTGACGACCGGGTGGCTGTGTTTCTCGAAATCCGCGGCAGCGGAGACTATTTCCCGGACTGGGCCGGGAATCTGGACATCATGACAGCGGCCGCGGCCCGTGCTGGCGACCTGTTCGCCCGTACGTTGGTTGCGGCGTAAGAACATAGGAAGTGGCGTAATGACAGTCGAAGAGGCTGCCCGGCTTTTACTCGCCCGCGAGGACGACAGGACCGACGGGCCACCGTTGACCGACACGTGGTCCGATTTGGACTTGGAGACCGCGTACCGGATCCAGGACGAGACCCTGCGGCTGCGGCTGGCCAGGGGTGAGACGCTGATCGGCGTCAAACTGGGCCTGACCTCCCGTGCCAAGCAGCAACGGATGAACGTGGACAGCCCGCTCACCGCATGGCTGACCGACGCGATGCTCCTGCCGACCGGCGTGCCGGTCCCGATGGACAAGCTGATCCACCCACGCGCCGAGCCGGAGATCGCCGTCACCCTCAAGCGTGACCTCGAAGGACCCGGTGTCACGGCGGCGACCGCGCTCGGTGCGATCGAATACGTGTTCTCGGGTATAGAGATCATCGACAGCCGCTACGCCGATTTCCGTTTCACGCTGCCCGATGTCGTGGCAGACAACGCCTCGTCGGGCGCTTTCGTGACGGGCCCGATCGCGCGCGAGGTCGAAGGCTTCGACTTGGCGGCGGAGGCATGCTCGCTCGAAGTGGACAGCAATGTCGTCGACACCGCGACCGGCGCGGCCGTGCAAGGACACCCAGCCGAGGCAATCGCACTGGCCGCGAACGACCTCGGCCGCCGTGGCCGCCGGATGCGGGCCGGTTGGATCGTGTTGACTGGCGGCATGACCGACGCCGTGCCGGTGGTCAAGGAGTCCACCGTGTCGGCATCGTTCAGTTCGCTTGGCCGTGTCGTGGTTGGAGGCTGATGTGCCGCTTGTCCAGATTTCCGTTGCTGAGGGCCGTGATCCGGAGACGCTGCGCGCGTGTTTGAAGGCCGTGCACGACGCGGTCCGTGACAGCCTCGGAGTGCGTGACGAGAGCATCCGGGTGTTGCTGACCGAGGTTTCGCCCTCGTTGTGGAGTTCGGGCGGGGTGACGTTGGCGGAACGGTAGAATGACCAGGTGACGGACCTCGTCGAGCGGGCACAGTGGATCGCGGAGAACGTATTCCTGCCGGACGCGAAGGAAGTCGACGTCCGCGGAGTGATTCCGCCAAGCCATTTCCGCGTACTGGCACGTGAGGGGTTCTACGGCATCGCGGCGCCTGATGCCGGCGTGGGGTTCGAAGGCATCGTGACGGTGATCGAGACGCTCGCTGGTGGCTGCCTGCCGACGACGTTCACCTGGCTGCAGCATCACGCCGCAGTTCTCGGCGTGGCCAAGACCACGAATGAATCCCTGCGGGCGCGGCACTACGAGGACCTGGTGGCAGGCCGGAAGACGAGCGGTGTCGCGTCCGCGGGAGCATTGGCCGACCCGCCTCGCCTGCGTGCCACCAAGGCCGACGGTGGCTGGATCTTCGACGGTGACGCGCCGTTCGTCAGCGGCTGGGGGATCGTCGATCTCATGCAGGTCGTCGCCAACGCCGGTGAGACGGTGGTGTCGGCGTTGATCGAGGCCAAGGACATCCCCGCGACCAGGTACAACCTGATCGCGGTCGACGCGTCAGAGACCGTCCGGCTGACGTTCGACAACGTGTTCATCTCCGACGCGGTGATCATGTCGGAGACCCCGGCCGAGCAGTTCCGAGAAGTCCAGCAACTCGGTTACCGGCTGAACGGCGCCGTGCCAACAGGTCTCGCCGTCCGATGCGCCCGGATACTCGAATCCCTTGGCCGTACCGCGTCGGCGGAAGCGATCGACGCGGAGGTCAGCTCAGTCCGGTCCACATTGGATGAAGGAATGGCGGACCCGCAGGCACTGTTCGACGCCCGTGCGGCGGCAGCGAGTCTTGCGTACCGCGCCGCCGGTGCGGTCTTCGTCGCCGAGGGCGCAGACTCGATGCTCGCCGGCGGCCAAGGTGAACGCCTTGTCAGAGAAGCACTCTTCACCATGGTGACCGGCAGCCGCGCGCCGATGAAGAACGCGCTACTGGACATCCTCGCGCCCTGAGTCAGCCCGTACACCGGCGCGAAGTTGCGGTCCGGGGCGTCGCCGCGATGCCCGGGGTGTGGTGCTATGGACGTGTGGAACTGCATCTGTTCACCAATCCAGAGCAGGGCGCGACGTACGACGACATCGCCGAAGCCGCGAAAGCGGCGGAATATCTCGGGTTTGCCGGGTTTTTCCGCTCCGATCACCTCGAAGCGATCGGGGGAGTCCGGTTTTCCCGGTTCGACGGATGCCTGGCTGACCTTGGCGGCCCTTGCAAGGGAAACCCGCTCGATCCGCCTCGGCACGTTGATGACGGCGGCGACGTTCCGCCAGCCAGGGCCATTGGCGATCGCGGTGGCCCAAGTGGACCAGATGAGTGGCGGCCGCGTCGACTTCGGGTTCGCACCAGGCTGGTACGAACCCGAACACGCCTCGTACGGCGTGCCGTTTCCGGACACGGGTGAGCGAATCGACCGGTTCGAGGAACAGCTGGAGATCATCACAGGCTTGTGGCAAACCCCAGTGGGCGAACGGTTTTCCTATCAGGGAAAGCACTACCAGCTCACCGACTCGCCCGCGTTGCCCAAGCCGGTGCAGAGTCCGCGGCCGCCGATCGTGATGGGCGGACGCGGCCCGCGCCGCACACCTCGGCGGGTCGCGCAATGGGCAGACGAGTACAACTACGACTTCCCGGCCTTGGTGGACATCGCTCCCCAGCGTGAGCGAGTGGCGGCGGCCTGCCAAGCGATTGGCCGGGACCCGGCCTCGGTGCGGTTGTCGGTGATCGCTCGCGTGCGGGCGTGACGATGCCGAAGTGGCCAAGCGGTCTGTGGGTGGCTTCCCCGAGATGCTGAAAAATGGCCTTGTCGGTTCGCCCGCACAGATCGTCGACGGGATCGGCAAGCTGGCGGAGGAGGGCATCACCCGGCTTTACGTCCAGACTCCGCAACAGTTCGATGTGGACCACATCGAGTACTTCGCCCAGGAAATCCTGCCACAGCTGGACTAACGGATCGACCAGTCACTGGATCCCGGCGACATCCGCCAGTAGGGTGCGCCCCATGTCTGGGGATGCCATCGCACGCGCCGTGCTGGACGCGAACTCGTTCATGACACTGGCCACAGCAGACGAATCTGGTCTGCCGTGGGCGTCGCCGGTGTGGTTCGCCACCGAGAACTGTCGCGAGTTCTACTGGCTGTCCTCGCCAGAGACCCGCCATTCCAAGAACCTCGCCGTACGCCCGGAGCTGTCGATCGTCATCTACGACACGACCGTTCTTCCAGGCAACGCTCAGGCCGTCTACATGGTGGCTACGGCAGCGCAGGTGGCCTCCGAGGATCTGGAAGCAGCGCTTGCGCTGTACTCCCGAGTGTCAGTGGAAAGCGGTCTCAAGGAGTTCGGCCTCGACAGTGTGACGGGCGACGCACGGCTGCGCCTCTACCGTGCAACCGCCACCGAGCACTACATCCTGGATCCAGATGCCGGTATCGACACAAGAATCGCCGTATCCCCTTAGTTGTCACATTTCGGCGAGCTGCGGTGTCTTAGTCAGTGACTGAGACAAGACACGGAGGGCAGCTCCATGAAGATAGTTGTCATCGGTGGCACCGGCCTGATCGGCTCCAAACTGGTCGGCCGGCTGGGTGACCACGGCCACAACGCCGTCGCGGCCGCACCGGCGACCGGTGTGGACACCCTCACCGGCGAAGGCCTCAAAGCGGCACTGCGGGGCGCCGACGTGCTGGTCGACGTCTCGAACTCGCCGTCGTTCGCCGACGACGACGTGATGACGTTCTTCCGGACGTCCACAGGGAACCTGATCGACGCCGCGCAGGAAGAAGGCATCGGCCACTACGTCGCGCTGTCGGTCGTCGGCTCCAGCCGGCATCCGGAGATCGGGTACTTCAGGGCGAAGGCGGCGCAGGAAGACCTGATCATGGCATCCGGCCTGCACTACTCCATCGTGCACGCCACCCAGTTCTTCGAATTCGCCGTCGGGATCGCCGACATGTCCACAAAGGATGGCGTGGTCCGGTTGCCCGGTGCGGGTGTGCAGCCGATGGCGGCTGACGATGTCGCTGCGGCCGTCGGGCGTGCGGCCGTGGGCAAGCCGCTTGGCGGGCGGCTGGAGATCGCCGGTCCGGACAAGTTCGGATTGGACGAATGGGTCCGCAAGGTGTTGGTTGCTCGCAATGACTCCCGTGCGGTCGTGCAGGATTCCGATGCACGCTACTTCGGTGCGCACATGCACTACGACACGCTACTTCCGCGTCAAGGCGCCCAATTCGGGGTGATCAGTCTCGGGGATTGGCTCGCATTCGATGCGCAGGTGCGGTCATGAACAATACAGAGCACCAGATCGCGACCTCCGTCCTGGTGATCGGCAGCGGCGGCGCGGGTTTGCGGGCCGCCATCGAGCTGGCCGAGCGTGGTGTGGACGTTCGTGTGGTTGGCAAGCGGGCGAAGGCTGATGCGCACACAACGTTGGCCGCTGGCGGGATCAACGCCGCACTGGCCACAATGGACGAGGAGGATACCTGGCAGCAGCACGCCGCCGACACCATCAAAGAGAGCTACCTGCTCGCGAATCCGGATACCGTCCGGATCGTGGCCGAGAACGCCCCGCGTGGCATCGCTGACCTTGAGCGATGGGGAATGCCGTTCGCACGTGAGGAAGACGGCCGGATATCGCAGCGGTTCTTCGGTGCGCACACGTTCCGGCGGACGTCGTTCGCCGGTGACTACACGGGTCTGGAAATCCAGCGGACACTGGTGAACCGGGCAACACAGCTGAATGTTCCCATGCACGACACGTGCTACATCACCCAAATCCTGGTGCGTGACAATGTTGTCTTCGGTGCGTACGGCTTCGACCTGGAAAACGGCACGCGATACGTGTTCCACGCCGACGTGGTGATTCTCGCCGCTGGCGGGCATACCCGGATCTGGCGGCGCACGTCCTCCCGCCGTGACGAGAACACGGGAGACTCCTTCCGGCTCGCGGTGATGGCCGGTGGCCGAATCCGTGATCCCGAACTCGTACAGTTCCACCCGTCTGGCCTGATCGCACCGGAAGACGCCGCCGGGACACTCGTCTCCGAGGCCGCGCGCGGCGAAGGCGGCATCCTGCGTAACGGTTTGGGCGAGCGGTTCATGTCCAATTACGACCCGGCACGCATGGAATTGTCCACCCGCGACAGGGTTGCGCTGGCCGCTTATACCGAGATCAAGGAAGGACGCGGCACGCCTGATGGCGGCGTCTGGCTGGATGTGTCGCACCTGCCGCGCGAGACGATCATGCGACGGTTGCCGCGGGTGTACCAGACACTGCTCGAGTTGCAGATGCGCGGTATCACCCGTGAGCCAATGGAAGTAGCGCCGACGGCCCACTACTCGATGGGCGGAGTGTGGGTACAGCCGGAGGATCACTCGACCGGCGTCGATGGGCTGTACGCGATCGGTGAGGCCGCCAGCGGATTGCACGGCGCCAACCGGCTTGGTGGCAACTCCCTGATCGAGCTGCTGGTGTACGGCAGGATCGTCGGCGAGATCGCCGCCCGCTACTCAGCGGAACTGGCAGCCCAGCGCCGGTCGCGGGTCGTGCTCGGCGAAGCCCGGGCCGAAGTAGACGCCCTGCTCGCGGCTGACGGCCAGGAAAACGTTCGCGCACTGCAGCGGGCCTTGCGCAACACGATGACCGAGCACGCGGGGGTGGTCCGAGATGAAGCGGGTCTCCTCAAAGGACTGTCCGAACTCGACGAGATCGAGGAACGGATGAACAACGTCGGCGTGCACCCGGACCTCGCAGGTTTCCAGGACCTCGCGCATGCCTTCGACCTGAAGTCATCGGCGCTCGCGGCCCGTGCGACCTTGGAGGCCGCGCTCGAACGTCGTGAAACCAGGGGATTGTCAATCCCCTCAGATCGTGGAGACGGTTTATGCCACTTCGGTTCTGACCTGCGTCGCTGATACTGCTCGTGCGTGTGCCATCTGATGCTCGAACGGGATCGGGGCCAGGCCGTCGTTGGCGCTGTGCCGGCGGGTGGTGTTGTAGAAGTCCGCGATCCAGGTCGCGACCTTGATCCGCGCCTCAGCTCGGGTAGTGAACCGGTGTCGGTGTACGAATTCGACCTTGAGTGTGCTGTTGAACGCCTCGGCCGCGGCGTTGTCCAATGCGGACCCGACCCGGCCCATCGACTGCACCACACCCAGCGTCCGGCAGGCCGCCGCGGTCGCTGCGGCGGTGTATTCCGATCCGCGGTCGGTATGGAAGATCACCCCGTCCACGTCCCCGCCCCGGGTGGTCGCGGCCATCCGCAGCGACGCCACCACCACAGCCGCGTCATGGTGGGCGGACATCGCGTAACCCAGCATCCGGCGGGAGAACAGATCCTCAGTGGTCGCGAGATACAGCGGCCCCTCATCGGTGTCGATCTGCGTGACATCCCCGCACCACAACACATCCGGTGCCACCGCGGTGAAGTTCCGCCGAACCAGATCGCGAGCCACTGGCCGTTTCCCCGGCCGGGTCAGCGACCGCCGGCGTTTCGGCGGTCGTCCGGCCAGACCGAGCTCGACCATCCGCGCCGCCACGGTGTTCTCCGAGACCTTCCAGCCGGCCTCCCGCAGGTCACGGGTGATCCGGGGACTGCCATAGGTCTCACCCGAAACAGTGAACAACCTCCTGATCTGCTCATCCAACTGCTCCCGCCGCTGATCACGGGCAGTGGGCTTGCGGTTGATCCACTTGTAGAACCAGGACTGCGAGACCTCCAAGGCCCGGCAGGCGATCGCATGCGGGACACCGTGCTTGGTCCTCTGGGACGCGATGAACTCCGCCACGATCACTGGTTCATCGCGTCCTTCACCCACAGGACCACGGAGCGCTTGAGCACATCACGCTCCATCTCCAACTCGGCCTTCTCCTTCGCCCACTGTGCTCGTTCGGCCCGCAGCCGGGCCAACTCCGCACGCTCGGCCTCGTTCAACCCGTCTGCGGGCTGCCCGGTCTGGCGCCGGTCGGCCTGTACCCAGTTGTGCAGGGTGTACGCGCTGATCCCCAGATCCCGTGCGACCTGCGCCACCGACTTGCCGGTCTCGGACACGATGCGCACCGCACCCGCCCGAAACTCCGGATCAAACCGGCGCCTCTTATCTCCCACGACCTGATCATCTCTCTTGGTTCAGGTCTCCACGCTACGAGGGGAAGCACAGATGCCACAACCGTTCGGACTACCCGGACATGGATCCCGAGTTGCAGGTCAACCTGGTGTGGTCGGGTCCGGGGTGGATTGAGCGGGAGGCGATCCCGCCCGTCCCGCCCGAGATCGCCTCATTGATGAGGGAAGTATCCACAGTAGGCAAGCTCGTTGAATAATGAACGCGGCGTGTCCACCGTTCCGGCACACCGTGTCCACCGTTCCTGAAGGGTGTGTCCACCGTTGCGGCACACCGTGTTGCACGTTGCTTGCGGGCGTGTCTTGTTCCAGCGGGGTTCTTTGCGCTTCGGGGCTTGCACTTCAGGGCGTCTTTCATTGCTCCGCCCTTGACGCGTGTCCACCGTTCCGTCACGGTGTGTCAAACTGCTCGACTCGCTTCCAGCGCGGCTGGTACTCGCTGTGCGCCGCTCGCGGGTTCAACTCACCATGACGGAGCCGGTGGACACGCGAGTGGGAGCCGGTGGACACGCGGGGGTGTGGCTAGATCGCGGTGTTGGCGAATCCGTGCTGGGCTATTCCGGATAGCAGTTGCTGATATGGTGCCGCGCCGCTTGTTGGGTCGCCGGACACGCCTAGGGCGGACTTCATCGAGTTGTAGGCGGATTGCGTCAATGGTCCCCAGGCGCCGTCGATTGCGAGACCGGCATTACGGAAGTTGTTGCAGGCCGCCTGAATGAACTTCGTGTCGCTTTCTGAGCCGGTGAGGAGGCGGATTGGCAGACCGCCGAAGTCGGCATGGATGTGGTCTGCGTGATCGGCGTTGTACCAACCGTTCAGCACGTATCGGAACCTGCGTCGGGTAACAGCGTCGAGTGCCAGATAGCGCCTGCGCAGGGCTATATTGGTCGATGCGTGGTGCCGGTCGAGCGGCGTGCAGACCGTGCCACTGCTCCACTGGATGTGGTCGATGTCCGCAGCCGTCCCGGCGCCGTGTTCACCCGGTTTGTTCACGTAGAAACCGGCGGACACGACGTAGGAAATGGTGCCGTACGCGCTGGATAGCGACCGTAGATCGCGGATCCACAGCACCAGGCGGTCGTAGAATTCTTGCGTGCATTGCCAGTTGCGGGCAGTTGTGTTCGGTCGGTTCGACCGCCAGTAGTACACGGATGTGCCGTCGATCTTGCTGAATGTGATCATCGCTCAGATCCCTGCCGTCACGGGCCGGCCGTCGACAAGCCAATAGGACAGCGGACCGCGCCTGCTCCTCGCCGCACCCACAAGCTGCGCGTTCTCCGGCACGGCGACCGGTCGACGACCAGCGCCGACTGTGCCCGTGATCGCCGCGGACCCGCCGATCGCGTTGGCGACCCAGCGAATCGCGTTGTCTTCCAACAGGATTCCTTGCACGGCCGTGTCGTCCAGCTGACCTGCGTCGACCGTGCTCCACGCCGAACCGTCGGGGGATCGGTACAGCGTCGTGCCATCCTGGGTGACCGCGGCGGCGATCCATCCGGAACGGTTGCCGGACAACGTGGTGATGGCGTGTTCGGCGGTCTGTTCGAGGCCTGTGACGGGGACTTCGGACCAGCCTTGCGGTGTTCTACGTGCGGCGATCGTTCGCGTGGGCGCGCGTTCTTCCGTGAGCCCGGAGCCCAACGCCATCGCGGTGCCGGGGCCGAACCCGACGCCGGTGAATTCGGTGTTCGTGCCGGTGAGTCGCATCGTCTCGTGCCAGGTCAGGCCGTCAGCGGACTGCCAGACTGTAGCCTCGGTGAATGGCGGCGCCGGGCGCGAACCCACCGCGAGGACGCCCCGGGCGTCCGTCGCCACGTCCAGGACGGTGGCGCCTTCGAGTCCGGTTGTCGGATAGGTGGTGCCGTCTTCGTCGACCAGAACCCAGCTGCTGCCGAGCAGGCATAACGCCTTCGGTGACTGGCCGAGCTCGGCGACACCAGCGGACCTGGTGAAGGTCGGTTGCGCGTGTGCCGTGGTCCCGATCGTGGAGGCCACGGCGACTAGGCCTAACACGAAGGTCCGTCTGCCGATATCGCATTCCATCGCTGCCCCGTTCGGTAGTGACAACCTTGCAGGAGTGGTTGGTTTTTCATTGACCGAAACGGTTGGCAGTTTACGTAGACCGGAAGCCTTCTCGGAGCGGTCGTTCAGGAACCTGCATATTCGTTGCGCGTCCAGATCACGTCATCGCAATCAAGGCCTTCGGCGGCCAGGTGCCGCTTGATGACCTTGAACGTGGCGGTCTGCGGCAGTTCCCGCATGATTCGGACGTAGCTGGGCACCTGTTTTGGCCCAAGGTCGGGCTGTTCGGCGAGGAAGCTGCCGAACTCGGCAGGTTCGTCAAGCGTGGTGACAATGGCCGCCATCACCTGGTCCCCGACCTTCGGATCAGGGATGGCGTAGACGGCGACTTCACTGATCTTGGGGTGGCGCAACAGGATCCGCTCGATCGGCGCGGTGCCAAGGTTCTCGCCGTCGACCCGAAGCCAGTCGCCGAGTCGTCCGACGAAGTAGTAGTACCCGTCTTTGTCGGCGTATGCGAGGTCACCGGTGTGGTACTGCCCGCCCCTCAGACGATCAGCGTCAGCATCGGGATCCCGGTAGTACCCGGCAAAAAAGCCCGCGCCTGTCGTGTTGACCAACTCGCCGATCGCTTCTTCTCCGTTGGTCACACGGCCTTCTCCGTCGAACTCGGCAGGCGGGCATTGGCGGCCGGTGTCCGGATGAAGGATGGCTACGTCCTCGGTCGGCCTGCCAAGGGAACCGGGTGGCGCGTCGTCGGTACGTGAGAAACCTATGCCGCCCTCAGTGGACCCGAACGCGTCAATCACCTTGCAGCCGAAGCGTTCCGCGAACGCGTTCAGGTCGCCGGTGGCGCCTTCGTTGCCGTAAACAATCTTTAGTGGGTTGTCCGCGTCGTCAGGTTCCGCCGGGGTAGCGACCACATAGGACAATGGCTTGCCGACGTAGTTGGCATAGGTCACTTGGAACTTCCGGACATCGGGCAGGAATCCCGAAGCGGAGAACCTGCGCCGCAGCGCGATGTTCGCACCTGCGGCGAGCCCGACACCCCAACCAGCCATGATGGCGTTCGAGTGGAACATCGGCATCGAGACGTAAACAGTGTCTTTGGTGGACAGTCCGAACCGCTCGGCAAGCATCCGGCCGGGGTACGCGACTTTGCCGTGTGTGCACCGGACCGCCTTTGGATCCCCGCTCGTCCCCGAGGTGAAGATCAGCATCAGCAGGTCGTCGAACTTCGCGGGGACTGGATCGACCGGCTTGCCTTTGTCGAGGCCGTCCAGGTCGCATACTTCTATGCCGAGCCCCGCCAACAACGGCTGGTAGGTCGGCTCGGCGAGGACGAACTGACAATCCGCAAGCTCGATATCCCGCTTCAGCGCCGCACCGCGCCTGGTCGAATTCAACCCGACCAACACGGCCCCGGAGAACGCGCAAGCCCCGAGCAGGAAGGAGAACGCGGGCACGTTGTCGGCCAGAATGCCCACGTGCGGCGGTATGTCCCAATTCAGGTCCGCCTTGAGTGTCGCCGCATAGCTTCTCGAAAGGTGGGCGTGCTCAGCCCAGGTGTACGTCTCGTCCTCGAACCGCAAGCCCTGCTCATGATCCTCGGCGCGGGCCAGCAGCAGATCGGTGACCGTTGGGACATCCATCCACGCACCTCCACGGAAGTAGAACGCGTTCTATTTCTACCACCGTTCGGTGTTGTTTCAACCGTCCTGAGGCCCCCATGAGCGGGTCCGCCAATCCGGCACGCCCTCGTCGAGTCAGTATTCGACCGCCTGACGCCAGGGGTCGTCAGGTCCCGCGTCCTGCGCATCTTCCCAGTTCAACTCGGTGGTTTCGTCGCTGATGAAGAGGCTGTCGAGGTAGGCGTCGAACGTGTCCCCGACAATGGCAAGGATGTTCTGCTGGGTGCGGCCTGTCCACTCGGGCAGTCCATGGACGAAGGCGACCACGTTCGCCGCGTCCAGATCGAGGAACAAAATGTCGTTGCCACCGTCGCGCGCGATCGGCAACAGCCGCTCCATCGAGACGTGTTCGCTCAACCACAGGCTGTTTCGCCTGCGGTACTCGCCAATGAGGGTGCCGTAACCGTACTCGCCTTGCTCGTTCCGGCCGATGTGGAACAGTTCGGTGAACCCGATGATCTCACCTTTGTCCGGTGGCACGAGGACGTCGTACGCCATGGTGCCGCCGTTGGCCTCTTGAATGAACGCTCGATACTCGCTTGGCAGCGGATGACCGATCTCGGTTTCGAGTGCGTTGAGTTCGGCGGGGTCGATTTCGGTGAACGGGCCGAAGAGGACTCGCCCTCGGTGCAGACGGAACGTGGCGCGCAGTCTAGCCCAGGTGTTTCACGCGGATAGCCGCGACACGAGCCGTAGATAGAACGAAGTGCCTGCCCTGTAAGGGAAACTGGGACTTGTCTAGGGTCCAGGTTCTCGAACGGGAAGGCACTTCGCGGATGAAGCGTATCGAACGGTCCCGCCGGGTCAAGGTCAGCGCGGACGGTACGGGTGTCGTGTCGCATGCCGGGGTCGGAATGCTGCGGGAACTGGCCTGGGATACCGGGCTGGTGAGCGGGATCAGCACTGCGCTGGCCGACACCTATGCCGGACGGTGGCAGCACGCGCCAGGCCGGGTGTTCACCGACCTGGCGGTCGCGATCGCAGATGGCGGCGACTGTGTCTCCCACATCGAGGTGTTCGGCGACCGGCACGAGGTATGCGGGCCGGTCGCGTCGATGCCGACCACCTGGCGGATGCTGGACCGCGTTGACCCGGCCCATCTGTCCAGGGTGCGTGCCGCGCGGGCAGCGGCACGGGAACGGGCCTGGGCCGCCGGCGCCACCCCGGACCTGACACAGCTGCTGCGGATCGATTTCGACGCCACAGTCACGATCTCGCACGCGGAGACCAAGCAAAACGCGGCGAAAACCTGGAAACGCACGTTCGGGTTTCACCCGTTGCTGGCGTTTCTGGACCGCCCGGAGGTCTCCGGCGGCGAGGCCCTGGCCGGGTTGCTGCGTCCGGGCAACGCGGGCAGCAACACCGCCGCCGATCATGTCACCGTGCTGGAGCAGGCGTTGGCCGCCCTGCCCGAGCACGCCCGGCCTCGGCCGGGTGACCCGGACACGGTGCGGGTGGTGGCCCGCTCGGACTCCGCCGGCGCCACCCACGCCTTCGCGACGGCGTGCCGGGATCGTGGGGTGTGGTTCTCCTTCGGGTTCCCCGTGGACGCCCGCATCCAGGCCATCGTGGATGAGGTGCCCGACCAGTGCTGGCAATCCGCGATCGAGTCGGATGGCGGGATCCGGGACGGCGCCTGGGTCGCCGAGGTCACCGGCCTGCTGGACCTGACAGCCTGGCCGGAAGGCTCCCGGGTGCTGCTGCGCGCCGAACGTCCCCATCCCGGTGCGCAGTTGCGGTTCACCGACGTCGACGGGCACCGGATCACCGCGTTCATCACCGACATTCCCGAGCGGGTGATCCCCGGTCAGAACGCCGGGCTGGAGCTTGACCACCGCCAGCACGCCCGGGTCGAAGACCGCATCCGGGAAGGCAAAGCCGCCGGGCTGCGTAACCTTCCCTGCCGGGGGTGGGATGAGAACGTCGCCTGGCTGGAAACCCTGCTGGCAGCCACGGATCTGGTGTGCTGGGCCAAACTGCTCGGGTTCACCGGCACACCGGAGTTGGCGCATGCCGAGATCGCCACCTTCCGCAATCTGGTGTTGCACGTGGCCGCCCGCATCACCCGCAGCGCCCGGCAGGTCCGCCTCCGTATCGACCGGACCTGGAAATACGCCGATGCCATCGCCGAGGCGTGGTTGAGGATCCGTGCCGCGTTCACCTGACCCGTCCACCCTGTCCCGACGACCCGAAAGACCCCGGAGCGGCCGACACGACAGCAGGTCGGCGGCATGCTCGCGCCTATCTCTCGAATCGCTCGCCGCGAGATCAACCAGACTCAACACAAGATCATCCCGGGATCACATGAAACACCTGGGCTAGAACGGGGAAAAGCCATTTTTCACTTGATCGTAGATCTTGCGTAGCCACGGTTCGCGGACAGTGGGCAGACGGGCGAGTGTGTACACGAACACTTCGTGGTCGGGTACGAACAGTCGCTTCGGTACTGATGGCAACGGGTCGTCTCCGCGAATGACGTCGTCGGACAACCTGCCCCGGACGGGGAAAGGCGGCTGTACGCGGTAGAAGGCGAGCTGCGCCCACACTTTGGCGGCCAATGGCACGATTTTCGCCGAAGTACACCGTGGTCGCCATGCCAAACCGGTGCGTGGGTGTTGCGGAACCAGCACGATGTCGGCCTCATGAACCGACAGTCCTGGGCCAGCCAGGGCCAATGTCTTCGCCTGCGGACCATGGCGTGAAGCGGTTCGCGTTCAACACCTACGCCTCGCGCCGCGGCAACCATGAGGTGATGGTCCGAGGTGCGTTCGCCAACGTCCAGCTACGTAACCGACTTGTCGAGCGAGAAGGTGGCTGGACGGTCAAAGACAACGAGGTCCAGACGATCTACGACGCCGCCATGGCCTACCGCGAAGAAGGCGTACCGCTGATCATCCTCGGCGGCGCGCAATATGGCACGGGATCCTCCCGGGACTGGGCAGCCAAAGGCACCGCGCTGCTCGGCGTCCGGGCCGTGATCGCGGAGTCGTACGAACGGATCCACCGCTCGAACTTGATCGGCACGGGCATTCTCCCTTTGCAGTACCGCCCTGGTGAGAACGCCACAACGCTCGGCCTGACCGGCCATGAGGTCTTTGATCTGTCCACTATGGATAAGACGGTTACCGTACGAGCGGGCAAGCGGGAGTTCGAGGTGATCGTCCGCCTGGACACGGCCAGGGAACGTGAGGTCTACCAGGCTGGCGGCATCTTGCGGCTGATGATGCGCCGTTACGGACAGTCGCTGTAACGGTCCGGATATCCTGTTCCAGTCGTTACATCTTGAGCAATCTCTGTACCGTAGGTTACGGTCCTGTAGTCGGAACTACCGAAGACGGTTCACATGTAACCATCCATACGAACAGGGGCGTTCGTGGCCAGTCTCAGGACGATCGAGATCTCCGGAACATCAGCGCTTGATCGCGGCACGCAGTACGGGCAGGCCGCGGCCGATCTGATCGCGGACGCCATCGAGTACTACGCCCGCGCCTTCGAGCACCAGAGCGGGTTACCGTGGCACGAGGTGCTTGACCGGTCTCGGCCATGGCAACGGCTCATCGAGGACCAGTTCCCTGAACTGTTCGACGAGATGACCGGAATCGCAAGCGGCGCAGGCGTTTCCCTCGCCGAGATCGTCACGCTCAACTGCCGAGGCGAGATCGTCTACGACCGCGGTTTCGGCCGCGCGGGCGTACCGGACGAAGTGGACGGTTGCACCTCGTTCTCGCTAACCGGCCCGGCCGCGGGAGACGGGCACGTTTACTGTGGACAGAACTGGGATTGGCGGCACCAGGTCCGCGACACGGTCGTAATCGTACGGATCGTCCAGCCGCCGAAGCCGACCGTTGTCATGCAGGTCGAGGCCGGTCAGGTCGGCAGGCACGGCGCCAATTCCGAGGGCCTCGCGCTCAACGCCAACGGGTTGGGCGGCCGGTTCGACGAATCCGTCGGCGTTCCGCAGACCGTGATCCGCAGGCTCGTGCTCGACTCGCCGACCATCTCCGACGCGCTGAACGTGCTGGTCAACACCAAGGCGCACATCGCAAGCAACGCGCTGCTCACGCATCGCGAGGGATACTCCATCGATCTGGAGACGACACCCGGCCCGATCGGCTGGGAATATCCGTCCGACGGTCTGCTCGTACATGGAAACCATTACCAGGCATTCGTTCCCGCGCAACTCGCGGCGACCCATCGGCCGATGTCCCCGGACTCGCTGCTGCGCGTGCCCCGCGCCAAGCAGGGGCTGGCGGCTGCGGCTCAGGCGGAGAAGTCCGATGACGTCCGATCCGCCATCCACATCGCCATGTCCGACCATCTTGGACACCCCAACTCGCTGTGTGAGCACCCCGACGAGCGCACTCCCGCGGTCACCTGGTGGTCGACGCTGGTGTCCAGCTGCGTCGATCTGACCACAGGCGACTACTATGTCGCGCCTGGCACGCCGTGCGAGCACCCGTACGAACTCATGCCTTTCAACCTCTACGAGTAGGAAACGCCATGCCTGGACCCGGTTTACCACGCAGGCTCATCGCTTTGCCCTGTGCCGCCGTGGCTTTGATCGCCGCATGCGGCAATCCACCGGCCTCGCCATCGGAAGCCAAGCAGAACGTCAAACTGGTCGACGCGACCCCGGCGGCAGGCCCGCTCGCCCAAGCGACCTGGTTCATGGCCAAGGAACCATCCACTCTGGACCTTGACAACGACGGCGCCGGTGCGAACAGCGACCTGATTCTGTCCAATGTGTGCGAACGGCTCGTCCAGCTGCAGCCAGACCTGACGATCAAGCCAGGCATCGCGGAGAAGTACGAGTGGACCAGCCCCAACACGCTGACGTTCACCATTCGCTCCGGCGTGACATTCCACAGTGGAGCGAAACTGACCGCCGACGACGTGGTCTGGAGCCTGCAGCGGCACGCCGCCGACGGCGCCAACGAGTCGGACGAGTTCACCAGCGTCACCTCGATCGCGAAGACCGCGGACAACCAGGTCACAGTCACCCTCAAGGCACCTGATGCCGTGTTCTTGCAGGCCATGGCCGGTGACGGCGGTGCTGTGCTGGAGCGCAAGGGGGTCGAGCAGCAGGGCGCTGCTTACGGCACACCACGCGGCAAGGACGCGTGTTCCGGGCCGTTCACCCTGCAAGCCTGGAACTCCGGCCAGAACATCGTGATCAGCAAGTTCGCCCAGTACTGGGACAGCGCAAGGGCGGCAAAGACCGAGAAGATCACCTTCCGCTGGGCTGACGACGACGCCCTGGTGAATTCCCTGGTCACAGGCGCGGGCGACGGAACGTACCTGGAGAACATCTCCTCGGCCACCAGGCTCGCGACCGGCGGCACTACAAGCGTCAGCCAAGGCCCGGACACCCGAGTCTGGAGCCTGATGGTGACTGAACGCGGTGCGCTGACCGATGTCCGGCTGCGCAAGGCTTTGTCCCTCGCGATCGACCGTGACGGTGTGTCCCGCGCCGCGCTCGCCGGATTCGGCGCGCCAGCGAAGGAACCCGTCGGGCCCGGCGCTTGGGGTTACCAGGCAACGGCATTCCAGGCCGCGTACGACCAACTGGGCGGATCACCGGCCATACCGTCCGAACAGGACATTGAAGCGGCGAAGAAGCTCGTTGCCGAAGTCCCTGACCGCAAGCCGATCATCGTCGCCAGCGATACGACCGATGGCCGTAGCGTGATCGCGAACGCCCTTGTCGACGCGGCAAAGAAGATCGGCCTCGAAGCCAGCATCATCCAGATCCCGCCCCAGCAATACACCGATTACTACAGCAGCAAGGAATTCCGCGCTCAGGCGGATCTGTTCACCGATGACTACTTCATCTCCAAGAACGACCCCGTCGGGTTCTACAAGAACGGATCGTCCAAATCGACCGTCCAATGGGTACTGAAAGACCCGCAGTACGACTCGCTGGTCGCCAAGGCACGTGCCGCACTGGACGACGCCGAACGGGCGAAGCTGTCGATTGAGCTCGCCAGCAAGTGGGCCGATGCGATGCCGTGGATCTCGGTCGTGCAGAGCCCATCGACGGTCGCGCTGAGCAACAAGGTCACCGGCGTGCCCGCGTCGGGCTGCTACCGGTACTACCCGTGGGCCGCCGATCTCGGGGCGAAGGGGGCGTAGATGGCAACGGTACTCCTGCGGCGGTTCGGTGGCCTGGTATTGACCCTGGTCATCAGCTCGTTCGTGATCTTCGCGGGCATGTATGCGGCACCGGGCGACCCGGTGACGTTCCTGATCGGCAACCCCGAGAACCTCACGCCGGACCGGATCGCCGCGGTGCGTGCCGAATACCATCTCGACCAGCCGTTTCTGGCGCAGTACGCCTTGTGGACCACGGGCGTGCTGCGCGGCGACCTCGGAACTTCGATGTTCTACCAGCAGCCGGTGTCCGACCTGCTGTCGTCACGGCTGCCGATGACGCTCACGCTGGTCGCGATGGCGTCGGTGCTGTTCATCCTGATTGGAGTCGGGCTCGGCGTGCTTTCCGTGCTACGCAGGGGAACCGCGGTGGACTCAGCCGTCACCGGGTTCACGACCTTCATCAACTCGGTGCCTAACTTCGTGATCGGCTTGGTGCTGGTGGCGGTCTTCGCCGTACAACTGCGCTGGTTCCCGGTGGCCGGCGACGGCGAGGGTTTCGGTGATCGGCTGTATCACCTGACGTTGCCCGCGATCTCGCTCGCTCTCGGGTCGATCGCGCTGATCAGCCGGGTGACCAGGCAAACCATGGTCGAGCAGCAAAGCCTGGACCACGTCGAAGCGGCCCGAAGTTACGGCCTCAGCACGCGTCAAATCGTGCTTCGGCATGTGCTGCGTAACTCGCTTGGACCGGTCGTGACCATGTGCGGGCTTGTGGTTGCCGGCATGCTGGCTGGGACCGTGGTGATCGAGAGCGTGTTCGGGCTGAACGGTCTCGGCGGCCTGCTCGTCGAGGCCATCAACACCCACGATTTCCCTGTGGTGCAGGCGATTCTGCTGTACATGGTGATCGGCTACATGGTCGTGACGATCCTGGTCGACCTGGCCTATCCGCTGCTTGATCCGCGCTCGACCGCGAGGAGTGACCGATCATGACGCTCCAGATGCGCGGACCGGTCGCTTCTGGCCGCAATGCCAAGCCCTGGGTGTTTTATGTCTGCATCGGCATCTTGGCCCTCGCGGTGGCCGTCGCGATCTTTGCCGACTGGGTCGCGCCCTACGACCCATCGGCAACGGACTTCTCCGCGTTGTACCAGCAGCCGACCGCCGAGCACTGGTTCGGCACTGATCAACTTGGCCGTGACCTGCTGTCACGCGTGATCCACGGCGCCAGGCCGAGCCTGCTCGGGGCGATCGCGCTGCTGGCATTCGCCACTGTGGTCGGTGTGCTGATCGGCGTTGTCGCAGCGTGGCGCCGTGGCTGGGTCGACACGGTATTGGCCCGCCTGACCGACGTGATGTTCGCATTCCCTGGGCTGCTGTTCGTGGTGCTGGTGATCGCGGTGTTCGACCGAGGCCCGGCGACCGCGGTGATCGGGATGGGGTTGGCGTTCGCGCCGATCATTGCCAAGTTCACCAGGGCTGTCGCGTTGGAGGAACTGTCCCGGCCTTACGTGGACGCGTATCGGCTGCAGGGCGTCGGTCCGATTCAGCTGTGCACGCGGTATGTGTTGCCCAACCTGATGCCGACCTTGCTCGGTTACCTCGTGGTGCTGTTCGGAGAAGGGTTGCTCAGCCTGGCTGCGTTGAACTTCCTCGGTTTCGGCGCGCAGCCGCCCAGTTCGGAATGGGGACTGATGGTCCAAGAAGGACGCTCTGGCGTGATACAGGGATTCGTCGGGCCTGCGCTCATTCCCGGTCTGGCCATCGCGATCGTCGTCGTGGCGACCAATGTCGTCGGCGTCAGAATGTCGGACAAGCTCTCGGTGAGGACATGACATGCTGTCCATTGAGAACTTGACTATGTCCGTGCGGGACCACCAGATCCTGCGTGGCGTCTCGGTCGAGGTCGCCGAAGGTGAAACGGTCGGCTTGGTCGGCGAGTCCGGCTCGGGCAAGTCCACAACTGCCAGGGCGGCACTGCGAATCCTGCCCGATGGCGCGGAAGTGTCCGGAAATGTCACGGTTTGCGGCCATGACGCGACCAATTCCGTTGCGGTGCGTGAAGTGCGGCGCACTCTGGCCGCGATGATCTTCCAGGAACCTCGGTCCGTGCTCAACCCGGTTCGGCGGATCGGCGATTCTGCGGCTGAACGGCTTGTCTACGTTCACGGGATGCCCAAATCAGAGGCACGGCAACGCATATCGGAGCTTTTTGTCGAAGTTGGACTGAAGGATGTCGACCGGCTGTTGCGGTGCTATCCACACCAGCTGTCCGGGGGCATGCTGCAGCGGGTCGTGATCGCGGCTGCTTTGAGCATCACTCCTCGGCTACTGTTGGCTGACGAAGCAACTTCGGCACTGGACGTGACGACACAGGCAGAGGTTCTGGCGTTGTTGCGTCGTCTACAACGAGAGCGCGAGATGGGCGTCCTGTTCATCACCCACGACCTGCGTTTGGCCGCCGCGTATTGCGACCGGGTGTACGTGATGAAAGAAGGTTCCATTGTGGACCATCAGAAAGGCGATGCGATCTTCGTGAATCCAACGCAGCAATATACGAAAGCACTGGCAGACGCCGTGCCGCTGCTGCCGGAACGCGATTCGACGGTTCGAGCATGACTGACATCGTCCGTGCCACCGGACTGGTCAAGGCATTCGGTGCGACGCGGCACTCGCGCGGGATCGTCGCGGTTGACGACGTGAGTTTCTCGCTGGGCAAGGGAAAAGCCATCGGCCTGGTCGGCGAGTCCGGTTCGGGCAAGAGCACCCTCGCGCGCATGCTCGTCGGTCTGACCCGTCCGGACGCGGGTACGGTCGAGATCGACGGCCGCGTCCGCGCTTGGCGGGAAACTGGCAGGTCAGCGCGGTTGCGCCGAGCCAGGGAAGTCCAGATGGTGTTCCAAGACCCTTACGGCTCACTGGACCGCAGGCTGACCGTAGGCTCAGCCCTCCTCGACGTGGTGCGCAGGCACGGATCCGACCAGTCCACGGCTGGTCTGATGGACCGGGTGGGACTGGCATCCCGGCTGCTCGAATCCCGCCCACACCAGCTCAGCGGCGGGCAACGCCAGCGCGTCGCGATCGCCAAGGCACTCGCCGTGAACCCATCCGTACTCGTCCTCGACGAGGCCACATCGGCACTCGACGTGTCCGTACAGGCACAAATCTTGGCTCTGCTGAACGAAATCCGTGTGACGACCGGCATCAGTTTGGTCTTCGTATCGCACGACCTAGCGGTTGTCGGCGAGGTTACCGACAGCATCCTGGTGATGTACTTGGGGAAAGCGGTCGAGCAGGGTGCTACCGCCGAAGTCCTGCGTAGGCCACAACATGCGTACACCGAGATGCTGCTGTCCTCGGCGCCTGGACCGGACTGGCATCCTGAGCGGGTCGCCGAACTACGCGCCGCGTTCGTGGGGAGGCTGACATGACGAGCATTCTCTACACACGTGGGTCCACGCCGCTCATCGCGTCCCAAGTGGACCCACGGTTGCACTATTGCCTATATGTGCCGCAGGAATTGCCGCCGCAAGCACCGCTCGTCGTGATCCAACATGGAACCGGCCGTACAGCGCAGAAGTATCGCACCGCGATGCGCGAGTTCGCTGAGGAACGTCGAGTGGTGATCCTCGCGCCACTGTTTCCGGCGGGCCTGATTGACCCGGACGACGTACACAACTTCAAGTTCATCGAGTACCACGGGATCCGATTCGACCACATGCTGCTCGCGATCATCGACGAGGTCGCGGCACGGTATCCCGTTGCCACAGAACGGTTTTACCTGCACGGATTTTCTGGCGGCGGCCAGTTCACCCACCGGTTCCTTTTCCTGCACCCATCGCGCCTTGCTGGGGCGTCGATCGGCGCGCCCGGCCGGATCACCCAGCTGGACGACTCGCTGCCGTGGTGGTTGGGCACCAAGGGTTTCGAGGACCGATTCGGCCAGTCGATCGACCTCGACGCGGTCCGCCAGGTGCCGGTGCACATGGTGGTCGGCAGTGAGGACCTGGACGAATTCGAGATCAACAACCCGGGCGAGTCGAACTGGATGGACGGCTGCGAGAGAACTGGCCGCACACGCGTCGAGCGCCTGCGGACCTTGCGGCGCAATTTCGAATCTCGGGGTATCGACGTGACCTTCGACGTCGTGGACGGCGTCGCGCATAGTGGCTCAGCGGTACTTCCTGCGGTGCAAAGGTTCTTCGGCTCACTGATTGGCAGGTAGATGTCCTATCGTGTCGCGGTCATCAGAGGCGACGGCATCGGCCCGGAACTCGTCGACTCCGCGTTAGCCGTGCTTGAGGCTGTGGCGGATGTCGAAATCGTCGAGGTCCGCGGTGGCGCGGCGGCCTATTTGGACCAGGGAACCGCCCTGGCCGAGGCGGATCTTGAGGTGATCCTCACCGCTGACGCGACGCTGAAAGGCCCGGTAGGACTCCCGGATGTACGTCTGCCGGACGGCACGGAAGCTGGCTTGCTCGGCGGCATCCTGCGTAACGGCCTGGACCTGTATGCCAATGTCCGGCCGATCACCCTGCTGCCCGGCGTGCGTTCAGCCCTGCGGGTGGATGACGGTATCGACTATGTGATCGTGCGCGAGAACACCGAAGGCCTGTACGCCTCGCGTGGCAAGGGCGTCGGTAATTCCCAAGCTATGGCCGACACTTTGCTCGTCACGCGAGCCGGTAGCGAGCGCATCGCCCGCTATGCTTTCGAGTTGGCGTCCACACGTCAGGGCGCGCCTGAAGACGGCGTGCGCCGAGTGACCTGTGTGGACAAAGCGAACGTGTTGCGCAGCATGTTTTTCTTCCGCAGCGTGTTCCTGGAGGTAGCCGCCGAATACCCGGGCATCGAGGCCGAGTGCGTCTATGTGGACGCTGCCGCGCAGGCTCTGGTGATGTCCCCGCGGCATTTCGACGTGATCGTCACCGAGAGCATGTTCGGCGACATCCTCAGCGACCTCGGCGGCGGCACAATCGGGGGAGTGGCGCTGTGCCCAGGCGGCAACATCGGTGCGTCGCAGGCATACTTCGAACCCATCCACGGCAGCGCCCCAAGCATCGCGGGTCAGGACAAAGCAAACCCGCTCAGCCAGATCCTCGCGACCGCCATGATGCTCGACCACCTCGGCGCGCCGTCCGCTGGAGACAGAATCCGCGCAGCAGTGCGGCAGGCCCTCAGTAACGGATCAATCCAGCTGAATCCTGATGGGACAACCCGGACCCGAGCGGTGACCGAAGCGGTGATTGGAGCGTTGACGTGATTCCACAAGAGCCAAGCCTGCTGATCCGTCCATCCGAAGTAGAACCATTCGACCGAGGCCAAGGCATAGCCACGCTGCCCATGGTCGGCAAATGGAACTCGACGCAGTCCTCAGTGACCACCGGCGTCACCAGTTTCGCGCCTGGGACAGGAATTCCGCTGCACTCCCACAACGTAGACGAGTGTGTGCTTGTACTGGAAGGCGAAGCAACGGTCATAATCGGAGACTCAGAGTTCGATGTGGACGCTGGCGTGAACACCTGGGTACCCGCGGGCGTCCCACATCGCTTTGTCAACCGCGGTAACGGCCTCATGCGCATCTTCTGGATCTACGGCGGCCTGCACGTAACCAGAACAATCACCGCGACAGGCCAGACCTTCGAACACCTGTCAGAACACGACCGTCAGTGACCGTTCCGTTTGGACTTTCCCCGAAACCCAAGCTGCTCCCGCAACGCAGTCAACTGATGCGACGCCTCAACAGTCCGCTCCCGATCATTGGCCGCCACTGCCTGCGCAAGCGCATCGGCAAGCACAATCGCAGTCAACGGCTCAGCAGTCATCCCCGTCGGCGTATTCGGCGCGTACAACGCAACCGTGACGTCGTCCCCAATCTCATCAACGAGTTCATCGCTCACCAACACACATTTCGCCCCAACCGTCCGCGCCCGCTCAAGCAGCACCTCAACCTCATTCGGCAGCCGCCCCGGCACGAACACGACGACAACCTCACCAGCCTCAAGATCGATGAGATCATCGGCGAGCCGGAAGCCAGTGCTCTGAATGGATCGAGCATGCCGACCCATCCGCCGCAACTTCAACGCGAGCTGTTCAGCGGCCACATAGGACGCACCCCACCCGTAGGCCCAAATTCGCCGCGCCTCAACGAGAAGCCGCACCGCAAGCTCATACCCCTCAGGCGCGAACTTGCTGCGAAGAAGCTCGATCCGGTCAACCGACTCAGTCACGACGGTGTTCCAGACCTTCGCCAGATCCCCACCAGTGGACTCAACCCGCTGCCGCGCTCGTTCCTCCGGCGGAATGTGACTGGTGAAGGGCGCCGCGACCATCCCCTTGAGCTCGGCGAGCCCCGAGTACCCGAGCCCCTGCAACGTCCGAATGACGGTGGCATTGCTGGTCTTCGCCTCAGCCCCAAGCTCCTGAGCGGACATGTAAAGCAACCGCTCAGGAGTGATCGCGGACAGGGACCGGCACACGCCACGAACGGCGGGAGAGAAGTCGTCCCATCCCGCCCGAATCCGGGCCCTCAGCTCCACAAGGGCGGGGTTTCGTGTCGCATCCGTTACATCCTCGGTCACGCCTGTAGCATACAGTACAACGGCCGCTGACCAGGCGTTTGAGAGTGATGGTCCCGGTTATCGGGAACCGGCGCCCACCGTGGCAGCGCCATACCGGGCGATGTCGGCCTTAAGGTCGAGGTCGCCACGGTGGTTACGGGTGGAATCGTCGACCAGCTCAAGCGGCACGAGCCAGCAGACCTCGAACTCAAGGCCATCGGGGTCCTTGGCGTACAGACCCTTCGTGGTCCCATGGTCCGCAGACCCGACAAGAGCCCCGGCGGCCTCCAAACGGGAGGCGTAATCCTGCAGGTCAGCGAGAGTCGCGACCTCCCAAGCCACGTGGTACAGGCCGACCTGGCCGGTGCCCGCGGTGCTCAGTTCCGCCTCAGGGCCGATCTCGAACAGGCCGAGGTCGTGATCGTTGACGGAGTCCGGCGCCTGCAGGAACGCCGCCTTCGGGGTCCGGTGCACGATCCGGAAACCCAGTACGTCAACATAGAAATCAGTGCTCACCTTCGCGTCGCGCACCCACAGCACCGCGTGGTTCATACCCCGGATCGCCAACGGTCTCACCCTTTCTGCTTCGCGCCCACCACCGCGCGTAAACGGGAGTGTTCGCCACCAATTCACGATAGCCCGAGTCGATGTCCGCGCATATTTCGTCCACAAGCGACGCCTCCGGCCAGTCCGTGCGCCAAGCGAGGAAGAGCTTGCGGGTCAACGGATTCCCGGTGAGCGGCAAGGTCGCCAGGCCGTCCCGGTTAGTGCCGATCGGATACAGCGGGCAGATGACCCGCCCCGAAGCGGTCAACGTGAACGCCACATGCGACTCAGTGGTGAAATCGGTGATCCGCTGCTCGAAGCCAGCCTCTCGGCACGCCGCCGCGAAGAACTCGTTCATCCCGCTGTCATCGTGGTTCGGCATCACCCAGCTCTCCGAAGCCAACGAGGACAGCGACACCTCTTCGTTGAACGCTAGTCGATGACCTTCGTGAACCCCGACGAAGATCGGCTCAACCAGCATCAGCCTGTGCTCGACCAGCGGCGGCAGCCGTAACGGAAAACCCGGGAACTCCCGCAGCACAGCCACATCGACCTCGCCCGTCGCCAGCAAGGAAAGCAGTTGCCGGGTAGAGCGATGGGTACAGCTGACGACATCGTTGGGCAACAAAGCCTTGAGGGTCTTGACAAGCAACGCGTACTGCTGCGCAGGCACGCCCGCGACCCGCACGGGAGTCGAAGTCCGCCACGCGGTCCGCTCCAACTCGCCCAACTGGCCAAGTACTTGCTTGGCATGTTGCAGCACCTGCGTGCCCAGATGGGTCGGCTGCGCGCCTTCCCGGTCGCGGATGAACAACGCGCCGCCGAGGTGCTGCTCGATCCTTCGCAGCTGGGTCGTCACCGCGGGCTGGGTGAGGTGCAGTTCGGCGGCTGCCCGCCGCAGGCTGCCGGTGTTCCCGATGGCGACGATCAACTCCAGATGACGAAAGTCGAGACGCATACGGGTCCTCTCGGTCCAAGTGTTATCACCCATTGTCATATGCCCGAATCCCGCTGTGATCGGCGGTCTGTGGTTGTGTGTCCGAAACCCCCCTGCACAGATGAGGATTTCCATGCCGAACAGGGCACCTGTGGTGCTGCTGTCCGACCGGGTGCTGCGGCCGTTCCTCAACGCCGCGGCCAGGCAGTACGAGGCCATCACGCCGGATGAACCGAGACCGTGCTTCGCGGTGTTGCTCGGCCATACGGTCGACGGCGCGCACATCGTCGAGCGTGTCGAGTTCGGCCGCAACGCTCGGACAACAAACCCGGCCGCGCGAGAGGAATTCGACCTGGTCGTTGTCCCGACCTTCGGCGCCGCGTACGAGAACCCCGTGCGCGCCTGGTGGTTCGACCCGGGAGACCTGCTGCGCATCTCGAGAACGGCAGACGCCATGGGTCAGGAAATCCTCGGGTCCATTCATATGCACCCGGACTGGCACCGGCTCGGCCCCGAGGCGGCCCGCGCGCATCCCCTCTGCGAAGAGCCGACGCCGATGGACGAGTACATGTTCAGCGCGAGCGGCTGGCCGGTCAACGTGGTGTGTTACGTCGAACGCCTGCACGGCAGGCTCTATCACACCCTCGCCGCCTGGCAACCCGACTGCGTCCAGATCCCGGTGCGTGTGCTTTCCCTTTCCCACAAGGAGTCCGCGTGACAGAGCAACAGATCAGCGCCCTCTGGGACAGAATGTCCGAAGGCTGGGCGGCGGGTGACGCGCAGGCGTTCGCGAGCGTCTTCGACCCGGACGTCGAATTCGTCACCGTGCGGGGCGATGAACACCATGGCAGGGAGGCAGTCGCAGCATCCCACGCCGCCCTGTTCACCTCGGTGTACGCAGGCACCCTGCTCAAACCCGAAGTCCGCTTGGTCCGGGCGCTCGCCGAGGGGATCTACCTCGTACACGCCGTCACCACGGTGTACCCGGCCGGAATCACCACTCATGCACAAGCGATCGTCCGGCGCGGCGGCCACGCCGGCTGGTCGATTGTCGCGTTCCACAACATGATCCCTGGAGGTAGCCGGTGAGCAGGCCAAAGCTGCGGCATGTCGCGTTCGTCGTACGGGACGCGGCCACGATCGCGGATTTCTACCGCGAGCAGCTGCAGATGGAGGTTTTCCACGTCGACCCGGACGGCAGCCACTTCCTCACCGACGGCTACATCAACCTGGCGTTGATCCAGCACCAGCTCGACAGCGAGACACCGGTCGGCTTCAACCACTTCGGGTTCAAGGTCGACGACGTCGCCACGATCTCGCAGGACATGGTGGCCGCGGGCGTGCCACGGCCGGTGACCAGGCCGACCGACCGGCCGTTCGCCGAGTACCGGGCCATCGACCCGGAAGGCAACTGGTTCGACCTGTCCGAGCACGGATTCCTCCCACCAGACAAGGAATCCTAGGCCGGGACGCCGCTGGTCTGAGCCGAAAGCGGTGTCGCCACGTCCTCCAACGAACGCCGGGCAGCCTCCACGCCCAGCACGAGTTCGGCGACACCGCCAAGGATCATCACCCCGGCGCCAAGGATGTAGCCCATCGCGACATTGCCAGGATCACCGCTTTCCACCAGGCTGCCGAACAGGATCGGCCCGATGATCCCGCCAAGGCCGGTGCCGACGGCGTAGAACAACGCGATGCACATCGCCCGGATCTCCATCGGGAAGATCTCGGACACCGTCAGGTAGGCCGCGCTCGCACCGGACGAGGCGAAGAAGAAGATCACGGCCCACGCCAAGGCCAACGTCCACGCTGACAGCAACCCGGCGGAGAACAGCCAAGCGGTGACGATCAGCAACCCGCTGGAACCCAGGTAACTCGCGCTGATCATCGTGCGCCGACCGATGCTGTCGAACAACCGACCGAGCACGAGCGGGCCGATCAAACTGCCCACTGCCAACGGAATGAGGTACAACCCGGACTGAGCGCTCGGCACGCCGAAGAACGTCGCCAGCACGAGAGCGAACGTGAAATACACGGCGTTGTACAGGAAAGCCTGACCGACGAACAGCGCAAGCCCAAGCAAAGTACGCCGCGGATATGTGCGCAGGACGGTCCGGGCGATCTCACCGAATCCCGTGCTTGCGCGTTGCTTGACCTCCAACGTGTCGTCAACCGGGTCCAGCGTGGTCCCGGTGTCCTGCTCGATCTTCTTCTCGATCGAGCCAACGAGCTCCTCGGCCGCGTCGTTGTGGCCGTGCGTGTAGAGCCATCGAGGACTTTCCGGCAAATGGCGGCGCACAAGCAGGATGACCAACCCGAGCACGGCGCCGAGTCCAAACGCCACCCGCCAGCCGACATCGGCGGAGAACAGCGCCGGATCGAGCAGCAGCAGGGTGAGCGCGGCTCCGACAGCGGCCCCGCCCCAGTAGGAACCGTTGACCGCCAGCGACACCGTGGCGCGCAGCCGGGCCGGGACGAGTTCGTCGATAGCCGAGTTGATCGCGGCATACTCGCCACCGATACCCGCACCGGTCAGGAACCGCATCAGGACGAAAAACCAGACATCGAACGAGAACGCGGTGGCCGTGGTCGCCGCGAGATAGAGCCCGAGCGTGATCAAGAACAGCTTCTTGCGGCCAAGCCGATCGGTGAGATAGCCGAAGACCAGCGAACCGGTCACCGCGCCTGCCACGTACAGCGCGGCGGCCAAGCCGACCTGGGAATCCGTGAGGGCGAGGCCACTGTCTGGCTCGGTAAGACGTTCGGCCAGCGCGCCGACGATGGTGACTTCGAGCCCGTCGAGAATCCAGACCGTCCCAAGCCCAGCGAGGACAAGCCAGTGCCAACGGGCCCATGGCAAACGGTCCATCCGGGCGGGCACGTCGGTGGTGACCGTGCCGAGCTGCCTGTGCGTCATACCCAGGAATTGCCGTGGCAGGCCTGGCCGAAACTCCACTTCGGCCTGGCTGGATTTGCTGCCTGCCTTGGGTGCATTAACCTGAGCCGGTGGTGGAGGGGCCTGGTGCTGAGGATCAGCTGCAGCGAATCGAGAGCGTGACCGATTCGGCGCTGTCGCACCTCGACCTGGAGAAACTCCTGCAGGAGCTGCTGGAGCGGGTGCGCGAGCTGCTAGCCGCGGACACCGCGACCGTCCTGCTGTACAACCCCGCGTCCCGTGAGCTGGTGGCGACCGCTTCCTCCGGGTTCGAGGAAGAGGTCCGCCAAGGCGTCCGGATTCCGCTGGGTGCGGGGTTCGCTGGGCAGGTGGCGGCCCGGCGTGAAGCCGTGCGCATCCAGCACGTGGACGCCTCGACCGTGGTGAACCCGCTGCTCTGGGAAAAGGGCCTGCACGCGCTGCTGGGCGTGCCGATGGTGGCCGCGGGTCATCTCGTCGGCGTCGTGCACGTGGGCACGTTCGCGCATCGTCAGTTCACCGACCACGACGTGCAACTGCTGCAATTGGCGGCTGACCGGATCGCGCTGGCCACCCAGATGCAGGTCTCGCGGACCGAGCGGGCCACGGCTGCGGCGTTGCAGCGCAGTCTGCTGCCGGGCCGGTTGCCTCAGCTAGCCGGCATGGAGTTCGCCGCACGCTACGTTCCCGGCGCTGACCTGCGGGTTGGTGGGGATTGGTACGACGTTTTCCCGCTGCCCGGCGGTTGGTGGGGCATCGTGATGGGTGACGTGGTCGGTCACGGCCTGCCTGCCGCGGTGGTGATGGGCCGGTTGCGCAGCGCCCTGCGGTCGTACGCCTTGCTCGAAGTTGACGATCCCGCGGACGTTTTGGACAAACTCAACCGTAAAGCGACACATTTCGAGCCAGGTGCCATGGCGACCGTGCTGTACGCGGTCGTGGAGCCTTCGTTAGAGCGGATTCGGGTGTCGCTCGCCGGACATCCACCGCCCGTGCTGGCAACCCCTGGCCAGCCGACGCGGCTGCTCGAAATACCCGCGGATCCGCCGATCGGCGTGCGGTACGAGGAGAAGCGCCGGACCACCGAGATCGACATCGCCGAAGGCGCGGTCGCCTGTTTCTACACCGACGGGCTCGTCGAGCGACGCGAGTGGACATTGGACGCCGGTCTGGACAGGTTGTGCGGCGCGGTCGAACCGCAACCGGCCGAAGCGGTGAGTGCGGCCGTCATGTCGGCGTTGACCAGGACGCATCCGCCGGAGGACGACACCGCCGTGCTGATCATGCGGCGCACAAGCCGTCACGGCTGAGCTTGCGCACGTCCCGATAGCGCAACGCGAACCGGAGAACCGCGAGGCCAATGTAGACAACCGAAAGCCCGATGGTGACCCATCGGTTGGTCTCCGGTGACAGCAGAATGCTTGAAGCGAACTGGATCCCGAACAGCCCGACCTCACGCGTCAGGCGAGCGCACGATCGCCACGGGGCACGGCGCGTGATTGGCGACTGAATGGCTGACCGAGCCGAGCAGCGCGCGTTTCAACGCGCCTCGCCCGTGACTACCTACAACGAGCAACGCGGCATCCTGGGCATGTTCGATCAGGGCGTGGGCGGGCCGGTCGGGCGAGATCACCTGACGGACGTCGACATCGGGATGACGTTTCCGGTGGCCAGCGAGCGACTCGACGAACATCTGCTCTGCTTTGTCGTGGATGTCCTGCCAGGCGTAATCCCATGTGCGCACGGGCGCCAACGCGTCGAGTGGAAGATCGGACCACGCGTGCACGGCCAGCAGTTCGTGCCCATGCCGGTCGGCGAAATCGAACGCGAAGTCGACGGCGCTTGTGTTCGACCCATCGATGCCCACGACAACCCCCTTGCCGGGGGAGTCCTGTCGCACGATCACGATCGGGCGCTGGTAGGTGTACATGAGTTCGGAGGCTGTCGAGCCGAGCAGCACTCGTGGCAACGCGGTCCGGCCAGATGGACCGATGACCAGTAGCTCGGCTTCGGACGCTGTTTCGGCAAGGGTTTCCGGACCACGACCGGACACCGCGTGTGGCGTGACCGCAAGCCCGGGGTGTGCCTTGCGGCAGGCGTCGGCGATGCTTTCCAACTCGCTCGCGGCATGATCGAGTAGCGCCTTCTGTTGGTCCACATTGAACTGTGGCGCGACCCAGAGTGCCGGTGTCGGCGAGACTTCCGGCAATGCGGGCATGCCGACGGCCTGGATGACGACGAGCCCGATCCGCCGGCTCGCGGCTTCCCCGGCCGCCCACATGACCGCTTGGTGGGCCGCGGCGGAACCGTCGTAGCCAGCGACGATCACGGGACGCTCTACTGTGGACATCAGTGACTCCAATGGCCGGCGTGTCGTTCATCGGCTACCACGCTACGGACGTGCCGAAACAGGTAGACTTAAGCGAATTGCCTCTGCGAAAGGGTGATTTCCATGCTGGTGCTTACCCCGATAGCAGTTGAGGTTGTCAGTGCGATCACTTCGGCGAGTAATCTGCCGAACGCCGCGGGTGTCCGTATCGCGGCGGTGAAAACCTCCCCAGAGGGAGCGAACCTGTCGGCAGAACTTGTCGACTGCCCGTTCGACGGTGATCAAGTTCTCGCGCAGAAGGGCGCGCGGGTGTATCTCGACCAGACAGCGGCACGGTATCTCGACGACAAGATGCTGACCGCCGAAGTCGATGTGGATGGCTGCCCGCGATTCAGGTTGTGGGAAGAAGGGCTGAACTAGCCGTCCGGCGATGGATTGACCGCAGTACAACAACGCCCGTGACCAGAGCAACACCGAAGAAGACGGTGTAAGCGCCCGCGCCGTCAAGCAGTCCGGACATCAGCCCCTGTCCTGTGACAATCATGCCAAGGACAGGGGCGCCTATCCCTTGGGCGAGATAGCCGATCAGGTAACCGCCGGAGACCATGCTCGCGCGGTGATGCGGTGCTGCGTACTTGCTGAGAACAGTCAGGCCACCGGCGAAGTCGAAGGCGTACGCCACGCCCGCGGTGGCTGACGCGAGGAAGAAAACAACCAAAGAGTGCGACGTGCCGGTGAGCACGAACAGCCACACCGCCATGATCGAACCGACCGCGCCAAGCGTCAGCATGGTCCAGACTTCCAGGCGGCGTGCGAGCAAGGCGTTGAGCGTGACGCAGCCTGCGAAAATAGACAGCAGCGCGCCCGTGACCAGCGCGTTCGTCGAGCCTGCGAGCTGCTGGGCGATCTTGGCACCGAGCGGCAGGACGATCGAGCCGAGCAGGAACGACGAAGCGAAGATGAGCGAACCTGCCGCGAAGATCCCGCGACTGCCACGCGGGATGATGATCGGGCGTACGCGCCACCTTTCGGTTGTCTCGTCTCGGGTGTGGCGCGGCATGCGCAGCACGAACAAAATCACGGCGGCGATCACGATGGCCAGGACGACGAAGTTCAGGCGCAGCGGGTAGGGCGCGTACTCCGTCAACGCTCCGCCGACGATCATCGCCAGCGCGATGCCCATCGCGGAGATCGCGGTGCCGATCGCCCCGGCTCGTTTCTCCTGGCCGGGCGCGCTGAACTCGACCATCGCCACGTTGGCTGGACTGAGCGACAACCCGACGCCCAGGCCCATGAACGCGCGGCCTACCAGCAGCCAGGTCACGTCCGTGGCGACCGCGAACAGCAGCACGCCGATGAGCTCAGCGAGCAATCCGAGGGCCATCGCGGCTCGTCGCCCGATGTGATCCGACAGGTCGCCGAAGATGATCAAAACCGGGATCAGCGCGATCGGATAAGCGGCGAAGATCCAGGTCACGGTGGCGGTCGAGACGTGCCATTCGGCCTGGTAGAGCGGGTAGGTCATGGTCGGGCACGCGCTGGTCCACAGCGCGAGCGCGACCACGGCGCCCGCGGTCCAGAAACTGCCGCGATTGCTGAACACGGGAGGACTCCTTCAGCTGAGTTGCTCCGCGCAATCTAGCTGGGCTGAGTAGCGTTGCGCAACTCATCCCGTATGCTGGTGGCATGTCGAAGGCACTCGGCAAGGACTCGACCTGCTCCATCGCCCGAAGTCTTGAAGTGCTCGGGGATAGTTGGACGCTGCTGATCGTGCGTGACGCCTTGGTGCTGGGGTCGACGCGGTTCCAGGAGTTTCGCGACGGCCTCGGCGTGGCGCCGAACATCCTGGCCAAACGCCTGGCTTTCCTGGTCGACGAGGGTTTGATGGTCCGGCGTAGCTACCAGGATGCCGGGGCCCGGATGCGTGACGAATACGTTCTCACCGAGGCAGGGTGGAGCCTGAGCTTGGTGATCGCGGCTTTGGGGGCCTGGGGGCGTGAGTTCCGGCCCCGGCCCGGAGGGACTTCGCCGCGGTTCTTTGAGGACTCGTCCTCGGAGGCTCGGCTTGCTTTCGTGGCCGCTGATGGCGGCGTGGTGTCACCGGATCGCCTGGTGGCGCAGCGGGCTCCGGACTAGCTAGCCTCGGATGATGGCCGACCTGCACTTCTACTTCGACCCGGTGTGCCCGTTCGCGTGGATGACGAGCAAGTGGGTCCGGATCGTTCAGCGGCAACGTTCCTATGCCGTCGAATGGCGGTTTATTTCGCTTCGGATGGTCAACAGCGGGGTTGACTACGCGGCCCACTTCCCGCCGGAGTACGAAGAATCGCACACTGCTGGCCTGAAGCTGCTGCGCGTGGCGGCGCGGATTCGCTCCTCCGAAGGCGCGGACGCGGTTGGCGGCTTCTATGAGGTGCTTGGTCAGGAGACTTTCGAGCGCGACCCGGTGCCTGGAGGTTCGGCGGCTGCGGCGTATCGCGGAATTGAGGGTTTGGCTGCTGAAGTGTTGGCGCGCAATGGGTTGCCGACGGAGTATGGGTCCGCTTTGGACGATGCTTCTTGGGATACCGTGATTCGGGCTGAGACTGATGAGGCATTGGGCTTGACCGGCAAGGATGTCGGGACGCCGATCTTGCACTTCGCGCCGCCTGAGGGGAAGGCTCTGTTCGGGCCCGTGATCAGTCGGCTGCCGGGGGAGGCCGAGGCCCTTGAGCTTTGGGAGCACGTGGTTGCTTTGGCGCGGTTCCCTGGTTTCGCTGAGTTGAAGCGGAGCTTGCGGGAACAGCCTCAGTTGCCTGCTTTTGGGGTTCCTGCTGGTGAGGTTGGGGTTCAGGAGGATTGGCATGGCGGGAGTCGCCGGTTGAAGAAGTAGCCGCTTTTGGGATTGTCGGTTGCTGGTTCGGTTTGCTTCCAGCGTGGCCGGTTGGAGTTTGGGTTTTGCTTCCAGCGTGGTTGCTTGTGTGGTTTGACTTCGGTTCCCAGCTTGGTTGCTATTTTTGGCTTTGGATTTCGGTGTGGTTGTTGTGGCTTTGTTCCTGTTCCAGCGTTTCGGTGGTCGCCGTGGCTCGATTTGACATCGGAACCCGGCGCGGCAATGCCACTGACTTGAGAGAGTTCTCGCACTTCAGAGGTGACCTGCAGGAGTGGGGCTCGAGGTTGATCTCCAGAGGTGCGGAACGCGGGTGACCCAGCCCGCAAGCAAGGTGTGGCCGCGCCACTGATGGTCGGCTCACTGTCCACAGTGGCCTTCATTCAGGCCCGCGACGGTCCGTGAGGGGAACTTTTGGGGCGTTGGGTGCCAATGCCAGGAACTTAACCAAGTCCGTGGCCTGGCGCTTTCGAGCATCTCAAGGTCTATTAAGGACGGAAATTCGCCTCGTTAGTCACACGTGTAACATCAGTCCCACCTGCGACGGAACCTGATGCCGTGAAGGCCACCTTGACTGCGCTCAACGCAGCGAACTCGGCCCTCATACCCCTCAAGGTGACGCACATGCCCGGCGCCCTCGCCGCGGCACCCCAGTCTCAGCAGCAACCCAGCCGTGTCAGCCACAAATCTTCGCAGGTCGACGGCTCGCGCACGCCCCAGGCATCCGACCAAACCCCGAACCCTAAGTTCCTGGCATTGGCGTTAGATGCCGCGAGGGTGGCCTTCACGGCGTCAACCCGGGTAACAGGTGTGACGCGCGTGGCGAGTGGGACTTATGTGACAGCAGACCGTCCATTGTGGACATGAAATGTCGCCGACCGTCGACCTGCCGCCGCTTGCGACCAGCTGGAATGCTTAAGTCAGTGGCATTGTCGCGCGGGGTTCCCATGTCAAATCGAGCCACGGCGACCACCGAAACACTGGAACAGGAACAAAGCCACAACAACCACACCGAAGCCGAAGCCAGACAATAGCAACCAAGCTGGGTGCAAAGCTCAACCGCGCAAGCAACCAAGCTGGAAGGAAGCCCAACCGAGGAAAAGCCGCGAATCAGCTGTCCCCGCCCCGAGAAACCCGAACCATCTCCTCGTGCTCAACCACCTTGATCCGTTCCCGACCCCGCTCAGCGCCAAGAGCCCGCTCATGAGCGTCCAACCGCAACCACCCATCCCAAGTCGTATACGAAACCCCGCGCGCCGCAAGGAATTCCGTAACAGCCCCAGGATGACGCTGCGGAGCCACAGCCATATTGGGCGTATCGGTCAGCAAGCTGGCCACAGTCTCGGAAGCATCCCCCTTCGTATGCCCAATCAACCCCACCGGCCCCCGCTTGATCCATCCGGTGACATAAACCCCCTCAAGCTGGTTCTCATCAATGTCCAACACCCGGCCAGCCGCATGCGGCACGGTCCCAGAATCGTGGTCGAAAGGCAGATCGGCCAGATGGGACGGCAGGTATCCAACCGCCCGGTAAACCCCTTGAACATCCCAGTCATGGAACCGTCCAGTACCCCGGACGTTCCCATCCCCGGTCAGCTCGGTCCGTTCGGTCCGAAGGCCAGTCACCTTGCCATCGGCCCCCAGCACTGAGACAGGGGAGTGGAAGAAGTGCAGATGCAACCGCCGCGTATGCGGGCGGCGATCCCGAATTGCCCACTCCTGCAACGTTTTCACGACCATGTCGACCTGTTTGGACCCGCGGATCGCGGTCATCGACCCGTCGTCGAATTCGATGTCCTCGGGGTCTACCACGACCTCGAAGTACGGGGAGTGGTCCAGTTCCCGCAACTCCAGTGGCGTGAACTTGGCCTGCGCGGGCCCGCGCCTGCCAAAGACATGCACATCCGTCACCGCGCTGCCGTGCAGTCCTTCGAAGACGTTGTCCGGGATCTCCGTGGACAGCAGTTCTTCTGCTGACTTTGCCAGTACGCGGGCGATGTCGAGGGCGACGTTGCCTACTCCGAGCACTGCCACGCTGGATGCGTGCAGGGGCCAGGTTCGTGGCACGCTGGGGTGGCCGTCGTACCAGGACACGAAGTCCGCCGCGCCGTAGCTTCCGTCCAGGTCGATGCCTGGGATGTCCAGTGGGCGGTCTTTGGTCGCGCCGGTCGCGAAGATCACCGCGTCGTAGAACTCGCGGAGGTCGTCGAGCTTCAGGTCTGTTCCGTAGTCGACGTTTCCGAACAGTCGCACGCCGGGTTTGTCCAGCACTCGGTGCAGGGCGTCGACGATTCCTTTGATCCGGGGATGGTCGGGGGCTACGCCGTAGCGGATCAGCCCGAACGGCGCGGGCATCCGTTCGAAGATATCGACATCGACGTCCACGTCGGACTTGCACAGGAAGTCGGCCGCGTAGATACCGGCTGGACCTGCACCGACGATCGCCACCCGCAGGGAACGACTCACGAACACCCTCTCCTCACTCGTTACGACCAAAGTAAGGGAAGGCTTGCCTAACTTTCACTGTGATCATGGTTACGGTTGTGTCGGGCGCACAACGTTGGCGCCGGCAGTTGGTGATCGAGTCCTATCAGTTGTCCGGTTGATCCTGGTTTTCTGCTTGTGGCCCAACGACTTCCGGAGGTCTCAATGACGAGTCGCCGTAACCTGCTCGCCGCGACCGGAGGTGCCGCCGCGCTGAGCATGCTGGGCGCGGGTGAAGCCGTGGCCGCGCCGAAAGTGGATGCCGACGCCATCGTCGTCGGCGGTGGGCTGGCCGGGCTTGTCGCGACCTCCGAACTCGCCGCCGCGCGCCGCCGCGTGCTGCTGCTCGACCAGGAACGGTGGTATCGGCGGCAACCAGGAACCGGTGCGGCGCAACTGGCCTGCGCGCCTCGGTAGCCCGCCGAGCCGCATGATCACTGGTGTTCCGGCGCATGTGGACGGTCGTATGCTTGCCATCAGTGAGGCTGCGGGCGCGCGGCTGGTCAACCGGGACCGGATGTGGCACTACACCGAGGGCATGATCAACCATAGTCCAATATGGCCTGACCATGGAATCCGGGTTCTGGCAGCACCTTCCTCGATGTGGTTCGACGCCAACGGGCGCCGTCTTGCCAATCCTGGCGTGCCGAGCTATGACACCCTGGGTACTCTTGAGCTGATTATGCGTACCGGCCACGATTATTCGTGGTTCGTGCTGAACAAGCGGATCATCGACAAGGAGTTCATGCTGTCCGGCTCGGAACAGAATCCCGAGCTGACCCGCAAGGACCTGATCGGCTACCTGGCCAGCCGCCTGTTCAACAGCACGCCGCCGCCGGTCAAGGCGTTCATGGACCGCGGTCCGGACTTCGTCATCGCCAGCTCGCTGCCCACTCTCGTTGCTGGCATGAACCGGCTCACCGGCGCCAACCTGATCAATGCCGACGACCTGCACCGGCAGATCGCCTTGCGGGACAGTCAGGTCGACAATCCGTTCACAAAGGACACCCAGATCATGGGTATCCGCAACTCATTGGCCTACAGCGGAGACAGCCTCGCGCGCACGGTCGCTCTGCACAAGATTCTCGACTCGGCGGCCGGTCCGCTGATCGCCATCCGGATGAACATTGTGACGCGAAAGACGTTGGGCGGCTTGCAGACGGATCTGTCGGGACGCGTCCTCGGTGCCAACGGCAGCCCGATCCCTGGGCTCTACGCCGCAGGGGAAGTGGCCGGTTTCGGTGGCGGTGGCGTGCATGGCTACCGCGCGTCGGAAGGCACGTTCCTGGGTGGATGCTTGTTCTCGGGACGGCAAGCTGGCCGGTCCGCGGCAAGGGAAGGCGCCTAGCCGATCTCCCTCGCGATCGCGCCCTTGAGCAACTCTTGGGCGCGATCCAGCGTCATCGAACCGCTGAGCCACCTTTCGCTCAAGCCTTCGACCAATGTGGTCAGTCGCTCCGCCACGGCCACAGCGTCCACTTTGGCCTTGGTGCGCTCGATCACCTCGGCGACCTCGCCAACCCAGATGCGGGTCGACTCGGCTAACGGCTCCCGCAGGGCCGCGTCGAACACAGCGCTCGCCCGCAGTTCTCCCCACGCGGTGCTGTTCTCCCGCACGGTTTCCGAGTCCTGAAGTTCTCGCGACAGCAGCAGTTCCAGCTCGGCGCGGGGAGTCTCGGCCGACACCTGCTGGGTGTAAACCGCCGCCCGGTCGTTGATGAATTCGAGCGTGTGCCGCAGCAGACCGGCACGGTTGCCGAAGTGGTAGTAGATCAGCGCGGTCGAGATACCGGCCTCGGCCGAGATCTTCTCGACCCGCAATCCACGCACACCGTTGCGGGCGATCACGCGGACCGCGGCTTCCAGGATCTGCTGCTGACGTTCGGGCACGGGTCGTCACCTTAGCGGTGGTCGGTTCCTGACTAAAAATTCGGTCAGGATGTTACCGTGTTCCTGTGCCTGATTTCTCTCGTCGAACCGCCCTGTCCGCCCTCGTAGGTGTCGCGGCCGCGGCCTGCTCGCAGCCCGACGCGAGCCCAGCGCCAGCGCCGACGGTCAGCACGCGCAGGCTGGGCGCGGAGTGGGAGAACCACGCGCGCACATTCATGTCCTGGCCAGCGTCAAGGTCGATCTGGGAAGGCGACCTTCCCGGCGCGCGTGACGACATCGCGACCTTGGCGCGCGCGATCGCGGGCTACGAGCCAGTCGTGCTGCTGACCAGGCCTGAACACGCCGAGGACGCGCACGCTGCCTGCGGAGACGCGGTGGAGGTCGTACCCATTCCGGTGGACGACCTGTGGGAGCGCGACACCGTGCCTGTGTTCGTCGAGGAAGGTGGCGCGGTCAACGGTGTCGACTTCAACTTCAACGGTTGGGGCAACAAGCAGAAACCGCACGACAAGGACGCGGCCGTCGCCCGTGCGGTCCTGAGCAAGTACGGGCTGGCGCGCACGGAGACGTTCATCGTCGCCGAAGGCGGCTCGTTCGAGACCGACGGCGTGGGAACGCTGATGGCGACCGAGAGTTCGCTGGTCAACGACAACCGCAACCCGGGCAAAACCCGCCAGCAGATCGAGGACGAGCTCAAGAGGGTCCTCGGTGTGCGGAAGGTGATCTGGTTCGCCGGAGTCCGCGGCGAGGACATCACGGACGCCCACGTCGACTGCCTGGCACGCTTCACCGCACCAGGGGTGGTCCTGCTGGACAAGCCAGCTCCCGGCGCGCCGGAGGATGTCTGGTCCAGGGCGGCGGCGCAGGCCAAGACGGTGCTTGCCGACGCGACCGACGCCAAGGGCAAGAAGATCGAGGTCGTCGAGTTGCCCCAGCCGGATCCAGAGAACATCACCGAATACGGCGAGGACAGCGTGATCTCATACGCCAACTTTTACGTCGCCAACCGCGCGGTCTTCGTGCCGCAGTTTGGCGATACGGCGGCCGACGACCGCGCGCAGCAGATCCTGCGCGACCACTTTCCCGGCCGCGACGTGGTGCCCGTCAAGATCCCGACGATTGCCTCCGGAGGCGGCGGGATCCACTGCTCAACCCACGACCAACCCAAATAAGGGCGCCGAGGGCAACGACCGCGCCGCCGGAAACGACCGACGTCCACGGCAGCGTGAACGCGAGCACCAAGCAGCCAACCAAGCCGAGCACGGGAATCCAGCGTGGCGGCCGGTTCTCCGCGCGCGTAAGCGTCCACGCGGACGCGTTGGCGATTGCGTAGTACAACAGGACACCGAACGATGAGAACCCGATCGCCTCGCGCACGTCCGCCACAGCCGCAACCACCGCAACGATCACGCCGACTGTAACCTCGGCGCGATGCGGCACGCCAAAACGCGGATGCACGGCAGAAAGCGCGAACGGAAGCCGTCGATCCCGTGCCATGGCAAGAGTTGTCCGCGACACGCCCAGGATCAACGCGAGCAACGAACCGAGCGCGGCACAGGCGGCGCCGACTCGTATGACTGGTTCCAACCATGACGGAGCCGCTTGTGACAGCGGCGCGGTCGCTTGCGCGAGTTGCTGCGGCCCGAGCACGCCGAGCGTTGCCACGGCGACCAGCGCGTACACGACAAGCGTGATTCCAAGGGCTATCGGGATCGCGCGGGGGATTGTGCGGGCAGGATCGCGCACTTCCTCGCCAAGGGTGGCGATACGGGCGTACCCAGCGAAGGCGAAGAACAACAAACCGGCCGCCTGTAGCACCCCGAACGGCGTGACATCGCTGTCAAGGGCGAAATGGCCGCCAGAGACATGCTCGAACGCGGTCACGACAAACACCGCCAAGACAGCGAGCACCACCGCGATGATCCCGCGTGTCATCCAGGCCGACTTCTGGATGCCGCCGTAGTTCACTGCGGTCAGCACGACCACGGCGGCAACCGCGACGGCGTGAGCGTGCGATGGCCAGACGTACAAGCCGACGGTCAACGCCATCGCCGCGCAGGACGCGGTCTTGCCGACCACGAAACTCCAGCCCGCGAGGTAACCCCAGAACTCGCCGAGCCGCTCGCGGCCGTACACATATGTGCCGCCGGAGGCGGGGTAGCGGGCCGCCAAGCGCGCGGAGGACGTGGCGTTGCAGTAGGCGACGACCGCTGCCACCGCGAGCCCGATGAGCAGGCCGGATCCCGCTGCTCGGGCGGCCGGGGCCAGTGCGGCGAAGATGCCCGCGCCGATCATCGACCCGAGCCCGATCGTGACAGCGTCCAGTACGCCCAGCTGACGACGCAGTTCTGCCATGGTCCCTCCAGCCGACAATGCATCACATCAGGTTGATGCATCAAACCTGTTTGATGTACTTTAGCGTCATGGCCGTACCGCTGCTGATGCAGATGGCGTCACACCCGTTGAGGTGGGAGCTGATGGCCGAGCTCGCCGCCAGCGACCGCCGGGTGCGGGAACTCGTCGCAGCGGTGGGCGAACCGCAGAACCTGGTCTCGTATCACCTGCGGTTGCTGCGTTCGGCTGGGCTTGTCACCTCGCGGCGCAGCAACTTCGACGGCCGCGACACGTACTACCATCTCGACCTTTCCCGTTGTGGCGAGGCTTTTGCCGAAGCTGCGACCGCGCTTCATCCAGCGCTTGCGCCGCCCAAGCCGACCGTGTCGGTGAGCGGCTCGGTTTTGTTTCTGTGTACGGGAAACAGCGCTCGTTCGCCGATCGCCGAGGCCTTGCTGCGGCACCGCAGTGGTGGCCAGGTGGAGGTGGCCAGCGCGGGCAGCCATCCGAAACCCGTGCTGCACCCGAACACTGTGCGTGTGATGGGGGAGGAGTACGGCATCGACCTCAGTGCGCAGCGCACGACCGCACTGTCCACTTTGGCTGATCGCCGGTTTGATTACGTGATCACGTTGTGCGACAAGGTTCGTGAAGTTCCGCGCGATCATGGCGCGGCCACTGCCATGCACTGGAGCCTGCCCGATCCGCCTGCCGCCGCGGCGAATGATCACGACAGCTATCCCGAATTCCGCAAGGTTGCCGCGGAAATCGATACCCGCAACCAGTTCTTGTTGAGCCTGGTGACCTAAACCGCAAAGGAGCGTCGACCATGTTACAGGCCAATTTCCGTTACCTCATCGACGATGTGGCCGCGGCCGTCGAGTTCTACACCAAACACCTCGGCTTCACCGTCGACATGGATGCCAGCCCCGCGTTCGCCTCGGTCAGCCGTGGACCGTTGCGGCTGCTGCTGTCCGGTCCCAAGAGCTCGGCGGGACGGCCGATGCCCGACGGCGTCGCACCGCAACCCGGTGGCTGGAACCGGATCCAGCTCGTTTTCGACGACCTCGCCGCCGAAGTCGAGCAGCTGCGATCTGCCGGGCTGACGTTCCGTAACGACATTGTCAGCGGTCCCGGCGGAAAGCAGATCCTCTTGCAGGACCCGTCAGGCAACTTCGTCGAACTGTTCGAGTACGCCGCCTGATGACGGCCTTCTTGCGCCGACCATTTGGCTTCCTCAAAGGGCAACGATGACGTGACGATCTTGTGCACGGACACCGGCCGTTGTACCACTGGTACTTACCATGCCTAGTTGAGGGAGACCGGTGGGCGACGAGCGGGTGCCAGCGCAAGATCCTGTGCCCGCGTCCACGAGTTCGCCGACCGTCGCGAGGGATGCCGCGCCTGCCCTGTTCACCCCGCATGGCACGACCGCGCCGATGACTCCGGCGACCCTGCTTGGCCTGCAGCAACTCGGCGGCAACCAAGCGGTCACCTCCCTGCTGAATCCCGATGTGACACGGTGGCAGTCGTCGGCCGCACAGTCGATCGACACAATCCCGCCGCTTGATCCGAGGCCGCTCTGCGAGGCGCCACGGGAGCTCTCGTTGCAGGCTCGCACACTGGATACGCAGCGTCGGCAGGAAACGAGCGACCCGGCGACCGAGGCCAGGGCGGTCGCGGACAGCGGGACCGCGGTCCGTCCGCCCGCTCCAGCGCCCGTAGCGGTGACCCAAGCACCACAGCAACCGCCTGTGCCGCAAGCGGAAGAGATCGGCGACGTCCTCGCCCAGGTGAAATTCGAGGTGCCGCGCTACGCCCGTGAGTTCGCGGACGCCGCGCTGGCCAGGCTCGATCCCGGCGGGAGCGTCGCTGCCCTGTCAGCGCTGCGGGACGAGTACGCCGAACCCGAGGAAGCCGGGCTGAACGCCGAGATCGACGGTGTGGCGGCGGCTGCTGGCGTGACGGCCGAGCAAATGGCCGCCAAGGTCGAAGAACTCGCCGCCGCGGCGAACGCTCAGGCTGACGCGGCGATCATCGACCTCGACGCACAGGCGAGCGTGGCGGCCGACCAGGTCACGGCACGCGGTGACCAGGACATTCAGGCCACCGAGGAGGCGTCGTTCAGCTTCTCCGACCTGTTCGGCGGCGTGCTCGACCAGTGGCGGACCATGCGCAACGCCCAGACCCGCGACACCATCAGCTCCGACCTGGAGTTGCTCGCGCGAGTCCGGGAACAGGCCGCTGCGGGCAACCGGGCGGCGCTGGCCGAGCAAATGGCGACGCTGTCAGCCCAGCAACGGACGCTTGTCCTGCAGTTCCTGCAATCGGGCGGCCAGGACCCGATCGCGGCGGTCGCGGGCAACGTCGTCAACGGGCTGCGTGAACGCCGTGTGCCGGACATCTCCGCGGCCATTGAGCGGCGGGTGATCGCGGAATTCGGCTGGGAGGACCTCAACCAGATCGGGGCGAGCCAGTCCCCGGGCTTTGACGCGGGCGTGCTGGTTCGTGACGTTCGTGGCGCGGTGCGGGGCATGGGCACCGATGAGGACCGGCTCTTCACCGCGTTGACCGGGCGGACCCCGATCCAGATCGCGGCGATGCGAAAGGCTTACGCCGCAACGTATGACGGTCGCGACATGGACGAGGACATCGCCGACGACCTGAGCGACGAAAGCCTCGAACGCGCGCAGGCGCTGATGAGCGGCGACCCGGTGGCTGGTGCCATCGCGACGCTGAACGAGGCCATGGCCGGTGCGGGCACCAGCGAAGCCACGATCATGCAGACCCTCCGCAACCGCACGCCCGCCGAGCGCGAAGCGATCGTGAGCGGTTATCGCGAGCGCTACGGCGTGGATCTGACCTCGGAATTGTCGAGTGAGTTGGGGGACAACGAACTCGCCCAAGCGACCGCGTTGCTCAGCGGCGACACGGCAGCGGCGGACGCTGCCGCATTGCGTGAAGCGATGGACGGTCTCGGCACGGACGAAGCCGCGATTCACGGTGTGTACTCGCAGATCCAGGCCGAGGTGGAAGCCGACGCCGCAGCGAGAGGCTTGACGACCGAACAGATCGCCGCCGAGGTCAGGCGCCGGACCGAAGCGGTGCGTGCGGCCTACGGTGAAGGGTTCGACGCGGACGTCGAGGACGAGCTGTCCGGTGGCGAACTGCGGCTGGCACAGGCGGAGCAGGCATACGACCTGACCGGGATGGACGCGGCCAGGATCCAGATCGAGCACGAGTCGTTCTACACCGACGACGAAGCCGTGAATGCCGTGCTGCGTAACCAATACGGTCGCGCGCGCCGCGATGTCATGCGTGACCTCGAAGTGTCCTTTATGGCCGATCCGGCCAACCAGTTGCTGACGCCGGCACAACGCGTGGAACGGCTCGAAGCCTTGCGGGCCGAAGCTCAGTCCACTGTGGACGAGCGGGCCATGCAGAACATGCGGGACCTGGAGGCCCAGTACGACGCCAACAACCCGATGTGGGGCCCTGGCGCGTTCCGTGCGGTGATCGCCTTCGAGGTGTCGGGCTACTCGCAGGACGAGGCCAACGACCTGATCAGGCAGGGCGGGCATCTCACCGACGTACAGGAGATGCATTACGCCGTCGCCGGTGGCGGCACGAACGAGGCGATGATCCGGCAGACCTTGCGGGGCAAGTCGCGCGAGGAGATCGAGGCGCTGGCGGCCCAGTACCGCGAGCTGACCGGCGGAGACCTCACCGAAGATCTCGAAGGCGACCTGTCCGGCCGCGACTGGGCGGACACAGCGGCCCTGCTCAACGGTACGAAAACGCCCGAAGAGCAGATGGCGTACATGCAGGCGCGGCGCGACTGGGAGGTCAACGAAGGCACTGGCATCCTGTCGGAGGCGTTCGACAACGAGGAAGAAGACGTCCTCAACGCGACGACCGACGAAGCGCGCCGGGCGTACGACGAGTACCAGCGCCTAGTCGCTGAGGGCGCGTCGCCGGAGGAGATCGCCGCCGCACGGCAGCGGATGGAACGCTGGTTTGGCTACGGCGACAAGGACGTCGAGGAACACCGTGCCGCGGTGGACAGCGCTACCGATGCCATGGCCATGGCCGCCGCAGTCGCCGCGGGTATCGCTGTCACAGTGCTTACCGCTGGTGCGGCCGGTCCGGCCGTTGCCGCTGCCGCCGCGTACTTGGGCACGAGCGCGACCGTCGTCGCTGCCGTGGCGGGCGGGATCGCGGCGACGGCAGCCAGCATCGCCGTGAAGGCGGGTGGTCGGGGCGCCGCGTACGGCGGAGAGGACTTGGCCGTCGACCTCGCGCAGGGCCTCGTCGACGCCATTGTTGCTGGCGCGACGGCCGGTATGGGCGCGAGGGCGTTGGAGGCGTTGATGAACACGCCAGCGTTCGCGTCGCTGGCGGGTGCCGCTCGCGCCGGGACTTGGGGCACGATCGGGCTGAAAGGCCTGGAAGGCGGTATCGAAGGCGCGATCGGCGGCCTGCCGTCCGGTATGGCGGGCGCGATCCTCAACGAGAGCACCTGGCGCAGCGGCGACCCGCTCGGGACCATTCTGCGCGCTGGCGGCACCGCCGCAGCGACGGGCTTCGGTACGGGTGCCGCGGTCGGCGCGGGTGCCGAGGCGTGGAGCCAGCGCGGCGCGATCATGGAGTGGTGGAGCCAGCGTGGCGCCATCGAAATGCCTGTCGAAACCGTCATGCAACCGGCCGACCCGCGCAACCGGGCGGACGCCGAGACGATGTACCGCAACACGATCGCCGAGGACCCGCTGCGTGAGGCGGCGATCTACCGCAACACCGAGACGGGCGAGTACATCGTGGTCCAGGGCGACAGTACGAGCGTCCAGGTTGCACCGGGCGAAGGGCCCGCGCCGGGCGGGAATCCCCAGCGGTGGAAGGAAATCCTCGACGGACAGGACGTCGGTTCGTGGGAACTGATGGCGCACAGCCATCCCAGCAACCCCGCCACGAACGTCGTCGACGACGTGAACATGTGGCCAAGTGGCGGCAACGGCGACATGGGCGTGCTCTACGGCGAAGCGTTCCGTGCCAACGGCCCGCGCTCGTCGGAGATCCACTACACGACGGCGGACGGGCCGCAGACCACCACGTTCGGTGTCGATCCGGGGCACCCCGAGCCGTTCTGGGTGGAAATCCCGGCAGGCGACGGCATCCGGATCGAATACCGGTTCGCGACCATGGACGAGTACCACAACTGGATGTCCAGTATGGGCGCGCCACAAGGGGATGTGCCCACGCATTTCCCGTCGACCCCGCAGGCGGCAGGTCGTCCGGAGGCACGGCCCAACGAGGACAACTCGGTCACGGTTCGGGCGACGGGCGAGATCGAAGACGCCATTGCCCGCGCGGACGCGCCGGGTTACGAGAACTACACCGAACCTGGCTCACAGGTCGGCCTGCCGGACTACCAGCGTGCGCACATGTGGGGTCCGGGCTTCGGTGACGAGCTGGCCGACGGAATCATGATGGCCCACCGTGACGTGAACCTGAAACTGCAGAACAGCAGTATCGAACGGGCGATCAGGGAGTTGCACACGATCGCGCAGGCGCAGGGCTGCCGTGTGGTCGTGTCGGTGGAGGTGACCAGCCATCCGCGTGTTCCCGGCGAGCCGGTTCTGCTGGCCGAGGCACACTATCGAGTGAGCCTGCAGGCTCCGGACGGCACCATTCGCCCGGCGTTCGAGGCGGACATCGGTCCGATCGGCCGTCCCGGCACGCCGTCGTCGATGGAGCCCGAGATCAGTGCGACGCCTCGTGACCTCGCTGTGGATCATCCTGAGCTGATCGACATCCTCGCGGACATCACTGGAAGGTAAGGAAGGTGCCCTCCGGCACCCTTCACCGTGGCGGTGGTCTGCACTTTCGCCGGTACACGGGCTCGTTCACCGAGATCACTTGACCGTGAACTCCAGTGCGTACCGGCCGTCGGTGATGGCAGCCGAGTTCCGCAGCACGAATCCGGACTCGGCGGCCAGTTCGGCGAGCTCCTCGACGAGCCTTTCCTTGCCACCGAAGCACATCAGCATGAACAGGTTGATCCCGGTGCTGGAACCGTGGCCGTAGACCGGCTCGATCACGACGAGCGTGCCGCCCGGCCCAGCTGCCTCGGCACACTGCGCCAGGATCTTGCGGCAGTGCTCGTCATCCCAGTCGTGCAGGATGTCCGAGAGGATGTACGCGTCGGCGCCCGCTGGTACGGGATCGAAGAAGCTGCCAGCAACAGCGCTGGCACGATCCGCCAGGCCAGCGGCCGCGAATCGCTCGGCCGCCGCCGCAGCCGATGGCGGCAGGTCCACGACTCGGCCACGAACACCCTGATGGGCCTGCAGAATCATCGTGAGCAGGTTCCCGTTGCCACCGCCGACGTCGACGATCTCGGGGAAACGGCTCCAGTCGTAGCCGGTGGCGATCTGCGGCGCGTGGTTTTGGTGCCGCCACTGCATCTGAGCGTCGAACGAGCGCCGCAGTTCCGGTTCGGCGTCGATATCCGCCCAGAAATTCTGCCCGTATCGGCGTACGTAGGCAGACTCACCGGTGGTGATTGTTTCCAGCAGTTCGACGAACGCGAGTTCGCCGCGCCCGCCCGCGCTGTTGATGTCCAGCAGGCTTCCGGGGCGTCCACGTGCATTTGGCCGCCGAGCTTCGTCGGGTGATAACGGTCGTTGTCGAGTTCGAAGACGCCGATGGTGACGAGGTGATCGAGCAGGAGCCGCAGGGCGTGCACCGAAGTCCCGCTCCTGGCCGCGAGCTGCTCGGTCGTCGCACCGTTGGTTCCGGCGTGTTCGACCAGGTCCAGTGTCGCGGCTACTCGGATCGCCATCGGGGTGGCCATATCGGCCAGCCCCATTATCGAGGGTGGATTCACCGGCGAAGGTTAGCGATCAGTGCGCGAATCCGACGGCTTCTTTTTCGTCATCGTCGTCGTGGGACGCGTCAGCCCGGTTCGGCATCATCAACGCGACGACGACGGTCAGCAGCGAAAGCGCGGCCGCGACGATGAACGCCAGCCGCATCCCGCTCAACTGCGCGGCAGGCATGGCAACGCCATCAGCGACGAGGGACGCCGACCGCGCGGACAGCACAGTCACCACAAGCGCGGTGCCGAAGGCCGCGGCGACCTGCTGCAACGTCCCGAGCATCGAGCTGCCGTGCGAGTACAAATTCCTCGGCAGCGCGCCAAGGCCCAGCGTGAACGCGGGGGTGAACGTTGCCGCAAGCGACACCATCAGCAGCGTGTGCAGCGCGAGGATCAGCCAGTAGGGCATGGTCTCGGACACCTGGGTGAGCCCGGCGAGGCCGAGCACCGTGCCGATCGCACCGGGGATCACCAGCACCCGGCTGCCGAACTTGTCGAACACCTTGCCAACAGTCGGTCCGAGCAGACCCATTGCCAGACCACCCGGCATGACGAGCAGACCGGTCTGCAACGGGCTCAGCCCACGCAGGTTCTGCAGGTACAGCGGCAGCAGGATCATCGCGCCGAGCATTGCCAGGAATCCAATGGACAACAGCGCCAACGACAGCCCGTACGTGCGGTACCGCAGGACACGCAGGTCCAACAGCGGCCCGCCGGAACGCTGCAGCTTGAGCTGGCGGAGCACGAAAATCCCGATGGTCACGATCCCGCCTGCGACGATGCCGATACCGAGTCCGACGTGACCGGCGCCCTCGCCGAACAGGCTCAGCCCGTACACCAGACCACCGAAGCCCACCGTCGCCACGATGATGCTGAGCCAGTCGATGGAGCTGATTTCCGGCTCACCGATGTTCTCCAACTTGCGCAGCCCGAACACCGTCACCAGGGCCGCGATCGGCAGGACCACCACGAACAGCAGCCGCCACGATCCGAGCTGCAGGATCAGCCCGGACACAGCGGGCCCCAGCGCGGGCGCCACGGATATCGCCAGGATGACGTTTCCCATCACCCGACCGCGAGCCTCTTCGGGGACCACGTTCATCAACGTGGTCGTCAGCAAGGGCATCATCACGGCCGTGCCCGCTGCCTGCACGACCCGGCCGATCAGCAGCACGCCGAACGACGGCGCGACGGCCGAGAGCAGGGTGCCTGAGATGAACACACCCATCGCGATCGTGTACGCCTGACGGGTGGTCACGCGCACCAGGAACCAGCCGGTCATCGGGATGACCGCGGCCATGGTCAGCATGAAGACGGTGGACACCCACTGCGCCGACTGCTCGGTGACCTGCAACGACTCCATCAGCCGGGGAATGGCGTTGATCATGATGGTCTCGTTGAGGATCACCACGAACGTGGCCAGCACGAGCAGCCGGACCACGGTCGGCGTCCGGCCTACCGAATCGGCTGGACGTTCCCGGGGCGCACTTGGCATGGTTCGCTCCTAGCTGGGTCCTCGAGGTGTGGTCACCGGTACAGACCGGCATGCATGGTGAAACTCATCGACTCTGCCGAGTCTTCCGTATCCAGTCTCTCTTCTCACCCGATTTTCCGAACTCGGATCAATTGTCAGCTGTGGCTGAAACCTGCAGGTCAGGGTGGGTAATCGATGATCATGGCCGGTCCAGGACGAGGGCTCGTGCGACGTTTGTCACGATCAACGAAGGCGGTTGCGCGCCATGGATCAGGTTGCTACCGACCGGCGCGACCGTTCGACCTGAACCGAGGCGCCGCGCAGCCGCTCGCCGCACTCACCGCACTGCAGTCGCGGATGGAAGGCGCGCCCGCATTTCGTGTGCGTCAACCGCAGGGCAGGGCCTTCCGGCGCCTGGAACCAGCGGTGTCCCCACTCGATCACGGTTGCCACCACAGGAAAGAAGGCCCTGCCCTTGTCGGTCAGGTGGTACATCACCCAGTCCGCGCGTTGTGGATTCGGCGTCGCGACAAGCACACCGATATCGCAGAACGTCCGCAGCCGGTCCGCGACGATCGTGGGCGGCGCGCCCATGCGCTGCTCGAACTCGCCGAACCGCGTCGCCCCAAGGAACGCCGCGCCAACCAATGCTGTGGACCAGCGGTTGCCGATCAGCGCCATGGTCTGCGTGATCAGTTCGGTCGGCCGGTTGCCGGAGTGGGCACGGCGACGGGTGACGCCAGTGGGAATGCTGCGCTCCCAGCCACCGCTCGGCCCGAACTTGCCCAGCACATCCCGGGCGGCGGTGACTTCGTCGCACGCCTCGCACGCCAGCAGCGGGCTGAAAATCCGGCCGCACTTGCCGTGCCGCATCTCCGGTAGGTTGGCTGCGTCGACCCAGCGCTGCTCCCACGCCCACATCGACAGCAAGATCGGCCACATCTGCCTGCCGCGCTTGGTCAACAGATACTGACCGGCTGTCCGCCGCAGAATGTCGGCCTCAACCAACCGGTTGAGCCGCGTTGTCAGCACGGCGGTGGAGATCGGGCCAGCGTTGAGCCACTCGTTGTACTTGCTCAGGCCTTCGGTGAGGGCGAGTTCGACGATCCACAGCGTCCACTCGTCGCCGACGATGCCGTTGCTGACGGCGATCGCGTTCGGCCCGCCAGCGTCGAGTCGCGTGATCACTCTGTTAGTTGTAGCGCATCAACTCTGTTTGTTGTAGTAATGGAGAGTGGCAACCACCAGAATCGTTGGCGGTTACCAGACCGACTTCGCCCGTAACACCGTGCGGGAAGGGCTGGACATCGCCGACCTGTTCGCCGAGACCGTCCAGCACACGCTCGACCAGGCGCGCGTCCGGCCAACCGACATCGGGGTGATCCATGTCGGCAACGCCTTCGGGCAACTTTTCACCGGCCAGGGCCACCTGGGGGCCATGCCCGCGACAGTCGAACCCGGCCTGTGGGGCGTGCCCGCTGTGCGTCACGAGGCGGCGTGTGCTTCTGGTTCGATGGCTGTGCTGGGCGCGATGGCCGACCTCGAATCGGGCCGCTACGACGTCGCTTTGGTGCTTGGCGCGGAGATAGAGAAGACCGTCCACGGCGAGCTTGGGGCCAAACACCTCGGAGCCGCCGCGTGGGTCGGACATGAGGGCGAGACAGCGACTTTCATGTGGCCGCACATGTTTGACCTGCTTGCCGATGAGTACGACCGTCGCTATGGGCTCGACGACAAGCATTTGCGCGCTATAGCTGAGCTCAATGTGCGCAATGCCCGTAACAACCCGAATGCCCAAACCCGGGACTGGACGTTCACTCCTGGCAGTTTCGCCGCTGATGACACGGCTAATCCGCTTGTCGAGGGCCGGATCCGGCGTACCGACTGCAGTGCCATGACTGATGGTGCGGCTGGTGTCGTGTTGGTCAGCTCGCGTTACGTGGCCAACACGCCTAGCGCTGTGCTTGCTGGGTGGGGGCATCGCACTGTTGGTCTGCCGATGGCGCAGAAGCTGGCGCGTTCCGCGGACGAACCGTATGTGCTGCCGCATGTCCGTCAGACGATTCTCGATGCTTTCAACCGGGCCAAGGTTTCCGAGGTTTCGCTCATCGAGACGCATGACTGCTTCTCGATGAGCGAGTACGCGGCCATCGACCACTTTGGCATCACGGCTCCTGGCGATAGCTGGAAAGCCGTGGAAAATGGGGATCTGGAGATCGGCGGGCGGATTCCCGTCAACCCGAGCGGCGGCTTGATCGGCGGTGGGCACCCGGTCGGCGCGACTGGGGTGCGGATGGTGCTCGACGCGTACAAGCAGGTCACCGGGACGGCCGGGGACTACCAGGTGGCCGGTGCGCGGACCGCGGCCACGCTCAACATCGGCGGCAGCACGGCGACGTGCGCCAGTTTCGTGGTCACTGCGTAAGGGGAATCGATGGACATCGAGGTGCTGGGCCGCGCGTTGACGACGCTGCCACAGGACGACGACCACCCGTATCGCACCGGGCCTTGGCGCCCGCAGCATGTGGAGCGCGCCGCCGTCTCCCTTGAGGTGACCGGCGAGATCCCGGCCGACCTTGAGGGCGTGTACCTGCGTAACACGGAGAACCCGGTGCACCCGGCCGTCGAGATCTACCACCCTTTCGACGGCGACGGGATGGTGCACGCGGTCGGCTTCCGTGGCGGAAAAGCCTTTTATCGCAACAAATTCATTCGTACGGATGGCTTCGTTGCCGAGCAGGAGGCCGGGCGTGCGTTGTGGGCAGGCCTGGCCGAAGACCCGGCGCGCTCACCCCAGCAGACCGGTTGGGGCGCGCGCGGACGGATGAAGGACGCGTCGAGCACGGATGTGGTTATGCACAACGGTGTTGCGCTGACCAGCTTTTACCAGTGTGGTGACTTGTATCGGCTGAGTCCGACCACACTGGAGACTCTCGGCAAGGCAACCTGGAACGGTGGATTCCCTAGTACGGCAGCAGCCATTCGGGTTGTGACCTGTGGGGATGTGTAGCTGGGGCCGGTGGCGACATGGGGCAGCCGCCTGTTGATCATGTGTTTGTGAGAACTACAGGATCGCAGGCGGCTGCGGCTGCCAGGATAGGTGCTCGGTTGGCTGGGCGGAAACTGGGTGAGCTGTCCGAACGGCTGCGTTCGTGTTTTCGGCGGATCGAGCCGTTCGTGCAGGCGCGTAAGTACGTGCGGGCGGTGACAAGCGAGCTGCCGAAACGGAACGGCTGGACCATCGCTGAGTATGTCGGGGACCGGACACCGGATCGGACGCAGCGGCTGCTGAACCGGGCGGTGTGGGACGAGGCCGAGGCGATGGCGCAGATCCGGCGGTTCGCGGTGTCCGGGTTGGAGGAAGCGGCCCGCAAGGGCGGGCGCCGGCGCGGGAAGTTGGTGATCGGGGCGCTGGATGAGACGGGGCAGCAGAAGAAAGGTGAAGCCACCGCGGGTGTCAAACGGCAGCATCTGGGCTGCGCGGGTCGGGTGGAGAACGGGATCAACACGGTGCACCTGTCCTATGTGCGCGAAGGTGTCGGGCATGCGTTGATCGGGTTCCAACAGTGGATTCCCGAAGAGCACATCAGCGACCCGGTGACGTCGCTGCGCTCGGCGCTTCCCCTGGATCTGACGTTCCGCACCAAAGGACAGTTGGCCATCGACATCTGCACGACGGTGGCCGCGGACGGGTTCCGGCCTGATTTCTACTGCGGGGACGAGGTTTACGGCAGCTGCACCGAGTTGCGGGCCCACTTCGAGGCCGACAAGCAAGCCTATGTGCTGCGGGTTCAGAAGAACTTCCGGATCATCCTGTCCAGCGGCATGGAGCTGTCCTGCGACCAGGCCACGAAGACATTGCTGAAACGCGAGCGACAGTGGGAAATCCGCTCGGCCGGCAAGGGCTCCAAAGGCGACCGGTGGTATGCCTGGGCCTGGATCGCCACCAACTCGGCCCGCCACTACCTCCTCATCCGCAAACACCTGCGCACCGGCGAGTTGGCCTTCCACTACTGCTACGTGCCCGAAAGCGCACTGCTCACCAAGACCCGGCTGATCCGCGCCGCCGGGCTGCGTTGGCCTGTCGAGGAAGGATTCGAGTTCGGCAAAGACTGTTTCGGCCTGGACCAGGCTCAGGTCAGGCTCTACACCGCGATCGCCCGACACGCCGTGCTTGTATGCGCCGCTCTTGCGGTCTGCGCGGTCACCGCCGCACTGCTCCGCGACCGCACCGACAGTCAAGCCCCCGAACCCCTACACCCCGACCAGCTCCCACCCGCTGATCCCGGCCTGATCCCGCTCACCATCCCCGAAATCAAGCATCTGATCGCCGGCACCACCACACCCCGACCACCTGGACACGCAACCCACTGGGTGAACTGGCGCCGCAGGCATCAAGCACGATCACGCTGGTTCCACAAACGCGCCAGACTCGCCCGCGACATCAAGATCACCCAGGTCAGCTAACGAATGGCTGCTGCCGTACTAGTGATGTAGGGGTTTCCGCGCACCCGAAGTATGACGAGCGCACGGGCGAGCTGCTGTTCTTCAACTACAGCACCGAGGCGCCGTACATGCATTACGGGGTGGTGGATGCTGACGACAACCTGGTTACGTACATTGACGTGCCGCTGCCCGGGCCTCGATTGCCGCACGATATGGCGTTTACCGAGAACTATGCGATTCTGAACGATCTTCCATTGTTTTGGGCTCCGGAAGCGTTGGCGAAGGGAAAGTATGCATCGCGGTTCTATCCGGATATTCCGACCCGGTTGGCGGTGATCCCGCGTAGGGGTAAGACTGCGGATATCAAGTGGTTCGAGGCGGACCCGACGTATGTGCTGCACTGGACCAATGCGTACGAGGAAGGCGACGAGGTTGTGTTGGAAGGTTTCTTCCAGACCAACCCGGTGCCTCCGTCCGGTGGTGGCTCGCTTTACCAGCGCATGTTCCGGTTCTTGGACAGCAACCAGCTTGGTACCCATTTGCATCGGTGGCGGCTCAACATGACCACCGGGTTGTGCAAGGAGGAGCGGCTGACCGACGTGACCAGCGAGTTCGGCATGATCAACCAGCAGTACGCGGGCAGGCGGCACAGGTATAGCTACGCTGCGACTTCTCCGGCCGGGTGGTTCCTTTTCGACGGGTTGGTCAAGCACGATTCGCTTACCGGGTCGGCGGAACGGTATGAGTTTGGTGAAGGCGTGTTCGGCAGCGAGACTGCTATGGCTCCTCGGGTTGGGTCGACTTCGGAGGATGATGGCTATCTGGTCACGATCACCTCGGATATGAATCGGGATTTGTCCGAGTGCTTGATCTTCCATGCCAGTGATGTCAGTGCGGGGCCGGTGGCTCGGATTCGGTTGCCTGAGCGGGTCAGCAGTGGTACGCATTCCACGTGGGCGCCGGGTTCGCTTATTGCCGGTTGGTGAGGCTCGGTCTGGTCGGTTGGCTTCGGTTTTCAGCTTGGTTGCTTGGCTCGACTCTGCTTCCAGCTTGGTTGGTTGTGGTTTGGCTCGGTTTCCAGCTGGGTTTTTGTGGCTCGGCTTCGGTTTTCGGTGTGGTTGTTGTGGCTTTGTTCCTGTTCCAGCGTTTCGGTGGTCACCGCGGCTCGATTTGACATGGGAACCCCGCGCGGCAATGCCACTGACTTAAGCATTCTGGCTGGTGGCAAGCGGCGCAGGGTCGATTGGCGGTGGCGTTGATGTCCATAATGGACGATTGATCGTCACATTAGTCTCACTTACCCCGCGCGTTACTCCTGTTACCCCGGCTGGTGCCGTGAAGGCCACCTTCGCGGCATCCAACGCACCACAAGTTCCCCTCACGGACCATGGCGGGCCTGAATGAGGGCCACTGTGGACAGTCTCGTCCATCGGTGGCGCGGGTACGCCTTGCTTGCGGGCCGGGCCACTCGCGTTTCGCACCTCTAAAGATCAACCTCGCGCCCCACACCTGCAGACCACCTCTGAAGTGCGAGGACTCTCTCAAGTCAGTGGCATTGCCGCGCGGGGTTCTCATGTCAAATCGAGCCGCGGTGACCACCGAAACGCTGGAACCGGAACAAAGCCACAACAACCACGCCGGAACAGGAACAAAGCAAAGCAACCCAGCTGGAAACCGAGTCAAACCAGAAAAGCGCACCTCTGGAAACCAAGGCCAAACCGGCTGACTCACCCCGGAGGAGTCAGCAGTCGCTGGTTATAAGCCTCAGCCACCGCCGCAGCCCGATCGCTAACCCCCAACTTGCCATAGATATTCAAAAGATGGCTCTTAACCGTAGCCTCGGTAATAAACAACCGAGCAGCCGCCTCCCGGTTGGTATTCCCAGCCGCGACCAGGGTAAGCACCTCAAGCTCCCGCTGACTGAGCACCTGCGGAGCCGGAGCCTTGACCCGGTTCATCAACCAAGCCGCAACCGAAGGAGAAAGCACGGTTTCCCCTTTAGCCGCAGCCCGCGCCCCGCGAAGAAGATCCTCCCGCGGCGAGTCCTTGAGCAAATATCCAGTAGCACCCGCCTCGATCGCAGGCAGTACGTGACTGTCGGTGTCATAAGTCGTCAGAACCAGCACTCGAGCAGCAATCCCTTGCCGATCCAGTTCCTTGATCGCGGTAAGCCCATCCATCCCAGGCATCCGAAGATCCAACAAAATGACGTCAGGCTCAAGCTCAATGGCGAGCCGGACAGCCTCAGCCCCATCCCCAGCCTCGCCGACAACCGAGAAACCAGGCGCGGAAGCGAACATGCTGCTCAAACCATCCCGGACAACCGGATGGTCGTCGGCAATCAGCAGCCGTACCGGCCGGTCAGTCATGAGTTCCTCCGATCGGGATGCACGCCGAGATCCCTGTCCCCGCTCCAGGTTCGGATTCGATCTGCAGGGTGCCGAAAAGCTTTTCCACCCGCTGCCGCATGATCGTAAGACCGAACCCGCCGTTGACCCCGGCGGGTGAAAAGCCGGTGCCGTCGTCCCGGACATCCAAAGCGACCGAATTGTCCAGATAGGACAGTGTCACGCCAACCCGGCGAGCATGTGCGTGCTTTGCCACGTTCGCCAAAGCCTCCTGGGCCGTACGCAAAAGCGCAAACTCCGCTTCCGGAGACATAGGGCGCGCCATACCAGTGGTGGTGACCTGCACGGCGGTCCCATGCAACTTCGACCACTGGGTGGCGACTTCCGCCAACGCGTCGCTCAAACGGCCGGTTTCCAAGGGTTCCGGGCGGAGTGCGTCGACCGAGCGCCGGGCCTCGGTCAGGCTTTCCCTAGCGAGTTTCTTGATGGCATCGAAGGGTTTGCGCCACTCGTCGGGCACGTCGTGACGCTGCTCAGCCGCCTGCAGCTGGGTGATGATCCCGGTCAGCCCCTGTGCAAGAGTGTCGTGGATTTCGCGGGCCATCCGCTGGCGCTCATCCAGGACGCCTGCTTCCCGGGCTTGAGCAAGCAATTGGTCGTGCAGGCCCGCATTCTCGGCAAGCGTCGTCGCCAGAAGCTTGTTCGTACGGTTGAGCTCGTCCCGTTCGGTCTCCTCGAGCCGGAGGATCCACCCCAAGCCAACCATGATGATCACGTTGACAACCACGATGATCGCGTAAATCGCTGGACTGTCCACAGTGGATGCTTGGGCCATCCCCGCGACAGCCGCGACCCCGGCGGCAGCTGGCAACCGCCACGGCCACGGCAGGATAGCGAAGGCATAGATGTACGGGGCCGGAGTGAAAAACCCGAAAGCCGGGTGCCGGATCACCAGGATCGCGGTCAGAATCAGCAGACCGGTGAAGAACACGCCCATGATCACGGGCCGGTCCCACCAGTCACGGCGTCGAGTGAACATCCCGTACATCCACGCCGCAGTCGCCGCGCACAACACGAGATCGGCCAGCGGCAAATGCTCCTCGTTGACGACCGTGAACACGGTCAGAAACGCCAGCAACGCGTACGGGACCACGGTCACCAACAGCCGTGGCGGCTCGTCCTCCCTGGTCACGGCGCTGAGTCTATTGCCAGCGGAACCAGCGAATGGCCGCCGCTGTGCACACGACGGTGTAAGCGGCGAGGACAAGCAGGGGTTGTACACCGGGAAAGTCGCCCAAAGACGCTGCTTGCAGGGCGATCGCCCCGGCGCCCAATGGCGTGTAACCGCTGATGTCCTGCAGGAGCGGCGGCATTTCGTGGTACTGAACCCAGAGTCCGGCGAAGAACATCATCGGGAAGAACAGAACCGTGCCAATCGCGGTGGCCGGACCACGCCCAGGCGCCAAAGCCGTGATCAGCAAACCGATCGAGACCAAAGCAGCGGTGGCAAGCAGCCATCCGACGATGAAGCCCGCAGGGTTCTGCGGAAGCCGGACGCCAAAACCCAGTTTGGCCGTGGCGAGAAAAACCACCAAGGCGGCGATGGCGATAGCGGTATTGACGGCAACCTGCGCGCCAAGGACACGAGCCGGGTTGACGGGTGTGGTCTGCATACGTCGCAGTACGCCGTTCTCCCGGTAGCCCACGAGCATCGTCGGCATCGCGGACAGCCCGAGGATGGCGAGGTTGAACAGGATCAGAACGGGGACGTAGAGCTCGAACGTGGTCGGGCCCGCTGATGTCGGCTCGTTCAGAACGGGAACGCTGCCGAGGATGATCAGCAGGAGCAGCGGAAAACCGACGCCCCACAGCGGGCCGGTCTTGTCGCGCAAGGTGAGGACGGACTCGGCCTTGACCAGCTGCCAAGTGGGGGACATGAGAGGAACTCCTTTACTTGCCACGCTTACCCGTCAACTCCACATAGGCGTCTTCCAAGCTCGCCTGCTCGACCCTGAGCCGCTCAGCCACGATCTGATTCCGAGCCAAAACCGCCGTCACGGCGTTCAGCACATTCGCGTCACCCGTGACAATCACGAGCTCACCCCGCCGAACCACGCTGGAAACCTCAGGCAAGCCACGAAACAACGCCTCATCGACCGGCCGTGTAGGCCGGAACTGCACCCGTTGCTCGATCCGAGCCTGCTCAGTGAGACCCACCGGCGTATCCACGGTGACCACCCGGCCGGCGTCGATCAAAGCGACCCGGTCGCACAACCGCTCGGCCTCCTCCATGAAGTGCGTGACCAGCACGATCGTCACCCCGCGGGCACGCACCCCCTCGATCAACTCCCACGTGTCCCGACGAGCCTGCGGGTCCAAGCCGGTCGTCAGCTCGTCCAAGATCGCGATACGCGGATTGCCCACCAATGCCAAAGCGATCGACAACCGCTGCTTCTGACCACCCGACAACTTCCCGTATGGCACCTTCGCCGTGAGTCCAAGGCTGGACATCAACTCCCGCCAGTCAGCGGGGTTGGGATAGAACGAGCTGTAAAGCTCCAAAGTCTCCGCGACCTTCAACCGCGCAGGCAGCTGGCCGTCCTGTAATTGGACCCCAAGTTGCCGGGTGAGCGAAGCGCGATCACGAAGCGGGTCGAGGCCCAGCACGCGGATCGAGCCTCGGTCCGGCGTGCGCAGACCCGCGATCGACTCGACGGTCGTGGACTTGCCCGCGCCATTCGGTCCGAGAACCCCCAGAATCTCGCCCTCACGCACGGTCAACGAAACGTCATCCACGGCGACCTTCGAGCCGTACCGTTTATGAAGGTTGCGTACCTCGATCACTGCTGACATGCCCGCAAGCCTGGCGATGAAAGCCCACGGGCAACATTCACCAGGCGACCGGAACCAGGCTCAGCCGACCGACGGACCAAACCAACCGATCGGTGGAGGAGACGCCTCTCAGCTGCGGGTTTGCCGCGCTTTGGGGCCCCGGGTCAAGCGGTGATGACGGCGTACCAGAAAATAGGCTGAGTGAGCGTGTCACTATGGGCGGTTGAGGAGCGCGGCTCCGCGCCACGGGTGCCCCGAGGTCGCGTGATCCCCTCTCCGGTTTTCTGGACCGTCCTCGTGCTCGGCGTCATCGCCATCGGCTACTACGTGATCCAGGTCTTCGAGGAGCCCGTCATCCGGGCACACCAGATCGACCTTTTCGCGTACCGGGTCGGCGGCTCGCGCGTCTTGAATGGCGTCTCGCTCTACGACACCCCACTGATCGGCGATACGAAGGGCGTCTTCGAGTTCGTCTACACGCCGTTCTCGGCGCTGACGTTCATCCCGGTCGTCGTGCTCTCGGGCACGTGGTTCACCGTGATCGGCTCGCTGATCAACTTCGGCCTCCTGGCCGGTGTGGTGTGGCTGGCGCTGAGCTGGCTCGGGTACGTGCGCAACGTCCGGCTCGCCACGATCAGCGTGGCGATCGCCGGGGTGCTGCTGTGGTGCGAGCCGATCAGGCAGACCGTGATCTTCGGCCAGGTCAACCTGGTGCTGATGGCGCTCGTGCTGGTGGATTTCGCGCTGCCGGACCGCTCGCGCTGGAAGGGTGTACTGATCGGGATCGCCGCGGGGATCAAGCTCATCCCCGCGTTTTTCGTGCTGTACCTGCTTTTCACGAAGCGTTTCCGCGCGGCAGCGGTCGCTGGAGCCACCTTCGTCGGCACGGTGGTGCTCGGCTTCCTGGTGCTGCCCAAGGATTCGATGACGTTCTGGGCAGGCGCCTTCCTTGACCCGGCGCGTGTCGGAGTCCCGGATCATCCGGCGAACGAGACGTTGAAGGGCATGATTTCCCGCTCCCTCGGCGTAGGGACGGGACAGCAGTTGCTGTGGGTCGCGCTCGCTGGTGTTGTCGCTCTCGTCGGTCTGATGCTCGCTCGACGGCTGTCGCTCAGCGGCCGCGAGCTGCCCGCCGTGCTGCTGTGCGGTCTGGTGTCGACGGTGGTGTCGCCGTTCAGCTGGCCACATCACTGGGTCTGGCTCGGGTTGCTGCTCGTGTACTTGTTCCACCTGTCGCTGCAGCCGGGCGCTGTCTTCGAACGGTTCGCGCTCGGGGTGACGTGGGTGGTCACCATGGGCGGCGTGCTCGGGCTATTCGATGCTCCCGTGCCCACGATCATGGACATCCCGTCGTGGAACGGCCTTGGCGTCATCTGGCACAACGCGTACGTCTGGCTCGTCGCCGCGATCTTCGTCGTGGTGATACTGCGGATGGGCAAGGAGAAAGCCCGCATGGCAGAACTGGAATCCGCGCTTCGCTGACTTATAGAGAACAAAAGAGGTCTTCTTGTCCGGAAGGGCAGGAAGACCTCTTTTCGTTGGCGTCATCAAACTTGACATGGCGCCATGATGGCGCCATAGTTGGCGCATGGACCTCACGCCGTACGTCGAAAGCCTTCGCCAGGAGCTCCTGGCGGCAGCCGAACCGGGCGAAGCTGCCGCACTGGCGCAGCGCCTCGCCGCGGCGGTCACGTCGGCCACCAGGCTGACCATGCTCGACGTCCTGTCGGCCGCCGCGGACGAGATCACCAGGGAGATGGCGCCTGGTTCGGTCGAGGTCCGGCTGCGCGGTCGTGACCCGTTCTTCGTGGTCGTCCCGGGGGAGCGGGACATCGAGGAAGAAGAGGTCGCGCCCGCTCCCGAACCCGTGCCAACGGACGGTGCGGTTTCGCGGATCAACTTCCGGCCGCCTGAGCAGCTAAAACAGCGCATCGAGGCGGCCGCGAACCAAGAGGGACTATCGACCAACGCCTGGTTGGTCCGAGTCGCCAGCGCGGCGCTCGCCGCCGACAAGCGGACCCGGCGCGGGCGCAAAGACGGCCACTTCACCGGCTGGGTCGGTTAAGACCCACACCAACACATGGGGAGATTTGTCATGCCTACTTTCGCAACGCCTGGCCCGATCACGGCCACGTTGTCCACCGGTGGCGCCAAGGTGCGCCTCGCAGCGAGCGAGCGGCCGGACACGGTGGTGCTGGTCGAACCCATCGACAGCGAGAACAAGACGGACCTGAAGGTCGCCGAGAAAACCAAGGTCGAGTTCGCCGAGGGCGAGCTGAAGATCGAGACGGTCAAGGCCGGGGACAAGAACGGTTCGGTGGCCATCACGATCGAGTTGCCGGTCGGATCCAAGCTGGTTCTGGAAACGGCCTGGTCGGACATCCAAGCCAGTGGCGCGCTCGGCGACTGCGCGGTGGACCTGGCGTCAGGGCAGGTCAAGCTGGACCACGTGGCCAACCTGCATGGACACCTTTCGACCGGTGAGGTCGAGGTCGCGCACGTCGCCGGGACCGTCAGCATCGAGGGCGGCGCGGCCGGGGTGCGGATCGGCGCGGCTGAAGGCGTCGTGAAGTACCAGGGCTCGACCGGGAAGGTCTGGATCGGCCACGGCATGTCCGACATCGATCTCAGCGGCTCGGGCGGCAGCTTCGACATCGACCGCGCCGACGGCAACGTGATCGCCAAGGCGGCCGACTGCCCGATCAGGGTCGGCCGGATCACCCAGGGTCAGGCGGTGTTGATGAACGCCGCCGGGGGCATCGAGGTCGGCATCAGCGAGGGCACCGCGGCCTGGGTAGACGCCAAGAGCACGAAGGGGACCGTGCGCAGCTCTCTCCCGGCGCAGGACGCCCTGGACGAGTTCGACAACAAGGTCGAGGTCTACGCCCGCACGCGGCTCAACGACATCGTCATCCAGCGGGCGACCGGCTGAACCGGTGGCGCCACGATGGCGCCACCGGGAACTTCAAGGGTGCGCCGAGAATAGGTATGCACATACCTGTATGCTGCGACCTATGAATCGTAGGTCGCAGGTAAAGACCCTGATCGCCATGGCCGCCATCGTCACGGCGGGATGCACGACGCAAAGCGCCAGCCAGGACACGGCATCCACAACGCCCGTCCAGCCGCCTGCGACCACAAACGCCGCGCCGTCTCCGTCGGGGCAAGGGCAGCCGAGGCCAGGCATGGTCCTCATACCTGCGGGCAACTACCCACTGGGACGCGACGACGGTCCGGCCGAAGAGCGGCCAGCGCACCAGGTCGCCATCAGGCCGTACTACATCGACGCCTACCCGGTGACGACCCAGCAGTACGTCGACTGGGCGAACACCCACACAAACCTGGTCAACGCACGCGGTGGCGACCGCCGTCGCTGGGACGGTCCGCTGCACCCGGCGGAGAGCGACGCGGTCCGTGACCAGAACGGACGCGAGATCTTCACGACCGACGACAGCGACGACGACTCGCGCGTCCTACGCCGTGACGGTCGGTTCGCCGTCGAGCAAGGTTTCGCTGATCACCCAGTGACCGAGGTCTACTGGTGGGGCGCGCACCTGTACTGCCAAGCGCGTGGCGCGCGGTTGCTCACCGAAGCGGGGTGGGAAGCCGCGGCCAGGGGCACGGAAGGACGCACGTACCCCTGGGGCAACGAGGCGCCGAACGACTCACGCGCCCAGTTCGGCAAGCGCTATGGCGAGACCAGCCCGGTGACGGCACACCCTGCGGGAGCCACGCCGCAGGGTGTGTACGACCTCGTCGGAAACCTGTACGAGTGGACCAGTTCCCTCGACCGTCCATACCCGTACGTTGCCAACGACGGTCGTGAAGATCTGCTGTCACGGGACCTGCGCATCACCCGCGGCGGCGCGCACGACGAGCGGGCGGCGAACATGCGCCCGACCGACCGTGACGGATACTCGCGTGACCCCTTCGCTGGCCACCACCACATCGGCTTCCGGTGCGGGGCGGACGCGTAACCCGAAGTGATCAGGAAACGAGAAGGTCATCGCTTCGATGAAGCAGACGACTACCGGGACATCTACGCGCGCTGATCACCGAGCTGATCAATAAGGCGGTGTCGTGAAGGATCAGTGAGCCGCGGCGCGCAGCGCGGATCGGGCGGCCGCGATGGCGGGATGTTCGCCGGTTCCCTTGCGGTAAGCCAAATGCGTCCTGCGCCTGATGGGCAACGCGGTCAACACGACAGAGGCGGGCGGCGCGGCAGCGCCAAGATCGGGAACGAACGCAACGCCTTGACCGGCCGCCACCAACGCGAGCACGGTCCCGAAATCGTCAGCATTGTGGCGGATGCGCGGCGTGAAACCGGCGGCCTCGCAGGCTCTGATCGTGAGGATGTGGCAGAGAGTGCCTGGCGTACCGGCGATCCACGAGGAATCACGCCGCGCAGCCAACGGTTCGTCGGTGAGCGCGGCAAGGTGCACGGTCTCTTCCATCAACGGTTCGGTCTGCAATCCCGGATCGGACACGGCAGGCACGTGGTCGTACTCCTGAAGCAGAGCCACATCCAGGCTTTCGTCGCGCAGCGCGTCGGGCACTGATGCCGGGTCCAGTTCGGCGACCATCAGATCAAGCCCCGGATGGTGCGTGCTCAGCTCCACGAGGGCTGGCGTCAGGATCGTTGCCACGGCCGTGGGGAAAACCCCGATCCGCAAAGTTCCGGTGAGCTCGGCCGCGGCCAGTTCGGCCTCCGCCTGCTGAAGCGTCGCGAGGATCGACTCGGTGTGGTCGACGAGCCGAAGAGCCGCGGGAGTCAGCGTCACGCGTCGGCCGGTCCGTTCCAGCAACGGCACGCCGGTCTCCCGTTCGAGTGCGGTGAGCTGCTGCGACACCGCCGACGGCGTGTAAGCAAGCGCTTCGGCGACGGCCGCGATCGTGCCGCGGCGGGACAACTCGCGCAGGAGCCGGAGCTTGCGAACGTCGAGCATAAGCACACCTTACGCTCGGCGACAGAAATGCGAACTGGACCTGAACAGTGGACTGCGCGATGGTCGAAGTATGTCGCTTACGGGTCTTTTCGTTCCGCTCGTCACACCGTTCACCGATGCCGACGAACTCGCCGCCGAAGAGCTGGAGGCGCTTGCCCACGGCGTGCTCGACGACGGCGCGAGCGGCATCGTCGCACTGGGCACGACTGGCGAACCGGCGACCCTGACAGCTGCGGAACGCCGCAAAGTCGTCGACATCTGCGCAGGTGTATGCGAACAACGCGGCGCGCGGTTGATCATCGGTGCCGGGTCGAACTCGACCGAGGGGTCGGTCGACGCATTCGCCGATCTCGATTCCCGAGTCGCCGCAACGCTGACCGTCGTGCCCTACTACACCCGACCGTCCGAAGACGGTGTCGTCGAACATTTCCGCAGACTCGCGGCCACGAGCCCGGTGCCGGTGATCGTATACAACGTCCCGGCACGCACTGGCCGGGCGTTGAGCGCCGACACTCTGGTTCGGCTGGCTGAAATCCCGAACATCATCGGGTTCAAGCACGCGACCGGCGGGATCGACGATGCCACTGTGGGGTTCTTGAGCCGCGTGCCGAGCGATGTCTCGGTGCTGTCCGGCGATGATCTTTACACCGGCGCGCTGCTCGCACTTGGTGCCAGTGGGGCGATTCTGGCGTGCGCCAACGTGGCCGCTCGTGCCTATGTCGACCTGATCGCGGCTTGGCGTGACGGCAAAGTCGAGGACGGGCGACGCTTGCACAACCAGCTCGTCCCACTGGCCAGCGCGTTGTTCGCCGAGCCGAATCCCACTGTGATCAAGGCGGTTCTCGCTGCGCAGGGCAAGATTCCCACGCCCAACGTCCGCCTTCCACTGCTTCCCGCCAGCAAGCAAGCAACGGCGACCGCTTTGGAGCACGCTGAGATTTGACGCTGGCGCCCTCTCCCAAAAACTGATATCACTATGATAGGCAGTCGATGGGGAGGGGCGATGACGCAGATCGAGCTGAGGCCCCCGGGCCACCAAGTGGAACGGCGTGCGATGGGTTGGTGGGCAACGCAAGCATTGTTGGCGATGCTTGCGCCGATCCTGATCCTTGGCCTGCTCGCTCTGCTCGTCGCGCCAGCGAGACTGTGGCTTCTGTTGCCAGCCGGGATCATCGGCATCGTTGGTGTGGCCGTCATCCTGATCATGCCGCAGTGGCGCTATCGCGTGCACCGCTGGGAAACCACTGATGACGCGGTATACACCAGGTCTGGCTGGGTCATGCAGACCTGGCGGGTGGCGCCGCTGTCGCGTATCCAGACCGTCGACACCGTCCGTGGCCCGCTGCAGCAAGCGTTCCGACTGTCCACAGTGACCGTCACGACCGCATCGGCCGCTGGGCCCGTCAAGATCGACGGCCTGGACCACGAATTCGCCCGCGACCTGGTCGAACAGCTGACGAAGGTCACGCAGGCGGTGCCAGGGGACGCGACATGAACACCTGGCGACGGCTCGACGGCCGCGTGGTCGTGGCGACCGCGATATGGGCCGCGTTGTTCCTGATCGCCGCGATCGCGGTGATGTGGTGGCGGGAAGCGCCTTGGTGGCTGCATCTGTCGGTGACCGGCGCGGTCGTGATTGTCGTTGCCTACGAAGCTGTTCGGTGGCTGAAAACCCGCTACCGGCTCACCGATGAACGTATCGAGCTGATGTCCGGCATCCTGTTCCGGGCGCACCGATCCATTCCACGGCAACGCATCCGGAGCGTCGACGTGATGGCCGAGCCGATCTCCCGGATGCTTGGCATCGCGCGGGTCAAGATCGGCACCGGACATCGGGTCAGCTCGACCACGAATGCCGTGCTTTCCCTTGACGCGCTGGCGAAACCCGACGCCGACTGGATGCGTCACGACCTGATCCAGCCCACCGGAATCGACGACGAGACGACTATCGCCCGGATCGACTGGAAGTGGATCAAGTACGCACTGCTGTCGATCTGGGTGCTCGCGCTCGGCGCGGGCGCGGTTGGCTTAGTCTACAAAGGACTCGACATCATCGGCGCCAACCCGGACAAGGAAGTCATTCCCGCGGTGATCCGCTGGTTGTCCACGGTTCCGCTCGCACCGGTGATAACCATGATCGTGCTGGCCACGTTGCTGGTCGGCGTGATCGGCGCGCTGGGTCTGTACGTGGAAATGTGGTGGAACTTCAGGCTTGTCCGTGAGCCCAACGGCTCGCTGCGCGCCGCTCGCGGTCTGGTCGTGACCAGATCGGTGACGCTGGAAGAGGAACGGTTGCGTGGCGTGGAAGTAGCGGAACCGTTGCTGCTGCGCTGGGGTGGCGGTGCGTACACATACGCGGTAGCAACAGGAACAGGCACAGCTGAGGAAGAAAACAGCATCTACAACACGAGTGCGTTGCTTCCGCCTGCTCCTCTTGGTGAGGCGCATCGGGTTGCGGCCAACGTGTTGCGCGAATCTCAGGCGCCAACCCAGTCTGTACGACTGGTGCCGCACACCAAACTCGCGCGGTCACGGCGGTTGCGATGGGCAGTTGGTAGTGCTTGGTGCTTTGACCACAATTGTGGTGCTGCACATCGCATGGATCTCCGGGGTCGTGCTGTATCCGGTTGCGGTTTTGTTCGCTCTGGACGCGTACCGCAACCTCGGGCACGGCCTGACCGGGCGATATCTGGTGACGCGCCACGGCACGTTCAAGCGCCGCACGATCGCCCTACGCCGGGACGGCTTGATCGGCTGGAAGGTCAACCAATGGGCGTTCCACCGCAAATCCGGGCTGTGCAAGCTGACCGCGATCACCGCGGGCGGCCGCGGTGCGTATCAGGTCAAGGACATCATCATGACCACCGGGATACGCTTCGCCGACGAGGCCGTTCCCGGTGTCCTCAGCCAGTTTGTGGTCCACAGGCCTTGATCGCGAGGATCAAGGTGTCCACGAGGTGGTCGAAGAACTCGTCGGGCGTCGGCTTGGTGACCCCGACGGCTTCGGCGAGGGAGGTGCGGGACGTTCAGGTCTGCTTGGGAGCCCAGCCAGTCCGCGGGCACGGGTGATTCGCCAGGTGTGCGGTAGTCCACCAGCAGGGCGAACCCGAACAGCTTCACGCCGAACTCGGCATGTACTTGGTAGGCGTCGATCGGGGACAGGCCGATGCCCATGAGCAAGCCGAGGAACGCGTCCGGATTCCGCAGCCTGGCCGGGTGAACCCCGCGTGCTCGGACGTCCTCGTCGAGCGAAACCAAGAGGGCGCGGGGAAATCGTGGCGCTTGTTCTTATTCGCTGTAAAGCGGCATATGTTTGAGGTCGGGCATCTCGTAGAGCTGAACGGGGGCAGAGGTGAGCACGCTTTCCCCGAACGCGGCGTCGATCTCCTTGTCGACCAGGTCTGCCAAGCGGACTCCGTCGTGGCGCAGCAGGTCGTCGCAGGTGGTCGCGATCCGCCGGAAGGCCCGTTCGCCTTCTTGGGCGCGCTGCAGATCGCCCCTTCTCGCTGCTTCCCGGATTTCCTCGTACGCGACCCGAATTTCGGGGATCTTGAACCAATCGGCCCGTTGTTCCGTTGTGGACACAGTGAAGACAAGATACGGCTTGGTGATCTCTTTGCCGTCGGGGCCAAGCAATCTGCCATCCGTGGCGATCGTCAGATCGCTGGCTTGAGCGAAGTCCCGCGGAGCACGGACCACGCAATAGTCACCTGGCAGTAACTCCTCGAACGTGGTGAGCACGCCGATCTCAAGCTCGGTTTCGTTCTGGGCGCCGACAAGGAGATTGAGCGCGGACTTGACCGTTTTGACCAACGGCAGCGCCGGTGCGGCCAGGCTGACACCAGCCAATGTGGACAGTTCGTCGAGCACCGCGAGATAGGGCTCGACCAAATCGGACTGCGGGATCGAGAACAGGCCGAGCTCAACCTCGATATCGCCGCCCCGGTAAGGAATCGGCCCGAGCAGGCGGATGTTGACGGTGACGACCCTGTCCTGGTTGCTGGCGTCGAGCTTGGCCAGCAGCTTGGGGGCAGCGACCACGATCAGTTCAGCGTTGCCGCCAGTCCTGGTCGGCAGCGAGATGGAGCTGGTGACTGAGCCCCGGTAGGTGGTGGTGCCGACGCGCCTGTCGGCCAGTCGCATCGAACGCAGAAAAGCGCTGACGTAGGCCACATCCGGTTCGACAGCTGCTGTCGTTGCGGCGCCAATCCTTGTGAAGAACCAACTTTCCGCAGGTTCCCGCGTCGCCTTAGTCCACCAGCCCATGACACCTCTCCTTGATGCCGAGTTCGTTGGCGACCTGTTGCGCCCAGATCCAACTGGAAAACTGCACGTACGCGTCGCGCTTGGTCCGCTTGTACGCAAAGCCGACTACCGTGCCGTCCTCGTCCAGCAACGCCACACCGGAGTCGCTCGGTATTGTCACAGGGTCGGTGTACGACCGGATCCGTCCAGCCGGGTCAGGGTCGTAGGCGTCCATGTCGGTGGAGAGAACCTTGGTGCGGACGCAGTCCCCGTTGATCCGGTGGAACAACACCTTCTGATACGGGTTGGGGATCCGTCCTTCGTAGATCCCAGCGAAGGTGTCCGCGATGGTGATCGATGGCGTCTCGTCGAACTGGAGCAAGCAGCTGTCGGTGACGATGCCCTTGGCAACGATCCGTCCGTACGCGCCGCGGACAATGATCTCGCTTGGCGACTGTTCCACCGCATGTAAAGCTGTTGTCGCGTATATGGTTTCGCCGTCACGAAACACCAACCCGACCGACGCTTTCAGGGTCTCATTGATGCCCACGGCAACCGCGTCCTGAGGCAGGCAGGTGTGCTCCATGTCCGGCATCGGGCCGAGGACAGCGCCGAAGTTCACGTTCTCCGCGATCTCCACTACGGCCTCGATCGCCTGCCGCCCTTGGAGTTTGGCGAACCGGTCGGTGATCAAATCAACGACCGTGCTTTCGCGGGACACCAGCGGAAGCAGGATCTCGTCGGCCGAGACATCGAAGTCAAGCTTGGCCGGTTCGGTCACCGAGTCGTCCTGCGTGAGTACGAGCAAGCTGTGCCGGGTCCCGTCAGCGTGCGTCACGAGCAGACGGTCCGCGCCGTCGATCATCTGCGGCTCTCGCTGGGATGCGGGCCCGTTCAACACCGACCACCAGTACATGCCCGCCAAGAGGACGTCTGGGTTCGCCGCGCCACCGATGGCGGCGGCGAAGCGCTGCGTCGCGTCTCCGGTTTCGGCCAAAGGCTGCTGTCTGGCGCCACCGAGGATGTCGTTCATGAGAGTGGCCAGATTCCGCTGCTCACCTCGGACGCCGCCGCCACCGTGGGCAACCGGATCGATCGGCACCGCGCCACCGCTCGCGGCTTCGGGAGGCCCTGGTTGCCAGACAAGGGTTTCCGCAGGTTCGTCCGTGCTCCAGATGAGAACCTCGTCCTTGCCGCTCGCCTGGCCTGTCTCGCCCCGCCCTTCCTTGCTCTGGCCCTTCTTCCCCTTGGTCTTCTTGCTCTTGTGCGTGGACCGCTCTGGCTTCGGCATTGGCATTGGCATCATCGCCGACATAATGATCACCTTCCAGCTGACGCGTCATTCTCCGCCAGCAGGGCAGGGACCATGGCAGAGTCCAAAGTCCCTAGGAGGCCGCTGAATTAGGGTGGTTTGCGGGTTGGTTGTCACCGAGTGATGGCAGGCGAGGACCTGGGCCTTGCTGATTCATGGGCGATGCTGGGCGTTCAGGGAGCCCAGGGCGGTTGCTCGACGAGGTTCACAATCCCCAAGACTGGGGGTTGGGCCGTGGTTTCCCTCAGGTAGCCAGGGTCCAAGCGCCCGCCGTATGGGTCAGGCCGCGACCGATGAGGTTGCGGAGGTTCAAGGCTGCGGTGCGGCGTTTGAGCCAGGCGTTGTTCTTGCCGGTGCCTAGATATCGGAGTTTGAGACGTCGGCCACCGCGGCTGGCGATCTGGGAGATGACCCGTTCCACGTTGGGGCGGAACGTCCTGTAGCTCTCGCGCAGTTCGGGCTTGTCCGCCCAGTCGCGTCGGGCTTGGCGCAGCAGGTCATCTCGTGGGTGCAGAACGATTTTACGGCCGGTCTTGGACGTGGTGCACTGTGCACGCAGTGAGCAGGCACGACAGAGAGCGCCAAAGGTGGCGACCCGGGTCCGGCTGATCGGGCGGGTGATGTCGTTGGGGCAGGTGACCGTGCCCGCTTGCTCGTCCACGGTGAAGTCGTCCACGGTGAAGTCGTCCACGGTGAAGTCGCCCTCGACCGGAGCCCGCAGCGGCTTGGGCTTGATCACCGCCTCATGCCCGGCATCGTCGATCCCACCGCGTAGATCCCCTGTGCCATAGGCGGAATCGCCGTGCCACGCGCGCTTGCCGTCCTCGGCGTCGAGGAACTCCTCGGCCACAGCGGGGTCGGAGTTCTCCGTGCCGGCGGCCGTGGTCACCTTCTCGTCGGTGACGATCCCGGTCTCGGGCTCGGCCGCCACGTGCGCCCGATACCCGTCCCGCCGGTTCTCCGGGGACTTGCGGGTATGCCGCGCATCCGGATCCACTGTGGACACCACCCGGTCCGGGGCGACCTTGCGGGCGATCCGCCACCGCCCATCAGTGCCGTCACTGCCCTCGGCGGGCTCGGCATCCTGACCGGCGACCAACGCCAGCAACGCCAACGCGAACTCCGCGTCGCCTTCCAGTTCGGTATCGGCCAGCGCCGCCACCAGCGCGTTCGCATCGTTGACCAGCGCGGAGACCAGCGCGTCCCTGGCGGCCGGGTCGTCCCAGTCGATCCTCGGCTTGTCCGGCCGACTGTAGTCATGGCCGGTACACACCTTCGCGATCTGCTCCGCCGCGCCGGGCACCTGCCGATCCACCCGCCGGATCGCCGAGATCAGCTGGGTGATGGTGTCCTGGGTGGCGACCGCGTCGGCCAGGATCGTGGAATCCACCGCCCGCTTGCGGCGGCCACGCAGGATCCCGGTCTCCTCGACGACCGTGCGCACCGCGTCGTTGATCCGATGCGGCCGCCCCGAGGTGGCCAGTCGTTTGCGCCAGTACACCAGCGTCGAGGGGTCGAACCTGGATTCACCGTTGATCTTGGGTTGTGGTTGTGGTGGTGGGTGGTTGTGGTGGTGGGCTGGTGGTGTGTGGTGTGGTCGTGTGGGAGTTGCTGGTCTGCCCAGCTTTTCCACTGTGGTCTTTCGGGTTGGGCCTGGTCAGGCGGGTGGTTAGGGGTTCAGGCGGGGTGGGGTGGGGCGTGGATGGTGGTGAACAGGTGGGTGAAGTCGGTGGCCCAGGGCCAGTCTTGTGGTAGTCGCAGGGTGATGTGGCGGGCGGTGCGGGTGACGCGGGCGGCGATGGTGATCAACCGGCGGCGCAGGGTGGTCAGCCGTGTTCGGGCGTGGGCAGGGCCGGCCAGGCAGGCGGTGGCGCGCAGGAGGTTGTGGGTCAGGGCGGCCAGGGACAGCCAGGCGGCGTTGGCGGCGAACAGTCCGGACGGGAAGTGGGCCAGCGGGCCGGCCGCGAGTTCGGCGAAGACGTGTTCGATCGCGCCACTGCGTTGGTCGTGCAGACGCCAGGCGGTGGCCGTGTCGAAGCCGGCCGTGTCGGGCTCGGTGGTGTCGGGCTCGGTGGTGGCGGGCCTGGTGGTGGTGGGTGGGAGGTTGGTGAACACCGCGTGGTAGCGCCAGGCTGGGAACAACTCGCCCTGCTCGTCGCGGGTGGTGATCCGGGTCCGGCGGACCAGTAGCCGGGCGGTGGTTTTCTGGCCGGGATTGACGGTCGGGTTGGTGAACGCGGTATGGCTGGTCTCGGCGATCTGGGCGGTGTGGATCAGTTGCCCGGTGTGCGGGTCGAGGACCGGGTCGCGGTAGGTGTGCTGCTGCCAGGCGTGCTCGGTGATCGCGTCGATCGCCTCCCGGATCGCGGAATGTTGTGGGGCGGTGATGGAGAACCAGGCCCCTTCCCGCGCCAGCATCGTGATCAATTCCCCGACATAGAACCCGGAATCGCCGCGTACCAGCAGCGGCCCGGTGGCGCCCGCGGCGCGGGCGGTGCCCAGCGCGCGGCGGGCCAGCGAGCTCACCGCGCGGCGGGTATCGGCGTTGCCGCCCCGTAACCGGGTCGCCACGATCACCGGCCTGCCCGCCGCTGTGGTCAGGGTCGCGGCCAGCGTGTTCAACCCCAACACCCCGGTATAGCCGAACGCGGCCCCGTCTTTGCCCCGCCCGTAGACCTGGCTGATTTTCGAGTCCAGATCCAGCAACCCCAACCGGTCGGCCCCCGCCAGCAGCGGCGTCAGCTCCGCCAAGCGGGCCAGCAGCCGGGCGGAGAGTTTCTCCAGCTGAGCGACATGACCCATGCTGAACCAGCGCAGAAACGTGCCCACAGTAGACGATGCGCGGATCCCGCTGAACAACCCCGCCATCCCACCATGCCGCACCAGGTCCAGATCACTGATCGAGTCCGCGCCCGCGGCCATCCCCGCCACGATCGAGCTGATCTTCGCGCCCGCGTTCGCCCCCACCGAACCACCCAGCCGCACCAGCTCACCGGCCAGCTCCGACAACCCCGCGTCCTCGGCCAGCCGCATCACCGCCACCACACCCGCGTGCGACACCAATCCCGGATCGTCGAACCTCACCGACACCGCGCCACGCGTATGCGATGCTCTCACCTAACCGATGCCCTCTCACTCGGTCCGATATGTTTCTCTCGTAAGAACAATCATCCCAAGTCAGAGGGCATCTGCCCGTCCACGACACGACCAACCCACCAAGATCTTCGGTGAATCCAGGTCAAACGTCCTTCTCGCCATGGGCTCCCTCGCCACACGCGGGTAACAGAGCAGTCTGCAACGTCATGGCCAGATCCACGACGTACACGCCGTCACCCAATCGGGTGGGGAATTACGTGACGCCACAGGTGGGGAATTACGTGATCGCAAACCCAGCTTTGGTGGGGAATTTCATGATCGCCGACAGTGCCCGGCGGTGCAGCCGTGTCCACGCCGAGGCCTCCAGGGCTTCGGCTCGGGTGCGCAGGGCGGCGATGTTGTCCGTGCCGAGCACGAAGTCGGCCTGCTGCGCCCACCGGTCGAACTGCGCGGTCAGCGCGAAGTCGGTGTCCCCGCGCAGGCACACCCGCTTCGCGTACGGCGCGACGAGGCCGATGGCCTTGTCGATCCAGGCCGGCGCGTCTTGGTGGCTGGGTGCGTTACCCGGCCGGTTGACCAGATAGAGCACCTCCCGGGTGTTGGCCAGCGTCACCACCAGCGGCGCGTAGCCCCAGATGCCCTTGTAGCCGATGTCCATGCCCTGTTTGAGCCGGCCGATGGTGGGCACATTCGTGCCGTCCACGTCCAGGTAGGCCACCTCGCCGAGCAGGTCGGCGCCCCGGCCGCGCCACACCTGCGGCCGTACCGAGTTGATCGCCTCCATCAACCCCACGATGTCGGCCTCGGAGAAGCGGCGCAGGAAGTCCCCGATCGTGGCCGGATCCGGCAACAGCCTGGCGCCCAGCCCGTTCATCAACGGCACGTCGTTGCGCAACCGGTCGACGTCCTGCAGACGGGTCCCACCGCACAGCACGCTGTAGGCCAGGGTGAACACGTGATCGGATTCGTGGTAGGGCAGATGGATCTGCAACAGCTCCAGGCCGTCGTCGATCGCCTTCACCAATCCCAGCCGCGTCACCAGGCGGTGCATCGCGAACAGCCCACCGAACGCAGTCGCCTCGACGTTGCCACCGACCTCGTAGTTGATCTTACCCGAGGTGAGCATCGGCTCGGACCGCTCACCCCACCGCCCTGCCTGCCGATGCCGCGCCTCGACCTTGCGACGACGGCGTGCCGAGTTTTGCCGGCTCTGCTCATGCGATAGCTTCTTCACCACAAGGGTCTTTCTTGGTCGGGCTGCGTTGGAGTCGCAAACCCGGTCAGGATAAGACCCTTGACCTATCTCCGGGTGGCTCTACCACCTCGACACGCTTACTGAAGGGCTAGCTGAGCGTCGGGGCGCGTGCAAGTTGGGGACCTGGGATCTGGGATCAATCACTCGCGGGAAGCCGTCGAGGACTCGGTGGTTATGACAGTCCGTTGGCCCTCCCAGAGGTGATCAGGCTGCCGTGCCATCGCCCAGCCCGATAACAGCCTCCCAGCCCGATCACCACGCCGGCCTTCTCGGATGAGGCAGTGGCTGCATCCGGTGAAGGGCGCGAGTTCAGTCGCCGGCCGGATCGGTGGCGGACTCGACGGCCTCGGCCAGCAACTGGGAGAGGCCGTCGACTGTCGGGTTCTCCAGGATCGTGCGCACCGGTACACGCAGTCCCAGCTCGGTCCGCAACCGGGACGACATCCGGACCGCGAGCATCGAATGCCCGCCCATGGCGAAGAAGTCGTCGTCGGGATCGACCCGCGGCACCCCGAAGAGCTCACACCAGACCGCGGCGACGACGGCGGCTGTCCCGGTTCGGACGCCGTTGAACTCGTCCTCGGCGGTGGAGGCCTCGACCTTCTCGTCGTCCGCGCTCACTCGCCGGCCCCCCGCGCGGACCGTCGTTGCTGCAGCCGGTTCCGGCGGTCGCGCAGCCGGGCCGCACGCGCCTGATCAGCCGGCTCGACTGGCGCAGGTCCTGTCCGGGGGCCGTCTGCCAGGTGCCGCGCAAGCGCGGCGATCGTCGGGAACTCCAGCAGCGACACCAGCGACGTCTTCGCTCCGGTGCGGGCACCGATCAGAGTGTGCACGGTGGCGAGAGCGAAGGACGTGCCCCCGAGGTCGAAGAAGTTGTCGTCGAGGCCGATGTCGTCACGGCTCAGCACCTCCCGCCAGATCTGGATGAGGTTCTGCTCCATGCCGGTGCAGGCCGACATCGGGAGATCGAGGCGAGGCGCCACCGTCGCCGCCGCGGGACGCGAGGTCGCAGGAACATCCTCGACCGGGCCGGGCAACGACCGGATTGGGGCCGTAGGGTCCGAGACGGCCGCGACGAGCAGCAGCTCGAACTGCTCGGCCATCCGGGCGATCGTGGCGGCCTCGAACAGGTCGGTCCGGTACGTGAGCGTCAGGTCGAAGTCGTCACCCGCCCCGGCCGCCCGGAAGACCATCATGTCGAGGTCGACCTTCGCCCCGGTGGGCGGGAGATCGAACGCGGTGGCGCGCAGGCCCGGCAGGTGCGGGCTCACGATCGGCTCCTGCTCGAGGGAGAAGAACGCCTGGACCAGGGGGGCGTGCCCGGGATCGCGCCTGGGCGCGAGCTCCTCCGCGAGCTGCTCCATCGTCACGTCCCGGTGGGTCAGGACGTCCAGCAGCTCCGACTGGACCGACCGACAGAGGTCGGCAAAGTTCCGGTCGCGGCCGGCCTCGACGAGCACCGGTAGCGTCGTGGCGAAGAACCCGATCACGCTCTCGAGCTCGACGCGGTCGCGGGCACTCACCGGCACGCCGACGAGCACATCCCGAGTGCCGGCGAGGCGGGAGAGGAAAGTGGCGTAGGCGGTCAGCACCAGCACGAACGGTGTCACCCGCAGATCCTGCGCCAGCCGCAACGCCGGTCTCATCACCGCCGCGCGCAGCCTGTGCCGGTGGCTGCCCCCGTGCGGGCCGGCGACCGCCGGCCGGGGTCGGTCGGCCGGCAGCCGCAGCACCGTTGGGACCCCGGCGAGGCGGTCCCGCCACCAGCCGAGCTGCTCGGCGTCGACGGGGCGGGCCCGCTGCCATGCCGCATAGTCGGCGAACTGCAGGGCCGGCGCGGCGCGCTCGGGCCCACCGGCGTACCCCTCCGCCAGCTCGTCGAAGAACACCTGCAGCGACGGACCGTCCGAAACCAGCTGGTGCATCGTGACGACGAGCAGGTGCCTGCCGGGCCCCAGCCTGAGCAACCGCGTCCGCAGCAGCGGCCCGCGCTCCAAGTCGAACGGCTCGTCGGCCCACGCCTGGGCCACTCGGAACGCCGCGGCGTCCACGTCCTCGGTCCCGTCGGCGTCCAGGTCGACGACGGGCAGCTCCGCGTCCGGGTCGCCGATCCGCTGGGCAGGTTCGAACGGCGGCGCGGTGCCGGGCGTGAAGGTCGTACGCAGCGCATCGTGCCGCGCGACGACGCGCGCCACGGCGCTCCGCAGCCGCGGCACGTCGAGCGGGCCCTCCAGGCGGACCGCCACCGTGATGTTGTACATCGGCGTACCCGGATGGAGCAGTTCGACCAGGTACAGCGCTCGCTGGGCACCTGACACCGGCAGCGGTCCCGCCATCCGGTCCAGCACCGGGATGTGGTCCGGCGTCGCCACGGTGACCCTCTCCATCATGCTGCTCCCTCGTTCGCCGCCAGCACCGTGTCCCTGGCAGCCAGGGCGAGCCGGTCTACCTTCCCGCTGGGTGTGCGCGGCAACGACTCGACGACATCGACCCGGACCGGCACCATGTAGGCGGGCAACCGGTCGCGCAGGTCCGCGAGCAGACCCGCCGTCCAGGCCGATGTGTCCTCCGGAGCCGACTTCGGCACAAGGAACCCACGGAGGTTCCGGTCCTCGGCCGCAGAGCCCGCGACCACCACCACCGCCTGCGCGACGGACGGGTCGGCGGCCAGCACGCTCTCGATCTCCCCGAGCTCGATCCGAAACCCCCGCACCTTGACCTGTGTGTCCTCCCGGCCGAGGAACTCGAGGAGACCGTCCGGGGTAACCCGGCCGAGGTCGCCGCTGCGGTAGGCCGGCACGGCCGGGTCCAGAGGGTCGGTGCGGTAGCTGCGCGCCGTGCGCTCGGGGAGGTTGAGATAGCCGGGCCCGACGGCCGCACCGGTGATCCACAGCTCCCCCACCTCGCCGTCCGGCACCGGCCGGCCATCAGGATCGCAGACCCGGATGCCGGTGCCGGTGATCGGCCTGCCGATCGACGGCAGGTCGGCCCAGGTGGTCACGTCCGCGGGCAGCTCGTACCAGGTGGCGACGTGGGTCTCGGTCGTGCCCCACTGGTTCACCAGCCGGCAGTCCGGCAGCCGGGTGAACATCGCCCGGATCGCTGCCGTGCTTTGCACCTGCTCCCCCGACGTGAGGATCTCGCGCAGCGGGTGCCGCTGCGGGGTGGCCTCGTTGGCGAACAGGGCGAGCGACTGGATCATCACGAAGGGCACGAACAGGCGGTTGACCCGTTCGCGTTCGACGAGGTCCCAGAGCAGCTGCGGATCCAGCCGCTCGTCCTCGTCACAGCAGATCACGATGCCGCCCTCGCCGAGCGTGGGAAGCACCTCCTGGTAGATCACGTCGAAGGACGCGGGCGAGAACTGCAGCGTCCGGTCGCCCGGCCCGCACTCGCTGGCACCGGCCTGCCAAGCCACGAGATTGGCGAGGTTGCGATGCGCGTAGCGCACGCCCTTCGGACGGCCGGTCGACCCGGAGGTGTAGACGATGTAGGCGGTGTCGTCGCCCGCGACCTCGGGTGCCTCGAACGCCGGGACGGCGCCCGGCGCGGGCCGCGCCGGGCGCGCGGTGGCGTAGCCGACCTCCCGGTCAGTCATGACGGTGGTGAAGCCGCCCAGCCGGTCGAGGGCGCCCTGGTGGCCGACGACCAGCTCGACGCCGGCGTCGGCGCACATGAACCGCAGCCGCTCGGCCGGGTACCGGACGTCCAGTGGCACCGCGACGTAACCGGACCGCAGCAGCCCGATCAGCGTCACGACCAGGTCCACCGACCGTTCGAGGCATACGCCGACGGCCGTGCCGGGAGCGGCGCCGAGCTGCCCGACCCGCGCCGCGATCCGCGCGGAGCGCTCCCACAGGGTGCGGTAGTCGACAGCCTCGCGGGCCGAGCGGACCGCCTCGGCGTCCGGCGTCCTCCGAACGCGGTCGGCGACCGCACGCAGCGCCGGGACAGTGGTCTCCGTGGTCTCCGCGGTGCCGGAATCGGTGGTCATTTGCTCCACTCCTCGGTCGTCGCCTGGCTCAACGTGATCCGATGCGGTCGCTCGGCGCGCAGCAGGACGAGGTTGAGCGCGTTCTCGATCTCCGCCGCCTGCCGCGGCCCGGGATCGTCCACGGCAACGTCCAGTCCGTAGCGCAGCTCGTCGCGGTCGTCCCGGTAGACGGTGGTGGCCACGCGCCGGACGCCGGGCACCCCGGCGGCGATCCGCCGCACCGAGGGCAGCCAGACCTTTTCCCCGCCGACGACGACCGAGTCGCCGGACCGGCCGCGGAAGAAGTGGTAGCCGTCCGCGTCGATGTCGAAGCGGTCGCCGGTGGTGACGATGCCCGCGACGGTCGGGGCGCCGCCGGGGAGTCGTTGGCGCAGCACCGTGTCGGATTCGACGACGAGCTCCGCACCAGGCCCGTCGCCCGCGGAGTCGCACAGGTACGTCCGCACCCCCGGCAGCGGGACGCCGACCGAGCTCCAGCGGTGCTCGGGCTCGCGGTGCGCTGCGAGCGTGGTCACGCGCGGGCCGGCCTCGGTGAGGCCGTAGGTGAGGTAGAGCTCCTCCAGCCAACCGCCTGCCAGCAGGGAGCCGACGTGCCCTGGGTCCAGCGCGTCGCCGCCGACGGTGAGCACGCGTAGCGCGGCTCGCCCGGCAGGCGGTTCCGCGGCCAGCCGGACCGCTGTGCTGGGCGTCAGCGAGGACACCGTGACGTCGTGAGCGCGGATGGTCTCAGCGAAGGACCGGGAGGTGAACGGCGGTCCGGAGACGACCAGCCGCGAGCCCCGCACGAACGCGGCCAGCGCCTGCGCGACCAGGCCGTAGGAGTAGTACAGGGGCAGGGACACCAGGACCGTGTCGTCCGCGCACTGGCCGACGGCGGTGGCGTGGCGGTCGGCGTTGCGCAGCAGTGCGTCGATGCCGTGCAGGCAGCCGGTCGCGATCCCGGAGGTGCCCGACGTCATCAGCACGACCTCGCCCGGCTGATACCGCTGGTGCGCCTGGGCCTCCAGCAGCGCCGCCTCGCACCGGCCGTCCAGCGGGTGCACCGCCACCGCCCCGTACCGCGCTGGGTCGATCCGGGGAGCGATCAGCGCTGCGCCACCCAGCTGCCGAGCGATCTCGGCGATCCGCGCTGCTCCCGCCGCTGGCGGGAGCAGCACCGGAACCGCGCCGGCGAGCAGCGCCCCGAAGAACGCGGCAAGCGCGCCCCGGCCGTTCGGCATCGCGATCAGCACCGGGGAGCCGGGCGGCAACTCCAGGCCTGCGACCGCGTCGACGACGGCCTCGGGCTCGTCGGGCCCGAGGCCGGACGGGCTGCCGGGACCTGATCCGGCGTCCACGCACACAGCCAGGAAGGCGAGCACCGCGGCACGCTCCACGCCGCCTGTCACGCTCGCACTCACCGCGGCGCTCCGGACAGACGCAGGCGGGGTGCGGCCCCGACCAGAACACACTGCACCTCGTGCCCGCGCAGTGGATCGTGGTGGTGCACGGCGACCACCCCGTGGCTCGCCGCACCGGTCCGCAGCCAGTGCCTGGTCATCGTCAGGGCCGCCGGCAACCCGCCCGCCGGATCGGTGGTGATCGTGAGGGTCGGTCCTCGCAGGCCGTGCACCAGGCATACGAGACTGATCGGCCCACCGGCGCTCGCCCCGGCGAAGCGCAGCGGCGAGAGACGCCCACCCGGTACCGCGCGGGCAATCGCCGACATCGTGTCCAGGGTGCTGTAGGTGCTGACCAGGACCATCGCCGTGGTCCCCGGTGCCCGCACTTCGTCCGGGCACCCGGCCCACAGTTCGTCGACGGCTTCGAGGACCGCCCACGAGGCCGGGTCGGCGTACAGGGAGGGGATCCGCCGGTGCGGTGTGGCGTTCGCGGCGTGGCTGGTCCGAACGGTGGCCAGCGGGACCAGCCCGGCGCCCTCCGGCACCGCGATGTCCTTGACCGGCGTGGGCTCACGGCGGGCCGTCATGCGGGAACCTCCAGCGCGAGGCAGGTGGTGAACCCGCCGAACCCGAGCGTGACACTGAGCCCGACGTCGCCGGTGAACGGCAGTGGCGCGGCACCAGCCGGGAGGGGCAGCGGGAATCCCGGCATAACCGTGCTCAGCCCGGGCACCGGCGGCACTCGCTTGTCCCGCAGGGCCAGCAGCAAGGCGACGGCCCCCAGCGCTCCGGTCGCGCCCAGTGTGTGGCCGAAGGCGCCTTTGGTCGCGAACACGACCGGTGCCGCCCCATTCGTGAACGTACGAGCGAAGCCGCGGCTCTCGACGTCGTCGTTGACCGGGGTGCCTGAGCCGTGCGCGTGGAGCACACCCACCTCGCCGGTGCCGCGGTCGGCTGCGGCGAGCGCGGCGGTCACCGCTCGCACGACGGTGTCGCCGCTCGGGTCCGGGGCCGTCGGACCGGCGGCGTCGTTCGCCGAGCCGGTGCCGGACAGCCGACCCCGCACGCGAGCCCCGCGCGCCTGCGCCGAACGAGCGCGCTCTAGCACGAGGAAGGCCGCGCCCTCGCCGAGGATCGTGCCGTCGTGGCTCTCGTCGAAGGCCCGTAGCGCGGTGGGCGACATGGTGCCGAGTGCGGAGTGCCCGAGTCGTTTGGCCTGGGTCAGCACATCTACGCCGCCGACAACGCAGACGTCCTCCTCGCCCTCGGCGATCAGCGCGGCGCCGACCAGGATGGCGTCCGAGGCCGCCGAGCAGGCGGTGCTCACCATCAGCGGACGGCGGGTCATCCCCAGCCCCGTCGCGAGCACCTCGCCCCACCGGTCCAGCCCGACGGGCGGGACGTCCAGGTGCGATCCGTAGCTCGTGCCGACCACCAGCCGCAGCCGTGGGTCGGTGACGTCGAGCCCGGCGTCCGCCACCGCCGCCCGCAGGGTCCGCGAACCGAGCTCGTACTGGCGCCGCTCGGGGTCGAGGTCCATCGGCAGGTCCGGCAGGGCCGCCGCCTGGTCGTTGCGCAGCGGGTGCGCGCTCGGTACCGGCGCCACCCCGGTCGCCCCCGAGAGCAACGCCTGCCACACCTCGTCCAGGTCCGAGCCCAGCGCCGTGGACCAGGCCATCCCGGTGACCAGAGCTCCGGTGCCGCCGCCCTGGTCGCTCACCACCACTGGTGCCCCATGTCGGCGGCCTTGCGCCGCACCAGGTTCGCGCGAAACGCCGCAACCGTCGTCGAGTCCACGACCGCACGGCCGGAGAAGAAGAAGGTCGTGCCGCCAACCAGTCGGTCGGCCGTGACGGCGATGGTGACGGTGTCGCCGGGGGTGACGATCCGGAAGAACCGCGAGTTCATCGCACCGACCAGCGTGAGCTCGTCGTCGGCGAGCGGCGAGGTGCTGAGCTGGAAGAGGATGATCCCGGACTGGGCGAACGCCTGGCTCAGGTGGCTCGCGGGGAAGATCGCGCGCTCCGGGAAGTGCCCCGCGATCGCGTCCATCTGCGCCGACACCGCGAGCCTGCTGACCAGCCGCACACCCGGCTCGTAGTCGAGCACGCGGTCGAGGTAGAGCATTGGGTGCCGGTGCCGCAACCAGCTTTTGATCTCGGTGAAGCCCATCGTCCGACTTGGGTCGGTCGCGGCAGCGGGTTCAGCGGGGAACATCGGAGCGGGCCTCCTCGAGGACGGCGTGCAGGGCTGGGAGCAGTGCGCACGGCGCACCGGTCACGCGGTCCGTCAGCGCCACGACGAGGGAGCCGGTGGCGAGTTCGACGCTGTCCGCGAGCCGCCGGATCGTCGTGTCGATCCGGGCCCGCGCGGCACCGAGGTGCCCGACGACGGGTTCGAGGCTCAGCTCCTCGGGGTAGCGCGCCGGGAAGCGGTACCTCGTCGTGGCCTCCACGACGACGAGGTCGAGCCCTCCGCTCGCGAGCACCCCGAGGCCGACGCCGAGCCGTTCGAGGTTCTCCAGCAGGGCGGTCTCCTGCAGGACGGCGTACCGGGCGAAGTGCACGACGCCGGACGCGTCCGTGTCGGCGTGCTCGACACGACGGCGGACCGCCTGCAGCCGCGCACCCACCCGCGTGGACGGTGCGGCCGTCACGGCGCGAGCTCCGTCAGGGCGCGCGACCCGGCCGCCAGCCGCACGGCGATCGTCTCGACGTCGTCCGCGGTCACCACGAGCGGCGGCGCCACCCGCATCGTCGCGTTCACGTACCGCAGGCCGCGCGAACGGCGGCCGGCCCCGGACATGAACTCCACGTACACGCCGTTGCGGATCATGCAGGTGCGCAGCTCGCCGATGCGGGCGGCGGCGAAGTCGGTCAGCTCGACGCCGTGCAGCAGACCCACGCCGCGGGCCTCCCGGTACAGGTCGGGGAACTCCGCCACCACCCGGTCGCGCAGCAGCCGGCCCAGCTGGGCTCCCACCTGCCCGGAGCGCTCGACCAGGCCCTCGGCGACAATGTGCTCGAGACCGGCCCGGATCACCGCGCACGTGAGTGGGCGCAGGTCGGACGTGGACACGGCGCCGGTGGGACGCACGCCCAGGTCGCGGCGTGCGATCACCATCGAGGTGGACAGCGCCCCCATGCCGAGGTTCTTGCCGATCACCGTGATGTCGGTGGGGATCGGGCCCGCCTCATCGGTCATCGCGAAGAACCGGCCGGTCTTGGCGAAGGTCAGGACCTCGTCCGCCACCAGCAACGCGCCGCTGCGCGTCGCGAGCGCGGCCAGCTCGCGCAGGTAGCCGTGCTCGGGCACCAGGATGCCGGCGTCGCCCTGGACCGGTTCGACCACGACCGCCAGCACTTGTTCCCCGTTGCGGTCGAACCACTCCCTGGCCGCGTCGAGGTCGCCGAACGGGATGTGGTCGGTGCGGAAGCCGAACTGCTCCGGGGCGATCGTGGGCAGGCCGACCCGGTAGTGGCGGCGGTTGAGCAGTGGGAGCAGTCCGCCCGACCAGCCGTGCCACGCGCCCTCGAACCCGAGCACGATGTCACGCTGCTCGGCCCCTGGCACGGCCCGCAGCCGGCGACGGTCGAAGCGCGACTCGAGGACAAGGCGCAGGGCGAGCTCCATGCCCTCCGAGCCCGAGTTGCGCCCGCTGACCCGGTAGTCCGCCGCCGCGAACCGGTCCGCGAACAGCCCACCGGCGCCGAACAGCTGTTCCAGGAGCCGGGAGCGCTCCGCCGAGGCGATTTCGTCGGTCACGTAGCCGACATCGTGGACGGCAGCCGCCATGGCCTCGGCGATCACGTCCGAACCCGCCCCCAGGCAGGCGGAGCCGTACCCGCCGCTGGCGTCCAGCACCTCGAAGGCGCGTCCCGCCTCGCTGCCCTTCAGCTCGACGAAGTGCTGGACGATCCCGCGCGCCCCGGTGCACCCGAACGGCAGTGGCTCCGCTCCGTAGTGGTCGAACTGGACGTCGCGGTCGAACCAGGGCCTGGTGGGTTCGCGCCCGGCAAGCCCGATCACGTCGGCTGACATGGGTGTGTCCTCTCGGCGGAGCCTGGAGTCCTGGACGTCCGGACGTCAATCGCCGGCCACCGGGGAGCTGCCCCGCAGGGTGCGAACGAGGTCGGCGACGGTGCGGATGCTGGTGAAGTTCTCCGGGGTGAACTCGGCGTCGGAGATGGTGATGCCGAAGGTGTTCTCGCACTGGACCCGCAACTCGACGAAGCCGAGGGAGTCCAGCCCGAGGTCACCGCGCAGCCGGTCGTCGGGGGTCATCCTGTCCTCCGGAATCTCGACGAACAGGTCGGTGACCAGCATGGATCCGATGGATCGCTCGATGTCGTTCATGAAAGTCACTCTCTGTGGGCCGGGGAAGCCGGGTGGTGGACGAGAGCGGACACCTGATGGGGCACCAGGTAGGGACGCCGCTCGAACGGATAGGTGGGCAGGCGTACGCGACGCCGTCGCTCGCCCGCGTGCAGGGCTGCGAAGTCGACCGTCGCCCCGGCCGCCCAGAGCCGGCCGACCGCGGCGAGCGCCGTCCGGACACCGGTCGGTGAGCGGCCGGGCTCGTCCAGGACGTCGACGGACACCAGTTCGACGACGCCGGTGGCGGGCGCCGCCGATCGCTCCGCCCCGATGTGCACGACGATCTGCCCCGGTGCGCCGTCCAACGCCGCCGAAACGTCGCAGAGCAGCGGTTGGCCGGACCGGGCCGGGGCGGCCGCCTGAATGCCGGCTTCGGTGTGCGTGACGAGCAGGCGGGCGGCATCGGCGGGGCTCGACTCCGCGGCGATGGCCGCCGCGCAGCGGGCGCCGAGCCCCTGCCCGGCCACGGCGTCGGGGCGCAGACCCCAGGACATCAGCAGCCTCGCCGTCGCGTACTGCACAGCGAGGTGCGCCGCGGGAACCGCGGGCGCGCTCTGCGGGCCGGGGGCCGCGAGCAGCGCCCGGCGCAGGTCGTGGCCGAGATTCGGGTACGCGGCTTCGGCGATCTCGTCCAAGCAGGCGCGGAACACCTCGTCCGTGTCGTGGATCGCGGCGACGGAGCCCGTGCGTCGCCCCTCGGGCTCGGCGAACAGGAAGACGATGCGCGGTTGGTGTGTGCGACCAAGGTCTTCCCCGCCCGGCGTGCTCACGCGGAGGGCCGCGACAGCCTCGGGCACGTCCGCGGCGACCACGAAGTGGCGTTCGGAATGCGTCGCCCGACCCGTCTGCAACGTCCACGCGACATCGGCGAGATCGGCGTCCGGGCACCGTTCGAGGTGGTCGGCCAGTCTGCGGGCGACGTTGTGGAGCGCGGGCCCGGTCCGCGCCGAGATGACGAGCAGGTGGTCCGGTCGCCCAGGGCTCGTCGGGAGCGCGGGCGGCGGCTCGGCCACCACGGCGTGGGCGTTGGTACCGCCGAACGCGAGCACGTTCGTGGCGCCGACCCTGGTCCGTCCCCCTGACTCCCACGAAACGGTCCGGTCGTTGACGACGAACGGGGATGACGCGAAGTCGATCGCCGGGTTCGGCTCGGTGAAGTTCAGGCTGGCGGGGAGTACACCGTGCTCCACGCAGAGCACCGTCTTGATCAGTCCCACGATGCCGGCGGCCGCGTCGGCGTGGCCGATGTTCGCCTTGACCGATCCGATCCGGCAGTACCCTGTCCGGTCCGTGCTTTGGCGGAACGCCTTGGTCAACCCAGCGACCTCGACCGGGTCACCAAGCGCGGTGCCAGTACCGTGCGCCTCGACGTAGCCGATCTCGTCCGCACCGACACCGGCCACCAACTGAGCGGCGCGGACGGCCCCGGCCGCCCCGGCCACGCTCGGTGCGTGGAAACCCATCTTGCGCCGGCCGTCGTTGTTCACCGCAGTGCCGCGGATGACCGCGTGCACGTGGTCACCGTCGTCCAGCGCCTCGGCGAGCGGACGGAGCACCACCAATCCCACCGCGCTCGCCCGCACGGTGCCGCGGCCGTGCGCGTCGAACGGACGGCACCGCCCGTCGTCGGCGAAGATGTCGTCCGGGTCGTGCCGCAGCGTCGGGATCGCGGCCAGCACCGAGGCGCCGCCGGCAACCGCCATCGCGCAGTCACCCGCGAGCAGCGAACCGATGGCGACGTGCACCGCGACCAATGACGAGGAGCAGGCCGACTGCACCGCCATGGCAGGCCCGGTCAGGCCCAGCTTGTAGGCGATCCGGGTGGCGAGGAAGTCGACGTCGTTCGCCTGCTGGACACGGGAGTCCGGCAACGGGACACCCCGGGTGTGCCCCCATGCCCGGACAAGGGCTCCGTGGTCGGTGACCGATCCCCCGACGAACACGCCAGTCGACAGGCGTTCCGGGCCGCCGTACCCGGCGCGCTCGATGGCCTCGTGGGCGCACTCCAGCAGCAGCCGGTGCTGCGGATCCATGATCAGTGCGTCCTCGGGTGAGTAGCCGAAATAGTCGGCGTCGAAGAACTCCGGATCGCTCAGCAGGCCGTACGCCGGCACGTACCCGTCTTCCGCCGCCGCCAGTTGGTCGGGCAACACCGACACCGACTCCCGGCCGTCGCAGAGGTTTTCCCAGAAGGTCTCGACGTCCGAAGCTCCCGGCCACCGGCCCGCCATGGCCGTGACGGCGACGAAACCGCTGTCGTCAACGTCTTCGGTCCACATATCTTGTTCTCCGGTCAGAATCAAACGAAATTGACGCTTAACAGGCAGTTAACCGCGAACATTTACCTGCGAACATCCGCGAACTGTGCGGGCATTCGCGGGCATTCGGTGCTGGAAGGCTAACGACACGCACACACGATCACAGAGGTGGAGCAGGTGAACATACGGCAAATTTCCAAAGACGCTGATGATTTCATCGAACACCTGGTTGGTGGACATTTTTCGAGACCTACACAAGGCCCGTAAGGGCGATCCCATGTGGCTCAAACTCGCCACCACGGCATGGCTTGACAAATTAGGTTCCCACTGGGTTCACTGAGGCTCGCAAACTCATCCGAATTGTCATTCAGGTCATTGTGCACGAAATTGGGACGCCGACCCGTCGACGTGCTCGGAACGTCGAGTCGGCAATCTGTCCCACATTTCCCGCGAGGCACGATCAGGACAGAGCTGACGCTGACGGTGGAAGTCCGGCGCCCGGCCGCCCCGTGCACGACGACTCTCCCGTCAGCCGCACCCTGAGCCCGCACAGCCCCGACCACCACCTCCCCCGAAGGACATCCATGCCCGAGACGACCGTCGACCGGCGCCCCGAATGACGATCAAGTGGCGATCGGGCCCGCGCCGGAGCCTGTGGGGTGTCCCGGACTACCGCAACCTCTGGATGTCGCAGACCACCAGCCTGTTCGGTACCAGCATCACCCTGCTGGCGCTACCGCTGGTCGCCCTGTTCCTCCTCGACGCGTCGCCGTTCGAGGTCGGCGTGCTCTGGGCCGTCGAGTACCTTCCGATCCTGCTGATCGGTCTGCCCGTAGGCGTCTGGGTGGAACGGTTGCCGTTGCGCGCGGTGATGGCCGGGGCCGACGCGATGCGTGCGGTGGCCCTGCTCGCCGTGCCCGCCGCGCTGGTCATGGATGTCCTCACCATGCCGGTGCTGTACGTCGTGGCGTTCCTCATCGGCCTGGGCACGCTGTTCTACGACGTCGCGCAGCTGTCGATCCTGCCCGCGCTGGTCGCCGAGGACCGCCTCGTCGATGCCAACGGGAAGCTCGAACTGTCCCGCTCGGTCTCGCAGATCGGCAGCCCGGCCGTCGGCGGTCTGATGGTGCAGCTGCTCACTGCCCCGCTCGCGGTGCTCGTCGACGCGGTCACGTACCTGTCGTCGGCGTACTTCGTCCTGCGCATCCGCAAACCGCCACCGGTGGACCGGCCGGCTGCACGCAACAGCCTCAGCCAGGACATCCGCGAAGGCGTGCGCTTCGTGTTCCGCCACCCGCTGGTGCGCCCGCTGTTGTTGTGCGCCACGCTTGCCGAACTCGCGTCCGCGATCATCCTCGCCCTGCAGGTCGTCTACGCCACCGACGTGCTGTTCATGAGCCCCGCGGTGATCGGTGTCGCGTTGGCTGCCGGAAACGGCGGCGGTGTGCTCGGGGCACTCGTGGCGGAGCCGTTCGCACGCCGTTTCGGCACCGGAACCGCCTTCGTGGTATCGATCGTGCTGTTCGCCGTGGGTTCGGCGATCCTGCCGATGTCCATCGGGCCGGTGACCTTCGCGTCCGGAATGTTCGTCGCGTACCTCGGCGCGTTCATCTTCAACGTCCTGCAGGTCAGCCTGTGCCAGGCCGTGACACCACCGCACCTGTTGGGGCGGATGAACTCGGTCTTCCGGTTCGCGACGTGGGGCGTCATGCCGCTGGGCGCGGCCGGCGGCGGACTGCTGGTCGATCACCTCGGACTGACGGGAGTCTTCTGGATAGCCGCCGGACTCGGCGCCCTGGCCGTCCTGCCGCCGTTGCTGTCCGCGATCCCCAAGCTCCGCGACGTCGTCTCCCACCATGAACCAGCCGCAGAAACACCGGTCGATTAGGTCACGCGCCCTCCTCGGCGGCATTCGTCAGCCCAGCTGAGCGCAGGGCTGCCCGGCGGCGGCTCAGACGAGCGCGCCCGGCGTCCCGCCGTGCCGCTCGACCGGACTCGTCGGCATCCTTGCCGTCGATCACGTCGCGATCGTCCAGATACCTCGCCAGCTGGTGGATCGTCGTGTACTCGAAGAGCGTCACGACCGACACTTCGTGACCCCGTCCGGCAAGCTCCCGCTGCACCTCGGCCAACAGCAGCGAATGCCCGCCGATGTCGAAGAAGTTGTCGTCGAGACCGACTCGTTCCAGCCGCAGCACTGAACACCAGGTGTCAGCGAGCCACTGTTGCGTACCGGTGCGGGGAGCCCGGAAGCCGGGATCGGGCTCAGGCGGCCCGGGGGCCGGCAGAGCGCGCTCGTCCACCTTCCCGTTCCGGTTGAGCGGCAACGAGTCCAGCACCACGAAATCGGTGGGGATCATGTATCGCGGGAGGCGGTCGGCGAGGTGCTCACGCAGCTGCTGCCGCAGCGCCGGTTGGTCTTCCGCCTCAATGTAGGCGACGAGACGTTTCTCGCCTTTCCCGTCCTCGTCGGTCGTAGCCAGCACTACCGCGTCGGCCACTGCGGGGTGTGCGCGCAGTGCCTCGACGATCTCGGCCGGTTCGATCCGGTAGCCACGCAGCTTGACCTGGCGGTCCCGGCGACCGAGGAAGGCGATGCGCCCATCCGGCAGATGTCTGACGAGGTCGCCGGTGCGGTACATCCGGCTCCCGGGGACCTCGGAGAACGGGTCGGGAACGAAGCGGTCCGCGGTCATCCCTGGCGAACCGTGGTAGCCGCGGGCGACACCGACGCCACCGATCCAGAGTTCACCGGTCGCTCCGGGCGGTACCAGTTGCCGCCACGCGTCCAGGATGTAGGCGCTGACACCGGTGATAGGGCGTCCGATGTCGGGAGGCCCATGCACGGTTCCGGCGGGTTCGATGTGCCCGGCCGTCGCGGTCGCAGTGGTCTCCGTCGGGCCGTACTCGTTGAGCACCCGGAACGGCAGGCCTGCGGCGGGCCGGACTCGGAGCCGGTCGCCCCCGGTGATCAGCTCCCGAAGGGCAAAGGCGGCCGGCCAGGTCAACTTTAGGACGCGCTCGGCCAGCGCCGTCGGCAACTCGGTGACGGTGATCCCCTCGGTGACCAGCCACGAGCGCAGGCGCTCCGGATCGAGCCGGGTGTCCTGGTCGGGCACGTACAGGGTCGCGCCGGAGACCAGGGTCGGCCAGATGTCCATCACGGAGGTGTCGAACCCAGGAGAGGCGACCTGGGCGATCCGGTCGGTCTGCCTGAGGTCGCAGCGCCGGCAACGCCAGGTGACCGCGTTGGCGAGCGACCGCTGGTCGACCATCACGATCTTCGGCCGGCCGGTTGAGCCGGATGTCGCTATCAGGTAGGCGAGGTCGTCGTGCGTCGTATTCGGCGGACCGGCGTCGACCACGTCGGCTGCGTCGGGCAGCCGGTCCATGGACAGCTGTGCGAGATCACCGGGGACGCGCTCAGCTGTCACGCTGTCGGTGACGATGAGGACGGCACCGGCGGCGGCGTACTGATCAGCCAGGCGGGCCGGCGGATTCTCCGGATCCAGGGGGAAGTAGGCGGCCCCGACGCAGAGCACGGCGAGTTCGGCGATCACCAGGTCCGCGCCACGTGGCAGGCACACCCCCACCACCGTCCGAGGCAGGACGCCGCGTGCGCGGAGGATGCCTGCCAGCGAGTCCGCCTGCTGGATCAGCTCGGCGTAGCTGACCTCGCGGGCGCCGTCGCGGATGGCCGGAGCGTCCGGTGTGCTGCGAGCCTGTGCCCGAACCGCATGATGAACGAGCGGGCTGTCGCCGGCAGGGGGATGGCGTTCGGGATTCCAGTCGGTCAGCACCATGTCGCGGTCGCGTGGGCTGAGCAGGGCCAGCCCGAACAGGGGTGCCTTCGGCCTGGCGATCGCGTCAGCCAGCAGCCGCAGGTAACTGTCGGCCATCCGTCGAACAGTCGCGCGGTCGAACAGATCGGCGGCGTACTCCCAGCGCATGGTGACCCGGCCGTCGATGTGTCCGGCGTCGGCGCCCTGCCTTTCCGCCCTTTCCGCGCCCGGGATCACCACGACGTTCAGGTCCGTCTTCGCCGCGCCGTTCCCGTGCTCGAAGATCGTCCCGGTCGCTCCGACGAGCTCGACGTCCGGGATCGGGGAGTCGTCGACGCTGAAGAGAACGTCGGTCAGTGGATGGCGACCCGGCTGCCGGGTGGGGTTGACCACCCGGACCAGCTCAAGGAACGGCAGCAGCTCGTTCGCCGTCGCGTCCAGCACGACGCTGTGCACCTTCTCGACCAGATCTTCGAAGCCCAGAGTGGGGTCGACGTCGCACCGCAACGGCACCGTATTGGCGACCACGCCGATCAGGTCCTCGGTCCCGGGTGCCTGCCGGGCAGCGAACGAAGAGCCGACGCAGATGTCCCGCTGCCCGGTGTAGCGGGACAGCAGGGCGTAGAACGCCCCGAGCATGACGCTGGACAGCGTCACCCGGTGAGCGTGGCAGAACGAGCGCAGCGCGGCCGGCAGCCCAGGTGGCAGCTCCACCCGCAGAGTCTCCGCGCGGAAGCTCTGAGTCGCGGGCCGTGGGTAGTCCAACGGCAGCTCGATCGGGGACGGGAGGTCGCCGAGCTGGTTCTGCCAGTAAGCGAGCTGCGCGAGCATGGGCGCGGTCGCCAACGCCGAGCGTTGCCGGCACGCGAAATCCCGGTACTGGATGGGCAGTTCGGCCAACGGCGGCTCGACGCCTTCGGCGAACGCGTTGTAAAGCGTCTTGAACTCGCGCATCAGCAGCGCGAAGGACCACCCGTCGTGCAGCAGGTGGCTCTTCACCAGGATGAGTTCGTGCTCGTCGCCGGACAGCCGGACCGCGGTCCAGTCGATCAGCGGCAGGTGTGTGATGCGCGTGGGCCTGCGAAGTTCCCTGGCTACGATTTCGTCCAGCAGTTCGCGTTGTCCTTCGCGGACGTCACTGATGTCCAGCCGCCGCGCCCGGATCGGCTGTGGCGGGTGCACCACCTGCCGCGGTCTGCCGTCGATCTCCGAGTAGGTGGTGCGGAGAATCTCGTGCCGCCGGCTTATCTCCGTGATGACGCGGTCGAGCAGGTCGAGATCGAAGGCACCGGCGACATGGATCGTTGTCTGCGCCTGGTGAGCAATGCTGTCCGGAGCGACCCGATGCAGGAACCAGACCTCTTGCTGTTGGAGTGACAAGGGGTGTCCGGCGCGCGCACGGGCGGGTTCGGCTCGGTACCCGTCGATCTCGACCTGGTCATCGGTCATCGGATCCCCCGGGCAACTGATTGCCGCCGAGATAGCGGGCCAGGTGCGTAGGCTGCCAATGTTTGTCATGGCGCCTGTACTTGAACCCACGGATCACCGACCGGCAATTGGCCTCGCCGCAGAGACACCGGGGAACGGCGATACTCACGTACTCACTCGTTTCGTAATCCCAGGTGATCTCTTCCGGCGGGACGATCTCCCGAAGTGCGATGAAGTCGAATCCACCCCGGTCGTTGTCACGGATCCCGGTGTTCGGATTGCAGGAGTGGTTGATGTCCCGAGCCGGCGACGTCAGATCCACGTGCGTATCCCATCCGACTTGGAAAGAATGGTTCGTCCGAGTGGGCACGACCCGTTCGACGTCGCCGACAACAACGGTCTGCCCCCGCACGAATCGAGTGGCCGAAATGACGCAACGACCTTTTCCGGGATCCATGACAAGCCGGATTCCGTGACCGCAGACCTGCCCCGGGCCACCCGCTCTACCTGCATCGACTTCAGAATCTCGCTGCAGCACCGCACATTCCTCCCGTGCTTCGGATATTCACTTTTGTACCGCCATGTCGATGACCGCAGGGCAATCCGATCTGAACAACAGAAGGCTCGAATGTGAACGGTCGCCGGACAGACCCTGGCGACCACGATTGTTTGGCATGTTTCCGCCGGTTGCTTGACAGATTTCGGATCGAGTGCTGAAGTGTCGCGGTGACGACCCAGGGCAATAGCAAAGTCGTTGTTGCTGTTCAGGGGGTAGATGCGGCCAGGAGCGGGAGGATTCTCATGCGGTCGGCGGCGATCCATTCCAGGGTGCGTTTGATCTCGGTGAGTCCAGCCAGGCGGATCAGGCCGATGGCCAGATTGCGGAGCATGGCCATGGCGTGAGCACCGTTGCCGGTGTAGGCGTGCTGGTGGTCCTCAGCGAACACGACGTCGCGGACCCAGTGGATTTTGTTCTCGATGCCCCACTGACCCCGTACCAGGCCACCAATGTCCCGAGCGGACGCTCGCTCGGTGTTCAGGCTGGTCACGCCGTATGCGATCTCTTTGTGGACGCGTTGCCCGGCGAGGTTGAACACGTCCCGGCGGATGCGGAAGACCTGGGCGGCATGAGGGAAATCGACGCCCTCGGCGACGGTCGCCCAGATGGCCCGGCGGGTGATCCGCCCGTGGCTGCGCTCGTCGTCCACATGGTCCTCCGACCCTGGGGCAGCAGGCGGCAGCAGGGCTTGGACCTGGGCCAACAGGGTCGGCTGGTTGCCTTTGACAGCAAGCACGTAGTCCGCCTGCTTGTCGGACACCAGGTGCCGCGCGGTGTCGCGCTGGGTGTGCGCGGCATCGGCCGTGACCACCGCACCCGCCAGATCCATACCCGTGAGCAACGACTTGACCTGCGTGGTCTCGGTCGTCTCGTCGGGGACCCGGATCTGCGAGATGACCACCGCCTGGCCGTGACGCATCGCCGAGAACAGGCGCACACCACCGGAATTACGCACGGCCTTGCCGTCGATGGCCACCCCGTCGAAGCCAGCACAGCCGTCGTCGCCGGCCAGGGCCATCGCTCGATCAGCCAGCCAGTGGCACACCAGCCTGTCGGCGGCCTCGGCGTCCACCGACTCGACCACCCGGCGGATCGTGTCCGCGCTCGGCGCCACACGCCGTCCCGATAGGACGCTCCGCCGCGCCCCGACCAGCTCCAGCAACTCCTGCGGCAAGTCCTCGGCCCGGTCACCGGCCTCCCGGTAGTTCTTCGCCCCCGCCAATACCGCCAGCACCGTCACGGCCAGCACCGTGGCGATGTGATGCCGAATCCCCCGGCGTTTACGGGGATCGGCGACCTTGCCCAGCAACGCGACCAAGTCGGCTAGCTCAGCCGAGCCCATCATGACCGACGCATCGACGGGTACGCAGACGGCATGCGACACTGACACCAGCGGCCTTTCGACAGACGATCAAGAGCGTGAGAACTCACATCGTCCCATCGAAGGGCCGCATCTCCTTACCCACCAGGGAAAACCTCACCCCGCCCCACCACTCCCAAGATCAACCGACTTTGCTTTAGCCCTGGGTGACGACCAGACCGAGTCGAATTGCGCGCATTGAGAACGTCACATTTTGAAACGGCGGCGACAGTGAAACGAGTTGCGTGGTGAGCAGAATTCCGTTCGGCGATGAACCGCTGACGTACGTCGTGGTGGTGAACCACGAAAACCAGCATTCGCTGTGGCCGGAGCTCGTCGACATTCCGGCCGGATGGTCACCCGTTTTCGGCCCAGCCGGCCGCGAGGACTGTCTCGCCTACGTCGACCGGTCGTGGACCGACATGCGCCCGAAAGGTCTCATCGAGAAGATGGGCTCGTAACCACCTGGACGTCGACGGGCGCCACCACTGCCAGCAGCGCGATGGCCCCGGCGCCCAGCACATACAGCAGCGGCTCGAACAGCACCGACGCAAATGCCGCGATCAGCCCGAAGCCGATCGGCAACGCCGACCACGCGATCGCCGCGTGCAGCACGCGAACCTGGCCGTGGAACCGTTGCGGCACCTTGACTTCCACGATCGCGGCACGGATCCCGTTGAGCACCGTCAGCGACAGCGATATGCCGAACACGCCGATGCCGATCGTCACCAGATCCGTTCGCAGGCCGATCACCAGGCAGGACGCGGCCAGGCAGAGCGTGCACACCAGCACACCACGCATTCGTCGCCGCGCCGGGCCGCCCCACATCGTCATGACGAGGCCGCCCAGCACACCTGCCAGCCCCGAGCCGAGCAGGATCCAGCCGAGGTCGGTGAGCGTGCCGACCGCGAGCACCAGCGGTGGGATCAGCAGGAACAGCGGCGCCAGCAGCACGTCGAGCACCGCGAAGAAGATCAGCGCGCGGCGGAACCGGGCGTGGTCCCACAAGTACCGGAACCCCGCTTTGATCTCAGCCATCACTGACTCCGTTGGCCCCGCCATGGTCCGTGGGAACCGGACCAGGAGCGTGACGGCAATCGCGACCACGTAGCCCACCACGCCGAGAACGAGGATGCCCTCCAATCCCACGACGGCCATCAGTCCGACGGCCGCGATCGGCACGATCGACCGGCTCACCCCCGCGGGCATCCGGGCGGCACCGGCGATGTGATCGAGGTACCGCTTGGGGACGAGCTGCGGCACGGCGGAGCGGTAGGCGAGCCGCTGGAACGCGAGCGCGACCGCCAGGAGCGCGAGCAGCGGATAGATGTGCCAGATCTGCAGGTTCCCGGCCCACAGCAGCAGACCGAGCAGCAGCTGGACCGCACCCGCGCCAACCGCGCCCGCGAGCATGATCGTGCGACGGTCGCAACGGCTCACCACCGTGCCTGCCAGCGGCATGATGAGCAGCCCCGGCACCAGCCCGGCCATGGCGGACAAAGCGAACTGCACGAGCGAGCCGGTGGCGAGGTAGATCCAGATCGGGATCGCGAACGCGGTCAGCGCCGCGGCGCCGGCCGAGACAAGTTGCCCCGCCGCCACCGCAAGGAACCTGCGCACCGCGGGCCGGGGCGCGTCGCGTACGTCCGAACTCGCGCGCGAGACGTCAAGCAGCCGCCACCCGTCGCCTTCCGCCGGCCCACCAGCGGTGACGGCCGGATGGGTGGTCGTCACGATCTCGGCGAGCTCGGCAGCGCGGTGCTTCTGGAAGTAGTGGCCTGCCTCGTCGAGCAGCACCACGGCGGTGGTGTCGCTGAGGAAGTGCCACTCGCGGAAGCGCTCCTGGTAGTACTCGGTCGCCGGGTCATGCTCCCCGGCCACGCTGATGACCGGCGCCCGCAGCCGCTCCACTGAGCTCTCGAAAAGCCGTGTGAAGTACTCCTCCGCCGCTTCGGTGTCGCGGCGGGTGTTGCGGATGACATGCCGCGCCTGCGCGGGGTCGATGTCGCTCATGTCGAGCCCGAGCGCGGTCAGGCCATCGGCATAGGAGCGGTCGCTGCGCCACGCGTCGGGATTGGTGAGGCGGCCCAGCGCGCCGAGCCGGCCGCGGTCCGGTCTGGCGAACGGGAAGATCGCGCCGATGTAGACCGCCTCGACGACTCGGCCGACCGCCTCCAGCTTCCTGGCGATCTCCACGACGAGCGCCGAGCCGACACCGCAGTGCCCGTACAGCGCGATCGGCCCGGCGACCTCCTCCTGGATCTCCTGCACGCACCGCGCGGCGATCTCCTCCAACGGCGCGCGCTGTTCGTCGATCCCGATGTCGTGGCCGGGGATGGCGACCGACCACAGCGCGTGTGTGGCCGGCAGTGCGTCCGCCAGCGGCTTGTACACCATCGCGCCGCCCCCGCCGTACGGAACGGCGACGTAGTTGAGCTCGGGCTCGGCGGCCGGCTCCGGCGTCAACCGGTGCAGGAGCCCACGCGTCGTCGTGGTGCTCCCGTCGAGCAGAGCGGCGAGTTGCCGGATCGTCGGGTGGGTGAACAGGTCCATCACGGCGATCGCGGTGCCGCCTGCCGCCGCGCGCCTCAGCCGCTCCACCAGCTTGATCGCGAGCAGGGAGTGACCGCCCATGGCGAAGAAGTCGTCGTCGATCCCGATGTCGGCCCGGTCGAGCACGTCCGCCCACACCGCGTGGATCGCCCGCTCCGAGTCGGTGCGTGGTTGCGTCCGCTCGGCCGCGCGATCGACGGGCGCCTCGGGCGCGGGCAGCCGCCCGCGGTCCACCTTGCCGTTCGCGGTCAGCGGCAGCTGAGGCAGCATGACGAACGCGCTGGGGACCATGTACGCCGGTAGCGCGGCTGCGAGGTGTGACCGCAGCGGCGCGGGGCCCGGTACGTGTCCGGGTGCTGCCACGAAATATGCCACGAGCTGCGCGGCGTTGCCCGTTCCGTGGGTGGTCACGACGCATTCGGCGACCTCGGGATGTCGGGTCAGGTGTGCCTCGATCTCGCCGAGTTCGATTCGGTAGCCGCGGATCTTGACCTGGGCGTCGGCCCGTCCGAGGAACTCGATCACGCCGTCGGACCGGTACCGACCGAGGTCGCCAGTGCGGTAGAGGCGGGCGCCGGTGCGTGGGTGCGTCACGAACGCCGCCGCGGTCCGCTCCGGGTCCTTCCAGTAACCGGTTGCCACTCCAGCGCCGCCGATGTACAGCTCGCCGGGCACACCAACCGGGACGTCGCACATGCCGCGGTCGAGGATATGGAACTGCTGGTTGGTCAGCGGGCGGCCGTACGGGATCGAGGTCCACGACGGGTCGACATGCCCGATCAGATAGAAGATCGACCAGATCGACCCCTCGGTCGCTCCGCCGAGGCTGACGAGCTCGGCTCTCGGGGCGAGCGCACGAATGCGGTCGGGCAGCGTCGGCGGGATCCAGTCGCCGGACATCATCACGAGCCGCAGCGAGCTGATGTCGGTCCCTTCTCGCTCGGCGTGCTCGACCAGCAGTTCCATCAGCGCGGGTACCGAGTTCCACACGGTGATCCGCTGGTCCGCGACGATCCGTGCCCATGCGGCCGGGTCCTTGTTCTCTGCGGCCCGCCCCATGACCAGCGTGGCACCCGCGGCCAGCGTGCCGTAGACGTCGTAGACCGACAGGTCGAAGCTCAGCGCGGACAGCGCGAGCACCCGGTCGCCGGGTCCTACCCGAAACCGCCTGGTGATGTCGCGGACGGTGTTGAGCGCGGCCTTGTGCTCGATCATCACGCCTTTCGGCGTGCCGGTCGAGCCTGACGTGAAGATCACATAGGCGAGGTCGTCGGGCTCGGCGGGGCAGGCCGTCACCGAGTCGCCCGACGCCTCGGTGACGGGCAGCGCCGCCAGCCCGTCCGGCCAGGTCAGGCGCGAACACAGCGCCGCCTGGGTGAGTGCCACGGTGCAGCCGCCGCGCGTAATGAGCTCGTTGCGGCGCCGCTCGGGCAGATCGGCGTCGACAGGCAGGTAGGCGGCGCCGGCCTTGTTGATCGCCAGCACCGCGACGACCTGCTCCCAGCCGCGCTCCATCACGACCGCCACGAGGTCGCCCCTCGTCACCCCAGCGGCGGTCAGCCGCACCGCGAGGTGCTCGGCCCTCCGGTCGATCTCGGCATGCGAGAGCTGACCGCTGGGGTGGATCACAGCCGGGTGGTCGGGCGTCCTGCGCGCCTGTGCCTCGACCGGGCCGTGCAGGCACTGGTCGGCACCGAGATCGGCGCTGGTGTCGTTCCAGCGTGCACGCTGCGCGCGCTCGTCGGCTGTGATCAGCTCGTAGCTTGAGATCGGGGCGTGCGGGTCGGCGGCAATACCCTCCAGCAAGACACGGAAGTGGGCGCCCATGCGAGCAATCGAGTCCGCGGTGAACAGAGCGGTGTTGTAGATCAGTGTGAAGCCGCCGTCGCCCGCGGTGTGCAGCTCGAGGTCGAACCGGGTCACGCAGTACGACAGGGGGACGTCGGCGGTGACGGTGAGCGATGGGCGGCTCGGCAGGTCTGCCTCGTAGCTCTGCAGGGAGAAGACGACCTGGAACAGCGGCGAACGTGACACCTCACGCGGCACGTTCAGTTCGGTGACCAGGCGCTCGAACGGCAGTTCCTGGTGGGCGAACGCGTGCCCGACCGTGGCACGAACCCGATGCAGCAGCTCGACGAACGTCGGGTCACCCGAGGAGTCGACCCGCATCGTCACCATATTGATGAAGCAGCCAACGAGGTCGTCCAGTTCGGGAACCGGCCGGCCGGCCGTCGGCGACCCAATCGTGACGTCGTCCTGTCGCGCCCGGCGACCCAGCAGGATCGCGAACGCCGTGAGCAGCACCATGTACGGCGTGGCCCGGTGCCTGCGCCCGAGCTGGAGCACCGCGTCGAGCACACTCGGTGCCACCGAGAACTGGTGCGCCGCGCCGGTGTAAGTCGGCACCGGGGGCCGCGGCCGGTCGGTCGGCAGCTCGAGCGGCGCGACGCCGGCGAGCTGCTCGCGCCAGTACGACACATCGTGCTCGGTGTTGGACTGGGCGCGTTGCCATGCGGCGTAGTCGCGGTAGCGCACCGGCAGGTCCGGTAGCGGGTCGCCGGCCAAGCAGGCCAGCACCTCACCGAGGAGGAGTTCAGTGGACCAGCCGTCGGCCGCGATGTGGTGTACCGCGAGCGCGAACACATGCTCGCCGGGGGTGATCGTGATCAGCATCCCCCGTGCCACGGGGCCGGCGGTGAGGTCGAACGGTTCGGCCATGAAGGCGTCGACGAGGGCCCCCACGGCGTCGTCGGACACGGCCTCCGCGGTGGTGAGCGGGATCGCGCCGACATCGTCGACGAGCACGACGGCCCGGCCGTCCACGGTCGCGGGAAAACGGGTCCGCAACGGCTCGTGCCGGGCCGCGACCCGGTTCAACGCCGCAGCGAGCGCTGCTGGATCGACCGCGCCGCGCAGCCGCCAGGCCTCCGGGATCGTGTACGCCGTGGTGCCGGGCGCGTACGCGTCCATGAACCACAGGCGTTCCTGGGCGAACGACATCACGGGTTCCGCGCCGGGCACGACGGGGATCGTCGTCGGTGTCGAGGGCAGCTCGGTCAGGTCACTCACGGGACGTCCTCCGAAGGTCATCTGAGCCGGCCCCTTCCCGCGGATCGGATCCGCTCACCAGCGCGGCGAGCTCGCGGATCGTGGCGTGGTCGAAGACGTCCATGATCGTGAGCCGAGGGGCGTCCGCGCCCAGCACCTGACCCAGCCGCGCCAGCACGCGCGTCGCGTGCAGGGAGTGGCCGCCGAGCTCGAAGAAGTTGTCGTCGATGCCCACATGCTGCACGCGGAGCACTGCGCGCCACACTTCGGCGATCGCCTTCTCGACCGGTGTGCGCGGATCGGTCGCCGCCCGGTCCGCGTCGTGTCCGGACACCGGTTCCGCCGCGCTCGGCGGCGTGTGTGCCGCCACGACGGGCGCGGGGTCGTCGACCGCGAACCGCTCGCGTTGGAACGGGTACGTGGACAGCGGGACGCGCTGGGGCGGTCGGCCGTGGTGCAGCGCGGACCAGCGCACGGGCCGCCCGGCCTGCCACAACACTCCGGTGGCGCGGAGCGACTCGGCGGCGCCCCCGGCTCGTTCGGCTGCGTCTGGCAGGCTCCGCACGATCGTGCGGCCGGGTCCGCAGCCGGGGTGCTGCCGTGCCAGGTTCCCGAGTGCGTGGCCGGGGCCGACCTCCAGCAGGATCCCGGCGGAGCCGGCGAGCAGGGTCTCCAGGGCGTCGGAGAAGCGGACGGTGTGACGCAGGTGAGCGACCCAGTAAGCGGGGTCGCACGCGTCGCTCGCTACGACCGGTGCACCGGTCCGGTCGGAAATCCACGGTAGCCGTGGTGGGCGCAGTTGCACCGACGCCACCGCATCGGCGTACTCGTCGATGATGTCGTCGACCAGGACCGAGTGTGCCGCGGAGGCGATCGGCAACCGGCGGGCGTCCTCTCTGAGGCCGGCAAGGCGCTGGAGGAGCTGCTCGACACCAGCTGTGGGACCGCTGACGACGCACTGCCGCGGGCCATCGACCGCAGCGATCGCCATGTCGTCGGCGAGCATCGGCAGCAGGTCGGCCTCGGGCAGTGGCACCGCAAGCAAGGCGCTTTCGGGCAAGCGGTCCAAGAGCCGCCCCCGTGTGAGCACCAGCGACAGTGCGTCGTCCATGGTGAGCACTCCGGCCGAGACAGCGGCACCATACCCACCCAGGCTGTACCCGAGGACGGAGTGCGGGCTTAGCCCACGAGATCCCCACAGTTCGGCCATGGCGTGTTGGACCGCGAAGAGCGCGGGCTGGCACACGGTCATCGTGGTCAGCCGCGCTTGCGCCTCGGCCTCGGCACCTGGTTCTGGATACAGCACCTGCCGCAGGTCCAGGCCGAGGTCCGCAGCTGCTCGAGCGGCGCAGTCGTCAATGACCGCGCGGAACACCGGCTCCTGCACGTACAGCTCGCGCGCCATGCCCACGTGCCCGCCCCATTCCCCAGGGAAAAGGAACGCGACATGTGGCGTACCCGTCGCAGGGTTCACGGGGGCCTGGGCATGTTCGGCCAGGCCGGTCAGACCCCTGACCGCTTCGTCGCGGTCGCGGCACACCACAAAGGCCCGGTGTGCGAACGCCGCGCGGCCGGTCTGCAGGGTCCATGCCGCGTCCGCGATGACGACCGGGTCTCGCCGGAGCCGGTCGCGCAGCCGCGCCGCCGACTCGACGAGTGCTGAAGCGGTGCGCGCCGACAGCGGGAGCAGGTGGTAGCGGTCGTCGTCGGGAGGTAGGGGAGCGGTGGGCGCCTCCTCCACGAGGACGTGAGCGTTGGTCCCGCCGATCCCGGTGGCGTTGACCCCGGCTCGGCGGGGACCGTTACCCACCGGCCACGGCGTCGCCTCGCGCGTCACCACGAACGGACCTGCCGCGAGATCGAGGTGCGGGTTGGGGCGGCGGAAGTGCGCGGTGCCCGGAATGAGGCCGTGGCGCAACGACAGCACCACCTTGATCAGGCCGATCACGCCTGCCGCCGTGTCGGAGTGGCCGATGTTCGACTTGACAGAGCCGAGCACGCACCGCTGAGGCGAGCCTGGTCCGAACACCTCCGACAGTGCGCGGACCTCGATCGCGTCGCCGATCGTGGTGCCGGTGCCGTGCGCCTCGACGTACCCGATGGTGTCCGGGGGAACTCCGGCGAGGAGGTATGCGGAACTGATCGCAGCCACTTGTCCTGGCACGCTCGGCGCGGTGAAACCTACCTTGCCGGAGCCGTCGTTGCTGAGCGCCGATCCCCGCAGCACGGCGTCGACGTGATCCCCGTCGGCGAGCGCGTCGGGCAGCCGCTTGAGCACGACAATCCCCGCTCCATCGGCGCCGACCATTCCGTCGGCATCCGCGTCGAACGGCCGGCAGCAGCCGCCCGGTGAAACCAGGTCGACATCCTCCGTATCCCCTGCGGTGCCACGCAACGAAACCCCACCGGCCAGCGCGATGTCGCAGTCGCCGGCGAGCAGAGCCTGGCAGGCCAGATGAACGGCGACCAGCGAGGTGGAGCAGGCGGTGTACACGGTGACGGCTGGGCCTCGCAGGTTCAGCGTGTACGCCACCCGGCTAGTGAGGAAGTCTCGGCTGGCAGCGAGCCGGAGCTGCTCGTCCGTCATATCCGGGAACCGCTGCCGCTGCGAACGAAGGACGGCGAAATGGTCCGTTTCGCCACTCCCGGCGTACACGCCAATGGCACCTGGGTAGGTGTTTGGGTCGTAGCCCGCGTGCTCCAGAGCCTCCCAGGTACACTCGAGGAACACCCGATTCTGAGGGTCGAGCACCTGCGCATCCCGCGGCGCGACCCCGAAGAACGCGGCGTCGAACCATCCGGTGCCGGCGACCACCCCGTAGGTGCGTCCGGAGTCGAGGCGAGTGGTCAGATCGCGGCCGGCGACGAGCGCAGCCCAGAACTCGTCGATGTCCGCGACGCCGGGTATCCGAGCAGCCATTCCGATGACGGCCACGGCGGTCTGCATGTCCTCGTCGTTTCCTGCGGTGGCGGTCACGTCTCCCTCACCTCGGAGACGGGGGCGGACCGGCAAGACCCGCGTTGCGGCGCAGGCGATTCCGCCGACCCGAACGTGCAGTGCCTTCGTGCATCTTCCGCCAATCACTCGGCGCACTGGCAAACAGCCATCCACCTATCGATGAGGCTCTGCCATTCCGCAGGTTCGACGGCCGAAGTCTCATTGCCGCGAGTAAACAAGGGGTTACGCCGTCGCGGACGCGACAGAGACAGATGCCGTCGGACTGTCAAAGCGCGTGGACCGCACTGCCACGCCATCGCGGGCTGCCGTAAGTTCAAGTAGGCGGTCAACGACATCCGAGTCGGCTTCAACACGCCGCCTAGCAGCACTCGAGTCGACGACCAACAGCGCACCACAGCCGCTTCCCGTCGGTCATCAGCACCCGGCTAGGGCCTGTTTCACAAGTTGATCAAGGTTTGAGATGATCTTGATTCGTGGGGCGTGGTGATCTGACCAACGAGCAGTGGGCGAAGCTGGAACCCTTGCTGCCCAGGGGCAAGAAGCCTGGCAGGCCGCCGAAGCATGCGAAGCGGAAGCTTATTGACGGGATCCGGTTTCGGGTTCGAACCGGTGTGCCGTGGCGGGATCTGCCGGAGCGTTACGGCCCGTGGGAGACGGTGTATGGCTTGTTCCGGCGGTGGCAACGGGATGGCACGTGGAAGAGGATTCTGGTCGCGTTGCAGGCGGACGCGGACGCTGCGGGCCTGATCACCTGGGATGTCAGCGTGGACTCCACGGTGGCTCGTGCGCACCAGCACGCGGCTGGTGCGCGTCAAAAGGGGATCTCCAGAAGGAGTCTCCGGGCGGGGTCGAGGTCGAACCGGCCGATCACGGGCTGGGGCGCTCCCGAGGCGGGTTGACGACCAAGACTCACCTGGCGGTCGAGCAGGGACAAAAGCCCTTATCAATCGTGATCACCGCTGGCCAGCGAGGTGACTCGCCCCAGTTTCAGGTGGTGCTCGACCGTATCCGGGTACCCCGGCGGGATCGCGGTCGGCCGCGCTGCCGCCCGAATCGGGTGCTCGGCGACAAAGCCTACGGGTCCCGCGCCAACCGCGCCTACCTGCGCAGGCGCGGTATCCGCTGCACCATCCCGGACAAGGCCGACCAGGTCCGCAACCGCAAGAACAAGGGCTCACACGGAGGACGACCACCCGCATTCGACAAGGAGATCTACAAGCAACGGCACGCTGTCGAGTGCGGGATCAACCGTCTCAAACGAAACCGAGCCGTCGCCACCAGATACGACAAGCTCGCCGTTCGCTACGAAACCACGGTCACCATCGCAGCGATCAACGAGTGGCTCCCATGACTTTCGAAACAGACCCTAGTGCTGTGACCGGATACGTTCGCCGGGGTGTCAGGCCGCTTTGGTGTTGGGGCGGCCGCCCCAACGGATGCCTTTCTCACTGCGGATGCGGGCGCGTTCGCGGCCGTTGCGCGGCCAGCACCTCGGGGTGGCGGGCATTGGCGTTGCGCCACCGTAGATAGGCGTGCAGGACACGGGTCTGCACGGTGTGGTTCGGATGCTGGGAGTTGGCCAGGGTGAACTGCCGTAACGGCCCGAAATGCGCCTCGATCGGGTTGGCCCACGAGGCGTTGGTCGGAGTGAAACACAACCGGACCTTGTTGTGCCTGGTCCACCGGCGAATCACCGGTCCCTTGTGAGCGGACAGGTTGTCCAGGATCACGTAAATCGGAGCGCCATCCGGACGGGCAGCCCGGATCGACTTCAACGCTGCCAGGGTGTTGGTGGTGCCTTTCCGCTGTCGGTTGACACCCCACAGGGTGTCGTCGCCGATCGAGTAGCAGCCGTGAAAGTAGGTCACGCCATGGGTGCGGTGATAGGTCGCCGCCACCCGGTCGGGCCGACCGCGTTCGGCCCAGCAGGCACCACCGGTCGGACGGATCCCCAACGGGCCGAACTCGTCGAAGGCGAACGTGCGATCCGGGAAGTTGTCGATGACGTGCTCGATGCGGTCGAGTTTGGCGTCACGGTCGGGATCAGTGGATTCCTTCCAGGTCTTGGTGCGCTGGAAGGTGATACCGCGGCGAGCCAACAGACACCGCAATGCCTCACGGCCGATCCGGATCGCCCCGCCGGCGGTGGTGCACAGGTAGGCGGCGAGTTTGCGGATCGACCAGCGAGTGAAAGGCTGGTCGAGGTTCGTTGGGCGGGTGGTGGCCGTCGCCACGACGAGGTCTTCCTGGTCAGGACTGAGCAGGCGGGGACGGCCTCCCGCCCACTGAGGGTCCAGGCAGGCCAAGCCGATCTCGTTGAACCGGTGGAGCACCTCCCGGACGGTGTCCTCGTCCGCCGCAACCAGTTGTGCGATCACCGGCACGCGGTTGCCACCGGCCGAGGCCAAAATCATCATCGCCCGCCGGTAGCGCACCGAACTGGTGCTGCCCCGACGCACGATCTGCTGCAGTCGCCGGCCTTCCTGATCGGTCAGCCTGCGCACTTTCACCGGTTCGGCCACCAACACCTCCACGCATCCAGCTCGACGATGTCCCCATATCGAACCGGCTGCAGCAGGTCACCGCCGAGCGACACCCCGGCGAACCATTCCGGTCAAAGCACTAGCCGACCCGATTGAACACACACACACACACACAGAAACGTTGGCCGGCCCGTGATGGCCTCGACGGGCTAGCCGTTGTGCACGGCAGCCTCTCAACTGTGTGAGGTTCCCCCAGAATCGTGGACAGGGGGCTTACGTGGGCGTCTCAGGCAGCCAGTCGAAGTGACTGCTCATAGGTGTCGGGGCTGAGCATCCCGATCGCGGAGTGCCGCCGGAGTCTATTGTAGAAACCGATCCACTTGTCAACTGCGGCAACGAGTTCCGTCTTCGTGGCGTAGACGTGCCGGTAGTATTCCTCGTGTTTGAACGTCGACCAGAACGATTCCGCTGGGCTGTTGTCCCAGCACATCCCGGTCGCACCCATTGATCGGCGCAGGCCGTAGCGAAAGCACGCTGTCGCTGTCAGGCGCGCGGTGTACTCGCCGCCACGATCGGAATGCGGGATCGTGCCACGACACCTGCCACCACGGTCGGCCACCGCGGCATCGATGGCCGCGGTGACCATCTCAGCGCCGATGTGCTCGGCGACGCTGTAGCCCAGCACTTTCCGGGAATGCCCGTCCCGGATCGCGCACAGGAACATCTCACCCGCACCACACGTCAGATACGTGACATCGGTGAGCCAGACCGCGTCGAGCCGGCCCTGGTCGAAGAGGCGGTCGACCAGATCCGGCGGGAACGACGCCGTCGGATCGACCACTGTGGTCTTCACCTTGAAGCTCCGCGGACTGATGCCTTCGAGCCCGATCGAGGCCATGATCTTGGCGACGGTCTTCTCGGTGACCACCTCACCCCGGCCCCGCAGCTCCGCGGTGATCCGCGGTGATCCGTAGGTGCCGCTGGAGTCCTTGTGCGCCTGGGTGATCTTCACCTCCAGATCGGCGCGACGCTGCTGCCTCGGGGTCAATACCGTTGCCACAGCACGTTTCACGTACGCGTAGTAACCGGAACTCGACACAACCAGCAACCGGGCCATCCGCAGCACCGAGAACCGCATGCGCTCTGGTGAGGCAGTGCCGGCGGTCCGGGCGATCTCGTCAGGGCCGGCGTACTTCACCATCAGATCGAACCGTGTTGATTCTTCTACATCGCGGCAAAGTACGCCGAAGCTTTTACCAGGAACGCGTTGTCCTTCTCCAGCTCGGTCACCTGTTTACGCAACCGCAGCAACTCGGCCCGCTCCGCCGGGTCCAAGGGTTTGTCCCCATGGACCTCAGCCGCGGCGATCCTGCGCCGCTCGTCTTTGACCCAGATACTCAACAGCCCGTCGTTGAGTCCCAACTCCCGGGCCACTTCAGCGACCGTGCGACCGGAATCGATCACCTGATGCGCAGCCTCGACCTTGTACTCGGCTGTAAACGACCGACGCTTGCGAGGAGGCATGAGGACATCCTTCCAGCAGGACTCTGTTCCTGCTAACTCGGTGTCCACTACTCCGGGGGAACCTCACATATCGCTCCGTAGAGCTGTGTTCCGCCGATCCCGTCGGCCATACAGTGGTTCACTTTGGACAAGATCGCCCATTGGCCACCCGCCAGGCCTTCGACCAGCCAGATCTCTCACAGCGGCCGGGTGCGGTCCATGCGCTGCGACATCACTTGGCCCATCAGCGCGCTCAGTTCCCGATCACCACCTGGCGCGGGCAACACCGTCCGGTGCAGGTGGAAATCGAGGTCGACCTCGGGCGCGTCGACCCAGTACGGCCTGCCGAGATCGAACGGAACGGTACGCATGATCTGGCGCCAGCGCGGTACAGGGGCAGCCGGCTGCGGATGAAAGCCGCGACCTCCTGTTGACTCGGTGCCTGCCCAGCCAGCACGGCGGCTGAGGCGATCGCCATGGAGACGTTGGGGTCCGCGTCCTCGGCTGCCAAGAACGCGACGTCCACTGCACCCTCATCGCACTCCGGGCACGAGAGCCCACCAAGGCCCAAAGACCCTGATCGGTGCGCCGGTTGCCTCTAGTCCCAAAGGTCGGTGATCACGACCCTTGCCGTATGCCTATAGCGACTTCGCTGCCGCGTAACGACGCTTATCGGACCAGGACGCAGGACTTGGTCGCTTTGCTGGAGACGGACCAAGAACGGGGGTTGTCGAGCGAGCAGGTTGAGCAACGCCAGGCCCAGTTCGGGCCGAACACGCTGCCGGTCGAAGGTGACGGCGGTGCATTGCTCCGGTTTGTCCGGCAGTTTCACGATCCGCTGATCTATGTGCTGATCGTGTCGGCGATCGTGACGCTGGCCATGGCGCAGTTCGTGGACGCTGGCGTGATTCTCGGCGTGGTGCTGCTGAATGCGGTCATCGGGTACGTTCAAGAGTCCCGTGCCCGGTCCGCTTTGGACGCGTTGGCGCGGATGGTTCCCGCTGAGGCGAGCGTGGTCAGGGACGGCACAACACTCAAGCTGGCTGCCGAGAATCTGGTTCCCGGTGATGTTCTTGTGCTGCAGGCAGGCGACAAGGTCGCGGCCGATCTCCGGTTGATCTCGGCGGATTCGCTGCAGGTTGACGAGTCGGCATTGACGGGCGAGTCCATGCCAGTGGCCAAGAACGCGGACGTGATCGCGGACGAGACGGCGTTGGCAGACCGGCGGAACATGGCATATTCCGGCACTGTGGTGACCCGTGGTGCCGGGCGTGGAATCGTCGTCCGGACTGGTGCCGACACCGAGTTGGGGTTGGTGAACAAGCTCGTCAGTGCCGCGGACGGAACGCAAACCCCGTTGACCCGCAAGCTCATCGGCTTCAGCAGACAGTTGGCGTTGGTTATCGTCGGGCTCGCGGCGGTGACGTTCGTGATCGGGCTGCTCCGGGGAAGTCCAGCAGGAGCGATGTTCACCGCTGCGGTGGCGTTGGCAGTGGGCGCGATCCCAGAAGGGTTGCCCACCGCGGTGACGATCGTGCTGGCCATCGGCGTGGTGCGGATGTCCCGGCGCAACGCGATCGTCCGGCGTCTTCCAGCAGTCGAGACCTTGGGTGGGACCACGGTCGTCTGCACAGACAAGACAGGGACGTTGACAGCCAACCAGATGACTGTGACTGCGGTGGTCGTCGGAGACAAGGTCTACGAGGTCACAGGGAACGGGTATGACCCGGTCGGTGAGGTGGTGGGGCTGGATGACGCCGCTCGTGAGTGTCTGTTGGCTGGGGCGCTGTGCAACGACTCGAGCCTGCGGCAGGTCGACGGTGTGTGGGAAGTGGTCGGTGATCCGACCGAAGCGGCATTGCTTGTCTCGGCTGGAAAAGCTGGTGTCGACACGAAGGAGTGGCCGCGGCTGGATGTCGTGCCGTTCGACTCGGCCAAGCAGTTGATGATCACCCTGCATCGGGGACCTGTGGGGTACGTCAAGGGTTCGGTCGAACGGGTTCTCGCTTTGGCGGGGGAGAGGGATCACTCAGTCGCCGAGCGCTGGGCTGGTCAGGGCCTGCGGGTGCTGGTGTTCGCCAGGTTCACGCCACCGCCCGGCACAACCCGCATAGATGAGGACAGTCTACCGGGCAACGTTGAACTGCTTGGGTTTCAGGTGATGCGTGACCCGTCCCGTGCGGAGGCGGTCACGGCTGTCGCAGCGTGCCAACAGGCCGGTGTGGAAGTCAAGATGATCACCGGTGATCATGCCGCCACGGCGCAGGCGATCGCGCAGGACTTCGGGCTGGGCGACGGTGTCGTGTCCGGAAAGGACATTGAAACCACTCCGGAAGACGAACTCGCCGGCAAGTCCGTGTTCGCGCGTGTCGCGCCTGAGCAGAAGCTGCGGTTGGTGGAGCTGTTGCAGCGCAAGGGTCATGTTGTGGCGATGACCGGTGACGGGGTCAACGACGCGCCAGCGCTGCGCCAGGCGGACATCGGCGTCGCGATGGGGCGTGGTGGCACGGAGGCGGCGAAGGAGGCCGCCGACATGGTGCTCGCGGACGACAACTTCGCGACCATCGAGGCCGCAGTAGAGGAGGGCCGTGGGGTCTTTGACAACCTGCGTAAGTTCCTCGCCTGGACCCTGCCGACCAACATCGCCGAGGGGCTCGTGATCCTGGTCGCCATCGTTGTCGGGGCGGTGTTGCCGATCCTGCCGGTGCAGATCTTGTGGATCAACATGACCACGGCGGTGTTCCTTGGTCTCACGTTGGCGTTCGAGCCCAAGGAACCCGGGATCATGCGACGACCACCGCGTTCGCCGAAACAACACCTGCTCACCGGGGACTTGGTGCGTCGCATCGTCCTGGTGTCCATTGTTCTAGTCGCGGCGGCGTTTTTGATGTTCGACGGATTGCTGGACGCCGGCGCGTCGGTGGCTGAGGCGCGAACGGCGGCGATCAACGTGTTCGTGTTCGTGCAGATCGCCTACCTGATCAGTTGCCGTTCGCTAGACCGGCTCCGCCTGGGCGGCTGGAACCGCTGGCTGGTGTCCGGCATCGGGCTGATGGTGTTGTTGCAGGCTTTGATCACGTACGTGCCGGTGCTGAACACTCTGTTCCACACCGCGCCGCTGGACGTCGGTGTGTGGCTGCTCATCCTGGCTGCGAGCGTGGCCGCGTTCGTCGTGGTCGAGATGGACAAGCTGATCTGGCGGCGGCCGAATGGGTCTTTCGGCCCTCCGGTGAGAGTCGATGGCCACTGACCTGGATCGACGTCGTCCAGCGACAGTAACGGTATGCGTGTGATGACGGTGAATCCGGGTTCGTCGAGCCTCAAGCTGTCGTTGGTCGTGGACGGCACTGAGGTCGAGCGGGCTGTGTTCGATCGATGGGACGGCGTGACCTCGGAGCCCTTGCGGCGTAAGCAATGGCCCGATCTGGACGTCGTGGCCGTTCGGTTCGTGCACGGCGGCGACCGGCGCGCCCCGGCGGTCCTGGACGAGGCGATCCTGGCGGAGCTGGGGGAATTCGTGCCGCTGGCACCGCTGCATCAGCCGCGGTCGTTGATGGCTGCGAAGTACGCGATGTTCGGTTCAGCTCCGGTCGTGGCGTGCTTCGACACCGCGTTCCACACGTCGATGCCCGAAGCCGCCAGAATGTACGGCTTGCCCAAAGACCTGACCGAGAGATACGGACTACGCCGGTACGGGTTCCATGGCTTGTCCTGTCAGTACGCGATGCGGCGGATCACCGAGATGGTGCATGACAAGCCCGGCAATACGCGGGCGTTGTGTGTCCACATGGGAGCCGGAGTGTCCATAACCGCCATCAAGGGCGGCCGCAGCGTCGATACGAGCATGGGATTCACTCCGCTGGAAGGTGCCGTGATGGCGACCCGGTCCGGCTCGGTCGATCCTGGATTGCTCGTGTACATGCTGGAACAGAAGATCATCAGCGCGGAGGAGCTGAGCGACGTCCTGTACTTCCAGTCCGGCCTTGCCGGGATGAGCGGCACCAGCGGGGACCTGCGAGACGTACTCGCCGCACCGGACACGAAACTGGCGGTCGATGTCTACGTCCACCGCATCCGCAGGGAGATCGGTGCGATGGCGGCGTCGCTCGACCGGTTGGACGCAGTGGTGTTCACCGGTGGCGTTGCCGTGCACAACAGGAACCTGGTCGGGGACATCACCCGAGGTCTTGAGGTTCTCGGCATCACTGTGGTGAACGAGCTGCTGGCCGCACACGGCGACCGGGTGATCAGCCCGTTGGGTGCGTTGCCACGCGTGTTCGTGATCACCGATCGGGAAGAGCTGGAACTGGCCGAGCAGGCCGAGTTCGCGGTGGCCCGGATCAAGAAGGGAGTGGCGGCATGACATCTCCCCAGTGGCAGGACGCGCTGGAGGCGGCGATTCTGGCGCCGTCTCCGCACAACACGCAGCCGTGGCGATTCGAGGTCACCGGCGACCAGGTTGACGTTCTGCTGGACGAATCGCGTGTCTTGGCGGTCGCCGACCCAGGTGGTCGTGAGGCGCGGATGTCCTGTGGTGCCGCGCTGTTCAACTTGCGGATGGCGCTGCGGTCGCAGGGGCTTCCAGTACACGTTTGGCTCACGCCGGACGCTGACCGGCGAGATCTGTTGGCGCGGGTGCGAGTCAGCGGGCATCTCGCGGCAAGGGCTGACGAACTGGTGCTGTACAAGGCGATCCCGCGGCGGCGTACCAACAGGCGGCCGTTCCGGGACGACCCGGTGGGCGGCGACGTACAGATGGCTTTGCGGCAAGCGGCTTTGCATGAAGGTGCTCGGCTGGTTCTGTTGGTTCGGCCGCAACGATACGACGCGGTGTCCACGCTCTTGCGGTTCGCCGAGAACTCGCAGCGGCAGGACGTCGGCTTCCAGGATGAACTGTTGGCGTGGGTTGCCGAGGATCCGGACCGACTCGATGGGGTTCCGCCGTTGGCCAGCGGCCCGCCGCCACTCATCGAGCCGTTGGTTCTGCTGCGGCACTATGGTTCTGACGGTGACAAGCGGCCTAGGGAATACGAGCAGGAGCCGTTGCTGGGAGTGCTGTTGACCCATCGAGACGACGCTCGTGACCACATGCGCGCCGGCCAGGCCCTGCAACGGGTTCTGCTCACGGCCACGGCCGGTGAAGTCAGTACGTCGTTTTTGTCCGCGGCGGTCGAGAGGTCGGCGAGTCGCTCCGCGTTGACGTCCGTGCTCGGTGAGGAGGGCTATCCGCAGGCGGTCCTGCGTTTTGGCTACGGCTACCTGCCGCCGCACACCCGTCGTCGGCCGGTCGACGAAGTCAGCACTTGTTTGTGAGCACTGGAACAGGCCGAAAGGCCCGAGTTGGACAGGGCGCTCGGCAGTATCGGCGCCCTACGCCGTGCGGGCAGCGTTGGTGGCAAGCAACTTTTGACGGAAGGCACCTGATGACCGCCCAACCCCAGCTCACCGAGACGCGGTCGGTGACCGACACGATGCGCCGGATCGACGCCTGGTGGCGAGCGGCCAATTACCTGTCAGTCGGCCAGATCTACTTGATGGACAACCCGTTGCTGCGTGTGCCGCTCCAGCCGGAACATGTCAAACCGCGGCTGCTGGGGCACTGGGGGACGGTGCCGGGCATCACCCTGACCTACGCACACCTTAACCACCTGATCATGCGCGACGACGTCAACGCGCTACTTGTGACCGGGCCGGGACATGGTGCCGCGGGCCTCAATGCGGCCGCGTGGCTGGAGGGCACGTACTCCGAGCTGTACCCGCACGTCAGCCAGGACGAGGCGGGGATGCGGGAGTTGTTCCGTCAGTTCTCGTTCCCGGGCGGGGTGCCCAGCCACGCCTCGGCGCACCTGCCTGGCTCGATCCACGAGGGCGGCGAACTCGGGTACTCCCTTGCCCATGCGACGGGAGCCGCGCTCGACAACCCGGAGCTGATCGTCGCGTGCGTCATCGGCGACGGCGAAGCCGAAACCGGGCCACTGGCCACGAGTTGGCATGCGCCCGCCTTCCTCAACCCGGCGACCGACGGGGCGGTGTTGCCGATCCTGCACCTGAACGGGTACAAGATCGCCAACCCGACCGTGCTTTCCCGCCTGCCCAAGGATGACCTGGCGGCGATGCTGCGCGGCCACGGCTGGCGTGCGGTTGAAGTTTCCGGATCGGACCCGTTCGAGGTGCACGAGGCGTACGCCGAGGCGTTGGCGCAGTGTCTGGCCGACATCCGGCAGATCCAAGGCGACGCGCACCGCGGCATCCGCAGCCGGGCGACAGCGTGGCCCGTGCTCGTGCTGCGCACGCCCAAGGGGTGGACTGGGCCGCGGACCGTGGGCGGGCGCCAGGTTGAGGGATCGTGGCGGTCGCATCAGGTTCCGATCACTGACATCCGATCCGACCCGCATCGGCTGGCCCAACTGGAAAGCTGGTTGCGGTCCTACCAACCTGGCGAGCTGTTTGAAACCGACGGCGCGCCCGCGCCGCTGGTGCGGTACTGGCACCCGTTGGGCGCCAGGCGGATGAGCGCCAATCCGATCGCACACGGCCAGGTGCAGCGTGATCTCAACTTGCCGGACTGGCGTCGGTACACGGTGGACGTCGGCAAGACCGCTGAGTCGACCCGCGCTCTTGGGGGCTATCTCCGTGATGCGATGGTTCTCAATGTGGACAGCCTGCTGTACTTCGCGCCGGATGAGCACGCGTCCAACCGCCTGGGAGACGTTTTGGACGTGACGGGGCGCCGGTGGCAGTTGCCGATCGAACCGAACGATGAACACCTGGCTCGTGACGGCCGCGTTTTCGAGGTGCTGTCTGAGCACTTGTGCCAGGGTTGGCTGGAGGGTTACCTGCTGACCGGCAGGCATGGCTTGCTGTCGAGCTACGAGGCGTTCACGCACATCGTGGACTCGATGGTCGCGCAGCACGCCAAGTGGCTGCACACGTCCATGGACATTCCGTGGCGTCGTCCGGTACCGAGTCTGAACTACCTGCTGACCTCGCATGTGTGGCGACAGGACCACAATGGGGCGTCCCATCAGGATCCTGGGTTCATCGATCACGTCCTGAGCAAGCGCCCCGAGGTCGCCAGGGTCTACCTGCCGCCGGACGCCAATTCGCTGCTGACCGTGGCCGACCACTGCTTGCGGACACGCGGCCTGGTCAACGTGATCGTCGCCGGAAAGCAACCGGCACACCAGTACCTCACAGCGGATGAGGCACGCGCGCACTGCGAGCAGGGTCTCGGCGTCTGGAGCTGGGCAAGCACCGATATCGATGGTGGCACTGATGTCGTGCTGGCTTGTGCCGGTGACGTGCCGACCCAGGAAACCCTTGCTGCCAAGGACGTTCTGCTCGAACTGGTGCCGGATCTGCGGATCCGCGTGGTGAATGTGGTCGATCTCGGCAGGTTGTTCTCGCCAGAGCAGCATCCGCACGGGATCAGCGACCGGGAGTACGGCGAGATCTTCACCCGGGACAAGCCGGTGATCTTCGCGTTCCACGGCTATCCGTGGCTGATCCACCGGCTGGCTTACCGTCGCCCTGGTCACGACAACCTGCACGTGTGGGGGTTCCACGACTACGGCACCACCACGACCCCGTTCGACATGTGCGTGCTCAACGAGCTCGACCGCTATCACCTCGCACTGGCCGCGCTGGAGCGTGTGCCGCGGCTGGACGGCCGGATCGGCCACCTGCGTCAAGAACTTCTCGGGCGCCTGGCCAAGCACCACGACCACATCCGCCGCACGGGTGAGGACCTGCCGGAGATCCGCGACTGGAAGCCGAGGAGGACAGAATGAGCGAGGTCCTGCTCACGGATGGGGCGATGGTGACGGTCCGGCAGTTGACCGCCGCCGATCACGACCAGGTTGTCGCGCTGCACAAGGCGATGCCGGACGAGGATCGCTACCTTCGGTTCTTCAGCATGTCCGTGCCGCCCATCGACATCTTCGTCACGAAGGTGCTCGATGAGAACGCCGGAGTCGGCGCGTTCGACGGTCACGTCTTGCTCGGTATGGCCGCGTACGTGGTGATCCAGGGAAGCGCACCGGTCACGGCCGATGTGGCGTTGGTGGTCGCGCATCAGGTGCAGCACCACGGGATCGGCACGCTCCTGCTTGAACATCTCGGCTCGCTCGCGCGTAGCCACGGCGTTCAGCGGTTCACAGCGGACGTGTTGCCGGGCAACTGGCGGATGCTCCGGGTGTTCTCGGACATGGGGCTGGCTGTCAGTACCAGGCCGAATTTCGACGTGATCAAGGTGGACATCGACCTCGTGCCGGGCGAGGGCTATCTCGACGCGGTCGCGGTGCGCGAACGGGTCGCGGCCACTGCGAGCCTACAACCCTTGTTCTGCCCCGATTCGGTCACGGTGATCGGGGCGGGTCGTAAGCCGGAATCCATCGGGCACGCCGTGCTGTCCAACATCCTGGCGGGCGGCTTCACCGGTACGGTGACCGCGGTCAACCCCCACGCTCATGAGCTGCTCGGGGTGCCGTGCTACCCCTCGGTATCGGCGATACCGAACGCGCCTGAACTGGCGGTGATCTGCGTGCCGGCGCGCTCGGTCGCCGACGTGGCCGCCGAGTGTGGCCAGGAGGGCGTCAAGGCGTTGCTGGTGATCAGTTCGGGCTTGTCGACCGACCCTGAGCAGGCAAGGAGGTTGCTGGAGACGGTCCGACACTACGGCATGCGGATGGTCGGTCCAAACTGCCTTGGCGTGGTGAACAGCGAGGTGCAGCTCGATGCGAGCTTTGCCGCTGGTGGTCTGACCGTGGGCGATATCGGGGTGGTCACCCAATCCGGCGGCATCGCGATCGCGGTGCTGGAGCAGTTGCGGCGGCTGGACCTTGGCGTGTCCACTTTGGTGTCTACTGGGGACAAGTACGACGTGAGCGGCAACGACTTGCTGCACTGGTGGGAAAGCGACACGCGGACCAAAATGGCCGTGCTGTACATGGAATCGTTCGGCAATCCCCGCAAGTTCTCGCGGCTGGCACGACATTTGGCACGGAGCAAACCGGTACTGGCCATTCGTGCGGGTAGCACGGAAGCCGGTCAGCGCGCGGCCGCGTCCCACACCGCTGCCACGGCAACGCCAACGGTGTTGCGTGAGGCGCTGTTCCGGCAAGCCGGTGTACTCGCGGTGGATCACCTTTCCGAGTTGACCGGGACGATCGCCGTGCTGTCACGCCAGCCGTTGCCGAAGGGCAACCGTGTCGCCGTGATCAGCAACGCAGGTGGGGCCGGTGTGCTGGCGGCGGACGCCTGCGCCCAGAATGGACTGGAAGTCGCCGCCTTGTCCGAACGCACTCAGCGAGAACTGAAATCGGTGCTACCGGGATTGGCCAGTGTGCACAATCCGGTGGACACGACCGCGGTCGTGGCCGACGAGGTTTTCAACCAGGCTCTGCGGATCATGCTCGCCGACGAGAAGGTCGACGCGATGATCGCGATCGCCGCCCCCACCGCACTGGGTGATCCTGCCGGAGCCATCGCCGCCGAGACGAACAAGCCGCTGATCGCGGTGCGCCTCGACCAAGGCAACGCTGTGGACTGGCTGAACGGCCTGCCTTGCTTCGCAGATCCCGGAGCTGCCGCTATCGCGGTGGGACTCGCCGCCGAACGAGCTGCTTGGCTGAGCCGCCCCGCTGGGCACACGCCCGATCTTCCTGCCATCGACGCGAATCTCGCACGGCAGGTCATTCGGGATCGTCTCGCGGCTGATGCCAACGGAGGCTGGCTCGAGCCCGAGGAGGTCGTCACTCTGCTACGTGCCTTTGGGCTTCCAGTGCTCGGTGAGGTGTTCGCGCCGGACGTGGAGACCGCGCTCGCCGCGCAGAGCCAGTTCGATGCTCCGGTCGCGATGAAGGCTGTGGCGGCTGGACTCTTGCACAAGAGCCGTGGCGGCGGAGTGCGTTTGGGGCTGGCCGGAGCGGCCGACGTCCGTGCCGCCTTCGAAGAATTCGCGGACCGGTTCGGCACCGCGTTGCACGGCGTCGTGGTGCAGCTGATGGTGCCACCTGGGCGGGAGTTGCTGATCGGGGTGACCAGTGATCCCACGTTCGGGCCGCTCGTGGTCTTCGGGCTGGGCGGCGTGGACACCGACATGCTCAATGATCGTACGGCCCGGCTCGTCCCGGTGACCGATGTGGACGCGGACGAGATGCTCCGCTCCATCCGTTCGGCCCCCGCCCTGTTCACGTCCGATGTGGACAAGGAGATGGTCCGTGATGTCCTGCTGCGGGTGGCCCGACTGGCCGAGTTGCTGCCGGAGGTCGCGGAACTGGATATCAATCCGCTGGTCGTCGGCCGAGATGGAGGGATCGTCGTCGATGCGCGTGTCCGGGTCGAGCCAGTGCCGTACGTCGATCCCTACCTGAGGAGGTTGCGATGACCGATTTCGAGAAATACCAAGCTTCCGCTGAAGCCCGGCGCAGCACCCACGGCGATCACCTCGACCGCCTGACCGGGTACTTCATGGCCGAGACCAACCGGATGCGGGGCAAGCACGAGGCTGAAGAGCCCGAGGAACCGCCACGGACTCCGGAACCGGAGAACGAGCCCCCACCCAAGGCGCGCAAGCGATTCGGCTGGCTGCGTCGGTGGCGCAGGCACTAGCTGGCAAGTCCGGTTAGAGGACAGCAGTGGGACGGCTGTCCTAACCGGATGCGTGCAGCCGTCGGCCGGTGATGGTCTCGATGTCCATCCGCAGGTAGTACTCCTTGGCTCCAGATGCCCACGGATGCAGGCCGAGCCGGCGGATGGCGTCGAGATCGGCGGGAACGCTCACTTCTGTGGCCATCCCGACTGCCACCACACTCCATGCGCTGCGGCTGGGACGAGAGCTGAACTCGTCCGCCTCGAAGGCGACCACGGTGTTCGTGCCCGCGATGGCGAGCCTGCTGCGGGCGTCAGTCCTGATGATGACAGCGTTCTCGATGACGGCGAAGTTCACCGGCAGGACGGCGGGCAGTGCTCGATCACTGAACACGATCCGGCCGACCGGGGCGCCGGCCAACAGTTGGAGGCACTCAGCCTCGTTGAGCACTTCCAGACCCGCGCCGTCCACCACGAGCTAACGGTGCTCGTGATCACCTGGGATCCGATAGGGCCGAAAGCCCTGTCGGATAGGGTCATATGGATGGTACGACCGCGACCGGGCAACTCGCGGTGCGCATCATCGCCTGGCTCACCGAGCCCAGCAGCAGACCGGATTTGCCTCCGTGCCCGTGTGTGCCGACCACCAGCAGTTGGGCTTGCATCGATTCGTCGCGCAGGACATCCCGCGCGTTGCCGATCGTGGAGACGACGCACGCGGGCACCTTGGGATGCTGGTCATGAGCGTCGGCCAACGTCTCGGTGACGACACGGAGGTGAGCTCGCCGTTGTGCGGGAAGATCACCAGACACGGGTAGCGAGCTGCGATGCCACGTGTGAACCGCACGCACACCGGTCGAATGCCTCGCGGCGTAGTCGAACGCGAACGCCGCAGCTGCCTTCGACACCGGTGAACCGTCCACTCCGAGCACCACCGGTGCGTACCTCGAGGGCGTGCTTCGCACGATGATCACTGGGCATCGTGCCTGTGCCGTGACCTTGGCGCCGACCGAGCTCAGCAGCGGTGAGCGTCCGCGGTTGCCGAGGACGAGCATGAGCGCGTCGGTCGACCAGCCGATCAGCACGTCGGCCGGTTCGCCTGGCGCGATGACCGATGAGACAGAGATGTCTTTGTTCATCGCCTGGACGACGGCGATCGCCTTGTCGACCAGGAGCTCGCTGGACGTTCGCGTCTTTTCCAGCAGCGGACCCCTGCCCACCGCACGCAAAGGTGCCACCTCGCCTGCGTGCAGAATCAGCAACGGGACCTTGCGGTGCGCGGCCTCCGCGATCGCCCATTCCAGTGCGATGTCGCTGTCCGGCTGGCTGTTGACGCCGACCACGATCGGTTTGCTCATGGCATCAGACTCGCCCAACCCCGAACGCCCAGACAGGGCTGAATGGCACGTCCCGGCCCGGCATTGGCCCCTATCGACCGTGGATGCGCAACCACCACAGTGGCACTGGAACTTCAGGGAGAGGTGAGACGGAAATGGTTGAGCAGAACGGAAGCCCGCCGATCGTGGTCGGCGTCGACGATTCGGACGCCGCGCGGCGGGCCTTTGCTTGGGCGATCGACGAGGCCGTCATCCGGCGCTGCCCGGTGCACGCGGTGACGGTGTGGACCGTCGACCCCGCGACAGACTTCATCTGGACGCCCAGCGAGCAGCGGCGCAAGATCGCCGAGGAAAAACTGTCCAGCACAGTGCGCCTTGCCGTGCAAGGACGTGCTGACGTTCCGACGATCGTCGAGCGTGCCATCGAAGGCCGACCGGCCAAGGCACTCGTCGAGGCGGCTGAGGACGCTGCGATGCTCGTCGTCGCGACGCATCGCGGTGAGCGGCTGCGCAAGGCGTTGCTGGGGTCTGTCAGCGCTGCCTGCGTGCGTCACTCGGACGTTCCCGTGGTCGTCGTGCGCCCCGAGCCGCAAGGAACGTGACATGCGTGCCCGTGACGTGATGACCACGGATTTGGTCACCGTCGAACCGTCCACATCGGCCAAGCAAGCTGCGAAGCTCCTGGTGGACAACGGTTTCACGACGTTGCCGGTGGTCGACTCGGATGGCCGGATGGTCGGTGTGGGCACGGAGATGGACCTGCTGCACGATCGGATCGGTGTCGACCCGCGTGCGCTGATCCATTCCGATTGGCCGGTGCACGCAGCTGAACAGCCCGCATCCACTGCTGGCGCGGTCACGACGACTGAGGTGCTCACCAGGGGACCAAACTCCGACGCCGCCCAGCTGGCGCGGGCCATCTGCGTGCGATCCCGATCGTCGACGAGGGCAGGCTGGTCGGCATCGTCACTCGCCGGGATTTGCTGCGCACGATCGCCCGAGAGGACGAGGCGATCGTGTAGGAGGCCCGGCATCACCTGAGTCGTGCCTTCCGGCGCGGTTCCCGGTGTGCTCGAAGTACGGGTGCGTGACAGGTCCAATGCCGTTGTCCCATAGGGCTTCTGGCCCTGCTCCGGGACGGGACACAGAGTGACGCTTAGGTCGGCACCTAGTTCAACGAGAGGGGTGTCAAACCATGAAACTCACCTGGAAGGACGGTGTCACTACTGCGATTGCCGCTCTGGTTGTCGCGGTGTACGTGTTGTTCCTCAGCGGGGCGGATGTCGTGCTGGTGTCGAGCGTTCGCGGTGCTGCTGCGGCGATTCTGGTGCTCGGTGTGATCGGTTGCGGCTACGGCGCCGCGGATGAGCTCTACAAGGCGCCGAAGTCCCCAGCAAAGCTGACCTACACGGTCATCGCGACCACGCTGGGCATCGCCGCGCTGGGCGGCGGACTGATCGCGTTGATCTTCGCCAGCGAAGTCGCGCTCGGGGTGCTCTTCGGGGCGACGATCGGGTTGTGGTCACTGGCGACAACCCGCCACATCACCAACACCTGCCGGGCCCCGCAGGTAACCGGGGATGTCAGTGAAGCACGGAAGGAGGAGACACCGTTGTAGGACAAGTGGCCGGAGTGGTCGAATCCACTCCGGCCACTGTCATGACTTGTTCTCGTCCCGCCGCCGGGTCGCGTAGACAGCGGCCTCGGTACGGCGTACGAACCCCAGCTTGTGCAGCAGGGAGGACACGTAGTTCTTCACCGTCTTCTCGGCGAGATACAGCTGTGCGGCGATTTGCAGGTTCGTCACGCCTTCGGCGATCAGGTCCAGGATGCGGCGCTCCTGCGGGCTGAGCGTCGCGTAGCGGGGGTCTTCCTGCTTGTCCTCCTGCTAAGAGGCTCCGGCCATTGAGCGTTTGGGCGAGATCGGGCACCGATGCATCCAGCTGCTGTAGCCAATCTCCGGCTTCCGGCCGGGGCAGACTCGCTATTCCAAGACTCAATGGCCGGAGCCTCTAGGTAGGGCCGATCGGCCCTACCTGGGCGGGCCGGTGAGCACTGCCGGGACAGGTGTGCGACAAGGGAAGGTTTCACCAAGCAGATCGTCACCGTCCGATGTGGAGGAATCGATGACCACCCTGTTCGAGCACCACCGGCCGATCATCGTCGGCGTCGATGGCTCGGCGGCAGCGCTGGCCGCGGTTCGTTGGGCGGCGCAGGAAGCATCGGCGCGCAAGCTGCCACTGACTCTCGTGCACCTGCAACCAGACCCGATCAGCCGCTACCACGACGAGAAAGTCGCCGCCGCGATGCGCCCGGCCTTGCGTGAGCAGGCGGAGAAGTGGCTGCACGAGGCGCTCGTCGCGGCTCGCGCGGAAGTTCCCGATCAGAATCCGTCCATCGAACTGGGAGACGCGGAGGTTGTCGCGGCGCTGGTCGAGATGTCCGCCGACGCGGCGATGATCGTGCTCGGTGCGCGCGGTCTCGGCGGGTTCACCGGCATGCTGGTGGGTTCGACCGCGAATTCCGTGGTCGCGGGGGCTACCTGCCCGGTCACCCTCGTCCGCACACCACGGCTGGGGCCGTCGGAGACCGCTGGTCCTGTTGTGGTCGGCGTCGACGGATCACCGGCCAGTGAAGCGGCGATCAAGTTCGCCTTCGAGGAAGCCTCGCTCCGTCGCACGTCGTTGATCGCGGTGCACACGTGGACCGAGGTGTACCTCGATCCCGAGCTGAACGTGGACCGGATCGCGCTCGACACGACGGTCCTGGAGGAACGTGAGCGGGAACTGCTGGCCCAGCGGCTGGCTGGGTGGCAGGAGAAGTACCCGGACGTCCCGGTGACCCGTGTGGTCACGAAGGGCAGGCCGGTGCGGGCGCTGCTGGACTACGACGAGCAGGCGCAGCTGATCGTCGTCGGCAGCCGCGGCCTTGGCGGTTATCACGGAATGTTGCTCGGCTCCACGAGCCAAGCCCTCATGCACTACACCCTGACGCCGCTGGCCGTCGTCCGTCCCTGAAGGAGAATCTCCATGACCAAGCCCATTGTCGTCGGAATCGACGGCTCCGACTCCGCGCAGCACGCGGTCCGCTGGGCCGCTGAAGAGGCTGCCTCTCGCAAAGCGCCGCTCCGGCTCGTCCACGCGTGCATGGTGGTCTCGCAGTACACCCCGGTGACGTTGCCGAAGTCGGTGTCCGACGTCCTGGCTGACGAAGGCCGTGAGTGGTTGCGGTCGGCGTCCCAGATCGCGACCGAGACGGCCCCAGAGGTCGAAGTGTCGCGGATCCTCGAGCATGGCGATGCCGCGAGCGCGTTGCTCGAAGAGTCCGCGACAGCGCAGCTGATGGTGCTCGGCTCACGCGGGTTGGGCGGGTTCACGGGCCTGCTGGTCGGGTCCGTTGCTACCAAGGTCGCTCAGCGCGGCGTGTGTCCTGTCGTCGTGGTCCGTGGTGAGGAGACGGACCGCACTGGCAAGCCGATCGTGGTCGGCGTCGACGGCTCGCCCGCCAGCGAGGCCGCCATCGGGTTCGCCTACGAGCAGGCTGCTCGGCTGGGTGCTTCGCTGGTCGCGGTGCACGCCTGGAGCGACATGCTGCCGGCGTCGGCTTTCGCGATGGTGCCGCACGCCTTCGAGTGGCCGGAGATCCAGGCCAGGGAACTCGAGGTGCTCAGCGAGCGGCTGGCCGGTTGGCAGGAGAAGTACCCGGATGTGAACGTCGACCGGATCGTCGCCCAGGACCGGCCCGCGCACAGCCTGCTCGAACAGGCCGGGGACGCCCAGCTGGTGGTGGTCGGTTCACGCGGCCGCGGCGGACTCACCGGCCTGCTGCTCGGGTCGACCAGCCAGGCGTTGCTGCATCACGCGCCCTGCCCGGTCGCGGTGGTCCGGCCTTAAAGGCTCCGGCAATTGAGCGTATGGACGAGATCGGGCCGAGGCGGCGCCTCGCTGCCCGGTGGGACTGGACCGGGACGGTCCAGTCCAGGCCCCACCAAACACCGATGCATCCACCTCGGACCCGACTCGCTATTCCAAGACTCAATTGCCGGAGCCTCTTAGTCATTCGTCGGCAGCGGGACTTCCCACGTGATGGTGGTCCCGCTGCCCGTCGCGGTCTCGATGTCACACGTGCCGTGCCAGCGGCTGGCTCGTTCGGCAATGTTGGCCAGTCCGCTCTGCCGTTCGAGGTCTTTCGGGATGCCTTTGCCGTCGTCGCGGACCGCCAGCTTGAGGCCTTTGCCTTGCCGGTCGACATTCACCGTGATCAGGACCGTGTTGGCGTCGGCGTGCCGTGCGGCGTTGGACAGCGTCTCCCGCAGAGTGGCCAGCACGTCGGGACGCAGGTCGTCGGGAACGAGGCTGTCGAGCGGGCCGTCCATGTTCACCGTCGGCTCGAAACCCAGTGCGTTGGCGCCGTCCTGGATCACCCGCAGCAGCTCGCCGCGCAGGCTGACCGGCCCGGCGCCGGGTTCTTCCTGCAGGGAGAAGATGCTGCGGCGGATCTCCCGGATGGTCTGGTCGATCTCCTCCACGAAACCGGCCACCCGGCGGCCGACCTCGGGTTTGACCACCAGCTTGGACAGGCCCTGCAGGCCAAGGCCGATCGCGAACAGCCGCTGGATGACCTGGTCGTGCAGGTCACGGGCGATCCGGTCCCGGTCCTCGAACACCGCCAGCCGCTGGCGGTCCTCCTGCGCCCTGACGTACTCGATGGCCAGCGCCGCGTGCCCGGCGAACGTCTGCACCATCTGCAGGTCGCCGTCCCGGTATGGGGTCTGGCCACGCCCATTGGCGATGACGAGGACACCAAGCACGTTCTGACCGGCCGCCAGTGGCACGAGAACTGTCGAACCTAGGTACTTGAAGACGTGTGTGGCTTCGACCGCCCAGTCCGTGGCGGCCAAGTTGTGCACGATGCGTGGCTCACCCGTGGCGTACACCTCGCCGAGCTCACTGCCCCGGATCGCGATGTGCTGACCGGCCAGGTCGGCGGCACCGGCGTTGACGACCACTTCTTCGAACGTGAGCTGCTCGCCGTCGCCATCCGGCAGCAAGATCGCCGCGAATGGGGCACCGGAGACCTCCACAGCCCGCTCGGCGACCAGCTTGAGCGCGCCGGACGTGGTCTGCCCGGACAGCAGTGCGCTGTTGAGTTCATTGGAGGCACGAAGCCACGCTTCCCGCTGCTGGCTTTGCGCGAACAGACGCGCGTTCTCGATCGCGATACCCGCGGCCGCGGCCAGCGCGATGACCACGGTCTCGTCTTGTTCGGTGAACTCGTGGCTGCCCTTTTTCTCAGTCAGGTAAAGGTTTCCGAACACCGCGCCACGCACGCGTACCGGCACGCCGAGGAAGGACCGCATCGGCGGGTGGTTGGGCGGAAAACCGTACGATTGCGGATGCTCGTGCAAATCCGGCATCCGGATCGGTTCCGGGTGGTTGATCAGCAGACCGAGGATTCCCTTGCCGTGCGGCAGATCGCCGATCAGTTCCCGCTGCTGGTCGTCGATACCGATGTAGATGAACTCCTGCAGACTGGTGCCTTCCGGGGCCAGCACGCCCATCGCCGCGTACCGCGCGCCCACCAGGTCGATGGACGACTGGACGATCCGGCGCAGCACGTCGGGCAACGACAGGTCGCTGGCCACCGAGACCACCGCGTCGAGCAGCCGGTGGATCCGGTCCTGGGACTCGAGCACCTCGGCCGCCCGGTCCATCAGCTCCCGCAGCAGCGTGTCCAGCCGCAGCTGCTTCAGATCGGGCAACGCCCGATCACCAGGTCCGTCGCTCACTCGCCGCCTCACCTTGTTCGGGCCGGGATATACCTCGCCTCCGGCGAGGCTATCGCCCACCGGGACGGTTGGCGACCCACTGGACTTTGTGGTGACGTGGTGTTCATCGCCGTGCCCAGCACTGAACGCGTGCTGGCCGACCCGAAAGGACGATCTGTATGGATTCACGCGTCTGGCGTGTCACGCGGCCGGGACCGATCGCGGACGGCCCGGCAAGCCAAGGGGTGGAACCGATCCCGGTTCCCCGCGACGGCGAACTGCTGGTGCGCGTGCTGGCCTGCGGCGTGTGCCGGACGGATCTGCACGTGGCTGAAGGAGACCTGCCGGTGCATCGACAACAAGTCGTGCCTGGACACGAAATCGTCGGCGAGGTCGTGACCGCGGCAGGCGACTTCCAGCCAGGTGACCGGGTCGGCATCGCCTGGCTGCGCCAGACGTGTGGCCATTGCACGTATTGCGTGCGCGGAGCGGAGAATCTCTGCCCAGACTCTCGGTACACCGGCTGGGACGCCGACGGGGGATATGCCGACTACGCCACCGTTCCCGCCGATTACGCCTATCGGCTACCGGACGGATACTCCAATGAGGAGCTCGCGCCGATGCTTTGCGCGGGCATCATCGGCTACCGCGCGTTGCGCCGAGCGGACCTGCCGCCAGGCGGACGGCTTGGTATCTACGGATTCGGCGCCAGCGCCCATCTCGCCGCCCAGGTCGCGCTCGCCGAGGGCGCTGTCGTGCACGTCCTCACCCGCAGCGCCGCCGCTCGCGAACTCGCCCTGCGACTCGGTGCCGCGTCGGCAGGTGCTGCCGCGGACGCCCCGCCAGAGCCACTCGACGCGGCGATCCTGTTCGCCCCGGTCGGTGACCTGGTGCTGCCCGCGATGGCGGCGCTGGACAGGGGAGGAACACTGGCGATCGCGGGTATCCACCTGAGCGACATCCCTCGGATGAACTACCAGCAACACCTCTTCCAGGAGCGGCAGATCCGCAGTGTCACCGCCAATACCCGCGACGACGGCCGGGCATTCCTGCGATTCGCCGCCGAACACCACCTCGAGGTGACCACAACCCCGTACTCATTGGACAAGGCTGGCCAAGCGCTGACTGACCTCGCCATGGACAAGGTGAACGGCGCGGCCGTCCTGGTGCCCTGATGTGCCAGGCCTTTGGCCCCTATCGACACCGGAAAGTCTGAGGCAACAGTGGGATCGCATTCGTAGAGGAGGATTCGATGCACAATCCCACTGTCGCAAGCGTGATGACGAAGGATCCGGTCACCGTCACACCGGAGACCGAGTTCAAGGAAATCGTCAACCTGTTGGCGAGCAAACAGATCAGCGCGGTCGCTGTCCTCGCGAAGGACGGCTTCCCGCTTGGCGTCGTGTCCGAAGCCGACCTGCTGCACAAGCAGGAGAGTGACGGCACAGAGCCGGAGCACCACCTGTTCACGAGCAAGCAGACCCACGTGCGGCAAAGAAAAGCAGTCGCTCTGCAGGCGAAGGACTTGATGAGCGCCCCGGTGTTCACCATTTCGCCCGAGGAGACGCTCGCGGTCGCGGCGCGGGAACTCGCTCGGCGTGGTGTCCGCCGATTGTTCGTTGTGGACGATCATAAACTGGTCGGTGTCGTGTCGCGCCGCGATCTGCTGAGTGTCTTCCGTCGGTCGGACCAGGACATCCAGCAGGAGATCGTGCAGGAGATCCTGGTTCGCACCCTCTGGGCAGATCCGAAGTCGATGTCGGTCACGGTCGAGGACGGCGTGGTGACCATGCTCGGCCGGCTGGAGCGCAGGTGCGAGGTCGAGATCGCCAGTCGCTTGGTCCCCAAGATCCCCGGCGTGATCGAGGTCCGCAACCGGATGAGCTACGCGTGGAACGATATGCCCGAGCGCACGCGCCTGTGATCAAGCGGTCTGTGACTGGACGGCGGCTTCGGTGTAGAGCCGCCGTCCAGTCACTTTCTCGGCCTCGATCCGGATGAAGTGGTCACGTCGGCCGCTCACCCACGGCTGCAACCAGATTCCCGACAGCTCAACGAGTTCGTCCGTGTCGAGGATCAGGTTCGCATGGCCGACAACGGTCACACTCCACCCTTCGCGCAGGTCCGGGTCCAGTTCGTCGGCCTGGAAGGCCACCACGGCATTTCCGGTGGCGGCGCGCAGTTTTCCGCCACCCGCCACCCGGATGACGATGTAGTCCTGGTACAGACGGAAGTTGACCGGCTGGACAGCGGGCAAGGCGTCCTCGGTGAACACCAGGCGCCCAACACGCACAGTGTGCAGCAGGTCCAGGCATTGCTGCCGGTTCAAAGTCTCGAGTTCTCGTCGCACTGCCATCGTCTGCTCCAGCCGGGAAACGTGTTGCCGCTTCGGGCCAGGATGCGTGGCCCTGCTTTCGGGCACATAGGGGCGGAAGTCCCGCGTCGGCACGCCGAGTGGCCGCAAGGGGGCCAACGGCCTTACATGGTCCGGTCCAAAGCCCCTGCCCGCGGTGATCACTCGGCACCCAGGATTCAGAGATGACATCACCTCCCGCGATCACCTTCCTTGGCGGCACCGCGACCGTGACCGGCAGCAAGTTCCTCGTCGAGGTCGGTGTGTCGAGCGTTCTGGTCGATTGCGGCCTGTTCCAAGGGCTCGCGCCGTTGCGGCGGCGCAACTGGCGGCCGCCACCCCTGGATTTGGACCGGCTTGACGTCGTCGTGCTGACGCACGCGCACCTCGACCACTGCGGCTACCTGCCTGTACTGGTCCGAAACGGGTGGCGCGGCCCGATCTACGCGACCCACGGCACGGTGGATTTGGCCAGGATCGTCCTCGCGGACAGCGCACACCTGATGATGGAGGACGCGGCGCTCGCGAACGCGGGCGGTTGGTCGAAGCACCACCCCGCGCTGCCGTTGTACGACTCGGATGACGTAGGCCGGACCGTGCAGCTGTTCCGTCCGCTTGATCATGGTGTGCGCCGGTCGGTCGCTGAAGGGATAGAGCTGGAGTTCGGTCGCGCGGGCCATATCCTCGGATCCGCATGGGCACGCCTCACACTCACTACCGGCAACGTTCGCCGCGACGTGGTGGTCAGCGGGGACATGGGGCGGCCCGTACACCGCGTTCTGTTGCCGCCGCAGCCCCGTCCGGCGTGCGATGTACTGTTGCTGGAGTCCACCTACGGTGACCGCTCGCATGACGACGAGCAGGCGTCAGCCGCGCTGGCGGAGACGATCTGCCGGACAGTCGAGCGGGGCGGCAGTGTGCTCATCCCCGCGTTCGCAGTCGACCGTACTGAGGTCATCCTGGTCGAGTTGGCCGAGTTGGTCCGCCAGGGACGCATTCCGGCCTTGCCGGTGTTCGTCGACAGCCCGATGGGGCTCGAGTCCTTGCGGGTGTACCGGCAGGCCGTGGCCAAGAAATGGCCGGAGATCCGGCCCGAACTGTCCGAGATGGACGATCCGTTCGATCCCGGCAGGCTGGCGGAACTGCGCACCGCAGAGGAATCCATGCGGATCAACCGGCCGGGCAGGCCGTCGATCATCATCTCGGCGTCCGGGATGGCCACCGGCGGCCGCGTGGTGCACCACCTGGAATCGATGCTGCCCCACCGGGAAAACACCGTGCTGATCGTCGGATACGCCGCGGCGGGGACCCGGGCACGTAGCCTGGCCGACGGGGCGCGGGAGATCAAGATCCACGGCCGGTACGTCCCGGTCAAGACCGAGGTCGTCGTGGTGGACGCCTTCAGCGCGCACGCCGACAAGGACGAACTGGTCGAGTGGGCGGTAAACAGTCCGGAGCCGTCAGTGACGTACTTGGTACATGGCGAACCCGAAGCATCCGTATCTCTTGCCGAACGACTGCACAGCGAGTACGGCTGGTGCGCAGTGGTGCCGCGTGACGGTGAACGGGTTCTGGTGTAGCGGCCATGGACACCGCGACAGCGTTGGCTCACCTGGCCACAGCACTCGCGATCGGGCTGCTGTTCGGGCTCGAACGGGAGCACGACACTGCTGCGGATCGTGTTCGTCCAGCGGGTTCGCGGACGTTTCCATTGACCGCGTTGGCTGGTGGTGTCGCAGCCGCGTTGTCACCGGTTGCCTTGGGGGTCGGTCTCGCCGCCGTGGCAGCACTCGTGGTGGCTTGGTACGTGCAAGGTGCGCATAGCGAGCACGCAGATATCGGTGCCACGACAGAGATCGCGCGGGAGACACCGAGATCGTCGCGGGCGTGTTGATGAAGCTGTCGGCGATGCGCGGGTACATGCGGGCCAGGACACTGGACGGCCCGGTCGCGAACGACCTGCTCGCCGCGACCGGGATGTCCGGAACGGACGTCGAGTCGCTGTACCGGCTGCTGGCGATCGCGAAGTACGACGAGCGATACGTCATCCCGGCCGCACACCGGGAAACGGCCGCGGAGTTCGAATCGTTGGGCACCGGATGCAGTCTCGACGTCGAGCGCGGATCCGGATGATCGAGGCCAACCTGCGGCTGGTCGTCGCGCGGCGCGGGCGTGGATCGGACCACGGCTGCCGCTGCTCGATCTGATCCAGGAAGGCAACCTCGGGCTGATCCACGCGGTGGAGAAGTTCGACTACAAGAGTGGATTCCGGTTCTCCACCTACGCGATGTGGTGGATCAAGCAAACGATCCGGCGTGGTATCGCCAGTCAGGGGCGCATCATCAGACTGCCCTCACACGCCGAGGAGACGCTCGCGATGCTCGACCGGGCAGCGCGAACACGGGACGGGCAGGAGCTGACCGTCGCCGAACTGGCCGACATCACCGGAGTATCGGTCCGCCGAGCCGCGGACTTGTTGCGGAGCCGGGACGACGCAGTCAGCCTCGACACCCCGATCGGTGACGGTGCGGGCAGCACGCTCGGCGACTTCGTGGAGGACAGCGCGGCCATCGCAGCGTTCGAGGACATCGAGCACCGCGAGTTCACGGCCGATCTACGGGCACGGGTCGGTGCGCTGCCACGGCAGGAAGCCGCCGCGATCCGGATGCGATTCGGTCTGCTAGACGGCAGCCAGTGGACCCTGCGGCGGATCGGCGACCAGTCGGGTGTCAGCCAGGAGGGCGTGCGCCAGGTCGTTCGCCGGGCGGTCGCCCGGTTGCGGCGAGCCTGGGAGGTCGAGCCCGCGGCCTAGCCAGTCCAGGTCTAAACACACGCAATGGGTCCGGGTGTAGCGCCACTGCTGAATCCCGCGTCTCGCGCAGGCGCTTGCCGGACCGAGTTTGAGCTCGAGGAACTGGAGCGCGCCAAGGTTGTCCGGCGCCTGCGCGCTTCCTCGTGAGTGTCACGTGCTCGGGTATTTGGCGAGGATCTCACGCAACTCGCTGACGAACCGGAGAGACTCATAGTGCTCGCGTTGCCAGACGTTCCGGCCGAAGATCAGACCGGTCGCGCCCGCGTCCATCGACTGACGAGCCTTGTCCAGCATGGCTTCGTCGCCCGCCTTTCCGCCGCCGGACACCAGCAGCAGCGTGCGGCTGGCCGAACGGACCACGGCGTCGATCGCTTCCTGGCTGGTGAACTCCCGGTCGTAGCTCGTGTGGACGTTCGTTCGCTTGTCCGGGTGCGGGAAGTTCACCTTGACCATGTCGGCGCCGAGTTCGGCCGCGGTGCGGGCGGCGTAGTCGACGGCGTAGAAGGAGTCCTTGCCGCCTTTGGCTTCGATGGCCGCGCCGCGTGGGTAGGCCCAGACGATCAAGGGCATGCCGAAGCGCTGAGCGTCCTCCCGGACCCTGCGCAGCTGCTCGAAGTCCGCTTCCTGCGCCGGTGTACCGACGTAAAGGGTGTAGCCGACAGCGTCCGCGCCGAGCCGGACGGCGTCTTCGACGGTCGCGTTGACCGGTGAGAGCGCGTGTGCGTCGGGCGGGATGTCGGTCTTCCCGTTGAGTTTCAACACGAGCGGGACCTCGCCTGCGTAGTCCCAGTAGAACTTCTCGGCGAGGCCGATCTGGATGGCGATCCCGTTGAAGCCGCCTTCGGTTGCCAGTTTGAGAATGTACTTGGGATCGCTGGAGATCGGGTTGTCGCGGAAGTCCCGTGGACCGTGTTCGAGGCCTTGATCGTACGGCAGGAACAGGGCGGTTCCGTTGCGCAGGCCGTGCTGGTGCAGGATCCGGTACAGCCGCGCCTTCTTGCCGGTGTCGAGTCCTAGTTGGGTGAGCGCGGGTCGGGTGGACATGGCTTCTCCTTCGCTATCTCGTCGAGCACGGCGGCGACCACGTCGGGAACGGCCGCGGTGACGGGTGGGCTGAGGTCCGTGCCGAAATCCAGGCAGGCGGCTTCCACGGCGTAGACCACGAGCCGCGCAGGCAGCCGATCGAGCGCGGAGCCGAGCAGGACGGCCTCGGGCACACCCAAGCCATGTGAACTCGTCGCACCAGGAAAACTGGTAATGCCCTCGATGTCCGTGCGGTGGATGCGGCCAGGTTCAGCCGGATCGCACAGCACGGCGTCGACGACGATCGCCAGCTCCGCCCCGGTCCAGGCATCCAACAACTGCACAGGCTCGCCATCGGCGATCACGGTCTCGACGTCGGGCAAGGAGAGCCGTCTCAGCTGATCCGCGACCGCTGGTCCAACACCGTCGTCACAGCGGTACGGATTGCCGATCCCGATGACCACAGTCATCGCCGGTCCACCGTCAGGTCGAGGAAGTGCGCGGCGCAGGAGATGCACGGGTCGTAGTTGCGGATGGCCTGTTCGCACAGCGCGGTGAGCGCGGAGTCGTCTAGGTGGAGGTTGGCGTTGATCAGGGTGACCAGGTCCTCCTCGATCGCGGCCTGGTTCTGAGCGGTCGGCGGGACGATCGTCGCGGACGTGACCAGCCCCTGGTCGATCTCGTAGCGGTGGTAGAGCGTTCCGCGTGGCGCCTCAGTCGCGCCATGTCCGGCTCCCGGCCGCGCCTCGACGTCCACATAGGATCGTTCTGGTGTGTCGTACGAGTCGATCAAGCGAAGGGCTTCCTCGACGGCGTAGACGATCTCGACCGCACGCACGATGATGCCCTGGAACGGGTTGCGGCACACCGGGCCCAGGCCTGCGGCCTCGGCTGCTTGCCGGGCGACGGGTGACAACGTGCCGGAGTTGAGGGAATAGCGCGCCAGGGGACCGACCAGGAACGGGTGACCGTCGAGCCGTGCGTGCAAGGCGGTGGAATGCGGGACCTGTTCCTCCACGACGTGCTCGGAGAACTCGTTCAGGGGCCACGACGCTACGCCCGAGGTGTGCGGCACGCCCGCGTCGATGGCGTACTGATCGGGTTCGCGCAGCGCCAGGAATTCGTGATCGAGCCGCAGGTCCGGAAATTCGAAGCCCGAGACCCAGCGGACGGTCTCGATGGCCTGATCCAGGGCCCGGCGCAACTGCTCGGCCAGCGGGGCGAGTTCGCCGGGTACGGGAGCCCGGTAGAAGCCGCCGAGCCGGACGTTGACCGGGTGGATGGCACGACCGCCGACGACGGTCATGATGGTGTTTCCCGCCTTCTTCAGCGCCAGGCCGCGTTCGACGGTCTCGCGGTGGTCTTTGGCGAGCGTCATGGCGTCCGGGTAGCCCAGGAAGTCCGGGGCGTGCAGCAGGTAGATGTGCAGCGCGTGGCTGGAGATCCACTCGCCGCAGTACAACAACCTGCGCAGCGCGGCGATCTGACCATCGACCGAGACTCCACACGCATCCTCGATCGCCCGGCACGCACTCATCTGATACGCGACGGGACATATTCCACAGATGCGGGCGGTGATGTCCGGTGGCTCGGTGATCGCCCGGCCACGCAGGAACGCCTCGAAGAACCTCGGTGGCTCGTAGATCCGCAATTCGGCGTGTTCGACTTTGCCGTCCCGGACGGACACGTTCAGCGCGCCTTCGCCTTCGACCCTGGCCAGGCCACTGACTCGGAGCTGACGGCTGGAGCGGTGGCTCATCGCGACCTCCATTCGGGTGCGGCGGCGGTGAACGTCCGGAAGACCCGGGTGATGTCGTCCTCGTCCATACCGTGTTCCCGCAACTGCGGAACCAGTGCGGCGACGTTGGGATCACGGACCGGGCCGAAGCAGCCGAAGCAACCGCGTTTGTAGGCGGGGCAGATCGCGCCACACCCAGCGTGCGTGACCGGACCGAGGCACGGCTTGCCGTCGGCGACCATCACACACGTCAGGCCACGGCGTTTGCATTCGGTGCAGACAGTCGTGTTGGGCAGGTTCGGTTTCCGACCGGCCAGGAACGCGGTGAGGACCTCGATCAGCTGGCCTCGGTCGATCGGGCAGCCGTGCAGTTCGTAGTCGACCTTGACGTGCGCGGAGACAGGGGTGCTAGTTGCCAGCGTCGCGATGTGCTGGGGTTGGGCGTACACCACGGAACGGAACTCGTCCACGTCCGCGAAGTTGCGCAGCGCCTGGATTCCGCCTGCGGTCGCGCACGCGCCAACCACCACGAGGACGCGGGACATCTCCCGAATCCGGCGGATGTGCGTGAACTCCTCGGGTGTGGTGACCGAACCTTCCACTATGGACACATCGTATGGACCTGGCTCGTCCACACTGGACGCTTCGGTGAAGTGGCTGATATGCACGACACCGGTGAGGGCGAGCAGTTCGTCCTCGCAGTCCAGCAGGGTCAGCTGGCAGCCGTCACACGAGGTGAGTTTCCAGACGGCGAGAGTGGGAATGGCCATCACAGCTCCCGGACTTCAAGCAGTGCAGCGGCTTGCTCGTACGTGACCACCGGCCCGTCCCGGCAGACCAATAGCGGCCCGAGCTGGCAGTGGCCGCACAAACCGATGCCGCACTTCATGTTCCGCTCGAGCGAGACCTGGATCCGGTCAGCGGCAACGCCGCGGTCCATCAGCAGTTCGGCGGAGAACCGCATCATCGGCTCCGGCCCGCAGAGCATCGCGGTGGTGTGGCCGGGATCGAGCCGCACCTGGGCGAGCGGCTTCGTCACCAGGCCGACATGGCCGTGCCAGTCCTGGTCAGCGTGGTCGACAGTGATCACCACCTCGATGCCGGTGTTGGCGACGATGGCCGCGAGTTCCGGGGTGTACAGCAACTCAGCAGGCGCCTTGGCGCCCGCGATGAGCGTGATCCGACGGTATCGCCTGCGATAACGCAACGTGTGCAACAAAGCTGGGCGTAGTGGCGCGAGACCGATTCCGCCTGCCACAAGCACGAGATCGGTTCCAGCGGCACCATCAAGGTCCCAGCCTGTGCCGAACGGACCGCGTACACCGATCATGGTTCCCCGCCGGGCGTGCCTCAGAGCGTGGCTGACCGCACCGACATCGCGCACGGTCTGGACAAGTAGCCCGTCCTCGTGGCTCGCGTCGCCACTGATGGAGACCGGGATCTCACCGACGCCGAAAACGTAGAGCATCGTGAACTGGCCGGGAAGAAAACTCGGGATGGCGTCGTCCTCGGCCCGCATCGTCAGCGTTGATGTGTCGGCGGTGTCCGTCTGGTTGGCCGCCACCCAATAGCGGTGCGGAACCCACGGATCAGGACCTATCCGCGTCGGCGAAGTCTGTACTGACATCGGTCCTCCCTTCGGCCGCCAGGACGAACGCGTCGACTTCCTCAGTCAGGTCGATGCCTGCCGGGCACCACGCGATACACCGTCCACATCCGACACATCCGGACATGTCGAACTGGGCAGGCCAGTTGCCGAGCTTGTGCGACAGCCACTGCCGGTAACGGCTCGCGCCGCTCGACCGGATCTCACCGCCATGGATATAGGAGAAGTCCAACTCGAAGCAGGACGCCCAGTGCTGCCAGCGTTCCGCGTGGTCGCCGGTCAGATCTGTGACGTCCTCGGTGGTGGTGCAGAAACAGGTCGGGCACACCATGGTGCAGTTGGCACAGGCCAGACAGCGGCTGGCGATCTCACTCCACCGGCTGGACTCCCGGTTGGCCGCCAGCACGGCGGGCAGGTCGGTGGCTGGCATCGACCGGCCCATCCGGCCTGCCGCCGCGATCACTTCCTGGTGTGCCGCGGCCGCCTCAGTGGCGTCGGCCGGCCGTGTCGGCAGCTCGGCGAGCACTTCGGCGCCCCTCCTGCTGCCTGCTTCCACCAGGAAGTGGTGTTCGTGGCCGGTGCGTTCGGTCAGGGCCAGGTCGTAGCCCTTGTCCACGCCCGGCCCACTGCCCATCGACGCGCAGAAACACAGATCGCCCGGTTCGGTGCAGTTCACCGCGACGATGAAGAGCTCCGCACGACGCCGGTGATACTGGCCGTCGCTGTGCTCACCACGGTCCAAAATTCGGTCCAGCACAGCGATTGCCGCGAGATCACAGCCCCGCACGCCGATGAACGCGTAGCGAGGCGGTTCAGTTTCGTCTTCGGTGACAGCGAAACCGTACTCGGTCCGGTCGGCCGACCACAGCCGTTCCCGCGGTGGGTGCAGGAACTGTTTCCACGACTGGGGTCCAGCCGAATGCCCGAACACCGCGTCGTCATCCCGGCGGCGCAGCCGGTACCTGCCCGGTGCGGTGTCAACGCCCCAGCCAGCTGGCAGGTCCGCCGACGAATCCAGCTCCGCCAGTACGATGGCGTCGTCACGGACTGTCGGGCCGACCACTCGGTAGCCGAGTCCTTTGAGGACTTCGATCAACCGGAGAAGGCCGTCACGGGTGAGTATCGCGGGTTCGGGCATGGCTCTCCCTAAAGGGTCTTGCCGATCTGGTCCATCAGGTCGACGGTGCGGCTGGCGTAGCCCCATTCGTTGTCGTACCAGCCGAAGACCTTCACCATCCGTTCGTCGGCCATGGTCAGGCTGGCGTCGAACACGCACGACGAGGGGTCGCCGATGATGTCGCGGGACACCACGGGTGCTTCGGTATAGCGGAGAATGCCTTTGAGGTAGCTTTCGGACGCTTCTTTGAAGGCTTGGTTCACCTGTTCGGCGGTGACCGGTTCGGATACCTCGACCGCGAGATCGGTCAATGAGCCGTCTTCAACAGGGACTCGAACCGCGATGCCGTCGAGCTTTCCGGCGAGGTCCGGGATGACGAGGCCGACGGCTCGGGCGGCGCCGGTCGTGGTGGGGATGATGTTGACGGCGGCCGACCGGGCGCGGCGAAGGTCCTTGTGCGGGCTGTCGATGAGCGCCTGATCGTTGGTGTAGCTGTGGATCGTGGTCATCAGTCCACGTTGGACTACGAAGTTACGGTGCAGCACCTCGACCATCGGCGCGACGCAGTTGGTGGTGCACGAGGCATTGGAGATCACATCGTGCGTGGCGGGATCGTAGTGCTCCGAGTTCACTCCGAGCACGATGGTCGCGTCGACGTCCTTGCCAGGAGCGGAGATCACCACCTTGTACGCGCCCGACGACAGGTGCCAGGATGCCGCGTCCTTGGTCCGGAACTTACCGCTGGACTCAAGGACGACTTCGACGTCGAACTCGTTCCACGGGATGTCCTTGGGATTGCGTTCGTTCAACACGGTGATGGTCTTGTCGTCGATCGAGATCGTGTTCCAGGTCGCACTGACTTCGCGTGCCCATGTGCCGTACGTGGAGTCGTACTTGAGCAGGTGCGCCAGCGTCTCGGCGGATGTGACATCGTTGATCGCGACAATTTCGATGTCGGTGTCGTCTCGGTCGAACACGCACCGCAACACGTCCCGTCCGATCCGGCCGAAACCGTTGATGCCGACTCGCACTGTCATTGTTACCTCCGGGTCAGAACGGTTTGACGACCAGCACCGGGCACGGGGCCATGTGCAGTGCGGTCGACGTGATCACGGACAACTTGCCTGGCAGGCTGCCCGGGCCGAGGACCAACAGGTCGCTGCGTTCACTGGATCGAACGGCTTCGTGCGGTTGGCTGCGGACCAGGCGCAAGCTCGGCGTCAGGTCGGGCGCCATCTCGCGGACCAGATCGTGGGCGTGCTCAAGGACATCGGCTGGTTCCGTCGAGATGGGCACGGTGTGCGCGCCGGGCAAGGGAACCGCGTGCACGAGCCGGAGCTTGCTCCTGGTCCGGACAGCGAACTGGACGGCACGGCGGACCACAGCGTCGTCGTGCTTGCCGCCCAGAGCGGCGGTGATCCATCTGTGTTCGCCTTGTACCGCACGAGGTTCGCCGCGGACGACGACGGTGTCGCATCGGGATTCGGTCACCACTGGCAGGACCGAGCGGCCAAGGCCGAACGGACCGTGCCTGCGACCGCGGTAGCCGAGGACCAGCGTGTCATGGTCGGTACTGGCTTCGAGCAACGTACGAACAGACGAGTCCGGTGACACGGTGACTGTGGTGAACAGCCAGCGATACGCGGTAAGGCGTCTGGTGATGGCGTGGTCGTCCGAGGTCTCCGCGGCGAACACGTCGACCGACGCGCTCTGGGTGGCGGCATGCCGCAGCGCCCAGTCCAGAGCCGCGTCGCCCCATACAGTTCCGTCCGTGCCGACAGCGATGCGCGGCCGCCGGACGTGGGCCTGGCGGGGGATCGGAGCCGGCTGGGCTGTGCGGGTCATTGTTCCTCCACTACGTCTGCACGCTCCGCTCCACCCTCGCCGCGAGGGGCAGATTCCGGATAGGGCCGCCCGCCACGTGGGAAGAGGCCGAAAGACCTGAGTTGGCCGGGGCGCCTGGCGGTATCGGGGATCTCCCCGCGCGGGGAACGTTGAGGCGCGCAGAGAGAGTCGAGGAGGACGTCATGAGCAAGCCGATCATCGTCGGTGTCGACGGATCCGCGGTCAGCATTGCCGCATTGCGTTGGGCCGTGGAGGAAGCCGCACGTCGCGACACGACCGTCACGGCCGTCAACGCGTGGCACTCGGACCCGACCACCGCGGGCCTGAACAGGCTCGACCTCATCCAGGTGCGCCCGCGTGAGGAAGTCCTGGCCGCGCAGCGGGAGTTGCTGGCAGGCGCCGTCGCCGAGGTGGCCGATGACAAGGACATCCACATCGACCGGCTGTTGCTGGAAGGCCAGCCGGGACCTGTCCTGGTCAGCGCGGCCGATCGGGCCGAGCTGCTGGTTGTGGGCAGTCACGGCTACAGCCGGTTGTACGAAGCCCTACTGGGCTCCGTGAGCTCGTACTGCGTGCACCACTCGCCGTGCCCGGTCGTGGTCATTCCGGACGTGCACCGCAAGCACGACAAGGTGACAGAGCCGGCGCAGAGCACGCAACTGACCATGGGTCCGCTTTACTGAACGGTGGAGTGAGCAGTCATGTCGTTCTGGGCTCCCGGCGAGGTCCGGCTGATCTTCCAGGCTGTGGCCCAAGCCCCGTCGGTGCACAACATCCAGCCGTGGGTGCTGGAGTTGCACGAGCGCAGTGTGCTGTTGTTCGAGCGGTGGGACCACGCGATCCCCCGGCACGATCCGAAAGGCCGGGACAGGTTGATGTCCTGCGGCGCGGCGCTGGCCAACCTCGAGCTGGCGATGCGCTATCTCGGGTGGGAGACCACGACGACGCTCTTCCCGGACCGGGCACACCCGGACCTGGTCGCCAGTGTGTCCGCGGTCCGTCCACGCACACCGACCAGCACAGAGCGGGACCGGTACCTGGCCATCCCGTACCGGCGTAGCCAACGGTTCAAGTTCGACGGTGAACCATTGTCGGCGGACGAGATCCGGGCAGTCAGGCATTCTCTTGCCGGCGAACGAGTCAGCTATCACCGCGTCACCGGCCGGCAGGAAGCCGAGGCAGTGGCCACACTGTCCGAGCACTCCGCCCAAGTCCTCCGGCACGATCACCGTTACCTACACGAACTGCAGGCGTTGACGATCGACCGCGGGAAGGCACGGCTGGGTCTACCGGCCGACCGGATCGCGCACGGTCTGTTCGGCGGGCTTGTGCACAGCGGCGATCCGGTACCCGAACACGAGACACTGACGTCCTTGATCGCCAGGGAATGTGTCTTTGTCGTGGAGACCGTTGACGACACCAGCCGGGATCACGTGGCTGCCGGAAAGGTGATCCAGCTGGCGTGGCTGACCGCGACCCGCCTGGGGCTCGCCGCTTCGCTGATCACCCAGTCGCTACAGGTGCCCGAAGTCCGCGCCGGACTCAGCGAGAAGCTGCAGCTGCCTGGCTTCCCGCACGCGTTGATGCGGTTCGGCCGCGCGACGCGTGTCCCGAAGCCGAGTCCACGTCGGCAGTTCGCCGATGTCGTCAGGGAGTCATGATGAACAAGCCCATTGTCGTAGGAGTCGACGGTTCGAGGTCCGCAGTGCGCGCGGCGCTATGGGCCGCGCAGGAGGCGGTTGATCGTGGTCTGCCACTTCGGCTGGTCCATGCCTGCACGATTCTGGCCGTCTATCCACCGGTGCTGTCGTCGGCTCCGGTGTCCGGTGAGCTGGAGCGCGAAGGCCAGGACTGGCTTGCCGAAGCCCTTCAGGCTGTGCGGGACGCGGAACCCGGGGTCGATGTGTCGACGCACTTGTGCCGGGATTCCGCGGTGGCGCTGCTGATCGAGGAGTCCAAGAACGCGGAGCTGATCGTTCTGGGCTCTCGCGGCCTCGGCGGTTTCACCGGCCTGGTGGTCGGTTCCGTCGCTGTGGCGCTTGCCGCGCATGGACATTGCCCGATCGTGGTCGTTCGCGCAGAGCAGGACAAGCAGAGCGGGCCGGTGGTGGTGGGAGTGGACGGTTCCCCGTCGAGCGAGGCCGCCGTCGGTTTCGCGTTCGCCGAGGCGTCCAGATTGGACGTACCGCTTGTCGCTGTGCACGCGTGGAACGACATGTCCTTGTACATCAAGTTCTCATTGCCGCCCTATCGCGTGCAGTGGTTGCGTGTCGAGGAGGAGCAGAAGCGTCTTCTCGACGAGCGGTTGGCGGTGTGGCGGGACAAGTGCCCGGACGTCGCAGTCGAAGCGGTGGTGACTCCCGACCGGCCTGCGGCAAGCCTGCTCGACGCCGCCCGCACCGCCCAGCTGGTGGTGGTCGGCACCCGAGGGCGTGGCGGAGTGACCGGCATGCTGCTGGGCTCCACCAGCCAGGCTCTGTTGCACCACGCACCCTGCGCCGTGGCGGTGGTAGGACCGGATTGCTGACATGTCCAGGCTGTTGCTGATCGCCGCTGTCGTGGCGCTGGCCGCCGGTGCGCTGATTCCCGCGGCCGCGGACGCGTTGTGGCTGGCCGGAACTGTCGTCTCGCTTGTGCCCGCGATGGTGTGGGCAGGTAAAGACCTGTTGCATAAACGGTTCGGAGCTGATCTCCTTGCCGTGTTCGCCCTCGCGGGCACGCTGTTGGTCGGGGAGTACCTCGCGGGCGTCGTGATCGGCGTGATGCTGGGTACCGGCCAGGTGCTTGACGACTACGCCAAGCGGCGTGCCCGGCGCGACCTGAGTGCGTTGCTGGAACGTGCTCCGAAGCAGGCCCGTGTCCGAATTGGACACGAGACGTGCACGGTACCCGTCGCCGAGATCACCGTGGGACAGACGGTCATCGTCGCCTCGGGCGAGGTCGTTCCCGTGGACGGCCGATTGCTCGGTGACGGAGAGTTCGACGAATCGGCGTTGACCGGTGAAGCGCTGCCGGTCAGACGAGCGCGTGGTGAGCCAGTATGCAGTGGCGTGGTCAACGCAGGCAGGGCGACCGAGCTGACTGCGACCGCCCCGGCGGACGAAAGCGCCTACGCCGGCGTGGTTCGGCTGGCCGAGCAAGCGGCCGCGGAAAGTGCGCCCGTGGTCAGGTTGGCTGATCGGGCAGCGGCGGTGTTCCTGCCTGTGGCGGTCGTGATCGCGGCCGCGGCTTGGGTGTTGACCGATGATCCGGTCCGGGCGGTCGCCGTGCTGGTCACCGCGACGCCATGCCCTCTGTTGCTGGCAGCGCCTATCGCGATCACGGCAGGAATGTCGCGGGCTTCGAGGCTTGGTGTCGTTGTCAAGCACGGCGGAGCGTTGGAGGCCTTGGGGCGAGCGCGAACGGCGGTCCTGGACAAGACCGGGACGGTGACCATTGGCCAGCCGGCAGTCACGGATGTGCTGACCGCGCCGGGTTTCACCACTCAGCGGGTGCTGGAGTTGGCCGCTGCGGTCGAGCAGTTGTCACCGCATGTGCTCGCGGCGGCGGTGGTGCGCGCGGCGGGGTCGGTGCCTCCTGCTGAACAAGTGGAGGAGCAGCCGGGTGTGGGTGCCGCCGGTCTCGTCGACGGCAGACAGGTGACGGTCGGCAAGCCCTCCGCGGAGGTGCTCCCAGAGTGGGCACGGGCGGCGGTCAGGCGCGCGGAGCTCGACATGGCCAGCATGATCTGGGTCAGCCTGGACGGCGAGCCGATCGGTGTTCTGCTGGCCCGTGACGAGATCCGGCCGGACGCCGCACGGACTCTGCGCAGGCTGCGCATGGCTGGGATCGAGCGAATCGTGCTGCTGACCGGAGATCGGCTGGACAATGCCCAAGACGTCGGAACCATGCTCGGCCTTGACGAACTGCGGGCACAGTGCAGCCCGGTGGACAAGGTCTCGCGAGTGCGCGAGGAACGGTCGCGTGCGGTGACCTTGATGGTCGGTGACGGCATCAACGACGCTCCGGCCCTGGCTGCCGCCGATGTCGGTATCGGACTGGCGGGGCGGGACGCCACAGCGGCCGCGCGGGCCGCGGACGCGGTGATCACGGACGGGCGGATCGCACGCCTGGCCGATGCCGTTGAAGCGGCCGCTCGGGCACATCGCATCGCGGTGCAGAGCGCCGGTATTGGCATCGCATTGTCCTTTGTAGCCATGGCAGTCGCGGCGTTCGGCCGGCTCGCGCCCGCCGCGGGCGCGCTCGTTCAGGAAGGCATCGACGTCGCCGTCATTCTCAACGCCCTCAGAGCGTTGTTGCCGGCACGTGGACGTCAATCCAAGGCGGTGGCGGAGGTCCTGCACCGGTTCGCGGGCGAACATGAACATCTGCTCCCGGCTCGCCAAGCGGTCCGGCGGGCCGCCGACGACCTGTCGGCAGGCTTGACGCCTCAGGCGGAGCAATCCGTGCGGCGGGCGTATCGACTGATGTCCGACGTTCTGCTGCCCCACGAACGAGCGGAAGACCGGGATCTGTATCCCTTTGTCGCGAAGCTGCTGGGCGGTCCCGAAGCCACACAGACCATGAGCCGTGGGCACGCCGAGATCGAACGGCACGTCCGCCGCCTCGGCCGTCATCTGTCAGCTGCCGACCGGCTCGACCCCGACCAGGTCGACGATCTGCGAGCGACGCTCTACGGACTGGACGCCATCCTGACGCTGCATTTCGCGCAGGAAGAAGAGGACTACTTCACCCTGGTCCGTTAATTGGCGCCCTGCCCGCGGGCAGGGCGCCAGGTGCTGGTCTTGGATCAGATCAGCCAGTGGTTGCCGCGGACGAAGCCGAGGTCGGCCCATTTGCGGCCGAAACCCCACGTGTTGCCCGCGTACGTCACCGCGAGGACGATCAGCGCGATGGCGTAGATGATGTGGTAGTCGATGATCGGGTTCGTGGACATGGTCGGTTGGCCTGCCTCGTTGAAGCGGTCGAGCGGCCACTCGGCGACCCACATCATCAGCATCATGATGGTGCCCGCGATCGCGGAGATGCGCAGGCCGATGCCGAGGGTGACGGCCACGCCGATGCCGAACAGGCCGAGCATGAACAGCCAGTCGGTCAGCCAGCCGCCGGCCCACCCGCGCAGCGTCTCGGAGTACGGTCCGACGTCGACGCGGCTGAGGACGCCCTTGGTGGGCGAGCCGCCGTTGATCCACGCGTTCGCGGAACCGGTGGCGTACCCGAAGCCGAAGAGCTTGTCCGCGAACGCCCACAGGAACAGCAGCCCGGTGGCGATTCGCAGCACGGCTGTCCACTTGCCTGCGGTCGTGGTCATCACGGCGCCGTGTGTGGCCGCCGCTGTGGTCGCGGCCTGGCGCGGGGAGACCTCAAAGGTCTTGATCAGGGTGTCGTGAACGGACATGAAGACCTTCCTTTCAGTGAATCTGCCGCAATCCTGTTTGCTCGGCCCGGTTTCCCGCTTGGGTCCAAAGGCCCTGTGCGGTACGGGCATTGGGCCGAAGGCTGAAAAGGCGACTGGCACAAGCGGATGGCTCCGCCTATCCGGGACGATCAGGAAAAGCCCCGAGGAGGTAGCGATGAGTGGCTGGATCGAGGTCCTGGCCGCGAAAGAGCGGATGACACACGAGAGGGCTTCGCGCCGACATCAGAGGCAAGGCGACGCCGCGAGGTCAGTGATGTACTTGGCCTCCGTCCGGATGCTCGTCCCAGGGGATCTTGACTTGCTGTCGCCGGACATGCGGGTCGCGGTGGTGGAAGACCTGTTGTGGTCCATCGAAGCGTTGCGCTGGGTGGACCGCAAACCACGCGCGTGGCACAGGCGCGCGCGTGCTCAGTGGCGCGATGAAGGAAATGCCTTGGCGGACAAGCTGGACCGGATCCGTCACCTGGCGGGCCGGTGACATGACACGATCGGGTGTGGCGCGGTGTACGCGCCACACCCGATCATCATGTGTCACCACAGGTCGCGCAGCTGCGTTCCGTCCACCGGGTCCACCAGCCGAACACTTTCGTCGTCGGTCTCGAAGGTCAGCTCGTTCACCACGTCGACAACGCCGTCGATCGCGTGCGTGAGCGATTCGACGACAGTCACGTGGCTCTTGCGTTCGAGTCGCCCGGACAGCGTGACCACACCGTCTTTGACGTCGACGTCGACTGTGGCCGGGTCGATCGACATGGTGCGCAACAGCACCTCGTGCTTGACCTCGTTGGCGATGTCGTGATCCGCGCGGAGGAAAGCTCCCAGCACGTCGCGGCGGCTGACGATGCCGAGGAGCCTGCCGACGGCATCGACCACGGGAAGGCGTTTGTAACCATTCCGGGCCAGCAGTGCGGCTGCCTTGCGTACCGGAGTGTTCGGTTGGGTGGTCACGGCGGGCTGGGACATCAGATCCCGTGCGACTCGCCCGTCGGCTTTGTGCGCCTGCGAGGGGTGCAGCACGTCGTGCCAGCGTTCGTGTTTCCCGGCGCTGCCTTCGTTGAACAGCAGGTCACCCTCGGAGACCACGCCGACGACCACGCCGGTCGGGCTGAGCACCGGCAGGCCGCTGACCTCGCTGTTGACGAGTTTGGTCACGATCTCCTTGTACGGTGTGTCCTCCCGGACGGTGGTGACGTCCCGCGTCATCACGTCCAGGACTTTGAGTGTTCTCATCGTCATCCTCCATCACATTCGGCCGAGCCGGCCGCGTAGCTTGTCCTGCAACAGGTCCACCGCCTCGGTGGTGGTCTCGCCGACCGAATGAGAGATCACGGGTGTGCCGCTGACGTCGAGGTTCGCGTGGGCCACGACGTTCTTGTTGTTGCCGTGACCAGCCGCCATCAGTCTGACTTTGACGAACAGGATCGGCCTGCGGGCGTACTTCACCAGGTGGAGCACCTTGTCCTTGGCGTAGTCCGCGGCGTCGGCCGGGATGCTTCCGGCCAGTTCGATCTGGACGTTCGGCTGGTCAGTCCTGTCGTGGCGCATGGGTCTCTTCCTCGTGCAGTGAACGAGCGACCTCGTCGGCCCACTCGTGGATTCGGTCCCAGTTCCGGTAGTCCCCGGCCATCGGGCCCTTGGCCATCCGCTTGGCCATGAGTCCTTTTGCTGTGTCAGGCGTGATCCGTCCGGCGAAGGTGACCGGTTCTTTTGCGCCGACGGCCGCGGCGAGCCTGCCGACCGCCTTCGGTGTTCTCTGTGGTTGGTCCGCGGTTTCACCGAGTGGTCCACTGTGGAACAGCCAGACCGGCCGGGCGGCGAGCTCGTTCCGGAATCTCCGGAGGAAGGCAAGAGCTTCGCCTCGCCAGCGGAACGCGTACAACGCGCTGCCCAGGATGACGGCGTTGTATAACCGACGTCGAGAATGTCTTGGGCGGGCATGACGGTGACCTCGTCACCGACCGACTCGATCCGTTCGCCGATCGCTTCGGCGATTTCGCGAGTGGAGCCCATCTTCGTGGCGTACGCCACCAGAACTCGTGACATGATCACCATTTCTCAGCGGGGATGACCGCGAGCGGGCAGCCCGCGGTACGCAGTAATGCCTGGCTCACCGAACCCAGCAGCAGACCGGCTACTCCGCTGTGTCCCCGGGTACCCACGACGAGCAGTTGCGCTGCCGTCGACTGCTCGGAGAGCACCTCCGCGGCGTGGCCGATGGGCCGTGAGATGTGAACCGGCACCAACGGGTAGCGCTGCCGTGACTGCTCCAAAGCGTCGGCCACGACTGCGAAATGGGCAGCGCGTTCTTCAACGATGCCCCGATCGCCAGGAAGCACGCTGCGGTGCCATGCGTGGACGGCACGCACCCAGGTGCGGTGCTGTGCGGCATGGTCGAAGGCGAACTCGATCGCGGCCCTGGTGACGGGCGAGCCGTCCACACCGACCACCACCGGCAACTGGTCGCTCCACTGCGTCCGGACGACGATCAAGGGACACCGGGAGCGCGCCGCGACAGTTCTGGGCACTGTGGCAAGGGAAGCCCGGACACTGTCCCCCAGCACGAGCATGCTCGCCTCGGACGACCAACTGATCAAGACATCCGGTGGATCGCCGGGCAAGACCAGTGACGAGACTTGGACATTCCGGTTCGTCGCGTGGACCACCGTGAGCGCTTTCTCGATCACCTGCTGCCCACGTGTCCGGATGGCGGCCATCAACGAACCGTCACCGACGAAGGGCGGTGACCACACCTCGCCGACGTGCAACAGCATCAAGCGGCGCGCTCGCCGTGCTGCTTCGGCGATCGCCCAACCCAGGGCGATGTCGCTGCCTGGCTGGCCGTCGACACCGACCACGATCGGTTTGCTCATGGCCCCAGGCTTGCTCAGGACCACAGACTCAGACAGGGCCGAACGACACTGCCTGACCCGGGCAATAGCCCCTGCCTGGCGCCCGCGAGCGCGCCTACGTTGCGGTCATGTCCCAAGCGACTGGAAGACGTGCATCGCCCGGCTACCAGGAGCGCACGGCGTCGGAGGTCCTCGACGCGCTGGGATCGTCAAGGCACGGGCTGACGACGTCAGAGGCGCAAGGTCGGCTGGCTGAACACGGTCCCAATGAGCTGCGCCGTCCCCATCGGACATCGGTGCTGCGCAAGTTCGCAGGCCAGTTCACCGATCTGTTCGCGGTGCTGTTGCTGTCGGCCGCGGTGATCACGTTCGCGGCATATCTGCTCAGTGACCCACCGGACATCGGGAACCTGCAGCTGACCATCGCGATCCTGGCAGTGGTCCTGATCAACGCCGTCATCGGGTTCATGCAGGAGCACATGGCCGAACGCACGGCAGAAGCCTTGCAGGCCATGGTGCCGCATCGGGCCCGGGTCATCCGGGAGGACGAGCGGGTGGAGGTTTCCGTCGCCGAGCTCGTGCCAGGGGATCTGGTGGTGATCGACGCCGGTGACGCGATTTCGGCCGATTGCCGGTTGATCGAGGCGCACGAACTCACCGTGAACAACATGGCGTTGACCGGTGAGAGTGCACCCGCGCGCCGACACACCGAACCGGTACCGGTGAACGTGGCCAGGCTGGAAGCGCAGAACTTGGTGTGGATGGGCACCGCCGCCGCGTCCGGCACGGGTAAGGCTGTCGTGGTCGCGACTGGGCAGGACACCGAGTTCGGGCGCATCTACCAACTCACCGCGGGCACGAGCACGGACAGCAGCCCCCTGCGGCGGCAGATCGCCATGATGGCGCACCGGGTCGCGGCCGCCGCGTTCTCACTGGGAGTTCTGCTGTTCACGGTACGGCTCGCCGCAGAAGGCCCGCTCGTCGAGACCTTCATCTTCGCTCTCGGTGTGATGGTCGCGCTTGTCCCTGAAGGGCTACCAGCCACGATGTCGGTCGCGCTGGCCATTGGCGTCCGGCGGATGGCGAAACGGCACGCCTTGATCAAGAAGTTGCTGGCCGTCGAGACGTTGGGATCCACCACGGTCATCTGCACGGACAAGACCGGGACCCTGACCAAGGCCGAGATGACTGTGCAAGCTCTGTGGGCGTCCGGCAACGTGCATCGCGTGACCGGTGCGGGCTACGAACCCAAGGGCGATGCCGAGGATCCCGAACCGGTGCGGGACATGTTGCGTGTTGCGGCGTTATGCTGTGACGCCCGGTTGCTGCCACCGGCTGATCACCAGGGCTGGCGGGTTCTCGGCGACACGACTGAGGGCGCTTTGCTTGTCGCGGCGGGGAAAGCTGGAATCGACCTCGACGCGGAACGGCAAGCGGCGCCTCGCGTGGGGGAGTTGCCGTTCGACTCGGTCCGCAAGCTCATGACCACCGTGCACGCCAAGGATGGCCGGACATGGGCGTACGTCAAGGGCGCGCCGCAGGAACTCCTCGCTCGCTGCACGCACATCAGGTTCGGCGACACCCTGTCCATACTGGACGATGAGCAGCGAAGCGCGGTGCTGAAGGCCAACGACGATATGGCTGGTTCGGCCTTGCGGGTGCTCGCGGTGGCCGTTCGTGAGGTCAGCAAGGCCGCGGCGGATCATGAGGAAGCCGAGCACGGTCTGATTTTGCTGGGTTTGGTGGGCATGCTCGACCCGCCGCGACCGGAGGTGGTCGCGGCGGTGAAAGCGTGCCGGGAGGCCGGGATCCGGATCGTGATGGCGACGGGGGACTACGCGTTGACCGCCGAGGCGATCGCCCGCCGGGTCGGCATCCTGCGGCCCGGCATGGTGCCGCGTACGGTCACAGGTATCGAGCTTGACCAGATGTCCAAAGAGGAGCTGCGGACGTTACTGGGCGAATACGAGCATGTGTTGTTCGCACGGGTCAAACCGGAACACAAGATGCGTGTGGTGTCCGCGTTCAAGGACTTGGGTGAGATCGTCGCGGTCACCGGCGATGGTGCCAACGACGCACCTGCGCTGAAGCGGGCCGATATCGGTGTGGCGATGGGGGAGTCGGGCACGGACGTCGCTCGTGAGGCATCGGTGATGGTGCTGCTGGACGACTCGTTCGCCTCGATCGCCGCCGCGGTCGAGCTGGGCCGGTCGGTGTACCAGAACATCCGCAAGTTCCTGATCTACGTGTTCTCCAGTAACGTCGGTGAACTGGTGCCGATTCTGGCGGCCACCTTCCTCGGTTTCCCGCACGTGCCGATCAGTGCCGTGCAGGTGCTGGCGATCGACCTGGGCACGGATGTGTTACCCGCGTTGGCGCTGGGCGCGGAGAAACCGGAGCCCGGAGTGATGCGGCAACCACCGCGAAACCCGAAACAGAGCCTGTTCTCCGGCGCGTTGGTGCGGCGGATCCTGTTCCTCGGCGGCATCGAGGCCGTTGTCGCCACTGGGATTTTCTTCTGGCACGTGACAAGTGCGGTTATTCCCTTCGCCGAGTTCACCGAAGACAACCCGATCTACCGGGAAGCGCTGACCATGGCACATCTCGCGATCATCATGAGCCAGGTTTTTGTGGGCTTGGCCGTGCGCAGTGATCGGATCAGCATCTTCCGCCTCGGCCTGCTCTCCAACCCACATTACCTGGTGGCACAGGCTATCGGGCTGATCCTGATGGCCGGGATCTGTTATCTGCCGCCGCTGCAGGACGTTTTCAACACCAAGGCCCTGTCGTTCACCGACTGGTTGCTGGTGCTGGCGCTCAGCTCGCTGGTGCTGGTGGCCGACGAGATCCGCAAGGCCGTGCTGAACCGCAAGGAGGCCACGCGGTGAAAGTGATCATCATGGGCTGTGGCCGGGTCGGATCGACACTGGCGCACCAGCTTTCGGTTGAGGGGCACGACGTGTGCGTGGTCGACCGAGACCCAACGACACGGGAGTTGTTGCCGGGCAACTACTCGGGCGGGTTCATCGTGGGCAACGGCTACAACCGGTCGATCCTCGAATGGGCGGGCATCGCCGAAGCCGGTGTGTTCGTGGCGGTGACGTCCGGCGACAACACCAACATCGTCGGCGCTCGCATCGCCAAGGAGGATTACCGTGTGCCGCAGGTGGTCGCGCGCATCTACGACCCGCGCCGCGCGGACATTTACCGCGAACTGGGGATACCGACCGTCGCGAGCGTGCGCTGGACCACCAACCGGATCCGGCAAATGCTCTCGCACCGGTACGTCAACCCCGAAGTCTCGTTCGGCAACGGGGAAACCCTGTTGGTGCGCGAGACGCTTCCGGCCTGGTTCGCGGGTCGTCCGCTGCACGAACTGGAGGTCGACGGCGAGATCCGCGTCATCGCGATCACCCGTGGCGGCGCGTCTTTCCTGCCGATGCCATCCACCGTGGCTGAAGCCGACGACGCGGTCAGCTTCGCCGTCGCCGCCACCGCGCTGGACCGGCTTCGGTCCTTTCTGGACAAGGAGCTCGGCACATGAAGATCTTGATTGTCGGTGCGGGCAGGCTCGGTGAGCAGGCCGCGCATCTGCTGGCCGCCACTGGACACGACGTCACGGTCGTCGACCGCGACCAACGCAGGCTCGACCGGCTCGGCGCGGCCTACCGGCTGGTGCGCGGCGACGCCTGCGAACCGCCGGTGCTCGAAGCCGCAGGTGGGCTGCGCACTCACTTGTTGCTGGCAGCGACCGGGGAGGATGAGGACAATTTGGTGATCTCGCTGCTGGCCAAGCGGCAGTTCGGCGTGCGCCGGATCCTGGCTCGCGTCAACGATGAGGACAACGCCTGGCTGTTCACCGCGCGCTGGGGCGTCGACGTGGCTTTGCCCACAGCGGCACCGCTTGTGTCGCTGATCGAAGAGGCAGCGGGTGTCACGGACACCGTCGGCCTGGTCCGGCTGGCAGCGGCGGGTGTCGAGTTGATCGAGACCCGGATCGGCGACTCGTCGGCCGCGGCGGGCAAGCAGCTGGCTGAGTTGCTTGTGCCCGCGGGAACGGTCGTGGCGGCGGTCGTCCACAACGGACAACCGATGGTGCCGGGCGGTGACTACCGATTCCATCCGGGTGACACGGTTCTGGTCGTGACGAGCACCGCGACCGACAGCGACATCCACAAGGTGTTTCAGTGAGAGGTGGTTCCGTCGGCGTTGATGACCTTGTAGCCGAGGTAGCGCGTCAAGACGTCGGCCAGGCTGACGGAGCCATCCGCTTGCTGGTGCTGTTCGAGCAGGGCGGCGGTGGCCGGGTCCAGCAAGCTACGCGAGTCGTGCATTGTCGTGTCCTTCAGAGCGTGAGGCTGCGCAGCAGCGCCGTGCCTGAGTTGGTGAGCGCCGCGGGTATCGGGACGCCGTAGGGAGCGGAGTCCGCAGGGCGGACGAGGTCGGCCTGGCTCAGCTCGATGGTGGCGAAGTTGTCACACTACCGCCCGTCCACGGTCAGGCTGCTGCCGACCAGCTTGCCCCGGCCGTCGCTGACAGCTTGCAGGAGAGCCCGATGCCTTGCGGTGTAACCGAATATGTCCACATCTCGATCATCTCTTTCGACCTCGTGGAGACGGTCGTGTGCCTGATGGGCGGGCCGCCGTCAGGGACCTTTCCCGCAACCCGGGTGCCGAACGGTTCCCTTTCGGCGGCCCGAAACAGGGCCGTTAGGCCTTGTCACTGTGCGAGTAACCGTGAACCCGCACGCAGACCGGTCTCCATCACGCGCCAGCCGGCACCCGCGTGGAACGGCTTGCCGTGCCGGAACCGGGCGGGCAGGTAGAAGCCAAGCACTTTCTTGCCCAGCCGCCAGGTGGCGCTCGTGCCCACGCGGTACTCGTCCGCCGCTTCCAGGTCGACGGCGACGGGACTGGCTTCATCGTCGGTCAGCCGCAACGGGACCTGGGCGAAGGTCGCCTTGTCGAACATCTCCATCACGCACATGCTGGTCGGCTCGAACAGCCGGTGCGGTGCCCGTCCGGAGAAGTCCGCGACGATCTTGTTAGCGACCGCGTCCGCCTGCAGCAGCGCCAGGAATGCCTGTTTCACCGGGAAATCGCCCGCGTCACCGGGTGCGAAGATGTCCGGGTAGTCCGGCACGGCCCGGGTTTCCGGTTCGCATGTGAGAAAGCCACGGTCGTCGGAGGGCAGGCCGTCGTACCGGACACCGGCGACATACGGCGGAAATGTGATCAGCACGTCGAACTCGCGCGTCACGCTGTCGCTGTAGACCACCTCTGTCTCGGTGACCTTGTCCGGTGTGACGCCGGTGTGGCCGGTGATCGAGCGGATCGCGAACTCCTCGGTCACCACCTCGTGCAGCTTGGGCCCGAACGCCTGGATGAAGGACTGCTCGTAGGTCGTGAACGTGATCTCGACCTGGTGACGGACATCCTTGCGGCGCAGCCAGGTGTCGAGCATGAACGCGATCTCGTACAACGGGCCAGCGCACTTGTTGCCCAGCGGCACCAGGAACAGGACCTTCTGCACGCGACCGTGCCAGGCGTCCTGCACGACCCACTGCAGGTCCTCCCCGAGTTGGTGCATCTGGCCGGGTGTCCAGATCTGGCGGCCGTGCTGGCGCAGGCCGGGGATCTCGTCCTCGGCCATACCCGCGCCGGTGGCGATGACTAGTTTGTCGTAGTGGATGGGAAGTCCTCGGCTGGTGTGCACGTCGCCGCGGTCGGGATCGACGCCTTCGACATGCCCGATGCGGTGGTGAATGTCGTGGTGGTTGAACGCCTTGCGCAGCGGGACGTGCAGTGGCTTTTCGGCCGCGCCGAACGGTAGGTAGATCGTATTGGGCTTGAACAGGAAGTCGTCCCGGTCGGACACGACGGTGATGTCGGCGTCGAGTTTGTCGAGCTTGGTCCTGAGCAGGAACGCGGTCTCCAGCCCGGCGAATCCACTGCCGAGGATGACCACTCGTGGCGCGAGCATCGGCTCTCCTTTCGTCACGCTCACGGTGGAGTGCGCCGAGGTGTTCGCATCAGGGCCGGGCGCTCTGCCGATCTCAGGACTTTCGCCCTTATCCGCCAGGGCACGCGGCCCTAACCGTGGCCGCCGACCAGCGGCAGTCTCAGGGGTGCAACCGAGCGAGGAGGAAGCATGAAGGCGCTGGTCTACCACGGTCCTGGTCGTAGGTCTTGGGAGGATGTCCCCAAGCCGGAGCTGCAGGCTCCCACGGACGCGATCATCAAGGTGGACGCCGTCACGATCTGCGGCACGGACCTGCACATCCTCAAGGGCGACGTGCCCGAGGTCGAGCCGGGCCGGATCTTGGGCCACGAGGCCGTCGGCACAGTCGAGCAAGTCGGCGCCGCGGTGTCGGGGCTGAAGCCGGGTGATCGTGTGCTTGCTTCGTGCATCAGCGCATGCGGGCGTTGTTCGTACTGCCGCATAGGCGTCTACGGCCAGTGCCAGGGTGGCGGTGGCTGGATTCTCGGGCATCTCGTCGACGGTGTGCAGGCCGAGTACGCGCGGATCCCGTTCGCGGGCACTTCGACCCATCTGTTGCCGGACAACGTGGCCAGCGACGCCGCTGTGATGCTGGCCGACGTCCTGCCGACGTCCTACGAAGTGGGCGTCCTCAATGGACAAGTCCGTCCCGGTGACACGGTCGTGATCGTCGGCGCGGGGCCGATCGGGCTGGCGGCGATCCAGACCGCGCAGTTCTACAGTCCGAGCCACATTGTCGCGGTCGACTTCGCGGCGTCCCGGCTGGATGCGGCCAAGCAGTTCGGCGCGGACATCACGGTGAACGCGGCCGAGGATGTCGCGGCAGTGGTTGCCGAGCTGACCGGTGGTGCCGGTGCGGACACCGCGATCGAGGCGGTCGGTGTTCCGGAGAGCTTCGAGCTGTGCACCAAGCTGGTCCGTCCCGGTGGACGCGTGGCGAACGTCGGCGTGCACGGCAAACCGGCAACGCTGCACCTGGAAGACCTGTGGATCAAGAACGTCACCATCACCACCGGCCTGGTCGACACGGTGACCACGCCACGGCTGCTGAGGATGCTCGCCGTCGGGCGACTGGACACCGACCGGTTCATCACGCACCGGTTCGGACTGCCCGAAATGGACGAAGCCTATGACGTCTTCGCGCACCCGGCCGACAGCGGTGCGCTCAAGGTCGTCCTGTTCAGCTGAAAGGAGAGCGAGAGATGAGCGGAGACCGTCCGATTCTGGTCGGAGTCGACGGAACGCCTGCGAGTGTTGCCGCTCTGGAATGGGCGGCCGCCGAAGGGCTCCGGCGTGATCTGCCCGTGCTGGCGGCGATGGTGCACTTGGTGGCTGGGCAGATCATGATCGGGGCTGTTCCCTACGACGCGCTGCCACCCCACAGTGTCGAGGCCGAGCACGCCGATTGCGTGCGCAAGCTCGCCGACACGGTGGCTGACGCGGACACAGGCGGCGTCGCGATCAACCAGATGGTCGTGACCGGCGTGCCTGGCGAGGAACTGGCCAAGCTGTCGCACGAGGCAGACCTTTTGGTAGTGGGCAGTCATGGCCACAACCGCTTCGCCGAGGTTGTTCTCGGCTCGGTGAGTTCGTACTGCGTGCGCCACTCCGCGTGCCCGGTCGTCGTGATTCCGCGCCGGGCGTGGGATCGGGAAGGAGCAAGCCGTGCACGGCATTGACGTGCGTGCCTTCATCCAAGCCAACTACGTCCCCTACAGGGGTGATGCCGGTTTCCTCAGCGGACCCACAGCACGAACCAAAGCGCTGTGGGACAAGCTGACGACAATGTTCGCCGAGGAACGCCGCCGTGGCGGTGTCTATGACGTGGACACGCATACACCGGCCGGGATCACAGCTCACGGACCCGGATACATCGACCGCGACCTGGAGTTGATCGTCGGCCTGCAAACCGACGCCCCGCTCAAGCGGGCAATCATGCCCGCAGGAGGGCTGCGGCTGGTCGAATCGGGCCTTGATTCCTATGGGTACCAATTGGATCCGCGCGTGAAGGAGATTTTCACCAAGTACCGCAAGACTCACAACGACGGGGTGTTCGACGCGTACACCGCGGAGATCCTGCGTGCCCGCAAGGCAGGCATCATCACCGGCCTGCCGGATGCCTATGGCCGCGGCCGGATCATCGGCGACTACCGCCGGGTTCCGCTGTACGGCGTCGACCGTCTCATCGAGGCGAAGCGAATTGAGCACGCGGCGTTGGATTTCGAATGGTCCACAAGCGACATCATCAGAGACCGGGAGGAACTCGCCGAACAAATCCGCGCGCTGGAGGAACTGCGAGAGATGGCAGCGTCTTACGGCTATGACATCTCCGGTCCGGCGACGAACGCGCGCGAGGCCGTCCAGTGGCTGTACTTCGCGTACCTGGCCGCGGTGAAGGAACAGAACGGCGCCGCTATGTCGCTCGGCCGGGTGTCGACCTTCCTGGACATCTACATCGATCGTGACATGGCAGCGGGAAACCTGACTGAGGAAGAAGCTCAGGAGCTCATCGACGACTTCGTGATCAAACTACGGATCGTCAGGTTCCTGCGTACGCCCGCATACGACGAGCTGTTCTCCGGTGACCCGACCTGGGTGACCGAATCCATCGGAGGCATGGGCTCAGATGGCAGGCCGCTGGTGACACGGACCAGCTTCCGGTTCCTCCAGACGCTCTATAACCTCGGCCCAGCACCGGAACCGAACCTGACAGTGCTCTGGTCGCCTTTCCTGCCACAGGGTTTCAAGCGTTTCTGCGCCCGAGTGTCGATGGACACCAGCTCGATCCAGTATGAGAACGACGAGTTGATCCGGCCATCGTTCAGCGACGACACCGCGATCGCCTGCTGCGTCTCGGCCATGCAGGTCGGCAAACAGATGCAGTTCTTCGGTGCCCGCGTCAACCTCGCCAAAACACTGCTGTACGCGATCAACGGCGGCCGCGACGAGATGACCGGCGATCAGATCGGCCCAGCGTTCCCGCCGCTGACCGACGAATACCTCGACTACGGAGAGGCGTGCATGGCACTCGACCGGATGATGGACTGGCTTGCCAAGACCTATGTGGAAGCCCTGAACATCATCCACTACATGCACGACAAATACGCCTACGAACGCATCGAGATGGCCTTGCACGACTATCCCGTGCAGCGCCTGCTCGGCTGCGGCATCGCAGGCCTGTCCGTGGTCGCCGACAGCTTGTCGGCCATCAAACACGCTCGCGTGCGCGTGATCCGTGATGCCTCCGGGCTGGCTATCGACTACGTCGTCGAAGGTGACTACCCGTGCTACGGCAACAACGACGACCGCGCCGACCAAATCGCCGTCAGCCTGGTCGAGAACTTCATGACCAAGGTCCAGCAGCACCCGCCCTACCGCGACGCGATCCACACCCAGTCGGTACTCACCATCACGTCGAATGTGGTGTACGGCAAACATACCGGCAATACCCCTGACGGCCGCCAGGCAGGCGACCCGTTCGCGCCCGGAGCCAACCCGATGAACGGCCGCGACGCCCGTGGCCTTGTCGCAGCTGCCTTGTCGGTCGCGAAGCTGCCGTACAACGAGGCCCAGGACGGCATTTCGCTCACCGCCTCAGTGACACCTGACGGCCTGGGGCGCACCAAGGAGGAACAGGTCACCAACTTGGTCGGTGTCCTGGACGGTTACATGGACGCGGGCGGGTTTCACCTGAATGCCAATGTTCTGAACCGTTCCGTGCTGCTTGACGCCATGTCACACCCCGAGAAGTATCCGCAGCTGACCGTCCGGGTGTCCGGCTATGCGGTGAACTTCGTCCGCCTCACCCCCGAGCAACAACTGGACGTTGTCAACCGTACGTTCCACGCATCGCTATGAACACCGTCGGCTCGGTCCACTCGTGGGACATCGCCACGGCGGTCGATGGCCCGGGCACCCGTTTCGTGTTGTTCATGAACGGGTGCCCGTTGCGGTGCCTGTATTGCGAGAACCCGGAAACCTGGCGCATGCGCGACGGCCACCGGATGACCGTGTCCGAAGTCATGCTGGAAGTGTTGAAGTACAAACGGTTCATCGACGTCGCCGGTGGCGGGTTCACCGTCAGCGGCGGCGAACCGCTCCTACAGCCTGGTTTCGTCGGTTCGCTCCTGCACGAGGTCAAGGCGCTCGGCCTGCACACAGCGATCGACACATCCGGCTTTCTCGGTGCCCGAGCTTCGGATGCGATGCTCGACGACACCGATCTTGTGCTGCTCGACATCAAGTCGTGGGATCCGGTGCTGTATCGCCGGGTGACCGGTGTCGAACTGGCCCCGACACTCCAGTTCGCCCGGCGGCTTTCCGAGCGCGGCAATCCAATGTGGATCCGCTTCGTCCTTGTTCCCGGCCTGACCGATGATCCCGCCAACGTCGAGGGAATCGCCTCGTTCGTCAGCACCCTCAAAATCGTCGAACGCGTCGAGATCCTGCCGTTCCACAAGCTCGGCGCCCCCAAGTACGCCAAACTCGGTCTCAAGTTCCCGCTCGCGCACGCCCCAACACCGAACATCGAGTTGGTCGAGCAAGTCCGGGACAGTTTCCGCACCCACGGTTGCACCGTCTACTAAGCCAAAACCCTCGTGAGTGGTTAGCCGTGTTAGAACACGGCTAACCACTCACGAGGGTTTTTCAGTGGTGCAGAGCGGCTTGCAGCATCAGGCGGCGTTCGGCGGAGCCGATGATCGCCCGAGCGTGCGGGACGACGTCCGGGTTGACGGAGACGGACGTGATTCCGGCGCGGACCAGGTGCTCGGCGAACTCGGGCCGGTTGGACGGAGCCTGGCCGCACAATGAGGACGTGATCCCGGCTTGCTCGCAGGCCTTGATGATCCTGGCGATCGTGTCGAGCACGGCCGGGTCGGACTCGTCGAACAGCTCGGCGCACGGTGTGGAGTCACGGTCGACGCCGAGCACGAGCTGCGTCAGGTCGTTGCTGCCGATGGATACGCCGTCGATGCCCATGGCGGCGTACTCCGGGATTCGGTAGACCACGGATGGAACCTCGGCCATGACCCACCGCAGCAGACCGCGCTGGCGGCCGAGCGGGCTGGCGTCGATCATCTCAAGGCACCGGGCCAGCTCCCACTTGGTGCGCACGAACGGGATCATGATGTGCAGGTTCGGCGTCTCCTCCCGCACTCGGGTCAATGCCGCGAGCTCCAATGCGAAGAGCTCCGGCTCGCGCACGTATCGGTAGCAGCCGCGGTAGCCGATCATCGGGTTGTTCTCAGGCGGTTCGAATTCCGCGCCACCGATCAGGTCGTGGAATTCGTTGGTACGGAAGTCCATCGCCCGGTAGATGACCGGTCGTGGCATGAATGGCCGCGTGATCTTCAACAGCGACTTGGCCATCGTGGAGACGAACTGCTCGGCGCCACGATCGGCCAGGAAACTGCGCGGGTGCATGCCGTCGAGTGCCTCGGTGAGCATGAACTCCGCGCGGAGCAAGCCGACGCCGTCGACCGGCAGTGCGGCCGCCGCTTCGGCGTGGTCGGCCATTGCCAGGTTGACGTACAGCTTCGTGGCCAGCGGCTCGAACATCGGCATCGCGGGTGCCGCTGCCTGCTGAACCGCAGCAGCCTGCTTCGCGGCTCCAGCCAACACGCGCCCTTCGCGACCATCCACAGTGACCTGTTGGTTGGTCTTCAACACGGTGGTGGCATTGCGGGTGCCGACGATGGCTGGGACGCCGAGTTCGCGGGCGACGATCGCCGCGTGGCACGTCATACCGCCTTCGTCGGTCACGACGGCGCCGGCCCGGCGCATGGTGGGCACCCAGTCAGGGTTGGTCATTTGGGCGACGAGCACGTCACCGTCCAGCAGCTGCGCCCCTTCGGCGGGCGAGGACAGGACTCGGACACGTCCCGTCGCGATTCCCGGTGACGCGGCGAGCCCCTTGATCAGCACTTCGCCGTCCTCGGCACCGAGTGTGGTGATCGGCCGGGACTGGACCAGCCAGATCTTGCCGTCCACGATGGACCATTCAATGTCCTGCGGCACGCTGTAGTGTTGCTCGACCCGTGCCGCTAGTTGGGCGAGCTCGCTTGCTTCGTCGTCGGTGAGCACCCGTCGGGTCTGTTCCTTGCCGGTGAGCTCGACGCGCAGGTCAGCGCCGTCCGGACCTCGGACGATCTTGTACAGCTGCGTGCCGACCCGTGCGGTGAGCACCGAGAAGTCCTTCTTGGACATGACGTACGTGTCCGGCTCGACCGAGCCGCTCACGACGACCTCGCCGAGACCGAACGCGGCCTCCACGACGATCCGGTCGCGGTCGCCGGTCGCCGGGTCGGCGGTGAACATGACGCCGGAGCGTTCAGAGTGCACCATCCGCTGGACCACGACAGCGATCGCGGGTTCCTCGGTCAGTCCACGCTCGGCACGGTAGGCGAGCGACCGCTGGCCGAACAGCGAAGCCCAACAGTCGACCAGCCGCTCAATCAGTTGCTCAGCTCCTATGACGTTGGTGAAGGTCTCGTTCATCCCGGCGAAGGACGCGCCCGCCGTGTCCTCCGAAGTCGCCGAGGACCGCACGGCAACCGCCACATCGTCGCCCAGTGCTTGGTACTCCCGGAGGACAGCGGCCAGGACATCGGGATGCACACCTGCTTCGCGGACCAGCGCCTGCAGGTGTTTGCTCGCCGCAGCCAGCTCCTCTGGCTGGTCCGTGTGCGCCAGGACGTTCCGTACTTCGGTGTCGATCTCCGCACGGATCCCGTTCTGGCCCATGGACACCAGGTAGCCGTCAGCGGCGACCACGAATCCACGTGGCACGGGAAGCCCGGCGGCGGTCATCTCGCCGAGGTTGGCGCCCTTTCCTCCGGCGATCGCCGCGTCGTTCTTGCCGAGCGCGTCGAATCCGGTCACGTAGTCGGTCATCTCATCTCCTTGGCAGGTGGTCGAAAATCTCGGCGACCGGGCGGCGTGGTGTCGCCAGCAACGGGTCCGCGTTGATGTGCCCCCAGCCGATCCGCAGCACCAGTTGCGGGAACAACGCGTCGTCCAGCAGTTGCACCTTCAGCTCCTCGCGGATGCTCGGGATTTCCAACGGCTGGCTCAGCGGGCACGTGGCCAGGCCGAATGAGGTGGCCCACAGCAGCACCGCACTGGCTGCCTCACCCGCGTGCAGACGCGACACGACGTCGTCGGAAGAGGTGCCGAGCACGACAAGCTCGCCCGCATCTGGGTCCGCGTAGGACTCTCTCGGCTGGGCCAGGCCTGCGGCGGCGAAGCGACGCATCGACAGGTCGCCGTAACCCTCGTAGCTCAACGGAGCCGCCGACGCGGGCACACCGTCAGTCGATCCGCTGAACCGGCCACTCCAGTCAGCGAGCTCCGATCCGTACTCCGGATCCGTTCCTTGTAGACGGTCGGCTTCCGCGATCGCCGAGACCAGGCGGAACCGCATTGCCGGGTCTGTGGCCGAACGCAACACAGCGCCCTGCTCGAACGCGAACTCGCCGAGCTGGTCCAGCAACGCCTCCGGGACCGGCCACGAGCTGTAGAGCCGTCGATCGGTCCGCCGCCGCGGAATCGCGGCCGCGACCGGGATGTCCTCTTCGGTCGGCTGACGCTCGAAGACCTCGACGGAGGCCAGGTGACTGGAGTCGCCGGGGTTGGGAACGTGGTGCACGATCGTGCCCCACCCCATCGCGGCCAGCGCGACTCTCAGGTGGTGCAATGACGTGCCGCAGCTGACGATCAGGTCACGGCCGTCCGGGTCGGTCGCCGTCAAATGCCGGGACCAGTCGGCGTACAGATGCAGGGAACTGTCGCCCACACGCCAGCGCCAAGGTTGGGAATTGTGCACCGACGGCGCACGAATCGCGAGCGCGATCGCGGACCACACGGTCTTCTCGTCGGGCAGGCCGTGCCTCATGCTCTCCTCACCTCCAGTGAACTTCTGCTGCCTGGACACTCGCACGCGATCAGCCGCGCGGACTTGGGCCGGAAGACCCGTTACGACACGGTCTGTGTGCCCTGTCTGCGCGGATCCAGCTGGATGACAGTGAGGTCGTAACTGGTCGCTTACACGAGGAGGCGTCTACGCGAGGAGGCGTCGACGATGGCGTCGAGGAACCCCATCGGGCTGGAAGGCAGGCCGGACGCGGAGCTTAGCCAGTGGCTCTGGCTGGTGAAATGGTTTCTGGTGATCCCGCACCTGATTGTGCTGGCGTTTCTATGGACGGTGTTCTGGGTGCTGACGGTGTTCACGTTCTTCGCCATCCTGATCGCCGGGCGATACCCACGAAGTATCTTCGACTTCAACGTCGGGGTGATGCGATGGTCGTGGCGCGTGGCGTTCTACACGTACGGTGCGTTGGGCACCGATCGCTACCCGCCGTTCAGCTTGGGCCAGGAGCCTGAATACCCCCGCGACATTGCCGTGGAGTACCCGGCGCGGTTGTCGCGTAGGCTTGTCCTGGTCAAGTCTTGGCTGCTGGCGATTCCGCACTACTTCGTCATCGGGTTCTTCCTCGGCTGGCGGTGGGGCGGAGGCGTCCTGCTCGGTGGCAGCGGCCTGATCGCGGTGTTCGTCCTGATCGGCGCGGTAATCCTGTTGTTGTTCACAGGGAAGTTCCCGCGTGGGATCCGGGACTTTGTGCTCGGCATGAACCGGTGGGTGGTGCGCGTCGGTGCCTATGCGACGCTGATGACCGACCAGTACCCGCCCTTCCGGCTCGACTCGGGTCCGGTGGAACCAGGTGAGTCCACTGTGGAGGAGGCTGTCCGCCGGCCCGCGGGTTCGATGTGGTCGGCCGGTCGCGTGACTGCCGTGGTGCTCGGCGCTCTGGCGACGCTCGTCGGCCTGGGACTGGCCGCCGGTGGCGGTGTGCTGGTGTGGGCCGACCAGACGCAGAAGGACCCGGCCGGATACATCCAGACCAGCACCCACCACTACAGCACCGCGACGCAGGTGCTGCGGTTCGACGATGTGGACCTGCGCGGGATCCCTTATTGGATGCTCGGTGACGTCCCGGTGCGCAGCCGGTCCGACCAGCCGGTCTTTGTGGGGATCGGGCATTCCGGCGACGTGGCCCATCAAGGCACTCACCCACCGGCCGGTCAAGATGGCCAGGTGAACGAAGGGGGTTGCGGTCCACAATGGATTTTTGGACCGCAACCGCCTGGTCAGGTGGATACCGCGAGGAGCACTTCGGTGAGGTAGTCGCTGGGGTCACGGTTGTTGTCCGGCCCGGCCAGGTAGACCTCGGTCGGCGGTCCGTCGACGTGGTATCCACGAGCGCCTGCCCATTCGGCGAGTGCGCGATGGGCCGCACCGATGCTGTCGTACGGTCCACGGTGCACCGCGCGGGCGACATGGCATTCGGGCCGGCGCGTCCCTTCCGGCACTCCTTCGATCGGACCAGTCACCGGGAGATCGATCTCGATCTGGGCAGGCTCTTCGGACTCCGGTGTGAACTTGCTCAGGTACATCACCTCAGGCGGCCCACACGGTTGCAGGCCTTTTGCCGCGGCCTGGCTGAACAACTTCTCAATGGTGTTGCCGATCGCCGCCCCGACGTTGCTGGGCGGTGTGCTGACCGGAACCCGTAGCACCTCGTCTGCGGGTCTGCGCATCAGATCGACCCGGTAGTTCATGATCTCTTCCTCCACTGCGGACGGGTGTGTCTCTGACGCCGACCATGCGACCGGGCCGCCGTGTCGAGGAGGTCCCAACGGCCCGGTCGTCGATGGTCGTTGTGCCCTTTCCTGCTGGGAGAGGCATGACCCTTGGAGGTATGACAGCTACTCCCCGTGAGATGTCGTTCGCGGCAAGGAGTGCCCCGCTCGGCAACCGCGCCGGTGTGGCGAGCGTGGTCCCCGCCGCCCGCAGCACAATCGCCACCCCGACACCGTACGTCTGCAGGCGAAGAGAACGAGCGCGAGTGCGACCCACCGGTCTGTCTGCCGCAGCGGTCCGGCCGGCGGGAGTACGTCGACTTCAGTAGGGACCGTGGGTGGGCGTCTTTTCCGGCAGACGACCGGTTGCAAGCAACGCCACACGCCGTACGATCGACACCGCGTGGTCGGCATAGCGTTCGTAGTAGCGGCCGATCAGGGTGATGTCCATCGCGGTCTCGACATCGGGGTGCGGCGTCGCGGGACGCGATCACCATACGGGCCTTGGCGATGATGTGCTTGGCCGCGTTGACCATGCCTATGACAGTTTCACGCAGTTCGGGTGGGACGACTGGGTGCGGTGCCCGCCTATGCACGATTTCCGCCACGTGCAAAGCGAGTTCGCTCATCCGTTCCATGTCCGCGCTGATTCGCAGGCCTGCCACGAGGACGCGCAGATCGGTGGCGACCGGCTGCTGGCGGGCGATGACGCTGACCACGAGGTCGTCCAGTTCGTGGTGGCGGATCCGGATCTTGTCGACGGCGTCCTCGACCTGGTTGACCGGGTCCTTGTCGGTATCCAGCAGCGCCGTTGTCGCGTCGGTCATGGCTTGCTTGGCGAGCTCGGCCAGGTCGGTGAGCTGTTCGGCGAGCTGATCGAGATCCTGTCGGAATGCCTCGCGCATGATTGTCCCCTTCAGAAACGTTTCCTTGGCAGCCTGCCGGCGCCGACGATGGGGAAATCGGCTGGTGGCAGGTGGGTGTCGTCCAGGGCGAAGCCCAACCGGGATTCCACGTCGACGACGCCGTCGACCCGGCGGGTGATCGATTCAGCGATCCAGACCAGGCTCTTGGTCTCGAGTTCGCCCCGTAACAGAACCACATCGTCGCGAACCGAAACATCCACAGTGGTCAGATTGACGGTGACGCCGAGACCGTGTTCGAACACGTCGTGCACGATCTCGTCGCGGATGTCCTTGTCCCGCCGGAGGAAGACAGTGAGCAGATCCCTGCGCCCGACGATGCCGACGAGTCGTCCTGTCTCGTCGATGACGGGCAGCTGGTGGATGTTGTGGCGCACCAACGTCCGGGCTCCGTCGACGACGGTGGACTCGGCGTCGATGGCGATCGCGGACGTGGTCATCAGATCGGCGGCCACGGTCCCGGTCTGCTTGTTCCGCTTGGTCAACTTGGCGAACAGGGTTGGCCGTTCCGGCCGACCCTGCTTGACGGGCAGATCCGACTCGGACACCACGCCGACGACACGGTTCTCGTTGTCCACCACCGGAACCTCGCTGACCTGCCGGTCGGCGAGCAGCCGGACGATGTCCTTGAAGTCGGTGTAGTCCTTGACGAACGCGACATCCGTCGTCATCACGTTCTTGATCTTGCGATGCCGCATCATGGTGTCCTCCCTGACACAGTGGGATTGAGAATCGCGCGCAGGTTCGCGCGGGCAGTTGGCCGAGCACCGTGTCGAGTTGTCCCGGCGAGAACAGGCCGGACATCGCCGACATGATCGCCGCGAGTGCCCGCTTCGCCTGACGTGCAGGGACCCGGGCCTGTTGCTCGTAGCGGATGAGGTAGTCCTCGACGTCCAGCTGGATGGGCACTTTGCTCGGCTGCCAGCCGTCGTAGTACTTGCCGCGCAACAGTTCCGGGCGCTGGGCGGCCAAGTGTGCGGCACTGTCCACTGGTAGGCGGTCGTGCAGGATGTGCAACCAGGGCCGAAGCAACTGGTATGCCTCGCGCAGATCGTCCGTGCCCAAGCGATTCGCCCCCACGCGGAGCCACTCCAGCGCGGTGCTTTCCGCGTGTGCGAACAACCGTTGGTGGGTCATGGTTTCCTCCATCGAACTGGTTACCCTCAGGGTCTGGCCTTGGCGCCATCCCGCGTAGGGCCGAATGGCCTGCTGGGTCATGCCTTTGGGGGCCGTATCCGGGCGCGTCGGAAACCTGGGCACGACAGCGGACCGGACGAGCATCGGCTCATCTGGTCCGGTGATCGTGGTATGCCTGAGTCAGGAAATGATCTCGCAGTTGGCGAGCGACTCGAACCGGGCGTCGCACTGGTCGGCTGCACCAGCGCCACCGTTGCCGACGTCGAGCGCGGCGGGATCCGTCAGCGTGTCGTTGCCGTCGTCGCCGAAATCTTGTCGGCGCCGGCCGACAGTGTGCCGACGGTCGGCGTCGTTGAGATGAAGGCGGCGAGCGACACCTAGGTGCCTACTCGCCGCCGGTTCGTCACTCCTTAGTGCCGATCTGGACGTTGATCGCCTTTCCTTCCAGAGATTCGGTGAGCGGCACCGTCACCTCGAGGATGCCTGCGTCGTACCGTGCCGAGACCTTCTCGGCGACGGCCGCGTTCGGCAGACGAACCCTGCGGGCGAACGAACCGTACGAGAACTCGCTGTGCGTGTCGTCGTGCTTCGCCACGGCCCGCTCAGCCTTGATCAACAGTTCGTTGCTCTCAATGGTGATGGTGATGTCCTTCTCGGGGTCCATTCCGGGGCAGTTCCGCACGCACCACGTAGTCGCCGTTGTCCCGGTAGTCCTCGATCCGGACTGCGTGCCGTGCACCGAACGACGTGAACGGCCAGCCGCCTTCCAAGAACCGGACCACGTCCGGGATGAGGGTTCCACGTGGAATCATGCTTGTCATCCTTCTCCTCCTTTCCGTTGTGACAAACGAAACTCCTGGCACCCGTGCGGGTACAGGGCCACAGACCCGTTTTGCCTAGGCCGTTCGCGGTAGTCCACAAGCGACATAGGTGAGCGAGCGGGCCGGTACGCCGGGGAATTCGGCAGGCCGGTGGCTGACGATGACCGTGGACTTTCCTTCGGTCGCGGTGAGGATGTCGCGGGCGAGTGCGTCGGCTGTGTCGGCGTCCAGGTGGGCTGTGGGTTCGTCCAGCAGCAGAATGGGACGGTCGGACAGCAGAGCGCGAGCGACGGCGACGCGTTGGCGTTCACCGCCGGAGATCGTTGTTCCGTGGGTGCCGAGCCTGGTGTTCAGCCCATCCGGCAGGGCGTCGAGCCACTGGCCGAGTTGGGCGCGTTCGAGTGCGGACCGCAGTTGCGCGGGCGTGGCGTCCGGTTTCGCGAGGCGGAGGTTTTCCGCGAGCGTGCTGTCGAAGATGTGTGCGTCGGGGCCGCACCAGGCGAGCCGGGAACGTACGGAATCGCTCGTGTACAGCCGGCTGTCGGCCTTGTCGAGCAGGATTTTGCCGCTGGACGGGTCGAGGTTGCGCATCAACGCGGCGACGACCGTGCTCTTGCCGCAACCCGATGGGCCGCTGATGACGACCCGTTGTCCTAGTCCCAGCGTGAGGTTGAAGTCCTTGACCGCGTCGCGGTCCGCGTTCGGCCAGCGCACGGACAACTGCTGCGCTTCGACGTGTGCGACTGGTGGCGCTTGGGTCGATGCGGTGGGTTCGGACTGTGGTGTGGCCGCAGCGTCCAGCTCCGCCAAGCGGTGGGCCGAGTGGCGTGCGCCCAGCAGGCGCTGCGCGGCTTCGGGCAATCCGGCGACGACTTCGGTCACCGCCAACGGGGTCAAAGCAAGCACAGCCAAGACAGGACCCGGTACGGACCCCAGGATGCCCAGCAGTAAGCAACTGACCGAAGTCAGCCCTACGGCAAAGACGGCGATACCGCTGCCAAGTCCCCGGGTACCGGCGGCTTTGCGCGCTGTGGCAGTGAGTTGGTCGTCCACAGCACGCAACTGTGCGTGTCGTGCGGCGGCGGCGCCGAACGCGATCAGGTCGGCAGAAGCTTGCATGAGCTCGGTAGTCCGTGCGGTCACGTCGGCCTGGAGGCGGCTGGAGTATCGCTGAGCGCGGCTTGTCGTGATAGCGGACACCGCGGGTGCGAGCAGACCGGCTGCGAACAGTCCGATGGCCGCCGCGATACCGGCGCTGGGCAGTAGGAGACCGAGTGTGGTCGCGGTGCCGGACAGCACGACGAAAGTGGCCACTCCAGGGATGAGGCCACGGACAAGGACATCCTGCTGGCTGTCGACGTCGGACACCAGGCGGTGCAGCAGGTCGCCGCGGCGCTGGCGCTCGGTGACGGTAGGACCGATGCGAACGAGCTGACGCCAGACGCGGACACGGAGTTCAGTCAGCGAGCGCAGGGCCAGATCGTGCGACAGGAGCCGTTCGACGTATCGCAGGATGCCCTTGGCGATGCCGAAGGTGCGGACCGCGACGATCGCGACCATCAGGCTGAGCACCGGCGGATGCAGTGCGGCGCTGGCGATCAGCCACGACGACGTGGCCGTGAGCGCGACACCGCAACCCAGGGCCAACGTCGCGATGAGGCAGGCGAGTACCAGCCGAGTCCAGTGTGGGCGGATCGCGTCCAGCAGCGGCCGCCATGCCGAGGGGGATGCCTCGAACGCGAATGCGCTCGCCGTCGGTGCCGCGGTGGTGGGCGTGGCGGTCTCAGCCGACTTCGGCGCGGTCGGCTTGGTGGTGGATGTGACTTGTCCAGGCAGCTCGATCACTCGATCACACAGATCCAGCACTGCTGGGTGGTGCGTCACGATGACGGCGGTGCGACCAGCCAGCACGTCAGGCAGCCGATCGAGGATCGCCGCTTCGGTGCCGGAATCCACGCCTTCAGTAGGTTCGTCGAGCAGGACCAGTGACCGGTCGGCCAGAATCGCGCGAGCCAGCGCCACCCGGCGTCGTTGTCCCGTCGACAGTCCGGCGCCGAGTTCGCCGACCGACGTCGTCAACGGCACGTCCAGGGCGGCAGTTGCCGCAGCCGCGGAGAGCTCAGCTGTGGTGGCGAGTGGATTACCGACAAGGATGTTGTCGGCGACCGTGCCCGCGACAAGGTTGGGCCGCTGGGGAACCCACGCGATGCGGCGTTGCCACTCTGTGCGGTCCAACTCGGCGAGATGGACGCCGTCGATCCAGATCTCTCCAGCGTCCGGACGACGCCAGCCGAGTACGAGGTCCAGCAGTGTCGACTTCCCGGCTCCGCTGGGGCCGGTGATACCGATGACCTCGCCGGGTTCGATCCTCAAATCCAGGTGGTCGAGGATCGGCCCGGCGCGGCCGGTCACGGTGACACCGTGCAGACGCAGGGGCACCCGGGAAGGGTCGGGCGCCGGTGCGCGGGTAGGGACAGGAGTCTGAGTTTCGGTGAGTGCGGCGATTTCCTCGGCGGCGGCCAGGCCTTCGGCGCTGTCGTGGAACCGAGCTCCGACGGCCCGCAGCGGCAGGTAAACCTCGGGCGCGAGGATGAGCACGACGAGAGCCGTGTGCAGGTCGAGTTGTCCGGCGAGCAGCCGCAGTCCGATGGAGACGGCGATGACTGCGACCGACAGCGTGGCCAGCAGTTCCAAGGCCAGCGCGGAAAGGAACGCCACACGCAGCGTGCGCATGGTCTGCGTGCGGTACCGCTCGGTGATCTCACGCAGTGTCTTGGTCTGCGCCTTGGCACGCCCGAACGCCGTGAGCACAGCGAGCCCGGCGACCAGGTCAAGAAAGTGGTTGCCCAGAACGGAAAGCGTGCGCCACTGGCGCTGGGCGTCCCGGCGCGTGTACAGCCCGATCAGGATTCCAAAGATCGGGATCAGCGGTACGGTCACACCGATGATCACTGCGGCGACCCAGTCCATCAGCAGGATCCGGGCTCCGACAATCATCGGCACGATCGCGGCGATGAGCAGCTGTGGGAGATAGCGCGAGAAGTAACCGTCCAGTTTGTCCACACCGCGCGTGGCGAGTGAAGCCAGCTCGGCGGGGGAGCGCTGCGCTGAATGGCGAGGCCCCAGCCTCAGTGCCGCACTCACCACCGAATCACGAAGCTGCGCCAGCACCCTGGCTGCCGCACGATGGGCAGTCGTCTCGGCCAGCCAAGCGGTCCCCGACCGGCCGAGGACGACGGCCACGAGCCCGGCGAGCGGCCAGGCAAGAACGCTCAGCCCGGCGCCGTCGAGAAACGCTCGCGAGATCGTGGAAGCCAGCAGTTCGGCTTGAAGCATCACCAGTATCGCGGTGATGCCGCCGAGAGCCGCGCAGGCCACGATGAACGGCCGTGCGGCGCTGGCGTGGCGCAGCAGCCGCGGGTCCAGTGGCTTCATCGCCGCACCGGGGGAAGACCAGCGGCAGCGGGGATGGATTCCCGGGTGACGCGCTTGCGGAACACCCAGTACGTCCACGCCTGGTAGGCCAGCACGACCGGCGTGAACGCGACCGCGACCCAGGTCATGATCTTGAGCGTGTACGGCGTCGAGGCCGCGTTGGTGGTGGTGAGGCTGTAGGCGGCGTCCGTCGTCGAAGGAAGGACATTCGGATACAGCGAGTAGAACAACGTCACTGTGGTGGCGACGATGGCCAGGGCGGTGCACACGAACGCCAGGCCTTCCTTGCCATCCATGGCGTACCACACACCTGCGATCAGCACCGCAGCGGCAACCAAGACGGGAATCCAGGTCCACCCGCCGTGGTCGGCCGCGGTCCAGGCGAGGAACCCGCCGCCGAACAGGATCGCTGCACCACCAAGCGGTTTGGTCAACGCGACAGCCCGCTCGCGCAAGTCGCCTGTGGTCTTCAGGCCGAGGAAGACCGCGCCGTGCAAGGCGAACAGGCTCAACGTGGCCAGACCGCCGACCAGTGCGTACGGGTTGAGCAGTGTGAAGAACGTTCCGGTGAAGTGGTGTTGAGCGTCAAGCGGTACGCCGCGGACGATGTTGCCGAACGCCACACCCCACAACAGCGCGGGAACCAGCGAACCGAACACGATCGCTCGGTCCCAGTTACGCCGCCATCGGTCACTGTCGATCTTGCCGCGGAACTCGAACGCGACCCCGCGCAGGATCAACGCGACCAGGATGACCAGCAGCGCGAGGTAGAAGCCGGAGAACAGGCTGGCGTACCAGAGCGGGAAGGCAGCGAAGGTGGCGCCACCAGCGACCAGCAGCCACACTTCGTTGCCGTCCCAGACCGGGCCGATCGTGTTGATCAGCACCCGGCGGTCGGTGTCGTCGCGGCCGAGCACGCGCAGCAGCATGCCGACGCCGAAGTCGAAGCCTTCCAGGACGAAGTAACCGGTCCACAGGACCGCGATCAGCAGGAACCAGATATCGGTGAGAGCCATGACATTTCTCCAGCGGGGTGTCAGTAGGCGAAGACCGCTGGGCGCGGCTCGGACTCGTCCTCGGCGGACTGTTCGGGCGGAGTTGGCCCGGCTTTGGCGTAGCGGACCATCAGAATCCCGTCGACCACCGCCAACACTCCATACAGGACTGTGAAGACGATCAACGAGGTCAGCACGCTGCCGACGGACACAGTGGGGGACACGGAGTCGGCAGTGGTCAGCACGCCGAAGACCGACCACGGCTGGCGGCCCATCTCGGTGAAGATCCAGCCGACGCTGTTGGCCAGGAACGGAAGCGAGATCCCGGCGAGGGCCGCGATGGTGAACCAGCGGGCGCGTGGAGTTCGGCCGCGCCGGAACAGCCAGAGCCCGACGATCGAGATGAGCAGGCACAGTATGCCGAAGCCGATCATGAACCGGAACGTCCAGTAGGTGACCGGGATGTTCGGCCGGTACTCACCGGGTCCGTACTGCTGGACAGCTTGCGCCTGCAGGTCGTTGATGCCTTCGACCTCGCCGTCGAAGCTGCCGGTGGCCATGAAGGAAAGGATCCGGGGAATGCGGATGCTGAACTTCTCCTCCTTACCGTCCAGCGAACCGATAGTGAACAGCGAGAACGACGCGGGCGCGACCGTGTCGTACAACGCCTCGGCAGCTGCCATCTTCATGGGCTGCTGCTCAGTCATCAACCGGGCCTGCACATCGCCGGTGAAGATCACGCCCACGCTGCCGATCAGCACGGTGATCAGAGCGAGCTTCATCGACGGCCGGAAGACCTCAGTGGACCGTTTCTTGTGCAGGTGCCACGCGCTGATGCCGACCACGAACATGCCCGCGGTGACGAAGCACGCGGTGATCGTGTGTGTGAACGCGCCGATCGCGGTCGAGTTGGTCAGCACGGCACCGAAATCGGTGAGTTCCGCACGACCGGTGGCAGGGTTGACCCGGTAACCGACCGGGTGCTGCATCCAGGAGTTCGCGGCGAGGATGAAGTACGCCGACAGGACCGTGCCGATCGACGCGATCCAGATGGTGGCCAGGTGCAGGCGTTTCGGCAGCCGATCCCAGCCGAAGATCCACAGTCCCAGGAACGTGGACTCGAGGAAGAACGCCAGCAGGCCCTCGATGGCCAGTGGCGCGCCGAAGATGTCGCCGACGAAGCTGGAGTAGTCGCTCCAGTTCATCCCGAACTGGAACTCCTGCACGATCCCGGTGACCACGCCCATGGCGAAGTTGATCAGGAACAGCTTGCCCCAGAACTTGGTCATCCGGCGGTATTTCTCATTGCCGGTGCGCACCCACGCTGTCTGCATGCCGGCGACCAAAAAGGACAGCCCAATGGTCAGCGGGACGAAGATGAAATGGTAGACGGTCGTGATCGCGAACTGCCACCGCGCCACGTCGAGACTGTTCATCGAGTTCTCCCCGGGGTCGTCGTCCCTGGAAGCTTCCGTGATCAGCCGGGTGCCGCGGGATAGGTCTTTGGACCTGTGTTGGCGGGGCGGAAGTCTCAGGTGCCGGATTGGGTCCAAAGACCCTGCCGACAGCGGCCATCGACCCTGATCCCGCGGTGTGCGTCGCTTCTACGGTTCTGGCAGACCCGCGAATCTGGGGGGAATTCATGACTCGGCTGGTGAAGTGGATGCGGCTGCTGGGGTTCGCCCGTGGCTCCCTGAGCCGCCGGTCGGACCGTGCGCAGCGGATGCTGCTCTTCGGGGCGGTGGCAGCCGCGCTGTTGGCGATCCCGGTGGCGGCGGATGCGGCGGGCAGCGTCGCACCAGAGTCCGTCGCCGCGACGCACCAGACCATCGCGGTGCTGACCGAAGACGCCCACGTGCAGATGTCCTACAGCGAGTACGGGCCGGTCGACGGCACCAAGGTGAAAGCCAAGTGGCCGACGCCGAACGGCGGGTCCCGGTCCGGAGACATCAACGTGACCGCGAACCTTAAGGCAGGGGAGCGGGTTCCGATCTGGACGGATCAGACGGGCAATCCGCTGGATGGTCCCGAAACCTCCGTCGGGCATGTCATGCACGTTCTGTTCGTGGGCGCCGTGACTGTCCTCGGGTGGCTTGTCGGGGTTGTGGTCTGTTATCTGCTCGTGGCCTGGCTGCTGTTGCGGCGGCGGGTCGCGGCGTGGGACCGGGCCTGGGCGCGCGCTGACCAAGACTGGCGACGGACCGTGTGACGAGCCAAAGGAAGCATGATGAACTCCGTTGAGATTTCCGGCCTGCGCAAGTCATTCGGCCGCACTGTCGCCTTGGACGGCTTGGAGATGACGGTCCGGACCGGCGAGGTGCACGGTTTCCTTGGGCCCCAACGGTGCTGGGGAGACCACCACACTGCGGACCGCCACATTGGCCGCTGACCGATGGGGCGACGAGCGCCCTCACCAGGAAGAGTCCGCCGGCCAAGAGTGATACGACGATCGATCTGGTCAGGTCTGATAACCGAGCAAGGTCATCATGCCGGCTTCGGCGTGGTAGGCGTTGTGGCAGTGGGTCATCCACTGGCCGGGGTTGTCGGCGTCGAAGTCGCAGGCGAGGGTCTGTCCGGGTAGGACGATGGCAGTGTCTTTTCGTGGGCCCGAGTTGCCGAGTTGGAAGGTGTGGCCGTGGATGTGCATGGGGTGCCACATCATGGTTGTGTTGACGAACTCGATCCGGACGCGTTGTCCCTCCCGAACACGCGCCGGGTTGGTGAGGTCGCCGGTGCGGCCGTTGATGCCCCAGTCGTAGCTCATCACGCCGCCGGTGAGCGCGAGCCGGTGCACGATGTCGGGTGGCTTGGCGGGCAGTGTCGCCGCGATGGTGGGCTTGAGGGCCGGGTAGCCAACGATGGAGCCGGTCAGCTCGCTCGGCCGGACCTCGGGTCCGGGCGCGCTGCCGGTGGCGGTGCGGGCGAGGGCGAAGGCGGTGGCGTTCTTGCCTTCGGCCAGTGCCACCACTGGGTACACGCCGTCGCTGAGGGTGACCAGGGCGTCGTAGCGCTCGCCCATGCCGATCAGCAGCGCGTCGGTATCCACCGGCGTGATCGGGAAGCCGTCGGTGTGGGTGACGGTCATGCGATGCCCGCCCACCGCGACGCGGAACGCGGTGTCGGAGCCGGCGTTGATGAACCTGATCCGCACCCGCTGTCCGGGCTTGGCGGTGAACGTGGTGAGCGCGCTCGGGGTACGGCCGTTGATCAAATAGTGAGGGTAGGTGACGTCTCCGGCGTCGCCGAGCAACGGGCTGACAGTGCCGCCCATGCCGGGCATGGAGCCCATGTGGCCTGTCCGCTGGCGCGGGTCGGCGAAGATCTGGTCGGGGGTGGTGCCGGTGCCGTCGATCCAGTCGTCGAGTACGACGACCCATTCCGCGTCGTAGGCGCCGGGCTCGGTCGGGTCCTCCACGATCAGCGGCGCGTAGAGGCCGCGGTCGAGCTGCGTGCCGGTGTGTGGGTGGAACCAGTAGGTGCCCGGCACGGGGGCGATGAACCGGTAGGTGAACTCCGCACCCGCCGCGATCCCGGGCTGGGTGAGATCCGGCGTGCCGTCCATGTCGTTGCGCAGAGCCACACCGTGCCAGTGGATCGAGGTGTCCGCGGGCAACCGGTTGACCAGTCTGGCCTCGATCACGTCCCCGGCGCTGATCCTGATCTCACGTCCGGGCACCGCGCCGTCGTAGGTCCAGGTGTCGACCACCGTGCCGCCTAGATCGATCTGGCCCGCCGTGGCGGCGAGCGTGATCGAGCGGGTGCGGCCGGTGCTGCGGCGGGCGGCCTCGACTTCCCGCACCCGTGGGTCAGTGGGCAGGACCAGCGGCGCCGTGGTCACGGCGGGGGTGCAGGCGGCCAGCACGCCCAGCGCGGTCGCGCTCAGGAACGTGCGGCGGGTGAGGGCGCTCATGACGCGGTCCTGCGGAACAGCAGGGCGGCGAGCAGGCCGAGCGTGAGCAGCCAACCGATGCCCAGCAGCGTCAGGTGGAACGGGGACAGGTGCGGATCACCGGACCAACCGGTCAGGTCGTTCCACAAGTGCCTACCGGCGTCGGTATAGCGCAGCAGCGGCATCGGCCATGACAACCAGACCTCCTGGCTATCGCCAGCCACCGGTGGGACCGTGCTGGTGCTCACCGGGGTGATCGGTGTGCTGGCCGGAGCCCCCGTTCCCGCCGTGCCCTCCCATCATGAACATCATCATCAGCGGGCAGGCCAGCACAAGCAGACCGAACAGGATCGTCTGCACCGGCACACCGGCAAACGCCAGGCCCACGATGAGGATCGCCAGCGCGATCGCGTACAGCGGCAGATGTTGACGCTTCATGGCATTGCCTCCTTCCAGGTCGCCTCCCAGCGTCTGCCGCTCGCACCCGCCCGGTGAGGGGCGCATGTCACCGGATAGGAAGCTGAAAGACCCACCCTCTCCAAGGCATAGGCCCCTACCCCCACTGGTATCCGAAACGCACGATCGGACGAGTCTTCGCAGACTGGTGAAGGGAGCCCGCTATGAGCACGGCCGACATCGCGGTGCTGGTGGCTGCGGTCGCCGTCATCGCCGGATTGGGCTGGTACTTCTTCGGCCCTCGCCGCGCACGGACGGCACAACTGGCCGATGGCGTGCAACGCGTCGAGGTCACCGTGCGCGGCGGCTACCAGCCCGACAGCATCCGGGTCCGCCAGAACATACCCCTGGACCTGGTCTTCAACCGCCAAGAGAGCGGCGACTGCACCTCGCACGTGGTGTTCCCCGATCTCGGCGTCAACGCCGCACTCCCCGCCTTCGCCCGCACCACCGTCCGAGTCGACCCTGCCCAGGCGGGGACATTCGGGTTCGCCTGCGGCATGAACATGATCCACGGCACCCTCGTGGTCGACCCCTCCGACAAACTCCAGGCCACCTCGTCGGAGGCCCTTACCACGGTGCCTCATGGCGAGAGCCGGACAGCGTCGCCCGCCTCCCGCGCCGCCGCCGACGAGGAGGCCGCACAGGCTCAGGAACGGCGCGTGGAGATCACTGACCTGACCCGCCGTGTGGTGGTGGGGGCGATCCTGACGCTGCCGGTGCTGTTCGCCGTGATGGCCCACGAACTGTTCGGCGCCGACTGGGTTCCCGGCGTCCTGCTCAACCACTGGGTGCAGTTTGCCCTGATCACCCCGGTGATGCTCTACACCGGCTGGCCCATCCACCGCACCGGCTGGCTCACCCTGACCTACCGCTCGGCGGACATGAACAGCCTCATCACTCTTGGCACAGTCGCCGCCTACGGCTACAGCCTTGTCGTCACCCTCGCTCCCGGACTCCTGCCTGAAGACGTCCGCGAGGTGTACTACGAGGCCGTCGGCGTGATTCTCACCCTGATCCTGCTCGGTCGGCTGCTCGAAGCCCGCGCCAAAGCTGGCACCGGCGAAGCCATCCGCGCCTTGCTCGGCCTGCAGGCCCGCACCGCCCGCGTCGTCCGCGACGGCACCGAAACCGAGATCCTGATCGACGAGGTCGTCGTCGGTGACGAGGTCGTCATCCGTCCCGGCGAGAAGATCCCCGTCGACGCTGCTGTTCTGTCCGGACAGTCTGCTGTGGACGAATCGATGGTCACCGGGGAACCCATCCCGGTCACCAAGAAAACGGACGACACGGTCATCGGCGCCACCATCAACACCACCGGCTCCCTGCGCGTCCGCGCCGTCAAGGTCGGCGCCGACACCATGCTCGCCCAGATCATCCGCATGGTCCAGCAGGCCCAAGCCTCCAAAGCACCGATCCAACGGCTGGCCGACGCCACCTCCGCCTACTTCGTCCCCGCCGTCATCGCCATCGCCATCGCCGCGTTCACCGTCTGGTACATCGCCGGACCACCCCCGGCGCTGACCCTCGCCCTAGTCTCCGCCGTCGCGGTGCTGATCATCGCCTGCCCCTGCGCCCTCGGCCTGGCCACCCCGCTCTCGATCATGGTCGGCACCGGCAAAGGCGCCCAGGCCGGCATCCTCATCCGCTCTGCCGAAGCCCTGGAAACCGCGCACAGCCTCGACACCGTCGTGCTGGACAAGACCGGCACCATCACCGCGGGCAAACCCGCCCTCACCGACATTCGCACCATCGGCACGATCACCGAGGACGACCTGCTCGTCCTCGTCGCCGCCGCCGAGGCTGACAGCGAGCACCCACTGGCGGCGGCCGTCATGGCGGGGGCGCGCTCACGCGACCTCGCCACCGCCACCGCGTCCGGATTCGACTCGATCACCGGCAAAGGTGTGCAAGCCACGGTCAACGGCCACGCCGTGCTCGTCGGCACCCAGAGGTTGCTCGCCGACGCTGTCATCGCCACCAGCGCGCTCGACCCGATCGCCGCGAAGTTCTCCGCCCAGGGCAAGACTCCCATCTTGGTCGCCGTGGACGGTCGACCCGCGGGCGTGCTCGCAGTGGCCGACACCATCAAGGACGACTCGGTCGCCGCGATCGCTGCGCTGCATCGGCTTGGCCTGGACGTCGTCATGATCACCGGTGACAACGCCCGCACCGCCGCTGCGATCGCCCGCCAGGTCGGCATCCGCCGCGTGCTCGCCGAGGTCCTTCCCGAACACAAGGCCGACGAGATCCGCCGCCTGCAAGCCGAAGGAAGCCGCGTCGGCATGGTCGGCGATGGCATCAACGACGCCCCCGCCCTCGCCCAAGCCGACATCGGCCTGGCCATCGGCACCGGCACCGACGTCGCCATCGAAGCCGCCGACATCACCCTCATCTCCGGCTCACTGACGGGCGTGGTCACCGCCATCCGCCTGTCCCGCGCCACCATGCGCAACATCCGCCAGAACCTGTTCTTCGCCCTGATCTACAACGCCATCGGCGTCCCCATCGCCGCAGGCGCCCTCTACCCACTCATCGGCCTACGCCTCAGCCCCATCCTCGCCGCGGCGGCCATGGCCCTGAGCTCGCTGTCCGTCGTGGGCAACGCCAACCGGCTCCGCCGCCACCACCCCGCGCCACTCCCCAGTGCGCGCCTCATCGAGGTCGAACCGCAGGTCGAAACCGGCGGACAACACCGTCGGCACGCCGAAGGCGAGTCTACGCTCACGACCCACACGAGGTCGGCCAACCAGTAACCGTGGGGCACGCGTTGGACCGGACCACGGCGACCGATAGAACCGCACAGGCGTGGTCGAGCGACGCACGCTGGCACGGGGCCCAGCACCGACGGCTTCACCACACTCTTCCGGTTCACCAGACCCGGCTTGGTTGAACACCCCAATAGGAACCCCCGCCTCCTGAGCTGCATCACTTGGAACGTCGAAGTCCACAGTCGACGGACCTCACGACGAGTCATTAAAAAAGACAGATCACTCGGCGCGAACGAGCATTGCTCGATGCCAGCTCGTCCTGGCCGGTGCCGTTAACCGGACGAGTGGGCCGGCAGTCATTTCGCGGTGGCATTCGGCGGAGTCCTGCTCCTGCTCGTTGTCGGTAGTGTGGCCGCAGGCCTGTTCTTGGGCGCGCAAACCGGCGACACGGGTGCAGGTCGGCCGGATCCTGGCCGCCGCCGCGATCCAGGTCCCGGCGGTGTGGGTGGTGTTGGCGCTCGTCGCAGTGTTGTTCGGCGCGGTTCCTTGGCTGGTCGGCGCCGGATGGGCGCTGCTGGTCGGATTCCTGCTGGTGGGCGAGGTAGGTCCGCTGCTCCGGCTGCTCGAGGCGGTCATCGACATTTCACCGTACGCCCACGTGCCGAGGCTGCCCGGCGGGACTATGCCCCAGGGCCGGTCACAGCTCTGGTCCTGATCGCTGTCGTGCTGGTGTTGGCAAGTCTCGGTACGTTCCGGCGCTGGGACATCGGCTGAGCGCAAGGCTGTCAGCGGATGGACTTCGATGCGTCCAGGTGCACTTTCTCGTGCCATGGCGTCGCCTTGTGGGGGACTGGGCGGCGCCTGCCGAACCGGAAGTACGCGATCGGACCGACGAAGTTCACCGCGATCGCCAACGCCCACATCAGTTTCGGGCCGTTCACCGATTCCCGGGGGCGGCGAGACAGGTCGTACCAGGCGGTCAACGCGAGTCCACCTTGGACAGCCGCGGTGGTGATCGCGAGCCGCCGCTGCTGGGAAGTGAGGTCGCGCCATTTCTTGTCAGCCATGGCTTTCCTTCCCTCGATCGGCCGGGACGATCACAACGGGGCAGCGGGCGTGCCGCAGGCAACCCATGGTGATGCTGCCGAGTAGTGCCGTCGCGGTGGTGATTGCACCGTGGCTGCCGACGACGAGCAGGTCGTCGAGCCCGGCCAGTTGGGTCAGTTCGCGGGCGGGCTCGCCGGTCAGGAGCAGTTCGGTGACTGTGGCGTGGTGGTCTCCTGCCGCTTCGACAACGGAGTGCAGTCGCTCGGCCCGCGTTTCCATCGACGGTTCGGGGAATGTGCCGTGCGGGAGCAGTGCCATGGAAGTAGCGGGTACGAAGGCGGGCGAACGCCGCTGCACGGCTACCGCAGTGACGTGGAAGTCCTGTGTCGCGGCGAGGTTCAGCGCCCATTGAAGCGCGGTCCGGCTGGCGGGTGACCCGTCCACGCCGACAACGATGGTCCGCGGTTGTGCCGTCATTGTGAGTGCTCCGTTCGCTCTGGTTCCAGCGTCAGTGGTGCGAACGCGTGCGGTCAGGGCCGAAGGACCCGCTACTCACAGGGATTTCTGCTCGTCCCGTCGCCGGGTGGCGTAGACGGCGGCTTCGGTGCGACGCACGAAGCCGAGTTTGTGCAGCAGCGAGGAGACGTAGTTCTTTACGGTCTTCTCGGCGAGGTACAGCTGGGCGGCGATCTGACGGTTCGTCATGCCTTCGGCGATCAGGTCGAGGATGCGTCGTTCTTGCGGGCTCAGAGAGGCGTAGCGAGGATCCTCATCGTCATCGGTTTTGCGCAGTCTGTTGAGGACGGTGGCGGTGACGCCGGCATCGAGGAGTGAGCCGCCTGCAGCGAGGGTGTGTATGGCGCTGACGAGGTCGTTGCCGCTGACTTGTTTGAGCATGTATCCGGCAGCGCCGGCCATGATCGCGCTGAAGAGGGCCTCGTCGTCGGCGTACGAGGTGAGCATCAAGCAGGCAGGTGGTGGTTCGACTGCCGCGCGGATGTCGCGGCAGACCGTCACACCTTCCCCATCTGGTAGCCGGACATCGAGGATGGCGACGTCGGGACGCAGGGCTGGGATGCGTGCGATGGCCTGGGCCGCGGTGCCTGCTTCACCGACGACCTCGATGTCGGGCTCGGCCTCGAGCAACTGCTGCAACCCGCGGCGGACGACCTCGTGGTCGTCGAGCAGGAACACCTTGATGGCCATGTCGGCACCTCTCCGGACGTCTTTCTTGCCGGATCAACAGTGCCTGAGGCGACTCACGGCCTGATAGGGCCGGGCGCCTGGGCAAGTAGGGCCGAACGGCCCTACTTGATTTCTGAGAGCGCGTCGCGCCGAGCGCGGTACTCCTCCTCATCGATCTCGCCACGGGCAAAGCGCACGGCGAGGATGTCCAACGGTGCCCGCGAATCATCCCGCGGTGGCGATGCCGTGGTGTGTGTGCGGTGCGTCGCGGTGAGAACGACGGCTGTCAGACCGCCGAAGAACACCAGGATGACGATGACCAACAGCACCCAGTCGAACCAACTGAGACCCATCGGGCCGTAGTTCCAATGCATAGTGCACCTCCCTGTTCATCCGTACTGTCCACCGCGCCGGCGGCCGCCAGCAGATCCGGACGACCCGTTGTACCGGGCCGACCGGCCCCGAATGTCGGGTCCTTCCACGATCTCTGTACCGGCTCAGGTCGAAAGACCATGCCCGCTAGCGGCGGTCGACCCTGAACTAGCAGGCCGAGGGTGCATAACGTCCCAGACGACGAACGCGGAGGCAGCCATGCGAGAACTGACCGTCGCCATGGTCATGACCAAAGACACGATCACCGTGACGCCCGACACCGAGTTCAAGGACATCGTGGAAATCCTGACGCGGTACTCGATCAGCGCCGTGCCGGTGGTCGGCGGCGACGGCGTGCCGATCGGGGTGGTGTCCGAAGCGGACCTGACGCCTAAACAGGAGAGGCCGGAGCCACCGTCGCTGCTCGCGAGCAAGCGCGCCCGGCAGAGCTGGCACAAAGCCAGTGCCGGACGCGCCGTCGACCTGATGGCAGTCCCCGTCCGGGCTGTCGAGGCCAGTGAGTCGGTGAGCTTCGCGGCGCGCGAGCTCCACCGCAGGGGAGTGCGACGGCTGTTCGTGATGGACCATGGCCGACTGGTGGGTGTGGTGTCCAGGCGTGACCTGTTGAAGGTGTTCCTGCGCTCGGACGAAGAGATCCGCGCGGACATCGAGCACGAGGTCTTCCAACGTGTGCTGTGGGCGGATCCGACCGCCATCACGGTCGCGGTCAACCGTGGCGTCGTGACACTCACCGGTCAGCTCGATCGCCGTAGCGAAGTGGAGATCGCCGGTCGGTTGACCACAACCATCCCGGGCGTGGTCGACGTCCGTAACCGTCTCGACTGCGCTTGGAACGACCAAGCGCACAACTGAGTGGAGGAACCATGCGTGCCAACGTTGCCGACTGGTTGGTTGTCAAGGGCGCAAAACTGGACGACGTGACCCGCAAAGGCGAGATCGTCCAATTAGTACACGAGGACGGCGCGCCGCCGTTCTACGTGCACTGGCTGGACACCGACCGGGTGACCCTTGTGTTCCCTGGCCCGGACGCACACGTCGAACGGCACAGCGCTGAGCCATCCGCACCTGCGGTTTGACGCTCGCCGACCGCGTTCATGGCGTCCCCCAGATCACCAGTCCCTTGGACAGAATCGTGCTCACGGTCGTCAGCTCGTATCCCCAGCCACTCATGCCGTTGCCATACCAGAACATCATCGTGAACCGACTTCGTCGGAATAGTGCCGAGGCCGCCCCGCGCACCAGGTCCACGACACGGGACAATGTCATGCCCGCCATCGCCAAAGTCCTAAATGTCCTGTGCGAACAGTAGTTAGTCCTACCTTGTGCACGGGCCCGCGAGCGCTCTACAGGGCGACCGGCTGGCGCGGCTTCCGCTGGACTGCTCGGCGTGGATGGCCGCCAGCATCGGCGAGGCCCAGGTATGTGGCCTCCTTCTCACGGACGCCGGGTGTGACCTTGAATCAATGGTGGACAGGTGAACCTCGGCGGTGGGTCATACCTCAGCCATTAACCACCTTCATAGGGAGGCAGGGATGACGGAGCTCACCCGCCGGGAGCTTCTCCAGCTTGGTGTTGCCGCAGGGGCTTCGGTGACGCTGCCGCTGTGGCACAGTGGCGGGACAGCGGAGGCATCAGTACCTGGTGCCACGCTTGATCCGGCCACGATCCCGAAGTACGTGACCTGCCTGGTGATCCCGCCCGCGATGCCGCTGACCGCCACGCTTCAGAGCACATCTATCGACTGTTACGTGATCGGTGTCCGGCAGTTCTCCCAGCAGGTTCTCCCGCCCGGGCTGCCGAGGACCACGGTCTGGGGCTACGGCCTCGAATCACAGGGGCAGACCTTCCACTACCCAGCCCACACCATCGAGGCCCGTGCGGGCAGGCCGGTACGGGTGACATGGGTGAACGGCTTGGTGGACCCGCGCGGCGCCTACCTGCCCCACCTCCTGCCGGTGGACCCGACCCTGCACTGGGCCAACCCGCCCGGCGGTGTCGCGGGGCGGGACTCGCGTCCGAACTTCGCCTCGACGCCCGGACCGTACGCCGGTCCCGTACCCATCGTCACGCATCTCCACGGCGGCCACAACAATGAGGAGTCCGACGGTTACGCCGAAGCCTGGTATCTGCCGGACGCGGCCAATGTTCCCTCCGGATTCGCCATGGTCGGTTCCCGTTATGAGGAGTTCGAAGCGACATTCACCAGCAAGTTCGGGCACGGGTGGGATCCCGGGACAGCCACGTTCCAGTACGACAACGACCAGCCGGCGACCACCCTGTGGTTTCACGACCACGCCCTGGGGGTGACGCGGTTGAACGTGTATGCAGGATTGGCTGGCTTCTACCACATCCGAGGGGGTCCGCACGACCTGGTCGGCGTGCTGCCCTGGCCGGCACCCGGTCGCTGTGATCCGCCGGGCACCAGGTATTACGAGATTCCCATGCTCGTCCAGGACCGCTCGTTCGGTCCGGGCGGGTCGCTGTTCTATCCGGACAGTCGGGCGTTCTTCGATGGCTTCGCCGGTCCGTACATCCCGGACAGCGACATCTCGCCCATCTGGAACCCCGAGTTCTTCGGCAACACCATGGTGGTGAACGGCCGGACGTGGCCTGTGCTCGAGGTCGAGCCGCGCCGATACCGGTTGCGGTTGCTCAACGGGTGCAACAGTCGATTTCTGATCCTGAAGCTGGCCGGCGATCCGTTGGCGCCGCGTCCGGTCCAGCCGGCGCTGCCGATCTGGCAGATCGGCGCCGACGGAGGGTTTCTGCCGGCGCCGGTACAGCTCGACCAGTTGCTCATGGCGCCGGCGGAACGGGCCGACGTCATCGTCGATTTCACTGGCGTGCGTCCTGGCACGCACCTCTACGTGATCAACGAGGGCCCGGATGAGCCGTACGGTGGCGGTGTCCCCGGCACCGACTTCGCTCCCGCGAACCCGGCCACCACCGGCCAGGTGATGAGGTTCTCGGTCGTCGACCTGCTCGCACCGGATCCCAGCACCCCACCCGGTCAGATCACCAGGCTGCCCGCCCCACCGAAGCCGGGCCGGCACACGGTGACCCGTCGGTTGTCCCTGCACGAGCAGGATTCGGCGGTCCTGCCGGGCGTCGGCCCACGGATTGCCCTGTTGGGCATAGTGAAACCGGACGGTACCGGGCGCGCGCTCGGCTGGCACGAACCCATCACGGAGACCCCCTCTGTTGGCACGACTGAGCTTTGGGAGCTGCATAACTTCACCAGGGACGCCCACCCGATTCACATCCACGAGGTGCAGTTCGAAGTGGTGGAGCGCCAGCGGTTCAACGGATCAGCCCGTCCGCCGGAACCAGGGGAAACTGGCCTCAAGGACACCGTGATCGCCCTACCGAACGAGATCACCCGGGTCAGGGCAGTATTCGACCGGGTAGGGCTCTTCGTGTGGCACTGTCACATGTTGGAACACGAAGACAACGAGATGATGCGACCGTACAGGATCATGGATATGTTCGCCCACGACGTCCGGTAGACCGTGCCGTCAAGAGTGTCCACATCGGACGCAGCCCACCCTGTTCTTCGGCGGGGCCGCACAGCACTACCCGTAACCACTAGAACCCGAACACCAACCCCGTACCTGCCCGCAACTTGCAGGCATTGCCATAACTTTCTTGGAAGCGCACCGGGACACCCCACCAGTCGCCGAGCGCAGTCACGGTTACCGGCTTGTACACGCCGCTGCACACCTTGCCCGGCTCTCCTGGCAGCCGGGCAAGGTCACCTTCAGCGGTCGCTATGTCAAAGCACGCCGCCTCGGGGTACGGGTGGTTTCCACCTGGCGGGTCGCACGTCAGTGTCCTGACTTGCGATGCGGCTATCGGTACCAGACCTTCGGAAACTGTCAGCTCCAACTCGCTTGACGCTTGTGGCGGTTGCCCGTTCGCGGTCGCAGCGTGACCTGGTGGCGTGGATCCGGGGAATGCGAGCGCAGTTGTCACTGCGACCAGTAAGAGTGCGTAGGTGCGGTGTGTCAGCATCTTTTTGAACAGGACGTGATCGTGGATGGAGGTGACATCAGTGGCCACGACTTCCTTGTGTTTCCGGTGTTTCATCATCACTCCCGTCTACCTCGGCACAGAACCTGGTTCTCAGGGTTATGCGCGTTGTACAGCTCGCATAGGGGCGTACGGCCCGCTGTTCGTGGCCTTTGGCCGTGCCACGAAGGACCAGATGCCCGGCCGGGCAACCGGCTGATCTCGCCGCTGGCCGCAGTCCGTCTGTCGCCGACGGGTGAATTCTGGTTCTGGCACGGTTTCCGTGATGGACCCTGGCGTCGGGTGACTGGGCCGGTAGTTGATCATGGTCGAGGTGTGTTGATCTTGATCTGGTTCGGGTTCTGTGGCCGCATCTGACCGGCGTCCGGATCGAGGCTGTGTCAGCGGTGGGCTGCGCGGTCAGGATCGAGGCCAGGACCAGCGGAGCACCGGCAGCGTGTCCGGACTGTCGAATGGTCTTCGGCCGAGTGCATAGTCGTTACAACCGGCACCTATCCGACACGGCCACGGCGGGCCGGGAGGTGCTGATCCGGTTGACCGTCCGGCGATTGTTCTGCGACAACCCCGAATGCTCCCGCACGACGTTCGCTGAGCAGGTGCCCGAACTGGCCGCTCGGCACGCCCGGCGCACCACGATCTTGCAGCGGGTGCTGGGTGCGGTGGCCTTGGCGTTGGGCGGCCGCGCCGGGGCCCGGTTGACCCAGCGGTTGGCCGCGTCAGTCAGCCGGATGACGTTGCTGCGTATGGTGCGTGCCGTGCCCGATCCCGTCCAGGCCACGCCTCGGGTGCTTGGAGTAGACGATTTCGCCCTACGCCGCGGACATCACTACGGCACGCTGCTGATCGATATGGAGTCGCACCGACCGGTCGACGTGCTGACCGACCGCACCGCGCAGACGCTGTCGGCGTGGCTACATGCCCATCCGGGCGTGGAGATTGTCTGTCGGGACCGTGCTGGCGCCTATGCCGAGGGTGCCCGCGACGGCGCACCGAACGCGGTGCAGGTGGCTGATCGATGGCACGTCTAGAACAACCTGGCCGATGCGGTCGAGCGCACGGTAGCCCGCCACAAGAACTGTTTAACCGCAGCACTGGCCGTGAAGACCGAGAGCGACGCCAGCACCAGCGGCGCCGACCTCAGTGACCTACCCCTTAACCAGCAACTCCCACCAGTCACAGGGCCCAGCGACCGGACGGATCGGTGGGCGGTGCGAGCACGCGAACGCTACGCGGCCGTGCACGCGTTGCTCGCCGAAGGCGTCGGCATCAATGCGGTCTGTCGTCGCCTGAGCCTCTCACGCGGCACCGTGCGCCGCTTCGCCCGCGCTGAGACAGTAGAGGAGTTGTTGACCCGCAACGGAACCGGACGCCGTGTAGCGAGGGTTCTCCAGAATCCCGACGACTGTGCGCACAATCCATGCCTCACCTGAACGGTGAGTGTTGCGCTTGCGGTCGACACCGGATGGGCATTGCACGCCACGCTCGTTCAACTCTCGTGCGATGCTGGCGACGCTGCGTCCGGTCGCGCGTTGCTGGAAGATCCATCGCACCCATGGTGCTGTTTTCGGGTCGGGATCCAGCCGGTGCAGTCGCCGTCCCCATCGCGCGTGTGCTCGGTTCGGGTGTGAACCGGCGTCCACCAGCCGGTACCCGTACGGTGGGCGGCCACCTAGAAAACGGCCCTGCAGACACGTCTGCTTGCGCATCGCCGCTAACGTCCGGTGCCGTGCCCGTACGACCTCTCGACGTGATTCGGCACCGAGCAACACCATTAACGCCTGATGTACCGCGCTACCCGCATCGACCGCGCCACCGGCTTCTGGCAACCACAACTGCACGCCGTGCGCCTGTAGCACGGACATGACGAAGCCGAATTGGTCTCCGCAGAACGCTCGTTCGTATTCCCCGACCACCACTGCGTCGAACTGGCGGTCTGGATCACGCACCGCCGCCAACAACGCTGCCGCAGCCGGCCGCTCCGGCCAGGACAGTCGCCGTGAGACGCCTTCGTCGAAGAACTCGGCCACGATCGACCCTTGACCGGCAACCGTTTCCTCGGCGACTTCACGCTGCCACGACAACGACGTCAACCGATCCTGATGCTCCACAGTGGACATCCGGCCGTAAAACGCGAACCTCAACGGCAAAGCGCAACTCACGGCAGCTTCCCGTCGCGGCCTCCGTCGACGCCGAATCACCACCTCTCCCAACGATTCAACCGAGTCCATCCCATGTCACCCCTCAACACGATTCACCCGCCACCATCGCGACGCGGCCAGCCCGCCGACATGACGCGACCACGTCTGAGCCGATCTGAATCCATGGCCACACCGAAAGTGGGACAGAACCGAAAATTTGTACAGTCCCATCTGCGGCTGGAGTACCAATGAGGCGTCGCCTCGGACCGCCGAGGTAGGTGGCTGAGCTGGGCTTCCGCGACCAGCTTGATTTTGGCCAAGCTCACGCAAGGACCTGCGGTCATGATCGGCAGACCGCCGTCACCCGCTGCGCCGAAGTCCGATCATCCGTGATGACCGGCCGTGCCACTCCAAAGTGGCTGGTCAGACAACGAGTCTGTAGATATGGAGCGGGCACACTCGACGCTATGCCGCCGAAAAACTTGATTCAAATGTCGAAGTTCAAGGGGCCTAGTTGATCTAGGAATCTTGTGAGCGAAAGCCGGTATCTGCTTGCGAGTTTGTCTATCTGAGAGACGCTCACACTGTGGGTGATGTGACCACGTGCAGGGTCGGTGTGGATCCGTTGGCGGGGCGAGTGACGGCGAAGAGGCGTTTGGTGGCTTCGCCCCAAGCGAGGCCGCGAGGTGCGAGGACGCCGCTGTCGGTGAGGTCCAGTGTCCTGGCTGGGGCGGCAGCGCCGTTTTTGTAGATGTAGGCGTCGTTGCGCGGGCTGCGTACTCCGGTGGCGATGTGTGTGCCGTTGGTGGATGCGGCGACGGAGTTAGGGTAGCTGCCGGTGTGGTAGCCGCCAGCGCGGGACAGGTCGGTGGTGTTGAAGGCTTCGATGCCGTCGCGGGAGCCGGATGCGGTGTAGAGGGTGGTGCCGTCGGGGGACAGTGCGAGGTCGGCGAGGTCGCTGCCGACAACGGCGCCGGCAGCCCCGGATTCGAGCGTGCCTGCCGTGACGGTGTAGACGCGGATGTTGCCAGGGCTCAACTCGGTTTGCCCGGCGACGACTGGTCCGTCGCTGTCGGTTGTTGCGGTGAGCAACGGCGCCTTCTGGTACATGGCGTTGCCGTGCTGGTCGAGGCTGACTGTGGGTGGGGTTGCGGTGAGGTCGACTTTGCCGATGCCGCCGTTCCAGGTGTCGTCGCAGCCGTAGCCGAACCAGATCGTGTTCTCGGTGCGGGCCAAGTGGGTGGGGCAGGTTTGGGCGCCGGTGCGGTAGCGGGCGGTTTCGGTGAGCGTGCCGGTGTCGATGGCCGAGATCCCGTCGCCGGACGCGAGGGCGACATAGAGGGTCTTCGAGTCGGCGGACAGTGCCAGGCCGGACGCGCCGAACTGGTTGTTGATCGTCTTCTTGACCCTGGTGCTGAAGTCGGTGACCACGACGCCGTTGACGGTCTTCCCGCCGGTGACGAATACCAGCTTGTGTACGTCATCAGTGATCAAATCGGCATAACTGGGCAGGCCGAGCGAATTACCCGCTTGAGCATGGGCGATCGGCGTCGCCGTGACGAGGGCGACGACGACGGCTATTGCCGTTGTTCGAAACGTGTTCATCCCCCACAACCCCCTTTTGGTATGTCAGCACCTATGTGATGCGGCAGCGCCGGAAGGTATCGGGTAGGCGAGAGGAGCAGACACCGCCATTCAGGCGACGGTCGCGCAGCGCATTTCGAAGACGTACTGTTCGAGGCCGTATCGTTTAGCGAATTTTTAGCGAACCCACTTATTTTGGCTTTCTACCTAGGGCCGCCTGTTGGCGGCGAAGAATCGGCTGAACGGACGATACGAACAGCGTTACGCCGGTTGTAGCGTCGTGGTCGTAGGGCGTCATGTGCGCCAGTCAAAGGGGGGGCTTTGACGATCATGATTAAGTCTCGCGCGCTCATTTCCTATGCACTGGTTATTGCGCTTTTCGTCGGCATCGTTCAACCGGGAATTGCGACAGCGCAGGCACCTGCACCGGCAGGCGCGACCGCGCCGCAGCCCGAGGTCGCCGCGACTCCACCGGGACCGGAAGACGCGATTCCCCGGCTGTCGGCGGCGCCGACAGGGGCGGCGCTCCCGGACGACGTCAAACGTGAGCGGGTGGACCGGCGAACCGCCACGGTCAAGGAGTTCGCGCTGGCCGACGGGCGCAGGCAGATGGAGGTGGCCGCACGCCCGGTGCACTATCGCGACGCCGCCGGCCAATGGCAGGAGATCGACACCCGGATCAGCAAGGCCGCCACCGGTGCGGGGTACGCGTACGTCAACGAGCGCAACATGTTCACGAGCATGTTCGGCTCCAGTACCGACCGGCTGGCGACGTTCCGGCTCGGTGGACGGGAACTCCGGCTTGGCGCGGCAGGGAAGTCCACTGTGGCCGAACCGAGGGTACAAGGGGATTCCGTCACGTATCCCGACGTGTTCGGCGAGGCGGATGTCGCCTACCAGGTGACGCCGGACGCGTTGAAGGAAAAGGTCGTCCTGGACAAGCCGCCTGCGGACGCGGTGTACACCTTCACGCTCGATCTTGCCGGTGTGCAACCGCGGCAACGCGAGGACGGCTCCATCGCGTTCCTGCGACCCGACGGCGAGGGCGGCCCGGTGTTCGTGATGCCGAAGCCGTTCATGATCGACGCCAGGGACGACGCGAACTCACCGTACGGCAAGGCATGGAGTGGCAAGGTCACCCAGACGATCAAGCCGGACGGCAACCGGTTCACCATCACGGTCGCCGCGGACATGGCATGGCTGCGGGCACCGGAACGGGAATACCCGGTAGTGATCGATCCGACCATCAAGATCCAGCCGACCGCGACACAGGCACAGGACGTGATGGTCACGTCCGACGAGCCGGACCGTAACCACGACGGCTCATGGCGGCTGTCGGTGGGTACTACCGGCGCGGGCAGCGCACGCAGCCTGCTGAAGTTCGACCTGGCCGGGATTCCGGCCGGTACGCAACTGGATTCGGCGCAGTTGCAGGTGTACTACGACCAGGACCACACCACCGGCGCCAACGACGTCCCGATCGAGGCACGTCGGGTCACAGTGCCGTGGAACGAGAGCACCGCGACCTGGAACTCGGTGAACAACGGATTCGCTGAGACGGGCCAGAACCAGGAACTCGTGGACAACGCCGACACAGGCAAGACCGCGGTCAGCGGGCAGTGGCCGGTCACCGACACAGGAGACGCTGACCGGGCAGTCAACCGAAGTTACCGGGTCAACCGCAACGCCGCCACAGGCGAGAGTTTCACCTGGGTACCGCACCTGACCGAGCCGGGGGAATACCAGGTTGAAGCGCACTACGTCGCAGGCGCGGATCGTGCGGCCAACGCGCCGTACACGGTGCACCACGCAGGCGGCCAGCAGACGGTGACCGTAGACCAGACCAACGGCGCGTGGAAGTCGTTGGGGTCGTGGACGTTCAGCGCTGGGACCGCGCACAAGATCGTACTGGGTGACGTGTCCAACAAGGCCGTCGTCGCCGACGCCGTGCGGTTGACCAAGCCGGGTGTGCAGGTCAAGAAAGCCAACAAGGCCAACGTTTGGCACAGCTTCAGCGTCCGCAGCACCGTGCAGGACTGGCTGGCAGGCACCCAGCCGAACAATGGGTTCCTGCTCAAGGCTGTTGACGAGACACTCGGCAAGGGCGGACCTCGTTACGAGGCGGCTGAATACGCCTACAACGGCGAGACAGCGCACACCCCGAAACTGCTGCTGACTTATGGCAAGCCCGGTGCCAGCCTCGCGGCTCCGACCACGATCCGGGCCACCGGCGCGGACCTGAAATGGACTCCGTACGCGGGTAACGACATCGTCGAGTACCAGGTGCACCGCAGCATCCACCAGCGGTTCACCCCCTCGGCCGCCACATTGGTCGCGCCCGCGAAGCCAAGCGTGACCACCTATACGGACACCACAGCCGAGCCGACCGCGGCGGACGACCCGCAGCCGTTCGGAAACGCCTTCTACTACGTCGTCGCGGTCAAGACGCGGGACGGTTCGCTGATCCCCTCACAGACCCAGTTGGTACGCCTGCCCAAAGCCGGCCGTGTGGTGAAGATCGTGCAGGGGGACGCCACTGACACGACGCTCACGGCGAAACAGCCCGACGCCGGTCACGACGCCTTGACTGGCGAACCCTGGCTGATGGCGGGCAACAGCAGCGCGACGTTCGGTGTGTCGCGGCCAGTCGTGCGCTTCGGCAGCCTGGCCGGTGTCCCAGTCGGGGCGCGGGTGGTTGATGCCGAGATCAGTATGTGGGGATTCACATCCATTTCGGACAGTCCGGTCGGCAAGGGCGTGTACGAACTGCACGGGTTGACCAAAACGTTCGACGAGACCACCGGATCGTGGAACCGGGCCAGCGGTTCGGCCGCATGGACGACACCGGGTGGCGACTTCGAGCCGGCTGTCTCAGGCACAGTCACCGGTGTCACCAACGACCCGAAGTGGCAGATCTGGAAGGCCCGGGACCTGGCCCAGCGGTGGGTGAACGACCCAACGTCCAATCGCGGCGCGCTGGTCAAGCTGGCCAACGAGACCAGCCCGGCAGAGCGGACACTGTTGCTGTCCAGCGAGGCAGCCGAGCCTGAGCTGCGGCCACGGTTGGTGGTCGTCTACACCGAGCAGACAGCCGAGTCGACCTACTACGCCCCTACCACACCGAACCGGATGATCCCGGGTGACGAGTACACGGTTGCGGTCACCGTCACCAACACCACCGGTCTTGGTTTGTCCATGAGGGACTGGGTGCTGTCATACCACTGGGAATTGGCCGACGGCACGGACTACACCGACTCAGGCAACCGAGTCGACACTCCATTGCCGCGTGACCTGCCACCGGACGACGTCGCGACACTGTCGGCCCGGGTGAAGACACCCATACGCACCGACCAGGGCAACAAGCGTGAGTCGTTCGTGTTGAAGTGGGACCTGCGAAACAAGACCACCGGAAAATGGTTGTCGGAGACGACCAAGATGCCGCCACTCACACAGAACGTCACCGTGGAGGATCCCACCTCGAACCAGTTGGGGCTGGAGAAGTTCTATCAGTACGCGGGTAACAGCGCGGGCGCCGGATCGAGTGTGGTGGTCAATCAGTACTCCGGCAACGCGGTATACGGCTACGACGCACTGACCATCCCCGGCCGCGGTCCTTCGTCGTTCCTGCGGATGACGTACAACAGCCAGGACACGTCCAACTCCTACATCGGCTACGGCTGGTCGCTGTCCACCTCGACGGTCATGCGGGTGGGCACGCCACTGGAGTTCCGGAACACCGACCGGTCCGGCCCCGGACCTCCGGGCAAGATCCAGTTGGTCGACGGCGACGGCACCGCGCACACGTTCGAGCTGAACAAGCACAACAGCGCCGATCAGCGGCTCTGGGACTACGACAAGCCTGCAGGCGTGCATCTGTACCTGCGTAGAGCGGGCGGGGATGACAAGACCCGGACCTGGGTCATGACTCGTCCGGACCGCACGCAGTTTCTCTTCGACTCGGACGGCTACCAGACCGCGACCATCGACAAGAACGGTAACGAACTCACCTTCACCTACGAACGATCTGGCATCACCCGGCGCAACACCGGAGTCCTGAAGTACATCACGGACGCCACCGGCAGAAGGACGCTGGAACTCGAGTACTACCAGCGCGGTGACCAGTCCTACGAGTACTTCTCCGGCAACCGGAAGACCACTGGGTCGAACCTGACCAACGGCAAGATCACCAACCAGCTCAAGGCCATTGTGGACCTCTCGGGCCGTCGGCTCGAGCTCGTCTACAGCGACCGAGGGCTGCTGCAGGAGATAACCGACGGTGCGGGGACCGACAAGAAGAAGGTCTTCACCTTCTTCTACAACGACACCCTGCTGGACAAGAGCACCAAGCTGGTATCCGTCAGTGATCCACGCGGCAACTCGACGGGATTGGCCTACCACAGCGACGCCGCGCGCAAGTGGAAGGTCAGCACGCTGACCGATCGACGGCAGAAGAACACCGGCTTCGACTACCTTGACCCCGACGGCGACCGTGGGTCGGACATCGAATCCGTTGTCACGGACGCCAATCAGCATTCCTCGAAGGCCCGCATCGACGGATTCGGCCGTCCCACAGTGCTGACGAACGCCAAGAACGAACGTACCGAGCTGACATGGGACGCCGACAACAGCGTCCGGCGGATGGCTGAAGACGGCAACAAGGCCGTCACCACATGGGTCTACGACCCGAAGACCGGTTACCCGACCGAGATCCGCGACGCGGAAGCCAACGCTGCCAACACACCTCCCACGAAACTCGGCTACAACACCGGTCTGAACGGCCATGTCGCGGAACTGACCGAGAAGACCAGCCCAGAAGGCCGCAAATGGCTGTTCACCTATGACGGCCGCGGAAACCTTGTCGCTGTCACGGATCCCAAGGGCACGTCCACCCCGACCGAATGGGACTACACGAGCACTTACACCTATGACGATTTCGGCCATCTGGTCAAAGCGGCCGACGCGAACGAGAACACCACGACCTACGGCGACTACGACGGCACCGGCTACCCGCGCAAGACCACCGACGCGTACGGCCGCGACTCCCTGATCCAGTACGACGTGCTCGGCAACGTCCTGAGGACTGTCGACGCGCGCAAGAAGGTCACGGAATACACGTATGACCTCTATGGCAGGCCGCTCACCTCGAAGGTGCCGCTTGACGCCGACGCTGGTCAGTACATCCTTACGCCAGGTGCCGAGTATGACGCCAACGACAACGTCATCAAGCACACCGCCGCGAATCGCGCGGTCGGCACTGCGACCTACAACGAGGTCGACCAGGTCACTTCGACCAACGCGCCGAAGGACAGTCCGCAGGGCCCTGTGAAGGTCAGTTCGTTCGTGTACGACAACGTCGGCAATCTCATCCGTCAGACCGAACCCAAGGGCACTCTCACCCCACAACCCGACGACTACACCACGATCCACGAATACGACGCGCTCAACCGGATCAGCGCCACAGTGGACGCGGACCGGAACAAGACCACCTATGCCTACGACAACGTCGGCAACCTCGTCTCGATTGCCGACCCGATCAAGAACACGACCGCGGATCCGAACGACTTCACCACCAGGTTCACCTACGACCTGTCACACCAGATCAGGACGTCGACCGACGCGCTTGGCCACACGGCGAGCCAGAAGTACGACCGTGACGGCAACACGATCGAGTCGACCGACGAGGAGAACAACACCAGCTTCGCGAAACTCGACGCTCGCGGTGATCTCGAAGAACTGTCGGTTCCCCGTGAGAAGGACAATCAGGGCAACGTCGTCTACAGCAGGACCCGATACGAGTACGACGAGGTCGGCAACAACACCAGGATCATCAGTCCGCGTGGTGTGGACACAGCCGACGACCTGGACGACTTCGCCCAGGTGACCGTCTACGACAAGCTCAACCGTGTCGTCGAGGAACTCACGCCCTTCGACAGGGACGACATCCGCGTCAAGACACCGGACAAGACCACGTACGCCTATGACGAGGTCGGAAACCTCGCAGAGGTCAGCACTCCGCCGTCACAGGGCCAGACGATCCGCAACATAACCCGCGTCGGCTACTTCGACAACGGCTGGGTACGCACGAGTACCGATCCGTGGAACATCACCACGTCCTACAAGTACGACGACCTTGGCGGTCAGAAGGAGCGAACTGTCGCTGCCGCGGGTGGTTCGGCCACCCGGACCATGAAATGGGAGTACTACCCGGACGGCAAGCTGATGTCCAGGTTGGACGATGGCATACCAGTCGGCAAGGACACTCTCGTCGTCGACAACTCCGACCCCGCTGCCGTGTTCACCGGAACCTGGGCGACGGCGGGCAACGGTCAGGACCACGAGGGCTACGACTACCGGCACCACAACTCCGGCGCCGGTAGCGACACCGCGACCTGGAACATCGACGTTCCCCGTAACGGGACGTACGACCTCTTCGTCCGCTACAACCGGACCGCCACCGCGACCAATGCCTCGTACACCATCCAGCACGACGGCGGCAGCACCACCAAGACGGTGGACCAGACCGTCCAACCTGGACAGTGGGTGAGTCTTGGCAAGTACGCGTACACCGAGGACCAGATTCGCCCGGTGACGCTGACCGACAACGCCGACGGCACAGTCGTTGCTGACGCGGTCAAGCTTGTCCGGGACGCCTCCGGCGAGGCAGACAACGAGCAGAAGAAGTTCGGCTACGTCTACGACCCGAACGACAACCTCGTCGAGATGGCCGACGGCAGTCCGGGCGCCACAGTGGACAGTTACGCCATCGGCTACACCGGGTTGAACCAGCTTGCGAAGATCGAGGAAAAGCTTGCCGGAGTGGTCAAGAAGACCACCTCCTACACCTATGACCCCAACGGCAACCCCAAAACGCAGAAGCACGACGCCCAAAGCTCGACATACGACTACGACGTCCGCGACCTGATTTCGAAGGTCACGAACACGGATACTGGCGGCACGGCACAGTCGACCTCGTACGCCTACACACCACGCGGACAGAAGCACGTCGAGACCAAGGCCAACGGCAACGTCGTCACATACACCTACGGCCTTGACCAACTTCGCCGCTCCAGCGTGGAGAAGAAGGCAGGCGACGTCCTGGTCAGCGAACACACGCTGTCCTATGACGCCAACGGGCAACGTATCCGCGATGCCGCCAAGACCATGAACGCCGACAACAACTCGGCCTACCTCGACTTCGTGCACACCTATGTCTACGACCCGCGCGAGCGCGTCCGGACGGTCACCAAGGCCGAGCCGGGCGGCAAGGTACTCGAAACCGAGTCCTATGTGCACGACGCGAACAACAACGTGGTGGACCAGACGCTGGACGGCACGACCACCGCGTTCAGCTACGACCGCAACCGCCTGGTGACGTCGAGGACCGACCAGACCACCAGCGTCCACGCCTACGACCCGTTTGGCCGCCTGGACAAGGTGACCACGGCGGGGAAGGTCGCGGAGAAGTACCGCTACGACGGCTTCGACCGCGTTGCCGAACAACAGAAGCTCAAACCGGGAACTGCCAACGAGAGGATCACCACCCGGTACGTCTACGACCCGATGGATCGAACTGTGGCGCGGACCGAGGGCGACAAGCAGACGGCCTTCACCTACCTCGGTCTGTCCGATGAGGTCCTCACCGAGGAGCTGGAAGGCAAGCTCGACAAGTCCTATCAGTACAGCCCGGCCGGTGAGCGGCTGTCCCAGGTCGTCCACAAGCAGGACGGCAGCAAGGAAAACGGCTACTACGGCTACAACTCGCACACCGATGTCGAAACCCTGACCGACTCCCAAGGAGCGACGAAGGCGACTTACGGTTACACGGCGTACGGCAACAACGACACCGAGAGCTTCACCGGGATCGACAAGCCGGAACCCCAGAATCCCACGAAGGAGGCGTACAACCCGTATCGCTTCAACGGCAAACGCTGGGACAGCTCCACCGGCGACTACGACATGGGCTTCCGGAACTACAGCCCCGGCCGTAACAGCTTCCTCAGCCGCGACAACTACAACGGCGCTCTGGCAGACCTCGGCCTGATCACGGACCCGTGGACCGGCAACCGGTACGCGTTCGCCCACGGCAACCCGGTCAACCGGATCGAACTGGACGGCCACATCGATCCGTACGAGTACGAATGCGGATACTCCGGCGACGCGTGCCGTGAACAGTCACCGCAGCAGCAGGCACAAGCCGAACAGGACACCGAGCAAGCGCGCCGCGAGAAGAACTGGCGCGAAGAGTACGAGAAGGCAGTCGCCGACGTCGGTGCCAAGCAGCCGTGGGTCCCCAATACGCTCGCGGACACCAGCCTGCCCGCCGACCACCACGTCCGGGCCTGGGCGGAACACGAAGTGGCGGCACGGTTCTGCGAGCGCGTGGGTGCCGCGGACTGCCTGAAGGCCAACGAGCACATCATGATGCAGTCCACGGTCGTCGAACTGGTCAGCGTCAGCCTTCCTGAGGGGCAGGAGGATGAAGACGAGTCGACCAGGCTGGTGAGAGAAGCGACCGAGCGGGTGCTGGACGGCGGCAAGGGCTTCGAGAAGGTTCTCGACCGGCTTTCACCGGGCGAGCGGGCGCTGTACGAGAAAAATGTGGCAAGCGGCTACTACAAGTTTGCTCGCGGGCAACTCGGCACGGCCATTCATCGGGCGGTCAACGCGGAACTGCAAGCCACTTATCCTGGACGCTTCCACTATAACGCCAGTAATGGGCCGGACTTCACGGACTTGAAGACCGAGGACCACAAGAAGGTCGAGCTGACGAGCAAAGCCGCCTACAAGGCGCACACGGACAAGAAGGGGCAGTACAGCAAGGCCACGTACGTGCTCTACAAGAGTCCAGGTAAAATGCCGGGAATTCCAGGAGTCAAGGGTGGCGGTACCCGGTGACAGGAGGCTCGATGACTGGAGTTCCCGCAGATCAGCTGGTGCTGCACGGCGTCGAGCTGGATGGGGCCGATTTCTCCGGGCGCGACCTGAAGCACGTGTCGATCGCGAACGGCAGCAGGCTGACACGCTGCGATTTCAGCCGGGCGAAGTTCACCGGTGGCAGCATCGGTGGTGGCTACGAGACGAGCACGTTCGTGGAGTGCCTTTTCGACCGGTGCGTTGCGAAGGATTTGATGCCCGGGCGTGGGACGTTCGTGAACTGCTCGTTCCGGGACGTGCGGTTGCGTAACTTCTTCTGTCATGAGGCGCAGTTCGTCGACTGTACATTCACCGGGCGTATCCGTAAGGCCATCTTCTCGGCGCAGCCGTCGAACACCACGAACCTCGGCCGTGACAAAAACGAATACCACGGCAATGATTTCTCCGGCGCACGGCTGGAGGATACGGCCTTCCGGGGCGGGATCGACCTGGATCTGCAGCGGCTGCCCGAAGGTCCGGAGTACCTGATCGTGCGCGATGCCAGCGATGTGCTGGCCAGGGTGGCCGAGGATGTGGAAGCGTGGCCGGAAGAAGAACTCCGGAAGAACGCTCGGATCCTGTTGGGCGTCCTCGGCTCGGATGTGGCAGGCGGTCAGCGTGATCTCTTCGTCAACAGGGAGTTTCTCGGGGCCGCCGCGGACCGGCTGGGCGCCCTGTTGTCGACACCCTAGTAGTCACGACCGGTGAGTTCGTCGGGGGTTCAGCCATGCGGTGGTCGTTGAGTGGCGCGGTAGATGGCGAAACCCCAGTCGTGGGCTGATCCGTTGTAGCGCAACTGGAACAACGGCAGGACGATGCCGTAGCCAGATCTCCGAGCCTTCATGTCGGAGTACAGGTCGGCCTCGGTCAAGCCCATCTCCACTTTGCTGAGCTCCGCAGCGAGCTGCGGCCGGGTGTCGCGTAGCTTCGCCTAACCGCGGGGATCCCGCTTACGCGTCGCCGAACAGCACGGTTTCGCTTTGTTTGACCAGCTTCAAGGCCCGGTTCACCTCCGGCATCCACCACTTGCTCCGCGATACGGTCCAATCGCCGCACGGCCTGCAACCGTTGGAGGGGCTGAGATCGTTTCAAATCTAGATCAACTTCTAAAACAGGCACTAGCAGGCGGAGTCTGTGAAAGGTCTGATGTGGCAGTCGATGCAGGAGCGCGGCGAGTAACACTCTGTCGGTTGGACTGAACCGCACCTTGGTGTCTCCGAGTTGCCGTCGCAGCAGTGCGATCTGGTGCCGCAACACCAAGATCTCGTGTCGGTAGACCGTCGTGCTGCTGTGGCCGACCTCGGAGGTTCGGCGCTCTACGGCCATCTCAGGGGCGGAAGACGCCTCGGCGCTGTGACAGCAGGCGGTTGAGCGTCTGCTGGATGGTGTCGCGGACCTGGTCGGTCCGGGTGCGGACCACCGCGAGGTTGTTCGCGTCGGCCGAGTCGTGCTTGTCGGTTCGGATCGGCTCGCCGAACTCGATGTACCACTTCGACGGCAGGGGGATCATGCCGATCGGGCCCAGCAACGGAAATGTTGGCGTCACGGGAAAGTACGGCAGTCCGAGCAGCCGGGCCAACGGCTTGAGGTCGCCGGTCTTCGGGTAGATCTCCTCCGCGCCGACCACCGAGACCGGGATGATCGGCACGCCGGTGCGCAGCGCGACCGCCACGAAACCGCCGCGGCCGAAGCGTTGCAGCTTGTAGCGGTCCTTGAACGGCTTGCCGATGCCCTTGAAGCCCTCCGGCCAGACGCCGACGAGCTCGCCGGAGCTCAGCAGCCGCAGGGCGTCCGCGGTGCAGGCCAGGGTCTGGCCGGTCTTGCGCGCCAGTTCGCCGAGCAGCGGGGTCTGGAACACCAGGTCCGCGCAGAGCATCCGCAGGTGCCGGTTGTCAGGAGTGTTGTCGTGCACCGCGATCGCGGTCATCATCGCGTCCCACGGCAACGTCCCCGAGTGGTTCGACACCACCAGGGCTCCGCCGTCGACTGGCAGGTTCTCGGTGCCACGGGCCTCCACGCGGAACCACTTCTCGTAGACCACGCGCAGCGGCGGCATCAGCAGACTGTCCGTCAGCTGCTTGTCAAAGCCGAACTCGTCGATCGTGTAGTCGCCGGTCAGGCGCTTGCGGACGAACCCGAGCGCGCTGGCCAGGCCTTGTCGCAGGTTGGTCGGTTCGGGCTGGGGGCGCAGCGGGGTCGGTTCGACTGGGGGGCGCGAGTCTGTGGCTGGCGGCGCGACCGTGCGACCGTTCGCCAGCCGGCGTCTTTGGTCGGGGCCGCGCAGGGGAATCACTTGTGTTTTCTGCATTTGCCGTTCACCCATCAGTTCGGCGGATCCTGTTCTCCAGGTCGGTCAGGCGCGCCGGGTGGATCACCGGTCGCAGCCCGTGGGCGTGGTCGTCGAATGCCCGGCGGGCGCTCTATCTCGGGGGTGAGGCCGAAGTCTTGCTTCAGCGGGGTGGTGCCCACGACCCGGCCGTAGTTCAAGAACTGGATCTGAGAACGGAAGTTCGCAGGTAAGGGGCATAGCTCCTCCTCGCTTGTGGCGTTTGTGACGTGCGGAGGAATGCCACGGTGGTCCAGGCCTACAACACCGAGCCGAGGCGCATACCGGCCAGATGCGGATAACGGCCAAGGGGGCTGTCACGCGACACATACGCTGACGGCTGCACGCCGCCTGGCTCGTACCAAGACGGGAGACAGGTCCGGGGGTGCACTGGCCTTTTAGGACGTGTCAGGAACGTATATTTCCGCAGGTCATCCCTGAAGGAGCCGGGGCCTGTCAAGGGCGCGCAGGTTCAATGCTCTGTTGAGCAAGCTGCCTTTCTCGCCACCAGTGACGTCCGACGCCAGGTCGCGATTCGTACCAGCAGCCTATGATCGTCCATTGAGCGGTCCTCGGTAGGAGGTGAGACTGGGTGAGCGTGCAATCTGGGCAGGACAGGACATCGAGCGGGTCGTGCTGGTGCTGCGGTGCCGAGCATCCGGAGCCGGGATTGCTTCGGCTGGGGCTGCATCCGGAGGTTGGGGTGTGCCTGGAGTGCGCGCGATGGCTGCAACGCCGTGTGGTCCAGCGTTATGACGAGCTCCACCCATCACTGGCGGCACGGTTGCGCAGCGGGATTCGAGGACTCCGTGCAGCGGTGATCAGCAAAGGATGGCATAACCGTGGCGCGCTGGGCCGAGTGCTTCGCTGGATCGATCGTCGTCTTCCGCAGCGTCTTGCGTTAGACGGTGGTGTTTCTGCGTTCGATGAAGACGGTGTCGCGCCACTTGCCGTGGTGCTGTGCGATGCGTTCGCGTACGCCAAGGGTGCGGAAGCCTGCGGAGTGGTGCAGGGCGAGGCTGGCCCGGTTCTCGGGGAAGATTGAGGTTTGCAAGGTCCAGAGGCCCGCGTCGTCGGCGGCGCAGACTTGGTGGCGGATCAGGGCTTTGCCGACGCCTCGGCTGCGGTAGTTCTCGCCGACGTAGATGGAGTTTTCGGCGACGCCGGAGTAACACTCGCGTGTGGACACTGGCGTGAGGGCGGCCCAGCCTGCGACGTGGCCGTTGACCTCGGCGACCCAGCGGTGGTCTGGCAACCATTTTGCTTCCAGGGATTTTCGGCTGGGGACATCAGTTTCGAAGGTCGCGTTGCCGGTGGCGATGCCTTCGGCGTAGATGCGACGTACCGCGGCCCAGTCTGACGGTTGGAGCGCCCGGATGGTGACGTCTGCGGGGACATCGGTCGGGCAGCACGGGCGTGGCGCGAGGATGCCCATCACCGCGTCGGCCGCGTGGGGCAGCCCGGTGCAGCAGGCAGGGTTGACCGAGATCAGGGTGGCCGTGCCCGCTTTGCGGATCTGCAGGAAGCCGACTTCGGCGAGCTTGCGCACGTGATGCGAGCAAGTCGACTGGCTGATACCCAACGCCTCGGTCAGGTCGCCGACGGTCACGGCCCCTGCCGAAGTCGCCACTGTGTGCAGTAGCCGAACTCGGGTCGGCTCGGCCAGGCAGGCGAACCAACTGGCGTAGGTGGTGGCTTCCTGCTCAGGCAGCACCGGGACTTCCAGCGTCGTCATGCGCTCAGTATCGATGGTGATCGATGGTTGCGTCAATCGACCCCGGTCGATACATTGCGTCGTTGTATCGATGTTCGTCGATAAAAGGAGGTTCTCGTGGAGCACTTGCCGGTGGTGGTTGTGGGGGCTGGGCCTGCTGGTTTGGCTGCGGCGGCGCATCTTGCCGAGCGCGGGTTGGAATCGTTGGTACTGGAAGCAGGGCCGGTCGCGGGCGCCGCCGTGGCTCAGTGGCGTCACGTTCGGTTGTTCTCGTCCTGGTCAGAGTTGGTCGACCCGGCGGCTGCCCGGCTGTTGGAGTCCACTGGCTGGCAGCGTCCGGATCCGGAGCGCTATCCGACGGGTCGGGAGTGGGCGGAGTTGTACCTGCAGCCGTTGGCCAAGGCCTTGGGCGACCGGGTGCGGTTCGACACCCTCGTCACCGGTGTTGCGCGGCGGGGTCGTGACCGGGTGGTGGATGCGGGCCGGGATACCGAGCCGTTGACCGTGCACGCGGGCGACGAGCGGATCTCCGCTCGCGCGGTGATCGATGCGTCGGGGACGTGGTCGACGCCGAATCCGTTGGGTGGCGATGGTCTGCCTGCGGTGGGCGAGGCCGCGGCGGCGGAGCGGATCACGTATCGAGTGCCGGATCTGTCCGATGTGGATGTCCGCGCGCGGTATGCGGGCAAGCGGATCGCTGTCGCGGGCAGCGGGCATTCGGCGCTCACCGCACTGGTGACATTGGGTCAGCTGGCGGAGCAGGAGCCGGAAACGAAGGTTGTGTGGTTGTTGCGACGTGGTGCGGTGGGGAACGTGTTCGGCGGCGGGGATGCGGATCAGCTTCCGGCGCGTGGTGCCTTGGGGCAGCTGGCCCAAGCGCAGGCTCGCGCTGGCTATGTCGAGACGGTGACGGGCTTCCGGACGGACAAGGTGGAGCAGTCAGCGGCTGGCCTGGTGTTGACCTCGCAGGACGGGCATCGGCTTGATCCAGTGGACGAAGTCGTTGTCCTGACTGGATTCCGACCGGACTTGTCGTGGCTTTCAGAGTTGCGGCTGGAGTTGGACGCGACGTTGCAGGCGCCTGTCGCGCTGGCGCCGTTGATCGACCCGAACGTGCATTCGTGCGGCACGGTGTACCCGCACGGTGTCAAGGAGCTCAGCCATCCGGAGCCGAATGTGTTCCTGGTTGGGATGAAGAGCTATGGCCGGGCGCCGACCTTCCTTGCGATGACTGGCTACGAGCAGGTACGCAGCGTTGTCGCGGCGATCGCGGGTGATCAGGCTTCGGCGGAGCGCGTGGAGTTGGTGCTACCAGAGACCGGTGTGTGTGGCGGGGCTGGCGTGTTCGACCAGCCTGCCGGGAACGCTCGCGGCGGTTGCTGTGGCCCGGTTGGCGCGCAACCGATCACTTTGTCGGTTGGCGCTGCGGGCTAGAACTCGCTGTATCGGCTCTGCTATTGGGATACAGCACTCGTACCAGTCCGATCGCGACGCCCGTTCCGACGAATTGGGCGAGCATGAAGACAGGCACCGAGGACGGGGCGATGCCGGCGAAGGTGTCGCTGAAGATCCGGCCGATGCTGATCGCGGGGTTGGCGAAGCTGGTCGAACTGGTGAAGAAGTACGCCGCGCCGATGTACGCGCCGACCGCGGCCGGCGCTCGATCGGCGCGGCCCGTGCGGACCAGCGAGAAGATCACCAGCAACAGGCCAACGGTGGCGACGACCTCGGAAACACCGTGCGCGAACGTGGCGCGTTCGGTGGTACTGATGCTGACGGGGTCGGTGGAGAACAGTACGTTGGCCAGCACCGCACCCGCGATGCACCCGACGATCTGCGCTGGGACGTAGGCCGCGAAGCGGCGCCAGGATGAGCCGCCGAGCACGGCGTCGACCAAGGTCACGACGGGGTTGAAGTGTGCACCGCTGACCGGGCCGAAGATCAGGATCAACGCGTACAGCCCGGCTGCGGTGGCGGCGGCGTTTTCCAGCAGTTGCAGGCCGACATCGTTGGGGGACAGGCGTTGCGCGGCGATACCTGACCCGATCACGACCGCGGTGAGCAGCGTGCTGCCCAGCAACTCGGCAAGGACCGGGCGGGCCAGCGGCTCAGTGGAGCGCGGGGACATTCAGCTCCTCGAGCAGGGTGCGGACACGGCGTTCGATCTCGTCGCGCACCGGGCGAACGTCCTCGACGCTCTTGCCCGCTGGGTCGTCGAGTTGCCAGTCGAGGTAGCGCTTGCCGGGGAAGACCGGGCAGGCGTCGCCGCAGCCCATCGTGATCACGACGTCCGCGGCTTGCACGATCTCCTGTGTCCAGGGCTTGGGAAATTCCTTGGAGATGTCGATCCCGCGTTCGGTCATCGCCGCGATCGCCGATGGGTTGATCTCGTAGCCAGGTTCGGAACCGCCCGACCAGGCGACTGCGCCGTCGCCGGCCAGGTGTTGGAAGAGGCCGAGGGCCATCTGGCTGCGTCCGGCGTTGTGCACGCACAGGAACAGCACGATCGGTTTGCCGTCCTGGATGTGTCCTTCCACTTTGGCCAGTGCTTGCAGGCGTTGCCGGGCGAACCGTTCGGCCAGCAGGGGCAGGAAGTTGGGGATGGTGCTGCGCGAGGCGAACTGGTCGTAGCTGGAGTGCAGGAACAGTTCGATGGTCTCCGCACCGAACACGCCGTTGAACTGTTCGCGCAGTCGGCTGGCGGCGGTGCGCAGGGCGAGGCGTTGATCGATGCTCAGGTCATGGGTCTCAGTCATCGTCGTCTCCCAAGGGGTGTACTGCGGGTGCGAGCCGCTCGACGCGCTCGGCAAGGTCGTGGAAGGCGCGTTCGAAGGCCTCGCCGGTGCCAGGCTTGGCAGGATCAGGGACCGACCAATGCAGCCGTTGCCCGTCGGTGAGTTCTTCGTGTGCGTTGTCGCAGACCGCTACCACCAGGTCGTCCGGGCGGAGCACGTCGTTGACGTGCGCGGTGCGAGCCCTGGCCAGCGACAACCCGTGGTCGCGTGCCGTCGCCACCGTCAGCGGGTGTATTCGGCTGGTGGGGGCGGTCCCGGCGGAAGCCGCGGGGACGTGACTACGTCGTGTCCACAACGCTGCGGCGAGTTGCGAACGCGCGGAGTTGTGCGTGCAGACGAACACCACTCGTGACGCTTCTCGAGCGCCGGTGGGTGCCAGGTCATGAAGAACACGAAGCCGTAGATACGTCCGACGGTGATCGCCCTCGGACCGGGATCGTTCCACGGCGCCGGCCTGTTCCAGTGTTTTCACGTGATGGGCCAGCAGATTGCTCGGCAGCCCCAGTGCTTGTCCCAGCTCGCTTGGCGATGCGTCGCCCAGCGCGAGCAGGTCCACAATCGCCAGCCGAGCCGGTTCGCCGAGCGCTGCGTGCAGCCGCGCTCGCTCTACTAGCCCCGGAGACCACTCAATGTTCATTGACTCAATGATAATTGAGTAAGTTTGCCCGAGTCAAGGATCTGTGGCGCCGATGTACCGAGCAGTACCTGCGGACTAGTCGATGCGTGCGGCTTCGATGATGCCTGCGATGGCGCGGCCGATGCGTTCGGCTGCGGTCGTCCGGCTCGGGCGCCACCGGCCACTGCAACTGGGCGAGCTTGTCGCGATAGCGGGCCTCACGGCGCAGCACGTCCAGGCCACGGCGCCTGGCCACGGTGAACAACCACGCGTCCGGACGCTCGGGAACACCCCCGATGACGATCGGGTCGCCACCATCACTGAGTCGCACAGTGGTCGCGGTCTGTGCACTGGCGAGCTTGCGGTTGTGCGTGATCTTGTCGGCGTATTGGGTCAGCCAGTCCTGTACCTTGGCGAATCCGGCCTCGCGCTCGGCCTGATCCATCGCTTCCCAGGCTTTCTCCCACTGTTCGGGTCTCGCAGAACATCAGCACGTACTTCATGCTCGAACACCTCCTTACCCAGAAGACGAACACCGGTACGCCGGATCTGACACCTGCGCTGAGAAAATTCGGTCAGGTGGCTACTGGCAGGTCGGCGAGGCGCCATTCGAGCATGCCGTCGGCCAACCGTACGGCCGGTCGGCCTGCGGCGGTGAGCAGGCGGACCGCGTTGTAGGCGAACACGCAGTACGCGCCGCGGCAGTACGCGACGATCTCCTGATCGGCTGGGATCTCGGCGAGCCGGTCGGCCAGTTCCTCGACCGGGATGGAGATCGCGCCGGGGATGTGCCCGGCCTGGTATTCCTCGTGCGGGCGGACGTCGAGCACGACCACCTCGCCCGATTCGGCGCGGCGCAGCAGTTCGGTTCGGGTCACCTGCTCGGTGTCCTGGCCGAGGTAGGCGGTGCGGGCCGCTTCGACGTCCGGCAGGTGATCGTGGGCGACCGTACGGACGAGCGCGTACAGGGCAGCGACATCCGCACCGGCGAGGCGGTAGAAGATCTTGGTGCCTTCCCGGCGCGTAGCGACCAGGTTGGCCTGCTTGAGTGTCTGCAGGTGCGATGAGGCCGTGGTCAATCCGAGATCGGCGGCTTTCGCCAGCGCGTCGACCGTGCGTTCGCCCTGTGCGAGGAGATCCAGCAGTTCCAGCCGCTTTCCGCTGGCCAGGGCCTTGCCCACGCGTGCGAACTGGTCGAACAATGCTGTCTTCGCGTCTCGGCTACCCATTACTTCTCCAATCATCTGTGGAATAGTGTAGGACGGGATGCGAGGAGGCTGACCGATGGCTGCCGTTGATCTTGTTCCGCTCGTCGACGAGGGGCTGGGCAATTCCGCGTACCTGGTGGACCTGGGTGATGGGCGGGCGCTGGTGGTCGACGTTAGCGTTGACTTGCGTGCCACGCGGGAGGTCGCGCGGCGGCGAGGACTGAAACTGGCGTTCGCGGCCGACACGCACCTGCACGCCGATTTCCTCTCCGGCGCGCGTCAGCTCGCTTCGACCGAAGGCACCCAGATCCTGGCGTCGGCGGCTGGGCACCGTGAGTTCGCGCATACCGGGCTACGGGACGAGGACGAGGTCGACCTTGGCGGGCTGCGGCTGCGGGTTCTGGCCACGCCGGGGCACACCCATGAACACGTGTCGTTCCTCTTGCTGGACGGCCAGACACCGGTCGGAGTCTTCACTGGTGGGTCGCTGATCGTGGGTGGCGCCGCCCGCACCGATCTTGTTTCCCTGGACCGGACCGAGGAGCTCGCACGTCAGCAATACGCTTCCTTGCAACGACTTTCCATGCTGGCGGACGAGGTCGAGGTGTGGCCGACGCACGGCGCCGGGTCGTTCTGCTCGGCTCCTCCCGGTGCCGATCGCACCAGCACCATCGGGCGGGAGAAGGCCACCAACCCCTTGCTGCGCGCGGACAGTGAGGATGCTTTCGTCGACGCGCTGCTGGGTTCGCTTGGCAGTTTCCCGCCGTACTTCCTGCGGCTGGGTGGAGTGAATCGTCAAGGCCCGGACGTGTTCGAAGACCCTGCGTTGCGTGCGTTGGACGTCGCTGCGGCGCGCGCGCTGCTGGCTGAGGGCGCGCGCATGGTCGACGTCCGCCCGGTGCCGGAGTTCGCCGCCGCGCACGTGCCCGGCGCGATCTCCATCCCGCTGCGGCCCGTGTTCGCCTCCTGGCTGGGGTGGCTCGCTCCGCACGACCGCCCGTTGATCGTTCTGCGTGGGGCTGGTCAAGATCCGGCCGAGGTGGCGTGGCAGGCGGCCAAGATCGGCTACTCCAACCTCGCGGGGGAGGTGGCTGGTGGGCTGGATGCGTGGATTGCCGCCGGACACCCCATGGCCAGCACGCGTCTTGTGCACGCGGAGGAGATGAACGGCGAGCAGGTGCTGGATATCCGGCAGACAGCGGAATTCGCCGGTGGCCACCTTCCCGGTGCCGTCCACATCGAACTCGGCGAGGTCGCCGACCGTGCCGAGGAGTTGACGCGCGAGCCCACGGTGGTGATGTGCGGGCACGGCGAGCGCGCCATGGGCGCGGCCAGCCTGCTCGAACAGGCCGGACATCGCGACCTCGCGGTGCTTGAAGGCGGTCCTGACGACTGGGCGCGCGTGACCGGTCGTTCCCTGGAAACCGGCGTATGACCACATTGGGGCTGCGGGCGAATCTTGCCCAGTTCAGTCTTCTGGTCGCGGTCAACGCGCTCGTCGGCGGAGTGCTTGGGCAGGAACGCAACGTCCTGCCGCTGCTGGCGGAGCAGACGTTCCAGCTGACCGCCTATACCGGGCTGTTGACCTACGTGCTCGCGTTCGGCATCACCAAGGCTGCGACCAACTACTTCGCCGGTACTTGGTCGGACCGCTACGGCCGCAAACCCGTGCTGCTGGTGGGCTGGCTGGTCGCGATCCCGGTGCCATTGATGCTGATCTGGGCGCCGAACTGGGGCTGGATCGTCGCCGCCAACGTGCTGCTCGGCATCAACCAGGGACTGACCTGGTCCACGACTGTCATCATGAAGATCGACCTCGCCGGACCGGACCGCCGCGGCCTCGCGATGGGCCTCAACGAAGCCGCCGGGTACGCCGCCGTCGCGATCACTGCCGCGGCCACGGGCTATCTCGCCGCCCGCTACGGCCTGCGGCCAGCGCCGTTCCTCCTTGGCGCCGCCTATGTCGCGCTCGGTCTCGGGCTGACCGTGTTCTTCGTGCGTGAGACGCGCGAGCATGCACGACTCGAAGCCCGCGGCCATGCCACTGGCGCTGACATGACCAATCGCGAGATCGTTGGTTACACCAGCTTGCGCGAACCCGCGTTGTCCGCGGCCAGCCAGGCCGGAATGGTCAACAACCTCAACGATGGCCTGGCGATGGGTCTGTTCCCCATCCTGTTCGTCACAGCCGGACTGTCCATTACGGACATGGGCATCCTCACCGCGCTGTACCCGGCAGTGTGGGGGCTCGGGCAACTCGTGACTGGACCGCTATCCGACCGGTGGGGGCGCAAACACCTGATCACCACGGGCATGCTCACTCAGGGCGCCGCTCTCGCGTTGATCGCTCTTGCCGACACGTTCGGTCTTTGGGCGATCGCGACTGTGCTGCTCGGCGCGGGCACTGCCATGGTCTATCCGACGCTGCTCGCCGTGATCGGCGACGTCGCCCACCCGTCCTGGCGCGCCCGCGCGGTCGGGGTATACCGGCTATGGCGTGATGGCGGTTTCGCTGTCGGCGCCATTGTTTCCGGCGTCGTCGCTGATCTGTGGGGCTTGCGCGCCGCAGTGTGGGGTGTCGCCGCCATCACCGCGGCCTCCGGTCTTGTCGTGGCTGTCCGCATGTACGAAACCCATCCGAAGGGCGCATCGTGACCGTCCCCAGTGGACCGATCTACCTCGACGACAACGCCACGACTCCGGTCGATCCCGCTGTCACTGAAGCGATGCTGCCGTATCTCACGGGCGAGTTCGGCAATCCGTCCAGCGATCACCACTACGGCGCCGGCCCGCGAGCCGCTTTACAGCGCGCTCGCGAACAGATCGTCGCGCTGATACAGGCGTCTGATGGACAGGTTGTGTTCACCGGCTCTGGCTCGGAAGCCGACAACCTCGCCATCCGCGGCACGGTCTTGGCCGCCGCAACCGATCGACCGCACGTGATCACGCAGCAGACCGAGCATCCCGCGGTGCTGGAGACGTGCCGAGCCCTGCAACGCTGGCACGGCACAGAAATGACTTACCTGCCTGTCAGCGACGACGGGGTTGTCGATCCGGCGGCGCTGGCCGCCGCGTTCACCGAACGCACTGTGTTGGTATCGATCATGGCCGCCAACAACGAAACCGGTGCTCTGCAACCGATCCCCGAACTTGCCCGCATCACCCACCAGCACGGCGCGGTGTTCCATTGCGACGCCGCACAAGCGGCCGGGAAGATCCCGCTCGATGTGACCGCGCTCGGCGTGGACCTGCTCACTCTGGTCGGGCACAAAATGTACGCCCCCAAAGGCATCGGCGCGCTCTACATGCGACCCGGTGTGAGGCTCGAACCGTTGGTGTACGGCGGTGGGCAGGAACATGGACTACGAGCAGGAACTGAAAACGTCGCCCTCACCGTCGCGCTGGGCGCCGCGGCCGAACTTGCCGCCGCAGAAGACCATTACCGTCTCCAACGCCTACGTGACCGTCTGCACGACCAACTCGCCGCACGGCTACCCAACCGGGTGTTGCTCAATGGACCCGTGGAAGCCCGGCTGCCGAACACGCTCAACATCAGCATCCGCGGCGTGACCGGCCACGATCTGCTCGCTGCGACACCAGGCATCGCGGCATCGACCGGTTCCGCTTGTCACACCGGCAACTACGAGCCCTCACCAGTGTTGACGGCAATGGGCTTGTCAGTCCCACGGAGCCTGTCCGCGGTTCGACTCTCGCTCGGGCGTTGGAGTACTGCGGAGGACGTCGACCGTGCCACACACCTGATCACGACCTCCCTCACACAGGAAGCAGGTATTGATGACTGAGCCGCGACAGCGACCAGGCTTGTCCACCCGGTGCGTGCACGCCGGAGACGTCCGCGACCCGCAAGGAGCCATCCAACCACCGCTCTACGGGCACTCCACGTTCGCCTTCGACTCCACCGCCGACCTGCTCGACGTCGTGGAAGGTCGCCGCGAAGGCAACCTCTACACCCGCTACGGCCTCAATCCGACCATCCGTTCCCTGGAACGCAAACTCGCCGACCTCGAGGACGCCGAGGCCGCGCTGGCGTTCGGCTCCGGTATGGCCGCTGAGGCCGCGATCTTCTTGTCCCACATCAAGACCGGCGAGCACATCGTGTGTCTTGGCGATGTCCACGGTGGCACTTTCGAACTACTCGGGGAGAACCTGCCCCGGCTCGGCATCGAGACGACCTTCCTGACCGCCGGTGCGGTCGACCGGTTGCCTGACGTCCCCAGCGATCGCACCAGGATCGTGTTCTTCGAAACCCCGACCAATCCCAATCTGGACGTCTTCGACATCACCGCGATCACCGCCATGGCTCACAAAAACCGGTGCATTGGTCGTGGTGGACAACACCTTCGCCACCCCGGTCAACCAGAACTCACTGCGGTGCTGAAAGCCTTGTCACGCAACCCATCACCACCACCCATCACGGCTTGGACCCTGCCGATCGCGCTTGCCGCGGCATCGCCGACAGCATGGTCCGCGTGTCCGTCGGGCTGGAAGACGCCGAGGACCTGATCGCAGACTTGGCGCAGGCGCTCAACGTCTAGGCGCCGGAACCTAGCCACGCGGGGCATACATGATCACCGCGACCCCGATCAGGCAGATCGCGGCGCCGATGTAGTCCCAGCGGTCGGGCTGGAACTTGTCCACGATCATGCCCCACGCCAGCGAACCGGCCACGAACACGCCACCGTAAGCGGCCAGGATCCGGCCGAAATGCGCGTCCGGCTGTAGCGTGGCGACGAATCCGTACACACCGAGTGCGATGACCCCTGCGGCGATCCACAGTAGACCGCGATGTTCGCGAACCCCTTGCCACACCAGCCAGGCACCACCGATTTCGGCGAGTGCGGCGAGGGCGAACAGAACGAGGGAACGAGCCAGGGTCATGATCGTGACGATAGCCCGGCCGGGTTGCTCGGACGGTGGGAGGCACAAGCACATCCATCGCCCGAGCACGTGCGTCGGCGTCTGGCCCACCACCAGGCCAGCGCCGAGGCAGCCGCCAGTGCGATCGCGAGGCCGAACACAAGTCGGCCCAGACTCGCGGCTGCTGCCCCGCCGAGAACTCCTACGGCAACGAGAAAGACCGGCAGGACGCAGCACGCGGCGCAGGCCGCGCCTGCCAGCCACCCCAGCTTGCTAGCAGCACGACTCACTGGCGGTCCTTTCGTCGGCGATGTCGGAGAACGGAATTGGGCAGGAAGTAGTGCGTGAGCATGCGATCAGGTCATCGCAACCGGCTGCGAGCGCCGTGCGCAGCGTGTCGCGGATGATGATGAGGTCGGTGATCTTGGCTTCCACGTCGGCGAGTTTCGTGGTCGCCCGTGCTTGCAGCCCGGTATCGGTCCGTCGCCCATGCCGGTGCCGTCCTGCGTCCAAGAGGTCTGCGACTTCGTCGAGTGTGAAGCCGAGGCGCTGCGCGGCTTTGATGACACGGAGCACCGTTACCGCCTCCGGCGGGTAGAGCCGGTGCCCGCCCAGTGTGCGTTCTGGTTCGGCCAGCAGGCCGCGGCGCTCGTAGTAGCGCAGTGTCTGCGGGCTCACACCCGCTGCCTCAGCGAGCTGTCCGCTGCGCAGGCCAGTCACGTTGTGGCTTCCGTGCGAGTCTGCAGTGCGTCAAGGACCTCGACGTAGGTTTCGGGAACCGCTATTTCCAGTTGGAGCTGGCCATTTGTGGTCGTGAGGCTGAACGTGAAGAAGGAACAGCATTCTGTTTCGCGCAGCACGAGAGCTGCTGTCCGCATCGCGACCTGTTCGGTCGCGTCCAGATCCAGTCTGAGCTCGGTCGGCGCCCGGCGATGCGCGGCACGTACCGACGTGGTGAACAGCTCGTCGAACTCGGCTTCACGCAGGGGGCGTTCGGCGGCCGGCAACGTGCATGCCTGTGCTGGTGTGTCCATAATCCCGACGGTAAACCCGTACCCAGGTACCAGATGCAAGTCTCAGGATGCTGGACGGCGCGACGCGTGATCGTTTCGCTGGCAGAGTTCCGGGCCATGGTGACCTGGTCGACGGTGCTCATGGGATGCGGCGCCGGCCTGGTGATCGCGATGGTGACGTCGCCAGTCGGCGTATCGGGCGCGGTGTTCCTGCTGCCCGTGCAGCTCAGTGTTCTTGGCGTGCCGAATCCCGCGGTGACGCCCACCAACCTGCTGTACAACGTGGTCGCTGGGCCGGGAGCGCTGTATCGGTATTGGCGTGCGGGGCAGCTGCACGGTTCCTTGACCCGTGTGTTGATTTGGGGGACCTTGCCCGGTGTTGTACTCGGCGCCGTCATCAGGGTGTTCGCGATACCAGGACCTGAGGTGTTCCGGGTGATCGTCGCCGCGGTGCTCTTGCCTCTGGGCTTGTGGCTGTGTGTTCGCACTTTCTGGGTGGCCAAGATCCAGCCTGCGCGAGGGCTCTCTGTTCGTTCGATCAGGGCGCTGGCGTTCGTGGTGGGAACCGTCGGCGGCATCTACGGGATCGGCGGCGGCTCGTTGCTCGGTCCGATTCTGGTCGGCCGGGGGATGCCGGTGGCCAAGGTCGCTCCCGCCGCCTTGGCAACCACCTTCGTCACGTCCTTCGCGGGAGTTCTCGCCTACAGCGTCATGTCGCTGACCGCGACGGGCGAGATTGCTCCGAACTGGATGGTGGGTCTGTCGTGTGGCATCGGCGGCCTCGTCGGAGGTTACTTCGGCGCGCGACTGCAGCCACGGATGCCGGAAAGGGCCTTGCGTCTGGTGCTGGGAATGCTGGCGGTCGCCCTGGCCGTGATGTATATCCTCTAACATATGGTGATATGTGCATGTGATTGCGCGGAGGGGGAGTCATGCCACGTGATGGGCGGCCGGTTTTCGATCATCTGATGCACTGGGTGCCGGAGCTTTACACTGCCGGGCTGCGCATCGGCCGTGACCACGTGTCGTCCGCGGTGAACACGCTCGCGATGGCCTACGCGGGGCTGCGCTGCCTGTGTTGCTGTACTCGTATCTGTCTGGCGCAGGACTCGGAACGATCCTTGGATCGCAGTCGATCGCGCAGGAAATCGTCCGCACCTTGGTTGGCAGCATCGGTCTCGTCGCGTGTGTACCCGTGACGACGTTGGCTGCCGCTTTGGTCACCAGCCGCGAACCCGTCGCCGCGAAGCACCTCAGCGGCTGATCTCACTTGGTCACCGGGGTTTGCGGGCACGTAGACGTTCGACCGCGCCGCCTTTGATTCGATTCTGCTGTTCCAGCACCAACCCTTGCTCCGTGACAACCTCTAGGGGACGGCGTAGCAACTGCTCGCCGTTCCCCGAGGCAAACCGGTTGAGTGTCCACTGCAGACAATGGAACAGTCAGCGCAGTGGCGCGACGGTCGGCCGGACGTGATCCAGTAGCAGTAAGGTGCCGCCTGGTCGCGCATGGGCGAACCACTGGTCGCCGCCTATGACCCGGAGCCGCCTCGGCGAGCTCGCGGCAGGCGCTCTGCCTTACGGACCTACAGGTCATTGGTCGTCGCCGTACCGTTGCTGATGGCAGTTACAGCTGTCACGGTTGTCGACTCGGTAGAACCGTCGGTGGAGGCCTCGCGGCCCGTTGACCTGCCGGTGTCGCCGGGAGAGAGCGAGCCATCGGCCGCGTTGTCCAATCCCGGCGGTCCGACCGTCGAGGCTGACGGTGCGCCCACGCCGCGGCAACTCGACGTCCCATCCGCTCAACTGCCGACAGGTGGTCCGTTCCCGCTCAACGGCGCCAAGACGTTCCGGGTCGTGCCCGGAACTTCCGATCAGGTCGGCACGGGCAAAGTGCACAGCTACACGGTCGAGGTCGAGGACGCCATCGAGTTCACCGATGGGGAACGAGCGTTCGCGGGCGTCGTCCAGGCCACCTTGTCGCACCCCAAGAGCTGGATCGGGTCCGGTGCGGTCGCGCTGCGCCGGGTCGAGACCGGGACGCCGGACCTGCGGGTGACTCTTGCGTCGCAGGCCACCGCCCGGCGGCTGTGCGGTTTCGCGATTCCTTACGACACGTCATGCTTCCTGCGGGCGAAACCTGGGCACGTCGTGCTGAGTGCTGCCCGGTGGGAGCGTGGTGCGCACGCGTTCCACGGTGATATCGGTCAGTACCGCCGCTACGTGATCAACCATGAGGTCGGTCACTACTTCAACAACGGTCACAAGCCGTGCGCTGCCGATGGCGGGATGGCGCCGTTGATGATGCAGCAGACCCTCACCACGTCCAACGATGAGCTCGCCAAGCTGGTCTCCGGCATCCAGAACGACATCGCGGTCCCGCGTGACGGCAAGGTGTGCAAACCCAACGAGTGGGCGTTCCCGTCGGCGTAGCCTTCCCCTCACGTATCAACGGATGTTAGATTGTCTACGTGACTGAGGAGCGTGCCGACTCGTGTGACCTGTTGTGCCTGGATCTGCCGCATGCGGAGGAGATCAGGGCCGGTTTGCCGCCGTTGCGGGAGGTGGAACCGGCGGCGCTCAGGGCGAAGGCACTGGGTGACCCGACGAGGCTGACCATCGCGACGGCGTTGTTGTCGGGTGACGAGTTGTGCGTGTGCGATATGGCCTGGGTTGTCGGGCAGGCGCAGAACCTCGTGTCACATCACTTGCGGCAGCTGAAGTACGCCGGGCTGGTGACGTCCCGGCGGGACGGCAAGCTCGTGATGTACGCGCTGTCCGTGCAAGGCAAAGCGCTGGTGTCGGCGATTCTGGGCGACACGGTCACAGAGGGAGGGCGTCATGTCTGACGCGTGCTGCGGTTCGCAGGAGGAATCCGAGCACCAGCACGGCGACGAGGCACAGCGGTTATGGCAGGTGCGTGAGTTACAGCTCGCCGCCCTCGCCGCGGTGTTGCTGGCCGTCGGTTGGATCGTCGGTGGGCCGGTCGGGACCGGCTTGGAGTTGGCGTCGGCGGTGGCTGGTGCGGCGACGTTCGTGCCCGGCGCGGTGCGTAGTGTGCTGAAGGGCCGGGTCGGGGTCGGTACGTTGATGACGATCGCCGCGATCGGGGCTGTCGCGTTAGGACAGTACTTCGAAGCGGCGATGCTGGGTGTGTTGTTCTCGATCGCTGAAGGCCTTGAGCATTACGCGATCGCTCGGACACGGCGTGGGTTGCGGGCGTTGCTTGGATTGGTGCCGCCGACCGCGTCGGTGTTGCGTGACGGCGTCGAGGTGCAGGTCAAACCGGACGATCTGGTGCTTGGTGACCGGATGGTGCTGCGGCCGGGGGAGCGTGCGGCGACTGATGGCGTGATCTCCTCCGGGCACACCAGCCTTGACCTGTCGGCGATCACGGGGGAGTCGGTTCCGGTCGAGGCCGGACCGGGTGCGACCGTGCACGCGGGTGCGATCAACGGCGGCGGTGCGATCGAGGTCCAGGTTGTTGCGTTGGCCTCGGATTCTTCGTTGGCCCGGGTGGTGCACTTGGTCGAGGAGGCCCAGGACCGCAAGGGCGTCGGCCAGCGCCTGGCGGATCGGATCGCCCGGCCGCTGGTTCCGGCGATCATGGTGCTGGCAGTGTTGATCGCGGGTCTCGGAGCCGTGTTCGGCGATCCGATGGTGTGGCTGGAACGCGCGTTGGTCGTTCTGGTGGCGGCCTCTCCCTGTGCGCTCGCGATTTCGATTCCTCTGACGGTGGTGGCCGCGGTCGGCGCGGCGAGCAGGCAAGGCGCGTTGGTCAAAGGTGGCGCCGCGCTGGAGGAGCTCGGCCGGATCGGCGCGGTCGCCCTCGATAAGACCGGAACACTGACTCGCAACCACCCGCGGGTCATGGAAGTCGTTCCCGTGCAAGGAGTTTCACGGGACGAGGTGCTCTCCGCGGCAGCAGCGCTGGAGGCTCGCAGTGAGCATCCGCTGGCCAAGGCGATCCTTGATGCGGTTCCTGGGTATCAGGCAGCCGAGGACGTCACCGCGATTCCCGGGCATGGGTTGACGTCCGCGGCGGGGCTGCGGCTGGGCAAGCCAGGCTGGATCGACCCGGGTGCGCTCGCCGACGATGTCACGCGCCTGCAGACCGCCGGTGCGACTGTGGTTCTGGTCGAGAACGACACTCTGCTGGGTGCGATCGCGGTTCGTGACGACTTGCGTGACGAAGCGCCTCAGGTTGTGAAGTCGTTGCGGGATCTGGGAATTGAACCGGCGATGCTGACCGGGGACAACAACCGGACTGCCACGGCACTGGCCACAAAGGCCGGTATCTCGGTGGTGCACGCTGAGTTGTTGCCCGAGGACAAAGCCTCGTTGGTCGACACCATGCGCAACGGCCGCAAGGTCGCGATGGTCGGCGACGGCGTCAACGACGCTCCCGCGCTGGCGACCGCGGACGTCGGGATCGCCATGGGAGCCATGGGAACCGACGTCGCGATCGAGACCGCCGATGTGGCGCTGATGGGCGAGGATCTACGACACCTGCCGCAAGTGCTCGCGCATGCCAAGCACGCTCGTCGGGTGATGGTGCAGAACGTCGGCCTGTCGCTGGCGATCATCACCGTGCTGATCCCGTTGGCGGCCTTCGGTGTTCTCGGTTTGGCCACCGTGGTGTTCGTCCACGAACTGGCCGAGGTTCTGGTCATTCTCAACGCGATCCGTGCCGCGAAAGGCACGCCGTTGCCAGGTGGCGCGGTCGTGGCCGCTCCTGCGGTGCCGCAGACGATCTCGTTGTCACTGACACCGGCGAAGGCCGATGGCCCCGGCTGCTGCGACAACTGCTGATCTATCGTCATGGTCGGCACGCCGTGCCGACCAGGACGACTATTATCCGGCGTAGCGTCGGGCGCCGATGAAGTGGCCGTCGCCACGCATCGAGCGGACGTCGACCAGTTGCCCTTCGGTGGGCGCGTCGATCATCTTGCCTGGGGCCACGTACATGCCGACGTGGTGGATCTTGTCCGGGTTTCCGGTGCCGTCATCGAAGAACAGCAAGTCACCGGACTGCAGTTCGTTGCTCGACACGGCTCGGCCGAGTTTGTACTGCATCCGGCTGGAGTGCGGCAGTTTGGTCCCGGCGGCGTTGTACGCCCACATCGTCAGGCCCGAGCAGTCGAACTCCCTCGGTCCGACAGCGGCCCATTCGTACTCGGAGCCGCGCTTGGCCAATGCGGCCTGCAATGCGGTGTTGGCCGCGCCGGGCGGGCCGAGATAGCTCCCGGTGTCCTTGACTCCGCCCAGCGCCCTCTTCTCCGACGGGCTGAGACGGTTCAGCGCCTGCTTGACTTCCTTGATCCGGGCGTTGAGTTCTGTCTTGCGCTGCTTGATGTCCGAGGTCAGCTTGGCCGCGGCATCGGTTGCCTCCTGCGCTCGCCGTTGTGCCTCAGCGATCGCGGTTCGGGCGTTGTCGGCCTGGTCGACGGCTGATCGCAGGCCACGCATCGCGTTCGCGTTGTCAGTGGCGATGACGCCGAGCGCGGACATGCGTTCGAGGAAGTCGTCACGGGAGCTGCTGACCAGCAGCGCGGAGACTCCACTGAGGCGTGCACCCCGGTAGGACGCCGAGGTGAACTCGCCCACCTGGCCCTCGAACTGGGTCATCGACGCTTTCGCGTCGTCCTCGGCCTTGGCCGCGGCGGTCAGATCAGCGGTGACCTTGGCCAGTTCGGCCTGTTTGGTCTTGAGGTCCGCCTGCGCTTTCAGCAAATCCTCGTCAACGGTGGCCGCTTGCGCGGAGAGGTCGTTGTACTCCTTCATGGCATCGGATTCGGCAGGCTGAGCGCTGACCGGAGCGGTCGGCAACGCGGCCGTGGTCAGCGATCGTTTCAGGGTGCGGTTGAGTCGATGCGACGCCAAGTCGCTTGTCCTCTTTCAGGTGTCGGACCGCCGGCCCCGAGTGTTTCCGTCCACGGCGGTGTTCCCGGCGCCGTCCGATATGGACGGGCAGCGGTTCCGGGAACGGTGTCATCCTAGGGAACGAACACCGAATTGTCTACTATCGTTCTTAGTACTAAGGTGAGCACACGACAGTCGGCTGCGGGTTGTAGCGGACGGTGTGCGTGGTGCGGCTGAGTTCCTTGCCGCTGAGGTCTCGGATGACCCGGGTGTCGGAGGTGGTGAAGCCCTGCTGTCCGCGTGACGCCTTGCAGGGTCCGCCAGGCGGTTTGGTGACTGTGGGCGGGCTGACGTAGTCGTGCCGGTTTCCGGGGATGGATTCGACGTTGACGTGTTTCGTGCCCCACAGTCGCACCGTGATCGATGTGGGGGTCCAGATGGTCTGGATCGCCACGCCCGTGGGGCTTTCGTTGGTGAACTTGAGGTCGATGACGCTGCTGCCGTCGGGGTTCTGGAACACGGTCGCCTCGCGTGCTCCCGGGTAGCGGCTGATGTAGAAGCTGTGCTCCTTGTGGCCCGCGTCGGTCATTCCGCCGAAGTATCCGGCGTTGAACAGTGTGGTGGCGAACTGGGAGATGCCGCCGCCGACTTCTCTGGCCGGAACGCCGTCCTCGATCACGCCGGCTTGGACGTAGCCCTGCGCGGTGCCGCGTGGGCCGGTGTAGCCGTTGAGGCTGAAGGTCTCGCCCGGTTTGACCACGGCGCCGTTGACCTTGGCGGCGACCACGCGGATGTTGACGCCGGAGTCCTGGGCGAAACCCTTGGTGGTGAACTCGCCGATGATTTCCTTGATACCGAGCCCGTTGATGTCCTGCGCGGTGACTTTGGCCGATGCCGTGGTGTATCCGGCGTCGACGGTCCGGTTGTCCGCCCGGCCGAGTGCTTGGACCAGTGTGGACAGTGTCTTGTCCCAGTCGATCACACGTCCCTCGGTCCCGGGTACGACAGTGGGCTTGTCGGCGTCGAATGTCACGCGTGCGTCCTGGCCGGGTTTCTCGGTCGAGGCGAGTTGATCGGCCAGAGATTGGAGTTTGGCCTTGGTCAGGCTTGGCCGCAGGCCACCTGTGCCATCTGGCTGGAAGGTCAGCGCGGTGGCGATGGATCGTGGGTCGATGGTCACGGACCTGCCGTCACCGTTGACGGTCGCGGGGCCGGAGACTGCCTGTCGGGCGAAGCCGTCGAGCGCGGCACGAACGCCATCCGGGGTGGCTTGTGGTGTCACCGTGACCACTGGCAGCCGGGCGGGCCCGCCGCGTAACGACGCGGCCAGCAGAGCATTCGCCGCGCCCGCGGCGTCGATTTTCTGCCCGGCTTTCGGCTCGATCCCGACGGGTGTCGTTGCGTCGTACCGGATATCGCCTTCCACGACCTCGCGATCGACCTTGGCACGCAGCCCAGCGAGCGACTTGTCGAAAGCATTGACATCGAGGCGGACCACCGCGTCACGGTCGGTGTCGCTGAACAGCGAGACAAGGCGGGTCCAAGGACTGAGCGGTTGCGAACCTGCCTGTACGACGGTCGCGGTCCAATCCACATCGATTCCCGCGCTCGCGGCGGTCAACGAGCCCTTTTGGTCGGCCGCGGCGACGTCTAGTTGTGTGGTCAGTCGCGGTGCCAGCGTGTCCCGGAGCTTCTGCTCGGCATCTGCCTGGCTCAGGCCGCCGATGGACATCCCGGCCACAGATGTCCCACGAGGCACGTCGCCCGCCGTGACAAGGAGATCGAGCCCGTAGAGCAATCCCAGGACACCCAGTGCGGCGGCCGTGATCACCGGCGGGCGGCGCCACCATGGTTCTCCCGCAACGGTTTCGACGCTTTGGTCCTCGACGGGATCCTCGTGCTGGACATCGGCCGCCGAACTGCCCGCATCGTCCGTCGCAGCAGCCACGTGCCCTCCCCGGTCCGCTTCGACACAGCAGCGGCGGCCGAGTCTACTACCGGACATAGTTGATCTTGCTCTGGCGTCCACTGTCGATGCGGATCACCACGAGAGTTCGTGACACCGCCCGGCCGCGGCCGCCGATTCGACCTGCAGCGTCGCGTGATCCAGGTGATGCTTGACGGCGAGCAGGTTCCGTGCCTCGGCCAGCACCGTGTCCGGCTCGGCCTTGGCCGTGATCACCAGGTGCGCGGTGGCGACCTCCATACCGGACGTCAGAGTCCACACGTGCAGATCATGGGCGTCCTGAACGCCGGGGATGGCCTTGAGTTCGGCGATCACCTGCGGCAGGTCGAGTCGCTCCGGTGCGTGCTGGAACAGGATGCGCAGTGCGCCCCGGCCGAGGCTGTACGCCCTGGGCAGCACGAACAGTCCGATCGCCACACCGATCACCGGGTCGGCGTAGCGCCAGCCGAACAACATCGTGATCAGGCCGCTGGCCAGCACGCCGACAGAGCCGAGCATGTCGGCCATGACTTCGAGGTAGGCGCCACGGACGTTGATGCTCTCAGCGGCGCCGTTGCGCAGCAGCAGGAACGCGATCACGTTCATCGCCAGCCCGACGAGAGCGACGATCGTGACGGGCAGGCCCGGCACCTCTGGCGGGGCCGAGATTCGGTCGATGGCCTCGTAGAGTACCCATCCCGCGACCGCGAAGAGCAGGATCGCGTTGAACAGCGCGGCGAACACCTCGCCGCGGTACATGCCGAACGTCCGGTCCGATCGGCGGCTCGCCCGCCGCGCGACCAGGATCGCGGTCACCGCCATGAGAATCCCGAACACGTCGGTGAACACGTGCGCCGAGTCCGACAGCAGAGCCAAGGATGACGTGGACAGGCCGACCACGACCTGCGTCACGAAGGTCACCAGGCCGAGCGCGGCGGCGATCCACAGCCGCTTGATGTGCTTGCTTGAGGCGCTCGTCGCCTGCGCGGGCGAGATGCCGTGCCCGTGGCCCTGTCCCATCATGGTTCCCTTCACTCCGGCCAGCTGATAGAAACATATTGCAATGTGTGCATGAATTTACCCTCAGGGAGGGAAGAGGAGATGGCGGACGTCGGCTGGAGCGGTGGGTTCGGCCTGGTCAGGCCCGCGCGACCACCGCCTCGGAAATCCTCGGCGACCTCGACGGGGACGTCGCCGCCATCGTGTGCACCACCAGCAGTTGCGGGCAGATCACCGGGATAGGTCGTCGGATCAAACAGACCCGGCCTGACTGCCGGATGGTGGCGGTGGACGGCCGAGGATCGACCGCGATCGGCGGCCCGTTGGGCCAGCACCTCCTGGTCGGTCTCGGCTCCGGGTTCACCCCGGGCAACTTCGACCCTGCGGTCATCGACGAAGCCTACTGGTGCGGTGACACCGAAGCGTTCAGTGCGTGCCGCATGCTCGCCAGCAACGAAGGCCTGCTGCTCGGTGCCAACTCAAACCATGGCGCCACTATCCCACCGGCCCAACCACCATCTGACAAATTCGCCCGCTCACGAATCCATAGCCGTACTGCGCCTGCTTGGCCCTGAGTGCTCACCAGGGAAGTGAGCGAACCGACCTGGAACATTCTTCAGGTTGCGAGCTCTGCGCCTCCTTGGGGTTGTTCTCCCTGCTCAAGGTCTGTATCCCGCAGTGCCATCAGCCAGGGATACAGGAAACCCCTCCCCATCGTCACCACGTCAGCGAAAACTCGGTGCACGTCAAAGCGAGCGTATCGGAGTGTGTGGTCTTACCCCCGTGCAGGCGAGATGGCCATAAAGACCCACCGCCGGGCGAATTTGATTATGTATGCGGAAGGACGCGCGATGCGTACCACAGTGTCCACAACTGCACTGGCCCGCGTGTGCTTGTCCCGGCGTGAGTTCGCTCGGCGGCGGGTGTATCAGCGCACGCCGCGCAATGGTTGTCTCTCGCGTTGGATTTGCTGCCAGACAAGCGCGATGACGATGAGCGTCGGCTGGAGTTGCTTGCCGACATGGCGACCTTCTTAGGAGAACAGGCCCACGAGGCCCTGGACGAGGTCGCTGCCAACACATCGCAATCGCCAACTTTTGTTCAAGGAGCTCACGTGGTGGGAAAACTGTCGAAGTCCCGACAGTCGATCTGGCTGAATCGTCAACCACGGCGGCACGCACGTCTGCCCGACAGCCGGCATCGAGCGGATGCTCGCTGAGGTACTGGCCGAGGTCCTGCGTGCCAAGCGCGTGCTCAGTGGACAGCCACTTCTTCGACGACCTCGGTGCCGACTCGATGGTGATGGCCCAATTCTGTGCCAGGGGCGGAAAACAACCGGACCTGCCGTCAGTGTCGATAAAGGACATCTACCAGCACCCGACAATCAGAAGCCTGGCAGCGCCGGCGACAACCGAGGTGGCGACACCGGTCAGCACTCGGCAGTATGTCCACTGCGGAGCATTGCAGGTCCTGCTCCTCTTGGGATATTCCTACCTCACCGCACATGTCCTCGAACTGGGTTTCGAGTGGATCTCCGCCAGCTCGGATGTGGTCGACATCTACCTGCGGCTGGTCCTGTTCGGCGGCGCGTTCTTCCTCGGTATGTGAGAGACACTTCCGGAGATCGACAAACGCGATCATCGCTGCCATATCAAGGCGTATCAAGGCATCCGCGGCGACCGGCAGAGGGATGGCACGGTCGGTGGGATGACCGCACATGCTCATCGCCGTGGTGGCGGACATCCACCATTCCGGCTGGGGGAACGCCGAATTGTCGGCCATCAGCCAGCGCAGGATCGCCCGGATCTGGTCCTCCGCCGCAAGCAGGGCTCGCGCCCAAGAGATTCCGCGTATTCGCGGAGGTAGGCAATCGGCTTTCCAGAGAACGGCAGCAGCCGCTTGCAGCCAGGTTGCGGCCCTCGCAAGCACGCCGCGATCGACGTTCGTTCTGGTGGTCGTGTCAACCGATGAATGCTCAACCAGGCGAAGAGGAGAACTTCATGACAGAGGCAGAATCGCTTGCGCCGCATGTGATGTCTGGCGTTGTGCCCAGTACAGCGGTCGCCCGCACCCGGGCGTCCGGATCCTGCCGCGGTATTTCGAGCAGACGCGTGAGCGGTGCCCGGACGACATCGCCGTGGTGTGTGGATCATCCCATCTCAGCTTCTAACTGCGAAGCTGCATAGAAGTTGGCGGCAACCGCGCCTCGGTCGTTATTGTTTCGTTATCTGATGTGACTCGGCGCGGGCTCGTTCGACCATGTGCGGGTAGTGCAGCTCGAACGCCGGGCGCTCGGAGCGGATCCTGGGCAGCTCGGTGAAGTTGTGCCGTGGTGGCGGGGACGAAGTGGCCCACTCCAAGGAGTTTCCGTAGCCCCACGGGTCGTCCGCGTCGGCGATCTGGCCGTAGCGGTAGCTCTTGAACACGTTCCAGATGAACGGCAGCGTTGACGCGCCGAGAAGGTACGCGCCCACGGTCGAGATCGTATTCAGTGTCGTGAAGCCGTCGCTGGGTAGATAGTCCGCGTACCGGCGCGGCATGCCCTGGGAGCCGAGCCAGTGCTGGACAAGGAATGTGGCGTGGAAGCCGAAGAACGTGGTCCAGAAGTGCAGCTTGCCCAACGACTCGTCCATGTACCTGCCGGTGATCTTCGGGAACCAGAAGTAGATTCCGGCGAACGTGGCGAACACGATCGTGCCGTAGAGCACGTAGTGGAAGTGAGCCACCACGAAGTACGTGTCCGACAGGTTGAAGTCGATGGCCGGTGCCGCGAGCAGAACGCCGGTCAAGCCACCGAACAGGAACGTGACCAGAAACCCGATCGAGAACAACATGGGTGACTCGAACGTGAGCTGTCCCTTCCACATGGTCAGGATCCAGTTGAAGAACTTCACGCCGGTGGGCACCGCGATCAGGAACGTCATGAACGAGAAGAACGGCAGCATGACCGCGCCCGTGGCGTACATGTGGTGCGCCCACACCGCTACCGACAGGGCCGCGATCGCCAGTGTCGCGTAGGCCAAAGCCTTGTAGCCGAACAAGGGTTTGCGGCTGAACACCGGGATGATCTCGGAGATGATCCCGAAGAACGGCAGCGCGACGATATAGACCTCGGGATGGCCGAAGAACCAGAACAGGTGCTGCCAGAGGATCACGCCGCCATAGGCCGGGTCGAAGACGTGCGCGCCAAGATGCCGCTCGGCCAGCAACCCCAGCAGAGCGGCGGTCAGGATCGGGAACGCGATCAGCACGAGGAACGACGTGATCAGGATGTTCCAGGTGAAGACCGGCATTCGGAACATGGTCATACCCGGGCCATGCAAGCACACCACAGTGGTGATCATGTTGACCGCGCCGAGGATCGTTCCGAGCCCGGACACAAGCAGACCGGTGATCCACAGGTCTGCGCCGACTCCGGGTGAGTGCAGCACATTGGACAGTGGGGTGTAGGCGAACCAGCCGAAGTCCGCGGCGCCACCAGGAGTCAGGAACCCGGACACGGTGATCAGGCCGCCGAACAGGTAAAGCCAGTAGGAAAGCGCGTTGAGGCGCGGAAACGCGACGTCCGGCGCGCCGATCTGCAGCGGCAGGATGAAGTTGGCGAAGCCGAACACGATCGGCGTCGCGTACAGCAGCAGCATGATCGTGCCGTGCATGGTGAACAGCTGGTTGTACTGCTCGTTGGACAGGAACTGCTGTCCTGGGGCGGCCAGTTCGGTGCGGATCAGCATCGCCATCGCGCCGCCTGCCATGAAGAAGGCGAACGCGGTGACCATGTACATGATCCCGATCTGCTTGTGATCGGTCGTTCGGAACAGCCTGAGTAGCAGGGATCCCTTCGAAGGTGTGCGCGGCGGTCGCGTGTCCAACGGAACGGGCCGTGCGGTGAACGTCATGATCGAACTCCGTCTGCCGGGAACTCCGCTATCTTCTATCCAAGATAGTAGATAGCGGGTGTATGGGACGGAGCAGGTGTCACGGGGGAACGGGTCAGCGGAAGATCGGGCAGCTCACCAGGGCGATGCTGAGCAGCACCCAGATACCGGTCCAGATCGGCAGCGCCACGGCGGCCGCCGCCGTGAGTCCACAGGCGAGGTTCGTGCGGATCCGCCCTGCCGGAGCGATACCGCCACACAGTCGTGCGAGCCTGAGTTCCACACCGTCGCGGGCCATCGCGAGCGCGTCTGTCGGGGAGCCGTCCCGGCACACGCCGATCAGTGCCGAATGGACGGTGTCGGCACCACAAGCGCGCACCGCAGCCACGTCCGCGGCGAGCTCCACCAGTTCGCGGACCGCGGCGGGCGCCTGGCGGAACAGTCGGACGAACGGAATCGCGACCGCGAGCGCGTCGACCCAGGTGATTAGGAGGTGGTGACGACCGCGGAGGTGTGCGCGCTCGTGTTCCAGTACGGCCGCGACCTCAGCGGACGACAAGTAACGGTTGAGCCCTTCGGTGGCCACGATCGCCGGAACGGGCCCGCCGAGGCTGAACGCCAGTGGACGATCGTGGTCCAGCCACAACGTCCCGCCGTCCACGCGTGCGGCGATCCGCAGCGTGGTCAGGTGTTTCTGACTCGCGCGGCTGCGGCGGCGCACAGTCTGGGCCGCGATCACGGCGAACCGCAGGGCGACGCCGAGGAAAGCCAGGCCTCCGAGCACGCCAACGAACTCCTCGACACGAGGAGTCGCACCGTGCGAGACCGTGATCCAGCACTGGTGGATGAGCGTGAGCAGGTTGCTCGCGGGGCGATGGTCGGGAATCAGCAGAAGGATCACGGCGATCGCGACACCGCTCAGCACGCCGACTATCGAGAGCAACCAAGCCGACAACAGAACCCTGGGGTCGACCATGGTGCGGTGCAACCGGCGCAGGACTCCCGGCAGGAGCAGGCCGACGGCCATGGCTCCGGCCAGCAGCGCGAACGCCGAGATCATCGCTTCCGGCTCTTCCGGGGCAGCGCCTTGCGCAGCAGCTCCGATTCCTGCTCCGACACCGAATGCGCGAAATGGATCAGCGCGGCCTCAGGGTCACCCGAGGCGTCGAGCACGTCCCGTAGCGCCCGCGCGGAGGCCTCGGCGCGAGTGAGACGCGGCACGTAGGCGAACGCCCTACCGTCCCGTTCGCGGTCCAGCCAGTCCTTGCGACGGAGGTTCTCCATCACGGTCATCACCGTGGTGTACGCCAGCTCTTTGCCCGTGTCGAGCTCGTCGAGCACGTCACGCACTTTCACCGGGCCGTCGACCGACCACACGACGTCCATCACCGCCGCTTCCAGCTCGCCAAGCCCGTGCATCGCGCCTCTCATCGACCCCGAGTGTCCCTGAACTACTAATGATGATAGAGCCCGGTGATTGCCGTATGGTCCACGGCTTGCGGAGGGAGCGCCAGACCCATGCACGAGATCGATGAGGCCGCCCGGCGACGTACGTTCGCGGTGATCAGCCATCCGGAGGCGGGCAAGTCGACCCTGACCGACGCGCTGGCGCTGTGTGCCGGGTGATCTCCCAGGCAGGCGTGGTGCACGGCAAATCCCATCGACGAGGGGTCCTGTCGGACTGGATGGCCATCGAACGGGCCAGGGGGATCTCCATCACCTCCGCCGCACTGCAGTTCGAGTACCGCGATGCCGTGATCAACTTGCTGGACACGCCCGGCCACGCGGACTTCTCCGAGGACACCTACCGTGTGCTCACCGCGGTCGACTCCGCGGTGATGCTGCTGGACGCGGCCAAGGGACTCGAACGGCAGACCATGATGCTGTTCGAAGTGTGCCGGCGACGACACATCCCCCTGGTCACGTTCATCAACAAATGGGACCGACCTGGGCTCGACGCGCTGGCGTTGTGCGACGAGATCGCCGATCGGCTCGGATTACAGCCAATGCCGTTGACGTGGCCCGTCGGTGAGGCGGCCGATTATGTGGCTTGCTCGATCTGGCCGACCATACGTACACCCCAACCGATCACGAGGAAGCGCGGGCGCGGGACGAGGCGGATCGTGTCGCCGCCGCGGGTGGCGAGTTCGACATCGCCAGGTATCTCGCTGGAAGGGCGACGCCCGTCCTCTTTGGTGCCGCGGCATTGAACGTCGGCGTCCAGCATTTACTGGACTTCCTGGTGGACAAGGCTGCCCGGCCCGAGCCGAAGCAGGACGTCCATGGTGCCGATCGCCCACTCGACGCACCGTTCTCCGGGTTCGTCTTCAAAGTGCAGACCGGGATGGATCCCGCTCATCGTGACCAGGTGGCGTTCGCCAGGGTCTGCTCAGGTTTGTTCACCCGGGGAATGATCGTGATCAACGCGTCCACTGGCAAGCAGTTGTCCACGAAACACGCTCAGCACGTCCTCGGTCAACCCAGATCTACTGTGGACACCGCGTATCCGGGAGACGTGGTCGGCCTGGTCAATGCTTCATCGTTACGTGTCGGCGACACTGTGTACGCCGGACGCCCACACATGCGTTTTCCCGGTTTGCCAACCTGAGGCGGCCCAGAGCGCTGCCGCCCGGCTGGCTGTCCGGATCGCCCGGCGGGCAGGTGGCGACAATCGGCCGGATTGCTCCGCGGGCACCAGGAAAGCAGCGAACAGCAGCGCGCCGACACACACCACCGCGGCGATGTCGGCGATGATGCGTGTGGCGGGCAACCCATACGCCGCCCACGCGTCCGTGCAACGCAGACCGGCGACTTCATATTCCTTGCTGGACAAGGTCAGCAAACCGACACCGACCAGGCAGGCGCCGAGAGAACCGACGAGCAGAAGCGGCGTCAGCTTTGTCCGTTTTCGGCCTGACACAGTGGGAATCGCGCTCACCCGCGCAGCGTAGGACCCGGCGGCGCGCCGGGGAACCCTGATTTCTATCTTCCATAGAATCAGCTGCGGTTGATGCCCGCGATACATGCGTGATGTCCACAGGCGACCACCCCTGAGCCGAATCCTAGCGTTCATCGCGAATTCAGGATCTCCACGGATACTCGCCCGGCCGTGTGTCGGCACGGCGGTAGCGAGAAGAGGTTCTGGCATGAACGGTCCCCGGGTCTCACGACGTCAACTCGTGAAGTACGCCGGAGTGGGCGCCACTTTCGTCGCGGCGGGAGGTGGCACTGCCTGGGCGGAAGATGACGAAGCGCAGAGACGCGGCGACTCGCGGCACCGCGCGTGGCGGGCTGGTGATCACCATGTGCATTCGGAGTACAGCGGAGAGTTCGACACATCGGTGAATCCGCCACGGTTCCACAAGGGCGCGGACGCGGTGTATCCGATCGTCACGAACGCGATCATGGCCAAGCACTTCGGCCTGACGTGGGCGATGTGCACCGACCACGGTGGACCGACCCACTCGAAGGTCAACCTGGTGCTTGCGTACCCGGACTTGGTGCGGTCACGGCAGTTGGTGCCCGAGGTGTTGCAGTTCTGGGGCATGGAGTTCGACGCGCCCAAGCTGGATCACCACACGCTGATGATTCCGCGGCACGATGACGAGGCGAAGATGTTGTTCGAGCTGGAAAGCCGGTTCGCCAAGCACGACGCCTTCCCGGCCGATCCCGGCCGGGACACCGAGGCGAAGATGATCGAGTTCCTCAAGGCCGCCAAGGACATGCGGCAGAAGCCTTTGGTCATCGCGCACCACGCGGCCCGTTCGGCGACCGGCCTCGGTGTCTATGGCCAGGACACGCCACGGGAATTCCGTAACGGCAATAACGTCGCGCCTGACGTGTATGTCGGGTTTGAAGGCGCGCCTGGCCATCAGGCGGGGCCGCTCAACGGCGGCTCGCGCGGCGGCTATGGCAGCTATCCGACGCACGGCGGTTTCGACCAGATGACCGCGCGGGTGGGCGGTTTGTGGGACTCGCTGCTGGGTGAAGGGCGTCGTTGGTGGATCACGGCGACCTCGGACTCGCATGTGCACTGGACGCGTGGTGGTTCGGACTTCTGGCCGGGTGAGTACAGCAAGACCTATGTGTTGGCGCGGCAGGACTATGGCGACATCATGGATGCGTTGCGTAACGGCCGGATCTTCGTCACCACTGGTGATCTGATCACCAGCCTCGATCTGAGTGCCAAGAGCCGGGACCGTTCCGCGGCTGTGGGGGAGACGCTGTTTTTGCGCAAGCGTGATGGCGCCGACGTCGAGATCGAGATCCGGTTCCGGCCGTCGCAGGGCACGAACGGCAACGGTGACCGGCCTGAGGTCCGGCGGGTGGACCTGATCGTGGGCGACGTGACCGGCGTGAATGCCAACCTGGATTCCGACACCAACCCGACCACGAAGGTCGTTGCCCGTTTCGGGCCAAGGGATTGGCGCAGGCAGGGCTCGGAGTACGCCATTCGGCACACCCTGCGCAATGTCGAGCAGGATCTGTATGCGCGTGTTCGTGGTACGAACACCGATGAGCTCGAGCCGTTGCCGGACGACAAGGAGAACCCCTGGACGGACCTGTGGTTCTACTCCAACCCGGTCTTCGTCCGCCGGGTCTGAGCATGGCCGAACGCGGAGCTGACGGGGTGAGGTCGTAGTCTGACCGGCATGATCCGCCGTGAACGAGCCGCGCGAGGCAGCCTCGCGCGGCTCGTGGCGGTCATTGCCGTGCTCGTCGGTGTGGTTTTGATGCATGGTCTGCAGTGCAGCGACGACATGACAGGCATGCATTCCGACGGTGGTGCGGGGATGGTGCACGAGCATTCCGCGACGCCCGCCAATGACCACGACCCAGGCCCGGCCGACTCGGACGGCCTTGGCGGGATGCTCATGACGTGCCTTGCGTTCATCGTGGTGATCGTCACCGCGATGGTCGGTCTACGGCTTGTGGGGCTCGTCAATCTTGACCGGCTGATTCGGGCTGTTCGGGCAGCGCGCGCCGGGATGACGCTGCCGCGGGGGCCGAGCCTCGCGCAACTCTGCTTGCTGCGCACATAGGAGAAGTCTGCCCTTTCCATGGCCGATCTGAGGATCGGTCGTGCCGTTGTGGCTCTTTTCCTTGTTTCGCAGGAGGCTTTTCGTGGATCTTGTCGCTGTTCTCGTCACCGGTCTGTTCGCCGGTGGCGTGTCTTGTGCCGCCGTCCAAGGTGGCCTGCTCACTGGATTGATCACGCGGCAACGCGCCGCCCAGCCCCAAGGATCGGTCCGTGCCCGGCTGGCCGACGACCTCACCCCGGTCGGCGGGTTTCTGGCTGGCAAGCTCGTGTCCCACACCGTGCTTGGCGCGTTGCTCGGTGCTGTCGGTAGCGCGGCGGAACTCTCGGTTGGCGCGCGCACGTGGCTGCAGATCGGCGCTGGTCTGTTGATCGTCGTGTTCGGCCTGGCGCAGTTAGGCGTGCCGGGCTTCCGCAAGATCGTGATCGAGGCGCCGCAGTCGTGGATGAAGGTGGTACGCGGCCGCGCCCGTTCGCGCGCGGCGCTTGCCCCAGCGCTGCTCGGCTTTGTGACTGTGCTGATCCCTTGTGGCGTGACGCTGTCGGTGGAGGCGCTGGCCTTGTCGTCTGGATCAGCGTTGGCTGGTGCTGCCACGATGGCGGTGTTCGTGCTGGGCACGGGGCCGTTGTTCGCCGTGCTCGGGTATGCCGCGCATAAGGCTGCCACCGCATGGCGTGGGCGGCTTGCGGTGGCGACCGGGCTCGTGGTGCTCGCAATGGGGTTGTACACGCTTAATGGCGGCCTCGAATTGTCTGGTTCGCCGCTGGCCGCCAGTCGGATCGCGCACGCTGTCGGTTTCGCGGACGAACCGGCCGTCACCACCGCTTCGTCCACTATGGATGGTCAGCAAACCGTGGTGATCACGGCCACTACCGGCGCTTACAGCCCGGACAACGTTCAGGTCCGGGCTGGTGTGCCGACCACGCTCGTGGTGAAGTCGGACAACGCCCAAGGGTGCGTCCGGTCGTTCATCATCCGCGACGAGCAGAAGATCCTGCCGGTGCGTGGCGAGACTCGGATCGACCTGGGTGTGCTTCAGCCTGGCCGCCTGGACTATGCCTGCGGGATGGGCATGTACACCGGCGTCATCACCGTCATCTGACTGAGGAGTCCATTGTGGCCACGACAATACTTGTGTTCCGGGTGGACGGGATGCATTGCGGCAGTTGTGCGTTGCTGATCGACGACGCGCTGGAGGATTTGCCTGGCGTAGGTACCACGCAGACCACAGTGAAGCAGGGTCGGTGCACGGTCGAGCTGGACGCGGACCTTTCCGGTTCGCAGGATGTGATCGCCGTGATCGAAGAGCTCGGGTATCGCGCAGTTCGCTGTGACGACTGACGGAGCATCTGGTGAAGATCGGGGAACTGGCCGCGTTGAGCGGTGCTACGACCAAGACGATCCGCTTCTACGAACAGGTAGGTGTGCTGCCCGAGCCTGAGCGCACGGCCGGCGGATACCGAGACTACGGTCCGGAATCCGTCGACCGATTGAGGTTCGTCCGCTGTGCCCAGGAGGCTGGACTTCCGTTGCGCGAAGTACGGCAGATCCTCGCTGTACACGATCGCGGCGAGGCGCCGTGTGGCCATGTGCGGGACCTGCTCGGCGAGCGACTCGACCGCATCCGGGCTCAGATCGCAGAGCTGGTCGCGTTGGAAACGCGCGTGGTGTCGTTGCTCGACCGGAAACCGGACGAGCACGACACCACGGCGGTCTGCTGGATCTTGGAAACCGACGAATGAGGACTTGACCTTCCACCGCACTGGAAGGTCCACCCTTGGCGGTACTGACTGTTGTCCCAGAGTCGCCAAGGGTGATCCTCTTTGTCTACTTTCCCCACGCGGCCGCTATCGGTGCGCTGCAAGCAGATCCTGACCCGTCGAGCGCACGCGTGTTTCGGTGTTAGCCCGTTCAACAGCTACTTCACCACCGAACGCGTGACCGAACTCGCCAAGTGGGGGTTGAGCGAATTCGACGCTGTGCATTTCTTTGTGCCCGACGCACCGGCCGCGTACACATTGGAGGCCTTGGGCTATCCGCCAGAACGCGCCGCACACAAGGCACGACGCCAAGGCCAGTACGTGCGCAACAAGATCCGGCGGGCACTGGCCGACCTAGGAGTGTCCGACCACCCGGCTGTCGACAATATCTACCTGCCGCAGATCACCTTGTTGACGAGCATCTGGTCGGCGTTGTTGTACGCCTGCGCTTGATCGGCTGCGGAGTCCCCGTAGTTCAGGGACAGCTGGTAGGTCCTGGTGCCGTCGGGTGTGCTACCCGTGATCGTGCCGTAGCCGTGGAAGCCGCCTAGGCCTTTGTAGACGGTGCCGCAGTCCGGCCCTGCGTCCTGCACCCACACCCCGAGGCCATAACCGCCCTTGGAGTGCGGCTTACGCATCTCGGCCAGCAATGCGGCCGGTAGGAGTTTGCCGCTGTTGAGCGCGGTGAAGAACGTGTGGAGGTCCTTGGTGGTCGAGATCATCTCACCGGCGCTGCCCGCCCACGATGGGTTCTGGCGAGTGATGTCGACCGTTTTCCATTGCCCGGCTTCCTGGTAGCGGTAGTAGCCGTGGGCGTGCGGGCCGGGGATGTCTGGCGAGGTGCCTGGCACCACGGTGTCCCGTAGCCCGAGTGGCCGCAGGATCCGTCGCTGCAGCTCGTCGCCGTAGGGGCGGCCGGTGACGTTCTCGATCAGCAGTCCGGCCAGCAGGTAGTTGATGTTGGCATAGCTCCAGTCTGTTCCCGGTGCGAACAGCGCTGGCTTGGACAAGCTGAATCGCGCCAGGTCCGCGGGCCGGTAGGTGTGGAAGCGGTTGTCCACGAACTTCTGGCCCACCAACGGGATTCCCGGCACGATCGTGCCGTCCGGGAGCATCGCTCCGGTGTAGTCGAACAGTCCGGTGGTGTGCTGCAACAGCATTCGTACCGTGATCCGCCGGTCCAAGTCGAATTCGGGCAGGTAGTCGGCTGCTGGTGTGTCCAAGCCTACGCGGCGCTCTGCGACGAGTTGCAGAACGACGGTCGCGACGAACGTCTTGGTGTTGCTGCCGATCCGGAACCGCCGGTTCGTCGGGGGCTTCGCGGCCTCGCCCAGCTTGCGCACCCCGGCGCTGCCGACCCAGTCGCCTTTGTGGTCGTGCACCCGCAACTGTGCCCCGGCGAATCCGGAGTCGACGATGGCCTGGACGGTCGCCTGTAGGTCCGGACGATCCTGCCCGGCAGTGGCCACTGCGGGTAACGCGGCCCCGGCCAGTAGTGCAGCGGCTGCCGTGACTCCCATGAGCCTTGTTATCCGGACGTTGTTGTTATGGGCGTTGCGTGAGGCTGTCATCGATGAAGTGGTCATGGCGGCAACGATCGTGGCCAGTCATGACACGCAGCGGTCACCGCGCTGACATGAGGATTCCTGAGCGTGTCAGCGCAGCGCGAGCAGGGCGATGACGAGTAGCGAGCCGACGGTGACCAGGGCGAACCGGGTCACGATGATCGGACGAAGCCACGACGGGAACGCTGCTGTCGCGGCGTCGACGAAGGACTGCACATCGAGCGTTCTTGCTGTGGCATCACTGGATTTCTTGAGCGCGGCGCCGATGAAGCGGACGGGGAACATCTGGCCTGCCGTGATGAAGCCGCCGCCGATGAACATGATCGGTTGGGCGACCAAGGACAGGACTCGGCCTGTCTCGGTTCCTGTCAGGTTGAGTAACGCGAGGACCGCGAGAAACAGGGCTATCCCAAAGGGGAACAGGGTTTCCATGGCGGACTCGGCGAACCGGATGCGGTGCCGGGTCAGGACTTCGATGGGAAAACCCTGGCGTGCGACGTCTGCTTCGGCGGCTTGCTGGGCTTGCGTGCCGTGGCGGTAGGCGATGACCGGGACGATCACGAAGGTCGCGGCCAGCAGGAGTTGTAGGACGCCGGCGAGGCTGGTCATGGGAGTGGCTCCTGGTGGGGTTCTTGAACTAAGTGCAAGTCGAGCGTAACCATGTAGTTGAACTAAGTGCAAGAACTCCTTGAACTTAGTGCAAGTAGACTGGGGTCATGCCACGCCTGACCAAAGACGAGATCGTCCGGGCCGCTGTCGAACTGCTGGACGCCGAAGGGCTGGATGGGCTGAACATGCGCAGCCTCGGCGCCAGGCTAGGCTCGGCGGCCACGGCGGTGTACTGGCACGTCACGAGCAAGGACAACCTCGTCCAGCTGGCGGGAGACGTGGTCTGGGACGAGATCGAACTGCCCGACCTCGACGATCTCGACTGGCGTACGGCGGCCACCGCGATGGCGACTGGTCTGCACGCGATGATGGTCAGGCACCCGTGGCTGGTGCAGGCCATGGCCAGCCACATGATCTACGGGCCGGGCAAGGCGCGCTTCGACGATCACACCCTTGCTGTGTACGAGATGGCGGGGTTCAGCGATGACGAGGCCGACCAGGCGGCGGCCTCGGTGTTCATGTTCGTTCTGGGAAACGCGGTAGGACCAGCCGCGTCGGTCTCCTTGGCCAGACGTTTCGGCGGCGATATCGAGGACACGCTGCGCGAGGCGATGGCGAAGGCCACCGATATCGCGATGAAGTTCCCAAGGCTGCGCGCTCGTCTGGACAAGGTTGCCGCTGCTGAGTACAACGCGGCACCTGACCAGACCTTCGACATCGGATTGACGGCTCTGCTCGACGGTTTCGAGAACGGGCTCAGTCGTCGTCGGTGAGACCGGCTTGTTCGAGGTCCAGGGTGCGTTGGATGCGGCGGCGAGTGGTGTCGGAGATGTCGCCGGATTCGTAGAGCCGGTTGAGTTCGGCGCTCTCGACGGTCAGGATTTCGTGCCTGAGCTGGAGGTAGGCGTTGCCTGCCGATTCGTCGGCGAGGTCGTCGGAGTCCGCTTGGATGCGTTCGATCCGGGCCTGCCAGCTGCGGCGCAGGTGGTCGACGGCGAAGTCGGGCGCCGATTCGGTCTCGGCGAGTTGTTCGACGTGCGCCAGCCCGCGTTGGGCGAGCTGCAACCTTGCCGCCGTCTGTTCCTGGCGGATGTCGCCTGCGCGCAACGCGATTCCGGCTTTCTTCACGAGCGGAGCGAGCGTGAAGCCTTGCACCACAAGGGTGATCACGATGACCGCGGTGGTCAGCAGCAGAACCAGGTCCCGATGGGGGAGCGGTGAACCGTCGGACAGCACGTGCGGGATCGACAACGCGGCGGCCAGGGGCACGACGCCTCGTGCGCCTGCCCATGACACGACTGCGGGTACGCGCCAGGACGGTCGTGTGGCACCGCTGTGGCGTTGAGCGATCGCGGACAACGGGAACACCCACAGTAGACGGACGACAATGAGGGTCGCCGCGATCGCGAGGGCGTAGAGTGGCCATTGGGCGTGGCTGCCGGTGAGTTGCCGGACCAGTGCGGGCAGTTGCAGGCCGATCAGGCCGAAGACGACGCTTTCCAGGATGAACACGACGGTGTCGAATACCGCAGTGAGCTGGATACGGATGGGCGCGGTGGTCATCCGGGTGGCTTGGGTGCCCAGGATGACGCTGGCGACCACAACCGCCGTGACACCGGAAGCATGAACAGACTCGGCAAGAACGTATCCGCCGTACGGCGTGATGAGCGAGACGACCGTTTCCAGAACGGGATCCTCGGTCCGCCGCCGGATCAAGTACGCGCCCAGCGCGGTCAACGCGCCAACGAGTACGCCGCCGCCCGCGAGCACCGCGAACTCGGTGAGGGTGTGGCCCCATGAAGCCGCGCCGCCCGCAAGGACCAATGACAGTGCGACCCGGAACAGCAGCAGGCTCGTGGCATCGTTGAACAGACTTTCCGCCTGCACCAGGGCTTGTACGCGTGGCGGCAACGACAGTCGCCGCGCCAGGGCGGTGACGGCGACGGGGTCGGTGCTGGCGAGCACGGCGCCGAGGACGAACGCCATCCCGATGGGCATCGGTGTCAGGGCGATCGCGACCGCGCCGACGGCGACAGCGGACACCAGCACGAGTCCGATGGCCAGCGCGGTGACGGGCTTCCATACGGCGCGCAGGTCGCGCAGCGGTAGTTCCTCGCCCGCGGCGAACAGCAAGGGCGGTAGGACGACCAGGCTGACCAGTTCGGGGGAGACCTCGATGGTGGGCACGCCGGGTAACAGTCCTGCGATCACTCCGGCGACGACCAGCAGCGACGGCGCTGGGACGCTGAGTCTTCGGGCGAAGGTGGCGACGACGGTCGCGAGTGCCACGAGGGCCAGGACGGTCTCGATGCTGCGCACGACGGGTGCCCTTCTGCAGGTGTTGCTGCCCTTGTGCCGACCAGACTTCCCGGCGCGCCGGGGCATACCTTACGTCAATATCCCGTCAAGACCGCCATCTGTCTTGTTAGGACGCTCGCGGAAAGGTCGCGTAAGGATGCTTGCCAGCGGCTGACCCGGCTCGGTTTGATGTTGAACATGGGGATTCTGTGCCGTGCCGCGACTGAGCCCACGGGCCTGCGGCACGATGACCAGCCACCTGATCAGCTGACGTCCCGCTGACCTCACACCCTTCGAATTCCGGATGCGATGGCGCGCGCCCGCGTCCGGTTCACCTTGATGGATGGATCATGCTCGACAACACATCTCGTACGGCCTTGGTCACCGACGCCGAGGACGGGATCGGTCACCAGACCGCCCGGCGGCTGGCCATGGACGGCTGGACGGTCATCGTGCACGCGCGGACCCCGGAAGCCGGCGAGTACACAGTGGAACGCTTGACCGTGGCGGGCGCCGAACCCGGTCGCCTTGACATGGTCGCCGCCGACTTCGCGAGCCTCGGCTCGGTAGCACGGATGGCACGACAGGTGACCGAACGACACCCGACGCTGGACCTGCTCGTCAACACGTCCGGAGTCGCCGCCGCCGAGCGCAGGCTGCTCACCGAAGACGGCAACGAGCGCACGTTCCAGCTCGACTATCTCGCCGAGTACCTGCTGACGCGGCTACTCGAAGGCGCCATGGCCAAAGCGGGGTATCCGCGCGTGGTCAACGTCTCGTCATCGCTGCACCGAGGGGGAAGCCTGCAATGGACGGATATCAACCGCACTCGCCGGTACACGCCGCTGGCCGCGTACGCGCAGGCGATGCTCGCCCTCACGATGTTCACGAAGGCGCTCGCGGACAGAGGATTCACCGCTGTGAGTGTGGATCCCGGCACGACCGACCGGGAGGTGCTGCGGCTGTATGGATCGGATGCGGGGCCGAGCCACGACGCGGTGGAGGCGGTGGTCCGACTGTGTGCGCCGGGCTTCGGCGTCCTCAATGGCGCTTTCTATGAGGGCATGCTGCCCGCGCCGATGATCACGGACGACCGGGCGGTGGCCCGGCTGTGGCGGTTGAGTGAACGACTGACCAATCTGGGCTGAACCCCCGGTCCCGGGCGGCGGTTGGTGAAGCATTCATCACCGGTCGCCGCCCGTTCCAGTTCCCCGGTTGAGCCACCTGATGCCCAACGCGAGCACGACGAACACCCCGATGAGCATCACCGTGTACGTGAGGTCGGTCATGGACGTCCTTTTCCTGCGGGAGAGGGAGTCTCAGCATCCGTGGCCTAGACCGCCCGCGCAGCGGGCCGCACGGGACCTTGACGTAGCGCAGTCGGTTGTTAACGCCGCGTTGACGGGATTCGAGCGCATCAAGATCGCGTAAACGCAGGTCAAGGCGGCGTCAAAACCCCATCAGGTGACACCCACTGGGCTTGTCCGGAATGCACGCTCTACAACGCCGGGTCACCATCCGGGTGAATGGCAACTGCGTGGAAAGGGAACGCACATGGCCGACTTGGCCTATGCGGTGCTGCTGATCGGCATCTTCGCCGTGCTGGCGCTGGCGTTGCGGGGTTTGGAGAAGCGGTGAGCGGGACCTCTGATCTGGCCAACATCATCGGTGGTGTGCTGGCCCTTGCCTTACTCGTGTACCTGTTCGTCGCGCTGATCCGACCGGAGAAGTTCTGATGTCATCGTTGTGGGCCGGAATGAGCCAGGTCGGCCTTCTGATTATCGCCCTTGCTTTGGTGTACAAGCCATTGGGCGACTACATGGCCAGGGTCTTCACCAGCGAGAAGGATTTGCGGGTGGAACGCGCGATCTACCGGATCGTGCGGGTGGAGCCGCGTTCGGAGCAGCACTGGAAGACGTACGCCTCAGGCGTGCTGGCGTTCTCGTTCGTGTCGATCGTGCTGCTGTTCCTGTTGCAACGCCTGCAGCACCTGTTGCCGCTGAACTTCGGCCGGACGATCGAGGCCGGGATGGCATTCAACACCGCGGTCAGTTTCGTGACCAACACGAACTGGCAGTCCTACATCCCCGAGTCGGTGATGGGACACACGGTGCAGATGGTGGGCCTGACCGTGCAGAACTTCCTGTCGGCCGCGGTCGGCCTCGCCGTGGCGATCGCGCTGATCCGGGGGTTCGTGCGCGCGAAGACCGATCGGCTTGGCAACTTCTGGGTAGACATGACCCGTGGCACGATCCGGATCTTGCTGCCGATCTCGTTCGTCTTCGCGATCGTGCTCATTGCCCTCGGTGTCGTGCAGAGTCTGAAGTCCGGGGTCGCTGTGACCAATCTGGACGGTTCGTCGAGCACGATCGCGCTGGCACCGGCGGCCTCGCAAGAAGTGATCAAGGAACTCGGTACCAACGGCGGCGGCATCTTCAACACCAACTCCGCGCACCCGTTCGAGAACCCGAACTCGTGGACGAACCTGATCGAGATCTTCCTGCTGCTGGTGATTCCGGTCTGTCTCACGCGGACCTTCGGTGTCCTGGTCGGCAACAAGAAGCAGGGCACCGTACTGCTGTCGGTGATGGGCGTGATCTGGGCCGGGATGCTCGCGGTGATCTGGGCAGCCGAGGCGAACGCGGGCGGTCCGCTTGCCCTGCTGGCCGGTGGCGCCATGGAAGGCAAGGAAACCCGATTCGGTATCGCCGCGTCGGCACTGTTCGCCAACGCCACCACGTCGACATCGACGGGCGCGGTCAATGCGATGCACGACAGCTTCAGCGGCCTCGGTGGCGGCGGGACGTTGCTCAACATGATGTTCGGTGAACTGTCGCCTGGCGGTGTGGGCACGGGTCTGTACAGCATTCTCGTGCTGGCGATCATCGCGATGTTCCTGGCAGGCCTGATGGTCGGCCGGACGCCGGAGTACTTGGGAAAGAAGCTGGGCAAGCGTGAGGTCACGTGCGCTGCTGTGGCGATGCTGGCGATGCCGACCGTGCTGTTGCTCGGGACGGGCGCGGCGCTGCTGATGCCGAGCACGCCGGGTGCGTTGAACAACTCTGGGGCGCATGGTTTCTCTGAGGTGCTGTACGCGTACACGTCGGCGAGTAACAACAACGGCAGTGCGTTCGCGGGTATCACGGTGACCAACGACTGGTTCCAGTCGACATTGGGTGTCTGCATGCTGATCGGCCGGTTCGTGCCGATCATCGCGGTCCTGTGCTTGGCTGGTTCGCTTGCGGCGCAACGCAAGGTGCCGGAGACCGCGGGCACGTTGCCCACCACCAGCCCGCTGTTCGCGACCATGCTGGGCGGCACGGTGATCCTGGTCGCGGCGTTGACGTTCATTCCGGCCCTTGCGTTGGGCCCGATCGCAGAGGCATTGATATGAGCACGACCATGACGCGCACCCCGAAGGAGGAGACCCGGCATCACGTGGAGAACGCGGGCCGGATCGGCGCGGGCATTTTCAACCCACGCCAGCTGGTCACGTCCTTCCCGGACGCGTTGCGCAAGCTCGACCCGCGGCACCAGGCCCGTAATCCGGTCATGTTCGTGGTGTGGGTGGGTTCCTTGCTGTCCACGGTGTTCGCGATCGGTGATCCGAACGTGTTCACGATCGGGACCGCGATCTGGCTGTGGTTCACGGTGCTGTTCGCGAACCTGGCCGAGGCCGTTGCTGAAGGCCGGGGCAAGGCGCAGGCCGAAACCCTGCGACGGACGAAAAAGGAAACTGTCGCGCGCAGGTTGCTGAAGGACGGCACTGAAGAGCGTGTGCCTGGCGTCGAGTTGACGATCGGCGACCTGGTTGTCGTCGAGGCCGGAGAGGTCATCCCGGGTGACGGCGACGTCATCGAGGGCATCGCGACCGTGGACGAATCCGCGATCACGGGTGAGTCCGCGCCGGTCATCCGGGAATCGGGTGGTGACCGTTCCGCCGTCACGGGTGGCACCACTGTACTGTCCGACCGGATCGTCGTGAAGATCTCCACAAAGCCAGGCGAGTCCTTTGTGGACCGAATGATCGCCCTCGTCGAAGGCGCCGAACGGCAGAAGACGCCGAACGAGATCGCGCTGACCATCCTGCTGTCGACGCTCACGATCATCTTCCTGCTCGCGGTCGTGGCCCTGCAGCCGATGGCCGGGTTCGCGGGCAGCCTGCAATCGGTCATCGTCCTCACTGCCTTGCTGGTGTGCCTGATCCCGACCACGATCGGCGCGCTGCTCTCGGCGATCGGCATCGCGGGCATGGACCGGTTGGTGCAGCGCAACGTGCTGGCGACCTCGGGTCGGGCGGTTGAGGCCGCGGGTGACGTCAGCACGCTGTTGCTGGACAAGACCGGCACGATCACGTACGGAAACCGCCAGGCGACCGAGCTGATCCCGGTCGGAACCTCCACAGTGGAAGATGTGGCCGTCGTGGCCCGGCTGTCCAGCCTCGCGGACGGGACGCCGGAAGGCCGCAGCATCGTGGATCTCTGCGCTCGGGAGTACGGGCTGGCGGTGGAGTCCACTGGCGCGGAGAAGGCGGGGGAGTTCGTTCCGTTCACCGCGCAGACCCGGATGTCCGGGATCGACCTGCACGGCCGGATCGTGCGCAAGGGCGCGGCCAGTGCGGTGCAGGCCTGGGTCAGCGAGCAAGGTGGCGTGGTCCCGGACGAGGTCCACACCATTGTGGACAAGATCAGCGCCGAGGGCGGTACGCCGCTGGTGGTAGCCGATGGCAACACGGTCCGTGGCGTGATCCGGCTGTCGGACGTGGTCAAACCCGGAATGCGGGAACGGTTCGACGAGCTGCGCACCATGGGCATCAAGACGGTCATGATCACCGGCGACAACCCGTTGACCGCCAAGGCGATCGCCGACGAGGCCGGGGTGGACGACTACCTCGCCGAGGCCAAGCCGGAAGACAAGATGGCCCTGATCCGCAAGGAACAGGAGGGCGGCCGGCTGGTCGCGATGACCGGCGACGGCACCAACGACGCCCCGGCCCTGGCACAGGCCGACGTCGGCGTGGCGATGAACACCGGCACCATGGCCGCCAAAGAGGCCGGCAACATGGTCGACCTGGACTCCAACCCCACCAAGCTGATCGAGATCGTCGAGATCGGCAAGCAGCTGCTGATCACCCGGGGCGCGCTGACCACGTTCTCCATCGCCAACGACCTGGCGAAATACTTCGCGATCCTGCCTGCCATGTTCGCCGGGATCTACCCACAACTCGGCGAGCTGAACATCATGCGGCTGCACTCACCGAACTCGGCGATCCTGTCCGCGGTGATCTTCAACGCGCTGATCATCGTGGCCTTGATCCCGCTCGCCCTGCGCGGCGTGCGGTACCGGCCGTCCAGCGCGCGGTCGCTGCTCCGGCGAAACCTGCTGGTCTACGGCCTCGGCGGGATCGTCACGCCGTTCATCGGCATCTGGCTGATCGACCTGCTGGTCCGACTCATCCCGGGAATGTGAGCAATGATCAAACAAGTATGGGCCGGGACGCGGATCCTTCTGGTCATGACCGTGCTGCTCGGCATCCTTTACCCACTCGGAGTGTGGGTCGTGTCCCGTATCCCCGGCCTGGAAGCCAATGCCGAGGGCTCGATCGTGCAGGTCAACGGCCAAGCCGTCGGCTCGGACCTGATCGGCATCGACCCCGTCGCACAGGACCCGAACAACGACCCCTATTTCCACACACGGCCATCCGCGCTGGCCAAGGATCCACTGGGCCCGGCTGATCCGAGCAGTTCGCTCGGCTCGAACAAGGGCGCGGCCAACGAGGACTACATCGCGATCGTCAAACAGCGGCAGGACGCCATCGCTAAGCGTGAAGGTGTTGAGCCGTCGATGGTTCCGGCCGACGCGGTGACCGCCTCGGGGTCTGGTTTGGACCCGCAGATCAGCCCGGCGTACGCGCAGCTGCAGGCGCCACGGGTGGCCAGGGTGACGGGCGTGCCGCTCGATCAGATCCGTGCGTTGATCGACGGCAACACCACGCAGGGCATCGCTGAGCCGAGCGTGAACGTGCTCAAGCTCAACCTGGCTGTGCAGGGCGCGAAGCGCTGAGAACCGTGTCGACACAATCGGAGCAGGACAGACCGCGGGTTGCCGAGAGCATCACGCGAGTGGATTACCAGCGTCGCCGTGGCGAACTGCGGATCTACCTTGGGGCGGCCCCGGGCGTGGGGAAGACCTTCGCCATGCTCGGGGAAGCCCGCCGTCGCATCGAACGCGGCACGGACGTGGTCGTCGGCCTGGTCGAGACGCACGGCCGGGCCAAGACCGCGGAGCTGGTCGACGGGATGGAGGTCGTCCCGCGCAGGCGGATGACCTACCAGGGCCGCGAATTCGAGGAGATGGACATCGACGCGATCCTGCGTCGCAAGCCCGAAGTCGCGGTCGTCGACGAGCTGGCGCACACCAACGTGCCTGGCTCGCGCAACACCAAACGCTGGCAGGACATCGAAGAACTGCTCGAAGCTGGCGTGGACGTGCTGTCCACAGTGAACGTTCAACATCTGGCGAGTCTCAACGACGTCGTCCAGCGGATCACCGGTGTGCAGCAGCACGAGACGGTCCCTGACGAGGTCGTGCGCAAGGCCGAGCAGATCGAGTTGATCGATATCACGCCGGAGGCGTTGCGGCGAAGGCTCGCGCACGGGAACGTATACCCGGCACATCGCATCGATGCCGCGCTGGGAAACTACTTCCGGCCCGGCAACCTCACCGCGTTGCGTGAGCTGGCGTTGCTGTGGGTCGCTGACCAGGTCGACGTCGCGTTGCAGCGCTACCGCACGGAGAAGGACATCACAGACACCTGGGAAACCAGGGAACGCGTGGTCGTGGCCATCACCGGGGGCAAGGAAAGCGAGACCCTCATACGCCGTGGCAGCCGGATCGCCAACCGGGCAGGTGCGGAGCTTCTGGTCGTACAGGTATTGCGTGGTGACGGGCTCGCGGGTGCTTCACAGAAGGACAAAGCCAAGCTGCGTCAGCTCGGTGAAGACCTCGGCGCGACGTTTCACACGGTTGTCGGGGATGACGTGCCGAACGCGTTGCTGGACTTCGCGCGCGGGGTGAACGCCACCCAGCTCGTGCTCGGTACGTCCCGCAGATCGCGGTGGGCCCGCGTGTTCGACGAGGGGATCGGTGCCGCCACGGTCCAGCTGTCGGGGTCCATCGACGTACACATGGTGACCCATGACGAGTCGGGTGGACGGCTGCGGGCGCGGCTTGTTCGCAGTGCGCTGACTCCTCAGAGGCAAATAGTGGGCTGGTTGCTGGCGGTGCTGCTGCCTGGCTTGGCGACGCTGATCGGGGATCTGCTGCGGCAGGATTTGATCCTGTCCACGGACGTGATCGACTACTTCCTGGCGATCATCATCGTGTCGCTGGTCGGTGGGCTCGGGCCCGCGTTGTTCGCCTCGATCCTCAGCGCGTTGCTGCTGAACTACTTCTTCGTGCCACCGGTGTATTCGCTCACGATCGCCGAGCCGGAGAATTTGGTCACGGTGGTGGCTATGGTGTTCACCGCTGTTGTGGTGTCCATTGTGGTCGACCGGGCGGCCAGGCGTGGCGAGCAGGCCACCCGGGCGAGTACCGAGGCCGCTTTGCTGGCCTCCTACGCGCGCACGGTTCTGACCCACGACCGACCATTGGACCGATTGCTGGAGAAGGTCCAGGAGAACTTCGGTCTTGTGTCCGTCGCGCTGCTGGAAAAACGGGACGGCGAATGGGAAAGAGTGGCCTGCACCGGTGACAGCCCGTGCGACGATCCCGATGAGGCCGATGTGGACGTCGTGGTGACAGCCGACGTACACCTCGCGCTACGCGGCAGGGCGTTGCCCGCGCATGACCGCCGTGTCCTCGAAGCCGCCGCGGGGCAAGCGCTGATCGCGCTGCGGCATCAACGGATGGCCGACCAAGCCTCGCAAGCGCAGCGCCGGGCGGAGACGACCGAGCTGCGAACCGCCTTGCTGTCGGCGGTTGGCCATGATTTGCGGACGCCGTTGACGTCGATCAAGGCCGCCATCGGCAGCCTGCGTGCGCCGGATCTGCGGCTGTCCGATGAGGACACCGGGGAGCTGCTGGAGACCGTGGAAGAATCCGCCGACCGGCTCACCGGGCTGATCGACAATCTGCTGGACTCGTCGCGGCTGGCCACTGGCGCGGTCGAACCCAATATACGGCCGGTCGGTTATGACGAGATCGTCGCCATGGCCTTGTTCAGCCTCAGTGCGCGCGACGGGATATCGGTGGACGTGGACGAACGCCTGCCGGACGTACGGGCGGATTCCGGTCTGCTGGAACGAGTTGTTGCCAATGTGATCGACAACGCCTTGCGGCACGGGCAACTCCATCCGCGCCGACACGTCGACGTCGATGGTGACGGCACGGTCGGCGTGGACGAACCGGTGGTCGCTGTGCGGGCCAGTGCCCACGCCGACCAGGTCGAGCTGTGGATCGTCGATCACGGTCCCGGTCTGCCCAAGGGGATGACTGGCAGCGTGTTCACGCCGTTCCAACGCCTCGGCGACCGGGACGCCACACCCGGCGTCGGCCTCGGCCTCTCGGTGGCGAAAGGATTCGTTGAGGCGATGGGCGGTTCGATCCGCGCGGAGGACACTCCCGGAGGTGGCTTGACCATCGTCATCTCACTTCCGGCTGACAGGGAGTGACGCGGCGTGGCCACGATCCTGGTTGCCGAGGACGATCCGCAGATCGCCCGGGCGTTGCAGATCAACCTGTCCGCACGCGGATACCGCGTGATCGTGGCCCACGACGGCGAAACCGCGCTGCACGCGGCCGCCAAGCTGACACCGGACGCGGTTCTGCTCGATCTGGGCCTGCCGGGCATCGATGGATGTGCGGTGATCGAAGGCCTGCGGACGTGGACTTGGGTGCCGATCATTGTGCTGTCCGCGAGTCTGGATCCGCACAGCATGGTCAACGTCTTGGACTTGGGCGCGGACGACTACGTCACCAAACCGTTCGGAATGGACGAACTGCTGGCCAGGGTTCGGGCCGTGGTCCGCCGCTCGACAGTGACGGCCGTGGTCGAGGACCCGGTGATCGACACCGGGTCCTTCACCGTCGACCTGTCGGCCAAGAAGGTCTGGCGCGACGGTGCCAGTGTCCATCTCACGCCCACGGAATGGGCCGTGCTCGAGGAGTTGCTTCGCAACCAGGGCAGGCTCGTCACCCACCGGCAGTTGCTGGAACGGGTGTGGGGACCGGAATACGTCGGGCAGGCGCACTATTTGCGGGTCTATGTATCGCAATTGCGTCAGAAACTGGAGCGGAACCCGTCCCAGCCTCGGCATCTGATCACCGAACCCGGAATGGGCCACCGCTTCGTTCCGTGATTCGTCAGCTCGCCTCGCGGCTCATGGTCCCGGTCGTGATGAAGCCAGATCGACGGACGATCGAGACCGCGTGATCGCCGAATCGTTCGTAGTACTGGCTCAATTGGACGGCATCCACGGCCGATCCCACACCGTGCGCCCAGTCCTGGTAGTCCAGGACCGCGAACAACGAACGATGCAGGTCGTTCAATTCACCGTCGGCTTCGGCCGCGTAGCCGGTCAGTTCCGGCTCTCGTGTCCGGATGGCGTCCGCCGCGGTCTCGGCAAGGGTGACCGCGAGCGCGCCCATGGCCTCGAACCGGGGCCGCAACACCGTCGGCAGGACCTGCCTGGGATACCGCCTGCGTACCGTTTCGGCGACGTGTTGGGCCAGATCTCCCATGCGTTCCAGGCTTTCCGCGGAGTGCAGTGCGGTGATCACCAGCCGGAGGTCACCCGCGACCGGAGCTTGCAGTGCCAGCAACAGATGCGCGTCGGATTCGCACGTGGACCGGGCAAGGTCGACCATGCGATCGTCCGTGATAACCCGCTCGGCGAGGGCGAGATCACAGGTCAGCAACGCGTCCGTCGCGTCACGCATCGCGATGGCGGCGAGCTGGCTCATGTTCACCAGCTGGCCGACGAGATGGTCGAGTCGCTCGTTGAAACTGTTGCGCATCGGTCCAGCGTAGGGATTTTCGGCGTCGATATGTCGTCAAACCGGTGCCGTTCGGCGTTAAAGCCTCGTCAAGCTTGAGCTCCGACGGGGTTGTCCGCGGGTTGACTGGAGACATGAGGACGACTGCCGCGCGGTGGCCGAGAGTCGCGGCGCTTTACGGTGCTGGTCTAGGGTTCGCGTGTGGGATTGTCGCGACCATCGCGTCGTCGACCGGGGATCTGGTCGATCCGTTGAGCGCGCCGGTGCTGATGGTCACGGTTGTGTCGGCCGTGACCACAGTGGCCGGCGCGCTCCTTGCCAGTCTGCAGACCTGGTTGCTGTACGCGAGCTTTGTCCTTGGACATACCGGCGAGTTCGCGGCGACCGGTGCCAGCCTGCACGCGGCGGCGGTCCTGGCGGGCACTGCACTGGTGGCGACCGCGGTTGGTGCTGCGATCAGGTGGATCCAGCGGCCTGCCCTGGTTGTGGTTCCGCAACCACGCAAGCATCAGGATTCCGTCAAGCTCGGGGCCCTTCAGCGTTAGGACCGGGTGCAGGGCCTTGCTAGAGATGAGTTGTATGAATTGGACTCACGTCCGTGACAAGTGTTCTTTCCCCGCGCCGGACTGCTGAGGGGACCGAACGCCACCGGCTGACGGTGGTTGGTGGCCTGGCCGCGTTATCCCTGGACGCGATGGCTTCGGTGGCTTATGGCCCGGAAGCGATCGTCATCGTTCTGGCTGTGGCGGGTGGTGCTGGGCTCGGGTTCACCGTGCCGGTGACTGTGGCCATCGCGGTATTGCTGGGTGTTTTGACGTTGTCGTATCGGCAGGTGATCGCCGCTTTCCCGGAAGGCGGTGGCGCGTACGGGGTTTCGAAGAAGTATCTGGGGCGCAGGGCATCCCTGGTCGCGGCCGCGTCGTTGGTGATCGACTACGTGCTGAACGTGGCGGTGTCAGTGGCTGCCGGGGTGGCGGCTTTGACTTCCGCGTTCCCGGAGTTGTTGCCGTACACGGTTTGGCTGTGCCTTGGTGTTCTCGCCGTCATTACCGCGGTCAATCTCCGTGGCATCGCCAATAGTGCCAGGGCGTTCATCCTCCCAACGGCCATTTACGTCGGCGCGATCATCATCGTGGTCATCGTCGGGCTGATCCGGGACGAAGCCGCGGTCACCGAAGCTACTTCTGGGGTGCAACAGCTTGAGACTGTCGGTGTGTTGTTGTTGCTGAAGGCTTTCGCCAACGGCTGCGCGGCGTTGACCGGTGTCGAGGCGATCGCGAACGCTGTGCCGTCGTTCCGCAAGCCTCGGGCCAGGCGTGCTCAGAACGCCGAGGTTGCCCTCGGTGCGTTGCTCGCCGTGATGCTGGTGGGAATCGCGGTGTTGGTGGAGAAGTTCACCATCCATCCGGTGGACGGCGTGACTGTGCTGTCCCAGGTGACCGAGGCGTCCATTGGGGACGGTATTGGTTTCTACATTGTCCAGTTCGCCACTGTCGTCCTGTTGGCGCTGGCTGCGAACACGTCGTTCGGCGGTTTGCCTGTGTTGGCTCAGTTGCTGGCCAAGGACAACAATCTGCCGCACTTGTTCGCGTTGCGTGCCGAGCGGCAGGTTCACCGGTATGGCATCGGTTTCCTGACGGTCACGTCCGCCGTTCTGCTCGTGGCCGCGGGTGGCGAGATGAACGTTCTGGTGCCGTTGTTCGCGATCGGTGTGTTCGTCGGGTTCACCTTGTCGCAGTTCGGGATGATTCGGCACTGGCGTGCGACGCGCACGGCTGGTTGGCGCGGCAGGGCGACGCTCAACGGCGTGGGTGCGGCGCTGACGGCGATCGCTGCCGTTGTGGTGACAGTGAGCAAGTTCGATGAAGGCGGCTGGCTGATTGTGCTGGCGCTGCCCGTGATCGTGGTGGTGATGGAGTGGATTCACCGGTTCTACCGCAGGATCGGTGAACGGCTTGAACTCGATCGCACCCCGGCCCCGCCGCGTCCAGATCGGTCATTGGTCGTCGTGCCGGTGTCCACCGTGTCCCGCTTGACCCGCGACGCGATCGCCGCCGCGCTGTCGCTTGGCGATCGTGTGGTCGCCGTCTATGTCACGCACCCCGAGGAAGAGCAGGCGACGCGTGATCTTGTGGCGGAGTGGGATCGCTGGGATCCGGGGGTGGATTTGGTGCTGCTGCACGACGAGCGCCGCCGATTGGGCGAGCCGCTCGTGGAGTACCTGCGTGGCGTCTCGGAGAAACAGGTGTTCGTGTTGATCGCCGAGGTCGAGCCCGAGCGGGTGTGGCAGCGGGTCTTGCAGAACCAACGCGGGTCTGTGCTGGCGCACGCGATGCGGCGGCGTAGCGACGCGGTGGTGTGTCGGCTGAGATTCCGGATCGCGGGCAGTGCCCGATGAGGCGGAAGGCGCTGATCCCTGGCTGGCTGGGTTTCCCGCTCGGCGTGACGTTGGCGCTGCTCGCGGGCTTGGTGTCGAACCCGGTGTGGTCACTGTTGGCGTTGGTGGCAGTGGTGGACGCGGCCGCGATGCTGACGATCCTCCGGGCAGCGGTGGCCACGCTGGTTGTGGGTCTGGGCACGCTCGGGACCTCGGCTTTTGGGCACGACGGACTCGTGTTGCTGTTGACTGGCCTGTCAGCGCTGGGATTGTCGTGGCTCCTGCGCGTTGATGGTGAACCGTGCATACCGGACATTCCGTTGCCGAGAAGGGGCGATTCGTTCGGATAGTTCTTTACGAAATCCTGATGCTCCCGTCAAGGAGAAGCCAGTCGGTCCGTGGGTAACCTGCGGCGGAGCGACGGATCGTGGGGGCGGCACGCTGGTGTGCCGAAGCCGAGCGCGTCGCGTTTCGCTGATCACCCGGAGTCGGAACACATGAGTAGCGCGCCCGAGCTGGCCATCCCAGCGAGCGTCAAGAATCCCGCCGCCGTCAAGCCACCGGCCAGGGGAGTCGCCCGGTGGCTGTTGCAGCACAGGGTGCAGCCGGTGGGGCCGGAGAGCGGTGAAGGGCACGCCAAGCCACAAGCCTGGTGGAAGGTCATGTGCCTGACCGGCGTGGACTACTTCTCGACCTTGTCCTACCTGCCGGCCATCGCTGCTTTGGCGGCCGGGGCGTTGTCACCGTTGGCGACCTTGCTGATAGTGGCGCTCACGCTGCTGGGCATGCTGCCGATGTACCGGCGAGTGGCCAGGGAAAGCCCGCACGGACAGGGCTCGGTCGCGATGCTCGAGCACCTGCTGCCGTTCTGGCGGGGCAAGATCTTCGTGCTCGTGCTGCTGGGCTTCGTGGCCACATCCTGGATCGTCAGGATCACGCTGTCTTCCGCGGACGCGACCGTGCACCTGCTGGAAAACCCCGTCGCGCCGGGCTTCCTGCACGGCCACGAAGTGCTGATCACGGTGATCCTGCTGCTGGTCCTCGGCGGCGTGTTCCTGCTCGGCTTCAGCGAGGCGGTCGGCGTCGCGATCCCGCTGGTGGCGATCTTCCTGCTGCTCAACGCGGTGATCGTTGGTGCGGGCGTGGCTGAGCTGGCCGCGAACCCTGAGCTGATGACGGGCTGGACCGACCGGCTCACCGCGGGCGGCAGCGGGTTCGGCGACATCGCCGGACCGGCGATCCTGGCCTTCCCGCTGCTGGTGCTCGGGCTGTCCGGGTTCGAGACCGGCGTGAGCATGATGCCGTTGATCGCGGCGAAGGGCCGTAATGCCCAGGAGCAGCTCGAGTCCCGGATCCGCAATACCCGCAAGCTGCTGACCGCGGCAGCGTTGATCATGTCCGTGTACTTGATCTCGACCAGTTTCGTTACCACGGTCCTGATCCCGGCCGAGAAGTTCCAGCCGGGGGGAGAGGCCAACGGCCGGGCGCTGGCGTATCTGGCGCACGAACACCTCGGCGAGGTATTCGGAACCGTGTACGACCTCAGCAGCGTGCTGATCCTCTGGTTCGCAGGCGCGTCGGCGATGGCCGGGTTGATCAACATCGTGCCGCGTTACCTGCCGTCCTACGGAATGGCGCCGGAATGGGGCCGCGCGGTCCGCCCGGTCGTGCTGGTCTACACCGCGATCAGCATCCTCATCACGATCATCTTCGGCGCGGACGTCAACGCCCAGGCAGGTGCGTACGCCACGGGAATCCTCGCCATGATGGTCTCCGGCTCGATCGCCGTGACGATCTCGGCGATCCGCCATCGCCAGAAGCCCGCGTCGATCGGTTTTACCGTGCTGACGCTGGTGTTGCTGTACGCCTTGGTCGAGAACATCATCGAGAAGCCCGACGGTATCGCCATTTCCATGGCGTTCATCGCCGGAGTCGTGGTGATCTCGTTGATATCACGGGTGAGCCGGACCACCGAGCTGCGCGCCGACCGGATCGAGTTCGACGAGGCTGCCCGGCGGTTCATCACGGACACCATCGCCCGCGATGGGCGGATCACGATCATCACCAACAAGCGCCAGACCGGCGAGGCCGACGAATACCTGGCCAAGGAACTGGAACAGCGCGAGATGAACCCGGTGCCCGGTGATGCCGACGTGACGTTCCTCGAAATCGACGTCACCGACCCGTCCCAGTTCTCCGGTGTGCTCAAGGTCCGTGGCCTTGAGGTCGACGGGCACCGGATCCTGCGCGCCGACAGCCCGGCCGTGCCCAACGCGATCGCGGCCATCCTGCTGGCCCTGCGCGACTGCACCGGCGTGCGGCCGCATTGCCACTTCGAATGGTCGGAGGGAAGCCCGCTCGGCCATCTGTTCCGGTACTTGATCCTCGGCCGTGGTGACACACCGCCTGTCGTGCGGGAGATCCTGCGGGCCTGCGAACCCGATCCCACGCGCAGGCCAGGGATCCACGTAGGAGGCTGAGGTGCCAAGCGGCGAATCAGCTGCACCACAGAGGAAGCCGGTCCCGGTCTCCGCCTATGTGGTCGACTGCGCTGTGTACGTGAACGGCGCGCGGCTGCCGGGCCGCTGGTCGCACGGCGACGCAATCGCCGAGGTACGCAAGCGCGGCGAAGGGTTTGTCTGGATAGGACTGTACAAACCGCAAGCGGAGCAGCTCCAAGACATCGCCGAGACCTACGGGTTGCCCGAGCCTGCGGTCGAGGCTGCGGCACGCGCACATCAACGTCCCAAGCTCGACCGTTACGACGACTCGCTGTTCATGGTGCTCAAGACCGTGCACTACGTCGCGCATGAGTCGCCGGACCGGGCGAACGAGATCGTCGAGACCGGGGAGATCATGGCGTTCCTCGGCCCGGATTTCATTGTGACGGTACGCCATGGCGATCACTCAGGGCTGCGTGGACTGCGCCGGGAGCTGGAGGCGATGCCGCAGCGGCTGCGGTTCGGGCCCTCAGTGGTGCTGCACGCGGTCGCAGACCGGGTCGTGGACGACTATCTGGACGTCAGCGAGTTGTTCGAGCACGACATCGAAGAAGCCGAGTCGGTGGTGTTCGGGCCGCGTAACCCGGCTGGCGCAGAGCAGATGTACTTGCTGAAACGGGAAGTGCTCGAACTGCGGCGGTCCACCGCACCGCTGTCGTCGCCGTTGCGCCGGCTGGCTGATGGAGATCTTGGCTTGGTGCCAAGGGAAGTACGCTCATACTTCCGGGACGTCGACGATCACCTGGCCGTCGTGATCGACCGGGTGACGCGGGCAGACGAGCTGCTGAACAGCCTGGTGAACGCGACGCTCGCGAAGATCACGTTGCAGCAGAACAACGATATGCGCAAGATCACCGCGTGGGCCGCCGTCATCGCGATACCGACCATGGCAGTCGGCGTGTACGGCATGAACTTCACCGTCATGCCCGAGCTGGGGTGGAAATACGGCTATCCGATCGCGCTTGGCGTTATCGTGCTGGCGTGCCTCGTGGTCTACCGGATTCTCAGGCGCAACAAGTGGCTCGGCTCCGGGCGGACGGTGATCTGGGTTGTTCTGCTGGTCCTTGCCTGGCTGACCCTGATCGTCGTCCAGATCTCGCTCGGCCTCGGCCGTGCACCCTGACGCAGGCGCAGCGGTTGTCGAGCGGCTGTCTGTCCGCAATGTGTTCGGCGATAGCGACTTGGACTTGAGCGACGCGACTACCATGCTGGTACGTTGCCGCCGACGCGGCTGGCAAGGAGCCTGCCGCATGACCTCAGGGAGTTCACGGGCCGCGAGAATGAGATGGAGTGGATCTGTGGCGCAACTCGCCAGCGGTATGTCCGACCAAATTGAACAAGCAGAGCTTGTGAAGGTCTCGGCTACGGTCACGTCGACCGCCGTGAGACCGTTGAGGGCAAGCGCTGCTTCGAACAGGCCTCGACGATCTACGAACGCATCGGAGTGCCGCCTGACGCCGGTCGTGTTGTCACGGCTATCTCTCAGCTCAAGACTTGATGTGCCTTGAACGCTTCCGCTCTGGGTGGACTTGCTTTCTGCCGACACGGCTCGGGCATGTACCTCTTGGGCTTTCCCTGTTTGGTGGACCCACAGCCCGAATATCTGATGTTCGTGAGCTCGACTCTGTCTTCAAGATGGCCGCTGCGATCCGTGGACTCTCACCTCCAGCGCATAAGCCTCGCCTTTCGTGGACGATTCTCCGTTGCCAGCCTTCAGACGCGCCGCGTTGACGGTCGAGCGGTACAGGATCGAGTCGTTAGTGGGTACCGATGACGGTGAGCGCGGCCCACCTGTAGAGCCAAGTCGACTGGTTCGGGCCGCGCATCACCGGATCGCGAAGGATTTGCCCCAGTAGTGCGGATATCGATTCGTGGTCAGGCATGCCGGTGTACAGCCTGGTCAAGCACTGACGCATCGGACCGTCCTCACTGTCGATCTCGAAATGTGCCGAAACGACATTGGTAGCTCCGGCGGCCAGCGCGGTGAGCGCCAGTCCCAGTGGTTCATGGTGGTCCTCGCCACCGGGAAAACCGCTGTGGCACGAAGCGAGCGAGATGGTCTTCGGCGCTTGTGCTGTGCTGTCGAGGAAATCTGCGGCGGTGAGGATGGTGGCTGAGCCAGCGAGGATGGCGTGCGCCAGCCCAGGTTCCCGGTCGCCATGCGCCGCGAGCACAGCCGTCTGCCACTGGGCACCGCCACGGACGAATGCGTCCTTGACCGCACCCAGGTCGGTCAGCGCGAGGTGCCCGGCGGGGTGGAAGGCCAGTGCATCGAGTTCAGGTGCCGTGAAGTTTGCCTCGGGGTCTAGCCACGACACCGCCGCTTTGGGAACGTCAGCGGACCGTTCACGATCTGCGAGTGCCATGAGGAACCTCAAAGACGGAGACAGCACGATGTCGGCGTGGTCAACCAAGAAGCTGTCATCGCCGAGGGGCACCGCGGCGAACGGCACCGCCCAGAGCCATCCTGTGGGCACGATGACGAGCTTGAGCAGTGCGCGCGTATCGAGGAGCTCCTGATGAGCGGAATCCGGGATCACAGCACCCAGCGGTTGGAGACTTTGTGCTCTGAGGTTGAGGCGATCCAGTAGATCCTGTTGCGTGAGAATCGTTCTGAGCATTGAGATCTGTTCTGACACTGCGACGATCTGCGCGGTGCACTCGCCTGACGGTGATCGCCATACGGACACGAGGTACTCACCGTCGTTCGTGGTGACTGGGACGATGAGCAGGACGTGTTCCTCAATGGCAGCCAGCCGTTCGACCCGCACTGGTTCTGCCCCGAACGTGTCAGCGAACAAGTCGTTCGTCCGGTCGGCCAGCATGCGCCGCAACTCGTCACGCCTCGCAACGAGTTCGGCGCTGTGGCGGTCGGCGAGGTCCTCGATTGGTTGAGCGGAGCGGACTCCTCGCAGGCTTGGGTCCCGCACGGTCAGCGCATCGTTGATTCGCCCGATCTCGCTGAGCAGGCCAGCCAGATCTGGCGGCAACGCACGGGTTCCCCGGCGCAACAGGCCGGCAAGTCGTTCGGTGCGCAGCCGTTCGGCGATTTCCAGAGCAAGTTCGCCGTCATCGATTCTGGCCGCCAGATACATCGCATGCTCGTAGTGCGCCCGCACTGTGTTGGCGATATGCCGACGCGCGGTGCCCGAGGCCACTGCCGCGCGAATCGACTCGGCGTACTGTACCGCTGATCGAAGATGGCGGGCTGTCGCGTCAGTATCGCCGAGTGCGTAGGCCATCTCAGCGCTGCCGGCCGCCGCGGCGACAGCGAACGTGGTGGCGCTGGCATGCACGGCTTCAGCCTCGGCTGCTTGGTACGCCTCCAACGCGGCGGCGGCATTTCCCGCTGTGTTCTGGAGCTCGGCGTAGAGAAGGTGGTCTCGTGCGCGGTCCAACGAGTCGCGGGCCTCACCGCCCAGTCGACGGGCACCTTTTGAGTGCCCCGCACCGAGGATGTCAATCAGGTCGATGTGCCACCTGACGCTGCTCCTGCCGGTGGCCATGCCCGCGTCACGGTAGGCGCGTTCCGCCTGTTTGAACGACTTCCTGATGCGTCTAAGGGCACCAGTTGTCCGTGGCAGGTGCCGGAGGCTTCGAATCGACAGTCCGCCGTGGCGGGCCAACTCCAGTCTCGCGCGGGCCTTGAGCAGGTTGGCTTCACCGATCTTGTTGCCGCCCAACGCCCGGTAGAGCCGACCGTACTCGTCCAGACATCTTTCAGCCTCAGCGAATTCCCCCGCCACGGTATGCAGGTGCGCTAACCTCGGTCTTTCGCGCGATATCCTGTTGATCTTGCCGGTGGTTTTGTTGATCTTGTGTTGGGCGGTTCGACAAACGGGCGTGGTTGGCTCGCCGACCTGCTCATGTCGGCTGCTCCGGGGTCTTTCGGGTGGTAGGGACAGAAGGCTTGGGGTCAGGTGAACGCGGCGCGGATCGTCAACCAGCCCGTGGCGACAGCCTTGGCGTACTTACAGGTTTCGTCGATGCGGACACGGACTTGCCGTGCACCGCGTGTCATGCGGGCGCCTACGTGTAGCACCAGATTTCGGAACGTGGCGATTTCGGCGTGAGCCAGCGTGGGCGTGCTGGTGAAACCCAGTACTTTCGCCCAGCACACCAGATCGGTAGCCGATAGCAGTGTGTGCAGCCAGGCGGTGTTCTCCGCGAACCCGCGACAGGGCAGATTCCGCAGGCCGCTGGCCTTGGCTTCCCGGATCCGGTCTTCGACCCGGGCGTGCTGGCGGTGGTGCAGTTCCAGCCCTGCGGTCTGGCCGGGAATCATTCGGTCGGGGATGTCGGTGATCAACGCGGTGATCCGATGCCCATCCACATCGGTGAATCGCAACTGGGCACCAGGATGAGGGCGTTCAGCACGCACGATGACCGTCGCACCCTCCGGCCAGGCCGACAGATCCAGCATCCCGGTGACATCCGCGACCCAGGCACCGTCACGGATCCCGCCATCGCGCTGGATGGCCGCTTCCCAAGCCCGGTCGGGAATCTGATCAACCACGGCCTGGATGCGGGCATCCACCGGGAACCCGAAGGAAAACCACACTCCCTTCGTCCGACACGCCTTCGCGAACGCATGCGTTGCACCGGCGGAGTCCGAGCGGGCCACCACCCGCACCGAGTCCGGATCACCTGCACGCGGCCGAGCACGGGCAGGTAACGCGGCCAACGCCTGCTCCAGCACCGCAACGTGATCCGCGGCCGTGTTGGAGCCCGCGTTCCCCGGACGCAGCAGACCGGCCAGCGCTTCGCCACCCGAGACCTCCGGGCGGTCCAGAAACGCCAGCAACGGATGAAAACCAAACGTCCGTTTCCACGTCTTCGCCGCGTTCTCCTTGTCCTCCGAATGGGAAATCGTGACCGTGGCATCGAAATCGATGTCCAACAGATCGCTCAAGTCCGGGCCGGCACCCGCGGCCCACGCCCGCTCTCGCGCCGCCGCCCGCGCCGCGAGCACCCCTGGCAGATGTTCAGCGTCGACCCGGTCGAGCATCCGCCAGGTCGTCGGCATGCTGGCCACCGGCCCGCACACCTGGTGCTGGTCACCGAAGACCTCGATATGCGAGACACAGTCGGCGCCATCAGCGATGGCCACCGCCATATCGGCGAACACCTGGCCCGGTGCGTGCTGCCACGGACCGGCATAAGTATCGGCCAAGGCGGCGGTCACACCCTCGACCAAGCCGCTGTCCTGAGCCAACTCCCGTAACATTCCCACCCCGGCATGCGACACGACCCCAACACCGTCCGCGCTGACCTTGACCCGCTTCGACCACTTGCTACGCTTCACCCGCAAAGTGCCTTCCCGTGAGGACCACTACAGACCTAGACAATCCGTAGTTTCCCTTACAGGACAGGCACTTTCGCGCATTCAAGGACACGATCTGCGTCACACCACATGAAAGACCTGGGCTAACGGCAGGATCAGCTCGGCTTGAGTGAACGGATCGTCCGCAGCTTCCAGCGCCTCGTTGATGATGTCCTTGGCGTTGGCCCACTCGGGTGTGCCGACCACGACGCCACGCTGAATGAACTGGGCGAGGTAGACGACACCGACCATTTTGAGCTCGTCGGACCCGATGTCGATCGCGCGGTCGATCTGGTTGCGCGTCAGTTCAATGGCGGCGGACCGGTCGCCGGTCGCGTTCAACGCCCGGGCACACAGGATCTCAGCGAGGCCTAGGAGATAGCGGTCGCCGACCTCGCGGTGGACTGCGGCGGCCCGGTTAGCGAGTTCGAGTGCAGTCTCGTGCGAACCCCGTAGCAGATCCCAGCCCGCGTGTTCCCGGTCGAGGTCTGCCAGAAGGTAGGCGTCCTTACTACGGGAGCCGGCCTCGATGGCGTCCTCGAGGACTTGTCGGCGGGACTTGTCGTAGTTCATCCGCGCGCATCGAGCCAGCCCGATCTTCGCGGCGAACACCCCATCCGCGTCCGCCAACGAGGTGTACCCGACCAGAGCGGCCTCATAGGACTCAACGGCGTCGGCCGCATTGCCTTGTGTCCAGTAACTGTTGCCGATTGCCAAAGCGACTAGCGGCACATCACCACCGACGGGCTGAAGCGCGCGGAGCAGAGCACGGCCTTCGGTGCTCTTTCCCTGACGCCTCAGCACTTCGACGAACCGCACGATGGCGAGCACGTCGTTTCGCTCGTGGGCAAGCACGTTCGCCGCCGCGGGAAGGTCGGAGCCTGCCAGTTGCCAGCCGAAACCCGCGTGGGCGTCGCCCACGGGGTCGATGTGGGGGTATTTCATTACGAGTTGGCGTTTTCAGCAGTGGGATCACTGGGCTCGATTCGCACCTGCGCGTCTCGACCTACAAGGGCCTGCACGATCGGGACCGCTTTGTCGACAGTAGTGCCTGCGTCGCTCTTCGAGAATGCCGCCACCAACCGGTCCACGATCTCACTGAGCCGATCTCGATCATTTACCTGAACCTCGACGCGACCGTCAGCAAGCATCATCAGTACATATCCGAACAACAGACCGCGGTCGCGGTAAACAATTTTCTTCGCGTCTGCTCGCAGGTCGATGACCTGTCCGCCTTGCCGTCGGTCCTGCCATCGCTCAATGATCAGTCTCAGAACAGTCACACCGCCGATGATTTCAACAAACGTTACTAGGTCCAACGTGCGTACATGCACATCCTTGACGCGAGCGCCACATTCGCCGGCCAGGTCGACCAGCAACTGTTTGTCCTGTTCATCGTGCACTTGGACGATCTGCTGAGTTTCTTCCTCGGTCACCGGCTGACCTCTGTTCTCTCGCACTCGTATCTCCGGTTCTCATCTGATGAATCGTTCAGTTCGTTACAGCATGTTCCGTTGTAACGGGCTTCAGTCGCCTTGCGATGTGCTGAGCACCCTGCGGTCCTTATTCAACAAACCGCCGAAAGAGGGCTTCATGGATCCGACAACGGTACTCGGACTCGGCTACGTCGTGGGGATCTTCGTGATGACAGTTGTCATGCGTCGCCGACGGGGAATTCGTCATCATCGGCGGATCGCGATATTCGGCGAAGGCGGCGTAGGGCCGATCTGGTTCGTCAAGGCCACGGTGTGTTCGGTGTTCTGGCCGGTCACGCTGCTGGTATGGGGCGTGGCGAAAGCGGTCCGGTCATGAGCTGGTTCGGTCGCAAGCGCCGGTCACATGGTTCCCGGCAGACATGGCCGGGCGCTTAGCCTGAATCCACCGATAGACCTTGTGTTGATCTTCCGGGGTGTTCTGGTCATGTGTGGATCTTGGGTTTTGGTGGTGGGCATGGTGAAACGGCTGGCTTGTCCAGCGTGTCCACGGGAGGTCTCCGGTCGGGCCCTGGCGGGCGGGTGGTGAAGAAAAGGTCAGGCGGCGGGTGGGCTGGCGGCGGTGTGCAGGGTGGTGAAAGCCTCGGCCCAGGGCCAGTGCTCGGGTAGGTGCAGGACCGGGCGGCCTTGAGGGCGGGCAAGGCGGGCTGGGACGCAGACGAGGTGTTTGCGCAGTGTCGCGCCGCGGGCTTTGGCGTGGAAGGTGCTGGTGAGGCTGCCTGCGGCGCGCAGCAGGTTGTGGGCGAGGGCGGTGCAGACGACCCACGCGGCGTTGGCGTCGAACTGCCCCGATGGCAGATGCGCCAGCGGGCCGTCGATGAGGTCGGCGAAGGTCGTTTCGACGATCGCGTGCTGCCGGTGGGCGAGATCAGCGTCTACTGTGGATAGTTCGGTGTTGGTGAAGAACGCGTGGTAACGCCAGATCGGGAACAGGGCGTTCTCGGAGTTCTTGTCCTTCACCCGGCGTACCACCAGCCGGGCGGTGATGACGTGGCGGGTTCCGGCGAAGGCGGTATAGCCGGTCTCGGCGACCTCGGCGTCAGAGATCAGCTCGCCGGTATCGGGATCTTCCACCGAACCCGGGTAGCGCACCGCGACCCACGCGTCCTCGGCGATCGCCGTGATGGCGGCCTGGATTGACGGGTTGGTCGCCACGGTGATCGAGAACATCGCCCCGGCGCGGCGTGCGGCACTGACCACTGTGCCGGCGTAGTAGGCGGAATCGCCGCGGACCAGGATCCGTCCCGCGCGTGCCCCGGCGGCTTTCGCAGTGTTCAGGGCTTGGGTCAGTAACCTCGCCGCGCCCCGCGCGGAACCGGCGTTGCCTGCCCGCAGACGGATCGCGGCGACGAGGGGTGCGGCCAGCCGGGTGGAGATCGTGACCACCAGCGGCGAGAGCCCTCGCAGCAACAATTGGTAGCCACCGACTTTGGCCGGCCCGAACCGCGCACCTCGTTTCTGGGTGCCGTACACGCGGCGCAGCAGCGAGTCGATGTCCACAAAGGTCATCTGATCCGCCCCGGCCAGCACCGGGGTCTTCGCCGCCAGCGACACCAGCATCGCGCGCAGCACCGCGGCCAGTTGCAGCGCATGGCCGTGGGTGAACGAGCGCAGAAACGATCCCAGCGTCGAGGGCGCGTACACCCCGGTGAACAGACGTTTCATCCCGCCGTGGCGGATCACGTCCAGGTCATCGATACAGTCCGCGCCCGCGAGCATCCCCGCGACGATCGAGGCGACCTTGCCTGCCGGGCTGGCCCCAGTCGACGGGATCGGAGCGTTCGTGATCTCTACCTTCTGCGCTACCAGTTCCGACATGCCCGCCCGCTCGGCCAGCGCCATCACCGGCACGATCCCGGCGCAGGACACGAGATTCTCCTCATCGAACCGCACCGCCGCCCGCGACCACCTGTGCGATAATTTCACTGAAAGTGCCTTCCATCCCCGGGTGATAATCGAGCCTCAGTAACTCGTATTATCACAGGTCAGAAGGCACTTTCACTTGTAACACGCCGCCCCGAACACCCACTCATCAGTGGATTCAGGCTTAGAGTTGCTTGGCCGGTTCGAATATGACGTGCACGGGTCGGGTGTGGACTCGACCCGGGTGTATTCGGAGTGCATCGCACCGTTTCGCGAGTAAGCAAGCGAGGACCGGGACGGGTTCATCGCCGACGACGCTGGTGGCTTCGCGACCTACCGGCGAGCTGCCTCGTCGTCGAACTGGCGGGGATGGACGTGCGCACCCCCGATGCCTTGGCACTACTGGAATCCGCCATTGAGGTCAAGCGCAGCCGTGGGCTGCCCAGCGCCATGCTCAAGGGATACGAGTGGCAGCGTTGGTTGGAGGTCAACGGTCCCGGCACGTGGCCGTGCCGGCCGAGGCGCTATGCGTCACCGCGGTAAGCACGGATTTGGACAGCGCTGTCGCGCGGTTCGGCGGGATCGAGTTCGATGAGGAGTTGACCATCGAAGAAGCGCTCGTACTGGAGTCGATGGCATACCCGCGGCACCTTGCGCTCGCTGTGGCCATCGCACGGCCACTGTGGACATTCGTGGTCGAGCCGAGCGGAACTCAAGGCACGCGACCAGAACCGCGCTGTCGAGGTCGCGTCTGAGATCGCCGGTGTGGATCGCGGTTCGCTCGTCGAACATCCGGACGCCTTGCTCACCCGTGCGAGGCAACTGATCGGACAGCACATGGTCGCGCTCGCATACGCCACGCGGGGAGCGGCGGTCTCGTCGGACGAACCTCTCCGTCAAGCCGAAGCCATCGCAGCAGTCCGCGCCAGGCTCGACGACGACGTCATCCAGCGGACAGCCGGCGCCCTTGTGCATGCCATTAACGCGGTGCCTGGAGGATGGCCGCAGCTGCGGCAGTTGATCGACGGCGCGTAGGCGACCCGGCTGCGTTCGCCGTAAAGTCGCGAGACACTGCATCATCTTTCCGGGATCTCGGAACTCGTGATCATGCGGCACGAAGTTGATCACGTAACCTGCGGTAGCCCCCAGTGGTTGTGGCAAGCGATTGATCGTCCACCGAGCTGCTTGTTCGGCGTGTGCCGTGGTTGGCACGATGCTGGCCGATCGAGGACATAGAAAACTTGGGCGGCCGTAGCGGACGGCGAGCTCGTCATACCTTGTCGCGACTGCACGGTTGCGTTTGAGTCGGTTGATCCCGCACTCCACGGCGTGGCGCTGCTTGTAGAGCTGCGGGTCGAAGGCTGGTGGTCGGCCACCGGCCGTCCTTTGGTCTTGCGGTGCCGTGCCTGATCTGTCTTGTCCGGAATCGTGCACCGAATACCCCGACGACGTAGATACTCACGGTTGACCCGGGAGCCGTACGCCTTGTCGGCCAGCACCCGGTCCGGCCGGGTGCGTGGCCTGCCCACTGCCCGAGCGACCCGGATGCGGCCCAGGACCACCTGAAACTGAGGCGAGTCGCCGCGCTGTCCGGCGGTGATCACCAGCGACAACAGTCGCTGTCGCTGCTCGGTGGCCAGATGCAGTGCGTCCAGAAGCAACCGGCCATTGATGGGCAGCTCGAAATCCTGTGCCGCCGTCACTGCGGATAGCCGCCACGCATGCGCTGAGTAAACTGCGACACCGCCTGGCCGTCTTCTCCGGTTGCCCGAAACTACCCCCACAAGGCCACTTAACCACTGGACGCTTCTGGTTCCTGCCATTTGTCACAACGTCAAGTCCGGCGGGTCCGCGCCTTCCTCGTGCTGGGTCAGGGTGCGGTCAACGGAAGGTCCATGATGCCGGTGGCTTGCGACCAGACACAACGCCACGTGCCGCTGGCATTGGTGTAGACGTCGGTGTGCCAGGCCTCGTGCCGCGGGATGTCCGCGCCGTCGACGGTGAGTTCGATAACGCACCGGTAGCGGAGGACGACGACGTCGGTGCCGACGATGGCGTCCACGTCGCCGGTCAGCCCCAGTTCCCGGTAGGCGACCCGCCCGGTGGTGAGGAGATCCAGGTATTCGGCCTTCGTCCACACGGTGCCGGTCGGGTTGCACAACCGGTACTCCGCGGCGTGCAAGCGGTCGTAGGTGCCGCGATCCACGTCGAGGAGGCATTGGATCCGATCCTGCTCAGCCTTGATCACTTGGCTGGCCACATCGTCGGTCATACCCGCTCCTATTCACTCGTTCGGTTCTGGTCGCGACACATGCGCCTACAACCAGGTCAGAAGGCGTAGAGCTGGTCTCTCACTGACGCCATCTGTGCCGGTGCCGAGCCCTTGAGCATGGCCGTCGGCTACACGGTATCGGGGGGACCAGGGAGTACGTCACGGCCCGCTGTTCGCCGAAGAGTGGGCAGGTGAACTGGTCTCCTTTTGTAGAGGTACCGCACCTCCGACGAATGGAAGACACCCACGACGCCACGTGCGCGCCCGATCAGGAACGCGCGATCCGCACGTTCGACGACATCGTGGGTTGGTTCACGCACGAAAGGGGGGCGACCACGTGCCCCCTGCTCCAGCCCGGTGCGAAAGCTCCGTACGTGTTCGTCAACGACGTTCGGCTGCGTACACCCTGATCGGTTTCTCCGCTTACTCAAGCCAGCTTCCGGCGGTCCGTGACAAGGAACTGCGGGCCAACCAGAAGAGTCTCGCGGCGGTGATCTGCCAGCCCGGGGGCGAACGTTGAGCTGCCCCGGCCTGCGGGTGATGTCGTTGGCGCGAACTGCTCGTCCATCAACTGGTCAGGGTCAATGGCGTGTCGCTGAAGCGGTCCGCGAGTAGGTCGTCGAACAGGTCGGGCAGATTGACCGGCAGGAGCTTGTCCCGGCACAGCCGAAGCTTCTCAGCGGACCACCAGCGCCGTTCAATCAGCCCGACCTTCTCATTCTCGGAGCGTTATTCTGGCGACTTGATCACCTCAAAATAGGACAACGACCCCAGGCAAGTAAGATCGTTTTCCTCTCGCAGAAGACAACTTACAGGCGGGGTCGTTGCGTTATCAGTCTACTACAGGGCTTGCTGCTGACCAGATCCAGGAGCTTGTCGCGCGCATCTGGCAGATCATCCAATGCCATGAGAACCAAGCGTGGCCTCCGACCGTGGGACTGTATCGCGCTGTCGTGATCACTTTGGTGTACGTCCGACAGAATCTGAACCAGGCGGCCGTGGGCGATCTGTTCGGCGTCAGTCAGTCGACCGTATCGCGGATCTATCGAGGCATTCTCCCATTGATTGGGCAGGCCCTGTGCCTGCACATTCCAAACCTCAAGGAGGCCATCCGCGGCCGGCTCGTCCTGGTCGACGGAACCGATGTCCCGACCGGCAACCGTGCTGGTCACGAAGACAACTTCTCCGGCAAGCGGCGCCGCGCGGGGCTGAACATCCAGGTCGCCGCCGATACGGAGGGAGGCCTGCTGGGAATATCCGCCCCTCTGCCTGGCTCGATGCATGACCGGAAAGCGTTCGCCGAGTGTGACTGGGAAGATCTTCTGGCCGAGACCTCAGTCATCGGTGACCCTGCCTATCAGGGCACTCACACGATTACGCCTCGCAAAAAGCCAAAGGGCGGCGAGCTCTCGGCTGGCGACAAGGTGAACAATAAATTCATCTCCTCACTTCGATCCGCCGTCGAGCGATGTATCGCGCATATCAAGAACTGGAAGATGATTGCGACCGGCTATCGAGGACGCCTTTCCGAGCTCCCCAACATCATCCGGATCATCACATCGCTCGAGTTCTATCGACTCGGCTGGTAACCCTCATGAATAACGCTCTCGGTCGGTTTCAGTGCCACCTGTGGCGCGGCACTGGACACCCGGCCGAGAAAGACATGGTCGATACGATGGTGATCCCGTTCCTTGTACCGGAAACGAGATTCCCGCACCCACAACTCACGTCCCACATCCCGCAACACGATCCCGGTTTCCTCAGCGACCTCTCGGCACGCCGCCTCGCGAAGGCTTTCACCGTCATCGACGCCGCCGCCTGGCAGTTCCCACCAGTGGTGGCTGGGGTTGGTCGGATCCAAGGCGTGGATGAGCAGCATTCGGTCGTCCGCGTCGAGTAGCAACACACGGGCTCCGATTCGTGGCGTGACAGCGCTATTCGACATCCTGCGCATCCCTCATGGTCGACTGGCGGAGACCACGAGTCAGGCCTGGTATCAGCCCTGGCTCGCCGTATGTGGCTGCTGAAACGTGTGCGACGTTAGCAGCGTCAGCATCAAGTGCTTGGTGAGTTCGCACAGTCGGTCAGCCGGACACTTGCCCCGGGATCCAGTCGATGTGCTTCGTGCCGGGTGCCCGTCGGCGATCAGCTCCCGTAGCAGAGTCGAGGCTGCCGCTGCGAATGCTGGTGATTGGAAGAGCAAGAAACTTCTGAGCACTTAAAGATCTTTCGGTAATAGGGTGAGTCGTTGCGGGTGATTCGCCTTGCCTGGTAGGACAATCGTGGTATGCCAGAACCGTCACGATCGGCCGGCCAGCGTCGGAAAGCCCGGAGCGGCAAGAAAGTAGCTGCCCGCCGTGATTTTGAGGCGTTGCGGGAACGCCGGATGCGGGCTGCGGAGATGTTCGATCGCGGCAAGCGGCAGGTCGATGTGGTGGTGGAGTTGGGAGTCTCGGCGCAGACCGCTTCACGGTGGCACCGGGCGTGGTCGACCGGCGGACGGCAGGCATTGGCCGGGGCTGGCCGTGCCGGGCGGCTGCGTAAGCTGACCGATGAGCAGGTAGCCGCGGTGGCAGGCGCGCTGGCGCAGGGGCCGAAGGCGAACGGATTCCCGACCGACATGTGGACGCTGGCGCGGGTGGCCAAGGTGATCGAGAAGGTCACCGGGGTGCGGTACTCGCAAACCCAGACCTGGACGATCCTGCGCGAGCGGCTGGGCTGGAGCAGGCAGCGTCCCGCCCGCCGCGCCACCGAACGCGACCAGGAGGCCATCGACAGGTGGGTGAAAAAGGAGTGGCCACGCATAAAAAAAGCGCCCGGCGCCGAGGGGCCTGGATCTGCTTCCAGGACGAGTCCGGATTCTCCCTGCTGCCCGTAGTCCGGGCCACCTGGGCGCCACGCGGCCAGACCCCGGTGCTGACCCACCGGTTCTCCTGGAAACGCCTGTCGATGTCCGGCGCGCTGGCCTACCGACCCGACCGCAGCGAGGCGGTGTTCGTGTTCGGCATCAAAGAAGGCGCCTACAACACCGCCTCGCTGATCGAGTTCCTCACCGCTCTGCACGAGCACCTCGACGGCCAGAAAGTCACCCTGATCTGGGACGGCCTGCCCGCCCACCGATCGAACGACATGAAGGCATGGCTGACCACCCAACGACACTGGCTGCACGTGGAACCGTTGCCCGGCTACGCCCCCGACCTCAACCCGATGGAAACGGTATGGGGCAACGTCAAAGCACGCGAACTGGCCAACTTGTGCCCCGACACCCTCGACGAAGCCCACACCGCCGCGCAGACCGGCCTGGAACGCGTCGGCAGCAGCTACCAACTGTGCTTCAACTTCCTCGACCACACCGGCCTTTCCCTATGACATAACTCACTCAAATACCGAAAGGTCTTTAGGACTCTTTGCTCGCACCCGCTGCCACCGGAGAGCGCTGCAATGACCTAACCATGGGACTATCGCCGGGTGCGTACACCTTGTGGTCAGCTTCGCCGGTTGGTGTCGGCAGCGCCTGGTGTGCTCCTGTCTCTGCGAGTACATGCTTCACCAACTTGATCGACTTGGCTTCGTTGAGTGCCTGATCGCGAAGTTCTTGGAAGGTGTGGAGGCTGTCTGACAGCGCTTCCTTGTCGTGTGTGTCAAGAGATCCGGCGACATGGTCAATGGTGGATCATCTGGCGCCGCTGCTGGCGCTCTCGCCGGTGACCCGTAAGCACAGCCCGGACACCGTGCTGATCGTGGACGGCACGCTGGTGCCCACCCACGACCGGAGCATGTCCGCCTCCAGCAAGAACTATCGGTACTCGGTGAACATGCAGGTTGTCATCGACGCCACCACCTGCCTGGTCGTCGCGGTCGGCGAGCCCACGCCGGGCAACCGCAACGACTGCCGCGCCTACACCGACTCCGGCGTCGATGAGCAATGCCGGGACGCGACGGTGATGGCCGACGTATTGAATTGATGGTGTCGTTTTGTTGCTGTCTTTTTCCGTTTACTACGGCAGCCGCACCTTGTGATATTTGAGGTGTTGTCGCTGGTAGTGGCTGCGGCGGGCTCGGGTTTGGTGGCGTCGTCGCCAGTCTGACCAGTGGTTGGTGTGGGTTTCGGGGTGGACCGGGTGGGTGAGGGTGGCCCAGAGTCGTCGAATTTCGTTACAGGACAACGGAATCAGTTGGCTTAAGGTGGCGAGATCGCCCCTTTTTGGTCATTGCGGCCGCGTTCTCGATATGCGGTGACGGCGAGGAACGCGGCGGCCAGCATCGCCAGGGTGATGTGCCGGTACCAGACGTCGTACTTGCGCACCTGATAGTGATCCAGTCCGGTCTCGTTCTTGGCGAACTGGAACGTTTCCTCGACCGCCCAACGGGATCCGGCTACCCGGACCAACTCGGCGACGGGTACTGGTTGGGTGCTGTGGCAGATGTAGTAGGCCAGCTCGCTGGGCTTGGAGATCGAGCGACGCACCAGCAGGAGGTGCTCGTCAGCGCCGGGGTCGATGAGCAGCCAATCGTAGAGGCGATGTCCCTTGCTGCCCTTACCGGCTGAGAGTCGTTGCCAGCCTCGTTTCGGCGCGGTCGCGGCGAGTTCGTCGGCTCGCTGAGGCCCGGTTGGAGTGGTGAACCGGTCGTCGCAGGAGACCGCCATGACGTAGTTGATGTCCTCGTCCTCCAGCCAGTCCCGCAGTCCGGGGTTGTCGCCGTAGGCTTCGTCGGCGGTGAACCAGCCCACCGTCTGCTTGCCGTGCTTGGCGATGAGTCGTTCGAGCATCCGCCGCGCCAGCTTCGGTTTGGTCGCGAACCCGACCGTGTCCGCGATGCCCGCCTCGGCACACCGCTCCCGGTCACCGGTCCAGGATTTCGGCAGGTAGAGCTCTCGGTCGATCAACGCCCGCCCCCGCGACGACACGTAGGTCAGGAACACGCCGAGCTGGCAGTTCTCGATACGCCCGGCAGTGCCGGAATACTGACGCTGCACGCCGGCGGATTTGGTGCCCTTCTTGAGAAAACCTGTCTCATCGCCCACCACGACCCCGCTGGGGTCGGCGAGAGTGTCCAGCACATAGGAACGTAGATCATCCCGCACCGCCTCGGCGTCCCAGCGGTAGAAGTTCAACAACCGCTGCATGCCATCCGGAGTCAGGTCACCAGCCTGCTCCGCGATGGTCCAGGAGTTCTTACGCTCGGCTGCCGAGAGCAGTCCCAGCAGGTACATCCGTGCCCGGCGACGTGAGTCCGCCTGCGCGAAACGCCCGGCCACCAGCGCGAACATCTCATCGAACCCCGCTCGCCACCGCGTGAGGCGATCATCAACTACAGTCTTCGACGCGGCCACCGCGTCTGCTTCGAGTCCTAACACACCTTGAAGTTGATCACGCGGTGGCCGCGTCCATGATCACGACCCCACACCAAGATCACACAGTGCGGTTGCCGTACTATCGACTCGGCTGGTAACCCTCATGAATAACGCTCCTTGTCTGTCGATATGGGAAAAGTGCTCCTGAGCGGGGAGAATAAGGATTGTAGAGGCCGTTTGTTCTACCAGTCCAGGGAGCACTTTTCGGGTGAATACTACGCCAGAGTGGACGCGTGGGTTGGCAGTGGAGGTGGGCGGGATCGGTGTGGTTTCGCATGTCGGGGCGGCGGCGCTGCGGCTGCTGGCTACCAAGGTTGGTTTGACCTCTGGGTTGTCGACTGCGTTGCGGCGCAAGGGATTCATGCCGACACATGATCGCGGCCAGGTGGTCACCGACCTCGCGGTGATGATCGCCGATGGTGGCGAGGCGATCAGCGACATCGCCATCGTGGGCGATCAGAGCGAACTGCTGGGCCCGGTGGCCTCGATGCCTACCGCATGGCGGATCCTGGACGAGGTCACGCCGGCCAGGTTAAAGAAGATCGCCTCGGCTCGGGCGAAGACCTGCCGCTACGTGTGGACGCTGATCAAGGCCCGGCACGGCCGGATCCCGCCGGCCAGGATCGCCGGTGGGGATCTCGGCGCGACGGTCGTGATCCGCCTGGATGCCACCCTGCAGACTGTCCACAGCGAGAAACAACACGCGGCACCAACCTACAAACACACCTTCGGATTTCACCCACTGACCGCATGGTGTGACAACACCCGCGAATCGCTGGCCTTCCAGCTACGGCCCGGCAACGCCGGCGCCAACACGGTCGCCGATCACCTCACCGTGCTGGGCGAGGCGATCACCCAGATCCCCGCCGAACGCCGCCGCGACCTGCTGATCACCTGCGACGGTGCCGGCGCCACCCTGGAATTGGTGCGCCACATCACCACCCTCAACGACCGACGCGGGTTTCAGGTGCACTACTCGATCGGGTTCGACCTGGACGCCCGTGTCCGCACCGCGATCGGCCGGATACCCGAACAGGGATGGCAGGCCGTGCTCGACCCCGACGGGCAGGCCCGCGACCTGGACAAGGCCGGCGTCGCTGAGTTGACCGGCCTGCTGCGCCACAGCGCTGGCGGCGACACACTCGCCACCTGGCCCACCGACATGCGGGTGATCGTGCGCCGCGAGAAACCCCACCCCGGGGCACAACTGTCGCTGTTCGAGGAACACCACGGCTGGCGCTACCAACTGCTGGCCACCAACACGCCCACCGGGCAGATCGCGTTCCTCGAAGCCCGCCACCGCACCCAAGCCCGTGTCGAAGACCGGATCCGCTGCGGCAAGGACACCGGGCTGGGCCGCCTGCCCTCCCGCGACTTCGCCATCAACCAAGCCTGGTGCGCCACCGCGACCATCGCCTGCGACCTGCTCGCGTGGCTGCAACTGCTCACCCTGCACGGCGAACTCGCCCACATAGAACCGAAAACACTGCGCTACCGACTCCTGCACACCGCCACCCGACTGGTCCACGGCGGACGACAACGCACCCTCAAGATCCCCGCCACCTGGCCCTGGGCCACCCACCTCGCCGCCGCCATCACCACAATCCTCGCCCTACCACCACCCTGACCAGCCACAACCCGACCCAACGACCCGAAAGGACCCAACCCGGCCCCTGGAACCGGCGTCCACCCGGCACGACAGCCGGCGAAACACCCTGCCACCAACCACAAAACAAGATCAACAAGAGGTTGACGACACGGCGCCAGAACAGACGATCACACCCGTGAATAGCCGAGGTTAAGGGCGCCCGTGCTGAGGCACCTACCCTTGTGTCCACCAAACCGGGAACGGTTCACGGGTGAGCTGTCCGGATTGTCCTTCCCGTGTGACGGAAGCAGAGTCAAACGGGCATTCGGGCGAGGAGTTCGAGGGCATCTTCCTTGTTTGTCGACCGTTGTGGTCGTTTACTGGTTGGTGTAGCCGATTGAGGTGGTGTTTATGTCGTCCTCCCTTGAACAGTAGCGTTAGCAGGCCTTCGACGAATTTCAGTGGAGTCGTTGGGAGGTGATCGATGTGCACCGCAGGATGGCTGAGATCGAGGTGACCGTTACTGCGTCGCGCAAGGTGGTGTCGGTGACTGTTGGTCAACACGGTCTGGTGCGGTGCGGTTCCCGTTGACGGCGTATCGCCGGTTGACCCCGTCGGAGCTCGCCCGTGACGGTGATGGACACCATGACCAAGGCGCAGGCGGAGTCGCGGGACAGGATGGCCGAGTTGATGAAGCCGGTGACGCCGCCGGGTTTTGATCTGACGAGCATGATGGACGGTACGGCTGATGTGGACGCGCTGCTGCCGGGGGGAATCCGATCCGAACGGCTGGTTCGGAAGGCGGATGCCATGAGCGGCGAACTGACCTGGGTCGGCATTCCCGGCCTTTACTCGCGGGTTTCAGATTTCGAGAGGACCGCGAACTACATCAGGACCTGCATCGATCAGCTGAGGAACGGTCCGGGCGGTGTCACCGGCGGGCAGTACATTTATGGCGACGACGACAACGGCAAGAAGTTCGCCGCGGATTTCGCCAGTTCCGGCGGTGAGATGGAAGACTTGCATGGCGGTTGGGCCAGGGACTATCGGGCCATCGCGGGCAAGGTCAAGGCGATGGTCGACATCCTTGAGAACAACGAGGACAACAACGTCCGTTTGGCGGGCGCGCTCATGTCACCGTTCGGCGATACTTCCGGCGGTGGCGGTGGCGGTGGCGGTGGCGGTGGCGGTGGCGGTGGCGGTGGCGGTGGCGGCAATCCGCCTATGACGCGCTGGAGTGGTTCGTACGAGCCGATTCCGGCCGAGCCCGCGGCGCACCGCGCGCTGTTGTCGGATGCGGGCGCCGAGGCGGTTCCGGTGACAAAAGCCTCGGCTATGGAGCCGTTCTTGAGCAATACGGAAACGAAGCGAGCGAGTGCGCAGGTAGAGCCTCGCGAGAAATGATCCCCTGAGCACGCGAAGGTGGTGTGCCGTGCGGGTTTCCTGCGTTCCGGCGGCTGGAAGCGCCACCTGCGCGGTGATGGAGACCAGTTGTTATGTCTGAACCGTCAGGTGACCAGAGCCATCTGATTCCGGATGGCTGGCAGGGCCTACCGATCCTGATCGCGGGTGGGCCGCTGCCGCCTGGGCAGATCGAGCTGATGCGTGAGCAGGCTGTGGCGTATCGGGCTTACGCGCAGCGGGTTCTGAGCGCGGGCGAGGGCCTGCAGCGTCTGGTGGACGGGGTCGGGGACAGTGTCAGTCCCGAGGTGGCGGAGAAGTTCCGTGTGCATATGGCGGAGCTCAATGATGGCCGGGGGCAGGCGCTCGCGGATATCGCGAATTTGCAGGCGTGGAAGCTCGACGAGCAGGCCACCAATATCGACTCTGGCCGGTACGGGATTTATGTCCAGGTGGTCTGGACGGTGTCGGAGCTGGCGTATATCGCGGCGTCCATCTTTCTGTGGGCGACGTGGCCGTTTGTGTTCGCGCTCGGGCAGTTGATGGTGCGGCTGGTGCGGATGGGCATCAGCTACAAGACGGCGGCGATTATTGCGGCGAGGATCGCGTGGGAAGGCGTCAAGAAGGGAACCGACAACGTCGCTGTCACAGCGATGACAAAAGGTTTCGACGACTTCGTCAAGACGGCGTCCAAGGGGCTGGGTGATATTCCGACGTCTGGGTTCGCCGTGCCGAAACTGATCAAGCAGATTCCGCCGGACAATTGGTGGTATACCGGTCGCCGGTTCGTCGATGAGGCGGCGGAGGAAGCGGGCGAGGAGTTCGCGCAGGGTGGTATTGCCGACAACTTGGCCGATCCGGGCCGGGTGGATCTCAAGAACTGGGGGACCGGGGCGGGTATCGGCGCTGTCGGTGGTGGGGCTGGTTCTGCGGCGGGTAGTGCTGGCCGTAAAGCGGGTCTGAAAGGGAGTCACAACAAGAACCGGGTCAACGGGATGCAGTCCGGGTGGGCGGGTGAGATCGCGGCTGGTGGTGCGGGGATGGCTGTTGGGGGTTCGCCGTTGGATATTGGTTTTGGTGTTGTGAACAGTACGTTCACTGACCCGGTGATGCATGAGGTGGAGACGAAGGCCCGCGAGGCCATCCACGAGCGGCAGAAGCAGGCGGGGTTGCACGGCGGGGAGGTGGTGCCGCCGCCCACATTGGCCAATCCGGACAGTCTGGTTGGCATGGGCGGCTCGGGCCCTGCGGGGCTGGTGGGTCCGGCTGGTGGTCCGTCGAATACGAGTGGTGGCGGCAACAATCAGCCGCTGGGCGGTGGTGCGTCTGGTGGTGGTGGCGACGGTCCGGTGGGGCCGGATGGCCAACTGGTCACGCCGCTACCGGCACCGGGTACTGGTTCGTTGGCGCCGTCGCCCGGCAACGTGCCGACGCATCAGCCGCCGCTGTCCGGTGGTGGACATGGCCTGGTGGGGCCGGATGGCAGGCCGGTCACGCCGCCGCTCCCGCCCGGTACAGGCCCGCTCGAGCCGCCTCTGGGCAACGCGCCGACTAGTCAGCCTTTTGGTGGGGTCACCGGTCTGGTGGGCTCTGGCGGTAGGCCGCTCATTCCACCGCCTGCGCCGGGCTCAGGTCCGCTCGTGCCGCCGACTGCCGCTGGTGGTCCAGTCGGGCTGTCGGTCGAGGGCTGGAACAACAGCCTGGGTATGCCGTCGTCGAACGGCCCTGGCGGTGTGATGGGCGGCCCGGCCAACGGCCCGACGTATCTGTCCAGCGACACGGGTGCTCCTGGCACGAATGGCGGCTCTGGCGTGGATGGCAGACCGGCCGCAGTAAACGGCGGGTCCGGCAGTGGCTCGAATGTCCTCGGTGGCTCTGGTGCCGGGGACAACGAGTTGTCGAATAGCCCGAGCGTCGCCGACAAGGGGCCAGACGTGTCGGGGAGTGGATCGTCAGTACCTAGCGGCCAACCGAGTGTTGTAAGCAACGGACTAGACGCAGCCGTGAATGACCGGTCCGGCGATGGTTCAGTTGCCTCTGGTGTCCCGAACACGATCAATGTCGATCGTGGGACAGGATTGGGCACAGTGACCTCCGGGCCAGGTGGCTCGACAGGTCCGGCAGTGCCGTCGAGCGGACCGAACGCTGTAAGCGGTGATACAGGCAGGGTTTCCACGGAGTTGTCGAACGGAGTCACCGGTGGCCCCGGTGTGATCGGAGGAACCGGCCCGGCGGTCAACGGAGTTCAGTCCTCAGCCACCAACGAAACCGGTTCGGGTCCGACGTCTTCGCAAAACCCCGCCGTTCGGGGATCGACCGGGCCGCAACAGGAAGGTCTACCAGGCCTTGAAGGGCCGTTTGATCAAACGTCCGTGGCAACTGAAGGCTCACGGTCCGATGTCGACAGTGATGTCGTCACGCTCGTCAGTGACCACTACGATGACCTCGACACCGAAACTCTGATCGACTTCGATCCCAACGAGGACCAGACCTCGCTCGGCGAGTATCGGGGCGACCAGTTCGGTGTGACCGCGCCCAAGGTAGAGGTTGTGGCAGCTGACAGGAATACAGACGTCAACAGCGCCAAAACCGAACAGTCACAGCAGACCGCGACGACAACGAACACGAACATCGCGCCAAAAGCCGAGCCCGCCACGCTGGACAGCCAGGCGAGCGAAATTACCACAGCGAGCACCACACCCGACAGCGACACCGCACCCAAGACGGAGATCGCCGCTCCCAAGGCCGAAGGTCCGCAAAAGGTCGACGTCATCACGACCACAACGAATGCGAACACCAACACAGAGTCCGTCAAGGTTGAGCCGTCGGCGAAGTCCGGCACCTCGGCGAAGACCGGCCTCGGTTCTCCCAGTCGGAACATCAACACCGATGCCAAGTCCAACGGCGAGCCCACGACGCAGCTGGACGCTGCGACGATGGATGTCGCTGCGACGATGGATGTCGCTGTGACGCACGACTCGCTGGGACAGGACCGCTACGTGGGGTATCGGGGTGCTGGCCCGGTCTGGCGGGCGGCGATCGCGGACCAGAGCGGGCTGCCGGTGGGAGCTACGTTCGTGCGCGACGAGGTTGGCCGTGTGGCGGACTGGTGGCAGCGACAGCCGGGGAAGTGGTCGCGCGCCGCCAACACAATCGCACTGCCCTGGGATCACCGGGACCGACCGTATCTGGTGGACATACACGCCACTCCCACCCACGCACAACTCCTCACCCCACACAACTACCCGGCTGGCGAGCTGGCCTGGGTTGACGGACGCACGCTGGCCCGCATCATGCTGACCAGCGAAGACTTCCGTGACGCCTTGCGCGCGCACCGGCCGATCGTGCTCTGGGCCTGCGCCGCCGCTGGCCGGCTAGGCCACGACTTCTGGACCGCGATAGCCAGCCACTATCCGGATGCGGTGGTCCACGCCCCGACCGGTCGCCTGCACTTCGGCGTCAGCATCACCCCAGACCCCACAACCCCAGCGTCGGGAATCGCGTGGTGGCAGATCGACACCGGCCACCCCGGAAAGAACACCACCGCGGGAAACTGGCATACCTACTCACCAACCCACCAAACCGTCGCCGACATCAACATAGCCGCCACGCACAGCCCTGCCTCAGCACCTACACCGGTGCCGGTACACACACCCGCGCCCACCCTGGCCACCACGCATACCGCGCCCACCACAAAGGAAACACCCACCGTGCAAGGCACACGCACTTCAGTGGCCTGGCACAGCACCCGCGATCCGGCCGACCACCCCAACACTGACCAGGCCGATACGGACAATCTCGAGACAAGCCACGCAGTCCCCACCACGACCACCGACGCGTCCACAGGGGCGGGTAGCGCGACCGGCATGCCCCACCCAGCCCCCCGCACGACCGATAAACAGGCGCACAACACCACACCATCGGGCCCTACCTCGGGTACTCGGCGGGCTAAGCGCAAGCTCCCACCGAAAACAAGCCAAAACGGATCAGCCGTCAAACGGTCCCGCAGGACCGACCAGCAGACGGTCGCACCTACTGCAGCGGCCCGCAACAACTCCAAAACCAAGACCCAGAGGAATAACCCGACTGATGCGCAGTGGGCGCAGGCCCTGCTGCAGGTACTGCACAAGCTGCCCGAGCCGGACACGTCCGGTGAACGTCGCCTCCCTCCACAAACATTGCGCCACACCATCAACGATATCGATAACGAGGAAGTGAAGATATCGGTCAACATCGGCCGGCGCCTGCACAACCTCAAAAAAAATCCGACGGCGCGGGTGGGTCGGGAGGAATGGGACGCACTGGGGGGCAACGGTTATCAATGGTTGTTGGATATGGGCGGGCGCCCGCTCCCTGACGCGGCCGAGCCCGCTAAAAAAAAACCGACTGATGCGCAGTTGGCGCAGGCCCTGCGGGAGGTGTTGATCGACAACAAGGCGCACGAGGTGCCCGCATGGGATGATGACACAAGCCTGCGTCCCCTCATCAACTCAACGGCGTGGCGCGAGATCGACAACGTAACGGTCAACATCGGCCAGCACCTGCACGACCTCAAAAAAAAGCCGACGGCGCGGGTGGGTCGGGAGGAATGGGACGCACTGGGGGGCAACGGTTATCAATGGTTGTTGGATATGGTCGGGCGCCCGCTCCCTGACGCGGCCGAGTCCGCTAAAAAAAACCCGACTGATGCGCAGTTGGCGCAGGCCCTGCGGGAGGTGTTGATCGACAACAAGGCGCACGAGGTGCCCGCATGGGATGATGACACAAGCCGGCGTCCCCTCATCCACATAAGGGTGTGGCGCGAGATCGACAACGTAACGGTCAACATCGGCCACCGCCTGCACAACCTCAAAGACAAGCCGACGGCGCGGGTGGGTCGGGAGGAATGGGACGCACTGGGGGGCAACGGTTATCAATGGTTGTTGGATATGGTCGGGCGCCCGCTCCCTGACGCGGCCAAGTCCGCTAAAAAAAACCCGACTGATGCGCAGCGGGCGCAGGCCCTGCGGGATGTGTTGGTCAAAAACAAGGCGCACGAGGTGCCCGCATGGGATGGCAAAAGCCGGCGTCCCCTCATCCACAAAAGGGTGTGGCGCGAGATCGACAACGTAACGGTCAACATCGGCCAGCGCCTGCACAACCTCAAAGACAAGCCGACGGCGCGGGTGGGTCGGGAGGAATGGGACGCACTGGGGGGCAACGGTTATCAATGGTTGTTGGATATGGGCGGGCGCCCGCTCCCTGACGCGGCCGAGCCCGCTAAAAATAACCCGACTGATGCGCAGTGGGCGCAGGCCCTGCGGGATGTGTTGGTCGACAACAAGGCGCGCGAGGTGCCCGCATGGGATGGCAAAAGCCGGCGTCCCCTCATCCACAAAAGGGCGTGGCGCGAGATCGACAACGTAAGGGTCAACATCGGCCAGCGCCTGCACGACCTCGAAAAAGAGCCGTCGATATCCGTGGGGAGGGAGGAACGGAAGGCACTGGGGGGCAACGGTTATGGCTGGTTGTTGGGGTTGACCGATGCGGGGTTGACGCGGGGGCAGGCGGATCGGTTGGTGGCGGATGGGTTGGTCCCGGTGGATGTTGACCGGGATGGGGATTGTTTTATGCACGCGCTGGTGCGGACAGCGGGGTTGCGTGACGCGGATGGGCGACCGTTGTCGGCGGTGCAGATGCGAAAGGATTTGGCGGCAGAGTTGCGGCAGGACCTGACTCGTCAGCTGGCAGACCGCCAGCTGTGGACTGCAGAGTTCGAGTTGACCGCCCGCACAATGATGCGTGTTGACCAAGGTCGGAGTATCACAGAGGAGTTGACCAGCCAGGACCGGGACCAGCTGATCGGCTGGGTCGCCACGTCCGGTGTGTACGCTAACGCGGCGGGTGACATCACCCCGATCGTAGCCGCGAAAGTGTACGGGGTGAATATTCACATCTATCATCCCAACGGGCTGCCCCCGCAGGAGGTGGGGAACGACAGGCCTGATACGCGGGTGGTGCGGCTGGTCCGGTTGGACGTGCGCAGCAACGGGGTGGATCATTGGATGGCGACCGCGCCGGTTCCCGTTAGCACACGCTCCAAACGCCCGCAACCAGCGGTGCTGGACGCACGGGATACCAAACGGGCCAGAACTAGTCAGCAACATGTGGCACCAGGCCTGGACGATGTCGGTTCCCGTGACAGTATCCGGCCACACGACCGGCAGGTGACACAGTCCCAGATCATCCTGTCCGATACTGACCTGACCGAGCACTACCCCATTCTCGCCAATCGGGTCAACGCTCTAGCCGACAGGCTGCCAACAATCGCACCACGGCCGCTGTCGACCAGCCTTGGCAACGACGAGGTGGTCGTGGCCGATCGCCGGTTGATGGTCACCGCGTACGGTACCGCGTTCCAGAGAGCCGACCAACGCGCACGGCTCGTGCGGGACGAGCTGGTGCGGCAACTCACAGCACGGCTGCGTCCGGCATCCACCGACACCCTCACCGCTGATGACCAGGACCATCATCGCGACCACGCATCAGGATGGATCGCCGCAGCACTCGTGGGCAGCCAGGTACTGCCGCTGCAGGCCGGGCAACACCCTAATCAGGTAGACATCACCGAGATCGTAGGCAACTACCGATTCACCCGGTTGTCCATGGCCGAAACCACCATGGTGATTCCCACCCCTCACCACGATGATCAGGCCCACGGCTGGCTCATTGTGTTCCCCCTGGACCCCGGCTCCCAGGAAAACGCCCTAGACCGTGACCACTTCGTCACCGTGCTCACCCGCCTTACCCAGCTCACCTCACTCCCCACCACACCGGGGCACGTCCGAATAACCGGCTACGGTACCCACGGCAAGCCTCGCGCCCAGGCCATACTCAACGCACTACACGACTGGGCGTTCCCCCAGGCACGCCGGGGCCAGAGCAGCTGGCCCCACAACATCACAACCAGCGTCCGCCATCTCCCGAACAACGACCGGCCGATGGCACACCTGCCAATGCAACGACAACTGCGTATCGACATCACCACCCGCAATCCCGCTGCTCACACCCTCCCTGCCCGCACCCCCGCTCCTCGCACCACAACACGCCCATCCTCCCTCACTAGCCCCCCCCACCCGCAGCCCACCACACCGGACAACCACCACGATCACGGCCCAATCATCGCCGCCGCCCCAGACCACGACTCATTCAGCGCCCTGCTCGCCCCCAGAACCCACACCCCTACCGACGACAGCGGCCCAGCCAACGACAGCAGCTTGTTCAGCGACGACGGCTTGTTCAGCGACGACGGCTTGTTCAGCGACGACGGCTTGTTCAGCGACGACGAACAGGACAACCCGCCCAGCGATACCGGCCCCACATCGCCACGCCCGCAAACCCATCAACCTCAGACAGCGCCCCCCCTCGATCCAGCACAACCACACACACCACCCACCACCGACCCAACCCTGTCCCTCATGTCATCCCCCAACCTCATGTCATCCCTCACACCCGACACATTCCCCACCTTCGACATGCTCGACCTCGTTCCCAACCCCGACGCCCCAGGATGGGAATCTCACGTCCTCGCCCAGGGTGACCCCACGCTCTGGCTTCCCGAGCACGACCGGGCACCAGAATCAATAGACCACGCCACCACACCAACGCCTACTACTCCGCCAACAGATGACTGGTACACCACCCTGTTCAAAATTGCCGCCACCAGCCTCCAACAACCACCCACCACCGAGCCACCCACCACCGAGCCACCCACCACCGAGCCACCCACCACCGAGCCACCCACCACCGTCATTGAGCACGAGAACTGGCTTCATGAATTCGAACAGCTCGTCACGAATCTAGACACGGCCGACCACGACTACGGTGACCTGCCCGATAACAGCTTGATGAGCGACAACAGCACCACAGAGCAAGACCCAGACACACACACCGACGCAACAACCACCCACCCGACCGACGAGTACCTCCTCCAGGCACTCGAACTGCTTCAGAAAAGCGGCGCAGCCGCCGCAATCGACGACGTTCCCAATCTTTTTGAGCTCGCCGACACCATTGGCCAACTGCTACGACAAGGCGACCAATAAACGGCGCAAGCATACCCGCACAGCATCACCACCACTCCACCAAAACCAAACAGACTGGGACTGTAAACTCTCCTCTGTCAAGCGAGGAGGGACTGTTCCGAGAGGGTCTGTGAGAGGCTGTTGATCTTCCGGACAGCGAACCCACTAGGGTTTTCGTCTGAAAGAGAGGATGTCCGTGTCGAAGAAGCGTCGGTCGTTTACTCCGGAGTTCAAGGAGGAAGCGGCGAAAATGGTGGTGGAGTCGTGTTGTCCCGTCGCGTCGGTCGCGCGGGAGCTTGGGGTGAATGAGCAGAGTCTCCGGAATTGGGTTAATGAGTACCGGAAAGCTCATGCCGGCGAGGAGCCGCCGTTGACGGTGCCGGAGCGGGCGCGGTTGCGGGAGTTGGAGAAGGAAGTTCGCGAGCTGCGGTTGGAGAAGGATTTTTTGGGAAAAGCCGCGGCCGTGCGCCACGAACACAAAGAGTGGGGAATGTAGGTATCTCTGTTTGATGTGGTGCTATGTGAGAGATGAAGGATTGGCCCTTCGGTGTCGCCCTTCGGGGGGAGATACCAAACCGCCTCATGCTGCGTTGGTTGGAGACCGTCGTGGTGAGCGATGAGGAAAAGGCGTACGAGATGCGTCAGGTAGGGGACGGGAAGGCGAGCGCAAGCGAATCACTGATGAAGTGTCGAAACTTTCAAGTGGTATCAGAACCGGGGTGTGGTCGTGACCCTGGGATGAGCCTGGCGGACACCCGGCTACTGGCCAGGCGGTACCCGGCATGAAGGTGACGCGAGCCCGTTCTGCTGCTCTCGCATGGAACGTGGGAAGGCGTACCCCGATACCGCTGTTCGCGGGGTACGGGCAGCGACAGGAAGCGCGCACAAGTGGCGGAAACCATGAGGCGCTGAGTACCGTCGCGGGGCACGCATTCGGACCGGCTCATAGTAGTGGAGAAGCTCCTGTAATGGGAGTGGAGCGAAGGTGCCGGACTGTCCAGATTAGTTCGTTCGAGCAACCGAAGACATTTCGGGAGGGATCGAGTGAGCGCGTCGAAGTCGACTGAAGAAGTCAAGCCGTTTCGTATCTCGAAGCGGGAAGTGTGGGAGGCGTACCAGAAGGTCAAGGCCAACGGTGGAGCACCGGGCGTGGATGGCTGCTCACTCGATAAGTTCGATGAGGATCTGAAGAACAATCTCTACCGGATCTGGAACCGGATGTCATCGGGAAGCTATTTTCCACCTCCGGTGCGGGCGGTGCCGATACCGAAAGATGGAGGCCGTGGGGTCAGAATTCTTGGCGTTCCCACGATTGCTGACAGAATCGCTCAAACTGTGGTGGCCCGAAGGTTGGAGGAGCGCGCGGAAGCAATCTTCCATAACGACTCGGACGGCTATCGTATTGGGCGGTCGGCGATCGATGCGGTGGCTAAGTGTCGGAAGCGGTGCTGGAAATACAACTGGGTGGTCGATCTGGATATCCAGAAGTTTTTCGACAGCGTGCCGTGGGATCTCATGGTCAAAGCGGTGGAGGCGAACACTGGCCAGCCGTGGGTCGTGTTGTATGTCAAACGGTGGCTACGTGCACCGTTGCAGCATCCAGGCGGGGCCCTGGAAAAGCGGGATCGGGGGACTCCCCAGGGCTCCGCGGTTACGCCTCCAACGCACTGGGCAATGGGGCTGATGGTCACCCTCCGTGTCGGTGTTGTCGGGGTGTTGCTCGCTGGGGGTGCGTTCCCGGATGGGTATGCGGTGCCGGATGGTGATCTTCTCGGGTCCGATGAGGACGTCCTTGACGAGCAGCCGCAGCACGCGTCTGCGTTCGTCGGTGGTGGATACTTCGGCGTTGCGGTGGAGTTGGGTGAGGAAGCCTTCGAGGTCGGCGGCGAGGGTGAGGTAGGCCTGGCGGTCGGCGAGCTGAGCATCGAGTGCGTCGATCTGGTTGCGCAGGTTGGTTTCCCGGGCGCGTAGTTCGTCGATGGTGATGAGTTGTTCGCCGAAAGCCTCGATCATGCGGGCGATCCCGTTGCTGGCCTTGGCCAGCGCGGTGTCCAGGCGTTTGCGTTGCTGCGCAACGGGATCGGCGGTGCGGGCGGAGTCGAGCCGCTTGTCGATTTCGGTGCGGATCAACTGCGGGTCGGCCAGCATCCCGGTGATGTGCTTCCAGACCACGGTGTCGAGGTAGTCGGCGCGGACCGGTTTGTTGGCGCAGACGCGTCCGCCTTGATAGCGGTAGTCGTCCGAGCCCAGGCACCGGTAGTAGTAGATCTTCTTGTTGGTGGTGCGGGTCGAGGTGCGGTAGTAGCCGTATCCGCAGCCGGCGCAGGCGGCCATGCCTTGCAGCAGCGAGGGAATCGTAGTGTTGCGGGCGGCGAATCGCTTGTTGTCGGCCAGGCGTTGGGCGACTCGACCGAAGGTGTCGTGGGTGATGATGGCCGGTACCGGGATCTCGGTCCACTCCTCGCGGGGACGGTCGACAGCCTTGGATGCCCGGGGTGTGGAGCGTCCTTGCAGCCGGGCCACCCGGTTGAGGCCGGGGGATTCGTGCACGACCCTGGTTTTGCCGAACACCGCGCGGCCGGTGTAGGCGGGGTTGCGCAGCATGCCCCAGATCACCGAGCGGTCCCACCGCTGCTTGCCGGTACGGGTCGGGACGTGTTGTTCGGACAGCCAGCGGGTCAACTCGGCGATCGAGGCACCCTCGTCGGCGTAGCGGCGAAACAACTCGGCGACCAGCACGGCCTCGTGCTCGATGATCTCGTAGGCGGCGCCGGTGTGCTCGGTTTTGCGGACATACCGGTAGCCGAACGGGGCGCCGGACAGCACGTTGACCGACCCGCTCTTGGCGCGGTGGGCCTTGCCGCGGCGGTAGCGCTCGAGGATCTGCGCCTTCTCGTATTCGGCGAACATGCCTTGAAACTGCACCAGCAGTTGGTCCTCTGGCGAGTCGCCACGCGGGCCGTTGATGAATTCCACCCTGGTGCCGGCGCGGGCGAACTCCTCGATCAGCAGGGCCTGGTAGGCGAATTTACGGGCCAGCCGGTCCGGCGAGTAGCACAGCACCACGTCGATCCCGACGCTGGCGACCATGTCGCGCAGGCGTTCCAGGGCCGGGCGGATCAGGGTGGCCCCGGAGTGTCCTTCGTCTTCGAGCACCCACTCGGCGGGGACCTCAAGCCCCAGCCCTGCGGCGTGTTCGCGCAGCGCCGCGGTCTGCGACGCGATCGTCTCGTCTTTCTTCTGCCGGGCCGAGGAGACCCGGGCGTAGATCGCCGCGCTGGTCATGCTGCGGTCCTTTCTGGCCGGTCCGTTCCATGCGGGCCCGTCGTGGTGGCACCAGGATGGCGTAGGCCACTGACACATCCGTGGCCGCGTGGCGGTCGAACACGAACTCGGTCTCGACCACCCGGGCGTTCACCGGCGAGGGCGCTTTCCGTGGCCCCGCGCCAAAAACTCGGTCAGGGCCTGGGTGACCAGGGCGGAGATCGTGCTGCCCGACTCACTGGCCCGCTGACGCACCCGAGCCACCAGCGCCGCGGGCAGCTTGACGGTGAACACCGTCGTCGCCTCCGGAATCGTCGACCGCCCAACGGAAGCGGCACGCTCGGCATACCGGCGGGCCTGGCGCACCGAGCAACCGAACCGCTCCGCCAGCACACGCGCGGCGTCGGCCACCGGCATGCCCGACTCGAGCAGTTCCACCGCTGCATTGACTCGACGGGCGTACTCCCCCGCGTCCACCCGAGCACGACCATCAGCCATGTCATAAGAGTACTACTCGACATGTCACTCTCCACTCGCGACACGCCGCGGCCGTTCCAGCCGCCGATAACTCAGCGTGACCTCGAACTCGAAGTTGCCCAGTGCGTTGGGGGCGTAGTCTCGCCAGTCCTGGCAAATCTGTTCCTCCACTACGCGTTCGATGCGTGGATGGCCCGGGAGTTTCCGGGCGTCACGTTCGAGCGATACGTGGATGACGCGGTAGTGCACTGTGGATCTGAACGCCAGGCGTACATGCTGCGGGCTGCGATCGGTCGGCGTATGGAACAAGTCGGGGTGAGGTTACACCCGGACAAAACCAAGATCGTGTACTGCAGGGACAGCAACCGGCGCGGTGATCATCCGAACATCTCGTTCACGTTCCTGGGGTACACGTTCGGGCCTCGGCAAGCGCGAGACAGGCAGGGCCTGTCCGTGGCCAGTGAAAAATCCCCATAGGCGGCCAGTTACCGCCCCATAGGTGGCCAGCGATCTCCCCGCTGGTGGCCAGATATCTCCCCGGTGATCAGTCCGGGATACCGGTCGGCGAGGGTCGGCCGGTGAAGACGAGCAGGGAGATCATGGAGATCCTTGAGGCATACGACCTCACGGGCAGTTACCGTGCTGCGGCCGAGCTTGCGGGGTGTGACCACCACACGGTGGCTCGGTATGTGCAGTTGCGGGAGGCCGGGCAGAGCCCGGTGGCCCGGGAGCATCGTGCTCGTCCGATCGACGAGTATCTGGAGAAGATCGAGGAGTTGGTGGTCCGCTCGGGTGGTCGGGTCCGCGCGGATGTGGTGCATCGTCGGATTACCGCGATGGGTTTCACCGGTGGGGAACGCACGACCCGTCGGGCGGTCGCGGAGGTGAAGCAGCGGTTCCAAGCCGGGCAGCGGCGGGTGTTCCGGCCGTGGATCACCGAGCCGGGATTGTGGCTGCAGTGGGACTGGGGTGAGGGCCCACGGATCAGGGGTCGACGCACGAGTCTGTGGTGTGCGTGGCTGGCGTGGTCACGGTTCCGGGTGGTGATCCCGGTATGGGACAAGACAATGCCCACGATCGTGTCGTGTTTGGACACGACACTGCGCAGGTTGGGTGGAGTGCCGACGTATGCGTTGACTGACAACGAGAAGACCGTGTCGATCGACCATGTGGCTCGGATCGCGGTGCGCAACCCGGAGATCGTCGAGGTTGGCCGGCACTACGGGATGACCATCCGGACCTGTGTCCCGGCCGACCCGCAAACCAAGGGCGGCTCGGAAGCGACCGTGCGGATCGCCAAGGCCGACTTGGTGTGTTCGGCGGCGTTGAAGATGAGCACCTGTGGGTAGGGCTCCGGCGTTGAGCGTGAGCATGGGTTGGTGTGCGGCGCGGGTTGGTTGCTGTTGATCGTGTTCGGCGGCACGGTGAGCACGTCGGTGTAGGCGACGGCCCTCCCGTGTCTCTTGCCGGAGTCCCGCGGGAGGGCCGTGCGGTGGCGCTCGGAGGCGCTGTGGTCACGGTAGAGGTGGACGCGGACGCCGTCGAGCGTCGGCTTGTGAGTGGACGGCTGGCCTGTCCAGGCTGCGGCGGGATGCTGACCGGTTGGGGTCATGGTCGGGAACGGACGGTCCGCGGTCCGCACGGCCCGGTGCGGGTGCGGCCACGCCGGTCGCGATGCGCCGGTTGTGGGGTGACGCATGTGTTGTTGCCGGTAGTGCTGCTGGTGCGGCGGGCGGACGCGGCGGTGGTGATCGGGTCGGCGTTGGCGGCGAAGGCTGCCGGTGGCGGGTATCGGTCGATCGCTGCGGCGTTGAGCAGGCCGGTGGACACGGTGCGGGGCTGGATCCGCCGGTTTGCCGGGCGGGCCGAGCCGGTGCGGGGTGTGTTCACGGTGTGGTTGCGGGCGTTGGATCCGGACCCGGTGATGCCCGAGCCGGCGGCAAGCTCGTGTGCGGACGCGCTGTGCGCGATCGAGGCGGCAGCGCGGGCTGCGGCCCGGCGGTTCGTGCTGCCCATGGTGTCGGTATGGGAACTGGCGGTGGCGATCTCGGGCGGGCGGCTGCTGGCTCCGGGCTGGCCGTGATTGTGGATCAACACGAGTTGCCTCTGCCGCGGGGGTGATCATTCGTGGTCCTTTTCGGCTCGTCCTTTGTGGAACGAGCAATGGAGGGGCACCGGCGTGACGCCAGCCGACGATGAACAACAGGTGCGCACCGATCGAGCGCGGGCGATCGGACTGTTTCGCTATCAACTCATCCGCGAGGCCGCGGATGAGGCGCACTCGACGAAAGAACGGGCCGGCTGGTGCGGGCGATCGCGGCAGCCGAGCACACCGATCCATTCGGCCGAAAGACACGGGTATCGCGTCAGACCCTGGATCGCTGGATCCGGGACTGGCGGGCTGGCGGGTTCGACGCGCTGGTGCCCAGTCCCCGCCAGACTCATCAGCGCACCCCGGTCGAGGTGATGGAGCTGGCGGTGGCGTTGCGGCGGGAGAATCCGGAGCGGACCGCGGCCGGGATCCGCCGGATCCTGCGCGCGCAGCTGGGCTGGTCGCCGGACGAGCGCACCTTGCAGCGCCATTTCACCCGCCTCGGCCTGACCGGCCCCGCCGCCGATGCTGGCCCGTCGGTGTTCGGCCGGTTCGAAGCCGCCCGCCCCAACGAGTTATGGACCGGAGACGACTTATGTCGATATCGACATAAGTCGTCTTATGCCGATGGTCTGTTTATGCCGATCTTGGTTGCGTTGTGCCTGTTCGGAAGTGCGGCCATTCGAGTGAGGTCCGCATAAGTCTGCGTCATGCGCCGTGGGTTTTCCCGCCTGGGTCAGTGCCAGGTTCAGACGGGAGGAAAGATCGTGACGTGGTCTCGTGCACGGCTGGAGATATCCGGCCCGTTGATGCCGTTTGAGGAAGGTTTCACCAAATGGTTGGGGCATAAGGGGTACGTGCCGACGGCGGTGCGGACACACCAGCGACGCGTGATCCACCTGAGTCAGTGGATGCAGACAACAGGGCTTGAGATCACCGAGTTTGGTCCGGCAACGGTGGAGGCGTTCATCGCGGCGCAGTGCGTGGACGGGCGGTTCAAGGATTGGAAGGCTGGGTCGTGGGCGGCATTGTTGGAGTATTTGCGGTCGATCGGGGTGCCGCTGGCCGCTCCGGCCGGCCACGTGGTGACGGCTGCTGACGCGCTGCTGAGGCGGTATGCGGAGTACGAGGCAGCGGAGCGAGGTCTTGCTGCTCGGTCTATCGAGCGGAACGTGTGTGCGGTCCGGCCCTTTGTGGAGTGCCGGATGCGTGATGGCCAAGGCGGGCTGGAGCAGTTGACCGCCGGTGAGATCACCGAGTTTGTGGTTGAGCAGGCGCGCCAGGCTCCTCGGTCGTTGGCGCATCTGGTGCCCGCGCTGCGATCGTTGTTGCGGTACCTGCAGGTTGCCGGGGCTATTCCGGTTGGGCTGGCTAGCGCGGTGCCGACCATGGCTCGGTGGAAGTTGGCCGGGCTGCCGAAAGCTTTGCCTAGCGGGCAGGTGAGGGCCCTGTTGGCGTCGTGTGACTTGGAAACCGAGATAGGTCAGCGAGATTTTGCGATCCTGACCATGTTGTCGCGGCTGGGGTTGCGCATCGGAGAAATCGCCGCGCTGCGGTTGGAGGATATCGATTGGCGCCGCGGCGAGCTGACCATCACGGGCAAAGGCCCACGCTGTGAGCGTCTGCCGCTGCCCAGCGATGTCGGGCAGGCGATCGTGTCATACCTAGTTGGCTGGCGCCCCAAGACCGATACCCGGCACGTGTTCGTCTGTGCTCGTGCGCCGTATGGTCACATGAGCAGCACCACGGTCACCAACGTGGTGGCCAGGGCAGCCCGCCGGGCGGGCCTGGGCGTGCTGCATGCGCATCGGTTGCGGCACAGCGCAGCCACCGCCATGCTCGGTGCTGGCGCCTCGCTGGAAGAGATCGGCCAGGTCCTACGGCATCGCACTGCCCTCACCACAACGATCTACGCGAAGGTCGACATCGGCTCGCTGCGCAGAATCGCCCGCACCTGGCCAGGATCGCAGGTCGTGGCATGAGCGCGGGCGCGACCACTGGCGTGAGCATGTTGCGGCAAGCCCTGGCCGACTACCTGCGCTTGCGCCGGGCTCTGGGGTCCACATTGGACCGCGCGGAGAAACTGCTGGCACAGTTCGTCACCTACCTAGAACAGCACGACGCGGACGTGGTCACTGTGGAGCACGCGGTGGCGTGGGCCACGCTGCCGGGCGGAAGTGGTTGGTGGCACGCACTGCGTCTGATCGCAGTACGACGGTTCGCCGTTTACCTGCGCAACCTCGACGACCGCACTCAGATCCCACCACCCGGGTTGCTTGCTCATGGCAAACACCGGGCTACGCCATACTTGTACTCCAGCAGGGAGATCGACGCCCTGATCGCGGCGGCCCGCATGCTGCCCACCCCGATCGCGGCGGCCACCTACCCTGCGATGATCGGTCTGCTCGCGGTCACCGGTATGCGATTCAGCGAGGCGATCGCCTTGGACGTCACAGACTTCGACGACCACAGCGAGACGGTGATCGTCCGGGCGGGCAAGTTTGGCAAGAGCCGCCTGCTCCCGGTGCATGCCACCACAGCCGACGGGTTGCGTCACTATCTGGTCCAACGCCAGCGGCTCCTGCGCACGAGGAAACTCGCTGACCGCGATGTCCTGTTCATCTCCGCGGCCGGCACCCGCCTGGATCACAGTGCGGCACAGAAGAAGTGGCGCACGATCCGGGACCTGGCAGGACTGACGCCGCGATCGGCCAACTGCCGACCCCGCATTCACGACCTTCGCCACAGTTTCGCCGTCGCGACTCTGCTGGACTGCTACCGCCGCGGCGCGGACATACCTACCATGCTGCCCACGCTGTCGACCTACCTCGGCCATGTCGATCCCAAGAGCACCTATTGGTACCTCTCGGCAGCACCGGAACTGCTGCAACTGGCCAGCCAACGCCTGGACACCTACCTGACAGCGGGTGACACGTGAGCGCACTGGCCCCCACGCTGCAAGCGTTCTTCACCGACCGGCTGATCCGGCAACGTCAAGCCAGCCCGCACACCATTGCCGCCTACCGCGACGCGTTCAAACTGTTGCTGGCCTTCACTTGCCATCGCACCGGCAGCACACCATCCCGGTTGCGGATCGAGGAGCTGACCGCTCCGCTGATCGGCGATTTCCTCAACCATCTAGAGACCGAGCGCGGCAACAGCGTCCGCACCCGCAACGCTCGCCTGGCTGCCATCCACTCACTGTTCCGCTACGCCGCGCTGCGCCATCCCGACCACGCCGACTCGATCCAACGCGTGCTCGCGATCCCACCCAAACGGTTCGACCGCGCTATCGTCACCTACCTCACCGAACCCGAGATCGACGCGCTGCTGCAAGCCCCAGACCGGAACACCTGGACCGGCCGCCGCGACCGGACCATGCTCGCGGTGGCGATCCAAACAGGGCTACGCGCCTCCGAGCTGACCACATTGACTATCAGTGACGTTCACCTGGGCACCGGAGCTCATATCAGCTGCCACGGCAAGGGCCGCAAACAGCGCATCACCCCCTTGACCAGCGGCACCGTCACCATGCTTCGCACCTGGCTGGCCGAGCGCGCAGCCAGCCCACCGATCCAGTGTTTCCTACCAGCCGCGGCCGTCAGCTCAGCCGCGATGCCCTGGAACGACGCGTCACAAAACACGCCCGCGCAGCCACACAAGCATGTCCCACACTGACCGGCAAGAAGATCTCGCCGCACGTGCTACGGCACTCCACCGCCATGCGACTGTTGAACGCCGGCGTTGACACCACCGTCATCGCTCTCTGGCTCGGCCACGAAAGCGTTGCCACTACACAGATTTACGTTCACGCCGACCTCGCACTGAAAGAACGCGCCCTTGCTCGCACCGCCCCGATCGAAGCAACTCCAGGCCGCTACCAGCCAACTGACACGATCATGGCGTTCCTTGACAACCTGTGATTATGTTGAACCGCAATCTTCGATCGGCCGCGTCACACCCTGATACCAACACCAGACAGCATAACGGGATAGTCCGCATAAGATGCCTTGCACGGCCCGGCGATCGCGGGCCGCAAGACCTACCTGTTCGCCTTTGTGGACGACCACTCCCGCGCTCTGGTCGGGTATCGGTTCGGCTATGCCGAGGACACCGTGCGGTTGGCCGCCGCGCTGCGCCCCGCGCTGGCTTCGCGGGGAGTGCCGGAGGCGATCTATGTCGACAACGGCTCGGCGTTCGTGGATGCCTGGTTGCTGCGGGCCTGCGCGAAGCTGGGGATCAAACTGACCCACTCCACCCCTGGCCGCCCGCAGGGCAGAGGCAAGATCGAGCGTCTGTTTCGGACAGTCCGAGACCAATTCCTGGTCGAGATCACCGGAGACCCCGAGGTCACCGGCCGCCACCTTGTGGCTGATCTGGCCGAATTGAACCGGTTGTTCACCGCCTGGACCGAAACGGTCTATCACCGCCACATCCACTCCGAGACCGGGGCCGCGCCGCTGGACCGCTGGAGCGCGGGCGGCCCGGTCAGCCTGCCCACCCCAGCCGCGCTGACCGAGGCGTTCCTCTGGGAAGAACATCGCACGGTCACCAAAACCGCCACGGTTTCCTTGCACGGAAACACTTATCAAGTCGACACCGGCCTGGTCGGACGGAAAGTGGAGCTGGTGTTCGACCCGTTCGACCTGACCCGCATCGAGGTCCGGCTGGCAGGTGTCCCGACCGGGCTGGCGATTCCGCACCGCATCGGCCGGCACGCCCACCCCAAGGCCCGACCCGAAACACCACCCCGCCAGCAGCGACACCGACCGGGATCGACTACGCCACGCTGATTGACACCACACATCAAGCCCGGCTGTCGGCGTATCCGGTGATGTGTCCAGGTGAGTACGAACTGATGTGTCCAGGTGTCAAGCGACGGTGGCGGTGTCCGTGATGGCGGCGAGTCGGTTCTTCAGCCGGTAGCTGGGGCCGTTGATGGGGATGACGTCGCAGTGGTGCAGGAGCCGGTCGAGGATCGCGGTGGCGAGGACCTCGTCGCTGAAGACTTGGGCCCATTCCCCGAAGTTCTTATTCGAGGTCAGAATGACGGAGCCTTTCTCGTAGCGCTTCGAAATAACCTGGAAGACCAGGTTGGCTTCGGCGCGTTCGAGGGGCTGATAGCCCACCTCGTCGATCACGAGGACGTTGGGCCGTAGGTAGGTGCGCAGAGTGCTGGTGAGCCGTCCGATCGCGTCGGCGGCTTTCAGGCGGCGGACCATGTCGTCCAGGGTGGTGAAGTAGACGGTGTAGCCGGCGCGGCAGGCAGCGACCGCGAGAGCGACGGCGATGTGTGTTTTCCCGACTCCGGGCGGCCCGAGCAGAGCGGCGTTGCCTTTGTCCTCAATGAACGAGAGCGTGGCCAAGTCTTTGATCTTCCGCGGATCCAGCTCGGGCTGGAAGGAGAAGTCGTAGTCGTCCAGGGTCTTGTGGTGCGGCAGTTTCGACAGGCGCAGGGCGCTGCGGAAGCGGCGTTCGTCGCGGACGGCGGCTTCCTCTTCCAGGACCAGGTCGAGGAACTCGAGGTATCCCATCTGGTTGTCCTCGGCGCGGCGGGCGAAGGTGTCGAGCTGGCTGGGCAGGTGGTTCAGGCCGAGCCGGGTGGCGGTGGAGCGGATGCGGGTGGTGACCAGCTCGTTCAACGGTGATCCTTCGTCTGCGGTAGTGCTGTGGTCCTGCTGGGTCCGGTGCCGGTGAGTTGTTCATAGACCGACAGCGGGCGGTGTTCGACCTTGATCTGTGCGGCGGCGGTGCGGGTGAGCAGCGCCTCCAGTGACCGGGGCCACGACTGTTCAGGCGCGGTATTGGGCCGCAGCGGGATGACCTTCCCGTCGTGGTCGTCGTCCTCGATGCTGGTGGTAACCGCGCGGGTGTGGCCGTCGGGCAGACCGTCCCAATGGGTTTCGTCGACGACCCGCTGGCCTCTGGTCGTGGCCCGGGGATGGACGGCCAGCAGGGTGCCGTCGGCTAGGTTGCCGGTCGTGGCCGCGTCGATGGATGTGGCATGCAGGCTGATGGTGTCGGCGGTGGCGCGGATCTCGACCAGCTGGCGGTGACGGACCTTGCGGGCAGGAACTGAGTAAAGGCTGGCGTCGAACGCGACCAGGCAGTCCTTGCCGACGTGCCGCAGATGCCGCTGCGTGACCAGATACGGACTGACTGGGATTGGGTGCAGGGCCGAGTGGTCACGGGCGGCGCGGTGGCCGATGACCTCGCCGTGCGTGCTGTGGACGCGCTTGCGCCGCAACGGGACCCAGGCGGTGAACGCCGAGTCCATCTCCTCCAGGCTGGCGAACCCACGACCGGCCAGGACGTGATCGCGCACGATCGCGACTTGGCGCTCGACCCGGCCCTTGCCGGTCGGGCGGTATGCGGCCAGCACGTCGATGTCGAAGTCGTAGTGCCCGGCGAACGCCACGGCTTCCGGATGCAACGGAACGGCCTTGCCTGGGGCGACATGCCGACGCACCACGGTCTTGGTGCGGTCGTAGACGATCGCCCGAGGCACCCCGCCGAAGTGCTCGAACGCCCGGCGATGGCAGGCGAAGAAGGTCTCCAGGTCCTGACTGGTGGTAAAGCAGCAGAACGGGTCGCGTGAATAGGACAAGGTCATGTGGAACGAGTAGACCTTCGGAATGCCGACATGCGCGAGGATCTGACCCTCGTCCCCCCAGTCCACTTGGGCCTGCGCGCCTGGGATCACCTCGAACCGGCGGTGCAGGAGCCCCAGCTCGTCCGGGGCGATACCCAGCTCGGCCGCGATCCTGGGACGGGCCTCCTGCAAATACAGCTTGACGCGCTGATAGTTGCCGGTGAACCCGTACTGCTCGACCAGCCGCTCGTGAATAACCGTGCCTTTCAGCAGCAGCTCTGAGCGCAGCCACGCATCGATCACCGGCGCCATCGCGGCGATCACCGGCGTGCGGGTCCCCTTGCGGCTGCTGCCTCGCGGCGGTCCTGGCCGCGCGTCGCTGGCCAGGTATTTGCGGACAGTCTGCCGGTGCAGCCCGGTCTCCCGCGCGATCGCAGAGATGCTCATCGCGCCGGACTCATACAAGCCACGGAAGCGACGCAGCTCCGCCCACCGCTCCTCGTCCAAGATCACCAGTGCCGTCCCTATACACACCCGCCAGGTCGCACGACAGCTTGACGATCACCAGCGCGTACCGACACCCCGACACGCTACAAAGTGGACACATTAACCCGTACGTGGCTGGTCACATGAGTCCGTACGCCGACAACGGCTGGCGCGCGGGGTCAACTACGCCGCCCTGGCCAGAACTACCGATCTCCAGAGCCACACCGAGATTCCCGGACAACTCGACCTGCTCACCGGCCGCCCCATCGACAACGAGGTGAGCTCGTGATCGACAAACTGCAAGGCTTCTACGGCTTCACCCGCATGCCCTTCGGCCGTGACCTCGCCCCCGGCATGCTGCACCGCCACGCCGCCCACAACGAAGCCGTCGCCCGCATCGGCTGGTGCGTCACCGAACGCCGCATCGGCGTGATCACCGGCGAAGTCGGCGCCGGCAAAACCGTCGCCGTCCGCGCCGCACTATCCACACTGGACACCAGCAGGCACACCATCATCTACCTGCCCAACCCCACCATCGGTGTCCGCGGCATCCACCACCAAATCGTCCTCGCCCTCGGTGGACAGCCACTGGTCCACCACGCCACCCTCGTCCCGCAAACAGCCGAGGCATTAGCCACCGAGCAGGCCGAGCGCGGCCGGATACCCGTGCTGGTGATCGACGAAGCCCACCTGCTCGACCACCCGCAACTGGAATCCATCCGGATGCTGACCAACCACGACATGGACTCCACCAGCCCCTTCGCCTGCCTGCTGGTCGGCCAACCCACCCTGCGACGCCGCATGAAACTCGGAGTACTCGCCGCCCTGGACCAACGCATCGGCCTGCGCTACGCCATGCCCGCCATGACACCCGAAGAGACCGCCGGCTACCTCCGCCACCACCTCGCCCTGACCGGACGCACCGACACCCTGTTCTCCGACGACGCCGTCGCGCTGATCCACCAAACCAGCCGCGGCTACCCCCGCGCGGTCAACAACCTCGCCGTCCAAGCCCTCATCGCCGCATTCGCCACCGACAAAACCATCGTCGACGAATCCTCCGTCCGCGCCGCCATCGCCGAAGTCACGGCAGAATGAACACCACCCCGACACCCTGACCACCACAACCCCGCCCGGCACCCGCCCGGCGGGGTTTACTCATCCCCACACATCCTCACGCTCAACGCCGCCATCATGCTCATCTTCAACGCCGGTCAACAACTTGGTGCCCACGGACGCGAACCTGCTCGAGGAGTACCGGACGTTCGGCGACTTGGAGGCGGCCTGCCGAGGGTTCTGTGAGCAGGTCAACGACCGGCCGCACCGCGAGACTCGCCGCCGCCCGACCGAGGCGCTGGCCGAGGAGCGCACGAGGCTGCATCCGTTGCCCGGTCAGGCTTTCACGGTCGCCTTCGGCACTACCCGGCGGGTGAACTGGGACTGCACGATCTCGGTGGAGGGAGTGCGTTACTCGGTCCCGCACCGACTGGTCGATACTCGCGTCTGGGCTCGTTTCCACGGTGATGAACTGGTCGTGACCGCGGTCGGCGAGCACGGCCCGGCCGAAGTCGCCCGCCACCCGCGCTCCACCCCCGGAACCCCGGTAATCCGCGAGGAGCACTATCCGCCGCGGGAAAACAAGGACGGCGACCGCACACCGAGTGCGACCTCAGCCGAGGAGGCGGCGTTTCTCGCGCTTGGGCCAGGAGCCGCGGCCTGGCTGGTCGAGGCCGCGGCGGCTGGGGCACGGCGGATCCGGCCGAAGATGGCCGAGGCGGTCGCGCTGGCCAAGCTGCACCCGGCCACCGAAGTCGACCAAGCACTGGGCACAGCGGCGATCGCCGGCCGGTTCGCCGAGAACGACCTGATCCGCATCCTGACCCACCAATCCGGTCGTGACCAGGCCGCACCGACCAGGGCCGGAGAGGCACACAGCCTGCAACCGGGAACCTCGGCCTGGTCCAACTTCGGCCTGACCGCCGCCGTTGGCGATGAGGGAGAGGAGCTGTGATGGCAAGTTCGCCGCGCACCGTCGCAGGCTCGGCCGGTGACCCGCTGGCCGAGGCGATCGAGCTGACCAAACGCCTGAAACTGCCTTACATCCGGCGATCGTTGACCGATCTGATCCCGACCGCCAAGGCCCAACGCTGGGACCCCGCGGAGGTCGTGCGGGTCCTGCTGGCAGAAGAGGCCGCCGGGCGGGACACGGCCAACCTGCGCACTCGCCGCAAACGCGCCGCGTTCCCGGCGGGCAAGACCTTCGGCGACTGGGACGAGCAGGCCTCCACCATCCCGCGCCCGACCCAGGACGCGTTGAAAACCTTGGAATTGGTGCAGCGCAAGGAGAATCTCTGCGTCTGTGGCCCATCCGGGACCGGCAAATCGCATTTCTGCGAAGCGCTGGGCCAAGCCGCGGTCGAAGCCGGGATGACGGTGGCCTGGTTCACCATCGAGGACCTCGGCGTTCTGGTCCGCCGTCACCGCGCCGACGACTCGATCACCCGAGCCCTCGCGAGACTCATCCGCACCGATCTGATCATCATCGACCTATCCCGACCCCGCGACTATGCCGAGGATCTTGTGGTGTGACAGCGAAATCCCCTGCGTGACTGAACTTGGCCTTGCCGGTTGGTCGGCATAGTTCCGTCGGAGAGGGACGCTTCTGGTGTCGGAGCAGGGTGCTCCGGGACGGAGGCGAGGCCATGTCGGGGACGAGGAGGAAGCCTGGTCGGATGGGACCGTTTGTCTCGGGTTTCCGAACGAGTTTGTCGGAGCAGGGATATTCGGCCCTGGCGGTCGGCAACATGCTGACGGACATGGGTGCGTTGGGCCGGTGGATGCAGGAACACGACGTGCAGCCCAGCCAACTGTCTCCGGCGGTGATCGCCGACCTCCGCAGCGATTGCCTTGCCGCGGGGCGGCGCAAGGTGCCGAGCGTCAAGTGCTTCGCACCATTGCTGCGGTTCCTGCACGGCGAAGGAGTGATCGGCGACCCGCCCGCGCCGGAATCGGCGCTGGAGCGGCTGCTGGTCGACTACCGTCGGTGGCTCGCCGCGGAGCGGGGCCTGGCCGAGATGACGATCATCCGATACGAGAATCTCGCCCGCCGGTTCCTCCAGCAGAACCTGACCGACGGCCGCCTCGAGTTCGAGGCGTTGAGCGGGGCGCAGGTGGTGTCATTCTTGCTGCACGAGAGCGAACGCGTCAGCGTCGGCTCGGCCAAGGGCCGGGTGGCCGAACTGCGGTCGCTGCTGAAGTTCTTGTATGTGCGCGGCTTGACGCCGCATCTGCTGACCACAGCGGTTCCTCCCGTGGCTGGATGGCGCGACACGAGCATTCCCAAGGCACTACCCGCCGGTCAGGTGCAGCGGCTGCTGGACAGCTGCGACCGAAGCGATCCGGTGCAAGCGCGCGACTACGCGATCCTGATCCTGGTGGCGCGGTTGGGGCTGCGCTCGATCGAGGTGGCGCGGCTGGAGCTGGGCGATATCGACTGGCGCGATGGCCGGATCATCCTGCGCGGCAAGGCATCCCGCGAAGACGGGATGCCGCTGCCGGCCGACGTCGGTCAAGCGCTGGCCGACTACCTCGCCGATGTCCGGCCAGCGACCTCGCTGCGCCCGGTGTTCCTCTCCTGCAAGGCACCGAGGAGGGGAATCAGGCCGGACCTGGTCAGCGACGTGACACGTCGCGCATGTGACCGAGCCAAGCTGCCCCGAGCTGGCGCGCATCGGCTGCGACACACACTGGCCACCGAGATGCTGCGTCGGGGCGTGAAGCTCGTCGATATCGGCCAGGTGCTGCGCCACCGCGACCTAGCCACCACCGCACTCTATGCCAAGGTCGACCTCGCAACATTGCGGTCGATCGCTCTGCCCTGGCCGGGAGAGCAGCGATGAGCGCCCTGTCCGACGCCGCGGCGGACTACCTGCGGCTGCGCAATCGCCTGGGCCACGACCTGGCCGAATACCACCGGCTGTTGCCGCGCTTCGTCGCCTTCCTCGACGACGCCTGTCTCCCGACAGTCACCATTGCCGCCGCGCTGGAGTGGGCGAACGCGCCCGAGGTGGACCCGTCGACCACGATGGCGGCACGGCGGATGACGATCGCCCGTGGATTCGCCCGGCACATGGCAGGGCTGGACCCGCGCACCGAGATCCCACCGTTCGGGCTGGTCGCCTCCCGGCGACACCGCCACGAGCCGTTCATCTTCAGCCCGGCGGACGTCGACGCGCTGCTGACTGGTGCGCAGAGCCTGCGGACCCGGTTCGCGTCGGCGACCCACCACACGCTGATCGGACTGCTCGCGACCACCGGCATGCGGGTCGGCGAAGCAATCCGGCTCGACCGCAGCGATCTCGACGAGACGGACGCGGTGTTGACGATCCGCGAGTCGAAGTTCGGTAAATCCCGGCTGGTTCCAGTGCAGCCGTCAGTGCTGGCCGCCTTGCACCGCTACGCCCGTTTGCGCGACGCGGTGCACCGCGAGCCCACGACCGTGAGCTTCTTCGTCTCGATCCGCGGCAACAGGATGGTCTATCCCACGATCCACGCGGTGTTCCGAAACCTTTGCGACAGCGCAGAAATCGGAACCAGTGCGACCTGCCGACCACGCATTCACGATCTACGCCACACATTCGCGGTCCGAACCCTCCTTGGCTGGTATCGGGCCGGAGAAGACGTCGATGCCCGGTTGCCTGTGTTGTCGACCTATCTCGGCCATCGCGACCCGCGATGGACCTACTGGTACTTATCGGCCGCGCCGGAACTGCTCGCCCTGGCGGCACGCCGGCTCGAGTCCGGACGGGAGGTGACCACTCGATGAGTCCGATCGCGCCCACGCTGCAAGCGTTCTTCACTCAGCGGCTGGTCACTCAGCGGCAGGTCAGCCCTCGCACGATTGCCTCCTATCGCGATTCGCTCAAGCTGCTGCTCGGATTCGCGCAGCAGCAGACGGGCAAGCCACCGACCACCCTGGACTGGGCCGACCTCGACGCGGAACTGGTCACGGCGTTTCTCGACCATCTCGAGAACCACCGGCACAACAGCCCGCGCACCCGCAACCTGCGGCTGACCGCCATCCGATCGCTGTTCGCGTTCGCCGCACTGCGCCACCCCGAGCATGCCGAACTGATCCAGAGAGTCTTGGCGGTTCCGGCCAAACGGTTCGACAAGCAGCTCATCGCGTTCCTCACCGCGTCCGAGATCGACGTCCTCATCGACGCCCCGGACACCGGTCGCTGGGAAGGCCGTCGAGACCGCGCCTTGCTGTTGGTGGCCGTCCAAACCGGACTGCGAGTGTCCGAACTGATCGGACTCGACTGCGGTGACGTGACATTCGGCGACGGAGCCAGCGTCCGATGCCTCGGCAAAGGCCGAAAGCACCGGGCCGTTCCCCTGACCACAGCCACCCAGGCCGTCCTGCACGGCTGGATTGCCGAACGCAACGGTCGCAACGACCAGCCGTTGTTCCCGACCCGCGCCAAGCGGCGGCTCAGCGTTGATGCCGTGGAACGCCTTGTCCGCCTGCACGCTGCCACCGCCGCACGGACATGCCCCACCATCCGGCCGGAGCAGCTTCACCCCCACGTGCTGCGGCACAGTTGCGCGATGTCGCTGCTGCAGGCCGGGGTCGACACGGCCGTGATCGCGCTTTGGCTAGGTCACGCGGACCCGCGTTCCACCAGCATCTACCTGCATGCCGACATGACCATCAAACAACGCGCCTTGGATGCCACGACACCACCGTCCATGGCGCCGGGCCGCTACCAGCCCGGCGACAAGCTGTTGGCCTTCCTCGAAAGCCTGTGACTATGCCGACCGCCACACTCATCCGACTCTCCAGATCACCTCCACCGCAACGGGTTCCGCTGTCACGCCATCGCTGGCTCGGCATAGTCGCGGGGTCGGGATAGATCGACCTATGCCGAGTTCGGCATAGGTCGATGAACTCGGCTACATGGAACTCGACCGCCGCGGCGCCGAACTGCTGTTCCAAGTATTGAGAGGACTATTCAAATCCCCATGTGATTGAGAAGAAGAACAGGCCGCGTGCCGCATCGTATGCGTCGCGGTACGTGTTGTATGGTCGACGGTAGTCGGTATGGAGTATTTTCCAGTTCTTGACGTGTGCAACCACCCGTTCGATGGGTGCGCGCAGCGCTGAGATCTCGGCGTTGCACTCTTTGTCGCGTTTGCTGAGCTCGCCGCGTGGTGGTGTTTTTCTCGGTGTGGCCTCGACATGTCCTTGGTAGCCCTTGTCGGCGATCGCGCCACATGAATTCTGGACGATCTCCGCAACCGATGTTTCAGTGAACGCCGCAGCGTCATGGGTCTTACCCGGCAGCGGATCAGAAACGTAGACGACAAAGCCATCGAGCAGGCTTACCAGCTGTGCGTTGAACCCGGTCGTGCCCTTCTTGCGACTCCACAGCTCCGGATGCTCAGCATAGGACCAGCACGGCGTGATGGCGCCGTCGACCAGCACAGCTCGGCCCTTGACCATCCTGATCGCGTTCTCCACGTCCGGTACGAACTCCTCCAACACGGCCTTGACGATCGGCACGAGAACGGAGGTGATTCGCGATACCGTTGCCTGCGAGATGTCCCGCAGATCACCGAGAAACTCTTGAGTGCAGTTCTGCCGTAGATACATACACGCAACTTCAACGGCACGGTACAACCCGCATGATTTCGGTCGGCCGGTCTTCTTGCTCCACGGGGAAGTCAACGCATTCTGAACGCGCCGAACAAGCTCCTGCATCTGCGACAGCATCAGGCCTGTAGTACGATGATAGCGCAACGGTCTCTTCCTGGGTGATAACGATGTTTGGTGTGGTAACCCATCAATATCACTAGAAGAGACCGTTGCCCAGATGACACGCCGAGCATTGATCGTATCGAAATCATACTATCTCGGGTCGATTCCATACAGTTCGACAACTGGTTCTGAATAATCCTCTGACCGAACGAGAGGAAAAGGCCTCCGTCGCGATCGCGTCCAACGAATCGTTCGGCGGCTGGACCAAAACCTTCACCGACCCGCGCCTCTGCGCCGCCATCGTCGACCGCCTCACCTTCGGCGGCAACATCATCGAAACGGCACCGACTCCTACCGACTGGCCCACAGCCGAGCCCGAGCAGACGCCAATGACCAGCAACAACAACCCAAGCCTACGAAGCGGCGATGACACCTTCGACCTCATCGACCACGCCCTGGCCACCTTCGCCGAACGCCGCGGACTCTGGCCTGACTTGGCTCACGATTGCAGGGTCCAATTGAGCGCGGGCCGCTGACCCGGGGTGTCGTTGTTGATGAGCAGATTTGCGCGCTAATATCGGGTCGTACTGACCAGTACCTCTTCCCGGGTGAGCTCAAACCCGCCCCTAACCGCGAAGTGTCCTGCTCGTGCCGGACACGCACGAGCAGGACACGCCCGCTTTACGCAGGTGGTTCAGGTTATGACGGCGGTCAAGGCGAAAGCTGCCGGCTTGAGGCCGGTAATAGGCAGGTTGGGTCCGGCTTTACACTCAGCCGTGCTGGCGAGACAGGTCCCGGGCCAACTAGAGCCCGCGTCAGCCTGTGGAGAAGGACCAAGGGGCGGACACGGTCAAGCAGCCGTTCCAAGACGTACAGCCGGCCAGGTAAGGGTCGTCACCCAAGGTCGCAAGGTCTGTGGTGACCGGCAGATCCTCGATATCGACGCATGGGCCGGGCAGTTGTGGCAGCCCGGCGGCGGCGCGTTCCAGCTCGGTGGTAGTGAGCACAGTCGATGCGGTCAGCAGTGAGCTCTCCACATCGCAGATCCGCCCATCTGCCTGGCGGACCAGCAGGGCGGCGAGGATGGCTTGCGCGTTGATCATGGCCCCGATGGCGTCGACCGGGGTCATGAGCGAGTAACCGGGTGGCGAGTCAGGTGGCAGCAGCGCTTGGCCGACCCCGGTGTGGGCCTGGACCACCCATTCGATACCAGCTGGCGGCCGCGCCCCGAGCTGACCGCCCCAACCGGATGCGACGGCGTAGAGCAGGTCTGGATTGGTGCTACGCAGGTCGGCGGCGGTGAGCTGGAGGCCTTCCGCCTTGCCGGGTGCCCAGTTGTGCAGGAACACGTCAGCCGCATCGGTCAGCTCGCGCAGGCCGGGTCGATGCGCCGGGTCCCTGAGATCGAATTCGACGACCTCTTTGCCATCGACAAAACTATGGACGATGACGCCGCAGTCGCCGACCGCCGGAGGTACGTCACGGAAAGGATCGCCGCCTACCGGCTCGACATGGCAGACAGCGGCTCCCAGCAAGCTGAGCTGACGACCGGACAGCGGCCCTTGGATCCTGCGGGTGATATCCACGACTTGAAGGCCGGCCAGCGGCAATGAGTCGCCGACCGCATTACGCGGTGGCGCCGGTCGCGGCAGCGCACCGACGGCGGTGATCATCCACGGCGCCGGTATGGGCTTGCCCGAAGCCAGTCCGATGTCCGCCGCGCGATCAGCGAGCGTCCGCACCGGGCAGATGCTCGCACCAACGGAAGTGGCCACCTGGCGAAGCTCGCTCAGTGTGTGACGGGCCATGCAGGCCACGAGCTCATCCGGCAGAGCCGCTGTTGCGGTGACGGGCAGCAGCGACCACGCTCGCCAGCCCGCGGAGGCCGCTCGCCCCGAAGCCCCGAGGCTGAGCCAGAAATCCGCCCACGCGCCGCCGCTGGTGAACTCAGGATGGAACAGCACGCCGTCCGCGGAACGGAATGGTGGGCCACCCGGTTGGATGTCCATCACCTTTGCGTCGTCAGCGGTGGCCGCTCCCAGGTACTGGGACAGCGTCATCAGCGTGGCATGGGCCACCGAGGTGCTGGCCTCGTGTATCGGGATGCCGCGGCGGCGTGCGAACAGGCCAGCGAGAATAGCTTGCGTTGCGGCGATACCAGCGACGATGCCGCAGTATTCGACCCCCAGTGGTGTCGGCCTGCCGGTCTTGCGGCCGTTCACGTGCATGACGCCGCACACTGCCTGCGCCGTGAATTCGTCGACAATCCGATGGTCGTCGGGATGTGCGGCCCAGGACACTTGACATCGAAGCGGATTACTGTCAAGCGGGTCGGATACCACAATTTCCGCCGCCAGTTGCGATGGCGCTTGAGACTCGCCCGAGGTCTCCGCGCCAAGAAACCGCAGCTGGCGCGCGCACGTCCGAGCGGTCTCGGAATCGCCACGCACTATCGCGCGCATGCCGGCAAGCGGCATGACCTGTTCCTTTGATACCTGCATCAGCATCGACTCCTGTCCGACTCGAAGTACGCCTGCGTCGGCGCGGAGCGACTTCATGTCTTCTTCCAATGAGCAGGAAAAGCTGGTATCTGTGCGCAAAACCGCGCGAACGAGTGGACCGTGTCCTTATATGTGGGTCGCTATCTGCTCGATCTGGTCGCCGCGGACGGCGAGCAACCCAAAGTTCTCCAACTCTCTTTGTCGACCAGACCGACTCTCCACCGACACTCGGACCATACTCTGTTCGTAAAGCTACATTACTCCCGGTCTCCCGTGTCCGTTGTGGCATTTTTATGTCAACACGTGAAGTATATGGAGCCGACGGCGAACACGACGATCGGAAATTCTAGAGTCTTACGGCACCAGTTTTCGGTACTTTAGGGAAGAGTTCGCATGTGACCGCCAGTTGTTCAACGGTCTCACTTCCGGCTCCAGTGTTCGTTGCTATGATCGCCCAGTGGCAGATCCGAAAACCTTGAGCGATATCGCCAACACAAGGAAGACGGGGTTTCGTGTCGGTCTCGTAGGATGTGGGACAGCGGGGGCGTGCGCAGTGGCCGGATTAGCTGCCCACGCCATGAATTTCAACAGTCCCGGCGAATTGGTGTTGATCGACCGTTCCGAGAACAGATGGCGGGGCCGCGCATACCAACTGGACGGAGATTATATCCTCACGAATCTCCCCTTCGGGGTGATGTCAATCCAGCCCGATGACCCCGAGCACGGGCTGCGCTGGGCGAGATCACGCGGACTTGACGTCGATCCCGATCTGGACGGCACCCAGAAGTTCGTACCCAGGGCTGAGTTCGGTCGATACCTCGAACAGAGCGTGGCGGAGGCGCTCGCCGCGTTGGAGCACGCCGGCTGGCGCGTGCTGCGGGTGGACGAGTTGGCAGCCGAGCTCAACATGACGGGTGATGGCGTCGAGGTGCGCACCGACACCGGCCGCCGGATCATCGTCGATCACCTGGTGTTGTGCGTCAGCGACGCCCTCTACCAGGACAGCTACGGCTTACAAGGCGCGCAGGGGTACTTCATAGACCCATACCCGGTGGCTGAACTCGTCGCTGGTATCCCAAACTGTTCGGACGTCGGGGTGATCGGTTCCGGCTTGGCCGCTGTGGACGTTGTCGCTGGTCTGCATGCACGCGGGCATCGAGGCCGGATCGACCTGTTCTCCCGTAACGGCCTGCTGCCGGCTGTGCGTCGCAGGTCGACACCCGTCCAGCCGAGGACGCTGACCCGTGCCACGGCGATCAAGAGCAAGCTTCTGTCGTTGACGGAACTGGTCGCCTTGGCGGCCGAAGAAGTCCGAGCGGCCGGCGGCGATTTCGACCGGTTCGCCGAGGATTTCCTCCGTCCCGAGGCCGCACCGCAGCGCTTGCGTCGGCAACTCGCCGAACTCGGCACGGGTGACGTGACCGCAGCGCTGCTTCAGCGAGCACTCCTCGATGCGGCCCAGGACTTTTGGTGCGCCTTGGCCGAGGACAGCAAGGACTGGCTCATAGCCAACGCTTACCCGCACCTGATGAGTTGGTCATCACCCATGCCTCGGAACAACGCTGAATTGCTCGCAGAGTTGATCGACCGGGGCCAGCTCAACGTATGGGCAGGCACCGCTGGGGTGGCCGTCCGTGACCACGGCTTCACCGTTCAAACAGCCTACGGGGAAGTCCCGGTGGAGTTCCTGGTCAACACGGTAACCCCGGCTCGGCGTGGCTTTCCCCGCAAGGCACACGGCCTGATTGATTGCGCAGTGCGGGTAGGGATCCTGCGCCCACACCCTCGGGGCGGGGTGGACATCGACACAGCTACCGGCTACGCCATCGGCGGGGACGGCCAGGTGCGACACACGGTGTCAGTTCTTGGTGAATTGACCAGCGGAGCGTATTTCTTCGTCACCACTGTTCCGCTATTCGTCCGGCGTGCGAACCATGTCGCCGCCGCCATCGCCGCACGGTCTCCTTCCAGCCACTAACGAAAGGCCCGACGCTCAAGGACACCCATTAATCCTCCTCACCAAGTTGGACGAACACTAGCTCCGGACCTGGACCTTCTGGTATCGGTGGACCATCCTGGTGATGCTGGCCCACCGGTCAGCAGACCATCACCGCCGCCGATCCGTTACCAGCTGACCTCGACCACGCCCTCGACGAGATCCATCACCTCAATCAGGTGCACATTAATTTGAGCCAACCCGGGTCAACGAGCAGGTCGAGGCCGCCGACGACATGGTCCTGACCAAAACCATCTCCCGCTACGGCCGAGTGGATCTGTAAGGCCCAGCAAATACGAACCACCGCGATCACCAGAGAGCAAACGACAAGCCGACCGCCAATCCGCAAAGTGCGGTCACTTCTCACCAACATTGATCACGCACTTGATCGGCAAGTGTGGTCACAACTCACGAACATCTGCGGTCACTTCAGAGGCTCTGGCTCAGGTTTTGTGGTCCAGTAACACATCGTGTGCGGGGTCAAGATCACGTTGACTTTGCAGCATGATCGACATCGTTCAGGTTTGTGTGTTCTGAGCTGGACTCGTGCGTGGGGACGTTGTTGCTGGGCTTGGCCAATGTGGTCGTGACTGATCTACAGATCGAGTTTGGGGAGTTACGCGTGACCATTCGCTCCGACACGGCCGGAGCGGATTGCCCAGCGTGTGGAGCATGGTCGGCGAGGGTGCACGGGCGGTACTCACGGTCGTTGACTGACCTTCCGTCAACTGGCCGACGCACGGTGCTTGTTGTGCGGGCAAGGCGTTTCGTATGCGCGAACACAGAGTGTCCTAAGAGGACGTTCGTGGAACAGATTCCAGGTGTGACACGGCGGCATGGCCGGTGGTCGGAGCGACTGCGCTCAACGTTGGAGAAGATCGGCCTCGCGTTGGCCGGACGCGCGGGCGCCAAGATGTGCAAGGTTCTCGGCGTTCAGGCCAGCCGCAGCACGTTGTTACGGCTGGTCTGTGCCCTGCCGGATCCGTCACCGCCGGCCCCGGTAGCGGTCGGCGTCGACGACTACGCCCTGCGCAAGGGCCACGTCTACGGAACCGTGGTCATCGATATGCAGACCCACAGGCCACTGGACTTGCTACCCGACCGGGAAGCCGAGACCGTGGCGGCCTGGCTGTCGCGACACCAGACGATTGAGATCGTCTGCCGGGATCGCGGCCCGTCCTACATCGACGGCGCCACAACCGGTGCGCCACAAGCGATCCAGGTCGCGGATCGGTGGCATCTCTGGCACAACCTGGTACAGACAATCGAACGCTGCGTCTCCGGGCACGCTGCCTGCATCCGCACCGCCATGGCCGAGACCTCGACCGCAGCGGACACGCCCTCGACCGAGGACGAGCAGCCCGGCACGCAGTGGCCCACCGGCCACCGGTTCGCCGATCGTGCCCGCGCCACTCACGCCGCGGTGCACGAGTTGCTCGCGGCCGGGCACAGCCAGCGAGCCATCGCCCGGCAGTTGCGTATGGGCGGCAAAACCGTCGCCCGCTACGCCCGCGCCTCCACCCCGGAGGCACTGTTCACCGGCCAGTGGCAAAACCGACCCACCAAACTGGACGATTACAAACCCTATCTGCACCAACGCTGGACAAGCGGCTTCACCAATGTCTGGGCATTGTGGAAGGAGATCACCGCCCAGGGCTACACCGGTGGCTACGGCGCGGTCAGCGCCTACATCCGGCCCATGCGCACCACACCACAACCGGTCGGCACTCGACCGCCTTCGGCACGCGCGGTCGCCGGATGGATTGCCACTCCTCCAGACGACCTCGACGAACCACACTGCCTCACCCTGAAGGCCGTGCTCGACCACTGCCCGGAACTCGACGCCCTCAGCGGCCATGTCCGCTCCTTCGCGGACATGCTTGTCCACCTGCGCGGTGAGCGCCTTCCGCAGTGGCTCGCTGATGTTCAGGCCAACGACCTCCCCAGGCTGCACAACTTCGCCGCCGGCCTCCAGCGCGACCTGCCTGCGGTCACCGCCGGGCTCACCCTGCGCTGGAACTCCGGCGCTGTCGAAGGCCACGTCAACCGGATCAAGATGTTGAAACGCCAGATGTTCGGCCGCGCAGGATTTCGGCTACTCCGCAAACGCGTTCTGTTGTCATGACAATCCGTCACCGGCTCACAAAACCTGAGCCAGAGCCCGTGATGTGACCGCAGTTGTTGGTTGTGGGTTCTATAGGTGATCGCAACACCCGATGGGAAAGGTGTTGCAATGAAACAGTTTCGTCGAACGGCGGATTCTGATGATGATCGCAACACGTGATCATCTGACTGTTGCGACGAGCTTAGCCTTGATCATTCACGTGGGTGACGTGTCCGCCTGTGCCGGTTCGGATGTTGATCTTGAGTTGGTTGCTGTGTGGTGATGGTCAGGGTTCGAGCCCGGCCGCCGGTGTTGGCTGGGCGCCGGGTTGGGGGGCGGGCCTTTCAGGTCGAGGGGCAGGGACAGGGGTCATCGAGTTGGTGGTGGCAGGGCCAGCGCTGCCCGGAGGCAGGCGGCGAGAGGGTCGGCCCAGGGCCAGGTTTCCGGGATTTTGATCTTGCGTTTGCGTTGGCCGCGGACGATGCGGGCGGCGGTGTGCAGTAGCCGGTAGCGCAGGGTTTTGGGTTCGGCTTTGGCGAGGGTGCCCTCAAGGCAGAGCAGGCGCAGCCAGGCGAGCAGGTCGATGGCGATGGTGGCGGCCAGACACCAGGCCCGGTTGATCTCGATCTTGGTGGAGGGCAGGTGACCGAGGCCGGTTTGCTTGCCGCAGCGGACGTGGTCCTCGACTCGGGCGTGCGGGCGGTGACGGGCTTCCAGGAACTGGACGGTGGCGCCCGAACCGCTGCCCGGGGTGTTGGTGGCCACCAGTTGGTAGCGCCAGCCGTCGGCTTCTTCGAACAGGGACAACTGTGCGCCGGGGTGGGGTTTCTCACGACGACAGATGATCCGCAGATCGGCCGGCCAGTTCTCCAGTTGGTCCCCGTCGGGGTGGTGACGTAGTAGCGCGGTCAGTTCCACCACGCCGGCTTTGTCCAGCGGCCGAGGATCGCCGTGGTGATCGAGCACTGCCTGCCATGCCTTCGCGGGGACACGGCCGATCGCGGCTCGTTCCCGCGCACCGAGTTCCCAGCCGACGCTGTAGTGCGCCTGCCTGCCTGGCTTGGCGTTCAGCGCGGTGATGTACTTGATGAGACCGTGGGAGGCGCCCGCGCCGTCCACGGTGACTAGAAGGTTCCTTCGATGTTTCGCCGGGATCTGGGCGATCGCGGCGTCGAGGACCTCGAGGTGATCAGCTGTCGTGTTGGATCCGGCGCTTCCTGTGCGCAGCAACAGGGCCAGCGATTCGCCGGTGTTGTCACACATGGCCAGCAGCGGATGATGACCGAAGCTGCCCTTGTAGGTTCCCGCGGCGAGTTGTTTGTCCGAGTGCGCGATCACCAGCGAACCATCCAACCGGACCACCACGGTCGTGCCCAGATCACGGTCGGCCACCCGCGACGGCGGAATCCGGCCGTGCCGTCGCTCGATCAACGACCACACATGCTCGCGGATCCGGGCACGCACACGGGCGATCTTGTTGCGCTGCACCTGACCGACCGCGTCCAACGTGCGCCACAACGTCGGATCTGAGGCGACCGGCCCGAACAGTTCGGCCTGATCGCGCAGGACAGCCAGATCCGACAGGACCCGCCCGCCGTCAGCGATCAACACCGCGGTGTCGGCGAACACCCGGCCACGGTCATGCACCGGCATGAACCCACGCCGCGCCATCGCCCGCGACAAGCCTTCCGTCAACCCGGTGCGGTCGGCCAGCAACCGCACCGCCGCGGTCCCGGCATGACTGACCACGCCACGCCCACCGACTTCTACCGCCAGATCCCGCGACCACCCAGTAACATCCACGTCGAAAGTGCTCCAGAGCTTCATGGGTAAGAACAGGCATTAGCAACCTCATCTTCCCAGCTCAGGAGCACTTTTCCCTGTTCCGACACGGCGCCCGAATCAAGATCGCCATGAATACTCAGGGTTAGCGAAACGTTGGGCTGGAGTGGCCCAGTCGAGTGCCTTGCGGGGACGGTTGTTGAGTTCGGCGGCGACGGCGGCGAGGTCGTCGGCGGTGTGGATCGACAGGTCGGTGCTCTTGGGAAAGTACTGGCGCAGCAGTCCGTTTGTGTTCTCGTTCGACCCTCGCTGCCAAGGACTGGCCGGTTCGCAGAAGTAGACGGGGATTCCGGTGGCGGCGGTGAACTGGCCATGCAGCGCCATCTCGCCGCCTTGATCCCACGTCAGCGACCGAACCACACCTGTGGGAAGGGTGCCCGCCGCCCGGACAAGCCCGTCAAGCATGCTGTCGGCGTCGTGGCGGCCGGGCAGGTGGACCAGCGCGGTGAAGCGGGTCGCGCGTTCCACCAACGTTCCGATGGCCGAGCCACCGTTTTTGCCGACGATGAGGTCGCCTTCCCAATGTCCTGGCACGGAACGGTCCGCGACCTCGGCGGGGCGCTGGCTGATCATCAGTCCGGGCGTGACGAACCGGGTGGTGCGCCTGCCGGGGCGGCGCCGGCGGCGCCAAGCGCGTCTAGTCCGCAGTGCCTTGCCCGGCTCGCGGTCCAGTCCGCCCCGTTCTGGCCGGTAGAGCGCCTGATAGATGGTCTCGCACGCCACCTGCATGTCAGGCTGGTCGGGGAAGTTCACCTGGGCGGCGCGGCTGATCTGCTCAGGGCTCCAGCGTTGGTCCAGGTGCTGCTGGACGAACTCGCGCAGCTGCGGGTTTCGCCGTAATTTGCCCTCCTTGGAGCGCGCCCGGCGGGCGACCGCGCGTTTCTGGGCGCGGTGGGGGTGGTAGGCGCCGGTATGGGGGTCGGCGTTGCGGCGTACCTCGCGGCTGATGGTGGCCGGGTCGCGGCCCAGTTCCCGGGCGATGGCGCGGATGGAGTTCCCGGCCCGCCGCAGGTCGGCGATCGCGATCCGCTCGTCTTCGGACAAGAACCGCGAGGAGATCTCCGGCGGCGGCTCGACCGTGATCGGCGGGTATGTGTGCTTACGCCCCGTCCCGTCCGTCACGGTGCGCCCGTAGCGCCACCAGTCGCCGGTCCTGCGAGCGATCCCGACCTCTCGGCACGCCGCCGAGTTGCTCATCCCTTGCGCCATCAGCCGAAGATATTGCTCACGCTTGGCCGCCTGGGGTGCGGGCCCACGCTTACCCGTTGTTCGACGAAACTGTTTCATTGCAACACCTTTCCCATCGGGTGTTGCGATCACCTATAGAACCCACAACGAACATCTGCGGTCACTTCAAACCGTCATAACCAGTGACGCCTCGTGCGCGCGACCGTGGACACATGCCAGCACGACACGCGTCCACAGATGACGAAATCGGCCTAGCGCTAGGTGATTTCAGCGGAGTATGTCGGTGAAGTGGCGGCACAGGCCCGTATGGTCGAAGCTTCGCGCGTGATCACCAACGCAGGCAGGCAGAGACCGGCATGGCAGCGGCAGACCCAGCCGCCTGTGGGCGCGAGCCGCACCGACCTTGAAACCGCGCACCGTGTCTTGGAGAGTCTCGGCGTTTCACCGCGGGAACTGCTCGAGTCTCCAGATCTCCCACCGGTTCCGACGTTTGCCCAGTACGTGCCGGTGGTCTCGGACGCCGTCAGCCCTGGGACCCGGCGGGTGTACTGCTACGTATTCACGGGTGTGATCGTCTGTTCTGGGGCCGTGTCGTCAACCTCTTGTTGATCTTGTTTTGTGGTTGGTGGCAGGGTGTTTCGCCGGCTGTCGTGCCGGGTGGACGCCGGTTCCAGGGGCCGGGTTGGGTCCTTTCGGGTCGTTGGGTCGGGTTGTGGCTGGTCAGGGTGGTGGTAGGGCGAGGATTGTGGTGATGGCGGCGGCGAGGTGGGTGGCCCAGGGCCAGGTGGCGGGGATCTTGAGGGTGCGTTGTCGTCCGCCGTGGACCAGTCGGGTGGCGGTGTGCAGGAGTCGGTAGCGCAGTGTTTTCGGTTCTATGTGGGCGAGTTCGCCGTGCAGGGTGAGCAGTTGCAGCCACGCGAGCAGGTCGCAGGCGATGGTCGCGGTGGCGCACCAGGCTTGGTTGATGGCGAAGTCGCGGGAGGGCAGGCGGCCCAGCCCGGTGTCCTTGCCGCAGCGGATCCGGTCTTCGACACGGGCTTGGGTGCGGTGGCGGGCTTCGAGGAACGCGATCTGCCCGGTGGGCGTGTTGGTGGCCAGCAGTTGGTAGCGCCAGCCGTGGTGTTCCTCGAACAGCGACAGTTGTGCCCCGGGGTGGGGTTTCTCGCGGCGCACGATCACCCGCATGTCGGTGGGCCAGGTGGCGAGTGTGTCGCCGCCAGCGCTGTGGCGCAGCAGGCCGGTCAACTCAGCGACGCCGGCCTTGTCCAGGTCGCGGGCCTGCCCGTCGGGGTCGAGCACGGCCTGCCATCCCTGTTCGGGTATCCGGCCGATCGCGGTGCGGACACGGGCGTCCAGGTCGAACCCGATCGAGTAGTGCACCTGAAACCCGCGTCGGTCGTTGAGGGTGGTGATGTGGCGCACCAATTCCAGGGTGGCGCCGGCACCGTCGCAGGTGATCAGCAGGTCGCGGCGGCGTTCGGCGGGGATCTGGGTGATCGCCTCGCCCAGCACGGTGAGGTGATCGGCGACCGTGTTGGCGCCGGCGTTGCCGGGCCGTAGCTGGAAGGCCAGCGATTCGCGGGTGTTGTCACACCATGCGGTCAGTGGGTGAAATCCGAAGGTGTGTTTGTAGGTTGGTGCCGCGTGTTGTTTCTCGCTGTGGACAGTCTGCAGGGTGGCATCCAGGCGGATCACGACCGTCGCGCCGAGATCCCCACCGGCGATCCTGGCCGGCGGGATCCGGCCGTGCCGGGCCTTGATCAGCGTCCACACGTAGCGGCAGGTCTTCGCCCGAGCCGAGGCGATCTTCTTTAACCTGGCCGGCGTGACCTCGTCCAGGATCCGCCATGCGGTAGGCATCGAGGCCACCGGGCCCAGCAGTTCGCTCTGATCGCCCACGATGGCGATGTCGCTGATCGCCTCGCCACCATCGGCGATCATCACCGCGAGGTCGGTGACCACCTGGCCGCGATCATGTGTCGGCATGAATCCCTTGCGCCGCAACGCAGTCGACAACCCAGAGGTCAAACCAACCTTGGTAGCCAGCAGCCGCAGCGCCGCCGCCCCGACATGCGAAACCACACCGATCCCGCCCACCTAATGGGGGACGAACGGCCCGTGGCCCGGTCGGGAATGCCTTTCTCCCACCAGGTCGCAAGTCCTCAGTGGAGGCCGGCGCTCAACCGGGGTTGTGGGCCGTTCGCCAGCTCGGTGTGGCGCTCGACGCCTTGGGCGTACCGGCCTGTGTGATGCCTTCGGGAAGATCGGCGCGGGCGCCACACCGGTTGCTGGGTTGATGTCCGGCGTGTCGTGACCGCCAGTGCGCTGGTGATCGGCGATGTTGTTGATCGTGGTTGCAGCCCGCTCGCACGGTGCTATCTCTCGTAGTGCCCGAGCCGTGGAGCTCTCCAGTGAGACCGGGAGCCGTGCGGGTCGCTGGAGTCGCGAACGGCTAATCGGATGTCGGACTCAGAGTCCTTCCATTAGGGAGCTGCGTGGTTCCACTAGGGGTGCTGACCTGCACCGATACCAACACAAAAACGGGAGGCGATGCCGGTGTCGACGGTGTACTGCGGGGTGGACTGGGCCGAATCGCATCACGACATTGCGCTTGTCGACGAGCAGGGCAAGCTGGTGGCCAAGCGGCGGATCACCGAGCCGGCGGAGGGTTTTGCCGAGCTCGTCGGGCTTCTGGCCGAAGCTGGTGACGACCCAGCCGACCCGATCCCGGTGGCGATCGAGACCCCACGCGGCCTGCTGGTGGCCGTGCTGCGCGCCTCCGGACGGCCGGTGTATCCGATCAACCCGATGGCGGTAGCCCGGTATCGCGAGCGACGCACGGTCGCGCGGTCGAAGTCTGACCACGTGGACGCGATGACGTTGGCGAACATCCTGCGCACCGACATGCACGCGCACCGCCAGCTCCCCGCAGACAGCGAACTGGCCCGCTCGATCGCCGTACTCGCCCGTGCCCACCAGGACGCAATCTGGCGTCGCACTAAGGCATCCAACGAGCTCCGATCCCTGCTGCGCGAGTACTTCCCCGGCTTCCTCGCCATTTTCGCTCACCGAGACGGCGGTTTGACCAGCCGCGTTGCCCGGGCAGTGCTGGCGATCGCACCCACACCCGCGAAGGCCGCACGCTTGTCGACAGCGCGGATCGCCGCCGCGCTGCGTCGCGCGGGGCGTCAGCGCGGTATCGACGCACTTGCTGTCGAGCTACGCGACGCGTTGCGCGTTCCGCAGCTACGGCAGGAAGCCTTGGTGGAACAGGCAATGGGCTCTCAGGCTCTGCGGCTGCTGGCCACATTGGACACCGAGTGCGACAGCGTCAACGAACTCGCAGCCGCCACCGCCGACGCGTTCGCCCAACATCCGGATTACGCGATCATCACCTCGTTCCCGGGCCTGGCCGACACAACCGGTGCCCGAGTATTGGCAGAGATCGGCGACGACCGCGACCGATTCACCGATGCTCGCGCGCTCCAAGCGTTCGCCGGCTCGGCACCGGTCACACGGGCATCCGGACGCAGCATCGTGATCACGTACCGCAAGGTCAAAAACGACAGACTCGCCGCCGCGGGATTCGTGTGGGCCTTCGCCGCGCTCACCGGCTCACCCGGCGCCCGCGCCCATTACGACCGACGCCGCGCCGCCGGCGACCGCCATGCTGCTGCCTTGCGGCACCTGTTCAACCGCATGCTCGGCCAGCTCTACCACTGCCTGCAGACCCGGCAACCCTACGACGAGACCGCGGCATTCTTCGAACCCCTCACAGCGGCCGCTTGACTTCTTCGCCACATCGGATGTCTCCACTGCCAACCCACGCGTCCACTCTGACGTAGTATTCACCCGAAAAGTGCTCCCTAGTACTCCAGTCGTAGATCGTGATCTTCATGGTTCCTGGAGCGATTGGTGCTGGTAGTGGGCTTGCTGGGCTCGGTATTGGTGTCGCCTGCGCCAGTGTGAGCAGTGCAGGACGTGCCGGATGTCTGTGGCCGGAGTGAGCACCAGTGCGTTGTAGAGATGGCGGATTTCGTTGAGTGTCAACGGAATCAGCCCGTCCGCAGCGGGTCTGGCGCGGGCGGTGACCGTCACGATCGCGAGGAAGACGTGGGCGAGCAGCACCAGGGTTGTCCAGCGATACCAAGATGTCCACGTGCGGACTTGGTGTTCGTCCAGACCGGTTTGGCCTTTGCCGGTTTGGAAGGACTCCTCGACGGTCCATCGGCGCCCGGCCACCCGCACCAGCGTGGCCAGCGGCACCCTTTCGGGCGCGTAGCAGCGGTAGAAGGCACGTTCGCCGGTGCGGCGGTTGCGCCGGACCAGCAGCCACCGATGCCCGGCGGGCTCGTCATCACCGCTGGTGAGACTGATCCAGGCCCAGTCGTAGAACCGGTGTCCTTTCACGCCTTTGCCCGCGGACAGTCGCTGCCAGGCACGTTTCGGTAGCCGCGCGAGCAGTTCATCGGCCCGATAGGTGCCCGTGGCGGTGCTGACCCGGTGGTCGCAGGCCACCGCGAGCACGTACCCGACCCGCCGTTTCTCCAGATCGCCACGCAGCGTCGGATTGCTGCCGTAGACCTCGTCCGCGGCGACCCACCCGGCGGGCACACCACCGTCGAGGGCACGCAGAATCATGCGCGAGGCCAGCGCGGGCTTGGTCGCGAACCCGGTGTCCTCAGGGACCCCGGCCGCCGCGCACCGATCAGGATCACCGGTCCAGGAGCGCGGCAGGTACAGCTCACGGTCGATCAGTGTGTGCCCGACCTTGGTGGTATAGGTCAGAAACACCCCGACCTGGGCGTTCTCGATCCGCCCGGCGGTACCGGTGTATTGGCGCTGGGTCGCGACCGTGCACGTCCCTTTCTTGACGTCGCCGGTCTCGTCCACGACCAGCATCGCGTCGGTGTCACCGAGATATTCCACCGCGGCATCCCGCACGTCGTCGCGCACCTCATCGGCATCCCACACCGCCCGCGACAGCAGGTGCTGCATCCCGTCCGGCGTCGCGTCCCCGGCGTGCTCGGCGATCGTCCAGCAGTTCTTGCGCGGCAGGTCGGCCAGCAGCCCCTCCACGAACGCTCGTGCTCGCCGGCGCGGTTCCACCCGCTTAAACCGCTTCGCCACCCGAGCCATCAGCCCGTCGAACTTCTCCCGCCAGCCAACGGGATCCACACCCTCAACGGGGTTTACGATGGCGCCCGCGGCCACCACACGATCTTGAGTTGTCCACACAACTGCTCATGATCAACTGGTGGCCGCGTCCGTATTCAGGGACCCTCACCAGCCAAGATCACGAAGTCCGGCTGCCGTACTAACCGCTCACGAGGGCTGACCTGGGAAATCAGTTCTGGACACCGTCCTTGCTCGGGTCCGTGTCGATCCGGTTGCGCTGCCCGAACTCGCCAACCCCAGCCGTCCGCCATTCGGATATCGTCTTCTCGTACCGTTCCCGCTGAACCGCGTCGTTTTCCGCGTACAGCTTGGCCGCGGCTTTGATCCGATCACCGGCTGTCAGGTACCGCGTTGTCGTGGTGGTGAAGAACGACTCGATCTCCTCACGCAGCCGGATCACGCCTTGGTCCGCGGCGATAGGCGCGACGCCCCGGCCCGCGAGCTGGCCGTCGGAGTACGCGGTCGTCGCGAGCTTGTTGAGCAACTGTGAGTAGATCTCGGCAACGTCATAGCAGTGCTGAGCTATCTCAAGCACTGTGTTGACGTCGACGGCGTACCTGCCTGAGGCAGACGGATCGCTGTCGTCGCCATCCGCCGAATGCTGCGTGATGTCGTAAAGCTCCAGTGTCGTTGGGTCGGCTCCAGCGATCGCCTGTTCAACGGCGGTGACGGCTTTGGCGTAGTCGGCTTCGGCACTGTCCATTTCGCTGTGCAGTGTGCGCACGGCAGTATCCGCGTGCGAGAAAAACTCGCTGAGCTGCGCGTACTTGAACTCGGTCTTCTGTGCGGTGTCGACGTTGCCCAATACGAACCCGATCAAGCTGATCACGGTGCCGACATTGGAGAATTTGCTCAGCGCCTCGACACCTATCTTGGCGATCGTCCACGCCTGACTGGCCGCGCTGACAACCAGCTTCTGCTTGGTCAGATCCATTTTCTGCGCGGCGACGACCTCGTTGAGGTCCTGGGTCAGTTGCCCGATCAGGTTGAGCGTGTTGTTGCGTGTGGTGTGAACGATCGTGCTACGAACCGAATAGCAATTGCCCAGCCATGCCGTCAGGGTCGCGTGGTTGTTCAGCGTCGGCTTGACCGTGGTGAAAAGGCCGCCTTTCAGGCTGTTCGCCGCAAGGCCCGTCCAGCCGGTCATCCACCCTCTTGTCTGGTTGCTGTTCGAGTCCCCAGTGGACAGCCAGTCGACCAGGCCGCCCAGTGCGTGCCCGCCGACGGTTCCGTCGGACTGAATGGCAGAGTGCACAGACGACAGGCTGGTGTGCGCCTGTTCGAGGGATGACAGTTCAGGCCCACCGGCGAGGTCAGGGATCGAGCGGGAAAGGTGCTCCCGTTTCGCCCACGCCCAGTCGCCGACCTGGCGAAACACGTCCAACGCGCGGCATTCGACGAACTTCGTGTCCGGGACGCTCCACCCGTCGCATGATCCTGGCCTGGTGGCAGGTGTGCCGTCGGTCATCGCCCAGTGCACGACCGGGCACGTCTGCAGGTGACGCCAGGACTCCGGCGGCACCTGCCACCGGATGGGCTCGGGGGCGCCCGAAATGTCGGCTGTGCCGCCGTACAGCGTCTTACCCGCGTCCTTTGTCCAACGCACTTCCAGTGTCCGCCAATACGATGTGAGCGCAGCCGACAGAGTTGCCGAATATTCGCTGCCGCTCATGTACTTCCCAGTCATCGGCTCCCGATCGCCTCGTTGTCGCTGGCGGCGGGAGTGTTACACGGGAGGCTTGCGGTTTCCTTTCGGTGCTACAGGTTCTCACTGGCCCAGCGGGCGAGCGCGACCCGTGTGGACAGCCCCAGTTTGGCGTAACTGTTACGCAGGTGCGTCTCCACTGTTCGTCCACTGAGGAAAAGGCGAGCCGCGATGTCCGCATTGGACAATCCGTCACTGAGCAACCGCAGAACGTCAGTCTCACGTGCGGTCAACGGGCCGTTCTGACGTGTGGGGCTCAGCCGCATCCCCAGCGCGCGTGCGTGCTGACGTGCGCGGTTCGCCCAGTGCGCCGCGCCTGCCTTGCTGAGTACCTCGACGATCTCCGGCAAACCATCGGCGGAGTTGGTCAGCTCGGAATACTCAAGCCGGGTCTGCGCGGCCAGCACCTTGGCGCCGACAGCGGCAAAGCGTTCGGCGGCATCTGCCAGCAACTTGGCGTCACCCAAGCGCAGCCCGGTGAGCCGGTCATCGAACGCGGTCATCAGCGGCGCTGGCTGTTTGAACGCGCCGATCGCCTCGGAATGCATGACAGCCAAACTCGGATCACCGACGTTCAATGCGGCCAGACTGGCGTACAAGCCACGCAGCAGCACCGAGAACGGGTCGCTGTAGGTCGTCGAAGCGACGTACGGGACCATGGGTTGCGGTTCGTCGACATAGAGCGCGATCGCTGTGGCAGCAAGCCCGATGACGTCCACCAGGCTGTGATCCGGGTCCGGATACGCTTGACGCGCCTCGGCTAACGCCGTCGCAGCGTCACTGAGTTGCCCACGTTCGGCTAGAAGGAACGCACGCATCGCGACGGTTCCCGCGATGGCACGCGGCAAACCCGACATTCTGGCCGCGGCGACAGAGGTGTCGTTCTGGGCCATTGCCTCGTTGAAATCACCAGCGAGGTAATGGCAGCACGCCAACGTGTGGTAGTTGACCCAGGTGAGCGAAGGCAATTCCACGACCGCGCCCGCTTGGACAGCCTCCTGCGCGCCACGGACCGCACCAGCGATGTCACCGCTGAGCGCACGGAAACCGCAGACGGCGATCAGGAAGAACTGAAGGTAGAACGGTGACGTATTGTCGCATTGCCGCGCCGCGTCGACCGCGGCTTCCGCTTGCTCGTGAGCAGGCCCGAACTGCTGGTCGAAGATCAGGGCGATGGCCCGGCCGTGGTGCGCGACCGCTCGGGACGCCGACGGATCCGTCGTGTTGAGCTGCTGCGCCAGCGCGGTTGTCAGGTCTTTGGCGTCATTCATGCTGCCGTGCCACATCGTGTACACGAACGTCTGGATCGCGAGTTCGGCCGAGTCCACACTGACCTCGCGCACCGCGAGGAGCCCATCCTCTGCCGGTGGCGTGTCCTGCCACTCTGTGTCGAGCATAGCCACCCGGAACCTGAAGAGCGCCAACGGTTTCGCTAGACGATGCTGTTCGGCCAGCTTGATTCCGCGTGACCACGCGGCTTTCGCCTGGTCCATCGCGCCGAGCGCCCGCTGTGCACGGCCGATCCCGTCCAGCAAATCAAGGGCTTGCTCGGGCTCGGCCAAGTCCAACGCCGCCTCGAAGTAGCGCACAGCTTCTTCGCTTGCCCGCACAGTCATCGCGCGTTCACCGGCTTCAGCCATCACCGCCACGGCACGCGCTGGGTCGGCGATGCTCCCGGCTTCCCGGTAATGCGGCGCAAGTGCCAGCACATCACTGGCATCGTGTTGCTCGATCGCTGTGAGCACGGCCGAGTGCAGCGTTCGCCGTTCGCTGATGGTCATTTCGGCGTACGCGACCTCCGCGTACAGCGGATGCGCGACACGGTAAGCTATCGCGCGCCCGACGGGACGCTCGACGACCAGGCCTTCGAGGATCAGGTTCCGCAGCACGTCGGGTGCGGCCGCAACGGCCCGAAGTACGGCATCGGTCGCGGATTCACCCGCCACCGCGACGATCTCCATCAGCTTGCGGCCTGGTTCGTCCAGTTGCCTGAGGCGGCTCAGCACGACGTCCCGCACGATCGTCGGCACCGCTTGCAATCCACCTTGGACCAACGCGGTGACGAACAGCGGAATGCCTTTGGCCCGCTGGACGACGTCGCTGAGGAAGGCTGGTTCCGGTGGCGCGTCTAGCAAGTCGTGCGCGAGCGTTGCGACATGGTCGTCGGTCAGCGGGGCCAGTTCCAGTTCGGTGCCGGTCCGCCGGACGGTCGCGGCCAGCTCGTCGAGTGCAGGATTGGCTTCACCGGGCCGGTATGCGGCCAGAATGAGGGTTCCACAGGTGTTCTTGGCGAGGTAGTGGACGAGTTCGATCGTGCCGCGGTCGGCCCAATGCAGATCGTCGACGAAGAACACGGCGGGGGACTTCTCCTGCACGAGCCGTGCCACAGCCTCGAACATCCTGGTGCGGTTGAGATCCGGATCGCCCGCCGCCCCTTGGTGGCCGAGCAGCGTGCCAAGGGCTGTGTTCTGAGTGGACGCATGCGGCCGGACAGCTTCCACGATCGGCGCGTAGGCGAGCCCGGCGTGCAGCGGATGCGCCTGGCCACGAAAGATGGTCAGCCCGCGTGCGGCGGCGGTGTCGAGCGTGTCCTCGGCGAGCCGGGACTTGCCGATGCCTGCCTCACCTCGCAGCAGAACGATCTGGTCTGCCTGGTCCAACGTCTTGGTCAGCGTGCTGACTTCGGTGTCCCTGCCGACGAGTCTCATCTCAGGTTCTCTCCGGCCCAGCGGGCAAGCGCGACCCGTGTGGACAGTCCGAGTTTGGCGTAGCTGTTGCGCAAGTGAGTCTCCACTGTCCGTCCACTGAGGAACAACCGAGCTGCAATGTCCGCATTGGACAGTCCTTCGCCGAGTAGCCTGACCACATCGGACTCGCGTGCGGTCAGTGGACCGTCCCGGCGTGTTGGCCGTACCCGGACACCCAACGTTCGAGCGAGCTGGCGAGCCCGGTTCGCCCAATGAGCGGCGCCTGCCCGTTCGAAGACCTGAAGGACCTTGGGCAGGTCAGGGGCGGACTGGTCGAGTTCGTACTGCTCCAGCCTGGCCTGCGCGGCCAGGAAGACGGCGCCCATCGCGTCGAACTGGTCGGCCGTGCGGGCCAACAGATCCGCGTCGCGAAGCCGGGACCCGTCGAGCCGGTCAGCGATGGCGATCATCAACGCCGCGGGCTGCTCGAACGTGCGCAACGACGCGGCGCATTCCTCAGCAGGCGAGGGCTGGCCGTTGTTCAGCCCACACAGGCCCGCGAACTGCATCCGCAACATGGTCGCGACCGGGTCGCTATAGGTCTGCGAAGCGTCGAACGGGATCTCGGGCAGTGGCTCGTCGCTGTAGAGCGCGATCGCGGTCGACGCGAGGGCGACGATCTCCACGAGGCTCTGCTCAGGCGAGCGATATGCCTCTTCCGCTTCGGCGAGAGCTGCCTTTGCTTCGGTGAGTTTGCCCTGCTCAGCGAGCATGAACGCGCGGAAGGCCACGACTCGCGAGATGGACCGTGGCATCCCGGACTCCTTGGCAACGGCGACGCCGGTGTCGATCTCGGCGAAGGCGTTGTCCATGTCACCGGCGAGGAAGTACCCGAAGGCCAAGGCATAGTGCTCGAAGCACTTCAGCGACGGCAGCTCGACCAACGTGCCCGCGCTCACGGTCTCCTGCGCGCACTCGATGGCCATCGCGACGTCGCCGTTCAACGTGTGCAGCGCGCTGAGGAACAGCGTGAAGTACTGGGTGTAGAACGGCAGCTCGGCTTCGCAGCGTTTGGCCTGGGTGACCGCGTTCTTGGCGTGGCCAAGCGCTGGCTGGAACTTCTGGTCGATCAGCAGGCAGACCGCCTGCCCGAAGTGGGCGACCGCGCGGGCTGGCGCCGGATGATCGGGCCCGATCGACTCGGCCAGGCTCGAACTCAGCGTGCGGACGTCGTCAAGGGTGCCGTGCCGCAGGGTGTAAATGATCGAGTGGATCGCGATCTCGGGCGATTCCAGTGGGATGTCGCGCAACTGGGTCCACAGCCTGGTGTTGGCGCTCGCCGAGTCCAGCCGTTCGGAATCAAGCATCGCCAGCCGGAACTGCAGCACTGCCAGGGGTTTCTCCAGTTCCAGCCGATCGGCGAGCTGGATGCCGGCTGTCCACGCGGCCGACGCGGCATCCATGTCCCCGAGGTGCATGTGGGCGCGGCCGATGCCGTCGAGCAGGTCCGGCCGCTGGTGCGGCTCGGCCAGTTCCATGGCCGCTTCGAGGTACCGCACGGCTTCCTCTGCGGCACGCACGGCCAACGCGCGCCAGCCCGCTTCGGCCATCACCGCGACGGCCCGCGCGGGGGCAGCCAGCGTGCCAGCCTCGCGGTAGTGCGGGGCGAGCGCGAGCGTGTCGTCTGGGCTGGTTTGTTCGATTGCTTTCAGCACGGCCGCGTGCAACGACCGTCGCTCGCTCAGCGTCATCTCTGCGTACGCGACTTCGGCGTACAACGGATGCGCCACCCGGTACGCCACGGCGCGGACCGTCGAGCGTTCGACGACCAACCCGTCGACTATCAGGTTGTGCAGTGCTCGGGGAGCGTCCGATACGGCCTGCAGCACCGCGTCTGTCGCCGCCTCGCCCGCGACGGCGACGACCTCCAGGAGCCTGCGCTCGGGTTCGTCGAGCCGCTGCAGACGGCCGAGCACGACGTCCCGCACGATCGTCGGCACCGCCTGGAAACCGCCTTGGACCAGGGCCGTGACGAACAGGGGCACACCTTTGGCGCGCTGCGTGACGTCGTTGAGGAACGCCGGTTCCGGCGTTGCGCCAAGGAGGTTATGGGCGATCTGCGCGACGTCATCGTCGGTCAGCGGGGCCAGTTCCAGCTCGGTGCCGGTCCGGCGGACCGTCGTGGCCAGGTCGTCCAGGGTGGGGTTGGCCTCGCCTGGTCGGTATGCGGCGAGGACGAGAACGTTCTCAGTATTGCGGCCGAGGTAGTGGACGAGCTCGATCGTGCCGCGATCCGCCCAGTGCAGGTCGTCGATGAAGAACACGGCAGGCGCGTGCCGTTCCACGAGCCGCGCCACCGCCTCGAACATGTGGGTGCGGTCGAGTTCGGGGTTGTCGGTTGGCGCCATGGACGGCAGGCGCGGGTCAGCCATAAGCCTGCCGAGCTGAGTCAGCCCGTCCATTTCGGTCATCTTGGCGAGTAACGGTCGGACCGCCGCGACTATCGGGGCGTACGCGAGTCCGGCTTGCAACGGGTGCGCCTGGCCGTGCAGGACCGTCAGGCCGTGCTTGTCCGCGAGGTCAAGGGTGTGCTGGGCAAGGGCTGACTTTCCGATCCCCGCCTCCCCGCGCAGCAGGATCGTTCCGCCCGGTCGATCCAGAGCTCGCGCGAGCACGTCTAGCTCCGGGTCCCGCCCGACGACCTGGGAGTTCATCAACGCCTAACTCTACTCACGGGTTCGACGGGATGTGCGAGAGCACCAATCCGCTGCGGGGTTTCGGGGTGAAGTAGGTCGCCTTGCGGGGCATCCGTTCCCCGGCGGCGTGCACCGCCAGCACGTCGGCCAGCGGGATCGGCGCGATGAACAACGTGGCGTCCGCGTCGGGCCGTGCCGGGCGGCCTGGCGCCAATGGCCAGACTTTAGGTCCCGCTGGGTCGAGACCTAGCGCTTGCTCGATCAGCACGTTCTCGACCTGCCGATGGTCGATGTCCAGGCCCGGCAGCTTGACGCGCAACGCCTTGCCTTTGGCCGTGACGACGACCGTGCCCGGCATGTCCGGCGGCGTGTGGTCCTCGGAGGGCTGCACGTCCAGGCCGATCCGCCGCCACTTCTCGGCAAGGTCGTCGAGGCTGAGCCCGGTCCCGACGAGCACCCGGTGAATCGGCCCAATCCGCAGGTCAGGGCCTGCGGTGATCAGGGCGAGCAGCGAACCGTGCCCGGCCAGCGCGGCCGCGGCGACCCGGTGGTTGCCGTCGGCGACCATCAGCGACTGCGAACAGGCGGCCTCAATCAGCTTGTCCTGCAGCTCACCTTTGCCCGCGAGCCACAGCCGTGAATCAGTCAGTTCCACGTCGGGCTGGTGGAGTTGGCCGACCGCGTCACACAGCAAGCGGGTGAACTGCTCGCCGCCGTCGACCGGTACCAGCATGGCCGCGCTGGTCGCGCACCCGAGCCCGCTGAGCATCGCGGCCCGCTCACCGACGACATCCAAGTAGACCTCTTCGGTGTGCCGGACCCACGTCAGCCCATCGGGGTTGACGGCCGCCGGATCGACCAGGCAGAGCAACCCGAGCGCCGAACCCTGCGGTCCTTCACGCCATGCCAGCCCGACGACGTCGGTCACCGGGCGGTAGTGGCTCTCGCGCAGGTGATTCAGGGCGGTATGGGCGATTGGCAACGCTGCCCGCAGGTCCAAGTTCTGTTCCCGGGCCGTGGGCGTGCGATGGGGATGCTGGACGGCCAGCAGCGTGTCGTTCGCCGCGCCGGGCTGGGCGAGCGCCGCGATCACCCGGTCGGGCTCGGCGAACTCGTCGACGTCCGGGCCAGGCACCAGGTCACGGACCACCCAGCCGTGCCGGATCGGCGATACCCAGGTGCTCATCCGATAAACGGTACTCCCGAAACCCCGCTTCGCAGCGCTTGTAAGAATCGAGGACATGACCATTCTGGTTCTCGGCGGACGCAGTGAGATCGGCCTGGCAGTCGCCAAACGCCTGGCATCAGGCACAGTTGTGCTGGCAGCACGGCGAAGTGCTTCGCTCGATGCTGAATCCCAGCTGCTGTTGGACGCGGGCGCGGATCGTGTCGAACGGGTCGAGTTCGACGCCGCCGACGTGGCTTCGCACCGTCCCTTGCTGGAGGACGTGTTCGCCCGATTCGGCCCGGTGTCCGTTGTGGTCACCGCCTTCGGCATCCTCGGCTCGCAGGAAAAGGCCGAAGTGGACGTTGCACACGCGTTGGAGATCGTGCACGTGGACTATGTGGCGCACGTGAGCGTACTGACCCACTTGGGCCGCTTGATGCGAGCCCAGGGGAGCGGGACGATCGTGGTGTTCTCGTCGGTCGCCGGGGTCAGGGTTCGTAAGGCGAACTATGTCTATGGTTCGACCAAGGCTGGGCTGGACGGGTTCGCTTCCGGGATGGCGGACGCACTGCATGGCAGCGGGGTCCGGGTGTTGGTTGTCCGGCCGGGTTTCGTGATCGGCCGGATGGCCGCGGGGATGAAACCCGCGCCGTTCCCGTCCACACCGGACAAGGTGGCTGACGCGACGGTGAAGGCTTTGCGGGGTAAGAAGTCTGACATCTGGGTGCCAGGGGTGTTGAGGTGGCTGTTCGCGGTGCTGCGGCTGGTGCCCCGCCCAATCTGGCGCAATCTCTGGCGCTGAATTCCCAGCGTGCGCCTCGTGAGTGGTTTTGCCGGTTCTAACCGGCAAAACCACTCACGAGGGCTGACCTTGGGTTGGCTAGGCGGGACAGGGCTGGTTCAAGCTGTCCCGCCAACGTTCTGTTTCAGCCCAGGGCCTGGACCTCCTTGATCTTGGCTTCCTGGTTCTCGATGATCTCGTTCGCCATCGCTTTCGCTTCCGCGCTCTGACCTTCGGCCAGCACTGTCTTCGACATCGTCACACCGGACTCGAGGTGCTTCTCGATCATTGACAGCCACTGGCTGTCGAACGCCGCACCTGACATCGCCTCAAGTGCTGTCATGTCCGATGTGGAGATCATGCCGGGCATGTCGTGGCCGCCGTGTTTGGCAGCGTCCGGGTGGGCGGCTTTCCACTGGGTCAGCCAGCCTTTCATCATCTGGATCTCTTTTTCCTCGGCACTGAGTACCGAGGCTGCGACGATCTTCACTTTCTGGCCGGTCGCTTGCCGTGTCGCAAGGTCGGCCATCTGGATCGTCTGCTGGTGGTGGGGGATCATGTCCTGCGCGAACTTCACGTCCGCCTGATTGTGGGAACTCGCTTGGGCAGGGGGCACGGCGGCGGTCGAGCTGCCACCTAAGGACGAACATCCCGTCACTGCCAACGCGATGGCTGCTCCGATCGCCATCAGTCCTTTACGCATCGCACCTCCGTTTCCTCCACACTCCGTGATACGGACGTGAGCGCAGCGTGGTTCAACGCGGCGGGAGGTTTGTCCGAATCGCAGGTCAGACCACGTTGTGTTCGGGACGGATGGCGTCGGCGGCGAACCGCGTGACGTCCAAAGAGGACACATCGACGACTGGTGAATGTCCTAGTACCAGGTCACGCATGACCTCACCGATCGCCGGTCCCTGCAGGAAACCGTGCCCGGAAAAGCCGGTCGCGTAAAGGAATCTGCTGACCGCACGGGATTCGCCGACGATCGCGTTGTGGTCGGGCGACACCTCGTACAAGCCTGCCCAACCTCGCGCGAGGCCAATCTCGGTCAACAGCGGCGCGCGCCGGGCTGCCGCGGCGGCGAGTCTTTCCAGCCATTCGTCGGATGCATGCGTCTCGAACCCGAAATCCTGCTCAGGATCGGACATTCCGATCAACAGTCCGGGACCTTCCGGGTGGAAGTAGAACGTGGTGCCGAAGTCGATCGTGAACGGCAGGTCCGGCGGCACCGAAACTGGCTCAGTGACACGGATCTGCCTGCGTAACGGCCGAACCGGCAACGCGACGCCAGCCATCTCGCCGACCGCCGCCGACCATGCGCCAGCCGCGCACACAACCGTCGAAGTTTGAACGAACCCTTGGGAAGTACGCACGCCAAGGATTTCGCCATCCTTGACATCAATTTCCGTGACAGTGCAATGTTGACGGATGTCGGCACCGAGTCGCCTTGCCGCGCTCGCGTAGCCATGAACCACGGCTTCGGGCGTGCAATGCCCGTCCCGTGGGGAAAAGGACGCGCCAAGCAAGCCCTCGGTCGAGATCAAGGGCGACAGCGAGCGGGCCTCCTCCGCCGAGATCATCCGGCTGGGCACGCCCAACGAGTTCTGCAGGTCCACACTGGCCTGGAACACCGCGACATCTTCGGCGTCGTCCAACAGGAACAGATATCCGTGCTGCCGCAGGTCGATCTCGGCGCCAGGGCGCGTGCCGAACCGCTCGAACGCTTCAAGACTCCGCAGTCCCAATGCGATGTTCACCGGATCGGAGAACGTCGCACGCACGCCGCCGGCCGCGCGGCTGGTGCTGCCGGAAGCGAGGGTGTCCCGCTCCAGCAGCACCACGCTGGCACCGGCTTCGGAGAGGTGAAACGCGGTACTCGCGCCCACAACGCCGCCGCCGACGATCACCACGTCCGTCACAGACGGAAACTCTCATCCGGCTGGATCTCGGCAACGTCCATCTGCGCCTTCTGCAGCTTGCCGGAGAAGTCCCAGTTCATCGACTGCCAGCGGGTGAACTGGTCCAGTACCCAGATACCCGACTGGCGGCTGCCATTGCCGGACTTTCCATTGCCACCAAAGGGAAGATGTGCCTCGGCGCCGGACGTCGAATTGTTCACGCTGACCATGCCGGCACTGATGCCTTGCCGGTAACGGAAAGCGATCGTCGGATTGGTTGTGTAGACCGAAGAGGACAGTCCATAGCCCGGCGCGTTGGCCAGCTCGATCGCCTCGTCTAAAGTGCGATACGTGGTCACGCCGACGATCGGGCCGAACGTCTCCTCAAGGAACACCCGGTCGTCCGGTTTGACACCATCCAAGATCACCGGGTGGTAGAACAGGCCTTTCGACGGGTCGCCGACGAAGCCGTCACGCGGATTGTCCGCGGTGATCCGGCCGATACCGGTCGAGCCGAGCACGGTGTGGTGGTCGCCGATCCACTTGAGATACTCCTCATAGGACTTGGCGAACTTCTCGTCCAGCAACGGTCCGAAAAGGACATCGCCGTCCGGTTCGCCTGCCGTTGCTGTCTTGACGGCCGCGTCGAACCGGCTGACGAACTCGTCATGCACGCTCTCGTGGACGATCACACTGCCCAGCGAAGTGCAGCGCTGCCCAGCCGTGCCGAAACCCGAGAACAGCGCGCCTTCCACGGCCAGGTCCAGATCCGCGTCCTCGGTGATCACCATCGGGTTCTTGCCGCCGAGCTCAAGGCACGGCGACTGCAGGTGACGTCCGCACAGCTCGCCGATCTTCGAACCGACCACACTGGACCCAGTGAACCCGACCTTGTCGACCAACCCGGCCTCAAGCGAGTCCCGCAAACCATCGAAAGTGGACTGTCCATCCGCGAACACGAGGTTCAGCACGCCTTGCGGCAGCCCGGCGTGCCAGATCAGATCAGCGAACGCCTTGGCGCTGGCAGCGGCACACTCCGCGGGCTTCCAGACAATGGCGTTGCCGCACAACAAAGCTGGCACGAGATACCAGGACGGGACCGCGACAGGGAAGTTGCCAGCGGTGATGATCGTGGCCACGCCGACCGGGACCCGGAACGTGAACAACTGCTTGTCCGGCATTTCCGACGGCACGGTCTGGCCGTAGAGCCGCCGTCCCTCACCGAGGAAGAAGTCACACGTGTCCACGATTTCCTGGACTTCGCCACGGGCCTCGGCGATGGGTTTGCCGATTTCCCGCGTCACGATCTGGGCGAGGGTCTCCTTGTTGGCCGCGACCAACCGGCCGAGCGCCGCCACGAACTGGCCGCGCACCGGCGGCGGTACGGCCGCCCATTCACGCTGCGCGCGCCTGCCGGATTCAGCGGCCGCTTTCAGGGCATCCGGGCCAGCCAAGCGGACCGTCGCCACGACGTCGTCGAGGTTCGAGGGGTTGAGCGACTTGTAGTCGGTGCCCCCGGTCGACAAGGTTTTGCCTTCGATGATCGATTCGAGCGTCTGCACGCGTCTCACCGTATGACATAAGCGGCCCGGTCCGAGGTCCTGGTTCGCCGGTCATACTCCGAAACCAGGCCAGGCCAGTTGCTGATCACCCGTCCGGACGAAACGCGATACCAGTTGTCACAGGATGTCCACACAGTGTCGGCGAGGCGCCGTTGCATCTCCTCGTCGAACCGCTCTGCCACTTCGGGCCGAACCTCGATCGCTTGCCCAGGCCGGAGATAACGGACCAACCGGGCGATGTAGCGCGCCTGGCGTTCGATCATGTAGACGATCGACCCGCCGCCAAGGTTGGTGTTCGGGCCGTACATCAGGAACAGGTTGGGAAATCGCGGTACCGAGATGCCGAGATACGCGCGAGCACCCTTTGCCCACGCGTCCGCGCGCAGATCCTGCCCGTCACGGCCGCGGATCCGCATCGGCGCGAGGAAATCCGTGGTGTCGAAACCGGTTCCGAAGATGATCGTGTCAACCTGGTGCTCGACGCCGTCCTCGGTCCGCACGCCACGCGGCGTGATCTCGGTGATCCGGCCCGTCTCCAGCCGCACGTTCGGTTTGGCGAGCGCGGGGTAGTAGTCGTTGGCGAACAGGATCCGCTTGCACCCGGCGGGATAGTCCGGCGTGAGTTTGGCGCGCAGCTTGCGGTCCCTGACCTGAAGTTTGAGGAACGTCAAAGCGAGCCGTTGGACCGCCTTGGCGATGCCCCGGTGGCCGATCAAGCCTTTGGTCATCAGCTCGCCGACCGCCCAGATCCCGGCGCGGCCTGCGGTACGCGTCTTCGGGAAGCGCTGGAACAGCGCCTGATGCCAGCGCGTGTACCGCCGGTCGGGCTTCGGCAGGACGTACGGCGGGGTGCGCTGGAACAGCTTGAGGCTGCGGACTTGCGGCTGAATCCTGGGTACAAACTGGATCGCGCTGGCGCCCGTGCCGATGACCGCGACGCGCTTGCCGGTCAGGTCGTGATCATGGTTCCAGCGCGCGGAGTGGAACATGGTGCCCTGGAACGTTTCCATCCCAGGGATTTCCGGCAGCGCGGGCCGGGAAAGCTGGCCGACGGCCGGAATGAGCACGTCGAACTCGAGCTTCTGGCCGTCGGTCGTGGTCACGTGCCAACGTCCGTCGTACTCCGCGTCAGCCACCTCGGTTTCGTACCGGATGAGCTCGTCGATGCCGTACTTGTTCGCGACGTTCTTCAGGTAGTCGTGGATCTCGGCTTGACCGGAGTAGCGGTAGCCCCATGCGTGGTGTGACTCGTAGGAAAAGCTGTACAGCGGCGACGGAATATCACAGGCAGCGCCCGGATACGTGTTCTCCCGCCACACGCCGCCCAACTCGGCGGCCTTCTCCAGCAGGGTGATGTCGGTGATCCCCGCGCGTCGCAGCTCGATCGCAACCCCGATACCCGCGAACCCCGAGCCGATGATCCCAACGCTGGTCATCCGTTGACGTTATCTCGTCCAGGGAATTGGGGAAGGGTGAATGTGGCCGCCGCGGTCGCGAGCCATGTGAGTAGGTCGGTCAGCGGGATCTTCTCGTGCCACCGTTCGGCCTCGCCCCGCAGCACAAGCTCGCTTTCGCCGAGTTCGACGTCGGTCAGCCGTAATCCGCGTGGCAGATCAGGGATCTCGATGACGGTCGGCTTGAGCTTTTCGGCGCTGCGAAACCGCATGGTCCGCAGCTGCAGAACCTTGGGCTTGAGGTGCACGCAGTCGCCAACGACGATCGGCTCGACTTCGACGTGCCCCCATGTACGGCGCGGCGCCCACTTGACCCGCATGACGGCGTCCTCGCCGATGTCCACGATCAGATCGGGTTGCAGCTCGGCGACTTTGGCCTTCACGACATCGGCGGCCAGCGTGATCTCGACGGACACCTCGTTGGCCAGCACGCTTGGGGTCGGCAGCGACTGGAACTGCAGTTTGCTTGCCGTGATCGCGAGTTGGTGTACGGGCGTGCCGGGCCAGGCCACATCCATGGCCACGACCCGGACGCGGGGGACCTGCCCGAGCGCGAGGCCGACGGTGTCCAGTTCCGTGTCGATTTCGACAGGTGTGAGGGTGACATCAGCGTCACCGACCCGCATTGTCAGCTCGCGGCCGATGACCCGATCACCCGCGGCACGGACAGCGGCCTGCAGGACTGCGGCTGGGCTGCCCGACGACATCAGGGCCTTACCGGCGGCGAACAGGCCTTCCAGCTCGCGCCACGGCCACGTCACTCCTCGGACTCTTCCGGTGTTACCGGCTTCTTCGGGACCGCTCGGATCCGGATCACGCCCGCGTCGAGATCGAGTGAGCCAGGCTCGAACGGATCGCCGGTGCCCTGGTCGTCCGAGCTCTCTTTGCGAAGCTTCCCGGGGCCGAAGAGCTCACCGAACTGTGCCATCCCTATACGGTAGCGATTGTTGGCAAGCCATGCGGGGTACCCGTGGTCGATGGACGACGACAGAGACTTACTTCACCGGGCCAGGGCAGGCGCTCGTGAGCTGGTCCACGTGGCCCGGGAAGGCGACACCAACAGCGTTTTCGACGCCCTGCACAGGCTGACAGGCGACTCGGGCGTGGTGGGTGTGGAAACCCGGCTGATCGTGGGTCAGCTCGTATCGGCGTCCGCGCAGATGATGCTGTTGCGGGTCGGCAAGCCGCCTTCGGACGTCACCTATGCCGTTGACCTGCGGGACGATGATGAGTTCGCGGTGCCTATTGACGAGTTGGAGCCACCGCTTCGGGCTACCGTTCGGGCGCTGCTTGCCGAGTTGAATGGGCGGCCGGAGGAAGCCGGGTTTCAGCTGGATTTGGCTCTTCGGGAACGGAGCGTGCCTACGACTCTGGATGTCGTGGTTCACTCTTTGCTGTGGACAATTGGGTTGCTTGAATGGTGTGAGGAGGAGGCTCAGCCCGCTCCCGCTTGGCTTTCGGTTGAGTCTTGTAACTGAGGGATCCTGGTTTTAGCCTGTCTGGCTTTTCTTTGGCTTTCTGAGTGCTTGCTTTGTCTGGTTTGGCTTGTCTGGTTTGGCTTCGTTTTCCGGTCGGATCGCTGTGGCTCGGTTCGGTTTCCAGCTTGGTTGCTCGGGCTCGGTTTCGGTTTTCGGCGTGGTCGCTGTGGTGTTTCTGTTCCAGCGTTTCGGTGGTCGCCGCAGCTCGTTTTGACATGAAACCCCGCACGGTAATGCCGCTGATTTAAGCATTCTGGCTGGTCGCAGACGGCGCAGGGTCGATTGCCGGTGGCGTTGATGTCCACAATGAACGTTTGACCGTCACATCAATCTCACTTGCCCCGCGTGTCCCTCCTGTTGCCCGGGTTGGTGCCGTGAAGGTCACCTTCGCGGCGTCCAACGCGCCAAAGGTTCCTCTCGCGGATCGTGGCGGGCCTGCATGAAGGCCACGGTGGACAAGTCCCGTCCATCGGTGGCGCGGGTACGCCGTGCTTGCGGGCCGGGTCACTCGCGTTCCGCACCTCTCAAGATCAACCTCGCGCCCCACGCCCGCAGGCCACCTCTGAAGTGCGAGAACTCTCTTAAAATAAGTCAGCGGCATTGCCCCGCGGGTTCCCATGTCATCAAATCGAGCCGCGGTGACCATCGAAACGCTGGAACAGGAACATAGCCAACGAACCACGCTGGAAGAAAAGTCGAGTCAAGAGAAGAGCCGCAAGCCAAAGGCGACCGAAGCCAGAAGAGAGCCATAAGACAAAAGTGGCCGAAGCCAAGATCCATCAGCCAGAAGCGGCCCGGAGTCGAAGGAAGCAACAACCGGAGACCAAAACAGGTAAAGAAAAGGCGGCCCGAAGGCCGCCCTTTCCTCAATCAAAGTCAGTAGGGGCCATGCTGCTGCCCGTGTTGCCCACTCGAACCGGGACGCCGGACCTTACGGACCGCGTTCTCGATCTGGTGGTGGTACTTACCCTTCGTCTGCCGGTCGACGAACTTGCCTGCTTTGTCGGCCATTCGGGCGACTTTCTCCGGGTTCTTTCTGGCGTACCGGCGGGCGGCCTTCGCCGCACCGGCCAGCACGGTCAGCTTCTTGAACATTCCTGCCATGGCGAACCTTTCGCGAGCGGGTGCTTGCAAGCTCTTCAACGTGTGAGGTACCCACTGGAGTTCCGCTCAAATCGCCCATTCGGCCGATGTGATCAACCCAGTCGGTCCACACGTCGACTTAACACTGGGCGCATACCTCGTCTGGCAGGCTCTACAGCCGGTAGTCGGGTGCCGTTGACCGGCAAGATCAGGCACAATGGCGCCCGCGTGCAACGGTGAGGGGATGGGACTGTGTCTGTGCTGGTGCGGTCGGGTGGCTGGCGGGGTGCCTTGGTGCGCAAGGTTGTCCTTGCCGCGCTCGGGACGTTGATCGCCGGTCTGGTGAGCGCGATCCCAGCAGCGGGCCAGGAGCAGGAGCCTGAGCAGCCGACGACAGTCGCCGGTCTTCTCGGCTACTACAAGGATTTGAGCAACCGCGCAGAGCGCGTCAACGAGGACCTGTTGCGTATCCAGGAGGACCTTAAAACCAAGCGCACCGAGTCCCAGGAGGCCGGGGCGCGCGCGGACACCGCCCGCAAACAGGCTGACGCTTCCCGGGCCCGGGTCGCCCAGGCCCAGCAGGACAAGTCCAAGGTTGACGCCTTACTGTCCGGCACCGGTGACCTGAACGCGATGAACGCCTTTCTCACGGGCAGTAGCCGTGATGACGTTGTGTCACGCATGCAAGCCGCCAGCATGGCCTCGCAGCTCAGTGGCACCGCGGCCGAGCAGGGCAGGCGAGCGATCGTCGAGGCTGAACTGGCCGCGAAGGACGCCACCGCCGCGCAGAACGAGGTCCGCCGGTCCGAGGCCGCTTTGGAGGTTGGCGCGGCTCAGGTGCAACGCCGCCGGGACGAGCTGGCCAAGCAGATCGAGCTGGTCAAGAAGGCGATCGACCAGCTGACGCCCGAGCAGAAGGCGGTTCTCACCGACCGTGGGGACAGCCCGTCGACGGTGAACATCCCCAAGGGCAACGTCGGTCCGGTCCTGCAGTACGCGCTCGCCCAGATCGGCCGTCCGTATGTCTGGGGCGCCGAGGGGCCGGATTCGTTCGACTGCTCCGGCCTCATGCAGACCGCGTACAAGGTCGCTGGCGTGAACTTGCCGCGCGTTTCGATCCAGCAGGCGACCGTTGGCCAGGCGATTCCGCGTGACCAGGTCCGGCCGGGCGACATGATCTTCTACTTCAACCCGGTGCATCACGTGGCCATGGCGATCGACTCGAACCGCGCCGTGCACGCGCCGAGCGCGGGTCAGAACGTCAAGATCCAGCCGATCAACGCGATCGGCCCGATCACGGTCATCCGCCGGGTCGTGAGCTAACCGGCCACGGTCGCTGTGATGAACGGGTCCGGGTCGGCGACGATGGCCCGGACCGCCGAGGACGCGGCGCCGCGCACAGCGGCTTCCGTGCCCAGGGTCGAGCGCAGGATTCGCATTTCCGACCATGCCGCGCTGACTACTCGCACGTCCAGCTCGTCGAGCAACAACTCATGCAGCCATGGTTCGATGCGCGCGTAGGTTCCGCCGAGCACGATCGTCGGCACGTCCAACAAATTGACCACATTGGACAGTGCGGTGCCGAGCCATCTGGCGACTGAACGTGTTGCGGTGATTGCCTTACGGTCGTTGTCCTGCAGGCGGAGTACCAGTGTGTCCACGTCGGGCACGTCGGCCTGCCGCAGGATCGTGTCCTGGCCCGCCATCGCCTCGAGACAGCCGCGTGCGCCGCAGGAGCATTGGGGCCCTTTGGAATCCACGGGCAGATGACCTATTTCGCCGCCGAATCCACGGACTCCTTCGAACAGCACGCCGTCCATCACGATGCCGGCGCCGATGCCGATTTCGCCGGACACGTGCACGAAGTCGCGCAGGTCCTCGTGCCCGCCGCCCCACATTTCGCCAAGGGCAGCGAAGTTGGCCTCGTTGCCGACCATGATCGCGGTGTCGCCGAGGTCCGTCCGGTCACGCAACTCGGCTTGCACGTCCACGTCACGCCAGCCCAGGTTCGGTGCGGTGCGCAGGAACCCGGTCGACGACTCGACCAGGCCGGGGACCGCGACGCCGACGCCACCGACCCGGACGGGCAGTTCCGCCACAGCTGTGCGGATCGCACGGGCAACTTTGACCAGTACGCGGTTCGCGGGCTGGGAACGGTTGTCCACCGGGCGGATTCGCTGACTGCTCACCGATCCGGTCAAATCGACCAAACAGGTTGCTATGTAGTCGACGCCGATCTCCACACCAAGCCCATGTGGACCGTCGGGCGAGAGCGACAGCGATGTGCCGCGCCTGCCGGGGCCGTCGCGACGCGCTGGTTCGCCGTCAACGACGAGGTCGGCGGCGATCGCCCGGTCGACGAGGCTCGACACCGTCGCCTTGGTCAGCCCGGTCCGGGCGGCGACGCCTGCGCGTGAAATTCCAGGGGAGTCCGCGATCGCGCCGAGCACGAGCGCGGAGTTGTGCCGGCGGACGGTGTGCTGGCCGGCTGGCCTCGGCTGGGTCACCACGTCATGCTAGTGGGACAAGTGACGAACCAGCGGTTGCCTCACCAGTGCGCCCCAGATAAGTTTAGGCATCGAACTATTAACGGCTCGATCTCGGGAGATACCGTGACTGACCTGCCAACTCGTGCGGACAAATTCAGCTTCGGCTTGTGGACCGTCGGGTGGCGGGCGGTTGACCCGTTCGGTGAGGCGACCAGGCCCGGCCTCGACCCGGTCGAGACGGTCCATCGATTGGGCGAACTGGGCGCTTACGGCGTCACCTTCCACGACGACGACCTGATCCCGTTCGGCTCGGACGACACCGAACGTGACCGCCAGATCAGCCGGTTCAAGCAGGCCCTGCAGGACACCGGCCTGGTCGTGCCGATGGCCACGACGAACCTGTTCACCCATCCGGTGTTCCGCGATGGCGGCCTGACGAGCAACGACCGTGCGGTCCGCCGGTACGCGCTGCGCAAGGTCATGCGCAACATGGACCTGGCCGCCGAACTCGGCGCGCAGACGTACGTGCTGTGGGGCGGCCGCGAGGGCTCGGAGACCGACGCGGCCAAGGACGTCGCCGCGGCGCTGGACCGCTACCGCGAGGGGATCGACACGCTCGCGCAGTACTCGATCGACCAGGGCTACGGCCTCAGGCTGGCCTTGGAGCCCAAGCCGAACGAGCCGCGCGGTGACATCTTCCTGCCGACGATCGGGCACGCGCTCGGGTTCATCTCGACGCTGCAGCACCATGAGATCGTCGGGCTGAACCCCGAGGTCGGCCACGAGCAGATGGCCGGGCTGAACTTCGTGCACGGCATCGGCCAGGCGCTGTGGCAGGGCAAGCTGTTCCACATCGACCTCAACGGCCAGAAGGGCCCGCGCTACGATCAGGACCTGATCTTCGGCCACGGCGACCTGCTGTCCGCGTTCTTCCTGGTGGACCTGTTGGAAACCGGTGGCTACGAAGGCCCGCGGCACTTCGACTACAAGCCGCTGCGCACCGAGGACAGCGAAGGCGTCTGGGCCAGCGCGGCCGCCAACATGCGCAGCTACCTGCTGCTGCGTGAGCGTGCGAAGGCATTCCGGGCCGACCCTGAGGTGCAGGAGGCCCTCGCGGCCTCACGGGTGCCGGAGCTGTCCGTCTCGACGCTGTCGCCGGGGGAGACCTGGCAGGAGCTGCGCGCGGATCGTTCGGCCTACGAGGACTTCGACCCGGACAAAGCGGCCGAGCGCGGCTACGGCTTCGTCCAACTGTCGCAGCTGGCCCTCGAACACGCGCTCGGTGCCAGGTAGAAGCTCGTGAGTGGTTAGCCGTGTTCTAACCCGTCTAACCACTCACGAGGGTTTTAGTGCGTGGACGGCTGCTATCAGCCTGTCCACATCGGATTCGTTGGTGTAGGGTGCGATTCCGGCTCGGACCGCGCCCGCATCGCCGAGACCCAGCCACCGCGCGCACTCCAAGGCGTAGAACGTTCCCGCCGGAGCGTTCACGCCACGTGCCGCCAGTTCGCGGTAGATCCTGGCCGGCGGTACGCCGTCCATTGTGAACAGTGCGGTCGGCGTGCGGTCGCGGTTGGGTGAGCCGTGCAGACGGGCCACTCCGGACAGTCCGGCCTCCAACCGTTTCAGCAGCGTGCTTTCGTGCTGTTCCAACGCTTGCATCGACTGTGCGAGACGGCTTCGGCGAGGTCCGGTGCCGGAGGTGAGGTTGGCGAGGAAGTCGATCGCCGCCGTGGTTCCGGCGAGCTGTTCGTACGGCAAGGTCCCGTACTCGAAGCGTTCCGGCACGGCATTGGTCGCAGGCAACAGCTTGTCCGGTCGCAAGGTTTCCAGCAAAGTAGGCCGCGCCGCGACGATTCCCATGTGCGGGCCGAGGAATTTGTACGGCGAGCACGCGTAGAAGTCCGCGCCCATCGACTCGACGTCCACCCACGCATGCGGCGTGAGGTGTACTCCGTCCACATAGACCAGTGCCCCTGCTTTGCGGGCGTGTGGCGTGATCCTGGCGATGGATGGCCTGGTGCCCAACAGGTTCGAGGCCGCGGTCACCGCGACGACCTTGGTCCGGTCGGTGAGCAGGCTCGTGACCGCCGAGACAGGCAGCTCACCGGTCGCGCGGTCGAAGTCCGCCCAACGAACTCGCACGTCGTGGGCTTCCGCCGCCTGGACCCACGGGCGGATGTTGGCGTCGTGGTCCAGCCTCGTGACGATCACCTCGTCGCCCGGCCGCCACTGTTTGGCCAGCGTGCGGGACAGATCGTAGGTCAGCTGGGTCATGCTGCGGCCGAAGATGATGCCCGACGGCTGCGCTCCGAGCAGGTCGGCCGCGGCCTGCCGAGCAGAGGCGACGATGTGCTCGACGCGCAGCTCAGCGCCGGTCACCGACCCGCGGTTGGCCAGCCCGGACACCATGGCGTCGGCGACGGCTTTCGCCACCACATCAGGCACCTGTGACCCACCTGGGCCGTCGAAGTAGGCGACGCCCTCTTGCAGGGCCGGGAAATGCGCACGCACAGCCGCTACGTCGAATGGCACATTCGCGAGCGTACTTGCGTGAAGCAATGAATCACTGGTTCACTTCTTGCGTGCCGTACCGCCGGACCCCGCGAGTACAGGCGCGCATGGACAACGTGCGCGCCGCGATCCTCGTCGCGGGCGTCGATCTGCTGTCCGAGCAGGGCTATGCCGGGTGTTCCGTGGCTGCTGTCGCGGCGCGCGCGGGTATTGCCACGGGCAGCGTCTACAAGCACTTCGCCAGCAAGGCCGAGTTGTCCGTCGAGCTGTTCCGATACGTGGTCAACCACGAGGTCGACGCGGTCGCCAAAGCCGCCGCGCAACCCGGTGACCTGGTCGAACGGATCGTCTCGGTCGCTGTCACGTTCGCCTCACGCGCGTTGCGGGCGCCTCAGTTGGCGTACGCATTGCTGGTCGAACCGGTCGATCTGCCGGTCGAGCAGGAGCGCCTGGTGTTCCGGCGCGCGTTCCGCGACGTCGCCGCCGAGCAGATCGCGCACGCCGTCGACGCTGGCGCCCTGCCCCCGCAGAACCCTGAATTCACCGCTGCCGCGCTGATCGGCGCGCTCAGCGAGATCCTGGTCGGGCCGTTGGCCGAACACGCGACCGAGGACGACGTCTTGCCCGCACTGACTACTTTCTGCCTGCGTGCCTTGGGAGGTCATGGATGAGCACCACACACGAGGTCACCAACCAGGTCCCGCCGCTCGTGGACTATGACGCGGCCGAGGATCCTTCGCTGCTCGAAGGGCTGCGTCGGGAAGGCGCAGGCTGGGCCGAGGCGGAGCTCCATGAGTTGGGGCGGCTCGCGGGCAGTGCGCAGGCTCAGGAGTGGGGCCGGGTTGTGAACGAGAACGAGCCCGTTTTGCACACGCATGACCGGTATGGCAATCGGATCGACGAGGTTGAGTTCCATCCGTACTGGCATTCCTTGATGAACGTCGCCGTCGAGCATGGCCTGCACGGCGCGCCTTGGGCTGATTCCACGCCGGGCGCGCACGTCGCCAGGGCGGCCAAGTTGTTCGTGTGGGGCCAGGTTGATGCCGGGCACACGTGCCCGATCAGCATGACCTACGCCGTGATCCCGACTCTGCGGGCCAATCCCGAGCTTGCCGCGCAGTACGAGCCGTTGCTGACCAACCGCACGTACGACTTCGGCCTGCGGGTTCCCGCGTCGAAGCAGGGCCTGATCGCGGGTATGTCGATGACCGAGAAGCAGGGCGGCTCGGACGTGCGCGCCAACACGACCCTGGCGACCCCGGCTGGCGACGGGACCTATCGCTTGGTTGGTCACAAGTGGTTCACGTCCGCGCCGATGTCCGACATCTTCGCAACGCTCGCCCAGGCGCCGGGCGGCCTGACGTGCTTCTTGCTGCCACGCGTTCTGCCGGACGGGACGCGTAACCGGATGCACATCCAGCGGCTCAAGGACAAGCTGGGCAACCGGTCCAACGCGTCGGCGGAACTTGAGTACGACGAGGCGATTGGCTGGCGGCTGGGTGAGGAGGGCGAGGGTGTGAAGGTCATCCTCCGGATGGTCAACAACACCAGGCTCGACTGCCTGCTGGGCAGCGCGGCCGGGATGCGTTTCGGCGCGGTGCAAGCGGTTCACCACGCGCGGTACCGCAGTGCCTTTGGCTCAGTGCTGTTTGAGAAGCCATTGATGCGCAACGTGTTGGCGGACCTGGTAGTTGAGTCCGAGGCCGCGACCGCGGTGGCGATGCGACTGGCAGGAGCAACCGACCGCGGCGAGGAGACCATCCGTCGCATCGGGCTCGCGGTGAGCAAGTACTGGGTGTGCAAGCGTGCTCCCGTCCATGCGGCTGAGGCGCTGGAATGCTTTGGTGGCAACGGGTACATTGAGGACTTTGGGATGGCGCGGCTCTATCGCGAGGCGCCGCTGCAGTCCATTTGGGAGGGTTCGGGCAACGTGGCCGCGTTGGACGCGTTGCGGGCCATGGCGCGGCAGCCGGAGACCGTCGAGGCGTTCTTCACCGAGGTCGAACAGGCCTCCGGCGCCGACACCAGGCTGGACGACGCGATCGAGGGTCTGCGCAAGGAACTGTCCAACCTGGAGGACATCGAGTTCCGTGCGCGGCGCGTCGTCGAGTCAATGGCCTTGGTGCTTCAGGGCTCCCTTCTCGTCCGGCACGGCACACCCGCAGTCGCCGACGCGTTCTGCGCGTCCAGGTTCGCCGGTGACTGGGGCGTCGCGCTGGGGACTTTGCCGTCCGGTGTGGACACCAAGGCGATCACCGAGCGTGCCCTGGTTTGACCAGGCCGAGCTGCCAGGCGTCGAGGTAGCGGGAGCGGAACCCGGCTTCACAGTAAGCCAGGTAGAAATCCCACATCCGGCGGAAAACCGGATCGAAACCCGCTGCCGCGACCTTGTCCCAGCCCGCGAGGAACCGCGCCCGCCACTCGTGCAGTGTGCGGGCGTAGTGCGGCCCCAGTTGGCGCTGTGTGGCGATCTTCAGACCCACACTGTCCACATTGTCTTGGATCGCGGGCACTGAGAGGGCATCTGATCTTAGTTAGGCAAGAATGTCTGCTTTGGGTGGATCGTTTCGCCAGGTTTGGGTGGATTCCCCGGTCAGGGTGCGGCTCATTATGTTAGTCATCGCCCAGTGGACCATCGTGCGCGACCGCTGGGGCAGGGCTTCGTAGTCGCGCGCGAGTCGGCGGTGTTGCATCAGCCAGCCCAGACTGCGCTCCACTACCCACCGCCGGGGCAACACGTGGAATCCCTTGGCAGAAGGGCGTTTGACGACCTCAACCCGGATACCCCGCTGGGCTCCATGACGGATGACTGTGTTGTTGTAGCCACCGTCCACCCATGCCGCCGACACGGTCGGATGCGCAGCGGCGAGATGATCGAGAACCTGTTGCCCGCCAGCGGAATCCTGCACCGACGCCGCGGTCACGATTACCGCCAGCAGCAGGCCGAGCACATCGGTGGCGATGTGCCGTTTGCGGCCCTTGATCTTCTTGCCCGCGTCGATACCCTGACTGGATTCGCTGACATTGCAGGAGGTTTTCACGCTCTGCGAGTCGATGATCGCCGCCGTCGGGGCAGCAGCGCGGCCTTTCGCGACGCGGACTTGGTCACGCAACAGGTCATGCAGCGTTTCCGTTGTGCCATCGGCTTCCCACTTGGCGTAGTAGTCATAAACCGTCTTGCAGGGCGGGAAGTCGTGCGGCAGATACTCCCAGGCGATCCCGGTCCGGCACACGTACAGGATCGCGTTCACGATCTCCCGCAAGTCATGCACGCGCATCACGGTTCCCGGCCCACGCCGGGCAGCACGCCACGCCGTCAGCGTTGGCTCGATCAACGCCCAGCGAGCATCGGACAAGTCGCTGCGGTACGCACGCCGGGACCCCACAAGTTGATCAAGGTATCAGCCGTCACCCGACACAGACATATCGCCCCAACCAAGATCAGATGCCCTCTGAGAGAAGCTGACCGCCTGGGAACACGTACTTGTGGATCCACGTGTAGGAACGCCGTGTCGCGAGCATCCGGTCGTGCGGCATGGTGATCACTTGTAGACCGACGCGCCCGCCCGGCTTGAGCACCCGGTTGATGGTCTGGAAGTACGTCGGCCAGTATTCCTCGCCGACCGCCTCGATCATCTCGACCGACACGACGGCGTCGTAAGTTCCTTGTGCGTCACGGTAATCCCGGAGCAGAACCTGGACCTGCCCAGTGAGCCCGGCTTCCGCGATCCGGCGCTCGGCGAGTTCCTTCTGCTCGCCGGAAATCGTCAACGTCGTCACGCATGCGCCGCGCTGCGCGGCCCGGATCGCCAGCGCACCCCAGCCGGTGCCGATCTCAAGCACGTGAGTGCCGGGCCGGACGTCGGCCAGGTCCAGAATCCCGTCGATCTTACGCAGCTGAGCCTGATGCAAGTCGTCACCAGGCTGGTACCACGCGGAGGAGTACGTCATCGACGGGTCGAGAAAGACCTCGAACATGTCGTTGGACAGGTCGTAGTGCCGGTGGATGTTGGTGCGCGCACCGTCCACAGTGTTGCGTTCGTCGTCCGGGCGTGTCGCATCGACCCAGCGCCGCATCACCTGCAGCGGCTTGGGAATCAACGTCGCCATCCGCCGCGCGAACGGAGTCAGCAAACCGGCAGGGTCGTTGCTGGTCCAGTCACCAGCCATGTACGCCTCGCCGAAGCCGATCTTCGCGTCCACTCCCAGCCGGTGGAAGAAGTCGTCCGGCCGGATCAGGCGCATCATCGGACCACCAAGCCCGATCCGTTCCCCGCCAGGAAAAACGACCTGGACAGGCAGGCGCCGGACGGCTTGCCGGAACAGTCGTTCGGCGGCCCACGATCGCACGGCGGATCGGGATGGTGTAGTCAATCCGGGCCAAAGCTCGAGAGCTGTCGCGGTCACTGGACACCTTCCTGAGGAGCGTGCGGCGTTCGGCGGACAATCGGGACACGGCGTAACCACAAGGCGATGCCGTGCCGACGAATCAAAGCGCTGACCAGCCGCGTGATCAGCGGGCGGTTGAGTACCGCCCGGACAATGTCCCGAGTGGACGCGGGCGTGCGAACACCGCGCAGCGTGGCGACGAGCGGAGTCTGTCCATGGTGGATGAGCCGGATGGCCAAGGCGAGTTTCTCATCGGGCTTGGGCAGCCGCATGACGTAGTCGCCACCCATCTGCTGGAACGGTGAAACATAGAATTCCTTGGCAGTGATGGCATTCCCGTTCTCATCGGTGTCGAGCAGATAGCAATGCCGCTCGCCGTAGGTGTTGTGCACCTCAGCGACCACACACGCCAATGTTCCGTCCGGCCGGTGACACCAGAAAACACTGACCGGGTTGAACACGTGCCCGAGCACGCGAGCGTTGGCCAGCATCAACACCTGACCACCCCGCAGGTCGATGCCGTAACGACCCAGCCAGGCATCCAGGTTCTGCCGAATAGTCCGGTGAGGACTGCCGAGGTGATCCCTCGCCTCGAACCGGGCGAACGGCCGCAACCACCACACAACTTTTGGCAGCCGGTCCAAGTCGACCAGCCAGAGATAGATCTTGTGCTGAAAGGCCCGTTTCGGCGGAACCTGGCGGACGTGTTCGACCACAGCCTGGTAGAGCGCGGTCACCACGACACTCCTAGTGCCTCGGCGGCCCGCACACCTGACGCGCAACCGTCCTCATGAAACCCCCAGCCGTGATACGCGCCAGCGAACGCGATCCTGTCCGAGTTCAGCTCCGGAAGCTTCCGTTGCGCAGCAACCGAAGCAGGTGTGTACACAGGATGCTTGTACACCATCTTCGCGATCGCGGAGTTGTGCGGAATCCGCCCGGTCGCGTTGAGCGTGACGACGTAATCGAGCGGCTCGGCCAAGCGCATCAACCGGTTCATGTGATAGCTGACCAATACTGGCCCGTCATTCTCATGACACGCGGTCTTCAGATAGTTCCACGAGGCCGCCGCTCCCGAGGTCACTGGCAGCAGGGATGCGTCGGTGTGCAGCCACGTCTCGTTGCGCGAGTACGTGAACGCGCCCAGCACCTCCCGTTGTTTGTCCGTCGGCTCCGCCAGCATCGCCAACGCCTGATCGGGATGCGTCGCGATCACGACGCGGTCGACGTGATGCGACTGTCCACTGTCATCCCGAATCTCGACAGTGTCTTTTCGAGGAATCACGGCCCGAACCGGAGTGCTGACGTGCACAGCGGACAGATTCTTGGCCGCAAGGTCCACATAGGTGCGAGAACCGCCCACAACGGACCGCCACTGCGGCGACCCGGTCACCGAAAGCATCCCGTGATTGGCCAGGAAGGCGAACAAATACCGCGCCGGATACTCACGCGACACCCGCGGACCCGCCGACCACACCGACGAGACGACAGGCAGCACGAAATGCTGGACGAAGTAGTCCGAATACCCACCGATGGTCAGAAAGGCGCCCAAGGTGACGTCATCAAGGGAGTCGTCGGCCAGTACTCGCCGCGCGTGCCGGTGAAACCTCAGCACCTCACCCAACATCCGAAGATACTTCGGCCGCAGATTGTCCAGCCGGGGGAACAAGCCACGGAGGCCTTTGGCGCCCGCATACTCAAGCCCGCACCCGGCACATCGGACACTCATCGACATTTCGGTCGGCTGCGTGGCGACACCGAGTTCCCCGAACAGCCGGAGAAGATTCGGGTACGTCCGGTCGTTGTGGACGATGAACCCGGTGTCGACCGCGACCACGCCGCCGTCCGGTGTCGGCACATCATGCGTGTGCGCGTGCCCGCCCAGCCGAGGCTCCGCCTCGAACAGGACAACGTCGTAACGGCGTTGCAGCAGGTACGCGGCCGTCAACCCGGCGACGCCCGCGCCAATGACAGCCACTCGGTTCGGTAGCACGCCCGTGATTCGGAGCCGGTCGCGCTAGGGTTTGTTCACTCTTTCGGTTAGGGCGGTCCGGACACGACCAGGTCGCCCGCGTCGTAGCACTCAAGGCGCTCCTGGATCTCGTCGAGATCCTGCAACGGAAAGCTGACCTGCAGCAGGTGCAGTCCGAACCTCGACGGCAGCCGGTAGTCGAACAACGCCTCGTCCATCGGTTTGATGTTGATGTCCCATGCGTCCGGGAAGGCCCAGTACGTCATGCGCTCGTAGAAGTCGTCGCGTGGCCCGGCGCGTGCGATGGCGGTGAGAAAAGCGAGACCGTCCCCGATGGGGAAGTCGACCAGTGCCCATCCTCTGTGTGCCTGCACGTAACTGGCCATGTGCGGCTTACTTTCCACCATGGCGGCGAGACTCTCACCAAGGTCCTGGCAGCAGCTGACCGTCTCGAATCCGTTGCTCCACAGGGCGGCTATGAGCGGAGCCAGCTGCTCATCGACCTCAGCCCTATGGTCGCCTAGTGTGACGGTCGTGAGCCGGTGCACATTGTCTGTTTCTGTCATGCGCCGAGGCTAGCCGTGGGCACCGACAAAAACGGGGCGCGGCCAATCCGTCGGGCTCGTGGTCGCGAATCACGGGTGACGAAAGGGGCAACGCCATTGAATTTGGAGAGTTTTCGCACCTCAGAGGTGGTCTGTAGGCGTGGAAACGGCGTGTGGTCGCAGTGTTGATGGTCGGCTCGCTGTCCACAGTGGCCGCCGCTCGGGCTCGCGACGGTTCGTGAGGGCCGAGTCAGGCGCGTTGAACGCCGTCAAGGTGACCTTCACGGCATCCACCTGGGTAACAGGTGTGGTGTGCGTGGCAAGTCAGTGGCATTGACGAAAGGGGTACCTGTGCGCGTGGCACCTGAGCTGGTGGGACTGGTCGAGCGGTTGCTTGGGGCGAAGATTCCGGTGAGTGTGCTGGCGTGGGACGGCAGCAGGGCGGGCGACTCCGATGGGCCGTGCGTGGTGCTGAATTCACGCCGGGCCCTGCGGCACGTGCTCTGGCAGCCCGGCGAGCTGGGCCTTGCCAGGGCGTATGTCACGGGTGACCTGGACGTCGACGGCGACCTGGCCGATGGGTTGAGCCGGTTCTGGCAAGTGGGGCGCAAGGTTCGGCCGTCGGCCAAGCAGTGGGGTGAGATCGTCAAGCTGGCACTGCGGCTCGGCGTGATCGGGCCACGCCCGAAGCCACCGGTCGCCGAGGCAAGGCTGGGCGGGAAACTGCACACGCGCACAAGGGATCGTGCCGCGATCGCGCATCACTACGACCTGTCGAACGACTTCTACCAGTTGCTACTCGACCCGAGCATGGCCTACTCGTGCGCGTACTGGACCTCGCCGGAGGCGTCACTGAGCGACGCACAGGCCGCCAAGCTGGACCTGATCTGCCAAAAACTCGGCCTGCGCCCGGGCATGCGGTTGCTCGATGTCGGGTGCGGATGGGGTTCACTTGTCATCTACGCGGCCCGTAACTGTGGCGTGCACGCCACCGGCATCACTTTGTCCCAGCAGCAACGGGATCACGTGCTCAAGCGGGCCGAGGGACTGTCGGTCGAGGTGAGGTTGCAGGACTATCGCGAGCTTCCGGCTGAGCCGTTCGATGCCGTCGCGTCGATCGAGATGGGGGAGCACGTCGGCGAGGAGAACTACCCGGCCTACGCGGCCACGCTGTTCCGGATGCTGAAGCCCGAGGGCAGGCTTGTCCTGCAGCAGATGTCCCGGGGTGCGACCGCGCCGGGTGGTGGCGCGTTCATCGAGACCTACATCGCGCCGGACATGACCATGCGGCCCATCGGGTCGACGTTGAACCACCTCGCGGCCGCGGGTTTCGAGATCCGTGACGTGCAGGCGATGCGTGAGCACTACGTCCGGACCTGCCGTGCCTGGGCGGAGACCTTGGAGAAACGCTGGGATGATGTAGTGGGCCTCGTCGGTGTCGAGCAGGCAAGGATCTGGCGGTTGTACCTGGCAGGCGGCGCGTTGGCGTTCGAGGAGAACCGGATGGGCGTCGACCAGATCGTCGCCGTCCGGACCACAGTGGACGGTCGTAGTGGCATGGAGGGGCTATGTTCCTGACCAACCTGGCTGTCAGCGCGGGCGCGATCGTCGTGCTGCTTGGCCTCGTGTTCGCCATCTCGGTCCGCCGGGACCGCCACGACCTCATCGACGTGGCGTGGGGACTGGGCTTCGCGGTGGTCGCGGCTGTGTCCTTGGTGCTCGCCGCGCAGCCGAACGTGCTGATCGCCGTGCTCACGATGGTCTGGGGCGTCCGGCTGGCCGTCTACATTGGAGTACGCAACCACGGCAAGCCCGAAGACCCGCGATATGTCGCGATCCGCGAACGTGCCAACGGCACCCTTACCTTGGTGTACAAGGTCTACCTGACCCAGGGAATGATTCTGCTGTTCGTGTCCCTGCCGGTCCAGGCCGCGCAGTACATTCCAGCGCCGCCGGTCTGGTTACAGGTGATCGGCGTGCTCGTGTGGCTGATCGGGTTCGTGTTCGAAACCGTCGGCGACTGGCAACTGTCCCGGTTCAAAGCGGACCCAGCCAACAAGGGAAAGCTGATGACCACCGGATTGTGGCGCTACACCCGGCACCCGAATTACTTCGGTGACGCGGCCGTGTGGGCTGGCCTCTATCTGCTCGCATGTGGGACTTGGTGGGGCGCGGCGACTATTCTCTCGCCAGTTCTGATGACCTGGCTGCTCGTCAAGGGTTCAGGCAAGCCGTTGACCGAGAAACACATGCGGAAATCGCGCCCGGAATACGCCGCGTACGCCGACCGCACCAGCGGCTTCTTCCCGCTGCCGCCGAAGCACGCCTAATCAAGGAAACGTCCCCAGGACGTGAAATCCTGGGGACGTTCGCTGATCATCCGCCGCTGCGGCGACTGGTGAAGTTGCGGTGCGTCGGCGTCGACTGGCTGCGCATACTCTGCACCTTGCCGTATGTCTTGGCCTGCGGTTTCGCCGCGCGGCGCTCGGCACGGCTGAGCTTGGGCGCTTCTTCGGTGTTCTCCGGCGCCTCGATCGGCTTCATGAAGGACAAACCTTCACTCGCGCTGGCTTTCGGGGCCTTCTTGCTGTTTTTCTTCGGGCTCGTAGCCATGAGCAATCCTCCTGCGAAGGGAAAGTTGATAAGGGGTCGGCCACGCGGCGAATGAACAGCCTGCGGTGGCGTGTAGTTCTCAACCTAAGAGCGCAGTTCGCGCGGAGGTCTCAGATGCCCATGGCACGAACCATAGCAGCGCGCTCTCAGGCGCGCATCCCGTTAGACGACCGGGATGGCTATCGCGGTGATCACTAAGCCGTCCCCGACGATCCACTTGCCACTGAACCCGTCAACCTGCTCACCTGCGATAACAGGCCCCGGCACGATCAACTTCGCCTCGAACGTGCCGTCCGTGGCCAGCGTGATCGACGCTTCCTCGAACCCGAGCCATTTACGAGTCAACGGGAACCACGCCTTGTAGACGGTCTCCTTGGCGCAGAACAGCATCCGGTCCCAGTGCACCGTCGAGTCCGCGGCCGTGAGCTCGGCAAGGCGCCCTTTCTCCTCGTCACGGGAGATCACGCCGAGCACCCCTTCGGGCAGCGGCGCGTGCGGCTCCGCGTCGATCCCGAGCGTGTGGATGTCCCTCGAGCGGGCTACGATCGCCGCGCGATACCCAGCGCAATGCGTCATGCTGCCGACAACTCCCGATGGCCACTGCGGGGCGCCGCGCTCGCCGGTCAACAGCGCCACGGGTTCGATACCGAGTTCGGCGAACGCCTGGCGCGCGCAGTACCGGACCGTGGCGTATTCGAGCTTCCGCTTCTCCACGGCCTTGCGCACGTGTTCCGCCTCCTCGGGGAACATCGTCGACTCGTCCGCGTTGGTGAACATCTCCCTGCTGGCCACTCCAGCGGGCATCAGCTTCTCGATCACGACGCCACCCGCGCCCGCAGGACCGGCTTGAGCAGCTTCGCGGGCAGGCCACGCGGCTTCCACTCACGCGGATAGCCCAACGAGACCTCCTGGAAGGGCACGCCGTCGTACTCGGTGTGCCGCGGGATGTGCAGGTGCCCGTAGACCGCGGTCGCGGTGTTGAACCTGGTGTGCCAGTCGGCAGACAGTTCAGTCCCACACCATTGAGCGAACTCCGGGTACCGCAGGACCCGCGTTGGTTGCCGTACCAACGGCCAGTGGTTGACCAGCACCAACGGCACATCCGGGTCGCACGCGGCGAGCCTGCGCTCGGTCTCGGCGATCCGCGCGTGGCACCAGGCGTCGATCGACGGGTACGGGTCCGGGTGCAGGAAGTACTCGTCGGTGCAGACGATCCCGGCCTCGTGCGCGATGGCCAGCGCCTCTTCCTTGGTGTTCGCGCCCTCTGGCCGGAAGCTGTAGTCGTACAGCGCGAACAGCGGCGCGATCCGGACGGGCCCGCCGTCGCCGGTCCAGACCGGGAACTCGTCCTCCGGCGTGAGCACGCCCAACCTGCGGCACATCGCGACCAGGTGCTCGTAGCGCCGCACGCCACGCAGCTGCACGAGGTCCTTGGCCGTGGTCCACAGCTCGTGGTTGCCCGGCACCCAGATCACCGTGTCGAACCGCGATTTCAGCAGCTCGAGCGCCCACTTGATGTCCGTGGTGGTCTCGGCGACGTCACCGGCGACGATCAGCCAGTCACCAGGGTGGTCCGGTTGCAGCCCCTCCACGATCGCCCGGTTCTCGGCATGGCCGATGTGCAGATCGCTGATCGCCAGCAGCTGTGGTGTCCCGCTCACGTACCGAAGCCTACCGACGCTGATCGGGGCAAATGGTGCTTTCCCTGTGACACCCGCCTCTGCTACACCGGAGTCCGACGTCCAACGCCGCCGCCACCGACATGGATGTGAGGAACAGTCGATGGCGCTTGACCGGCGGAAATTCCTGGTAGGGGGCGCGGCGACGGCGTCGTACCTCGCCACGGCGGGGCAGGCGCACGCCAGCAGCCCGGACTTATGGCACGAGTTCGTCAGCAACCCCTACAACCACCCGCAGATCCCCAACATCGCGTACGCGGGCTTCCGGCTCGGCGAGCGGCCGCCCGCCCGGCCCTCGCGGACCAACGTCCTGCGCTACGGGGCCAAGCCCGACGGGTCGGCGGACGCCTCGGCCGCGATCAACCAAGCGATCAAAGACGTCGGCAGCGCGGGTGGCGGCGTCGTGTTCATGCCAGCGGGCACGTACCGGATCGACCACATCATCGAGATCGGCTCCGACAACGTCGTGCTCAGAGGCGCGGGCAGCGGCCGGACCACGCTGTTCGCCACGCGCTCGCTCGAGCAGATCATCGGCATCAACCGCAGCCGCTACGGCGGGCCGAACTCGGCGTGGAGCTGGTGCGGCGGCCTGGTCTGGGTCTGCCACCGCGACCGGCGCGAACCGTTGATCGAGGCGATCAAGGCGCAGCAATGGCCGCTGGAAGGCTGGATCGGCAACGAAGGCGCCGACAGCAGTGTGATCACCACGATCTCCGGCGAGGTGCCGCGTGGCTCGTTCACGGTCACGGTGGCCGACGCCAGCGGCCTTGAGCCAGGCAAGCGGGTATTGCTGCAGGTCGACGACGATCCGGCGCACGGCCTGCTCAAACACATGTGCGGCGACATTCCCGGCACGGAGTCGTATATATGGACCGACAAGACCAAGCTGCTTTCGTACAAACCGTTCATGTGGCCAGTGCGGATAGCGGCGGTCAAGGGCAACGAGGTCACGCTGGCCCAACCGCTGCCGGTCGAGCTGCGCGCGGAGTGGAACGCGCGGCTGACCACGAGCGCTCCGGCGATCACCGGCGCGGGCGTCGAAGGGCTGACCATCCAGTTCGTCAAGACGGTCCGCCCGGCCCACCTGCAGGACAAGGGCTACAACGGACTAGTGTTCCAATGCGCATGGGACTGCTGGGCCGACGATGTGTCTGTTGTGGACAGTGACAATGGGTTCCTGCTGGTCTCGGCCAAGGGCGTGTCGCTTTTGCGGACCCGGGTGAGCGGTCGCGGGCAGCACCATTCCTACGCGGTCCGCGAGCAGTCGCACGACAACCTGACCGACGACTTCGCCATCGGCAAGTTCACCGAACCGCCGACACCGGGCTCCGGACACCACGGGATCAACGTGGAAGGCCTGTCCTGTGGGAATGTCTGGTCACGCGGCCGGATGGAAGCCGGGACGTTCGACACCCACCGAGGGCTGCCCTTCGGCAACGTCCGAACCGAGGTGGAGATCTTCAACGACGGCTCACACGGCGGCAGCGCCGACGCGGGTCCGTTGTACGGCGCGCGATTCGCGCACTGGAACATCACGGTGACCAACCAGCGTGCGGGCTGCGTCAAGATCGACCACGTGGCGCCGTGCAGCGCGACCGTTGGTATCTCTACGGTTCGTGAGTTCGGGCAGATCGACCGGCCGGACTTCACCGGGCCACTGCGGTCCAAGCTGGAGAGCTACGGCAGCACCGCCGTGACTCCCTCGAACCTGCACCGGGCTCAGCGCGCTTTGCGAGGTTTCAACCAAAGCAACGCGAAATTGGTCTAAAAAGATCAATGCATCGGTTGTGCCGGACACCGATGTACGGGTACCTCTATGTCTAGAGGTTGTTGCTACAGCTGGGAGATCCGGCATGATCACCGGTCCGGACCGCCAACCATGGCGGCTGATCAGCGTACCCGCGCTCGTCGCGGTCGTCCTGCTCACGGCTCTGGCTGGTCTGCTGTGGTTACTCGGCATGCCGGACGCCTCTCTACTGTGGACGGTCGCGGCGGCGGCCGGTCTCGCCCCGCTGACCGTGTGGTCGATCGAAGACCTGGTGCTTGATCGCCGGGTGGGCGGCGCGCTGCTGACCATCCCGGTGATCGCCGCCGCGCTGCTGGTCGGTGAGCATGAAGTCGGTGCCGCGGCGGGCCTGCTGGCCTGCGGCATGCGCGGCGCTGAGGTTCTCGTGCGCCGCCGTGCCCGCCGCGAGGTCGCGGAGATCGCCCGTGCTGCCTCCGAAACCAAGATCCGCACAGGGGAGCGGGTCACGGTTGGCGCAGGCTCGCCGATCCCGGTGGATGGCCGGTTGCTGCACGACGCGGTGCTCGACGAATCGCCCTTGTCCGGCGATCCGATCAGGGTTCGCCGTAAGGAAGGTGAATCGGTCCGCAGTGGCGTGATCAATGTGGGCGATCCGATCGACCTGATCGCGGCGGTCCCAGACACCGAGGGCACGTGGGCGGCGATGGCGCGCCTCGCGTACCGCGCGGTCACCGACGGCGCCGGGCCATTGCGACGGGCTAACCGTGCTGCGTTGGTGTTCGCGCCTTTGGCAATCGTGGCGGCGGTTGTCGTGTGGCTGGTGACATGGAATCCGCTGGCCGCGTTTGGTGTGCTGGCTGTGGCTGCGTCGGGGCCGGTTCTGCTTGCGGTGCCGTTGTCTTTGACCGCTGGGTTGACGCGTGCTGCGCGTCAGGGCGTTGTCGTGGGTGACGTGGGTGTCCTGGAGCGTTTGGCACGCACACGGATCGGGGTCATCGACGCTTCCGGAGTCATGTACTCAGGCACATTGGCCGTGACGGAAGTGGTCGCCGCGCCCGGGTGGCTGACCAACGACGTGCTCGCGTGCGCTGCGTCCGCCCAACGCGCGCGGCCGGACGCTTTCGCTGGGGCCGTTGTCCGTGCGGCGAAGGCCGCGGGTGTACGGGCCTCGCACACCGGCAAGGTCACCTTTGCCGAGACCCAGCCGGACAGCGCCCTCGACTGGGTAAAAGTGGCCCTGGCCAGGGGAAGCCTGGACAACGCGAGCGTCGCCTGGGTGACTGTGGACGGACAGCCGATCGGCGCGCTACTGGTCCGTGACGAGGTCCGGCCGGACGCCGCGAAGTCGGTACGGGCGTTGCGGCGAGCCGGGATGCGACGCCTGGTGCTCGTGAACCGTGGGCACCTCAACGCCCCCGAGGACGTCGGCGTCGTACTGGGCGTCGACGAGCTGTGGACACACTGCGGGACCGCGGACAAGGTGGAGCGTGTCCGTGAGGAACGACGTCACGGCCTGACCCTGATGGTCGGCGACGACCCGGCCGTCGGCGCGGCGGATGTCGGTGTCGCGCTGAGTGGCCGTGGCGCGTGCGTCGCCGACGTGATCATCGCTGACGGTCAGGTGGCGCGCCTCGCCGACGCCGTACGAACCGCGCGGCGGACACGGTGGATCGGCGTGATCGCCGCGACCGTAGGGCTGACGATCATCCTCAGTGCGATGGCCGTGTCCACCCTGGGTTGGCTGGCGCCGATGTTCGCGGTGCTGGTCAGGGCCGGTTTGGACGGCCTGACCATGGGCGCCGCGCTACAGGCATTGAAGCCAGGACGGCCCGTCGCGCGGCCATACGTGCGCGAACCCGATCACCTCAGCCCAGTCCGGCACGCGGTCCGCCAAGCCGCCGCCGACCTCTCCACCGGCCTCACCCCACAGGCCCAACAATCCGTGCTCAGGGCTTATCACCTGATGGCCGACCACGTCGTGCCCGCACAGCGAACCGGCGAGATCGAACGCCAGGTCCGCAGGCTCGGCGCCCACCTGACCACACCGAATGCCGAGGTAGACGACCTACGGGCAACAATGTACGGCCTCAACGCGGTCCTGAACGAAAAGGTCCAAGGTAGGCGCCGCTAGCCCATACGCCGTGTCCACCGTTCCGGAACACCGTGTCCACCGTTCCGGAACACTGAAATGCACTTTCCAGCACGGTGAGTTGCACGCTGCGCGCGGCACTGGGAATTTCACTGTTCAGGATTGGTCAACACACTGTGCCGGAACGGTGGACACGGTGTGATGGAACGGTGGACACGGCGCGGGGTGGAGACTCGCTTCACAGTCTGAAAGTTTGCAGGGTCTGCAAGATCCTCGGTAACGTGGAGTCATGACCGAGGGGGAGCAGCCGTTGGGCCTGCGCGAGCGCAAGAAGCTCGAGACGCGGGCGAAGCTGGTGAAAGCCGCCATCCGCCTTGCCACGGCCAAGGGCATCGAGCACGTCACCGTCGACGACATCGCGGCTGAGGCCGGAGTGTCGGCGCGGACGTTCTTCAACTACTTCCCGTCCAAAGAGGACGCGGTGCTGCGGCCGGACGCCGATCCGATCGCCGAAACCCAGAAGATCATCGACAACCTGCTCGAGGCACCGGCCGAGCTGAGCCCTGTGAAGGCGTACGCGCACGCGATGCGGCACATCACCGCCCGGCTCGACGCGGAGCGAGAAGACTGGCTGGTCCGGATCTCGATCATCGAACGTGACCCCTCGCTGGTGGTCAAGATGTTCACCGCGCGCGAGGAAACCGAGCGCATGGTGCTGGAAGCACTCGGGCGGCGGTGCGCGCTGGATCCGGACACAGAGCTCTACCCGACCTTGGTCTTCATGATCGTCGCCGGTGCGTTCCGGGCGGCGGTCAAACGCTGGATCTCGCTGGGGGGCTCGGCGCTGCTGACCGAGCTGTTCGACACGGCGATCGACACGGTCGTCGCGGGTATGCCCGTGCCCACAGGCACGGCCGGAACACAAGAGGGGAAGAAATGACAGTCACGGCAGACACGCCCGCTGAGGGCGTGAAGCTCAGCCGTGCACAGATCGTGCAGGCGCTGTCCGGCTTGATGATGGGCATTTTCGTGGCCATCCTCGCGTCGACCGTCGTGGCCAACGCGTTGCCGCGGATCGTCGCGGACCTCGGCGGCTCGCAGTCGTCGTACACCTGGGTGGTCACCACCGAACTGCTCGCGATGACCGCGACGGTTCCGCTCTGGGGAAAGCTTTCCGACCTTTACAACAAGAAGCTGCTGACCCAGCTGTCGCTGCTGATGTTCGTCGCCGGTTCGCTGGTCGCCGGGTTCTCGCAGGACATGGGGACGTTGATCGCGAGCCGGGTCGTGCAGGGCGTCGGCGCCGGTGGTCTGACGGCGTTGGTGTCGGTGGTCATGGCAGCGATGTTGTCGCCGCGTGAACTCGGCAAGTACATGGGCATCTTCGGCGCCGTGTTCGCCGTTGGCACGGTCGCCGGTCCGCTGATCGGTGGCGTCATGGTCGACACGTCGTGGCTCGGCTGGCGCTGGTGCTTCTTCCTCGGTGTGCCGTTCGCGGTCGCGGCGATCCTGCTGCTGCAGCGCACGCTGAAGATCCCGACCGTGAAGCGGGAGGGCGTGAAGATCGACTACCTCGGCGCCTTCCTGATCATGCTGGGCGTGTCCACCATCCTGGTGTGGACGACGCTGGCCGGGCATCAGTTCGACTGGTTGTCGGGTTGGACGTTCCTGCTGGCGGGCGGCGGTCTCGTGGTGCTCGCACTGGCTGTCTGGGTGGAGTCGCGGGTGGCCGAGCCGATCGTGCCGCTGAGCATCTTCCGCAACCGCACGGTCACGCTCACCACGATCGTCAGCTTCCTCGTCGGTGTCGCGATGTTCGGCGGCACGGTCTTCCTGTCCCAGTACTTCCAGCTCTCGCTGGGCAAGTCGCCGACCGTGGCCGGTTTGATGAGCCTGCCCATGATCTTCGGCATGCTGATCACCTCGACCATGTCCGGGCAGCTGATCAGCCGGACCGGCAAGTGGAAGGGCCACCTGATCCTCGGCGGTGTGCTGATGATCGCCGGGTTCATCCTGCTGGCCACGATCGACCGGGGCACGAGCATCCTGCTGCTCAGCGCGTACATGTTCGTGCTGGGTGCCGGCGTCGGCATGCTGATGCAGAACCTGGTGCTCGTCGCGCAGAACGACGTGGCCGCGCAGGATCTTGGCGCCGCGACCTCGGTGCTGACGTTCTTCCGCAGCCTCGGCGGCACGATCGGCGTCAGTGTGCTCGGTGCGGTCCTGGCCAACCGGGTGACCAGCGAGATCACGTCCCACCTCGGCCCGCTGCCAACCGGCAATGGCACGTCCGCGGTGCCGGATCTGGCGACGCTGCCCGAGCCGATCGCGAACGTGATCAGGGACGCGTACGGGGTCGCGACCAGCGAGATCTTCCTGTACTGCCTCCCGTTCGCGGCCGTGGCGGTCGCGGTGGTCTTCTTCCTCAGGCACATTCCGCTCAAGACCCAGAGCGGTGCCGAGCGACTGGCAGAGGAGTCCGCGAATACGGTTCAAATGCATTGATCACTCCGCATCTGCGGAGAAACCGGCCGTTCGGAGGATCCTCTAATCGGCGAACCGGTCCTACCGTGAGACCCATGGCTGGTCTCACGGTGACCGGCGCCGTGCGGGCACCGGGTACCTCGGTCTCGATCGAGGACCTGGACTGCGCTGCCCAAGGTCCGATGCAAGTGCACTACGTGACCCGTAGCTGTGACCGGATGGACCGCGTGCACGGCGTGGAGATGCATTCCCTGCTGTCCGGCATCGGGCTCGATGTGCGGAACGAAGCCAAGATGGACCACCTGATGTTCATGGTCCGGGTCAGTGGCCAGGACGGATATCAGGTCGTCTTGTCATGGGCCGAGCTCGACCCGGAGTTCGGTGCCTGCTCGGCTGTGCTGGCCACCAGGTACAACGGCGACCGCCTGCCGCTGCCCACGCTGGTCATGCCGCGCGACGGGCGAGGCAGCCGGTACGTCCGGATGGTGTCGCGGCTGCATGTGATGAGGGCCGTATAAAGTTATCCGGGTGATTCCGGTTGTCCTTCTCACCGGCTTTCTCGGCTCCGGCAAGACGACGCTGCTCAACCACCTGCTGAGCTCGGCCCGTGGCACCAAGATCGGCGTGATCGTCAACGACTTCGGGCAGATCAACGTGGACGCGATGGCCGTCGCGGGCCAGGTCGACTCGATGATCTCGCTCGGCAACGGCTGCCTGTGCTGTGTCGCCGATACCGAAGACATCGACGAGATGCTCGGCAAGCTCGCCGGGGCCAAGCTGGACGTGATCGTGATCGAGGCAAGCGGCCTCGCCGACCCGCAGGCCATGGTCCGCAAGCTGTTGGCCAGCAAGGACGATCGCGTGCGCTACGGCGGGCTGGTCACGGTCCTCGACGCGGTCGAGTTCGAGCGGACGCACGCCGAGCATCCAGAGCTGGCCAAGGCGTTGGCGATCGCGGACCTGCTCGTGTTCAACAAAACCGACCTCGCCGACCCGGTGATCGAGTCTGTCCGTACCTACAACAGCACAGCGCCGATCGTGCCGGTCGCACACGGCCGGATCGACCCGTCGCTGCTGTTCGACCGTGCGCCGGAGCTGCCGGTTGCCCGGCAGCTCACGTTCGACGACCTGCACGATCATTCCGAGCACGCACACGCCGTGTACGACACGATCACGTTCACCACGACCGAGCCGATGCATCCGGTGCTGCTGATGGACTTCCTGGACAACCGGCCTGCCGGGCTATACCGGATGAAGGGGTTCGTCTACTTCGGACTGCCCGGCCACACCGACCGGTTCGGTGTCCAGACCGTCGGCAACTACCTGCGTTTCCACCGCTCGCCGTGGCCGCGTGGCACCAAGCCGGAGACCCAGCTCGTGCTGATCGGCAAGGACATCGACTCGACCTCGGCCGACTGGCTCGAAGCGTGCCAGCAGACCGGGCCGGTCGCGCTCGACGACATGTTGTGGGTCACGCGTTATCTGGATGGCGTGGACGATATTTCAGTGGACACCTTGCATGAGCCGCCGCAGGAGCGGCCGGAGGCCGAGCAGGATGAGGCCTAGCACGATTGCCGCGCCACCGAGAATGCCGAAATACGCGGGTTCTTTGTCGGCGGAGTAATACCCGGCGAGCTCACCCGCGACCGACGAACCCAGCGCGATGGACAGGAAGAACAACGCGACCATCTGCGCCTGGAACGCCTTGGGCGCGAGCTTTGTGCTGACCGAGAGACCGACCGGGGAAAGGCACATTTCCGCGACGGCGAAAACCACGAGGATCAGCGCGAGCAAAAGCGGGTTCACCGCCGGGCCTGAGCCGGTCTGGCTGACGGCGACCATCAGCAGGAACGCCAGTCCCATACCGATGACACCGAGCGAGAATTTCACCGTCGTGGTCGGCTGGCGCTCACCGAGTTTCGTCCAGAGATAAGCGAACAATGGCGCGAGCACGATCACGAACGCCGGTTCGACCGAATTGAACACGGCTGGCGGGATATGGAATCCAAGCGCGTCAAGGTCGATCCGGGTGTCCGCGAAGATCGGCAGTACGGTGAACTGCTGCTGGAACAGCGACCAGAACCCGAAACTGATGATGAAAAGCGGGATGAACGCGTACACCCGGCTGCGTTCCACCGCGGTGATCTTCTTGCTGGACAGAATGACCGCGAAATAGGCGACAGCGGCCGCGACCACGACCCACGTCACGACAGACGGCAGGTTGTCCGGCGTGATCGCACCGAGCAGCACCAGCAGAACAATGGCGACCACACCGACCGCGATGATCGCCAGCGCACGCACCCGTGCGGTGCCGGTCAACGGGTTGGGCACCGCCCTGGCCGCAGGGCCGAGGTTCTTGCGGCCGAGCACGTACTGGACCAGACCGGCGGCCATGCCAACGGCGGCCGCGCCGAAGCCGACGTGGAAACTCACATCGGTCTGCAGCCAGCCGGTGACGATCGGACCGAACATCGCACCGAGGTTGATACCCATGTAGAACAGCGAGAATCCGGCGTCCCTGCGCTCGTCGCCCTCGGCGTACAGCGAGCCCACCAGCGCGCTGACGTTCGACTTCAGCCCGCCGGTACCGATGATCACCAGGATCAGGCCGACCGCGACGCCGGTCAGGCCGGGGATCAGCGCCAGCGCGATGTGCCCGAGCATGATGAACACGCCGCCGAAGAACACCGTGCGTTCCGCGCCGAGCATTCTGTCCGCCACCCAGGCGCCACCGACCGAGGCCAGATAGACCAAGCCGCCGTACGCGCCGACGATGCCGGCCGCGGTGGCTTGCGGCAGGCCCAGCCCGCCGTCGGTCACGCTGTAGTAGAGGTAGTACGCGAGGATTGCCTGCATCCCGTAGTAGGAGAACCGCTCCCACAATTCCGTGCCGAACAGGTTCGCCAGTGCCTTGGGATGTCCGAAGAATCCGCGTTGCGGTGTTTCAGTAACCGGCCTTGTCACGTTACGTCACCTTACGCCGAACGGTCTAGACCGGCTCACCCACCTTGGTAGGTAATCCGCCGAATGCGCGAGCCGCAGGGCAACACCGTGAGCGCGCAAGGGCAGATCGTTGAATTTTCATTATGTCCGCGGCGATACATACGTGACCGATTTGCCTGGTGAAGGGAAGTCAATGTTACGTCCCAGGATCGCAGCCATCGCCTCCGCGTTTCCTGAAACCCGTTGGAACACAGCAGAACTACTCGATGCGACCTGTCATCTGATGTCCGATCGGCTCGCCGCGGCCGTAACGCGGCTTGGCGTGGACAACCGTTATTCAGTGCTGGCCAACCTGACCGACGTGCTGGCCAAAGGCGCCGATCCGGAAGTGCGCGAAACGGCACTGGCACTGACCGCCCGGGCTGTGCGGAGATGCGGCGACCGCGCCGACCGCGACCCGGCGTCGATCGGTTTGGTGATCGCGGTGACCAGCAGCCCTGGGCGGCTGATGCCCAACCTCGTCTGCGACTTGTTCGCCGCCCTGCCGTGGATTCCGCGTCGCGCGATGTCGCTTGGCCTGACTTACATGGGGTGCTCGGTCCAGGCGAAAGCCATCGACACGGCAGGCTGGTTTCTCAGCGTGCATCCGCAATCGTCCGTGCTCGTGTGCTTCACGGAGTCTCACACACCGCTGATGCCGCCGTTGAAACCGTGGACGGCACACTTCACCGAAGGTGGTCACCCGCAGGATGTGACCGACGTGATCAACGCGTTCCTGTTCGGTGACGCGGCGGTCGCCATGTTACTGACCGCTGACGGTAATGGACCGACCTTCGGTCCGGTCACTCACCTGACCAATGAGTTACCCGACGACGCCGAGTTGGGCACGATCCCCGAAGGCGGCTCGGATGTGCCGGTGATCAACGGGCGTAGGACGAACGCCCGTAGTGCGAACGTGCCCGCCCGTGGCCTGCACTACGCCAAAACCACCGTGAACGAGCTGCTGGCGCGGCCGGACTACCAGATTTCCGCGCCGAACCAGGCCGAGAGCCTGCTCATGCACACCGGCAGCGCGCGGATCCTTGACGGCCTGTGCGCGGAGTTCGATGTGCCGACCGACAGCCCGAAAGTGGCCGAGTCGTACCGGGTGCTGCGTGAATACGGCAACACATCCGGCTGCTCGGTGCCGTTGATGATCGACAGCCCGGCAGGCCTGCCATCTGGGGAGAACCTGGTCGTGGCCTTCGGGATCAGTTTCGCCGCGGGCGCCACCACCCTTCGCGTGCCATAGGCATCGTGTGATACCTCTGTCGAGTGGGCAACGCTGAACCGTTTCGGGGAGCCGTACTGGAGGCTGTTCTCGAGCGGATCACCTATGCCAACGAGGACACCGGGTACACCGTCGCCCGCGTCGATACCGGGCGCGGCGGCGAACTGGTCACCGTGGTGGGCGCGCTGCTCGGTGCGCAGCCAGGGGAGTCGATCCGGATGCGAGGCCGGTGGGGCTCGCATCCGCAGTACGGCAAGCAGTTCCACGTCGACGACTACACGACTGTCCTGCCCGCGACCGTGCAGGGCATCCGGCGGTATCTCGGCTCCGGGCTGATCAAAGGGATCGGCCCGCGGCTGGCCGACCGGATCGTCGAGCATTTCGGGGTTGACGCGCTCGACGTGATCGAGCAGCAGCCGGAGCGGCTGATCGAGGTACCCAAACTCGGTCCGAAGCGGACAAAGCTGATCGCGGCCGCGTGGGAGGAACAGAAGGCCATCAAGGAAGTGATGGTCTTCCTGCAGGGCGTTGGCGTGTCCACCTCGCTGGCCGTGAAGATCTACAAGCAGTACAACGACGAATCCATCGACGTTGTGCGGACCGAGCCGTATCGGCTGGCGTCGGATGTGTGGGGGATCGGGTTTCGTACCGCGGACACCATCGCCAAGGCCGTCGGCATCCCGCACGACAGTCCACAACGGATCAAGGCCGGCCTGCAGTTCACCCTGTCGGAGTCGACCGGTGACGGTCACTGCTACCTGCCAGAGGAACGGCTGATCGCTGAGGCCGTCAAGATCCTCCAGGTGGACACCGGTGCGGTGATCGACTGCCTCGCCGAACTGGTCGCTGAAGAGGGCGTTGTTCGTGAGCTCGTACCCAGCGAAGACGCCGAAGTGGACGAAGTCGCGATCTACCTCGTCCCGTTCCACCGGGCCGAGATCTCATTGGCAAGTCAACTGACCAGGCTGCTGGCGTCCTCAGCGGACCGAATGTCCGCGTTCGCTGGCGTGGACTGGGAACGTGCGCTGGCGTGGTTGCACAAGCGCACGGGCGCCTCGCTTGCTCCTGAGCAAGAGCAGGCCGTGCGGCTCGCATTAACCTCCAAAGTGGCCGTGCTGACAGGCGGGCCTGGGTGTGGCAAGAGCTTCACGGTCCGTTCCATTGTGGAGCTCGCGGCGGCGAAACGGGCTCGGGTCGTGCTCGCCGCGCCCACTGGCCGGGCTGCCAAGCGGCTGAGCGAGCTGACCGGACATGAGGCGAGCACTGTGCACCGGTTGCTTGAGCTCAAGCCGGGTGGTGACGCGGCCTTCGACAAGGACCGGCCGCTGGAAGCCGATCTTGTGGTCGTGGACGAGGCGTCCATGGTGGACCTTCTACTGGCCAACAAACTGGTAAAAGCCTTAGCTCCTGGTACACATCTGCTGCTCGTTGGCGACGTTGACCAGCTGCCGTCGGTCGGTGCTGGCGAGGTGTTGCGCGATCTGCTCGCGCCAGGGACTCCGATCCCGCACGTGCGGCTCACGCACATCTTCCGCCAGGCGCAACAGTCCGGTGTGGTCACCAACGCCCACCGGATCAACGCGGGCGAACATCCGCACACCAAGGGACTAGAGGACTTCTTCTTGTTCTCCGTGGACGATGTCGAGCAGACCGCGGCGCTCACAGTGGACATCGTGGCCAACCGGATCCCGCGTAAATTCCGGCTCGACCCGCGCAAGGACATCCAGGTCCTCGTGCCGACCCATCGCGGCCCAGCGGGCGCGGCCGCGCTGAACTCGCTGCTACAAGAGGCTTTGACACCGTCCAAACCGAACCTGCCGGAACGCCGGTTCGGCGGCCGCGTGTTCCGCGTCGGCGACAAGGTCACGCAGATCAGGAACAACTACGACAAGGGCGCGAACGGCGTGTTCAACGGGACCATGGGCGTGGTCACCGGCCTTGACGTCGAGGAGCAGACACTGACCGTTCGGACCGATGAGGACGAAGAAGTCGGATACGAGTTCAGTGAACTCGACGAGCTGACTCATGCGTACGCGGTCACTATTCATCGGTCGCAAGGAAGCGAGTATCCGTGCGTGGTCATCCCGATCACCACGAGCGCATGGATGATGTTGCAGCGAAACCTGCTGTACACGGCCGTGACCAGGGCGAAGAAACTGGTTGTTCTCGTAGGTTCGGCCAAGGCGATCGGTCAGGCGGTGCGCACGGCGAGTACTGGCCGCAGACACACTGCCCTTGACCACAGGCTTCGCGCGTGATGTTGTATCGTCCGTAGTCGGTCTGTTGTTGCTGGGTGAGGTGCGTTGTGATTTCTGGCAAAGTGCTGCGGTTCGACGATGTTCGTGGATACGGGTTCATCGCACCGGACGACGGTGGCGAAGACGTTTTCATGCACGCCAACGACCTGCGTGATGAGAAGTTCCTCTTCACGCCGGGAACAACCGTCGAGTTCGAAGTCGTCGAAGGAGACCGCGGCCTGAAGGCCTCATCGGTCAAGATCCTCGACCGTGGCCAGGCCAGAGCAAGCAGTTCGCAGGACGACGAGGTGATGTGCGACGTCCTGTCGCCCCGCGAACTGATGCAAGAGTTGACCGAGGCACTGCTCGAAGCGGCGCCGACGTTGACCGCGGCCCAGATCGTCCAGGTGCGACAGCGGATCGCGAAGCTGGCGCACGCCCATGGCTGGCTGGAAAGCTGACCGTCCTACTGGGCCAGTAGCACCAGAACCAACCCGATGGTCGCCGGAACCGTTTGCACGAAAAGGATCCGCTTGCTCGACGTGGCCGCGCCGTAAAGACCGGCGATCATCACGCAGATCAAGAAGAACACGGCGAACTGGAACCCGGTCGTGCCACCGGCGATCAACGCCCACACCAGACCAGCGGCAAGAAAACCGTTGTACAGTCCCTGATTCGCGCCGAGGACAGCAGTCTCCTTGGCGAATTCCGGCGTGAGCCCGAAGGCCTTCTGGCCACGCGGCGTTGTCCACAGGAACATCTCCAGCACCAGGATGTAGGCGTGGATCGCGGCGACGATGCCGATCACGATGTTCGCGGCCACCTGCATCGGTGTCCTCCCAAAAGCACGCGATATACCAGAGAACGTCCCCGGATCGGGCGAATCGTACCGTCTGTCACCATCCCCGGCCTGGCGAGATCCTGCAACTGCAGTCAGGACTACGACCACGGTCGATTTCGCAGTGACGAAAATACGGAAAAGCCGCGATAGAAGGAAGGGGAGAAGAGAGGACGGGTCGAAGGGAGGGAAGGGCGAAGGGGGAACGCTGGAGAGAAGGAGTGACGAGGGGAAGGGGTGCAGGGAAGTAGGGAGGGGAAGAGGGGAGGGGAGAAGGGAAGGAGCGGAGAGAAGGAGCGAAGGGGAGAGAGCGAAGGGCGAGCAGTGAGGACCAGAAGACCGAGGGAGGGGAAAGGGAAAGGGAACCCAAACCGACCCTTGCCGCAAACCCTGGCCGTCCGCGTCCACACGCGACTCACTTGTAGTCGTACGTAAACCTGTTGCGCAGCGCGGCCACAGCCTCCGGGGTCAGCTCGGGATGGTTGGCCCGCAACCACCCCTCAACCAGCAAGCCCATCTCCACGAGGGAAGCATGGTTCCACAGCGGAGGCTCGGCGGCGTGCATCGCCTGCAGCAGGCCCTTGATCCGGGGGAGCAGGTCGAACGCGGGCTCACCGACCTCAGCGACCACATAGTGCTCAGGAGACTTCTCCCGCAACCGCCCGGGTTCCCCGACGTAAGCGATCACCCCGGCGCTGAACACCGCATCCACCATCCGGCCATTCTCCAGTAGGTCCACAGTGGAATCCCGCAAGGGTATCCACTGAGCGCCAGAAAGTTGGCGGTGAGCGGCTTTTCGGGCGACGGCGCACGTGGCAGCCTCGGGTGAGGGAGCCTGCGACACTGGGGGAAACTTGCTGCGCATCCACTTCACCGCGGCCGACCTGATGCGGATCCGGATCAGAACCGAGCCGGATCCCTTATGGGAAGTGTTACTCAGCCTGCACATGCTCCAAACCGGGCATGGCGCGATCGTCTTCGACGGTTGGCGCAAAGAAGTACGCCGCGTCCTGAGACCCTCGGTCAGTCTGCTGACCGCCCTCGCGCCGCCCACTGGTTACTCGCCGGACTTCCTCACCCCCGACTGCGACAGCGCCGACATTGACCACGGCCTCGAAAGGCTGCTCGCCACATCACGCGACGAGCTCCACCAGGACATGGCCAGGCTCGCGGCGGGATCGCCTGTTCCACGGTGGACCTCCATGCTCGCGGACGGCGATGCCGGTGTGCTGCAGGAGGTCGCGTCCGCGATCAAGGCCTACTTCACGACCGCGGTCCTCCCGTACTGGCCGAACATCCGCACGCACATCCGGACCGATCGGGACAAACGCGCAGATCTGGCGACCGATCGTGGGTTCGAGAAGCTGCTCAACACGTTGCATCCGACCATGCGGTGGCGGGCGCCGGTGCTTGAGGTGGACTATCCCGTCGAGCAGGATCTGCATCTGGACGGCCGCGGTCTCGTGCTCATCCCGTCGTTCTTCTGTTGGCGCAATCCGATCAAGTCCGCTGACCCCGCTCGCGCCCCAGTGTTGGTTTACCCCGTTGACCGGGATCTGAGTTGGCCGTCCGGGCGTGACGTCGACAGCATCGCGCCACGCCCGGAGTCGCTCACCGCTTTATTGGGTCGCACCAGGGCGGCCGTTCTCAGGGCTATCGCGGACATGCCGTTGCAGAACACGTCCGCCTTGGCCAAGTCCGCGGGGATCTCGCTGTCCGGTGCCTCGCAACACGTCACGGTGTTACGAGACGCCGGCCTCGTGGTCACTCATCGGCACAATGGTGCGGCGGTGCACAAGTTGTCCGCGCGTGGCGCTCTTTTGTTGGGTGACGGCCGGGTCGCGGCACGCAGGGTCTGGACCGGCGAATGCCCGTAGGTCCTGCGGTACAGACCGGCGAACCTTCCGAGGTGCGCGAATCCCCAGCGACTCGCTACCTCGGCCACAGTTCCTTCGGCACGTCCGGCGGCGATCGCCTCCAGGTCGTCGTGTGCACGCTTGAGCCGCACTCGTTGCAGGTGCTCGAGCGGGCTCATCCCGAGGTACGTACGGAACACTCGCTGCAACGACCGCACGCTCGTACGCGCGGCGAGCGCTATGTCCGAGGTGGTGATGGGATCGCCTGCGTGGTCGGCGCAGAAGTCGACCGCGCGTCGTACGGCGTCGGGCATCGAGTCGGCTTGGTCGAGCAGCGTCTCCGGTTGGCTGTCGAGCAGGCCGTGGATGAGTACTTGTTCGAAGTGGGCGGCCGCCAGTGGGGACCGCGTGAAGAGGTTGGCGACCGCGCCGTCGCCGAGTGCGGACGCGGTGGCGAGCCATGCTTCGCCGTTGTGTGGGTCGTGGTTGGTCCGCCGCTTTCCGATCGCGTCGGCGATCGCGGCGCGGCTTACCCGCAGCACCATCCCCGACAGGTTGATTTCGAGATGGTCCGGCTGAACCCCAGTCATGTGCACCCCCCGAAACTCGAGAACAGCCTCAGTTGAATCGTCCTATCGTGGGTTGACGGCCGTCCTCGTGGACTTTGCTCGCTGATAGTGACCAACGGCGTTTTCACCCCGGCAACAGCTTGGTTTCAGCGGTTGAGGTCGCCTGTAACTGTGTCTTGGTGACAGGGCGGCATGTACCGGAGGATTTGGTCATAAAGAAACTGCCCAGCTCCGCGCCCCTGGTCAGGTAATGCCTGGAAGCGGACCATTTGACCGGCTTTCACTGACCGGAACCGGCGTGGACATGTCCAGAGTTGACACGTCACAATGACGCCGATGTCTACGCCGACCACGCGCCGTGCGCCATGACCGAAATCGTCCGTTTCGGTGTCCTTGGACCGTTGCGGGTCTGGCGTGGACGAGACGAACTGGATCTCGGTCCGCCGCAGCAGCGGCTGATCCTCGCGGTGCTCCTCGTCCGGCCGGGGGACGTGGTTGGCGCCGACGATCTGGTCGACGCGTTGTGGGAGGGCTCAGCCCCAGCGAGCGCGAAGAACCTCATCCATCGGTATGTCGGCACCTTACGCAGAGTGCTCGAGCCTGACCTGCCGTCACGTGCGGCCGGGCGTTGGCTCGTGCGTCAGGGCTCCGGGTACGTGCTGCGCGTCGATGGCGCGAACGCGGACATCGTGGCCTTCCGTGACCTGGTGAACCAGGCGCGTACGCAGAGCGACGACGAAGCGATGACCTCATACGTCGAGGCGTTCCAGCTGTGGCGTGGCCCGTGCGGTGAAGGTCTGGTGCTGACCTCGCAAGCCAAAGACCTCTTCACCTCGGTCAACAGCGAGTTCGCGGTCGCCGCGGACGCGATGGGTGAGGTGGCGTTGCGTTGCGGCCGGGCAGAGGACGCCTTGCCGATCCTGCGCACGATCACGGAGCGTTTTCCGCTCAACGAGCGGATCCAGGCCCGGCTGATGCTCGTGCTGGCCGCGACCGGCAACCAAGCGGAGGCGCTGATGGTCTACCGGTCGACGACCGCACGGCTCGCTGATGAACTGGGCATCGATCCCGGTCCGGAGCTACGTTCGGCGCACGCCCGGGTGTCGCGCGCGGAGCAACCGGCCGGGCACCCCGCCGCGGCGACGGTGACCCGGCCCGCGCAGCTGCCGATGGATCTGGCCACGTTCGGTGGCAGGCAGACCGAGCTGAATCACCTGCGGCGCTTGCTGGACTCCGGCGATCCGCCGGTGACGATCGTCGCGATCGACGGGATGCCTGGCTCCGGCAAGACGACAACCGCCGTGCACCTGGCGCACGAGGTCGTGGACCGGTACCCGGATGGCCAGCTTTACGTGAACCTGCGTGGTTTCGACCCGAGTGGCCTCGCTGTGCCGCCGACCGGCGCGCTGTTGAGTTTCCTCGCGGCGTTGGGAGTGCAGGGCGACCGTGTGCCGCCGGATCTCGCGACGCAGTCGGCGCTCTACCGGACGTGCCTGGCGGGCAAGCGAATGCTTGTGGTGCTGGACAACGCGCGGGACCGCGAACAAGTGCTGCCGTTGCTGCCCGGTTCGCCGAGCTGTCTTGTCATTGTCACCAGCCGCAACCGGATGACCGGTCTCGTCGCTATGGAAGGCGCTCGACCGTACACTTTGGACGCTGTGTCGGCTGACGAGGCGCGCGAGATCCTGTCGCTGCGACTCGGTGCCCGCAGTGCGGAGCAGCAGCAGGCGGTCGACCGGATCGTCGAGGTCTGCAGCGGGCTTCCCTTGGCGCTGGCCATGGTTGCGGCAAGGGCGGCGACTTATCCTGACCTGCCGCTCACGGCGATCGCCAACGAACTCAGGATGGGTCACGGCAATCTCGACGCGCTCAGCCACGACGAAACCCGCGGTGTGCGGGCCGTGTTCTCTTGGTCCTATCAGGCTTTGCGGCCGCAGGCAGCGTTGTTGTTCCGGCTGTTGTCGTGGCATTGGGGGCCGGATATTTCCGGCCGCGCGTGCGCCAGTCTGCTTGGCGTGACGGTACGGGAGGCACAGACAGCGCTCGTCGAGTTGAACCGCACGCGACTGGTGACCGAACACGTGCCGGGGCGTTTCATGATGCACGACTTGGTCCGTGCGTACGCGATGGAACTCAGTATGGAGTTCGACGAGCCGGAAGTCCGTGACCAAGCCGCGCACCGGATGTTCGACTATTACTTGCATTCGACGCACGCGGCCAGCGAACCGCTGATGCCGCACCGGTCTGTGCCGCTCACTGCGATTGCGCCGGGTGTGACGCCGGAGTCGATGTTCGATGACGACAGTGCGATCCAATGGCTGGCCACCGAATATCACGTCGTGCTGATGGCCGTTACGCAAGCGGTCGAACGTGGACGATCGGATTACGCGTGGCGGCTTGCCTGGGCGATCCAGCTTTACCAGCACTACATGGGTTTCCTGCGTGACTGGGCGCTCACCGCGGAGATAACGCTGGAAGCGACCCGTGCCGCTGGCGACCTACGAGGGCAAGTGGTCACCGAGCGCAGTCTGGCTGGCGCGTACTTCATGCTCGGTGACGGGAAAACGTCGCTGCAGCACTTGTACAACACGCTGGACCTGATCAACGCTGGTGGTTGGTCCGACGAGGAAAGTGCTTACGTCGAACGGAATATCGGCGAAGTCATGATCACGGGCACAGTGGACGTTCCGCCGGACTACGAGACCGCGATCGAGCATTTCGACCGCGCTTATGCGCATTACACGAAGATGGGCCACGTGCAGGGCGTGGCGTACACGCTTGAAGGCCTTGCTGTGGCTTACATGCGGACGGGTGATCCGGAACGCAGTATCGATCTGCTGAACCAGGCGTTGCCGTTGCACCGTGAGTTGAATGACCGGACCGGCGAAGGGTACGCGTACGCGCGACTCGCGGACACGTATCTCCAATTGGGACGGCTCGATGAAGCCGCTGCGTGGCTGGACAAGGCGATCGACCTGCACAGCAAGAGCCGCCACCGGTTGATGGAGATCGACAATCTGGTGCTGCTCGGCGATGTGCGGACCGCGCAGAAGGATTTCGAGGGCGCTCAGCGGGCGTGGCAACAAGCACTGGACGTGGCTGAGCAGTTCGGCGCTTTGACCACTGTGGAGGAACTGAAGGGAAAGCTGGGGCCGTTCAGGCTTTCCGAACCCGATGACGAAGAGTAGGTCGTGAGTGGTTATCCGGGTTAGAACACGGATAACCACTCACGAGCTTTTCTAGCAGGCCTTGACCCAGCTGCATTCCACATTGGTCGGCAGGTCCGGGGTCGAGACGACGCTCGCCCGCGCGTTCGGCGCCTCGGCAGGCTCATCGGCGCGGTACTTCGCGAGCCGGACACCAACCTGGTCCTCGATCGCCTTGGCCGATCCGATGAAGTTGTTGCTCAGCATGGAAAACACCAGCGGCTGGCCGTCCGCTGAGGTCACATAGCCGGACAGACCACTGACCCCGGTCAGCGTTCCGGTCTTGCCGCGCAGGTTGTTCGCGGCCGCCGTGCCGGTCATCCGGCTGCGCAGGGTGCCACCCACCATCCGGTCGGACACGCCCGCGATCGGCAGCGAGTTGTACCAGGTGTTGAACCACGGCTTGCTACGCACGGTCCGCAGCAGGGAGGTCATCTGGTCCGGGGCGACCTGGTTGAACCGGGACAGCCCGGAACCGTCGCCAAGGTAGGTCGGGCCCTGGACTCCGAGGCCGCTCAGGCGCTGTGTCATCGCCGCGAGCCCGGCGTCCCAGGTTCCCTGTCCGGCCACCGCACGTCCGGCCGCCTTGACCAGGGCTTCGGAGTGCATGTTGTTGCTCAGCTTCATCATCGGCGTCAGCATCTGCGACAGTGGCATCGACTTGTGCTCGGCGATGAGCGTGGCGTTCGCCGGGGTCGCGACCCTGGTCGCGGTCGGTCCGACGACCTCGACGCCCTTCCTCTTCAACGCTTCGCGGAAAAGGGCTGCCACGTAACCGGTTGGCTCCTTGACGGTGGTCAGCGCCCGCGTCGTCGCGGCCCCGGTGGAGATGAATCCACTGACCCGGATCACGTTCGTGCCGTGCTTGCGTTCCACCGAAATCGTGTTCGGCAGGCCAGGGCCACGAGTGATGGTGGCGTTCTCGAACGTCAGATACGTGTTCGCCGGGTCCGACCAGACCACCGCCGCCTTGCCAGGCGCGCCGGGCATGACCGACACGACCGCGGTTCCGGCGTCGTAGTCGGTGTTCGACGCGATGGTCAGCGCCGAGGTTTCCGCGCTGTAGTAATAAGGCTCGTCGTCCCAGGCCCATCCGACGCCGAGCGGGGTCGAGTCGAACCAGGTGTCGTCGGCGATCAGTTTGCCTGGCACCGTGGTGGTTCCGCTCGCGGCGACCTTCGCGGCAAGGTCGTCGAGGTTCGCGGCGAGGACGGTCGGGTCGCCGGTGCCCTTGATGTACAGGTCGTCACCCTGCTTCAGCACGGATGTGGTGAAACGGTAGTCCGGGCCGAGGATCTCCAGCGCCGCGGCCGAGGTGAGCAGCTTGATGCCCGACCCGGGCTGGCGCCGCGCGGTGCCCTCGTTGGTGTACAGCACTTCACCGGTGTCGGCCTTGCGAACAACCAGGCCGACGCTCGCGCCCTGCAGGCTCGGGTCGTGCACGAGGGCGTTCAGGTCCGTCACCAGTCTTGTGCCTGCTTGCGCCGACCCGGAAGCCGGTAAACCGGCCAGCGCCACGGCGGCGATCGCCACGCCGCATCCGACAAGCATGCGTTTACTCATCGACATCGACACCCCAGGTAAAGGTTGGATCTTTGGACGTTGCTCAGCTTATCGAGACTAGCTTGTGACGATCTTGCACCTGACCGGCTTGCAGGTTGATGCCCCTGATTGCACTATGCGCGACGGCTGCCCGACCGGACGAACCGACGGATCTTGACGTTTCGGTAGGAAGCCAGCTCGCGGGGGTGAATGTTCCGATGTATGGGTTGACACTGTCGTTCAACCGCCGTTAACCTCGCGTTCGTTAGGAAAGTTCCTTAACAAAGTCTCATGAAGACTCCGCCAAGATCCTGACGTCCCGGCTCATCACTACTCGTGCCGCCGCCAAGTGCCGGTCCTCGTCGACCCCTGCCAGTCGAGGAGTGTGTTCTGTGACCCGTTTTGCCCTGCCCCGAGCCATTGCTCTCGGCGCGGTGCTCATGTTCGTCGTGCAACCGGTTGTCCCGGCCAACGCGGCGGAGAACCTGTTGTCATACAACAAACCCACCACGACGTCCTCCATTGAGGACGCCAGCTTCGCCGGAAACTACGCGGTGGACGGCGATGCCGCCACCCGGTGGGCGAGTGCGGAGGGTTCCGATCCGCAGTGGATCAGCGTGGACCTCGGTGGTCCCGCCGCCATCACCAAGGTGAAACTGTTGTGGGAGGCCGCATACGCGAGTGAATACAAAGTACAGACCTCATCGGACGGAACATCGTGGAGTGACGTGAAGTCCGTAACCGGTTCCGATGGGACAGTCGACGAGGTCGCCGGGCTGAGTGCGTCCGGCCAGTATGTGCGGATATATGGCACAAAGCGTGCTACTCCGTATGGGTATTCCTTGTTCGAGCTTGAGGTGTACGGCACCCGGTCCGGTGGCGGTGACGTCGATCCGCCGACCGCGCCAGCAGGCCTGCGCGTCACTTCGTCCACTGCGGACTCTGTCAGCCTCGCGTGGGATCCAGCCAGCGACAACGTGGGCGTAACCGGTTACGAGATTCTGCGCAACGGCAACGTGGTAGCCACTTCAGCCACGACGAGCTTCGCTGACACCGGCCTGGCGTCCGGGACCGGTTTCACCTATACGGTTCGGGCACGCGACGCGGCCGGGAACCTGTCCGCGGCGAGTGCTCCGGTCCAGGGAGCGACCCAGCCCGGCGGTTCGAATGGCACCGTCCTCGTGGTCGCCGGTGACATCGCCAAACCGGAACTGCCCGGCGAGCACACCAAGACAGCCAAGTTGATCGAAGGAATCAAGCCGAGCTACGTGCTGACGGTCGGCGACAACCAGTACGACAACGGCACTCTCTCGGAGTACCAGTCGTACTACGACAAGACCTGGGGCAAGTTCAAGAACATCACCAGGCCGACGCCGGGCAACCACGAATGGTACGACCAGCTCAAGGGATACAAGGCGTACTTCGGCTCGATCGCGACCCCGCAAGGCAAGCCGTACTACAGCTACGACGTCGGTGACTTCCATTTCGTCGCGCTGGACTCCGACCCGCTGACCGACGGTGGTTCGGACGCGGCACAGCTCGCCTGGCTGCGGGACGATCTCGCCCGCAACCAGAAAGCCTGCGTGGTCGGCTACTGGCACCACCCGAGGTTCAACTCGGGCAAGTACGGCGACGACAAGAGCACGGCTCCATTCTGGACAGAGCTGCTCAAGGTCCGTGCCGATCTTGTCTTCGGCGGACACGACCACCACTACGAGCGGATCAAGCCGTTGAACGCCAGTGGAAAGGTCGACGAAGCCAACGGGATCCGCACGGCGATCGTCGGTATCGGCGGCGACAGCCTGTACACGCAGATCAAGCCGCGGGTTGGCGTGGAGAAGTCCTTCGCCAAGCACGGCGTGATGAAGCTGGTCCTCAACGGCAAGTCGTACTCGTGGGAGATCATCGGCACGGACGGCAAGGTTCTGGACAAGGCCGGCCCGTACACCTGCCGGTAGAAAGAGGGGCTCGTGTATATCGCCTCAGCGCGGGATACCGAGTTCCGGGGTAACAGCAGCGGCAGGATCGTGTCGGCCAATGTGATCGCGCTGGGCGCGGTCAGCCTGGTCACGGATGTCTCCTCGGAGATGGTCACCGCGATCCTGCCGCTCTACCTGGTACTGGGACTGGGTTTCTCGCCTCTGCAGTTCGGCATACTTGACGGTCTCTACTCCGGCGTGACGGCGTTCGTCCGGGTCATCGGTGGCACTTTCGCCGACCGGTGGCAGCGTCGCAAACTGATGGCTGGCATCGGTTACGGCATCTCGGCCGTCGCCAAGCTCGGCCTGATGAGCGCGGGCAGTTCGGCGTCCACATTGGGCGTTGTGCTTGCGGCCGATCGGACCGGCAAAGGCCTGCGGACCGCGCCTCGGGACGCGTTGATCTCGCTGAGCAGCACACCGGACACATTGGGCAGAGCGTTCGGCGTACACCGTGCGATGGACACAATCGGGGCCTTGCTCGGCCCCTTGGTCGCGTTCGTTCTGCTGTGGACGGTGGCAGGCGGGTACGACGTCGTGTTCTTCGTCAGCTTCTGTTTCGCCGTGCTCGGTGTTCTGCTGCTGGTGTTGTTCGTCCATGACCACAGTGGACCGGTTCGCCAGCGGGTCTCGTTGCGTGCTGCTTTTGGATTGCTGCGGGACAACGACTTCCGGCGGGTGTGTGGCTGGACAGTGGTTCTTGGGTTGGTGACGGTCGGTGACTCGTTCGTCTATCTGTTGCTGCAAAGCAGGTTGGACATCGAACCGGCGTACTTCGCCATGCTGCCTCTTGGTACGGCCGCGGTTTATCTGACGTTGGCCGTGCCGGTCGGGTGGATCGCGGATCGGGTTGGCCGCTGGCGGATGTTCCTGATTGGACACGTTCTGCTACTTGGTGCCTACGTGGCGCTGGTCGGCGCGGCGGACGGTATCGCACTGCTGTGCCTGACCTTGTTGGCGCACGGGGCCTTCTACGCGTGTACGGACGGTGTGCTGATGGCGGCGGCATCTCCGCTGGTGCCTGCTGAACTGCGTACCAGCGGGATGGCGTTGCTGCAGACTGGGCAGGCCGTGGCGAAGATGTTCTCCGCGGTGCTCTTCGGACTGGCGTGGACTGTCTGGGGAATGCAGGCGGCGGTGATCACAGCGACCGTGGCGTTCGGGGCTGTTGTTGCCTTGGCCTGCGTGCGAGGGAAGACATGAGGCTCAAACTGTCCATCACGTTCGTTGCCGCGGTGCTGCTTGCTGGAATCGCCTTCGTCTACATCCAGCAGGCCAAGGCGACCGATCCGCGCAGTCAGGCCGTGAATGTGTCCATTGTGGTGGAACAGGGGATGGTCACGCTGACCGACCCTGGCAGATTGTTGTTCCGCAATGAGGCGCCCGGCCCCGACTACGGCAAGATCGCGTCGGTGTCCCTGTCCGATCCGCAAGGGCCGCGCCGCATCAGCCAGCTGCGGTGCGAACGTTTCTACACCAGTGCGGGCCGGGGTTTGTGTCTCGCCGAGTCACCGGGTCCATTGCCAAGTGCCACGGTGGCCACGACGGATTCCAGTCTTACCGAGGCCGAACGAATCGATGTCGCCGGAATTCCCAATCGCGCCAAGCTTTCGGGCGACGGGAAGATCGCGTCATGGACGACGTTCGTCACCGGTGATTCGTACAACCGGAGCGGCACATTCTCAACGCGCACCGGAATCATGACCTCGGACGAGACCGATACCAACATCGAGGACATGCCTTTGCGAATCGGCGGTCGGCAGCATCGCGCCGAAGACGTCAACTTCTGGGGCGTCACAGTCGCGGCTGATGGCCGAACGTTCTACGCGACCGTGTCCACAGGAGGCCAAACCCATTTGGTGAAAGGAGATCTTGTCGCCTGGTCCGCGGAAGCTGTGCGGGAGAACGTGGAATGCCCGTCGCTGTCACCGGACGGCACGCGGGTCGCGTTCAAGAAACGCATTGCCCAGGATGGCGCGCGGCCGTGGCGTGAATACGTCCTAGACCTGGCCACAATGACGGAGATCCCGTTGGCGGAAACGCGAAGCGTGGACGATCAGGCGATCTGGTTGGACAATTCCACGGTCGCGTACGGCATGCCCGACGGCGAGATCTGGGCGACTCCAGCGGATGGTTCAGGCGCGCCCAGGCTGGTGGTTCGCCAGGGTTCTTCGCCGTCCGTCAGCTGAAAAAGGATCGTGAGTGTTTTCGCCGGTTCTAACCGGCCTGGTGTTTTAACGTTGTGAGGGCATGGTGGGCAGGGCCGTCGCGGAGCGGCGGCCCTGCTTTCGTTGCTGGGTTTAGGTTTTTGTCACTGGACGGACGATGCGATGCCGCGTCGCGGGGATGGATGTACGCCCTGTCGGGCGGCCCGGACCGGGCCGTGAAGGTTTTCGCGGTTTCGCCGGAGATCCCAGGCGCGGATGAAGCCCACGAAACCCGCGTTTGACCCGTAGCGGGCTGAGCGGTCCCCGGCGTCGTTCCCAGGACAGTCGCTGATCGGCGATGAGCCCACGCGCCAGGACCAGGTGAACATAAGCCACAGCCACCAGCCAACTCCACCGCTCGGCTTGCTCGGGGCCACGCACTCGAGGGCGGGTCCAAGCCAGGTATTGCTTGAGGAACCGGAAGAGGTGCTCGATGCCGTAACGGCGCAGATACGCCCGCCACACCCGGTCAAGATCGAACGAGCCCTCAGGCCCGGTCCAGAACAACCACATCGGCGGGTACGCCGGGTCGGCCGAACACACCCAGACCACACTGCCCCGGGTCACCGGGCGGGAGTACCCGGGCCGGTAGCCAGGTTCCCGCAGTGCCGCCGATTCCGAGGCACGCGGGTGCATCCCATGCCACACCGACACACTCACCGCGGCCCGCCCAGGCTCGGCGGGCACCGCGAGGTATTCGTCCGGGTCACGCCAGCTACGGCGATCGGACAGTTTCATCTTTGGCCCGTGCACTCGCGGCCGCCCGATCGTGCCTGGTTCCCGCGGCGGCGGATCGGCCATCACCACCGCGTCCTTACGCAACCGGACCACGATCTGCACCCGCTCGCCGGTCAACCGGCCACCCAGATACACCGGGCTGTAGTCCCCGTCAGCACACACAATCGGAACCAGACCACCACCATCATCACCACCGTCCGGGTCCCGGTCGGCAGCCACCTGCTTCAGCAACGCCTCGATCTGCCCGACAGCAACCACATTGTGGTTCTCACCCACCGCGATACGCGCCACCGCCACCGGCGACGCCCACGACGAACCGCTCGTCCCGGTCGCGGCCAGCCACTGAAACCACCAGCCCGGAGTCACCACCCCGCTGCCACCGCCAACATCCTTGCCCGCGTCGTAGTTCAACGTCCGGTCCGGGCTGGTCGGCGCATCCGGACGCGGCCACTGCGAACAATCCAACGCGAACACCAGCCCCGAGGACCGATCCACCACACCCGCCAACACACCCGCCAACACCGCGGCGTCGATCCGGCCCCGATCCAACGCGGCATACACACTGCCATGCCCACGCCGCAACACCGGCTCCAAGCTTAGATACGGCAACGACTCCAACCGGCCCGGATGACACAACAACGCGTCCACCATCTCGAACAACACATCCGGCCACCTCGTGAACGACTCATACACCGCCCGGCGGAACCGCCGCAGCCGCCGGAGTTGGCCTACAAGGGATCCATCAGGCACACTGCCAGACACGGCCACCGCTTTCGTGATCAAAGTTCTGTGGAACGAACCAAGATCATCGAGCGGTGGCCGCCTCCATGTCAAAGATCAACCACCCGGAACGTTAAAACACCAGACCGGCGAAAACACTCACGAGGGGACCTCAGTCGATCTCGGTGACGGACGGCCCGGCTGCGAGGGTGTTGATCGACTCGATGGCCTCGTAGGCGTGGTCTCCCGGACAAGTCGTGGCTTTCACGTCACGGTGGCCGCCGTCGAGCCGGGCGTTTTTGATCCAGCCATGGCTCTTGGCTTCCTGCAGCAGCCACGCGGCCGCTTGGATCTGTGCGGTGGTCGGCTTTTGGTTGTCGTAGTCGCCGACAAAACAGATCGCGCGCGATTTGGAGTTACGCCCGCCCGTGTGCGTGCCGAGCCGGTCGTGCGAGTGGCCTTCGAAGATCAGCCCGGCAGGCGTGATCAGCCAGGTATAGGCAATACCCTTGCCGAAGCTTCGTTCGCCGATCTCCTCCAACGCACGGACGGCCGCATAGTCGTCATCGAACGGCGGCACTACGTCGGGCGCTGCCGTGACCGAGTGGTGTAGCCACACCTCGGCTGCGGGAACCGGCGCTGAACCGGCCCCATTGTCGTGTTTCGCACCCCATTCACCGCGAAGAATGACGCGCGGAGCCGTACCCATATGCCCACCTCGAACTGTATTGGTTCCACCCGGACTACTAGACGTACCCCGCATGGTCGAACCTGTCGAGAAAGCGGTCAGGCCAATTGGTCGAATCGTTCGCGCAACACCGAAAAAGCGAATGGCTCCCCGGCCGCGTACCGCCGCACTTCGGTACTGGCCAAAGAGGCAAGGCGCTGCCATTCGTTGCCCTGCGAACCGGCGAGGTGGGGGGTGATGATGATGTTTTCCCGCTGCCACAGGGGGTGCTGCGGAGGCAGAACATCTGGATCGGTCACGTCAAGGATCGCGCGGATGTGCTCGGCGTCGAGCAACGCCTCCTGGTCCACCACCGCCCCGCGGGCGGTATTGATCAGCACCGCGTCCTTGCGCATCGAGAAGATCAACGAACGGCGTACCAGGCCGCGGGTTTCGGGCAGTAGGGGAGTGTGTACGCTGACCACATCACTGCTGGCGAACAGCTCTTCGATGCTGACAGCGGTGACGCCGAGCTCGGCCGCGTCAGTCGCATATGGATCGTGCAGCAGGACCTTGAAGTCGAAGGGGCGCAGCAGTTCGATCACGCGTCGGCCGATCATCGACGCCGACAGGATGCCGACCGTGCGGCCGTAGTTCCCGATGGACTGCGGAGTGGCCAGCCAGTAGTCACGGGTCCGGCTGGTGCGCAGCTCGTGGGCGCGTTCCAGGACTCGCTTGCCGGACAACAGGATCATCGCCAGTGTGTACTCGGCGACCGGCAACGCGTTGGCCGAAGCCGCTGAGGAGACCAGGATTCCACGTTCCCAGCATGCCTCGGTCACGTGCCCGCGAACCGACCCGGCGGCGTGCACGATCGCACGCAGCTTGGGCGAATTGGACAGCACTTCCTCGTCGATCGGTGGACATCCCCACCCGGTGACCAGGACCTCGACGTCCCGCAGGACCTCATGTGCGCTGCCGAAATCCGTGATGAGCCCCGGCGCGAGATCGCAGACTTCACCAAGCGCGGTCAACGCGGCCGGGGTGAATACCGCGTCCGCGGCGTCGGTTTCCATCGCGAGCGCGGTACGAGGAAGTGTCATTTAACGGCTCCTGCTGTCAGACCGGATTTCCAGAACCTTTGCAGCAGGGCGAAAGCGAGGATCAGGGGCAGGATCGCCAGCAACGACCCCATGATCACCACCGGGTAGTACTCCGGCGACACCGTTGCCTGGCTCGTCCACTGGAACAGGCCGAGGCTGACCGGATAGAGCTTCTGGTCGGACAGCATCACCATCGGCAGGAAGAAGTTGTTCCAGATCGCGGTGAGCTGGAAGAGGAAGATCGTGACCAGCCCGGGCCCGAGCATCCGCAACGACACCCTGGCATACATCCGCAGCTCACCGGCGCCGTCCATTCGGGCAGCCTCAAGTACCTCATTGGGCACGTAGCCCTGGCTGAACACCCGTCCCAAGTAGACGCCGAACGGATTGAACAACAGGGGAATGAAGACTGCCCAAAAGGTATTGACCAGACCGGTTCCCGATGCCATCAGGTACAGCGGCAGCGCGAGTACGGTCTGCGGCACCATCACCGCGGCGAGCACCAGGCCGAAAAGCTTCTCCTTGTGCCGGGACTGGTACTTGTCGAAGGCGTAACCGCAGGCCACGCTGATCATCGCCGCGATCGCGGCACCGAGCACGGCGTAGATGAGGCTGTTGACGTACCAGCGGCCGTAGATCCCGTTGTCGATCGTGAACACGTTGCTGAGGTTGTCGAACAGGGAGAAGTCCTTGATCGACAACACATCGCTGTTGAACAGCGCGTCGGTGTTCTTCGTCGCGGCGAGCACGAGCCAGAGCACCGGCAGCAGGGTGTAGAGCACCGCGATACCGACGACGATGTTGACGGTGGTCCGGCCGAGGAGGGGTTTCATGAGGCCTCCTGCCGATTTGTCCAGCGGGTCACGAAGTAGGACAGGGCGATCGTGAAAACCAGCAGGATCACCGCTGCCGCGGCGGACATGCTGTAGTTGTTCCGGGTGAACGCGGCGTCGAAGATGTACATGTTCGGCGAATACCGCGAGTTGATCGCCGGTGTGGCCTGGTTGAGCAGTACCGGCTCGGTGAACAGCTGCAACGACCATACCAGCGTGAACATCACGACCGTGACGATCGACGCGCGGATCATCGGCGTCTTGACCCACACCGCCGTGCGGACAGGGCCCGCGCCGTCCACTACGGACGCCTCGACCACCTCGGTCGGGATGGCTTTCAGTGCCGCGTAGAAGATCACCATGTTGTAGCCGAGGTTGCTCCACAACGCGATGTTCACAATGGACGGCAGGACCGCGTTCAGGCCGAGGAAATTGATGGTGATGTCGGCCTGTGCGAACAGGTCGATGATCGGGCTCAAGCCCGGCGTGTACAGATACAGCCAGATGATCGCGGCGATGATGCCGGGAACCGCGTGCGGCAGGAACAACGACAGCTGCGCCCAGCGGGTCAGCTTGGCCATCCCGGAATCGAGCAGCAGCGCCAATGCGAGCGCGCCGACGACCATCAGCGGGATGTAGATGGCGCAGTACAGCAGGACGACCAGCAGTCCATTGAGGAAGGTCGGATCGGTCAGCACGGCAGCGTAGCTACGCAGTCCGATGAAGACTGTGTGTTCAGGACCGAAGCCCAGTCCTGGTTCGTCCTGACTGAACAGACTCAGCCACAGTGATGTGCCCAGTGGGACCAGGAACACGATGATGAACAGTGCGAAGAACGGCGCCATGAGCACGGCGCCCGCGCGCTTCTCCCGTCGCCGGGTCGTGGCCTTCGTCTCGGGCTTCACCGCGGGTTTGGGGATACGGGGCGGGGATGCGGTCAGCGTCATGGCTCCTCCTCTCAGCTGCTGTTTTCCGAAGTGGACAGACCGAGCGCTTTCAGGTCGGGCATGGTTCCGCTTTGTGCGTGCCGCAGTGCCTCGATGATGGTGCCGCCAGCGCTCATCCGAGCCATCCCGTCGTTCATCACTCGCTGGGTCGCCGACATCCGCGGACCCCAGACCCAGCCGTCCCTGATCTTGCGCGACTCCTCGTCGAACAGGCGGTAGATGTCCTGCCCGCCGTAGTAAGCCCGGTCGAACGCCTGGCTGCCGACGGGGATCAACGCGGGCGCGGCCGGGAAGGCACTGCTGGCGCCGCTGGTGAGCCGGGCTTTCAGCGAGTCGGGATGGGTGACAAGCCATTCGATGAACTCCATCGAGGCTTCCGCGTGGCGGCTGTCCTTGCTGATCGCGAACGTGGAACCGCCCTGGGTGCCGACGACCGCGTCGCTGACGTCCCATTGCGGCATCGGCGCGATGGCCCACTGGCCCTTCTGCTTCGGACGGGCCTTCATCTGCGCGGCCGCCTCCCATGCGCCCGAGAACCGGACGAGGATGAGGCTCTGGCCGATCTGGGCGTCGTATTGCTTGCCGTTGCTGGGGTTGAGCCAGAGCAGGCCGTCGTCGACCAGCTGCTGCCAGTACTCGGCGATCCGCCGGGTCGGCGCGTCGGCCATGGACACGTTCCAGACGCCCTTGGAGATGTCGAACCACTGGCCGCCCGCTTGCCACGCGTATGCGGCGACGTTGTAGGTCCCGTCGGTCGGGAAGATCGCGATGCGCTTGTCCGGTGCTTTGTCGCGGACCTTGCGGGCGGCTTCGGCGAACTCGTCCCATGTTCGCGGGACGCTGATCCCGTACTGCTCGAACAGGTCCTTGCGGTAGTGCATGACCATCGGCTCGATGTCGAACGGCACCGAGAACGTCTTGTTGTCGAAGGTGGTCAGCTGCCATGCCTGCGGCACGATCTGGCTGCGCAGCCGGTCGCTCATCAAGCCGGTGATGTCGGTTGCCACGCCGTCGATCGCGAATCCCGGCAGCTGCATGTACTCGATCGTGCAGATGTCCGGCGCGTTGCCCGCGCGTGCGGCGTTGCTGAGTTTGGCGTACCCGCCCTGGTCACCGCCAGGGATCTGCTGGAAGACCACTTTGATCTTGCTCTGGCTCTTGTTGAACGCGTCGACGACGGGCTGACTGCCGCGCAGCGCCGACCAGAACGTGATCTGCACAGGCCCGCCCGAGGACTGCGTCGCACTGGGCGCGCACGCACCAGCGAACGGAACGGCCAAGGCCCCAGCAAGCAGAGAGCGGCGACTAACTACAGACGGCCTCACAAAAGGCGGCCTCATGAAAGGCAACGGTGCCTCCTCGGATCGAGACCCCGCCATCCTGATCGGCTGAACGATAAACGGTCAATACTACCGAGCTAATCGGTCAAACGATCAGTCGACCCGCGAACGGTCAAATCGGGCAACAACTCGATCCGCCTTGGCCGACCCCACCCCGGCCTGCTCAGTCGTTCAAGCAGCAATTCGGCAGCCACCCGGCCAACCTCGGCCTTCGGCGGCGCCACGGCCGTCAACGGAGTGCTGCCGAGCGCAGCGACGACATCGTCGTACGCAACGACCGAACAATCCTGCGGCACCCGGATACCGGCCTCGGCCAGCTGCTGGACGAGCATCAACGCGTCCTCGTCGCCATGCAGGATCGCCGCCGTCGCCCGGTGCTCACGCAGAACACCGGCGAAATCCGGCGGCTCCTGTGCCGGGTCGATGCCCGCGCCCCGGCTGCTCAGCACCACAGTCGCGTCCTCGATCTCCGGACGATCGGCCACGATCTGCACGAACGCGGCACGGATGGCCCGCGCGGTCGGGCTGTCGTCGCGCGCGGCAAGCACGATCCGCCGATGCCCAAGCCCAACCAGGTGCTCGACCGCGAGACAGACCCCGTACCAGTGATCGGAGCACACGGAGTCGACCGCGTGCAGCATGCTGCCGGTGAGCGGCCGTCGTTCCATGATCACCATCGGCACACCGACGTCCCCGAGCCAGGTCCAGGCCGCTTCCTGGTCCTCGGCGGTCCGCCAGCGCGGTGCGATCAACAGTCCCTGCGGGTTGTCCGCCAACGCCCGTTCGGCCAACGACTGCTCGACGCCCGTGTCTTTCGGCGTGATGTGCAGCACCACCCGCATTCCGGCCTCCTCCAATGTGGAGCGAGCGCCATGCAGGGTCTCGTAGAGATAGGTATGCCGTTCAGGAACCATGATCGCGATCGCCCGCTCATCCGCGGGTACGGGGTCCGCAGGCGTCTCGACCGGCACGATCGATCGAGCGACCCCATGGCCACGACGTAGTTTGCCCGCTCGGGCGAGCTCTTCGACGTCGCGCCGGGCCGTGACGATCGAGACTTCCAGCTCCTCGGCCAGATCGCTCACCCGGGCAGCGCCACGGGAGCTGACCATCGCGAGGATGCGCTGCCGCCGCACGCTGCCAGGTTGCCGCATGACCCATCCTGTTCGTTTGATCGCTTGACCGGAAGCATATCGATCGCATGCTCGGCTTACCAAGCCCGACGTCTGGGCTGAGCCAATCCGGGCTAGGCTCGCGAATGCTGGTGGTTCGCTGTGCCTCGGTCACATCCCGTGGTGCGGCGAGGCAAGAGGGAACCCGGTGGGAATCCGGGACTGCCCCGCAGCGGTGAGCGGGAACGACCGCCGTCATCAAGCACTGGGCGAAAGTCTGGGAAGCGACGGCCAGTAGGTCCGAGGTGTGTGCCCGCGAGTCCGAAGACCTGCCACTAGTGCACGTACCGCCGGTGCGTGGTGGTCCGGAGCCTCTCGGGCGGGCTCATGCGGCGTTTCCTTCGCGTGCGCTGCTGCTCGTGGGGTTCAAGAGCTCGCGAGGAGAGAGCTTTGTCCCCAATAGGGTCGACGGTGCTTGGTTATCCGCGGATTGGTCCGCGGCGGGAACTCAAGCGCGCGTTGGAGGAATACTGGGCCGGTGAGATCGAGGCGCCCGCGTTGCGCGCGGTCGCACGGGATCTGCGCGTGTCGACGTGGGCCGAACTGGCCGCGAGTGGCCTTGACTCGGTGCCGTCAAACACCTTTTCCTACTACGACCAGGTGCTGGACACCGCGATGCTGTTCGACGCGATCCCGCAGCGGTATCGCGATCTCGGCCTGACCGGGCTGGACACCTACTTCGCGATGGCCCGCGGCCGCGACAGCGTCGGCGCGCTGGAGCTCACGAAGTGGTTCGACACCAACTACCACTACCTTGTGCCCGAGCTCGGCCCGGACACCAAGTTCGCGCTGACCGGGGACAAGCCCGTCGCCGAGTATCTCGAGGCGAAGTCGTTGGGCGTGGACACGCGGCCCGTCCTGCTCGGGCCGGTGACCTTCCTGCTGCTGTCCAAAGGGGAGGGACGGCTTGAGCTGATTGACGAGTTGCTGGAGTGCTACGCCGAACTGCTCGGCCTGCTGGCGGGCGCGGGCGCGCAATGGGTGCAGCTGGACGAGCCCGCGTTCGTCGCTGACCGAACCGACGAGGAACTGGCGGCGCTGCGTCGTGCGTACGACAAATTGTCCGGCCTGCCGCAGCGGCCGAAACTGTTGGTGGCTGGGTATTTCGGCGACTTCGGCCCCGCGTTGCCGGTCCTCGCGGACACCGCGGTTGACGGGATCGCGGTTGACCTGGTCGCCGGGCCCAACGTCGCCGAACGAATTCCGTCAACCCTCGGGTTTCGTGACAAAACAGTCGTCGCTGGGGTGGTGGACGGCCGCAACATCTGGCGCACCGACCTCAGCGCGGCCGCGTCACGCTGCGCCCAGCTGCTGGGATCCGTCGGCGAGCTCGCGGTGTCGACGTCCTGCTCGCTCCTGCACGTGCCCTACGACCTGGCAGCGGAGAAGTCGCTCGACCCGGATGTGGCGGCACGGCTGGCGTTCGCGCGCCAGAAGGTCGACGAGGTCGTGGTGCTCGGCAAGGCGCTGAAACGCAACGATCCCATGTTGGTCAAGGAACTCGTCGCCGCGGGCGAAGCCGTGCGCAAGGGCGTCGAACAAGCCAGGCGCGACGAGCGGGTCCGGGCTGAAATCGCCTCTCTGCGGCCAGAACACCGTCGGCGCGCGCCCTACGCCGAACGGGCCGAGGTCCAGAGTGGACGCTGGGGTCTGCCGCCGCTGGCCACCACGACGATCGGATCCTTCCCGCAGACCGGTGAAGTCCGCAAAGCCAGGGCGGATCTGCGGGCCGGACGCCTCGACGGGGCCGGATACGCCGACCGGATGCGGGCCGAGATCGAGCGGGTGATCCGGTTCCAGGAGGACATCGGCCTCGATGTCCTCGTCCACGGCGAACCCGAACGTAACGACATGGTCCAGTACTTCGGCGAACTGCTGGACGGCTTCGCGTTCACCGACAACGGCTGGGTGCAGTCCTACGGATCGCGATGCGTGCGCCCGCCGATCCTGCACGGCGACGTATCCCGTGCCGCGCCCATGACAGTGGAGTGGAGCACGTACGCCCAGTCCCTGACAACCAAGCCAGTCAAGGGAATGCTCACCGGCCCGGTGACCATCCTGGCGTGGTCGTTCGTACGCGATGACCAACCCCTTGGCGTGACAGCGGATCAGGTCGCGCTGGCGTTGCGCGAGGAGATCGCCGACTTGGCGGCTGCCGGGATCGGCATCATCCAGGTGGACGAGCCCGCGTTGCGCGAACTGCTGCCACTGCGTGCCGAGGATCGAAAAGCGTACCTGGATTGGGCGGTCGGATCCTTCCGGCTGGCAACGTCCGGTGCTGCGGCGGCGACGCAGATCCACACGCACCTGTGCTACTCGGAGTTCGGTGACGTCATCGAGGCCATCGACGGCCTGGAAGCCGACGTCACCACCATCGAAGCGGCACGATCCAAGATGGAGGTCCTCGACGATCTCGCGGCCATCGGATACAGCCGCGGTGTCGGCCCAGGTGTGTACGACATTCACTCACCTCGCGTGCCAAGCGAGTCCGAAATGACCGAACTGCTACAAGCCGCTGTCCGTGCGGTTCCCGCGAAACGCGTGTGGGCCAACCCAGACTGCGGCCTGAAGACGCGCGGCTACGCGGAAACCGAGGCAGCCCTGCGCAACCTGGTGGCTGCCGCGAAGAAGGTTCGCGCGCACCTGTGATGAAAGCCCTCGTGAGTGGTTAGCCGTGTTCTAACCCTGCTAACCACTCACGAGGGGCCCGCTATCCTCGCCATCCTGCGCCGCGGCACTGGAAAAGGCGTCGTTCAGCGGATCCGTGTGAGATCGATGTTAGGCGACACCTGGGGAATTTCGTTGTCTGGATCACGGATGCCGCGACGAAGCAACTTTACGGGGTGTTGGTGCATCTATTACATGGGGAACGATCTTCACGGGTGATTGGGGTTTGGTGTGGCCGCCTCTCAGGCGAAGGCGCTCGGCAAGTTGTTGGCGTTGTGCGTGACCGCGGGTGTCGTGCTCGCGGCCATCCTGTTCCCGTACGTCGGGGGAATGGGGGTGGCGGCGAACCGCGTCAGTGACACCATCGCGGCTGTGCCCGCGGATCTGGTGGCGGCGGATCTGCCGTTGGGCAGCACGATCCTCGACCGCAACGGCCAGCCGATCGCGTACCTCTACGACCAGGACCGCGAGATCGCCAAGCCGGAGGAGATCCCGCAGCACATGCGCGACGCGATCGTCGGCATCGAGGATCACCGGTTCTACGAGCACAAAGGACTGGACACCCAGCGCAGCCTCAAGGCGGTCGGCGGGTTCATCGCCAACGAGTCGGCCGGTGGTGGCTCGACGCTGACCCAGCAGTACGTGAAGAACTACCTCGCGTTCGTCGTCGCGACCGACGAGGCCGGGCGCAAGGAGGCCATGGCGCACAGCCCGGCACGCAAGATCCGTGAGGCCAAGCTCGCCCTTGAGATCGAGCGGCTGATGACCAAGGACGAGATCCTGGTTCGGTACCTCAACCTGGTTCCCTTCGGTGGCAACGTGTACGGCATCAAGGCCGCGGCACGCACCTACTTCGACACCACGCCGGACAAGCTCACCCTGCCGCAGTCCGCGTTCCTCGCCGGGCTGGTCAACAAGCCGAGCACGCTGCTGAAAGACCCGGTCCAGGGCCTTGAGCGGCGCAACCTGGTGATCGATCGGATGCTGGCGACCGGTTTCCTCAAGGAGGGCCCGGCCGCGGCCGACGCTGCCAAGAAGGCACCTCTTGGCCTGGTCGAGGGACGTAACAACCGGCCGAACGACTGCGGCAACCTCTCCGGCGGCACCACCACCGGGTTCTTCTGCGGGTACGTGCTGGATTACCTGGCCAAGGCCGGTTTCTCCAAGAATCAGCTGAAGCGCGGCGGGTACGTCATCAAGACCACGATGGACCCGGTCGCCACGGAGCAGGCCAAGAAGGCCGCGGAGAACCAGGTCGCCAAGAACACGCCGGGCATCGCCAACGTGATGGCGATCGTCGAACCGGGCAGCGACAAGCACCCGGTCCGGGCTCTGGTGGCCAACCGTGACTTCGGTGTCGACGCGTCGAAGGGCCAGACGGCGTACCGCCTGCCCAGCACGATCACCCGGTTCGGCGCCGGTTCGATCTACAAGGTCTTCACGGCGGCCGCGGCGATGGAGAAGGGCGTCGGTGTTCTGGACACGGTCAACGTTCCCGCGTCGTACACCTCGCCCATCTACAAAAACGGGGGCAAGGCGTACACGGTCACGAACGACAGCAGTGCCGGTGACACGCAGATGACTCTGCAGCAGGCGCTCGCGAAGTCGCCCAACACCGGTTTCGTGATCCTTGAGGAGCGCGCAGGCCTCAACAACGTGGTCGACATGTCCGTGCGGCTGGGACTGCGCGACAGCATGCAGACGGTCAACAGTGGCGGCGAGAAGCCGGACCCGAACGCCAAGAAGGCGGATCAGCGGATCAGCCAGGAACAGTGGGTGAAGGACAGCAAGATCGGCTCGTTCACCCTTGGCGTGACCGTGACCAGTGTGCTCGAGCTGGCCAACGTCGCCGCCACGATTGTCAGCGACGGCAAGTGGTGCCCGCCGAGCCCGATCGAGCAGCTCACCGACCGCGACGGCAAGCCGGTCACGGTCAACGAGCCGTCCTGCGATCAGGCCGTCGAGCCCGGCCTGGCACGCAGCCTTGGCCAGGGGATGAGCCAGGACACGATCAGCGGCACGGCGGCTGGCGCGGCCAACCGGATGGGCTGGGACGGCCGGCAGATGGTCGCCAAGACCGGCACCACCCAGATCCACCAGTCCGCTGGCTTCATCGGCGCGACCCCGAACCTGGCCGGTGCGGTGATGACCTTCAGTGACGGCGACTCGCCGAAGCCGATCTGCGACGGCGCCCGGCCCACCCTGTGCAGAACCGGCAACATCTACGGCGGCAAGGTCCCCGCGGAGACCTGGTTCGAGGCGATGAAACCGCTGCACAAGGACATCCGCCCGGTTCCGCTGCCACCCGGTGACCCGAAGTACATGGGCTAAAGCGCCCAGATCAGGTGCCGGACCTGGGGATTTCCCTGCGCAAGGTCCCTGGCTCGCTGCTGGACGTTGGCATCTACGGCAGTACCTCGCTCGAGGTGCTGCCGTAGGTGTTCCTGCCAGGTCGCGAGTACGAACGTCTCAAGGAACAGCTCGGGCGCCTCGGCGTCCTGAAACAGCCCCCACATGGACGCGCCGGTCCGTCGCCGGGAACGGCCGACTCGTTGCATGACGTCGGCGAACTCGGCGGCGTTGGCTTCCGTGACATGCCATTCCAGCGTCACGAGGACTGGCCCGTCTTTCTCGTCGGGTCCCTGAGGTGGCTCGTCCCAGACGCTCGCGGGCGTGACGTCCAATTGCTGTTCGGTCAGCGGCAGTTTTCGTAGCGCGTAGAACGCGGCCAACGCCATCGCGATCGCCGGGATGATCATTGCCCAACGCAGGTCCAGCACGCTGGCCACGGCACCCCACAGCACCGCGCCGATGGCCTGCCCGCCCATCAGGATCAGTTGGTAGTAGGCCAAGGCGCGCGCACGAGTCCACGCGGGCAGCAGCACCTGCGCCTCGGCGTTGAACGTGGACAACACCGCGATCCAGCCCGTGCCGGTGATGAGCATCGCCACGATGGCCAGCGGGATCGACGTCGTGATCCCCGCGATCGCCGTCGTGAGGGCGTACGCACAGGTCGCGAGGGTGATCACCATGTTCTTGCCGATGGTCCGCAGCATTCTCGGCACGAGGAACGCGCCAACGATCGCGCCCGTGCCGACGCTGCCGAGCAGGAGGCCGTAACCGCTCGCGTTGAGGCCGAGCGAGCCGCGGGCGATCGCGGGCAGCAGCGCCCACAGTCCACTGGCGAACGTCACAAACAGCGCGCAGCGCACCAGAACTCGGGCGTACGCGGGCGAACTGCGGACGTATCGGGCGCCACTGCGTACCGCGGTGAGAATGTGCTCGGCGCCCATGGGCTGTTTGTCCGCCGGACGTCGCCAGAATCCGAGCACCAGCAGCACGCCAACGAACGAGACCGTGTTGAACGCGAAGGTCGCTTCCGGCCCGGCGGCCGCGATCAGCGCGCCACCCAGCGCCGGACCGATCGCCCGGCCGACGTTCATGTTGACGCCGTTGAGCAACGCCGCCTGCGGAATCTCGTCGCGCGGCACCAGTTCAGGCTGGATCGCCTGGAACGACGGCATCGACGCGGCCTGCCCGACACCCATCAACGCGATCAGCAGCAGCAATATGGTCGGCGTGGTGACGTCGGTCGTCGTCAGTATCATCAGCGCTCCCGCGCCAATGAGCATCAGCGCCTGGCCGAACATCAGCACCTTGCGCCGGTCGAGGATGTCGCCGAGCGCGCCAGACGGCACGACCAGCAGGAACACCGGCAGCGTTGTGGCCGCCTGGACGAGCGCGACCTGCAAGTCGGTGCCGCCGAGGTCACCCATCAGCCACTGGGCGCCGACGGTCTGCGCCCACGTGCCGATGTTCGACGCGAACTGGGCGATCCACAGCGCACGGTATGCGGCACGGCGCATCGGCGCCCACGCGGAAGGTGCGGTCATGGCTGGCATCTTGCCTCGCCGCGGCCATATTCACTCGGTGAGCCAGCGTGGCGCGGCTAACCTTGGCCCTTATGAGTGTCCCAGAACGACCGTCGCTGGACGGGTTGGCCGAGAAATGGTCGGAGCGATGGGAGGCGGCGGGCCAGTACCGGTTCGACGCCCCGGAACAGCGCGCCGACGTATTCTCGATCGACACGCCACCGCCGACAGTCAGCGGGTCACTGCACGTCGGGCACGTGTTCTCCTACACCCATACCGACATCATCGCGCGATATCAGCGGATGCGCGGAAAGCACGTTTTCTATCCGATGGGCTGGGACGACAACGGCCTGCCGACCGAACGCCGCGTGCAGAACTACTTCGGTGTCCGATGTGATCCTTCGTTGCCTTACGACCCCTCGTTCGTGGCGCCCGCGCCCGGGAACAAGAACGTTCAGGATATTTCCCGGCGTAATTTCGTCGAGCTCTGCGAACGGCTTACCATCGAGGACGAGAAGGCGTTCGAGCAGCTGTGGCGCAAGCTCGGCTTGTCGGTCGACTGGTCGATGACGTACACGACGATCGGGGCTCGTGCGCAGCGTGTTTCGCAGTTGGCGTTCCTGCGTCAGTTGCAGGCAGGGGAGGCGTATCAGTCTTCGGCGCCGACGTTGTGGGACGTCGGTTTCCGGACCGCTGTGGCTCAAGCGGAGGTTGAGTTTCGGGATCATCCTGGTGCGTGGCATCGCATCGGCTTTCGTACTCCGGCTGGTGCGCCGTTGTACATCGAGACGACTCGGCCCGAGTTGCTGCCTGCCTGTGTCGCTTTGATCGCGCATCCGGACGATTCGCGGTATCGGCATTTGGTTGGCACCACGGTCACCTCACCGGTGTTCGGTGTGGAGATTCCTGTTCTGGCGCATGAGGATGCGGAGCCGGATCGCGGCGCCGGTATCGCGATGTGTTGCACGTTCGGCGATTTGACCGATGTGCGCTGGTGGCGTGAGCTGAAGCTGCCTACGCGCACGATTATCGGCCGCGATGGGCGGATCCTGCCAGACGCTCCTGAGGGGGTTGCCGCTGAGGCGTATCAACAGCTTGTTGGCGCGACCGTGCACACTGCTCGGGAACGGGTCGTGGCCATGTTGCGTTCTTCTGGCGCGCTTGACGGTGAGCCGCGGCCGATCGTTCGCCCGGTGGCTTTCTATGAGAAGGGCGACAAGCCGCTTGAGATTGTTGCCAGCAAGCAGTGGTTCATCCGGTCGATCGCGCATCAGGACGTGCTTTTGGCGCGTGGATCGGAACTGCAATGGCATCCGGTTGGGCTCAAGGTTCGTTACGACGACTGGGTTCGTGGCCTCAACGGCGACTGGTTGATCTCTCGGCAACGGTACTTCGGAGTGCCTTTTCCGGTGTGGTACGCGGTGGACGATCAGGGGGAACTCGGCTCGTTGATCCTGCCCGATGAATCGTCGCTGCCGGTTGATCCGTCCTCTGATGTGCCCCCTGGGTATACGGCTTCGCAACGCGGGGAGCCTGGTGGTTTTGTCGGTGAGCCGGACGTGATGGACACGTGGGCGACCTCTTCGCTGTCTCCGCGGATTGTCTGTGGCTGGGAGTCGGATCCCGGGTTGTACGCGTTGACGTATCCGATGGATCTGCGGCCGCAGGCGCACGACATCATCCGGACCTGGCTGTTCGCGACGATCTTGCGCGCGGACACGTTGCCATGGCGGCATGCGGCTTTGTCCGGCTGGATCCTTGATCCGGACCGCAAGAAGATGAGCAAGTCCAAGGGCAATGTCGTGACGCCGATGGGCCTGCTCGACCAGTACAGCCCGGACGCGGTCCGGTACTGGGCGGCCAGCGGGCGGCCGGGCACGGACACCACGTTCGACCAGGGGCAGATGAAGATCGGCCGTCGGCTGGCGACGAAGCTGTTGAACGCGGCCAAGTTCGTGCTTTCGTTCCCCGCTCCCGGTGCCGACGCCCGGGTTACCCCCGCACTCGATGTCGCGATGCTCGCGGTGCTGGATGACGTTGTGCGCCAAGCGACTTCGGCTCTCGATGCGTTCGAGTACACGACTGCTTTGGAGCGGACCGAGCGGTTCTTCTGGGTTTTCTGCGACGACTACGTCGAACTGGTCAAGCAGCGGGCTTACGGCGCTTCAGGAGATGCGGACTCGGCGCGGTTGGCTTTGCGTACGGCACTGGAGACTTTGCTGCGTTTGTTCGCGCCTTTCCTTCCGTACAGCGCGGAGGAGGCGTGGTCGTGGTGGCATTCTTCGTCCGTGCACGCCGCTGGTTGGCCTGTTTGCGGCGGTGCCTCGGCCGATGGCGCCGCTCTTGACTTGGCCAGCTCGGTGATCACGGTGGTGCGCAGGGAGAAGTCGGCCGCGAAACTGTCCATGAAGGCCGAAGTGTCCAAGGTGGCCGTGTTCGCCCCGACCGCTCAACTTGAGGTGATCAAGTCGATCGGCCCGGACCTGGCCGCGGCCGGGAACATCGCGTCGCTGGATGTCCAGGCGGCGGCCGACCTACGCGTCGAGGTGAGCCTGGCTTAGCACCTCGCGGGCGACGAGCACGCCGCCGACGAACGCGATCGGCATGACCACGATCGCCAGCAGCGGGATGGCGCACAGCAGTGACGCGGGCAGCCCCAGGCCCCACGCGAGCATGCGGCGCTTCTTCAGGTGCGCGCGTACCTGCTTCACCGCCATCCCGCGCCGGTAGAACGGCACCGCGACGAGTTCGAGCGCCAGGAACCACGCCACGACGAATGCCAAAATCACCGGCACGACAAACTGCCCGACAAACGGAATGAAACCTGCGAAGAACAGCGGGATCGTGTACATCAACGACCACAGGACGAGCAGAACGCCGTCCCTGATCCCCATCCCCAACAACCGCCACCACGGCAGATCGACCGCATTGGGCACGCCACCAAGGTCATCCTCGACCTTCTCGGCGATGTACTCGTAGAACGGCGCGCCAATAGCCAGCGTCAAGGCCGAGAAGGTGATCAACCCAAGGGCCACCGCGGCCGCGAACATCACGACCCCAGCCGCGATCCGGATGGTCGACTGCCACCCTGACGACCAGTCATCGGCAAACGGCGTGACCCAGATGGCGAGATCGTCGATCCACACCACTAGCGCCCAGAGCCCACCCGCGAGCAGCAGAGCTGTCACGACAGCCGGTATCGCCCCGATCAGCAGCAGCTTGGGCCGCCGGAGCAGGATGCCCAACCCCCGCCCGAACATCCCCACACCCTTGACGAAGTCGCGCACGCGCGTAGTTCTATCAGTGCCAGCCTCGATGGTTCCGGGCGAGGGACAGTCATCTTCGAGTGGCTTGTTTCGTAAGGTTGCCGGGTCTCTTCGGCGGATCCGGATGCCGCTAGCCAAGCTCAATCTGAGCTGGGCCAGGGTGACCCGAACGGGGCTCGTCCTCGACGGGTGGACTGCCTCACATGGTGCTGACGCTCTGGTCACGTCCACGACTGTTCGTGAGGGCCTGTTTGGGGCGTCCAGCGGCAATGCCAGGAGTTTTAGGGCTGCACGTGCCCCGGGTACCCACGTTGATCTTGAGTCGCGGGTGCGCCTCGCTGGTCGGCGAGATTCTCCCCACCGTGGCGTTCGGGACACAGGGAAAGGTGACGCGTGTGTCACAAGGGGCCCGTGGGACACCTGGGATTCTACTGTGGACACCCGGATGTTCCAGCAGTCACACCTGCCCCATTCACCACACCTGTGACGGGATTCAATGCCGTCAAGGCCACCTTGACGGCATTGAACGCACCGAATCTTCCCCTCGCGCCGGCCTTACTACCCGCGCCGAGTTCGGCAACGCTCCTCACTGCGGCCGCCGCGGTCTCCGTGCTGTGTGGCCAGGCACACCCGCAGGTCGTCGACCCGAACACCGGTCCGGCCACGGCCGACCAGCAAACCGACAACTCCCGGCATTGGCGTTGGATGCCGTGAAGATAAGAACACCCTCACGGCGCCCGGTTCCGTCACAGGCGGGACACGTGTGTCTGGCGAGGCCATTGACGGACCACAATGGACACTCCTGATCCTGGCGACCGCGGCGACGGGGTCGATCCCGGGGTGCCGGCCATCCCAAGCTCCAACCGAACGCCGAGTGCGCGGAACCCGTTAACTCATGGCCTTGGCGTCAGCCCTCGCGGCACCAACCCAGGTAACAGGTGTGACAATCGCGGACCGTCCGAAGACCGGTTACCCGGTCAACGTTGCGTGATGAGCCTAGCTTGTGCGCGCTCGGGCCCAGGCGATGATGTCAGGCAGCGCTGTCGCGAGCGTGGTGTCGTGGTCGGCTCCGGGGTAGAAGCGGAAATCGACATTGGTGCCTGCCGCAGCCAGTTTCTGGGCGGTGGTCTGGGTGGCGAGTGGATAGACCACGGTGTCTGCGGTGCCCTGACCGATGAAGACCGGGCCGGCGTACTTCGTGATTGGGATTTCGGCATCACGGTCCAGGAGGGTCAGCAGCTCCTCTTTCTGGGCGGCACTGTAGGTGAACACATCGCCGTTGGTTTTTCCCGCGATGGCGTCTTCAATCTCGTCGTAGCACCACGTGGTGCGTGTCTTGGCCAGGATGTCGCGGCCGAGCGGAGTGAGTAGGTCGTCGGTGTTCACCTCAACGGGGTGCGTCACGGACAGTCCCGCGGCGATGAGCAGCGGCTCGACGCGCGCCGGTGCGGCTGGATCGAACGCGTGCGCGACTTCTGATGTCGTGCGCCACTGTGAGGGCAAACCGGTCGCGACTGTGCCGCGGAAGTCCAGCCCTGGGGCATAGGAGTCGACGAGCGACCTGGTGAACATCGCGGCTTGGGCGCCCTGGGACTGGCCGACGACCAGCCAGCGGCTGCCCAGGTCGGCATGCACCTGGTGGCTGGCGCGCACGATGTCGATCACGTCGTGTGCCGCCGCCGTTCCGTTGAGGTACGGATGGGGTCCTGGTGTTCCCAGTCCTTCGTAGTCCGTCGCGACGATGGCGTAGCCCGCCGCGAGCCATCCTTTGAGGTAGTTGATGTCACGTTCGGATCGCCCGGCTGTGGATGGTGCGCACACGTCCGCGAGACCGACTGTGCCGTGTGCCCACGCGGCCACCGGCCAGCCCTCGGCGGGAGGCGTTCCCGCCGGGGTGAAGATCGCCCCACTGACAACGGTTGTGCCGCCCCGGCTGTAGGTGGACGTGTACCGGACTCGGTAAGCCTTGCCCGTGCCGGGCAACCACAGGTCCGGCGGCAACGGTCCGACATCGACAAGGCGGCCACTCCAACCGGCCTCAGTGGACGCGGTCGCGGGCACGGCGCCAACGACTGTGAGAAAAAGAAACAACACGAGTAGCGGAATTCGTTTCATAGCAACACGCTATGACGCGGTCACAACGAGAACCAATCTGCTGGCGCAAGGTTGTCACGACAGGTCTAGACCGGCCAGTTCGGACAGGAATTTTGTCCACAAGCGACACGAATCGGTTACCTCGATGGCACCCGATCTTTGGGTGTCCATTATGGAATCATGCGTTCAGGTGGCGCGCATTCCTTGCCACAGCAAGTCGAACAGCTGATGGGTGGCGTCTTCCCAGTCCCCGTCGGGATCAAGGAACATCAGGCCACCGAAAGCTCGCATCACCGTCAACGGCTCAAGTCCAGGCCGGATTGTCCCGGCGGCGACGTTGGCGTCGAGCATCGTGGTCAGGGCGTCGAGGATCGAGGTGAACGACTTCGCGGGGAGGTCTTCGGGTGAGGTTCGGGCCGCCTGCATCGCCGACGCCAGGCCGCGCTTGGTCATCAGGTAACCGGCCAGATGCCACATCCACTGCCGGAATGCCTGATCCGGTGGGTTGTCCTTGAGTAGGTCCGGGACTACCTCGACCAGGTTTCGCACTTCGCGCTGGTAGACGGCCAGGATCAGCGACTCCGGGGTGGGGAAGTGGCGGTAGACCGTGCCGACGCCCACTTCTGCCTTCTTGGCGATCGCGTTGTAGGACACCTCGCCTGAACACGTCAGTGAGTCTTTGGCCGCGGCGATGATGCGTTCGTTGTTACGCCGGGTGTCCGCGCGCCTCGGGCTCACGGATCCGGTGGTCATCTCTTGCTCCTGCTGATCGTCTCGGTCTGTCTCTCGGTCAGAAATGTAGCTCAGACCTGGAGCGTTCGCCGCGACGTTTGCGAACCGGATAGGAATCCGCTAGCGTTCAGTGAACCGGATACATATCCGGTTCACTCCCACCACACCGGGGAAAAGAGATCTGGTGGACGTTTCCCTTGAAGTCAACAACAGGACAGAACGGCTGAGCATCGATCCTGGTGTCACGTTACTCGACGCGTTACGTGAACGGCTCGGGATCACTGGTCCCAAGAAGGGCTGCGACCGTGGCCAGTGTGGCGCATGCACGGTCCACGTGGACGGCAGGCCCGTCCTTTCCTGTCTCACTCTTGCTGCGACCGTCACAGGGCCTGTGACCACTGTCGATGGGCTGGCGACCGGAGACGAGCTGCACCCGGTGCAGCAGGCGTTCGTCGACCAGGACGCCCTTCAGTGCGGGTTCTGCACATCTGGCCAAATCATGTCAGCTGTCGCCGCGGTTGAGCAGGATGTCGACGACGTGCGCGAATTCATGTCCGGCAACATCTGCCGGTGCGCGGCGTACCCGAACATCGTCGCGGCCGTCGAGCAGGCAAGGCGGGCCGATGCGACCGTTTGAGCTCGCGGCACCGGCCACAATCGAGGCGGCGCTGGCGACGAAGGGGACCTTCCTGGCCGGCGGCACGACCCTCGTTGACCTGATGAAACTCAATGTCCTCACGCCGCAGCACGTGCTGGACATCAACGCGTTGCCGTTGAGAGGCATCGACACGAGCAACGGGCTGCGCGTCGGTGCGCTGGAGCGGATGAGCGACGTCGCCCGGCACCACGGCGTGTACCCGGTCATCTCCAGTGCTCTTCTGCAGAGCGCGTCGCAGCAGCTGCGCAACATGGCCAGCATCGGTGGGAACCTGTTGCAGCGCACGAGGTGCGGCTATTTCCGTGACGTGAACATGCCCTGCAACAAGCGCAATCCGGGCAGCGGGTGCTCGGCCATCACCGGGGTCAACCGGATGCACGCGATCCTGGGGACAAGCGACTCGTGTGTGGCGACGCACGCCAGTGACGTGGCCGTCGCGCTGGTCGCGCTGGACGCGGAGATCACGCTGGCCAGCGCGGCAGGCACGCGCACGATCAAGCTCGACGACTTCTACCGTGTTCCTGGGGACACGCCGGAGGTCGAGAACGACTTGCGGCCGAGCGAGCTGATCACCGAGGTGGTAGTCCCGAAGCTGGCCTGGGCCGAGCGGTCGACCTACGTCAAGGTCCGCGACCGGCAGTCCTACGAGTTCGCGCTGTGTTCCGCCGCGGTTGCCTTGGGCATCCAGGACGGGCACGTTGCAGATGCCCGAGTTGCTGTCGGTGGCGTGGCGACCAAGCCGTGGCGGCTGACTGCGGTCGAGGAGGCTCTGCGCGGCAAGCCCGCGACGGTCGAGTCCTTTGAGGAGGCTGGGGCGATCGCGGCCGATGGGGCAAAGCCTCTGTCACACAACAGTTTCAAGCCGTCCTTGCTGCGGCGGACGGTTGTCCGGGCGCTGATCGAGGGGAGTCGCTGATGCCTAGCAGGGTTGACGGCCCGCTGAAGGTCACCGGCCGGGCCAAGTATGGCGCGGACAACGTCATTCCCGGGACCGTGCACGGTTACGTCGTGCTGAGCACGATCGCCAACGGCGAGGTCACGGCCATGGATGTCACCTCGGCAAGGAACGCGCGGGGTGTCATCGCCGTGTACACCCCGCTCGACCCGCTGGTGATCAGGCCGGTCCAGATGCCGATGTTCGGCGGCGAGTGGTGGGTTCCCTTGCAGGACAGGGAAGTCCGCTACTACGGCCAGCCGATCGGGTTCGTGGTCGCCGAGACGTTCGAGCAGGCCCGTGACGCGGCGATGACCATCACGGTCACCTATGCCGAGCGGCCCGCGGCGACCTCGATTGAAGATGGCATGGACACCGCCGAGCTGGCGCCGGTGCCGCCGCGCAACGCGCCGCCCGAGGTGATCGCTCTCGCCGAGGGTGTGGAGTCTATTGAGGACGCACTGGCCGGTAGTCCGGTCGTCGTCGACGGCACGTACTCCACTGCGACGCAGCACCATGTCGCGATGGAGCCGCATTCGGCTGTCGCCGTGTGGGATGCGGATGGCCTGACCGTCTACACCGGAAACCAGGCGGGCATGCTCCCGGCCGCGCAGCTGGCGCAGGCGATGGGCGTGGAGGAGTCGACGGTCCGGGTCGTGAACCCGTTTGTCGGCGGCGCGTTCGGCGGTAAGGCGTTCGCGTCGGCTCCCGCCTTCCTTGCCGCGGCCGCGGCGCGAGAGCTCGAACGGCCCGTCAAGTCGGCGCTGACCAGGGAACAGGCTTTCACCGCGACCGCGGGCAGGGCCTCGACCATTCAAAGGGTCACCCTTGGTGCGCAACGGGATGGCACGCTGATCGCGGTCCGGCACGACTCGTGGTCCAGTACCGGGATCGACCGGGTTTTCACCGAACCGACCTCGCACTCGACCTCTCCCGAGTGGTACGCCACCCAGAACCTGGCCATCAGCCAGCGACGGGTACCGCTGAACCTCCCGCCGGTGACCTTCATGCGGGCGCCGGGTGAGGCGCCGGGGTCGTTCGCGCTGGAGAGTGCGATGGACGAGCTGGCCGTCGCACTGGACATGGATCCGATCGAGCTGCGCCTGCGGAACAACTCGACCGGGCCGAGCGGGCACGATCTGAAATGGTCGAGCAAGTATCTGGACGAGTGCTACCGGCTCGGGGCGGATCGTTTCGGCTGGGCGGACCGTCGGCCGGGCGGCCGTACGGACGGCGACTGGCTGGTCGGGATGGGGATGGCCACGGCCGTGTTCCCGGCGGGCAGGTTCCCGGCGACCGTCCGGATCACCTTCCGCGAAGACGACACCGCCGAGGTCGCCACCGGCGGCGCCGACCCTGGTACCGGCCTGTTGACCGTGATGGGCTTGATCGGCGCGGAATCGCTGGACATCGGCACGGACAGGGTCACGCCGCTGCTTGGCGACTCCGCGTTGCCACCAGGCGGGATGTCCGGCGGGTCGACCGCGACGGCGAGCGTGAGTTCGGCGATCATGGTCGCGGCCGCGCAGGTGATCGACGACCTGACCGCACTGGCCTCGTCGCAGGGAGCGCCGTTCGAGGGACAGGAAGTGTCCTATGAGGACGGCCGAGTGATCGCGGGCGGCCGGTCGATGACGTTCGGCGAGCTGTTGCGGGCGACCAACCGGATCTCGATCTCCGCGACCGGGTCGGCCGGGCCGGGCGAAGAGATGACCAAGCACTCGTTCAGCTCGTTCGGCGCGCAGTTCGTCGAGGTCCGCGTGCACAAGTGGACGCGGGAAGCTCGGGTGTCGCGGATGCTCGGCGTGTTCGACGCCGGCCGGATCATCAACGAGCAGGTCGCGCGCAGCCAGCTGATGGGCGGCATGATCTGGGGCGTCTCGGCCGCGCTGCACGAGAGCCTCGATGTCGAGGCGAACGGCCGGTTCGCCAACGCCGACCTGGCCGGCTACCTGGTACCGGTGAACGCGGACATCCCGGAAGTCGATGTCCACTTTGTCCAGTACCCGGACACGTTGCACAACTCGTCCGGCGCCAAGGGTGTCGGTGAGATCGGCGTGGTCGGCATGGCGGCGGCGGTGGCGAACGCGATCTACAACGCCACTGGCATCCGCGTCCGGCACATCCCGATCATGATCGAGGACCTGCTGGACTGATCTTCTTGATATGGGTGAACTCCATCCCGATCATCGCGGCCGCGACGATCGGGATGGTTACCCACGAAGGAAACGCGACACCGCGAGCCAGATAACCGGGCCGGAACTTTGCGTTGAACCGGTAGAGCGACTCGACCTGGATCAACGGATCGAGCCGGTGCATCGCCCAGTAGCCAAGCTTGCCGAGCCTGGTCCGCTCGCCGCCCGCGTCGATCAACGTCCGGAACGCGGCGAAGTTCAGCGACACGGTCCGGACATTGTGGACACGCGCATACGCCACCAGGTCGACGATCATCCGTTCGTTCAACCCATTGGGGCCGTGACGAACCCTGCGCATCGAGTCGAGCGACAGGGCCGGACCGGCAGGAGCGTAACGCTGGAAACCCACAACATGGTCGCCTTCACGGGCGATCACGAGAACACAGTCCGGGTGCGTCCCGGTGAGTAGTTCGTCCAGGATCATCGAGAACCCGCGTTCCCGTGACCCGTTGAGCCATTGCGCCGACACTTCAGCCAGCTCCGCGCGAAGCTCGGGCGCCAGTTCGTCCTCACGCACCACGGTTGTGGTCACACCAGCGTTGTACGTGCGCTGGACAGCTTGCCGGACGTTGCGCATTTCCCGGCCAGTCAAGGAAAAGGCGTCGACATCGACAATGACTTCGTCGCCGATCCCCACGGTACGCAAGCCGTGCCGATGCCAGAGAGGCGCGAGCTCATCACGCATCCCGAGCACCGCAGGCCGCCACCCGGATCGCTCACAGAGCCGGACGAACTGGTCGACCGCGTCGGGGAAGGAGCCGGGGGAGCCCACGGGATCCCCGCCCACCACAGCGACCCCGAACAGCACCCGGTAGCCAAGCACCGCCCGGCCGTCACGGCTGAACACGTACGCCTTGTCGCGACGCAACATGAAGGGCGCCAACGTGTCCGCGGACGGATGCCCGACGAGATCCTTCACGCGCTCCCTCGTGGCGTCGTCCCCGGGCTTCGGCGAGGGGGCAGGCGCCAGCAGCACCGCCAAGGCGACGCTCACACCGAGCACGATCAGGGACCCGAGGTTCAGCCTGCCGTGGAAGACACCGTCGTAGATCCCGCCAACGGCCAGAACCGTCATACCGGACACTGTCGCGCCGCGAACTCGGGCCGGAGTCGGCACGGCAGGGAACGACGTGCGCCGCAGAGCCAGCGCCACACCGCCGATCACGAGCAGCAACGCGAGCAAACTGCGCCCGGCGGCAAGAACTCCGCACGCTGCCAAGACAAGCGCCACCCAATACGCGGCCTTTCTGCGGCGCAGCAAGCCATGCGCCACGACGAGCAGCACGATCGCGAACAGCCCGCCGGGCAACCTGCCGTAACAGGTCACCATGTGCGCCGCGGGCCGGACCCAGCTCGGCAACGCCACCCGAACCGCGGACAATGCCGCGATCACCCCGAAACCCGCCGTAACAAGACCAAACGGCCATACCGGACGGCGTGCTTTCCTTCCGCCTGACACGGCCAGACTGCGTGGCCGGTCAAGCACCCCTGTGGACACCCGCACCTGTCAAGTCTGCCAGACAGTCAATGACCAGCGAATTGTCCTCATTGGTCACAAACGTACCGTACGGAAGAACCCGCGGACGTCCTCGACGAACAACTCCGGTTGCTCGAACGCGCCGAAATGCCCGCCACGAGCGGGCTCGTTCCAGTAGCGGATGTCGGTAGCGCTTCTCGGCCCACCGCCGGGACGGCCGCTGGATCTCCTTGGGAAACACCGAGCAACCGCACGGCACGTCAATCGTCTCGCTCACAGTGCCCGTGATCCACTCGTCCACTTCGCGAATGCTTTCCCAGTAGAGCCGGGCGGACGACGCGCCGGTGCCGGTCAACCAGTAGAACATCACGTTGTCGAGCAACGCGTCGCGGCTGAACACGTTCTCCGGATGTCCGTCGCAGTCGGTCCACGCCCAGAACTTCTCGACGATCCACGCGCACAGCATCGCGGGCGAGTCGACGAGTCCATAACCGACAGTCTGCGGGCGGGTCGCGTGCACACGGGAGTACCCGGACTCCCACTCGGCCGCATACTCCAATGTGGCCAGTGCGGCCTGCTCTCGATCGGTCAGTGCGTCCAAAGTGGCCGGGTCCGGTGGTGCCAGCGGTGGTGAGAGGTGCATCCCGATCAGGTTCTCGGGGTGCAGCCGGGCGATTTCGGTCGAGACACTCGTGCCCCAGTCTCCGCTGGATGCCCCGAACCGCGCGTACCCCAATCGTCCCATAAGGACAGTCCAGGCTTCGGCGATCTTCCCGATACCCCAGCCACGCGAGGCAGGGCGGTCGCTGAAACCGAAGCCAGGCAGCGTCGGACAGACCACATGGAACGCGTCCTGACGATTGCCGCCATACGCGACCGGGTCGGTCAGCGGCCCAAGCACGTCGAGGAACTCGACGATCGACCCAGGCCAGCCGTGCGTGAGCACCAGTGGGACCGCGTCGGGTTCGGGCGATCGCACGTGCAGCAAATGGATACCCAGGCCGTCGATTTCGGTGCGGTACTGCGGGATCGCGTTCAGCCGCGCCTCGGTCGCCCGCCAGTCGTACTGCTCAGACCAGTACTCGCACAGCTCACGCAGGTAGCCAAGCGGTACGCCCTGCGACCAGTCATCGACCGTTTCTCGCTCCGGCCACCGGGTCGATCGCAGCTTCGTCCTGAGCAGAGCCAGATCCTCATCGGGAACCGCTATGCGGAACGGATCGATCACGCGGGCCTGCCGTAGGTCTCAAGTAGACGCAGCCAGATCTCGTTCATCGTCGGATAAGCGGGTACGGCATGCCACAGCCTGGCGATCGGCACTTGGCCGACAACCGCGAACGTGGCCGCCTGCAGCAGTTCGCTGACATCGGGTCCGACGAACGTCACACCAAGGATCACCGAGCGGTCCTCGTCGACGACCATCCGGGCCTTGCCCTCGTAGTCATCCGCGTGCACGCTCGCGCCTGCGATATTGCCAATGTCGTAATCCACGACCCGGATGGTGTAGCCAGCTTTCTTGGCGGCATCGGCGGTAAGGCCGACCGAAGCGATCTCCGGATCGGTGAACGTCACCTGTGGCACGGACTCGTGGTCGGCCGTCGCGACGTGCGTGCCCCAGGGCTGATCGGCGACAAGCGCGCCTTTGGCCCGTGCCGCGATGACGTCACCGGCGGCCCGTGCCTGGTACTTGCCTTGGTGGGTAAGCAAAGCCCGGTGGTTCACGTCGCCGACCGCATACAGCCAGTCGAAGCCGGGAACCACCATCGTGTCGTCGACCTCAAGCCACTTGCCCGGCGTCAGGCCGATGGTTTCCAAGCCGATATCCGAGGTCCGCGGCGTCCGGCCGGTCGCGACAAGCAGCTCGGTCGCGGTGACCACCGAACCGTCACCGGTTTCGATCACAACACCGTTTTCGTTGCGCTGTACACGTTTCGTCTCGGTGTTGAGCAGCACTGTCGCGCCAAGATCGCGCAGTGCCTTGACGACCGCCTCGCCAGCGAACGGCTCCAGGCCGCTGAGCAAGGTGCCGCGAGAGATCAACGTGACGGTCGTGCCGAACCCGGCGTACGCGGTGGCCATTTCGGTCGCGACCACGCCGCCGCCGATGATGGCGAGACTGTGCGGCGCCTGCTGCGCGCTAGTCGCCTCACGGCTGGTCCACGGTTTCGCGGCGCGCAGCCCATCGATGTCCGGGATCAACGCGTTCGACCCCGTGGCGATGGCGACGGCGTGCCGGGCCGTCAGCACAGTCTTGGACCCATCTGATGCGGTGACCGTGACCTCTTTGGTGCCGGTCAAGCGGCCGAACCCGCGAACGAGCGAGATGCCCGCGCCCTCCACCCACTCCACCTGGCCGTCGTCGGACCAGTCGTGGGTGAAGGAGTTCCGGCGCGCCAGAACCGCCTGCACATCGAGCTTTCCCGTCACGGCCTCGGCCGCGCCGGGCACGTGTTGCACTGCGCGCAGCAGAGCGCCCGACCGCAACAACGCCTTCGACGGCATACAGGCCCAGTACGAACACTCACCGCCGACGAGCTCATGCTCGACAAGGGCGACGGTCAGGCCGCCTTGGACGGCTCTGTCGGCGACGTTCTCGCCGACGGCCCCGGCGCCAAGCACGATGAGGTCGTACACGTGTCCCTCTTCCTAGTCTGGTGATCTGACGATCCGGTAGCCGGAGTCCCGCAGCTTCTGTGCCATGTGCTCCGCGTACCACTCTGGCCATTCCTCGTCGTACTCGCCACCCAGTTGCGATTCTTCGTATTCGCCGTGCGCCGCGGCCGTTTTCTTCAATACGGCCAGCAGGACCTCGATCACGTCATCGTCCGGGAGCACGGACTTTCACCTCCTGGAGTACCCAGCCGTTGCCGTCCGGGTCGCTGAATGTGGCGAAGGAGCCGTAGTCGGCGCGCTTCGGGTGCGGGCCGGTGACCCGGTTTTCCGTGCCCGCGTGGTGGAACACGCCGTCGGCGTCGTGGAAGACCTCGGAGATGCCGAGGCCTGCGCGACCGTGACACCGTCACCGAAGATGATCGAGCACTCCGAGCCGGGCGGGGTCAGCTGCACGACCCGGAAGTTCTTCTCGCTGACCGGGAAGTCAGCGTCCAGCCGGAAGCCGAGGGCCTCGTAGAACTCCCTTGATACGTCTACATCGGACACGGGCAGGACCACGACTTCGAGTTTCAGCTTCATGGCCGACAGGATCGCCGGTCGGCCTCGTCGCGGGCAAACCGTGGGAAAGGCCGCTGACCTGCGGCGTCAACAATCTGGCAATCGCCCATCCACTCTGTACCTACTAGTATGTACACTCGCCGGGTGGACACCAGGGAACGGCTGATCGAGAGCACGCGGGAACTGCTATGGGAGCGCGGCTACGTGGGAACGAGCCCGAAAGCGATCCAGGCGCACTCCGGCGCGGGTCAGGGCAGCATGTATCACCACTTCAGCGGCAAGCACGACCTGGCGCTGGCCGCGATCACCCGAAACGCTGAGGACCTGCGGGCAAGGGCCGAGGCCGCTTTCACTCAGCGCGGCCCGGCGTTTGACCGGATCGCGGCTTACCTGCGCAGGGAACGGGACGCGCTCAGAGGCTGTCCGGTCGGGCGGCTGACCCAGGATCCTGACGTGATGGCCGATTCGGCGCTGCGTAAACCGGTCGAGGACACGTTCGCGTGGTTGACCGACCGGATCGCCGGGATCCTGGCCGAAGAGTCCCGATTGGACCCTCGGACGACAGCGACCGCGTTGGTCGCGGTTCTGCAAGGCGGTTACGTGCTCGCGCGGGCCGCTGGATCGGCCGATGTGTACGCCGACGCGGTCGATGGCGCCCTCGGCCTGCTGGAAGGTCACCTTCCGGAAGGGAACTGACATGCCGTTTGTCCGGATAGACACGATGCGTGCCGACAGCGATCGGCTCGACGGGCTTGGCCGAGCTGTCCATGAGGCCATGGTGGACACGATCGGCATTCCGCCTGACGACAAGTTCCAGGTCCTGACCAGCCACGACGGAATCCGCTATGACGCCAATTTCCTAGGCATTCAGCGGGATGACGACGTTGTCTTCGTGTCGATCACGTTCCGATCAGGCCGGACGACCGAGCAGAAAGTGGCGCTGTACAAGCGGATCGCTGAGCTCGTCGAGAAGTACACGTCGGTCGAGCCGCGGAACGTATTTGTCCATCTGGTTGAAAACCAGCCAACGGACTGGTCGTTCGGTAACGGGATCGCCCAGTACATCGCTTGATAATTTCTTGTCCACTTTGTCGTCTTGACCTTCACGCCGAGTACCCCGAAGCTTCCTGTCAACGTTGTCAAAGATCTGATCGGAGCTTGCAATGGCGCATGACGACGGCGGCGGTGTTTCCCGGCGTCAGGTGTTGACCACCGGATCCGGCTTACTCGCCGGCTTCGGCCTGACCACCATGGTGCCCGGTGTCGCCCACGGCCGCTCCCGACCAGGTTGACGTGCAACGACAGCTCAGTGACCTCGCACTGTTCCGGCCGGTGACGGTCTCGTCGACGGACTACGCGGCCACCCCGGCCGAGTTCGCTGTGGACGGTCTCGCACAGGTTGGCGTGCAGGGATCGGGCTGGCGCGCGGCACAGGGTGACTCGCAGTGGCTCATTGTGGACTTGCAGGGCCGGTGCGACGTCAGCTCGGTCGTGCTCACCTTCGAGGCCAAGCCTGGTGACGGCCCGTTCGACGCGAACGGCCCGCGTGACCGGACGTTGGGCAACGAGATCCAGTCGAGCTACGCCACGATCTTTGACCTGGACGTTTCCGAGGACGGCCGGACCTGGCGGACGGTTTACCGGACCGAGTCCGGCGCCGGAGGCGTGGTCAACATCCCGCTGACGCCGACCGTCCGGACGCGATGGGTCCGGTTCTCGTCGTCACGCCGGTCCAACACCAACCTGGTGGGCCTCAACGGCTTCCAGGTCTACGGCACGAGCAGGGACAACCGCCCGGCCGTGCGCGGCTGGACGAACTGGCCGGTCCGCGACCGGGACAACCCGCCCGCGTTGACCGTCGCGCCCGATGGGTCGGTGCCGATCGAGTCCGGCTGGGTGCTGACCATGCAGGACTTCGCGCCGAGCTCCGACGGTGCTGTGCTGTCCGGCCCGTCAGTTGACACGCGCGGCTGGGTGCCCGCGACCGTGCCCGGCACAGTGCTGGCCTCGCTTGTCGAGCAAGGACACCTGCCGGATCCGGTGTACGGCATGAACAACCTGAAGATCCCGGAGGCGCTGTCCCGGCACGCGTGGTGGTATCGCCGCACGTTCAGCGTGCCGCGCGGCCTGGACACCAGCACGGGTAAGTACATCTGGTTGGAGTTCGACGGCATCAACCACGAAGCGGAATTTTGGCTCAACGGAGCCAAAATCGGATCCATCGTCTCGGCGTTCGGCCGTTCGGTGCTGAACGTGACCGCAGCGCTGCGTCGCAACGCCGACCAGAACCTCGCCGTGAAGATCTCGCCGATGCCGTTCCCCGGCAGCCCCGGTGACAAGGGGGTTCGCGGGGAGGCGTGGGTCAGCGCCAACACGACGATGTTCAAGAACTCGCCGACCTATCTGGCCGCGTCCGGGTGGGACTGGATGCCCGCGGTTCGTGACCGCGCTTCGGGTATCTGGAACCACGTCCGGCTCCGGTCGACCGGTGCTGTGCTCGTGGGTGATCTTCGCGTCGACAGCGTTGTGCCGAACCTGTCCACTGCCGAGGTCACGCTGACCGTGCCGGTCCGCAACGTCGCTCCGACCGCGCAGCGCACGACCGTGACCGCGGCGTTCAACGGGATCAAGATCAGCTCCACGGTCACTGTGCCCGCAGGCCAGGAAGTCGCCGTTGTCTTCGCGCCGAAGACGCACGCCCAGATGCGGATCCAGAACCCGAAACTGTGGTGGCCCAACGGTTACGGCGACCCGACCTTGCACGAGCTGACCGTCACAGCGGCGATTGGCAGCACGGTCAGCGACCGCAAGACCCAGAAGATCGGTATCCGGCAGATCCAGTACCAATACGACCTGCCGATCACGGTCGTCGACGGCCGTGCCGAGCAGAAGGTCGACTTCGCGCCACAGCAGGCCCGGTACGTCCGAATGCAGGGTGGCAGGCGCGCCACCAGTTGGGGCTTCTCGCTGTGGTCGATGTCCGTTGTGGACAGCAAATCCGCGGGCACCGACTTGGCTTTGAACAAGACGGCCGAGGCATCGTCCTCAGCGGACGGTACCTCGCCTGCCAATGCCTTCGACGGCAACTCCGGGTCGCGCTGGACCTCGAACTACCAGGACAATGAGTGGGTCCAGGTCGACTTCGGCTCGGCGGTGACGTTCGACCGGGTCGTGCTGACCTGGGAGACGGCGTACGCGGCGACCTTCAAGATCCAGGTCTCACAGGACGGCCAGTCCTGGACCGATGTGTCGTCTGTGGACAACGCGCCGAAGCCACTTGTCCTCATTGTCAACGGCGTCAAGGTGTTCGCCCGCGGCGGTAGCTGGGGCTGGGACGAACTGCTGCGCCGCATGCCTGCCTCGCGGGTCGACGCGGCGGTGGCGTTGCACAGGGACATGAACTTCACGCTGATCCGTAACTGGGTCGGCTCGTCCTATCGCGAGGAACTGTTCCAGGCGTGCGACAAGTACGGAATCCTGCTGTGGAACGAGTTCTGGCTCGGCTGGGGCTACGATCCAGACAACCATGACACGTTTTTCGTGCAGGCCAAGGACACCGTGCTGCGTTACCGCTCGCACGCCTGCGCGACCGTGTGGTTCGGGTGTAACGAGGGCAGCCCGCCATCGTCCGTCGACAAGGTGCTGCGCGAAATTGTCGAAAGCAACACCGACATGCTGTACGCGCCCAACTCGGCCAGTGGTGTGATCACCGGCGACGGCACCTACCGCTGGCTGGACCCGCGGCAGTACTTCAGTTTCGAGGCCACCGGCGGAAAATCCGGTTTCTGGAGCGAGATCGGCCTGCCGACGGTGTCCGTTGTGGAGAGTATGCGCAACCTCGTCGGGCCCGGGGAATCGGGCTGGCCGATCGGTGCCGCGTGGTACATGCACGACTGGTCGACCAACGGAAACCAGCAGCCGCAGGGATATCAGGCCGCGATCGACGCCAGGCTCGCGCCGTCGACCAGCCTTGCCGAGTTCTGCCGCAAGGCGCAGTTCGTCAACTACGAGAGCATGCGCGCGATCTTCGAAGCCTGGAACACGAGGCTGTGGAACGACGCGTCCGGTGTTCTGCTGTGGATGTCGCATCCGGCGTGGCACAGCACGGTCTGGCAGACCTATGACTACGACATGGACGTCAACGGCAGCGTCTACGGCGCCAGGAAAGGCTGCGAGCAACGGCACATTCAGGCCAACCTGCAAAACTGGCAAGTAACTGCCATCAACCACACCGCCACGGCCTTGTCCGGCGTGACGGTCAGGGCGCAACTGTTCGGCTTGGACGGCAAAACCATTGGGGCGCCTCAGGAGCAGAAGATCGATGTCGCGCCATCGTAGACCACGTCCACGTTCACGGTGCCGTTCGATGACACGCTGCCTGCGTTCCATCTGTTGCGGCTGACCATGACCGACGCGGGCGGCGCGGTGATCTCCGAGAACACCTACTGGCGCTACCGCACCGACACGTCGATGCGGGCGCTCAACCAGCTGTCCTACACGCAGCTCGCAGTGACCATGAGCTCCACAAAGGACGGATACACGGCAACGATCCGCAACACGGGCAAGACCGTTGCCGCGATGGTCCGGCTGTCACTGCGGGAACGCAACGGGACTGACCGTGTCCTGCCGACTCTGTACGGCGACAACTACTTCTGGTTGCTGCCAGGGGAAAGCCGGACGGTCACGATCAACCCGCAACGCTCGGTCAGCCATCCCCGTCTACTGGCCGAGGCGTACAACAGCACACCCAAGCTGAGCTGATCACTTGCCCCAGTCGTCGTACCGGGTCTCGCCGAGTTGACCGTCGGGACCCGGGACGAGCTCCTCGTGGATGAGCGTGCCGAAGTAGGGCGCGGCTGGGTCGGCGATGACCTCACGAGTGTCGCCTTCGCGGGCAAGGGCCTTGCTGGCGAACTCGGCCATCGAGAACTTCTCCGGGCCACCGATCTCGATGACGCCGTTCACCGGGGCGCCCGCGGTCGCCTTGGCGACCATCCTGGCCACGTCGTCGGACGCGATCGGCTGGACAGCGCCACTGGACAGCCGGGCAACTCCGTCCTGGGTCGCCGAATCGGCGATGGCCTTGCCGAACTCGAAGAACTGGGTGGAGCGCACGATGGTGTACGGGACACCCGATGACTTGATCAGGTTCTCCTGCGCGACCTTCGCCCGCAGGTAGCCGCTGTCCGGAAGCAGGTCGGCACCGACGATCGACAGCGCGACGTGGTGGCCGACGCCTGCCTCACGCTCGGCGGCGATCTGGTTCTCGGTCGAGGTACGGAAGAAGTCCATCACGTCGTCGTCGGCGAACGACGGCGAGTTGGTGACGTCGAGTACGACGTCCGCGCCAGCCAGTGCTTCCTTGAGGCCCTCGCCGGTGAGGACGTTCACCCCGGACTGGAGTGACGCCGCGACCGCCTCGTGGCCGTGGCTGGTCAGATGAGCGATGACCTTGGAGCCGATCAGGCCGGATCCGCCGAGGACGACGATCTTCATGGTGCGCCTTTCACTGGGTGCTAGCTCGGTCGTCAGCTAAGTGGTCACGATCGGAAGTCTGTCGGGGGTCTCGACGGCCCAGCTTCCCGCTAGGAGGCCGCTGAATAATCGGCGTGTCGCCCCAGGATGTGGGTTTGAGCTGGGAGAATCGTTTCATGCAGGGTGTGGAGCGTGGTGATCGGGAGCTGCTGGACGCGGAGGCGCTGGTCGGTCATCTGGTCCCGGCGGGGAGCATGTTCGCGTTCCTGGCCGGGCATCGCCGGAATCTGTTCCCCGATGGAGAGTTCGAGGATCTGTTCCCCTCGGGCAAGGGACGGCCCTCGATCCCGGCGTCGGTGATGGCCTCCATCCTGGTGTTGCAGACCCTGCATGATCTCTCGGATCGGGAGACCGCTGAGGCGGCCCGGTGTGACCTGCGGTGGAAGGTCGCGACCGGGATGGCATTGGACGACAAGGGATTCGACCCCTCGACGCTGGTGTACTGGCGCAAACGACTGGCCACCTCGGGGCGGCCGCATCGGATCAACGACGCGGTGCGCACGGTCGTCGAGGAGACCGGGATCCTGCGTGGCCGCCGCAAGCGGGCGGTGGATTCCACGATCCTGGCCGACGCGGTCGCCACCCAGGACACCATCACCCAGCTGATCTCGGCGATCCGGCGGGTGGATCGGCAGGTGCCCGGCGCGGCGGGGCAGATCGCGAAGGTGTGTACCGGCCATGACTACAGTCGGCCGGACAAGCCGAGGATCGACTGGGACGACCCGGCCGCCAGGGACGCGCTGGTCTCCGCGCTGGTCAACGATGCGAACGCGCTGGTGGCGGCGCTGGCCGATACCGAACTGGAAGGCGACGCGGAGTTCGCGTTGGCGTTGCTGGCGTTGGTCGCCGGTCAGGATGTCGAGCCCGCCGAGGGCAGTGACGGCACTGATGGGCGGTGGCGGATCGCCCGCAAGGTCGCCCCGGACCGGGTGGTGTCCACAGTGGATCCGGATGCGCGGCATACCCGCAAGTCCCCGGAGAACCGGCGGGACGGGTATCGGGCGCACGTGGCGGCCGAGCCCGAGACCGGGATCGTCACCGACGAGAAGGTGACCACGGCCGCCGGCACGGAGAACTCCGACCCCGCTGTGGCCGAGGAGTTCCTCGACGCCGAGGACGGCAAGCGCGCGTGGTACGGCGATTCCGCCTATGGCACAGGGGATCTACGCGGTGGGATCGACGATGCCGGGCATGAGGCGGTGATCAAGCCCAAGCCGCTGCGGGCTCCGGTCGAGGGCGGATTCACCGTGGACGACTTCACCGTGGACGAGCAAGCGGGCACGGTCACCTGCCCCAACGACATCACCCGCCCGATCAGCCGGACCCGGGTCGCCACCTTTGGCGCTCTCTGTCGTGCCTGCTCACTGCGTGCACAGTGCACCACGTCCAAGACCGGCCGTAAAATCGTTCTGCACCCACGAGATGACCTGCTGCGCCAAGCCCGACGCGACTGGGCGGACAAGCCCGAACTGCGCGAGAGCTACAGGACGTTCCGCCCCAACGTGGAACGGGTCATCTCCCAGATCGCCAGCCGCGGTGGCCGACGTCTCAAACTCCGATATCTAGGCACCGGCAAGAACAACGCCTGGCTCAAACGCCGCACCGCAGCCTTGAACCTCCGCAACCTCATCGGTCGCGGCCTGACCCATGCGGCGGGCGCTTGGACCCTGGCTACCTGAGGGAAACCACGGCCCAACCCCCAGTCTTGGGGGTTGTGAACCTCGTCGAGCAACCGCCCTGGGCTCCCTGAACGCCCAGCATCGCCCATGAATCAGCAAGGCCCAGGTCCTCGCCTGCCATCACTCGGTGACAACCAACCCGCAAACCACCCTAATTCAGCGGCCTCCTAGCCAGATTTTCCTCTGGGCAGCACCGGCCAAAGGCGCCGGTACAACACCGGTACCGGCCCCTTTGCCCGGCACACTCAGCGAAAACCTGGATCCGCCGGATACCCCCAACGAACTTCCGATCGCAACCACTAAGACAGGGCCAACGACCGAACTGTGACAGCCTTCTGGGACACCCTCAGCGAAACTGCGCCAATTTTTCCGGGTTCATCAGCCACAGCACCTGGTCGATGCCGTTTTCCGAGGTCGAGATGCTGACCACGCCATACGGCTGCCCGTCCTTGCGCAGAACGGCTGCGGGCAGCCCGTTGACCTCGGTGAACGTGACGTCCACGCCCTCCCAGAACGAGTGCGCGTACGCCACGATGACCTTCGCGACAACCGGCAGGCCGAACAGCGGAACCTTGGACGCCATCCGGACCGCGCCATTGCTGTCCGCGTAGCTCACGACATCCGCGGCAAGCAATTTCTCCAGCTCAGCCATGTCCCCGTTCTTCGCGGCCGCGATGAACGCGGTCAGCAGCCTGCGCTGTTCCTCAGGGGTCACCGGCGTCCGACGCTCGGCGGCCAGATGCTTACGCGCCCGGCTGACCAGCTGACGCGCCGAGGCCTCGCTGACCTGGATAATCTCCGCGATCTGCGGATACGGATAGTCAAACGCCTCCCGCAGGACGTAGGCAGCCCGCTCGGTAGGCGTGAGCTTTTCCAGCAGGACCAGCACGGCGATCTCCAGCGCCGCATCCCGCTCGGCGCCCAGCTGCGGGTCCGACGAGGTGTCGACCGGCTCGGGCAGCCACGGCCCGACGTAAGTTTCGTGCCGCGCACGCGCGGTCTGCCCAGCGTTGATCGCCAGCCGAGTGGTGACCGTCGCCAGGAAGGCAGCGGGGTTCTTCACCTCGGCGTGGTCGTAGTTCTGCCAACGCAACCAGACTTCTTGCAGCAGGTCTTCGGCGTCGACCGCGCTACCGAGCATGCGGTACGCGATCCCGAACAGCCGTGGGCGTACTTCCGAGAACAACTCCAAGGCAAGGGTGCTCACGTCCCCACTGTAAACACAGGTCTGCCGATGGGCGGTCCGGCGGACCTTGACTTACGCCACTATCACCCGATACGGATTAGTTGGGCCGGTGCTTGGCCCGGACGCGACTTGACGTGGCACGTGGTGTATCCGGCCAGTATTCCGGCGGAACCTGGGTGTACCCGTATTGAGGTCAGGTTCTGGCGAATCGCATCGCGCCGTCGTCGACTTTGCCGTACCGGAGGTTGACGACGTCGTGGGCGTAACTCATCCCCAGTTGCCATGGTGCCCGGGATCCGGATTTCGGGAATTCGTGGATCGAGCGAAGGACGTACCCGGCCTGGAAGTCCAGAAGTGGCTGCTCGGTCACGGTCGGGTCGTCATTGGTCGGCACGCAGCGAACGTAACCGTTGGCGTCCATATGCTTCAGCAGGCGGACCACGTATTCGCTGACCAAGTCGGCCTTGAGGGTCCACGAGGCGTTCGTGTAGCCGACCGTGAACGCGAGATTCGGCACGCCGCTGAGCATCATTCCCTTGTAAGCCATGGTCTTCGGTAGCTTCACGTCGTTGCCGTCGACGACCAGTCGCATACCGCCCATCGCGAGCAGGCGCAGGCCGGTGGCGGTCACCACGATGTCGGCGTCCACTGTGGAGCCGGATTCGAGGCGTAGCCCGGTCGGCGTGAACTCCCGGATGTGACCCGTCACGATCGAGGCCTGGCCACGGCGGATCGAGCGGAAGATGTCACCGTCCGGAGCGACGCACAGGCGCTGGTCCCAAGGCTGGTAGGACGGCGTGAGGTGGGTGTCGATGTCGAAACCCGGCGGCAGCTGCTTGATGGCCGCTTTGCGCAGCAACGACTTCACGATGCCAGGGCGGCGACGGCTGAGCTGATAGAACAGGGTCGTGAGCGTGACGTTCTTCCACCGCGTGACCGAATAGGCGCGGCGATTGCCGAGCAACTTGCGCAGCCGCAGCGCGAGCTTGTCCCTGCCCGGCAATGCAGTGATGTACGTGGGGGAGCGCTGAACCATTGTCACATGGGCGGCGTCGGAGGCCATCGCGGGCACCAGTGTCACGGCGGTCGCGCCACTGCCGATCACGACCACCTTCTTGCCCTTGTAGTCAAGGTCGGCTGGCCAGTGCTGTGGGTGGACCACAGTTCCCTTGAACTGTGAGATTCCTGGGAAGTCCGGGGTGTGTCCGGCGTCGTAGTGGTAGTAGCCCGTGCACAGGTACAGGAATGACGCAGTCAGCCGGACCGGCTTGCCGTCATGCGAGGCTTCCACTGTCCACAATGACTCTGCTGTGGACCATGAGGCTTGGATTACCTTGTGGCCGAAGCGGATGTGCCGGTCGATTCCGGCTTCAGCCGCTGTCTGTTTGATGTACGTGAGGATCGTTGAACCGTCCGCGATGGACTTGTCCGCTGTCCACGGACGGAATCGGTAGCCGAGGGTGTGCATGTCGGAGTCCGAGCGGATCCCGGGATACCGGAACAGGTCCCACGTTCCGCCGATGGCTTCGCGGGCTTCCAGGATCGCGTACGTCCGGCGCGGGAACGCCGACTGGATGTGGTGTGCCGCACCGATACCGGACAATCCGGCACCGACGATCAACACGTCGACATGCTCGGTCATCACGTGGGCTCCTGGTTCTTGCGTACCCGGGACAGGAATGCGTCCATGACGGAGTAGTACCGTGTCGGCGTGACCCGGGCGAGCGTGTCGAACACATAGGCGTCCGCGCCGATCAGGATTCGTGCCTTGCCGCCTTCGACACCTCGGTGGATGATCTCCGCCGCTTTGTCCGGCGAGGTCATCGCCATCGCCTTGAACTGCTCGGCGAGGTCGTCCTTGGCGCGGCCACGGCCTTCGGGGTCCTTGCGGTACCGTCCATTGCGGACGATGTTGGTGTCGATGCCGCCCGGGTGGATGTTCACCGCGCTCACTCCGGTGCCGCGCAACTCCTGGCGCAACGAGTCGGTGAAGCCACGCACGGCGAACTTCGCGGCACAGTACGCACTCTGATTGGGCATACCGACCAACCCGTACACACTCGAGGTGTTCACGATGACGCCTTCGTCCTGCGCGACCAGAATCGGCAGGAAGGCACGAGTGCCGTGCACGACCCCGTGGAAGTTGATGTTGTGCAGCCACTCGTCGGCCTCGATGTCCGGGTCGATGACGCTCGAAGACGTGGACACACCAGCGTTGTTGAACACCGCGGCCAGGGGAGCGGGCAGCCACTCGCGTACCTCGTCGGCGAACCGCAGTTGATCGGCGGCGTCGCTGACGTCCAGGACACGCGTGAGCACCTGGCCGGACAGCGAGGCCGCGGTTTTCTCCAGCTCGGTCTCGTTCACGTCCGCGATCGCGACCGGCGAACCCAGCCCGGACAGCCGCTGGGCGAGGCTGCGGCCGATACCCGATGCGGCGCCGGTGATCATCACTGGCCTGCCGGTGAGCCTAGGAAGTCGACGCATCAGTCCTCCGAGCCGCGTGTTGGTCGATGAGATCAAGCAACACTGGCCACGCCCCTGTTGGCAAGTCATGGCCGAGACCTTTGATGGTTTCCAGCCGTGCGCACGGGATGGCCCTGGCCGTCGCGGCGCCGCCGGTCGGAGCGACCATCCGGTCGCGGTCACCGTGGATAACCAGCGTGGACGCGGTGATCCGGCGCAGCAGCACGGTTCGGTCACCCGACCGGAAGATCGCGGCGAGCTATCTGGCGACCCCGCTGGGAGAAGGATCACGATCCCAGGATTCACCGGCACGCTCACGTACCCACGCTTCGTCGAACGGAAAGCCGTGCGACTTGATGTGCCGGAACATCCGGACCGCTCGGTCGGCGGCTTCCTCGCGTGTTCGCCCGGGTTTGCCCGCCATGAGCAGCCACGTGGACAGCGCGGGCCTGCCGACCCGGCGCGCGCCGGTCGTGGACATGATCGAGACAAGGGTCCGTACGCGTTCCGGGTTCAGTGCGGCCGCGGTCTGCGCGATCATGCCGCCGATGGACACGCCGACAAGGTGGGCGGATTCGTAACCCAGGGCGTCGAGCAGGCCGACGGTGTCGGTGGCCATGTCGGTGAGGTCGTATTGCTGTGCGGGCAAGCGGCCCAGCACGGTCGCAATGGGAGTGGATGGCCGGAACCGCATGTGAGTCGACTTGCCCACGTCTCGGTTGTCGAATCGTGTGACACGGTATCCGCGATCAGCGAGCTGCGAGCAGAACGCCGTCGGCCAGCTGTGTAACTGCTGGCCGAGTCCGGCCACGAGCACCAATGGCTCGGCGCCTTCGTCCCCGAATTGGTCGTAGGCAAGGGAAATGCCGCGCCCAACCTCCACTGTGGTCACGATTGGGCTCCCGCTGTGCTCGTCTCGATGGGGGATTGGGTTGATCGGGCACGGCGGCGCACGATCGCCACACCGCCCTGCTGCGGAGCGTTCGCGACGCCGCGCGAGTGCCACCGCTCGCCTGGTTCCGTCGTGGGCAGCAAGGTGAACTCACGCAGCATCGTGCGCAGGACGACGTTCATCTCCATGTTCGCGAACGTCGCGCCGAGACAGCGCCTGGTCCCGCCGCCGAACGGAATCCATTGGGAGAAGTCGGGTTTCGCGTTCAGGAAGCGGTTCGGGTCGAACGTACGCGGGTTCGGGAACACGTCCGGGTTCGAGTGGATCAACGAGATGCTCACGATGATCGTGTAGCCCTTGGGCAGCGTCCACGGGCCCAGGTCCATACTGTCGGCCTGATCTGGCGGATAACCAGGTCGATCACCGGCCGGATCCGCTGAACCTCGAGAATCGTCGCCTCACGCAAGGTCTTCTCGCCCGCGTCCACCTCCGCGACGAGGTCGTTCAAGATCTTGGGGTGACGGCGAACGCGCTCGACCGCCCACGCCAGCGTCGTCGCCGTGGTCTCGTGCCCGGCGGTCAGAAGCGTCAGCAGTTGATCGGCGATGTCGCTGTGACGCATGGACGAGCCGTCGTCGTACCGGCTTTGCAGCAGCATGGCGAGGACGTCGTCGCGTTCATCGAGGTCATCGGCTTTGGCGATCAGCCGTTCGACGATCGCGTCGTACTCGCGGCGCATCGCCCAGAACTTCCGCCACGGCCCCCATGTGCCCTGCGGGATCGGCAAGACCGCGAATCGGGAACCCAGTTCGACGAACCTTGGCAGCAGGTCGCGCAACTCGTCGAACTCCGCGCCTTCCGCGCCGAACACCGCGCGCAGGATGGCGTTCAGGGTGATCCGCATCATCGACGGCTGCACCGGGAACGGCTGGTCTTGCGGCCAGGTGGCCAGTTCGCGGATCGTCTCGTCCTCGATGATCTTCTCGTATGCCGCGAGGCGGCGGCCATGGAACGGCGGGACCAGCAGTTTTCGCTGCTTCTGGTGGTTCTCGCCGCGTAGCGCGAACATCGAACCCTTGCCGAGCACCCTGCCGAGGTCGCGGTCGGCGTTGTCGAGGATGTCGGTACTGGTGGTGAAGACCTGTTTGATCTGGCCGGGATCGCTGATCACCACGGCCCGCCCGAAGATCGGCACGTTGATGGCGAAGGCGTCGCCATATCGCTCGCGCATCAGTCGCATCCCGCGCTGCGGCCGGGTCAGGGCGTAGATGCCCTGGACGATGCGGGGCGCCCTTGGGCCTGGAGGGAGCGTCATCGGTTTCCTTCCCGCCGTGGTACGTAACCGTACCATCTCGACGGTACGCGGTCGTACCATCCGGTTTCAAGGGATATCGTGGTAGCCGTGACGACTGTTGAAGCCAGCTTCCGGCAACGCCTGCTCGACGGCCTTGCCGCCGCGATAGTCGAGGATGGCTATCGCGCCACGACAGTCGCCGACATCGTGCGCCGCGCCCGCACTTCGCGGCGGACCTTCTACGAGCACTTCGCCAGCAAGCAGGAGTGTTTCGCGGCGCTGCTGACCGAGTCGAACGCCGAGATGATCCGGTACATTGCCGCCGCCGTCGATCCGAAAGCGCCATGGCAGACCCAGATCCGGCAGGCCATCGAGGCGTGGATCGGGTGTGCGGAATCCACCCCGGCGATCATGGTCAGCTGGATCCGTGACCTGCCATCACTGGGCGCGGCTGCCCGCCAGTTGCAGCGGCAGATGATGGACGCGTTCATCGAGATGGTGCAGACGCTGGCCAGTACGGACGAGTTGCGTGCGGCGGGCGTCCGCCAGGTGTCCAGGCAGGAGGCGATCATCCTGCTCGGCGGGTTGCGCGAGCTGATCGCGACAACCGTGGAGGACGGCGGTCGCCCGTCGGACATCTCGGAAGTCGCGGTGAATTCGACACTTGCCCTGCTCGGGCCCCGCTAAAGTGCCGGAATGAACCTGCCACGGCTGCTGATCGCACTTGCCGTGGTGGCGGCGGTCGTGGGCGCGGCGCTAGTCCTGAGACCCTTGGACAGTCCTGAACCGACGGCCGCGCCGCCCTCATCCACGGTGCTTCACGCTGGGGGAAGCGCGCACGCCTGTATAGCCGTTTCGGGGTCGGACGATTCGTGTGAACGGCAAGCCTTGGACTCCGCGCGCAGGACACAGCTGACTGCGCAGGAACGAGCGGAAGTCGTCGCGAAGGCCCCAGCGGTGGAGTCGTTGTTTCCGCCCCTGCCAACAAAGCGGCCGACCTGTTCGAGCGCGGGCAGCCCGTGCCGCGCGGACTACGGCCCGGTTGATTCGACGTACGTCGCCAACGCATGGTCGGTGGTTTTCCGTGCGGGGTATGAAGACGCCGTCGTCCGCGTCGCGCGTGCGGAGGATCCGGCACCCGCGGGCACGATGATCTACGGTTCCCTGCCACAAAGAACTCGTGAGTGGTTACGCGAGTTCTAACACGCATAACCACTCACGAGTCCTGAACTGGGCAAATGCTGAGCTTCCGGTTTTCGCCAACGGCACCATCCAACGCTCACCACCGCGGCCACACCGCACTCGCAGGCCACCCGCCAGCCGCGTTCCTAACCTCTCGGGGCAGTACAACTAGAAACCGTTCTTGTAGTCCAGCAACGCGGCCACCCTCGTGGGGTTGGCCAGTAGATCGCGCCACGAGTACACCGCGACGCCGTCCGCGTCAGCCGAAGCCCGCAGCGCGGCAACCCAGTCCGCGTCGGTGATCTCGCGCTTTCGGTTGCCTGAGGCGTACTCGGGCTCGAGATACTCCGCGCCAGCCTGCAAACATGCCAGCAGCGTGCGGTCTGTCTTGGCACGGGCGTCCGCGATCCGGCGCGGGATCCAGGTGGCTGGATCCCGGCGCTGGATCTGGTAGTAGAACATCAGCTCGTAGTGGTCGACCGACGCGTCCAGGTCCCCGAACCGTTGCGCCAGAAGCTCTTCGACCGCGTTGCCGAAGTCGTCCGTGCCCAGGCCGAATCCGTTGAGCAGCACGGTGGTCTCGCCGGCCGCGGCACGTAACACGGCCGCGGCCTCGGCGATCACGCCGCATTTCCACGCTGTCCATGCCGGGCGCAATTCACCGAGCAGGACCTGCGGGCGCCGATCCGAATGCCCGGTTTCCTCTTCGAACCGGTCGAGGCATCGATCGCAGAAGCAGTATTCGGCGATGTCTTCCCGGACTGTCTCGGGCATCCACAGCTCCCAGAACCCCGGGAACCGGATGAACGACAGGAACATGCCGTCCGGCCGTAACTTCTCGACGACTTCCGAGATCCGCTCGGCCTTGCGGGCCAGGTACTTCCGGTCCGACGGGCATACTCCGACGTACCAACCCGATGGTTCGAACACCCGGCCATGCTGGTCGATCGGCCGCAGCGAAGGGTCGGCGGCGAAGGACTCGGGATCGAAGAACACCGAGGTGGACTCGTAGACCACGATCCCGCGTTCGCCCAACGCCTCCCGGAACCCTTTGTCGCTGTACGCGCCCTCGGGTGGTCGCTGGTCGACGGCACTGCCCGGCAACGGGTCGATCTGGTTCTGGATGAGCGCCCAGTCCACGCCATGGCCGGCCATCGTGCTCGCCGCTTGCGCCATGGTCAGGCCGTGGATGTTGCTCCAGTCGTAGCCATACGCCTTCATCGCAACGATCCGGCTCATGCCACCCGGTATAGCGGTCATTGACCGCCGTGTCCACGAGATGTCCCAGCCACCGGCTAGCGCATATCAGCCGATTGGGTGAGGGCCGTTGATTCGTCCTTTCTGGACGAACCGATAGTGTTCCGGTGTGATTGGTGAAGACGGGTATTTCGGTGAGGGTGTGGCGCGGCGGTGGGATGACGCGTCGTCGGACATGTTCCTGCCAGGCATTGTCGACACCGCCGTCGACGTCCTCGCGGATCTCGCCGCCGGTGGATCGGTGCTGGAGCTGGGCATCGGGACCGGCCGGATCGCGCTTCCGCTCGCGCAGCGCGGGGTCAAGGTGCGCGGGATCGACTTGTCGCGGGCGATGGTGGCCAGGCTGCACGCCAAACCCGGCGGCCAGGCGATCGACGTGACCATCGGCGACTTCGCCACCACCCGCATCCCTGACACGTTTTCGCTGGTCTACAGCGTGTTCAACACGATAACCAACCTGACCAGCCAGGAGGCGCAGGTGGCGTGCTTCCGCAACGTCGCCGACCACCTCGCGCCCGGCGGCCGGTTCGTGGTCGAGGTCGAGATCCCCGAGGTCCGCAAGCTCCCGGCAGGTCACAAGATCGTGCCCTTGTACGCGAGCCCGACCCAGTGGGCATTCGACGTGTACGACTTCGCCACCCAGTCGATGACCTCGAACTACGTCGAGGTCAACAACGGCCGCGGCGAGTCCCAGTCGATCCCGTTCCGGTACGTCTGGCCCTCGGAACTGGACCTGATGGCCCAGCTCGCGGGCCTGCGGCTGTGGAACCGCTGGGGAGGCTGGACTCGGCACGTCTTCACGCACGAGAGCACCAAGCACGTGTCTGTGTACGAGAAGCCCCTGGACTAAGGCGCCATCCTTGGCCAGTTGACTTCGCGCGCCACAGCCTCGCGTAAGCACCATCGGCGGCGATGAGGGATTCGTGTGTGCCGACCTCGACCACATGGCCTTGGTTGACGACCGCGATCTGGTCGGCGTCGACGACGTTGGTCAATCGGTGTGCGATGAGCAGCACGGTACTGTGCTTGGCGAGTTGGCGGATGGAACGCTGCAGGTAGCGCTCGGTTTCTGGGTCAAGCGCGGCGGTCGCTTCGTCCAACAGGACTATTGGCGCCCGCTTGAGCAGGGCGCGTGCGATCGATACGCGTTGCCGTTCGCCGCCGGACAGGGCCGCTCCGCCTTCGCCGATTTGGGTGTCCCAGCCGTGCGGGAGCCTTGTGACGATCTCGTCCACTCCGGCAAGCCTGGCGGCTTCGGCGAGTTCCGCGTCGGTGGCTTCCGGGCGGCCGAGCCGGATGTTGGCCGCCAAAGTGTCGTCGAACAGGTAGACGTCTTGGAACACCAGGGCGATTTGGCTGGTCAGGTCGTCGGTGCGCAGGTCGCGTACGTCGACACCGCCGACTCGTACCGCTCCTTGTTGGGTGTCCCAGAACCGGCTGATGAGCCGGATCACGGTTGTCTTGCCAGCACCTGATGGGCCGACCAGTGCCGTCACCGACCCTGCTGGGATTGTCAGCGAGAAGTCGCGTAGGACAGGGGTTTGATAGCCGAAGGTCACGTGATCGAGTTCGACCTGGCCTGGGTGGGTGAGTGGCGCGGACACCTTTGGCTCCGGCATTCCCTTTTCTCGTAGTACGTCAGTCAAGCGGCGCAGGTCGTTGCCTGCGAGCCGGATCGCGCCTGCGTATTCACTGACGTCGGCGAGGGGACCTGCGAAGCGGAACGAGAGTGCGATGAGTGCGACCGCGGTCGTGGGTGCGAGGGATCCGTCGAGTGCGAGCCATACTCCGACCAACATCAGCACGGTTACCGCGAGTTGTACCGCGAGTCCACTTACACTCAGGCCAACTACCGCTTGGCTGATCGTGCGACGGCGGATTCGACGCTGCTGCTCGATGGTTTGTTCTAGAGGCTCGTAGCCGCTTCGGCCGAATGCGCGGAGTACTTGCTGTTTTTGGCCGAACTCGATGACTCTGGCGCCTGCTGCTACGTCGGCGGCATGGTTGCGTGCGTCTCCACGGGCCACGCTCGCTGCCGCGAACCGGAACGCCAACGCCAGCACGGGAATGGACAGCGCTGTGGCGAGGCCGAGGCGCCAGTCGTACCAGAACAGGGCAATCGTCACCGTTATGGGCGCGGCGACGCTGACTACCAGCGGTGCCAGCAGGTGCGCGAAGATTCCGGTGATCATGATTGTGCCGTCGGTGGCCACGCGGGTCAGCCGTCCAGTGCGGTCGCCGTCGAACCAGCCAAGCGGCAGGCTTACCAGGTGGTCGCCGAGCCGTTGGTGCGTTGAGGTCAGCGTTTGCAGTGCCGCTTTCGAGCCGCGCACGGTCTGGATGTATCGCACGACGCCTGCGGCTAGGGTCACGATCGCCAGAGCCGCTAGATGGTTGTCGATGACGTCCCAGTCGCCTGACGCGAGGTCCGCGATCACCGGTACGAGCAGCGCCGCGGCGATGCCGCTGAGCACGCCGTACAGGAGAGTCCAGGCCACATAGCGGGTCAGGATCTGTGTTTTTCCTGGCCCAAGCAGCAGTCGCAGGTCGGTGATCATGCTGCGACTCCTTCGTGTGCTTCCCACATGCGCGTGTACTGGCCATGTGCGGCCAGCAGTTCGATGTGGGTGCCGGTTTCGACGACCTTTCCGTGATCGAGCACGATGATGCGGTCGGCGTTGGAGATGGTGGCCAGCCGGTGCGCGATCACGAGGACCGTGCGCCCGGCGACCAAGCTTGAGAGTGCGTCCTGGATTGCCGCTTCCGACTCGGGATCCGCGAAGGCTGTGGCTTCGTCGAGTACCAGAATCGGTGTGTCGGCTAGAAGTGCTCGTGCGATGCTGATCCGTTGTGCTTCGCCACCGGAGAGTCTGTTGGCATCGGATTCGTAGCCGTGCGGGAGTGTCGTGATCCGGTCGTGGATCATCGCTGCCCGGCAGGCGTTTACGACTTCTTCGTCTGTCTCTTGTGGACGGCCAAAGGTGATGTTCTCCCGGATGGTGCCGTTGAGGAGTTGCACGTCCTGCAGCACGAAACCGACGTGACGGTAGAGGTCTTGGATGTCCCGGACGTCCACGCCACCGATCCGGATCTCGCCCCCGGTGACGTCGTGGAATCGTGGCAGCAGTGTGGCCAGCGTCGACTTGCCCGAACCAGAGGGGCCTACCAACGCTGTGACCGTACCGGGCTCGCACGTGAAGCTCACGCCGTGCAGAACTTCGTGGCCGTCGTAGGCGAATCGGACCGCGCGGTACTCGACTCCGTAGCCCTTGGGACGTTGTGGCGATGTTGGTGCTGGTAGTGCTGGGACATCGAGTAACTCTTGGATCCGTTGCGCGGCAGCCTTGGCCGCGCGCTGGTTCATCGAGGCGAAACCGAGCGGCTCGATCGCGACCGGAATGATGCATGCCAGCAGCACACCGGCGACGGCCTCGCCTGGACTGACCCAGCCTTGGCTGACGAACCACGCGCCACCCGCGACCGTGATCAAGCCGACCACAGGCGCGGAGACCAGGAGCCCTGCCAGGGCTTCAACGCGGGTCATCGGCTGGACCCACGCGGCGAAGAAGTCCGTGTACTCCTTCGCAGCCTGGCGGTAGGCAGCGTGTGCCTTGCGGGCAAACGACTTGACGACCGCGATGCCCGAGATGAACTCGACCACCGCGCCGCTCAGCCGCGCGTTGCTCTCGTCGAGCTTGCGGATGACGTCGTTCGAGCCACGCTCCATCCAGGCGTAAGCGGCTATGTACAGCGGGATGGTGGCTATGGCGAGCAACGCCAGCCGCCAGTCCAGGACGACGAGGTATGCCAGCGCTCCCAGCGGTGTCACCGCAGCCGCGGTCATCTCAACCGCTTGATGGGCAACCACTTGGTGCAAGGCGTCGACGTCACCCATCGCGGTCTTCCGTAACCGGCCCGAGGAGTTCTTGGCGAACCAGCCAAGCGGGACACGGCCGAGGTGCGAGATCATGCGCCGCCGCAGGATTGCCTGCAGCCGTACGTCAGCCACGTGCGTGATGCTCAATGCCACGCTCATCAACGCGCCCCGCAGCACCAACCCGCCGATGATCAACGCTGCGATTGTGGGTATGTGGCTGTGGTCCTTGGCTAGCAGTGCGTCCGTCAGCTCGACGAGACCTATGAACGGAGCCAGCCCTGCCAACGCGCCAAGGGCGCCAAGCACGCACGCCAACCGGATGCGCCCTGCGACAGGACGAATGAGCGGGTTAGACATGGGGAGACTCTGGCGCAGGTCACCTCACGGCGTCTTGAACGAATGTTCCCTCTCGCCAGTCGCGGTACAACTCGCCGGGGGTGTAGCCGGAAAGTTCCTTCAGGTCACGGGTGAGATGGGACTGGTCGGCATAGCCGTGGTTCGCCGCGACTTCGGTTGCTTTTTCGCCGTCCACGATGGCCTGGATCGCGGGGGAGAGGCGCACGATCATGGCTGCCCGCTTGGGAGTCAGCCCGATCTGCGCGGTGAACCTTGACCACAGGCGTTTACGGCTCCACCCAGTTTCCGCGGCGAGGTCGGTGATCCGGCGCCGCCCGCCACTGGCCATCAACTCCCGCCAGACGAATGCGATCTCTGGATCGACGGACCGGTTCGTGTGCAGCTTCGCGGCCAGCGCTGCCTGCAGTTTCCTGAACCGCTCGTCCCACCGGTCGGTCCGGGCCACTGCCGTGCTGAGCTGGTGGGCTTGCGCACCCCAGACATCCTCGAACCCGACGACCGTCCCAGCCAGATCAGCGACCTGGCCATCCAGGATGGAGTAGGCCGCGAGAGGTGAGAGGTGGATGTCCACACAGGCCACATCCTGGCCGTGCACGCGTACCGAATTCACGCCAAGCCCACTGGCAATCCCCGCCGCGACCGGACGCTCGTGTTCGACGTGCAGTTCACCGTCGAGCATCAGCACGATCGTCAGCGTTGGCTGAGGCAGGATCCGCATGTCCAGCCCGTGCCCGGCGCGGTCGTGGTAGCCAACGAGCTCCACGCCATCCTGCTCGGGCACGCGGACGACTTCCCAGCCTCCTGCCTGCTCAGCGAGCAGCCTCCCCTCCATACTCCCGAATGTATCCGATTACGCGGTCACCGGAAGGGCTTTACCCAACGCCAGGACCGCGCACACCGCGACGACCGTGTGCATCAGCAGCAGTGCGATGATCCCGACCGCGTTGGCGTTCGGCTCGAAGTCACTGAAGAACATCGCGAGGTCCGGGATGCAGGAGAGGACCAGGACGGTCGGCACCAGCCAACGCAGCACCTTCGCTGGATCGGACGCCTTCCACCGGAGCACGGCCCACCCGATCGCGCCAGCGGCGAAGCCATACAGCGAGTACGGCACATACGCGCCGATGGTGAGCGGCCCGAAGTCCTCAGACGCGCCCGCCGCGTGTGCGAGCGCGGCAATGCCGATGTTCACGGCGCACGCCACGACGGCGGCGGCAATGAGAAAGCCGGTCACTACCACCGGCTTGACGGGAGCGAGCGTCTTGGTCATGCAGCTAAGTTACGCACGGCGACGAAAGATGGTTCATAGTGGGTGGGTGACCCGGCCCGCGTTCGTCCTGCATGATCATCGGAAGCCGAGGCCGCATTTCGACCTCAGACTTGAGGAGAACGGGGTTCTGCGGTCCTGGGCCGTCCCTCGCGGCCTGCCACGGAAACTGGGGGAGAACAGGCTGGCGGTCGCGGTCCCTGATCACGACATGGACCACTTGACCTACGAGGATGCCGACAAGTCCATCGCCGACATCGGTTGGTGGGAGGAACACGACCGCAACGAGCGGCGGATGGTGTTCACGTTGCACGGCAGGCAGGACTCGGTCCGGTACGCGCTGATCCACACGTCAAGCGACTGGCTGTTGCGTCGAACCAAGGAACAACCGTGACATCAAGGCTTGCGCGCATCCGCGATGAAATCATCGCCGCCAATGCGGGCCGTCAGCCGGTTTACCAGGCTGAGGCAGCCGCGCGGATCGTGATCATCGGGCAGGCGCCGGGGAAACGGGCACAGGATAGTGGTGTTCCGTTCGACGATCCCAGTGGCGTGCGGCTGCGTGACTGGCTCGGCGTGACCGATGAGCAGTTCTACGATCCGTCGCTGTTCGCGATCCTGCCCATGGATTTCTACTATCCCGGCAAGGCCGCGAGTGGTGATCTGCCGCCGCGTGCCGACTTCGCGCCGCAATGGCATCCACAGATCCTGGCTGAGCTGAATGACGTCCGGTTGACCTTGCTGATCGGTGGCTACTCGCAGAAGCTTTATCTGAAAGGCCGGTTGAAGCCGAGCCTGACCGAGACCGTCCGGTCCTATCAGGACTATCTACCCGAGATCATTCCGCTTGTGCACCCGTCGCCGCTGAATTTCCGTTGGCAGGGAAAGAATCCTTGGTTTGTCAGTGAGGTCTTGCCGGTGCTGCGGGATGCTGTGCAGAGAGCCCTGAGCTGACCCAGGGCTCTCATCGCATCAGCTGACGCGTTCGAAACCGACGCGGAACAGCTGACCCGCGCGGTCGGTGACTACGTACAGCTCACCGAACTTGTCCTGGTCGAACGAGCTGACCTGGGCAGGGAACTGGCCGATGCGGGCATTGGTGTACGTGCCGTCACGGTTCTTGCGCAGTGCCCACGCGTTCGCCGAGCAGGGCGGTGTATCCGGCGTCCGGCGTGCACCGGGACTGGTTCAACCTCGTGAGTGGTTATCAACGCTAGAGCCCTAATAACCACTCACGAAACGTTTTCGGTGGCAGCTTGGTAGATACCGTCGAGTGCGCGCGCGATCCGGTCGACCGCCTGGTCCTCGTCGGGGCGGCCCGCGTCGAGCCACGCCATGATCGCCTCGATCACCATTGTCGTTGCCAGGTTCGCCGCCCATGCCGCCCACGGCTTGCTGACTGCGGTTTCCTCCATGTGCGGCAGCAGCGCGGCGACCATCGCCTGGCGTATCTCGGTGAAATCCTTGCTGAACTCGGGTTCCTTTGCCGCGTAATGGAAAAGCAGGCGGAATCCGGCTGGGTCCGCGGACGCCCACTTGAGCATGCCGGGCACGCTGTGCTCGCCGAGTTCTCCTCCGACCGTGGTCGCCGCGTGCATTCGAAGGGCCGCGCGTTCGAGAACTGCTTCGTAGAGATCGGTTTTCGAGTCGAAGTGCCGGTAAAGGATCATCCGCGTCACCCCGGACTCGGCGGCCACGTCGTCAAGGCTGGTCGACGCGAACCCACCTTCGGTCGCGAAGGCGCGCGTGGCCGCGTCGAGGATCTGCTCACGGCGTTCCTCGCGGCGCATTCGGCGCGGACGTGCCTCTTCGTCTGTCACTCGCGGGAGTGTACTCATTGCTAAGTAGATTCTGATGTGTATATTCAATAGTATACTTAGTAAGCGGGAAGGGGGGTCATGGAGCTATCGATCCTTACTGAAGGCCTGGTCAAACGGTATGGCAGCGCGCGCGCTGAACGGCGTCGATCTCGCGGTGCGGCCTGGCACAGTGCGCGGACTTCTCGGGCCCAATGGCGCGGGCAAGTCCACGGCTGTCCGGATCATGTCGTCGTTGCTGCGGCCGACGGCCGGGCGTGTCGAGGTCGCCGGGTTCGACGTGGTGCGTCAGCCGTTGGAGGTCCGCTACCGGATCGGGCTGACCGGGCAGAACGCGGCCGTCGACGATGTACTGACCGGCCGGGGAAACCTGGAGCTGTTCGGCAAGCTGTACCACCTCGGCGCCAAACAGGCCCGGCGCCGAGCCGACGAACTGCTTGCTCAGTTCGGGCTGACCGGAGCCGCGGACCGGCAGGCCAAGACGTACTCCGGTGGCATGCGGCGCAGGCTGGATCTGGCGATCAGCTTCATCATGGCGCCACAGGTGCTGTTCCTCGACGAGCCGACCACGGGAATGGACCCGAGGCACCGGATGGAGGTCTGGCAGGGCGTCCGCGAACTGGTCAGCAACGGCACAACGGTCCTGCTGACCACGCACTATCTGGACGAGGCCGATCAACTCGCCGACATCATCTCGGTGATCGACCGCGGCACCGTGATCGCCGAGGGCACGCCGACAGATCTGAAGTCCCAGATCGGCGGCGACCAACTCGACGTCGCGCTGTCCAAACAGGATGAGGTCAGCCGGGCCGCCGCGATTCTGGCCGCTGTCACCGGCGAACAACCGGTGGTGCACAAGGAATTGGCCCGAATCAGCGCTCCAGCGATGAACCGCGCGGCGACGTTGACCGAGGCGGTACGGCGGCTGGACGCCGAGGCGATCGTGGTGAGCGACATAGGTATCCGGCAGCCCACTTTGGACGAAGTGTTCGTCCGGCTGACCGGCCGGAAGGAGGAGCTGGTATGACGACCGTACCTATTCCGAGGACGATCGGCGCCAAGCTGCGGTGGGCCATCCACGATGGACTGACTGTGGCCAGGCGCGATCTGACCCACTGGATCCGGTCGGCCGAGGAAGTCCTTGGCGGGCTGCTGTTTCCCATCCTTTCGGTAGTCCTTTTCGGATACGTGTTCGGCAGCGCGATGCTGGTCCCTGGCGGTGGTGACTACCGGGAGTTCCTGTTGCCGGGACTGTTCGGGATGACCATGGTGTTCGGCCTGGTGATCACGGCCAACGCTATCGCGATCGACTCGGCCCGTGGCGTCACGGACCGCTTCCGCTCGATGCCCATGGCCAGCTCGGCCGTAGTGAGCGGCCGGAGTGTCGCCGACATGGTCAGGGCCACGCTCGATCTCGCTGTCCTTGTCCTTTGTGGCCTTCTGGTCGGCTGGCGGCCGCACGGTGGTTTCGCCGCGACCATGGCAGCGATCGGGCTACTGTTGTTGCTGCGGTTCGCGTTGATCTGGCTGGGTATCTATATTGGACTGTTGCTGCGAACTCCGGAAAGCACAAGCGCGCTGTTCCTGCTCGTCCTGCCGTTCGCCATGATCGCCAACACGTTCGTGCCGCCCGCGTTGATGCCTTCGTGGCTCGGTCACGTGGCTGAATGGAATCCGATGTCCGCGACCGTGGCGGCGACTCGCGAGCTGTTCGGCAACCCGGACGTCGGCGGGGAGACGTGGGCCGCACAACACCCGTTGTTCATGGCCATCGCCTGGCCGGTTGTGCTGATCCTGGTCTTCTTCCCGCTTTCGGTGAACAGGTTCCAGCGCATGAGCCGCTGACCCGGGTATCGTCCCTGGCGTGCAGCAGAAGACCACATCGGACAGTTCGGGCACCGGTGACGCGGTGCGGCTCGCAGTGGTGATCGGTGCCCTCGGCGTCGTGTTCGGCGATATCGGCACCAGCCCGATCTACACCCTGCAGACGCTGTTCAACCCGGCCGACCCGCATCCGGTGCCGATCAGCACACAGAACGTCTACGGCGTGGTCTCGCTGGTGTTCTGGTCGGTGATGATCATCGTCACGGTCACGTACGTCCTGCTGGCGATGCGCGCTGACAACGACGGCGAGGGCGGCATCATGGCCCTCATCACGCTGTTGCGGCGCAAGGCCGCGCAATGGGGTGGCAGGTCGGCGGCGGTGCTGGCCGGACTGGGGATCTTCGGCGCCGCGCTGTTCTTCGGCGACAGCATGATCACCCCGGCGATCTCGGTGTTGTCCGCGGTCGAGGGGCTCAAGGTGATCGATCCCGACCTGGACAATCTGATCGTCCCGATCACGGCGGTGATCATCGTCGGCTTGTTCCTCGTGCAGAAGCGTGGGACGGCGACGGTCGGCCGGGTGTTCGGGCCGGTGATGATCGCGTGGTTCGTGGCCATCGGCGCGTTCGGCATCGTGGGCATCGCGGGCCATCCGGAGATCCTCAAGGCGTTGTCGCCGACGTACGCACTGGATTTCCTGGTCGGCAACTTCGGCATCGCCTTCTTCGCGATGGCCGCCGTGGTGCTCGCGGTGACCGGCGCCGAGGCGCTCTACGCCGATATGGGACATTTCGGCCGCAAAGCGATCACCCGCGGCTGGCTGGGGTTGGTGCTGCCCGCGTGCGTGCTGAGCTACTTCGGCCAGGGCGCGTTGATCCTTGACGACCCAGCGAACATCAGCAGCCCGTTCTTCCTGCTGGTCCCCGGCTGGGGACGGCTGCTGATGGTGCTGCTGGCCACGGCGGCCACGGTGATCGCCTCGCAAGCCGTGATCACCGGCGCCTACTCGGTCGCGTCGCAGGCCGCGCGGCTCGGGTACCTGCCTAGGCTGCGGATCGCGCACACCTCGGAATCCACGGTCGGCCAGATCTACGTGCCATGGATCAACTGGGTCCTGATGATCTCGGTGCTGACGCTGGTGTTCGCGTTCCGCAGCTCAACGGCACTGGCCTTCGCCTTCGGCATGGCGGTGACCGGCACGATCACCATCACGACCCTGCTGTTCTTCTTCGTGGCACGGCACAAATGGAACGTTTCGCCGTGGCTGATCGGCATCGGCGCGACGATCCTGCTGTCCGTCGACCTGCTGTTCCTCGCGGCGAACATGACCAAGCTGATCCACGGCGCCTGGCTGCCACTGCTGATCGGCCTGACCGCGTTCACTGTGATGACGACCTGGCAACGCGGCCGCGAGATCGTCACCGCGGCCCGTGAACGCGCCGAGGGATCGTTGCGGGAGTTCATCGATGAACTTCGGGACGGCCGGTTGCCGACCCAACGTGTGCCGGGCACGGCTGTGTTCCTCAACCGTGGCAAGGAAACCGCGCCGCTGGCCATGCGCGCCAACGTCGAACACAACCATGTCCGGCACGAGAAGGTCGTCATCCTCTCGATCGAAACCGAACCCGTGCCCCGCGTCCGCGCGGAGGACCGGATCGAGGTCGACGACCTCGGCTACGCCGACGACGGGATCCTGCACGTCACCGCCCACTGGGGCTATATGGAGCGGACGCACGTGCCCGAAGCGCTGGCGATGCTGGACGCGGACGAGGTCGAAGGGCGGCCCGTGCAACTGGAGCAGGCCTCGTACTTCCTGTCGAAGATCGAACTCCAGCGCGGGGACGCCCCGACCATGGCCCCGTGGCGCAAACGGCTGTTCATCGCCACGTCCTACATCGCCGCCGACGCCGCCGAGCACTTCGCCCTGCCGCGCGACCGCACGGTGATCATGGGCTCGCACATCGACGTGTAGGTCGTGTTTCGAATGCCCGATCGCGATAGTCGACCGGGCCATCCGAAACACGACCTAGCGAGCCACCAATCCTCCATCCACGGGCACGGCCTGGCCAGTGACGAACGAAACCCGGTCGGACAACAGCCATGCGGCCGCCTCGGCGATCTCGTCCGGGTGAGCCGAGCGGTTGATCGGCTGCATGGCGGCGATCTGCTCCTCGGTCACCACTCCGGTCGCGACAACCTGTTCGTACATCCCGGTACGCACGGTTCCAGGGAGGATGGAGTTCACCCGGATCCCTTGTGTCGCATACTCGAGCGCGGCTTCCCGGGTGAGTCCCAACACGCCGTGCTTGGCCGCGACATAGGCGGACAGGCCGAGGCCCATCCCGACCATGCCGCCGATCGACGAGTTGTTCACGATGGCGCCACCGCCGGATTCCAGCATCCGGCGGATCTCCGCGCGCATGCACAGCCAGACACCCGTCAGGTTCACGCCGAGCACAGCATCCCAGTTCGCCGGTGTGGTCTGGGCGAACGGCTCGAAAGCACCGTCGATGCCAGCGTTGTTGAACGCGCCGTCGACCCGGCCGTAGGCGTTGATCGTCGCATCAAGCATCGCTTCGACATCGTCCTCTTTGGACACATCGGCGCTCACGGCTGTTGCCGTGCCACCTTGGCTGAGGACGAGCTCTGCTGTTTCCTTGCACGTGGTTTCGTTGATGTCGGCGAGCAGGAGGCTCGCTCCATGCCCGGCCATCACCAACGCCGCGCTGCGGCCGATTCCGGATCCGGCGCCGGTGATCACCACGACCTTGCCTCGCAGCATCATGAGTTTCTCTCCCTGCGGTGCATGACCATCGGCAGATCGGCGAGGTGGACGATGCTGGAAATGATCGTCTTGGGCGTGAATCCGGCAGGCAGCGTGAGCCGTCGCTCGGCGGCGATCGTGGCGATGCAGATCTTCATCATCGACCACGCGAAATGGTCACCGATGCACTGCCGGTTGCCCACCCCGAACGGAATCAGCGCGCGTTGCATCTCCGGAGTGGCGTCGAGCCACCGTTCCGGTTGGAACCGCAACGGATCCGCGAAGATCGTCGGGTCGCGGTGCAGTGCCGCCGGGCTGTAGATCACCTCGGTACCCGGCGTGATGGACACGCCGCCGATGGTGACTGGCTCGACGGCCCGTCGCATCAGCATCCACAACGGATGGTGCAGCCGCAGTGCCTCCTGGACTACAGCATCCGTGAACTGCAACGAATTCACGTCCGCCGGATCGGTGGCTTCGGCCACGATCCGGTCCTGCAGCTCCGGTCGGTGCGCGATTTCGTACAGCGCCCAGGTCAGCGTGGTCGCGGGTGTCTCGATCCCGGCGATCAGCAAGGTCATGACCTGATCGCGGATCTCGGCGTCGGTGAACGCGGTGTCCGTTCGGCCGTCCCGAGCCGCCATCAGCATCGAGATGAAATCACCGAGATCGCTGTGGTTCTTGCGATAGGACTCGACCAGTCGCTGCGAGCTGTTCCGAAGGCTGTCGCACGCCTCGTCGAAACGGCGGTTGACCGGGGTGGGGATGCGGGTGAACAGGTCCGGCAGCAGCGTGCGCATCCCCAAGCCCTGTAACAGAGCGGGCAGCTGATCGCGGGCGACTCGCACGACCTCACACGCCTCGGGTGCACGGAACATCGTCTGGCCGATGATCTCGCTGGTGAGGATGTGCATCTGGCGGCCCATCTCGACGGTGTCGCCGGGCGTCCACTCCGCCACCTGTTTACGGGTGACCTCGCTGACCCGCGCGACGTAACGAGCGACCTCGGCGCGATGGAACGCGGGCTGCACCATCCGGCGCTGCCGGTTGTGCTCGGTTCCTTCTGCCGTGAACAAGCCGTCGCCGACGTACGGCCGCGCTTTGTTGAAGATGCGGCCAGGGGCGAAGCTCTTGGCCTGCTCGACCATCACGGTCCGGACCAAGTCCGCCGAGTTGAGCACGAGGTACGGCCGAGTGCCGATCTTGACCTCGACGATGTCGCCGAGCCGCTGCAACGACGTGAGATATCCGATCCGGTCACGGCGTAACAGCGCAAGTGAATGTCCAAGCAGTGGCAGCTCTCCAGGAGCGGTAGTCATCACAACAGATCCTCTACATAGGACGCTTTGGTGCCGTGTCCGGGCACTTCCGAATCGGCGAAGCGGATGGTGCCCGTGCGGTCCCAGGCCTCCATGCCCGCGGCCCACGACTGCTGGTCCTGCACACACCGTAGAACAGCGGGTTCCTCGTCGAAACCGATGCCAAACGCGGTCATCGTCTCGGGCAGCTTGTGGGCCGCGTTCAGGTGGTCGAGCACGCGACTCGAGATACGGGCGGCCACAGCGTCGATGGCTTTCTGGATACCGAGGTGCTCGTGGTGATCAAGAACCGTGACGAAGTTGATCGGATCGCCTTTTTCCATGTGCAGCGAGTGAATGTCGTTGATCCAGCACATGATGTCGGCCGTGCCGAGTACCAGGGTCTGATACTCCGGCGAGTGGTAAAGATCGTTAGGGATGGTGGCCTGCTCGACCATCTCGACCAGATCGAGCGTGGGGAACACGGTCGACGCGTCCCGCCGTACCGCGATGTAGTCCTCGACCTCGGGAACCTTGTTGGCCACCCGATAACTGTTCTCGGTCTTGTGCCCGGTCAGCCACAGGTCCAGGTTGTGCCGGAACCTCGTGATCCAATAGGCAGGACGGTCAGGCAGTGTGCGGATCAACAGGTCACGCAGAGCGCCGATGAGCGGGTGATCATCGTGCGCCGTCGAGCCGAAGCCTGCGATGAGCTGCCGCATGCTCGCGACGAGGTCTTCGTAGAGTGCCGTGCGGTTCGACGTGACGGCGATGTTTTGCTGATCGTCGGTGACGAAGAAAAAGCTGTTCCAGTGGGCGATCAGGGCAAGGCCGTCGAAGGGCGCGTACGGGGTGAGCGTCGACATGATGCGCCCGTAGCCAAGGGCGCGGAACTTCTTGACCACGCTGGGCGAACGCAAGAGGCCGAACTCCCGGCACCAGCGCTCGGTCGATTCCTGGATCTGCTGTGTCTGCGGATGGGTCGCGGTGGCGAACGGCAACCGCAGATCCGGTAACTTGTATGTGTCCACAGTGGTCACCGGGCCGCGACGGTCATCGGCAGCTGGCTTGGCCGGATGAGCGCGCTGGCGACCTCGCGCACTTCAGTTCCTGGAACCAGCCGGATCTGCCATCGGCCGAAGAGCACGGCGGTGATCATGGTCAGCTCGGTGATCGCGAAGATCTTGCCGATGGACTGGAAAGAGCCTGCGGCGAACGGGATGTACGCGCCCTTGGGGATCTTCTTGGCGTTCTCCGGTAACCATCGGTCGGCGTCGAACCGGTCAGGGTTCTCGAACCACCGGGCGTCGTGGTGCAGCAGGTATGGACTGTAGATCAGTTCCTGGTCGGCGGGGATGACCGATTCGCCTGCGTGGACGGTCCGCAGAGTCCGCCGGGAGAAAAAGCATGGGCGTACGCAGCCGTAGCACCTCGTTGATCACGCGGCCGAGGTACTCCAGCTTGGGTAAGTCTTCGTACGCCGGTGTCCGGCCGCCGAGGACGCTGTCCAACTCGGCGGCCACGCGCGCGGCGACCTCGGGGTTGTTGCCGATCTCGTAGAGCACCCAGCCCAGCGTCGCGCCCGGCGCCTCGATGCCGGTCAGCGCCAAGGTCATCACCTGGGCGTGGACTTCTTGATCGGACAACGGGTTGCCGTTGTCATCGCGGGCCGCGAGCAGCGCGGACAGGACGTCGCCGCGGTCTTCCCCGGCGTCGCGGTACTCGGCGATGACGTCCGCGATCGCGTTGTTCATCCTGGTCATCGCGCGGTTGAACCGGATGTTGCCGGGCGTGGGCAGGCGTTCCCATGCCGTGGGCAGGACAATGCGTTTGAGCAGGCTGTGGGTGAGCATCCGCATGCCGTGCTTGATCGCGTCCGCGGTGTCAGGGTTCACCGTGAACTTGAACAGGCTCCGGGTCAGTGCGGTCAGCGCGAGGTCGTTCATGACCTCGTCGGCCTGGATGGTCTGGCCGTCATGCCAGGACGTGGCGGTCTCTTCGGCCGCCTCGCTTGTGCTCATCACCGGACGCGGTCGCGATCCCCTTGCCAAGACCGGGTTCGAGCTTCTCGAAGCAGATCCCTCGCTTGTACTCGAGGTCACCGGGCACGAGCACGTCCCGCGTGGCATCGGGGTCGGTCACCACGTAGACAGCGAGCTTGCCGAACCGCAGTCGCACGACGTCGCCGTACTCGCCGAGCGAGGACAGATAACCCAACGGGTTTCGGAGAATAGGGACTATATGACCGAGAAGCGGCCAGGCGCCGGGTGCGTCGGGAACGGTCCGTTCTCTTTTGGACAGCGCAACACCAGGGTGTGACATGGAACTCCTGACGAGCCACTTGAAAATGAGGGTCTCTCATTCAGATACATACGCGTGTGATGAGGTGTCAAACGAAGTGTTAAGCGCGGTGTAGTTCGTTCGGCGTAATTTTCTCGTGACACTCACTGTCATCTTGCAGACGCTCTGAACTGTAAATATGGGCTAGTAGATCATGTGAGAGCGTGTTCAAGAGCGGTGGCGAGATGTTGCCACCGGCGCGTGGTCAACAGATGTGGTGATTCTGTGAACGGAATGTCACGGACCGTAAGTTCGCCATTGGTTGAAATGTTGCTCGCATAGCGAATTGGGTGTTCAGAAAAACTCAGAAATTCGACAGGAAGGAGATGTTGGGCACGGCATTCATTGAACTGGATTCGACATCTGTGCCGGGTGCGGGATTTTCGCGCCGACGGCCTGGTGCGGTTGTGTCCACCGTGGACCGGAGCCCGGTCGCGGTAACGATCCGGGTTTCAGTGAACCGACTCGCCGTCAGGGGAGTGGATACTGTGCACCCCCCGATCGGGACTGGACGAATCGGGCAGGATACGGAGAGGTACGGCAGTGGCGACGAGTACACAGGTACGGCAAAAGTCTTTATCGCCAGTCACCCAGGCGCGGCTGGCGATGTGGGCGTTCGTGGTCGTCAACCTGGCGATCGTCGAGGTTCTGTTCTTCACCGTCGGCACGGGCAAGAACGAGATCTTGACCGTCGCCAAGTTCTTCGGCCTGCACGCGGCGGTCGTGATGATGTTCCAGCTGTTGCTGGTGGCGCGGCTGCCATGGCTGGACCGCCGGATCGGCATGGACAGACTGACGGTGTGGCACCGGTGGATCGGGTTCACGCTGTTGTGGACTGTGCTGACGCACGCCACGATCGTCGTGCTCGGCTACGCGACGCTCGACGGCGTTTCGATGTTCAAGACGTTCGGCGCGCTGGCGGGGGTGACCGCCTCGCTGCTCGGCATGGTCGCCGCGGCCATCATCATCGTGATCGGGGTCGTGTCCATCCGCCCCATCCGCCGCAAGCTGCGCTACGAGACCTGGCACGGCGTGCACATGCTGCTGTACGTGGCCCTGGGCCTGGCGTTCGTGCACCAACTGCTGGAGACGACGACGTTCGCGTCCTCCACCTTCGCGATGATCTACTGGTGGGCCTTGTGGCTGTTCTCCTTCGGCTCGCTGATCATCGGCCGGATCGTGGTTCCGGTGTGGCGCAACAGGTACCACCAGTTCCGGGTCGCCGCGGTCGTTCCCGAGTCGGCCAACGTGGTCTCGGTGCACGTCACCGGTCGTAACCTGGACAAGCTGCGCGCCAGGGCAGGCCAGTTCTCGATTTGGCGCTTCCCTGGTCACCGGCACTGGTGGCTGGCCAACCCGTTCTCCTTGTCGGCCGCGCCCAACGGCCAGGGCCTGCGCCTCACTGCCAAAGCGGTCGGCGACGGCAGCGCCAACCTGCGCAACATCCAGGTCGGCAACCGGGTTTTCATGGAAGGTCCGTACGGCGCCTTCACCGCTCAGCACCGGACCAAGCACGGCATCCTGCTGATCGCGGGTGGCGTCGGCGTCACGCCGATCCGGGCTTTGCTGGAGGAAGACCCGACTGGCAACGTGATCGTGCTCTACCGGGTTCGCCACGAGAGCGAAGCCGTTCTGCTGCACGAACTTCAGCATCTGGTGTCGGTCCGCCGGGGCAGGCTGCACGTGCTCACCGGCCGCAGTGACCAGGGCGCGCGTCCGTTCGAGCCGGGCACGCTGCGTGCCGCGGTTCCGGACATCAGGGAACGTGACGTGTACATCTGCGGCCCGACCGCGATGACCGAGGCTGTCGAGGATTCCCTGCGCAAGCTCGGCGTGCCCGATGCGCAGATCCACACCGAGAAGTTCAGTATGGCCTAAGTGCCTGTTCAGAGTGCCGCCGAGGACTTCGGCGGCACTCTGCCGTATTTTCAAGGGTATGAGCAAGGAAGAGCAGAAGGCAGGCACATCCGGGCATACGCCCCTGCTCGTCCTCGGCAAGATCACCGAGATCCTGAACGCCTTCACGCTCAAGCAGCCGGTGCTGACCTTGCGGCAGCTCCACAAGGCCACCGGCATCCCGACCTCGACCGTGCAGCGTCTGGTCACCAACCTGGTCGCTCACGGATTCCTCGACCGGGTCGACGACCGCTTCCGGATCGGTGTCCGGATGGCGTTCTGGGCCGCGGCCGCGGCCAAGGACTTCGACGACCTCGCCGTGATCACCCCCGTGCTCAAGGACCTGCGTGACCTGACGGGCGAGACGGCGTGTTTCTTCCGGTCCGAAGGTGAGGTGCGTGTCTGCATCGCGGTTGCTGAGACGCACCACATCCTGCGGCGTGAGGTGTCGGTCGGCAGGATCGCGCCGCTGACCGTCGGCGCGTCCGGCCGGGTACTGCTCGCGTGGCAGCCGAAGCTCGCTGACCAGGTCCTTTCGCACGAGTTGCCGCAGCTCACCGACAGCACGGTGACGGATCGCGACACCATGCGGACCCTGATCAAGCAGACCCACGCGGATGGATACGCGATCACCGTGGGCGAGCGTGTCGACGGCGCGTCCGGTATCGCTGCGCCCGTGTTCGACTCGGCGGCTGACTTGGTTGGGGCCGTGACCGTGCAGGGGCCGACGCTGCGCATGCCGTACGAGACGTGCAACGAATGGGTGGACGTGCTGGTCGAGAATGCTGAGCGGATCACTCGTGCGCTTGGTGGTCGGCTACCCGACTAGCGCTCGCCCAGGGGAAGGCTGTCGCACTGGAGTGCGCGCCTTGCACGGCACGGGACCGGTTCGGTTCGCCCAGCTCAGCGAGCAATCCATCGGTGAGGTTGACCAGCTCCGCGAAGATCGCGGGCGTCAGCCAGTCTGGGCGCAGCCCGAACAACAGGTCTTCAGTTGAGGCGTTTCCGCTGGCACCGGGCGCGAACGGGCAACCGCCCAGTCCGCCGAGGGCGCCGTCGACCTCGTCGGCTCCGGCGGCGATCGCGGCCAGGGAGTTCGCGACGCCGAGGCCCCACGTGTCGTGACCGTGGTACACGATCCTGCGCCCGCCGACCTTGCTGATCAGGCTCGTGACCTGGGCGGGAACCGCTTGTCCGAGGGTGTCGCAGATGACGATGTCCTCGGCGCCTTCGGTTCGGGGATCGTTGGCGATTTCCAGGACGCGTTCCTCGGGCACTGGGCCGTCGAACGGGCACGTGAACGCGGTCGCGATGCACAACTGGATCCTGCCTGCTTTGTCGATGGCCGCTGGCATGGCTTCGAGGCTGGCTTCCGTTGTCCGGCCGATGTTCGCCAGGTTGTGTTTGTCCGAAGCGGACAGACAGTACTGGAAGTTGGTGGCTCCTGCCTTCGCTGCTTTCTCGACGTGCCTTGGGGTTGCTACCCAGACCCAGCAGCGCGCCCGCTCGTCTGGTTCGAGCCGTTCGATCACTTCGAGCGTGTTCGCCATGGAGGGGACCAGATCCGGCCTGGCCATCGAGCCGATTTCGATACTGGGCACACCGAGCCGCAGAAGGTCACGGACGATGCCGACCTTCCGGTCCGTTGACAGCTGCTTTCCAGTCAGCTGCAGGCCATCTCGCAGCGTGACATCCCTGATTGTGGTCATGATCGCGCCTTCACTGTGTTGAGTACCTCGTCGGTGTCGGCACCGAGATCCGGGCCGATCGACCGGACCGGCAGTGACGTCGGCCCGATGAGCGGCACGATCCCGGGAAAGCCGACCACAGCCGGGGTATCGGCGCCGACGTCGACCGGGAAGTGCTGGATCATGCCGCGCTCGCGGTATTGCTCGTCCGCGCAGATATCGGCCGCCGTGTAGATCGGTCCGGCCGGAACCCCTGCGTCGTCAAGGATTTTCAGCGCTTCGGCCCGGGTGAGCGTTTTCGTCCACGCGGCAATGGCTTCGTCGAGTTCGTCGCGCCTCGCCCACCGGCCCGCGTTGCTCGCGAGGCCGGGATCGTCGGCGAGATCCGGCCTGCCGATCGCCCGCATGTAGCGCTGGAAGATCGAATCGCCGTTGCCCGCGATCACCACACTGGCGCCGTCAAGGCATTCGTAGGCGTTCGACGGCGCGATGCCTTCCATTCGTCCACCGACTCGTTTCCTTTCCACTCCATACGCTTGGTAGTCCGGCACGAGCGATTCCATCATCGAGAACACGGCTTCGTGCAAGGCAACGTCGATGACGCGCTCGGTGAGCGGCCTTGCGAATCCGCCGTTGTGGCGTTGGAAAAGTTCGACCATCACGCCGAATGCCGCGTACAACCCGGCGACCGAGTCGCCGAGGGATACGCCGACGCGTGACGGTGGCCGGTCTGCCTCGCCGACGAGGTTTCGTAGACCGCCCATGGCTTCCGCGACCGCCGCGAACCCTGGCCGTCCCGCCAACGGTCCTGTCTGTCCGAAGGCGGAGATACGCGCGAGAATGATGTCCGGGTTGGCTTCTTCCAGTTCCCGCGGACCGAGTTGCCAGCGTTCCAGTGTGCCCGGGCGGAAGTTCTCGATCACGACGTCGCAGTGCTTGACGAGATCGAGCACGGTGCCGCGGCCGTCAGGCGTCTTGAGGTCGATGACGACGGACTTCTTGTTGCGGTTGATGGTCCGGAAAAGCATGGACACGTCACCGGCGTAGAGCCGCCAGTTGCGCAGTTCGTCGCCCTTGCCAGGCCGTTCGACCTTGATGACCTCTGCGCCGAAGTCCGCGAGCATCCGTCCGGCGGTCGGCCCGGCGATGTAGTTGCCGAGTTCGAGGACCCGCAGGCCATGCAGTGGCAGGCGCATTGTTGTCCTTTCTAGACGAAGATGCTCAGCGCGAGAATCGGTCCCATCGCGACAACGGACGCGATCGAGACACCAGCTGAGCAAGTCTTGAGCGTTCCCCTGGTGGTCTGTCCCATCAGGGATTGCAATAGCCAGAACGTGTTGCTGGTCAGATGGACGAGGAAGAGAGACCCCGCGCCCGCGGCCAACGCGATGAGCACAGGGGAAAGCCCGAGCGCGGGCGCGATGGGTGCGAGGAGGCCCGCGGCCGTGATCGCCGAGATCGTGACTGAGCCGACGGCCACGTGAAGGACTGCGGCCAACGCCCACACGACAAGGAGCGGAGCCCACGTGCTTGCCGACAGGTACTTGCCGAGAATGTCGCCTACGCCAACGGCTTTGATGGTCGCGGCGAGCGAACCACCGACACCGCTGAGTAGAAGAATCTGTCCACTTTGGCGTAGACCGGTGGCGATGGACTCGTCCACTTTGGGCTGTCCCATGTACTTGCGTCCAATGAGGCAGGTCCCGACGAGTCCAATGAGGAGCGCGATCATCGGGCTGGACAACAGATCGACGACCGCGTTGGACCAGTTCGCCATTTTCGCGATGGCTCCCGTCGCCACGAGCAGCAATGCGGTGAGCAATGGGGCGAACAGCAGGACCAGTCGTGGCTCGGTCTTGGTTTTCGTCAGGGTGGTGGTTCCTGCGGCGGCCGGTTCCGCGGGCTGCGGTTCCTGCGGTAACTCCTGCTCGTCGAGCTCCGGCTTCCACCAGCCTTTCGTGAGCAGGAAGGTGGTGATGGTGATCGCGGTGGCCACAGTGGGGATGACGACGATGAGGCCATAGATGAGGTAGGTGCCAAGAGGAACATCGAGCAGCCCAGCGAGGGCGAGCGCGCCAACACCGGGGACGGTGAAGACGATGCCGCATTCCAGGCCGATAGCCAGCGCGGTCGCCATCCGCGCGGTGCCGTACTTGCCAAGCTTGGGCGCGATCGCCCTGGCGAGGGGAGCGGAGATGACGAGCAGGACATCGAGGTAGATCGACTGTAGGAACGTGGTGATGGTGAGGGCCATCGCGTGCGGGATCCGCTTGGGCCCGAAAACGTGGAACAACTTGTCAACCAAGCGCTCGATCGCCCTCAGGTCGCGGAGGATCGCACCCATCAGGACGCCGAAGGCGATCAGCAGTCCGATCTCAGCGAGGATCTCGCCGAACCCCGTGCCGACGGTTTCGACCGTCTTGCTCACCCCAAGGCCGGTCGCCAACCCGAGGTAACAGGAACCAAGGACGAGGGCGACCAGGGGATTCAGCTTGAACCGAACGATGAGCACCACGATGGCTACTACCGCGATGGCGGTGTTGATGAGGATCGCTGTGTCCGACATCCGCATGTTCCCGTTCACTCGTGCCACATTGCACCCAGTGGGGCGTGACCTTCCTGTCGAAGGTTACTCATATTATGAGCTCACACCCACGATGTGAGTCAAGGGTTGAAGGTGGCTGACAGGTCACACCTTGGGGGAGGGGGCTGGTCAGGGCGGCCGTGGTGGGGTTGCTCGATCGGTTAGCTCGGCTTCATCGGCTTCATCGGCTTCATCGGCTTCATCGGCCCAGTTGGCTCTCTCGGCTCAGTTGGCTGGTTTGGCTTCTGGTTTCAGCGGTGTGCTTTTTCTGCTCGGCTTCGGTTTCCGGCCAGGTTGCTGTGGCTCGGCTTCGGGTTTCAGCGTGGTTGCTGTGGCTTTGTTCCTGTTCCAGCGTGGTTGCTGCGGTTATGTTCCTGTTCCAGCGCTTCGGTGGTCACCGCGGCTCGATTTGACATGGGAACCCCGCGCGGCAATGCCACTGACTCAAGCATTCTGGCTGGTCGCAAGCTGCGCAGGGACGATTGATCGTCACATTAGTAGCACTTACCCCGCGCGTTACTCCTGTTACCCAGGTTGGTGCCGTGAAGGTCACCTTCGCGGCGTCCAACGCGCCAAAGGTTCCCCTCGCGGACCGTGGCGGGCCGGGATGAAGGCCATTGTGGACAGTCCCGTCCATCGGTGGCGCGGGTCCGTGCTTGCGGGCCGGGCCACTCGCGTTCCGCGCCTCTCAAGATCAACTTCGTGCCCCACGCCCGCAGGACACCTCTGAAGTGCGAGAACTCTCTTAAAGATCTTTCGGTATTTGAGTGAATTGTGTCATAGGGAAAGGCCGGTATGGTCGAGGAAGTTGAAGCACAGTTGGTAGCTGCTGCCGACACGTTCCAGGCCGGCCTGGGTGGCGGTGTGGGCCTCGTCGATGGTGTCCGGGCACAAGTTGGCCAGCTCGGTGGCTTTGACGTTGCCCCACACCATTTCCATCGGGTTGAGGTCGGGGGCGTAGCCGGGCAACGGTTCCACGCGCAGCCAGTGTCGTTGGGTGGCCAGCCATTCCTTCATGGCCGCGGAACGGTGGGCGGGCAGGCCGTCCCAGATCAGGGTGACTTTCTGGCGGTCAAGGTGATCGAGCAGAGCGGTGAGGAACTCGATCAGCGAGGCGGTGTTGTAGGCGCCTTCTTTGATGCCGAACACGAACACGGCCTCGCTGCGGTCGGGCCGGTAGGCCAGCGCGCCGGACATCGACAGGCGTTTCCAGGAGAACCGGTGGGTCAGCACCGGGGTCTGGCCGCGTGGCGCCCAGGTGGCCCGGACTACGGGCAGCAGGGAGAATCCGGACTCGTCCTGGAAGCAGATCCAGGCCCCTCGGCGCCGGGCGCTTTTTTTATGCGTGGCCACTCCTTTTTCACCCACCTGTCGATGGCCTCCTGGTCGCGTTCGGTGGCGCGGCGGGCGGGACGCTGCCTGCTCCAGCCCAGCCGCTCGCGCAGGATCGTCCAGGTCTGGGTTTGCGAGTACCGCACCCCGGTGAGTTTCTCGATGACCTTGGCCACCCGTGCCAGTGTCCACATGTCGGTCGGGAATCCGTTCGCCTTCGGTCCCTGCGCCAGCGCGCCGGCCACCTCGGCCACCTGCTCGTCGGTCAGCTTGGGCAGCCGCCCGGCACGGCCAGCCCCGGCCAATGCCTGCCGTCCGCCGGCCGACCACGCCCGGTGCCACCGTGAGGCGGTCTGCGCCGAGACTCCCAACTCCACCACCACATCGACCTGCCGCTTGCCGCGGTCGAACATCTCCGCTGCCCGCATCCGGCGTTCTCGCAACGCCTCAAAATCACGGCGGGCAGCTACTTTCTTGCTGCTACGGGCTTTCCGACGCTGGCCGGCCGATCGTGACGGTTCTGGCATACCACGATTGTCCTACCAGGCAAGGCGTATCACCCGCAACGACTCACCCTATTACCGAAAGATCTTTAAGTCAATGGCATTGCCCCGCGCGGGGTTCCCATGTCATCTATGAAGGAGCGGGGCCGGTCAAGTCCGGGGGATTGTTTTTCTGGGTTTTTCTGGCGATCGCGGGCAGGGAGGTCCGCGGTGTGGGGGTCAATGACTGGCCCGGAGGGCCACCCCTTCCGCAGGAAGGGGCGTGGTCTTGACGCCGATACCGTCGGAGATGTCACGCTATTCAAGCCAGGAAAATTGTGTGGTGTGGTCCCCTTTTTTCGTGGTGGGTTCGTGTGAGGTGTGTGGTCGCGTTCGCCGGTGCCCGGAAATAGTCCGGGTGACAAAGACCAACCCTCGGGGGCTGGTTGTCGGTCATCTATCCGCTGGGTGTGTGCATGGTGAGGTGCGACCGTGGCCAGGCGGGATCAATCAAATCGACGACCACGCCACCCCGGGGGTGGGGGTCAGACACGGGCCGATCCGCGCCTGGTCACGACCAGTCCTCATCCGGCCTGCCGCGGGTGCAGGGCGCGGATGTGTCCGTCCCGCAGGCCATAAAACACCAGCGTGAGCAGGCGGCGGGCGACCGCGACGGTCGCGATGTTGCGGCCCCGCCGCTCCTGGATCCCCTCCCGGGTGGCCACCAGCCAGCCTGTGCCGGCGGGGACTTTCTGGGCGGCTTCGACCACCGCCCAGCGCACCAGCCGAGAGCCCTGTTTGGTGATCCGGCCCCGGCGCACGCTCCGGTCCGATTCGTGGTGTTTCGGGGTCAGCCCGGCCCAGGAACACAACTGCCGCGGCGAGCGAAACCGGGTGATGTCACCGATCTCGGCGATCAGGACCGCGGCCAGGATCGGGCCGACACCGGGGATCTGTTGCAGCACCAGGTATCCCGGATCAGCCGCGACGTGGCGGGTGATCAGACTGGTGACCACGGCGATCTCGAAACCCAACGCCTCGATCAACCGGCACTGACTGTTCACCCTCGCCCGGAACGGCGGATCCAACGGCGCTTCGGCCAGCAGGGCCCGGCCCCGGACCCCGAACACATCACTGACCGGCAGCCGGACGCCCTGCTTGGCCAGCACCGCGTGCACCCCGGCTTTCACCCCGGTCCGCAGGTTGACCAGTTTCGCGCGGTGACGCACCAGCTCCCGCAGGCCACGCACCCGCGGTGGCGCGATCCAGCCCTCAGCCAACCGGCCCCGCCACAACACCTCGGCCAGATCCGCCGCGTCGCGCCAATCGGTCTTCACCCGCCGCGTGGTCCAGCCCTTGATCCCCAGCGGATGCGCCAAATGCACCCGCGCACCCGCCTCGGCCAGCGCGTCCGCGGCCCAATACCAGCCATACGTGGCCTCCAGCACCACCTCCGGGCACCGTCCGGCCTTGCCGATCTCGGCCATCAACGTCATTGGGTCGTTGTCGATCCGCACCGCGTCCAGTCGCTCACCAGCGGCGTTCAACCGCACGATCACCGACCGATGCCGATGTAAATCGATCCCGACGTACTGTTGTCCGTCATACTCAGACACCAGGGGCCTCCCTTGCGTGAGATTTAAGGCAAACCCGAGTGTCCGCTCGGAACCCACCAGGAGCGAGGCCCCGCTCCTTCATCACATCAAATCGAGCCGCGGTGACCGCCGAAGCGCTGGAACAGGAACAAAGCCACAGCAACCACCCTGGAACAGGAACAAAGCAAAGCGACCGAGCTGGAACAGGAACATAGCCACAGCGACCCTGGCCGGAAACTGAAGCCAAACCGGAAAAGTTCACCGCTGAAACCGGAAGCCAAACCAGAAGTAAGGCCGGAAGTAGAAGCCAAGCCGGAAGTGTATAGCTGGAACCAACCCGAAACCTGAAAGTGGACTGCCGAGCCAAGCCCAGTCGAAAACAAGGCCGGTTCGAAACCGGCCAACCAAGACCCGGCCAAGCCGAAACGCTCAGGAGCAGAACTCGGCAATCGTCCCCGTAAGAATATCGGCAACCTGCTGGAGCGACGCAAGATCGACCCACTCGGTCGCCGCATGCGCGCCCTCTCCACTGACGCCGAACAACAACGCGGGAATCCCCGCCTGATCAAGAAGCGCGGCATCCGTCCAAAACAGCTCAGCCCGAACTGTCGGAGCCTGTCCCAAAGCCTTCTCCGCGTGACGGCTCAAAGTCCGGACAATCACAGCCTCCGGGTCAGCCTGGAACGGCCCACGGTTCAACCCACGCACAAGCCGGTACCTGAAATCAGGCACAGCCGCCGCCACGGCCTCCAGAACACCAGCAAGCTCACCCTCGACAACCTCAATCGTCTCCCCGGGCACGGTCCGGCGTTCAACCGTGACGCGGCAAGAAGAAGGGTAAGTCGAAGGCCCATCCCCGCCCTGAATCACCCCGGCATGCACCGTCCCTGTCCCCAGCAACGGATGCGCGGGACCCTCAGCCAGCCGCCGCCCCAGTTCTTCAAGAGCCACAAGGAAATGCCCGGCTTTCACGGTCGCGTCGATGCCGAGGTCTGCCCGTGAGCCGTGCGCCGCACGACCTTCAATGTCCACATCGAACCAGGCAAAACCCTTGTGCGCCAAAGTAACTTCGAGGTTGCTCGGCTCGGTGACGATCGCGGCACCGGCCGTGAACGACTCCAGGACTTCCTCAGTACCCAGGCTGTCGTGTTCCTCGTCGGCCACGCAGGCAACCAGAACGTCGCCGCGCAGCGGGCCCGCCGCTGTCGCCCGGGCGGCGGCGAACATCATGGCCGCGATGCCGCCTTTCATGTCGAACGTTCCCCGGCCGAACATCTTGCCGTCGCGGATCTGCGGATCCAAAGGGTCGCCGTCGTAACCCGCGACACTGACCGTGCCCAGGTGACCGTTGAGCATCAGCGAACGCCCGCCTCCCGTGCCACGGGCGACCCCGACGATCGACGGGCGGCCCGCATTCTTCTCCAACCGGGTCACCTCGAAGCCGCGGTCGGCCAGCCAGGAGCCGCAGAAGTCAGCGATCTCGCTCTCGCCGGCCGCGCCGGGTACCAGGCCGGGGTTGACGGAATCAATGGCGACCAGGCGGGCGAGCAGCTCAACAAGATCAGGCATGCCCCAAGACTAGGGGCAACGTCAGCTCCATGCGCCGATCGTTCCGGATGAACGATCAGACTGGATGATGTTCCTCGCTGAACGTCTCGCGCAGGCGGTTCTCCTCCTCTTCGGAGAGGTTGGTGAACATCAACTCCGGTCGCTCGGGCTCGAAGGCCATCCGGACCTTGTCGAGCACGGCGTCCGAACTGAGGATGAACAGGGCCGACGTGCCCGGCCCGATATCCGCTCGCAGCCTGCGGATCAGGTCGTCGCTGATGCCGACGTCGGTGAGCATGCCGGTGAGCGAGCCCACCGCGGCACCGACCGCGGCGCCCAGCAGGGGGACGAAGAAGATCAGGCCGAAGAGCATGCCCCAGAACGCCCCGCCCAGCGCGCCGGTGCCCATGACGTTGTGCAATTGCCGTGTCTTGGGCTTCTTCGTGCCGGTCCGCCACGAGACTGTCGCCGCGTCGTGCACTGTGATCAGATTGTCCTGCGAGAGGCGGCTCAGGATGCCCGCCGCGCGGTCGGCTCCGTCCGAGGTGGTGAATCGCCATACTGTCAATGTGGTCACAACTTGTCCTTTCTTGTTGATCGTTTGTTGCGCCGAGTCAGTGCCGCGGCCCACCCCGCCCGTGGATCGCTGTCCACAAGCACCGCCATGACGAGCACTGTCATCGGGATCGCGAGCAACGCGCCCAGCGGCCCGAACACCCACGCCCAGAACACCAGCGCCACGAAGGTCATTACCGGTGACAGACCGATGCTGTCGCCGACGTAGATCGGTTGGATCACGGACTGCACCACGAAGTTGACCGCCCAGTAGATCAGGATCACGACCAGCATCAGTTGCCAGCCACCGACCAGCAGGGCGAGCACCGCCGGTGGGACGACTCCCATCAAGAAGCCGATATTGGGGATGTAGTTGGTTACGAACGACAGCAATCCCCATAGGACGGCCAAAGGAATACCCAGCAGCGCGAGTGCGATCGCGTCGATGACCGCGATGATGAGTCCGAAGATGGTCGTCACGGTCAGGTAGCTACGGGTTCGCCTGGCGAAGGTGAGCAGTGCGGCGGTTACTTGTGGACGGTCGGCGGCGATGTCGGAGAGCCGGGCGTCCACTCCGGTCGCCTCGACGCTCAAGAACAACAGCAACGCCAGCAGGAAGATCAGACTGGTGGTCAGTCCGGTGAGGTTGCGGATGATCGCGCCGATGTACGGCATGATCTTGCCGAAGTCTATTGTGGACAGCGCGTCACGGACCTGCTCCGGCGCGATACCCATACTCCGCAGCGCGCGGGTCACATCTACCACGAGGCCGTTGTAGCGATCGGCGTACCTCGGCAAGGTCGCTGCCAGTTGCGCCAATGACACGAACGTGACCACTGCGAATGTGATCAGTGTGCCGTAGACGAGTACGACAAGGACCAACGTCGCCGCCCACGCGGGAAAGCCCACCCGTCTGAGCCATTGGTGCACCGGACTGACCGCGATCACGATGACGAGCGCGAGCAGCACCGGCGCCGCGAGCCACGCGATGGTCTTGAGACCGGCGACAGTGATCACGGTCGCTGCCGCGCCCAGTAGCAAGACCAGTGCGCGTGGCATCGCCTCGGTCACGGCAGTTCGTCCGTGGCGTCCCTGCCATGTACGACGATCGCCCAGATCACCAGGACCGACAGGGCGATCACGATTGTGGACCACACTGGATAGGCTGAGATGAACGTGACCTGGGCGATGGCGTTCACCGACGCGATCGCGACGGCGACGACCCGGGCCCACGCGGCCCCGGTCAGCAACGCGAGTCCGGCCGCCCCGACCAGGAGGCCGATCAGTAGATGCACCCATCCCCACGTGGTCAGGTTGAGCACGACCAGGTCTTCGCCGTTGGTCACGTAGAACGCGCGGTTGAGCAACGCCACGAGGCCTTCGACGGCGTTGAAGACGCCCGTGAGCACCATGACGATGGCCGCGAACCAGATCCAGCCCGACCACATAGTGATTCGGCTGTCGGAGCGTTGTTTCGGGAAGTCAGTCATCAAGTCTCCTAGGGTCTGTTTCGAAAGTCATGGGAGCCACTCGTTGATCGCTGCGATGGTGACCGTGGTTTCGTAGCGAACGGCGAGCTTGTCGTATCTGGTGGCGACGGCTCGGTTTCGTTTGAGACGGTTGATCCCGCACTCGACAGCGTGCCGTTGCTTGTAGATCTCCTTGTCGAATGCGGGTGGTCGTCCTCCGTGTGAGCCCTTGTTCTTGCGGTTGCGGACCTGGTCGGCCTTGTCCGGGATGGTGCAGCGGATACCGCGCCTGCGCAGGTAGGCGCGGTTGGCGCGGGACCCGTAGGCTTTGTCGCCGAGCACCCGATTCGGGCGGCAGCGCGGCCGACCGCGATCCCGCCGGGGTACCCGGATACGGTCGAGCACCACCTGAAACTGGGGCGAGTCACCTCGCTGGCCAGCGGTGATCACGATTGATAAGGGCTTTTGTCCCTGCTCGACCGCCAGGTGAGTCTTGGTCGTCAACCCGCCTCGGGAGCGCCCCAGCCCGTGATCGGCCGGTTCGACCTCGACCCCGCCCGGAGACTCCTTCTGGAGATCCCCTTTTGACGCGCACCAGCCGCGTGCTGGTGCGCACGAGCCACCGTGGAGTCCACGCTGACATCCCAGGTGATCAGGCCCGCAGCGTCCGCGTCCGCCTGCAACGCGACCAGAATCCTCTTCCACGTGCCATCCCGTTGCCACCGCCGGAACAAGCCATACACCGTCTCCCACGGGCCGTAACGCTCCGGCAGATCCCGCCACGGCACACCGGTTCGAACCCGAAACCGGATCCCGTCAATAAGCTTCCGCTTCGCATGCTTCGGCGGCCTGCCAGGCTTCTTGCCCCTGGGCAGCAAGGGTTCCAGCTTCGCCCACTGCTCGTTGGTCAGATCACCACGCCCCACGAATCAAGATCATCTCAAACCTTGATCAACTTGTGAAACAGGCCCTAGAGGCGGACGATCGAGGTGGGCGCGGGACGAGGGGGCAGAGAGGTCAGATACCGGCCGTGGCGTGGATGTGCCGCAACGCCGACCACAGTTCACCGGCGGCGCGACCGGTCCCGGACTCGCCGAGTGTGTCCGCTTCGGACCTGACCTGTCTGACGAGTTCGGCCGCCAGCGCGTTGAGGGTGGTGTTCGTCCGGCGACATGCGTCCTGAAGCAACAACCACGCCATCGTGTGGTCGGTCCGGCAGGTCGCCATCACCACACCCTTTGCTTGCTCGATCACGTCCCTGCGGTGCAATGCTGCCAACACCCGGCTGGTTCGCTGGTCAGTGTCGGATAACGACGACAGCACAGCTACGTCGGCGCTGACGAGCCGTTCGTAGCGCGACATTGTGTCCAACACGCTGTCGTTGGGCGCTTCGCCGAGGTATGCGGTGATGACAACGAGCCCGCTGTCGTCCTGCAAGCCGGGCACCGCCACGACGCCATGCACCTTCTCCAGCAAACGTGCGTGCTGGGGATACAAGGCGCGTGTCCGAGACAGGTCAAGCGCCGGCCATCGCCTGTCGTGCCATATGTTGTCGCTCATGATCGGGCCGTCGGTGGTCGCGGCCTCGCGAGTCGGTCCGGTTCGAAGATGCTCCTGGACGTTCTGCAAGGTGATGCCCACGCCGTAAGTGGAGTAGACGACCGGGTGATCATGCCGGAACGCGATGACGTCCGCGCCAAGCGACCACGGCATTTCCTGCGCCATACCGGCGAGCACATCCGACATGAGGTCCTCGATCCGCACTTCCATGGATCCTCCTTCGCGCAGCTTCGTGACTGGGTTGAATGTGCTGTGGCAACAAGGGATCGCGCGTCACCCGTAGCGGATGACTGTGATCACAGGAGGCCACGTGGATGCCGCGCGGATGAGCCTTGACTGTGTTGATCGAGACGTTGAGCATTTCGAACAGCCGGTCGCGACGGACCGGGCGCAGCGGGACCCGGATTGTGGCGGCTGCGGCCGTAGGCCTCAGGGCAGGAGATATCGGACCAGTGGACCTAACGTCCTGAACAGGTCGATCGACGCGCACACCAGCGAATCGGAGTCGCATGTGGACTCTCGATGTGGTGCCGTGGTCATCGGTATGAGAGCGAGGACGAGGCCGGCGAGAAAGAGCCTTCGTCGTCGTTTGCCGCCGGATTCGCGGGACATCTCGACGCCTCCTTCGATTGTCTCACCGACACGGTCACCCGATCCGTTGAGCGGTTTCCTCGTCCGATCCGGGTGAGTCGCGCCTCGATTCACCCTGGCCGAGCGATCCGTGGTCGCCTGCTGCGCGCATAGCGTCGATGGCCCCGACCAATGAGGAGGCCGGATGGGGATGACGATCCGCGGTGCCGCATTCCTTGGCATCGGTTCGATGGTGGGCGCCGGAGTCTTCGTTCTGCTCGGTGAAGCGGGCGCGATGGCCGGCTCGGCGGTATGGCTTTCGTTCCTGTTCGGCGGTGTGCTTGCGTTGTTACAGGGATACGCCGTCGCGAAACTCGGTGCGCGCTACCCGTCTTCCGGCGGGATGGTGACGTATCTGCTCAAGGGGTTCGGCCGGGGGCACATCAGTTCGGTGGCATCATGGCTGCTGTATTTCGCTGCCCTGATCGTCACCGCGATGGTGTCGGTGTCGTTCGGGCACTACGGATCCGCTCTGTTTTTCGACGGTTCGACCGGCTGGGCGAAAGTGCTGACAACAGCGGTGATCGTGGCGGCCGCGGCGGCCAATATCGCGGGCGCGAAGTCGATCGAACGACTGCGGACTTTGATAGTCGTGGTGATGCTGGCCGTGTTAGCGGTGTTCGTCATGGTGACGTTCATCGACATCGAACCGGGGTTGCTCGCGCCATCGTCCTACCTGTCCGCGATGCACATGGTGTCCAGCGTGGCGCTGGCGTTCTTCGCGTGCCTTGGTTTCGTCGTGGTCAGTTTCACCGGTGCGGAGCTGCGAGATCCCGCCAAGTCCTTGCCGCGGGCGATGTACTTGTCGTTGGGGATCACGATCCCGTTGTACGTCCTGATCGCGCTCGGTGTCTTCGGAACGCTGACCGTGCCACAGGTGATCGACAACGGCGAAACCGCGTTGGCTGTGGCGGCCGAGCCTTCGTTGGGCACGGCGGGATTTGTGATGATGACGCTCGTCGCGATGCTCGGGACGTCGTCGTCGGTGAACGCGAACCTGTTCGCTGCCATGGGATCGACAATGGAGCTGGCCGGTTCGAGCACGTTTCCCAAGGTGATCGGCAGTCGTGCGCGCGTCGGCGGTATGCGGGGCGTGGTGATCTCGGTGGTGATCGTGCTGCTGATCGCGAATCTGGTCGGCTTGACCGCGATCGCCTCGGTGGGTAGCGCGGTCGCGTTGGTGATCTTCCTCGTGACATCCATTGCCGCGTTCCGGCTCAGATCGCAGACCGGGGCGCGGGCATGGCCGTTGGTCGTGGGGGTCCAGCTCACGGCGGCTGTCCTGATCGTCTTCGTGGTGCACACGGCGCAGACAGCGCCCGCGACCTTGGTCGCGATGGTCGGGGTGGTCGTACTGGCCGTCGTCATGGATCTGCTGCGGCGGGTGATCCGGGCATCTCACCCGTGACGGACGAATCGGTACGCCGACGAGATCGCGAATCTGACGGCATGTGGAGACATGCGTGGATCGCCTTGGCATCGGCGTCCCGCTGCTGTTCTACAAGGCCCGCAAACCCTCATGAAAACAGAAGGAGGTCGATGCGTGATGCGTGAGCGAGTGGCCGGGCTGATGGCGCGCGCCTGGACGGACCTGGAAGAACTCGTCGCGATCCGATCGGTCGCAGGTGCCGAGCCGGTGGAATGCCGTCTTGCGGCCCAGTGGGTCGCGGACAAGTTCGCGGATGTAGGCTTCCTGGACGCGCGCGTCATGCAGACTTCAGACGGAAGCCTTGCCGTGGTCGGCTCGCGGGCCTGCGACGATCCCGATGCGCCCACGGTGTTGCTCTACGCCCACTACGACGTGCAACCCGCGTTTGACGAGAACGCCGCTTGGCACACACTGCCGTTCGTGCTGAGCCGCGTGAACGGCCGGTGGTACGGCCGCGGAACCGCGGACAGCAAGGGCAACATCGTCATGCACCTGACGGCCCTGCGCGCGTTGGACCACGTGCCGGTGAATCTGAGACTTGCCATCGAAGGTTCCGAGGAACTGGGTACCGGTGGACTCGCGAACCTCGTCCGGCAGAGCCCAGAGCTCTTCCGCGCCGACGCGGTCCTCATGTGCGACACGGGAAACGCGGCTGTCGGACACCCGGCTGTGACAGTCAGTCTGCGCGGCATGGTGAACATCGTCGTCACGGTGAAGACCATGACCGCTTCCCTGCCCTCGGGCACGTTCGGCGGTCCCGCCCCGGACGCTCTGGCCGCACTCATCGCGATGCTGGCGACACTGCGGGACGATCTGGGCAACACGGCCGTGCTCGGACTCGATCGTGGCCAGTCTTGGCCCGGGGAGCCGTATCGGGTCGCGCGGTTCCGGGCCGATACGGGTGTGTTGGACGGCGTCGAGTTGCTGGGCGACGGTGGTGTCGCCGACACGCTGTGGGCGCGTCCAGCAGTCACTGTGCTCGGTATCGACTGCCCGCCGGTGACCGGATCGCGCGCGGTCATCATGCCAACGGCGGCCGCACGGTTGAACCTGCGTGTCCCACCGGGCATGGATCCCGTTGCCGCCGGGAACGCGCTCATCGAACACCTGCACGCCAGTGCCCCATGGGGAGCGCAAGTCGAGGTCGAGACCGAAGCCGTCGGCGAACCGTTCCGCACCCGCGTGGACGGTCCCGCGCACAAAGCCATCGCGATGGCGATGACCGAGGCCTATGGGCGGCCGCCCGCCAAGCTCGGTCAGGGCGGATCCATTCCGCTGTGCACAGTTCTCAGTTCGATCTATCCCGAAGCCGAGCTGGTCCTGATGGGTGTCGAGGAGCCACAGGCGCTGATCCACGCGGCGAACGAGAGCGTCGACCCTGGCGAAATCGCGCGGATGGCGCTGGCTGAGGCCCTGTTCTTGCCGCACTACGCAAGGAGTCGCACGTGAACGCCTATCCGATGATCGCCGACCACGGCCTGATCGGGGACCTGCAGACCGCGGCCCTGGTCAGCGCCGACGGTGCGATCGACTGGTTCTGCTGCCCCAGGTTCGACTCGCCCAGTGTGTTCGGCGCGCTGCTCGATCACGAGCACGGCGGCTGGTGCGTGGTCCGGCCGGTGGGCGAGGACTACCGGGTGAAACAGCTCTATCTGCCGGACACGGCCGTGCTCATCACGAGGTTCATGACCCGATCCGGCACGGGTGAGCTCGTCGACTTCATGCCGCTCGCACCACGGACCCACGCCACCGACAACCACCGTCTTGTCCGGATGCTGCGCTCTGTCCGTGGCCAGATCGACTTCGAAGTCGAGGTCGTGCCACGCTTCGACTACGGCAGGCAGGCCCACAAGACCCACCTGACCGACGACGGCGTGGTGTTCGACAGCGGCGGAATGACACTGACACTGCATGCTGTGCGCGAATCCGGGGACACGCGCCTGGCCGCGATCCGGGTCGGTGACGACAACGCCGTGCGCGGCCGGATCTCATTGGACGCGGGCGAGGTGCGTGGGTTCGTGCTCGAGTCTGCCGCGGACGGCCCGCCACGGGCCATCCCGCCATCCGAGCTCGAGCATCTGTTCCAGCTCACCGTCCGGTTTTGGCGGTCGTGGCTGGCCAGATCGACGTATCGAGGCCGGTGGCGGGAGATGCTGAACCGCTCGGTACTGACACTGAAGCTGATGACCTACGCGCCGACCGGGGCCATGGTCGCGGCTCCGACGGCAGGGCTGCCCGAGCAGATCGGTGGACTGCGTAACTGGGACTATCGCTACACGTGGGTGCGGGACGCCTCGTTCGCCGTGTATTCCTTGCTGAGTATGGGGTTCACCGAGGAAGCCGCGGACTTCGCCGGTTGGCTGGCCGACCGCTACCAGGACACAACCGGCCGGTTACAGATCATGTACCGCGTCGACGGTACGACTGATCTCACCGAGCAGACGCTCGATCACTGGGCGGGCTACCGGGGTTCGTGGCCGGTGCGGATCGGCAACGGCGCGGCGGGACAGCTCCAGCTCGACATCTACGGTGAGCTGCTCGACAGCGTCTACCAGGGCCATCGGCACGGGCTGGCGGTCGGTTACCGGGGCTGGGAGGCGATCACGGGCGTGCTTGACTGGCTTGGCGACAACTGGGACCAGCCTGAGGAAGGCATTTGGGAGACCCGTGGCGGGCGGGCGGACTTCACCTACGGCCGGCTGATGAGCTGGGTGGCCTTCGACCGTGGCATCCGGCTGTCCGAGTCGCTGCGGCGTCCCGGCCAGGCGGGCCGGTGGCGGGTGCACCGGGACCGGATCTACCGGCAGATCTGGGAACGCGGCTGGCACAAGGGACGCCGGGCGTTCGTCCAACGCTACGACTCGGACGTGCTCGACTCGTCATTGCTCCGGATGTCCCAGGTTGGCTTCGTCGCGGCCCGTGACCCGAAATGGTTCTCCACGCTCACCGCCATGGAGGAAGAGCTCGTCGTCGACAGCCTCGTCTACCGCTACAACCCCGATGCGGCCCCGGACGGCCTGCGCGGCGGCGAAGGAACCTTCTCGTTGTGCACGTTCGCCTACGTCAACGCGCTGGCCAAGGCCGGATACGTGGACAAAGCGCGACTGGTGTTCGAGAAGATGCTCACCTACAGCACACATCTGGGCCTGTACGCCGAAGAGATCGGTCCGACCGGAGAACAGCTCGGCAACTTCCCGCAGGCGTTCACGCACCTTTCCCTGATCGACGCGGCGATCACCCTTGACGACGCACTGGACAACACAGGTCCACAGTGGATTTGATGGTGTGAATCACCCCGTGCGGACGAAGTGCGCGGTTGTTCCCGGCTGCTAGATAAGTGGACTTTCAAGTCGGGGCAACGAATCAGGGCAAACACGCATCGGGGAGAAGAATGCAGCTGACGGGATCGAGAGGCCGAGCCGGCAGAACAGGGAACTGCCTCGGCCACCGCGGACCGGTGCCTGCCGCGCGAACCAGAATCCCGGACGTCCCACCCACCACGCTGATCCGGGACCGGCTACACACGCTGCTGGACGCGGCGGTGTTCGACGGCGACGCTATACCACCGGTGACGGTTGTCTGCGCACCGGCGGGAGCAGGCAAGACGACGATGCTCGCGGCGTGGGCACGGCGCCGGATCGAACGCTGGGACACGCCGGTCGCATGGGTCTCGGTGGACACTGAGGACAACGATCCCACAGTGTTGTGGACGGTCATCCTGCAAGCACTACGCGAGCGCTGCGCACTTCCGCTGGGCGATCTGCCCATCCCGCGCGGCGAATCGTATGCGGTGCTTGTCAACGCGATCGTCGCCGAGTTCGAGCGGGTGTCCGAGCCGGTGGTGCTGATCATCGACGGGGTGCACGAGATCCAGTCCAACGCGGCCGTGCGTACGATGAACCTGCTGTTGCGCGACTTACCACGCGCACTGCGAGTCGTGCTGGCGACCCGGTTTCTGCCGCCGCTCGTGCTGCCGAGGCTGCGGCTGGAGAACCGGCTCAGGGAGATCGGGCCAGAGGAGCTCACGTTCACCGCGGCCGAAGCCCGTCTGCTGTATGCCAAGGAAGGGATCACCCTGACCCGGGCAGGGCTCGCCGCCTTGATGGAACGGACCGAAGGCTGGGCCGCCGGCTTGAGGTTCGCGTCGTTGAGCGCCGACTCGGCGCTGCCCCGGATCACCGGAGACGACCGGGTGGTGGCCGACTACCTGCTGCGGGAGGTGTTCGCCCGGCAGCCCGACGAGGTACAGCAGTTCATGCTGGCGACGTGCGTGTGCCGGGCGTTCACCACCGATCTCGCGGTGGAGCTCTCCGGGCGGGAGAATGCCGGGCAGATCATCGATCGGCTGGAGCGCACGAGTATCCTGACGTCCACAGCCGATGAAGCACCGGCGCAATTCCGGTATCACCCGTTGCTGCGTGGTTATCTGTGTGCCGAGCTCGGCCGCCGCCGGTTCTCGGCACTGCAACGTCAGCACCGGATCGCCGCGGTCTGGTTGAACGCCAACGGTGATCCGCTGCGAGCGTTGGAGCACAGTCTGAAGGCGGGCGACCACGAGCTGGCCGCGCGGCTTGCCGCCCGGTCCGGGCTCGGCCACATTCTGAAAGGACAGTCGGCACTGCTGTGGCGGATCTTGCGGACCGCACCGGAACACGTGCTCAACCGGCCGTCGGTCGCCCTCGTGGCCGCCGCGGCGGCGCTGGATCTCGGTGACGTACCCGCAGCGGACCGCTGGCTGCGCCGGATCGCCGACTCGGTCTATCCACCGCGGACACAACGGCTGAAGGCCTTGCGTGCCACCGTCCAATTGCATCGGTCCCGATTGGCCGGAGACATTCGCCCGGCCTTGACCGAACTGCGTGCCACCAACGCGGGCCGCACCGGTGATTTCGACCTCGACCTGATGGCCACGTTCAACGCGGGCGTGGCGCAGGCGTGGCTCGGTCGGCAGCAGGCGGCCGAAGCGGCACTTCGCCAGGCGTTGAGCATGGCCGGCAGTGAGCAGCGAGACGCCATCGCGCTGGAGTGCCGTACGCATCTGGTCGCGATCGCGGCTGTGCACGGCGATCTGTCGGCGGTGGACAGACAAATCGCCGACACACTGGCTTTCGCCAGAACACGAGGCTGGGCCGAGAGCTCTCGCGCGGCGTACGCGTACACACTGTTCGGAGTCGCCGCCTACCAACGACTTGAGGACGACAAGGCTCGTCGGCTCGCCACAGTCGCCGCCGGTCTGATGCCGGCCGTCACCGATGCCACCATCGAACTGTGTGTGCACACGCTCGACGCGATGATCGAGTTCGACACCTCCCATGATCCGCACGAGATCGTCGCCGATCTGCGCGGACACTGGAAACGTCTGGCGAAGCGGGACATCTCGCCCGCGATGATCGCCTATGCCGCGCCTGCCCGGCAACGGATGGCGCTGCGCGTGGGGGAGTACCCATGGGCGCTCGAGGTCCTCGACGAGATCGAGAAGATCGGAATCCGATGTGGGGAACAGGATCTGCTGCGTGCTGTGCATTATGTCCACAAAGGGAAAATGGGGTCACCTCGACGGATCCTCGCGCCGCTGCTTTCCGGACAGACGCGGGCCGTCGCCGCGTCGACCGTGGTCGAGGCCTGGCTCCTGGAGGCTCACCTGGCGGACCGGATAGGAGAGCGTCAACGGGCACACGAAGCACTGTGCCGTGCGCTGGCGATCGCAGCGCCGCACAACGCACGCAGACCGTTTCGTGACGCCGGGCATTCGGTCCGTGCGCTGCTTGCGCGAGGGGCTGGACGCTTCGGCAGGCTGGAGGTGTTCGCGACCAGTGTTCGGGACGCGCTCCCGGCACACGTTCCTGACCTGGCCGACGGGCTGACCGCGCGGGAACAGGTTCTGCTCGCCGAGCTTCCGTCGATGCGAACGACCGAGGAGATCGCACAGAACCTGTTCGTGTCGGTGAACACGGTCAAGACACACCTGCGCGGGATCTACCGGAAGCTGGGCGTCCGGCACAGGCGTGACGCGATTTCCGTGGCACGTGAGCGTGGCCTGCTCTAGGCCGTGTCTCAAAGCCCCGTCCGCGATAGCCGGGCCGGATGCGGCCCCTGACGCCACCGCGGCAACGCCCAAAGACAAAACGCCCAAAGACAACCAGTATTCGCGGCGTCACCGCGGCGTCGCCAGGAACCACCCCGCTGTGTCCCGACTCCGGCCTCCGGACGGGGCAGGCTCTCATCGAACGGGGACTTCGAGACACGACCTAGGCCGTACTGCTCGTGACGCTATACAGTTACAGTTAGACATTGTAACGTAACTTGCGACAGTGCGGAGGCGGCTGAGATGACCGACGTGACGGTGGTGCAGCCAGGGGAAGGCGATATCGCGCGGCTTCCCGGGTTCGGTGCGGTCTACAAACTGCACAGCCAGGCCAACGGGGGACAGGTGGCAATCGTCGAGCACCCGTTCGAGGTTGGCAGCATCACCCGGCCGCACCTGCACACCCGTGAGGACGAGCACTCGATCGTGTTGGCAGGCGAGATCGGTTTCCGGTCCGACGACACGGAAATCGTGCTGGGCCCCGGCGGGTACATCACCAAGCCACGCGGGCAGATGCACGCGATGTGGAACGCGGGCACCGTGCCCGGCCGCATCATCGAGGTCATCACGCCAGGCGGCTTCGAGGACTACTTCATGGACCTCAGCGAATTGCTCCTCTCCGGCAAGAACTCGGGGCCCGAATTCGCCGCGTTGGCCGAGAAGTACGGCCTTGTCTACGACACACCGGACTGGCTGGACGATGTCGTGCGCCGGTACGGGCTCAACGGGCCGACACACTAGGAGTCCCGCGCCAGCTTGACTCGAATGTCCGTTGTGGACAGTTCAGGACCGGGCCCGCGGTCGCGGGCCCGGTCCGTGTCACCGCCCGCTAGACCTGCAGATCGGCTTCGATGCGTTTGAGGTAGTGCCGGGCCAGCGCGAGGTTGGCCACCTCTCTTTCCAGTACCAGGTACAGGAAAAGCGAGGTTCTGGACTTCACCGCGTCCAGCAGGCGGATCATGTGGTACTGGCGGTGCAGTGTGATCAGGATGTCCTCGATGCTGTCGTTGAGGGTGAGTGCGGACATCACCCGGAGTTTCGACCGGACGACTTCGGTGTTGCCCGCGGCAGCGATCTCCAGGTTCAGCCAGTCGCCGCCGCCGGCGGTGCCGAGCGACATGCCGCTCTCGTAGTCGACCAACGCGACGCCGACGGCGCCGGAGATGGACATGGCTTCTTTCAACGCTGTATCGATGTTCACGGAACTTTCCTTACTTGAGTGCGAACGCGTCAGAAGGCGCGGAGTTCCTTGACCACTCGCCTGGCCGCGGCGAAGAGCATTCCGATGTTGACCGATTTGGGGCAGACGACGACCACGACCACGTCTTCGTTCATGGTGTTCCTGATGAACAGGTGCGTCAGGTTCGTGCTGTTCACCAGGATTTCCTGGAAGTAGTGCTCCGCGCTGCTGATGCCGCGACGCTCCTTGAAGACGTCCTCGATCATCGTGACGGTGCGGCCCTGGAAGAGGTCGAGGGTGGCCCCCGCGAGCAGGTCGAGTACCTCGGCCGGGTGCGTGTCGGTGGTTTCGTACGTCAGCAACATGCCGGTGGCCATGTCGACGACGCCGGTGGCCAGGCAGGAGGGTATTTCCTGGCGCAACCGCTTGGTCAACGAGACCACGTGGTCAGCCATACCCCGTGGATTGTTGCCTACGACGCTCAATGTTCTCTTCTTTCATCTGTGGTTTGACTCGCTATGAGGCGAGAATCGAGCTGATCCGTTCGATCATGGGCTGGGACTCGTAGAGCAGACGCCCGACGTTCAGGCCCTTGTCCCCTAGGACGACCATCAAGGCGAACCGGCCGATGGCGTACACCGCCATGTAGCCGTCGCTGCTGTACACGACGGTTTGGCGGAGTGTGCCCTGACCGGTGAGCTCGGCTGCCTGACGAGCGATCCCGAGGTCGGCGGCGGCCAGTGCGGAGATGTTGGCGGGATCGATGGTTTCCGCCGCGTCGGCGAGGATGGGAATTCCGTCGGCGGCGGCGATGACCGTGTCGGTTACTCCGGCCACCTGTTCTCGAAGCTTCTGCAATTCGGCAGCGAGAGCCTCATGGTTCAATATGTTTCCTTTCTGGTCTCAGACTGCGCGATCTCCGCCCGAGACCGCAACGAGGTCACGCCCCAGTGTGAAAAGCGAAACGACTCGGTGGAAATTTCCAACAGACCATCATCGAGCATCCGGGAAATTTCCGTGGTCACCGGATAAACACCGCGGCCGATCGCGAAGGCGATGTCCCGAGCGGTGCGTCTGCCGGTGGCGTTCGCGAGGATTTCCAGTTGCCCCGTCGTCAGGCCTTGCGGGTTGGTCCCGCGCGCGGGTTTGACGCGTTCCCGGAAGGGCGAGACGGGGAACGACAGGCAGGCGATGGCATCCAGGCGCCGGGCCGTTTCCCGCAGCAGTATGTCCAGGCCGACACCGCCCGGTATCGAGAGCAGGACATCGACAGGGGCGTCGATGTCGTACTGCTCGATGACGCCCGCGGCGGTGGCGAATGTCCCGTCCTGAGTGACTGCCATGACGAGAATTCGCAGCTCAGCGGACCCGATGGTGCCTAGCACCGATTGCGTGGACCCGGACCTGGCCATGGCACGCATCGCCGCGTTCCAGTCCTCTTCACTGATCCTGCCCGAGCGCATCAACAGTGTTTCGGCTCCGGGCGCCCCAGGACTGTCCACGGCGATCACCGCGCCGTCACGCAAGTGGAACAGCCCGCCCGGATTGCCCACGATCCGCACCGCGCCGCTGACTCGATCCGCCTGGCACCGCGCCAACGCGTTCGCGAGAACGTCGAATGCTGCTTGATGATCGTGTCTCAGAGGAGGTCACTCCGCGTTAACTAAAGGGTTCGGCCAATCGGACTATTCGGCAATTGACTACCCGATCAGGTTTTTAACTCTCGGGAGACTGGCACCTTAACTACCTCAGGTCCACCTTTATGCCGAGAGTTACACGATCGAGTGAAACCCTTTAGTGTTCGTACGGCAATCTACTCGTTTTTAATTTTCTACTTATCGTGTCAATTACTGACGGGTTCAGCCGGCGCGCCATGCCTGGCTGTCTTGGCGATGGCGGGCCAGAGCGCATCGACGACAGCCGCGACGGTCTTCTTGGTGTCGTCGCCACGATAGAAAGCGGCGAAGTAGCTGCCGAAGCACATGGTCGCGATGGTGTGTTTGTCGACGTCGTCGCGGACAGCGCCGCGATCTTGCAACTGGGACAAGCAGTTCTCCAGCAGCTCGACCCGGGGCTCGACCGCGTGCTCGCGCAGGATGCCCAACAGCTCCGGAGTCCGGAGCGCCTCGCCCGCGAAGTTGCCCATCAGGACCATCGCGTCCGGATTGAAGTAGGCCGGGTCAAGGCGCCGGACGGCTTCGGTGAACGCCTTCCGCGGCTCCATCTTGCTCAGGTCCACTGTGTACATGTCGCGCTGCATCCGGAACCCGTAGTCCAGCGCGTCGACGACAAGCTCGAGCTTGGTGCTCCACCGGCGATACAGCGTGGGACGACTGACACCGGCATCGGCGGCGATGTCGCCGATAGTCATCTGCGAGTAGCCGTCCTGGACCAAGCGCTCCCGCGTCGCGAGGATGATCGCTTCGTCGAGCGCGGCGTCGCGTGGCCGTCCACCTGGTCGAGGGTGCATCACCGGACTATTTCATGCCGAAGTTTCGTTACAACAACTGATTGTAACTGTGGTGAAGGAATGGAGGACGGCATGGCCGTCGTTGAGCACTGGTTCGACTTCATCTGCCCTTACTGTTACGTCGGGCAAGACCGCACCAAGATCCTGCGCGAGCACGGGCTGACGGTGGCGGAGCACGGCATGCAGATCCACCCCGAGGTCGGCCCCGGCGGAGTGGTGATCGGACCCCGGACGGGCCCTCGATATGACCGCCTCTCCGCCGAAGCCGAAGCCGCCGGACTGCCGTTGAACTGGACAGACCGGATCGGCTACTCGCGTCCCGCGCTGGCCGCCTTCGAGTGGCTCAAGCAGACCGACCCGGCGGTCGCGGGCCGGTTCGCCGAGTCGGTGTTCACCGCTTATTTCGCTGAGCGCCAGGACATCGAGTCCGCGGAGCTACTGGCCGAGCTGGCCAAGGAAGCGGGCGGCGATCTGACTGGCCTGACGTCCGAAGCGCTCGACCAGTCGGAGGCTTCGGCCCGTGCGAACGGTGTCGACGGCACGCCGACGTGGATCGCGGACGGTCAGAAGCTCTCCGGGCTGCGACCCCGTGAGTGGTTCGAGCGATGGGCCGCGTTCCTGGCGACTGAATAGGACACCAGCGCGAGAGCCACCAGCGCCGCACTCACCAAGAGAGGCGAGCGGTAGCCGAGCCCCGCGTCGATGGCGATACCGCCAAGAACGGGACCTACGGCGGCGCCGACGTTGAACGCCGCGGTGGCGAAACCGCCTGCCAGAGTAGGTGCATCCGTCGCCGCGTACAGGGCCTGCGCGATCAAAGTGGAGCCAACGGCGAAGGAAAGCGTTCCCTGAACGAACACCAGCGCCAGGGCGGTAATCGGATTGGCTGCTGTGAGCGCGAACAGCAGCCAGCCGCCCAGTAGAGCGATCGCGCCAATCGTCAATAGCTGCAAGGGTTTGGTGTCCGCGAAACGCCCGCCAATCGTGACGCCCACAAAGGACCCGATGCCGAACAACGCCAACGCGACCGGCACCCAATTGGTACTGAGCGCGGCGACATCGGTGACAAGCGGGGCAAGATAGGTGAACGTACAGAAGGTGGCGCCATTGACCAACGCCCCCAACAGCAGCGTGACAGCCAACCGTGGGGTTCGCAGCGCCCGCAACTCGTGACGCGCGGTTGGCGCATTGGGATCGACCGCGGAAGCGGGCACAGCACAAAGAATGGCAATCACCGCAGGAACAGAAACAATTGCCACTGCCCAGAACGCGGACCGCCAACCCCAAAATTCACTGAGCACAGCGCCAAGCGGAACGCCTGCGATACAAGCAAGAGTCACGCCACTGAGCAGCACGGAAGTAGCCCGGCCCTTGGCCTGTGACCCGACCATGGCCGACGCGGCAGCCAACCCAACCGCGAGGAAACCGGCATTGGCCAGCGCGGCAACGATCCGAGTGCCAAGCAGGACCTCGAAGCTGCTTGTCATGGCGCCCAAGACATGCGCGAGCAGGAACGTGAGAAGGAAGATCAGCAACGCCCGGCGGCGCGGCCAGCGGATGCTGAGCATCGCGACAAGTGGCGCGCCGAGAACCATGCCGACGGCGTACGCGGAAGTCAGCCAACCGGCGGCGGGAATGGAAATGTGTAGGTCGTCAGCGACGTCCGGGACGAGGCCGGACAGCATGAATTCGGACGTTCCCTGGGCGAACACGGCCAGCCCGAGAACGTAAATGGCGAAAGGCATGAAGAAGCTCCGCATCCATCGCAGCTTGAAGAGGACACAGTTCACCGGAAGACCGGTGGTTAGCTTCTGTCTGCCTCAGGCGTGGACACGCGCACAACATAGCAACGCCGATCAGACGGCGTCCAACGGGATTTGCTGTCCGGCGACGCGGGACGAGCCCGATGAGCAACCCGCACACCGCACCTACGGTGTGTTTATGCTGCTCAGTAACTTCGTCGATGGCGGGTTCATCGACACCGGCGAGCTGTTCGACAAGGTGAACCCGGTCGACGGTTCGTTGGTGGCCAAGGTCGCCGAGGCTGACGAATCTGTTGTGGACAAAGCAGTCAAGGCCGCGCGGAACTCGCGAGACGGCGTCTGGGGCCGTTACACCGAAGCGGAACGTGTGGCGTTGCTCCGCAGGATCGCCGACAAGATCGACGAACGCGCCGACGAACTCCTCAAAGCTGAAGTCGCGGACACCGGCAAACCAGTACCACTCGCGACCACATTGGACATCGCGCGAGCATCCGCGAACTTCCGGGCAGCCGCGGATATCCTTGCCGCACAAGGAATCGATGCCTACCAAACCGGGCGGCTGCTGAACTACGCGATCCGCAAGCCACTTGGCGTGGTCGCGATCATCGTCCCCTGGAACCTGCCACTCCTGCTGCTCACCTGGAAAGTCGCGCCCGCCCTCGCCGCGGGCAACACCGTTGTGGTGAAGCCTTCCGAGGAAACCCCGACCACCGCGACCTTGCTGGCGTCGATCATCGCGGAAGCCGGTGCGCCCGATGGCGTGTACAACGTCGTGCACGGTTTCGGGCCAAACTCGGCGGGTGAGTTTCTCACCAAGCACCCTGGGATCGACGGCGTGACCTTCACCGGCGAGACCAGGACCGGCGCCGCGATCATGCAAGCGGTCGCACCCCGGACAACCCCTGTGTCATTCGAGCTGGGTGGCAAGAACGCGGCCATTGTCTTCAACGACGCCGATCTTGAGCGGGCCATCGACGGGCTGGCGCGATCGACGTTCACCAACACTGGCCAGATTTGCCTGTGTACCGAACGCATCTACGTGCAACGCGGTGTCTTCGACGAGGTCGCCAGCGGACTGGCAGAACGAGCCAAAAGCCTGAGGTTCGGCAGACCGGATGATCCGCACACCACGACCGGCCCGCTGATCTCCCAGGAACACCGCACGAAGGTCCTCGACTATTACGCCGTTGCCCAGCAGGAAGGCGCCGAGCTACTGGCCGGTGGCGGCGTGCCGAAGCTGGGGCCGAGCATGGACAACGGGAGTTGGGTCGAACCGGCGTTGTGGACCGGGCTGGACAACTCGTCGAGGATCCTGCGTGAGGAGATCTTCGGGCCGGTCGCGGCCCTGGTGCCGTTCGATACGGAAGACGAGGCGATCAGGCTGGCCAACGACACCGACTACGGCCTCGCGGCCAGCGTGTGGACCACGAACCTGGAGCGCGGGCACCGAACCGCCGCAGCCATGCGAGTGGGCATTTCCTGGCTCAACACCTGGTATGTCCGCGACCTGAGGACGCCGTTCGGCGGTGCCGGGTTGTCCGGCATCGGCAGGGAAGGCGGCCCGCACTCGCTGAACTTCTACAGCGAACTGACCAACGTCTGTGTGGGGTGGTGAACCAATGACCATCAACGATCTCGCCAACCGGCTCGACCACGCGGCCATCAGCCGCACCCCTTGTGATCAACTGGGCGAACTCACATTAAATTCAGCATACGAAGTCCAGCGCGCGGTCGTGAACCGACGGCTCAACCGCGGTGAACGACTGTTGGGCGTGAAGCTCGGCTTCACCAGCCGCGCCAAGGCCGCGCAGATGGGCGTGTCCGACGTGATCGCCGGACAGCTCACCTCGGGAATGCTGCTCGGCCACACCTTCGATCTCGGTCCGTACATCCATCCCCGGATCGAACCCGAAATCGCGTTCCTGATGGGGCACGGCGGCACGGTACAAGCCGTCGCGCCCGCGTTGGAGATCATCGACTCGCGGTACCGGGACTTCACGTTCGCCCTGTCCGACGTGGTCGCGGACAACGCATCGGCCGCCGGATTCGTCATAGGGGAGTGGCAGCCGGTCACCGACGTGTCAAACCGAGACGTGCTCATGCAGTTCGACGGCCAGATCATCGAATCCGGCTCCACCAACGACATTCTCGGCGATCCCATGCTGTCGATCGAGGCAGCCACCCGCCTGGCGGCCGAGCACGGAATCCCGTTCGGCGCCGGAAGCATCCTGCTGGCCGGAGCCGCCACCCCTGCCGTGGCCATCACACCGGGGACCAGGGTCACGACGAAGATCGAGAGCCTCGGCGAGCTGGCGGTGTCCGTTGGCTAAGGCCAAGGCGACCCCCAGAGGCCGCTATCCACACGCGAAAGTCGTGGGAGACATGGTGTTCGTCTCCGGCACGAGCAGCAGGCGCCCGGACAACACGATCGCGGGCGCCGACGCCGATGAGCTCGGGACGACGCGGTTGGACATCAAGGTCCAGACCGAGGCCGTCCTCGAGAACATCAATGTCATCCTCAAGGAGGTCGGCTGCGACCTTGACGACGTGGTGCAGGTGACCACGTTCCTGGTGAACATGAACGACTTCGGCGGCTACAACGAGGTCTACGGCCTGTACTTCGACGAAACCGGCCCGGCGCGGACCACGGTCGCGGTGCACCAGCTGCCACACCCGCACCTGCTGATCGAGATCCAGGCCATCGCGATCAAGCGGGCCGGGTAGCCCACAGCAGGGAACCGTTGACGAGCCGCGAGCTGATCACCGACGCGGCTTCCACCACCGCGTCCCGTGACGATCCGATGACCACGGAACAGAACATGCCGCCCGGCCCGGCCAGCGAAACCCCGCCAACGGGCCGTCCGGAACCGTCCACAATGGGTGATGCGACAGACGTCCGGCCACGCTGAAACGACGTCGATACAACGAATCCATCCCGCCGCGCCTGGGCAAGCTCGGCTTCCAACGCGCCCATGTCCGGCGTGGGGATGTCACTGTCGGCGCAACAGCGCTGCACGTGACTGATCACCTCGTCGAACGGCAGCACCGACAACGCGGCCTTGCCACAGCCGGTGAGGTGCGCTGGCGCCCGCTGCCCGACGCGATTGTGCATCTCCGGGCGCCGTGGCCCCGCGTTCCGATTCAGGTACACCACCCAGCCTTCGGTGAGCTGTCCAAGGTGGACCTCCTGTTCGGGCACGCGCCCGAGGCGTTCGAGGATTCCCTCGGCGGCACGCACCAGGCCGGTCCGCTCGATCACGAGCCCGCCAAGCTCCAGCACGAGCGGCCCGAGCTGGTAGCCATCGTCCGACCGACGCAGCATGCCCTCGGTGACCAGTGTCTGACACAGCGCATGCGCAGTGCTGCGCGGAATGCCGGTACGCACGGCGATCTCACGCACCGACAGCGCACCGACCGCGGGAGTGAACGCCCGCAACACCTTGATCGCCTTGACGACTGGGGCTACACCTTGTTCCACGCTCAAACTGTAAAACGACCACCGGCGGATCGCCCGAAGCGTGTCCCGTGGCACGGGACAACCGAGCTGACCTGGGTTGTTTTCGCAGTTAGCGTCCTTCTCATGTCACGCGTCTTCCGCCTCGAGCCCAGTGCTCCGGAGCGCGACCAAGCCAAGGGCGGCATCGTCGCCGGCTACCTGTCGCCGCATCCGCCGCACCTGATCTACGCGGACAACCCACCACAGAACGAGCCACGCAGCACCGGCGGATGGGAGGTGCTGCGGTGGGCGTACGACGAGGTCCGGCGCCGGGTACGGGCGATGAAACCGGACGTGCTGGTCGTGCACGCGCCGCACTGGATCACGATGGTCGGCCACCACGTCAACTGCGTCCCGCACCCTCGCGGCCTGTCCGTCGAGCCGATCTTCCCGAACCTGTTCCGCTACCACTATGACTTCCGGACCGACGTCGAGCTGGCCGAAGCTCTCGTGACGAGCTTCGAGAACCACGGCCTGGTCGCCAGGGCGATGCGTGAGGAAGGCGTCCGGGTCGACTACGCGACGATCGGCGCGCTGCACATGGTGAACCCGAAATGGGACATCCCGGTCGTGTCGATCAGCGCGAACAACAACCCGTACTTCTACGCCGAAGCCGAACTCGGCCAGATGGAAGTACTCGGCCGCGCCACGCGCAAAGCCATCGAACAGACCGGCCGACGCGCGGTGCTCCTGGCCTCGAACTCCCTGTCGCACTTGCACTTCGACCGGGAAACGCCGGTTCCCGAAGACATGAGCCACGAGCATCCGTACAACAACTCCCAGTACCGCGCCGACATGGCACTGCTGGAAACCGTTCGCACCAAGCCTTCGTCGGCCCTCAAAACGGCCATTCCCGAACATATCGCGCAAACCGAAGCCGAGACCAAATCGGGCAGCCTGACGTGGTTGCTGTCCGCATTGGACTGGCCTGCCACGACCGGTGACGTCCTTGGCTACGGCACGATCATCGGCACGGGCAACGCCGTTATCGAATGGCGTTGCCATGACTGAGGTCGTCAGTGCCGCATTGCTGCCCGGCATGCCACAGCTGCTGGCCGGAGATCCGGGGCCGAGCTGGGCCGATCTTCGAGCGGGCGTGGAACAGGTCGGCGAACGATTCCGTGAGTCCGATGTGGACACCGTGTTGATGTTGTCAACACAGTGGTTCACGGTCCTCGGGCACCAATTCCAATTGGACCCGAACCCGCGTGGCCAACGGCTCGACGAGAACTGGTATGCCTACGACTACGGACACATCGACTACGACCTGCGCATCGACACCGAACTGGCCGAGCGCTGGGTCGAACAGACGGCCGCGCGGGGCATGCAGGCACGACGCACCCACTACGCGGGCTTTCCGATCGACACCGGCACAGTCACCGTGTCCGCCCTGCTCGACCCCGGCAGGCAGTTCAAGTTCGCACTGGTGTCATGCAACCTCTACGCCGAGGTGGACAGCATCGCCGCCCTCGGCGAGACCGGGGTGGCCGCGGCTGCCAGCGTCGGCCGACGGATCGGTGTCGTGGTGGTCTCCGGGCTCTCGGCAGGCCTGATCCAGCAGTGGATCGAGCCCTCGCAGGACCGGATCGCCACGCCTGAGCAGGACGCCTGGAACCGCCGGATGCTGGCAGCAGTGGTCGAAGGCGACGCCGACGAGGCACTGCGGTTGCGCGAGAGCTTCGCCAGGGAAGCCGCCGCCGACAGCCAGTTCCGCGCACTGGCGTTCCTGCGCGGCGCCGGTGTTCTCGGCAAACCCGCCGAACTTCTCGCATACGGGCCCATCTGGGGCACGGGTGCCGCCGTCGTGCATTGGCCAGTTTTCGAAAGGGATGAGTGATGGCTAATCAAGCTGTCGGTTTCATTGAGGCCGAAGGGTTCGTGCCGATCTTCGACGCGGTCGACGCCATGGTCAAAGCGACCAACGTGATCGTCGAAGGTGTCGTACGGCTCGGCGGCGGACTGGTCGCCGTCGCGATCTCCGGTGACCTGGCGACCGTCGAGGAAGCCACCGAGATCGCCGAGGAGACCGCGAAAGCCATCTCCGGCGGATCGGTGAACTCCATCGTGTTCGCCAATCCGTGCGACCCAGTCGCCGCGCTCGCCGCCCACCCCGGACTACTCGAAGGCAACTGACATGACTGAGCAAACCGCAGCCATCGGCCTGCTGGAAACCCGCGGAATCGTCGCGTTGTCGGCAGGCATCGAGGCCATGATCAAGACCGCGGACGTCCGCTGCATCGCCGTCGACCGGGTGTCCAGTGGCTACCTCGTGGCCGCCATTCAAGGCCAGCTCGCGGCCGTCCGGCAGGCCCTTGAGGCCGGGTCATCGGCCGTGAAGCGGTATGGCGAGCTCAGGGCCGCCCAGATCTACCCACGGCCAAGCAGCGAGTCCGCGCAGCTGCTCGACACCCGCCGGACAGCCACGTTCCGCGAGGCCCTGCCAGCGGGGACCGGGCAATGATTCTCGGCAAGGTCATCGGCCGCGCGTGGTCGGACCGCCAGGTACCAGCACTGGCCGGGCACCGGTTCCTGCTGGTCAACGACCTCACGGCGGGCACGACGACCGTTGCTGTCGACCTGTTGGATGTTGGTGTTGGTGTCACAGTGTTGGTGGCGACGGATGAGGCCGCGGCCGCGGCTTCGGGAGTGTCTTCTGTGGACGCTGCCGTGGTCGCGCTGGTCAGCGATTACGAGGAGGGCGCATGACGTACACCGTCTGGGTGGGCGACGGGCTGACCACCGAACTCGCTGGCGGCAAAGGACGGTCGCTGGATACTCTGGCGCGCTTGGGTTTGCGTGTTCCGGCGGCTTTCGTGGTGACCACTGAGGCCTATCGTGCCGCGGTCGACGCGCAGGAGCTCGATCGTCGCGTGGCGCGGCTACACCCCGATGCGGACATGACCGAGTTCGAAGCAGCCGCTGAGTCCATTAGGGACTGGCTCTTCGCGGAAACCTTTGGCCACCAGGCCGATGCCGAGATCCGGAGCAACTACCAGAAGCTGTCCGGCAAGGTCGCGGTCCGCTCCAGCTCCGCGGCCGAAGACGGGGCACAGCACAGCTTCGCCGGTGAACACGACAGCTACCTCAACGTGATGGGGGAAGACAACGTCAGTGAAGCCGTCCGGCGATGCTGGGCAAGCCTGTTCACGGCGCGTGCGATCAGCTACCGTGCGCGTGAAGACGTTCCGAGCGACGCGATGGCCGTTGTCGTGCAACGAATGATCGACCCACGGGCCGCTGGCGTGTTCATGACGCTCAACCCCGTGAACGGCGATCGGTCCAAAGTGGTCATCGAGTCCGTTCTCGGCCTTGGCGAGCCGCTGGTGAGTGGCTTGGTCACGCCGGACCGGTTCGTGGTCGACAAGGTGTCCGGCGAGATCGTCACCCGCGCGCCCGCGGCCGACCAACCCTCGCTCACCGATGCCGAGATCCTCGAACTGTTGGAGATCGCGCGAAAGGTCGAGCGGCATGCGGGAACGCCACAGGACTGTGAGTTCGCGATCGACGACTCAGGGATCCACCTCGTGCAGGCGCGACCGGAAACCGTGTGGAGCGCCAAACCCACGCAGCGCGTCACCGACGGCACAACCGGCGCCATGGCTCACGTCCTGCGTGTGATATCCGGTACCAAGCCCAAGAACTAAGGACAACCGATGGCCGATTCGTCCTTCCCCAGCCCGTTCGACTTCGAGGCACCGCCAGGCGCCGAGGGCTGGGAATCCATGTACAACTGGTACCACCTGTTCGGCGAGGACCGCCGCCCGGCCGACGAGACCAAATTCTGGTTCCAGGACGCATTACACCACCCGTACGTGATGCACCCGTACGACGAGATCCAATGTGAGTGCTGGTGGCAGGCCCTCGGTGCGATGAACACGCGGATCTTCGCCGTACCACCGGCTCTCGGCCTCGAACAACGGATCCTCAATGGAAGGTTGTACGTCTCCCCGGTCGCGGCAGCCGAAGTGGACATTCCCGCGCGGGCCGAGGAATTCGCCGAGCGCGCGGGATACTACTACCAGAACTGGGACAAGATCTACGGTGAGTGGAAGGAGAAGGTCCTCGACCGCGTCAACCTCGTGCGGTCGTTGAACTTCCAGCCGCTGCCGGACCGCGAGCCACTTGAGACAGTCACTGGACACATTGGACACTCGGCTGGATTCCGCTGGGAACGCGACTTCGCGCTGATGATCAGCACGATGTACGAGACCTACCAGTGGCATTTCGAGCTGCTCAACATCGGGTACGCCGCCTATCTGACGTTCTTCCAGTTCTGTCAGCAGGCATTTCCCGGAATCGGCGACCAGTCGGTGTCCCGAATGGTCGGTGGCCTGCATGTCGAGCTCTACCGACCGGACGACGAGCTCAAACGCCTCGCCAAACTCGCTGAGCAACTCGGTGTCGGCGATGTGATCGTGGCTCACGACGTGCACTCGGTCTTCGAGAAGCTGACAACCACTGAGGACGGTCGCAAGTGGATCGAGGATTGGGAGTCCACACGCGACCCATGGTTCCAGATCAACAGCGACCCCGGGCATCCTGGCGGCGACCACCGGTTCGGCACATGGGACGACCACCTCGGAATCCCGTACGCCGCGGTGCAGAACTACGTCAAGCGGCTCAGGGACGGCGAAATCATCGACCGGCCAACCGAGCAAGTGCTAGCTGAGCGTGACCGAATCAGCGGCGAGTATCGAGACCTGCTCAACCCGGACGACGTCGCCGCGTTCGACGAGCTGCTGACATTGGCCCGCAAGGTGTTCGTCTACATCGAGGAACACGTGCTCTACATCGAACACTGGATGTGGGCAGCCTTCTGGGGCAAGTCAAAGGAACTCGCGCGATCACTGTCCGCTATGGACGTTCTCGCTGACCCGGAGGACCTGTTCTTCCTGCGCCGCAGCGAAGTCGCCGAACTGATCTTCGACACCGTCGCTGCGTGGTCTACGGGCGCTCCAGGGCGAGGTCGCGCCTATTGGGCGCCAATCATCGCCCGCCGCAGGGAAATCTTCGCCGCTTTGGAAGCCTGGGAACCACCACCGGCCCTCGGCCCACCACCCCAGGCAGTCACCGAGCCGTTGACGGTCATGCTGTGGGGCATCACGACGGATTCGGTCGCGGGCTGGCTGGAGGACGCCGCGGAACCTGGCACGCTGCGCGGTGTGGCCGGATCGCCTGGCGTGGTCGAAGGACCGGTCCGGGTGGTCCAATCGGCAGAGCAGCTGAGCCAGATCCAGGAAGGCGAGATCCTGGTCTGCCCGGCCACGTCGCCTGCGTGGGCGCCGGTGTTCTCCAGGATCGCGGCCACCGTCAGCGATGTCGGCGGGATCATGAGCCACACCGCGATCGTCTGCCGCGAATACGGATTGCCCGCCGTGGTCGGCACCGGCCGGGCCGTCTCGACGCTGCGCAACGGTCAACGTGTCCGGGTGGATGGGAACACTGGTGTCGTCACCATATTGGACTGATCGACGGCGGCGCGCGTTCCGGCGTACGGCGGCAGTTCGGGCCCGGGGCGGCAATGACTGGCTTGGGCTGACGACGATCGTGCTCGACCTCGGCGGGGTCGTGGTGCCGACCCTGTTCGAGGTCGTCGACGATGACCCGACGTTCCCGCGCGGACCATTCGGCGCGGATCCTCTCTATGACGGTGTCGAGCAAGGCAAACTGCAGGAACGTGACTACTGGGCCGCATTGGCCGCGGCAAGGCCAGATCTGGACATCGGCAGGCTGATGCGAACCCGGATCGCGGTCCGCGCGGAGGTGACGGCGATGTTGGCGCAAGTCGGCGGCCGGGTGCGGGTCGTCGCGCTGACCAACGACATGGCCCACTGGTTCGGTCCACAATGGATGGAAACCTTCCCTGAGTTCGCGCGGTTCGACGTGCTGTTGGAAGCCGCGCAGTCAGGCGTGCTCAAACCGGACCCGGCCGTATTCAGATGGGCGCTCGCGCATCTCGACGAACCGGCGGCCAAGTGCTTGTTCGTGGACGACCTGCCAAGCAACCTGGCCGGAGCCACGGCGGTAGGGATGAACGTGGAACTCTTCGACGTCACAGATCCAGCAGGATCGGTGCGCCGAATCCTGCAGCGGATCGGGATCCCGCCATCGAACGGCCAGAATCGGGTGTTCCGCCCATGATCGTCCACTTGATCCGGCACGGCGAAACCAGCAGCTACGCCACCGACGCAGGCCTGACATCGGTAGGAATCGAACAAGCAGCTTCGCGCGGCAAAGTGCTGCGTCGAACCCTGCCAGCGGGCGCGTCGATCCAGATTGGCTACGCCCCAACCCAACGAACCCGCCAGACCGCGACTGTGCTGCGCGCATCCCTGCGTAACGACTTCAACGTCGGGTCATTCGAGGAGATGCCAGAATTCCGCAACCTCCAGGTCCGAGTGGATGGCGTGGACCACGAACCCACACAGGTCCGCGCCATGGCCAGCATCGCAGGAGAGCGCGGCTGGGCAGTCGAAGCCCGAAGGTTCTGGGAGGCCCATGAACGCGGCGACGCCATGGGCTTCTGGCTCGCCACTCCCTTGCTGTGGCACGAAAGTCCCGCCAACGTGGTCGCCCGATTCGTCCGCGGCGCGGTCGACCGGGAGTCCAACTCACATCTGGTCGTGGCCACCCATTCGGGCTGCATGCGGGCGATCGTCGCGTGGGCCTGGGGCCGCGATCCCGGCGAGCCCGCCAACGCCGAGGAGGTTACGCTGACAACCGACCCAGACCGGATCGAGGTGACCTTCCGTGACATCACGGTCAACCTCGAAATCCCAGGTGAATGGGTTGGGGGCGCCGAAATGTCAGACGGATATGGTAAAAGCGAAGTGGTGGTGGCGCGTGAGTGAGGTGGGCAGCGCGCGTCAGTAGCGGCTGAGGTCAGCGGTGTGGGCAAAGCTGGCGGGGGCAGCAGTCCGGGACCGGAAGTCCCTCATTGCTGCCCGTGAGGTGGACCGCGCGAGCCAATTGCGGTTGAGGTCAGCGGGGCGAGTCCGGTTGCGGGGCGTGCCGTGGCTGGTTGCGCGTGGCCCGGCGGTCCAGTCGCGCAGGCCCGGAGGTCAGTTGCGGGGCGCGCCGAGGTCGCGTGACAACGCCAACGCCGCAGTGCGGACTGCCGGTGCCATCCGCCGGACGTTGAGCCTCCCGGTCCACCCGGAGACCGACAGCGCGGCGACAACCTCGCCATCAGACCCGGTCACCGGGCTCGCGGCACAGACCAGGCCCGCGCGGGACTCCTCGTAGTCGTAAGAGATCCCGGTCGCCCGGATGGCCGCGAGCTCACGGCGCAGCAAGCCAGGGACAACCTTGGTCCGTTCGGCGAGCCTCGGCAGGCCTGTGCGCATGACATTCTCGACCACCTCGGGGGTGGAGAACGCCAGGATGGCTTTGCCGACGCCGGTAGCATGCGCGGGCAGCCGCCCGCCGACCCGGGAGGGCAGCGCGGGCGCGTCGGTGTGCCGAAGGATCTCCACGTAGACCACCTCGGTGCCGTCGAGCACGGCCAGGTGGACGGTCTGCCGCGTAGCGCCCCGCAGGTCGGCCATGTAGGGGAGGGCAGCGTCGCGCAGCCGTCGTTTGCGTGGCACGAGTTCGCCAAGCTCGAACAGGTGCAGGCCGAGGACGATGGACTTCCCCCGGCGTTCGACCATGCCATGCGCCTCCAGCTCGGTGACCAGCCTGTGCACCGTCGACTTTGCCATGTCGGTTCGGCGCGCCAACTCCGAAATCCCGAGTTCACGGTCCTCCGAATTGAACGCGCCGAGGATGGCGAAGGCTCGGTCGAGGACGCTCCGAGCGTTCAGCTGAGTGGAACGCATGCGTTGCATTGTCGCCGGACTGAGCGCACGGTTCAACAATGACTCTTGACGTACCGGCCGCGGCCAAAGCCCTGCTGCAGGCCTACCGCACAGGGGAACCCGTCGAACCGCTGGCCAAGCAGGTCGAGGGGCTCGACATCGACGGCGCCTACGCCATCCAGCTGGCTCAGGTCGAGCAGTGGCTGGCCGGCGGCGCGGTCGTCAAAGGACACAAGGTCGGCCTGACCTCCGCGGCGATGCAGCAGCAGCTTGGCGTCGACCAGCCGGACTTCGGCCACCTGACCGACGGCATGTTCCACAGCGAGTCCGAGGTGATCGACATCTCCGCCTTCCTGCAGCCAAGGGTGGAGCCGGAGATCGGGTTCATTCTCGGCAAGCCGCTGTCTGGCCCGGGGGTGACCCTTGAACAGGTCGCCGATGCCGTCGAGTGGGTCGTGCCGTCGTTGGAGATCATCGACTCCAGGGTCCGCGACTGGAAGATCTCCATTGTGGACACGATCGCTGACAACGCTTCCTCCGGCGGTCTGGTACTCGGGACCGCGCGGGCCAAGTTGTCCGATGTGGATGTTGTCGAGACGACCGGCTCCCTGAAGGTCAACGATTCGATCGTCGGCACCGGCAAGGGCAGCGCGGTGCTTGGCAATCCGCTGAGCGCGGTGGCGTGGTTGGCGAACGTCCTTGGCGAGCGCGGCGTGAGTTTGGAAGCAGGGCACGTAGTGCTGCCCGGTTCCATCACGGCGGCGGTGGCGGTTTCCGACGGCGACGAGGTGGTCGCGACATTCGACGGGCTCGGCACGGTGACGGCACGGTTCGGAAAGGTGAGCGGCTGATGGGCAAGGTGACGGCGGCCATTGTCGGGCCGGGAAACATCGGCACGGACCTGCTGGCCAAGTTGCGGCGTAGCGATCTCGTCGAGATCCAGTACCTGGTCGGCGTCGATCCGGCATCTGATGGTCTGGCCAGGGCGGCCAAGTTTGGGATCCAGACCAGTGCTGAGGGTGTGCCTTGGTTGTTGGCGCAGAAGGAACTGCCGGACATTGTCTTCGAGGCTACGAGTGCGAAGGCTCACGAGGCCAACGCCGTGTTGTACGCCGAGGCCGGTATTCAGGCGGTGGACCTGACTCCGGCTGCGGTCGGTCCGTTCGTCTGTCCGCCGGTGAACCTGCCCGAGCATTTGAATGCTCCGAACGTCAACATGATCACTTGTGGCGGTCAGGCGACCATCCCGATCGTGCACGCGATTTCCCGCGTGACTCCGGTTCCGTACGCCGAGATCGTCGCTTCGATCGCTTCGCGCTCTGCTGGGCCGGGAACTCGGGCGAACATCGACGAGTTCACCGAGACCACGGCCCGGGCGATCCAGGAAGTCGGCGGCGCGGGACGCGGCAAGGCCGTCATCATCCTCAATCCCGCCGAGCCGCCGATGATCATGCGGGACACCGTGTTCTGCGCTGTGTCGCCGGATGTGGATCGTGATGCGGTCACCGACTCCATTCACCGGATGATCAAAGAGGTCCAGCACTACGTCCCCGGCTACACCCTGCGCGCCGACCCGCAGTTCGACGACCCGCGGGAGGACTGGGGCGGCAATGCCCGGATCGGCGTGTTCCTCGAAGTTCGCGGCAACGGCGACTACCTGCCGGAGTGGGCGGGCAACTTGGACATCATGACCGCCGCGGCCGCTCGCGTCGGTGACCTCATAGCCACCGACAAGGCAGGAGCAGTGACCCGATGAAGCACGACGTCAGGCTGACCGACACGACATTGCGCGACGGAAGCCACGCGATGGCCCACAAGTTCACCGAGGACCAGGTGCGCGCGGTCAGCGCTGCCCTGGACAACGCAGGTGTCGAGGTCATTGAGGTGACTCACGGCGACGGACTTGGCGGATCCAGTTTCAACTACGGCTTCTCCGCCGTGGACGACATCAAACTTGTTGGCGTCGCGGCGGAAACCGTGAAGCAAGCGCGCATCGCCGTACTCCTGCTTCCTGGGCTGGGAACCGTGCACGATCTGCGCGAGGCTTACGACGCGGGCGCGAGGGTGGCCCGGATTGCCACTCATTGCACGGAAGCTGACGTTTCGATCCAGCACTTTGGTGCGGCGCGCGAACTTGGCATGGAGACCGTCGGCTTCTTGATGCTGTCGCACATGATCGAACCTTCGGACCTGGCCAAGCAGGCTCGGATCATGGCTGACGCCGGTTGCCAGTGTGTGTACGTTGTGGACTCCGCTGGTGCTCTGGTGCCCGAGGGCGTGACGGCTCGGGTTCATACGCTGATTGACGAGTTGGGCGACGAGGCCGAGGTCGGGATTCACGCTCACCAGAACCTCAGCTTGGGCGTCGCCAACTCGCTCGCGGCGTACAACGCCGGTGCTCGTCAGGTTGACGGGACGCTGTGCGCTTTGGGCGCGGGCGCGGGCAATGCGCCGATCGAGGTGCTGGCCGCCGTGTTCGACAAGGTCGGCATTCAGACCGGTGTGGACGTTCCGGCTTTGCTTGCCGCCGCTGAGGAAATCGTCCTTCCGTTCATCCCTCGCCGTCCTTGGGCCGGGCGTAACGCCATCGTCCAGGGATACGCCGGTGTGTACTCGTCATTCTTGTTGCACGCCGAGCGAGCGGCGGAACGGTACGGCGTTCCAGCGCACGAGATCCTGCAGAAGGTCGGCGAGGCTCGGTATGTCGGCGGGCAGGAGGACATGATCATCGACATCGCGCTGGACCTCGCCAACGCCCATTGACCGTGTTCACCACTGAACGTACAGTCACGTTGAACAGTGGTGAGGTGGATCATGGACGTGACGGGCATTCACAAGCGGTTCGGCGGCGTGCAGGCGCTGCGGGACGTGTCCCTGCACATCGCGCCAGGTCAGGTGCATGCCGTGCTCGGCGAGAACGGTGCGGGCAAGTCCACGCTGATCAAGGTGCTGACCGGCGTGATCCAGCCGGACAGCGGCTCGATCACGCTCGATCGGCCGGTACGGCTGCATTCACCGCGTGCTGCCAGGGAGTTGGGCATCACGGCCGTTCCGCAGGATGTCGTGCTCGTGCCCCAGCTTTCGATCGGGCGCAATGTGCTGCTTGGGCTTGAAGGGGGTTTGGCTCGGAAGTCGGTGTTGTCAGCTTCCGAGCGTGACCTTGTTTCGACGGCGTTGCGGCAGGTCGGCGCGGACTTCTCGGCTTCGGCTCCGACTGCTTCGCTGAGCGTCCCGCAGTTGCGGCTGGCGCAGTTGGCTCGGGCGTTGATCGGCACCGGCCACACCGTTGTGCTTGATGAGCCGACTGCGGCGTTGTCCGCGGCTGATGCCGATCATCTGCTGTCGCGTCTGGAAGCTTTGCGGGACGACGGAAAGGCGATCGTGTACGTGTCGCATCGGCTCAGCGAGGTCTTCCGGCTCGCGGACGTGGTGACTGTGCTGCGCAATGGTCAGGCCGTGGGGCGTTTCGAGCGGTCCTCTTTCGACCGGGCGACCATCGTTGAGCTGATGACCAAGCACACCTCTCCACCGCAGTCGTCTCCGGTGCTGGAGTCGGGGCCTGTGCTGTTGTCGGTCGACGGGCTCAGTTCGCCTGGCCGGTTCTCCGACGTCTCGTTCAGTGTGGCTGGACACCGGATCTTGGGCATCGCCGGTGTGCAGGGCTCCGGCCAAGGGCAGCTTCTCGCGGCTATCGCTGGTCAGGGCACGTATTCCAGCGGGACCGTGCGTGTCGCAGGCTCGCCGGTCCCGCAAGGCTCGGTGCATCGGGCTTATCGTGCCGGGATGGCGCTCGTGCCCGCGGACAGACGAGGCGCGGGGATCGTCGGCGGGATGTCGATTCAACGGAACCTCGCTCTCCCGGCTCGAGCCGACCGCAGTACCCGCCGGTTCGGTTTCCGCGGACTGCGCGCCGAAGCCCGTCTCGCGCGTGGTTACGTGCGTGATTTCGGGGTGTGGTGCCGGGATGTGCGTCAATCGGCAGGCACGCTGTCCGGCGGCAACCAGCAGAAGGTATCCCTGGCGCGCGCACTCGCGTCCGACCCGACCGTGCTGCTGATCGACGAACCGACACAGGGAGTGGACGTCGGCGCGAAGGCCGAGATCCGCGCGCTGTTACGGCAAGCGGCAGGCCAGGACAGGTGCGTCGTCGTCGCGGCCTCGGAGTTCGAGGATTTGATCGGCCTCGCCGATGAGATTCTGGTGATGCGCGCGGGGAGAGTTGTGGCGCGCCTTGACGGCCATGCGACAAGCTACCGGGAGATCCTGCATCACGCTTTGCCGTGAAGGTCTTCTTACCTTCGCGGCGTTGAACGCCACGGATCTTCCCCTCGCAACGGCCCATCACCCACGCGGGGTCACAAACAGTGCCCAGTCACTCTCCGAATGGCGCGTGGACCATCCAAATTCCCACGGCTGGCTCATTACCCGGGTTGTGCAGCCTGTGGGGCGTCGACGAGTCGAAGTAGATGGAATCCCCAGGGCCGATCTCGGTCGTGTCAAAACCCACCGTGACACAAAGGCGTCCGCTCAGCAGATGTCCGAACTCATGCCCACTGTGGGTCTGCCGCAGACCATCCGGGCATGACGCGCCGCCCACGTCGTAGGTGATCTTCAGGAAGTCCACTCCTGGTACGTCGAATGGGGTCAGACGCTCCCAGGTGATGCCGCCTTCGAGCTTCAGTGTGCTTCGAGTTTCGGCGTGTTGGATCATGGGAGCGCTGATCAGCTTGCGCATCACTGCGAAGCCTGCGGGTGCGGGAGTCGAGGGGGACTCTGGCTCTTCTGGGGTGGGCACGGGGGGAGTGTCTTCGAAGAGTTCGTCGACGCGCAGGTTCAGGTGTTGAACCAGGGCGTACAGGGTGGCCACCGACGGGCGGGCTTTGCCCGTTTCGATCTGGCTGACCAGGCTCGCGGACACACCAGCCTTGCGCGCGAGCTCGCGGACGCTGATGCCGACGTCGGTTCGGGCCTTGCGGAGCCGGGAGCCGATGTCGCCGAGCACATTCCCTGTTAGTTGCACGGCGCGTCTCCTTGGTTAACACGACTGTTGACTTTCATCGTACACAGGCGCATGGTGTTCAGTCATGATGGACAGTGAGAGTCGAGATCGGCTGAGTGTTCAGCGTCGGTTAACCCAGTTCGGTCGGGCCGAGGTTCAGATCCTGATCGCTCTCGTTGTCCTCGTCGGCTACTTCACGATCAGCCAGGGGGCGATGTTCGCTGATCTGACCAACCTCGACAACATGTCGCGGGAGGGCAGCATCCTGCTCGTCGTCTCGATTGGACAGATGTTCGCGCTGGTCGTCGGCGGGTTCGATCTGTCGGTCGCGGCGACGATGGGGTTCGCAAGCACGATCTCCGCGCTGCTCATGCAGAACGGGGCGGCGCCCGCCACCGCCATCCTGGCTGGGCTTGGGTGTGGCGCGGTGATCGGGGCGGTGAATGGCGTCCTGATCGCGTACTTCAAAATCAGTCCGTTCGTTGCCACGCTTGGCATGCTGACGTTCCTGACTGGTTACGCCAATCTGCTGGCCGGTGGGCAGTCGGTATCTGGACTCGATCCGGTGTTCACGCAGTACCTAGGTAGTGGTGAATGGGGAGTGCTGCCTGCCGGTGTCGGAGTGGCGATCATCGTTCTGATCGTTGCCTGGGTGATCACCGCGCGGATGCGGTTCGGGCTCTATCTGTTCGCGGTTGGTGGTAGCACTGAGGCCAGCAAACTGGCTGGTGTCCCGGTTGCCGCAGTTCAGGCCGGGGCATACTGCCTGTGTGGGGTGCTGTCCGCGTTGGCTGGGCTTTTGCTCTCCGCGCGGGTCGGGATCGGGCAGGCGGCGTTGGGGTTGAGCTATGACCTGCTTTCCATTGCCGCGGCTGTGATTGGTGGCGTGGTCATTGGTGGTGGGGCTGGGCGGTTGATCGGCGTGGTGTTGGGGGTATCGCTGTTCACCGTGCTGACCACAGGGTTGGACATAGGGGCGGTTGACGAGTTCACGCAGCAGATGATCACGGGCGCCGTGCTGGTGCTCGCCGTCTTGCTCGCACAGTCGCAGGCCAGATCGAACCGTGGAGTCCCAGCATGATCAGATGGATACTCGCCGTCGCCCTCCTCGCAGGATGCACGGCAACGCCCAAACCACAAGAAGCCAGTGCGCCAGACGGCTTACGGCAGGCCACCGCGTGTGACGCCAGCCCAACACAGGACGAAGTGCTGGCTTTCAAAGCCCCCAAGGCAAACCGGCCTTACCGGATCAGCCTGATGGAAGTCAGCCTCGCCGGGTACTACTACCAGGCCAACGTCTATGGCGCTCAGCAAGCTGCCAAGGATGCCGGTGTCGAGCTGACCACAGTGGCCGGTCAAGGTTACGCCAGCCCGGCGCTACAGGTGTCGCAAGTGGACAGCGTGCTCGCGCGTAACCCCGACGCCATCATCCTGTTCCCCAGTGACATCAACGGTTCCGTGCCTGTGGTGGACAAGGCGAAGGCCAAGGGCATTCCAGTGGTCGTGATGAGCACGCAGCTGGCGTCCACCGATACGGCCGCGTCCGTGATCCAGGACGACTACACGCTCGGCAAGATCGGTGCCGATCAGCTCGCGCAAGCGGCGCCGCAGGGCGGCGAGGGGATCGTGATCGCTGGGCCGGCCAACGCGACGTGGTCGCTGCGCCGGGTCGCCGGGTTCGAGGATCAGCTGAAAGCCAAGTATCCCAACCTGAAGATCGTGGCATCCCCGACGCAGCCGGTGGATCCGGCGCAGGGGCTGAAGGACTTCACCAACGCCGCGCAGGCCAACCCTGGCATCAAGTGGGTGTACTCGGTGTACTACTACCAGCTGCTGCCGGAGTCGATTCCCGCACAGTTCAAGGGAATTCCGTTCATCACAACCGGCTATGAACCGACCGCGATCAAGTCGCTGCAGAACGGCAGCCTGACCGCCACCACCTCGGTGCAGAACGTCAAGCTCGGGTACATCACGTTGGCAAGGACCGTGAGCGTGCTCAACGGTGAAAAGCCGCCAGTCACCACATGTCTGCCCGCGCCCGCGCTTGCCAAGGCGGATATCGGGTCGCCAACAGCCAACGCCGATCTGTACCCGGAAGGCTTCACTGTCTCGGCGAGCCAGTGATTGCGATATTCCACAGGAAAAGGGGAGAACCGTGAGCAGTGCGACGGCGACGTCGGGAACGATGGCCGTGGACTGGGAACAGCGCGTGGACTTCGACCGGTTGCGCCACGCCCGCCTCGACCGGTTGCGCGCCCAGCTCGAGCGTTCGGAGCTTGGCGCGGTCCTGGCGTTCGACTTCTCGAACATCCGGTACATGACCGCGACGCACATCGGCACGTGGGCGATGGACAAGCTGATCCGCTTCAGCCTGCTCACCCGGACCGGCAAGCCGATTTCGTGGGACTTCGGTTCGGCGGCACGACACCACCAGCTGCACAACCCGTGGCTGATGGACGGCGAGCCCAGGGCCCGGGCGGGCATTTCGACGTTGCGCGGGGCGTTTCACCCGGACGCTGGAATCGCGCGGGAAGTCGCGGCCAAGATCAAGCGCGAGCTCGACGCGCAGGGTCTGTCGGGCGAACCGCTCGGGATTGATGTCGTTGAACCACCGGTGCTCTTTGCCTTGCAGGAGGCGGGAATCCGTGTGGTCGACGGGCAGCAGGTGTTCATGGAGGCGCGTCGGATCAAGACGCCGGACGAGATCACGCTGCTGACGCACTCGGCCGCGATGGTCGATGCCGCGTACGAGGATCTGTACGAATTCCTCCGGCCCGGTGTGCGGGAGAACGAGACGGTCGGCCTGGTCGCCAAGAAGCTCTATGACCTGGGCTCGGAGTACGTTGAAGGCGTCAACGCGATCTCCGGCGAGCGGTGTTCACCGCATCCGCACGTCTACTCGGACCGGCTGATCAGGCCTGGCGATCCGGCGTTCTTCGACATCCTGCACAGCTTCAACGGCTACCGCACCTGCTACTACCGGACGTTCGCGGTCGGCTCGGCCAGTGTCGCCCAGCGGGACGCGTACACGCGGTCACGTGAGTACATGGATCGCGCGATCGCGGCGGTGAAACCTGGTGTGACCACTGCGGACATCGTGCGCCTGTGGCCGACGGCCCAGGAATTCGGGTTCGCGGACGAGGAAGCGGCGTTCGGTTTGCAATACGGGCATGGCGTCGGACTGTCCATTTGGGAGAAGCCGATTTTCTCGCGGCTGGTGTCGCTCGAACACCCGGAAACCATTGCAGAAGGCATGGTCTTTGCCCTGGAAACGTACTGGCCGTCGGCTGATGGGGTCGGTGCCGCCCGGATCGAGGAAGAAGTCGTGGTCACGGCCGACGGCTGCGAAGTGATCACCAAGTTCCCGGCCGAGCAACTGCTTGTTGCCGGTGGACGCCGGTACTACAGCGTGGACGGGCCGATGAACCTGCTGCGGGAGTCACAGTCCCACCTGAACACCCCAGCGGGCCGCGGCGAACAATAACCCCAGCTCAACCCTCGTGAGTGGTTATCAGGGTTAGAACACTGATAACCACTCACGAGGTCTTTTCAGAGGGTTGGGTAGTCGGTGTAGCCGTGGTGGTCGCCGCCGTAGAAGGTCTTGGGGTCTGGGGTGTTGAGGGGCTTGTCTTCGGCAAGGCGCCGGGGCAGGTCCGGGTTGGCGAGGAACAGGGCACCGAAGGTGAGGATGTCGGTCGTGCCGTCCTCGATCAGGTCGAAGTTCTCCTTGCTGGTGAACCCGCCTGGCGTGGACGGGTTGAGGATGAACGTGCCGTTGAACTCCTTGCGCAGCAACAAGGTGATGTCGCGGTACGGGCCCTCGAAGACGTGCAGGTAGGCGAGGCCGATGGGCTTGAGGCCGTCGACGAGCTCGGCATAGGTTTCGTGCGGGTCGGCCTCGTGGATGTCGTTGTTGGTCACGCCAGGGGAGACGCGCAGGCCGACGCGGTGTGAGCCGATCCGGTCGGCGACGGCCTTGGCGGTCTCGATGGCGAACCGGACGCGGTTGTGCCGGGAGCCGCCCCACTTGTCCGTACGCTGATTGGCGTTCGTCGACAGGAACTGGTGGATCAGGTAACCGTTGGCGCCGTGCAGTTCCACGCCGTCGAAGCCTGCCTCGATCGCGTTCGCCGCGGCGGAGGCGTAGTCCTCGATGGTCGCGGCGATGCCTGCTTCGGTCAGCTCGACGGGCACCGGCGCGTCGCCCATGCCGTCACCGATGAAGACCTGGACGTTCGCCCTGATCGGCGACGGTCCGACGTGCTGCACGCCGTCCGGCAGCAGGCTGGAGTGGCCAACTCGGCCGCTGTGCATGAGCTGGGCGAAGATCCGGCCGCCGCGCGCGTGCACGGCGTCGGTCACTTTTCGCCAGCCGTGGATCTGCTCCTCGCTGTGCAGGCCTGGGCTGTTCATGTAGCCCTGGCCGACGACCGACGGCTGCGTTCCCTCGGTGATGATGAGCCCGGCGCTGGCGCGCTGCGAGTAGTACTCCGCCATCAGGTCGTTGGGGATCTGCCCGTATGCCCGGTTGCGGGTCATCGGGGACATCGCGATGCGATGCGGCAGCATCAGGTCGCCGAGCTTGACTGGGTCGAACGGGCTGGTCATGGGGGTGCGCTCCTCGGGAATCAAATTAGTCACTGTTTAGTGACTATCTCATACTGTTCAACTGTAGCGAACGAAACAGTGGTTCAACAGGGTGGTGGGCGCTACACAAACGCCGCATACGGTGCTATGTTCATTTGAACTGAACACCAGGTGAACAGGAGTGCCGATGTCGGACCCTCGCCTGCACGTCGACCTGCGTGGCCGCACCGTGGTTGTCACCGGCGCGAGCGCGGGCATCGGCGTCGCCACTGCGGAGACGTTCGGTGCCTGTGGCGCGAACGTCGTGCTGTTAGGCCGGGACGCCCAGCGTCTGGGTGACGTCGCGAGCGGGATCGAGGCCAACGGCGGTGTGGCATCGGCCTTCGCCGTCGACCTGGCCAGCGACGACGGCCCGAGGCAGGCCGTTGAACACACGCTCGACCGGTTCGGGAAGATCGACACCCTGGTCCACAACGCGGGCACGTTCGTCTTCGGCCCGTTCGAAGAGACCACTGTGGACGACCTGGACTCCCAGTTCCGCAGCAATGTCCGAGCGCCCTATGTGTTGACGCAGCTGGCGCTGCCGCACCTGGCCGCAGGGTCGTCGGTCGTGTTCGTCGGCTCGAACGTCACATCCATCGGATGGCCGCAGACGGCCGCGTATTCGGCGACAAAGGGCGGCCTGGAAGCCATGGCGCGCGCGTTGTCGATCGAACTCGCGCCCCGCGGGATCCGGGTGAACATCGTGTCCCCTGGTATGACCCGGACACAGATGACCGCACGCCTGGAAGATCCGGTGCTCGAACGAGAAGCGCTCGACGCGACCCCGGTCGGCACGATCGGGGAGCCACAGGACATCGCGAACGCCGTGGTGTTCATGGCATCCGACCTGTCGCGCTACGTACTCGGCGCATCCCTGCTGGTGGACGGCGGGTACTCGGCATGCTGACGTTCAGCCCGTCTCGACGCGTTGGCAACCTGGTGTTCGTGTCTGGCCAAATCGCGCCAGCGGCCGGTGGTGACATCTGCGAGCAGACAACCGAGGTCCTGAGGCTGATCGAGGAGCAACTCGCGACGCACGAAGCCAGCCTGCAGGACGTCGTGGACATCACGGCATTCGTGAAGGATCCGCGCTGGTGCGTCGACGTGCTCGAAGTAGCAAGGCCGTTCTTCCCAGAGAACCCGCCAGCGTGGACGCTCGCTGGATTCACCGGCGCCGCAGGATCGCCCGATGCCCTGGTGATGGTCCGCGCGGTCGCGTACCTGGGCGACGAGCCGAAAACGTGCATCACGCCGCACACGCAGACCTGGCGTGACGACTACCCGATGTCGGCGGCCGTGATGAAAGGGCCGCTTGTCTTCGTCAGCGGTCAGCTCGCGACCAAACTCGATGGCACGGTCGAGCGGCCCTACGACCACGTCAAGCAGGCCAGAGAGTGCTACGCGGGCATGCTGGAATGCCTGAAGCAGGCCGGTGGCGATTTCGCCGACGTCCTCGACTTCACCTCGTTCCACGAGGACATCCGAGGTGCACTGCCTACAATGGACGACGTGTACATCCCGGAGATCATGGCCGGAGTGGACACTGAACTGTCGGCCACCACCAGCCACTTGGGATCGACCGGCCTGATGACCCGCGGCGCCCTTGGCACGTTCCATGCACTGGCGGACCTGTCGGGAGGCGGCCGCGTCGGCTGCACGCCGGACAGCATCTGGTGGAAAGGCGTGCTCCCGATCGCGGGCGCGGCGCGCAAACGCCAGGGCCGGGTGGTCACGGTCGCTGGTCAGGTGGCGTGCAATCCGGACGCCAGCATTCACGCGCCCGGCGATCCGGATCGGCAGGCCGCGTACATCTTCGAGTGCATGCGCGAGGCGCTCGCTGGCGTCGGGGCGAGCATGGCCGACATTGTGGAGATCAACTCGTACCACAAGGATCCGCGGTCGTTGCCGGGAGTGCTGTCCGTGGCCAAGCAGTACCTAGGCGAGAATTCACCGGCGTGGACCGCCGCGGCAGTGCCTGGCCTGTGGATGGAGGGCTACCTGCACGAGGTCGCGGCCACCGCGATCGTCGACCGCGATCTGTGATCGGTGAAAGACACGCCTACTTCCTAAACTTGATTCATTCCAGAAAACAGGGCAGACTCTGCGTCGTGCCCACTACGGACTACGAGCGGATGCTGCGGGACGTCGCACTGCGTGTGACGCGCCCACGGCTCGCTGTGCTGTCCGCGGTGTACGCCCATCCGCACGCCGACACCGATTCGATCATCGGTGCTGTTCGTGACGAACTCGGCGGCGTGTCCCACCAAGCCGTCTATGACGTGCTACGCGCCCTGACCGAGGCAGGTCTGCTCCGGCGCATCGAGCCGCAGGGCTCCGTGGCGCGTTACGAGGCCAGGGTCGGGGACAACCACCACCACGTCGTGTGTCGATCGTGCGGCGTCATCGCCGACGTCGACTGCGCCGTCGGCCACGCGCCCTGCCTGACCGCGTCCGACGACCACGGCTTCCAGATCGACGAAGCCGAGGTCATCTACTGGGGCCTGTGCCCCGGCTGCCGCATCCCGACTAGTTCCTGAACACCTGGAAGGATTCTCGTGTCCGACAAGCCTGACGCCGTCGTTGGTGAGATGAACGAGCCGGAAGCGGGCGGGTGCCCGGTCTCGTCCGGTCGTTTCAACCACCCCACCGAGGGTGGAAGCAACCGTGACTGGTGGCCGAACCAGCTGAACCTGGCGATCCTGCGTAAGCACTCCGCGGTCGCCAACCCGATGGACGACGGGTTCGACTACGCCGCCGAGTTCAAGACCGTTGACTTGGACGAGTTGGCCAAGGACGTCGATGCCGTGCTGACCACCTCGCAGGAGTGGTGGCCGGCCGACTTCGGTCACTACGGCCCGTTCATGATCCGGATGGCGTGGCACAGCGCCGGTACGTACCGCGTCGAGGACGGCCGTGGTGGCGCCGGCGCCGGTATGCAGCGCTTCGCACCGCTGAACAGCTGGCCGGACAACGGCAACCTGGACAAGGCGCGCCGTCTGCTGTGGCCGGTGAAGAAGAAGTGGGGCCGCAAGATCTCGTGGGCCGACCTGATGATCTTCACGGGCAACCGCGCCCTTGAGACCATGGGCTTCAAGACCTTCGGCTTCGCCGGTGGCCGCGCGGACGTGTGGGAGCCGGACCAGGACGTGTACTGGGGTCCTGAGCGCACGTGGCTCGGCGACGAGCGCTACACCGGCGACCGTCAGCTGGAAGCCCCGCTCGCCGCTGTCCAAATGGGACTCATCTACGTCAACCCGGAAGGCCCGAACGGCAACCCGGACCCGCTGGCCGCGGCCCGCGACATCCGTGAGACGTTCGGCCGGATGGCGATGAACGACGAGGAGACCGTCGCCCTCATCGCCGGTGGCCACACCTTCGGCAAGACGCACGGTGCCGCGAACCCCGACGAGTACGTCGGCGCGGAGCCCGAGGGCGCCTCGATCGAGGAGCAGGGCCTCGGCTGGAGCAACAAGTTCGGCACCGGCAAGGGCCGCGACGCGATCACCAGTGGCCTCGAGGTCACCTGGACGCCGACTCCGGCGCAGTGGAGCAACTGGTTCTTCCACAACCTGTTCGAGTACGACTGGGAGCTGACCCAGAGCCCGGCCGGCGCCAACCAGTGGACGCCGAAGAACGGCAAGGCCAAGAACACCGTGCCGGACCCGGAGGACGGCAAGCTCAACCGCACGCCTGGCATGCTGACCACGGACCTGGCGCTGCGTTTCGACCCGATCTACGAGCGCATCTCCCGCCGGTTCTACGAGAACCCGGAGGAGTTCGCGGACGCGTTCGCGCGTGCGTGGTTCAAGCTGACCCACCGCGACATGGGCCCGATCCAGCGTTACCTCGGCGCGCAGGTGCCGCAGGAGGAGCTGATCTGGCAGGACCGCGTGCCCGCGGTGGACCACGAGCTGGTCAACGCCGAGGACATCGCCGCGCTCAAGCAGCAGATCCTCGACTCGGGCCTGTCGGTCTCGCAGCTGGTCACGACCGCGTGGGCGTCGGCTTCGACGTTCCGCAGCAGCGACAAGCGCGGTGGCGCCAACGGTGCGCGCATCCGCTTGGAGCCGCAGCGTGGCTGGGAGGTCAACGAGCCCGACGAGCTCGCCCAGGTGCTGCGCACCCTGGAAGGCGTTCAGCAGTCCTTCGGCAAGAAGGTCTCGCTGGCCGACGTGATCGTGCTCGGTGGCGTTGCCGCGGTGGAGAAGGCCGCCAAGGACGCCGGTTTCGACGTCCAGGTGCCGTTCACCCCGGGTCGTACGGACGCTTCGCAGGAGCAGACGGATGCCGAGTCGTTCGCCCCGCTTGAGCCGAAGTCCGACGGTTTCCGTAACTACCGTGGCAAGGGCAACCGCCTCCCGGCGGAGTACCTGCTGATCGACCGCGCGAACCTGCTCAACCTCAGCGCACCTGAATTGACCGTGCTCGTCGGTGGTCTGCGTGTGCTCGGCGCGAACTACCAGCAGTCCACGCATGGCGTGCTGACCACGACTCCGGGTCGGCTGACCAACGACTTCTTCGCCAATCTGCTCGACATGGGCACGGAGTGGAAGTCGGTCAACGGCGACGGCGAGGTCTTCGAGGGCCGTGACCGCGCGACCGGTGAGGTCAAGTGGACCGGCACCCGCGCCGACCTGGTCTTCGGCTCGAACTCCGAGCTGCGGGCGGTTGCCGAGGTGTACGCGAGCGACGACGCGAAGGAGAAGTTCGTGAAGGACTTCGTCGCCGCGTGGACCAAGGTCATGGACGCCGACCGCTACGACATCGCCTGATCAGACCTCGTGAGTGGTTAGCGGCGTTCTAACGCTGCTAACCACTCACGAGGGGCTTTCCGGCTTCGCGTGGGCTGAGAGACCGCGGTTCCCCCGGCGACGGGGGAACCGCTATTTTCTGCGCATGATGGGCTCGGCAGAGCGGGAGCTGCTTCCGAAAGGAATGCGCTACGCCTTGGGGTTGCGGCTCGTTCTGGTCGGCACCTCCAGCCTGTGGTCGCTGTTGTTCGCGGTGGCGCCCAACCAGGCGATCACGACGGTGATCATCCTCGGGCTGAACCTCTGGAACCTGTGGTACGCCTACGCTTTGCCCAGGTCCACTCGGCGGCATTGGCTGGTGGCGGTTGACGTCGTCCTGCTGTGCGGGGTGGTGCTGACCCAGTTCTGGACGGTCACATCCGATCCCCGCGCGGGCGGGACCTGGGTGTTGATCGCGATGGCGATCAGCCTGATCACGTACCCCTGGCTGGTCCGAGGCTGGGTGCTGGCCGCGATCACCGTCCTGATCGTCGGCCTGCATTACGCCGGGACCTGGTTGGCGGATCCGGGCGGATGGCTTGTCAGTGAAGCGGTCGTGGTGTGGACGGTCGCTGAGGTTGCGTTGTCGTGGGGGCTCTATCGGTTTGTGCGTCGCAGCGCGCGGGCGGCGGATCGGGTTGTCGAGCGGGAAGAGGCGTTGCGGCGGGAAGCCGCGGTGTCGGCGGCGAGGCGTGCGGACGAGCGTGAATATCTTGCTGCATTGCACGACACCGCGTCGGCCACCTTGCTGATGGTTGGCGCGGGAGTGGTTCAGGGGCGCGAATCCTGGCTTGCCGAACAGGCGGCGCGGGATCTTCGTGAGGTCAGCGGGTCACAGGTCGAGCCGACAGCGGAAACCGGGCTCTTTGAGCTCCTCAGGGAAGTTGCCGCGGACACGCCGTTGCAGATCTCCTGGGCTGGTGAAGATGTGCGATTACCTGCCGTGGACGCGGTTTTGCTCAGTCGCGGTGTGCGGGAGGCGTTGACGAACGTCGTCCGGCACGCCGACACCGATCATGTCGGGATCCGCGTGCTTCAGGAAGAAAACGCTGTCACAGTTGAAGTTGAGGACACGGGCAAGGGATTCACGCCCGAGCAGATCCCGGATCACCGTTATGGCGTAACGCGTTCCTTGGTGGAACGGATGACGCGCGCGGGCGGCAGCGCGGAGATCATCAGTAGCCCGGGTGCGGGAACCACGGTCCGGATGGCGGTTCCGCTCAGGCGTGAACAACCGTCGGGCGATGACGCGAAGTTGATCGGCACCTCTTTCCAACGCGGCTTGCGTTGGGGCGTCATCGTGATGAGCACGGCCATCCTGTTCGGTCTGGATCTGCCGAGGCTGCTGTCGAGCCAGGACGCGTATTACGTCATGTGGCCGCAGTATGTGACGTGGTTTGGTTTGCTGGCGGTGACGTTGGTGGTTGCCGTTGCGACCTGGCGTGACAAGCCTCTGGGTCGTTGGCGATGGCCGCTTCTCGTGGTTGTGTTCGGGCTATCGTTGCTGGGTGCGTTGTCGATGCGGCCGGAGTACTTGTTGGGGCCCGCGCACTGGTCGGAAGGCGACGCCGGTTGGCAGGTTGTGCTGCTGTTGATGGACAGCCGTGTCGTGGTCTTCGCCAGTGTCCTTGTCGCGCAATACCTGATGACGTTCGGTGTGGCTATTTTCGTTGGGCAGTCAGCGTTGTCGGTCGTCGGTGTCGTGAACGCGACCTGGGCCGTGCTCACGTACCAGTTGGCGATCGCGATGATCGCGGCCGTGTTGCGAGGCCTCGCAGTGAGATCCGCGAAGGTCGCGCGTGACGAAGAACAATTGCGCACGGCTGAAGCTGTTGCCCAGCAACTACATGAGGACCGCAAGCAACGCTACGCCGGGTTGGCGGACACGACCGTGCCACTGTTGCAAGGGTTGGCTTCCGGAGACCTGGATCCAGCCGAGGAGACTGTGCGGCGGGGGTGCGCGGTGGAGGCGGCCAGGATGCGTCGCCTGTTCGCCGAAGGCAGCACGGTCAGCGACCCGCTGCTGCACGAACTGCGGGCGTGCATCGAAACGGCTGAGCGCCTTGGTGTGCCAGTGTCCTTTGCGGAGCGTGGCACGCGTCCGACGTTGCCCGCGCAGATTCGTCGGCGCCTGACCGAACCCACCATCGCGGCTTTGGCTACAGCACGTGGAAAGGCGCGCGTGACCGTGACAGGTACAGACGAGACCGTCACGGTCAGCGTGCTGGCCGCGTGTGAACCGTTCTCGTCCACATCGGACATGGGCGATGTGAGTATCTCAGCCATGCAGAACGGCGACCGGTGGTGGATTCAGGCGACGTGGCAGCTCACGTGACGAGGTGGCTCAGCACCATCCGTACACGGGGCTCGTGTTCCCGGCCACGGCGCGTGGCCAGGTAGATCGAGTTCAGTACCGGTTTCGGCGGCGTGTGCACGATGTCCAACGTCCCGTCGGCGATCTCCTGGCCGAACAGGTACGTCGGGACAACGGCAAGACCGGCACCCGCTTTCACCGCGTCGACGACCGCGCGCAGGTTCGGCACGGTCAGCGCGGGCGCTGGCGCGGGTATGCCCCAGCAGGTTCGGAAGTAGCGGCGCGTCATCGGCATTTCCTCGCCGTAACCGATGAACCGTCGCGTGTCCGTTGCCGGATCATAGGGTGCTTCGCCGCGTCGTCCGATCAGGACGAACTCCTCCTCCTGCCACTGCACGAGGCGTAGCTTCTTCTGTGGCGCGCCTTCGATCCTGGTGAGCACCGCGATGTCCAGTTGATCGGCGATCAGGCCGTCGAGCAAGTCGTCCGCCAGCCCGTGACGGCACCGGATCCGTAGACCAGTGTCGAGCAACGGCGCAAGTCGCGGAACAATCCCGGTCAGCAGTTCGATCGGGCCACCGAGGAACACGATGCCGGTTTCGGTGGCGACCGTTGGCCGCAGCGAGTGCATCGCGCGCTCGATCGCGTCGACGTGTTCGCTGACTTCGGCGGCCAGCGCGTGACCGGCGGCGGTGGGGGCGATGCCACGGCCGGAGCGTTCGAACAGCGGACGGCCCGTGACCTGCTCCAGCGCCTTGACGTGATGCGAAACAGCAGGCTGGGACAGGTGCAGCGCTTCCGCTGCCTTGCCGACGGCACCCCAGCGGTACACCGCGAGGAAGGTGCGTAACGCGGATAATTCGGCTGTGGTCAATCCACTGTTCACAGTCGAGACAGTTTAACAAGAGCCAGGGACAACCCAATTCCGCGAATGAATCGCCTCGCCGATCGTGATCCCACTTGTCCGGTTCGCCGCGTTGAGTTGAGGTGACCAACCGGAAGTCCATCCGAGGGCACTCGCCGCCCGTGGTGGGCGCCGACCGTCTGTGAAAGTAGGGTTCAGGTTTGCAGCAGCAGGACATCAGTCTGCTCGAAGTCATCACCGCCGCCGATCTGCGTGCCCGGACGGCCGCGGAATCGTCGCGGTCGGAGTTCCATTGGTTGCTCGCAGTCACCGGTGGTAGCGGTGTGCACGAAGTGGACTCCGCCGAATACTCGTTGTCCACCGGGAGTTGGCTGTGGGTGCGGCCAGGGCCGATACACCGGTGGATCGATCCGTTGACCTACGAGGCGACAGCTGTCCTTTTTGAACCATGCCTGCTCAAACCACAGACCTTGCTCGCGCAGGAGTTGACCAGAACGTGCGGCCCGGCGCACTGGCTGCCGGATCCATCGACACAGCAACAGCTCTTGCAGGTGCTGCGACTGTTGCAGTTCACTGAGAAGTTTGCGGTACAGGTCCGGATGGAGCTGTGGCACTCACTGCTGTCTGTGCTGTTGCTCTTGCTCGGGCAGGTGCCGCAGCGTCGATTATGCGAGCCCGACGGCGTCTTCACTCGGTTTCATGAGGCGGTCGAACGCGATTACCGCCACAACCATCAGGTCAACGCGTACGCGACAGCGCTTGGATATTCGTCCCGCACGCTCAACCGATCGGCTCAGGCGGCCGTGGGGATGACCGCCAAGGAGTACATCATTCAGCGCATCGTCCTTGAGGCGAAACGACTCCTGGTGTACGGCGATGCCAACGCCGCCGAGATCGCGGTCTCGCTCGGGTTCAGCGAGCCGACCAACTTCGGAAAGTTCTTCGAGCGCTGCACCGGGATGCCGCCGATGGCTTTCCGTGCCGCGTACCGAAATGTCCCGTTATGACCATCCGTCGTCCTTCTTCGACCTTTGCGGTGCTCGGCCCGCAGGGCATTGTTTTGCGGGTTCCGTTGGGACGAAAGGACAATTGATGAGCAAGACAGGACGCAGACTCGGCTTTGCCGTGCTGGCCGCGGTGATGATCGTCATCGTCGGACTGCAGGGCGCCAGTGCGGAGCAGCGCCGCGGCTGGGACCACTTCAACTTCGGAGTGCCATGGGAGGACTCGTACGGATACTCACAGGCCGCGAGGGCGGGCAACATGGTGTACATCTCCGGGCAGCTGTCGCACGACGCGGCCGGGAACTTCATCGGCGAAGGCGATTTCGAGCTCCAAGTCCGTACCGCGTTCGGCAATCTGGACAAGGTACTCGCGCACTACCGGATCCCGCGCAACCAGATCATCAGCGTGAAGATCTACACAAAGAACCTGCCGGCGAACTTCGATACCGCCGCCCGATTACACAAGGAGTACTTCGGACGGCACCGGCCGACCGACACGATCGTCGGTGTCGTCGATCTCGCGTTTCCCCAGCAGTTGGTAGAGATCGAGGCCGTGGCGCTGACATCGCCGCGGTCGTAGCAAAAGGAGAACCATGATCGACCGTCGTTCACTGGGAGCAGCGGCATTGGGGGCCGTGGCACTGTCCGCTGTGGCCAGTGGCACGAGCGTTGCCGAGGCGACATCGGCCCATCCGTGGGTTCCGATGCCTGACCCGGCGGCAACCCCGGTGCCGAACCCACCGTTCCCGAAGAACCTGACGCGCGGCGAGCGGGAGCACCTGAAGACGTTCGACGAGCTGGACTTCGACGTCTTCACCCACGCGAAATGGGACCGATTGGCCGAAAGCCACGCGCGCAACATCCGTGTGCACTGGCCGGACGGGCACTACACGGACGGCATCGACAAGCACATCGCGGATCTGGCCGCGCTGTTCGTGTGGGCGCCCGACACCCGGATCCTCTCGCATCCACTACGGGTGGCCAAGAACGAACTGACCGCGGTCACCGGCGTGATGCAAGGGACGTTCACCCGGCCGATGCCGGACGGCAAAGGCGGCTTCATCAAGCCGACCGGCAAGAAGTACGCGATCAACATGGCCACGGTCGGCATCTGGAACAGGCGCGGAACGATGGACGAGGAATTCCTGTTCTGGGACAACCAGACGTTCTATCAGCAGATCGGCCTCGCCTAACCGGCACGCCACCCCCGCGTGACCGACCGTCGACATCGGACAGGATCGTCGCCGTAGCTGACGTACAACGCGGTCAGCATCGGGATGCCGTTGGCGAGGGTGTCGCGGGGGAGCGGGCCGCAGGCGACCAATGACGCCAGCCCGTGCCCGATCGCCCAGCTTTGCATGGCCGTCGTCAACGGGTTGACGTCAGCGCGAAACCGTTCGGCGGATCGGGCTCGTTGCACTGTCTCGACGAGATGGTGCAACGCCCGATCCGCCTGTTCGGGATCTTCGAGTTCGAAGCCGTCGTCGAACATGACCCGGTAGAGATCGGGCTCGGTCAGCGCGTGGGAGATGTAGCAGGCGCCAAGGGCCGCGAGGTCACGGACGGGGTCACGGGTCTTGCCGACTGTGTCCAGTCGTGTGGCCAACCGGCGGAATCCCTCTTGGCGTACTGCTCGCCACAGGCCGTCCATGCTGCCGAAATAGGTGTAGACGGCCATTGTTGACACGCCGGTTCCTTCGACAAGGGACCGCAGGGTGATCGGCTCGCGCACACGCAGCATGTGGGCGGCCCGGGTGATCAGCAGGGACCGGACCGCCGGATCCTTGGTCCTCGCCATGCTCCTAACTATAGCATTGCAATGCTATGGTCAGGTTTCGAGCTGGAGGAGGAACTATGGCTGTCGAGCTGGTCAACCCGGACTGCTTACCGAAACCCGAGGTCTACCGGCAGCTGTCGATCGCGCGGGGATCAAGGATGGTGTTCATGGCAGGCCAGGTCGCCCGCGACGCCGACGGCAACCCCGTTGGCGCGGGCGACCTGGCCGCGCAGATCGAGCAGGCCTATCTGAACATCGGCCGGGCGATGGCCGAGATCGGCGGTTCGTTCGGCGACGTGGCCAAGCTGACGGTCTACGTCGTCGACTGGAGTCCCGAGAAGATGCCGTTGCTTGGCGAAGGCGTTGCCAGGGCCGCGGCGAAACTCGGTGTCGATCCGGTCAAACCGATCACCCTCATCGGCGTTGCGGCGTTGGGCGAGCCGGATCTCCTTGTCGAAGTCGAGGCTACTGCTGTGCTGGACTGAAGGTGATCAATGCCTGAACGGGAAGATGATCCGACGGGAACTGGTTGCCTGCCGCGAAAGTGTTGATGGCCGCGGCTTGGATTGTGGTGATTCCTCGGGTCAGGATCCAGTCGATCCGTGGGCCATTGGGTACCAGTGGGCGATAGCCGTGGAATGTGGCGTACAACGGTGTGCGGCGTTCTGCGGCAGCACGCCAGGTGTCGGTCAACCTGGCGCCGGACATGAGGATGTCGTACGTCGGCGTGCTTTGGGCGGCCGCGTTGAAGTCGCCGGTGAGTACGACTGGTAGGCCTGGGGCGATGGCGTTGATCCGGTCTCGCACCAGTTCGGCGCTACGCACGCGTGAGTTCTCCGACTCGTGGTCGAAATGCGTGTTGACCACGACGAACTGCTTGCCAGTGCCGGAATCGGCGAACCGGACCCACGTCACCATCCGCAAGGTCCAGAGTGTCTTTCCGCAATGGACGTCGACGGCGACGGATTCCCCTCGTGAGTGGTTAGACGTGTTCTAACGCGCTTAACCACTCACGAGGTTGTTGATGACTGTGAGCATTTCGTCGGTCGCCAGGCGAAGGAGCTTGGCGGCCGACTGCTTCGCGCGCGTCCCGTCGCCGGATGTGATGGCCTCAGCCAGGTCCCGGTAGCTGTCGACGCGGCTGACTTCGGCGCTGAGGACCGTTGCGAGCGCGTCGATGGCGGGTTCGTATGCGGCACGCAAGTTGTTGAACATCAACCTGAACACGATGGAGTCGGCGGCGTCCACGATGTGTTCCCAGTAGACGAGGGCGCAGCGTTGTTGGGTGACCGGGTCGGTCGCGGCGGCGAGTTCCGCGATTGCTTGCTGTAGCGGGGTTTTCAGGTCTTCGCCGGATCGTTCGGCGGCCAGCGCGGCCACTTCCTGGCCGATCAGCAGGCGAGCTTCGACAATGCTGCGGATCACGTCGAAGTCGAGTTCGCCGTCGCGGATCAGCAGGCGTGGCAACAGGTCCAGCCCGGCGTGCTTGCGGTAGTCGAGCACTGTGGTGCCGTCGCCTTGGCGAACCGCGAGCAGGCCGGAGTGGGCGAGCCGCTGAAGGGCTTCGCGGACCGCCGGGCGGGAGACGCCGAGCACCTCCGCGAGCTGGCGCTCCGCTGGGAGGTTCTTGCCGGGGGCGAGCTCGCCACCTACGACGTCGGCGAGCAGCTGCTCGTAGACCTCGTCGGGGACCGATCGGCGCTCGACACGTTTGAATGCCACGTCGCCCAGGGTAGCGGCGGTCAACTGGTCATACCACTTGTCCTTTGTGGCGAGATGTGCCTACAGTGGTCTGACCACTTGACCAGCTGAAGGATGGATGGCGATGGAACGCGCCGCGAAACTCTCCTTGACCGAAGCCGCCCGGGTGTTCTGGCGCTATCCATCACCGTGGATGATCACCGCGGTCCTCATCGGCGCCGCGATCGCCCGTATCTCGCTCGGTGGTTGGCGGCTGGTTGATGCTCTGGTCCCCGCGATCATGCTGGCCGTGTTCCCGCTGTTCGAGTGGATCGTGCACGTCGTGATCCTGCATTGGCGGCCGCGGCGGCTTGGCTCGGTCACGATAGATTCACTACTGGCCCGCAAGCATCGGGAGCACCACGCCGACCCGCGCGACGTCCCGCTGATCTTCATCCCGTGGCAGACGTTGCTCTGGTTGCTGCCAGGAGTGATCGCGATCGGGCTGCTCGCATTCCCCAGCACGGCGACGGGATTGACGTTCCTGACATTTCTTGGGCTGCTTGGCATCGGCTACGAGTGGACGCACTACCTCATCCACAGCGACTACAAGCCGCGTACCGCGCTGTTCCGTGCGGTGTGGCGTAATCACCGGCTGCACCACTTCAAGAACGAGCATTACTGGTTCACCGTGACCACGTCCGGAACCGCCGACAGGGTGTTGGGCACGTACCCAAACCCTGGCGACGTTCCGAGCTCACCTACGGCAAAAGCGCTGCATTCCTAAAGCGCCAGGCGTTGCCAGGAGGCAGTGTCGCGCAACAGTTGCCGGTCGTGTGTCGCGAGTACGACAGCCGCCAACGTAGCCCCTAGGGCGTCTGTCAGCTCGTCAACGAGCGAGGATGACAGGTGGTTGGTGGGCTCGTCGAGCAGCAACACGTGCGGCTGGCGCGCCAATACCAAAGCTAGATCCAGCCGTCGCCGTGCACCGACCGACAACTCAGTCAACGGCCGATGCATGTCGTACGAATCCAGCAAGCCCAACTCGCCCAATCCAGGCGCCCATGCGGAAGCCTGTTCGGCGTACAGCGAGTGCGCAGTACGACTACCTGACGGCTCGGACTCCTGCCCCAACCATCCGATTCGTACGGGCCGCGCGCGGTTGACCGTGCCGCTGCTTGGCGCAAGGTCGCCGGACAACACGCCCAGGAGCGTCGACTTGCCCGCGCCATTGGGCCCGGTGACCACCATGCGAGAGCCGGAATCCAACGCCAGCGAGACGGGACGCGTGAGCCGACCATCGACCGTCACCTCGTCAGCTCGCAACAAGGTCGCGCCACGGAACTCCGGCAACGAAGGCATGGTGAACCGCTTGGGCGGCGAAGGTACCGCCACCACGTGTGCCTCCAGCTCCTCTTGCCTGCGGTGAACCGCGCGTACGAGCCCAGACGCCCGGGTAGCCCGCGTGTGTTTGCCGTGGCCCTTGTCTGGGCGCCAGTTGTCACGCAGACGGCTCTGTGCCGTAGACAGGTCATCCGCAAGCCGCTGTCGCTCAGCGACTTCGGCGCTATGAGCAGCCTCCCAACGAGCGCGCTCCGCACGACGGCCGTCGACGTACGAGGCGTAACCGCCGCCATACACCCGCGGCCTGCCGTCGCTCGACGGATCCAGGTCCACCACCGTGGTGGCCACGTCCGCAAGCAAAGCGCGGTCGTGACTCACGATCACAACCACACCTGGGTAGGTGAGCAGTTGCTCAGTCAGGTGCTGCAGTCCACCCGCGTCCAGATGGTTCGTTGGCTCATCAAGCAATAACACGGAATGCCGTGCCCCGAGCAAACAAGCGAGCCGTACGCGGTGACGCTGCCCAACCGACAGCGACGAGAGCGCGCGACTACGCGAGTTGACCGAGTTCAAAGCAGCGAGCGAGACCTCGACGCGGCGGTCGGCGTCCCACGCGTCGAGGGCTTCGGCCTCCGCCAGCGCGTTGGCGAAAGCGTCCTCGGCGCCCGGGCGATCCTCGGAAAGTGCCTCGGTTGCGGCTTCCAGGTCGGCCAACGCACGCCGTACCGCCGTCAGTTCGAGGTCGATCAGGTCGCCGACAGTCCCGTCGACCTGGATCTGCTGTGCCGCGACACCGAGCGAGCCCGCGAGATGCACTTCGCCGCGGTCCGTAGCAAGCTCACCAGCGAGCACCTTGAGCAACGTTGTCTTGCCACGACCGTTCTCACCGACTACGGCGACGCGATCGCCCGCAGCGGCCACAAGGTCGACTCCGGCGAGCACAGGACGGCCGCCGTAAGACAGATGTACGCCGGACGCGCGGACGTGCGCCGCGCGCGCAGGGGCGAGCGTGATTCGAGATGACATGAAGAAATGCCTCCGACAAGAGGTGATACAGAAGGAATGACGAGCAACGGCACCGCGGTCCGCGGCACCGATGGGAGGCGTCGTCTCCTCAGAGGTAGAACAGCTGCTGTATCACGTCAGGCAGAGTAGATCACCGCCAGCGAGGCAGTCATCCGTTTTTTCATCACAGCATTTCGAGCGGCTGGGGCCGGGTCGGTGGCGGGAACTCCCTGTCGATCTCAGCCAGGTCCTCCGGGGTGAGCTCGATGTCGGCCGCGGCCGCGTTCTGCCGCACGTGCTCCGGATTCGCGGCCCGGGGAATGGCGTTGACACCGTCCACACGCAACACCCACGCCAGCGCGATCTGGGCCGCGGTCGCGTTGTGCCTGCGGGCGACTGCGGTCAGCGTCCGGTTGTTGAGGATGCGGCCTTGCTCGATGGGGGAGTACGCCATGACCGGGATGCCTTGCTGCGACAGCCAGGGCATCAGGTCGTGCTCCGGGCCTCGCCTGCTCGGGTTGTACAGGATCTGATTCGTCTGACATCCGTCGGCCACACTTGCCACTTCACGCATGTCTTCGAGGTCGAGGTTGCTGACGCCCCAATGCCGGATCAGGCCAGCGTCGATCAGATCCGCGAACCCGGCGATCGTTTCCTCGAACGGCACCCGGCCACGCCAATGCAACAGATACAGGTCGATGTGATCGACGCCGAGGCGTTCGAGGCTGGCCTGGCAGGCCGTGACCGTCCCGGCACGGGTCGCGTGATGCGGCAGGACTTTGTCCACAAGGAACACTTCGTCACGGCGACCGGCGATGGCCTCGCCGACGAGGATCTCCGCGGCCCCGTCGGCGTACATCTCGGCCGTGTCGACGAGCGTCATGCCCAGGTCCAGGCCCAGCCGCAACGCCGCGATCTCCTGCTCGCGCCGGGCCGGGCGCTCGGCGAAATACCAAGTGCCCAGCCCGAGTGCGGGCATTGTCTCCACTCAGGCCTCCAGCCGGGCCTCGATCGCTTCGATGATCTTCGGCCGCAGTTCGGCCGCCTTGATCACCGCGTCAACCGAGCCGACCTCGACCGCACGCTGGATGTTGTGCACACGGTCGAACTCCGTGGCCACCTCGCCCAGCTTTTCGGCACGGACCGACGAACGGACCTCGTCGAGTTCGGCCGACAGCGCCGCGCGGTCCGCGCCCGATGCGGCTGCGAGGCGAGCTTCGACCTCGCGAACGCGTGGGTCCGCTGCCGTGCGGGCGTTGACGTCACCGGAGAACACGACGGCGGCGGCCGGAGCGCCACCGAGCACTGAGGCGAACGAGCCCTCCAGCGCGAGCACGGTCATGTTCTTGTTGAGCGCCTTGGAGAAGACCACGAACGCGCCGCCGTGGTACCGCGAGATCACACAGAACACGATGGGGCCACGGAAGTTCACGATCGCCCGGCCGATTTCCGCGCCGTACTCCAGTTGCAGCTTGCGCATCGACTCCGGCGAGCCGTCGAAGCCCGACAGGTTCGCCAGCACCACCAACGGACGGTTGCCGCTGGCCGCGTTGATCGCCCGCGCGGCCTTCTTGGACGACCGTGGGAACAGCGTGCCCGCTGTATAGGTGTCCGGGCCGTCGGTGGGAGGGAAGCCGCGGCGCTGCACCGATCGGGACTCGATACCGAGCAGGCACACCGGGATTCCGCCGAGGTGCACGTCCTGCACGGCCGCGGTCTCCGCGTCGGCCATGCCTGCCCAACGTTCCAGCACCGGGTGGTCCTGGTCGGACAGGGCACGCATCACGGTCCGGATGTCGAACGGCTTCTTGCGGTCCGGGTTCTTGGCGGCCGAGAAGATCTCGCCGACGGTCGTGAAGTCGCTGTCCGCCAAGGTGTGCGGGAAGTCCGAGATGTCCCGGTTGACCGGGTCGTTCGTCTTCGCCCGTCGCGGTGCGTTCTCACCGGGCGCGATATACGTGTGGTCGTAGTACGACATCAGCACATCGCGCGCGGAGGCCAGGTCCGGCGCCCAGTACTGCGCTTGGCCGTTCGGGCCCATCACGCGGTCGTAGCCACCGATACCGAAGTTGTCCTCGGCCGACACGGCGCCTGAGAAGTCCAGCGCCTGCTTGCCGGTGAGCACCATCGCGGACTCCGGTGTCATCACCAGGATTCCCTTGGTGTGCATGAGCATCGTGGCTTCGGCGTTCCAGTACGGCTGCGCGCCGACGTTGATCCCGTTGACGACGATGTTGATCTCGCCGCCGTCCTGGGTGAATTCGACGATCCGCTTGAGCGCCGCGGCCACCCAGTCCATGTTCTCGGTACCCGACTCCATGGAGATCCGGGCGCCTGAGGACAGTGCGTACCACTCGACCGGAACTCGCATCTGCTCGGCGAGGTCGAGCGCGGCGATCACGCGACTGCACTCCGGCTCTGACAACGCGCCGAGCGACTTCGTGGGGTCGCCGAGCAGCACGACACGCGTCACGCCCTCGCGGTACCGTCGGGTCTTCGTGGTGACCACGCCAACGACCATGGCCGCCTTGTTGTGGCCCTTCGGCCGGTCAACCGGCACGAGCTTCTTGGCGTCGTCGAAGTCGTACTCGGTGAAGTCGCCCAGCAGACCCGTCAACTCGTACGGGTAGACGGTGTTACGGCTGCTCGCGCGCAGCACCTTCAGGCGGTAGTCGTCGAGCGGCTCGACCAGGTCGGCCGGTGGCTCGCCGACGGTCAGCTCGATGCCGCCGGTGGCGTTGAAGGCGATCCGCACAGAGCTCTTGCTCAGCTCGCCGGTCTTCTCGTCCCGCTGGCGGGCGATGAACAGGATCTCCTCAAGGCCCGCGCCTGCCGTGGTCGGCAGGACACGCTTGACGATCATCTCAAGCTCGGCGCGGGTGATGTGGCTCGGCGGCCACACGTACACCACGATCCGGTTGGTGTTGAAGCGTTTCTTCGACGGCCGCCGCGTCTGCGCCCGGCGGATCGAGTCGAGGCACGTCGCGATGATGTCCTCGGCCGTGGGCAGCGCGACCAGCCTGCCGTCCTGCTCACGCAGCTCGGTCAGGTTACGCACCTGCGCGAACGCGACAAGCCTGTCGTCCGACGGGTTTTCCCGCGCCACGCACTGGAAGAGGTAGACCTCTTCGTCGGAGGACGGCAAGCGGGTGAGGTCGAACTTGCTGAGCCGCTCCATCTGCATCCGCTGCGCGATGTACGGGTGCAGGCCGCGGATCAGGCGTTCCTCGACCATGCCGGCGGCCGACGGGCGGAACGTGACGTGGTGGTGCATGACCGCGCCACGCGCGCCCGCGATCGTGGCCGTCAGGCGACGGACCTGCTCAGGCAACGGGTGCGCGCTGATCACGTCAAGCAGCGCGGCAACCATCGCGTCGGAGTCTTCGGGCTGGTTCTCCCACGCGACGTAGATGTCCGCGTCGATGGCGGCCGTGCTGTCGGCCAACTGCGCGAGCCCGGTCAGCGCGCCGCCCAACGCCTCAAACGCGACCGCGGCCGAGACAAGCGACGAACCCTCGCGCTCGGCGACCACGAACGTGCAGTCCGCGACGTGACTCGTACGCACGCCGGTCAGGCCCTTGTTGCCGTAGTAGCGACGCGTCAGCACTTCCAGCATGACCGAGTTGTCCACGTCCGCACGGACAAGGCGCTGACCAAGCACACGCACCAACGGTTCGGTGCTGCGAACCATCTCGGCGATGCGCTCGCTGCGGTCTGGCGCCTGCGGGTTCGCGTCAAGGTAACGCAGGTGCTTACGGACATCGGCGTAGACGCGCGCACGGTTGCGGCGCAGCAACGGCTGGCCGAACCACGCGAACACCACACCACGTGCGATGTCAGCGACTACAGGGAAACGGATCTGTGTCGCGGAAACGAGCCGCTCCAACGCGAGACCCGCGGGTTCACGCAGCGTCTCGTCCGGCGGCGGCTCCTGCAGCCACGAACGCAGCAGCTTGGCGATCACGGCGGCGTCAGCGGAGGAACGCTGCTGCGCGAGGAAGATCCGGAACACCGCGGCTTCGAGCTCGCCGGTGCGCTCCAGTTCGGTCACACCATAGTGCCCGAGCGCCTTGGAAAGCTTGGCCTGGAAGGACTCCGGCAACCCGGCCCGCTCGACGTCCAGGCTCTGCAGGTACGTGTGGAAGTACTCGCGCGCACTGTGCACGTGCGAGTCGCCATTGTTGTCCTCACCCGACGGGCGGTTGCGGCTCAGCTCGGCCAGGTCGGCGAACACGTCGATGAGCTGGAGCTCCTCGGCCAGCGGCCGGTTACCGTCCACAATGGAGGCTTGGCGGGCGGTGAGGTAGTCGTCAAGGACCCGGCCCTCGTCGTGTGGGTCGACGTCGAAGCCGAGCAGCAGACCCCGCAGGTCCTCCTGGCCACGTGCCACGCGCTCCCAGACCGGGGTCACCTCGGGTGCGGCAGGCAGGTCCAGCTCGACGGACTCTTCCTGCGCGGTCTCCTCGGCGTCGCTGTCGGCGAGCGGCTCAAGACGCAGCAAGGGCGCACCCGTGCCGACCTGGCTGCCGACGGACACGACGCATTCCTTGAGGCGTGCCTTGAACGGCGCGCGCAGCACCGTTTCCATCTTCATGCTTTCCAGCACGAGTACGGGCGCGCCTGCCTCGACCTCGCTGCCCACCTGTACGGGCGTAGCGACGACGAGCGCGGGCGCGGGGGAGCGGACGACACCGCCCTCGTCACGGCTGACGCGGTGAGTCACGCCGTCGACCTCGACGAAGTGGATCGGACCGTGCGTGTGGGTGAGCACGCGGTAGCGCGTGCCGTCGACGATGACGCGGCCGGTGTGCTCGTCGAAGCGCTCGAGCTCGACATCGACGGCGCGGACGTCCTCACCTGCTTCGATGCCAACGCGGAACCGGTTCGCGCCAACGCGCGCGACCCGCACGCGGTAGCCGACGCCACGCAGTTTCAGATCAAGGGCGCGGCCGCTTTCGTGCCGCACCTGCGGGCGTCCACCGAACGCGGTGGACAGCAGACGCTGCCGCTCGACCTGCTCTTCGTCTTCGTACGCCTCGATCGCGGCTGCCGCGACGGCGACAGCGGAGTGGCGGTGCGAGACGAGCCTGCCTTCGGCGCGAACCCGGTCGATCCAGCCGGTGTCCGCGCTGGCGTCGATCACCTCGGGCTGGTCGAGCAGGTCGAGTACGAAGCTCTTGTTGGTCGCGCCGCCCTCGATGACCACGGTGGTCTCGGTCATCGCGCGGCGCAGGCGGCCGAGCGCCTCGTCGCGGTCTTTGCCGTACGCGATGATCTTGGCGATCATCGAGTCGAAGTCCGCCGGGATCGTGTCGCCTTCGCTGACACCGGTGTCCACCCGGATACCCGGTCCGGCAGGCAGATCCAGCCGCGCGATCCGGCCGGGGGAGGGCGCGAAGTCGCGGTCGGGGTCTTCGGCGTTCAGGCGGGCCTCGATAGCGTGTCCGCGCTCGGCTGGCGGCGTTCCTTCGAGCTTGCCGCCGGATGCCACGTGCAGCTGGGCCTTGACCAGGTCGAACCCGGTCGTCGCCTCGGTGATCGGGTGCTCGACCTGCAGCCGCGTGTTGACCTCGAGGAACGCGAAAAGCTTGTCGCCAGGGTGATACAGGAACTCGACGGTCGCCGCGCCGCGGTACCCGACCGCGACGGCCAGGCGCTCGGCGGACCCTTTGAGCTCGGCCGTCTGCTCGGGGCTGAGCACTGGCGAGGCCGACTCCTCGATGACCTTCTGGTTGCGGCGCTGCACCGAGCAGTCACGCACGCCCAGCGCCCACGCGGTGCCCTGGCCGTCGGCGATGACCTGGACCTCGACGTGGCGCGCGCCCGTGACCAGGCGCTCAAGGAACACGATGCCGCTACCGAACGCGCGCGCCGCTTCCTGGCTCGTGCGCTCGTAGGCGTCCGCCAGTTCGGCCGCGCTCGTGATCACGCGGATACCACGGCCACCGCCACCGGCGGTTGCCTTCAGCATCAACGGGTAGCCGATCTCGGCCGCCGCCTCCGTGGCGGCTTCCAGGGTCTCGACCGCGCCGCGGCTCCACGGCGCGACCGGCACGCCGACCTCTTCGGCGATCAGCTTGGCGCCGATCTTGTCGCCGAGTTTGCGCATGGCGTCGGCGCTCGGGCCGATGAAGGTGACTCCGACCTTCTCGCACAGTTCCGCGAAGGCCGGGTCCTCGGCGACGAAGCCCCAGCCCACCCACGCGGCGTCCGCCTTGGTCTCGACCAGTGCCCGCTCCAACGCCTTCAGGTCCAGGTACGGGCGCGCCGACGCTGGACCGAGGTCGTAGGCGACGTCGGCCTCGCGCACGAATGTGGCGGTGCGGTCGACGTCGGTGTGCAGGGCGATGGTTTCGATCTGTGTAGCGGTCTCGGCGGCCAGGTCCCTGACTGCGTGGATGAGCCGCATCGCGGCCTCTCCACGGTTGACGATGGCGACACGACTGAACACTCGACCGAGCCCTTTCAGGTTGACTGTGCGCACGCCACCGGATGGCACCCCTCGCGCGCTGGGTCTAGCTTTTCGTCTACTCGCCAGTAACGAAATGTCGCCAGGGGAACACGCCATGCCCCCGCCTTTGTAGATACCTGCCAAAAAACAGGTGCCTTCGAGCCATATGGACGGCTCTACGTGCCCCCTATCACACAAAAACTCCGTCCGAGTGCATATCACCGAATAGGGGTACTAATACGTGTTCGGCGGTTGGTGCCACTGCTCGGTCGGCGGGTCTCGCCTGATCACGAGGGCAGCGGACGAGGCGCTGTTGATGATGATCGTGATGGCCAGTCCGATCACCAGGTTGATCACCGCCGTGGCCACCTTCGCCCCAGGGTCGACGGTCAGCGACAGCGGTAGGACGACAGCGATGAGCGTGACGAGCACCATGATCCACGTGAAGAACTGGCGCGGCGTGGCGACCGCGAGGATGAGCAGATGCATCAACCCGGTCGCGAGTAGCGCCGCCGCACCGGACAGCAAGGCGTAGGTGAAGGTGTTCGCGTTGCCCCAGACGCCCTCGCCCTTCGGCGCCAGCACGGCCACTTCGACGAGGCCCCTGGCGATCATGATCCCCACGATGGCGAGCAGCGCCGCGACCACCGCCGTCGCCAGCCCACTCGCCCAGAGCCGCCCGGCGTTGACGCCGGGACGTTCGATGTCGGCCATACCTTGATTGTCACCCGGTTCGGGCGAGTTCGCTCGCTCAGGCGTTCAGGAACGCGGTGAGCTGCTCGACCACGAACGCGTGGTCCTCGGCCTGCGGCAACCCGGACACTCCGACTGTCCCAATAGGACCTGTGCCGCGCAGGACGACCGGGAACACGCCACCGTGGGCTGCGTACAGGTCGGGGTCGAGCCGGGACTGCTCCTCGAAGGTGCTGCCCGATTCGCGGGCTTGTGTCCCGATGTGGAAGGAGCTGTGGCCGTAGCGGTCGACCACCCGAGACTTCCGCTCGATCCAGGCGTCGTTGTCCGGTGAGGTGCCGGGCAGTGCGACGTGGAACAGGCGCTGTCCGTTGCGTCGTACCGAGATCACCACTGGCAGGCCGCGCTGGGCCGCGGCCGCGAGCATCTGCTGGCCGAGTGCGATGGCAGTGTCGTTGTCGAATCGGTCGAACTGCAGCCGCTCTTCCTGCGCTGCCAGCTCCTTGCTCGTCGTCACGTGATCATCGTAGTGGGTTCGTGCGGGGGCGTGATGTGTCCATTGTGGACATCGCGGCGTCGCTTGAGGCCACGGGTGTCGTCGTGAGGGCCGAGTGTGGTGCGTTGAACCGCAATGTCAGGAACTTAAGGTTCGGAGCTCGATCGAGACTGTCGACGGGCGCGGGCGGTTGACCTGCGATGATCTATGGCTGGCGCGGGTGGGAACGGCCGCCCGGGCGAGGAGTGCGGGCATGACGTGACGTTCAGGGTGCGAAGGCCGAGTTTGGTGCGTCCAACGCCGCCAAGGTGACCTTCACGGCATCCCCTCCCGTGGTAGGTGGGGCTGGTGTGACATGTGTGATTAATGAGGCGATTTTTTGTCCTTAGTGGACCTTGAGGGGCTCGGCAGCGGTCAGCCCGCGGACTTGGTTAAGTTCCTGGCATTGGCGTTGAACGCCGCAAGGGTGGCCTTCACGGCACCACAAGTGGAGCCGAGCGGGCGAGGGCTCATCAGGTGAGCCCTCGCGGTTCTCAGCTCAGATATGCGGTCAGGCGGGCCCGTAGCGCGGCTATGTGGCGCAGCTGGATGGTGAACGTCGCCGTAGGCGCGTATCCAGGAAGGACAACGGGCAGCTGACATGGGCCGGTGACATATACGAACGCTTCATCGGGGTCGTACCGGGGCTTCGACCAGATCGGCGCGCGGTCGTCCTGCGAGGGAACCAGACTCTCGTACTCGGGCACTGTGGCGAGTGCCTGGACGAAACCGGGAAGGTCGGTTTGGGTGATGCCGAGGCCTCGTCCGCCCCACACCCGCGGCGTCGAGTACCTGCTCGAACCTGTATAGCCGAAGCTGACGGTGTCACCGGCAACCGTGATCGTCCACGTCGGCGCACCGGTGATGATGGTCATTCGTACCTACTCCTTTCCGTCGTGATCTTACTCAGAGTAGTCGATCATCGACGCGGATGGTACGGCCGCATGGGGTAGTTCTCACTCTTTGACCGTCCATTGTGAACGGTCAGGCGACTCCCGCATGCTCGGCGATGACGTCGTTGATCACGCGCTCGTTCGCGGCAACCTGATCGGCGTCCGATGACTCGGTGATGGTCAGCATGGCCTTCCACAGCGCCCAGCCGCGGGCGCGCGCCCACATGCCCTCGTCCTGGGCCACTGCCCGCCGGAACGCCTCGCGGCTCTCGCCGGAGAACATCGTCCACGCGATCACCAGGTCGCACGCCGGGTCGCCGACACCCGAGGTGCCGAAGTCGATCACGGCCGCGAGCTTGCCATCCTCGACCAGCAGGTTGCCGGAGGCGACGTCGCCGTGGAACCACACCGGCGTGCCACGCCACTCGGCAGCCAGCGCCGCGTCCCAGACGGCGGTTGCCCGTGCCGCGTCGACTCGGGTGTCGAGCTCGGTCCGGTAGCGCCGGAATTCGTCGTCGTAGTGGGCAGGCGGGCAGCCTCGGTAGAAGCTGTGCTCCCCGGCGACCGGGCCGCCGGTCGTGTCGCAGGCCTGCAGGGCACGGATGAACTCGGCCACTGAGACCGCGAACTGCGACAAATCGGCGATACGCCCGAGGTCAGCGGCGGTCTCGCCTGGCAGCCAGCCACGGATCGACCACGGGAACGGATACCCCTCGCCCGCAGCGCCCTCGCCAAGGATCGGCGGCACGGCGACCGGCAACGACGGCGCCAGTCGTGGCAGCCACTGGGTTTCCTTGGATACGGCCAGGGCATAGGTCGCGGCGGTCGGCAGGCGCGCGGTCATCTTGTCGCCGAGGCGGTAGGTCCTGTTGTCCCATCCGTCGACTGGCACCGGGGTCACCGGCAAGCCTGCCCACCGCGGGAACTGTGCGGCGACCAATCGGCTGACCAACGCGGCGTCGATTCCGGCTCGTCCATCCGTTGTCGTCGTCACGCAAATGATCTTCCTTGGCCGGGCAAATGATTTAGTCCCACTCCCAGCTGATGCCGATCACACCGGGCTTGACGGCCCGTTCGGCGCGGTGCACCCACCGTCCCGAAGTGACGATCAGCTCGTCGTCGACCGTGACACCCGCGTGCGGCTTGACTTGGGTGAAGCCGCGCACGCGAGTCGGCAGGACATCGTCGGCGAACTGCACGCGCAGGACGTACACATCGGCTGGATACCGGAATCCACGGCGGTAATCGAAGCTGACCACGGGCGCGGCAACGGTGATCGAGTAGTCGAAGAAGTGGGTTTCACCGAATCGCAGCCGACGATCGAACAGCAACTCCGCGGCGATCACCGCGGCGTCGGGGTGCCGCCGAAGACGGCCAATGCGGCAATTCGCCACGGCCTGCAGGCTGATGTCCGCGGAATCGGTGCCGGGTTCGGCGCAATAGACCGCGAGGTGCCTGTCCGGTCCTTGCGCGGTTGCCTCGACCACGAACCGCGTGTGCACGGACTGGATCGTGCGTTCGGCGCTGACGTGAACGGTGTCTTCCTGGCTGAACACGCGCAGTTTCGAGTCCGACGGGCCGAGCATCGGCGTCACGGCTTCGGCCAGCGCGTCGGATGGCGCCAGAATGCCGTCGTAATCACGGTCGCGTCTGGTCCACCGGCCGCGTGGCCGGGGTGGACCGAGCAGCGCGGACAGCGAATGCCGTGGCATTCCGAAGATGTTCTCGATCGCGTGCACGGCCCGCAGTGAATCGGCGCGCTCCGGCCTGCTGCGCCCCTGCTGCCAGTAACTCAGGCTGGTCACGCTGACCTGGATGCCGCGCTGCGCCAACCGGTGCCGCAGCCGGTCAAGCGTCAGGCCGCTGTCCTCGATGGCGGCTCTGAGCGCGGAATGGAATTGATCGGGCATCCATTCACCCCCGGTCGATTCTGTGAACGAACACAGTGTTCGCAGCTTTTGGTCATCTAACGGCACAAAACGGCCCTGGTCACGGTCATTCACAGTTTTGAACACACTGTTCAAAGAGTTTTACAGCGGCGACACGAACGCCTTGACGTCCGCGACGGCCATGGCTTTTCTTCTGGTCACCCTGCTCGTGTCCCTATCCCTGTTGGAGGACACATGTTTTTGGTCAGAGCCATGGTCGTGGTCGTCTTAGGGGCGTTCGTCGTATCGCCTTCAGCGTCCGCGGCACCTACCTTGGCTGACGAAGTACGTAAGTCAATGAGGTGATCTCAGCGACTTTCACGCGATCTTGCCGTGTTCGAAATGCGTGAGGACAAGGGCGGCTTTGATGATGTCGCCGATCTTGCTGGGGTTGGCGGTGAGATGCCGCAGGCTGCGCCAGCGTTCGGTGAGTAGGGCGAAACCACGTTCGCCCAGACACCGTAGGCCACGCAGCAGAGCGTTGCGTGTGCGGGTGTCCACGTCGAGGACCTGGCCATCGGCAGGCTGTTTGACCGGGGTGTGCACGCCGATGCCGGCACCGTCGTAGCCGCCATCGGCCAGCGTCGGCAGATCAAGGTGCGAGGCGGCCCAGTACAGCGCACCCAGCACATGCTCGCGCGCCACGGTCAAGTCATGGAGTGAACCGGGCTCGACATCCGAGACCCACCACGGAAAACCGTCCGGCGCGCACAGCGCTTGGATGTTGCCGCCGTGCTCGCGGGCTTTGCCGGAGTACCACAGGTCGATCGGCTCGCCTTTCACGCTCAACGTTTTCTCGCTACAGCGATCGGCGGAGAAGACCTTTCCATCGAGGATCACGTAGGCCGTGCCCTCATCCTTGGCCCGCTGCAGGGCCTCATGCAGGTCCGGCGCCTGCTCGGCGAGCACGATGACGACCTCATCCAAGTAGCGGTAGCCGGTGGCGCGGGAGATGCCGTGATCGCGAGCCAGGGCGGGGACGTCGGTGTTCTGCCGGAACCAGCGCAGGCCCAGCACCGCGTGGCGAAAGCAGGTCAACGCCCTGCTGTTCTTGCGGGTGCCGCGTCGGCGGCGTTCGGCGTGCAGCAGCCGGCTGAGGTAGAGGGCCAGTTCACGCGGGACATCGAGCATGGCACGATACGCAATCACGGGGAGCCTTCTGGTCCGGACTTGATCTTCGCAATCCAGTTCTACCAAGGGCTCCCCGCCCATCTTTCCCCGGGTCTCACCACTCCCCAGCACATCGACCAGCGCTCGTCCGAGCAGCTTCGCGGCTCAACAAACGAACCAGAATCTTGGTGAGATTACCTCAATGGGCGCCAACAACGCCCTCGTCGAACCCGACCGCAGCCACGACGGCTGGGTCTTCGGGTCGAGCACAGTGCCGTTGTCCGGGCACGCGCACGAGGCGCCCCGCAGCTCGCTGTTCGTGGCCCGCAACCTCGGCAAGAAGTGGCGGGTCGAACTGGAAGGCACCGCCGGTTTCGCCGAACTCACCAAGCAAGCACCGAGCGAAGTCGTCAGTGACAGCGAGAAGGATCTGTTCACCGGCGTTCAGCCACTTGCCGCCACGGGTCTTGGATTGCCGTGGCCGCAAGGCGTCTCCTGGTGGATGGGCGGCGGTCCGCACGGTGACAGCGGAAGCAGTCGTCCGTTCAGCTCGATCGACTTCAACGGTGGCGACGGTCGCGTCCTGTCCGCGGGAGCCGGAAAGGTCTACAAGAGCTGCGTCCGTGGCCGCAGCGCACTGGTGAAAGTCATGCACGGCAATGGTTTGAGCACGACCTACTACCACATGTACGACCTGACAACGCTCGCCAACGGCGCGAACGTGCAGACCGGGACCTACCTCGGGCACATCGGCAACGAGTTGCCCTGTGGTGGTTCGAGCACAGGCGCGCACGTGCACTTCTCGTTGCTCCGCGGCAACACGCACATCAGCGTGAACAACCAGACCATCGGCGGGTGGACCTTCTATGAGGGTTCACAGGCCTATGACGGTTACGCGATGCGCAACGGCGTGCGGGTCAACGTTGGTCAGCGCGTGACGAACCACGGCCCGAGCTGACCACAAGAATCCTGCAAGATCACCCTGCGATCGTGCCTTGACGTCAGTGAAGGACCTCACCTGAGGAGGAATCCTGAACACGATCAGGCAGATGGCAGAAGAACGCCGGAACAACCCCCAGCCGCGCAATCGCCCCGGCGAGCACAGCGGCAAATGTGTCGGGGTGTACGAGATCGGCTTGCGTAAGGTGGCCCGCATCCTGCTGGCCAGTGGATTCGTTGTCACCGCGTATCTCGGCGTGAGTGCCGTGATACCGGAGATCGGTTCCGACGTCGTTGTCGCCGGTGCGCTGAGCCCGGATGAGCCGGTCGAAGATTTCACGATCGTCGGTTAGCCGATGACGACCGATCGCACTGTGTCCGTTGTGACAGTGGGCTGCACGCGAAATTCGGTCGATTCGGATGAGCTCGCTGCCCGGCTTGACCAAGCCGGGTGGCGGCTCGCCGAGACGAACGAGGCCGATGTCGTCGTCGTGAACACCTGTGGGTTCATCGAACCCGCGAAGAAAGCCTCGATCGACGCCATGCTCGCGGCGTCCGGGTCGGGCGCCAAGGTCGTCGCGGTCGGCTGCATGGCCGAGCGCTACGGCAAGGAACTCGCCGAAGCGCTGCCGGAAGCCAGCGCCGTGCTGTCGTTCGACGACTATCCGGAAATCGGTGAGCGGCTCGACGATGTCCTTGAAGGACGGATCAAGGCAGCGCACACGCCACGGGATCGCCGGAAACTGTTGCCGCTGACTCCAGTGCGACGCAGGGAATCTGAGGCTTACGTGCCGGGTCATGCACCGGCCAGTGGGCCGCGCGTCCTGCGGCACAGGCTTGGCGGCGGCCCGATCGCGCCGTTGAAACTGGCGTCCGGATGCGACCGTCGCTGCGCTTTCTGTGCTATTCCCAGCTTTCGCGGGGCGTTCGTGTCCCGCACACCGGATGAGATCGTGGCTGAGGCGGAATGGCTTGCCGCGCACGGTGTTCGTGAAGTCATTCTGGTCAGCGAGAACTCCACGTCCTACGGCAAGGATCTCGGTGACATCCGCGCGCTGGACAAGCTCTTGCCCCGGTTGGCCGAGGTGGTCGACCGAGTCCGGCTGAACTACTTGCAGCCAGCGGAGCTCCGGCCTGACCTGATCGAGGTGATCGCGTCGACCCCCGGTGTCACGCCGTACTTCGACCTGCCGTTCCAGCACGCGAGCGGGCCGGTGTTGCGCCGGATGCGGCGATTCGGTGACCGGCAACGATTTCTCGAGCTGATCGAGTCGATCCGGGCACTGCGGCCGGATGCCGGAATCCGGTCGAACTTCATCGTCGGGTTCCCCGGTGAGTCCGAATCAGACTTCGCGGAGTTGTCCCAGTTCGTCGCGCAGGCCGGGCTGGATGCCATCGGCGTTTTCGGTTACTCCGACGAAGAAGGCACCGAGGCAGCGGGTTTCCATGACAAGGTACCGGCCGAGGTGATCTCCCGGCGTGCCGACGAGCTGGCGATCCTTGCTGACGAGATGTGCGGCAAGCGTGCCGAGCAACGAATTGGCACGACCATCGAGGTTCTTGTCGGGTCCGGTGGTATCGGCTGGGCTGAGCACCAGGCGCCGGAGGTCGACGGCAAGGTCACGTTCGATGAGGAGCTTCAGCCAGGCGATCTCGTCAAGGCGCTGGTGACCGGGAGCAACGGAATCCACCTGCACGCGAGGGTCGTGGGCCGATCGGGTGGTTAGTTCTGCCCATACCTGCGATTGACTTGGTTGCTCCTTGACAACGCCGTACTCGGTCGTCAGGGTCCTGCCGATATGAACCTTAGATCGGTTTTAGCCCTGTTCGCCGTGATGGCCGGGATCGGCGCCGGTGCGGTCGCTCCCGCGGTGGCCGAACCGGCGCCCCTGGATGCCTGCTACACCTGGGGACGCACGCTTTCCGAAGGCGCGTCCGGTGATGACGTGCGCCAGCTGCAGATCCGGGTGGCCGGCTATCCGGGCTACGGCGGCGTGCTCGCCCTCGACGGGCAGTTCGGGCCAGGGACCAAGGCCGCTGTCACGCGGTTCCAGCAGGCCTACGGTCTCGGCGCGGACGGCATCGCGGGCCCGGCGACGTACACCAAGATCTATGAGTTGCAGGACAACGACTGCACGCCGGTCAACTTCAGCTATGACGAGCTGAACAACTGCAACTCCGACTGGTCGGGCGGAAACGTCTCGGCGGCCACGGCGCGGGCCAACGCGTTGGTGTCCATGTGGAAGCTGCAGGCGATGCGGCATGCCATGGGGGACAGGCCGATCGACGTCAACGGCGGCTTCCGCAGCGTTGCCTGCAACAACGCTGTCGGTGGCGCGCCCGCGAGCCGTCATCTCTACGGCGACGCGGTCGACCTTGGCGCTGGCCCGCAAGGTTTCTGCGCGTTGGCACGGCAGGCGCGTAACCACGGCTTCAGCGAGATCCTCGGTCCTGGCTATGTCGGTCACGACGATCACGTGCACGTCGCGCACCGGTCTTCCCGCTTCTGGTCGGCGCCGAGCTGTGGCGTGTCGCGGGAAGGCGTGGAGCAGCTGCCGATCGACCGTTAGATCAAGCCGAGTTGCGCAAGGTCGGTGGCGTACTTGCGGATCAGTGCCTTCGTGATGTGCGGGACGTCCTTGTCCGGGCCGACACCCGCTTTCCGGACCGCTGAACGGAAGCGGTCCGTGGGGATGCCGAGTCCATTGTGGTCATCAGGCTTGGCGTAGGCGTGAAGCAGAGGCAGCACAGTGTGTTGCTTCTGCTTCTCCGGCAAGGCACGCAACACCGTCTCGAATCGTGCCAGCCAGTCGGCGTACGAGTCGATGCGCTGAATCCGGTGGCCTGCCTCAACAAGCCAGTCGACGAACACGTCCAGCGAGATGCCGTCGTCGTGGGTGTTGAGGACGTTGTAGGTGTGATAGCCCGACGTCACGTTGCTCAGGGTGGCGATCGCCTCCGCGGTGAAGTCCACCGGCAGCCCGTTGTAGTGTGCTTTCGTCACTTCGTTCGCGTAGAAGGAATGTGGCGCGATGCCCGTGACGATCAGGCTGAGCAGCAACCGGGTGAACAGGTCTGGCACGTTGAGCTGCCCGCGGTAGCGGCTGTGGGCGAGGATCATGTCCGATCGGAAGACCGTGACCGGCAGTCCACAGAGGTCGTTTGCTTCGCGCAGCAGGATTTCGCCCGCCCATTTGCTTGCGGCGTAACCGCTTGCGTAGCGCTCGTCGAGATCGCGGACCGGGCTGGTCGTACGAATGTCCGGATCCTCAGCGGGTGAGGAGTTCTGCGAGGCGAGAACGGCGATTGTGGACAGATAGCTGAACGTCTTGAGTTTGCTCGTCAGCGCCAGTCGGATTAGCTCAGCCGTGCCGACGACGTTGGGGCCGAACAACTGCTCGTAGGGCAGCATGTGATTGACCAGCGCGGCCGGATGCATGATCAGATCGACGGATTCGGCGAGCCGCTGCCACGTCTGCTCGTCAAGGCCCAGGTTCGGTTCGGTGATGTCACCGGCGAGCACTTCGAGATTCTCGGCTGCGGTCTTGAACCGTCGCAGCAGTTCGGGATCACCGCTGTCGAACGCGTCTTCGAGCCGCGCGCGGGCTGCTTCCGTTGTGGCGCCACGGACAATGCACACGAGCTTGCCGCCGAGTTCCGCGACCCGTTCGAGCCATTCAAGGCACAGGAACCGGCCGAGATAGCCGTTCGCGCCGGTCAGCAGGACCGTACGCGCTGGGCCTTCCGGCAAGGGCAGCGATGTGGCTTTCGCCAGGATCTCGGGGGCGATGAACTTGGCCAGCGTGAGGTCTTCCGCGCGGGCTGACGCGCTGCCTTCGCCGTGCACTGCGGCGAACGTGGGCCGTTTGGCGTCGGTTGCCAGCGCTGACTCGATGTAGGTGCTGAGCGCTCGCAGGTCGGTCGCCGGGCTGATGATCACGCCAACCGGCACGTCGACACCGAAGATCTCGGTCAGCAGGTTCGAGAACGACAGCGCGGACATCGAGTCGCCGCCGAGATCGATGAAGTACGTGTCCGGCGCGAGGTCGTCCTGCGTGCCGAGAATGGCCTTGGCGGTCCGGATCACGGCGTCGAACACCGGCTGGTCCGAGCCCGCCTGCCGGAGTCGGTTCAGCTCTTGGATTTCGCGGTCCGCGAGTTCGTCGTACAGCTGTTCCAGGCGTTCGCCATAGTGCTCTTTGAGCTTGGGGCGCAACGACTTCCGAAGGCCAGACAACAGTCCGTTCTCGATGGTGAACGGCTCGGTCTCGATCAGGAAGTCACGCGGGACCTCGTAGGAGTTGAGCCCGTTTTCCTTAGCCAGCCGCTGGATAGACTCGGTCAGCCGTGCCTTGAGATCACCGGATTCAAGCGCTTCGGGTGTTGGCACGACGACTGCGAGCAGATATGCCCTGGCGCTGTTGCCGTAGATGAAGATCTGCCGGACCAGATCAGCGGCCGCGAACATAGCTTCCAAATTGGACACTGTCACGAACTCGCCCTGTGAGAGCTTCTGGACGTTGTTGCGACGGTCGACGTACACCAATTCGCCTGGACTGATCTCGGCCATCACGTCACCGGTCCGGTAGAAACCGTCCTCAGTGAACACATCCGCGGTGGCGTCCGGCCGCCTGTAGTATCCGGGCACAATGATGTCGGTCTTGATCTGCAGCTCACCGCGCGGATAAGGGGAATCGGTGCGGAAGTACCCGAGCTCTGGCACATCGGCCAGCCGATAGTCGCGTACAGGCGGCGCGACGAACTGGCGGTCGACGATCATGATACCGGCTTCGGTCGAGCCGTACATCTCGTGCAGTGGCGTCTCCAGACACGCTTCCATCAACTCGGCGGTGTCCGCCGACAACGGCGCCGACGCGGTGATCGCCCTCAGGATCCGTCCACCTAGCACGTCGTTTTTCACCCAGGCCCGCTTCGCGGCTTCATCGCCGGTGGGTTCCGTCTCGTAGCGCTGCCGGACCATGTCCCAGACACGCGGCACGAGCAGCACTTCGGTCGGCCGGACGAGGGCGATGTCGTCGAACAGCATCGAAAGGTCGCTCTTGGCGGTGAAGAAGACGGTTCCGCCCCACACCAGCGTCATCTGCAACATCCCGCGGCCGACCGCGTGGCTGAGCGGCATGTAGCTGAGGCTGATGACCGGCATTTCCGCCGGGCGGGGAACGCAACGCTGCCACAGGGCCACGGCGATCGCTTCGGTGTACATCGCGCCTTTCGGCGCACCGGTGCTTCCGGAGGTGTAGATCAGCGTGGACAGCCGGTCCGGCACGAGAGCTGGGATTGGCGGTGCAGGCAGGTCCCGGCCACGCTCGATCACCTCGGCGAGGGTGTCGATCGGGAGTGCGCTGCGGGCGCGGGCCGCTTCGAGCAGCTCGCGATCGTCGTCAACCTCGGGGTGATAGTCGAACACCACAACACGCTGCAGCGACGTACTGTCGACGGTCGCCTCGAGCGCAATATCCAGCAACTCCACACTTGTCGCGACAATGCGCGGATCGGTCTCCGCGATGATCGGCTGCAAGTTCGCGGCCGTCGTGTTCGCCTGCAACGGCACGGCGACAGCGGACAGGCGCGAACAGGCCGTGTCGACGGTCGCGAAATCGGTGCTGCCGAAGCCAAGTACGGCCACGAAGTCGCCTGCACGCAGTGTCTGCTGCCATTCCGCGGCGACAGCGTCGACCAATTCGCCAAACTCACGGTAAGTGATGGTTTCGAAGTGCGGAAGCAGCCGTCTCGAGGTCCGGCCGGTGGTGGGATCGGTCACTGGCTGTGTCGCCCGCTGGCCGAGAGCAGGCCGGTCGGCGTAGGCACGGACCAGGGTGTCGACGAGCTCGGGGATACTGATTCCCGGCCGGTTGGCGGCGGCCATGACCTGCGGGTCTGGTCGAGCGTCCCGGATCTGCCGGTCGTTCTGGTACAGCGTTTCGGCCGTGCGGTCCTCGCGATATCCGGACATCCGCGGTCTCCCGTCGCCAGCACCCAGAGTCCTTAGGTGCGTACAGCAACTAAGTTAACGCTGCGTGGTCGCGTCGTCCACTTGGGAGGCAGAGGTTCGCCATTCGGCCTGGACCTCGATGGTCACGCCGTCGCTCAGCACTCCGGCCCGGCGCAGGCCCCTGAGCAGAAGGTCGCCGAGGCTTGCAAGGTCGGAGGCGATATCGGTGACAAGGTCGGCGGCTTGGACGAACACTTCCGCTGGCAGGTCGGACAGCCCGGCCTTCTCGCCACTTGGCGTGGCCGTGATCTTCACCGGCCCGCCCGCCAACGGCGCGGCCGCCCAGGCGAGCACGTCGAGGAGTTCGGCGAGGGTCGGTGGCCTGCCCAGGAAATCCGCGATAGTTGCCGACAGTTCGGTCAGGCCGTCCGCAGCTCTGTCGACGATCTCCTGTGGGGCCACGGGAACAGTCACATCCTCGTCGTCGGCGAGCGGATCTTCACGATAGATCCGCTCGCCAACCACTCGAAAGGTTTCTGAACAACCTCGACGAGGAACGCCTGTACGCGTCAACGGCTCCACATCCTCGAAGGCATCGCCGCTGAGGGCAAAGGCTGGATCCAGCGCGTGTGACATCACTCGGGAATGCCGCGAAGGTGGTTGAACGTTGAACCACTCGTGACCAACTACCAAGCGACTGGGGTGGCCGCGGACCGTTGGGTAACCGCGCTGCACCTGTTCGACGACGACCATGAGGAGACCATCGCCGAGCGCTGGGAACGAGCCGAGATGCTGTTCGCGGATAGGGACTATGCCAAGGCGGCGGCGGTGCTGGCTGACGTTGTGGCTGAGGTTCCGGAGCAGGTCGCGCCGAGGCTGCTTTTGGCTCGCGCTTACTACCACTCCGCGCAGTTGCGGCGCGCTGAGGAGCAGTTGCGTGCGGTGGTTGAGCGGGATCCGGTTGAGCATTACGCGCATTTGATGCTTGGGCGGACGCTGCAACGGCAGGGTCGTCACGAGGAGGCGACTCCGTGGCTGCGGCTCGCAGCGGCATTGTCCGGCGAACCGGTGACTGGCTGACCGCCAGTGGATGCCGTGAAGGTCACCTTCGCGGCATCCAACGCGTCAAACCTTCCCCTCGCGCGGCATGGACCTCCCGTGTTGACTGACGGTTGGTATCGATTGACTTTCGATAGGTTTCGCGCGACACTCGATGTATGATCACTGTGCGTCGGGCGGTTGTTCCGCTGCGGGTCCTTTTAGTTCTGCTCTTTGGGCTCATGGTTATGTTGGAGACTGTTTCGCTTCCGGGGCAGTTTGCTCATATGGCGCGGCAGTCGCCCGATGACGCTCATCTTCGCTGGCCTTTGACCGCCGTTACGATCTTCTGGGTTGTGTGCGCACAGGTTGTCATTGTGTGCATCTGGCAGTTGCTCACCTTGGTACGTAAGGACAGGATCTTCACCGCGGGGGCTATGGTGTGGGTCAATGTGATCTTGTGGGCGATTGGTGCCGGGTGGGTGGTTCTGTTGGGTGTGGTTGGCGTTGTCTTTGTCAACGCGGATGATCCTGGGACTGGGGTGGTGCTGGCTTTGGTCATGGGGGCTGTCTCTGTCTTCGTTTTGCTCGTTGTGGTGTTGCGGGCGCTTCTTCGGCAGGCCACGACACTGCGTACCGACATGGACGCGGTGATCTGATGGCGATCGTTGTCCGTATCGATGTCGAGTTGGCCAAACGCAAGATGAGTGTCGGGGAGTTCGCTGAGAAGGTTGGCTTGACGCCAGCCAATGTCGCTGTGCTGAAGAACGGTCGCGCCAAGGCTGTCCGGTTCTCCACATTGGAGGCGATGTGCCGCGTGCTTGAGTGTCAGCCAGGGGATCTTCTTGAGTGGGTCGACGACTAACCGAACACCCCGGCGCCCGGGATGGCGTCGAGCAGTTGCCGGGTGTATGGATCGGCGGGCGAATCGAGTACCTGGGCGACCTGTCCTTGTTCGACCACGCGGCCATTGCGCATGACTACCACGTCGTGCGCGATGGATCGGACGACCGCGAGGTCATGGGAAATGAACAGGTAACTGAGCCCGAGCTCCTGCTGAAGCGATTCGAGTAACCGTAGAATTTGGTCCTGCACAAGGACATCGAGTGCTGATACGGCTTCGTCGCACACCACCAGCTGTGGAGCGGGCGCCAGTGCTCGTGCGATCGCGACGCGTTGGCGTTGGCCGCCGGAGAGTTCGTTCGGGTATCGCTGGGCCATTGTGGACGGAAGGCCGACCTGGTCAAGCAGTTCGGCCACCCGTGCCCGGCGGGAGGTACGGTCGCCAACACGCAAGATGCGCAGTGGTTCGGTGATCAGTCGTTCCACTGTGAACATTGGATTGAGCGAACCGTACGGGTCCTGGAACACCGCTTGCATCGCTCGGCGGCGCGATTCGGTTCCGTGCAAGCGGATTGTTCCGGCGGTCGGGGTGACGAGGCCGAGTACCATGTGGGCGGTCGTGGTCTTTCCGGAACCTGATTCGCCGACGATCGCGGTTGTCTGTCCACGCCGGACAGTGAAGGAGACGTCGTCGGCGGCTTGCAGTACGCCACCGCCGCCACGGATCCGATATTCTTTCGACACCCCAATGACTTCAAGGATGGGATCGGCTGAAGCGCCCGAGCGGGTCGGTGACCTTGTCAGCGAAGGTGCGGCGGCGACGAGGCGTTTGGTGTACTCGTGTTGCGGTGAGGTGAGAATATCGCGCGCGGGACCGACTTCCACGACCTTGCCTTCGGACATCACCACGACGTGGTCCGCGCGATCCGCGGCCAGCCCGAGGTCATGGGTGACCAAGAGCAGGGCTGTGCCGAGATCCTGGGTCAGTTTCTCCAGGTGGTCCAGGATCTGCCGCTGCACGGTCACATCCAAAGCTGACGTGGGCTCGTCGGCGATCAGTAGATCCGGACGACACGCCAGCCCGATCGCGATCAAGACACGTTGCCGCATACCTCCGGAAAACTCGTGTGGATACTGCCGCGCACGCCGTTCAGGATCAGGCAACCCAGCTTCGGCAAGGATTTCCACCGCGCGGGTCCGAGCTTCGAGGCGGCCTGTCAAGCCATGCGCCACAAGGGTTTCCGCGACTTGACGGCCGACGCGTGCCACAGGGTTGAGGTTGGACATCGGGTCTTGCGGGACCAGGCCGATCTCGCGTCCACGCAACCGGCGAAGCCGCTTCTCGCCGATATGGGTGATGTCCTCGCCGCGGAAACTGATCCGGCCGCCGGTGATGTGACCGGATCCTGGCAGGAGACCCATGATCGCGTGCGCCGTGGTCGACTTTCCTGAACCGGACGCACCGACGACAGCGACGCGTTCCCCTGGCATCAGGCGGAAACTGGCGCCGCGCACGGCGGGCACGGAGCCGAAGGCCACCTCAAGGTCGCTGACTTCCAGCAGCGGCTCACTCATCCTGCGTTCCTCATGTCTTGGGGTCGAGTGCGTCGCGCAATGCGTCGCCGAACAGGTTGAATCCCAGGCAGATCAACGCGATCGCCACACCGGGGAACACGCCAGGCCAGACCGTGCGGAACAGGTATTGCTGTGCGTCGGACAACATGATGCCAAGGCTTGGGTCCGGGGGCTGGATGCCAAGGCCGAGGAACGACAGGATCGCCTCGCCAAGCACCGCCGATGGCATGATGACCGTGGCCTGCACGATGATCGCGGACAAGGCGTTCGGCAGGATGTGCGTGCCGAGGATCCGGGTGGCGCTCGCGTCCATTGTGTGCGCTGCCAGGACGAAGTCGGATTCCTTGAGGCGCAACGTCTCCGCGCGCACCACGCGGATCATGGTCGGGATGTTGGCAATGCCAAGGGCGATGGCCGCGTTGCCGATCCCGCCGCCGTTGATCGCGGCAAGACCCACAGCCAGCACGAGGAACGGGAACGCCAGCATCACGTCCGCGATCCGCGACACCACAGCGTCCAGCCACCGCCAATACCCGGCCAGCAGCCCCAAAGGCACCCCAACGACCACCGCGAGCAGCACCGACAGCGCGCCAACCTCCAGTGACGCGCGTGTGCCGTAGAGCACGCGGGACAACACATCACGGCCGAGGTCGTCGGTTCCGAGTGCGAACCCGACCGTGAACGGCTGCTGGAACGGTGTCGTGAAATGGACCTGCGCTGGGGAGTAGGGCGCCAGCAACGGCGCGAACACCCCGGCGATGATCACGATCAGCAGCAAAACGCCGCCGACGACGCCCAACGGGTTGTGCCACAGTTTTCGCAGCGTGCGGCCGCGTACGCGCTGCAGTTGGGTGGTCATGAGGCCCTCCCGGAGACGCGCATGCGGGGGTCGATGACCGTATAGAGGAAGTCGACCAGCAGGTTGATCACGATGTACGCGGCGGTGATCACCAACACGACCGCTTGGATGACCGGATAGTCCCTTGTGAACACCGAGTCCAGGGTGAGCTTGCCGATCCCTGGCAGGCTGAAGATCCGTTCGGTGACCACCGCCCCCGCGATCAGCCCGCCAAGCTGCAGGCCGACGATCGTGGTCACCACGATAAGGCTGTTACGCAGGCCGATCCGGAAGATCACGGTGCCGCGACCGAGTCCTTTGGCCCGTGCCGTGCGCACGAAGTCGGCGGTCAAGGTTTCGACCATCGAGGATCTGGTCTGTCGTTGCACCACGGCCGCGTGCGTCAGTCCGAGGATCAACGCGGGCAAGGTCAGGTAGTAGACCCCGCGCACCGGATGCTCGAACGGCGACACGTACCCGGATGCGGGAAACCAGCCAAGCTGCACGGAAAGATAAAGCACGGCAAGGATTCCGAGCCAGAACGTGGGCACGGACAAGGCGAACAGCGAGAACCCGTTGGCTGTCCACTCTGGCCAGCGGCCACGATATACGGCGGCGGCCACTCCCGCGGCAAGGCCGAGCAGCATCGCGATGAGCATGGCGTAGATCGCGAGCTGGATGGTCACCGGCAAGGTCGCGCCGAGCATCTCGCTGACCGGGGTTCTGGTCCGGACCGACTCGCCGAAGTCGCCGCTCAACGCGTTGCCCGCGAACTTGAAGTACTGCGACACAAGGGATTCGTCCAGGCCGAGCTCGGCGCGCACCGCGGCGACAGTCGCCGGGTCGGCTTCCTCACCGGCCATCGCCAATGCCGGATCGCCTGGCAGGGCACGGACTCCGATGAAAACGATCACCGACGCGAGCACCAGGGTGAGCGCGGACTGCCAGAGCCGGTGCAACAGGTGGCGGGCCATCATCCCTCCTGACCTTCGACGAAGGCGGCCTTGCCGAGCCGGACGACACCGTCGGAGTAGACCTCGATGCCAGCGACACTTCTGCTGTGCACGGTCAGATTGCGCAGCCGATACGTGTACACGATCGGGTTCTGTTGCTGGATGATGCCGATCGCTTTGCCGTACAACTCGGACCGTTGTGCGACGTCGTTTGTCCGGGAAGCCTGGGCCAGCAGGTCGTCGAATTCTTTCGAGGAGAAGCCACCGTAGTTCGCCGCGGCGCCGGTCACCAGGAACCGGGTCATGTTGCCGTCCGGGTCGATTCGTCCGGACCAGCCCAGTTGCAGCAGCTCGAAATCGCCGCGTTTCTGCACGTCCAGCAGCGTGGAATATTCGACAGGGACCAGCCGCACGTCGAACCCGCCTTCCGCGGCGCTGGCCTGCAGCGCCTGTGCGAACCTCAGCTGGTCCTGGGTGTTGGTGACCTGAAGGTTCACGGTCAGCGGGATCGGCACTCCGGCTTCGGCCAGTAGCCGTCGTGACCTGGCTGGATCGAACTTCTGGCAGGTGTTGCTCGCCGCTGAGGCGTACGGGCTTTGCGGGGCGATGGGGGAGCACGCAGGCTCGAACCAGTTGTTGAACACCGTGTTGACGAGCGTTCTGCGGTCCACCGTGAGCACGAAGGCTTCCCGCACGCGCGGGTCCCGGCCTAGCGGTGTGTCGATCGGCTTTGGTGGCTTGCCCGCGCCGTCCACGTTGCCCGTGTTGATCGTGACGGCTTGGTAGCCAAGGGATCCTGACTGCAGCACGCGCAGCGAGCTGTCCTTGGCCAGTGCATCCACGTCCTGGGGCGAGATGGTGTCCGCGACCTGCACATCCCCAGAGCGCAGGTTCGCGGCACGACTGTTGGTGTCCGGCATGATCCGGTAGACGATCTTGTCGAAGTGGACCTTGGCCGCGTCGTAGTACCGGGGGTCACGCGTGACCTCGATCGAGGTCTGCGGGATGCGCCGGACGAACTTGAACGGCCCGACACAGACCGGCGCTTCGCCGAAGCTGTCGCCCTTGGCTTGCAAGGCCGCTGGGGACATGATCATCCCGGCGCGGTCCGCGAGTGCCGCTGTGATCGGCGCGAACGGGCGCTTGTAGCGGATCACGACCGTGTCCTGGCTTGTCGCCGCGATGCTTTCGATCGGACCCATTTCGCTGGCGCGCTGCGAGGTTTTCAGCGTGAGATGCCGTTGCAGGCTCGTTGTCACCGCGTTGGCGTCGAACGATGTGCCGTCGGCGAAGGTGATTCCGGTGCGGACGGGGAACGTCACGGTCCGGCCGTCCTCTGAGATCGTCGGGAGCGCGGTGGCGAGCTGGGGGACGACTTGGCCTTTCGCGTCAAGGTCGTAGAGCTTCTCGCAGATCGTGCTCATCACGTAGCGCGTGTACAGCGAGCTCGATGTCGTCGGGTCGAGCTTGTCGGGTTCGTTGGACAGGCCCATCACCAGCTCGCCGCCCTCGCGGACCCGTTGGGCGCCAATGGGTACGCCGAAGTTGTCGGTACGCTCACCGCTCGATGTGACCGCCTGGATCGGCACACAGGCGGCCAGTGTGGCGGCGGCTGTCGCGATCACCAGCGCGCGTGGGGTTCGCATGGCCAGTAACCTACGACACCTATTCGCTATTTTGCATTTCGAAACAGTTAAAATGTTTCGGTCGAAAAATGGCGCGGAAAATAGCGGTCCGGTGGTCGGACCGCTATTTTCCTACCCGTGCGGCACTATCGCCCTGCGGCGTAGCCCTGCATGCCGCGCGGGTTGGCCCCAGCGGAGAGCACGCCCGTTTCCGGGTCACGCGCCACGGCGCACAATCTGCCCTCCGACCAGGGTTCGCCCACGGTCACCTGATGGCCTCGGTTTTTCAGACCGCCGATCACGTCATCGCCGATACGCGATTCGACCGTCACACTTCCCGGGATCGTCTCGCGTGGATAGAAGGAGCTGGGGAAACTGCTGGTATGCCAGTTTGGTGCGTCGATAGCGCCTTGCAGGTCATTTCCGGCGATGGCGACGGCAAGGAAGAAATGCAGGCTCCATTGGTCTTGTTGATCGCCTCCTGGCGTGCCGAATGCCATGACCGGTGTCCCGTCCCGGAGGGCCAACGATGGCGACAGCGTGGTTCGCGGGCGCCGTCCGGGGGTGAGTGAGTTGGGTAGTCCGGGTTCGAGCCAGGCCATTTGCAGCCTGGTGCCCAATGGGAAACCGAGGCTTGGGATGACCGGGTTGGATTGCAGCCAGCCGCCGCTTGGCGTGGCCGCGATCATGTTGCCCCACTTGTCGACTACGTCGATATGGCATGTGTCGCCGCGCGTCTGGCCGTTCTTGGCGACGGTCGGTTCTCCGGCGCCTGCGGCTTTCGGGACGTCGTGCAGGGTGCCGTCGATGAGCAGTTTCGGCAGTCTCGGCGCGCGCCCACCGGGGCTTCCTGGCCTCAGGTCGAACGACGCGGTGTCGCCGATTGTGCGGGATTCGTTGTATTCCTTGGCGAGTAGGGCTCCGGCTTCGATCGGCGTGCTGTCGCCGTACCATGCTTCCCGGTCGGCCATCGCGAGTTTCGTGCCCTCGACGAGGGTGTGGACATAGTCCGGTGTGCCGTGCTCGAGCTCGGTTGGCAGCAGGGCGAGTTGCTGGAGGAAGACCGGGCCTTGGCTCCAGAGGCCTGGTTTCGCGATTGTCCAGCCGTTCCAGTCGTAGGTGACTGGGTCTTCGTAGCTGGCTTCGAAGGTGTCGTTCTGGGTCAGGGTGCCGACGTGTCGTTCGCCTGAGGTGTCCATTGTGGGCTGTGCGGCCGCTTCGGCGAGCGCTTCGGCGATGAATCCGTCGCGCCAGATCTGCCGTGCCTTGTCGATCTCGGCTTCCCTGGTTGGGCCGGTGGCTTGGCCGATGAGCCGTAGCCAGGTGCTGGCCAGTGCGGGATTTTTCAGCAGTGCGCCGGGTTTCGGTGGCTTGCCGTCTTTCAGGTACAGCTCGGCGGAGCTGGTCCATTCGGTTTCGAACAGCTCTTGGACCGTTTCGACCGTCGTGCCGATCCGTTCGACCGCCGGGTGTCCGTTTTCGGCGTAACCGATGGCGTATTTCAGCACCTCGGCCATTCGCTTTGTGCCGTGGTCCCTGAGCAGGAGCATCCACGCGTCGAACGCTCCGGGAACGGCGGACGCGAGCGGGCCCGTGCCTGGGACGAGGGCAAGGCCCAGCGAGGTGTAGTGGTCGATCGTGGCCTTTTCGGGGGCGTGGCCTTGTCCACAGAGGACCTGCGGCCGTCCTCCCCGGGGAACGAGGATGATCGGGACCTCGCCCGCGGGTCCGTTGAGGTGTGGTTCGACCACGTGAAGGACGAAGGCCGCGGCGACCGCCGCGTCGAACGCGTTGCCGTCGTCCTCCAGCACCGCCATGGCTGTTGCCGAGGCGAGCCAGTGGGTGGAGGACACCATGCCGAATGTGCCCTGCAAGGTGGGCCGGGTGGTGAACATCGGGTCCTTTCGCCTGCCGTTCTGGCAGTACACACCCCGGCCGGGTGAGATGTCCAAGACATCTAAGACACCATTCCGATAGCGTCTTGCTATGGAACGCCGCCAGCTCGAATACTTCGTCGCCATCGTCGAACATGGCGGTTTCACTCACGCTGCCCGTGCTCTGCGTGTGGCCCAACCGTCCCTGTCACGCGCGATCACCAAGCTTGAACATGAGCTTGGGGTGTCGCTGTTTCACCGGGTGGGGCGCAATGTGGTGTTGAGTAGCGCTGGGGAGATGCTTGCCGATCGGGCGCGGCTTGTGCTTCGTGACCTGGACGCGATGCGGGCTGCGGCGCGGTCTATTGGCGAGGGTGCTGTTGGCCGGGTTGACGTCGCGGCTACGTCGTCGTCGGCTTTGGAGCCGGTTACGAGCATCATTGCTGAGCTGCGGGCTCGTCATCCTGGCGTCGTGGTGAGTACTTCGTCCGCTTTGTCTGCGGCTGAGGTGATCGCCATGGTGCTGCAGGGACGGTGCGAGGTTGGCGTGTGCGGCCATGCCGAACGTCCCACTGGCCGTGGGCTCGTGGCTCATCATTTGCGGGACGAGGAGTTTTTGCTTGTTGTGCCACCGGGAACGCTTTCTCCTGGGCCGACCGTGACTCCTGCGCAGTTGCGCGGGATGCAGTTTGTCGTGACGCAGCCTGCGACTGCTGTTCGCGCGCTGTTCGACCGGCTCGCTGCCACCGTTGGGGATATGACGATCGCGGCTGAGGTTGGTGACCGGAGTGTCGTGCTTCCTATGGTGTTGAAGGGAATTGGCGCCGGGTTGATGCCTGATGGGTGGGCCGATCTCGCGGTGCGTGCTGGGGCTTCGGTGTACCGGTTTTCGCCGCCGGAACGTCTTCCGCAATGGCTGGTGTATCGGCGCGGGCAGTTGACTGCTGCGACTCAGGCATTCGTTGACACCACTTTGCGCGCTTGACGGGCATTATGGGTGTTATGGACGTGCTGACTGAGCGAGATCACTTACTTGTGGCCTTCGATGGGCCCATCGCGCAGCTGCCTGTTCTGTCTTCTCCCGCTTCCCGTCTGCGGGTGCTGATCGCCGATGCGCCGTTGCCGCGGAAGGTTCGTCGCACGGATGACCCGTTCATCGTCCTCTCGCATGCGGCGACAATTGGTCCAGCCACCGCGCGGGCGGTTTATGCCCAGCTATGCCGGATCGAGCACTCGCTCGTGAGCGCCGCTGGGGTCACGCCGGGCGTTCATGATGCGTTGGCTGTGGCCGTCGCGGCGGGTACCCGGGTGACTGTGGTGACCAGTTTGGACGTTTCGGCGGTTCGTGCTTTCCTTGTGTTGCATGGGTTGGAGCAGTACGTGCACCAGGTCGCCGGACGCTCCGGGCCTGATCGTGCGATCTTGCCGCCCGCGCCGGACCTCATCACCTTGGCCGCAGGTACCCGCCCTGTGGAATCGTGCGTCTTCATCGGCAGTACGGATGTGGATCTCGCCGCTGCCCAGGCCGCTGGGGTCGACACCGTCCGCCAGCACGCTGTTGTTTTGCCTCCCGTGCCCGAAACCCCACCGAACCCTTGGCTTGCGGCACTCGATGGCGACGGTGTCACAAAACCTGGGGCCATCCGGTCCTAAGGTTCATGGGCAACGTTATTTCGCGGGCGGCCACTGCCTGCGCACTGACCGCCTCGGTGCTGACTGGGACCGCGGTTGGGGCTTCAGCGACTCCTGGTTCGGGTGTCAGCGCCAAGGAACTGTTCAAGTTCACCGTCGATGGCACTGACTACATCGGCAAAGAGATCACTATTCAGCCTGGTGGAAGCACGGGTTGGCACTACCACGACGGTCCACTGTACGCAGTGATCGTCGCGGGCACTCTCACTCACTATGACGACTCGTGTGCGGTCGACGGTGTGTATCCCAAGGGGGCGCCGGTTTACGAGCCGCCGGGTGCTGACGCGGTGCACATCGGCAAGAACCTTGGTCCGGAGCCGACCGCGCTGAAGGTCCTCTACGTATTGCCTACGGGGAGCCCGCCGTCTGAGGACGCGCCCGCGCCGGTCTGTGCCAGCTGATTCCTTCTCGTGTCACAAAACTCTGTGCGCGGCGTCAATGACGAAGGGTTGGCGGTCGCGGACGTAGACGCCTTATGCCGACGCGGTTGTCGAGGAAGCCTTCGTCTTTGAAGGTTTTGAGCGCGTGTTGGATGATGGCGTGGGCCGCGTCGTATCGCTCGACCAGTTGCGCGGTGGACGGCAGTTGAGTGCCTGGAGGGAGTTCGCCGCGCATGATGAGGTCGCGCAGTTCCGCGGCGATCAGCTGGTGCCGCGGCCGGTTGTCATGTGCGCGAGGCAGAGCCGACTCCGGGTGCGCTCGTTGAGGTGGTCATGGTGTCAGCTCGTAGCGCAGCCGCCGCCCGTCGGCCACCATCGTCATGACGCTGGCTTCGACCGGCAGTTGGTTGTTGGTCATGAGGGTGCGGGAGAGCAGCAGCACGCAGGACGGACCATCCAACTGCAGCGCGGTCTGTTCCTCTGGTGTCGCCAGGCGGGCGCTGATGTCCTCGCGCACGTGGCGAGGCGGGTAGCCGAGTTCCGCCAGGAATGCGACGGCGCCGCCGCGGATTTTGCGATGTTCGGCGAGTGCAGTGTCTCGGGCGATGGTCGCCGGATAGTACGAGTCCACGAGCTCGACCGGGTGCTCGTTGAATAGCATGAGACGGCGCCGCACGACAACCGGCTCCCGAGCGGCCAGGCTCAGCACGTCGGCGATCATCGCGGATGCTTCGACCTCGTCGACGCTTAGCAGCTTCTGGGTTCCCTTGCCTCCGTGCTCGGCAGCCTCAGCGCCCCATGCGTCACTGGGGCGTGCGGTCACGTAGGGCATTGACACACTTGTCCACGGACCGGCGGAGGTCATTGCTCTGCTCCTCGTGCTCGTGGGGCTGCGCTGTGGATGTCGACCTTAGTTGAAAGGCAGTAAGCCTGGGGACGAGACGATGACCGCTGTCGCAGTGGATCGACTGACAGGCCGTTCGTTGGCGACGGGAGAGTTGTTCGCGCGGTTGACCCAGCGGGTTGCCATGGAGGAGGGATACGAACCGGCTTTGGTAGTCCGCGTGGTGGACCAAGCATTGGCCATCGCGTTGCATTGGACTGTCGAGGCCAGTGCTGCACACGGACTTGCAGTCATTGAACATCCTGATGGCCCCGCACGCCCGCGTGGTCGACTGGGCGTGGGCGCGTCTGGGAGCGTCCTGGATGGCGATGCTGCCGCCGTACAACGAGCATCTGGTGCGCGACTACGGCTTCATGAACCTCGGAATGACCCTGTTTTTCATCGTCGCCGCGATCACGCTGACTCCGACCATGGTCCGCGTCAGCGCAGGGGCGTTGTTCGTGTTCGGCCTGCCACACATGGTGTTCCACATCCTTCGGATGGATCACATGAGTGCTGCTGACGCGACCATGCTGACCATCACCAACTTGGTTACGACCGTCGTCCTTCCCGCGGTGGTTTTCGCGATGGCCATGAAACCTCGTGAAACCGCGGTGAAACCGCCGCAAACCGTCCGCCCCGCATCCTCGTAGCCACGAACTACGAAAGGAGGGGCGATGAGCGGAGCGGCGATCGTGGCCAGTGGGCTGCGTAAGTCGTTCGGTGACAAGGTCGTGCTCGACGGGATCGACCTGGACATCGCCGAGGGGTCGATTTTCTCCCTGCTCGGGCCCAATGGTGCCGGGAAGACCACGACCGTGCACATACTCTCCACCTTGATCCGGCCGGATGGCGGCCAGGTGCGCATCGCTGGGCATGACTTGGCGAACGCGCCCGATGACGTGCGGGCGTCGATCGGGGTCACTGGCCAGTTCTCGGCAGTCGACACGCTGCTCACCGGGACCGAGAACCTTGTTCTCATGGCCGGGTTGCACCGGCTTGGGCGGGAAGCGGGCAGGCGACGGGCCGAGGAACTGCTGGCGCAGTTCGACTTGACCGAAGCTGCCAGCAAGATGGCCAGCACGTATTCCGGTGGGATGCGGCGACGGCTCGACCTGGCGATGACGCTGGTCGGCAAGCCGAGGGTGATCTTTCTCGATGAGCCGACCACCGGGTTGGATCCACGCAGCAGGCGGACAATGTGGCAGCGGATCCGGGAATTGGCCGCTGATGGGGTCACGATCTTCCTCACCACTCAGTACCTGGAGGAGGCGGATCAGCTCGCGGACCGGATCGCCGTGCTCGATCAGGGCACGTTGGTCGCACAGGGCACTCCTGACGAGCTCAAACGGCGGGTTCCGGGCGGACACGTCCGGTTGCGGTTCGCGGATGTGCCGAGTCTGGATGCCGCAGGGCGGTTGCTCGGCAGGGTTTCGCGGGATGACGAGGGGCTCGCGTTGCAGGTGCCGAGTGATGGTGGGGTGCGGGTGTTGCGGCAGGTGCTTGACCGGCTTGATGCCGCCGGGGTTGAGGTTGAGGAGCTGTCCGTGCACACGCCGGATCTCGATGACGTCTTCTTCGCACTCACCGGGCACAAGCAGCAGGAGGTTGTCCGATGATCGACTCGACCCTCATGCTCGGGCGCAACCTTCGGCACACGATGCGCAATCCGACCACGCTGTTCGGGTCGCTGATGGTACCGATCCTGCTGTTGCTGATCTTCGTCTACATCTTCGGTGGCGCCTTCAGTGTCGGCGTCGACTACATCGACTACATCGCTCCCGGCATCCTCATGCTCACCATGGGATACGGCGTTTCGTCGACGGCGATCGGTGTGGCCAACGACATGACGGCCGGGATCATCGCGCGGTTTCGGACGATGGCCATCAGCCGGACCGCGGTGCTTACCGGGCATGTGGTGGGCAGCGTGATTCGCACGGTGGTGTCCGTCACGGTGGTCGTCTGCGTCATGCTGCTGATGGGGTTTCGGCCGAACGCGGGCTTTGTGGAGTGGCTTGGGGCGGCGGGGTTGGTTCTCCTCGTCGCCTTGGCGATGACGTGGTTGACTGTCGCGTTTGGACTTGCCGCCAAGACTCCCGAAGGGGCGAGCTTTGCTACGTTTCCCTTGGTGTTCCTTCCGTTCGTCAGCAGTGCTTTCGCGCCAACGCGGACGATGCCAAATGGCGTGCGGTGGTTCACCGACAACCAGCCGTTCACGCCGGTCATCGAGACTTTGCGTGGATTGCTCACCGGGACGCCGATCGGCAACAGTGGGGTTTTCGCGGTTGGGTGGTGTGTGGTGATGGCCGTGGGTGGTTACTTCTGGGCGCGTGCGCTGTTCAACCGCGATCCTGTGCGATAGCGGCAAGGGCTGCTGCTGGTAGCGAGTGAGTGTCCAGTTTGGCGTACGTCGCCTGCGCCTCGGCGTACGCCTGCTGGTCTGCTTGTTCGGCCGCCGCGCGGGCACGGGCAGGCGCCAGGGTCGGCTGGAATCCGTGCGAGAACTGGAAAGCCTCGGCCAAGGCGGTCATTCGGGCGCCCTCTCGCGGCCGTCCCGAGTTGATGAGGACTGTGGCGATCGCAAGCAACACCGTTCCGTAGCAAGGGAAATTCGGCGGGGACGGGCGGTTGGTGAGAATGTCTGTCAGGACTTCTCGAAGAATTTGCGCGGTGTCTTGGACCACGGCGAGGCGGCCGTGTTGGGCGTGCGCGGTGAGGCTGGCCGCGTGCGTCTCCAGCCACCAGGCTTCCTGGATGGACCGCTCGATGCCGAGCACCAGGTCGTCGGTTGTGCTCATCCGGTCGACCACTCGCCGCCATGAGCGCAGGCCAGCGTCGATCTGACCACGAGCCAGCATCAGTTCGCTGCGGATGGCCAAGCCGACCACATCATGCCCGCCCAGCAAGGCGACTTCCTCGACCAAGCGCTCGGCCGTGTCGAGGTCGCCCGTCTGGAGACTGGCCATGGTCAGCGCCCAGGTGCCACGGATGGCGCCTGCGGTCGTCATCATGTCGCCGAGCAACGACAACGCCGTGGCCAGGTGTCGTTGCGCCCGCGCACCTTGATCAGCCTTCAGATACAGCTCACCGACGCGGGAGTGGGCCATGGCCGTCATCAGCGGACCGGGTATTGCCTTGGCCACGGTCAACGTCCGCTCGGACATGGCCAGCGCACCGGCCATATCGCCGCTCACCTGACGGAGAAACGTCACGGTCAAGCACGCCATGACCGCCAGCATCGGTTCATCGCGGTCGCACAGTGATGACGGATCATCGGTGCGCACGATCTCTTGGATGGCGCCAGCGAATGTCCGCGGCGAGCCCGATGGCAGGCGGCGCAACGTGACCGTCGATCGAGTCGCATGTGGACCGCTGATGATGAAGGCGTACAGGGCGGACACGGCCGCTGCCATCCGGACGATGCCGACGTGCGCCGGTTGCGGCCGGGCGTGGGACAGGATCCATTCGGACTGGGTGATCAGCCACGCGAGCCGGGCGAAGTTGGACTCCACGAGCCACAACATGCCGAGAGTCGATGTGGTCGCCGCCACGGTCACGCTGTCGTGCAGGTCGAGCGCGTGCCGCAGGGCCAGCTGGAGATTGTCCTGTTCCGCGCGCAGCATGTTGGCCAGCGGTGCGGGGTGGGTTTCGAACAGCGCTTCGTGGTGCGCGATCCCGAAATCACGCGCCCATTCGACGAAACGCCTGGTCACCTTCTCGACTTCGCCGGGCTCCATGCGCGCGGTGCTGAACTCGCGCACTGTCTCCAGCATCCGGTACCGCGTGCCTGACGGCGTGTCGGTGACTTTGAGCAGGGATTGCTGGGTCAGCTGGGTGAGCACGTCCAGCACGTCTCCGGCTTCGAGCATGTGCTGCGCGGCGTCGGCGGTGAACCCGTCGGGGAAGATCGACAACGCCCGCATCGCGGCTTGGCATCCGGCATCGAGCAGGTTCCAGCTCCAGTCGATCACGGCCTGCAGCGTGCGGTGGCGTTCGGGCGCGTCCCTGGCACCACTGCGCAGCAACGCGAAGCGGTCTGCCAACCGTGCCGCGATGTCGGCAATGGACATCACCGGCACCCGCGCCGCGGCCAGTTCCAGTGCGAGCGGCAACCCGTCCAGCTTGCGGCAGATGTCTTCGACAGCGGCCGGGTTCAGGTCCACAGTGGAGCGTGCGGCCTTCGCGCGGTTGACGAACAACTCCATGCTCGCCCGCAGGCTGAGCTCTGGCAACAAGTACACCGACTCAGAGGAGATACCGAGCGGCGCGCGGCTCGTGGTGAGCACGCTCAGGTCCGCGCGCATCGCGACCAGCGCTTGGACGAGCTCGGCGACGCCGTGGACGACGTGTTCGCAGTTGTCGAGCACCAGCAGGGTCGGGCCGTTGCCGACAGCGGTGGCGATGCCGCTGACCGCCTCGGACGCCTTCCCGCCGACACCCAGGGCTGACGAGACCGCGCCGATAACCTCCTCATCGGCGGCGACGCCCGCCAACGCCACGAGGTAGACGGCCTGCTGCGTGACCTGGCGGCTGACGGCGTAGGCGAGGCGTGTCTTGCCAAGCCCGCCGGGGCCAACGATCGAAGTGACCCGTGAGCTGGAGATCATGCTGGTCACGGCGGCGATGTCGGCGTCACGGCCGACCATGGGATTGGGGTCGGCCGGGACAGTCGCGCGGACCGGCAGGGACCCGTGCAGCAGCTGCTGGTGCATGTCCTGCAGGCCGTGGCCTGGGTCGGTGCCCAGCTCGTCGCGCAGGGAACGCCGGTAGGACTCGTATCTCGTTATCGCCGCCGATGGCCCGGCTGTCGCCGATTCAGAGCGCAGCAACTCCAGGAGCACTTCTTCGTCACGAGGCCGCTCGCGGAACACCTCGATGAGCGGCTCGACGGCGTCCGCGTGACGCCCCAGCCGTGACAGCGCCATCGCGCGCATCCGGACCAGGGAACGGTATGTGCTCACCCGTTCGGCACGCAGCATCGACAGCGGATCCACCAGGTCGTCACTCGGCTCGGCGCCGTCCCAACACGCGAGGCCCGCTTCAGCGTGCGTCAGGGCCGCGGCGTGGTCGCCTTCGCGGTAGCACTGGGCGCTCGCGGAGGCGCTGAGCAGTACGGCCGAGGTGTCGACCTGGTCTTCGTTCAGCGACAGCCGGTAGCCGGTCGGTGTGCTCACGATCAGGTCGCTGCCCAGTTGCGAGCGGGCGCGTGAGACGAGGATCTGCAGCGCCTTGGCTGGCTTCTCCGGCTGCTGGTCCGGCCAGAGCTCGTTGACCAGGCGCGCCGCGCTGCACCCGGTCCGCAGGTCGCCCGCGAGCGCGGCGAACAGGTTACGCATCCGTGGGCCGGTGATCTCTTTGCCGCAGTAGGACACTCGCGACAACAGGATCAGATCGACGGCCACTGGGTAAGGGTAGTTCGAGGCGCGTCAATCCGGAGCGTGATCGTGTCAAGATGGTGTATGGGCGCGTCACCCAGTGGTTCAGGCGGGTGTTAGCTGAAGTGTGACTCTAGTTCGTACTGCGTTGATTACTGGCGCGACTGATGGCATCGGCTACGAAACCGCTCGTCTGCTCGCTGCGGAAGGTTGTGCGGTCATCGTCCATGCCCGTTCCGACGAACGTGGCGAAGCCGCGTTGCGGCGCTTGGTGAAGGACGGCGTGAACCCCGCGCGGCTGGATCTGGCGGTCGCCGACTTCGCCAGGTTCACCGAGGTCGCGACGATGGCGCACCTCATCGCCGACGCGCATCCCCAGATCGACATCCTGGTGAACAACGCCTCCACCGCGGGCGACCACAAACGCGTGCTGACCGAGGACGGCCACGAGCGCACCTTCCAGGTGAACTACCTGTCCCACTATCTGTTGACGACGATGCTGGAACGGTGCCTTGCCAACGCCAGGATCGTCAACGTGTCGTCCACTGTGCACCGCGGCTCGAACATCCACTGGCTCGACCTCAACAGGAACAGCCGCTACACGCGTGGGGCCGCGTACGCCCAGTCGAAGCTGGCGATGGCCATGTTCGCCAACGCGCTTCCGGAATTCGGTCCGGTCGGCGTCAAGGCGGTGAGTGTCCACCCCGGACTGGGCAGGCCGAGCGATGACGCCGCGATCGTCGCGCGCCTGTGCTCGATGCGCGTGATCAATGGCGGCTACTACGACGAGCATCTTCGTCTCGCGCCGACGTCCGCCGAAGTGCAGGACCGGCGCTCGGTCGAACGGCTGTGGGATGTCAGTTCCCAACTGACCGGAATGGGGTCGGCTCTCGTGTAGACGAATCGTCAATCCGTCGTCAACATCGCGGGGTCAGCATTCGTCTCAGGCAGGCGTCGTCGGGTGGCGCCGCGTCGATCGATGGAGACGAACAATGACAGACATGCCACGGCGTACGTTCATCGGCACGTCGGCGGCCGCGGTCGCGGCGGTGTCGCTGTCCGGACATGCCGAAGCAGCCACGGAATCCAGTACGGCGATCCGGCCGTTCAAGGTCGCCGTTCCGCAGGGACAACTCAACGACTTGCGCCGCAGGCTCGCTGCGACGCGGTGGCCGGGCAGCCAAACCGTGTCCGATCAGTCCCAAGGTGTCCAGCTCGCGAAGCTGAAAGCGCTGGTCGACCACTGGACCACCAAGTACGACTGGCGCCGGTTCGAGGCGAGGCTGAACTCGTTCCCCCAGTTCAAAACCCGGATCGACGGGCTGGATATCCACTTCCTGCACGTCCGGTCCCAGCATCGGGACGCGTTGCCGCTGATCATCACGCACGGATGGCCGGGGTCCGTCGCTGAGCTGCTCAAGGTGATCGGGCCACTGAGTGACCCGACCGCCCACGGCGGTAAGGCCGAGGATGCCTTCCACCTGGTGATTCCGTCGATGCCTGGCTACGGGTTCTCCGAAATCCCGACCAAACCTGGCTGGGGTCCTGACCGGACCGCGCGGGCGTGGCAGGAGTTGATGCGGCGCCTCGGTTACGAGCAGTACGTGTCGCAGGGCGGTGACTGGGGTGCGGTGATCTCCGACAAGCTCGCGGCCCAGAAACCGGCTGGGCTGCTCGGGATCCACATCAACATGCCCGCGACCGTCCCGCCGGACATCGCCAAGATCCTCAATGATGGGGAACCGGCCCCGAAAAACCTCAAACCGGACGAGAAGCGGGCCTTCGACGCGCTGGATGAGTTCTATCGCAAGAACACCGGCTATTCCGCGATGATGGTCACGCGTCCGCAGACTGTCGGTTATGGACTGATCGACTCGCCAGTGGGCTTGGCCGCGTGGATGTACGACAAGTTCGCGCAGTGGACCTACAGCGGCGGTGAACCGGAGCGCTCGCTCACCCGGGACGAGATGCTCGACGACATCACGCTCTACTGGCTCACCGGCACCGCGATCTCGTCGGCTCAGTTGTACTGGGAGAACAACGCGAACAACTTCAACGCGGTGGACATCGACATTCCCGCTGGCATCACGGTGTTCCCCGGCGAGATCTATCGCGCGCCGCGCAGTTGGGCCGAACGCGCTTACCACAAGCTCATTTACTTCAACGAGGTGGACAAGGGCGGTCACTTCGCCGCGTGGGAGGAACCCGAGCTGTTCAGCCGGGAGATCCGCGCCGCGTTCCGTCCACTTCGGAGGAAGTGAGCCGGTGGCCCGGCACCGCGGGAGCGATGCCGGGCCACGGTGGTCACGAGCTGAACAGCTGCTGTACGTCCTCGGCAGTCAGCACACGGTCGTAGATCTTGGCGTCATCAATCCAACCGTTGAAGTAGCTCCACTTGTTCGCCGCGTCCCTGGCCGCACCGAACTGGGCGTTCGGCCGCATCTTCGCGTAACCGCCTTGGTCGGTCGGGGCCACCGGGCCCTGCGCGACTTGCTGGCCGTCGATGTACAGGGTGCTGGTGTAGACCGGTTCGTCCGGTTTGGACGCAACCGGGGTGGGGTTTCGCTTGGGTTGCGCCGTCACCACGATGTGGTGCCATCCGCCGTCCAGCAGGCTCGCGCCTGACTTGGGACGACCGGTGAGCGACACCGACACGACCTGGGTTCGTACCGAGCCGTCCGGCAGGATCGAGATCGTCTCGTTGTACGGACGCTCGGCAACACCGGACATCAACCAGTGATCGACCATCTTGGTCGGATACGGGCCGCGTTGGTCGCCGAGGACCGGGCCACCCTTGGTCGTTTTGACCCAGACCGCGATGCTGGCCGGAGCGAAGGTCGTCATGGTGCTCGGCACTGTCACCCGTGACGTGGTGCCGTCAAAGGCAATCGCGCCGCCACCGTTCCGGCCGCCTTGTGGTTGCCATGTTGTACCTGCGGCGGTGGCTTCTTTGCCGTGGTCACTGGCATCCGCCGCAGTGGTTCCGCTTGCCTCGTCGAACTTCCAGTGCGCCAAGGGACCTGACGGTACTGGCTTCGTTGCCAGGGCCTGGACGTCCGAAGCGGACAGTTCTTTGCGGTACATCCGGACGTCGTCAAGCGAACCGGTGTAAGAGAAATACCCGCCAGGAGTCGACGGCCAGGTGCCACCGGTTCGCGTCGTGTATCCCTTGCCCAGCACGGTGAAGCCCAGGCCGCCGGTGACCCGTCCACAGGGGATGGTGCCGACCGGTTTCCCGTCGATATACAGCGTCTGGCCGGTCTTGGTTGCCACCAGTGCCGCGTGGTGCCACTTCCCGTCGTTGACGGCAGCCGGTGAAACTACTTGCGGCGTAGCACATCCAGCGGCCGTCAGCGCTCCGCCACGCAGCTTGCCATCCTGGCCGACGTAGAGCGCAGGTGCGGAGGCGGTTGGTGGCGGCCCGGCCTCGCGCGCCCAAGCGTTCTGGTACGCGACGAGAACGCCGGATGCCTTGGTGTTGAACCACGTTCCAACACTCAATGCCGGATTGTCCGGATTGTCGGCCATGGTGTCCGGTTTCGCGCCTCGGCTCTCCTGGCCGAAGTTCACCGCGTTCTGGCCCGTGAACGCCAGGCTTCCGGCGTGCACGCCGTCGGCGTCGATGCTGCCGGCCGGACGCCACCAGTTGGGTTGTTCCGGAGCCTTCTCATACAGGCCCCAATGGCCGCCGCCCGAGCTGTCGGTGACGTACTCCGCCTTTGTGCGGCCCGCGTCGAGCCGCCACCAGCCGATCAAGTCGTTCGTGGTTGCCGTGCCTGCCCAGTCGAACGCGCCGAGGGTGGAACCGGTCGCCGGGTCGCTGCCCGAGCGTTGCGTGCTGGCGACGTTGCTGAACGCGTAACGCTGATTGGTTCCGTACCAGTTGTCCTGTGAGTAGGCGTAATGGACTCCGTTGCTGCGCTTGAACGCGGTCAGTGACTGGCCACGGTCAAACCATCCAGGCGCGATTGCCGGCAAGGGGGAGAAGGCACGGGCGATCGGCAGACCGTCCCATGTGTGCATGGAAACCCGCTGGCCTTCACCGGAGTTGCCGCCAGTGTAGAAGAAACCGGCGCCGTCGACGGCGAGGCCGGTGACGGAGTCCCGCAGCAGGTGCAGAGGGCCGTCAAGGCGGGCTCGTCCGCTGATCGTCGTCTGCTGGCCACCGGGCTTGAGGTCGATGATCCGGACCGCGTTGCCGCCCGCGTTGGCGATCGGGTTGAACTCGTCGGTGTCCACTGTGGTGTACAGCCGGTTGTTCGTGACGTCGTACGCGGTCTGCTGGGAAGCTCCACTGGAGACCCGGTCCCGAGGTCGATGTCGTAGGAAGTCTGGTCCGGCACAGTGAAGTCGGCGATTCGGTACACCGGGTCGCCCTGCGCGTCGAAGCTGTTGACCTTCAGGCGGCCGACACCCGAGTGGTGTGCGGTGTCGTATGTGGCCGCGTTCGCGAACCAGATCGTACCCGTGCTGTCCACCGAAACCGACGGGTTGCCGACGATGTAACCCTTGTTGTTGGTGGGATCGGCGACGTCACCTGGCGTCGCGTCGTTGTCGAGGACGCCGTTTCCGTTGGTGTCGTTGGTGATCGTCAGGTGCTTGTTCTTGGTTTCGATCTCGGTACGCGGCCCGGGGTCGGGGATGTGCTTGCGGATCTGGGCGATCCGTTTCATGCCGCGACCAGGACCTTCGGTGTTCAGCCGGTAGACGATGACGCCGCCATAGGCGAACGTTCCTGGCTGCAGGTCCCCGCAGTTCTGGTTGTTCGGCACGGTACAGCGGGGGTTGACGAACACGTACAGGTACTCGTTGCCGTTGATCTTGCGTAGTACAGAGGTCGAGGCGGTGTACTCGGACTTGAGGTCGTCTGTCGGCTTCCAGTTCGCCGTCAGGTCCCATGTGTATCCGTGGGCGGCGTTCGGCTTCGTGAAGTCTACTGTGTACTCGTAGCTCTGGCTTGTCATCCGGTCTTCGCCGGCGAGCACGTCCACATCGGGCTGCGGGTTGTTGTTGCTCTGCAGACGTTCCTCTTTGGCGGTAGCCGTTGCCGTGTCGTAGAACAGAGTGCGGCTGTTCCAGTAGTCGACCACGGCAAGGGTTTTGCCGTCCGGGGAGACCGCGATGGCGGCGTCACCGCCGGGCACTGCCGAGGCGGTGTCGTACTTCCAGCCGAACGTGGTGTCACTGACTTTGCCAGCACCGGCCATGTTCGAGAACGACCACGCGGGCAGTACCTGCAATGGGATGCCCAAAGCGAGGTTGTACCGCTTGATGTTGCCAGTGCCTATTTCGGACACGTACAGAATGGACTTACCGCCGGACCGGTCCCATGCCAGACCATAGGGGCGATCCAGTTGCGTGATGCTGTTGGTCTGTTTGAGGTTCTTGGCCGTGGCATCGTAGGTGTAATGCCGGACTTCGTTGCCGGTCACGACCCAGAACCGCCCGGCACCGTCGGTCACGATCCCACGTGGATCGGTGAGCGGCATCGTGCTCTGGCCGCCAAGGATCGGCGCTGGCGCGCCGGTTTCCTTGTCGTACACGCGAAGCTGGTTGTTGATGGCGTCGGAGACCCAGAGGTGCGTCGCGTCCACGGCGAGACCGGTGACCACCTGGTCGCCCGACTTCCATCCCGCCTTCAACTCGATGGGTTTGCCGCTCCAGTTCACGGTCCGGCCGGTGTCGGCCGCGTGCCGATAGATCTGGTAGAAGTGATTGGAGTTGTTGGAGCCATTGCCCCAGCCCGCGTTGTAGACGTACTTGTCGTCGGCCGTGACGGCGTGGCCTCGTTGGTCCCATCCGGTGGCAGCAAGCCACTTCTGCTTGCCCGTCGCGATGTCCGCAGGCGAGTACCGGCGGACGTGGTTGGCGGTTTCCTCGTACCTCGACACGGTGTAGAGGTCGCCTTCGGGTCCGTACGCGACGGCCGTGGCATTGCCGGGATTCTCGGTGAAGTCCAAGGATTCGCCCTCGACCGGCTTGCCGTTGTCACCGGCACTGCCGTCGTACGAGCCGACGGCGCCGGTGGTCGCGGCGCGCCAGTTGTACTTGCCTTTGGGGACGTCGTAGCCTTCGTCGTGCTTCCCGTCCCATTTGAGCTGTACGGTACCGGATCTGGGCGCGAGGTCGTAGAGATGGCGGACGAGTTGGCCCCGTTCGTCGTAGATCGCGGCCGACAATCGGGAGTTCGTCCCCATTTGGACGGTCCCGATGACGCGGCCGTCCGCGACAGCAGGGGCGGCAACCACGACCGGGGCCACGGCGGTCAACACCGTGATCCCGAGAACGGTCGCCCGTTTGAATGCGTAGCGCATGGGTTCATACTTGGACCACGCGCCGACCATGTCGACGATCTACCCCTTAGAGGGCATCTGATCTTAGTTAGGCAAGAATGTCTGCTTTGGGTGGATCGTTTCGCCAGGTTTGGGTGGATTCCCCGGTCAGGGTGCGGCTCATTATGTTAGTCATCGCCCAGTGGACCATCGTGCGCGACCGCTGGGGCAGGGCTTCGTAGTCGCGCGCGAGTCGGCGGTGTTGCATCAGCCAGCCCAGACTGCGCTCCACTACCCACCGCCGGGGCAACACGTGGAATCCCTTGGCAGAAGGGCGTTTGACGACCTCAACCCGGATACCCCGCTGGGCTCCATGACGGATGACTGTGTTGTTGTAGCCACCGTCCACCCATGCCGCCGACACGGTCGGATGCGCAGCGGCGAGATGATCGAGAACCTGTTGCCCGCCAGCGGAATCCTGCACCGACGCCGCGGTCACGATTACCGCCAGCAGCAGGCCGAGCACATCGGTGGCGATGTGCCGTTTGCGGCCCTTGATCTTCTTGCCCGCGTCGATACCCTGACTGGATTCGCTGACATTGCAGGAGGTTTTCACGCTCTGCGAGTCGATGATCGCCGCCGTCGGGGCAGCAGCGCGGCCTTTCGCGACGCGGACTTGGTCACGCAACAGGTCATGCAGCGTTTCCGTTGTGCCATCGGCTTCCCACTTGGCGTAGTAGTCATAAACCGTCTTGCAGGGCGGGAAGTCGTGCGGCAGATACTCCCAGGCGATCCCGGTCCGGCACACGTACAGGATCGCGTTCACGATCTCCCGCAAGTCATGCACGCGCATCACGGTTCCCGGCCCACGCCGGGCAGCACGCCACGCCGTCAGCGTTGGCTCGATCAACGCCCAGCGAGTATCGGACAAGTCGCTGCGGTACGCACGCCGGGACCCCACAAGTTGATCAAGGTATCAGCCGTCACCCGACACAGACATATCGCCCCAACCAAGATCAGATGCCCTCTTAGGGTGCCCGGTGGTCGCGCCGCCCGGCCCGAGCGGCCCTACTTACGGCCGAGCGAGCGCATGAACTCGGCAAGGAAGTCCCGTGTCGCGGGCGATCCCCAGATCTCGGTCACCCCGGGATCGTCCTGTTCCCGCAACGTCTCGATGCGTTGCACGGCAGGCTGTTGCAGCTGCTTCTTGCTCAGCGCATAGACATCCGCGGGAACAGCGGCAAGTTTCCGCGCATGCTTGAGTGCCGTGGACATCAGCTCTTCGGGGATGACGGCCTGATCAACCAGCCCGATACTGACCGCCTCGGCTAGGCCGATTGTCTTGGCTGTCAGCACAAGCGATGAGACTGCGGCGCACGCGTACCGCATGATCTCCAATGGCACGGTCGGAAAGGGCACTCCGGCGCCCAGTTCGGTCAGCCCGATCGTGCCGCCCGACATCAGCGTCACGTCGGCGGCCGCGCCGAGCACGCATCCACCGGCCAACGCGTGCCCGTTGACCGCCGCGACAGTCGGTTTCGGGTGCGTGAACCACGCGAAGGCAGCCGTGCTGAGCGCCGGGAGGAATTCCTGGACGTAGCCCGCGCCGCCGTCGATCACCCGCTTGAGGTCCACACCTGCGGAGAAGCAGCGGCCTTCGCCGGTCAGCACCACCGCTCGGGCATCGGCCACGCGGGCCAATGCGGTGGGCAGCTCGGTGAGAATCTCCAGGTCAAGCGCGTTCACCGGGCCGTGGTTGAGCGACAGGATCGCTACGCCGTCGTGGTCAGTCACCTCGATCATTGCTTCATCCTGGCGTACGCGGCCGCATACTGATCACCATGACTTCCCGGCATCCTCGTCTCGAGATCGAGTACTGCACGCAATGCCGCTGGCTACTGCGTGCGGGGTGGACCGCACAGGAACTGCTGACCACCTTCACCGTCGAGCTCGGCGAGGTCGCGCTGATCCCCGGGACAGGCGGGGTCTTCGACGTCCGGCTGGACGGTGACCTGCTCTGGTCGCGCAAGCAGCAGGGCGGGTTCCCGGATCTCGCCGAGCTCAAGCGGCTGGTCCGGGACAGGATCGCCCCCGGCAGGAGCCTCGGGCACACGGATCGGCGCGTTGAGAGCGATCACACCGGCGACGATGAGGACAAGGCTGACGGTCATCGGGCCGTCCGGGATCTCACCGAACAAGGGGATCGCTAGGATCGCAGTCAGCCCAGGGCTCAAGGCGCCGAGAGTTGCCGCGGTCGCTGATCCGATGCGCCGTACAGCGAAGGAGTAGCAAAGGGTCGACAGCACACCGACCGCGATACCCTGGATGAGTCCAAAAGTGACGATGTCGTGCAGGGTTGCGTTGCCGCGCAGGATGTTGCTGTCGAGCAGACTTGCGGCGATCGCGAAAGGCATGGAAATCCCAGAGATCAGCACGGCGACCTCGACGGGTTCCAGGTCGAGGCGTCGCAAGGCGACGGTGTAGGCGCTCCACAATGCGCCTGCGGCGAGCAGGAACGCGACGCCGCCAGCCGGGGCGCCATTGGGTCCAAAGAGGAGAGTCACGGCCACGCCCGTGATGATCAACCCGAGAGCCGCGATTTTGGCTTTGCTGAGGCGTTTCCTCGCGAAGATGCTGACGAACAGTGGGACAGTCCCTGGGATCACCAATCCGACGAGCGGTGCCGTGGTCATGGCGCCGCCTGCCTCGGAGACAAGCAGGTGAGGCAGGCCTGCGCCGAGTGCGATCACGGGGAGCGCGGGCAGGGGAGCGGTGCGGCATTTGCGGATGGTCCGCGGCAGCCACGGCAGCAGAACGAGGGCGGGGATCGTGAACCTCAGCACGGCCAGGTCGCCCTGCGTCAGGGACGAGGACGCGACTCCTCGGATGCTGAGGGCGAAGGCCGCCCACACCGTGACTGTGACCAACATTGCCGCCAGTCCGATCCGTGACTTCATGCTGGCAGGGTATGTAATTCGGGCTGGCAAATGATTGCTAGTTCTGCCTCGACAGACGCCTGGATTGGCAGATTCTGCTAAGAATGGATCGTGGACGACATCGACCTGAAGATCCTCACGCACCTGCAGACCGACGGACGGCTGACCAACCAGGAGCTGGCGGACCGGGTCGGGCTGTCGCCATCTCCATGCCTGCGCCGGGTCCGGCAGTTGGAGCGGGACGGCGTCATCACCGGGTATACGGCGAATGTGGACCCGCCTTCGGTCGGGCTCACGATCACCGCGTTCGTCCGGATCCGGCTCGAATCCCACTCGGCGGACGTGGTGGATGAGGTCGAGCAGCGGTTTCGCGAGATCGACAACATCGTCGAGGTGTACCTGATGGCAGGCGACGCCGACTACCTGCTCAGGGTCGTCGTCGACAGTTTTCCCGGGTACGAGGACCTGCTGCGCACCAAGATCCGGACGATCCCCTCGCTCGCGTCGATCGACACGTCCTTCGCGTTCGGCACGCCGAAGCTGCGATCGCCACTGCCGCTGAAGGGCAAGCGTCGCTAGGGTCGCGCCATGGATTCGAGCGTTTCATGAAGATTGGCGTGAACGTCCCCAACTATGGTCCAGGCACCGATCCAGGTGTGCTGCGCGACTGGGCGCAGACGGTCGAAGGCCTGGGATTCGACCTGCTCATGATGTCCGACCACATCGCGGTCACGCCGGACGTCGCCAAGAAGTACCCGGCGCCGTTCTTCGAACCGTTCACCACGCTTTCGTGGCTCGCCGGTGCCACTCGACGGATCATGCTTGGCACGACCGTGCTCATCGTGCCCTACCGGCACCCGTTGCTGACCGCGCGGATGGCGGCGAACTTGGCCGATCTCAGCGGCGGCCGGTTCGTCCTCGGGGTCGGCGTCGGCTGGGCCGAGCAGGAGTTCGACGCGCTCGGCGTGCCGTTCAGGCAGCGCGGAAAGCTCACCGACGAGCACCTGCTGGCGGTGCGAACAGCGTGGCAGCGGGAAGACGACTACCGCGCAGGCCGGATTCCCATCTGGGTCGGCGGCAACAGCGCGGCGGCGGTCCGGCGGTCGGTACGGCTCGGCGAAGCGTGGCATCCGCTGCGCTGCAAGGCATCCTGGTTGGACGAAGCCGCCGAATGGCTGAAATCCGTTGCCGCCCAAGAAGGCCTTCCGGTTCCCGGGTTGGCGCCGCGGATCGTGCTCCGGCCGTCAGACGAACAGGTGACCGGTGATGACCGGCTGGCGGGCGTCGGTGATCTCGCACAGATTGCCGGGGACCTCGAAACGCTGCGGTCCCTTGGGGCTGAGGCGGTGCTGCTGGACACGTTCGGGGGCGATCCCGATGAACTCAAGCATCCTGAGCGGGCATGGCGTGACCTCGCGGCTGTGGCCGCTGTCTGGAGGGATCTCAAATGAGTACGGCGTTGGTCATCGTGGACATGCAGGAAGTTCTCATGCCACAGGTGTGGCGCGGGGAGGAACTGGCTGATCGGATCGCTGTCGTTGCCCGAAAGGCGCGTGACAGCGGCATTCCGGTGATCGCGCTTCAGCAGATCGGTCCGAGTGGGACGACGTTCGATCCCGAGTCGCCGGACGCGCAGCTCACCGCCCGGCTTGACCTGCAACCCGACGACGTGGTGATTCGTAAGACCGCAACGGATTGCTTCTACGGCACGAACCTCGCCGCATTGCTCCTCGAACACGATGTGGACACCGTTGTGCTGGCTGGGGTTGCCACCGACTACTGCGTGGACGCGACCGCACGGTCGTCGTTGAGCCACGGGTTGGATGTGGTGCTTGTTGGCGATGGGCACGCACCGGCGGCGGATGGCGATCCTGCCGCGGGGCTGACTGCGGAGCAGATCATCGACCGGCACAACCGGATCCTGAGCACTGCTGTGCATCCCGGCGGCGAATTGACCGTGCGCTTGGCGGCCGAGGTCGACTTCAAGTAGCTACGGGACGGGCTGCGCGTCCTTCTGGGGCGTCGTCGGCGGCACGGTGATCGTCGCCGCGACGTCCCGGGCACGGGCGAGCTGGGCGACGCCGTGGCCAGCGAGCACGCCGCAAATGACTGCCAGGGCGATTTCGACGTTGGTGGTGGCGAGGTTTTCGCCGAGCAGTGACACACCGATGATGGTGGCGCTGGCGGGGTTGACGAGGTTGGTCACGGCGAGTGGCGCGCTGAGTCCGTTGCGGTACGAGCGCTGCGTCAGGATCGTCGCGGTGATCGCGAACGTGCCCACCGCGACCATGGCGAGGATTGTCGTGGGCCAGAACAACGCTGCGAAACCGTTATTGCCTGCGGTGACCACGATCGTCTGGCATAAGGCCGAGCACACGCTGAACGCCACACCGCCAGCGATGGCCTCCCATAAGGTCGACGCGCCCGGTCGGCGGCCTATGAGGGCAAGCACCGTGACGAGGATTGTCGTGCCGACGACGAGGAGGACCAGTTCAAGCGACGTGAGCGTGTCGGCCTTGCCGGATGTGGTGATGATCAGGGCGAGGCCGGTGAGGCCGACGACCGTGTAGGTCATGCCGGTCATTTCCAGGCGGGTCGGCTTGCGCCGGGCGGTCCACGCCGCGAACGGCACCGCGATCACCAGCGTGAGCACGCCGAGGGGCTGGATCAGGGACAGCGGACCGAAGTTCAATGAGGCGACGTGCAGCGCCGCGCCGAGGACGTTGAGGCCGATCGCCAGCCATAACACCGGCACGCGGGCAAGCTGGGCAACCGTCAGGTGCGCGTATCGCGCCTGGATGAGCGCTGCCGCGGCGTACGCGATCGCGACGATCACACACAGCACCACCGCGATGATCAAGTCAGTCATAGCCCCAGTACTCGCCCAATCTCAACGCCAAACAACCGTCCCGGAAAGTGGACGTGAACGACACCCCTCTTGCCGCCAGCTTACCGGTGCTGCGGATCTTGGGTGGCGATTGGGAGATATCGGGCAGGAAACGCGGTCGTCGTACGGCGCCACTTGACAAGGTAGGGAGAATAAAAAATTGGCGTGCTCGCCATTCAATGAATGGCAAACCCGCCTTCCTGGTACCAACTTAGCCGCTGTGAGGGGCATGTGTCAACTCTGGGGTACGACGAGGAATTGCGGTCCGAGCAGAACTACGTATCCGGGCTCTACACCCGGCTCGACGCCGAACGTGCCAGGGTGAGGCGCGAATACACCGCGGCATTGCGCGGAAACGGCGGTACGCCGATGGAGCGTGACGTCGAGGTTCGCGCCTTGGCCAAAGAGGCGAAGCGGTTGGACGTCGCCGACAACGGATTGTGTTTCGGCCGGTTGGACACCATTTCGGGCGAGCATTCGTACATCGGCCGGATCGGCCTTTTCGACGAGGACGACCAGTACGAGCCGGTGCTGCTCGATTGGCGCGCGCCCGCGGCACGTGCGTTCTACGTCGCCACCGGCGCGAACCCGGAGAACATGCGCCGGCGCCGCCAGTTCCTCACCAAGGGGCGGCGGATAGTCGATTTCACCGACGAGGTGTTCGGCCGTCCCAGTGCCGATGAGCGCGGCGACGCGGCCCTGCTGGCGGCGGTCAACGCGCCGCGTGATGAGGGTATGCGCGACATCGTGGCCACGATCCAGGCCGAGCAGGACGAGATCATCCGGCTCGACCACCCGGGAGTCCTCGTGATCGAGGGCGGCCCAGGTACCGGCAAGACCGTGGTCGCGCTGCACCGCGTCGCGTACCTGCTCTACACCCAGCGGGAACGGATGGAGCGTCACGGCGTGCTCGTGGTCGGGCCCAACCCGGCGTTCCTGAACCACATCGGCCGCGTTCTGCCGTCGCTTGGCGAGTCCGATGTCGTGTTCATGACGCCGGGCGACCTCGTCCCCGGTCTGCACGTCACCGCCGAGGACACGCCGGAAGCCGCCCGGCTCAAGGGATCGCTGAAGATCCTTGACGTGCTCAAGGCCGCGATCGCTGACCGTCAGCGGTTGCCGGAGAACCCGATACCCATCGAGTTGCGTGACGTCACGGTCCGGATCGACGCCGAAACCGCGGAGTGGGCCAGGGATGAAGCGCGGATCAGCGGGTTGCCGCACAACGAGGCCCGCTCGGTGTTCATCGAGATCGTCACGTATGTGCTCACTGAGCGGGCGATCGCTCGGATTGGCAAGGGCTGGCTGACGCGATCCGACAAGGAAGCGTGGGAGGAGATGCGTACGGACCTGCTCAAAGAGTTGGCGGCAGATGAGACGTTCACGGTCGCGATGGACGAGCTCTGGCCGATCCTGACGCCGGAGACGCTGTTGGCGCCGCTCTACTCGTCTGCGTCACGGCTGCGTGCGGCGGGCGCTGACCAAGCGTTGCTGCGCGCTGACGGAGAGGCGTGGACAGTGTCGGACGTGCCGCTGCTCGACGAGCTCGTGGACCTGCTTGGCCGCGACAAGGCAGCCGACAAGGTCGCTGAGCAGGCGATCGAGCGGGAACGTCAGGCGGAAGCCGAGTATGCGGCTGGTGTCATGGACATCCTCCGGCTGGACTACGCGGAGATGGATGAGGACGTCCTTGTGCGCGTGGACGACCTGCTCTACTCCGGGGCGCTGGCCGACCGGTTCGTCGAGCGCGACACCCGTGAACTGGTCGAACGTGCTGCGGCGGACCGGGACTGGACCTATCGGCACGTCGTGGTCGACGAGGCACAGGAACTGTCCGAAATGGACTGGCGGGTGCTGATGCGGCGCTGCCCCAACCGATCCTTCACGGTCGTGGGGGATCTCGCGCAACGCCGGTCGGAGGCCGGAGCGACTTCGTGGGACGCGATGCTGGCGCCGTACGTGCCGGACCGCTGGGTTTACCGGTCGCTGACGGTCAACTACCGCACCCCGGCTGAGATCATGAACGTCGCGGCCGCGGTGCTCGCCGAGTTCGCGCCCACCGTCCAACCGCCGGAGTCGGTCCGCGCATCCGGTGTCCAGCCATGGTCCCGGCAGGTCACCGCGGACGAATTGCCTGGCGCCATTGAGGAATTCGTGCGCGAGGAAGCCGGTCGTGAAGGAACCAGCATCGTGATCGGGCCGCCGGGAGTGCCTGGCGCGGTGCCCGCGTCGGAGACCAATGGGCTTGAGTTCGACGCGGTGTTGGTCGTGGATCCGGAGCGGATCCTTGCCGATGGCCCTCGTGGCGCGGCTGAGCTCTACGTCGCTCTCACGCGTGCGACCCAACGTCTCGGCGTTCTGCACCGAGGCTGGTTGCCGCAGGCACTGAGTGGACTGGTCGAGCAATAAGATCAACACCGTGCCGTTGCTGCGTTTCGATGACCCGTTGCCCATTCGCCCGCGCAAGATCGCTGTGGCCGGTCCCGCTGGTTCAGGGAAGTCGAGCTTGGCCCGTGCGCTTGGCGTGCCATATGTGGACATCGACTCGTTGTTCCACGGACCTAATTGGACAGTCAGGGAGACCTGGATCGATGACGTGAAGCAGGTTGTCAGCGGTCCGGAATGGGTCATCGAATGGCAGGGCGACGAGGTCCGTGACCAGATCGGCGCGAACGCGGAACTGCTGGTGTGGCTTGATCACCCGAGGTGGCTGACCATGTATCGGGTCATCAAGCGCACACTGCACCGGCGGATCACCAAGACCGAGCTCTGGTCGGGCAACACCGAAGGGCCGCTGCGCGATGTCTTCAAGGATCCGGACCACATCGTGAAGCTCTCGTGGCGGATGTACCCGAAGATCCGGCAGCAGGTGATCGAAGTCCTGCGGGAGAAGCGTTTTCCGCATTTGGTGGTCGTCCGGTTGCGTGGCCAGTGTCAGGTGGACGCGTGGCTGAAGGCGGGTTGGCCGGGGAGCCCGGCCAACCCGTGAGCATCGTCAGAACTGCAGGCTCCATGCGTTGATGCGGCCGACGTCCGCGTTGGCCGCGTCACGCACACGCAGCTTCCACGTTCCGTTGGCCACCTCACTGGACGCGTTGATAGTGAAGGTTCCAGTCAGGTTGTCGGCGCTACCGCCCCCGCGGTTATGGATGTTGTAGGCCGTGCCATCGGGCGCGACCACGTCGACGATGAGGTCGCCACGGTAGGTGTGGATGATGTCGACGCCAACCGCGAGCGCTGCAGGGGCGTTACCCGGCACGCCCGTCACCGTGATCGGGCTTTCGACCGTCGCGAGGTCCGGGATGGCAACGTCGTCAGGGTTCTCGAAGCGCGGGCCAGGAGGCGTGACCGGTCCCGACAGCGCCCAGATCGCCGTGGCAATCGCGTCACTGTTACGGTCGAGCGCCGTGGCGTTGATGTTGGTCGTCGTGTCACAGGCGCGGTGGTAGCAACGGTCGAACGCGACTCCGCTGGTGCCGCCCCACTTCTGCGCCTGAGCGGCTGTCATGATCACCTCAGCGCCCGTGAACAGTCCACCGGTCGGGATACCTGCCCTGGCGAAGGCCGCGTGGTCTGACCGTCCACCCACCGAGGTCAGCTCGGTCGGCACGCCGATGCCCGCGAAGTGTGCTTCAAGGGCACGCTGGAATTCGATCGACCCCGTGGGCTGTCCGCTTGCGCTGTAGACGAAGTAGCCGGGGTTCGGCGAGCCGATCATGTCGAAGTTCAGGTAGCCCTTGATCTTGGTCCGTTCGGCCGCTGGCAGGTTGTTGACGTAGTACGTCGACCCGATCAGGCCCAGCTCCTCGGCGCCCCACCACCCGAACCGCAAGTGCTTGTCTGGCTGGAAGCTCGTCCGGGCAACCGTCAACGCGACCTCGAGCAAACCGGATGACCCGGATCCGTTGTCGTTGATGCCTGGGCCCGCGGAGACGCTGTCCAGGTGCGCGCCGGACATGAGGACATTGTTGGCGTCCCCGCCAGGCCAGTCCGCGATCAGGTTCCATCCGGTGGCGCCGCTGCTGGTGAACTGCTGCAGGCTCGTGGTGTAGCCAGCGGCGTTGAGCTGTGACTGGAGGTAGTCGATCGACGCCCGGTAGCCCGGACGGCCGTGTGCTCTGTTGCCGCCGTTGTTGTTCGCGATGGTTTGTAAGGTGTTCAGGTGAGCTTGCACGTTGGTCAGCGAAATGTCCGGCGCCGCAAGGGCCTTCGCCGGTAACGCCGTCGCGGTTGATGATCCGATGACCAGCCCGCCCACGGCCAGCGCACTGGCTGTGAGGGTGGCTAGCAGGGTTCGCGTACGCATCATTCACGTGAGCTTCCCCGCCCGTCGGTGTCCGAAGTAGGTCCGTTCGGATCGGTTTGTTCCCATTCTTTCCTCGTGAGTGGTTAGGCGCGTTAGAACGCGGATAACCACTCACGACAGGCTTCAGTGCGTGGAATTGAGTTTGAGCCGCTGGTCCGCGGACAGTTCAAGGTCCACAGCGGCAATGCTTTCCTCGATCTGTTTGACCGATGAGGCGCCGACGAGCGGGATGATTGGCAGGTCGCCACCGAGCATCCAGGCCAGGACGACCTGGTTGACCGTGGCGCCGGTCTCCTTCGCAACTTCCTGCAAAGCCGTGCGCCGCAATGGAGTTCCGGAGTGATCCCAGTCCGGGCCGAGGTCGCGGTCCGCGTGGGCGTACGCGCCACCCAACAGTGGTGAGTAAGCGACCAACGACAGATCTGGCGTTTCACGCAGGTACGCCAACAGATCGCCGCTCAAGTACCCCTGATTCCCGTCCTGGGAACGGCGTCCCGGCCGGTCGGTCCGGGACCGCAGATAGCTGTACTGATATTGCAGGAGTTCGTAACCCGGTAAACCAGCGGCCGCCGCGAGCGCGCGAGCCCGCTCGACCCGCCAGGACCAGTGGTTGCTCACGCCAAGCAGCCCGACCGTTCCGTCCGTGACCAGTTCGGCGAAACCTTCGACGGTTTCCTGCAATGGTGTGGCCGTGTCCTCCACGTGGGCGTAGAGCAGGTCGATCTTGTTGACCCCCAAGGTGTCCCGGCTGCGCTCGGCGGATTCGCGGATCACCTTGGCGGACAGGCCTTCGATGTTCTCTGGCTTGGCGGTCGCGGCGAAGTCGAGGCCCGCCGCGTTGGGACGGCCGCCGAGCTTGGTCGCGATCAGCACGCTGTCGGGGACATGGCGGCTTGCCCGCCAGCGGCCTAAGACGGCCTCGCTTTGCCCGCCCTGGCTGCTGTTCACCCAGAACGCGTAGTTGTTTGACGTGTCGATGAACGTGCCCCCGGCATCGACGTACCGGTCGAGGATCGCGAACGCGGTCTCCTCATCTGTCCCCGTGCCGAAGTGCATCGTGCCGAGCGCGAGCACGCTGACTTCACGGCGTGTCTTGGGATCCTGACCGATCGTGCGGTACTTCATGGCGCGGAGCCTACCGGCTGGTCAGCCGGTCCACTATGGACTTCAGCAAGTTCCCCCGCGGACGAACCACTGTGGTTTCGGGCAAAACGGCGTTCACCGGGCCGCTCAACCGATCGTCCACGAGTGCCCGAAGGTAGAAATCGCAGAGATGATCACGAGAAAGGCTCGACGGACGCACCCACACCATCCGAATCCCAGGAGTGTCCTCCCGGTAACGTGACGTGTTCACGAAAACCCGTGCGCCAGCACTGGCAGCGCGCCGAGCAAGCTCGATGGAAGAACCAGCCAGGTCTACAACGCCATCGACTCCGTCCAATGACCGGACAACGCGATGCCCGCCCGTCGACAACAACGCGGTGAACGCAGTACCGATCGCACTTTCGGAACCTGTCACCGCGACGGTCAACGGAGTCTTGCTGTATGCCGCGTGTACGGCCAGATCGGCCGCTAGCTGTTGGTGGCGGTAGTCGAACATGGGCCGAAGCACGGCCTTCGGCACCGGAGTTTCGACCCGATCGGTCAACCGAGTCCGCAACGGGCCCTCGGCCGTGAACTCGTGCCGATGGCGCCAATACGTGACCCGCGACAAAGGCCCTTCGAGATGGTCGACGAACACGTCCGGCGGGTGATAGCCAGCGGCTTGGTGCTGGGCGATCCACCGCACGCCACCGGGCATGCCGAGGATTGCTGTGCCGTCCCGGAGTGAGTCGGACTCCTGCACGACGTGGACCGGCTGCCACGGCGGGCTGAGCCGGACCAAAGCACCCGGCCGCGCGTGCCAGTCGAACACCTGCTGCAGTGGAGCGTCCAGGACGCTCGAGTACACGATTCCCATCGCGATCAAGTATCCGCCGTTGACGGCAAACTTGCCGCCGCGGAGAGGGGCGAGGCATCGGTAGGTTTCCCACATGGTGGCCGGTGCGCTGAACGCGGAACCCACGGACGTCCCAGTATTTGGCCCGTATCGGATCCAAGGACTGCTTGGCACGGGCGGGATGGGCGTGGTTCACCGTGCCTACGACACCGTGCACGACCGGGTCATCGCCCTCAAGCGGCTGCCCAATTCGGTCACCGATCGCGACTACCGGGCCCGGTTCAAGCGGGAGGCACGGCTGGCGGCCGCGTTGAAGCACCCGAACGTCATCCCGGTCAACGACTTCGGCGAGGTCGACGGCGACCTGTTCATCGACATGATGCTGATCGAAGGGACCGACCTGCGCCGGGCCTTGGGCGATGGCGCGATGGCCCCCGATCGCGTGACGAAAATCCTCGCCCAGGTGGCGTCCGCCCTGGATGCCGCGCACGCCGAAGGCCTGATCCACCGGGACGTGAAGCCCTCGAACATCCTGCTCGACGAGAACGACCACGCCTATCTCGCCGATTTCGGCATCGCCAGGGAAACCTCACCAGAAGCGACCGCGCTGACCAGGTCCGGCGACCTGATCGGCACCTGGGATTACATGGCGCCGGAACGGCTGTCGGCAGGTCCCGTCGACGGCCGGTCCGACCAATACTCCCTGGCCTGCGTGCTGTTCGAGTGCTTGACCGGGCGGTTGGCGCATCCAGCGTCCGACCCGGCGGCCAAGATCGCGGCGCATCTGTTGCAGCCGCCGCCCGCGCCCTCGGTGTTTCACCCGGCGATCACCAGGGAACTGGACTCTGTGGTGATGCGCGGGATGGCCAAAGATCCGGCACGCCGGTTCACCACGACCGCCGAGCTCGTGGACAAGGCGAAAGCGGCCGCCTATGCCGGTGCCACCGAGAAGGCCGCGCCCGCCACCGAGGACCAGGCGAAACTGGTCAAAGCGATCCTGCGATCGTCCTCGCCACGCCGTAAACCGACCTTGCCGATCACCGCGACCACGCCTTACCCGGGCCTGGTTGGATTCGACGAACACGACGCCGATCTGTTCCATGGCCGCGCGCACGTCGTCACGGATTTGTTGGTACGAATGGCAGAGCAGCTCGACGGCGGCGAACCTGTCGTGTTGGTCGGTGCTTCTGGCGCGGGCAAGTCCTCGGTGCTGCACGCGGGCCTGATGCCGACGTTGATCGACTGGCAGCACGTCGTGATCACGCCAGGGCCGGACCCGATTGGCACGCTGGCCGCGGCGATCGCGCCGCACGTCGGCGGGGAACCGGCTGAGCTGGCGGCGAGGATCCGGCAGCAGCCGCAGGAATTCGGGTCGTTGTGCGGGAAACGCATGGTGATCGTGGTCGACCAGTTCGAGGAGCTGTTCACGCATGGCGTCCCGGACGAAGATTGCCGCGCGTTCGCCACGGCCCTGGCCAACGCCCGACCAGTGTTGGTGCTGCTTGCTGTGCGGGCCGACCTGGTGGACCGGTGTATCGAACTGTCGCCGCTGATCCCGGCCCTGACCGCGCCTGTGCTGCTGGGCGCGATGGACGCGACCGAGCTGCGGCAGGCGATCGTGCAGCCAGCGCGGGACTTCGGTGTGGACATCGAGCCGGGGCTGCCGGAACGGCTGATCGCCGATCTTGGAGTCCGGGGCGAGGCCGGGTATGACCCCGGAGCGTTGCCGAGAATGGCACACGCGCTGCGAGAAGCATGGAACTTCCGCGAAGGCTCGACGCTCACGCTCGCCGCGTATCGCCGGGCAGGCGGGATCGACGGCGCGGTGTCCCGTACCGCGGAGGACATCTATGCCCAGCTCGACCCGCCGGGGCGTGAGGTGCTCCGCGCGGTGTTGTTGCGCCTGGTCACGGTGTCCGACGATGGCGCGGTCGCGCGGCGGCGGGTGGATCCGCGTGAGATCGGCGGGCACATCCTGGACGGCCTGATCGCATCCCGCCTGGTCACGGTGGACGACACCGGGGCACGGTTGAGCCATGAGGCGCTGTTGACGGCGTGGCCGCGATTACGCGACTGGATCGACGAGGACCGCGCTGGCCTCATCCAGCACCGGCGGTTCACGGACGCGGTCCGGATTTGGGTGGACTCCGGGCAGCAGGAAGACGACCTCTATCGTGGGGTCCGGCTCGGGACCGTCAACGCGTGGCTTGAGCAGGGACGAACCCAGCTCCAACCCGCTGAACAGGAGTTTCTCGAGCGTTCGAACGCGGCCGAGCACGCGGGCGCGATCGCGGCACGCAAGCGGACCAGGCGCCTGCGCACGATGGTTGCCGCGCTGAGTGTGCTGTTGCTGGTGGCTGCGGGTGCTGTCGTGGTGGCGACTCAGTTGCAACAGGACGCGAGCAACGAGCGTGACCGCGCTGATTTGGGACGGCAGCTGAACTTGTCACGTCAGCTCGCCGCGGAATCCGAATTGGCCAGAGGGATCGACCACGCCAGAACGGGTTTGCTGGCGTTGGGTTCCTGGCAAGCCGGGCAGACGATCGAAAGCCGTAGCGCTTTGCTTGGCGTGCAGACTGATCACTACCGCGGCCGGATGTCCGGACACGACGGTCCAATCTCGGCAGTCGCGATGAGTGACGACGGCAAGATCGCCGCCAGCGGTGGCCGGGACGGCTCGCTGCGGTTGTGGGATGTGCCCAACCGCAAGCAATTGGCCGTCCTGTACGACGATGATGGCTGGTACCGCTCGGTTTCGATGTCACGGGACGGCCGATTCCTGTTGGCTGTCAACGTTCTCAAGGCGTCGTTGACACTGTGGAACGTCCCGGAACGCAAGCAGATCTTTGCTTTGCCCGGCAAGGCGATCGACGGCCAGATCTCGCCGGACGGATCGTCCTTCGCCGCGTTCACCGAACAGGGCATGGCCGTGTGGGACACGGCCAAGCTCACCGAAACCGCGAAATTCGCCGCACCCGGCTCGCTTGTGATGTCCTACAGCCCGGACGGCAAGTTCGTCGCATCCACCAGCGGCAAAGATGTCGTTGTCCGCCAAGCGCGTGATGGCGCTACGGTCGCGACCTTGACCGGCCACACCGATGAGGTCAGCGCGATGACGTTCGATCGCAGCGGAACCGCGTTCGCGACGGTCGATCCGGACGGCCACTTACGACTGTGGGACACGGCAAAGTGGACACAGGTGATGGAAAAGCAAGCGGCCGAAGGCGGATTCAGCGCGGTGGCGTTCAACTCCGTCGGAACGGTGTTGATGGCCGCGGGAGCGGGGACGACCATCCATATCTGGGATATCGCGTCCGGCCAATCGATGCTGAGCCTCGGGACAGGCTCGGTCACCACGTTCGCGCTCACGACCGGCGGCGACGGCCATACGTTCCTCAGCGCCGACTCAGCAGGCCAGATCACGGTCTGGGCTTTCCAACGAGCTGTGCTGGGCCCGCGTGACGCGGCGATGGTCGGTGTCGCCAGCCACGGGAAACTGCTGGCCACGGTTGGCGGCGATGGCAGGGGCCGGTTGTGGGACAGCACAACCGGCGACCTGATCAGACAGTTCTCACACGGCGGCAAAGCCACCTCGGTTGCCTTCACCCCGGACGGGTCCAGGGTGATCACGGCCGGTTCGGATGGCGCGGTCGTTGCCTTCGACGTGGCCACCGGGGCAGAGAAAGCAAGGTTCTCCAGGCCTGGCACGGAGTTCGGCGAGTTCTCGATCAGCCCGGACGGCCAGACCATCGCACTGGCGGGCAAGAGCCCAGCGGACGCGGGCAAAGACGCCGACCGGGACGAGATCGTCTTCCTGAAGGCCGATGACCTCACGATGACGAGCAGGCGGCCGACCAGGCAGGAACCGCAGAACGTCACCGTGATCTCGGCCAACTACCCGACTTCGGTCATGTACAGCCGGGACGGCCGGTTCCTGGCGGTCGCGTTGTCCGCGGGCAAGGTCGGGCTGCTCAACATGGCCGATCCCGCTGGGCCGATGAAGATCCTGGCTGGGCACGACGGCCTGGCCATGGACGCCGAGTTCACCCCGGACGGTCAGACCCTCGTGACCGGCGGATCGGACCGGGTCGTGCGCCTGTGGCGTGTGCAAGACGGGCAAGCAATTGGCGAGATCAACGGGCACGACGCCCCAATCCGCCGGATCCGGTTCACGCCCGATGGCAAGACCATGGTCACCGCCAGCCAGGACACCGTGCTGCGGCTGTGGGAGTTCCCGAGCGGCAAGCAACTCGCGCGCCTTGACCGGCATGACGACTCGCTGAACGACGCGACCTTCGACGCCACCGGAACGCGGGTGATCAGTGCCTCGGCCGACGGCAGCGCACGGATCTGGGATCTCAATGCGGACAACGCGGTCCGGGATATCTGTGGCCGGTTGGACAAGGACGCGATGGCCGATCAATGGGCGTCGCTCGGACCGGATCGCGGTAGTGTGCCAACGTGTCCCAAGTAGTTGTTCGCGGGCCAGGGATTGCTTCAGTCGTCCTGAAACCGGGGGAGTCGTTGCTGTTCGGCCGTGCGCCACACCACGCGCTCAAACCCGGCGCCATCGCGTTGACGTTGCCCAACTGCGCGCCACACATCTCACGATTGGTCGGTGAGCTGGTGGTCGGCACGGACACCGTGACGCTGAAATGGCTTGGTGCGGGGGAAGGGCAGCTTTCGGGACTGTTCGACGCGCCCGGTGGCGCCCGTCGGGTGATCATGACCAGATCGATGTCCGCGCTGCTGGACGATGGCGAGAACCAACTGGTCGTACTGCTCGGCAGGCAGACCGACCAGGGCTTCGCCGACCTGCTGATCAGCATCGATGTCACTCTCGGGCAACCGCCTGCGGAGGTTGCCGCGAACCCGACCGGCCAGATCACGACCGCCGGGCCAGGCCTCATCCGGGAGAGCCGGGATTGGTACGTGGCGCTTGCGTTGACTGAGCCCTGGCTGGTTGGGAAGGACGATTACCCGAGGCCGCTGTCGAACCGTGAGATCTACGAACGGGTGCTGTACTGGCACGGCTACGCCTGGAATCTGCAACGGCCGCAACGGGTTGACGACGCCATCCGGGTCATCTCCGCGATCGCGTTCGGCGCGCGCGACGATCCGTACTTGGCGCCGCACGACGGGCGGTTGCAGAACATTCGGTTCGCTGTCGCCCGTCGTGCGGCAGAAATGCGCCTGGTCACAGTGACGGATCTGGCTGCGGTTGAGCGATCCGCGCGCCAGCGGCCCGACGCAGGACCAGCCACACCCCCAGACCTGCGGTAACCAGCGTGATCCCGCCGAGGATGTACGCGAGAAGAGTTGTCAGTTCGCGGCCGTCGCTCGGCGAACCGCCTTTGGCTAGGGCCATGTCTCTGAAATCGGCGGCTTGGGTGTTGGTTGGGGAGTCTTTGACCACGGCGGTGAAGTAGTCCACGGCTGAGTCGTAGCTTCCGGCGTAGAAGCGTTCTAGGCCGGTGCGGTAGTTGCGGTCGTGGACACCTAGCGCGGGTTTGATGTCCCGCATCAGGTCGTGCACTGCCTTCGCCTGCGCGATTCCTCCACTGTGGCGTGCGAGGCCGAGCAGGCGGCCTTGTTTGTCAAGCGCGCGGCCGTCTTGCATGACGTCGACCGGCCCGGCCGCGACTTCGATCGACGGCAAACCGGTGCGGGGAATCCAGAGCACTGCTATATCGCCGTCATCCGGTGCTTTGAGATCGACGACCGTGGCGGTGTCCCTGTCCACTGTGATCACACGACCGAGCGATCGGTCCTGCGCGGGGCCTTCGGCGATCGCTTTCTCTGCCAACATAGTGCGGGCCTTTAAGGCATCACCGACCCGTCCGACCTTCCGTAGATCCGCGATGGCTCGGTCGAACAACGCTTCGCTGCCTGCTCTACTGTGGACGCAGTGGCTGGTGGTCACGACGTATCCGGCCGGGTTGATCACCGCGCCTGGGCAGTTCGCTTTGACCTCGTATCCCTTGGCGCCGCCGAAAACCTCGCCGGTTTGCTTGTCACGGACCCAGCCGTGCCAGGTTACGCTGACCGCCACGAACGCGGGTTCGGCGATGTCCACCGGGTCGACGGGCGGTGCGGGGAAGGTCATCAGGGCTGCTGCGAGCAGGACGCGGATCATCCGTACACCCCGGTTTCCTTGGTACGGACCCACACCGACCGATAGCCCGAGCTGTTCGTGGCGGTCTCGGTCAGCCGTGTCGCCGAACAGGTGTAGTTGTCGACTTCTTTCCAGTTCGGGTCCGGGACCAGCGGCTGCGTATTGAGCAGCCCGCGATGGTCGAAGTACCGGAAGGTCATCTCTGCGGCTGACGGCCCTTCGTAGGTGATGGCTTTGGCGTCCGCGCTCCACCGGAACTCGTACTTGCCGTCGCTGACGATCCGCTGTTCACGGCCGCGATACTGGGCGGTCTGCGTGAAGCCCTCGCGCCGCTCGCCGCCAGTTCCGTCCGGCCGGAGAATCAAGAACCGGCCACGCCCGGTGAACGAGAATGGCGGCTGATCGGTGTAAAACTTGACCGTCGTGTGCTCGTCGGTGCTCCGCCAGGTCCCGATCAAACATGCGGGTGGGCCGACTGGCCTCGTTGTTTGGGTTGTCGCGGTTGCTGCCAGCGGGGTGATCGTCGGCGGGGCATTGTCGGAGGGCTCAGGGATGTCGGCGGAGATCACCACGGCGGTGAGCGTGGTCGCCGCGATGAAAGCGCCTCCGGCGACCGCGAAGAGCACCACTGCAGAACGACTCAACTTTTCCCCTCGGGTGCGAAGTTGCCCGCAACCTTAAGGCGGGTAACTTCGTGACCACGAGGGGAAAAGTGTCGGAAGTTTCCGGTTTCCGGGTCAGCCGCGAAGGTTCAACATGTGCCCAGCTCAGGACTCGTGAGTGGTTACGCGCGTTAGAACGCGCATAACCACTCACGAGTGGAGGTGGATGATGTTGCTGATCTCGCTCAATGGGACATTCCGTGTGCCGAAGCCCAACTCCGTTGTCCAGTTGTATTCCTGCACGGTGACCGTGTTTCCGTTCACCGCCGAGATGTACGCGACGTGACCCCAGCCCGACGCGCCGCCCGCGCCACGTTCCCATTGGGCGATGGCGCCGACCCGAGGAGTCCGGTCCACGCGATACCCCAGTCGTACCGCGTTGTCGTTCCACTCGTGTGCGTCGCCCCAGTGGCCGGAGATCCCGTTGCGCCAGCCGTTGTTGTGGAAGTAGCCGTTCACCTGCTCCATCCGCCACGCGACCCAAGACGTGCACTGCCCGGAATACATGAACCAGCGATCCACGGCGTTCGGGTTGCCACGGTATGGATAGTCATCCGCAGTCGGCCGGATGCCCGTCGGTCCGCACTCCGGCTCGACCGGGCCGGATGTCCCAGTGAAGACGAACGCGTCCGCCACCCATGAGCCGTTGCTGAGCTTGTCCCAGATGGTCGAGGTGCCGTACTTCCCGGTCACCGGTTCAGACCTCGTCGTGCACACGATGGTCACGGTCTGGCCGTTGGACACGCTGCCGGTGATGCCGTACTGCGTGCCTGGTCCGAACCGGAGGTTCACCGCGCTGCCACTCGTGTCGATTTTCGCGGTGGTCGCCGCGTGCGCCATCGGCGCCCCGACGAGCGCGAGGCAAGCTGCGAGAAGAAGGACTCTCATGTCACATCCAGTGCGTGGTCTTCAGCACGGCACCGGCCCAGTTCTGGCTGATGTGCACGTGGTCGTTGTGCTTGCAGCGCTTGCTCGAATCGCCGCAGTTGCCGATCTCGTCGTACTCCTGCCAGCCCGCGTTCGGGTTGCTGGCCAGCCAGACCTTGTCGTTCCAGATGACTGTCTGAACGCCGTACGAGCGGGCGTTGTCCTTCATGAAGTTCGCGATGTTCCAGCCCGCTTGGAATTCCGCTGGCCGGTCGATGTCCATCCAGTAGTCCAGCGCGCGGCCTTCGCCGTGCTCGCCAGGTTTGTTGACGTAAATCCCGGCGAAGTGCGCGTCCCCGCCGCGCAGGTTCCACGCGGGTTTGGCCTTCATCTCGTTGTAGAGCCGGCGGGTGCCGGGCTGGTCGACGCCAAGGCGCATCTCGGACGGATCCCAGTGCAGCTGGTCGCTGCCGCAGGGCGGACCGACCGGGCCGGACACTCCGGTGTAGACGAACGCGTCGGAGATGTAGCCCTCAAGGTGGATGTAGTCCCAGACATCCGTGGTGCCGTAGGGCCCGGTGACCGACTGACCCCGGACTGTGCACGCGATGGCGACGCGTTGGCCGCCGGTGACGCTGCCTTTGGACCCGTATGTGGTGGCCGGTCCGGACCGGACGGTGACCGTGTGGCCGCTGATGATGCTGTATGTGTGCGCCGACGCTGGCGTGACGGCCAGTCCGGCCAGCATGGCGGCGGTTGTGGTCAGCAGTGCAGCAGCTCTTCGTAGCACGCTGTCTCCCCTCTGAATCGGTGTGACGTCACAACCCTCAGTGGTCGAGATGCCCGGAACCTTGTGGGAACCTTGCGGAGAACAGGGGAGGTGGGGAGTGGCTGTCTGGTGCCGTCTGGCGGGCCCGGTCGAGGTGCGTGTTCGCGGCGAATTCGCCGATATCGGCACGCCGCGGCAGCGATGCGTGCTTGCTGTGCTGCTGATGGAACCCAACTCCGTTGTCGCCGTCAGCTCGCTGATCGACCGGGTGTGGGGCGACGATCCGCCTGCTTCGGTCCGTAACACGCTGTATGCGCACATCGCTCGGCTGCGGCGGGCACTCGGGCCCGAGATGGAGATCATCCGACGATCGGGTGGCTATCTGCTGAGTGTTGATCAGTCGGCTGTGGACATTCACCGGTTCCGCCAACTGGTGACCCGGGCCAGGGCTGCTGGTGACGAGGAAGCTTCCTCGCTGTACGGGTATGCCTTGGAGCTGTGGCAAGGCACGCCCTTGGCGGATGTCACCGGTGATTGGGCCACGCATACCAGGGCTGCTTTGGTCAACGAATGGGCCGCGGCCGTGTTGGAACGCAATGCTCTTGAGCTGCGCCTCGGACGGCACGCCGCGTTGTTGCCGGAACTGCGGGCCTTGCTGGCCGAGAGGCCTCTGGATGAACGGCTGGCTGCTCAGTTCATGGTCGCGGCGTACCGGTCGGGCTGTCCGGCCGAGGCCTTGGCGATGTTCACGGACATCAAGACCCGGCTTGCCGATGAGCTGGGCGCGGACCCGAGCCCGGAGTTGCGGCGCACGCACTCGTTGATCCTGCGGGACGATCCGTCCCTCGGCACCTCGAAGCCCGTGACCGCGCCGGTGCCCGCGGAACTGCTGATGGACATCCCCGACTTCACCGGCCGGACCTTCGAGGTTGACCTGCTGTGCCGTGCCTTGGCCAAGCCTGGGCCGGTCCGGATGGTGGCGATCAACGGCCCTGGCGGGATCGGCAAGTCCACCCTCGCGATCCATGCCGCGCACCGGCTTCGGTCCGAGTTCCCGGATGGCCAGTTGTACGTGGACTTGCAGGGTGCGACGGCCGGGCTGGCGCCGTTGACCCCGGGCGAGGTACTGGACCGCTGGCTGCACACGCTCGGCGACGACGTGGGTCATGTCCATGTGTCGGAGGCTGCCGGCCGGTTTCGGTCCCTTGTGGCCGGTCGCAAGCTCCTTGTGGTTCTGGACAATGCCTTGGACGCTGCCCAGGTCCGGCCGTTGCTTCCGGCCAGCCCGGGTTGTGCGGTGCTGATCACCAGCAGACGGGCACTGACCACTTTGGCCGGTGCGGAACACGTGAGCCTGGATGTTCTGAGCGAGGAGAGCGCGGTGGCTCTGCTCGCTCCGGCCGAACGTGTGGCCGCGGAACCTGCCGAGGCTCGGGCCATTGTCGGGTTGTGCGGACTGCTTCCGTTGGCTGTGCGCATCGCTGGTGCCCGGCTGGCGGTTCGTCCACATTGGTCCTTGGCTGATCTGGCTGCTCGGTTGGCTGATTCACGGAAACGTCTTGATGAGCTTCAAGTCGCTGATTTGGCTGTGCGGGCGGGTTTCGCGATTGGTTATGAGGGGTTGTCCGCCGAGGCCGCCCGGTTGTTCCGGTTGATAGGTCTGCTTGATGGGCCGGATTTCGGTGTCCGGATCGCGGCCGCGTTGGTCGACGGCGGTGACGTGGAGGAGCTGCTGTACGAGATCGTGGACGCGCAGCTACTCGGTTCGCCCGCGCCCGGCCGGTTTCGGATGCACGACCTGATCCGGCTTTATGCCCGGGAATTCCCGGCTCCCGAGGATGCCCGGCAGCGTGCGTTCCATGCTTACTTGGCCGATGCGCGTCAGGCGAGTGTGTTGCTGCATCCGAGCAGTACTCGTCGGCTTCCACAGTGTTCGGTTGAGCCGTCCTTGACGACTTCGGCCGAGGCTATCTCGTGGGTGGACACCGAGCGTGCGAACCTCGTGGCCACTGTGCATCAGGCCGCCCCGGCGGACGCCATTGCGTTGGCGGCTGCGTTGTTCCGGCCGTTCGACATCCGTGGCCATTGGACAGACTTGATCGTGCTGCTGCGGCTGGCCGCGACCTCCGCCCGATCCCTTGGTGACGCTGCAGCCGAGGCGCAGTCCAAGGAGGATATGGCCTATGTGTACGGCCGAAGTGGACAGTATGCCGAGGCGATCGCCGCGGTTGGCGAAGCCATGGCCATTTATCAGGAATCTGGTGACACCACGGGCGAGGCGAGCTGCCTTGACATCCTTGGGCGCGACTACATGCAGCTGCGGCGCTACTCGGAAGCTGTCGAGTGTCTGACCAAGGCCCTGCGGATCAGCCGTACAGCTGGGCATCGCAGGGGAGAGGCTCGAGTGCTGAACACGCTCGGCCTGGCGTACCAGCGAATGGGGCAGCTGGCTGAGGCGATCACCTGTCACACCGATTGCCTGGAAATTGACCGTGACTTGGAGAACCGCTACGGGCAAGGCGTCGCGTACGCCAACCTCGGCTGGGCTCATCTGCGCGCTGGCCGTGCGGGTGAAGCCATCGGACATCACACCGACGGGCTCACGATCGCGCGCGAGGTCGGCGACCGATACCTGGAGGCCGAGGCGCTGTGGGGCCTCGGCCAGGCCCAGCATGCGCTTGGTCAAGGTGCAAGGGCGACCTGGGACCAGGCGATCACGATCCTGCACGAGTTGGGGTTGCTGTCGACCGCGGAGGCAGGGAAGCTGGTCGCGCAGTCGGTGCCGGACACGCCGGAGATCATTGTGCGGTCGACGTGACGGCGGCTAGGTCAGGAGGGGTGAAGTTCGACCGCGACGCGGTAGGCAGCGGGTTCTGAGGTGATGTGCAGGCCGGGATCGTCGAACATTTGTCGCAGTGACGCGAGCCACTCGGGGTTGGCGGTGGCTTTGTCGAGCGCGGTGCCCGAATTCCAGTCGGCAATGTGGACGAACCGTACCTCAGGTGCGTCGGCAAGTGCCCTGTGCAACCGGGATCGGACAAAACCGGGTTGGGCCGACATGATCCAGGCGTTCTCCCGATATACCTCGACGAAGTATTCGGCTTCGTCCGCTGGCACTGTGTAGTTCTTGATCACGGTGACCGGCGTGTCAACGCCGGTGCTCGACTCCAGGGATTGGCTCATATCCGCTAAGACCAGACAGGTCGCCACGTTGTGACATCGGCGAGGTCGGGACCGCTCCCGGTTACCAGTCGTACCGTGCGTGGCATGACACAGGCGCGAGACCTCGCCATGACTGGTGCCATGGTCGTGCTGCTTGCCGTTGGTGGGTGTTCGTCCTCGCCGAAGCAGGAGCTGATCACAAGCGCCGACCAGAAGTGCGACACGATCAGCCAGCGGTTCGCCGGGGATCTGTCCTTTGGCGACGGCTTCGGCGGGGACGAAGACTACCGGAAGATGACCGACCGGGTGGCGCTCATCAGGGACCTGCGGGACCATGTGCGTGGCTTGCCAGCGCCGGAGTCCGGACAGGACGAACTGCGCGACTGGATGGACAAGCTGGAAACCTTCGCCTTCGAGTCGGCGAGGCGGAGCAACTTCTCCCAGAACGCGACACGCGGCGCGGACCTGTATGTCGCTGCGGGAATGAACGTCGTGGACAGTGCGGCCAAGGATGCCGGGGCGGCAGCGCAGCGCTTCGGGTTCGCCAGCTGTGCGCGTGTCGATCGCTGGGTCTTCTTCCCTGGCAAGGGAAGCTGACTGTCCACTGCTGTCAGCAGAGGTGTCCGGTGCCGCCGGAGCGGGGGTATCCGCCGAAGGGGCCGACAGGTGACCAGTCGGAACTGATGGGCAATGGTGCGGGGGAGAGGTTGCCGAAGGCGTCTTGCCGTCCATGACGGTCAGCACGGATTCGATCTCTTTGATCCGGTCGACTGGCACTTTGAGGTAATCGTCGGACAGCACGGCGAGATCGGCCAACTGCCCTGCCATGAGGGTGCCTTTGTCTTGTTCTTTGCTCTCCATCCAGGCGCTGCCTTGGGTGTAGAGCCTTAGCGCCGTGAGGCGGTCGACGTTGTTCTCCGCGGCGCGCATCTTCGTTCCTGCCAGGGTTTTGCCGGTTATCAGCCACCAGAGGCCGACCCATGGGTTGTAGCTGGCGACTCGGGTGGTGTCGGTTCCCATTCCGACGTGGACTCCGGCGCGGAGCATTTCACCGACCGGTGGGCTACGGCGTGCTACTTGGTCGCCGTAGTGTTCGCGGAAGATGTCTCCTTGGAACGCCATCTGGTGTTGGACGGCGATCACGCCGCCCAATGCGGCGACTCTGTCGACGTTTCGGGCGCTGATGGTTTCCGCGTGGTCGAGGATCCATCGGACGTTGCCGACCGGGAGGTCTTGGTTGATGGTTTCCATCACGCCGAGGAATCGTTCGATCGACTGGTCGTAGCTCGCGTGATAGCGGAACGGCCAACCGCGTTCGACGGTCATCCGGACGACACGGGTGAGGTCGGCTTCCATTTCCGGTGGGAACACCGGCATGGGTTCGAGGAAGTTGTCGAAGTCGACGCCGTTCCACACCAGTGTTTCCCCTGGGCCGTGGACGCGGAAGATGTCGTCGCCGTTTCCTGCGCTCAGTTCTCTTGTCCATCGTTCGAGTTCGGGGTATTCCGCGCCTGGTGTCTGCGGGAAGATGCTTGCTGCCAGGCGGTCGAGACGGCCGCCACCGCCGCCGCACGGCACTTCAGGCCCGTTCTGACATCCGTCAAGTAGAGTCCGGACTCGTGACACGCCGCCCAGGTCGTCGCACCGCGGACCAACCCGCGGTGCCCGACGAGCAAGAGATCCTCGATCAAGGGCTACATGCCTTCGCCGAACTCGGCTACGACGGCACGTCCGTGCGGGAACTCGCGAAGCGGCTGAACGTGAGCCACAACTTCATCAACGACCGTTACGGCTCGAAGGCAGCCTTCTGGCGCGCGGCGGTGCACGGCGCGTTCAACCGGATCAAGACGGATATCGAAGCCGCGATCGCCGAACACGGCGACGACGACGCGAACCGTCTCGGCAACATGGTCCGCGCGTTCTATCGCGCCGCCGGGAGGCAGCCCGATGTCAACCGCCTGATGGCCGACGAGTCCAACCGGGAATCAGACCGGCTCGACTTCGTGCATTCCACGTACCTCCAACCGATCCTCACCGCGCTGGAACCAACGCTGCAGCGGCTCGTCAAGGCCGGACGCCTGCCAGATGTGCCGATGCACATGCTTTTCGTGGCACTGACCGGACCTGCGATCGCCTTGACGCAGGCCCCGCTCACCCAACGGCTGGGTCGTCCGGCGGACGCCGACATCATCAAGGATGCCGACACCCTGGCCGAGCTCGTTCTGTTGGGTCTGTTGCGGGCTACCAGTTGATGTCGTAGGGGAAGAAAACCTCATCCTCTGGCGAGGTCTTGCGGGTGGCCAGGACCTTGGCGGCGGACGCACCTGCTGTCACGCGCAGCGGCGGGTTTTCCTGCTCGATCGTGTCGGCGACGACCGCGGCCACCTCTTCCGGTGTCACGACTTCGCCTCGGGTTTTGACCAGTTCGTCGAACAGTGGGCCGTATGGGTCGTCGTCGGTGCGGTAGACCTTGGCTTTCGCGCCGCCGTCGGTGGCTACTACGCCCGGTTGGATGACGCTGACCTTTACACCGAAGTGTCCGGTTTCGATGGCCAGGACTTCCGCCATTGCTTCCGTTGCCCATTTGCTCATTCCGTATGGGCCGATGATCGGCAGGACCATTCGGCCCTGGATGCTGGACATGAAGATCAAGTGGCCTTTGCCGCGTTCGCGCATGCCAGGCAGGGCGGCCTGGGCGACGCGCAGAGCGCCTAGCGTGTTCAGGTCGAACAGGCGGGCGACCTCGGACACCGGGACGGTCTCCAGCGGGGCGCGCATGGTCTCGCCCGCGTTGTTGATCACGACGTCGATTTGGCCAGCGGCTTTGATCGCGGTGTCGACGCTGGTCTGGTCGGTGACGTCGAGTTGGAGCCGCTCGGCGATGGGGAGGCTGGCCAGGCTGTCCGGGTTACGGGCGGTGCCGATGACGCGATGACCGCGGCTGGCGAGCTTGAGTGCCATGGCGCGACCGATTCCCTGTGAGGCACCGGTGATGAGGATTGAGGACATGTCTGGATCTCCAGTTGAGCTGATGGGCTTGTGACAGCCGGCTGTGGCCACCAAATATATATGTCGAGCGACATAATTTCGAGGCGCGACGATTCACCCGACGGGCAGGGTGTCAGTCGCTGGACACGGTGAGGGCATGCGCGCGGCTGGCCATGGCGTCCCGGACGGCGTTGAACGGTTCGAGGCTGTGCAGTGCGCGTGAGGTCACCATCGCTCCCTGGACGCCAGCCAGCGTGGCGTGCGCCAGCTCACGGGCGCTGGCATTGTCCGCACCGAGCACGACGAATTGAAGCGCCAGGGTCTCGATAATGAGGAAGTACGCGCGTCGGCTGGCGGCGGCCAGTTCCTCGGAGGACTCGCCGACCTCGATCACCAACGGGGCGATGGCGCAGCCACGTCCGTAGCCGCTGACCTGCATGTTGTCGCGGGCCAGGTCGATGTAGGCCCGGACCAGATCCTCGGCCGTCGCCGCCTGTCCGGCGAGCTGGTTGATCAAGTCGACCTGCTCGCGGGTATGCGCCTCGGCCGCTTCGGTCGCCATCTGCACTTTCCCCTGGGGGAAGTGGTAGTAGAGCGATCCGCGCGGGGAGGCGCTGCGCTCGACCACGTCCGACAGTGCCATGGAGTTGTAGCCATGCTCGCGGATGAGTTGGCGGGCAGCCCCGACCATGCGCTGTTTGGTGTCTGAACGTCGAGCCATAGTCCGAGTATACGGGCTATCATGTATGACGGACGACATAAATCAGAAGGGGTCATGACGATGCCGAACAACGCTCTGGTTCTGGGCGGCGGCGGGCCCGTCGGTGCGTCGTGGACGTCGGCTCTGCTGAACGGATTGCGCAGTGCTGGGGTCCCGGTGGCCGACTCCGATGTCGTCATCGGGACGTCGGCTGGCGCGGTGGTCGGCGCGTGGCTGACTGTCGAGCCGGACGGCCTCGCGGAGGTGCCTGCTCTGATGCACAAGCGTGCCGCCTGGCACGCGAACAACGCCTCAGCTGGGCGCCCGGACACCAGCTTGTTCGAGACAGTCCTGGCGGGTGCCGGTTCGCCAGAGGAAGTCGGCCGGGGCGCGGTCGCGGCAATGCCGCCGATTTCCGTTGGGCAGGCCAACGATCTGTGGAAGGCGATGCTGCCGAAGGGCGCGTGGTCGCCCCGGCTGCGGATGATGTCGGTGAACGCCAGTACCGGCCAGCCCAAGGCGTGGTCGGCTCGGGATGGCATTCCACTCGCCGTCGGGGTCGCGTGTTCCACAGCGGCACCAGGTATCGCTCCACCGGTCGCGGTAAATGGCGAGGTTTGGCTGGACGGGGGAGTGCGTAGCGGCACCAATGCCGACCTGGTTACCGAGAGCGACCCGGGGCAGGTGCTGGTAGTCGCACCCATAGGAGGCAACGACCTCGTGCGCGAGGAGGCCTTTCTGGCCGAGCGTGGGTACCGCGTCCATGTCATCGTCGCGGAACGTTTCTACAACGCGCCCATGGATTTGATTGATCCGCGCTTCATCGACGCCGGGGCCGCCGCGGGCGCCAAGCAAGCACGCGACCTGGCTCCAGAGGTGCTGACCTGGTGGAAGGGCCGGTAGCCAGTCGCCGACCCTCTTCAAGACCTTGCTGGTCACGCGTTGCCCGTTTCCCACTGCCGCAGTCGACGGGAAACCCCTCCCAGCCACCTACTCGGCCAATGAATGCTTGGGCACGTCCGGATGTTGGCTGAGATGAGAAGAGACAATTCATGCGGGGAACAGTGCGGGGCTTGACGGCAGTGCTGCTTGCGGTGGGTGGTGTGCTGGCCGTCGCGCCTGCAGCCTTGGCACACGACAACATCGGGTCGATCAACAACTGCAACGGCCGATGTGGCTACGGCGGTGTCACCAACAATCACACGCGGGTCTACGCCTGTGACACCAAGAGCGACGGCTACGGATTCCGTACGACGTACCAGCTGCGCAACGGGGTGAAGGGGTACGTCGATGACGCCAACGGCAGCTCATCTGGCTGCAGCGAGGTATTTCCGGGCACCGCGAGCAACCCGGTCACTTACTTCTGGGTCACCTGGAAGCGGACCGAACTTCCGGTCACCGCGGGTCCGTTCGAAGCGTAATCCATAGGTGCAGACCGGTGCGACGGCGTTCGCGTTCGTCGCACCTCTGGGGGGAGGACCAGTTGCGTACACGCTCAATCGGCACCGCGCTTCTCAGCGCACTGCTCATCGCGGGCATCGCGGTCACGCCAGCCGCGGCCGCGACCGTCACCGATGTCGCACCGACGTCATGGGCCTACATCGACTCGGCCGCGCCGAAGGCCAGCTTCGTCGACCATCCGGGCAATGCCCCCGTAGGAGCCCGTACCTACGCGAACGGTTCGACCCACATCTCCAAGTCCTACGTGACCTTCGATCTGTCGACGTTGCGGGGCAGCGACTTCACCTTCGCCGTCTTGAGCACCGCCGAAACCGGGGTGACCGATTGCGCACAGCCGCGGGCGACCGAGGTCTGGCTCACCGAACCTGTCAGGAAGCCGACCTGGAACAACCAGCCCGCGGAGTTGGTCAAGATGGGCGGGCCGTACATCGATGACCGTTGCCCGTCACCGAGTCTCACGTGGACGGTCACGGAAGGCGTCCGCAACGCTGTGGCCGCCGGTCGCCCGAACGTGAGTTTCGCGTTCCGGCTGCCGGAGGCTCAGCAGGCCGATGTTCGGTTCGGTCGCGAATACTCGCCGAAGATGAAGCTGACCCTCAGTCACAACAAGCTTCCCGGCAAGGCCACGGACTTCACCATCAACCGAGAGCCGTGCGCCGCCAAACCCACAATGGTCAGCCGCTCGGTGAATCTCGGTGCGACCGTCAAGGACGGCGACCATTCCAACATCGGCGCCGAGTACGCGCTCTGGCCCGTCGATCGCCCAGACCAGCGGGTCACGTTTCCCGAAACCGGCAGATCCGTCGGGGACAAGGTGTGGGCTGACGTCGGACGCCTGCTGACCGGGGACGTCACCTACGCCTGGCAGGTGCGAGGCAAGGACGACTCAGGCGGGCTCGGGCCGTGGAGCGCGGTCTGCAAGTTCACGACCGACTTCACCTCGCCCACCAAGGCTCCGACGGTCACTTCGTCCGACTACTTCGACAGCGAGGAGGGCACCGGCGGTACCGGCGTGCCCGGGATTTTCATCTTCGACGCGGGCGGGGACACCGACGTGGTCGGCTTCTTCTACACCGACATCCTCGGCAGGCCCATGAACGCGGCCGCGGACCGCCCCGGTGGCAAGGCCGTTGTCCGGTACACCCCCGACTATTCAGGCGCGAACACGCTGTCGGTGCGCGGCGTGGACGCGGCGGGCAACGGCTCTCCCTTCACGGACTACCGCTTCTGGGTCTTCCGCAATCAGCCCGAGGTCAGCTGCACCCCTGACACCGCCTATGTTTACGCGCCACGGCAGTGCACCTTCAAGCCGCGGGGCGACACCCTCGTCGCCGGGTACGCCTACCGGCTCAACCAAGAAACCGAGTCCACTGTGTCCGCTGGTCCGGACGGATCCGCGACTGTCACCGTCTACCCGGACAATCCCGACCACCAATTTTGGATCCACGTCCGTGCCAAGCTCAGCACCGGCTACCTGACCTCGTCCAGCGAGGCCGGGCTCGACATCGACCCCGGCCGTCCGATCATCGAGCGGCGGACCGAGCGACCCATCTTCGGCCAGCCGGTCGACTTCACCCTGCGCGCGGTACTGCCAGGCTCGGAGACGTTCACGTACAGCTGGGCCGACGGCGAATGGACGACTGTCCCGGTTGGACCGGACGGAACCGCGGCCCTGCGCCTGAACGCCCCTGCTTCCGGCTGGAACATGCTGTACGTCCGCAGCGTCACCGCACAGGGCCAGCAGTCGGGCCTCCAGTACATGAACGTGGACGTCGCGTCGAACAAGCCGCGGATCTTCAGTGCGGAGTACCCGGAGTACGTATCCAGTGGCGGGGTTGGCATCCCTGGCACGTTTACGTTCACTTCGCTGTTCCCTGGCGTCACCGCGTACACCTATTCGTTCGATTCCGCGCCACCGGTCACGGTGCCGGCCGACGTGGACGGCAAGGCGTCGATCACCTTCACGCCGACGAAGCCGGACTGGACGCACCTGACCGTGACCAGCCCCCTCCCTGGTGGCGGGACTTCGGAGACCGCGACCTACGCGATCTCCGTCAGGTACCTGGCACCCCAGGCAACCTGCGACGACCAGGGATACGTCAAGCCGGGCCAGGTTGTCCGGTGCACGCTCAACCCGGTGCAGGCCAACGTGGCGACATTCGGCTGGGCCCTTGAGAACGGACCCGAGAACACCGTGCCGCCAGGGCCGGACGGCACGGCGGCGATCGAGTTCACCGTGCCCGCTGATCAGCCTTCCAATGCCTACCTGGTGTTGCGCCTGTGGAGCGTCAACACGGCCGGTCTGCGGACCGAGGTGGCCGAGCGGAACTTCTACGTCCCGTCGGCGACATGATTGTTGCCGATGGGGACAGAAAGTGACCTCAATCGTTCATAGGGTTGGTACGTCAGGTTGTTCTCGATGAGAGGAGTTGCGATGTTGCGCGGACTTGCCACCGTTGGCTATGTCGCCGACGACGTCCCAGCCGCCGCCAAGTGGTACGCGGACTTTCTCGGCATTGAGCCGTACTTCCTGCGCCCCGACGCCGAAAACCCGGCCTACGTCGAGTTCCGGGTGGGTGACTATGAGCATGAGCTCGGCATCCTCGATCGCCGCTACGCCACGGCCGCTGCCGGTCAACCAGGTAGTGCGGCCGTTGCTTGGCACGTCGACGACATCGACGCCGCATTGGAGCGGCTCATTGCGATGGGGGCCACTGCACACGAGCCCAAGACCGTGATGGAAGGCGGGTTTGTCAGTGCGTCGGTGCTCGACCCCTTCGGGAATGTGCTCGGGCTGACGTACAACCCGCATTACCTCGATGTGCTGGCCCGCGACACGAAGCACGTCAGCTAGTGATGACCTGTGGCGACAAGGTTTTGAGCATCGCGTTGGTCCACTTCATCTGACGCAGTGTCTGTGGGTGGCAGCGTTGCGTCAGGTTGAGCAGCTCGGTGTCCTTGGCGGCTTGCGCGCCTTGGGCCAGTAGTTCCCAATCGAGGGATACGCCAGCGGCCTTGCGGTGCAAGCGGCGTAGATCAGCGAGGAGGAGCAGACCCGGCTCCGGCCGGGTGGCGGCCAATGTGCTGATGGCCGTGCGGATCGATGCGAGGATGGTCTCTGGCACGTCGCCGGACAACTCCAGGTCGTAGTGCCGGGCGGCTTCGGCCAGTCCGCGGACATGATCCGCCGACCATCCGGCCAGGTCATGGGTGACGTAGTGGATGTCGTGGTCGGCTGCGTGCCGTTGGGAGACTTTGCGCAGGTCCTTGGCCAATGACGTCTCGGAGCGGTGCAGTTCGCGCAGGGCGAGGTCGAGTTTCATCCCTGACCGTCCTGTTCGGTCACGTGCGCGCTGGCGTCACCTTGGGTGTCGGGGACGTCAGCGGCAGCCGGTGCTGACGCGGCGGTGGTGGGCGCGGGAGAAGGACCGTCGCCGCGCGCGAGGAGACTGATGGCGGCCGCGGCGGTTTTGAACAGAGGTTGTTTGGATGCTGGATCCCATTCCGTCGGCGTCAGTTCGTTGGCGGCTCGATGCCCGTCCATCCCGGTGTCCCAGTAGCCATAGTGGAATGGGAGGAAGAGCACGTGTTCCCGGATGCCGCAGATGCGGGCTCGTGCATGCACTTCTCCTCGCGGAGTGCGGATCTCGGTGAGGTCGCCTTCGGTGATACCGAGTTTCTTCGCGTCCACAGTGGATATCTCGACCCACACTTCCGGTGCGGCGTGCTGGAGCTGGGGCGCTCGGGCCGTCTTCGTGCGTGTGTGGAAGTGGTAGATTGTGCGTCCGGTGATCAGCGCGTATGGGAATTCCTCCGTCATTTGCTGGTGCGGTGGCAGGTATTCGGCGGCTTTGATCATGGCTTTGCCGTCGGGGTTCATGGCACGGTACTCGTCGGGTTCGACCGATGCGCCGGTGATCAGGTCTCGGCCGTAGCTTTCGCAGTAGTCCGGTTGGGCGAAGAACTGTCCGTCGGCGTAGAGACGCTCGGTTCCGTCGGAATTGCCGGTGTTGCACGGCCATTGGATTCCGCCGACGGCACGTAGTCTGTCATAGCTCAAGCCGGAGTAGTCACACGGCCGTCCCTCGGATGCCGCTTTCCAGGCCTCGAATGCCGACTCCGGGTCGTGCCAAGGCGGGAACGGTTCGCCGTCCTTGTCACGGAAGTCCATGCGGCGTGCATAGTCCAAGAATATGTCCAAATCGGACTTCGCTTGCCCTGGTGGGTCGATTGCTTTGTCCGACAGGTGCACGGTGCGGTCTGCGTTTGTGAAGGTGCCGGTCTTCTCGCCCCACATGGCAGCGGGCAGGACGACATCGGCGAGTTCGGCCGTCTCGGTCCGGAACGCGTCCTGGACAACGAGGAAAAGCCGGTCCTGGCTGAGAATCGACCGGATCCGGCGCAGTTCGGGCAACGACACAGCGGGATTGGTCGCCGAGACCCACAGGAATCTCATCGTGCCGTTCTCGGCATACCTCAGCATCTGCATCAGATGGGTTGGCGGCGCGTAATGCGGGATCTGGGCTTGGTTGATGTTCCACAGCCTCGCCAGTTCGGCGACGTGAGAATCGTTGGCCCAGTTGCGGAATCCCGTCAGATCGCCGTCCGCGCCGCACTCGCGGGTGTTCTCGGCTGTCGGCTGCCCGTTCATCTGCAGGACGCCCGCGCCTGGTTTGCCGATCATCCCGCGGATCAGGTTGACGTTGTTCACCTGAACTGCCGCCGCTGTTGCCTGATGTGACTGGTAGAAACCCTGCAACACCGTGCACAGTAGACGTTCCGCCTGGCCAAGAAGTCGTGCGGCGTCACGGATCTCACCGATGGAAACGCCACAGATAGACGCGACACGGTCTGGCGGATAGTCGGCGACCTGCTGGACGAGATCGTCATATCCAACGGTGTTCCGCTCGATGTAACCGTGATCGACCCAGTCGTTCGCAATGATCTCGTGCAGGATCCCGTTCATCAGAGCCAGGTTCGTGCCGGGCAGTGGTGCCAAGTGGACAGTCGCCGCGCGTGCCACCGCGGTCTCCCGTGGATCGACGCACAGCAGGCGCGGCGGGTTCGGTCCGGCGAGACGATCGAGGATGCGGCTCCACAGCACGGCTTGGGTTTCCGCGGCGTTGTGCCCAAACAGCGCGATGACGTCGGCATGGTCGACATCGGTGTAGGAGGCGGGTTGACCGTCGCAGCCGAACGATTGTTTCAGCGCTTCGGCGGCTGTGGCGGTACACAGCCGGGTGTTGCCGTCCAGGTGGTTGGTTCCGATGGCGCCGTGCGCGATGGCGGCGAGGGTGTAGTACTCCTCGGCGAACAGTTGGCCGCTGGTGTAGAACCCCAAGGCGCTGGGGCCCTGCTCGGCCAACAGCTTCTTGCTGTGGTCGACCACACGTCCCATCGCGACGTCCCATGTGGACTCAACAAGCCGGTCGCCATCGCGAACAAGGGGAGTCGTCAGTCGATCGGGTGAACTGTTGGCCTGCCAGCCGAACAGGTCCTTCGGATCGAGCCTGCCGTGATTGACCCGGTCGTCAGCTCGACCGCGAACCCCGACAATGCGGCCGTCCTTGACCGCCAGATCCAGACCGTCGCCATTGGAATGCAGCACCGCCGCGGTGTGCACCCACTTGTCGACGTCCTCAGGCGTGACACCGTCGGCGAGGTGACTGTCGACGCGGACAGGCCAGCTCTGACCAGCGCCGTACGGAGTTCGAGCGCCCCAAGGCTGCCCAATGCCGTCCCTGACGACCATGGCGCTTCTCCTTTTGCCGGGTACTCATTGCGTCTACCCGGTGGAATCGGTGAGAAACTTCAGACGTCCGTGCCGAAACGGACAAGGAGCTCTCGGAACTTGTCCGCCGAGCTTGCTGGCAGGCTTGGCTCGGTCCGGCTCCAGCCGAGTGCGCCTTGTGCGGGCGTTTCGTGGCAATCAGGCTCGGGTATCCGTCGGCGGTGAGTACCGCGCCGGTGAATCGGAGGATGCCATGAACGAGGCAGGCGACGGTTTGACCCATTCCCCGTCTGTGCTGTCGCTGCGGGGTGAGGTCGACGTGGCGACCGGGCAGCACTTCGCCACGCAGCTCAGTGCAGCCCTGACTACCTGTGGCGGTGTCCTGTTCGTCGACCTGCTCAAGATCAGCTTTCTTGGTTCGGCCGGGCTGGCGGCGTTGATCCGGTTCCAGGACGAGGCCGCGTTGCGCGGAGTCGAAGTCCGGCTGGTCTGTGGCCCCGCGTCCCGGCGCACGATCGAGCTGACTGGACTAGCGCAACGATTCACGCTCGTCGACACAGTGCCCGCTGGTAATCGCTGAGGAGATGCAGACTTTCCTGCCGTATCCCGACTTCCGTGCAACCGCGGCGGTATTGGATGCTCGGCGGCTCGGCAAACAACGCGTCGAGGCGATCCAAGTATTGCGGGCGCTCACAATCGCGGACTACGGCTGGCGGCACCACCCGGCTGCGGCCATGTGGGCAGGGTACGACGAGGCGCTCACCCGGTACGGCCTGGACGTATGTGACGTGTGGTGTGCTCTGGGGCGACGCGACACCTGCGCAGCGACTCTGTTGACGGATTTCCGTAGCACGGTCGGGTCTGCTGACGTTCGGGCTCAGACCGCACTGGCCGAAGCGGGCGAGCTTCCGCCGTGGCTGGGTGAAGCCGCATTCCATGAGAGCCACCAGTCAGCGCTTGTCCGCAAGGACCCGGAGCACTATCGCCCGTTCTTTCCGGACGTGTCCGACGATCTGCCTTACGTGTGGCCAGTTTCGGACCGTCCACGGGGCGCCCACCTGCGAGCCCGATGAGGCTGCTGGCGGCGACGAACCTGGCGATCCTGTACCTGGTATGGGGTTCGACGTACCTGGCCATCACCGCGGCCGTTCGGACAAGCCCGCCACTGTTCGGCATGGGCATCCGGTTTCTCGTCGCTGGCTTCATCCTGCTGGACCGTGTTCGGGTCGGTGACCTGCAGGTTTGCCTGGTGATACAGCGCGAAGGCTGCCACGGTCACGCTGGCGTGCTGCGGCGCCGTGCGGGCGGTAGGCCTTTGCGAGGGGAAGATTCGGTGCGTTCAACGCCGTCAAGGTGACCTTCACGGCATCAACGTGGGTAACAGGTGTGGTGCATGCGACGGATGTAACTCAGGTGACGATTGATCATCCATTATGGACAGACCGGAAGCCCGGTTGCATGGTCAACGGTTTGAGACGAGCCACTAGCAGGATCGATCCGAGGTGGTCCGAGTGACCCCGAATGAGGCATTCATCGGCGGGAGGGCTGCTTCCTGCGTCGTCTGGCGCTGGTCACGCCCGCGACTGTTCGTGAGGGCCGAGTTAGGTGCGTTCAATTGAACGCCGTCAAGGTGACCTTCACGGCGTCAACCTGGGTAACAGGTGTGGCATGTGCGACGGGTGTGACTCAGGTGACGATTGATCATCCTTTATGGACAGGCCGGAAGCCCGGTTGCATGGTCGACGACTTGAGACGAGCCACTAGCTGCTTGGGGTGGCGTATGTGTCGCTGGTGTGGTTGTTGGACAACGTTCCGGTCTGGCTGGCCACGACGTATGCCTACGTCAATCCGGCAGTCGCGTTGTTCCTCGGCTGGCTCGTGCTGGACGAACCACTGCCCGCGACCACGATCGTCGGCTCTGTGTTCGTGATTTTGTCCGTTGTGGTGGTGACGACCGCCGATCGACGGTCCTCGGACTACCAAAAGGGTGAACATTGCAAGGAATTGTAATGTCGCACCATTCTTTCGCGAGTACAGGGCAACACGGTGCGGTGATAGATCGTGCACCCGATGCTTGAAGTGCTGGAGAGGCCTAATGGCAGACGACACCAAGGGAGACTCTGGTCAGGAGTCAGGAAAAACGCGGAGCTCAACCCATTGGGCAGCGCCTGTTGGTGCGATCGTTGCCGCCGTGCTGACCGCTGTGGGCGCGATCGTGGCTGCGATCATCCTTGCCTCCAAGCCTTCCGTAACGCCTGTCTCTTCTCCATCGCTGCCGATCATTCCCGACGCGCCTCCGCCACCGAGCGCGGCAACATCCCTTACCTGCGCTTTCGCCGTCACCGCGCCCGCTGACAACACGAAGATATCGGCAGCGGGTGGTGCGTTGTTCGAAGGGACTGCGTGCGAGAGTGATCTGATTTGGCTGGTGGACTTTGATCCGACCGATGGCTACTACTATCAAGTGAATCCTTATCCTGTCCCGGTGGTAGATGGGAAGTGGAGTTTTCACAATGCGCCTATCGGCAATGCTGGTGACAAGAAGGGGACGGTTTATCCGATCGTCGCACTTCGCGTATCCGCACCATGCAGTGAGGCGCTGAGGGGCAGGACGCCAGATAGTGACGGCACTGTGAGATTCAAGCCGATGCCTGCTGGATGTCCCGATCAGACCGACAAGGTCAACACGAAAACTGTTCGTTTGGTGAACGACGGGCCATGACCGGCGTGGCCACTGGCGACACAAAGCCCTTGTGTCAGTCCTTATTGGGCAGTTGGTCGCCGGGACCGTCGGTGCGTGTCGTCGTTCCCGGGCGGGCAGGAAGCGGCGACCAGTGTTGTTCATGTGATGGTTACCGAGTAGAACGAGATGGTGACCCGACGGAGGCTCAGCAAGCGACTTGTGGTCGTGATCTTCGTTCTCGGCTTGGTGTTCGGTGTGACGCCAGCCATGGCGACACAGCTGGAAAGATTCAGCATTCCTGGTTTACGGCAGCCGGTTCAGCTTGTGGTGGACCGCTGGGGTGTTCCGCACATGTACGCCGAGTCTGTCGCGGATGCCTTCCTCGCACAGGGATTCAACGCCGCGCGTGAGCGGTTGTTCCAGATTGACCTGTGGCGTCGGCGCGGCCTCGGCAAGCTGTCCGAGGTCCTTGGTCCGTCCTATGTGGAGCAGGATCGGGCCGCGCGATTGTTCCTGTATCGCGGGGACATGCGGCGGGAATGGGACAGCTACGGCCCCAACGCCGAGCTCGCGGCCAGTCGTTTCACGCAGGGGATCAATGCCTATGTCGACTGGCTCGGCAGGCATCCTGAGGCCATGCCTGAGGAGTTCCGGATCCTCGGTTACACCCCGGACCACTGGGAAGCAACGGATATCGTCCGGATCCGCAGCCATGGGCTGACCAGAAATCTCACCAGTGAGGTGGCGAGGTCAAAGGTTGCGTGCGTGGCTGGTCTGCCCGCTGACCTGGTGCGCGTGTCGCTCAAGCCCAAACGGGAAACGGTTGTTCCTGTTGGTTTCGATCCCTGTGCGCTGCCGAGTGACGTGCTGCGGGTGTTCCAGTTGGCGACGCAGGAGGTGACGTTCGCCAACGGGCAGGTCCGTGCGTTGCCGTCCCAACCTGACGAAGCCTTGGAGGGCAGCAACAACTGGGTCGTCGCGCCAAAGCGGACCGCGACTGGTCGTCCGATCCTGGCCAACGACCCGCACCGCGTGTATTCGGCGCCATCGCTGCGTTACATCTCCCAGTTGGTCGCGCCTGGGATGAATGTCATTGGCGCCAACGAACCATTCTTGCCCGGGATCTCGATCGGGCACAACGGGACCATCGCGTTCGGGCTGACTGTCATGCCGATGGACCAAGAAGATCTCTACGTCTACCAGTTGGACCCCAATGACCACAGCCGATATCGCTACGGCGACGGCTGGGAACGCCTCCGGACCAGCACAGAGAAGGTATCTGTGGCCGGTGAGCCCGCGCGTCAGGTCGAACTGTCGTACACCAGGCACGGTCCGGTGATCGCAGTCGACGGCACCCGGGCCTACGCCGTACGCACAGCCTGGTTACAGCCGGGGATGAGCCCGTACTACGGCAGCCAGAAGTACATGACGGCCAAGAACTTCACCCAATTCACCGACGCGATGCGCGACTGGGGCGCGCCGACCGAAAACCAGGTCTACGCGGACGTCCACGGCAACATCGGCTGGGTGCCAGGCGGGCTGGCGCCGATCCGGCGCGGATATGACGGCCTGATGCCAATCCCAGGAGACGGCCGCTACGAATGGGACGGGTTCTACAACGGCGACATCCTGCCGCGCTCGTACAACCCCACCGAGGGATTCATCGCCACAGCCAACGAGTTCAACCTGCCGCCGAACTATCCCTACCCACTCGGTTTCGAGTGGACGTATCCCGCTCGGCATCAGCGGATCGTGGAAACGCTGGCGAAGTCCCAGCGGGGAACGGTCGCGGATTCCATGCGTCTGCAGGGCGATCAGGTGTCGCTGGTCGCGCGGCGGTTAGTACGACAGCAGCACAGTGTTATGCCTGTTGATATGTGCGGTGTTGTCGCTGGTAGTGGCTGTGACGGGCGCGGGTTTGGTGGCGTCGGCGCCAGGTAGACCAGTGCTGGATGTGTGCTCGGGGATGTACTGGACGGGTGAGGGTGGCCCAGAGTCGTCGGATTTCGTTGCAGGATAACGGGATCAGCCGATCAGGATCGGTTCTGGCGCCCCCTTTTCCGGCGCCGGATGGGGCGGTGGTGGGGTGCGGATGCGTTCAGTATGGGCGGTCACGGCCAGGAACGCCGCGGCGAGCATGGCCAGGGTGATGTGCCGGTACCACGCGATGTACTTGCGGACTTGGTAGTGATCCAGGCCGGTCTCGTTCTTGGCGAACTGGAAGGTTTCCTCCACCGCCCAGCGGGATCCGGCCACCCGGACCAACTCGGCCAGCGGCACGGGGTTGCCAGCGTGGCAGACGTAGTAGGCCAGGTCGGTCGGGTCGGTGATCGAGCGGCGCACCAGCAGGTGGTGCCGCTCGCCGGGACCGGGATCGATCAGCAGCCAGTCATACAAGCGGTGGCCTTTGCTGCCCCGCCCGGCGGAGAGCCGCTGCCAGCCCCGTGCCGGCGCCTGGCCGGTCAGCACGTCCGCTCGTACCGGGCCGGTCGGCGTGGTCAGCAGGTGATCGCACGACACGGCCAGCACGTAGTTCACTGCCTGCTCGGCCAGCCAGTTGCGTAGGGCTGGGTTGTCGCCGTAGAGCTCGTCCGCGGTGAACCAGCCCACTGTGACCCCGGCGTCCAGCAGCCGGGCGAGCATCCGGCAGGCCAGCTGGGGTTTGGTCGCGAACTCGACCTCGTCGTCGATCCCGGCCTCGCGACAGCGATCCCGGTCGGCGCACCAGGACTTCTGCGGCAGGTAGAGCTCCCGGTCGATCAACGCCCGGCCATGCCGGGAGACATAGGTCAGAAACACGCCGACCTGACAGTTGTCGATCTTGCCCGAGGTGCCGGTGTACTGGCGTTGCACACCCGCGGATTTGGTGCCCTTCTTGATGAATCCGGTCTCGTCGCCGACGAACACCCCACTCGGGTCATCCAGATGCGCCAGCACGTAGCCACGCACATCGTCGCGCACCGCCTCGGCGTCCCAGCGGTAGAAGTTCAGCAGGCGCTGCATGCCGTCCGGGCTGCTGTCCCCGGCGAGCTCCGCCAACGACCAGGAGTTCTTGCGCTCCACACCAGACAGCAGCCCTAGTAGGTACTTCTGAGCACGGGCACGCGAATCGGCCTGCGCGAACCGGCCAGCTACCAGCGCGAACATGTCGTCAAACCCGGCCTGCCAGCGGGCGAAACCCTCGTCTACTACAGTCTCCGACGCGGCCACCGCGTCTTCCTCGAGTCCAATCACACCTCGAAGTTGATCACGCGGTGGCCGCACCCATGATCACGACCCCGCACCAAGATCACACTGTGCTGCTGTCGTATTAAGGACAGACTGGAAGCTTGGTGACATGGTCAATGATTTGAGACGAGCCACTATTCGCCACCTCCTCGATTCTCACTGAACAGAACATGCACGCGACGACGGGTGGCTTGATCGTGCTGGCGCACGCTGATCAGAAACTGCAGGACACCTTCCTGTCTGTGCCATTGCGGGAGTACACACCGAACACGCCAACGACGCCTTCGGAGATTCGGCGCATTCTCGCCGGTGTGCGAGAGCACGGTTATGTGGTGTGCAAGGGTTACGTCTCGCCGCATGCGATGGGCGTTGGGGTTCCAGTGTGGTCAGCCCAGGGCAAAGTCGTTGCCGCGCTTACGGTCGCGGTGCCGATTCACGACTGCAATCCGATGACTTTGGTTCCGGCGTTGACCGTGGCGTCGCGCGGGATCTCCCGTGCGCTGGCCAATCCGCAGACATATCGGCAGTTGCCGAGGTTCAACCCAGCCTGAATGGAGATGCGCGGTGCCCGAAGCGACCATCGAACGCTGGGTCGAGTGGCATGACACGGATGCTGCCGGGCATCAGCACCACTCGGCGATCATCCGCTGGGCCGAGGAAGCCGAAGGGGAGTTGTTCCGCCAACTCGGCCTGAACGACCTTTGGGGACGGACGCCCCGCGTGCGGCACGAGGTCAACTACCTGAGTCGCTTGTGGCCTGGCGAACGCATCCGTGCCCGGATCGCGGTCGACAACGTCGGGCGTACCTCGATGAGACTGACGTTCGAGGTGCATGGCGAGCGCGGGCTCGCAGCGGAAGGTGCGGTCGTGATCGTCCACTCTGATCCTGCTGAGTCGGCTGCGACCCCGTGGCCGGACGAGGTTCTCAGCCGACTATCGCTTTGACGGCGTTGCGCAGTGCCGCGCGGACGGCTTTCGGGTCGTCCAGTTCGCCGCCGGACATGGCGCCGTCCCGCAGCAGGACGAGGGTGCCGACCACTTCGTCCGGCTTGGGGTGCCCGGACTTTTCCAGCAACTCCCGGAAGGTTTCGCGCAGCCAGGCACGGTGTGTGGCGATCAGCTTGCGGGCCGGGCTGTCGCGGTCGGGGTGTTCGGCGGCCGCGTTGAGGAAGTTGCAGCCACGGAAGCCCGCGCTGTTGGTGTAGGCGCCGAAGTATTCGAAGATCTCGATCAGGGCCTCGGCTGGCGGGCGCTTGGCGATGATGGCGCCGATCTCGTCGCGGATCTGCCCGTCGACCAGGTCGAGGTAGGCAAGCACGAGGTCGTCTTTGCCCGCGAAGTGCCGGTAGCACGTGGCCCGGGTGACTGAGGCCTCGGCGACCAGCCGATCCATCCCGACCGCGCGGATGCCTTCCGTGTAGAAGAGCCGTGCTGCGGTGTGCAACAGGCGGTCACGGGGTGTCTCGGTCACGAGGCCAGGGTACAGAACGATCGTTCTTTCTTGCTGATGGTGGGTGGCGCGCCCTGTTCAACGACCTGCTTGTGGACCACCTACCGGCACTGTGAGCCCAGCCTTGACCGCCGTGGCGGCTGGCAGGGTCTCATACCGGCTGACCTCGGCAAACAGTCGCTGCGACACCTCACGGTTCGCCGCGAGATCGGTCGTGACCAGGATGACCACGTAATCCCACTGGCCCACGATGCTGAAGCACTGCTGCACGCACGGCTCGGCAACCATGCTGGCGCGAAACTCCTTGTGCCGCGCCGGTTTGTCGTCCACCAACGCCACAAGCACCACGGCCGTGAAGCTCACGCCGACAGCGCGCGGATCCACAACCGCGACCTCAGCTCGGATCACGCCTGCCCGGCGCAACTGGGTCAGGCGTCGCTGCACGGCGCTGGGTGACAGGCCGACGCGGTCGCCGAGCTCGCGCAACGGCCGGGTCGCGTCCTGTTGCACCAGGTCAAGGCGCGTACTGACCAAAGTGGAGACGTTGAACCCGTTGCGTAGCTTCAAAGGGCGCGGCGCGGACTTCATGGTCGGCGCCTTGCCGCCGGGTAGCACGGCGGTGTGCGGTTCCGGTGGCGGAAACTTCGGCCAAGCCATTGCTTACGCGGCCCGGCGCCACGGGCTTCGAGCCGAAGTCTTTGTGCCCGCGAGCATGTCCCCAGTGAAGCTCGACCGGATGACCGCGCTGGGCGCGACCGTCCACAAGACTCACGATGACCCGAAGGCGATGGCTACCACGTACGCGGCCGAGAAACCCGAGCGGATACTGGTTGCCGACGGCAAGGACGCTCGGATATCCGAGGGCGCAGGGACGATCGGCGTCGAACTGCTGCGCTCACGCGTTGATATCGACACGGTGGTGGTGCCGGTCGGCGATGGCGCGTTGGCCACAGGTGTGGCCAAGTGGATCAAGGCGCAGCGACCGGACGTCCGCATCGTCGGCGTCGGCACTTCGGCCGCGCCTGCGATGGCCGAGAGTTGGCGCGCCGGCACCGTGATCGAGATCGAGCGCCGCAACACGTTCACCGCGGGGATCTCGATTTCCAAGCCGTGGCCGGAGGCCGTGACGCGGATGCGTGACCTGGTCGACGACATGATCCTGGTGGCGGACGCGGCGATCGTGGACACGATGCACCTCGCTGCCCGAACCCTCGGTGTACTGCTCGAACCTGCCGGTGCCGCTGGACTCGCGGCCGTCGCCGGGCACGATGTTCCCGGCGACGTGCTAGCGGTCGTCCTCACCGGCGCCAACGCCGACCTGGCGACGTACAGCGAGTTAACAGTCCGATAGGGACCGACGGCTGACCGGGAAGTCGAAGAACGTGCCGGGGAACGGTTCGCCGTTGAGTGTGTAGTGCCACCATTCCTCAGGCAGGTTACGGAAACCCACCGCCGCGAGCGTGTTCTTGAGTAGCTGCCGATCTTCCCGTGCTTCGCCAGTGATCGCTGGGTTGTCCGTATGGGACAGTGTGTCGAAGCAGTCGTAGCCGGTGCCCATGTTCACTGTGTTGTCAGGGAAGCGGTTCGGCGCGAAACACGGCGCGAGCCGCTCGCCTGGGATGTACGGCCGTTGCCAGCGCGGAGGCAGCTTCACGATCGTCAGGTCCACTGTGCTCCCTCGACTGTGGCCAGACTTCTCAGCGATGTAGCCGTCTTCGAACAGGCGGTTCTTGGTCACGTTGGGATAGAACTCAGCCTTCATCTTCTCGTCAGCCAGATCCTTGGCCCAGCGGACGAAGTGGTTGACCGCGCGCTGCGGGCGGTAGCAGTCGTACACCTTCAGGGTGTATCCGTGCCGCAGCAGTCGCCTTTGGGCATCGCGCAACGCTTCGGCCGCTGGGCGGGTGAGGATGCAGAGCGGCTGTTCGTATCCGTCAATCCGCGTGCCCACGAAGTTGAGCTGACCTAAAGATCTTTCGGTAATAGGGTGAGTCGTTGCGGGTGATTCGCCTTGCCTGGTAGGACAATCGTGGTATGCCAGAACCGTCACGATCGGCCGGCCAGCGTCGGAAAGCCCGGAGCGGCAAGAAAGTAGCTGCCCGCCGTGATTTTGAGGCGTTGCGGGAACGCCGGATGCGGGCTGCGGAGATGTTCGATCGCGGCAAGCGGCAGGTCGATGTGGTGGTGGAGTTGGGAGTCTCGGCGCAGACCGCTTCACGGTGGCACCGGGCGTGGTCGACCGGCGGACGGCAGGCATTGGCCGGGGCTGGCCGTGCCGGGCGGCTGCGTAAGCTGACCGATGAGCAGGTAGCCGCGGTGGCAGGCGCGCTGGCGCAGGGGCCGAAGGCGAACGGATTCCCGACCGACATGTGGACGCTGGCGCGGGTGGCCAAGGTGATCGAGAAGGTCACCGGGGTGCGGTACTCGCAAACCCAGACCTGGACGATCCTGCGCGAGCGGCTGGGCTGGAGCAGGCAGCGTCCCGCCCGCCGCGCCACCGAACGCGACCAGGAGGCCATCGACAGGTGGGTGAAAAAGGAGTGGCCACGCATAAAAAAAGCGCCCGGCGCCGAGGGGCCTGGATCTGCTTCCAGGACGAGTCCGGATTCTCCCTGCTGCCCGTAGTACGGGCCACCTGGGCGCCACGCGGCCAGACCCCGGTGCTGACCCACCGGTTCTCCTGGAAACGCCTGTCGATGTCCGGCGCGCTGGCCTACCGGCCCGACCGCAGCGAGGCGGTGTTCGTGTTCGGCATCAAAGAAGGCGCCTACAACACCGCCTCGCTGATCGAGTTCCTCACCGCTCTGCACGAGCACCTTGACCGCCAGAAAGTCACCCTGATCTGGGACGGCCTGCCCGCCCACCGATCGAACGACATGAAGGCATGGCTGACCACCCAACGACACTGGCTGCGCGTGGAACCGTTGCCCGGCTACGCCCCCGACCTCAACCCGATGGAAATGGTGTGGGGCAACGTCAAAGCCACCGAGCTGGCCAACTTGTGCCCCGACACCCTCGACGAAGCCCACACCGCCACCCAGGCCGGCCTGGAACGTGTCGGCAGCAGCTACCAACTGTGCTTCAACTTCCTCGACCACACCGGCCTTTCCCTATGACATAACTCACCCAAATACCGAAAGGTCTTTAAATAGCGCATCTCGTGGATGATCGTCGGCGCTATGTCGGACAACGCGACGAACTTCTTGGGCGCGGTCGGTTCCGCTGCCCGTACAGGGGTAGCGATAGCGGTCAACGTGATCAGGCGGCCGCGGCCAGCGCTCGTCCGGAAATTCTTGGCATGGACCTGCTATACCTGGTTTCCGTTCGACGAACACCGTCCAAAAGGGTGTCAGTAGGTTACGTGGATCAGGTGCGATCCGTCGATCTCGACAGTCGTTGAGCCCGCGCGCTTCGCGCCGAACCGTTGCACCTCAGGGTTCAGGGCGTGATCAGCGGTAGCGATGGCGTGCCAGGACGGCAGCGACTTCCACCCGACGGGACCGGACTTCTCGCCGAGCGCGTTCGCCGCGACTGGTCGCTGGCTCACGACAAGCACACTGGTCACATCTTCCGGTAGGTCCGCGGCTAGGACGTGCCGGAAGGCGTCGTCGCTCATGTACATCTCCAGTGCTGTTCCACCCTCGGGCAACGGATAGCTGCTCGGGCGGAGGCTATTGCCCAGGTCAGACTCGGCGAACCTCGCGGTTAGCTCGAACGGGCTTTCGCCCTCGTCGGGCACGAACGCGGCTACGTAGACAAGGGCCGTTACGTTCTGGGCCTGGGCGCTCGCGGCTCCGATCACTGCCCCGGCGTAGGAGTGGCCGACCAGCACGACAGGGCCTTCGACATCGGCGATTGCGTTGGCCACGTATGCCGAGTCGTAGGTGAGGCCGCGCAGCGGGTTGGCCACGGCTCGCGCGGTCACGTCGGCTTGCGGCAGGCGTCGGATCACGCCTGACCAGCTGCTGCCTCGCCAAAGGCGCCGTGTACGAGCACCACCGTGGGGGCCATGCCATCCTCCGAGTCGAAAGAAAGAACGTTCGTTCTGCCGGAGGGAAAGGTAGCGATGGGGGAAGGCGGAGGTCAAGGGGGCGCGGTGGCGAAGCGGCAAGGGCATGGTCAAGGCGACAAGGGGAAGGGCAGGGCAAGGCGTAAGGCGGGAAGGGAACTCCGAGGCGGCAAGGCAGGGAAGGTAAGGCGGGAACGGCAGGCAAGCGAAGGCGAGTGGAATTATTTCGTCAACTCGTCGGCAATCGGCTTAAAAAGCTTTGGCCACAGTTGTTCATCGTCGCGAACACTGCGGCTCGTCTCCAGATGGACGAACAGTGCGTCGTGGTCGGCGGCTACCTTGCCTTGTTCGTTGCGGGTGCCTTCGAGCTTGCCGCACTCACGTTCCCCTGAACGGCAGATCGACAACCCGTCATCCCTGATGCCGTCGGCCATCCGGCGAATCTCGGAACTCGGTTTCCCGGCGCCCGGCGATATCACCACGTCTGTGTCCGGCAGGCTGTCATCGTGGAAGCCGTGCACCTGCACCTGCGGAACCTTCCGTGCAGCGAGCTCGGCGGCGAGGGCGTGGAATGCCGAATCGGTGCGATGTGCGACGTCGCCGCGCTCCACCCGGCGATGGGTCCCGGAAACTAGCAGGACTGACCCTGGCATGGCACGAAACAGCGCCAACCCCATGCGCTCGGTGCGTAGATCGGAGTTCGGGTGCGGCACCTCGACGGCCCGTCCTACCGGTTTCGACAGGTCGAACACGTAGACGCCCCAGGCACGGTCGCTGCGGACCAGTGCGTATTGACGGCCAGTCGCCGCATCAGTTTCGACGGCCAGCGTGAACCCCAAGGACCGTAAGGACGAGGCCACTTGAGGTCCCGCGTCCTGATTGAGCAACGGCTCCAGGGCGTTGACGACGTCATTGCGCTCATCCGCGGTTGGCGGTTTGTAGGACGCGTCCGGCCGTAGCCCTGCTGCGAAATTGGTGAGCACGTCGTCCAGGCTCGGCGGCGGGTTGTCGGGCGTGGGGGGTGGTGGATCGTCGCCACTGATACCCACCAGAAGAGCCACTCCTGCCACGAGAGCGACCGCGACAGTGACGATCGGTATCCAGTGCCGCGTGCGTAACGTCATCGCCGGGCAGTGTACGGGATTCAAGCGGATCTGAATCCGGATGAACCACTCCGCGCATGAATCCGTATGCGATGTGTGCCACCGCAGCCGACGTATCGGAGTGGCCTTGAGGGGCAAAGAGAAAGGGCGCAGGCGTACGGATCTGGAGGGGCAGCTGGCGGAAGGCGGGTTTCCCGCTGGTGTCGGCGTTCCTTCGACCGTCGTCGCGGTCCTGTTGGTTCTGCTCGCCGGTTTCTGCGTACTGCAGTTACGAGAGCCTGCGGCGTCCGCGCCGAAGGCGGTCGTGGAGTCGCAGCAGGCACTGGTGGAGAGCCTGGCCAGATCCATGGCCGCGACAGCGGAGCAGACCGCGTCAGACCTTCGTGCGGCCGTCACGGTCTCAGATCCCGCCAGCCAGCCCGCTGATCTGCTGGCGGCGGTGAACCAGAACCAGCCGAAGTGGCGCGGCCTGACATTGGCGGAACGGTCGGGCAAGCCGATTGTCACCCGTGGCGAACCAGTTCTGGCGGCCGGTGAAGCCACGGTCACGCCAGTCGTGGGACAGGACGGCCAACTGCGGATGCAGGTGTCTGTGCCGATACCCGGCTCGGAACGTGTCCTCTCGGCGGTCACGCCTGCGGGCATTCCGTCGGCGCCGCTGGATACTGACTTGCAGCACGGCCTTGTGCTGGCCAATCGGGAGAGCCAGATAGTCGATTCCCGAGGCACGCTGCCGAAAACCGATGACGCGGCGGCGCAGTCGTTGCTGGCGGACGCGGCGGCTGCGGCCAGTGCTGGGCAGACGGGCAGTTACGTCGGTGAACCCGGCAACAACAACCGTGCTTTGGTTGTGGCTTACGCGCCAGTGGGGACAACCTTGGGGCTTGCGTTGCTGTCGGTTGCGCGGGCGCCTGTTGCCGAGGCTGGTCCTGCGCGGCAAGGGTTACGGCCTGCCCTGGCGCTGATCATCGTGGTGCTGGTTGGGTACGGGCTCATTCGCGCGACCCTCGTCAGCCCGGTTCGGCGGTTACGTGCGGACGCGTTGCAGGTCGCGAGTGGCAACCTGCGGCATCGGGTGCGGCTTCCCCATGCTTCGGAGGCTCGTCGGATCGCTGTGGCTTTCGAGCATTGCCGTCAGACGTTGCTTGGCGACCCGACGCCTGTGGTGAAGCGTCGCCCACGGTTGTCGGCTCGCGTGGCGGTTGTTGTGGCCGCGCTTGGCGTGCTCGGGTGGTCAGGATGGGTCGCGGTGACGGTGGGTGGTGGCGTTCCCAAGGTGCCGGACTCGGTGGTCAGCGGTCATCGCAGCCAGGTGGGCAACGCGGCCGAGACGATCAGCCGGACTGTGAATGATGGACTGGCCGACCTGCGATCGGTCGCTGGGCTCAACGGCGCCAAGGATCCGTCGTCGCTGTTGCCTGTGGTGCGGGAACTCGCTGGGCAGGAGCGGTTTCGCAGCGTTTACGTCGTTGATCAGCAGGGTCTGGTGACGTCGACATCCGCGGGCAGGCCGCCGTTGCGCGGGATCAACGTGCTCCCGCCCGATCCTGGCGTGCGATTACAGGACACCGCTGGCCGGGTGCCGGTGTTGTTCGCGCACGCTTTGCTGGCCGGTGGGAATTACACGCTGGTCGCGGAGTTCGATGTGGACCATCTGTCGGACCTGTTGCGGCGGGCGCCGGGGCAGGTGCGACTGGTCAATTCGGAGCTGAACACCCTGGCCGCGACCGATGGTTTCGTGGCGTTCGAACAACTTCGCGGCGAAGATGCGCGGCGTGGCGTGACGGATGCCCTGGCAGGCCGGTCCATTGCTCGAGTCGATGGCGTTGGCCTCGACCGGTCAGTGATCACAGCCCGGGCCGTCGACGACCTTCCGTGGGCCGTGGTGTCCACGAAACCTGTGCGAGAGTTGAGTTTGCCTGGCAACGAGGTGCGTAACCGGGCGATGCTCGTGGCTTTGGTCGGCGGTTTGCTCGCGGTTTTGTTGTTCGGCTGGCATTACTTGGTGCTGGTCCGGCCGCTGCGTGCGGTCGCAGCCGCCGGGAAGTTCACGGACGTGATCTATCCACAGCGCCAGGACCAGATCGGCACCATCGCGTGCTGCCTGGAGATCTGCCGGCAGGCGTTATCCGAGGGGGTCGGCAGACTCGGCTCGGCGCGCCGTCCCCGTGGGGCCGCGACCGATGAAACCGCACAAATACCGCGGATCCCTGTTGACGACCCATTGACCGAGGTCTGACGGTGTTGTTCCTCTTCGTGGTCTTCGCGACCAGTTGCCTGGCGCTACTCGTGCTCGGGCTGGCCGAGCAGCGTCGGCACTACGCCAGCCTCCGCCAGATCCCGACCCGCGTGCTCATCAACGGGATTCGTGGCAAGAGCTCGATCACCCGGCTGTGCGCAGGCGCTTTGCGGGGCGGCGGTTTGGTGACCGTGGCCAAGACGACCGGCACGGCAGCGCGGTTCATCCATCCCGATGGCAGCGAGGAACCGGTGTACCGGAAGTTCGGGATTGCGAATGTGGTCGAGCAAATCTGGATTGTGCGGCGTGCGGCTGCGTACAAACCGGACGTGCTGGCAATCGAATGTATGGCTGTGCAACCAGATCTGCAGGAAATCAATCAGAGCAAGCTGATCCAGTCGACCATTGGCGTGCTGTGCAACGTCCGTGAGGACCATTTGGCCGAAATGGGGCCAACCCTGGATGACGTGGCGCGTTCACTGAGCCGGTCGATGCCGGTTGGTGGCGTGTGCGTGACCGCGGAGCAGGACCGTCTGCACATTCTGCGGGAAGAGGCCGCTCGGCGGGATTGCTCGCTGATCGCGGTGGATGCGTCTTCGGTGACCGACGAGCAGATGGCCGGATTCAGCTGGATCACCTTCAAGGAGAACGTCGCCATCGCGCTTGCCGTGGCCGATTTGCTTGGAGTGAACAGACAGTCGGCGCTCGCCGGGATGTGGGCCGCCGCGCCGGATCCCGGAGTGCTTACCGTACAACGGTATCAGGCGGATGGCGTGCGGCTTCGGTTCGCGAATGTGTTCGCGGCCAATGACCCGGAGTCGACTCTGATGAACATCACACAGTTGCTTGACCGTGGCGCGATCGGACGGCCGATGCACGTAGTGATCAATTGCCGGGCTGACCGGGTGGAGCGCAATGGGCAGATGGGTGCCCTGATCCCGGATATCGCGCCGGATCGTGTCGTGCTGATCGGCGAGTCGACGCGCAGTGCCCGGTTGGCGATTCCGGGGGATTGGCGTGGGGAAGTGGTGGACCTCGGCGGCAAGCGGGATCCGGCGCGGTTGCTCGGCGGGGTTTTGGATGGACTGGCTGGTGAGGTGTCAATCCCCTCAGATCGTGGAGACGGTTTATGCCACTTCGGTTCTGACCTGCGTCGCTGATACTGCTCGTGCGTGTGCCATCTGATGCTCGAACGGGATCGGGGCCAGGCCGTCGTTGGCGCTGTGCCGGCGGGTGGTGTTGTAGAAGTCCGCGATCCAGGTCGCGACCTTGATCCGCGCCTCAGCTCGGGTAGTGAACCGGTGTCGGTGTACGAATTCGACCTTGAGTGTGCTGTTGAACGCCTCGGCCGCGGCGTTGTCCAATGCGGACCCGACCCGGCCCATCGACTGCACCACACCCAGCGTCCGGCAGGCCGCCGCGGTCGCTGCGGCGGTGTATTCCGATCCGCGGTCGGTATGGAAGATCACCCCGTCCACGTCCCCGCCCCGGGTGGTCGCGGCCATCCGCAGCGACGCCACCACCACAGCCGCGTCATGGTGGGCGGACATCGCGTAACCCAGCATCCGGCGGGAGAACAGATCCTCAGTGGTCGCGAGATACAGCGGCCCCTCATCGGTGTCGATCTGCGTGACATCCCCGCACCACAACACATCCGGTGCCACCGCGGTGAAGTTCCGCCGAACCAGATCGCGAGCCACTGGCCGTTTCCCCGGCCGGGTCAGCGACCGCCGGCGTTTCGGCGGTCGTCCGGCCAGACCGAGCTCGACCATCCGCGCCGCCACGGTGTTCTCCGAGACCTTCCAGCCGGCCTCCCGCAGGTCACGGGTGATCCGGGGACTGCCATAGGTCTCACCCGAAACAGTGAACAACCTCCTGATCTGCTCATCCAACTGCTCCCGCCGCTGATCACGGGCAGTGGGCTTGCGGTTGATCCACTTGTAGAACCAGGACTGCGAGACCTCCAAGGCCCGGCAGGCGATCGCATGCGGGACACCGTGCTTGGTCCTCTGGGACGCGATGAACTCCGCCACGATCACTGGTTCATCGCGTCCTTCACCCACAGGACCACGGAGCGCTTGAGCACATCACGCTCCATCTCCAACTCGGCCTTCTCCTTCGCCCACTGTGCTCGTTCGGCCCGCAGCCGGGCCAACTCCGCACGCTCGGCCTCGTTCAACCCGTCTGCGGGCTGCCCGGTCTGGCGCCGGTCGGCCTGTACCCAGTTGTGCAGGGTGTACGCGCTGATCCCCAGATCCCGTGCGACCTGCGCCACCGACTTGCCGGTCTCGGACACGATGCGCACCGCACCCGCCCGAAACTCCGGATCAAACCGGCGCCTCTTATCTCCCACGACCTGATCATCTCTCTTGGTTCAGGTCTCCACGCTACGAGGGGAAGCACAGAGGTTTCGCTTGTGACGATCGGCAATATCCACGGACAAGGAGAAGTGCTCCTGCAAGGGTTGAAGGAGCTGAAAGAGGTGACGGCGGAAGAGGCGGTTGTAGTGCCACAAAAGCCTCTTGGATTCCGGCCGAGTCCCGTTCCACGGTGGACCCATGAGACAACCCCATTACCCCGTAGACCACCGGGGACAACCTCATGATCACGGGTAACCTGCTGAGCGAAGTCGCCACCCTCGGGCTCGCGATCGGACTCGTCTTCTCCCTCGGTTGCTACCTGGCAACCAACCTCTCGCCAGGTGGGATGATCACCCCCGGCTGGATCGCGTTGACAATGGTCGAGGATTATCGCCGCGCAGGCATTATCGTCGGCACGACGATCGCGACCTTCATCCTGACCAAAGTCCTGCAACGAGTGGTCATCCTGTATGGCAAGCGGCTGTTCGCCTCGGTCGTCCTGACCGGTGTGCTCCTGCAGACCTCGTTGTTCGTGTTGATCCAGAGCGATTTTCCGTTGTTGTTCGCCCATCAGACGCTCGGTTTCGTTGTGCCAGGGTTGATCGCGTACCAGCTTGTGCGGCAGCCGCCGGTTGCCACAGTGCTGAGCACGGCCGCGGTCAGTTTGGCCAGCTATGGCGTTTTGATCAGCGGTGTCCTGATCGGATTGGTGCCGACCACATGACGAAAGGCAGGATGTGACATGTCCAGAATCGCGACGATCGCTTTGATCGTGGCAATCGGTGTGGCCGCCGTTGCCTTCGTCTACTTTGATCAGGAACCGGCCCAGAGCAGCTCCACGGCACCTCAATCCGTGACGTCGAAACAACAAGAGGGCTACACCTTCGAGCGGCTGGACAATCCGGCGCGCACGGTCGTCCGGAATGGAACGGCCGTGGCCGCGACGATGACCGACGGCGCGAGGACGGTCGTGATCACCGGCGCGAGCAGGACATTCGGCGAGCCCAAAGCCACCAAAGCCGAAGTCACGACCGACGCCTGGGTACGCCTGGCGCCGCAACCATGGCGTCAAGGCGACGAACAAGCCTCCTGGTTCCAGCCATGGTTGACCAAAGCCTTGCGCGACACCAGCCCGGACATCCTCGCAGTGGCAATGGAATACATCGACGGCGCCGCCGCGCAGAAGAATGCCGAGGGCGTACGGTTCCGCGGCGACGCCGCCTTCGGCCCGGTGGCGGCGACGGGCGCGGGCCGCTTAGAACGCTCGGACTTCTACGATTACTTAGGCGTGCCATGGGAATTCGAGGACGGCACGCGGACCAAACCCGACAGCAAGCACTATGGTGCCGTCGACTGTTCAGGGTTCGTTCGGCTGGTGTACGGCTACCGCCACGATTTCCCGCTGCTTGGCACGAACACCCCCGGCCCAGGGCTGCCGAGACGGGCGTACGCGATGGCTGAGTTCGGGCCAGGGGTCACGCCGATTCCCAACACCGGGCGGCGCAGCACCACATTCGAGACCTTGCAAGCAGGGGACCTGGTGTTCTTCGAGGTCGAGGGCGGCGCGGACGAACTCGACCACGCGGGCATCTACCTCGGTGTCGACTCCGACGGGCGGCACAGGTTCATGTCCAGCCGCGAACGCGTCAACGGCCCGACCCTCGGCGACGTCGGTGGAACGTCCCTGTTGGACGATGGCGGCATGTACTCCCGTGGTTTCCGCGCGGCCCGCCGGATCTAAAACCCTCGTGAGTGGTTACGCGTGTTCTAACGCTGCTAACCACTCACGAGGGGTGACCAGGCTAAAGGCCGGGCATCTGGTCGTTGCGGAACAGGTCCACAAAGCTCTGGTGGTCTTGGCGGGTCTGCGCGCCATAGGCGTGGGCGAAGTCGACCAGGTGCGCGACGAACCCGTCTTCATCCTTGTCCACTACGGCCACAATCGCCTCTTCGGTCGCGAAGTCGACAAGATCGTGCCCGGACTCGTCGTCGGCGACCGAGTGCATCCTGGCCACCGCGCGGCCAAGGTCACCGATCACACCGGACAGTTCTTCCGGCTCGTTCACGTCCGACCAGTCCAAATCGGCCGCATAAGGCGACACCTCGGCGACGATCTGACCGATGCCGTTGAACTCCGTGTAACCCAGCCACTGGTCGGCATGCGCCTGCAGCGCCCGCTGGGACTCCACAGTCCGGTGCCCTTGGTGCTTGAAGTACCCCTGCACGGACGCGTCCGAGATGTGCCTGGCGACGGCAGGGACCTGGGCCTGCTTCATGTAGATCACGACGTCGTTTTCCAGTGCTTCGGTGTGCCCCTCCAGCAGGAGGTTGTACGACGGCAGCCCGGCAGAGCCAATGCCGACTCCCTTACGCAGCACCACATCCTTGACCTGGGTGGCCACTGACTGCAGGGTGGTCGCCGGGTGGGGGAGTGTGCCGAGGTAGTTCTCGAACGAAGCGAGAACGGCCTGCTTCGTGTCCTCGTCGATCCGAAAAACGCCGTCACCGTCGGCGAAACGCCGTTCGTAGTTGTCTAGTGTGGTCTGATCGGCGAGCAGTTCGACGCGGGTGTTGAGCCGGGCGCGCTGGAGCACCCTGAGCAGGACGCCGTTGGCGTTGTCGAGGGTGATCGAGCCGATCGCCTCTTCTCCGCCGGCGACGATTGCCCGCAGTTCGGTCAGATACGCCGTTGCGAATCGGGTGACCAGGTCGGTGATCACCTTGTCTGATAAGGCCTTCGCGTAACCGATCAAGGCGACGCTGGCGGAGAGGCGCTTGAGGTCCCATGAGAACGGTCCGACGTAGGCCTCGTCGAAGTCGTTGACGTTGAACACGAGCCGTCCGGAACCGTTCATGTACGTTCCGAAGTTCTCCGCGTGCAGGTCACCATGGATCCACACCCGGCTGGTTTCCGAGTCAAGAAAATCGGTGGCGGCGTACCTGCCGGTCATGTCCGCGTAGAACAGACAGGCACTGCCACGGTAGAACGCGAACGGCGAAGCCGCCATCTTGCGGAACTTACGGCGGAACGCGGCGCGGTCCAAGGCGATCAGCGCTGCGAACTCAGTCGACAGGACGTCAGCGATCTGAGCCGAACGCTCTTCTGCAGTCATGGCAATAGATTACGGCTACCCGATCACCCGCCCGAGTTCGGCGCGGGAATGGATGCCGAGCTTCCGGTACGAACGGGCAACGTGCGACTCGACCGTCCGCGGACTCATGAACAGGGTTGCCGCCACCTGCTTGGTGGTCATGCCGGTGACCACCAGTTCGGCGACGCGTTGTTCGGTTTCGCTCAGCTGGGCGGCCGCGGTTCGGCGACGGCTGACTCTCGCCAGTTCGGCGCGAGCCATCTCCACCCACACCAGGTAGTTGAGGGATGTCAGGATCGATTCGGCTTCGGTGAGTGCTGCCGCGGCTGCGCCGGGTTGCCGGGCGCGGCGGAGCAAACGGCCGCGCAGCACCAAGGCCCGAGCCTGCTCGAACTGTCCCCACTGCGGGGAAACTTCAAGCGCTGCACCGCTGATCGTCGCACGGGCACGTGCGATCACCGGCTCCATCCACGGCCGCGGGAACCGCGCATAACGCTGTTCGAAGGCGGCGAGTTCGGCGGAGGCTTCCGTGATCCGGCCGAGCTCGGCCAACGCGCAGATCCGCTCGGCCGCGGGGTCGTGGCGCCCGATCGGCTCCTTGATTCCCATGGTTTCGAGGTGTCGGCGGCTGCGTCCGGTGTACGCGACGACGGCTTCGGGATCGCCTGAGGAAGCGGCGATGAAGGCGAGCACGCGCAGGTACTCGACGGCCACGGCGAGTTCACCGCTGGCTTCGGCCCGGTCCGCGCCATCCTCCGCTACCTGTTTGGCCGCGGTGAGGTCGCCTCGATAAGCATCGACAAGGGCGCGCAATCGGAGCGCGGAGTCCGCGAACGGTTGGCCGAGTTGCAGAGCTGCGGTAGCTGCTGCTTTGGCGTAGTCCCGGGCGGCAACGAGGTTGTCGGCGATCAGCTCGACCTCGCCGAGCCGGACAAGCAGATCGGCCTCGCTGGGTACGTCCCGGCTGGACGCGAGCCTGGTGGTGAACCAGTCCCGCGCACGGTCCACTGTGGAGTCAACGGCGAGGTGCCACGTGCCATTGTCGACTTGCCGAGGTGGCAGGCCGAGCTGCGTCTCGATATAGGACAGGTTGGCGAACGCGTCCGGATGCGTCGCCACCGCTGCTTCGGCATGCCGGTGGGCCTCGGCCCGGTCGTTCTCGTAGAACACCGAAAGCCGCGAGTGCAGCTCACCAGTCAGTTCCTCATCGGCGTCATCGAGGGCTGACTCCAGGAGTTTCGCCGCCACCACGCTGCTTTCCTGATACCACGCGATCGTGCCGCGAACCATCAGCCCCCGCGCTCGCAACGGCCCAGCCAACCCGGGTATTTCCTCCTCAAGCAACTCCCGGGCGGCATCAAGGTCGCCGGAAGAGAACAGTGCCTCGGCGAGCGACACCACACGCCTGCCGCGGGGGCCCTGGCTCGGCGTCTTGGCCAGCGACAGCCGCAGCATGTCCACGCCGCCCGCGTCCTCCAACATCTGAGCGACCGGCTCAGACGGCCCGATCACGCCCAACGCGAGATGCCGAGGGTCTCGCGAGACCTCGGCGAGGCGACGATGCACGGCCCGTCGCCGTGGCGCGGCGGCCTCGCCATAGATCACCTCCGCGAACAGCGGGTGGACGAACCTGACGTCGTTGCCGTCAATCTCGATGAGCCCAGCGAGCTCACCTGCCTCAAGCTCAGCGGCCACGTCGTCATCCAGCGCCGCGCACAGCCCTTCCACGGTCGGAGACGTCATCGCCGCGGCGGTCAGCAGCACGTCACCCGAGGGACGAGGCGGAACCAAACCAAGAAGCGACGCTGGAATCGCGTCCGAGCCAGCCATCTCCAGGAACATCTGCGGGTTGCCCTGGCACACCGCGTTCAGCCGAGCCACCGTCGGCCGCGGCAGACTCTTGCCACGCTGCCGATACACCACGTCGTGCAACTCGCCCTCGGACAACCCGTCCAGCCACAGCTGTGAACAAGGACCCCAGGGCGGCGCGCCTGGACGCGCGGCGCGCCGAGCGACCAGCAGCGCGACGGGCGCACCGCCCAACCTGCGGCTTGCGAAGTCCAGGACCGCGTTGGTCTCCGGGTCCAACCACTGAACGTCGTCCACGACCACGAGCACCGGACCGTACGCACGCAACGCGCTCACGGTGGCAGCCGCGACCACGTGAGGGTCGACCGGTTCGTGAGCGTCCGCGCGGTGCGTAGCGACTTCGAACGCGCGACGCTGGACGGCCGGAATCTCCGGCAACGACGTGAACAGGTCCGACAACCCGGCATACGCGTAGCCGGTTTCGGCAGGCGTAGGACTGCACTGCAGCACGGTCCAGCCGCGCGCCCGCGCCTGCGCGACGGCCGCCGCCACGACCGTCGTCTTACCGATCCCCGCTGGCCCTTCGAGCACCAGCGTGGACGTGTGGTCAAGCAACCAGTTGATCCGCGCCAATTCCGCCGCACGGCCGACGATCCCCAGCTCGCCCATAACGCTGTGTCTACGGTAGATCCGTTGATCGGCGCCGGAGCGTAACCGCCGATCAATCAAAAACAACCAATGGGATACTGGGTATGACCACTGGTCAAGTGGAAAAGACTGGGAAAGACGAGGACGAGCTGTGCCACGACCAGAGCGTCCGCTCGAGTCCGCGGACGACGTCCTGCTCTCGTTCGCCGCGGATCTGCGCGGCCTGCGCGACAAGGCCGGCAGCCCCACGTACCGCGAACTGAGCAAGGTCGCCCACTACTCGCCGAGCGTCCTGTCCGAGGCCGCGAACGGCCGGACAAGGCCAAGCCTCGCCGTGACATTGGCCTACGTCGACGCCTGCGGGGGCGACCGCGACGAGTGGGAGCAGCGCTGGCACGCCCTCAACGACCGGCAACCGGCGGTCGCGACCTCGGATGACGAGGTCCCGCCCTACGTGGGGCTGGCTGCGTTCCAACCGGACGACACCGACCGGTTCTTCGGCCGCGAGAAACTGGTCAACACGCTTCGCGCCCGGGTTGACCAGCGGCGGTTCGTCGGGGTGTTCGGCGCCTCCGGGTCAGGTAAGTCGTCCTTGCTGCGGGCGGGCCTGATCGCTGGGACTTCCACTCCGAGCGTGGTGTTCACGCCAGGGCCGAATCCCATGGAGGAGTGCGCGGTCCGGCTTGCCGCGTTGACCAGCGGGTCAGCGGGGTCGGTACGTGCCGAGCTGGACGCGGATCCGAACAACCTGCACCTGGTCATCCGCCAGGCTGTGGCCCGCGAGCCGGACGGGACGGATCTGCTGCTGGTGATCGACCAGTTCGAAGAGGCGTTCACCCTGTGCGCCGACCGCGACCAGCGATCCCGGTTCATCGCGGCTTTGGTTTACGCAGCGAGGTCGGAGACCAGCCGGGCCCGGGTGGTGATCGGCGTCAGGGCGGATTTCTACGGCCACTGCGCCCAGTACCCGCAGCTCGTGGAAGCCCTGGAAGACGCCCAGGTTCTGGTCGGACCGATGTCCGCGGACGAGCTGCGCGAGGCCATCACCGGGCCTGCGGCGCGTGCGGACTGCATGGTCGAAACGGCGCTGGTGTCCAAACTGATCGCCGACACCGCGGGCGAGGGCGCGGTCCTGCCGCTGGTGTCGCACGCGTTGCTGGAGACCTGGCGTCGGCGTAGCGGAGCCCGCCTCACTCTCGGCGGCTACGAGGCGGCGGGCGGAATCCACCACGCCATCGCGCGCACCGCGGAGGACGTCTACAGCGGCCTGGACGCCGGGCAGCGCGAGACAGCTCATCGGATCTTCCTACGACTGGTCGCGTTGGGCGAAGGAACCGAGGACACCAAACGCCGCGTCCACCGACGGGAACTCGATGCGGACAATCCAGACACGCGGGCCGTGCTGGAAAGGCTCGCCAGCGCCCGGCTGCTGACGCTGCACAGCGACACCGTCGACATCGCGCACGAGGCGTTGATCCGCTCCTGGCCTCGCCTTCGGGATTGGTTGTCCGACGACCGCGAAGGACTGCGGGTCCACCGGCAGCTCACGGACGCGACCGACGCTTGGGAGACTGCGGAGCGCGATCCAGGCGCGCTACTTCGTGGCACACGACTGGCCAGGGCGAGCGACTGGGCGGCCGCGCACGGCGAGATGCTGACCAAGCGGGAACGCGAGTTCCTCGACTCCAGCCAGCGGGCCTTGGCCGTGGAACAGGCCACTGCCCGGCGCCGCACTCGTCGGCTGCGTCAGCTCGTGGCTTTGCTCGCGGCGCTGCTGATGTTGGCGTCCGGCGCGACGGTCTACGCCATCCAGTCCCAACGCGACGCCACAGCACAACGCGACATCGCGCTCGCCAACAAGGTTGTCAGCGACGCGGCCGCGTTGGAGGCGACAAACCCCGCACTGGCCGCTCAGCTCAGCCTCGCCGCGTACCGGCTGAGCGCGATCCCGGAGACACGCGACAGGTTGCTGGCGACGACATCGAACCCGATCGCCAGCAGGCTCGCCGCGCACACCGCCGAGGTGCTGGCCTCTGCTGAGGATGCCAACAGCCGCATGCTGGCCACGGCAGGCTCGGACAAGACCGTGCGCCTATGGGATATCAGCAACCCGCAGAACGTGACCGAACTCGGCACGCTGACTGGACACACCGACAGCGTCAACGCCGTGGCCTTTGGCCCAGACGGCATCCTGGTCACCGGTGGAGCTGACAAGTCCGTACGACTGTGGGACGTCCATCAGCGCCGCGAGATTGGTGCCTTGGACGGACATACGGGCGCGGTCAACGCCGTAGCGTTCGGTCCAGACGGCACGTTGGCCACGGCCAGCAACGACAAGACTATTCGGCTGTGGAACGTCCGTGACCGCCGCCTAGTCGCTACCTTGCCTGGGCACACCGGCGGCGTTAGGGCGCTGATGTTCAGTCCCGACGGAATCACGCTCGCCAGCGGCAGCAACGACAAGACGGTCCGGCTGTGGGACGTACGCGCGCAACGCGAGATCGTCAAGTTCTCAACCCCGGGTGGAATCAACGGCGTCACCTTCAGTCCGGACGGTTTTACCGTCGCCTCGGCTGGCAGCGACAAGTCGGTTCGGCTATGGGACGTACGTGAACGCCGTGAAATGGCCGTCCTGAACGGACATACGGACATCGTCAACACGGTGGCCTTCAGCAACGACGGCCGGTACCTAGCCAGTGGTAGCAACGACTACACCGTGCGGCTGTGGGACGTATCTGAGCGCAGCGAGATCACTATCCTCAACGGGCACACGAACATGGTGAAAGCGGTGTCCTTCACCCGCGACGGCCGCAGCCTGATCACAAGCAGCGCGGACAAGACAACCCGGGTGGAAAACTTCGCCCAGTTGATCTTCGGCAAGCACGCCGACTCGCTGCGCTCGGCGGTCTTCAGCCCTGACGGGCGCACGCTGGCGACCGCGGCCAACGACCAGACCGTGCGTCTCTGGGACATCAGCGATGCCATGCGGCCACGCGAGCTCGCGGTGATCCAACTGGAGACAACCGTGTGGTCCGCGTTGTTCAGCCCGGACGGCACACAGTTGGCGACCAGTCACGAGGACCAGACCGCGCGGCTGTGGGACGTACGCGACCTGGCACACCCACGGCCGATGGGGGAGATCCGGCATGCCGAGGCCGTATGGTCGACCAGATTCAGCCCAGATGGGCGGACTTTGGCGTCGGTCGGCGGGGACGCGGTCCGCTTGTGGGACATCAGGGATCCCGCAAACCCAAGGCCACTCGGCACGATCGAGGGCAAGCCGATCACCTCGGTCCGCTTCAGCCCCGACGGCCGCACCCTGGCCACGGCGAGCGCGGACAACACGGCTGACCTGTGGGACGTGACTGACCCGGCGCACCCGCGTGAAGTGAACACCTTGCGCGGCCACACCTCCCGCGTCACCCAAGTCGCGTTCCGCCCAGATGGACGTGTCCTCGCCACAGCCAGCTGGGATCACGATGTTCGCCTATGGGATGTAGCCGACATGGCCAATCCCAAGCAGATCGGCATCCTCAAGGGCCACACGGAAACCGTAACCTCGGTCGCCTTCAACCCAGACGGCTCGACCTTGGTATCGGGCAGCCACGACAGGACCGCGAGGCTATGGGATGTCCGTGACCCCGCCAATCCACGCGAAGTAGCCACTCTGGCAGGGCACACCGGCGTGGTCGTCTCGGTGGTGTTCAGCCCGGACGGTCGGACCGTTGCGACTGGTAGTCACGACCGAACAGCCCGGTTGTGGCAGACGGACGTGAACAACGCGGCGAACAGAGTGTGCGCGCTCGCACACCCAAGCATCAGCCAACCGGAGTGGAACCAGTACTTCCCAGGACTGGACTACCACCCACCCTGCTGAAGACCCCAAGCCCGCCCACCCGGCTATGCCCACCTTGGTCATGGCCGCTACTGGCATGCCCCTTCGGGCGCTTCCCATGCCCGGAAGATTGTCCACAATAGCCGGATTTGCCGCCCTTCCCATGTCCTTTATGGACCGACCCATGGTGGATATTCACCAAGTCCTGTGCTATCGGGCCAATTGGGTCTTGTCTGAAATCGGACGGCCGCCGTGTCGCACTTGACAGCGTGCGCCGACTGCTGGGACGGTGGTATTGGTCTAAACCAGTGGTGAAGACTGTAAGGGGTCACGTCGAGCCGGCTTTTTTCACGGCTTGAATCAATTGAACCATCACACCGCGCCGAAGGGTTGTCGCTGGGGGAGTGCATGCCGAGGGGAGAACCGAGTGCCAGTAACAAGGGGGAATCGCCCAGTGCTTGTGGAGATCGATCCGGCTGGTCCGTGCGAGCCGGTCGTGATCACGTCCTTACGCCCGGCGGACTCGCCACGACTGCAAGGCGAAGACGCCGACCACATCCGGATGCTCGCCGAGTCCGAACTGCCGCTCCCGCCGATCGTCGTGCACAGACCGAGCATGCGGATCGTCGACGGTGTACACCGTGTCAAGGCCGCGATATCGCGAGGCAGGCAGACAGTCGAAGCGCGGTTCGTCGAGGGAACCGACGAAGAGATGTTTCTGCTTGCCGTGCGGCTCAACCTTGCCCACGGGCTGCCACTGTCGCTGTACGACAGGCGGGCCGCGGCAGCGCGCATCCTGATTTCCCATCCGCAGTGGTCGGATCGGGCGATCGCGGCGGCGACCGGCCTCGCGGCCAAGACAGTCTCCGGGATCCGCAGGGATTCCGCCGCGGACGTCGCGTCGTTGCGGATCGGGCGCGACGGCAAACGTCGTCCACTGAGCAGTGTGGAGGGTCGCAGGTCGGCTGGGGAGCTGGTTAAGGCCAATCCACGGATGCCGTTACGGCAGATCGCCAAGCAGGCAGGGATCTCGCTGGGAACGGCGGCGGATGTCCGTGAGCGCGTGCTGCGCGGCGAGGACCCCGTGCCGGCGAAACACCGTGCGAAGCAAGCGGCCGAGCCGATCCCGCAGCGGATCATCACGATGGTGATGGAAGTCCTGCTGGTCGACCCGTCATTGCGGGACACGGAGTCCGGCCGCGGTTTGCTGCGCTGGCTGGCCAGTGACGGCATCGGAGCCGAGGAATGGCAGGCCCTCGTCGACGAAGCGCAAGGACGGGGCGCGAACACGGTGGCCGACATAGCGCGCCAATGCAGTGACTCGTGGCGCGAATTCGCTGAACGGCTGGAACAGCGGGCCCCCGCTTAAAGGACCCGCCGTACCTTCATGCCGGGACGTTCTCCGAGCTGCGTGCGTGCCAACGGACCTGTGACACGCACGCGGTGACGAGCAAAGCGGACAATGCCACAGCCGCCATGCCCCACACCAACGTGGTTGCGTTGGTAATGAAGCCAATCACGGGCGGCCCAGCGAGCAATCCTGTCGTTCCCATGGTGGCAACGAGAGTCAGCGCGTTCGGGCCTTCCTTGGCAGCGGCAACGTAGATACAAGGCGTGACCGCCGCCATACCGAGACCAACGCAGGCAAACCCAATCAGCGCGGGCACCAAACCGCCGAGTAGCAAGGCAACGGCCAGACCGGCCGCGGCCAGCGTGGCGCCGGTGATGACGATTTGCCGGTCGCCCCAGCGTGCACGCCAACCGTCGGCGAACAAGCGCGCCAGAACCATCATGGCCGACACGACAGCAATGCCCATCGGCAACAGTTCCTCGGGAGCACCCGCGATTTCCTTGAGGTACAGCGCTGACCAGTCAGTCATGGCACCCTCGACGATCGTGCCGAACACCATGGCCAGTCCCAGCCACGCGGTCACCTTGGACGGCAGAGTCAACTTGCTACGCTTCTTTTCCTGCGCGGGCAGGTCTTCAAGAAGCAGTCCAGGCCATGCGAAAGCTGTCAACGCGAGCAAGATCACCGCGGAGATTCCGAAGTGCACGGTCAGCGAATCGGTCGCCGCCGTGACCCCGGAAGCGAGCAATGCGGCGATGAACGTGCCACCGCTGAACACCGCGTGCAGCTTCGCCATGGTGTTGCGCTCGAACTTGACCTCCAGCGCAGCACCTTGGGCGTTCATCGCCACGTTGAGGCACGCGACGATCACGCCATCAGCGAGCATGACCACCAGGGCGACCGGATAGTTCGGTGCCGAGGCGATTCCGCCGAGAACAAGGACGAGCCCAAGGCAGGAGAGCGTCGCGAGCCGTCGTGACCCGAGGTTTTTCATCAGCAGTGACACGAGCGGGAACGCGGCTGCCGCGCCCACACCCGTTGCCAGCAGCAGGACACCGACCTCGGCAGGCGTCAAGTCAAGCGATGCCTTGATCACCGGGATCCGTGCGGCCCAGCTCGCGTACTGGAAGCCGAGCGAGAAGAACAGTGCCGCGATGGCCAGCTGGGCCCGACGGAACTCGTTGCGCATTATCGTTTTTCCTAGATTGCCGTGGACATGTACATCGCGTTCGCGCCGTAGCTGGCGGGCAGCGCGATCTCGGGGTGGGGCTGAAAACCGTTGGCGGACCAGAAGGTTGCGCTGCCCGCAACGGCGATCAACGAGATCCGGTTGTATGAGCGTGATCGGGCCGTCGCGGTGAGATGCCGCAGCAGCCGCCCCGCCAGGCCGCTGCCCCTGAAGGCAGCGGCGATGGCGAGGTCGTGCAGATGCAGATTGCGGGACGCGCAACCGGCAGCCTCCGGCGAGTCCAGATCCGGGAACTGGCCTTCCGGGTATGGCATCGCCAGTACATAGCCCGCGATCTGTTCGTCAGACGTCAGGACAAAGCACGTCTCCGGTGACGCGTTTGCCTTGGATTCCAGCACCGCCTGGCCCTCGGACAGGCCTTTGGGCGCGTACACGCTGTGTTCCAGCGTGGCGATACCGGCCCAATCGGCTGCACCGATGGGGCGGATACGCACTGTCTCAACAAGCATCGACGTGCGCCATCTGCTCGCTGGGCAACAGCGTCACCGGCAGTGGCGCGAACCCGTTGAATCCCTGCGTTGTGTAGCTGGTCGAATACGCACCGCACGACAGGATCCACACTGGATCGCCGGACGCGACCGCTTCCGGCACCTCGACGAGATTGTGCTCGTGCCCGAAGGTGTCGTCGCTGTCGCACGTCGGTCCCGCCACGATCGCCGGGACCGTGTGGCCGTCGTGATGTGTTGGAAATGCCAGCCGGTACTGCAACTGGTCGATCTCGTAGAGCCCGTTGAACTTGCCACAGCTGAGATACAGCCAGTGTTCACGGTCCCCGGTCAGCTGCCGCCGGGACGACAGCCGGGAGACGTGCGCCCGGATCGCACCATGATCGGCCACCAGGTGGCGGCCGGGCTCCATGATGAAATCCAGCGGTGTGCCCGCGATTTCACGCAGGCGGCACATGCCGTTGCGGATGGTCGCGAAGATCGCGTCCAGCGGCGGGTTGAGCGCATGACCAGCCCGGTCGCGATAACCGAGCGCGGGCAAGCCGCCGCCAAGGTTGATGTGATCGATCCGGATGTCCAACCGGGACAGTGCGATGAGGACTCCGGTGAGCCGGTTGAACGCGTCCTGCCACGCAGCGGTTGTCATCTGCTGCGAGCCGACGTGTACCGAAAGGCCCGATGGTGTCAGGCCTTTCTCTTCGGCGGCCGCGAGCACGCGGACCGCGTCCGTACCAGAGCAGCCAGCCTTGCGGCTCAGGCCCCACACGGCTCCCGCTCCCGTGGTCGCCAGCCGGCAGAACACACGGGAACCCGGTGCGTATGTTGCAATGGCCGTGACGTCGGCGATGCTGTCTGTGGCGAAGTCACGGACGCCCAGTTGGTACGCGTCGACGATGTTGCGATCGGACTTGACGGTGTTGCCGTAGTGCACAAGCCCGGCCGGCACGCCAGTGCCCAACGCTTGGACGATTTCTCCTGGACTGGCCGCGTCGAAACCGGCGCCTCGGCGCGCCAGGCTCGCCAGCACCTCGTCGACCGGGCAGGCCTTCATCGCGAACCGGATCGAGATCCCTGGCAACTCGCTGACCAACGAGTCGTACGCCCGCTCGATCCCGGCAAGGTCGAAAATGATCTGGTCTTCCGACGCGGCCGCCAACGCGGCCCGCATCCTGGAACTAACACGAAAACTCATGAGCCCGCTTCTGCCTAGGTCGTGTTTCAAATGCCCGATCGCGATAGCCGGGCCGGATGCGGCCCCTGACGCCACCGCGGCAACGCCCAAAGACAACCAGTATTCGCGGCGTCGCCGCGGCGTCGCCAGGAACCGCCCCGATCCCGGCTCTCATCGACCGGGACATTCGAAACACGCCCTAGCGCCACGCATTGGCCAGGTCGGTGGACTCGCTCGCCCGCACCAACGGCGCCCACACCTCGATGAGCAGAGCGAAGTCCTCGATGTCCTGCTGCGCGTCGGCGAGCAGCCGGTCTCGCTGCGGTACAAGGGATTCGGCGAACGTGGCGTACCGCCCGCCCAGTTCGCGGTAGGCACGGTCGATCGTGTCGAGCCGTGCGGTGTTCTCGTCCTTGGCCAGCGATGTGCTTTCCCTGGCCAGATCGGCGATGACGGACGCTTTGACGTCGTATCGCTCGTCGAGCAGCGACTGGCCCAGTTCGGCCATCCGCTGGTAGATGTGGTGGAAGTACAACATCGACAGGAAGAACTTCGCGAACCGCAGCTGGTAGGCCGCGAACCCGGCGTCGGTCTTGCGTTCGCCGGTGTGGAAGTTCACGATGTGCCGGTTGTGCAGCACGCCTGGCAGCCGCGAATCGTGGATCAGGTGGAAGTGGAAGTAGTCACTGCCAATGGTGTCCCGCGCTGGCGGCAACGGAACCTGTTCCTGCACACGGTGGAAGGCGATGTTGCTCATGTCGATCCGCATTGGATCGACGATCGTGATTATCGAGTGGTCCTCAGTGAACGGTTCGGTGCCCGCTCCCTTGAAGGACTCCTCGACCAGGTCGCGCTTCTCGGCTTCGGTCGCGCCGCTGTGCGCCCACAGGCTGACGACGTCGTGGTACAGGGCCGGGTCGAGCTCCTGGATCTCGCTGATGTCCACCGACAGGTCGCCGATGAACGAGCCACCCACCAGCACAACCGGCTTGTCCTCATCGGACTCGTCGAGCGCCACTGCGGACACACCGGGCTTCGCGTCCCCGGCACGCTTGCCGATCGACGTGAGCTCGTGGTGGATCGGGAAGGCCTGCTCGCCATCCTTCACCTGGTAGTGCAGATCGGAATCCCTGCGGTGCACGGAGTCGCAGCCGAGCGCACTGGCGATCAGGAACGCGCGGTTGGTGCAGGCGCCGTAGGACACCGCGTCCGGCAGCATGAGGTCGAGCACGAGATCGGGCTTGGCCAGGTCAGCCAGCTCGATCGACTGCTGCAGGAACACCCGCTGCTCGGCCTCATCCATGTGCAGCGGCACGACACCGGGCGTCTTGGGCAGACCGGCGAGCAGTTCGGCGTGCTCGGCGCGATGCTGCTCACTGGACGAATCCAGGACCAGCAGGACCACCTCGACGTCGAAGTTCTTCGCCGCGTACGCGGCCTCCTCGGCCACGGCTTTCAGCGTGACCGAGCAGGCCCGGTTGGTCGGTAGCGTCAGGCAGATGCGGCGCATGCCGAGTCTCCGATCGCGGCACCGGCTTTGTCTTTCCACGAGTCAAGGCCGAGCAGCCTGCGGCCGAGTCCGGTCAGCTCGGCTGCCGGGTAGCGCAGGGCCTCGTGCCTGATCGGGTCGCCGACCAAGGTCTTGTTCCACTCCGGCGTGCTGAGCGTGCGCCACGAGTTGACCCGGGACTTGACCAGCTCTTCGTGGGATTCCAGCGCGGGCATCATGGACAGGTACTGCACCGAGCGCACACCGTCCTTGGACAGGTTCGGAGCGACGCCGTGCGCGACCATGCCGTTCCAGATCAGCATGTCGCCCGCTTTGAGCTGCGGCCGGATGACCGGGAGCTCGGTGCGGTCGATCTTGGGACGGATCGGGTCGCGGTCGGCCGGCTGGCTGACCTTCCACTTGTCGAACTGGCGGAACAGCTCCGGGCAGCACTGGAAGCCGCCCTCGTCCTCGGTCGTGTCGGTCAGCGCGATGATGCCCTGGACCCGTTGCGGCAGAACGCTGAGCGTGCTGTCGACGTCCCAGTGCAGGTCGATGTCGAAACCCTTCTCGGTCGCCGGGATGAGCGAACGGGAGCGGTTGCCGACGTTCGGCGGGTTGAGGTTGAGCCGGTCGAGCGTGACCCAGAGCTCCTCGCAGTCCCACACGTCGACGAATGCGTCGTACACCCGCTGGTTCTGGCGGCTGTCCCAGATCAGCTGGTGCTGGTATGCCTCGACGAACCCGTAGACGTACAGGTCACGCTCAAGGTCGTCGCGGAACTCGCGCTCCGGGTACCAGGTCTCCGGCCGCTTCGGGTCGAGGCCCTGGAACTCCCACGCGAAGTCCAGCAGCTCTTTGGCATGCGGAATGGCCTGTTCGACCACGACGTAGCCGTACGTCTGCCACTGCGCGAAGTCCTCTTCGGACAGCACACGCAGTGGCTGTGTTTTGTGCACATCGCGCAACGGCGTCTTGGCGAGATATGTGTCGGCGTCCGAGCTGAAATACGGGATATCCGAAGTGGCGCGGTAAAGATAGCTGTCAGATTGTGGCATGTCGTCGTTTCCAAGCATGGTGAATCGCTGACACCGTGACAGATTGGCGGCTGACGGTGAACAGCGTCGGACCTCAGTACAAGGTTTCTGCTTCGGTATTTCGCCAACGGTGTGGCGACGCATTCCATCGTACTTATACCGCTGGCCACGTCAAGATCAACTGTCTGTGACCGTACAACCGGCAAAGTTCCGCAGTTATACATCGACATATTCCACCGAACACGATGTGCGGATTCCATGCTTTTGTTCAACTGTGTTTTCAGCAGCTGAACGAATATTTCCTTATTCGGCAGCGACGGACTCGTTCCGCGCGCCGCGCCGGATCATGCGACCCTGACCGTCGTGCGCGCACGGTTCGAGATCCTCGGTCCAGTCAGGATCTGGCTGGACGGCGCCGAAGTGGACGCGGGCCCGCCGACGCAGGTGTCGCTGCTTGGCATCCTGCTCGTCCATGCCGGTCAGCCGGTGACGATGACCGAGATCATCAACGCCTTGTGGGGCGACGATCCGCCTCGGACAGCCATGAACATCGTCCACCGATCGGTGGGTGCGTTGCGGCGGTTGACCGATCCGAGCCTGCCGGCCAGGGCCGCTGGACGGCTGCTGCTGCCGAGTTCCGGTGGATATCGGCTGGTTGTCGACGCGGACACGCTGGATCTGGTGCGCTTTCGGCAGTTGCGGGCGGCTGGCGCGGTTGTCGAGGCATTGGCGTTGTGGCGTGGGCCGATCGCGTCCGATCTGCCCAAGAACGTCCGTGGGCGCCCCGAATTCGAAGCTGTCACGCAGGAATACCTTGCTGTACTTGGCGAAGCGGTTGACACCGGTTCAGCAAGTGAGGTGCTGCCGCTGCTCAGGCAAGCGGCACGGGACCATCCGTTGGACGAGAGACTGCACGCCAAGCTGATCACCGCGTTGGCCGCGACCGGCCAGCAGCCCGAGGCTCGCGACGTGTACGAGTCCACGCGTGCCCGGCTGGCGGATACGCTGGGAGTGGATCCAGGGCCCGAATTGCGTCGGGCATTGCGGCAACATCGTGCCATCCCAGCGCAATTGCCAGCGGATCTGCCATCGTTCACTGGCCGCGCGGGTGAATTGGCCAAAACGATGGCGCTGCTCAAGGCTGGGACGCCGGGCATGACCTGTGTTGCGATTTCCGGAATGGCGGGAGTCGGTAAGACCACATTGGCCGTCCATTTTGCACACATGATCGCTGATCGTTTCCCGGACGGTTTGTTGTACGTCCACATGCGTGGCTACGGTTCTGGCGACGTACTGAGTACCAATGACGCACTCGGCACGCTGTTGGAGGCCATGGGGGTTCCGCCGCAACGGGTGCCGGATGGAATCGATGGCCGGACCGCGTTGTATCGCAGCATGCTTTCAGGCAAACGCGTCCTTGTTTTGATTGATGACGCGCGCGATTCGGAACACGCGGGCCCGTTGTTGCCGGGGACGCCCGACGCGACGGTGATCGTGACAAGCCGGGACCGGCTTCTTGGACTGGTCGCGAGGAATGGCGCGCATCCTGTCGTGCTCGGACTGCCCTCTTTGGACGAGTCTCGTGAACTGCTGGCGCGTCTGATCGGTGCCGCACGGGTGGCCGCGGAACCAGCTGCCGCGACGGAAATCATCGTCCACTGTGGATATCTCCCGCTCGCGCTGAGTGTCGTCGCGGCGCGTGCGGCCGCGACACCGGACCTGCCACTCTCGGAGATCGCCAAGCAACTGGGCGCCGACCGGCTGGCCGCGCTGGACGGCAGCGTGTACGCGGTCTTCTCGTGGTCGTATCAAGCGGTCAGTCCTGCCGCGGCCCGGATGTACCGGCTGCTGTCAGTGCATCCCAGTGGGTTCATCTCCGGCGCGGCCGCGGCCAGCATCGCCGCGCTGCCCAGCAACCGGGCGACTGCGTTGCTGGCCGAACTGTCCCGCGCACATCTGATCAACGAGCAACTCCCGGGCCGGTATACCTTCCACGACCTCGTGCGCGTTCACGCCGCCGAACTGGTGGCCGCGGATGAAGCGGCGGAGGCGAAGTCCCGGCTGGTCCGGCACTACCTCCATTCAGCTCGTGCCGCGGCAACGCTGCTGTATCCGTACTGGTATCGAAGCCACACAAGGCTGCAACCACCCGGCGCCGAGGTGACGGTCATGCAGTTCGCCGCCAACCAGCAAGCCGAATCGTGGCTGCGGACAGAGTTGCCAGTGCTGCTGGCGATCGCCGGGCAGACGCATGGTGCCATCGCCGCCGCACTGGAGATCTTCCTTGACCGGCAAGGAAGATGGCGCGATCAGGTCGCCTTGCAACGTGACGCGTTGGCGACCGCGACCGATGACCCTGGACGCGCCCGCGCTCAACGCGCGCTCGGATTTGCGTTGGGGAGATCGGATTCCTACGAGGAGGCCGACTCGAACCTGGCCTCGGCGCTCGCCTTGTTCGAGGAACTCCGGGACTTGGATGGCATCGCTGTCACCAACCGGAACCAGGCTTTCCTCGCCAACCGGCGAACCAGGTACTCGGACGCGCTACAGCACTACACGGTCGCACTGTCCTGTTATGAATCCACAATGGATAGGAGCGGCCAGGCGACTGTCCACAATGAAGTCGGCTGGACGTACATCCTGTCCGGCGACTACACCAAGGCCCTGATCGAATGCGAACGTGCCGTGTCGATGCAGGAACAGCTCGGCAACCGCAACGGCGAGGCGTCCGCTGTGGACAGCGTCGGATACGCGTACCACCACCTGGGCAAGGACATCGAGGCGATCCAGTGGTATGAACGGGCGTTGCGGCTGTACCAGGACATCAACGATCTGTCCCTTGTGGCGTACACGTATACGCACATCGGTGAGGCGTATCAAGCGCTCGGCGAGGTCGAGTCGGCTCGGGCCGCATGGCGTCAGGCGCTGGAGATCCTGGAAGAGCTGGGCCATCCGGACGCCGAACAGGTCCGTGCCCATCTGGCTGGCTGAATGGTGGTGTTCAAGCGCTCTCGTGGATCTTGGCATTGCCAGTCAGTTGCGTACCAACAGCACCGCCAGCGCGGTCAGCGCCCCCAGAACCACGGCGGCCAGCCCGTACTCGATGCGATGCAGGCGAACTCCGGGAAGGAAACGGTCTGCCGCGATCCGGCCAGGCCCGGTCAGCGCAAGGGCCGCCGCGCCGAGAGCGAGCAGCAGCTCGTGCTCGACACCAGACGGGTTGAGCACTTCGCCTTCCCACGACACGGCGACGGCGTTGATCATGGTTCCGAGGATCGCGGCCGCCGACAGTGGCGTCAGCAGCCCCAACGCGAGACCCAGCCCGCCGAGTAGCTCGCTGACGCCTGCGACGACAGCCATCACCCCGCCCATCGGATAGCCGCTTGAGGTGAAGTAGGCCGCCGTCCCGTCAAGACCGAGTCCGCCGAACCAGCCGAACAGGTGCTGTGCCCCGTGTGCCGCCATGAGAAGACCTATTCCCAAGCGAAGCAGCAACAGGCCAGCGTCGTAGACGCGAACGTCGACAGTGGGGTGGGTGGCCGTGTCGGCGGATGACATCTCGATACTCATTTCTTTGTGGGTTACAGCCACGGTGGAAGATCTGGCAACGGTGAGTTCGTGCGTGGGGCTTCGCCGCGTCCGGTGAGCCATCGTGCGAATTCTGTTGTTCGATCGCGTGAGGACACGTTCACCACGACCGACTGGGCGGCACGACGGGCGAGCGCGTCGTCGATCAGGGCATCGAGGAAGTCTGCGGGAAAGTGCGCGAAATCTCCGCCTGAAGGCAGATCGCACGCGTGCACCCACACTTCACGGCTGCGTAACCACGGGACGGTACTTGCGGGAACTACGCGGCCTTGTGCCGTGACGACTTCGGCGTGCCACATCGCATCAGTCAGGCTGGCCAAGGCCTCGGCCAGCTTGTTCTGTTCCACGTCAACGAATTCACGCAGGTAACGAACTGGCCATTGTGCGCCGGACTCGATCTCGTCAATTCGAGCCTGAGGGTCGGGATACATCGGCGTACGTTCTCCGGTCGCCGCCCAATGGGCCAGTCGTCCCAACGCGCGGGCGTTGTGGCCGACGTGGGAGAGCACATGTCTGCCGGACCAACCGGGCAGTCGGCTGGCGCCGATCAGGTCGTCGTCGCTGGCCGATGCCAGGCGGGAGAGGAAGTACGCGTGCCCGTCGGTCATCCACCGGATGGCGTCGGTCACGTCGTTTCGCATCGCACCTGGTTGGCCATCGCGCCGATACCGTAGATCTCGGTGACCAACGTCTGCCCGTCCCGCAGGTATCGCGGGGGAGTCCGGGCATGCCCCACGCCGCCGGTGGTGCCGGTGGCGATCAGGTCACCTGGGTTGAGCGTGACCATCGCCGAGATGTACTCGACCAGATCGACCGGCCCGAACAGCAGGTCGTCGACGGTCGAGTGCTGCATACGCTCTTCGTCCACAGTGCACTGGATGGTGGCGTCGGGTGCGAGTTCGTCCGGGGTGACCAGATACGGACCGAGGGGAGTGGTCGCCTCCCATGTCTTTCCCTGCAACCATTCCGAGGTGCGGAACTGCCAGTCCCGCATGGACACGTCGTTCATGATCGTGTATCCGGCGATGGCGGCCTGTGCCGATGCCTTGTCGGCCCGCCGTACCCGCTGGCCGATGACAACGACGAGTTCGGCTTCCCAGTCCACTGCCGCCGATTCTGGCGGCAGCGTCAGCACGTCGTACGGTCCTATTAGGACCTCTGGGAACTTCGCGAACAAGGCAGGGTGACGAGGAACCTCCCGTTTCATCTCGGCAATGTGCGTGCGGTAGTTCAATCCGACACACACGATCTTGCCCGGTCGCGGGATCACGGGCGCGAGGTCTCCCGGACGGCGCTCGACGTAGGTTCCACCGGCTGCGGCACGTGACCGCCAATCCGGATCGGCCAGCAGCTCGCCGACATCGCCCTTGCCGAGATCCACGTACCCGTCACCGTGCACGCGTGCGACATGCAGCCCATCATCCATACGCAGAGTCGCGAGCTTCACGTCACGGCTCCTTCCCGCACGACACGGTCCAGGTGTAGACGTTCGAAGATCGGGGTGTCGCTGAACCGGAACAGGTCCATCCCGGTGTCGGTGGCGAGGCTCATGGCGTGCCAGGACGGGACTGCGATCAGGTCGCCGCGTTCGACAGTCCAGCGCACTGAGCCGACGGTGATCTCGCCCGCTCCGTCGAATACCTGGTAGACCGACGAGCCAACCTCACGCTGCGTGGATGTCCGCGTGTCTGGGGCCAGCCGGTGGAACTCGGTACGGACCGTCGGCAGGACGTCGCCACCAGTCGTGGGATTGGTGTACCGCACGGCAGCGTGACCAGGCTCGGTCGTGGCCGGGTAGCCCTCGGCTTCGAGCGCGAGCTGCTCGGACAGTGCTCGATCCGTGTGCTCCCAACGGTATGCGAGCAGCGGTGTGGCCGGTGTCGGTGTCAGGTGGGTCAGTGGACGCAGCCCGGGGTGTCCCCACAGCCGCTCGGCCCTTGACCGGTCTGGGGCGTCCCGAGTGTCCACTTCGTCCGGTCCGAACTCGAAGAACGTCGAGTCGGTGTAGTGCTGGAAGGGGATGTCCAGGCCGTCGATCCAGGCCATTGGGCCGTCGCTGATGTTGTGGTGCCCGTGCCAGTTCCATCCGGCCTGTGGCAGGAAGTCGCCGCGGCGCATGGCGACCGGGTCACCGTTGACGACTGTCCACACGCCTTCGCCTTCCACCACGAAACGGAAGGCGTTCTGGGTGTGCCGGTGCACCGGCGCGTCTTCGCGCGGGTTGAGATACTGGATCGCGGCCCACAGCGTCGGTGTTGCGAATGGACGCCCGCCGAGGCCGGGATTGGCCAGCGCGATAGCGCGACGTTCGCCGCCACGGCCGATGGGTACGAGATGCCCGGCTTGCTCGGCCATCGGCAGCAACTGTTTCCACTGCCACCGGTGCGGCAGTGCGTTGGACGACGGCATGGGTGGCATCAGTTCACCGATCTCTGTCCAGAGCGGTACGAGCAGTTCAGCCTCGAACCTCTGGTACAGCGCCGCCAACTCCGGTGTTTGGACGGGTTGGTCCGGCGCGTCGGTCGCTGTGATCTTAACGGGTGAGGAAAGTGTAGTCATGCCTGCGCTTCCCGAGACGAGACGTGCGGAGTGATATCGCAAGCCTGCCCGATCTCCCGCCAGGCGGTAGAACATTTTCTGCTGTGCGGAACAGTCGTCAACCGTGCAGTTGCAGATCCTGCTCGACGGCCGCGACGGTGGCGCCAAGGGCGCTGACCAAGCTGGGCACCCGATCACGATGGAATCGGACGGTCGGCATCGCGATCGCCACGGCGGCGACCGGAGCTCGGGCGAAATCCCGCACGACAACACCGATCGCGGTCAGCCCGGCCTCGGTGCGCTGGTCGTTGATGGCGAAACCACGCTTGCGCACCAGCGAGAGTTCTCGCTGCAGCCGAGGAAGGCCGACATCGTCTGATCCACTGTAGAGCGTCGTGATCTGGTCGACGGGCAGTGCGGCGAGGATGGCCTTGCCCCCTGAGGACAAATGCGCGGGCAGGGTGCGCCCGACACGGCTGCCGACTCGCAGTACCTGGGTGCATTCGACGCTGGCGACGAACCGGGCCTCGGTAGCGGCGACGACCATGAGATTGACCGATTCCTGGACACGGTCGACGAGTTCCTGCATGTGCGGCAGGGCCACCTGGCGCAGCAGTGCCACGGGCGCGAGGGAAGGCGCGGCCGGGCGCAGGATATCCCCGGCCTGGTAGCGCCGATCGGGACGCTGTTCGGCGAAGCCCCGGTAGACGAGCATCGCGAGCAGTCGGTGCGCGGTGGACGGTGACACGCCGATGCGGCCGGCGGCGTCGCGGACACGCAGCGGACCTTCCTGCTGCAGCAGGGTCGCCAGGTGCAGCGCGTGGTCGACCGAATTGACGGGGTACGGAGGTTTGTTCTGCATAACAGAAAAGAGCGTACCTCAGAGCGGGAAGCAAAGCATGCTTGTCCCATCGAACCCTGCGACCATAGGCGGCGAGGAAGTTGACGACATCAGCCGAGGCCCGGCACTTCATCGAGGGCGAACTCGTGTCGTCGGACCGCACGAGTGCCTCGACCAGCCCTGCCGACAACTCGATACTCGGCCACTTCGCCGATGCCGATGTCGGTCAGGCGGCACAGGCCATCGCGGCGGCGCGCGCCGCGTTCGTCGAGTCGGACTGGTCCCGGGACCGGGTACTGCGCCACCGGGTACTGAACGCGCTGGCCGATGAGGTCGAGCGGCGTACCAACGACCTGATCACCATGCTCGCAAGGGAAAACGGCAAGATCCTCGCTGAGGCGGGTTTTGAGCTCAGTCTCACGGCCCCGAAGCTGCGCTACTACGCCGCTCTCGCCCTCACCGAAAGCGGCCGCGCGGCCGAGGTCTCGCGTGGGGTCCAGATGAGTTCGGTGCCGGAGCCGATCGGGGTCGCCGGGATGATCGTGCCATGGAATTCGCCCGTGGTGCTGGCAATCCGATCCATCGCACCGGCACTGGCCGCCGGCTGCACCGCGGTCGTCAAAATGCCCGGCCAGACCGGACTGGTCAACGGAATCCTGCACGAGATCTACACCGACGTGATCGGCCTGCCGCCCGGCGTGCTCAACTCGTTGACCGAATCCGGCGATGACGTCGCACGATCCCTTGTCGCGGCACCGGACGTCGACGCCATCAGTTACACCGGCAGCACGAAGGTCGGGCGGTTGATCATGGCCAACGCGAGCGACACGCTCAAGCGTGTGTCCCTCGAACTTGGTGGCAAGACACCGATGATCGTGTTCGATGACGCCGACCTTGACGCCGTGGTTCCTGTCCTGACCGCGGCTGTGACGACCTTCGCCGGGCAGTTCTGCATGACCGGAAGCAGGATCCTCGCCCAGCGAGGCATCGCGGACGAACTGCGTCAACGACTGTCCACTTCGCTCACCGCGGTACGTGTCGGCCCTGGCGACGATCCGGAAAGTCAAATGGGCCCGATGATCGACGCGGCCAGTGCGCGCCGGGTCAACGACTTGGTCGACGAGGCTGCGAGCTACGCGAAGATCGTGGTCCGGGGCGGGACCGTCGGCGATGCCTTCTACCACCCCTCGCTGATCGAGGTCGACGATCCGGCGACGCCGATCGTGCAGCAGGAGGTCTTCGGCCCGGTGGCCACATTGGAACTGTTCGACACCGAGGCCGATGCCGTCCGGCTGGCCAACGCCACGCAGTATGGCCTGTCGGCCTCGATCTGGTCGCGCGACATCGACCGTCCACGACGTGTCGGACGGCAACTGCGCGCTGGCACGGTCTGGACGAATACCTGGGCACTGGTGGTTGACCAGTTCGAAGAGGGCGGTTTCAAGCAAAGCGGGCTCGGCAGGCTCAACGGCCTGCGCGGACTCGAGGAGTTCCAGGAGTACAAGACCTACGCCCAGGTGACCGGCTGAACGAAGTCACGTTGCTGCGGAAGAATCGGCCGCATGTCGATATCCGATTTCTGGGATGCTGCCGCGGTTTCCTTCGACGACGAAGCCGACCATGGACTGCGTGATCCGCGGGTTCGCGAGGCCTGGAGAACACGGTTCGAGTCATGGCTGCCCGCTGAGCCGTCCGACATCCTGGACGTCGGCTGCGGCACAGGCTCGTTGACGTTGCTGATGACCGAGCTTGGTCACCGTGTCACCGGCGTCGACCTCTCGCCGAAAATGATCGAGATCGCGCGGCAGAAACTCGCCGGGCGGGACGCGCGCTTCACGGTCGCCGACGCCACCGATGTACGGATCGAGCACGAGGTCGATGTGGTCGTGGTCCGGCACCTGGTCTGGACGCTGCCTGATCCCGAGGCGGCCCTGCGGCACTGGATCGGGCACTGCCGTGGCCGACTGGTGTTGATCGAAGGTCGATGGGGGACAACCGGGATCACGGCCAACGAACTGACCGCCACGGTGCGGCCGCTCGTCACTGAGCTTCGTGTCGAGCCACTTTCCGACGCTGACCTGTGGGGACGCGACATCAGCGACGAGCGCTACTGCGTGGTCGCGGAGGTCTGAGGAACATTGCGGGCCGTGGTCGTGTTGTGTTGGTGAGGGTCCGAATAGAAGGAGATCGCGTTGGCGACCGTGGAACTGACCGAGGAGAACTTCAACGAGGTCGTGAGTGCACCGGGCACGGTGCTCGTCGACTTCTGGGCGTCCTGGTGCGGCCCGTGCCGCCAGTTCGCTCCCGTCTATGAGAGTGCCTCCGAGGAACACGAGGACATCACCTTCGGCACGGTCGATACCGAGGCCCAGGTCGCACTGGCTCAGGCGTTCGGCATCTCGTCGATTCCCACGCTGATGGCGGTCAAGGACGGCGTGGTCGTGTACGCGCAGCCAGGCGCGCTGCCAGCGCCCGCGTTGGCTGAGCTGATCGGCAAGGTGAAGGACCTCGACATGGACGAGGTCAGGGCCTCGATCGCCGAGCAAGGTCAAGCCTGATCGATCATTCCCGCCATCAACTTCACCGCGATCGCGTGCCGTACGGCGGCCTCCGCCAGGGCGGTTCCTCCGTTCGGTGGGTCTTTGGGCCGGATGGCGGCCCGAATCTCAACCTCTTGTCAGTAGGGCGTGACTAGATCTTCGGGGACCAACGTCATCTGATACGGCTCGGTGAGGTGGATCTGGTCCGTGCCGCGCGCTTCGGCGGCGAGCGTGTAACCGCCGTTGCGCAGGGCATAACAGGCGATGCTCGGTTCGCGGGGGTCGATCAGCCAGTAGTACGGACAGCCCGCTGTGGCCAGCCGGGCCGGTTTGAGGAAGCGGTCGATGTGCTCGCTGGACGGTGACATCACCTCGACCACCAGTTCCGGGGCGCCGATCAGGGCGCGTTCGGTGAACGCCTCACGCCTGCCGACCACAACGTCCGGGATCAGCACGGTGTCGTCGGTGATCCACACGTCCACGGGAGCAGGCAGTGCCTCACAGCCTGCCGGGCACACTTTCGTCAACGCCGCCAGCAGCCGAGCGACCGCTCGCTGGTGCAACGGACGCGGTGACGGGCTCATGATCAGAGTTCCGTCGACTAGTTCGTAGCGGTGACGTTCATCGGTGATCGACTCCAGATCCCGGCGGGTGAGGGGCTCATCGTGCGAGAACGCCGGTAGTGCCTCCATGCTGCGATGCCCTCACGGTGTCGGTAAACGGGAGCGAGCGGTCGCCAGCAAGCCTAGACATTCACGCGGTGTATCGCTATTGGTGTCCACTCGGCGATCGGGCCCGGCCGGCCGATTTCCCTCAGCCCTGCGGCTGTGCCGCCTCTTCACTCGGTGGAATCGTCAACGGGCCGCGTGACACTGGTGGCGTAACAATGCCACTAACTTAGGCCGATCGGGCGAATTGGCAGAGTTATTCTCGCCGACATCAGGGGATAACGTGCACGTACACAGGGATTCCATACGTCGTTAGCGTTACCCACGCGGATACCAAGGCAGACCTTGCGAACGTGAACAAGGTATCTGGAGTCAGGGCCCGATCCGACCGGTGAATCGCGTAGACGATAGCCGACGGCCGATGCCCGAGACGGGCCGCTCTTTCCGGCGACCGGTCGGCGACAAGGGCGGTGAAGTCCTGCCATGCTCGCGGGTCGGTGAGTGTTTCGGCGGCAACGAGTCCCTGTGCGAACAAATGACTCAGCGGGGATGACCCAGTTCGCGCGCTAGTACGTTTGACATGCACCAACTCGTTGTCCGGGCCGAGCAGATCGCATGCCTCGAAACCGCGCCGATGCGCTCTGGTGAACACCAGGTTCTTGTCCATCAACAGAAACCTCGGGTCCATCCTGGCGACATATCGGTTGTAGGTGTCCTCATTCGGAGACGGCTCGCAGCTTGAGTCGTTCCACGCGGGCAGCGCCCATTCCGGCGCATGTGCAAATGCACGTTCGGTCACGGCTTGGACGTGCCGGATATATTCGTCGCCCAATTCGTACCAGTCGCCGTCGAGCAACACGCAGCGTGTTTCCCCGTACGCCACCTCGGCGGCGATCCAATGCAGCGCGGGGACGTCTCCGCCGACGGTCTGCCCTTGCTCGTCGTAACCACCGATCCGACCGGCCCGCAATGAGGTGATCTCAGCGACTTTCACGCGATCTTGCCGTGTTCGAAATGCGTGAGGACAAGGGCGGCTTTGACGATGTCGCCGATCTTGCTGGGGCTGGCGGTGAGATGCCGCAGGCTGCGCCAGCGTCCGGTGAGTAGGGCGAAACCACGTTCGCCCAGACACCGCAGGCCACGCAGCAGAGCGTTGCGTGTGCGGGTGTCCACGTCGAGGACCTGGCCATCGGCAGGCTGTTTGACCGGGGTGTGCACGCCGATGCCGGCACCGTCGTAGCCGCCATCGGCCAGCGTCGGCAGATCAAGGTGCGAGGCGGCCCAGTACAGCGCACCCAGCACATGCTCGCGCGCCACGGTCAAGTCATGGAGTGAACCGGGCTCGACATCCGAGACCCACCACGGAAAACCGTCCGGCGCGCACAGCGCTTGGATGTTGCCGCCGTGCTCGCGGGCTTTGCCGGAGTACCACAGGTCGATCGGCTCGCCTTTCACGCTCAACGTTTTCTCGCTACAGCGATCGGCGGAGAAGACCTTTCCATCGAGGATCACGTAGGCCGTGCCCTCATCCTTGGCCCGCTGCAGGGCCTCATGCAGGTCCGGCGCCTGCTCGGCGAGCACGATGACGACCTCATCCAAGTAGCGGTAGCCGGTGGCGCGGGAGATGCCGTGATCGCGAGCCAGGGCGGGGACGTCGGTGTTCTGCCGGAACCAGCGCAGGCCCAGCACCGCGTGGCGAAAGCAGGTCAACGCCCTGCTGTTCTTGCGGGTGCCGCGTCGGCGGCGTTCGGCGTGCAGCAGCCGGCTGAGGTAGAGGGCCAGTTCACGCGGGACATCGAGCATGGCACGATACGCAATCACGGGGAGCCTTCTGGTCCGGACTTGATCTTCGCAATCCAGTTCTACCAAGGGCTCCCCGCCCATCTTTCCCCGGGTCTCACCACTCCCCAGCACATCGACCAGCGCTCGTCCGAGCAGCTTCGCGGCTCAACAAACGAACCAGAATCTTGGTGAGATTACCTCAATGCGTCCAGCCGTCCGGTGGACAGCGGATCCAACAGCGGCCGGGTGAGATCTGCGAGCGTCAGATCCGGTGTGTTGATCTCGGTTCCGTTGATCCGGCCCCTGAAATGGTCCACGGCCGGACCTTCGTAATATCGCGCTGGATACGCGATGCCCACTTCACCTTCGCCGCGTCCAGCCAGCAGATCCAGCACGGCGCGGTCAAGCGCGGCCCGGCGTTCGTCGCGCGAGGAGATGCGCCGGACCCACGTCAGCGGCTGCAGGCGCGGATCGATGGTGTTGTCGCGCAGAATCCTGGTGATCTCGGCCAGATCGGCCGCCATCCCGGCGCCGTCACTGCTCAACGGCATCCGAACACCGTCACCGAACTCCAGGCGCAGCCGGAACTTCGCGCGGTTACGCATTCGGCGCAGATGCGTGAGTTCCACAGGCAGTTCGGCGCGGACGTAGCCGGTCAGTTGCCGGACGAGTTCGGCGTGCTCGCGTAGACCGAACGCCCACAAACCTTGGCCGCCGGGAACCGAACTGCGATCCACGCGCGCTTGAGCACTCAATGCCCAGCGGGTGATCTGGCGGATCTCGTCGGGATCGAGCACACGTACCGCGAACTGCAGCCCGAAGTCCCTGTCGATACGGCTTTCCCGGATCAACCGCCAGCCTTGGCCGAACGTGACCGCGTACACCTCGGCACCGCTGCGGATGATCAACGCCGCGGACGCGGTCCTGGTGCGGAAGTCGATGTCCACGCGGGTGAGGCTGCGTACCATCGCGCCCCACTCGGCCGGATCGTCTTCGGGCAGACCGGCGACCAGCAGTGCGGGCAGGCCGCCGACGAACACTCGCAGGGTGATGAACTCGTGGTCGTCCTGGATCACGCGATCCGAGCACATCTCGGTGAGATCTTCGCTCGGGCGCAAGCGGTACAGGCTGACGCGTCGGGTGTGGGCGAGATCGGCCAGTTCGGTGAGATCCACGGCGCTTACCTCTCGAAGCCACCCCAAGAGTGCGCCAGCCAAGTAACACCTAAGTGGACCCGATGCCCAATATCAACCAACGGAAGATGAAAACTCCCTTGTGGACGAATCAGCTCGCGTCAGCAAGCAGCCAACCACGATCGGCAGCCTTGGCACCCGCCTGAAACCGGCTACGCGCACCGAGCCGGGACATGATCTCGGCAACCGACCGGCGCACAGTCCGCACCGAGATCTCCAAACGCGCCGCGGCGGACTCGTCAGTATGCCCTTCCCACAACAGAGTGAGGATTTCCCGTTGCCGCACGGTCAGTTCAGCAGAATCGGGAAGGTCGGAGGTGAACAACGGGACCGCGCGCGGCCAGATCTGCTCGAACAGTTCCAACGTCGTCGTGACGACAGCGGGCAACTGGAACACAGCCAACCTGGCCTGATCAGCGGGAACCAGAACGGTGTGACGGTCAACCACAAGGGCGTCGGACGGCACGTGCGGCACAGTCCGCACGATGGCGTCGGCGAGTGTGAGCGCTCCCAGAACCGGCATGACTCTGGCCCAGTCGGGCACCAAAACCCGATACCGCACGCCCGGCCGAACATGCTGGGCCAGCCGCGCGGAGCTGATCGGGTCGTGTCTGTCGCAGGAAAGGCTGCTCATCACGACGACCTCGGAAGTGGCCGCCTCCAGCAGCATGCCGATGTTCACTCTGAACCTCCCCGATCGATACCCCGGCCCCAATTTGACGGCATACCGGTGGGGAGTCCTCCCGAGTGGCTGCACTACTACGTCCAGACAGTCCCAGCTGGTGAAGATGCGCATGGTGGCAGCCAAGGGATGCCAGTGGGCAACCGCCTCATCGCGTTCGCGCCACGGCGAATCTTCGATGATCAGAGGCCTTCCTCGATCAGGCGAGCGGACATTCAAACCTGAAGCCCGACTCCGGCCTCCCGTCGGAGCCGGGCTTTCGTCGGCTAAGCGGGGCGGTCGAGGCGGGCGCGGACCGCGCGTTCGACCAGGATCGGCACGAACGACTTGACGGGTGCGTCGTCGAAACGGTGTGCCTCGGCACGCATGGTCTGGCGTACCTGTTCGGGTGGCACGGTCTTCTCATAGCGGTTGATCAGGCGGTCTTCGACTTGGTCGAGATGAGTGTCGGTCCGGCCGGCGGTGGCTTCGATGGAATGCGTGGTGGTGTCCATGCTTGCCTCGGTCCTCTCATTTGTTTCGCGCCTGGCCTTATTAGATGACGCGAACATGAACGGAGTATGAACGAACCGGTGGGGAAATCGCGGCCATTGGCCGAGCGACGTCAAATTTGCACGGCTTCTTGATGCGTCGTGGCTACGGTTCCGCCGTTCACCGGAATCCCATTGGGGGAATTGTGCCTTTCGTGAAAAAGATCGGTGTTGTCGCGGCCACTGTGGTCAGCGCCGGAATCATGGTCGCGTCGCCCGCCGCGGCCGCTCAGCAGTGCGGCAACCTCGGCGGGCCCGCGGGCGGATCGCTTCCGCTGTGCAAGTCGTGGAACTGGGACGGCAACGACTATGACGGTAAGTGGTGGACCAATGGTCCGTCTTCGCTGCCGTCGCAGACGTATCTGCAGCGATCGGAGGCCGGGGTTGTCAAGAACTCCGCCTACTCAGGCAGCTACCAGGATGTGTCAAGAAGATCCATTTCAGGCTCTGCGACTGGCTCGCCAACCGCTGCGACGGTTGGTGGTAAGCGTCGGGGCGGCCGGATCTGGCCATGTTGGGCCGCCCTGAACGAGTTAGAGTGGATGTGTGATCGTCGTACCGTCTGATGTGGAGCTTGTGTTCAGCGCCAAGCGGGGCACCGTCGAAGCTCTCGGACTGCTGCTTGCCCGGCACGAAGCGGGCATGCGCGCGGTCGCGTTGAGCATTCTCGGCTACGGCCCGGACGTTGACGACGTCATCCAGGACGCGTCCCTGATCGCATTGCGGCGCATCGGCGATCTGCGGGATCCGGCAGCCATCGGTCCATGGCTGAAAATGATTGTTCGCAACGAGTGCCGGATGCGGCTGCGTCGCCCGCAGGAAATCCCGTTCGATGGTGCAGACCTGCGAGCCGGTGACGCGGGGCCGGACAAAGTTATCGAGCAGCACGCGTTGCGGGACTGGATCTGGCACGCGATGGGGGAACTGTCCCCGAAACTGCGGCTTCCGTTGATGCTCAGGCATTTCACCGGAGTGACGTCCTACGACCAGATCGCTGCGGCCTGTGAGGTGCCGGTCGGGACCGTGCGGAGTCGGCTCAACCAGGCAAGCGCCAAGCTGGCGGCGGCGTTGCAGAACACGGCGGAGCAGGCGCACGACGATGCCGCGAAGCTGACCGTGCAGCGCCGCAACGAGGGGATCGAGACCCTCGAAGCGGCCGAAAAAGGCAGGTTCGCCGAGGTCGTCGCCGGATGGTCACCTCGCATGGAGCTGAGCTCTGGGCCGCTGCGCGGTGGCGCCGACTTCGTCATCCGAGGCATGGACGGCGATCTCGCGGACGGCGTGCGACAGCGCATGCGGCACACGGTGGCCAGCAAGGACGTCACCATCTGGGAAATGGACATGATCAATCCGCCGGACGACCCGTTCCACTGCCCACCCGCGGTCGTGTGGCTGATGACGTTGGAGGACGGCAGGCCAAGCCGAATCCGGCTGATCCACCCTGTGACCACGGTCACAGCGTAGAAATCGAACTTCCCGACAACGGCTGCATCTTGCGGGCATGACGACACACACCATCCAGATCGACGGCACTGTCCAGCGCTACCACGTGCACGGCCAGGGCCCGGTGTGCCTGATGCACTCGGGCGGTCCCGGCATCGCGTGGGAGTACCTGCGGATGCCGGAGGTCGAGAAGCACGTGACAGCCGTATACATCGAGCCTGTTGGCACGCCCGGCGCCGACCAGTTGCCGAACCACCCGCACGGCTACACACGCGAGCGGTACGCCAAGGCGGTCGACGCCGTGATCGACGACCTCGGCGAGCAGCAGGTGTACCTGATGGGCCACTCGGCCGGTGGCTTCGTGGCCCAGCACTACGCGTTGACCCGCCCGCAGAATCTCGCCGGGGTCATCCTGTACGACACCTCACCGGTCACCGGGCCTGAACTGTTCACCGAGGCCCAGAGCAAGTTCGACGAGTTCACCGCAAGGTACGCGGGCCACCCGGAACTGCCGGAGATCCTGAAGGCATGGCAGGCGGTGCCGACGCTCAAGGACGACGAGTCGACCACGCGGACCATCCGCACGCTGCTTCCCGTCTACTTCAAGAACTACTGGGCCAAGGAGGCGGATCTCGTGGCGATACGGGCCGCGGTGACCGGTCGCCACGTGTCCGGTTTGGACGATGACCTGGTTCCGGAAATGATCGACGATCGAGCTGTGCTCGGTATGCTTTCCGTTCCTGCCTTGGTGATCGTCGGCCTCTACGACTTCATCTGTGGTCCGCGATGGGCGCGCGAGCTGCACGACAAGATCCCGGATTCCACATTGGTCGCACTCGCTGACAGTGGCCACTTCGGACACATCGAGCAGCCGGACGACTTCGCCGACGCGATCGCGAACTTCATTCGCTGACGGCCCACACCCCAGTGGCCGCAGTGGTTTTGGCGTAGTCACGAAAGGAGCGCGCCCGCCGGCCGATGGCCTTGAACACGCCGTCGGTCGGCTTGGCGTTGCGCCCGTCCAGTATGTCGGTGAACAGATAGGTCAAGAACTCGATGTAGTCCGGCTCGTCGATCTCGGCGGCAAGGGCCGTGGAGAACTCCTCGACCGAGATCTGCCGGTAGCGGACGTCACGGCCGGACGCGGCCGCGATCTCCGAGACAGCCTCAGCGAACGTCAACGCGGTCGGACCGCTCAGTTCGTACAGCTCGCCCTCGTGACCAGGCTCGGTCAGCGCGGCCACGGCGACGTCGGCGATGTCCTCGATGTCGACGAACGGCTCGGGCACGCTGCCACCTGGCAGTTGCACTTCGCCGCGGATGACCTGGTCGTACGTGATGCCTTCGCTGAAGTTCTGCGCGAACCAGTTGCACCGCAGGATCGTCCAGTCCGCGCCGGATTTCTGGAGCTCCTGCTCACTGCGTTCGGCTTCGTCCTCGCCACGGCCGGACAACAGCACGATCCTGGTGACGTCCATCGAGACGGCGAGCTGCGTGAACGAGGCGATCTTGGCCGACGCGCCGGGCGCGCCGATGTCCGGGTAGTAGGCGATGTAGACCGCCTTGACGTCGTTGAGGACCGGCGCCCACGTGGTCTCGTCCTCCCAGAGGAACGGCACCGGCGCCGATCGCGAGCCGATCCGGATCGGTACGTCCATGGCGGTGAGACGGCTGGCGATGCGGCCGCCGGTCTTGCCGGTGCCGCCGAGAATCAGGATTGGTTTCGTTGTCATGGCCCAAGTACACGTGATCTTCGTGAGACGAACCATGGTTGAGAAGCTCGTTTCCATAATCATGCGTCTAATCTGGCCGTGTGGACGCACTCGCGAATCTCCTGGACGGTCCGCGCGCCCGAGGCGCGTTCCTGCTGAAGGTCGTGCTCGATCCGCCATGGGGCATTCACGTCAAGGACGAAGCGACACTCGCGCTGGTCACGATGATGCGCGGCGGTGGATGGGTGATGCTGGGCGACGCTGCGCCGATGCGGATGAATGTCGGCGATGTCGTGATCGCGCGAGGTCCGGCGCCGTATGTCCTCGCCGACGATCCGGCCACGCCGCCGCAGGTCGTCATCCTGCCGGGAGACCACTGCGTGACGCTGTGGGGTGAGCCGTTGGCGGAGAAACTGGGGCTGGGCATCCGCACGTGGGGCGACAGCGTCGACAGCGGCACGATGATGCTGATCGGGACGTACCAGATATCCGGCGAGGTGAGTAGGCGGCTGCTGGACGCGTTGCCGCCCATGATGATCGTGCCGGCGGGGACGTGGGACTCGCCGATCATCCCGGTTCTGGCCGACGAGATCGTCAAGGACGAACCGGGCCAGTCTGTCGTGCTTGACCGGCTACTTGATCTGGTGCTGATCACGGTGTTGCGAGCGTGGTTCGCCCGTGCGGAAGCCGAAACGCCAGCTTGGTATCGCGCACACGGCGATCCGGTGGTGGGTGCCGCGTTGCGGATGATCTACAACGACCCCGCGCAGCCATGGACGGTCGCCAGTCTCGCGGATGCGACGGGGGTTTCCAGGGCCACGTTCGCGCGCCGGTTCACCGAGCTCGTCGGCGAATCACCGATGGCGTTCTTGACCGACTGGCGGCTGGTCCTGGCTGCTGACTTGTTGCAGGAACCCGATGCGACGGTTGGTTCGGTTGCCCGGAAAGTCGGTTATGGCAGCAGTTTCGCGCTCAGTGCGGCGTTCAAGCGGGTCCGTGGCGTGAGTCCGCGGCAGCACCGGGAGAGCTTGGTCGCGGAACGGTAAGCCGCCTTGCGTGGTATTTGAGATGATGACATCATGCGAATGATGACAGCATCTCAAGTGGAAGGGTTGACGTGACTCCTCGGCGACCGGTCAGCAAGACGATTGGCGGCGTGACCTTTGAGGACCCGTACGATTGGCTGCGGGACTCCTCCGACGAGGTACGCGAATGGCAGGACCGTCAGGTGGCGCGGGCTGTTCGCACGATCCGCGAGTCGCCGAACTTCGAGGTCGTGCTGGAGTCGTTGCGCGCCATGCCGTCGAGCGTGGACAGCCTGCTAGGTGTTCGTGTTGCTGCGGGCGGGCGATGGTTCTGGTTAGGACGCAATGGTCCGGCGCAGGCACTTCTCGTCTCCGATTCGCTGGACGGTCCCGGTCGGGTGCTCGTCGACGCCGCGGAAATGACTGCCAGGCGCGGGGATGAGCGTCCAACGACCTTCATTTACGTGATTCCGTCGCCTGACGGGCGCTTGGTGGCGTTCAGTCACTCTGCAGGTGGCGAAGCTTTCGGCCAGTACGGCGTGGTCGAGGTGGAAACAGGACGCTTGCTTGACGTGGCCGCGCCGACCATGCAGGGCAACATGCTCCGCGTCGACTGGCTGCCGGATGGGACGGGTTTCTTCCTGAGCGGCCGTACACCGGAAGGAATGCACGCACTCCGCTTTGTCTCGGTGACCGCGGCGGAACGGCCGGAAGCTGTGTTCTCGTTTGACAATGTGTCACCGACTGCGCTCGGGTTGACGCCACAGGTCTCGCCATCCGGTCGGTATGTGCTTGGGGTGACGGTCCCGCATGAGTACACGGCTTCGGTGATCGGGGATCTGTCGACAGGCCAATGGCGACGTTTCACACCACCTGATTTTGGTGAGGAACTCCACGGTGCGTGGCTGGACGACGACACCTATCTGGCGATCGTGACCGACACACCACGAGGGCGCGTAGTCGCGATCCCTGCGGCGACATCCACCGACCGTGCCACCTGGCGTGAGATCATTCCAGCTGGTGACCGAGTTCTACGCGCATTGGACATTGTGGATGGTCGGCTGGTCATCTCGGCCTTGCGGGACGTTTCGTTGGACATCAGCGTGCACGAACTCGACGGCACGTTCGTGGGCACCGCGCCGCTGCCGCCCGCTAGTGCGTCTTTTGGCCTTGTGCTTGATCGGGTGCGGCCGCGATCGGACTCGTTCATCTTCGCTGCCAACACTTTTACCTCAGCTGACACGGTGTATTGCCTTGATGTCCGCGCGGTCGATCTTGCCGTGCTCTCAGAAGGGCCGAGCCTGCATGGCATCGAAGTCACGCAACACTTCGCCACTTCGGGGGATGGCACGCAGGTCCCGTACTTCGTCATTGCCAAAGCCGGTGTCGAGATGCCACGGCCGACCTTGGTGAACGCCTATGGTGGGTTCAACATCCCGTGGCTGCCGGTCTTTCTCGGCAACACTCTGCCGTTCATCGAAGCTGGCGGGATCTATGTCCGCGCGAACCTCCGAGGCGGCAGCGAATACGGCCGCGAATGGTATGAATCCGGGCGACGGCAGGACAAACAGAACGTCTTCGACGACCTGCGTGCCGTCGCCGAGGACCTGCGGGCGCGCGGCATTGCCAGCTCACTGGCCTTCCATGGGGCTTCCAACGGTGGCCTGCTCGCGGGTGTCGCGGCCGTGCAACAGCCCGACCTATGGCAGGCGATCGTGGCACAGGTCCCGGTGCTCGACGTCCTGGAACCACTGTCCGGAGTGGAGGGCGCGGACGCTATCCTCGCGGTGTACGCCAAGGACTATGGCTCCCCAGAGGAAGACGCCAAGACCCTTGCTTCGTACTCGCCGTACCAGAATGTCCAACCGGGAGTGTCCTATCCGGCAGTCTTGCAGGTCATCGGCGAGCACGACATCGGCTGCCCACCCTTCCAAGGCCGAAAGTTCACCGCAGCCCTGCAGCACGCCACAACCAGCAACAACCCAGTACTGCTGAGAATCTGGCCGGACGTCGGCCACGGCAGCCTCAACCCAACGATCGCAGCCGAAACCCGCGCCGAAATCCTGACATTCCTGATGACCCAACTAGGCCTCACACCCCACCCAACAACACCCCGTGTCCACCATTCCTGAACACCGTGTCCACCGTTGCTGAAGACCGTGTCCGCCGTTGCTGAACGGTGTGTCCACCATTGCGGCACAGCGTGTTGACCGCTGCTTGCGGGTTTGCTGCTTCCAGCTGGGTTGTTTCGTGGGCACCCGGCTTTGCTTTGGCCATCCTTGACCGCGCGCCCTTCGTGCAGGTATCCGGTCGCTTCGCTCCGGGTTCGGTTGAGCGTGGGTGGATTACTTCTGGTGGAATGGCCGTTGTCGTGATCACCAGTCGAGGAAAGGACGACATTCATGGCAAGGGTCCTCATGGTCATCACCGGCGCTGACTCGCTTGTGCTGACAGACGGTTCCGTGCATCCCACTGGGTTCTGGGCCGAGGAGGTCGCGGCGTCGCACAAGGTCTTCGTCGAGGCTGGCGTCGATGTCGACTTCGCCACACCTGGCGGTGTGCGGGCGACGCCCGACAAGGGCAGCCTGGTCGCACCATTCGACGAGTACCTCGACAGCATCGCCGACGCCCTCGCCAAGCCGTTGGTGCTCAGGGAGGTGTCGTTCGGCGACTACGATGCCATCTACTTCCCAGGTGGCCACGGGCCGATGACCGATCTCGCGGAGGACAAGGACGTGGCGAGGCTGCTACGGGCCGCGGTTGACCAGGGCAAGATTGTCGGTTCTCTGTGCCATGGCCAAGCCGCACTTTTGAGCACGGCTGTGGATGGCGAGTTCGCATTTGTGGGTAAGCGGCCGACCGTGTTCAGCGATACTGAGGAGCTCAAGGGTGGTACGGGGGAGAAGACTCCGTACTTCCTTGAGACCAGGTTGCGGGAACTCGGGGCGATTGTCGAAGTCGGTGCGCCTTGGTCGGACACAGTGGTCGCGGACGGCACCCTGATCACCGGCCAGAACCCACAGTCGAGTGTGGATACCGCGAACCACGTTGTCGCCGCGTTGCGATGAACCCGCCGAGCCGGTTGCTGAGTCGGCCGAGCAGGGTGAGCACGGCGACGCTCAGCATGATCAATCGCAGCTGAAGCGGGGTGTGTAACAAGCCGAGCGCGACGATTCCCAGGTGATGATGCCGTCCTTGACGTACACGTTCCACCGGCACGAGCCGGTGCAGTTGACCCCGTGTGTCGACGGGACGACCTTGTCGTGGCTCCAGCGGTCGCGGTAGAACGCGTCCGCCTTGGCGGAACGTCGCACGCAGGTCGTCGGACACCTCCTGTTTGGTGAGAAATCGGCTGGTGGACAGCAGCAGATCGCTGGCCAAGGTTTTCTGGGCGCGCAACGGTCGCGGGTGCCGGGTCTTGGTGCCGCGAGGGCCGGTTTTGGCGCGTTGAGCGCCGCGAGGGTGGCCTTCGCGGCATTCCATCCGGTCGCGTGTGCGGTCTGCGCACCCGGCTTCTATCAGGTGGTAGTTCGCTTGCGCCACAGGCGATACTTGTTGTATCACGTTCAATGAGGTTGCCTGGCAATGGGTGTGTGACAGCCTGGACCTCACTCATGATCGAGTGCGGCAAGTCGGTCACCGGCCAAAACATACCGTCTACATCGGACTGGAAGCTCGCCGGGAACTGTCTTCAGTGGACAGTTGAGCGAGCGGTTCAATGCCCCTGGGCATCGTGGCAAGATTGTGCCATTGCGTTCGTGCGAATGGCTGCTATATAGGCATGGTTGTTGACATTTGATCGTTCAACAAAGATGGTTGCGTTGTGCCGCCGTTATTTCCTGTTCGTCGTATTGAGGAGATCCCCTTGCGGAAAACCGCCATCAAGATCGCGTCGACCCTTGCTGTCGCGGGTGCGATGACCGCTGCCCTGCAGGCCCCTGCCGCCGCGTCCGAGCTGCCGAAGGGCTTGAACTTCTGGTCGGGTGTGCTGACCGGGGTCGAGAAGAACTACGCCGCGGTTCCCGCGGGCTGCACGGCAATCCCGTTCGGTGCGGGTTCGGTGTCCAACCAGACGCCCACCGACATCTACGTGTTCGAGACCTCGGACTGCTCGGGCGTCAAGCGGGCGTACCCGTCGACCGAGCTGCGCAGCTTCAACTTCGTCGGCAAGAGCTTCAAGGCCGCCTGAGTTGAACAGGGTGGGGCCGTATCCGAGGGGGAGCGGCCCCACCTGCTATCGCGTCCGAACTTCCACGCGGGCTGAGGTGGCAGCGATTGCCACGTGCACCTCCGTGCCGCGGGTTGTCTGAACCAGCGAGTACTTGACGGGCTTGCCGTCCAGGAGCACTGAGGACACCGGCGAAGGAACGACAAGGCCCACAGTCAGTGCTGCGGAGACCGAACGTGACTGTACCGAAGTGCGAAACACGTTCCCGCTGCGCGATACAGAGACATCCACGCAACCGGCCCCGACACGGATGTCCCTGCCGCTGATGGAGTTCTGGTCAGGCGGCAGTTGCGGGATCACAGCGAGGCGGCCGTTGCCGAGGTCCGGCGAAACTCCGAGCTGCTGATTGACGACCGGCCAGAGCGTGCCGTACGTGCCCCACGCCTGCAGCGTCATGGACCGGTCGTAGAACGGCCGATCGATGTTGGCCTTGAAATCGGGTGAGGGCGCGACCTCTGGCATGGCGCCCGGGGTCTCCCAGACCGCGGGATCGAGTTGGATCCGTGCGTTGCCGGTTGTGTAGCGCCGCGCGGAAAGGCCGAAGTTGCCCAGCGCCACCGCCATCACGGCCGTGTTCAAGGAATACGTGGCTCGTTCGCTTGCCACAGTGGACACAAGAGGATCGCACGACGGCCCGGGGTTGCCAGCTGGGGCGCTGGTTGGGCCGGTGCCCGTGTGATAGGTCCCGAATTCGCCGTTGTAGCAGTCGCGGGAACGTTGCACGAGCGCTTGGTGGCCTCTCGCGGCTGAGGCGATCGGACCTGCCTCCATCGGTGTGATTCCGGTCCAGTGCCGTTGGAACACTGGCTTGTTGTCGTTCGAAGGATCGGCTGGGTCGTCGATCGACTCCGCGTATCCGACGCCCTGCGGGACCCACCACTGCGCTTCGAACCGGCTCAGCAACGAGGAAGCCTTCGAAGCGGCCCACGAGGCGACCGCCTGATCATGCTTGCTGGCAGCCAGATCGGCGAGGTCACGCAGGCCGCGGATCAAGTACACGGCACTGTCCAGCTTCTCCTCGCCCATGCCTTGGCGTTCGACGTTGCCAAGGCCCTCAGGCCAGCCGTCGCCGTCCTTGTCCAGTGTTTCGGTGATATAACGCATGTTCCGGACGGTGAAGTCGTACATCTCGTCGCGGAATCGGGAGTCACCGGTCCAGCGCCAGACCAGCGCGACTGTGCTCGGGAACTTGGCGGTCTCGTCAGTGTTACCCGCGGACTTGTTGCTTCCGAAGTAGACGTCTCCTGTGGACACGACTTCGTGCACCACTTTGCCGCTGCGATTGTTCAGCATGTCACTGACATTGCGCAGTGCTCGGAGGTGATCGCGGACAATGTCGAACTGGCCAGCCGCGACGGCCGGGTAGGCCGTGTATTCACCATCTGTCCCGAAAAGCCAGGGATAGTCTGGGAATCCAGCGGCGAGCCACCGCATCTTGGGTACGGTACCCACAGGTGCGGGATAGTCCTTGCCCTCGTTGACATCACGAATCCGCGCGTCGCGGGCTTCCTGGACCGAGTCGAGCAGGTTGTGCTTGCTCCACTCGATACTCTGCTGCAACAACCGGTCACCCGGCAGGTCGACCACCGTGGACGAAGCCGCCGCGCGTCGCGCTGCGACGGTCTCACGAAGACTGCCTGCTGGATCACGTAACACCTTGTCCAACAAGGACCGTGCCTCGGCGCTGTTGTCACCGCCGGTGACGGCGAACCAGACTGTGGACGGACGGCCAGCGGTCAGCTGGAGTGAGTACGTCAACCGGCCGCCGGTTCCCTTGCCAAAAGCGGAATCGTCGCATCGTGGGGGAGCAGGACCATCGGCCGGGCAGATGACAGCGGGATCCTGCGGGCCTCGGTAGTGAGGACCTAGCGCTTGGTCAACAGGACGCACCGAAGCCCCAACCGCTGCCGCGCCAACGGGATCCTGGAAAACCAATGCGCCATCCCCGAAAGACCCGGAGTCCGGAGCGTTGGTGCCCGCGTTGGGAGTCGTCCAGCCCCAAGGATAAGCGGGCATCAACTCAGAATGGGCGTCCATGGCCAGCCGAACGTCACGGCGGCGATCGGCCCGCAAAGTCAGCCCGATCACGGTCGCCCGGCTCCCAGAAGGCACGAACTCCACGCGTTCCGCCGATATCCCACCGCCGCCGTACGAAAACCGTTGATACCCATGACCGCGGGAATACCGAATCGCGGGAATGTCCTTCCCGAGCCACGATCCGTCCGCCGCGAACCACACGCCATCCAGTAGCTTCACCGGCGGCGCCCAGAAACCTCCCATCTCGCCACGGATGTGCCAGCCAGTCGCCGGATACAAGCCGGATTCGTCACCCATCGTGAACGCACGATCTCCAGCGACCAACGCGCGCCGATCACTGAGCCGGGCGGTCTCCGACAATTCATCCGAAACAGTGGCCGACGCGGTCGACACGGGTAACAGGGCAGCCACCAAAGCCGTTACTACCAAGGTTTTCACTTGACACCTCCGGCAGTCAGCCCGGCGATGATCCGTCGCTGGAACACCAGAACGAGGATGACCAAGGGGACGGTGACGACCACGCCTGCCGCCATCTGTGTACCAAACGGCTGGTCGAACGCATACGCGCCGGTGAACCGGGAAATGGCGACGGTCGCGGTCTGCATGTTCTTGTCGTTAACCATCGACAGCGCGATGATGAACTCGTTCCACGCCGTGATGAAGGTGATGATCGCGGTGGTGAACACGCCGGGCGCGGCCAGCGGCAGGATGATCTTGCGGAACGCCTGCAGCCGCGTGCATCCGTCGATCATCGCGGCTTCCTCGAGTTCTCCTGGCATCTGCCGGAAGAACGCGTTGAGATTCCACACCGCCAACGGCAGCGCGAACGACATACTCGGCACGATCATCGCCTGGTACGTGTTGATCCAGTTGATGTCCGTGAACAGCTTCAGCAACGGCACGACCAACGAGATCCCTGGGAACATGGAAGTCGCGATGATCATCGCGGCGACCGCGTTCTTGAACCGGAACCGAAGCCGCGCCAGCGCGTACGCCGCCGAGAGTCCGATCAGCAGTGTCAACACTGTGGCGATCCCAGCCACCACCACGCTGTTGAGCAGCGCACGGCCGAAGCCGACGTCCACACCGAACACCGCGGCGAAGTTCGTGACAGAGATCGGGGCCGGAAACGGCGAAAGCGAGAACTGGTCCGACGGGCGCCGGAACGCGGAGGCCAGCATCCAGTAGAACGGCGTGAGGCAGTACAACAGAATCGCCGCGAGGCCAACGTATCGAAGCGCAACACGAGTGTTCACGCGTGCACCACCTCAGGCTTCGCCAACCGAGGAGGCGCTTTTCGAGTGCGTTCTCGCGCCTCGCCAATGACATCGGCCCCGAGCAGTTTCACGAACACGAGCGCGGCAACCGCCACATAGATGAACAACACCGTGGCATACGCGGCCGCAGGCCCGAATCTGAGGTTGCTTGCCTCATCCCACGCCAGCATGGTCAGTGTCTCAACGGATTCCTTGCGGTTTCCAATGAGGACGAACGGCAAGTCGAACATCCGCAACGAGTCCAGCACTCGGAACAACACCGCGACGACGAGTACCGGTCGGACAAGGGGAAGGGTGATGGACCAGAACTGCCGTACCGGACCCACACCGTCCACTCTGGCCGCTTCGTAGATGTCCCGAGGGATGATCTGCAACCCCGCCAGTACGAGCAAACCGATGAACGGCGCGGTTTTCCACGTATCCGCGATCATCACCGCGACCTTCGCCTGCCAGCCCTCGGTCGTCCACAGCACCTGGCTGCCGATGATCGCGTTGGCCACGCCGTCGGCCTGGAAGATCCACTGCCACAGGATCGCGGACACCGCGGTCGGAATCGCCCACGGAACCAGGATCCCCGCGCGCACGATGCCTCGCCAGCGTAACGCCTGGTGCATAACCAAAGCCATCGCGACACCGATGATCATTTCGGCGGTCACCGTCACCACCGTGAACAAAGTGGTGTTGCCGAAGGCGTTCCAGAACCGGCCGGCCGCGTCCCCGGTGAAGATCGCCGCGTAGTTGTCCACACCCACGAACTGCTCGCCCTGGACGACGAATCCGTCCGCGTCGATCGTCTGCCCGGTCCGGTACAGCGACTCACGCAGTGCCGCCACCAGCGGATAGCCGACTACCAGACCCAGAACGACGAACGTGGGGGAGAGCAGCAGGGCGGCGAGCCGTCCGGCTTCGCTCGTCGCCCTGCTGCCCCGGCTCGTCGGAGTCACTTGAGCAGATCCTGCAGCTTGGTCTGCAGTTCCTTCAGCGCTGTGCCGCTGTCCTTGGCTCCGGTGATCGCCCCGTACGCCGCTTCCTGGATCGCGGTGGTGACATCGCCGTACCGGACGGCCTTCGGACGCGGCTTGGCTGCCATGATCGCTTCCTTGAGCGTCGGCAGGTACGGGAACTGTTTGACCAGCTCAGGGTCGTCGTACAGGTTGGCGCGGGTCGGCGCCTGCGAGGTGGCCAGCAGGTTCGACCGCTCGGCGGCGTCGGTGGTGAAGTACTTGATGAAGTCCAGCGCGGTGGCCTTGTTCTTGGCGAACGCCGAGATCGCGAAGTTGTGCCCGCCGAGGCTGGCCGCACCCGGGCCTGCGCCGACGCCGGGCAGCGGAGCCACGTCGAACTTGCCCGCGACCTGCGAGGAACCGTCGGTCTTGTTCGCGAGCGCCCACTGGTACGGCCATTGGCGCATGAAGATCAGCTCACCGGCTTGGAACGAGCGGCGGCCGTCCTCTTCCTTGAACGTGATCGCCTTCTGCGGGAAGGTGCCGTTCTTGAAGCCCTCGACGAGCTTGTCCAGCCCGGCCTTGGCTTGCGGAGTGTCCACAGTGGGCTGCCCGGCTTCGTTGACGATCGCGCCGCCAGCGGTGTGCACGGCCTCGTCGAAGTTGACCGTCAGGCCCTCGTACTTCTCGAACTGCCCGGTGTAGCAGCTCATGTTCGCGCCTTCGGGCAACGCCTTGACCTTCTGGCAGGCCGCGGTCAGCTCATCCCACGTCTTCGGCGCCGTCAGGCCTACCTTGTCCAGCAAGTCCTTGCGGTAGAACAGCAATCCCGCGTCGGAGTAGACCGGAACCGCGTACAGCTTGCCGCGGTATTCGCCGGTTTCCACGGCAGGTTTGAGGAAGTTCTCCAAGCCGAACTGGTCACGCGGCAGTTCGATGGCCCATCGGTTGGCCGCGAACTCCGCGGTCCAGACCACGTCAAGGGTCAATATGGTGTACGCGTCCGACTTCACCTGCGCGTTCTGCACGAGCTGCTGGCGCTGGGCGTCCGCGGACTCCGGCAGTTCGACGATCCGCACTTTCTCGGTCGGGTGCGCGTTGTTCCACTCGTCGGTCAGCCGCTGCATGTTGTTGGACGTGTCCTTGCCGGTGACGAGCGTGATGTCGCCACGTCCTTCGAGTGCCGGAGCGGCGCCAGTGCCGCCGGTCGATCCCGTTGAACCGCTGTCGCTGCCGCACGACGCGGCCAGAAGCGCAACGCAGGCCAAGGCAGCCATGCGCAGTCCGGTCCTCGTTGACCCTGCCATCAGCTTGTCTCCCATCCCAGTTTGTCGGTCACAAATCCACTGGCGCACTGCATCTGGACACGATCTGACCGGCCAGCAGCACACCGGCCGGGTCCTGCTCGGCGTCAAGCCGCTTGACCAGGGCCGATGTGATCTCCGCTGTCGGCTGGCTGACCGAAGTCAGGCCGCCTTCCACCGAACTGGCAAGCACGGAGTCGTCGAAACCGGTCACCCACACGTCATGTCCAGGACGCAGCTTGCGGCGCCTGAGCTCGCCGACGACACCCACTGCGAGCAGGTCACTTGCCGCGACGATCGCTGTCGGCGGGGTACTTCCGTCCAGCAGCTGCGCCGCGGCGCTTGCGGCGCCGTCCATGCTGTCGGAATCGGCGTACGCGGCCTGCTCCAACAGGCCCAGCCGGGCGCATTCGTCCTGCCATCCGCGCTGCCGGTCCTTCCCGGCGCCCATGGCGAGGAGATCGCACCAGCCGACAAAGGCAATCTGGTCGTGCCCGGCCGAATGCAGCCTGCGAACCAGTTCGGCGCACGCACCCGCGCCATCCACGTCCACCCACGGCCCGGGCTGTTCACCCTGCTCAGGCCACGTACGACCGAAAGACGCGAACGGCACGCCACGGCTGGCCAGCCAGGAATGCCGTGGGTCGTCGGGCACGGTGTCGGAGAGGATGAACGCGTCAACCGCTCGCTGGGCGATCAGATCGGCGTACGTGGCGATGCCCTGCTCGCCGTCCGGTGCGGTGAACACGAGCATTCGCCTGCCGGTTCCCTCGATCGCCTCGGTGAGCGCGTGCAGGAACGGATCCATGAACAGGCTCCGGCCGGGACGGCGTGCGAGGCAGTAGCCGATCAGCCCGGCCTGGCGGGTCGCGAGGCTGCGCGCGGTGCGATTCGGCTGGTAGCCGAGCGCCTCGATCGCGGCCTGGACTTTGACCCGCGTGATCTCCTCGACCCGGTGTGGCGCGTTGAGCACGTTCGACACTGTCTGACGTGACACCCCGGCATGCGCCGCGACCTGGCGAAGCGTGACCGCTTGTCTCACTGTCCACTCCAGACTGTTGGTCGCTGAGCGTGGCAGCTGGCATACTGTCCGCGATTTGACCGGTCAAATTGGACGGGTAACTGTCGCTGACGGCAGTCGCCCGTGTCAAGTACGGCGGGAGGACTTGTGACCGGACCGAGCACATCCCTGCACTCGCTCGTCACCGTGCTGAAGGCGCCTTCCCTTGTGCTGTCGGACAAAGACGGGCAGCTGTCCGGTTCGGGGCCGTCCGGATGGTTCATCAGGGACAAGCGTGCGCTTGCTCGTGTCCAGCTGACGATCGCGAATACGGACGTGGTGACGGTTGGTCGTCATCAGGAAAGCCCGTGGACAGCGTCGTTTCACTCGGTGGCAAGGGATTCCGGGGCGCAGTGGCGGGATTCGACGCTGCATGTCCGGCGGTCGCGCGTGCTTGAGGCATCGAACCTGATGGAAGGTTTTGAAGTAACCAACTTTGATGCCAGAAACCGGACACTGACCGTGACTCTGTACGTGGCTACGGACTTCGCGGGTGTGGATGCGGTGAAAGCCGGTCGTGTCACTGAGTTGATCGCGCCTGACGTCACCGGCGAAGGTCTGCGCTGGCAGGAGTCTGTGACGCTGCGTGCTTCTCCGGCTGGCGAGGTCGCGATCCGTGGCGGCGTCGCCGAAATGACCTGGCAGGTCTCCCTAAACGCGGGGGAGACATGGCGGCTTGCACTACACGCCGAAGCCTCGCCAGATCCCGCGGATTTCGCTTCGAATCCGGGTATTAGTCCAAAGTGGACGAAAACGGCGAACGACGTCGCCGACGCCAACCTTGAAGACCTGCGGGCGTTGGTGCTCGCTGACGGCGACGACATCTACGCGGCGGCAGGAAGTCCCTGGTATCTCACGCTCTTCGGCCGTGACTCGATCTGGGCCGCCCGGCTGATGCTGCCGTTGGGAACCGAGCTCGCCGCGGGCACTGTCCGTGCACTCGCCCGACGCCAGGGAACCCGGCATGACCCGGATTCCGAGGAGCAGCCGGGAAAGATCCCGCACGAGCTGCGGCCAGGCCCGATCGACACCGGCCAGGTGCAGCTGGCCTCGCGCTACTACGGCACGATCGACGCCACACCGTTGTGGATCTGCCTGCTGCACGAAGCCGGGCTGGCCGCGCAGTTCGGGCCCCAGCTGGCGGCGGCAATGGAGTGGCTGACCGGCCCGGACGCCGATCCGGACGGCGATGGCCTGATCGAGTACTTGCCCTCGGCGTCCGGCGGGCTGACCCACCACGGCTGGAAAGACTCGCACGACGCGTTCCTGCATCAGGACGGCCGTCAGCCGACCGGCCCGATCGCCCTGTCTGAGGTCCACGGATACGCCTACGCCGCGGCCGCACTGACCGGAAGTCCACAGTGGATGGACTGGGCCGAGCGGCTGAAAGAACGGTTCCGCGCGACCTTCTGGGTGCAGGACGCCTCCGGCCGGTATCCGGCGATCGCCTTGGACGGCGACAAGAAGCCCATAATCGGAGCGACATCCAACATGGGCCACCTGCTGGGCACGGGCCTGCTCGATGCCGAGGAGGTCGAGCTGGTCGCGGCCCGTCTCAGCCGCCCGGACATGCTGACGCCGTACGGACTACGCACCGCAACCGCCGACAGTCCGACGTTCAACCCGTTCAGCTATCACCGGGGCTCTGTTTGGCCGCATGACACCGCGATCGCCATGGTCGGCCTTGCCGCCGAAGGGAAACACGAGCTCGCAACCCTGCTGGCTGAAGGGATTCTGCGAGGCAGCGAGCACTTCGGCGGCCACACCCCTGAGTTGTACGCGGTTTTGGACGATCAACCGTTGGCGTACCCGAACGCGTGTGTGCCGCAGGCCTGGTCCGCCGCGGCTGTCGTGCGTGCTGGGTTGTACCTGGCGTCACCGTAGCGGCCGGAAGAACTCGCGGATCTCGTTAACCAGGTCTCCCGGTCGTTCCAGCGCCGCGAAGTGGCCGCCTTTGTCGAAGTGGGTGTACCGCTGCAGGTTGTACGCACGCGCGACCCACTCCCGGGGCGGGACGAAGTTGTCCTTGGCGAATGAGGCGAAGCCGGTCGGCGTGTCGACGTAACCGGGCACGTTGCGGCCGAGCATGCCCTCGGTGTGCATGGTCTCGTAGTACAGCCGGGCGGACGTGGTGATCGTGTTGGTCAGCCAGTAGAGGGTGATGTCGGTGAGCAGTTCATCCTTGCTGAAGATCGACTCGAGGTCACCGCCGTTGTCGCTCCACGCACGGAATTTCTCCACGATCCACGCGGCCAAGCCCGCGGGTGAGTCGGAAAGACCGGCACCCAGCGTGGCCGGTTTGGTGCCCTGGATCTGGGCGTACGCGCCCTCCGCGGAGAAGAAGTGGTCAGCGGCGGCCAGGAAGTCCTGCTCGGCTGCGGTGAGCGGGGTGTCGTCGAGCACAGGCGTCGCGCCCATGAGGTTCAAGTGGATCCCGACGACGTGGTCGCTGTGGTCGCGGGCGAGACGGCTGGTGACCTGTGCGCCGAAGTCGCCACCCTGCGCGCCGAACCGTGCATAGCCGAGGGCGTCCGTCATCAGTTTGGCGAACAAGGCTCCCATGGCCGTCGGGTTCATCCCGGGCGTACCAGGGTGCGGGGAGAAGCCGAAGCCAGGCAGGCTGGGCGCGACCACGTCGAACGCGTCGGCCGGGTCTCCGCCGTACGCTGCCGGGTCGGTCAACGGGCCGATGATCTTGGTGACCTCGTAGAACGAACCAGGCCAGCCGTGCGAGAACAGCAGCGGCAACGGCTTGGGCCCCACGCCCTTGGCATGTACGAAGTGGACGGTCTGGCCGTCGACCTCGGTGAGGAACTGAGGCAGCTCGTTCAGCCGTGCCTCGACCGCGCGCCAGTCGAACTTCGTGTGCCAGTACTCCACCAGTTCTTCGAGATAACCGGGTGGCGTGCCCAGCGTCCAGTCCTGTCCGGACAGTGCGGGCGCGAACCGGGTCCTTGCCAGCCGATCCCGCAGATCCGTGAGCTGTTCCTCGCTGATGTCGATCCGGAATGGACGTACCATCTTCTTCCTCCTCTGTGGTCTCTGCCTTCGAGGATGGCTCGGCCACGGGCAGGAGGCTGGCAGATTTGCGACATCAGCCTCTCAGGTACTCGGTCGCGTAGGCACGCCACGGACGCCATGCGGACGCCTGCTGTGCCAGGCCGAACCGCTGGACAACGGGGTCATCAGCGCTGAAGGCGTCGGGATCGCCGAGGGCGCGCTTGGCGATCGTCTCCACAGGCAGGGCGCTGATACCGGGCATCGCCGCGAGTTGGGCCCGAACCCGAACCCAGTCGCTGCCGACTCCCAGATCGAGTGAACGATCGGCCAATGCTCGCACGAGTTCGCCACCGATATCGAGCGCTGCCAACGTGATCGCACTCGGAAACACGTGGGTGAGCCCGCCCACCGGATCCGGCACCGGAGTGCCCTGGGCAACCAGCTCACCCGATCCGACCACGGTTCGGACAGCGAACTCGTCCGGGCACACGGTCCGAGCCACTCGACGGCCAGGATCCTTGTCCACCAACGGTTGCAACACTGGGTCGGCTCGCAGCAGCTCGTCGACGGCGACCGGGTCGGCATCGAGGTCAAGCAGCCATCGGCACCGGGTGATGGCCGTTGCAAGGTCGCGCAGGTCAGCCAGGGTCAGCCGGCAGTCGATGTGGTCAGGATGCGGTCTCAGCGCCACAATGCCGTGGCCGTGTGGCAAATCCAGCGTCCGACGGTACGTGTCATCGCGCCATTCCTCAACGCCGGGCAGGACGTCGAGCTGGCTGAACAGGTTGTCGGCACTGAGCGGCTGACGAAACGGCAACCGCAGGGACAAGGTCCCGGGCGCCGCGGACTGCTGGTGTCGGCGGGCACGTACCCGCAAGTCGCTGGGCGTCAAGGCAAAGACCTCACGCACGGTGTCGTTGAAGGTCCGTACGCTGGCGAATCCGGCGGCGAACGCGACATCGCCCAGCGGCACCTCGGTCGTCTCGATCAGCAGGCGCGCGGTCTGTGCGCGTTGCGCCCGTGCGATGGCCAGCGGCCCCGCGCCCAGCTCCGCCTGGAGCTGCCGCTGGACCTGGCGAACGCTGTAGCCGAGCTGCGCGGCCAGACCCGGGATGCCGTCCCGGTCGACCACTCCGTCCGCGATCAGTCGCATCGCGCGCGCCACCAGGTCAGCGCGTTCGTTCCAGTGTGGCGAGCCTGGACTGGCGTCCGGCCTGCAGCGCCGACATGCCCGGAAACCGGCCTGCTGAGCAGCTGCCGCGCTTGGGTAGAAGCGCAGGTTCTCGACCTTCGGCGGCTGCGCCGGGCAGCTGGGTCTGCAGTAGATGCCGGTGGTGGTCACTGCCGCGTAGAACCAGCCGTCGAAGCGGGCGTCTTTGGCCAGCACCGCCCGCGCGTAGGTCTCCTCGTCCACGCGTCCTAGCATCGTCCCTGGCCGGGCACCTCGCTAGCGGAAATGCGACACGGACCTACAGTGCGTTGACGAACTGGTCGTCGAACAGCCCGTCGAGGGACGGCCGGGCGGGTATCAGACCGGCGTCGACCATGAAGTCGGCGACCTGACCGGCCCGTTGCTGCAAGCTCTTGGTGCCGAAAAAGGACTGGTTTTCCTGCTTGGTCAGGAAAGTCGTTCCTGGCTGATACGCCCGATAGGCCACAGTGGCCACGCCTGCCCCGCGGGCCATGATTTCGATGGCTTCGTCCGGATTCCGTTCGATCCACGCGAGCGTCTCGAACCACGTATTGACCAGGCGCTGCACCAGGTCCGGCCGGCTGCGAGCCAGGTCTGCCCTGGCCACAAGCAGGTCAGGGATCGAGGTCGGGAAGTCCGCTGAACTGGTCACCGGACCACTGCCCGGCCGGGACAACGCGATCGACGTATGCGGCGCGAAAGCCCCAACCGCGTCGACGTGACCTGCGGCGAAGGCGGCTGCCGCGGAGTCGGTCAATGTCGAGACGAGCTGAACGTCACCTTGGTGGAGTTTGGCCCGGTTGAGCGCGAGCAACAGCAGATAGTGGTCGACCGTGCCGGGCTCAACGGCGACCTTCTTGCCTTTGAGGTCGGCGACGCGGGTGATGCCGTCACGGGCGATGATCTGGTCGTTGCCCGTGGAGGTGTCGTTGACCAGCACGATCTTCTGCCGCCCGCCGCTGCTGGCGGAGGCGATGGTGTCGTTGAGGGTCTGGCTGTTCGCGTCGATCGCCCCGGTCGACAAGGCGGTGAGGCTGTCGGTGTAGCTGTCGAAGTACCGCAGATCAACGTCGACGCCGTTGATCTTGAAGAAGCCGCGCTCCTTGGCGACCTGCCACGGCATCCAGCCGGGCCACGCGGAAAACCCCAGCTTGATCTTGCCTGGTGCGGGCGGCGGGGCACCGCAGGCTGAGACGGCTAACAGCACAGACACGAGTGCGGCGAGCAGGCGTGATCTCATCCGAACTCCCATGGGCGACATTGGCAGGGTGCGAACAACCTACTAGCAGGGGTGGAGCCACCTACACCACGAATAGGCAACTTTCCACGATCGCGCGTGACTGCCCGTGACTGACAGGGTTTGTGGCGTGAAAACGACAATCAAGCTTGCGAGCCTGATCGTGGCCTTCGGGGTGGCGGCCGGTGCGGCCACCGCGTCGGCGGCACCGCCGAATGACCTGGAGCACTTGGTCAAGAACGAGAAGTTCCCTGGTGCCGTCCTGGTCACACAGTCCACTTCGTACACCGCTGGGGTGGCACGACGCGGCCAACCTGGGAAGCCGCCGGTGAACGGCAGGGTCCGGGCGGCGAGCAACACCAAGACATTCGTTGCCGTGGTGATTCTGCAGCTGGTGGCCGAGGGCAAGATCGCGTTGGACGCGCCTGTCGAGACCTATCTGCCGGGTTTGGTGCGCGGGGACGGCATTGATGGTCGCAAGATCACCGTGCGTCAGCTGTTGCAGCACACCACTGGGTTGCCGAACTACACCGCGTACATCGGGCTGGAGGACTTCGAGGCGTTCCGGAACCGCTATTACGAGCCACGGCAGCTGCTCGAGCTCGCGTTGGCGCATCCGGCGAATTTCCAGCCGGGGGAGCGCTGGGAGTACAGCAATACCAACTACATTCTCGCCGGGATGGTGATTGAGCGGGTGACCGGACGCCCGGTCGCCGAACAGGTCACCAAGCGAGTGATCGACAAGATCGGCCTGCGGGACACGTACTGGCCGGGTGTGGGGGACAAGACCATCCGTGGCCAGCACCCACAGGGATATGGCTTGGCCAAGGATGGCTCGGTTATCGACGTGACCTCGTTGGATCCGTCCGCGGGATGGGCCGCCGGGCAGCTGATCTCCACGCCGCGTGACCTCTCGACGTTCTTCGCCGCGCTCCTGGACGGCCGATTGCTGCCTGCCGCGCAGTTGTCTGAGATGCAGAAGACGGTTCCGTCGGACATGTTCCCGGGATCGGGCTATGGGCTTGGGTTGGCTCGTATCCCGCTCAGTTGCGGGGGCGTGTATTGGGGTCATGGTGGCGATATCCCTGGTTTCGAGACTCGTGGTGGTGCGACCGAGGACGGTCGTCGGGTGTCGATCGTGGTGACTGCGCTGCCGGGCACGTTCGACCCGGCGAACGCCGATCGTGCGCACGCGGGCGTCGTATCCACTGTGGACAAGGCATTTTGCAAGGGGGACAAGTGATGAAACGTGCGTTGGTCGGTGCTGTGATGGCTGTGGCACTGCTGGTTCCCGCGTCCTTCGCGGTTGCCGCACCGGGCAGGAATCCCGTGCAACCGATCGTTGACTCGGGATACGCGCCTGGTGCGTTGGCCGCGATTCAGCGCGATGGCACCTTACGCTCCTATGTCGCGGGCAGGAACGTTCCGGTGAACGGGCATATCCGAATCGGGAGTAACGCCAAGGCTTTCGTGTCCGTGGTGATCCTGCAACTGGTCGCCGAGGGGAAGGTTTCCCTTGACGGCCCGGCGCAGCGGTATGTGCCTGCTGTCAAGGACAAGCGCATCACTGTAAGGCAATTGTTGCAGCACACCAGTGGTTTGCCGGAGTACACGGAAAGCATCGGGCTTGACCGGATTGGGGAGGTCCGTAACCGCTACCTGCGGCCACACGACCTGCTCGACATCGCGCTGGCACAGCCAGCTCAGTTCGAACCTGGCGCGAAGTTCCAGTACACCAACACGAACTACATTGTTGCCGGGTTGCTTGTGCAGCAGGTGACCGGGCGGCCGGTCGAGGAGCAGATCACCTCGCGGGTCATCGACCGCCTTGGTTTGCGCGACACGTATTGGCCCGCTGAAGGCGAGCTGGGTTTGCGCGGCAAGCATCCGCGCGGTTACCACCTGACCGACGAGCGCGACCCGAAGTCGCCGGTGATCGACATTACCGAGATGGACCCGTCGTGGGCCTGGGCAGCCGGGCAGATGGTGTCCACTCCGGCCGATCTGGCCACTTTCTACCGAAAGCTGCCAACCCTGCTACCGCCTGCGCAGCTGGCCGAGATGCGTGAGACGGTCGACGCAGGCCAGCCTGGCGTCCACTATGGACTCGGTCTGGTGTCTCAGGAATTGAGTTGCGGCGGTGTCGCGTGGGGACATGGCGGCGGCATTCACGGCTACATGACGATCGCGGCCGCGACCGACACCGGCCGGGCAGCCGCGATGGCACAGACAGCTTTGCCGGGAACGTTCGGCGACCCGGTGGCCGGGGTAAAGGCTGCCAAGGACGTCATCGACAAGGCGCTCTGCTAGCCGATTCCCTGGGGGTAGGGCGCTGACTGGAAATCCTTGTCCAGTTGCTTGATGGTCCGTGGCAGCCAGCGCGCGGCCTGCTCAGTGACCACGGCCGCGGGCAGGCCAGGATTCGGATCGCGCGGATGAGGCTTGGCGATGGATTGCAAGGCCCACGCGAACGCGACCACGGGCGCGATCCTCGTCCACCGGTCCACGTCGATACCGAGCAGGATCATGGCTCGCATGAACGCGAACCAGCCGTGGTACGCCCTCGGCGGGTTGCCGTCCATGGTGTGGATCTCGGCAGCGATGTCCGATGTGGCGTTCGCCCGCCGCGGGTCGTCGAGCACGCCCTGGCCGAACCACGAGAACGCCAGCACGAAGTCCGCGGATCGGGGCTGGTGGATGCGGTCGAACAGGCCCGGTTGGAACTGGGAGAGATAGGTCAGCGGCGCCCGCAGTGGCGTCACGAACTCCGCCCAGTTGTGGGTAGTCCGGTAGTTTGCTGAGCTCCTGCCACTTGTTCAGGAACAGTGGCAGGTAGTTCGGCGCGCCGCCGAAGAACTCCTGCATCTGGTTGTACGCGGCCACCGTCTCGTCGGCGGCACCTTGTGTCGACGCTTCGTCGAACCGGTACCAGAACTCGTTCGCCCGCCGGTCACCGAGCATGCCCGGTACCGGCGGGAAGTCGGTGCCGGCCGACGCGATCCCTGGTACGACGGTGGCCGCGACGACCGATCCCGCAGCGACACCGATGAGTGTCCGACGGTCCACAAGCGACTCCCCACGTGAATGATCACCGTGGTGGATCGTAGGAGTACACAGTGGACACCGCAGGTCGATCAGGGACAGGGGTTCTTTCCTGACGGCTGGACCCGGCAAAGTCCGATGTTCGCGGCGATCGGGCTGTTGCCGCAGGTGGCTTGTGAGAACCCGGGATAGGTGCCTGCCGGCTCCCAGCTGCCATAGGCATAGCTTGAGCTTGTGCACTTGGCGACCGCACGGTAGTAGCCCCCGCCCGCCTTGCACTTGGCGCTCGTGGTGCGTAGGCCGGAGATGCCCCAATCGCAGTTCGACGGCCACGGCTCGGCGGACGCTGTGCCTGGCATTAGCACAGCACCTGCGGTAACCAGGCTGGTAATGATGGCGAGCGCGCGTGTGCGCATCCGAGACCCTCCGTTTTCCCGCTGTAGAAGAACGACGTGAGTCTCGTGGACCGCGCTTGTGATTTTCTTGCACAGTGTCAGACGGGTTGCGGCACCTCCGCCGATTTCCACGTGACAAAAGGCAGGAGTAGGTGCATGAGCGGGCCGACCGCGAGCGCATAAAGGACAGTGCCAATACCGACCGTGCCACCGAGCAGCCACCCCACGCCGAGCACCGTGAGCTCGATGCCGGTGCGCACGAGGCGAATCGACCGGCCTGTGCGGGCGGCGAGGCCGGTCATCAGGCCGTCACGGGGGCCGGGGCCGAGCCGGGGGCCGACGTAGACCGCGGTCGCGATGGCGTTGAGGACGATCCCGCCGATCATCAGCGCGATCTGCCACCCAAGAATGTGCTGGTCAGGCACGATGGCGCGGGTCAGGTCGACCGCGATCGAGATGACGACGATATTGGCGATCGTGCCGATCCCTGGCCGTTGTCGCAGCGGGATCCAGAGCAGCATGACGAACACGGAGATGATGGCCGTGAGCGTGCCGAATGTCAGCCCGGTCCGCTTGACCAGGCCATCCGTCAGCACGCCCCACGGAAACAGCCCGAGCAGGGAGCGGGACAGGATTGCCGTGCTCACGCCATAGAGCACGAGTCCGATGAGCAGCTGGGCGGACCGGCGGACAGGGGCGCGACGGAGACTGAGCGGACTGAAATCGACTGATGCCACTTCCGCAGTCTCTGGCACAACTGGTCTGGCATTCCAGAGCCAATACGCGATAATTGGCCTTATGACCGCCATCATCCCCCTCGGGAGCCGCATTTCGGGCGAGCGATTGGCTGTCTTGTTGGGCGAGTGGCGTCGTCGGGGCGCCCGGCAAGGCTCGATCAACCTCGCTGGGGCGATCGAGCTCTACGTCCGCGACGGCCAGTTGCCGATCGGGACGCGGCTGCCTGCCGAACGCGAGTTGGCGGCGTCGCTCGGGGTGAGCCGGACGCTGATCGGTGCGGCCCTCGACAAGCTGCGCGAAGACGGCATCGTCGCGAGCCGCCAAGGTGCGGGGTCGTGGATCGCGGGCACGGGTGCGCGGCGGCAGCAACCCACGATGCCGACCACCGACGCCTTGTTTGACCTGGCGAAAGCCGCTCCGCCAGCTCTGCCGGGGATGACGGCGGCGGTCGACGCGGCGACGCACGAGCTGGCCGCGTACATCGGCGGCAACGGGTACATCACTGGCGGTCTGCCGCTGCTGCGTGAGCGGATCGCGGAGCGCTACACGGCTCGTGGCCTGCCGACGACTGCCGAGCAGGTCATGATCACCAGCGGTGCGTACTCGGCTTTCGTGCTGTGCCTGCGGATGCTCGCCGGTCCGGGTGATCGGGTCCTGGTCGAGCAGCCGACGTACCCTAACGCGCTCGACGCCGTCCGTGCCGCGCATGCGTTGCCGGTTCCGGTCGCGTTGGATTCGGTGAGTGGCTGGGATTTCGCCGGGGTCGAGGCCGCGCTGCGCCAGGCGTCACCGCGGTTCGCCTATCTGGTCGTGGACTTCCAGAACCCGACCGGGCTGCGGCTGGACGTCGAAGGACGCGAGCGGCTCGGCGGATTGCTTGCCAGGACACGGACTCCGGTCCTGATCGACGAGTCCCTTGTGGAACTGGACTATCAGGGTGATCCGGTCGGCGGGCCGCCACCACTGGCAGCGTTCGCGGGTGACCTGTCGCTGACCATGGGTTCGGCCGCGAAGTCGCATTGGGGCGGGCTGCGGTTGGGCTGGATCCGGGCGTCGGTCGACCTGCTGGACCGGCTGCTGTCATCCCGGGTCGCCGTTGACCTCGGCGCGCCGGCGTTCGAGCAGCTCGTGCTGGCGTCACTGCTGGAATCCGACAAGCCTTTGGCGCGGCGCCGGGAGGACTTCCGGCATCAGCGGGACGTGCTGGCTCAGGCGCTGGGCGAGCACTGTCCGGATTGGACGTTCAACCTGCCGGACGGCGGGCTGTCGTTGTGGTGCAGGCTGCCTAACCCGATGAGTACACGGATCGCGGTGTCGGCGGCCAATCATGGCGTGCAACTGGCGCCAGGGTCGCGGTTCGGCGTGCACGGCGGGTTGGAACGGTGGTTGCGGGTGCCCTTCACGTTGCCGCCAGACCAGCTCGTCGAGGCGGCCAGACGGTTGGGCGCCGCTGTGGCCTCAGTCAGCAGCTGCGCCAATGTGCCAGCGGTCGACGTCGCGGTCACCTAGGGTCGCGAGTGCCGTGAAGACCTGCTCGAACAGGTCGTTCACGTCGGCCGTGGGGTCGTCACGCAGGCTCTCGATCACGAGCCGGGAGCCCGCGATCGAGGCGGACGCGACCGTCCGGACCCGGATATCGGTCTCCGGCAGTCCCGTTCGCTTGGCGATACCGGCGGCGACGGCGCGTTCCAGGTCCTTGCCCAGCCGCAGGCCCGTGATCATGAGATGCGGATGCGCCTGGAGCAGGGCCTGCTGGGTCTGCCAGACATCAGAGTTCATCGCGGTGTGGAACACATCGCCCACGGCCTGCGCGGCGGCTTCGAACATCGTCGCGTCGCGCCGATACGACGTGATCGACTCGATGATCTGCGCGGCCATGCCTTGCCGCGGCAGGAAAACGGCATCTTCCTTGGTCTCGAAGTAGTTGAAGAACGTCCTTGGGGAGACGCCTGCCTCCCGGCAGATCTCCTCAACCGTCACCGCGTCGGGGCCCGCGGCGCGCATCAGCTTCAGCGCGGCTTCGTGCAGCGCCTGCCTGGTGGCGAGTTTCTTGCGCTCGCGCAGCCCCATCGTCTCCATGTGCTCGATCTTACACTACTGCAAACTTGCAGTGCTGCAAGATCGGGCTACGGTGGAGGACGGCAGAGGAGGTCGTTATGGCGGAAGTGGTGCCAGCGGCAGCAACAAAGACGCCGGGTATGGGAAAGGCCCTGGTCCAGGCGTTGTGGTTTCCGGCGTTCTTCGTGGTCGGGTTCATGGTCTTCTACCTGGTTCCGTTCCACGCGCCCGCGCCGCATCACGTTCCGGTCGCCGTCGTGGGCCAGCAGGCCGCGGGCTCCCTATCCACGGCACTTGAGCAGCGTGCGCCCGGCGCTTTCGACATCACGGCCGTTGGCTCCGAGCAGGCCGCGAGGCAAGCCGTGCTTGATCGAGATGTCGTCGGCGCGTACGACCCTGGCACGCACACGCTGTTCGTGGCGAAGGTGAATGGCGCGCCGTTGTTGCCGGTCTTGCAGGCGACTTTTGCTTCGCAGAACCCGACGGTCGTCGACCTGGCTTCTGGCGCGCCAGGGGACAGCACCGGAACCGGTTTGTTCTATCTCGTAATGGTGTGCAACCTCGTCGGCTACATCGGTGTCATGATGTTGTTGCAGGCCACGGCCATTCAAGGCAAACGCAAGCTGTTGACCTTGGCTGGGTTTGGAGCGGCGACGTCCATTGTGGTCTTCGCGACCGGTTTGGCGCTGGACGTCATCCCGTTCGACCTGTGGCTGTTGCCCGTGCTGTTCCTGCTGACTCAGGCGACCTCGTGGGTCACGTTCGGCCTCGAGCCTCTTGTGCGGCAGTACATCCCGGGCGTGGCAATGGGTTTGTTCGTGCTGATGAGCATCCCGTCGAGCGGTGGCGCCATTCCCAAGGAGATGGTTCCTGGCTTCTTCCGTGCCCTGCACCCGATCATGCCTCTTGGACAGACGATTGACGCGGCGCGAGGAATCCTGTACTTCGACGGCAAAGGCGTCGTGGGTCCGCTGCTTGGCCTGTTCGCCTGGTTCTTGCTGGGCGTCGGCTTGCTGGTGTTCGCGGGTTGGCGCAACCGCAAGACGGCTGACGCAGAGGCTGAAGACCTCGATGCCGAGCTGTCCAAATTGGACCCACAGCCAGGGCATCACGAGGCACGCGTGTTGATGGGCGAGGTGCGTGACCGCAACGGATGGCCGGTTACCGATGGCACGGTGACCGTGACCGACCACGCGGGCAAGCAGCTCGGCATCACGCGGATCAAGGACAATGGGACGTACACGTTCTCGCTGACCGACGTGTCACCGCAGTACGTGACCGTGATTGTGATCTCGCCGCGCTACCGGGCCGCTGCCGATCGAGTCGCGGTTGGACACCAGGTCACGAGTTCGCTCGACTTCGTCCTGGATGCACCATCCACTGTGGGGCATCGGCAGCCGCGCACCGACGTGTCCGGCGAGGGCGCGGCTGCCGCGGGGAGCGCGTCGATTTTCCCGATCGACTGATCACCAGTCGTGAACTGTGCCGTCGTGCAGCCGATTCACCGGCAGATATGCCTGTGCGTACGGGTGCGCGGCGGCCAGTTCCTCGTTCAGCTCGACACCGATTCCGGGCGTCTCGCCCGGGTGTAGGTAGCCGTCGCTGAAGGTGAACGCGTGCGGGAAAACCTCGTCGGTCTGCTCGGTGTATCCGGCGTACTCCTGGATTCCGAAGTTGTGGATCGCCAGGTCCAGGTGGATTCCGGCGGCCATGCCGACGGGGGAGATGTCCTCTGGGCCGTGGATGGCGCTCTTGATCTGGTGGATCGCGGCGAAGTCGAAAAGCTTGCGGAGCGGTGTGACACCGCCGAAATGCGTGACCGAGGACCGGACGTAGTCGATCAGCTGTTCCTGTACCAGGGTCTGGTAGTCGAACACGGTGTTGAAGACCTCGCCGATCGCCAGCGGGGTTGTGGTGTGCTTGCGGACCAGGCGCAGCCCGTCTTGGTTCTCCGCCGGAGTGCAGTCTTCCAGCCAGTACAGGTCGTAGGGTTCAAGGTCTTTGCCTAGGCGCGCGGCCTGGATTGGCGTCAGGCGATGGTGGACGTCGTGCAGCAACGGCAGTTCCGGGCCGAACTCGGTGCGCACTGCTTCGAACACCCTGGGCACGTGCCGCAGATAGGCGCCGGTGTCCCAGTCCTCGACCACAGGCAGATCCGCCTGGTCCAATGTGGACCTTACGCCGTACACCTTCCGCAGGCCGGGGATTCCAGTTTGGATCCTGATGGACTTGTATCCCTGAGCCAGCATCGCGCGCACCGAATCGAACAGCTCGGGGATGTCGCTTCCGTGTGCGTGACCGTACGTCCGGACGCGTTCGCGGCTTTGTCCGCCTAGCAACTGGTACAGCGGCAACCCGGCCGCTTTCGCTTTGATATCCCAGAGTGCGACGTCAACCGCGGCGATCGCCGCCATCGTGACTGGTCCGCGTCGCCAGTACGCGCCTCGATAGAGCGACTGCCAGGTGTCCTCGATCCTGTGTGGATCCGTGCCGATCAGCAGTGGCACCACGTGGTCGGTGAGGTAGCTGGCCACGGCCAGTTCGCGCCCGTTCAAGGTGGCGTCGCCAAGGCCGGTCACGCCCTCGTCCGTCTCGATCTTGAGGGTGACGAAGTTGCGACCGGGACTTGTCACGACCACGGTCGCGGCGACGATCTTCAAGATATCCCTTTCGTTAGACCGGAGACGATGTACTTCTGGCCGAGGATTGCGGCGAGCACGACCGGCAACGTCATCAACGTCGCCGCGGCCATCAACCCGCCCCAGTCCGTGCTCGCGTAGGAAATGAAGTTGAACAAGGCGACCGGCGCGGTCTTGGTGTCCTCATTGGAAAAGATCAACGCGAACATGAAGTTGTTCCAACTGGACACAAAGGCCAGCAGACACGCGGTCGCCGTTCCTGGCGCGGCGAGTGCGGTCGACACGACGCCGACGATCACCGAGTTGAGCAGGGATCTGAGGATCTCGCCGTCCTTGAAGATCGCCTGGAAGTTGGCGAGGGTGGGGTCGAAGAACAGGCCGACGCTCGGATCGGTCACTTGGATATTGGTCTTGAAGGCGGCGGCGAACAACCAGAGGATGGGCAGAGAGAAGAAAAGAGTGACAAGAGTGATGGCGGTCAGCCGGAGAATCCTCATTTCGCCTCCCTGCTGCCACCCCGCCGCAGTATCACCACGACCCCCACGATCACCAGCGTGAACAACACCAGAACGGCTGCGGCGAAGCCGTATTCCTGGTAGTCGAACGTCAGGCCGTATGCGTAGATGTTCAGGGTTTCCGCCTCGAAATCCGACCCGCCACCCGGGCCTTTGGTGGCATAGATGATGTCGAACGTCTTGAGCGCGTCGACACTGCGCAGCACGATCGCGGCGACCAACGTCGGCCACAGCAGCGGCAGGACCACGTGCCGCAACCGCTGCCACGCGTTGGCACCGTCCACTTGAGCCGCCTCTTCCGGCTCACTGGGCAATGTGGACAATCCAGCGAGTGTCAGCAGAGTCATCATCGGCGTCCACTGCCAGATGTCGATGCCCATCAACGTCGGCAACGACTGGCTGGCCGACCCGAGAAACTCCAGCCTCGGCAGACCGGCAGCGCTCAGCAGGTGGTTGGCGATGCCGTTGGTCGGATCGAGAATCAGCAGCCACAGGATGCCGACGGCGACCGGCGTCGCCAGCAACGGAATCACGAGCACAGTGCGGACAATCCTGTTGCCACGGAACGCCTTGCGCATGAGCATGGCCAGCGCGAGCCCGAAGATGGTCTCGATCACCACGGCCACGACCGTGAAGTAGATCGTCCGTTCGACCGCGGGCCAGAACCTGCGAATGTCCTCAATGGCGTCGATGAAGTTGAGGAGTCCGACATAACGCTCGTCCGCGTTCACTGCCCCGAAGGCGTTGGTGAAGCTCAGGTTCACCGTGAACACGAGCGGAAATATGATCATCAGCCCGATGAACGCGAGGGAGGGTGCGAGCATCGCCCATTTCAACGACCGGGTCATTCCGCCGCCCGGTAACTGTTGTCCCGCGCGAGGAAAGTGGCGAACTCGGCATCGGCGTCTCGTACGACATTGGCAACTGGATTGCCCAAGATTCCGGCCACAAGCGGGCGTCCGACAATGTCCCTGGCGCGCCCAACCTGCACCACATCCGGCCGATCATGACTGACCCCGGTCGCGGCACTCGTCTGCATGGTCCTCGCGAGGTCCGGCGGGAACGCTTTGACAGTCGCCGGGTTCTGCCAGGCGGATTGCCTCGCGCCAGGGATACCGTCGGCTTGGATCTGTCCGACCACGTCCGGGCTGGAGGCCCAGCGGATGAACTCCCAGGCATGGTCTTGCAGCAGGGAGAACTTGCTGATCGCCAGGCTCCACGAGGGGATGTTGTACGGCTTCGACCCTGCCGGTCCTGCCGGGAAGGGCGCGTATCCGATGGTGTCCTTGACCGTGGAAACCTTGGGGTCCAGGAAGCTGGTGTAGATCGCGTCGGCATCGATGTAGAACGCGGCCTTGCCTTGGGCGAAAATCGGCATGGCTTGCTCGAGACTCATGTTTGTGGCACCCGGCGGCCCGGCTCGTCCCAGCAGTTGGCCGTAGTACTCGTACGCGGCGATCGCATTGGGTGTGGCGATGGCGGACTTGCCATCCACAGTGAAGTCGCCGCCGAACGAGTAGAGGAAACTTGACCACTGGCTGACCGCGCCCGCTCGTTGGCCTCGGCCGACGTAGCCGAAGAAGCCGTTTTTCTTGAGCCTGAACGCACTGTCCTTAGTGCGTCCAAAGTGGCCGGTGGCTCAGTCAAGTCCTTGCGGTAGTACAACGCAGGCCGCTCGGTCACCACGGGGACACTGAGGACTTTGCCTGCCGTGTTCGAGCGTTGCCTTGGCGCGTCCTGAAAATCGTCCCACTGATAGGCCGGATCATTGACCAGTCCGGTGAGATCGGCCAGCCACCCGTTGCGTGCGAACAACAATTGTTCCTGCAGCGCACGGACCATCATCACGTCGATGTCGGTGGCCGAGGCGTTGAGTTTGACGTTGTAGCTGTTCGCCAGTTGATCGGCGGTGAGAAGGGACATCGAGACCCTGCGGCTGATCCGCTGCTCGAACTCGCCGATCCGCTTGTTGATCGCGCGGGGCCAGACGTGGTTGACGGCCATGATGCGCAGCGGGGTAGCCGGGCTGGCGCTCGGTCTCCCACACGAACCGAGCGACAGCCCGCCCCCCACGCCCGCAAGAACAAGTTTTCCCAGGTTACGACGGCTCAGGGACATCATCGTCCTTACTGGTCCAACTGGTAGGACCAGTCGGACCATAGCAAGTCGAAGGGGGTGGTGACCAGCCTTGAGACGAAGTCACTGATCACCGATGCCGAAGGCTTGGACCGCGTCCTACTGGCCGCCCACCAAAGTCATCCGTCTCGCGCCCGAACCCACGTCCACCCAGGCCACAGGCCCGAAGACGGCAGGTGCCGCCATCCAGGTTCGCAGTGAAACGGGCGACATCTTGCGGCCAGCGGCGTAGCCAGCGTGCGAGCGTTCGGAGTAGTCGACCATGCCCGCGAGCCGCCCGCCGGACGATCCGGTTGGATCAAACAATCGGGTTAATCGGCACGCGACGCCCATTTCGGCCAGACTGTACGGCGAGGAGGTCTTTGGTGAGCAACAACGGGCGCCCGTTATTCGGGCCGATCGATCCATATGCCCTGCTGCCGACGGCGGCGGTGGCGAGTTTTGCGCTGGTCCTACTGCTCAATGGCGTGGTGCTCTTCGGCTTGGTCCTTGTCGTCTTCGCTGGGCTGATCGTCGCGTTCGACTCGTGGGTGAACCGAGGGGAGCGACGCTAGCGGCGCAGGAGCCGTTCAATGTGTTCGGTGGCCATCAGGTCCACACTCATATCAAGCGAAGGCCCGTATGTGCGTAGCCCAAGAGCCAGGTGCTCACGCATGCACATGCGGGCCCGTTCGACGTCATGCGCCGAGATCGCCTCGATGATCTCCGGGTGATGCGGCACGCCCGGCTCGCCGATCGACGGATCTGAGTGCGACCGCAGCATCATCTCGAACATCATGCCGCTGATCGACGCCAACATGATCCGCAGCACCGGGTTGCCGCTCGCAGCCGCGATGGTGTCGTGGAAATCGAGGTCCGCATGCGCCTTGTCGACGACGTCGGACGCCGCCTCCATCCGGGCGTTCGCTTCGCGCATCGTGGCGATCTGCGTGTCGGAGGCGCGCTTGGCGGCTAGGCCGACGATTTCGACCTCGACTGGGATCCGGGCCTCGATCAGATGCCGCACGGTCGGCCGTCCGGCTCGGTAGAGCGCGTCGTAGCTGCGGGCATGTGCCGATGAGCGGTCGCTGACGAACGCGCCGCGGCCAGGCGCGACCTCGATCAAGTGTTGCGCTTCGAGGCGTCGGAGGACTTCACGGACCACGTTGCGGCTGGCGCCGAACTGTGCCGCGAGTTCCCGCTCTGACGGGAGTTTGTCGCCTGCCGCGATGTCGCCGTTGCGGATGTCGTGCTCAAGCTGCAAGGCGATGCGTTCGGTCAACAGGCCCCGCTGGCTTGGCATGCGCGTCAGGATACGGCAGCTCAGATGCCTCGTCCTCGCGTCGACACGGCTCGATACCATGATCATTATTCATCTGCCGTTCATCTTCAGGGGGTTGTGTGTTGTTCGATGTGATCAACGGACTGGCCGGGCAGAACGCCGTACTGGACGCGGTGATGCTCTTCGCAGCGGGACCGCTGATCTACATCCTCGGCGCGGCCGCGCTGGCCGTCGCCTTGGTCCACATGCGGCATCGGGACCGGAAATCGAACCTCTGGCTCGTCGGACAGGCCGCAGTCGCGCTGGTCGCGTCGTTCGTGGTGAACCGAATGCTGCGGGTCCTGGCGTTTCACGAGCGGCCGTTCCAGACACGGCAAGTCAACCAACTGGTCCAGCACGACCCGGGCGTGTCGTTCCCGAGCAATCACGCGACCGCCGCACTCACTTTCGCGTTCGTCATCGGCTTCCTGATCTCCCGCAAGTGGGGCTGGATCCTGTTCGCCCCGGCGCTTCTGGTCGCGATCTCACGGGTGTACGTCGGCGTGCACTGGCCGTCGGACGTGATCTGCGGCGGAATCGTCGGCCTGACGATGACCATCCTGGTGACGAAGTTCGGCCGGAAACCGCGTCCCGCACCGGAATCAGCCGATACGGTCATTCTGCCGCGCACCGACGACACCGTGGTCATCAAGCGGTGACTGAGCGGCGCATGATTTCCCGCGCCGCACGGTGCTTTGACTCGTTGGTACGCATGATGTCCGGGTTCAGCCCGCGTGCCAACGCCAGCCGGTAGGCGAAGACGTACAGGGGAAGCACGCTGAACAGCGGCATCAGCATCTCGTCGACGTCGGGCAGCGAGTCGCGCAGCAACCACACCTCGGCTCCCACAAGCCGCATTCCTTCGGCGATGCGGTGCGCGTGGGCCTCGGAACGACCGTGTGGCGCGAGAACGATGACCAGTTCGCCGGGTTCGGTGCTCGCCCACGTGCCATGTGCTGCCTCTTCGACTTGCCACGCCTCCGAATGCATGGCCGCCGCTTCGGTCACCTTCAACGCGCCTTCACGAGCCGTCGCCAGCTCCGGGCCGCCGCCGACCACGACAATTCTGCTTGCCGACGCGAACCTCGATGCCAGTGCGGTCGCGTCCGCCGAGTTCGTGGCCAGCGTGAAGGCAGCCAGGTCACCAGCCTGAGCGAGAGTTTTCTCCATCGCAGGGACTGGACGGCCGAGCAACCTGGCCACGGCCAGCGCGAGCGCGTACCCGCGCGCCAACGTGGTCGCGTAACTCCGGGTCTTGGTCAACGGCGGTTCGAGGCCACCGGGGCCGACCAGCACGTGGTCACACGCCTGCGCGAGTGGTGACATCGGTGCGTCGGTCAACGCGACCGACAGTCCAGTGTGGCTGGTCACGGCGGCCATGACGTCAGCTGTGGTACCGGTGTGCGACAAGGCGATCAACGTGTCGGGATGCGGTGGCGGGTAGGCCGCGTACTCGAAAGCATTGTGCACGCGGGCCGTGATTCCCGCGAAGTTCTGAAACGCGTGGGCGATGGCGATGGCGGCGAAATGTGATGTACCGCAACCGATCAGGTCTATGGACTGCCGTGACGCGACAGCTTCCGCAGCGATCCCAAGACCGATGGGGGAGTGGCGCAAGGCGTCGGGGATGGCCAGAATGCCTCCCCACATCTGGTATTCGGTCATCGTTTGGCGATCTCGTCGTTCAACAGCTTGCGTTTCTGCGCGGGCAGCCACTGCACGGACAACCGGATGCCGTGGTCAGCGAGAGTTTTCCAGGCCAGGATCTCCTCGTCGGTCGCGTGTACCTCTTTGGTCAGCTTGTGCCGCGCGCCTTCCGAACGTACGCCGCCGATGTTGACCTCGCTGAGCTCCAACCCGGCCGCTACCACGCGTGCCAGATCGACCGGGTTGGCCACGAGCATCAGGACTTTGCCGTCCGGCCACGTGCCATCCGAAGCTGCTTGGCTGGCTTGCTCGACGCTCCACACCACCAGCCGGGCGCCTGTCGGCACGGCCATTTCCATCAAGCTGATGTCGAAAGGGCTCGCGGCCACGCGGTCGCTGACGACGAGCAGGACGTCCGCGCCGACGGCCCGTGACCACCCCATGGTCACTTGGCCGTGCACGAGCCGGTGATCGACGCGGACCAGTTCGATCGGCACTCATGTCTCCTCGGATGGCGGGCGCCAGCGGATGATGCCAGCGGGCCCGGCCTCGATCATGATCTTCACGAGCTCGTCGAGCTGCCTGCCTTGCCTGCGCACCAACGCCTCGAGCACCATCGGCAGGTTCACCCCGCCGATCACTTCGACGCCCGCGCGCTCGTGGGAGATCCGGGCAGCGGTGGAAAACGGCGTCGCGCCGGGCAGATCCACGAGGACGACGACTCCGGCGCCAGTGTCGATGTCCTCGATCGCTTCGCGTAATCGGGCAAGGAAGTCGCTCGGCGACTCCTCGGCCGGCAGCGAGATCGCGGCGAAGTCGTGCTGCGGACCAATGATCACTTCGACCGCACTGGCCAGGCCGAGGGCGAAGTCGCCGTGGCCGGACACCACGATCGCGACCTCGTCATGAGGACGGGACACCAAGAACCCCCAACGCTCCGAGTGCGAACCCGCCGACGGCGAGCCCGATGAGGATCAGCACCGCGTTGGCGCCGCGCCGCACGAGCCAGAACACCAGCAACGTGATCAGCAACGGAACCAGCTTGGGCATGATGTGGTCGAGCATTTCCTGCAGCTTGATAGTGGCCTTGCCCTCGATGTACGACAACGGCACGTTGACCACCAACCACGTGCCCACGAGCGCCCCGACACCCATGAGACCGGTGATCGACGCGCCTTCCATCAACCTGCGCAGCGCGCTTTGGTCGATTCGTTCGAAGAGCCTGCTGCCGAGCCGGAATCCGGCTTTCAGCGTCAGCCAGCGCACGACGACGTGCACGATGTTGACCGGCACAAGGAAGATCAACGGCGCCAGCAGGTTGGCCTGCATCCCGAGGGACGCGCCGATGCCCGAGAAGATCGGCCGGAGTGTGCCGTGGAACGCCGAGTCGCCGACACCGGCCAGCGGTCCCATCAAAGAGCCTTTGACGCCTTGGATGGTCTGCACGCTGACGTCCGAGGCGCCGATGCCGTCGGCGACCGCGGCGCCATTGACTTCCTTGTCGGTCTTCGGTTTCGCAGGTTTCGTCGCGTGCCGGGTTTCCAGGTCGGCCACCAGGGCGTAGATCGGTCCGGGCAGCCACGGGTGTGTGTTGAAGAAGGTCAGGTGCCGTTTGAGGGCCGCACTGAGGTCTTGGCGTTCCGGGTAGATCCGCTTGAGCAGCGGCATCATGCCCCAGGTGAAGCCGATCGCCTGCATCCGGTCGAAACTGAACGCCGACTGCACGGCGAACGACCGCCAGAACAGCCTGCGCTGGTCTCTTTTGGACACCAGAGCGCCGGTTTCGTCATCGGAATCCGACCGGACCAGGCGGATTCCGCCCTTATGAGAGATCCATAGCGCTGCGACCATGGCGCCGAGCAGTGCCACCCCAAGCACGCCGAACCCGGTGTACGCGGCCAGCAGGAAGCCGATGAAGAAGAACGGCAGCAGGGACGTCGTGACCAGGGTGTTCATCAGCAGCGCGAAACCGAGCGCGGGCAGCACCGCCCCGGCGACCGCGAGGCCATCGCCGACAGGGCCACGGATGCTGTCGGCAAGACCGCGTACAACGTCGTTTCCAAGCACGAGCCCGAGGTACGTGGGCACCGCGATACACAGAAAGTGCACCAGGTTGCCGAGATGCAGCATCGCGGTGATGCCGCGCGTACTGCCTCGGTCGGCGTATCTCTCCGCGCCAGTGACGAAGACCGAGCTGACCGCCTTGGCCAGCAGTTCTCCGAACGAGCCGAGCAGCGCCGCGGGCACCGCGATCAGCAAGGCCTGACCGGGATCCAGTCCGCTGTCGATGGCCAGCGCGGTGCCGATGATGCTGCCGATGGCCAGGTTCGGCGGGACCGATCCGCCGATGTCGGCCGCGCCGATGAAGATCAGTTCGAGCGAGGCGCCCACGATCAGGCCGGTCGGCAGGTCGCCGAGGATCAGACCGGTCACCGGGCCGAGGACGATGGCCCGTTCGAGGAACAAATCGCCCATGAACCGGCGGCTGAAGTAGGCGAAGCCCGCGATGAACGCGAGTAAGAGAGCCTGACCGACCGACATGGGCGCGCTCCGTTCAGCTTCCGCTGGAGGAAGTCCGCAACGTAACACCGTCGATGAAGACGAGACAAGCAGAACCGCGCAGATATCTTGCGCGTTATTGCTCGATTGACCTTTCGTCAGCGGTTCGTATGCTTCTGGAGTGCGTCGATCTGATCGGTTGAATGCGATCATGGAGCGCCTGGCCAAGGACGGCAGCGTGGCCGTGACCGCGCTGTCGCGCGGGCTGGGCGTCTCCGAAGCGTCGGTGCGCAGAGATCTGTCGTTCCTCGAAGCGCAGAAGTGGCTTTCCCGGACCCACGGCGGCGCAGTCGCCCGCTCGGCGTTGCCCGCAAGCGTCTCTTTGGTGGCCGAACGGCAGGCTGAGCGGTTCCGGATTGCCGAGCTCGCCGCCGCGCAGGTGCCCGATGGCGCTCGGATTGCCCTTGCCGCAGGGTCTTTGTCGGTGTTGATCGTGCGTAGCCTTGCTGACCGCTCGTCGTTGACTGTGGTCACCAACGAACTGGAAGCGGCTTACGAGGCGTCTTTGCGGCCTGGTGTGCGCGTGATGGTGCCTGGCGGTGTCACAAGCGTGGGGGCGTCGGTGCTGACCGGCTCAGTGCTGCGCGATGTGTACCTTGACCTGGCGATTATCGGTGGTGACGGCGTGAGTCTGGCAGCCGGGCTGACCACTGAGGACGTCCAGGTCGCGCAGACCGCACGGTCCTTTATGGAATCCGCGGCCCGCACTCTCGCGGTTTTCGACACTCCCGAGGTGGGCGCGGCGGCGTTCGCCCGGATCTGCCCGCTGACCGATGTGGCCGCGCTGATCACCGCCGAGGATGTGGATTTGGGTGTCAGGCAACGGATTGAGGACGCGGGCGTCCCGGTCGTGACCGAATAGGACGCCCGCTTGTGGATCTACCTCACGGACCAGACCTGCGCGCCTGTCCCGTTGCACCGGTGGAGTTGCACGTGGGTGCCGTTCTCGGTGCCGCTTTGCGTGACGTCAACACACTTGCCTGACGCGTTCACAATGGACCCGTTGCTGGCGAACACGAATTGCTGCCCCGGGGAGCCGTTGCAGAGCTGGATCTTGGCGCCGTTGCTCACGTCAAGGCAGCGGTCGCCGTAAACGCGCAGTTCACGGGCGGTGGTCCGGACCCAGTGCTGGTTCGCGCCGCCGTGACAGTCCCAGATGATGATCTGCGAACCTGGCCCGTTGCCGCCGCCCGCGACATCCATGCACCGCTTCGACTGCGGGTTCGACAGCACAGCGTCCTCGTTGACCGGCGGTTCGAGGATGTGGCGCAGGCTGCCTGGCACCTTCTCCAGCGCGGCGATCCATCGGGCGGCCATCTTGTCGTACCCCGCCTCATTGGGGTGCACGCCGTCCGCGAGATCCGCCTCAGTGAGCCCGGTGTGCATGTCAACGAGGTGAGTCCTCGGACCTTTAGCCGCGACCACGCCGGGGACAGCGGCGTTGAACGTCCGGATCCGAGCCTCCCACGCCGGGTTGACCTCCGGGGTCAACTGGGCGACGAAGATCTCCGCGAGCGGGGCGTTCGCCCGGATCTTGTCGATCAACGCGCCAAGCCTCGCCGGGGCGTTGGCCATGTCGTGGTCCTGGTTCACATCGTTGGTGCCGATGTGCAACAGCACGGTCCGTGGATTGGCCGAGCGGATCCACGACACGATGTTGTTGTCCAGTTCGTCGATCCGCCAGCCAGGATGGCCTTCGTGATCGTGGTCGCCAAGGCTGGCGGGGCCGTTGAAGCCGGACCCGACGAAGTCCACTGTGTACCGGCCGGTGGCGCGTTGCCATAAACCGACCCGATATCCACCTTGGACGTTCCAGCCGTCAGTGATCGAGTCGCCAAGCGGCATGACGCGCACGCCGCCGTTCGATTCAGCCTGCGCGGGGGCCGCCGCGGCGATGGAGAGACCGACAGCCAGGGCAAGACCGAGTCGCCAGAGTTTCATACCTCCGACCTTACTGAGCGTGAATCAAAGGCAACAGACCCCGAATATGGGCAAAAACCCGGCGTGTCCACCATTCCAACACCCCAAGATGACCGTTCCAGCACACCGTGTCCACCGTTCCGACACACCGTGTCCACCACTCCGGCACATCGTGTCCACCACTCCGGCATACCGTGTCGACCGTTGCGGCACATCGTGTCGACCGTTCCAGCACACCATGTTCACCACTCCGGCATACCGATGCCCTTGACCGGCAGCGGGCATTCCCTGGCTCGCCGCTCCTCGATGTAGCGCCGACCGCCCAGCGATCTCGCTGTGCCGGAACGTGCAACTCATGGTGTCGGAGCGTGTGTTTCAGTGTGTCGCAACGGTGGACACGGCTTTAGGTGGCCTCGAACCATTGGTCCAATCGGGCCAATGCTTCCGCTGTCTCGGTGAACTTGTCGGCGCCGATGGCTGCGCGCATCTGCTCGTTGAACTCGTCCATCGCCGGGCGGACTCGGTCAAGCGCTCGTTTGCCGGACGCGGTGAGCTCCAAGGCGATCGCACGGTATTGGCGGGGATGAGTCCTCTTGCTGATCAGGCCCGCGTCCACGAGTCGCGTGACCATCGAGGTGATCGCGGACTCGCGTTGTCCGAGGGTGTGCGCCAGTTCCTGCTGGGTCACGCCTGGTTGTTGCTGGACGGCGAACAGTGCGCCCAGTTGGGCCGTGGTGATTCCGGCTGCTCCCATGCATCGCCGGTCAGCCGCGACGCGCAGGTGGTGTGCCGCTCGCTGGAGCTGGAAGTACAGCCGCTCGTCCGCCATGGCTCCAGATATTGACAAAGAACCACGCCGGGCACATCCTCACTTCAGTAGTGAAGTGAGGGGATGGGATGAATTTCGACGACGCGCGGAAGGGTTTGGCGGGCCAACCGTTCAGTGTGCTGGTCGGCGCGCGGCTGATGGCGTTCGGTTCAGGGGAGGCGGTCATCGAGATCGACGCACGGGACGACCTTCGCCAGCAAAACGGTTACTTGCACGGGGGCGTTGTGGCCTACGCGGCGGACAACACGCTCACTTTCGCCGCGGGCTCTGTGCTGGGACCGGCTCTGCTCACCGCCGGTTTTTCGATCGACTATGTCCGGCCTGCTGGTGGGCGCACGCTGCGCGCGGAGGCGAGGGTGGTTCAGTCCAGCGGTTCCCGGGCGACCTGCCGGTGTGACGTCTACTCCGATGATGAGCTGTGCGCGGTCGCCCAGGGAACTGCCGTCAAACCAACAGGTAGGCGTCAATGATCGTCTGCTCGACCTTGTTGCCCGCGTCGTCGGCCGCGCTGGCGCGGAACGACACCGAGGCAGCGCCCGGCGGGTGGTACAGCAGCAGGAAGTCGCCGAACAGCGCGGCTTGCTGCCAGGTCGCGCCGCGGTCGTAGGAGACCTCAGTCGACGTCAGCCGAGGTTTGGACGTTGTTGCGGCCTGGGGCTGCGCCTGGATCGGTACCGCGAACAGGATTCCGGTTTTGGCCTTGTCCGACGCGTCGAGCTTCGGCGTGTACCGGATCGCCGACACGGGCAACGCCGTGATACCCGAACTGTGGTCGGAGGTGAAGGTCCACGACGCGGCCACATGCGTTGACTTGCTGTAACCCGCGCGGGTGGCTTCCGCGGTGAGCTGGTACTTGGCTGATCCTCGCGGGACGACCATGCGTACGAACCCGGTATCCGGGCTTTCGGCCATCAGTTCCCCGTCGCGATACAGTTTCGTCGTGGCCTCTGAGGCCGTCGAGAATCCGGCGTTGCCTGCGCCGTCACCGAAAAGTGGGACGTGGGCGATCAACGAATCGCCGCGTTGCTGAACCCATGGGTCTGTCCTGTTGTCCGAGAAGGACGGACCGAAAACGCCACGGTAGAACGACTCTGTGTACGCTTTGCCGGGGACGTATGTCCTGAGTGGACCGTCCACTCCACCCTGATAACCGTTGCTGTCCGACACGGTCATCCGACGCGCCCAGTCCGCGTTCTCACCACCGTAATACTCGGTGCGGATTCCGGGCGGGGCGAAGGTACCAAGGGCGCCAAGGCCCCAGTTGCCTTGGTCTCGCGGCGAGGACGTCGCGCCGATCAGTGCGGACTGGCCGGGCAACAGCGGTCCCGCGTCGACCTTCACGGTTGCGAGCTCGCTCGGTTGAACTTCTTTGGTGATGCCTGAGGGGAAACTGCCCTTTGTGTACCAGGCCAGGCCGTAGAAGTCGTTCTCGACTGTCCAACTTGTACTGAGCTGGCCGAGTATCTCGTCGGAATCTGGCCCGAGTTGCGCGAGTCCGATGTGGTCGATGTCGCCGCCCAATGACAGGTTCGAGACCTTGAAACTGTCCTTTTCGGTCTTACGTTCGAATCCGGTCTGCAGCAACGACAACGTGACTGGCTTCTCGGTGGGGAGGGTGATCGATACCGGTTTGGTCAGTCGTGCGTCCAGATCGATCGTCGCGGGCCCGGTGATTGTGAGGTCCGGATAGTTCAGCACGTCATGCGTGTACGGATCGTGTCCGAGCACGGAACCGGACAGGATGTAGCGTCCCCTTGGTAACCGTTGGACAAGCTTGCCGTCCACAGTGGCTTCGGGGAAGATCCGGTCGCCAGTGTCCACATTGATCAGGTAGGCCGATGCGAAGTCCGCGTGTTCTCCGCTGCGGGCGATCGCGTTCAGCGTCAGATCGTAACTCTCGACTTCGAGCTCGACCTCGATCGCGGTCCGTACTTGTTGTCCGCCACCGGTTGCCACGATCGCGCCACCGAACTGGCCGCCATCGGGAACGTTGCGGATGTCCGCCGCTGCGACCGCGGTTGCCTTGGAGCGGGCGGGAACCACAAGCTGTGCCGGTGATATCGTGAACAGGTTCGCCGGTGCGTTGGTTTCCATTGTCAGGTCAAGCGTGACTGGCTCAGAGCTATCGTTGGTGTACGTGATTTCCTTGGTCACCGCGGGTTGATTGCTGTGCGGCCAGCGGTGTTGGCCGAAGCTCGCACTGGTCGGCCGGGCGTCCACGGTCTGCTTCAACGCTGCCGCCGAATCAACTCTTCCGGCGCCTTGCTCGAACGGCGTCAGGCCTGGAGTCGGCGTGCTCGACCCGACCAGGCGCGCCTTGAGTTGGCTGCCGCTCAGCGAAGGATGTTGCTGTGCAAGCAAAGCAGCCGCGCCCGCCACGTGTGGCGCGGCCATCGATGTGCCCGACAGCGCTGTGTATCCGTCGACGATCGGCTCACCTATCCGCCCAGCCGCGTGTAGCGCGGCCATGATGTCCACGCCAGGGGCTGTGATGTCCGGCTTGATCATGCCGCCGCCGTCACGGGGGCCACGGCCGGAGAAATCAGCGATCTTGTTGGCACGATCGACCGCGCCGACCGTCAATGCCGCATCGGCACTGCCCGGCGAATCGATTGTGCCGTCGCCAGGCCCGAAGTTGCCCGCCGCGATCACGAACAGCGTGCCGTACTTGGCGGACAACGTGTTCACGGCCTCTTCGAGCGGGTCGACCTCTGGGCCGTCGAAGGAGCCGAGGCTCATGTTGATCACATCGGCGCCTTGCTCGGCCGCCCACTGCATGCCCGCGATGATTCCGGAGTCCGTGCCGGAACCGTTGTCCCCGAGCACTTTGACGTCCAGGATCTTGGCATCCGGCGCCACACCACGATATTTCCCTCCCGACTTGGCGCCGGTCCCCGCGACGATCGATGCCACATGGGTGCCATGGCCGTACCGGTCGACGTTGTCGCGTGAACTGGAGAAGTTTTTCTCGGCGATCTCCTGTGTGGCCAGGTCCGGGTGTGTCTGGTCGACGCCCGTGTCCAGCACCGCGACCTTTATGCCCTTGCCGGTGTATGCGGCTTGCCACGCCGCGGGGGCGCCGATCTGCCGGACACTCTGATCAAGCGTGGCCTTGCGGGTGGCGTCCAGCCAGACTTTCTTGGCACTGCCGGATTTCGCGGTCTCCCACACGTCGGAGCCCCGGGTTTTGAGGGCGACCGCGTCGATGCTCGGCAATAGTTTTGTGACCTGCGCGGTCAGTGGCCTGCGCCCGGCTTCGTACTGCACGATCACCGGGACCGTGCCCTTGACGTGGCCATTCAGCCGCAGCTCGGTCACGTCGAAAAGGCGCTCGTCGAGCACACCCTTGGCCAGCAACGGCATCGCGTCGGCAGGGACGACGTAGGTATGTCCCTTTGACTGGTACACCGAGAAGTTGTGCCGCTCCCGGCCGGGCGCGGGCTGAAGGTATCGGGGAGTTCCTTGTCCTGAAAGGAAAACCCGATCACCCGTGAGCAGGATGATCGCCTCAGCCTGCGTCCGTGCCGGAGCGGCGTGCCCTGGTGGCGATGAAAACGTTGCTATCAAAGCGATAACCATGGCCCCAGCGACTGGGCCCCGATGCCGACCGCGCACAGGTTCCTCCAGGTGATCACTGTGTCGCGGACAGTAATGCGCTGTTCAGGGGTCCACAAGGGCCGGACGGAGCACTCTGGTCAGAGCGCGGGCCTCGCCGATTTCAGGCACGCCAGGGTTTCCTCCGGGCTCATCGCCTGCTCGCTGATGCGGTCGAGCGCGTGCCGGATGGTTGCCGTGCGTTCCGGATCCTGTGTCTCCTGCAGGCCGACCAGGGTTTCGGAGAAAGCCGCGTCCGGCTCGTTGAGGTCGTCGAAGGACAACAAAATCACGGAGCCGTGCAGGCCGTCATGTAGAGTATTTCGTTGCGGCACGATCTGAATTGTCACGTTCGGCAATTCGGCTCTCTCGATGAGGAGATTCATCTGCTCCCGATTCACCCCCTGGTGTAGTACCGGCGCGTGGATCAGCGCCTGCAATTGCAGCCGAGGATCGCTGGTGAGGCGCTCCTGCTGACGCATCCGCAGGTCGGTGAACTTCCTGACCGAGCGTTTGCTTGCGTTGATGGACAGCTCGGCGTATTCCTCGGTCTGCAACAGGGTTGGAATATGCCCGAGCTGGAACTCGTATTTGGTGTCCGCCTCATCCTCCATCCGGACGTAGCGCGTGTCCTCGAGGTGGAAGTCGCGCCACCACGGGCGCTGCTTCGCCAACTCCCACAGTTCGATGTATGGCCCGTAGTCGCAGGCCAAGACGCCGTACGCGTCGAGAAGCATGACCAGTTCGTGGTAGGTCGGCAGCTGGCGGCGCTCGATCCGGCTGAGTTTCTTGAACTCCATGTGGACGAGCTCGCCAGCCTCCTCCTGGGTAAGCCTGGCCTGTTCGCGGAGTCTTTTCACCTCGCGCTGGAGTTGTCTGCCGTAATAGTTGGGTTCCGGGGTGAGGCCTGCCATGACTCTATTCTCTCGGGTAATGTGGAAATCCCATTTCTGGATTCGCCATTGAATCCCGCCAAATCGGGAGATGACTGCGATAAGTTAGTGGGTGTTCTTGCGTCAATGGCATCACCTAATCGTGTACTGTGGGCCTATGCCCGAACGGGAGCAGACTGGCTGGCATGGAACAAAACGAAGAGGTGACCGAACGCCCATTGTGCGCCGCGCGGAGCGTGCGGAAACGCCTGCGAAAGATGCGAATGGATGCGCGGAACGCAATAGTTGAATTGGTGGACCGGATGCGCGGCCACTGCGGACGTTCCTACTGCTCGATGGAGACCACCAGCGTGATCAGCTGCCAGATGGCCTCCGCCGGGCCCATCATGTGCTGAGCCTGCCTGGCGACGACGGCCAGCGGCAACCGATCAGGATCGTCAAGCACCGCTAGGAAATAACGAGCATCCGGGTGTCGTGCCAACGCATGCTTGGCATACTCCACCTTGAGGAACGCGGCTTGCTCCGCGGACACCTCGTCGATGAGATTGACGAGCACCTGTGGATCCACCCGGTCGGCGGTTTCAAGCAAATGAACCAACTGCCAGGTCGCCTCCCGCGCCCCGGAGAACAACCGGACAACGTTCTGCGCCTCGGCAGCGACCGTCTTGACGGTGACATTCTTCAGCTCACCGCGGCTCAATCCCTCCCGCACCAACTCCCGCTGCCAGCAGACGGAGACTGCCAGAACGCCGACCCACATGATCTCCTCGGCCAGGCGGCTCCCGGAAATCCTGATTTTGGCGTGTGCGGAACTCGCATCGGCAAGCGCGGTCATGCTCGCCTCGCCATCGAACAGCGCCTTGGCCGTACGCAGGTAGATCGCCGACAGGTCCTGCTGCTCCGGCGTCAACTCCTCGTGACAGACCTCGTGTACGTGGACTGCGTAGTCCAGGGACAAGACCTTGCCAAGCAAGGAATCCGCCGTGCGCAGCTGCTGCTCGAGGACCTTCGGAACGCTGATCACAAGCCCACATTCTTCAACGCCACGGCCACGAACCCGCGCATTGCCCGGCGGTGTTTCGGGTATCGGGACACTGTGCCACCCTCTTGAACCATCTACCCAGCGTGGATGGGAGGCGATCATGGCGGATCGAGCACGGTGACGATCACGATCTTCGCGGTGCTGCTTGCCGTGATCGTGTCGGAGACGACGAGCAATACGGCGTCGGCTTCCGTTGTCGTGCCGATCATCATCCCCATTGCCGTTGCCGCGGGGGCGAATCCGTTCATTCCCGCACTGGCTGCGACTTCCGCGGCTTCGTTCGGGTTCATGCTGCCGGTGTCCACGCCACAGAACGCTGTGGTTTACGGCTCCGGTGCGGTGTCGATCACCCGGATGATCCGGTCCGGGATCTCGTTCGACATCCTCGGTGCGATCCTGATCCTCATTGGACTGCCACTGATGGTGTCCCTACTCGGACTTGCGTAGTGCCAGTTGGCGGCGCTCTCGGTCGACGCCAGTGACGACGACCGAGAGCTCGTCGCCGGGCATCATCGACGTGGGGTTGGGCTGGTGGATGAGTCCTTCGACGCCATCAGCGACTCGAACGAAGACACCAAACGGCACCACCACGGTGATCCGGCCACTGAGCTCGTCGCCTACCGCAACGCGATCAGCGAACAGCTTGAACGGATCCGGGTGGGTCGCTCGCAGCGACAGCCGGGCTTCCATATTCCATGTGTCGAACTGAAGGAACGCGCAGGTGACACGCTTCCCAACCTGAACGATCTCGGTAGCTGCCGCGAAGCGTCGCCATGAGAGCTCAGGAATGGCGATGAAACCAACTCCAGGAAAGAGCGGATGTTCGGGTCCTCTGTCCAACGCGACGAACACGCCGAACCGTTCGATCGCCGCCACGGTCCCAGAAAGAAGTTCGCCCCAACTCAGTGATTCCAGGAACGCCCGGAGTTCTGGCGTGTCGAACGATCGGTCCACACGGCCCAGCCTTTCACAGCCTGGCCCAGAAAAGCTCGTGAGTGGTTATCCGTGCTAGAACACGAATAACCACTCACGAGGGTCTTTCAGAGACGCGCTTTGCCCTTGGCGGCAGCTGCGTCGTTGGCTGCGGCCAGACGGGCGGCAGCGCGCTCAGCGGCAGTGCCATCCCGCTCAGCCGCCGCCAAACCGCGAGAAGCCGTCGGGGACGCCGACTCGCCGGAGATGCCACCGCGGATCTTGTTGTTCGCGGCGACCTCGGTCACCGGGTTGTTCGCGGTCAGCTGCAGCTGCCCTTGGATGATGTTGTCATCCAACGTTGAACGACCAGCGGTGTTCGAGATGCTGACATCCCTCGCGAAGTAACCACCGGTCGCACACGAGTCCAGGCCGCCGTTCGGGCCGAGCTGCACCCCGCCCTGGTTTCCGGCGAACGTTGCCTTGCCCTGCACCGCTGAACCGCAGACCACGCTGCCGTTCGCGTTGTTGAGCACCGACAGGGTTCCGTCGACGAAGGTGTTCTGCACGTCCGTGAAGTACGCGCCGGTCGAGCTGACGTTGCCGGTCACTTCACTGTCGGCCACGCTGACTTCGCCGACCTGGGCGTTGATGTTTCCGTCGACCTTCGAGCCGGCTTCCACGAACAGGAAGCCTTCGATCTGCTGTGAGCCCTTCGGCTGCGTCACGATCCGGCCGGTGTCGGTGTTGCGCAGGAACATGCCGAAGCCGCCGGTTGCCAGGGTCACGTCTCCGTCGACCCTGGTGTCGACCGAGTCGAAGTAGCCGTTCGCGGCCACCTGGACCTCGCCGTTGATGGTGCCGCCCTTGATCACCAGGTTGGCGTCCTTGGCGATCTTGACGTTGCCGGTGATGGTCGTGCCCTGCAGGGAGCAGGACTCGCCCGGCGGAACATAGAGGTCGCTCGGCACCGTCACGGCACCGCCCGTCCCGACGCAGTACATGACCAGATCGGCGTTCGCCGGCGCGGCCATCATCACGGACGCGGTCGCCAGTGCGCTCAGGGTCGCGAGCGCTGATGCGGTCCGTCTAGCCATCTTCGTTTCTCCCTGCTGCGTTGAAAGGAACTAGTTGCCGATGTCGGATCGCGAGGCCGCGCGCACGATCGTGCCTGCGTCCCGGCGGGACAGCACGCCACGGGTCACCAGCTCGCTGGTCACCGTGTCGACGTGCCTGACGAATTCCCCGTGGCTCGGCCAGCTGCGGTTCTGGTCCACGAGATCGCTGACGGTGCAGCCGTTCCCGGTGTCCACATTGGCCACACCGGTGTTGTCCTGCTTGATGATCACGGTTTCCCGTGTGTCGGAGTTCGGGCAGGCATCCGATCCCTGCTCGACCACCGTGAAGGCCACCGCCTTCTCCGGTGCCGCGTTGCCCGCGTTGTCACTGGCCCGGTACTTGACGGTGTGTGCGCCCTTGGCCGTGACCTGGACGGTGTTCAGGTACTGCTGCCAGGCACCGTTGTCCAATGAGTACTCGATCAGCTTCACGCCGGACTGCGCATCTGAGGCGGTGACGGTTACTGATGCGCTGCCGATGAAGTTCCCGTTTGGATCCTTCGGGCCGGTGACGGTCGCGTCAATGGCAGGCGCCGTAGTGTCCGGAGGCGTGATGATCGTGAAGATCGCCGTGCCTTCCGGTGACACGTTGTTCGCGTTGTCCGTGGCGCGATAGGCAACTGTGTGCGCACCGGCACCGGTCACCTCGACGGGTGTCGTGTACGCAGTCCAGTTTCCACTGTCCAACTTGTACTCGGTGGACTTGATGCCGGAGGCGTCAGTCGCGGTGATGGTCACCGTGGCCTTGCCGATGTAGTTGCCGTTCGGGTCCTTGTCACCGGCAACCGCCGCGTTCACGGTCGGCGGAGTCGTGTCCGGCGGCCCGGCGACCGTGAAGTTCACCGACTTCTCCGCCGCGACGTTGCCCGCGTTGTCCGTCGCCCGGTAGGAGAGCGTGTGGGCTCCGACGGCGGTCACCTCGACCGGTGTGGTGTAAGCAGTCCAGGCGCCCGAGTCCAATTTGTACTCAGTCGACCGGATGCCCGAGGCGTCCGTCGCGGTGACCGTGACGGTCGCTTTGCCGATGTAGTTGCCGTTGGGATCACGATCACCGGCGACTGTCGCGTTTGTCGTCGGGGCAGTGGTGTCCCTCGGCGGCGCAACGGTGAAGTTGACGCTGCCCTCCGGCGAGACGTTGTTGGCGTTGTCCGTGGCCCGGTAGGCGACGGTGTGTGCGCCCACAGTGGACACCTCGACAGGCGCCGTGTACGCGGTCCAGGCGCCGGAGTCCAGTTTGTATTCAGTGGACTTGATACCGCCAGCGTCCGTAGCAGTGACTGTGACAGTGGCCTTGTTGATGTAGTTGCCCTGCGGGTCCTTGTCACCGGCAACCGTGGCATTCACGGTCGGCGGCGTGGTGTCCCGCGGTGCCACGATCACGATGTGCGCCATGCCTTCCGGCGACACGTTGTTCGCGTTGTCCGTGGCACGGTAGGAAACCATGCGCATACCGGCGCCGGTCACCTCGACCGGGACCGTGTACGGAGTCCAGTTGCCATTGTCCACCTTGTACTCAATGGACTTCACGCCCGACTGCGCGTCGGTTGCGGTGATGGTGACAGTGGCCTTGTTGATGTAGTTGCCCTGCGGGTCCTTGTCACCGGCAACGGTAGCGTTGACCGTCGGGGGAGTGGAGTCCGGCGGCGTCTCGACGACTCTGAACTGTTGCGAACCAGTCGGCGAGACGTTGCCCGCGTTGTCCGTCGCGCGGTACTGCACGGAGTGGTCGCCGATCGCCGTCACGTCGAACGGCTGCGTGTACGGCAGCCAGCTCTGGTCGTCGATCTGGTACTCGACCGTTTTCACGCCGGACTGGTTGTCCGAGGCGCTGACGGCCACGGTCGCCTTGCCGACGTAGTTGCCGTTCGTGTCCTTGGTTCCGGTGACCGTCGCGTTGACCACCGGCGGCGTGGTGTCCGGTTCGCCGGAGGTGACGGTGAATTCACCACTCATGACGTGCCCAGGCAGTGCACAGAAGTACCGGTACTTGCCGGGCGTGAGGGTGACCGTTCCCTCCCACCTGCCGTTGGCTTCGGGATCGAACGGGTCCAGGTAGACGTTGGTGGTCACGTCATGGTTGTAGCCAGGCGTGTCTGTGTCGAACGTGAGTGTGTGCGGCGTCGCGCTTTTGGGCGAAGCGTTCACGAAGACGAACTTCGCTGGACCGGCGACCGCACCGGACGGCGCGGTCAAGTATCGCGTTCGGTCGTCGTCCGTTGTCCATTCCAGCACTTGCTCCTGGGCCTGCGCGGCAACGGGCGCGGGCGAAGGTGCGGGTGCGGGAACCGGTGGCGGGGCGGGCAATGCGGAGGCTGGAACGGCAACGACGATCGATGTCGCCATCAACGCGCCGGCCACCCCAGCGATCAAGCGTCGAAACATACTGCACCTTCCATGAGTGCGCCGGAACCGGCCGGTGCGCCGAGGGGATGGCGCACCGGCCGGTCGTGGTCGCTAGAGCGACCGCACTCGGATGTTGCGGAAATCGATCACGTCGGCGTTGCCGTGGTTCTGCAGACCAAGGTGTCCACTGAGGAACTGGCGCAGATCCGTCGGCGGGTCACCGGCTCTTGACGACTGCTTGCCCGGCGTGTTGTCGAACTCGTTGATCACCTTGCCGTTGCGGATGATCGTGTAGTGCTGTCCGACAACCTTGACCTCGTAGTCGTTCCAGACGCCCTTCGGAGTGGCACCGGCACCCGGCAGTGCGATCGGGTCGAAGTTGTAGATCGACCCGGTCTTCTGCGGCTCACCGGTCTCGCCGTCGTAGATCTGGACTTCCTGGCCGCAGTAGATCGCGACCCAGGCAGGCGAAGTACGAGCGGAGCCGACCGTGCCACAGCTGCCTGGCGGACGCTGCTCCAGCGGAATCCGCGGATCCGGGAACCTGGTGAACAGACCGCTGTTGGCACGGGTGTCACCCGGCGAGGAATCCCGGAACTGGAGCTTCACCGAGAAGTTGCCGAACTGCTTCTGCGAGTACCACAGCATGCCGAGCCCGCCTGCCGAGCGCAGTGAACCGTCCGGCTGGATCGAGAACGACCCGCCAGGCGCCTGCGTCCAGCCCTTCAGCGACGCCTCGGTGCCGTCGAAGATCGGCTCGTACCCGGTGTTCGCCGCGGTGCCGACGTTCGACCCCGCCGCGGTCCTGGTCAGTGCCGAGCTGTCCCTGGCGTTGAGCACGCCGTCGCGTTGCAGCTGCGCGGCGACCGCCTCGACGTGCCGGACGAAGGCGGCGTGGTCGGACCACGGGCTCTCGTCGTCGATCAGGTCGTTGATCGTGCAGCCACTGCCGACCTGCTTGTTGGCAACGCCGGAGTCCGAGTCGCCCATGAACACTGTGCCGCGACTGTCCGGCACCGCGCAGCCGACGTTCACAGCCACCGGCACAACCTGGGTCTCGCCGTCCGCGTAGGTCACCGTCAGCTTCGCGTTGTAGTTACCGACGCGGGCGTAGGTGTGACGCGGGTTGGCCTCGGTCGACTGCGTGCCGTCACCGAAGTCCCAGCGGTAGGACACGCCACCGGACTTGGACCCGGAGAACCCGACGGTCAGCGGCTTGTTCTGCACGGCGACGGAAGTCGCGGCAGGCCGTGGCGTTGGCGCACCACCCTGGTAGCTGATCCGCAGCAGTTTCTGGTTACGGGTCAGGCTGAAGAACCCGCCGCCGTAGTCCAGCACGTAGAGCGCGCCGTCCGTGCCGAACTTCGCGTCCATCCACTGCTGCAGCTGCAGGTTTCCTGGGCCACCCGGAACGATCGCCCGCAGCGACTCCGCGAACACCGGAGGCTGTGCGGTCGCCACGCCGGCCGGGTCGACCGTCACCGCGATGCGGTTCTGGTCGTTGCCCTGGTCACCGATGAACCACTTGTTGTTCCAGTACTCCGGCCACGCCCGGCCGCTGTTGGTGTCGACCAGCTCACGGTGGTAGGTCGGGCCGGTCATGACGGCCTGGTTGCCACCCTTGAGGTACGGCTGGGTGTAGATGGCGTCCGCCTTGTTGTACGTGGGGATGCCACTGCCGTCCGTCCGGGCGGGGAAGACCGCGCCGCCGCCGTCCGGCGAATACCAGATCATGTTGTTCTTCACCGGCGGCAGGTCGACAAGACCCGTGTTGCGCGGCGAGTTGTTCTTCGGCGCGTTGCAGTCGTACCAACCGGTCAACACGCTCGCGTCGGTGTTGCTGCGGTCGCGGTACGGCTGCTTGTTGCCCATGCAGTACGGCCAGCCGTGGTTGCCCGCCTCGGTGATGATTGTGGCGGTCTCGTACTTGGCCGGGCCGAGCTCCGGGTTGGGCGAAGGCGCGTCCGGACCGACCCACGCGGCGGTCAGCCACTGCGTGACCGGGTCGATCTGCAGGCGCGAGATGTTCCGCACGCCCATCACGTAGATCTCCGCGCGGGTCTTGTCGGTACCCGGCGGGAACAGGTTGCCCTGCGGGATGGTGTACGTGCCGTCCGCCTCCGGGTGGATGCGGATGATCTTGCCGTTCAGGTCGTTGGTGTTACCGGCCGTCCGGCGAGCGTCCTGGAAGGACAGCCCCTGGTAGTCCGCGGTCCAGTTGTTGCCGGAGTAACCGCCGGAGGAAGCCTCGGACGAGTTGCTGTCACCGGAACCGACGTACAGGTTGCCCTTGGCGTCGAACGCCATGCCACCACCGGCGTGGCAGCAGCTGTGCTGCTGGACTTCCCACTGCAGCAGATCCTTGCGCGAGGACAGGTCGATCGTCTGCGCGGCCCGGTCGTAGGTCAGCCGCGAGACCGTCCGCTTGCCGATCCGCTTTTCCCGGTCGACGGTGTCGTGCGGCATCCAGTAGACGTAGATCCAGCCGTTCTCGGTGAACTTCGGATCGGTGACGATGCCGAGGAGACCCTCCTCGTTCTTCGTCAGCTCGGTGCCGCTGCCCCTGTTGCCCATCACCGGCAACGTGGCCAGCAGCTTGACCTGGTTGGTGTCCGGTTTGAACTGGTGGATCGTGCCACAGCCGAGGCCGACGTTCGGGTTGTCCCAGCTGGCGATCGGGCCGCTCGGGCAGGCCGCCTTGCCGACGTAGAACATCGTGCCGTCCTGAGCGGCAGTGATGCCGTGCGACTCACCGATCTGGTCGAGCTGACCTGTCTGGTTCTGGGCGGTCAGCCGCTCGATCTTGTAGTTCGCGGCGATGGTGGCCTGGCAGTCGCCACGCACGATGCCGGTCGTCCACTTGAGAGCACCGGTCAGATGGCTACGGAACGCGGGCTCGCTGTAGCTGCCCTCGGTGTGGCCCATGCCGGTGTAGAAGGAACGGCCACCGTCGTAGTCACGGCACCACGACACCGGGTGGAACGGCCCGTTCGCGCCGGGACCCGGGTTGTAGCGCCATTCCTCGACCTGCGCGACCGTGTGCACGGCGCCGACCGGGTTGGGATCCCAGTTGTACCAACGGTCCGACCGCGTGATGTTCTGCGGCAGGCCCTTGGTGGCAGGGTGCCTGCTGTCGAGGATGTTCACGACAGCCTGGTTGATGCCGGGCGTTGGCGGGGGCGCCGGGTCACCCGCGAACAGGGTCAGACCGGCCAGCTGGATGATCGGCTCGCCGCCGTTGGCCGTGACGTTGAGCCGGTAGCGGCTGTAGGACACCGGCGAGGCGATCGTGAACAGCCTGGTCTGGAAGCGTGCGTCGAAGGTCTGGTTGGTCCGCGTGTCGACCGTGGTCCAGTTGGTTCCGTCGTTGGAACCTTCCAGCGTCCAGTCCTTCGGGTCACGGCCGGGGAAGTCGTTGGCGGACGTGAGCGTGTACCGGTTGACCGCCTTGGCCGCGGGCAGCTGGTAGGCGATCCAGCCGGTCGTCGCGAAAGTCAGCCACTTGGTCTGCGGATCGTTGTCCGCGGCCTTTTCCTTGGTCTCGTTCGGCGGGTTCTCCGCGCTCGCGGTGACCGTGCCGACGGCCTCAGGGGTGGAGACGGCGCCGACCGGGCGGGTGCCGATCAGGCCGGTGAACCAGCTCGACTCGGCCTGCGCCTTGGCGGCGTCGCCGATGCCGAAGAAGCCGTTGCCTGCCTTGACAAAGGCCTGCAGCGCGCCTTCCTGGTCACGCGTGAGCGTCGCCTTCTCCGCGGACAGGAACACCACACCGCGGTAGTTGGCGAGGTTCTCCGCGGTGAACGCGGCGGGGTCCGAGGTCGTGTCGACTCCGACCCCGTTGGCCGCGCCGAGTTCCTGGAAAGTGGCGGCCGCCTTGGCCACCGGGTCCTGCTGATCGGCCAATGGGCCGTGGAACACAAGAACCTTGATCGGGCTGTCCGCGACGGCAGCGGCTGGTGCCTGCTGCGGTGCTGCCGCGGCCGTGGTCAGGGTGCCGCCGACCATGGCCGCGGTGGCGGTCAGCACCAATAAGGCTTGTCTCCCTGTTCTCCTGCGAAATCGACCGGCTGTGAACCGTCGCCCCATCCCTAACTCCTTTGTCGTAGGCAGGCCAGGAGGTCCTAGTTGTTGCCAGCGTCAGTTGTGACTGTGCCCCTCAGTGCTCGCCGGCGGCGGCACGTCGACTGCTGGCCCGGCGGCGTGTACGTGGCCGTGGAACCGGTCGATCGCCTCCTGCGCGCCTGGCGGCATGCTGCCGTCGGCGTTGCGGACGAGGAAGATCCCGGCCATGCCCGTGTCGGAGTGGCTCTGGACATGGCAGTGGTACATCCACGCGCCGGGCCCGACGCCCTGGCCCGCGATGACCTGGAACCCGAACGACGTACCCGGGTTGAGGTCCTTGATGTCGATGATCGCGCTGGGGTCGGCCGGTCCCTCGAGGTAACCGGTCCGGTTGTCCGCCCAGCGGTGTGCGTGCAGGTGGAACGTGTGCAGCGAGTTGGCGTGACCAATGGCAAGCCACTCGACCCGCTCACCGAGATTGCACTCGAACATCGGCGTGTTCGGTGCCTTCTTGTGGTTGATCATGGTGTCGTTCAGCACGGCCACGAAGGTCTTGACTGGCAACGCGTCGCCTCGCCGCCGCACGATCAGGCCGCCGTACAGGCCCTTCGCCAGGCCACCCGTGCCGTGGTCGGTGCCGTTGGCGTGATCGTGGTAGTGCCAGTAGCCCGCGCTGCCCGGCGTGAAGAGCCGTCCGACGCCCGCGGACGTCATCTCGCGTGAACGCCAGGTGTACACGCGGGTCTCACCCGGGCCGTTGAAGGAAGCGTTGAGGGGACTGCCATCCGACTCGACGGAGTAGTCCACGCCGTGCGGGTGGATGGACACCCGCTGGGTGGTCCGGTTGACGAGCGTGATCTCCAGCGTGTCGCCCTCGTAGATCTCCAGCAGGGGGCCGGGAATCGAGGCCTTGCCTGGCTCGAGACCGTAGCCGAGCAGACCACCGGGCAGGTCCTCGACGTACATCGTGATCTTCTTGACGACGCCGGTCTGCGCCTGGGCGGTGTGCACACCCGAAGCACCGGTACCCAACGTCATGGCGGCCGGAACGGCCAGCCCGACGGTGCTTGTCGCGAGCACAGAGCGGCGGGTGACGAGCTTGCTCAACCAGCCGGTCTGGGCGTGCTTGTCCATCCTTCTCCATTCGGGTCAGCGGCCAAAAATCCGAACGGTCCTCGAAGCGTCTTCGACAGCGCTACGAGGGCATGGCGGCACGCCGCGACCTCAGCGTGGCGGCTCGCTCATCCCCAGCAATCGGTAAAACCATCCATGCCGCGCTTGCATGGACGGCTGCCGATGTTGTTGTCTGGCCTCAGTTCGACGGGTCCGGTGTTCTTTCGTGTCGATCCCATGCAACTTATGCATTCTGCAGACAAAAGTTAAGGGCCAAACGGCGTAACGAATCGGACAGACTTCTGTCATTTTCGTGAGACACCCAACTTCGGGCGCGGGGATTGGTTCGTGACAAGACAAACCCGGCGCGGACAGTGGTTCGGACTACGGCCAGTGTTGTTTAGTTCGTGACGAAATAGAAGCGCGGCCATGATGGCTAGACCTCGTGAGTGGTTACGCGGGTTAGAACGCGCCTAACCACTCACGAGGTCTGACCAGGGTGATTGGATGTTCCCGTGGGGCGGGACTTCGGGTGGTTGTGGCGGGCGTACACGATCAGCGCAGCGGGTACATGGCTGGCGCTGGATGCCTTTCCCCTGATAGCGATCCTCGCCCTGCACACGACCCCAGCTCAAGTCTCGCTGCTGGCAGCGGTCGGTGGCGCGATGGCGGCGCTGCTCGCGCTTCCATTGGGGCCATGGGTGGAGTTCCGGCGCAAGCGGCCGCTGATGATCCACGCGGACCTGCTGCGATTCCTGATCCTGCTCACGGTTCCAGTCGCATACCTGCTCGGCATGCTGACCTACGGCCAACTTCTCGTGGTCACCGTCGGGGTAGCGGTCGCGGACATCGTCTTCTTCGCCGCCAGCGGCGCGCATCTGAAAGCCCTGGTACCGAAGGAACATCTGGTTGCGGCGAACGGGAAGTTCGAGAACGTCATGTGGACGTCCTCGGCCGTCGGGCCGCCGTTGGGCGGTGGCCTGCTGCAGCTTCTCGGCCCGGTCATCACCACGATCCTCAATGCCGTCAGCTTCCTGTTGTCCGCATTGGCCATTCGGATGATCAAAGCTCCGGAGCCTGAGCCGCCCGCGAAACAGCGGGACAAAACCGGGATAGCCGAAGGGTGGCGGGCGATCACGAAAGACCCGAACCTGCGCGGCTTCTTCATCTACAGCCTGCTGACGAATGGGTTGATCATGGCCACCGCGCCACTCCTTCTCTATTGGATGGTGCGGGAGCTGAACTTCACCACCCTGCAGTACGGGCTCGCGCTCGGCATCTCTTGTCTCGGTGGGGTTCTCGGCGCCCGCATGTCCCGGTCACTGGTAAACCGGTTTGGGCAGCGGCGAATCCTGCTTGGCTTCGGGATCGCCAGGGTGATCTGGGTGCCTGGGTTGGTGTTCATCCAGCCGGGCCTGGTCGGGCTGCTGGTGTTCATCGGTGTGGAGTTCACGATGATCGTGTGTATGGGGATCTTCAATCCCGTGCTCGCCGCGCATCGCCTGCAGCGCGCCAACAAAGAGACTGTCTCACGCGTCCTGACAGCGTGGACGATCAGCAGCCGCGCCACGATCGCCGCATTGACCGCGTTGTGGGGAGTGCTGGGCAGCCTGACCAGTTCCAGGACGGCCATAGCGATCGCTGGGGTGCTGTTGTTGCTGATCCCGCTGTCGATGCCGTGGCGGCGTCAGAACTGGGAGAGCACGGAATCCGCCTCTGCCAACGATGTGACAACCGCGGCGACATAAGCATCCGGGCGGATCACCCACAACAAGTCAGAATACGAGACCACGTGCAAACCACTGCGCGAACGAGCACGGAGTTCTTCCGGGACAAGCAAGCCAGCCGCCGGGTGCGTCCCATGAGTCAGGGGAGAGGAGTGGTAGGGGAACGGCGCTGACAGGCGGCCGGAGTTCACCTGGGAATGCACCGACGGATCATGCCGGGCCCTCGAAAGGATGGACTGGCGGTGCTGGCGCTGCACATCCGTCTGGGGGACAAGGAAATCCATGGTGTCGGTGGTGATTCTGATGTTGTCAAGCGCGGCCGCGTGGCGTTCGATGTGGTACGTCTCCAGCAGCTCCTCAGTAGACTCCCCACGCAGGACAAGGGCGATCTTCCACGCCGCGTTCTCCGCGTCGGCAACACCCGAGTTCAGGCCACGTGCGCCAAAGGGTGCCATGACATGCGCACAGTCACCGGCGAGCAGGACGCGGCCGACGCGCATCCGTGAAGCCACACGGGAATGGAAGCGGTACACCGACTGCCACACCACCGAATAGTCCGCGTCGCCGATGATCGCGCGGATCCGTTCGTCCAGATCGTCCGTCTCGATCGAGTAGTCGGCCGGGACCTGCCAGTCGATCCGGAATGTCGAGTCGGGACACGGGTGGATCAGCACCTGGCGGCCCGGGTTCCACGGTGGATCGAAGTAGAACCGGCGTTCCCGCGCCCAGCCCGGCAGGTCGGCACGGATGTCGCAGATCAGGAACTGGTCGTCGAAGGATTGCCCGTCGAACGTGACGTCAAGCGCGGCCCGCAAGTCGTCTGCGTGCGAACCCGCGCACAGCACCACATACGAAGCCCTGATCGCCGAGCCGTTGGCACTTCGGACCGTAGCGCCGGACGAGTCCTGGTCCACACCAATCACGTGATGGCCCCAGCGGACGTCGATCAACGGCTGCCTGGCTATCCAGGTATCGAGGATTTCCTCGGTGCGTGACTGCGACAGGTTCACGAACGGCGGCAACTCACCGCCGGTCGGCAGAGTGAGCGCGAACAACTCAGTGTCCTGGTAGAACGTCCGCGAGGTCGTCCACGTCAGGCCCTCGGCGGTGATCTGCGCGCCCGCGCCGACCGAATGCCAGATGTCCAGCACATCTCGTTGCTGGCAGATCGACTTCGAGCCGATCGGATCCCGCTGCGCGCGACCGTCCAACAGGATCGTCTCGATACCCCAACGGGCGAGCAGCAACGCCGTCGTCTGACCGACGGGTCCGTTGCCGACCACCACGACACTCATGCCAGCTGGTCCCAGACTTCACGATCGCGCTCGGCCGTCCAGATCACCGGGCGCTCGATTCCGGCCAGTTCGTCCCACGCGCGGGAGACGTCGAACGGCAGGCAGTGCTCGAAGATCGGCCACTTGCCGTATCGCGGGGCCAAAGCCGCGTGCGTCCGCTCGAACGCTTCCTTCAATGCCCCGCCCGATTCGAACACCGACGAGACCTCGGCCAGCAGCACGGTCAGGAAGTGCCTGGTCTGGTCGATCGCGGCGTTGACCGCGTCCCGGCCGTGCGTGACCGCGCCGCGGCCGCCGATCAGTGTCGTCGCGTCGTAGGACCTCACCTTGTCCAAAGTGGAGGTTGACCAGTCGCGGTGGAACGCGTCACCGGTGTACAAGGCCGTCTGCGCTTCCACGAGATCGCCCGCGTACAGGATCTTCCGCCGGGGCAGCCAGGCGATGATGTCGCCTTCGGTGTGGCCGCGTCCGCAGTACTGCAGGATCAGATCGCCGCGCTCGCCACCGAGGTCGATCGTCATCCGGTCGGCGAAGGTCAGCGTCGGCCAGGTCAGGCCGGGCACCGACTCCGGGGACTTGGCCAGCCGTGGCATCCGGGCGAACTCGCTGGCCCAGTCCTGCTTGCCGCGTTCGGCGATGAGTGCCTTGGTGTTCTCGTGCGCGACGATGACCTCAGCATCGAACGCCGAGGCGCCGAGCGTGCGGACCGCGTGATAGTGCGACAGAACCAGGTATCGCACGGGCTTGTCGGTGTGTTCGCGCAGCCGGGCGAGCCATTCCTGTGCGGCGACTGGGGTTGCCATCGCTTCGAAGCACACAAGGAAGTCTTCGCCTTCGATCGCGCCGATGTTCGGATCGCCTTCGGCGGTCAGCGCGTAGACGCCGTCGCCGAGGATTTCCAGGGTTCGCTCCTTGTCGGCGAGGTCGGCCGATGAGGCGAAGCTCTTCTGGCTCATCTGCCCGACTGTAGCGTGCGGGGGAGTAACGGCGACTAGTCCATGGGCAGGTATCGGTGGACGAGGGAGAGGCGGCACCGACGTGGTCAATTCGCGTGGGAATCTCACAGCTTTCGCCGCAGGTGGCATCGTCGCGACGCTGATCGGCGTCGGGGCGAAGCTGGCGTGGGACGGGGTCATCGACGGACTGTCCGGTTCCGTCGTTTGGGTGATAGTCGCGTTGATCGTCGCGGTGTGCGTGCTGATCGGGGTGGTCACCCGGACGTCGACGAAGGTGGACCACCTCATCGAGAAGGCCGCGTTCTCCATCCGCTACTACCCGGCCGACGCGCCGGACACGTTGTACCAGCGCAGCCGGGAGGTGATCAGCCAGGCGGGCTCGGAAGCGCAGATCTACGCGGTGAACTCGTACGTCGAAGTCTTCCGCAAGGCCGCAGGCGCGGGCAGCGTCGAGTCCGAGAAGGACGTGCGTGAGCAACGCGATTACCTGAAACAGTTCGAGCGCAAGTTCGAATCGGTGCTGTATCACCGGCTGATCCAGGTAGAGACTGGTCATTTCAAGGACAACAAGGACAACGGCAAGTACGACCTCGCGACCTCGCTCGCGCCAGCGTACCTGGAGCACTACCTGGAAATGGCCACGTTCGCCGAGCGCAATCCGAGCAAGGACGTCAAGATCGTGAAGGTTCCGGCCAAGCTGCCAGCGTCGTTCGTGGTGGTCAAGGACCGCAACTCGTCCGGCGGGCGGATCATCTGGCAGGTCAACATGCACGATCCGAGCGCGCCCGCCAAGGAGTTCGAACGGATCATGGGCGTCTTCATCATCACCGACCCTGACGCCTTGCTCGTGCCACGGTTCATGCAGTGGTTCACCGAGCTCAACCGGGGATCAGAGGAGATCAGGGTGAAGGATCTGACGAAACGCGAGGTGGGCTCCGATGATGACCGACGACCTGGTCCAGCACCTGCTGAAGGTCATTGACCTGCGTGACTGGGAACAGCTTGGCACATTGGTGACGCCGGACATCCGCTACGACCGGCCCGGCTATCCGACTATTCACGGAGTCGCGCAGTTGCTCGACTTCTACCGGCACACCAGGGTGATCGCGGACGGGCGGCACAAGCTGGAAAGCCTGCTGACCGACGAGCGGCAAGGATTCTGCTGGGGCAGTTTCGAAGGCGTATCCCATTCGGGTGAACCGCTGTTCGAGCTGTTCGCCGACTGGTATGTTTTCGAGGCCGACAGGATCTGCCGCCGCCGCTCGTTTTTCTACAAACCGGCCATCTGACGAAAGATTTCAGCCTGTGCACCCTCGGACCGTCGGTGAGATCGTGAAAGAGAACCTCGTCCGGTTACGGAAAGGGCGAGGTGTTTTGGCGCGGGACCTGGAATCGCGGGTCCGGCCGGAGTTCGCCGAGCTTTTCGGCGCGACGACCGATACCGGAAGTGTGTTGCGCCAGAAGGTGATCGGCTACCTCGAGGAGTTGATGGTCGCGCTGCCCACGCAATGGCGCCGGGCGGCGAGGTGTGGTCTGAACCTGCCGCCGTCCACCGACGGCGAGACGTTGCAGCAGCGGCTTTCCGTGCTGGCGGCCGAATTCTTCTGCGACGAGCGGACCGCGCGCAGGCGGATGGACGAGGCCTTCCTGCAGATGGCAGGCAACGCCGACCGCGGGCAGGTCCCGATGCCGGGCGTCGGGCACGGCGGGATAGGTTGGTACGTCGACATTTTCGACGCCGTGTTGCGGCTGGACACGGCGAACCCGGAGGCGATCGAACGGCGCACGATCGTGGCGACGGCGGGCTCGCTCGACCGGATCGAGACGTCGATCGACGTACCGAGGCACCCCTCGAACCACAGCACACGGGTCGAGCTCACCCGCGAAATGATGTTCGGCGGCGTGGTCGCGGGCACCGGCATGGGATCGAGTACCAATTTCAGTACCGAGATCATCCTGCCGAGGACCCTGCGCCGGGGCGAACGGCACACGTACGGTCTGATCGCCCGAATTCCGCCAGGTCAGGAAATGGTGAACAGATACGTGTACGTGCCCTACCGGCAATGCCGTTATTTCACCCTGTTGGTCAGATTTCCGCCGAACAATGTGCCGCAGCGGATCTGGCGGCACGAAGGCGTACCGCACAGTGCGGTGCACGACGAGCCGAAGCCGGGCAGTGAGCTGGAACCGAACCTGGCCAACGAGGTCAGCGCCCAGTTCCGGGATCTCATCAATGGCTGTGCGTACGGCATTCAATGGCGGTGACGTCCAGGGAAGCGTCACCCCGGACGTCACCGAAAGCGAGAAGAATCAGTGTGGCTCCATGGTATTTCCTCCTTCAGGAAGCCATGCGTGACCCACAAGGCCGACCTTCGTGGATCTGCACACCAGCTGGTGAACACCACAATGGTCGGCACACGCCTGGCCCGGAAGGCGTTTCCTGTGGTGGAAACGATCAGGAAACAGGAAACCCGAAAAGAGCGGCGGTGATTTCGACGTGCAATTGTTTGGCCGGACGGTAGTTGTGCCTGCGCGCCATGGCGCGGGTCAGCCTGCGCAGCTCGGTGCGTGCGGTCGCCGAACCGATCGGCTGCGCGATGGCGATGACCTGCGACGCGACCTCACACATCCGGTCGAGGTCACTGGTTGCCTCGTAAGCCAACGCAAGCCGCGCGCCGTACATCGCGCGCGCTCGCCGGGCGGTGGGCGCGGTCCGGGATAGCGCTCGTTCCAATAGCTCAGCCGCTTGCTTGGGCCTGCCGAGATCGAAGGTGCACCATCCGGAGACGGCAAGGTTGAGGTCCTTGACCGTGGTCGAGCCGAGCGGTGAGCCGCCTGGGCCGTCATGGACTCCGTTGCCCAGCAACGTTTCGGCCCGGTCCAACGCGGCACGGCATTCGTGGCCGTTGTTGAGCATCGCGTGCCCCTGCGCCTCGCGATGCGCGGCCAACGCCTTGACGCGCGGATCGGCGCCCACATGGTGTTGTGCCTGCTGCGCAAGGGAGATCGTCCGAGTGGCGTCGCGGGCGTACATGGCCAGTTCGGCTTCCCTGACCAGAGCGTATGCCGAGATGGCCTGATCGCCCGCGGAGGCGGCGAGCTTGGCGGATTGCCGGGTCCACGCCATGGAAGCTTGGTTGTCCCCGGCTTCCTGTGCCATCCAGCCGGCGTATTCGGCGTAGCGGGCGGCAAGGATTTCGAAGGTCGCGCGACCCTGTGGGTGTGGCGCGGCTTCGGCGAGTTCGACCAGCGTGCAGTACTCGATGGCGACCGTGCGCAGCACCAGCCCTGGCGCGCTTTGCTGCCCGCGCTTGCGAAGTCGATCGAACTGGTCGCGGTAGTACAGGCGCGTCTGGGGATCCTCGGCCGCCATCTCGGCGTCGGCCTCGGTGATCCCCAGTGGAAGGAACAGCGAGCTGCCGAAGGCGAGCACTTCGCGCCTGCCTGGGTGCGTGAACTCGGTGTCGGGCCCGTTTGGTTGATCGGGCCCGGTCCGTTGGACGAGCGCGGCGAGCTTGCCGTTGGCGCCGAGTTCGGCGTCGGCGAGACGGGCGAGTTGCTCGGTGGGTGGCTGCCTGCCGTTCTCGATCTTGCTGAGGTAGCCCTTGCTGAAGTTCAGGCGCCTGGCCATCTCGTTGAGGGAGATGTCGGCATGCACGCGCCGTCGCCGTAACTCGGCGCCGAATTCGTGGCTCATCCAGCGCACCTCCCCCGTGCACGGTACCGCGCGAGGGAAGAGCAGCCGACGGGTTTCCTGTTGCCGATAGGCCAAACGGGTGCCCGCCATCAAGGGGATCCCTCGTGAGTGGTTAGCCGTGTTCTAACGCGCTTAACCACTTACGAAGACCGGACTTCCACAGTGGACCGGTAATTGTACGCCCTGCGCGCCGCGATGAACCTGTCGATTCCGTATGGGTTTCAGCGGCTACGCAACCGGTACTCCGTTGGCGAGCAACCCACGTAGCGGCTGAAGGTCGCGGAGAAGTGGCTGGCACTGGGAAATCCCGACCGCCTGCCGATCGTCGCCACTGGCTCATCGCTGTTCTGCAGGCGGCGACGAGCTTCTGCGATACGCAACTCGGTCAGGAACTTCAGCGGCGGCCGCCCGGTCCTTGCCGTGAACAGGCGCAGGAAGTGGAACCTGCTCAGCGCGGCTTCTTTCGCCAGATCGTCCAAGGTGATGCGGCCAGGGAGGTTTCCGCGCATGTACTCGACGACCTTGCGCATCTGCACGTCGCTCAAGGCGTGCCGCTCCGGCTCGCGCACCCGGTCTGGCGCCAGCAGATGCGCCGCGAGGTACTGCGCCGCGCATTGGGCGTACAACTCTTCCGCGCCTGCGGCTTTCGCCTTCGCCATTGCTGTCGCCATCGCTGCGATCACCGGGTCTGGGCGGCTGAGTACGTCGAGGGGTGCGAGATCCACGTCCTGATCGAACAGTGCGCGTGGCAGGTCTATGTGGACGGTCCGCAGCGGGGCGGCGGCGAATTTTCGCCAGCGGATGGTGATCTCTTTGCCGGGCACGGTGATTCCGATGTCGCCGGTACTGAACGTAGCCGACCGCCAGTTCGCACCCTTGCGTGACTCCAGCCAGCACGCGCCGTCCACCATCACCACGATACTGAGCACGTCAGTGGCCTGTTTCTGCAACGAGCCAACGCCTTCGACATCAGTGTCGGTCCGGATCCCCAAAGCCTGCCAGGGTTTCACGTTTCGCAGGCAATCACACCCCGTGGTGTCAAGCAACAAGGCGCGAGAGCAATTTTGGGGAATGGCCGAGCAATCCGGGGACAGCATGTTGACTCGGTGCTGGCTTAGGTTGACGGAAATTAGTCAGGTCTGGAGGGGTTGATGCAGGACAACCTGAAACGCCGCACCGTGCTCAAAGCCACTGGCGTTGCCGCTGCTGCGGCGGCGGTCACAGTGGACACCGAGGCGGTGGCAGCCGAAGCGAGCGGGACGGTCGACGTCACGCTGAAGGTCAATGGTGTCACCAAGCGCGTGACAGTGGAACCCCGGACGACCCTGTTGGACGCCCTGCGTGAGCGAATGGCGCTTACCGGGACGAAAAAGGGCTGTGACCGGGGCGAGTGTGGCGCATGTACGGTCCTTGTCGACGGCAAACGGATCAAGTCGTGCCTGACACTCGCTGTCATGCGGCAGGGAGCGTCGGTCACCACGGTCGAAGGCCTTGCCAAAGGCGACCGGCTGCACCCGGTGCAGGAGGAGTTCATCCGGCACGACGCGTTCCAATGTGGAGGCTGCACACCCGGCCAGATCATGTCGGCGGTCGCGTGCATCAAGGAGGGCCATACCGGCTCGGACGACGAGATCAGGGAGTGGATGAGCGGCAACCTGTGCCGGTGCGCCTGCTACCCGAACATCGTCTCGGCCGTGAAGGCCGCAGCGCGCAAGGGAGCCGGTTGGTGAAGGCTTTCTCGTACGCCCAAGTCCGTAACGTCGACGAGGCCGTCAGATCCGTGGCGAGCAACCCCGGCGCGACCTTCATCGCGGGTGGCACGGATCTGCTCAACCTGATGAAAGACGGTGCGCAGAGCCAGGACCGTCTCATCGACATCAACTCGCTACCGTTAGCGGATATTCGCATGCGCAACGGCGTCCTGACGATCGGCGCACTCGCCAGGATGACCGACGTGGCGGCGCACCCGTTGGTGCGCGGCAACTTCGCGATGCTGTCGCAAGCCCTGCTGGCATCGGCTTCGCCGCAGGTACGCAACATGGCCGCGATCGGCGGCAACCTGTTGCAACGCACTCGATGCGGCTACTACCGCGACGCCGGATCGTCGTGCAACAAGCGCACTCCCGGCAGCGGATGCCCTGCGTTGGAAGGAGAAAACCGGGGCCACGCGGTGCTCGGTGGCAGCGATCACTGCATCGCGGTGAATCCGTCGGACCTGGCGGTAGCTCTGCTCGCACTCGACGCGACCGTGGTGACCAACAGTCGTCGAATCGCGTTCAAGGAATTATATCAGCTGCCGGGAACCACTCCGCATCGGGAGACCGCCTTGTCGCACGGCGAGTTGATCGTCGCGGTCGAGGTGCCGATGCTGAACATGAAGCAGAGCTACCTGAAACTGCGTGACCGCACGACGTTCGAGTTCGCGGTCGTCGCCGTCGGTGGCGCGCTGCGGATGCGCGGCCGGGTCGTACAGGACGTCCGGCTCGCGTTCGGTGGCGTGGCGACCAAACCATGGCGTGTTCTCGAAGCGGAGAACGTGCTGCGGGGCAAGCCCTTGACGACCGAATCGATGGCCGCCGCGGCCGATGTCGTGCTGCGTGGCGCGGTCGCCAGGCACGGGAACGCCTTCAAGATCGAACTGCTGAAACGGGCCATCCCGGTAATTCTGGAGGATCTGCGATGAGCCAGCTGGTCGGCCAGCCCATCGAACGGGTAGACGGCCGCGCCAAGGTGACCGGTGCGGCCGTCTACACCGCGGACTACCAGGTGCCTGGTGCGCTGTATGGCCACCTGGTGATGAGCACGATCGCGCGGGGCCGGATCGTTTCGATCGACACCGCCCGCGCGTTGGCCGCGCCGGGCGTCGTCGCGGTATTCACGCATGTGAACATGCCGAAGCTGGTGGCGCAGCCGCCGTTCCCGTACGTCAAGGGTTTCTATCCACTGCAGGACGACCGGATCCACCACAATGGACAGCCGATCGCCTATGTGGTCGCCCGGTCGCTCGAAGAGGCGATCGAGGCCGCGAACCTTGTCACGGCCAAGTACGAGGAGGCGCAGCCCAAGTCGTCGCTGTCGGCGAACATGGCCGACGCGTACCTGCCGCCGCCCAGCCGCAACGGCGAGAACGAGTTCATCCGAGGCGACGTCAAAGCTGGCCTCGACCAGGCCGACGTGCAAGTCGAGCTGGAGTTCAGCAGTCCGACCCATCACCACAACCCGATCGAGCCGTCGAGCACGATCGCGCAGTGGTCAGGCGACCAGCTGACCCTGTACGAAACCGCGCAGGGCCTGAGCTTTTCCCGGTTCGCGGTGTCCAACGCCATGGGCATCCCGCAGGCGAACGTCCGGATCATCTCGAAGTACCTCGGCGGCGGGTTCGGCGCCAAGGGGACGGTCTGGCCGCACACCCTGCTGACCGCGGCGGTGGCCCGCGCGCTCGGCAAACCGGTCAAGTTCACGCTGACCCGCGCCCAGATGTACACCTCGCACGGGCATCGTGCGCAGTTCCACCAGCGCGTCACGCTCGGTGCGAAGCGGGACGGCACGCTGACCGCGTTGGCCAACATCAGCACCCAGCAGGTGGCCACGACCAGCGAGATCGTGTTCAACCTGAGCGAATCGTCGATGTTCCTGTATGCCGTGCCGAACATGCATGTGCGCCAGCAAGGGGTGAAGCTCGACATCGCGGCCGCGAGTTTCCAGCGTTCGCCGGAGACGACCTCGCACTTCGGGCTGGAGACCGCGATGGACGAGCTGAGCTACAAGCTCGGCATCGACCCGCTGGAGCTGCGGCTGCGGAACTACTCGGAGGTCAACCCGGAGACCGGCGTCCGGTGGTCGAGCAAGTACCTGCGGGAGTGCTACGACATGGCCTCCAAGAGGTTCGGCTGGTCACGCCGTAACCCCAGGCCGCGGTCGATGCGCGACGGGCACGAGCTGATCGGGTGGGGCATGGCCACCGAAGGCCATACCTTCAACGCGCTCCTCTCCGGGGCCACTGTCACGATGAACCAGGACGGCAAGGTCGTCGCGCAGTGCGGGACCCAAGAGATTGGCACGGGCACGTACACCGTGATGACCCAGGTGGCGGCGTCCGCGCTGGGGATGGACCTCGGCGATGTGAAGTTCGACCTCGGTGACACGAACTTCCCGGCAGCGGGTATCTCCGCGGCCTCGGCCACGGTGAACAGCGTGACCGGCTCGGTGTCGAAGGCGGCGACATCGGTCCGTGACGCGGTGATTCAACTGGCCGTCGCCGACCCACGTTCGCCACTGAACGGGGTCGCGCCCACGGACATCGAGGTCGACCACGGCGTGATGTACGTGAAGAACCGGCGCTACCGCAACGACACGTATCGCGCGGTCATGCGTCGTCACGGACAGCCGGTGAGCAACACGGCCACCGTGCCGAACGAGCGCGGCTACACCACGGGCTGCGTGTTTGTTGAGGTCCGTGTGGATCCTCGGGTTGGTGCCGTGCGTGTCACGCGCGTCGTGGCGGCCCACGACCCAGGGCGCGTGATGAACAAGAAGACCGCGGAAAGCCAGGTCATCGGCGGCGTGACGTGGGGTATGGGCTATGCGTTGATGGAGCACACGGTGTACGACCCGCACACGGCGCGCGTGGTCAATCCCACCCTGTCGACGTACCTCATCCCGGTGAACGCGGACGTGCCGGTGATCGAGTCGATGTTCGTCGACCGGCCGGATCCGGGCAGCTCGGCGCTGGGTGCCAAGGGTTTCGGTGAGACCCCGATCACCGGTGTGCCAGCGGCGATCGGCAACGCGGTGTATCACGCCACCGGCAGGCGGATCCGTGACCTGCCCATCTCGCAGGACAAACTGCTGTAGCCGAGAAACCTAGACAAGGCAGCACCGAGGTGCTGCCTTGTCTAGGTTGGCCCATGTGGACCTGATGACCCATGCGATCCAGGAACGGTCGGACTTCGCCGACTTCCTGGCAACGCTGACCGAAGAGCAGTGGCAGGTGCGGAGCCTGTGCTCGGACTGGACGGTCCGTGACGTCGTGGCCCACCACCTCAGCTACGACGAACTGACCTGGCCGGAGACGGTCAAACGGATGGTCCGCGGCAGATTCGGGCTGAACGGGACGAATGCCGTCGGGGTTCGTGAGGACACTCGCGGGCCGGCGGAGTTGCTTGACGTTCTGCGCGCCCACCTGCGGCCTCGCGGGCTGGTCGCCGCGTTCGGCGGGATGGTGGCGTTGCTGGACTGCATGATCCACCAGCAGGACATCCGGCGCCCGTTGGGAATGCGGCGCGAGATTCCGGCGGAGCGTCTGCGTACCGCGTTGGGCTTGGCGATGAAGGCGCCGCCGATCCGGGCGTTCGTGCGGGCACGTGGCCTGAGGCTGGTGGCGACCGATGTGGACTGGACGCGTGGCTCCGGTCCTGAGGTGCGCGGACCTGGGGAGGCCGTGCTGCTGGCGATCGCCGGGCGGGACGTGGCCCTAGATGAGCTGGCAGGTCCAGGTAAGCCCCGGTTAGCGGCCAGGATGTAATGCCGTGAAGGCCACCCATGCGGCGTCTAACGCGTCAGGGGAGGCCCTCGCGCGTCTAACGCCGCGAGGGTGACCTTCACGGCAAAACGTCAGTCGAGGACCTCGGCCTTTTCGATGATGACATCGCTCTTCGGCACGTCCTGGTGGCCACCCGCGTTGCCGGTCGGCACGCCCGCGATCGCGTCAACGGTGTCCGTACCCTCGACGACCTTGCCGAACACCGCGTAGCCCCAGCCCTGACCGGCCGGTGCGGTGTGGTTGAGGAAGTCGTTGGTCGAGGTGTTGATGAAGAACTGCGCGGTCGCCGAGTGCGGGTCGCCAGTCCTGGCCATCGCCACGGTGTAGTGGTCGTTGCGGAGCCCGTTCTGGGCCTCGTTCTTGATCGGGGTGCCGGTCGGCTTCTGCCGCAGGCCCGGCTCGAAGCCACCGCCCTGGATCATGAAGGTCTTGATCACGCGGTGGAAGATCGTGCCGTCGTAGTGCCCGCTGTTCACGTACTGCAGGAAGTTCGCCACGGTCTCGGGAGCCTTCGCAGCGTCGAGCTCGAGAACGATCGGGCCGTGCGACGTGTGCAGCTTGACTTTGCTCATGGCCACCATTCTGCATTGACGGCGCCGGACCGGCGTGGCATGCTTTCACTAGTTAATTAGTGAAAGGGTGTTTGGGTGATCGAGTTCCGGATCGACCGTCGCTCCGGCACGGCCACCTACCAGCAGATCGTCGACCAGACCAAGCACGCGCTGCGGCTTGGTCTGCTGCGGCCGGGGGACCGGTTGCCCACCGCCAAAGAGGTGGTGGCCGCGACCGCGATCAACCCGAACACCGTGCTCAAGGCGTACCGCGAGCTGGAGCGCGACGGCCTGGTCGAGGGCAGACGGGGGATGGGCACATTCGTGTCCCGGTCGCTGGCGATGCCCGAGATCGCCGCTGACGGTCCGTTGCGGGACGAACTCGCGGACTGGGTGGGCCGCGCCAAGCAGACAGGTTTGGCGCGTGAAGACGTAGAAGCGCTGGTCAAGGCCACGCTCGATGAGAAATACCAAGGGGAGATGTGACTACCGAACTTGAGGCGGTCGACCTGGGCAAGCGCTACCGCCGCGGCTGGGCCCTGCGCGAATGCACGTTCGACCTGCCGGAAGGCCGGATCGCGGCGCTGGTTGGCCCGAACGGCGCTGGCAAGAGCACGCTGATGCGGCTGGCGGTCGGGCTGCTCGAACCGACCACCGGGCGCGTCCACGCTCGTGACACCCTGGCGTTTCTGAGCCAGGACAAGCCGTTGTACAAGGGCTTCACAGTCGAGGAGATGCTGCGCGCGGGCGCGTCGATGAACACCAAGTGGGACAACGAATACGCGATCAAGCTGATCAAAGAAGCGGACGTGCCGCTCGACGCGAAGATCCGCACCTTGTCCGGCGGCCAGCGCACCCGGGTCGCGCTGGCGATCGCGTTGGGCCGCAGGCCAAGCCTGATCCTGCTGGACGAACCACTGTCCGATTTGGACCCGTTGGCCCGTACCGAGGTCATGCAGGCACTGCTCGGCGAAGTCGTGGACACCGGGATGACAGTGTTGCTGTCCTCGCACGTGCTCGCGGACCTCGAAGGCGTCTGCGACTATCTGATTCTCCTCGCGAACGGGCGGATCCGGCTGGCCGGGGATGTCGACGAACTGCTGGCCGAGCACCGGGTGCTGATCGGTTCACGCGAGCTGGCGACGCCCGATGTGTCCATTGTCGACAGCAGGACGACCGAACGACAGGCCACATTGGTCGCCAGGACGAGAACGGCCGCCGAGGGCTGGGAACCGCACGAACCGACGCTGGAAGAACTCACGCTGGCCTACCTGCGTTCGGCGAAGGGAGCCGCGTGATCTGGGTGACGTGGCGGCAGCAGCGGGTCCAGATTCTCGCTGTGTTCGCGGTCGTCGCGGCGGTGTCGGTCGTGCTGGCGGTCCTGCGTTCGCAGGCATCCTCTAACAGCAACGATCTGCTCCTGTCGTACATGGTTATGCTGATAGCCGTTTTGCCTGCCCTGGTCGGCATGTTCGTCGGTGCGCCACTGTTCGCGCGGGAGATCGAATCGGGCACGCACATCTTCGCGCTGAGCCAGTCGATCAGCCGCAAGAAATGGCTGCTGACCAAGGGCTTGATGGCGGGCGGCTCGCTCGCGGTTGCGATGTTCGTGCTCGGCGTTGTCGCCGAGTGGGCGATGGAACCGCTGCAGTCGTCGACGCTGGCCCGGATGGAAACCGGCGCGTTCGAGGTTCAGGGTGTGGTCGTCGGCGGATACGCGATTCTGGCGTTCGCGGTCGGTGCGACCGCGGGTTTGGTGCTGCGTAACACGTTGGCCGCGATGGTGGTCACGCTGATCCTGTACGGAGCCGTGCTACTCACCCTCGGTCAGAGCATTCGGGGGAATTACGCCGAGCCGTCGTACTTCGAGGCACCGAAGAACATGGTCGCCGGTGAGGCCGATACAGCCAGGTCATGGCAGGTCGATTTTGGTTACGTCGACGCCACCGGCAAACAATACTCGGGGCTGACCATGACCGAGTGCAGGAACGTAGTGGACCCCAAGGGCTGTCTGGACGGGTTGAACCTCGTGGCCTCGTACGTCAAAGTGCATCTGCCAAGCCAGTTCTGGCGGTTCCAGTTCACCGAACTCGGCCTGGTGCTTGCCCTGAGCATGGTTGTGCTCGGCGGCGGTGCGGTGATGGCCAAGCGGAGGCTGACGTGATCTGGGTGACGTGGCGGCAGCAGCGGCTGCAGATCTTCGCTGTCTTCGGCATCGTCACGCTGATCTCGGCAGTGCTGGTGTACGTGCGGGCGGACGCGGTGTCCTTGTTGCCGGACAAGGAACTCGTCATGAACGAGTACAACTTGCCACTGCAGTACTTCTCGTTACTGATGCTGGCATTACCTGTGCTGCTTGGGATGTTCTTCGGTGCGCCGTTGTTCGCGCGAGAGATCGAGTCGGGCACGCACGTGTTCGGGTTGACGCAGTCGGTCAGCAGAACCCGTTGGATCGTCACCAAACTGGCGATCGCGGGCGGGTCGCTGGCGCTGGCGATGCTCATTCTCGGCATGGTGTCGGTGTGGGCGTTGGAACCGGTGAGTTTCGTGTTACGCGGCCGGATCGGGACCGGCGTGTTCGAGGCTCAGGGTGTGGTCGTCGGCGGGTACGCGATTCTGGCGTTCGCGATCGGTGCGACGGCGGGTTTGGTGCTGCGTAACACTTTGGCGGCGATGGTCGTGACTCTGGCTCTGTACACGGTCGTGTTGATGGCTGTGGCAAACGAAGTCAGGGAACATTACGCCGCGCCAACCGTGTACGAAACCCGTGTGGACGGTATGAGCGGCCGTATCGAGCCGCCGGAAGCGTGGCTGCTCGAACGGGGTTTCATGGAGGCGGACGGTTCACGGATCAGCGTCTTGGAGTGCACGCGTTCCGGGCAGATGGTGGCCTGTATGAACGACTCGCGGTTCGTCGGCGAGTACCTGCGGGTGCATCTGCCCGACCGGTTCTGGCGGTTCCAGTTCACCGAACTCGGACTGGTCCTGCTGCTCAGCGCGGGTGTGTTCGGTGCTTTGGCGATAGCAGGCAAACGCAGATTGACCTAAGGGGAGAACATGATCTGGGTAGCTTGGCGGCAACAGCGGCTGCAGATCTTCGCAGTGTTCGGTGTTGTCGCGGTGATCTCGGCAGTTCTGGCGTACGTGCGGGCGGACGCCGTGACGTTGTTGCCGGACAAGGCACTCGTCAGCGACACCTACAACATGTTCCTGCAGTACTACGTGTTCCTGTTGCTGGTTTTTCCTGTGCTGTTCGGGATGTTCTTCGGTGCTCCGCTGTTCGCACGGGAAATCGAACATGGCACGCACGTCTTCGGCCTCACCCAGTCGGTCAGCCGGACCCGCTGGGCGGTCACCAAACTGGCGATGGCCGGCAGTGCTCTCACTGCGGCGACAGTCATCCTCGGCCTCGTCGGCGTGTGGGCCTTGGAACCGATCAACTTCGTCATGCAGGGCAGGATGGAAAACGGCGTGTTCGAGGTCCAAGGCGTCGCGCTCGTCGGGTACACACTGCTGGCGTTCGCGGTCGGCGCGGTAGCGGGTTTGGTGCTGCGTAACACTTTGGCCGCGATGGTGGTCACCCTGATCCTGTACACCGTCGTGGTGATGACCGTGGCCCACAACGTCAGGGAGCACTACGCCACCCCGTCGTACTTCGAGTCCGAGGTCCAGACCGTCACCGGCCAAGCCCAACCGACGGACTCCTGGATGGTCGAGTCCGGTTTGGTGGATGCCAACGGCAACCATATCCGCGCTAGCAACTGCATGAGTTCAACGGACGTGCCGGGCTGTACGAACGTCAATCAGTACGCCAAGTCCTACGCGAAGGTGCACCTGCCGACCCAGTTCTGGCGGTTCCAGTTCACCGAACTCGGTTTGTTCATCCTGCTGAGCACAGGCGTCCTTGGCGTGGGTGCGTTGGCAGCGCGGCGCAGGCTGGCTCGCAGGAGCTGGTGAACCGGATGTTCGCCATGGCGGGCATCCAGCCGCGGGTGACCCACGAGCTGCAGCAGATCATCTCGATCCTCGAATTCGTGGCACTGGGACACGGCGTGACGATCGTGGCCTCGCTAGCCCTGCCTGACCAGCACGAAGGCGTGGTCTACCGGCGGATCACGCCACGGTTCTCCCGGCGCGTCGGCCTGGCGTGCCTCAACGAACGACGGCTGTCGCCTGGGGCGGCGGCGCTGTGGGCGCAGGCTCGATCAACATGAGCGAGCCGAACGCGACCCCGCCGACCAACACGGTCGACAGCGCGCCGAGGACAAGTCCCTTACGCCCGGACCGCAGGACTTTCCCGATCCGGACCGTCGTACCCAGCCCGAACATGGCGGCAGCCAGCAAGACGGTCGTGCTGAACTTCGCGCCATCCAAGACCAGACCGGGCAGCAATCCCGTGCTACGCACCAAAACCATGGCCAAGAAGCCAACGACGAACAACGGCACGATCGGCGGTCGCGGTCCGTCCTGGCGCTGAAAAAACCCGACACCGGCCACGATCGGAGCCAGCAGCACGACCCGCGTCAGCTTCACGACCACCGCGATCCCGACCGCCGCGGCCCCGGCAGGGGAGGCGGCCGCGACCACCTGAGCGACCTCGTGCACGCTCAAACCTGCCCATTTGCCAAGGAATTCGCTGCCCATCCCGCTGCCGATCAACGGAACCAGCGCGATCGCCAAGCTGCCGTACAACGTCACGAGCGTGACGCTGGCGGCCACGTCTTCCTTGTCAGACTTGGCGACGCTGTCCATCGCGACGATCGCGGACGCACCGCAGATCGAGAACCCGGTCGCGACCATCAACCCCAGGCCACGCGACACCCCGATCCAGCGCGCCATCGCCAATGTGCCGAAGAATCCGGCAGACACCGTGACCACGACCGCGAGCACGGTCCCGAATCCCAGCTTGGTCACCTCGGTCAGGCTCAGCTGCAACCCGAGCAACACCACACCTGTACGCAGGAACCGCCGTGTCACCAGCTGTAGATCGGCCCGGACCGGGACCATCACGCCGAGCAGGACCGCGACCGTCAACGCGCTGAGCACCGGAACGAAGTAGTTCACCACCAGTGCGACCGCCGCACCCGCTACCGCAACCCACATAGCTCACAGGATCTCCGCGCACGCGCGAGCGCGGTAGCGGGCACTTCAGACCAAGGTCATAGCCCCAGGGTATGACTCGTGAGTGGTTAGTCGTGTTCTAACACGGCTAACCACTCACGAGGGCTACCTTGCGGGTATGGGGACAGGAGTGGATCCGGCGTACTGGCGGCGGCCGTCGCCCACGCCCGCTGAGCAACGGCAGGACGTCTGGATCGCCTTGCTGGTGCTGGTCGGCGCCCTCGTGGCGATGGTGCTCGTGAAAAGCGTCGGCACACCCAATGCCCCACCGTTATGGGAACAGCTCGTCTGGGCGGCCAGTCTGGCGCTGCCGCTCGCACTGCGCAGGCGCTATCCCATCGTTGTGCTGCTGCTGGTCGGCGCGGTGTTCATCGCGGCAGCGATCCGCGCGGTCGGCGACAACCTCATGCCGTCGATCGCGGTGTTCCTCGCGACCTACACGGTCGGTGCGTGGGCGCAGAACCGGACGTGGGCGCGCTGGTCGCGGATCGCGGTCATCGCGGCGATGTTTATCTTGCTCGGTTACAACCTGCTGACCGCGATCGCCGACCCGCCGGACCTGCCGCACGCAGCCGGGCCGATGAACCCGGTACTGGCAGGTGTCTTGTACACGCTCGCGATGAACCTGTTGTTCTTCGCCGGTGCCTACTTCTTCGGCAACATGGCGTGGTTGTCGGCCAGGCGGCAGGCCGAGTTGGTGTGGCGTGCCGAGGAACTCCGGTTGTCGCAGGAGCAGAACACGCGGGGCGCGATCGTGGCCGAGCGGGTGCGGATCGCCCGTGACCTGCATGATGTCGTCGCACACCACGTCTCGGTGATGGGCGTGCACGCAGGCGCCGCACGCAGCGTCCTCGGCAAGGATCCTGACGTCGCCAGCGAAGCGTTGCGCACAGTCGAGCAGACCGCGCGCACGGCCATCACCGAGCTACGCGGCCTGCTCGGTGTGCTGCGCGCGGAGGACACCGAGGCGTCCGACACGACGTCCTCGCCAGGGCTGGATCAGTTGCCAGAACTGTTTTCCGCCGCCAAGAGCGCCGGGCTTGAGGTGGTGCACGGCGTCTACGGTGAGCCAAGGCCGGTGCCGCAAGGCGTGGCGCTGTCGGCGTATCGCGTGGTGCAGGAGGCGTTGACCAACGTGGTGAAACACGCGGGCGCGCGCCGGGCCGATGTGCGGGTGCGGTTTTTGGAAACAGCGTTGGAGATCGAGGTCTCTGACGACGGCCGCGGCGACGTGAAAGGATCCAACGGGTTCGGTCTGCTCGGCATGCGCGAGCGGGTCGCGGTGCACGGCGGTGAACTGGACGCCGGACCGCGCCGCGACGGCGGGTTCCGCGTACGGGTCAGCCTGCCGACGTCTGTCCACTGAGGAGGGTGTGTGACGCTGCGGGTGGTCCTTGCCGACGACCACGACCTGGTGCGTGTCGGGTTCCGGGTGATTCTCGGTGCCGAGGACGACATCGAGGTCGTCGGGGAGGCAGGCAACGGTCTCGCCGCGGTCGAGATGGTCACGCGGCTGCGCCCGGACGTGGTGCTGATGGACGTGCAGATGCCAGGGATCGACGGTCTGGAAGCCACCCGGCGGGTCGTGGACGTGGCCAAAGTCGTCATCCTGACCACGTTCGACCGCGAGGACTACCTGTTCGAAGCCCTGCGGGCAGGCGCAAGCGGATTCCTGCTGAAGAACGCGTCTCCGGAGGACCTCGTGGACGCGGTGCGGGTCGTGGCACGCGGCGATGGACTGCTGTCGCCCGAGGTCACGCGCCGGGTCATCGCGCGGTTCAGCGGAAACGAACCCGCGAAACCGTTGCACCGCCCGCCGGAGCTCACCGAGCGCGAGTGCGAGGTGCTGATTCAGTTGGCGCGCGGGGTGAGCAACGCGGAGATCGCCAGCGAGCTGTTCCTCGGCGAGACGACCGTGAAGACACACGTGTCCAGGATTCTCACCAAACTGGGGCTTCGTGACCGTACGCACGCGGTCGTTTACGCCTACGAGAACGGAATCGTCGCGCCGGGCCGGTCGTAGTCCGCGCGGAGGATGGACTATCCGGCGCGCGCCGGACGCGGGACACCCGACCACCGAATTACGCTGCCCGGCATGTTGAAGGTGATGGGGGTCAGCCGGAGTTTCGGCACCCACCGGGTCCTCGATGAGATCTCGTTCAACGTCCGGCCTGGACGGATGACAGGTTTCCTCGGTGCGAACGGCTCCGGCAAGACGACGACCATGCGGATCATCCTCGGCGTCCTGGCTCCGCATGGCGGAACGGTGACGTGGAACGACGAACCGATCACGCAGCCGGTACGGCAGACCTTCGGGTACATGCCCGAAGAGCGCGGCCTGTACCCGAAAATGAAGGTGGCCGAACAGATCCAGTGGCTCGGCCAGCTGCACGGACTGTCGTCGGCCAAGGCCAAAGCCAACACCGCGGACCTGCTTGAGCAGCTTGAACTCACCGAGCGCGGCAACGACATGCTCGAACAGCTGTCACTGGGCAACCAGCAGCGCGCACAGATCGCGGCCGCGCTCGTGCACGAACCAACCGCGATGATCCTCGACGAACCGTTCTCCGGACTCGACCCGATCGCCGTCGACACCGTGCTGAAGGTGTTGCGTGAACGGGCATCCAGCGGCGTCCCGGTACTGTTCTCCAGCCACCAGCTGGCCGTGGTCGAACGGCTGTGTGACGACCTCGTGATCATCTCAGGCGGCCAGATCAAGGCAAGCGGCGGCAGGGAAGAGCTGCGGGCCAAGTACGGCACCACACGGTTCGAGCTGGTCGTGGACTCCGACGCGGGCTGGCTTCGTGACCATCCCGGCGTGCGAGTGGTGGATGTGGACGGTCCACGCGCGGTGTTCGAAGTGGACCCGTTGTCCGAACAGAACGGGCAGACCGACCAGCGGGTGCTGGAATCGGCGCTGAGCCGCGGCGCGGTCCGCAGCTTCAGCCCGGTGGTGCCGTCGTTGGAAGAGATCTTCAAGGAGGCGATCTGATGGCGGCGTTCTGGCCGGCGACCAAACTCATCGCCGAACGGGAGATCAAGACCTACACCCGGACCAAGGGCTTCTGGATCAGCGTCGCGGTTCTGTTGGTTGGACTCTTTGCGGCAGCCATCCTGCCTACCGTGATCGGCGGATCAGGCCCCACAGTGGCCGTGGTGGGCGCGGAGGCCCGGCAACTGTTGTCCAACACCGGTTTCGACGTCCGTGAGGTGCCGGATGTCGCCGCGGCGGAGCAACTCGTGCGCGCGGAGGAGGTCAGGGCTGCGGTCTTGCCGGGGCCTCGCGTGATCGCGTTGAACGACCCGCCGAACGCTGTGGTGGCGGCGTTGGGCACGGCACCGCCGGTGCAGTTGCTGGAGCCGTCTGCGGTCAGTCAGGACGTGCAGGGCATCGTAACGCAGCTGTTCGCCTTGTTCTTCTTCCTGTTCGGCATGGGCGGTGTGGCCATCGCCCAGGGCACAGTCACGGAGAAGCAGACCAGGATCGTGGAGATCCTGGTGGCCACGATCCCGGTCAGGGCCATGCTGGCAGGCAAGATCATCGGCCACTCGATCCTGACGCTTGGTCAGGTGCTGCTGATCGCCATCGCGGCGCCGATCGCGTTGAGCATCGGTGGCCATACGGAACTGGTGAACATGGTCGCGCCCGCGCTTGGCTGGTTCGTGCCGTTCCTGGTCGTCGGGTTTGTGCTGCTGGCCGGGATTTGGGCGGTTGCCGGGGCTTTGGTCAGTCGTCAGGAGGATCTCGGGGCTAGTACGGGTCCGGTGATGTTGCTGGTGATGGCGCCGTACTTCGCGGTCGTGTTCGCGTCCGACAACCAGCCACTGATGACCGTGCTGTCGTACATCCCGTTCTCGGCGGGTGTGGCAATGCCGATCCGGATGTTCACGGGCGACGCCCAGGCGTGGGAGGCCTTCGTCTCGTTGGGCATCCTGGCTGTGACGGTCGTGCTGATTGTGCAGCTGGCCAGCAGGTTGTTCAGCGGTTCGTTGCTACAGACCGGTGGCAAGGTTGCCTTGAAGAAGGCGTGGGCGCACGCGGACTAGAGGGTCACGTTCGTGAGGTCTGCACACGCCTTGAGGAACCCGTCCTGTATGCGGGTGTCCGAGACCGCGGGATGGGTCCGGTGCGGTTTGCGGTGGTAGTAGTAGCCGCCGCTGCCGGGCTCGTCCGCGGTCGCCAGCCACACCTGGGTTTCCGGCGCGCGAGACAAATCCCTCGACGCCCCGGGCCCACCCATTTTCGTGGCCACCCAGCCCGGGTCGACGGCGTTGGACTGCACGTCCGGCCACAACCGGGCGACGGCGAACGCCAGCAGGGCGTCGTGCAGCTTCGAATCGGAGTACGCCTGCGAGCCGTTCCAGCGGCGGCGTTCCCACTGCAGGTCAGTCAGGTCGGGATTGCCGCCGAGGTGCATGCCTGAGCTCAGGTAGATCAGCCGATCGGGCCGGTCGATCAAGGCCGTCAGCAGGTAGGGGGCCAGCGAGTTGACCGCGAAGACGTGGGCGAGGCCGGCTGCTGTCTCGATGCGCCGCCGCTCCCGGTAGCCGATCGCGGCGTTGTGCACGATCACGTCGAATCGTCCGGACGTGTTGGCCTGTTCGGCGATCTTCTTGGTCTCCGCGATGCTGGACAGATCCCCGACCAGCGCACCGGCCGCTCCCGGCGCGCCTTTCAGGGCGTCCTGCGCCCGGCTTTCACTGCGTGCGTGCAGGGTGACCTCGTGCCCTTTCTCGATCAGTCCACGGGCCACCATCTGCCCGAGTCCGTCGGCGGATCCCGTGATCAGCACTCGCGTCATGTACCCAGCCTAGATGACTGATTCCGTGAAGATCACGTGAAGTGAGGCCGGGGCGCGGACATGAGAGGAGGGTGTTCAAGATCAATGTGTGACGAAAGAACTGAACACCCTCCTGACCGCACTCTACGTGCTCATCGACGATCACGTGGTACCACCCCGCGCCGGACGCGGCCGTCGGCCGTTGCTGTCCGACAGCGAGCTGATCACCCTGGCCGTGGCTCAGGTGCTGCTGCGGTACCCCAGCGAGCGGCGCTGGATCCGGCATATCCGCTCCAGCGCCGAGTGGCAGGTCATGTTCCCGTACCTGCCGGAGCAGTCCGGCTACCACAAGCGGCTCAAGAACGTCCATCCGTTGCTGTGCAAGGCGGTTCTTGTCCTGGCTGCGTGTTGCCCGTCCTGGTTCGACGATGTGTGGATCGCCGACGCCACCCCCGTTCCGTGCGGCATGTCGCGCGAGACGGTGAAACGCTCGGACCTGGCCGGGCACGCCGGCTACGGCTACTGCGCCGCGCATTCCCGGTTCTACTGGGGCCTGAAACTCTACCTGGTCTGCGCGGGCGACGGGATGCCGATCATGTGGTGCCTGGCCAACCCGAAGCTCGGCGAGCGCGAGGTACTCGCCGCATTGCTGGAGCGCAACCACCACCTCATCCGTTCCGGGCAGATCCTGCTGGCCGACAAAGGCTTCGCCGGCAAGCACTTCCACGAGTTGACCGCGGCGCTGGGCCTGCGACTGCTGCGCCCGGACCGCCGCGACGAGACCTACCGCCACGGCAACCTCGGCCACGTGCGCCAGTGGATCGAATCGGTCAACCAAACCCTCAAAGGCCAGCTCGACCTGGAGCACCACGGCGCCCGCACTCCAGCCGGGGTGTTCACCCGCGTCGCCCAGCGGCTATTGGCCATGGCCGCCGGGATCTGGCAGAACTGGGAAACCGGCGTGACCAGCAAGCGGTCACTGATCGCGTTCGATCACTGAACACCAATTTCACGGAATCAGTCATCTAGGTCCACTTCATGGGACTCAAGTTGCGTTGGGCCAATAGGCTGCAATGTGTGAGTGCACTGCCGTTGATCGACTTGTCCCGGTTTCGTGATCCCACGGCCGACCGGGCGGCTTTCCTCGACGAGTTGCGGCACGCCGCCCACGACGTCGGCTTCTTCTACGTCGTCGGGCACGGCGTCCCTGACTCGCTGACCACAGGCATCTACGAGGTCGCCAAGAAGTTCTTCGCGCTGCCGTTGGAGCATCGGCTGGCGATCGAGAACATCAACTCACCCCAGTTCCGCGGCTACACCAGGACGGGCTACGAGTTCACCGGCGGCAAACAGGACTGGCGTGAACAAATCGACATCGGCCCCGAACGCGCGGTTGTCCCGGAGGGCGGCCCGACCTGGCAGCGCCTGATCGGCCCGAACCAATGGCCCGCCGCACTGCCGGAACTGCGCGCGACCGTGCTCGCCTGGCAGGACGAGGCGTTGCGGGTGAGTCTGGAGGTCCTGCGTGCCTTGGCCGCGGCCTTGGGCCAGGACGAGAGCTACTTCGACGCCTGGTTCGACGAGGAAGCCTCCACCCACGTCAAGATCGTCCGCTATCCCGGCCGCGACGACGTCCAGCAGGGTGTCGGCGCGCACAAGGACTACGGCTACCTGGCGCTTCTGCAGCAGGATTCGGTCGGTGGCCTGCAGGTCCAGGCCCAGGACGGTAGCTGGATCGACGCGACCCCGATCCCGGGCAGCTTCGTGTTCAACATCGGCGAGATGCTGGAGATCGCAACCCAGGGCTACCTGACCGCGACCCGCCACCGAGTGGTCAGCCCGCCAGCAGGCGTCGAACGGTTCTCCATTCCGTTCTTCCTGGGCCCACGGCTCGACGCGGTCGTCTCCCCGCTCACGCTTCCGCCCTCGCTCGCGGCTCAAGCCAGGGGAGTGAGCGCGGAGGAGGACAACCCGCTGCACTCCCAGTTCGGCGCGAACGCGCTGGTCGGCTGGCTCCGGTCACACCCGAAGGTGGCCGAGCGCTGGTGGGCGGACGTCGTCGGATGACGCGCTGGTCCTTCGAAACCCGCCAGATCCACGCGGGCGCACAACCCGACCCGACCACCGGTGCCCGAGCCACGCCGCTGTACCAGACGACGTCGTTCGTGTTCGACAACGCCGATCACGCGGCGGCCGCATTTGCCTTGCAGGACTTGGAAACCCACGCCTACAGCCGATTGTCCAACCCGACGACGGCTGTGGTTGAAGGTCGCTTGGCGGACCTGGAGAACGGCTATGCGGCTGTGGCTGTCGCGTCCGGGCAGGCCGCCTCGGCTTTGGCGGTCCTGAACTTGGCCCGGGTTGGCGACCACATCGTGTCAGCGGCGACTCTGTATGGCGGGACGTACAATTTGTTCGCGTACACGTTGCAGGATATGGGGATCGAGGTCACGTTCGTCACCGATCCCGACTCCCTTGACGCGTGGCGTGCCGCGGTTCGTCCGAATACCAAGGCTTTCTATGCCGAGACCGTCGGCAATCCGCTTGGCAACGTCCTCGATATCACGGCCGTTGCTTCGGTCGCGCATTCTGCGGGTGTGCCGTTGATCGTCGACAACACCGTGCCCACACCGTTCCTGACGCGCCCGATTGATCATGGTGCGGACATCGTGGTGCATTCGACCACGAAGTTCTTGTCTGGTCATGGAACCGGCATCGGTGGCGTGATCATCGACAGTGGACAGTTCCCTTTCGATGCCGCGCCTTCTCGGTGGCCGTCGTTGTCCCAGCCGGACCCCAGCTACAACGGCCTGGAGTTCGGCCCGTCGTTCGGCAAACTGGCGTATCTTCTGCGGTTGCGAACCAAGCTGGTCCGCGATCTTGGTCCCGCGGTGTCGCCGTTCAACAGTTTCCTTCTGCTGCAAGGTATCGAGACCTTGTCGCTGCGGATGGAACGGCATGTTTCGAATGCTGTGGCGATCGCGGATTTCCTTTCCTCCCACCCCAGCGTGACGCAGGTGCACTACGCAGGCCTGCCGTCCAGTCGCTGGCATGCCGCGGCGCAGCGGTATCTGCCCTCCGGGGTCGGTGCGGTGGTGGCGTTCGAGCTCGCCGGGGGAGTGGACGCGGGCAAGAAGTTCGTGGACAGCGTGTCCTTGTTCAGCCACCTTGCGAACATCGGGGACGTGCGCAGCCTGGTGATCCACCCCGCCTCGACCACCCACGCCCAACTCAGCCCGGCCCAGCAGCTGGCCAGCGGTGTCACGCCGGGGCTTGTGCGGCTGTCCGTGGGCCTGGAGGGTATCGATGATCTGATCGCGGACCTGAAGCGGGGTTTGGATGCCTGAGTTCACCGGCAGCACCGGCAAGATCTTCTACCGCAACTGGGACCCCGAGGACCCGCGAGTACTGCTCGTCCACTTCCACGGCCTCGGCGAACACACCGGGCTCTACGAGCCCTTCGCCGCCGCCTTGAACGCAGCCGGAATCGCTGTCTGGGCCCATGATCACGCAGGTCATGGGCAGAGCGAGGGCGTGCGGGTCCTGGTCGACAACATCGACCACGTGCTGGACGACGCCGCTTCCTTGCTCTCACTCGCCCGGGCAGCTCATCCCACTTTGCCTCTGGTCATCTCCGGCCACTCCCTGGGTGCCACCGCAGCTACGCTGCTGTCGGCCGAACGGTTGCTGCCGACCCTTCACTCACCTCGGGCCCTAGTCCTCGCAGGATCTTCCCTGGTTCACGTGCCCGGTGCCGACAGTGCCCTGGTGGACATGCTGGCGTCCGGCATCGACCCCATGGACCTACGCAAAGATCCGGGGGAGATGTCCCGCGACGAGGCATACGCCCAGCAGATCCGCGAAGACCCATTGACCTGGCAGGGCGGCATCCGCCTGGAAACCTTGCAAGCCTTGGGAATCGCGGCCGCCAGGGTATCGGCCGTGCTGGAGTCCGAAGTACTCGACGTCCCAGTCCTGTTGCTACACGGCGAAAAAGACGACATGGCCCCCGCTGTAGGCGCCCAAGAAGCCGCTCGCCTCCTGCCCAACGCCCGCGCGGTGATCTTCCCGGACGACCTGCACAACATCCTGAACGAGATAGACCGCGACGACGTCTACAAGGTCCTGATCGACTTCATCAAAGACCTCGTGAGTGGTTAGACAGGTTAGAACACGCGTAACCACTCACGAGTGCGGCGGCATGCCGGGCTGAAGTCGATGCCAGTCAGCCGGACGTCGTAGTTGTCCCACGCCCGCCGCAGTCCGCTCGTGCCCAACAGTATCCGGAAACCTGCGGTTAACAAGTAAAACACTGGCAATAACCCGATTGTCTGTAAATGAGACGGTCTGGAACCCCGCTGCGCACGCACTTAACTTCAATAGCGGGCCCACCCAAGGAGGCCCGGCAGCGAGGGAGAATAGAAAGTGCGCAAAGTCTTAGGGATTTCCGTCGCCGGTATCGCGGTGCTGGCCGCGATTGCCGCGCCCGCTCAAGCAGCCGAGGGAAACATTGTCGGCGCGGGCGCGGAAGGCGCTGTTCACGACAGCTACATCGTCATTCTGAAGAAGGGTGCCAAGGCCGCCGACCTTGCAGGGAAGGTCGGCGCCCTTGGCTACACGTTCGAGGCGGTCAACGGCGTCGAGGTCCACGCCAGCGAACGGCAGGCCAAGCGACTGGCCGCGGACAAGAACGTGGAGTACGTCGAGCAGAACAAGACCGTCAGCATCACCGCGACCCAGCCCAACCCGCCGTCATGGGGCCTGGACCGCGTTGACCAGCGGCAACTGCCCCTCAACAACAGCTACACCTACGCGACCACGGCCGCCAACGTGAACGTGTACGTCCTCGACACCGGTGTACGCACGACGCACCAGACGTTCGGTGGTCGCGTTCGTCAGGGCTACGACTTCGTGGACAACGACACCGACGCCAACGACGGTCATGGACACGGCACGCACGTCGCGGGCACGATCGCGGGCTCGCAGTACGGCGTTGCCAAGGGAGCGTCGGTTTACCCAGTCCGCGTGTTGAACAACCAGGGCAGCGGCACGACGGCCGGTGTCATCGCGGGCGTCAACTGGATCACACAGAACGCACGCAAGCCCGCGGTCGCCAACGCCAGCCTCGGCGGTGGCGTCTCGGCGACCTTGGACGACGCCGTGCGACGTTCGGTCGCGTCTGGCGTGACCTGGGTTGTTGCCGCCGGTAACTCGAACACCAACGCGGATTCGTTCTCCCCGGCGCGTGTCCGTGAGGCGATCACGGTCGGCGCGACGGACCGTACGGACACCCGCGCGTCCTACTCCAACTATGGGGCCGCGCTCGACCTGTTCGCGCCGGGTTCGGCCATTACTTCGTCCTGGGCGACCAGCGACACGGCCACCTACACCGGCAACGGCACGTCCTTCGCCTCGCCACACGCCGCGGGTGCGGCCGCGCTGTTCCTGTCGACGAACACCACGGCCACACCCGCGCAGGTTTCGTCGGCACTGGTCAGCAAAGCGACTCCCGGAATTGTGAATAACCCGGGCGCAGGCTCACCGAACCGCCTGCTTTACACCGGCCCGTAAAACACTCGTGAGTGGTTAGTCGTGTTAGAACACGGCTAACCACTCACGAGGTCTTTCAGGACTGGCGGGACCACCATTCCTGGCCGGCGTCCGGCAATGTTCCGATCGGGTCGTAGTACGGGTATTGCCGGGTCAACGCGTCCGGGTCGTGGTGTTCGATTCCGGTCCGGTAGTTCTTTGTCCAATATGAAATACCGCGCTCACGATCATATTCGTGCAACTGGTGCACCCAGCGCTTGCCGACGTACGGCACGTCGCAGACGATGCGCGGCGTCGCGTAACCGGGCAGGTAGCCCATGATCGCGTGCTGCAGCTCCTGCGCCTCCCACACCGCCACCCGCCAGTGCTCGGCGTTCGGGATCATGTCGCACATGTAGAAGTAGTACGGCAGGATGTTCGCTTCCCCTTGCAGCGCAAAGCAAAGGTCCAGCAAGTCGGCCGGGGTCGCGTTCACGCCACGCATCAGCACACCTTGGTTACGCACATCGCGCACGCCCACCTCAAGCGCCGTCCGCGCGGCCTCGGCCACGAGCGGCGTCACCGACTGAACATGGTTGACGTGCGTGTGAATAGCGAGGTTCACGCCCCGGCGATGCGCCGTGCGGGCAACGCGCTCAAGGCCTTCGACGACCTTCGGCTGGATCCAGTGCTGTGGCAGACCGGCCAACGCCTTGGTAGCCAAGCGGATATCGCGCACGGTGTCGATGTCCATCAGCCGCATCAGGAACGATTCCAGCTGCGGCCACGGCACGTTCGCCACGTCACCGCCGGACACCACGACATCCCGCACACCCGGGGTCTTCTTCAGGTAGTCGATCATCAGGTCCTGGCGGTCAACCGGCTTGAGCGCCAGCTTGTGCTTGTCCACCTGCGCAGTCGAGTTGCCGACCAGGTCCATGCGCGTGCAGTGCCCGCAGTACTGCGGGCACGTCGAGATCATCTCGGCGAGGACCTTGGTGGGGTAGCGGTGCGTCAGGCCTTCCACGGCCCACATTTCCGCTTCGTGCAAGGAATCCCGTGACGAGTACGGGTGGTTCGGCCAGCGCGGGTCACGGTCGCTGCGTACCGGCAGCATGTAGCGGCGGATCGGGTCGGCGTAGAAGGCCTCGGTGAACTTCACCGGATCGTCGCCCGCGTCCGGCGCCATCGTGTTGAGCATCTGCGGCGGCAGCAACATCGACATGGTCGCCAGATGCTGCTGGTCGGCGGCGAGGTCATCGTAGAACCGCTCCTCGAGCAAGTCGCCGAGCAACGCCCGCAGCTGCTTGATGTTGCGCAGGCAGTGCACACGCTGCCATTGGGCGTCACGCCACTGCGCCTCGGTCACGTCCCGCCAGCCTGGGAAGCGCCGCCAATCGGGCTCGACCAGCTCATGCCGCGTGTAGGAGTAGGGCTGCTCATCAGTGGCCTGGATAGCTGCGGTCACCGTGGTTGCTGCAGTCATATCTCCTCCTCGCCGTCAACGTTGCGTAAAGATATACTGTCAGAACGACAGTACAACGTAAATCTTTCGGAGGTGCGTGGATGTCCTCGTACGGTCTGCACCGGGTGGCCGAGCCCGTCGGCGTGCTTCCGCAGCAGGCACAACGGCTGGACGCGAGCCCGCAACCTGGGCCGGACGAGGTAGTTGTCGACGTCGAATGCCTCAACCTGGACGCGGCGTCCTTTCGCCAGCTCAGGGAGCAGTACGGCGACGGAATCCGTACGGCCGTCCTGGAGATCGTCCGGGCACGCGGGAAAATGCATAACCCGGTCACTGGATCGGGTGGCATGTTGCTGGGCACGGTCCGCGCGGTCGGCCCGGAGTCGCCGCTGGGGCTCAAACCGGGCGACCGGATCGCCACGCTCGTCTCGTTGACGCTGACACCCCTGCGTATCACCGATGACCTGGTGAAATGGGACGGAACGAGCGAGCAGGTGCCGTGCGAGGCAACGGCGATCCTGTTCGGCAGGTCAATCGTGGCTGTTCTGCCTGACGACATGCCCGACCGGCTGGCGCTTTCTGTGTTGGATGTGTGTGGTGCGCCCGCGTTGACTGATCGCGTGGTCCGGCGCTACGGGAAGCCGTCGGTGCTGGTACTCGGCGGGGGAGGGAAGTCCGGCTCGTTGTCGCTCGCGGCGGCGCGCCGGGCGGGCGCCAGCAGGCTCGTCGCACTGGTGCCCACAGAGAGGGAGGCCAAGTCGGTGCGGGAGGTCGGCTTGGCCGACTCCGTCGTGGTCGCGGACGCGCGCAATCCGGTCGCCGTCGCCGAGGGGGTCGGCGACCAGGTGGACGTCACGATCGTGTGCGTCGACGTGCCCGGATGCGAACACGGCGCCGTCTTGGCAACGGCGGACGGCGGAACCATCGTGTTCTTCTCGATGGCCACGTCGTTCTCCGCGGCCGCGTTGGGCGCCGAAGGACTGGCCGCGGACGTCGAGATGATCATCGGCAACGGGTACGTGCCTGGTCACGCCGAGTTCGCCCTCGACCTGCTGCGCTCCGAACCCGGGGTCCGCCAGTTGTTCGAAGCCCGCGAACGGCAGACTTCCGGGGCATGAGGATGTTGTTGCTGGGCGGACGGATCCACGCCATGGGAGCGCCGGACGCGACCGCGATGGCGGTCGAAGACGGCACAGTGGTGTGGATCGGCCAGGACGGCCCGGCGAAAGCGCTGTACCCGGACGCGGAGACCGTCCAGCTGGACGGAGCCTTCGTCGCGCCCGCGTTCGTCGACCCGCACGTGCACGCCACCGCGTCAGGATTGCTGCTCACGGGCTTGGACCTGACCGGGTGCCGCTCGTTGACTGAGCTGCTCGACACGCTGCGGAAAACTGACGGCGCCACCATCTGGGGCCATGGATGGGACGAAACCGCGTGGCCAGAGCGCAGGCCGCCAACGCGCGCGGAAATAGACGAGGCGACGGGCGGGCGCCCGGTGTACCTGTCGCGTATCGACGTGCACTCGGCGCTCGTGTCGTCAGCCACGGTGGAGCACGCCCCGGACGCCGAGGGAGCGGATGGATGGGACCGGGTCGGGCCGTTGTCTCGCGACGCTCACCACCGCGTCCGGCGCGTTGCTCTTCGCCAGTTGTCAGCTGACCAGCGCCACGCGGCCAAGCTGGCGTTCCTGCAGCACGCGGCCTCGCGCGGGGTTGCCAGCGTGCACGAGTGCGCGGGCCCGGACATCTCCAGCAAGCAAGACCTGGCCGAGGTCCTCGAGTTGGGGCGCGCGGAGACGCTGCCTGATGTCGTGGGCTACTGGGGCGAGATCGGCGCGTTCGAACTCGCCGCGGAACTGGGCCTGCAGGGACTGGCCGGTGACCTGTTCGTAGACGGCGCCATCGGCTCACGAACCGCGGCGCTGCACGAGCCCTACGCCGACGCGCCAACTAGCGGAGCGCGCTACTTGGACGCGGGCGAGATCGCCGAGCACCTCATCGCGTGCACGAATGCCTCGATCCAAGCCGGATTTCACGTGATCGGCGACGCCGCGGTGTCAGCGGTCGTCGACGGCTTCGCCAAGGCGCAGGAGTCCGTTGGTCGCGATGCCCTCGCGGCGGCCCGGCACCGGCTGGAACACGTCGAGATGGTCACAGCGGAGCAGGCCGAGCAATTGGCTTCGTGGGGCATCATCGCGTCGATGCAGCCGCAGTTCGACGCCGCGTGGGGCGGCCCGGACGGGATGTACGTGCAGCGTCTGGGGGAGCGGGGCACGTCACTGAACCCGTTCTCGGCGCTCGCGCGCGCCGGGGTTGTGCTGGCGTTCGGATCTGACTCGCCGGTCACGCCCGTGGACCCGTGGCGTTCCGTGCAGGCTGCCGTACATCACAAAACCTCTGGTCATGGGGTTTCGGCGCGGGCCGCGTTTACCGCGCACACGCGGGGCGGCTGGCGTGCGGCGGGCGTGGACGACGGCGTCACTGGGACGCTTCAGCCGGGCGCTCCGGCGACTTATGCGGTGTGGGAGACCGGTGATCTTGTGGTCGCGGGCAGCGACAGCCGGGTCCAGCGCTGGTCGATGGATCCACGCTCCGGCGTGCCGGGCTTGCCTTCGCTTGAGCCGGGCGTGAAGCTGCCTCGGTGCATTCGGACTGTGTTGCGCGGAAAGACGATCTACCAGGAAGGATGAGCGGATGGGTGATCTGCTGAACCTCGACCCCAGCGTCGTGGCCAAGGCTCGGCAGCTCGCGGCCAGGGCGAGCGAACCAGTGATCGCGCTGGCCAAAGCGCATACGACGGTCGCCGTCGAACGCGCGACCCTCCGCCTCGCGGGCATCACCGGCGCGGACACCGCTCACCGCGCCGGTGATGTGCCGTGGGTCAACCGGGTCGTGGACACCATCCGTGACCACTGTGGACTGGAACAGGGTTCCGTCCTGCCCGCTTTCCATGCGTTGCGGGAACACGATCTCGCGTCCTTGACCGAACTGGCCGAGGCGACCGCGGCCGGACAGATCCAGTACAAGGTGCCTACTGGCCGGGACGCGGAACGTGCCTACAAACTGGCTCGCACTGCGGTCGGGAAGGGGATGCGGACGGTTGACCGCAACCGTGCCCAGCGCGACAAGCTGATCGCGAAGTTCGGTGATCCCGCGCAGCGTCCGTGGATCTACCTGATCGTGGCAACTGGGGACATCGACGAAGACGTTGTGCAGGCCGGGAACGCGGCACGAGCGGGCGCGGACATCATCGCCGTGATCCGCTCAACTGGACAGTCGCTTTTGGACTACGTGCCGGAAGGTGCCACTCATCACGGGTTCGCGGGCACATACGCGACCCAGGAGAACTTCCGGATCATGCGGGCAGCGTTGGATGACGTGTCCAAAGAGGTCGGTCGATACATCCGGCTGACCAACTACGCCTCCGGGCTGTGTATGCCCGAAATCGCTGTGCTGGGCGGATTGCAGCGGCTGGACATGATGCTCAACGACTCGATGTACGGCATCCTGTTCCGTGACATCAACCCGATCCGGACCTTTGTGGATCAACGGTTCTCCCGCCAGGTACACGCCCGCGCCGGAATCATCATCAACACCGGCGAGGACAACTACCTCACCACCGCCGACGCGGTGGACGCCGCGCATACGGTCACCGTGTCACAGCTGCTGAACGAGCACTTCGCGCACGAAGCGGGACTGCCTGACTCGCTGCTCGGTTTGGGGCACGCGTTCGAGATCAACCCGTCGATCCCAGATTCCTTCCGGCTAGAGCTCGCACATGCTTTGCTTGCACGGGAACTGTTCCCGGACGCGCCGCTGAAGTGGATGCCACCAACCAAGCATATGACCGGCGACGTGTTCAACGGGCACTTGCTCGACGGGTTCTTCAACCTCGCCGGTGTCCTGACCGGACAGTCCATTTTGCTCGTCGGAATGATGACGGAAGCCGTTGTCACACCGTTCCTTTCCGACCGCGATCTCGCGTTGGCCAACGTGCGGTACGTGCTGAACGCGGCAGGAAGCCTGCGTGAGGACTTCCGGCCCGCGCCGGACGGCCTGATCGTCAAACGAGCCCACCAAGTGCTTGGTGAGGCCGTCGACCTGCTTGACCGGATCGTGGCCGACGGCCTGCTCAACGCGATCGCCGACGGCACATTCGGCCTGATGAAACGCCCACCCACCGGCGGAAAAGGCGCCGACGGCGTGATCGAGAAAACCGACGGCTACCGCAACCCGGCCAGCGACTTGTTGGAGGAGGGCTCAGCATGAAACGCCACATCAGGCCCTACGGCGACACCACCGGCGACGGCATGATCCAGACATCGTTCACCCTGCCGGTACCGCACGGCCCACGCGCCGACGGCGCCGCGTTGCAGCTGGCGAACAAGATGGGCATGGACCCGGCGATGGTCGTGCACTCCAAGCCGATCGGCCCGGACTTCACGTTCTTCGTGGTATACGGCTCGGTCAAGCACATTGTGGACATGGACGAAATCCGTGTGGTGGAAAAGGAATACCCGCTGCTCTCACCGTCCGAAGTGAACTCGACGGTCAAGAAAAGCCTGCGCCGCAAGATGGTCGTGGTCGGCGGCTGCATCGGCACGGACGCCCACACGGTCGGCATCGACGCGATCCTGAACATCAAAGGCTTCGCGGGGGAGAAGGGCCTCGAGTACTACCGCGAACTGCGCGTAATCAACCTCGGCGCCCAAGTTTCCGTACCTGAACTGGTCAAACGCTCTCGCGCGGAGAAAGCCGACGCGGTGCTGGTGTCCCAAGTGGTCACGCAACGCGACGCGCACATCCACAACACGCAGGAGATGTCGGCCGCGTTCCGTGAAGCGATGGGGCAGAAGCGGCCGCTGTTGATCGCGGGCGGGCCCCGGTTTGATCCGCTGATGGCTGGGGAACTTGGTGTCGACCGTGTCTTCGGCCGTGGTACCACTCCCGGTGAAGTCGCGAGTTTTCTAGTTCATGCGTTGGGACACAAGACAGGAGCCGGAGTTTGAGCGGGGCGTTGGTCGAGGGATTCACCGTGACTCAGCGGCGATACGTGCCGCACTCGCACGCCCATTACGGCGGCAACTTGGTCGACGGAGCCTACGGGCTTGGCATGTTCGGCGACGTGGCGACCGAGATGATGATCTGGACGGATGGCGATGAAGGTCTGTTCGCGGGCTACTCGATCGTGGAGTTCCTGGCGCCGATCCAGGCAGGTGACGTGATCGAGGCGACCGGAACCATCATCCGGGTCGGCAACCGGTCCCGGGAGATCGCGTTCGAGGCACGCGTCGTCTGCCGCGCGAACCCCGACCGTGGACCGTCCGCCGCAGACGTGCTGGACCCGCCGATCCCGGTCACGCGTGCACAGGGAACCGTGGTGGTGCCACAGAGTGCCGTCTGAAAGCCGCCAGCTTGTTCGCGGGTTCCGGCACAAGCTGGAGACATGAGATCTGTGTCTTCAGCTGACTGGACTGTCCTCGTCGACGAGGTGAACACCTACGGGTGCGCGCTGACGCCCCAGATCCTCACGGCGTCGGAATGCGGGAAGATCGCGGCGCTGTACGACGATGTCTCCCGGTTCCGCTCAACCATCGACATGGCGCGTTACCGGTTTGGCTCCGGTCAGTACCGGTACTTCTCCTCGCCTTTCCCTTCAGTGGTTTCCGAGCTGCGGCAGGCTTTCTACCCACACCTGCTGCCGATCGCCCGTGACTGGGCCGCGAAGCTCGGCCAACCAGCGCCGTGGCCGGACACTTTGGACGCGTGGCTCGACATGTGCCACCGTGCGGGGCAGGTGAAACCCACGCCAATCCTGTTGCGGTACAAGCAAGGCGACTGGAACGCGCTGCATCGGGATCTGTATGGTGACTTGGTGTTCCCGCTTCAGGTGGTGATCGGGTTGAACGTGCCTGGGGTCGATCATTCCGGCGGGGAGTTCATGCTCGTCGAGCAGCGCCCGCGTGCGCAATCTCGTGGCATGGCAACACTTTTGCCGCAGGGGCACGGCTTGATCTTCACCACTCGGGACCGTCCGGTGCGCTCTGCCCGTGGCTGGTCGGCATCACCCGTGCGGCATGGGGTGAGCGTTGTTCGCTCCGGGATCCGGCACACGCTCGGCCTGGTGTTCCACGACGCCGCCTAGGGCCTCAGCCGTCGCTCGGTGAGAGCGGCGAGGGCGCCCGTGTTCTCGGCGAGGTGGTGAACTTGGTCGAGGAACGCACGGGCGCCCGATCCCAAGCTGGCTCGCAGGTCCCGGTTGACGTGCGCGCGGGCTTTCCGGCTCGCGTAGATCGCGTCCCATCCGCGCATGGTCAACTCGACGAGCCGTTTGCGCTGGTCGCCTGAGGATGGCGTGCGCGAGACGTAGCCCTTGCGCTCCATCTCGATCACAGCTTTCGAGACGCCCTGGGCCGTGATGCCGAGCTTGGTCGCGAGTTCGCCGATGGTCTGCGGGCCGTGCTGCAGGTGCTGGACCACGTATCCGTCCGATGGCCGCAGGTCGCCGAAACCCGCCTTGGCGATCTCTGCGGTGACTTGCGCCTGCGTGGTCGCGGCAAGGGCGGCGAACAACAGGACCAGATCTTCGGCGATCGGCTCAGGGGCGGTCACGATCTCAGGGTCTAATATGCAACCATGGTTGTGCAACTTAGGTTGAATATTCATGGAGGTGCAGTCATGGTCGCCGGACGTCCCGTTCCCCTTGACGAAATCGTCGCCCCACTGACCGAGATCACTGGCCGAATCGTCTGGAGCACGGTCTCGACAACGGACCACCTTGGTCGGCCACGAGTCCGGATCATGCATCCGGTCTGGGAGATCAGCCCCGAGGCGGTGATCGGCTTCATCGGCACCCGCCGCACCCCGGTCAAGACTGCCCATGTGGCCAGGTCGCCGTGGGTGAGCTGCGCTTATTGGTCGCCCGAGCACGATGCCGCGTTCGTGGACTGTCAAGTTTTGTGGGTAGGGGCGGAGGCTTGGGACCGGCTCGCGGTCGGGTATGACCCGTCGACGCTGTGGCCAGACGGCCCTGAGTCGCCGGACTTCGCGGCGTGGGAGTTGAGGCCGTACCGGATCCAGATCATCCGAGGTGCCGATGTGGCCGCCGGAAATCCGTCGCCGATCTGGACAACGTCTAGTACTACGGACACGGTTGATTAATAAATGACGAAACTACGGCGATGCATCAAGGGCAAGAGCAAAGGGACAAGGGCTGGGAGCCAATGAGGAGCATGTCCGTGAAGGTAGGAAGACCTTCACGGCACTAGGGCACCGTCCCGGCAGGGCGGCGCAGGTAGGCGACCAGGGCCGTGATGCCAACAGCGGGTCCCAGCGCGAGGACAAGCAACGCCACCGTCCACGACACGTCTTCCGCCAGCACTGGAACCAGATAGATCGTCACCGCGGTCGTGGTGAAGCCCAACGCCAACTGCAGCGACACCGCGCTGCCAACGTATCTGGGGTCCGCGCTTTCGGTGACCATCGCGGAGAACTGGGCGGAGTCCGCGATCACCCAGAAGCCCCAGAACGCGCAGACCACAAGCACCACTGGCACCGGCAGGTCGCGGACGAAAGCCAACGTCACCGCGGACCCACCAGACAAGATCAGGCTCACCAAAGCCGCCTGGGCCCGTCCGAACCTGTCGCTGATCCGCCCACCGACCAGACATCCCGCCGCACCCACGGCAATACATCCGAAAGCCGCCAAGGCCGCGTACCTCTGCCCGTCGGCCGTCTGCGTGAACGGCACTAGTCCACTGAGGAACGTGCCGATCCACGCCCACATGGCGTACAGCTCCCACATGTGCCCGACATACCCGACATTGGCCAACACGACAGCGCGCCTGCGCATCGCACGCAGCGCGGCACGCAGGCTGAACACCGACCGTGGGAACGGATACGGCCCCTTCCCGCGTACCAGCATCACGATCACCCCGCCAAGGGCAGTCAGGACCGTGGTCGACACGATCACGACCTGCCAACTCAGCCCGCCGGACGCCTTGACCAGCTGCGGAGCCGCGGATCCCAAGGTCAGGGCGCCGATCATGATGCCCAAGGCCGTCCCACGGCCCGATCGGTACCACGACGAGACTTCCTTCAACGCAGGCGGATACACGGCCGCGAGCAACGCACCGGTGAGTGCTCGCAACGCCAACGCGACCGCGAAACCGGGAGCCCACAACAGAACCAGGTTGACCACGGCCGCGCCGAACGCCCCAACGCTCATCAGCACGCGCCCTGGCACCGCGTCCGCGAGACCGCTCGCGGCCAACGTGAGCGCGCCGACCACGAAACCCAGTTGTACGGCGATGGTCAGCAGAGAGGATTGGCCGCTGCTCAAGTCCCACAGCGACCGCAACTGGGGGACGACGAACGACGCTGAGAACCAGACGCTCATCGAGAGCAGCGTGCTCGTCGCGATGAGCGCTAGCGCTACGGCGGCTCGGCGCTGCTCGGTATCCATCAGCGGGCAATGGTCGCATGGGCACGCTCGTCACGGAGCGTTCACACCGCGCCCGTAGTCTGATTGCGTGATCGCTGCTCCCGTGTCGCCTAAGCCGACGCCTGCTCGGCGCACGGTCTCGTACGTCCGTCGGCATCCGGTGATCTGGCGGTCGGCAGTCTCGGTTGTCGCCGGATTGCTTCTCTTCTTGAGCTTTCCGCCTCGGACCGTCTGGTGGCTGGCTGTTCCGGCGTTCGCGCTGTTCGCCGTGGCCATCCGGGGGAGGCGGGCGCGGGCTGGGTTCGGCTATGGCTTCCTCTTCGGGATGGCCTTCCTACTCCCATCGCTGTTTTGGCTGCAGGATTTCCTCGGGTCTGGGTTTGGGCCGTCGCCGTGGGTTGGTTTGTCGGCGGTGCTTTCGCTGTTCATCGCCGTGGCGGGTGCTGCGATGGCTGTCGTCAGCACTATGCGTGGCGGTCCGGTGTGGATGGCCGCGCTGTTCGTCGCCGGGGAGGCTCTGCGGGGGCGTTTTCCGTTCGGTGGGTTTCCTTGGTCGCGGGTTGGTTTCGGACAGCCCGACGGGTGGTACCTGCCTCTTGCGTCGCTGGGGGGCGCTCCACTTCTTTCGTTCGCGGTGGTGCTCACCGGGTGCGCGATCACCGAGTTCCTGTTCCGAAAGCGGGTTTCTCCTGCCTTGATGGCCGTCGTTCCACTCGCCGTCGCGTTCGCGACACTGCCGTTCGTCGGTACCGACGCGCAGAACGGCACGCTGACGGTTGCCATCGTGCAGGGCAACGCGCCGGAGGGGTTGGGGGCGCTCGGCGCGGGTGACGAGATGCGGCGCAACCACATCGCGCGGGCTGAGCAGCTGGCCGCCGACATTCGGGCTGGTCGGGTGGCTAGGCCGGATGTGGTGATCATGCCGGAGACGTTCACCGGGCTCGGCCCGGATCCGGCTGACGATGTCGCGCTCAACCGGATGGTGACCGATCTCGGCGTTCCCACGCTGATCGGTGCGCGTCAGTCGCACGGCAACGGCACTGATCAGAACGTCATGGTCGTGTGGGATCCGGTTTCCGGGCCTGGGGCGCAGTACGCGAAGAGCAAGCTCGTGCCGTTCGGGGAGTTTGTGCCGATTCGCTCGATCGCGCGCCTTTTTACACCTTTCGTGGACGGTCAAGTTGATATGCAGCCGGGTGTCGAGCCCCCGATACTGACCGCCGCGGGCACAAAGCTCGGTGTGGCCATCTGCTTCGAGGTCGCGTACGACGACGTCCTCACGCAGGCCGCGCGGGACGGCGCCGAGGTGCTCACCGTCCCGACGAACAACAACTGGTTTGGACGCACGGAGATGAGCTACCAGCAGCTGGCGATGTCGCGGATCCGTGCGGTCGAACACGACCGGGCGGTAGTGGTGTCCGCCACGACCGGCGTCAGCGCGATTGTGCAACCGGACGGCTCGGTCACCCGTCAGACTGACTTGTACACCGCCGACACGCTGGTGGCCACCGTGGCCAAAAAGTCGACCGTTACCCTGGCGACCCGGATGGGCGCCTGGCCTGAACTCGTCATGGTGCTCGGGGGCTTGCTTGCGCTGCTGTTCAGCGTCGGCTCGCGGGTCCGACACCAGCGACCGCGGACAGGGAAAGAGTAGGAGAGGAACGTATGGCGGAGCTCGAGCCGGTGCTTGTGGTGATCCCGACGTACAACGAGCGGGAGAACATCACGCCGATCATCTCCCGGCTGCACGCCGCGTTGCCCAAGGCGCACGTGCTGGTCGTCGATGACGGCAGCCCGGACGGTACTGGGGAGGTCGTGGACAAGATGGCCGCGACCGACGACCGTGTGCACGTCATGCACCGAACCGAGAAGGCCGGTCTCGGCGCCGCGTATGTCGCCGGCTTCAGCTGGGCGCTTGAGCGCGACTACAACGTCATCGTCGAGATGGACGCCGACGGCTCGCACTCGCCGGAGGACCTGCCGAGGATCATCGACGCGCTGCACGACTCCGACCTGGCGATCGGGTCGCGCTACGTGCCCGGCGGCAAGACGGTGAACTGGCCAAAGCGGCGGTTCCTGCTGTCCAAGGGCGCCAACCTGTACTCGCGGATCTGGCTGGGGGCCAAGGTCAACGACATGACCGCGGGCTTCCGCGCGTTCCGCCGGGCGGTGCTGGAGAAGGTCAAGCTGCACAACGTCGCCTCGGCGGGCTACTGCTTCCAGATCGACCTGACCTGGCGCACCCTGGAGGCCGGGTTCACCGTGTCGGAAACCCCGATCACCTTCACCGAGCGGGCCATCGGCGTGTCCAAGATGGACGGCGCGATCGTGCGTGAGGCGCTGTGGCGCGTGTTCAAGTGGGGTGTGCGGCTGCGCGGCAACCAGTTGCGGTCGTTGGTCAAGGGCGGCAGCAAGTCCGCCTGACGCATGGCGGAGCAAGGCTTACTCGCTGGCATCGGCTGGACAAGAGCGGTCCGGCTGGACGGGCTGACCGGCGCGAACGACGCCGAGGTCTGGGTGAAGCTGGAGGCAGCCAACCCGACGGGGTCGTACAAGGACCGGATGGCGTTGGCGATGATCCGCGGCGCCGAGCAGACCGGCCGGTTACGTCCAGGGCAGATCGTGGTCGAGGCGACCGGTGGCAGCACCGGCGCCTCGCTGGCGATGGTGTGCGCGCTGACCGGTCACCCGTTGCGGGTGGTCACGTCGGACGCGTTCGCGCTGGAGAAGCTGTCGGCGATGCGGGCGTTCGGTGCCGATGTCGACATGGTGACCAGCCCGCCGGGCGGGTTCCAGCCTGAGCTGTGGCCGCAGCTGATCGAGCTGGCGAGGCTGGTTGCCGACCAGGTGGACGGGTTCGCCACGGACCAGTTCCACAACCAGGACGTGATCAACGCCTACAAGCCGCTCGGCTACGAGGTCGCAGCCCAGGTCCCTGGTCAGATCGACGCGTTCTGCGTGTCCGTGGGCACAGGCGGCTGCCTGATCGGTGCCGGGCGCGCGCTGCGGCAACGGTTCCCGGAGATGTTGCGCGTCGCGGTCGAGCCTGCGGAGTCGCCTGTGTTGTCGGGTGGCGAGCCGGGGACACACCAGATCGAGGGCGCGGGCATCGGGTTCTGGCCGCCGCTGCTGGAGTCGTATGACTTCGACGAGGTGATCAGCGTGACGAGTGCTGACGCGCTTGAGATGGCTCGTGTGGCGGCCGCGGAGTATGGGTTGTTCTCCGGCCCGTCGACGGGCGCGAACCTCGTGGCGGCCGCGCGGCTCGCGAGGCGTCTCGGCTCGGGGCATCGCGTGCTGACTGTTCAGGTCGACAGTGGACTGAAGTACTTATCGAGTGGGTTGTTCGAATGAACGTGGCTACGGCGGCTCGGAACAACGCCGAGTGGTGCGCTTCGATGTGCCGGTCGCACGGTATCTAGAGCACCTTCGATGAGGCGGTCTGGCGCAGTGCACGCCGTACCCCGATGTATTACCCCGATGCGGTTACGTTGCAGCCCAACGCTAACGGGTTCTTGGCGGGCATCGACACGTCGCCTGGGTGCTCGGTGAAAGACAGCTTCGCCACCCAGGACCTGATTGGTGACGGCTTCGCGGAACTGTTCACGGCCCAGTGGATCCACCGCCCACCAGACGTTGCGGCACCGGCTCTAGACGTGCGCGTCGAGGAGGTCTCCACCGCTGTCGAGCTGGCCGCGTGGCGGACCGGGTGGGATGACGTGGATGTCTTGCGGCCCGCGCTGCTCGACGATCCGTCGGTCCGGGTGCTGGCGTTTTATCGTGGCGATGACCTGGCCGGTGGCGTGGTGCTGAACCACAGTGCCGGGGTGGTGGGCGTTTCCAACCTCTTCTCGGTCGATGACAGCGACCTTTGGGCTGCCGCGATCACCGCGGCCTCAGCGAGGTTTCCTGGCGTTTCGCTGGTCGGGTACGAGCACGGCGACGATCTTGAGGCGGCGATCGAGGTCGGATTCGCCGCGCTAGGGCCGCTCCGCGTCTGGTACCGATGACTTGATCAACTCAAGCCCGCGCGTGGTCGCTTGGCCGAGCCGATCGAGCAAGTCGGGAAGTGTCTCGACGAAGTCGACGAGATGATCCAGACGAGCTGCCCCATCTCGGCCGGATCGGGCTCAAGCGGGAAATGCGGCACGCGATCACGGTATGTCCGGTGAATCGCGGACCGGCCGCGTTTTGGCCGTTATCGGCAATACCGTGGCGCGAATCCGCCGCAGGTTCCTGCAAAAGTGTGGACACGAAGAACCCCGCCCAGGCGGGAGGTCTGGGCGGGGTTGTCTCGTGGTGGGAGTTACGTCACAGGCTGTCAGGCTGTCCGGCTGCGCCGGCCACGAAGTTCTTCAAGCCGTTCGGTGAGCAGGTCCTCGAGTTCCGGAATGGTCCGGCGCTCGAGCAGCATGTCCCAGTGCGTCCTCGGCGGCTTGACCTTCTTGGGCTCCGGCAGGGAGCCGTCGATCATCTTGGATTCCAAGCCGTGCAGTCGGCACTCCCACACCGGCGGCACTTCGGCGTCGTCCGAGAAGGGCACCTCGAAATCGTGGTCCTTCGGGCACGCATACCTGACCGTACGACGCGGCGCGAGATCGTGGTTCCGGTCAGTCTCGTAACTGACCGCTCCCAGCCGGCTTCCACGGAGAACACGGTCGGCCATGGCGGTGTCCTTTCGTTCGGCCCGAGTTCCCTCGGACCAGGGTGGTGCTCACCGTGTGCAACGAACGGAACGGCCGGGAGATTCCCTTCGCCCGGCACTTCGTCGCGCACAGTGACATGTTTCACCCGTCAACAACAGCTTCCTCCTAAGGGAGGCAATCGGCGCGGGAAAGTGACGCGTTATCCCACAATCGACACCAACATCTCACCCGTTCGGAGGAGTTATGTCACAGGTCAGTCCAAGTTCCGCAGGTACCCGGTCCGACCAAACTGTAAACGCCGATCGGACGGGTGAGAAATGATGACGTGAAGTAGTCGTTCGTACTCGAATACGAACACCACTCAGCGTTTATCGATTGTCACGCCTTGCTCTCAAGTGTCTGTGGCACGGTGTTACCGACCGCTTCGATCGCCCGCTTGACCGGCACGAAGATCATCAGCACGAACCCGACCGCGAAGAAGATCACCAGCGAGATGATCGCGTACCGGTAGGACCCGGTCTGCTGCGCCATGAACGCGAACAGCAACGGCCCGAGCCACGACGTGGCACGCTCGCCGACCTCGTACACCGAGAAGTACTGCGCCTCCTTCCCCGGCGGGATCATCTGGCTGAACAGCGCCCGCGCCAGTGCGTTGGTCCCGCCGAGCACGATGCCGATGCCCGCGGCGACGAGGTAGAACTGCAACTGCTGGCCCGCCTGCACGAAGTACGCGCCAGCGATGACCACAACCCAGATCCCCAGGCTGATCAGGATGGTGCGCTTGGCGCCGATCCGGCGCGCGACCATGCCGTGCAGCACGCCACCGAGGTAGGCCACGAACTGCACGATCAGGATCGTGGTGATCAGCACCTGCTGCTCGAACTTGAGCTCCTCGCTGCCGTACTGGGCTGAGACGTTCGCGACGGTGGAGATGCCGTCGGTGAAGATCAGGTAGGTGCCCAGGAACGCGAGGGTGAGCGGGAACGCCTTGGCGCCGCGCAGCGTGCTCCCGAGCTCCTTGAAGCCCGCGCTGAACACCGAGGTGCCCTCTTCGGGGGCGTGCGCGGGCTGGTGCTCCTTGAGCCGCCGCAGGGGGATCACTGTGAAGATCGCCCACCAGAGGCCGGAGGTGAGGAACGCGATCCGGGCGGCGGTGCTCTCGTCGACGCCGATGCTGTCGCCGAACAGCACGAGCACCAGCTGCAGGGCCAGCGCCGCGCCGCCGCCGAGGTAGCCGAACGCCCAGCCCTTGGTGGACAGGTCGTCGCGCTCCTCGCCCGTGGCGATGTCCGGGATGAACGAGTAGTAGATGGCGACCGAGGTGCCGTAACAGATGTTGCCGAGGATGAACAAGATGGCACCAAGCTGCCAGTTCTCGCCCGCGACCAAGGCAATGAGCGCGGTGGCGACCGAACCGGAGAACGCGAAGACGGCCAGCATCCGCTTCTTGTTCTGCGTCCGGTCGGCGATCGCGCCCATCAGCGGCACGACCAGGACCTGGATCACGGTCGCGAACGACAGCAGGTAGCCCCACAGCGAACCGGCCGGGAACTGCAGGCCGAACAGGGAGATGTCGCAGTCACGCAGCCGGTCGTCGGCCGGGCAGGCATTGGGCCCGTTCAACGCGATGTCGGCCTTGGCCGCGTTGGCCGCGATCGCGGTGAGATACAGCGACCCGAAAACCGTGGTGACAGACGTCGGGAAAACTGAGTTCGCCCAGTCGTACCACACCCATCCGCGCTGCTCACGCCTGCGGCTTTGGGCCTCTGTCTCAGTGCTCACTCGGGTCCTCCCAGTCGGCTGGTACGCGGACTGTACTGGTCGATTTCGACGCACTGTGACCGGCTCATCGATGCGGTATCGAATGTTCACGACAGAGTGACTGGCAGGGCCATTGGCAACGGCGTGTTTTACGGGCAGTGACCGCGTGAAAACGGCTCGTTATTGCCATTCGCTGATCGGAACCGCGAGTCGAATAGCCGATTTCAGGCGAAAGCCAAACTCCGGTGCGCGAAGCCTCACCTGTGACGGGATGTGATGCCGTGAAGGTCACCCTGGCGGCGTTCAACGCAGCCAACTCGGCCCTCACCCCGGCGCTCGCTGCCGCCCCGCTATGGCGCGCGAAAGGCCGACACGATGTGCGGCACCGTGCGAAACCATGTGCCGCAACGGTGGACACGATGTGCCGGAATGGTGGACACGGCGTTGGGGGAGCGGTGGGTGTGGGTTAGGCGGGTTGGGCGGCTGGCCACATCCCACGCGCCCGCAGCACGTCCCGGAGGATCGAGGGCTGGTCGGTCACCAGGCCGTCCACGCCAAGGTCCAGCAGGCGGTGCATTTGGGGCGCGTCATCGATCGTCCAGACGTGCACCTCCATGCCACGCCGATGCGCCGCGGTCACCAGACGCCGGTCCACCACCGTGAGCTTGCCCTGGGTCACCGGGACCTGAGCCATCCGGCCACGGATCGCCCGCCAGGCCCGGGGCGCCCATACCCGGCCAGCGGCCCACAGGGCTGCGACTGATCGGGGGCCCATTGAGGTCATCAGACGCGGACCCATGCGGGTGCGCAGCCGCTGGAGCCGTGAGTCGGAGAAGGACGCTAGGCAGACTCGGTTGAGCGCGCCGGTTCGGCGCAGTGTGCGGACCACGGGCTCGACTGCCGCGTCTGATTTCACGTCGATGTTGATCAACGCGTCCGGCAGCTCTTCGAGGAGGTCTTCCAGGCGGCAGACCGGTTCCTTGCCGCCGATCTTGGCCGTCCGAACGCTTCGCCACGGCAGACGTCCGACTATCCCCTTGCTGTCGGTCGTTCGGTCGAGCGCGTCGTCGTGGTGCACGACGACCACTCCGTCCGATGTGGCGTGCACGTCGGTTTCCAGATAGCTGTAGCCCTCTTGGACCGCGCGCTTGAAGGCGCTGAGGGAGTTCTCCATGTCTTTGAGATCGCCGAGGTGCCACCCACGGTGGGCGAATGCCCGAGGGTAGGGTCCGGCCAGATAGTCGTGTTCGCGCACAATACGAGTGTGCACCGGCGGCGTGGCGGATGGGTGGCGACGCGATGTCCAGATACGGTCAATTGTCATGACGGTGGTTTCCGGGACGGAATCCGGGCTGCAGCGGGATCCGCTGCGCGCCGAGCCGAAGCACTGCGGCTGGTGCGGCCGCAGGTTGCCCGACGAGGACAGGGTTGGCAGGCCGAGGCGCTATTGTGCGCAACCATGCCGGCAACGTGCCTATGAACGCCGGTCCGCCCTTCAGCGCAGCGGGTTGCCGGACGACGCGGTCGTGTTGTCCACCGCGGAACTGGCGGATCTGCAGGACAGGTTGTTTCAATTGCGGTGTGCGGCAGAGGATGTGGTGACTGCGGCGCAGGATGGGGCGGACGCGGCGGAGCTGGGCCGTCTGGCGGCACAGATCCTGCGTTCAGCGGATGCGCTGGAGCGTCTGCGCTGACGAAGCCGGTCGGCTACGCTTCGTGCGCGCATGAGAAAGACCGATAACCTGCTGTGCCAGAGATCCTGCGAGGGTGTTAGTGAGCGACGACAGCGCCTCATTGGGCGAGGTGCTGGCGGCCAGCGATATCGCGTTTGCCGTCACCGACCAGCGGTGCCGGGTGAAGTGGGCCAACCCCCGGATGGCCGAGCTGCTCGGCCTGAGCGCCGAACAGAGTGTGGGCCGGTCCCTGCCTGCCCTGCTGGCGGGCGCGCCTGAGTCGCCGACCGACGAGGCTGTCGTGGTCTCGTGGCGGTCCCATGACGAGCTCGACCACCGGTGGCTGGAGATCTTCTGCGCCCCGATGGCCGAGAACGACCTGCTGTTCCGCGCGGTGGACGTGACGCGCTGGCGTGACCAGGAGCTGCGGGCCGCCAAGCTCGGGCACCGGCACGAGGACCTGCTGCGGATGGTGGAGGAAGACCCGCTCACGGGCCTGCCCAACCGCCGCGCGCTGACCAGGGAGCTGGAGCGCCAGCTCGCGCTGGGCGTGCGGGGCGCGTTGCTCCTGCTTGACCTCGACAACTTCAAAGACATCAACGACCTGCGCGGCCACCCTGCCGGTGACCGGGTGATGTGCACGCTGGCCAACCTGCTGCGCGACCGGCTGACCGACGGGCAGATCGTCGGACGCCTCGGCGGCGACGAGTTCGCGGTCGTCCTGCCTGGGGCGGACGAGCGGGAAGCAGTCGCGGTGGCCGACCGGTTGCGCACGGCCGTGGCCGCGATTCCGCTCAGCGGTGGCTCTGGCGCGGCTCGTACGACGATCAGCGCGGGCGTGGCACGGTTCGACTCGGGGGAGAGCTGGCAGGCGATCCTAGCCAACGCGGACCTGGCGCTGTACGCCTCGAAGGCCGCGGGCCGTAACAGGGTCACGGTCTACGAGCAGGGCCACTACCAGGACACCGCGTTGCGAGTGTCGGTACTGGACCGTCTGCGAGGAGCGTTGCAGGACGGCGGTTTCGCGCTGCACGCCATGCCGATGGTCAAGCTCGCGAGCGGACGCGTGGTCGGCCACGAGCTTCTGCTGCGTCTTGAGGACAACAAGCACCCGCGCCTGGGCCCCGGAGAGTTCCTGCCCGCCGCCGAGCGCAGCGACCTGGTCCTGGATATCGACCGGTGGGTGGCGGGCACGGCGATCGACGCGCTGGTCGAGCACCCGTACCCGGGTCTGCGGTTCAACGTGAACGTCTCCGGCCGCACGTTGGAAGACGAGGACTTCGGCGACTTCGTGCTCGACCGGATCGCGGCCGCCGGTGTGGCGCCGGGACGGCTGGGTTTCGAGATCACCGAGACCGCGGCGGTGACCAATTTGGATGCCGCGCGCAGCCTGGCGCAGCAGCTGCGGGCCAGCGGTTGCCGGATCACGTTGGACGACTTCGGCTCCGGATTCGGCTCGTTCGTGCATCTGAAGCAGTTGCCGATCACCGGGCTGAAGATCGACGGCGAGTTCGTGCACGGCATCGACTACGGCAGCCGCGACACCGTTTTGGTCAGCGGCATCGTGGATATCGCCCGCGGTCTCGGGCTTTCGGTTGTGGCGGAATGGGTTGAGCGGCCGACGCAGGTGCAGGCGTTGTCCCGGCTGGGAGTCAGGGTCGCCCAGGGCTTCCACCTCGGCCGGCCGGAACCGTTGAACGACTTGCTGGCCCGGCCGAACGTCGGCTGGCCGCAGCGGCCGCAGTCGATGGAGGAAGCCGCCGAGCAGAACCGGGCCCGCGTGGAGAACGCCTAAGGCCGCGTTCCGATGGCATAACGGAAGTGGTTGACCAGGCGGTATCCGCCGTCGGCGGTCTTGAAGGGCTTCGCGGCCTGCACGACCGTCGGCGCGTCTTGCGGGTTCTCGCCGAGCAGGATGCCGCGCAGAAGCGTCTCCTCATCGGGCACTTCCCACACGACCTCGACAAGACCGCTCGTGCTGACCTTCAGGTTGACCTCGCGCAGCACGGCCTCGAAGCCACCGGGTTTACGGAACTCGCCATCCGCTGAGGGCTCGTCGGCCAACACCTCGTCGATCGCGTTGAAGTCGTTGCGGGCACGTTCGGCCCATCCGACGAGCGCGACCTGGGTGCCCATGAAGGCGAACTCGTCGACGCTCTTGACCGGATCGGCCGCGAACTCCAGCACGTTGAAGGCCGTCACCACGTCGAAGTCGTCGTCCGGCCATGGCAGCGGCCGGTCGAGGTCACCGAGCCTGACCTCGGCGTGCGGCGCCCGCTGCTTGGCCAAGGCCACCATTCCCGGCGAAGAGTCGATCCCCACCGCCTCGCCACACAGTTCATGCACGTACGCCAGGAACTCACCGCTGCCACAGCCGATGTCCAGCACCCGCACACCGGGCCCGATGCCGGTCACCTCAGCGATCTCGCGCTGGGCGGGTCCGGCGAACCCACCCCACAGCTGCGCCCAGGTCTCGGCGACCTCGGACCACGGATCAGTCATACAACCCTCGCTGTCGCTTCCTCCGCACCAGGCCCACTGACCCTAGCCACTCGCCCAGTCGCGAGCATCAGTAGTTCGGATGCTGCTGCGTGCAGCTCCTGCGGCCCGTCGCCGCCCTGCCAGTCCGCGTCGGTGGCGATCAGCCGCATCCCGGCGAACCGCTTCTTGCCGCCGTAGAAGCTGCTCGGCCAGACGTGATCGAGGGCGGTAACGACGTATTCGATGGACATGTGCCGGTCACGGTCCAGCGGGCGGGCGATGTCCTGGGCGTGCACGAGCAGGTCGACCAGAGCGTCGACTCGGCCGCCGAGGGCGAATTTCTTGTCGCTGGTGGCGTCTTCGCGCAGCTGGGCGATGAGCTGCTCAGGCGTGAGGTCGCGGGCGCGTTCCTTGGCCCAGTCGGCTTCGGCCTTGGGATAGTTGCCTTTCGCCTTGGCCACCCTGAGCAGCGTTTTCGGCAGCGACTGGCGCGTGGACAGCGTGATGTGGGCGAGTACCTCGTGGATGGTCCATGCCGTACAGAGCGACTGGACGTGCCAGTCCTCGGGCTTGAGGGTGTCGAGGAAATCGGCAAGGGAACGGCGTTCGGCGTGGATCGCGGCCAGGGTGTCCATCGGTCTCCTTCTTTCGGTCGCTGGATGGACTCCAGGCCGCGGCGAAACTCATCGGTGGATCTACGCAGTTGTGCGTATGGATCATGGTCGGCCGTTCGACGAGCCTTCTCTACGCAAGATCCGGCAGAAGAGAAAGGCTGATTCGATTGCGGCGGTTGGGTTACGTGGCCGTACTGGCCATGACGGCGCTCGCGGTGCTCGTCGCACCGGCACAGGCGGCGACGTGGGGCCAGATCCAGAACAAGTTCAGTACGAAGTGCGTTGACGAGAAGGACCAGGACCGTCAGGTCAACGGCGCGCATGTGCAGCAATGGGACTGCAAGAGCGTGTCCAACCAGCGGTGGCTGCCGGTGCAGCAGCCCAACGGGTTCTTCCAGCTGATCAGTGAGCGCAGCGGGAAATGCCTGATGATCGACGGCCGCGACACCCGGTCGGGTGCGCTGGCCGTGGTCTGGGACTGCATCCCCGGTGACAGGGCGCAGCAGTGGAACCGGGTGCGTAACCCGTTCCCGAACGCGACCAACTCGTCATGGCTGGTGAACGTCAACAGCGAGAAGTGCCTGGAGATCCCCGGCTGGAACACGGGCAACGGGTTGTTCCTCGCGCAGTCGGACTGCGTCGGCGGGCACAAGCAGTACTGGAACACCAACTTCTGATCGGCCTGGCTGGCCGTCCTTTCGGGCGGCCAGCCCGCAATGCTGATCACGCGCGGTGCGTGTCCGGCGATCTACCGGCCGTGCCCGACAGTTTGCTTACGGGGTACCAGCGGGTGCTGGACCTCGCCGTGGACATCCTCGACAATCCTGAGTCTGCGCCATCGACGACGATCGCAACGACCCTTGCCTCGATCCTGCGCTCGAATGTCGCGTTCTACATAGACATTGGCGTCGAATCAGCCGACGTGTCGGCGATCAGCTTTGACCGTGACCCCGGTGCGTTTCGCACGATGATGACGGTGGCCGCGTCCCATCCGTTGTTCCAGCACTATCGCGACACCGGAACGCACGAGGTGCTCGACGCCCGCACGCTGCTGGGCGGATCGTTGTGGCGTAACCACGAGATCTTCTCGATATCCCGTGCGTTACTTGACATCCGTGAGCACGTGACCATTCCGCTGGGCGCGATGCGCGGCTACTCACTCGGTCGTTCGGATGGCGCCTATTCGGCGGCAGAGCTTGCCCTGTTGGAACGAGTTCAGGCTTTGTTGATGAGCCTGGACCGGCATCAGCGAACGTATCGCCATTGGCACACAAGCATTGCCTCGCCCGCGCGTGCCGCCGAGGTCGCCGAGGATTTCCGCCTGACTTCGCGTGAGATAACGGTGTTGCACTTGCTCGCTCAGGCCCGTACGGCGCCGTCGATCGCCCGTCAGTTAAGGATTTCCCCGCGAACCGTGCACAAGCACGTGGAAAACCTCTATCGCAAGCTTGGTACCTCCGACCGGCTCAGTGCGATCCAACGGGCTCACGCGCTCGGTCTGCTCCAATTCAGCGATACGCCTGGTGAGAAGACGCCCAGACATATCGCACCGGGCGTTCTAAACTCGAACAGTCCGGCCAGCAAAGGGGAACAACGGCCGTGACACTCGCTTCTTCGTAACACCCGGGGTTTCCGGGTTCCGGAGGTTTCTACATGAGACAGATCGCTGCGGCGATGGCGTTGACGGCTGCGCTGAGCACAGGGGTGTTAGCCGCCCCGATGGCCAACGCGACCCCGTGGGCGGAAGGCGTTTTCCGGCCGTACAGCGGAAGTACGGGACTGGCGCAGGAAATGCGCAGTCTCGCTGACCAGTATCCGACTCTGGCCAAACTGGAGTCGATCGGGAAATCGGTGCAGGGCAAGGACATTCTCGTTGTCAAGGTGACGAAGAACGCCCGGACCGTGCCGATGGCACCCGGCCTGGCACTTTGTACCTTGGCGCGCAACACGCCCGGGAGTGGATCACCCCGGAGATGACGCGCAGGCTGCTGCGCGAGGTGCTGACCGGTGACCCGGCCAACCCCGCGATCCCTGGTGTCCGGCCGCAGGTGACGTCCGACATCTCCACATCCAACGGCGATTCCATGCAGCATGCGGCCAACGTGCACGGTGTGCTGATGCTGGCCGACGAGATGTCCAGCTGCCAGGTGGCCTCGCAGAGGGATCCGAACGACGAATGGCTGCTGCAGGGCATCCCCAGCGGCTTCGCGTTCCCGGACAGCGAGAAACTGATCCAGGCCGAGTACGCCACGAACCTGCCGTTCGCGCTGTCGGTGGCCCAGTCGGCTCCGCGGCCGGACGAGCCAGTGTCGGTGCTTGGTCGAACCGCCACGCCGCTGACCCCAAGGGCTTTCACCACGTCGTACGCGGATGGGGGAGCGCAGACCGTCGCTGTCACCGGGCGCAAGAACCTTGGCACCAAGCAGTTGCACTACCGGATCGACCAGGGCAGTCCGCGCTCCGTGGCCGTTGCCGCGTGGGCGGGCGGCAAGGTTACGGCGGGCATAACAACAAGTACTACGACGAGTACCGGGGCAGGATCGATGGCGCCCGGCCGGGTTCTACTGTCGAGTTCTGGTTTTCGGGCGTGGCCAATGGCACGACCGTGACGAGCCCGCACGTGACCCGCACCGTCGCCAATCCCGCTGACAGTGACACTTTGGTTGTGGCTGACGGCGCCGACCCGAAGACGTATGTCGACGCGCTCGCGGGCGATGTGGCTGTATGGGATGTGCGTACCCAAGGTGCCCCGGACGCGTTGGGCGTGTTGAGCCACTTCAAGACTGTGGTGTGGGCGGTTGGATTCCAGGCTGCGAACGTGGCGACCACGTTGGCCGTGCGTGATTACCTCAATGAAGGCGGCAGGGTGGTTCAGGGCGGGCTGGCCGCACGGACCGACCGGATTCACCGGAACAGGTGCCCTGTCCGGGACCACGGCCTCGTTGTCGCAGGCCACGGCCGCCGGATTCACCTCAATCAGCGACATCCTGCCTGCCGCGCAGTACCCGCAGTTCCGCAGCGCCCTCGCGGGAACGTACGACGGGGTACGCGGCCCGTTCGAGCCCTTCGCAGGCAACGGATTCGCCGCGACCCGGCACGCGGACAACAGCTATGCACGCTTGACCAGGACCGCTGACCTGACGGGAGTGCGGGCCGATCAGACGCCGGAACTTCGGTTCGCGTTGTCGTATGATACTGAACCCGGCTACGACAACCTGATCATCGAGGCACACACGGTTGGCCAGGACGACTGGACGACGCTGCCGCAGAACGGCAGCGACACCGGCGTGCCGGAAGGCTGCGTCGAGGCGGTCGGGCAGTACCCAGCGCTCGCGAACTACCTGACCGTGTCCTGTGGTACCTGTCAGCCGCGCGGCACCACAGGTACGTGGAACCGCGTCCACGGCAGCAGCAACGGCTGGCGGCAGACGACGGTGGATCTGTCGGCCTATGCGGGCAAACAGGTCGAAGTGTCGATCACCTGTATATCTGACCCGGCCTTCGGCGGTCGTGGCGCGTTCGTGGACAACGCCAGCTTGGTGGTGGGCGGGAACGCGGTCGACAGCATGGACTTCGAGTCTGGTCTCGGCGGCTGGCGCAGCGCTCAGTGGGTCCAGTCCGGCGCGGTTCTGCGCACGCAGGCCGCGATCTCGACCGCGCACTCGGTGGTGATCGGTTTCGGCCTGGAATCGGTGCCCGCCGCTCAGCGCGCGGCCATCCCGCGGCGCGCGATGGCCACTTCGTACTGACCGGACGCGTTGGACATTCCCCAACGAAATGGGCTGATCCGTGGTCCTTCACGGTTAGGCTGCGGTTTCGCACGTGCGGTGGCTGGTCGTCCGGAGACCCGCGAGGATCGACGCGTGCAGACAAAGGCGCGAAGAGGGACATTGGGTGCGAATCGGCCGCTCATGCGGGGGATGCCCGGGACTGGACAAGTGGGGGCCCGCGAGGCATGCTCTGCCCCGAGCTAGGTTGGTACAGACCAATGCAACGAGAGTGCATCTTTGTGTTGACTTCTGCTTGAAACTGCCGGAATAGTTGCACATCCGCGCAAGGCGCTTGGTTCGTCTTGCCAACAAGGCTTCATAGGTGGTGACTGGATGCGATCGATCTATGGCGGTAGACGAGGCACGTCCGCTCTTGTGCTGACCGCTGCCGTCTCGCTCGTGCTGGCCGGCTGCGGGTCCGGCACGGACAACGCGGGCGGCGGTTCGGGCAACGCCCCAGCGGGCGATGACGGCAAGCTTGTCGGTGAGCAGGAGTACATCAACGCTCCCTGCCCCGAGGCCGCGGTCAAGCCCGCCCAGAAGGAGTTCACCTACTGGTCGATGTGGACCAAGGACGAACCGCAGGGCCGCGTGCTGCAGAAGGCCTTCAAGTGCTTCGAGGAGAAGGCCGGCGTCAAGGTCAACGTCCAGTGGTTCGGCCGCAAGTTCCTCACCCAGAACGTCGCGCCCGCGCTGAACACCGACACCGTGCCCGACCTGATCGACCAGGACATCAGCCAGGTCAAGGCGGCGGTTGTGGACACGGGCGGCACGCAGGGTCTCGACGATGTGCTGGCGATGAAGGTCGGCGAGGGTGACAAGACCGTCAAGGACGTCATTCCCTCCTACCTCTACGACATCCCGCAGGCCAAGGACAAGGACGGCAAGCTCTTCTCCGTTCCTTACGAGGTGCTGTCCAACGGCTGGTGGTACAACAAGAAGACGCAGAAGGACTTCGTCGAGCCGAAGACGACCGAAGAGCTCTTCGCGGCGCTGGACAAGGCCAAGGCCGCTGGCGGCGCGATCGCGCAGGACGGCGACATCGACTTCTACAACGCCTACTTCCTGACCCAGATCGCCGAGAAGTACGTCGGCGCCGGCGGGATCCAGAAGGCGGTCGACGACAAGACCGGCACCCTGTGGAAGAGCGAGCCCGGCTTCCTCAAGGCCGCGCAGTACGTCGAGCGGATCGCCAAGGGCGGCTACTTCGTCGACGGCTGGGACGCCAGCAAGTTCCCGCAGGTCCAGCAGCAGTGGGCGGACGGAACCGCGGCGTTCCTGTTCGTCGGCTCGTGGGGCCCGAGTGAGACCCGCGAGTACCTCGGCAAGCAGGGTGGCGGTGCGACCATCGACTACGGCTCGTTCCAGTTCCCCAAGCCAGCCGACGCGACCCACGACACCATCGAGTTCCTGCCGATCGGCTGGTCGGTGACCAAGAAGGCGAAGAACGCGGAGGCCGCGAAGGCGTTCATCGCGTACTTCTCCAACAAGGACCTCGCCCGTGGCATCCCCGCGGTGGCCGACAACCTGCACCCGCGGGCCGAGCTGCCGGTGCCCGACGACCTCAAACAGCTCAACGAGGCCCTGACCAACCCCGCCAAGGAGAAGGTCATCTTCATGGACTCGATCGACTCGCTCTATGAGGGCACCTACGTCAAGAACGTCTTCTACCCGCTGAACAACGAGCTGCTCAAGGGCAAGATCTCCGCGCAGCAGTTCGTCGACCAGATCGGCCCGAAGACCGCGGACTTCTGGAAGTCGAGGGGATGACCGCTAGTTTGGCCACGCCGCCTGCCGCCGGCCACAAGCCGGGGGCAGGCGGTCGTAGTACGCCCGCCGCGCACGTCGCCCGGCGCAAGAAGCTGTTCTGGCCGTTTCTCGCGCCGACGCTGGTGCTGTACGGGGTGTTCCTGGTCGCGCCGACGATCGCCACGATCGTGCTCAGTTTCTCCAACTGGCGCGGCGCCGGTGATACGCCGGAGTTCAACGGGTTCACCCAGTACTCGCAGATCTTCGCCGACGAGGGGTTCCAGAACGCCTTCGTCAACACGCTGATCTACATCACGCTCGGCGGCGTCGGCACGTTCGTGCTCGCGTTCCTGTTCACAATGGTGCTGCGGGACATGCGGGGCAACAAGATGGTCCGCGCCATCCTGTTCTTCCCGAACATCGTCGCCCCGGTGGCCCTTGGCATGTTCTTCGGCGTGGTGTACCGCTACCAGCCCAACCGGCAAGGCCTGGCGAACTTCCTGCTGGAGAGCGTCGGGCTCTCGGCGGTGAAGTTCCTCGACGCCGAGTCGATCACCTGGGTGGTGCTGCTGTCGATCATCTGGGCGAGCGCGGGTTTCTACATCACCATCCTGATGGCCGCGGTCGACCGGATCCCGCCGTATCTCTACGAGGACGCCTCGATCGCGGGCGCGTCCCCGTGGCAGAAGTTCCGCAACATCACGCTCCCGCTGACGTGGGACGTGGTCGGGATCGCCGGTGTGCTGTGGACGATCAACGCGATCAAGATCTTCGAGCTGGTCTTCGTGATGGCCGGTTCGGGGACCTACGCACCGCCGATCCACACGTGGACGCTGGGCATCTTCGTGTTCGACCGTTCGTTCGGCGGTACGCCAGCCTTCGGCACGGCCTGTGCGTGCGCGGTCGTGATGATCGTGCTGGTGTCGGTTTTCGTGGTGGCGCTGCGCAGGTTGCTGCGCCGCGACGCGATCCAGTTCTGAGAGGCGCGAGTGTCGACCACCGCTGTTTCACCTTCCACTGTGGACACGCCGCCGCGCCGCAAAGCGCCGAGGCGGCCGAAGCCCGCGCCGGGAACCAAGCGGATCAGCCCGATGCGGGTGATCGGGCTTGCCGTTGTGTGGCTGTTCACCGCGTTCAACCTGCTCGTGCTCTATTGGCTGATCATGGCGGCGTTCAAGACACCGCTGGAGATCTTCCGTGAGCCGCTGTCGTTGCCCGCGGTGCTGTTCGAACGCGGCACGCCGTTCCGCAACTTCATCTACGCGTGGGACAGCGCGGACTTCGGCACGGCGTTCCTGAACACCGTGCTGCTGGTCGCGATCTGCTCGGTGGTGATCGTGCTGGTCTCCGCGCCCGCGGCGTACGCGCTGTCCCGGCTGGGCGTGCGCGGATCAGGGCCGATGACCGCGTTCATCGCGATCGGGATGGGTGTGCCGTTCCAGACGGTGATCATCCCGCTGTTCATCGCGATGTCGAAGATCGACCTGAACAACAACTTGTTCGGGCTCGCGCTGATCTACATCGCGTTGTCGTTGCCGTTCACGGTGTTCTTGTTGACCGGCTTCTTCCGGACACTGCCCGACGAGCTGGAGGAGGCCGCGTCGATCGACGGCGCGTCAGCCACCCGCACGTTCTGGTCGATCATGCTGCCGCTGGCCAGAGGCGGCATGATCACCGCGCTGATCCTCAACGCGATCGGGCTGTGGAACGAGACGTTGCTCGCGATCGTGTTCCTGCAGGAGAACGCGAACTTCACGCTGGCACGCGCGTTGTTCACCTTCTACAACGCCGCGTCCTACCAGTCGGAGTACGGCGGACTGCTGGCCGGTGTGGCCATCATCGTGCTGCCGATGCTCGTGATGTACATCCTGCTTGCTCGTCGGATCATCACCGGCCTCACGCTCGGCGCCGGAAAGTAGGGAGAGCTCCAAGATGGCTACGGTCTCGTTCCGGGGCGCGACCCGGTACTACGCGGGCAACGACAAGCCCGCGGTCGACGGACTCGATCTCGAAGTCGCCGACGGGGAGTTCCTCGTCCTGGTCGGCCCATCAGGCTGCGGAAAGTCCACCACGCTGCGGATGCTCGCCGGTCTGGAAGGCGTCGACGACGGCGAGATCTGGATCGGCGACAAGAACGTCACCGACATGGAGCCGCGCTCGCGTGACATCGCCATGGTGTTCCAGAACTACGCGCTCTACCCGCACATGACAGTGCACGAGAACATCGCGTTCCACCTCAAGATCGCCAAGATGCCCAAAGACCAGCGCGACGAGCGCGTGCGGGAAGCGGCCAAGCTGCTCGACCTGGAGCAGTACCTCGACCGCAAGCCCGCCAAGCTCTCCGGTGGCCAGCGGCAGCGTGTGGCGATGGGACGCGCGATCGTGCGTCAGCCGCAGGTGTTCTGCATGGACGAACCACTGTCCAACCTGGACGCCAAGCTGCGGGTGCAGACCCGCACGCAGATCGCGTCCTTGCAGCGACGCCTTGGCACCACGACGATCTACGTCACGCACGACCAGGTCGAGGCGATGACCATGGGCGACCGGGTCGCGGTGATGCGCGACGGCCTGCTGCAGCAGTGCGACACCCCAGTTGGGCTGTTCTCCAAGCCGCGCAACGTGTTCGTGGCCGGGTTCATCGGCTCGCCCGCGATGAACCTGATCCCGGCGCGCGTGTCGGACTCCGGTGTTGTGCTTGGTGGTACGACGATTCCGTTGACTCCGGAGCAAAAGGCCGCGGTGACGGGATCCGAGGTGATCGTCGGGATCCGGCCGGAGGGCTGGGACATCGTGGCTGCCGCCGAAGGCCTGTCAGTGACCATCGAGGCCGTGGAGGAGCTGGGTTCCGACCAGTACCTGTACGGCTCGTCGGACGCTGAACTGGTGGCAGCGGGGGAGAGCGCCGAGCACAAAGAGGCGCCGCATCCGGTTGTCGTGCGGACGCCGGGCATGTCGGACTGGAGCCGTGGCCAGCAGCTCGGGGTTCGGCCTCGGGCGGGCGCGGTGCACCTGTTCGACAAGGAGACTGGCGAGCGTCTGCCGGACGCTTAGCGCTCCTGAACCTTGTGGGCAACTCCTGGTGGACGGTGGCTGACCGATCTACCAGGAGTTCCTTCGTCTACACGGCACGCCGAACCAAGATCAAGTTGAACAACGGTCTCTCAGACCGTCTGGAGCACCCACTGCTGGTCCCGGTAGTTCAGGCAGTCGTACTGGAACGCCGGTGAGCCGTTGACGTTGTTGGCCCCCTGGATCACGAGGCAGCGGCCGGTGTGGACGTTGATGATCCTGACCGGCGCGTTCGCGACGGCGGTCTTCGCCTGGACGGCGGGCGTTAAACCGAGTGTGAGAACGAGTGTCGCGAGGGCGACGAAAGCACGACGAAATAAGGACATGGGCAACCCCCAGACGATCTTTGATCAAGGCCCCTGGAGCGTACACAGCCGCGAATGCCGCCGCTACGCGGTAAAAGCTCGCGGAAGCGCGGAAGACCTGTCTCGGTCTTGGCGCCACGAACGACTCCAAGACCCCGCTGACATCGGTCAATGTGGGCAGCGCGGCCACGTCGCCGCCCTCCGTTGCCAGTCGCGCCAGTCGCGCCGCCAGCACGCCAATCATCTGTGACTTCCCGTGCGGCGTGCCGATCGGCTTCGCACTCGATCACGTCTCGTCCAGCCATGCCGCGGCAACGGCTTGCGTGCGGGAGAACCTCGACCCGCTGATCAGCGAGGCGCCGGCGTCCTCAATGGACAGAGGTGCTCTTAGAGATTCGCCCGCCGGGTCTTGAGGAAGGCTCGTTCGGTGTCGTTGGTGGCCAAGGCTATTGCCTCGGCGTAGGCGGCATTGGCCTCTTCGTTTTCCCCAAGGCGGGCAAGCAGGTCCGCGCGGGTCGCGGGCAACAGGTGGTAGCCAGGGAGGTCCAGCTCCTCGATGGCGTTGAGCGCGGCCGCCGGCCCGTGAACCTCGGCGACGGCGACCGCGCGGTTGAGGGCGACGATCGCGGTCGGGGTGTGCTGCACCAGCTGGTCGTAGAGAGCCAGGACCTGCGTCCAGTCGGTCTTCGGCCCGTCGGTGTGCACGGCGTTGATCGCGGCTTGTAGCTGATAGGGGCCGGGTTGGGCTCGGCGCAGGCACTGGCGTACCAGATCATGCCCTTCTTCGATCAGGTCCTGGTTCCACAGTGTCCGGTCCTGTTCGGCGAGCACCACGAGTTCGCCATCGGGCCCGACGCGTGCCGGTCGCCGGGCTTCGGTGAGCAGGAGCAAGGCGAGCAGCCCGATCACCTCAGGCTCGTCGGGCATCAGCTCGGCGAGCGCCCTGGCAAGGCGGATTGCTTCCTGGCACAGGTCTGTGCGGACCAGCGGGCCCGAGGTGGACGCGTATCCCTCGTTGAAGATCAGGTAGACGACCGTGAGCACAGAGGACAGTCGCTGTGGCAGGTCGGCGGAATTGGGTACGCGGTAGGGGATTCCCGCGTCCCGGATCTTCTTCTTCGCCCGGACGATACGTTGAAAGATCGTCGCTTCGGGGACGAGGTAGGCCCGCGCGATCTCGGGGGCTTCCAGGCCGCCGAGCATTCTGAGCGTGAGCGCGGTCTGGGCGAGGGGTGACAGTGCCGGGTGGCAGCAGGTGAAGATCATCCTGAGCTGGTCGTCACGCACTGGTCCTAGTTGCCCAGGCTCGTCGGGTTCATGCAGCAGCAGGGCTTGTGCGTGACGGGCTTCGCGCGTGGACTCCCTACGCAGGCGGTCGATCGCGCGGTTTCTGGCTGTGGTCACGATCCACGCGCCTGGGTTCGCGGGCAGGGCTTCGGCCCACTTGTCGATGGCCACCGTGAACGCGTCCTGCACGGCCTCCTCGGCCAGCCCGATGTCGCCGAGGAGGCGTGTCAGGGTGGCCACGCACCGGCCGTATTCCGCCCGGTAGACGCCGTCCAGATCCATTTCAGTCGACCTGGTCGAAGGGGCGGACCTCGATCACGCGCCCGCAGGCCAACGCACATTTGTGCGCCCAGGCCAGTGCTTGGTCAAGATCGTCACACTGGATCACCCAGAAGCCGCCGAGCTGCTCTTTCGTTTCCGCGAACGGGCCGTCGGTCATCGTGGTCGTGCCGTTGGCTGGGCGGACGACCGTGCTGGCGTCCGAGGGGACCAGCCCGCCGACAAAGACCCACGCGCCCGCGGCCCGCATCTCATCGGTGACCCGGCCCGTCCTTGCCATCATTTCCCGCAGCTCGTCGCCGGTTTCGCGTACGGTCTCGTCGAGCTGGACGGCGAGCAGGTACTGCTTCATGGCTGGCTCCTTCGTGAGTGCTGTCTCACCTTCGCGACGAACGGGCTCGACGCCATTCGACACCACACCACAAGAATCAGCTCCAGCCGGTCCGTGCGGCAGCTAGTACTACGGACACGGTGTATTTCAGAGTGACAAAACGCCCCTCAGCCCTGAAGGGAAACCTGCGCCGGCCGAGCCTGTGGCCAAGGCAAGCCACAAGGTCTGTCGTGAGTGGTTAGACGAGTTCTAACTCGTCCAACCACTCACGAGGGGGGCGTGGGCTCAGTCGGCCCAGGGGATCTGGGTCGATGCGTAGAACTCGATGCCCTGTGCGGTCCAGCGCGGGCCGTGGGTTGCCAGGCGCCTGCGGAAGTCTTGCCAGTCATGGCTTTCCCGCGGCGACCAGCCGAGTTCGGCGATCGCGGGCAGGCGGGGGAAGACCATGAAGTCGATGTGGCCGCGGTGTTCCACATGCTCGGTCCACAGCGGACCCTCAACCCCGAAGATGGCTTCTTCGGGCACGTTGGCGAGGTAGCTGCCGGGATCCCAGTCGTAGACGTCCTGGACATCGAGGTAACCGGCCCACTTGTACCCGGTGGGGGAGTCGGGGGTGTATTTCATGTCCAGATACACCTTGTTGGCGGGGGAGAGGAGGATCTTGTGTCCTCGGGCGGCCGCCTCGGCGACGCGTGGGTCGTCGTCGGCCTTGCTCCAGAACTGGGGGATGGTGCCTGCGGGCGGGTCGGCGCGCAGGATCTCGTGCCAGCCAATGGCTTGTTTGCCATACCGGTTGACCATGTCCACGGCCCGGCGCACGTACTTGACGTAGCCCTCCTCGGGTGTGGCGTGGGTTTCGTCCGTACCGATGTGCAGATACGGGCCGGGGGTGAGGGCGGCGACTTCGCGCAGGACGTCGTCGGTGAACTGGTACGTGACTTCCTTGTCTGTGCACAGTGAACTGAATCCGGTGGCTGTACCGGTCCTGATGAAGGGCTCGGGCGCGACGCCGCCACACGTGAGTTCGGGGTAGGCCACGAGGGCCGCGTTGACGTGACCGGGGAGGTCGATCTCGGGGATGAGCGTGATGTGCCGGGATTGGGCATAGGCAACGATTTCGCGGAATTCCTGCTGTGTGTAGAACCCGCTCGGCCCGCCGCCGACCTGTGTCGCGGCGCCGATCGTGGTCAGCTTGGGCCAGCTGGCGATCTCCAGCCGCCAGCCCTGGTCGTCGGTGAGGTGCAGGTGCAGGACGTTGATCTTGTACTGGACGATCTGGTCGATGAACCGCTTGACCTCGTCGACAGTGAAGAAATGCCGGGAGACGTCCAGCATCGTGCCCCGGTGGGCGAATCGCGGATAGTCCAGGATCTGGCCGCCGTCCACAACCTGCTCATCCGAAACCAACTGGCGCAGGGTTTGTACGGCCAGGAACAGGCCGGTTTCGGTGTTGGCCCGCAGGTCGACGGCTGTGTTGGTGACGGCCAGCTGATAGCCGCTGTCGCCGACTCTCGGGTCGGCATCCTGCAGCGACAGCGTGATCTCGCCTGTTGCGCCTGTGGGGAGGGCGAGGGTTTCGGCGAGGTACTGCGCGACGGTGGCGGTGTCGTCGGTGATGCGGACTGTCGTGTGCTCGGTGATCACGAAACTGTCGGTGGAGGGGTGTACCTCTACTGGAGCGGGGATGACGGAGGTGATTCGGGAGGTCATGGTCCGGTTGTAGCAACCGAGTGCATACACTTCACTTGATACTACGAACACTGTGAATTACATCTTGACGAAATAGAGCCAAAACCGCACAGGGAAAGACCGATGGATCCCAAGAAGTCGGTGAACGCGGCAGACCTTCGGGATGTCCTGTCGTGCAACAAGGTTCTGCTCGAGGTGCTCGATCGCGCTGCGGAACTGGCGTTGCCTGGCTGGTATCTGGCAGCCGGGTGCGTGTTCCAGACGGTGTGGAACGTGCGGACCGGACGGCCGCCGACACACGGCATCAGGGACTACGACCTGATGTACTTCGACGACTCGGATCTGTCGTGGGAGGCGGAAGACGCGGTGATCAGGTCGGCTGAGTTCGGGGACGCGCCGGTCGAGATCCGCAACGAAGCCCGGGTACACCTGTGGTACGAGAAGAAGTTCGGCGTCCCGTGCCCGCCGTACAACTCCACTGAGGACGCCATTGGCACCTTTGCCGCAGTTGCCTGCTGTGTGGGTGTCCGCCATCGATGGGGGAGGGGAGTGGCGGGTCTGCGCGCCCTACGGCCTGGCGGACATGTTCGACCTCGTGCTGCGGCCCAATCGGGTGCTCGCCCCTCGGAGCGTGTACGAAGCCAAGACGGCTCGCTGGCAGCGCGAGTGGCCCGAGCTGCGGATAGCGCCGTGGACTTGACCTTGCCCTTGGGGACGGCCGCAGAGTGGGCAGCGTCCGACACGAGGAGACGACCATGGACCTGCTGACGATCGGCGCGTTCGCACGTTTGGCGCGCCTGTCACCCAAAGCCTTGCGGCTGTATGACGAGCTGAACCTGCTGCCACCGGCGCGAGTGGACCCGGATACCGGCTACCGCTGGTACTCCGAGGATCAGCTCGACCGAGCACGGCAGGTCGCCCAGTTGCGGCAACTCGACATGCCACTGGCCCGGATCAGGACGGTCCTCGATCTACCGGCCGAAGCGCTGGCCAGCGAGCTCGGCGCGTACTGGGAAGAGCAGGAACGGGGCTGGCGGGCGAGACGGGAACTGGTCGATTTCCTCGTGAACCACTTGACTGGCAAGGAAACCCCCATGTTCGACGTATCTGTCCGTGACATCCCGGCTCGTGCGCTGCTGACCACGAGCGAACACCTCACCGCCGACCAGATCAGTGCGTTCGCGGCGCCGTTGTTCGCGCTGTTCGCTGGTCCAACGGTGGCCCGGCCAGAGGGCGTGGCTGGTCGTCCATTTCTGCGCTATCACGGGGAAATCAGCAACGACACCGACGGTTTGGTCGAATTCTGCTGCCCTGTCACGCGGGACCAGGTCGATGTGCCTGACATGACCCGGCGCACGGAGGACGCGGGCCGGGAGGCGTACATCTGTGTGTCCAAGGCCGATATGGCGACCGCACTGGGATTTGAGTCGCTGTATCGGTGGCTTGAGGCGCACAAGGAACAGTCTGACTGGCGGCCGCGGCAGACTTTCCTGGCCGATCCGGCCACAGTGGACGCCGAGGATGTCGTCTACGAGCTCGCTGTGCGACTGCTGTGAGTACTACAGGCTATGTGGCTTTCATCGTAACGAAATACACCCAACAGCTCACGAGCGGGGGAGGACCCTGACCTCGTCGCGGTGGATGATTCCGCAGTTCTGGCAGACGGGCTCGTAGGTGGTGGGGTTTCCGCAGGTTGCGTGCTCGACGACGCGAGGTGGGCCGTCGGGGTCGGGTGCGTGGTGGTCGCCCCAGTTGAGCATGGTGATCAGGACTGGGCGGAGGTCTCGGCCGCGTTCGGTGAGAACGTATTCGTAGCGGGCTGGGTGTTGCTGGTACTCGACCCGGTCGAGGATGCCGTCGGCGACCAGTTTGTTCAGGCGGTCGGACAGGATGTTGCGGGCGACGCCGAGGCTTTGCTGGAACTCGTCGAACCGGCGTTTGCCCTGCAGTGCGTCACGCACGATCAGCAAACTCCATCGCTCGCCGACGACCTCGAGCGTCCTGGCGATCGAGCAGACCTGGTTGTCGTACATCTTCCCCAGCATGTGACCAACTCTACCAACAGGGTTGCATGATGAAATCCGCTCGGCTTAGGGTTTCATCATGCAACTCGCCCGGCAGTGGAAAGTCCTGATCGTCACCTCGGTCGCGGTGTTCATGGCGTTGCTGGACGTGACGATCGTGAACGTGGCGTTCCCGGACATGCGGGCGTCGTTCGCGAACGTCCCGCTCAGCGACCTGTCGTGGGTGCTCAACGCCTACAACGTCGTCTTCGCCGCGATGCTCGTGCCCGCAGGGCGCTTGGCCGATCGGTTGGGGCGCAAGCGGACGTTCCTGACCGGGTTGGTCGTGTTCGTCGCCGCGTCTGTCCTGTGTGGAGCGGCTCCGAGTGTCGAAGTCCTGATCGCGGCCCGGGTTGTGCAGGCGGTTGGGGCCGCGGCGCTGGTGCCGATCTCCTTGAGTTTGGTGTTGCCGGAGTTTCCGCCCGAGCGGCGGGGTACGGCGGTGGCGTTGTCGACCATGACCGGGGCGATCGCCGCGGCGGCGGGTCCGTCGTTGGGTGGCGTGCTGGTGTCGTGGCAGGGGTGGCGGTGGGTGTTCTTCGTGAACTTGATCGTGTTCGCGCTGGTGTTCGTGCCCGCGGTGCGTTTGTTGCGCGAATCCTCAAAGGACGTCGAGGCGCGCTGGCCGGACATGGTGGGTGCGGGGTTGTTGGCCTTGTCGATCGGCTTCCTGGCGTTGTCGCTGGTCAAGGGCGAGGATTGGGGGTGGGGTTCGGTGCGGGTGGTGGCTGGCTTCGCGGCCGCCGTGGGGTTGATGGTCTGGTTCGTGGTGCGGTCCAAGCGGCACGAGTCGCCGGTGTTCGAGCTGTCTTTGTTCCGTAGCAAGGGTTTTTCGGCGGCGAATGCGGGTGCGTTCGTGTTCAATGTCGGTTTCTATGCGGTTTTGCTGTGCAATATCTTGTTTTTGACGGGTGTCTGGCACTATTCGGAGGCTGACGCGGGCCTTGCTGTCACGCCGGGGCCTGTGGTGGCGGCGCTAACGGCGCCGTTCGCGGGCAGGTTGGTGGATCGCTTTGGTTCACGGGCGATCGCGGTGCCCGGTGGTCTGGTGTTCGGCGCGGGCGCGTTGTGGTTGTCGCTGCATGGGGATTCTTCTTATCTGACGGGGTTTTTGCCGGGCATGCTGATGACGGGTCTCGGCGTTGGGTTGTCGATTCCGTCGTTCACCAGTGCGGCGGTGTCGCAGTTGCCTGCCAACCGCATGGCGACGGGCACGGGTATCACGTCGGCTGCCCGGCAGATCGGTGCGGTGGTGGGGATCGCGATGTTGATCGCTGTGGTGCGGGTCGGTTATGCCGAGGTGTACCTGGTGATCGCGATCGCTGGAGGTCTGGCGGCGGTGGCGGCGTCGCTGGTGTCCCGCGTCCCCAGTCCACAGTGAACACCGCCGAGGTTGTCACAAACCGCCTGGCCCGCCGGTCATAACTTCACTCTAGGGCTTGGTGAGTTAGCCGGTCAGCGCGCGGATTTGGGTGATGAGGTCGTCGGTGGGGTGTGAGTCGAGGAAGTGGGCCGCGTACTGTCCGGCTGGGTTGAGCAGGTAGGTGATCGCGGTGTGTGGGACGGCGTATCCGTCGGGATCTTGCGGATCGTCTTTGCGGCGGGCGAACACGCGGAATGCCTTCTTCGCTGTGTCGATGTCCTCGGTGCTGCCGGTCAGGCCGGTGAAGTGTGGATAGTCCTTGAGGAACGAGCGCATTCGCACTGGGTGGTCGCGGTCGGGGTCGACGGTGATGTAGAGCGCGGTGATCGGGTTGTCGACGGCGTCCAGGACGGTCGACAGGCGGGTCAGGGCGCGCGGGCACACCATGCGGCAGTGGGTGAAGCCGAAGAACACCACGACCCACGAGCCGTGGTAGGTCTCTGCGGTTACCGGGTTGCCGTCATGATCGGTGAGGGTGAAGGTGGCGGTGATGGTCATGGCCGTGGCTCCACTGTGTACGTTTGCCACTGCGGTTTTGCTTGCAGTACAAGGTGATCGTCGACGCGTCGGATGTTGGCGGGTTGGCCGTCGATACGCAGTTGCCAGTGGCCGGGGACGCGGCCGACGTGCACGATGCCGTCGCCGGGCAGGGTTTCGTCACGGCGTAGCCGGGTGATCAGTGTGCCGTCGATGACTTCGGCCTGGCTCACGTCGACGTCTCGGGAGACCGAGACGAGGGCGGGTTGGGTGAAGTGGCTGGGTGGCCAGGGGGTGTTGTAGAGACCCCACAGTCCGTCGGGCACGTTGAGTCTGGCGTAGGCCAGTAGGACGTTGCCGGTCATCGGTTCGATCTCGGTGAGGTTGCCGTCGGTGTCGGTTGGGGTGTCGTTGCGGGGGTAGTAGAGGCCGCTGTCGCGCCAGGTGGGGTTCATGTACGTGTCGGCGTGTTTGAGCATGCCGGTCAGGTTGGGTGTGTCGCCCATTTCCGCGGCCCAGACGGCGGTCCAGCCGAAGTTGCAGGTGTCGCTGATGACTCGGTTTCCTTGCACGTAGCGTGCGGGTGCGGGGTCGACGGACACTGTTCCGTCTGGTTTGTGGCGGTAGAAGGCTTTGCTTTGCCTGGGGTAGTTGTCGTGCACGAAGTCGTGGTTCCACATGTTCATCAGTGCTCCGCACCAGGCGTCGACCCAGGGTGAGGGTGCTTCGTTGGCTCGCACGGCGCGGGTGTCTTGCGAGATCATCATGTTGTAGTGGCCGTTGGTGTCGAGTCGGCCGAAGTCGGCCCATGCTTGTTCGTAGCCCGCGACGACTTCGTCTGCTCTGGTTGTGCCGGTGATCAGGTCGTGCAGGCGGAAGCCGAGGATGGCGGGTTGGTTGCAGATCTGGAAGACGCAGTTGGGTTCGCAGGCGACGCCGAGGTAGCCGTTTTCGACCATTTGCCAGTAGATGTGGTCGTTGAGGGTGTCTCTGTCGTATGCGAATCGTTTTTCCTCGCCGCCCCAGAAGTAGGACCAGTGGTGGAAGGTGAGGGATTCGGGTTGGGCGTAGCGGTCGCTGGCGAACATGTAGTCGTGTAGCAGTGCCATGGATTGGACGTAGGCGCTGTACATGATGTTGTCGCGGACGACGGGGTTCCATTCTTCGGGCAGTGTGCCGAGCCAGGCGTTGGCGACGGCGCCGCCGCGGGAGAGGTCGCGCCAGTAGAGCCAGGTTTCCGGCAGGAGGATTTTGTCGATCAGGCGCACGATCGTGGGTTGGAAGAGGCCTGGTGCGGCTGGCAGGTGGTGGCGGTGGGTGAGGGCGAGTGCGTAGGCCATGTAGGCCAGCTGGAAGCGGTAGCTGCCGAAGTCTTCTTGCCCGGTGCCTTTTCCTTGCATCAGCGACCAGTCGTTGGGTTGCTGGCGGGAAAGGTTGTCGAAGTGGCGCAGGTGCCCGAGTTGCTGTGCCGTGAGGGTGGCCATGCGTCCATCATGGAGCGCATGGCCACCGTGTCGCTGGCGAAATTATGCCCCCAGCAGCTATCTATGTGCGCAGGGCGTCGATGAACCATTCGAACACTGGGACGGACGCGGGTCGTTCGCTCCATCCGTTGATCTTGCCGAGCAGGGTCCAGTACCGCTCGACGCGGCGGTCGCTGAACGTGGCGAGCGTGTCGGCGAGTTCGCGGCGTTCAGTGGTGGACATGTCGGCGGGGATGATCCGGTGCAGGATGTCCTGGCCTTCGGCTGACGTCGGGTCGATGCCCGCGGCCAGTGCTGGTGCCGCGTGTTCGAACACTTTCTGTGGGTCGCCATGTGCTGGCGGTTGTTGGTCGGACGCGCCCGCGACGGCCATTTCGCGGACGCGTTGTTTGAAGGACGGGTCGGCGACGAGTTCGGCGAGTTCGATCCAGGCGTCGACCTGTTCGGGTGTGGGGTCGTCGGGCAGTTCGGTTGGCATGGTGCGCATGCCGTCGGCGATGCGTGTGCCTTCTGGCCGGTTGTCGACGCCCGCGAAGGCTTCATCGACGAATGTGTCGATGATTCGCTGCCGCTCCTGCGCGGACAGCTTGGCCAGTTCGTGCATCAGTTTCATCTCCTCAGTCGTACTGCCTCTGCTGGCGACCGAGTTCAGTACCGCGCGGCGGAGCCGCAGGGTGCGGATTTCCGTGTCCAGCGCGCGGACGTGTGCTTTGGCGACGTCCGCGAGGGTGACCTGGTCGCGCAGGACTCGTTCGACGGTGTCGAGGTCGATGCCCAGTTCGCGCAGGGTGCGGACCAGGTCGAGTCTGGCGGCGGCCTCGGCGTCGTACATCCGGTAGTTGCCGGAGGTGCGTCCCGCGGGTGGGACGAGGCCGAGGTCGGACCAGAACCGTACGGTGCGCACCGGCAGGCCGGTGGTTCGGGCGAGCTGCCCGATGCTGAACAACTCGGTCACGTGATCAGCCTCAACCTTCCAGCGACTGGAGACTCAAGCCGATTATTGACCGTTGTTGTGTGACCGTGCCTGAGCTGGCTTAGACGGTTGACAGGAAGTGGTCGAGCACGCGGGTGCCGAAGCGTAGGCCGTCGATGGGGACGCGTTCGTCGACGCCGTGGGCCATGGCGCGGTAGTCGAAGCCTTCCGGCAGTGATAGGGGTGCGAAGCCGTAGCCGGGGATTCCTAGGCGGGCGAAGGCTTTGGCGTCGGTTCCGCCGCCCATGCAGTAGGGCACGACGACGGCGTCGGGGTCTTGGGTGCGGATGGCGGCGGCCATGGCGTCGAACCAGGGTGAGTCGACGGGTGCCTGGATGGCGGGGTTGCGGTAGACGAATTCGCGGGTGACGCCCGGTCCGAGCAGGGAGTCGATGGTGGTCAGCAGTTCCTGTTCGGTGCCGGGCAGGGTGCGGGTGTCCACTTCGGCCTCTGCGGTGGATGGGATGACGTTGACCTTGTATCCGGCTTTGAGCACGGTCGGGCGGGTGCTGTTGCGGACGGTGTTTTCCACCAGTGGTGCGGCTTTGCCGAGGCGTTGGACGGTGGCGTCCACATCGGACAGGTCGACGTCGATGCCCAGTGCGGCGCCGGTGCGTTGCAGGAACGCGGTCACGGTGGGTGTGAGGCGGATGGGCCATTCGTGGTGGGCGATGCGGTCGAGGGCGCTGATGAGTTTGACGACGGCGTTGTCGTCGTTGCGGCGGGAGCCGTGTCCGGCGCGTCCGGTGGCGGTGAGTCGCAAGTGGCTGGTGCCGCGTTCGGCGGTGCCGATTGGGTATAGGCGTATGGGTGCGCCGGAGGCGTGGGTGACGTGGTAGGAGTAGCCGCCGGATTCGCTGATGGTGGCGCCGCAGCCGTCGAACAGTGTGGGGTGTTCCTTTACTAGCCATTCGGCGCCGTATGCGCCGGTGTCTTCTTCGTCGGCGACGAAGGCGAGGACGATGTCGCGGCGTGGTCTGCGGTCTTCGTGTGCCCAGGTGGACAGCACGGTCAGGACCATGGCGATGAAGTCTTTCATGTCGGTGGCGCCGCGGCCCCAGACGTATCCGTCGGTGATCTCTCCGGAGAAGGGATCGCGTGACCATTGCGCGGGGTCGGCGGGGACGACGTCGAGGTGTCCCTGTACCAGCAGCGCGGGCAGTGTGGAGTCGGTGCCGGTGACGCGGGCGATGACGTTGCTGCGGCGGGCGTCGCGTTCGAGGATTTTCGATTCGATGCCTGCGGCGGCCAGGACGGTCGCGACGAGTTCGGCGGCGTCGCGTTCGCCGGCTGATTGCCCGCCACCGTAGTTGGTGGTGTCCAGGCGGATCAGCCGGGAGCACAATGCTTCAACGTCATCCATAGATACCCTCCACGGCGCCCGCCGCGATGGCGGTCACCACTTTAAACGCTTTCATGGCTTCGGTCATGGTGGCTGCGTCGAAGCCGACCCGTCGCACGTCGATGAGTTCCACGGTCGGTACGACCGCGGCGGCGTGCGCCAGGTGTGTGGCGTCGAATTCCACCTCAATGCGATGCGGCGCGGTGTGGCTTTCGGTACGGCCAGCGTTTTTCATCCCCTCGGCTGCTTGGGTGCGGATCACCTCCCTGGTCCTGGCTGGGGGAAAGCAGATGGCCGCGTACCGGCTGACGCATTGCTTGACTACGGCTACCCGTGCGTGTGGCACGTAATCGCGAGCGTCTTCACAGGTCTTGTCGTCGCCGGTGACCAGCAGGACGGGGACGCCGTGTTCGGCGGCCATGGCGGCGTTGAGGCGGCCTTCGCTGGCGTGCACGCCGTCGAGCCAGACGCTGGTGATGGAGTTTTCCAGGTAGGTGTGGGCCAGGACGCCGTCGAGGCCCGCGCCGGTGTGGTAGCCGAGGAACACCACGCCGTCCATGCCGGTGTCGATGCCTTGCATCATGGACAGTGGCTTGTGGCGTCCGGTGAGCATGGTCGCGCGTTCGTCGAGGTCTTCCAGCAGGAGGTTGCGCTGCGCGGAGTGGGCTTCGTTGACCAGCACGCTGGTGGCGCCCGCGTCGAAGAGGCCTTCGATGCAGGCGTTGACGTCGCCGGTGAACAGGCGTCGCATCCGCTGCCATTGCTCGGTGCCGGGCACGACGTCCTGGGTGTAGGTGACCCCCGTCGCGCCTTCCATATCGGCCGATATCATGATCCGCACGGGCTCACCGTAAGGCTTTAAGTTACGTCTTGGCACGATCTGCCGGTACTCATTGACTTCTCAGGTTGATGAATGGTTATTTCTTTCCGAATTGCGGAGGAGAGGTGGTTCGTCGTGCTGGTCAGACGTCGGGTGGCTGGGGTGGCGGGGGTGATCGCGCTGGTCGCGGTGGCCGCGCCGGGGGTGGCCGGTACCGCGCAGGCTCAGGAGAAGGTGTTGCGGGCTGGGGTGACCCAGGATCTGGATTCGCTCAACCCGTTCATCAGCATCACCCGGATCGGTACGGATCTGACCCGGTTGACCTATGAGTATCTGACCACGTATGACGCGAAGGACTACCACCCGGTGCCGGGTCTGGCGGAGTCGTGGTCGACCTCGGACGACAAGCTGACGTGGACGTTCAAGATCCGCTCTGGGGCGAAGTGGTCGGACGGGCAGCCGATCACCTCGGCGGACCCGGAGTTCACGCTGACCAAGATGATGACCAATGACGACGCGGCCACGGCCAACGGCAGCTTCGTGCAGGGCTGGGAGTCGGTGACCGCGCCCGATCCGCAGACCCTGGTGATCAAGACCAAGCAGCCGCGTTCGACGATGCTGGCGCTGGACATCCCGATCGTGCCCAAGCACGTGTGGGAGAACGTCACCGACTTGAAGGCCGAACCGCCACTGCCGCTGGTGGGCAGCGGGCCGTTCATTCTGCAGGACTACAAGGCCAGCCAGTTCATCAAGATGAAGGCCAACAAGGACTACTGGCGGGGCGCGCCGAAGATCGACGCGTTGGATTTCGTGTACTACAAGAACGTCGACGCTGAGGTGCAGGCGCTGAAGAACGGTGACATCGACCTGATGTCACGGCTGGTGCCCGCCCAGTACGACGCGCTCAAGAGCGATCCGAACGTCAAGCTGAACACCGGGGCGGGCCGCCGGTTCAACGAGATCCTGATCAACCCGGGTGCGACGTCGAAGGATGGCGCGCCGATCGGGGATGGCAACCCGGCGCTCAAGGACATCCAGTTGCGTAAGGCGATCGCGTTGTCGATCGATTCCAAGACGATCGTGGACCGGGTGTGGGGCGGGTACGCCGTGGAAGCGGCCGGGTACATCCCGCCGGGGTTCTCGGAGTTCCACTGGCCGCAGAAGCAGAAGTTCGACCCGGCCGAGGCCAACCGGATGCTGGATGCCGCCGGGTACGCCAAGGGCGCGGACGGCGTCCGGGTCGACAAGACCGGTAAGGCGTTGCGGTTGCGGTTGTTGGGCCACGCGGGCACGAACCTGGATGAGCAGTCGTCGAAGTTCGTGGTGAACTGGCTCAAGGACATCGGTATCGCGCTTGAGCCGCAGATGGTGTCCGACCAGAAGGTCAACGACGCCACCACGGGCGGCAACTTCGACCTGGCGGTGTCGGGCTGGAACGCCAACCCCGACCCCGACTATGTGCTGTCGCTGCAGACCTGCGCCAACCGCCCGAACGCCGACGGCAAGGGCGGCACCCCGGACTCGTTCCTGTGCGACCAGGAATACGAGACGCTGTATGCCCAGCAGGCGGCCGAGACCGACCGGGCCAAGCGCGTGGAGATCGTCAAGAAGATGCAGCAGGTCCTGGCTGATCGGGCGACGCTGGTGCTGCTGGGGTATGACAACCCGCTGGAGGCCTACCGGGCTGACCGGTGGGCGCCGTTCACCACGCAGCCGTCCGACGGTGGCGTGATCATGAACCAGCAGGGTTACTGGGGTTACTACAGTGCCACCCCGGGCAAGACCACCAGCGACGACAACGCCGCGACGGCGGAGTCCAGCAGCAACACCGGCCTGGTGCTTGGTTTGGTCGGCGGTGGTGTGGTCGTGGTGATCGCGGGCGCGTTGGTGTTCGCGCGGCTGCGTCGCCGTGGCTCGGCTGACGAACGGGAGTAGGCACCGGTGACCGATTTCCTCGCGCCTGTCGAGGAGTCGATCGTGGAAGCCCCGCCGCCGCAGCGCGGTGGCGGGGTTGTTCGCTATCTGCTCACGAAGATCGGTGGCGCGATCATGAGCGTGCTCATGGTCGTGGTGCTGGGGTTTTTCCTGTTCCGGGTGATGCCGGGTGACCCGTTGGTGACCATGACCCGCGGTCGTCCGGTGTCCGGCGCCCAGTTGGAGAAGCTGCGCGCCGATTTCGGGTTCGACAAGCCGATCCTGGCGCAGTTTTGGGATTATCTGGTCGGTTTGCTGCACGGCGACTTCGGCCCCTCGTACGCCTTCAACGCCCCCGCTGGGGTGATCATCGGCGAGCGGATCGGCCCGACCCTGCTGTTGATGGGCACCGCGACGCTGCTGGCGGCCGCGTTCGGGCTGTGGATGGGCGTGAAAACGGCGTGGCGCCGCAACGGGCCCCTTGATCGGGGCTCGAGTGGTGTGGCGCTGGTGTTCTGGTCGATCCCGCCGTGGTGGCTGGGTGTGGTGCTGCTGATGGTCCTGGGTGGTGTGTTCCCCTCTGGGGGTATGCAGCGGCCGGACTCGCCGACTGCGTTGATCCCGCATGCGCTGGACGTGGCGCATCACATGGTGCTGCCGGTGATCACGCTCGTGCTCGTGCTCTACGGGCAGTATCAGCTGGTGATGCGGGCCTCGCTGCTGGAGGAAATGAACTCCGACTACCTGACCACGGCTCGGGCCAAGGGATTGCGTGACGATTTGGTGCGTCGCCGTCACGCGCTGCCCAACGCGTTGCTGCCCGCCACGACCCTGGTGTTCCTGCACCTGGGCATGGTGGTGTCCGGCGCGATCACGGTCGAGGCGGTCTACTCGTGGCCCGGCCTTGGGCAGCTGACGGCGCAGGCCCTGGCGGCCAAGGATCTGCCGTTGCTGCAAGGAATCTTCATTGTGCTGGTGATCACCGTGGTGATCATGAACTTGATCGCCGACCTGCTGCTGCGGGTGCTGGATCCGAGGGTGCGTGCGTCATGACCAGTCCGGCGTGGGCCCGTCGCCGCGCGGCGGCGGGCAAAGTGTGGCGTGAGTTCGCTGGCAACAAAGGCGGCCTGTTCGGCCTGGTCATCCTGCTGTTGTTCGTCGCGACGGGGATCCTGGCGCCGCTGTTGATCTCGGATGCGTCGCTGGATGTCACCAAAGCCACCGGTGCACGGCTGGAATCGCCCAGCGGCAGCTTCTGGCTCGGCACCGACGAGAACGGCGTGTCGGTGCTGGCGCTCACGCTGTGGGGCACGCGGCTCTCGCTCATCGTGGGGCTGGCCGCGGCGCTGCTGTCGATGCTGATCGGCACGATCGTGGGCATCCTGGCCGGGCACTTCGGCGGCTGGTTTTCCGCGGTGCTGTTGCGGTTCACCGATTTCTTTTTGATCATGCCGTCGCTGGTGCTGGCGATCGCGCTCTCGGCGGTGCTGGAAGGCGGCGCGGGCACGATCATCCTCGCCATCGGCCTGGTGTCCTGGCCCACCAGCGCCCGGCTCGTGCGCGCCCAGACCCTGTCGGTGGAGGCGCGGCCTTATATCGAGCGGGCGCGGGCGTTGGGCGGCGGGCACGGGCACGTGATCTTCAAGCACGTCCTGCCCTCGGTACTGCCGCTGGTGTTCGTCAACACGACATTGGCGGTCGGTTCGGCGATCGTGGCCGAATCGACCCTGCGGTTCCTCGGCCTGGGCGACCCGACCGAGATCACCTGGGGTGGGCTGTTGCGCTCGGCGGGCAGCAGCGGCGCGATCACCGCGGGCGCCTGGTGGTACCTGCTTCCGCCCGGCGTCGCGATCGTGCTGCTGGTATTGGCGTTCACCATGGTGGGGCGCGCGTTGGAGACCGTGTTGAACCCGAAACTGCGGGAGCGCCGATGACGACGCCGGTGTTGGAACTGCGTGACCTGCGGGTGACCTATGCGGGCGGCCAGGAGGCGGTGCGTGGCGTCGATCTGACCCTGCCAGCGGGCCAGACGCTCGGGCTGGCGGGGGAGTCCGGCTGCGGCAAATCGACCCTGGCGATGTCGGTACTGCGGCTGTTGCCCAAAGACGCGCAGGTCACCGGCGAGATCCTGCTGGATGGCGAGGACACCCGCACGATGAGCTGGGGACGGCTGCGCACCGTGCGCTGGTCGTCGGCCTCGGTGGTGTTCCAGGGCGCGATGCACGCGCTCAACCCGGTGCGCACGATCGGCTGGCAGATCGCCGAACCGCTGCGCCTGCACGCCAGCGTGCCGGAGGCCAAGATCAGCGCCCGCGTGGCCGAACTGCTCACCCAGGTGGAACTGCCGGTCGACAAGGCACAGGCCTACCCGCACGAGCTGTCCGGTGGGCAGAAACAACGCGTGATGATCGCGATGGCCCTGGCGTGCGAGCCGCGGCTGGTGATCGCCGACGAACCGACCACCGCCCTGGATGTCATCGTCCAAGCCCAAGTGCTGGCCCTGATGACCCGCCTGGTCACCGAGCACGGCATCGGCCTGGTCATGATCAGCCACGACCTGTCGGTGCTCGGGTCGATGTGCCAGCGGCTGGCGATCATGTACGACGGGCAGATCGTGGAGCTGGGCACCGCCGCCACGGTCGTGCACGATCCGCAGCACGAGCACACCAAAGCTCTCGCGGCGGCGTTCCCGACCGTCGGCGACCCGGCCTCGCGCTACGCGCCCGCCACGACCAACCCCGCTGGGCTTCCAGCACCGGTCGTGCCAGAAGCGGGGAAACCGTTGCTGCAGACCGAGAATCTCGTCGTGGACTTCCGTCGGCGCGGCGGCGGGTGGACCCGGGCGGTCAAGGACGTGAGCCTGCAGGTCGGTCACGGCGAGATCGTCGCCCTGGTCGGCCAGTCCGGGTCCGGCAAGACCACGCTGGCGCGGACCGTGCTGGGCCTGCAGCAACCCACCAGCGGAGACGTGTCGTTCGACGGGCGGCCGTTGCCGCGTTCCTCACGGGGGCTGCGTGACTACCGCAAACAAGCCCAGTTGGTCCTGCAAGACCCCGCCAGCGCGCTCAACCCGCGCCACACCGTATATGAGTCGATCGCCGAAGGCCTGCGTATCCACAACGTGCCCGGCGATGAGCGCGCCCTGGTCGCCGCGGCGCTCGAGGCGGCCGAACTACGCCCGGCGGAGCGGTTCATGCCGGTCCTGCCGCACCATTTGTCCGGCGGGCAACGGCAACGCGTCGTCATCGCCGGGGCCTTGGCGCTGCAACCCCGGCTGCTGGTCGCCGACGAACCCGTCGCCTCCCTTGACGCCTCCGTGCGCGGCGAGATCCTGGCGCTGCTGCTGCGGCTGCGCGCCGATCTCGGCCTGGCCGCGCTCGTGATCACCCATGATCTGGGGCTGGCATGGAACATCGCCGACCGGGTCGCGGTGATGTATCAGGGCGAGCTGGTGGAAGTCGGTGATGTCGCGGATGTCCTGCTTGCGCCGCAGCACGATTACACCAAATCGCTGCTGGCCGCTGTGCCGGTCGTCGCAACGCCCGGCTAGCGGTGTTAGTCCTGTGTTAAGACCAATGCAGTGTCCGCGTCGCAGTGATGTTGACCACGGGTGGCCCTCACCGCACGCCTGAGGACGGTGTGTAACCTGCTAGACGCCATGGCCACCACCACTGAAGATCCGGCGCCGAACCTGGATACCACTTTGGGTGCTGACTCCGACAACACCGACACGAGCGTCGGCAAGCCCGCACTGGGCATGCCGGTACGCACGATCGCGCTCGGCACACTCGGCACAGTCCTGATCCTGCTCACGGCCGTCGGCGCGGCCGGGATCCTTGTTCGCGACCCGATCCTCGGCGACGGCCCGATGTCGTGGATCCGTTACGGCCACGGCCAGATGCTCGCCACCGCGATCCTCTACATCGGCTTCGCCCTCGTGGTCTGGGCGTGGGTGCGGCTGGGCCGCCACGTGCTGGCCGGCCGGGTCGACGCCCGCGCGGTGCTCACCGCGGCACTGTGCTGGACCGCGCCGCTGCTGTTCTCCCCGCCGGTGTTCACCCGCGACGTGTTCTCCTACCTCGGCCAGGGCATGCTGCCGCTGCAAGGCTTCGACCCCTACCTGGTCGGCCCGGCCAACCTGGAGAACATCCCCGAGATCTCCCAGAACGTGCACTCGTTCTGGCAAACCACCCCCGCCCCCTACGGGCCGCTGTTCATCCTGCTCGCCAAAGGCGTCGTGTCGGTCACCGGCGACAACGCCATCTTCGGCGTCATCCTCATGCGCCTGGCCCTGGCGGTCGGCCTCGGCCTGCTGATCTGGGCACTGCCCGGCCTGGTCAAACACCTCGGCGGAAAACTGCCGATCGCGCTGTGGCTCGCCGTGGCCAGCCCGATGACCGTGGTGCACCTGGTCGGCGGACCGCACAACGACATCCTGATGATCGGCCTGCTCGCCGCGGGCACCCTGTGCATGCTCAACCGCAAACACGCGCTGGGCATCATCCTGGCGACCCTGGCGATGGCCGTGAAAGCCTCGGCCGCGCCCGCGCTGCCGTTCCTGGTGTGGATCTGGGCCAACCACCTCGACGGCACCTTCTGGCGCCGGTTCGTGCGTGCCGCCTCGGTGTCCATCGGGATCTTCGCCACCACCTTCACCGCCGTGACACTGGCCGCGGGCGTGAACCTCGGCTGGTTCCCGGCCCTGCGCGCACCGGCGATGATCGTGAACTGGATGTCGCCGCCGACCGCGGCCGGTGAACTGCTGCACTGGCTCGTGTCCCTGGTGTTCAACGTGTCCAAAGAGCCGTTCATCATGGTCACCCGCACCATCGGCGCGTTGCTGCTGGTCTACATCTTCGTGCGGCAGTGGTGGGCCGCGCGCGACGGCGGGCCGGATGCCGTGCGCCGCATGGCGATCGTGCTGCTGTGCATCGCGCTGCTGTCCCCAGCGACCCTGCCGTGGTACCTCACCTGGGGCTTCGTCATCGCCGCGGCGTTGCCGTGGCAGACAAAGCGACTGCCGTTCGTGGTCGGCCTGTCGGTGTTCCTCGTGCTGACCTACTCACCAGCCGGGGAAGACCAGCTCTACAACTACCCGTTCATGGCCGCCGCGATCCTCGTGTCGATCCTCGCGGCGAAGGCCCTGACCATGATCGACCCGCTGAACATGTTCGGCCACAAGCGACCCGCCCTGGTCGACGTCGGCCCAACACCCGTGAAAACGAACTGACATCGTCCTCATGCCCCCGGCCATCGTGGCCGCGGGCATTTTGTTTGTGTACACCCGATCCGGTGACCACGACAGTGCGCCATCCACGGTCCCCGCCACCGCCTGATCAGGATCACCCTGGCCACACAGCACGAGACCACGTGGTCTGTTTTCCGGCCACCCGGTCTGACGCGCGCAGTGACCGGACCTGCACACAGGGTGGTTGATCATGGGTGTTAGGTTGCGGCGATGCAGTCGAAGACCCGCACGATCGGCCGGGACGGGCCATCGTTCATCGAGGTGGCCAGGCGTGCCCAGATCGTGGAGTGCGCCATCGAAACCATCGCAGTGCTCGGATACGCACAAGCGTCGCTGAACCAGATCGCCGAGCGGGCAGGCATCTCCAAAAGCGTGATCTCCTACCATTTCGCGGGCAAAGACGAACTGATCCAGCAAGTACTGGCAGACGTCAACCAAGCAGGAGCGGCCGTGATGTGGCCCCGCGTGCAAGCAGAAACAACCTCAGCGGGAATGCTGCACGCCTACATCCAGTCCCACCTGGACTTCATGCGCACCCACCCGAAGCATGTCGCGGCCGTCTCGGAAATCCTGATCTACCACCGAACCCAGATCACCATGGACGAAGACACCACACCCCTGGAAGAACGCCTACGCCAAGGACAACGCGACGGCGAATTCCGCACCTTCTCACCCAGACTGATGGCATGGACGATCCGTGCGGCCTTGGACGAGGTAGCACGCCAATACGTCGCCAACCCGTCCCTGGACCTCGACGAAGTCGCCCGCGAACTCACCCAGACCTTCACCCTGGCCACATCCGCACCATGACCCGGCTACCGCGGCGGACCCACCTTCCCCAAAGCGCTCATGGCACCAACGTGGTTCCGCTACGCTCGGCGACGAGTCGATGACAGGGGAGGATCATGACTGGCCGACGCGCGCGCATCACCGCCGTGGTTCTGCTGCCGTTGGCGCTCGCGGCCGCCTGCGACAGCAGCGATCCAGCTCCACCGCCCGCCACGACAACCAGCAGCACGCCAGCGACAACCACGAGCGTGAACCCCGCGACACTGGCACCTCGCGTCACGAACCCGCTGAAGGCCGACCGCTTCACCGCCGACCCCTGCAGCAGCCTGACCAGCGCGCAGCAACAGCAATTCGGCATAATCCGAACCGACGTGGACGACGACCGCGAAGGTGTCGGCTGTCGCTACGGCTACCCCAACTGGACACCCACCGCCTCAGCGGTCGAATACGCCACCAAAGTGAGCATCGGCCTGAGCTACCGATACGCGGAACACGCGCGAGGGTCCTATGACTACTGGCAACCCACAGATGTCGACGGCTATCCAGCCGTGGGATACACCGCCACCAAGCCAGAGGATCCAGGACCTGACCTCTGCAGCTTCGCCATCGGACTGGCAGACACCTTGTTTTTTTCGGTGACCGCCGAAGACAAGTCCGGTGTTGCCCGATGCTCGACAGCGAAGGACCTGGCATCGGCGGTCTTGGCCAACATCAAGGCAGATCAGAAGTAATCACGGTAGAGCGGCACCGATCCGCCCGAGTGCGTCGTGCTGCCGGGATGGGTGGGGTGATCACGATGCAACCGCATCTCGTCCACCTTGTTCGGCAACGCTTCGGCCAACTGCCTGATCGCATCCGCGGCGTCCCGCTCAACCTTGGCGACCGCGTCCAGATACTGCTTCACCGTGTCACGCAGAAAATCGTGGTCCTCCAGCAACACGGTGATCTTGTTCGCCGGTTGCCCAGATGCGGTCTTGATCGCCTCGCTGGCCGCGTCGATCAACGACACCGCCGCGATCAGAGCAGCGCCACCCCCGGACAGTACGGTTGTCGCCGCGGTGGCGATCGCTGATATCACAACCGAGGCGAGATCGATTTTCAGGCCACCGCCGCGGCCATACCAGTCATGTCCGGCGAAAACTTTCGTCATCGCGTCCATCAGCGCGGCGATGTCCTGGCTCGCCTTGTCAAAGATCGCCCGATAGCGGGCCACGTGTTCGGCCAGGATGTAACCAAGGTTCTCGGAGCGTTATTCTGGCGACTTGATCACCTCAAAATAGGACAACGACCCCAGGCAAGTAAGATCGTTTTCCTCTCACAGAAGACAACTTACAGGCGGGGTCGTTGCGTTATCAGTCTACTACAGGGCTTGCTGCTGACCAGATCCAGGAGCTTGTCGCGCGCATCTGGCAGATCATCCAATGCCATGAGAACCAAGCGTGGCCTCCGACCGTGGGACTGTATCGCGCTGTCGTGATCACTTTGGTGTACGTCCGACAGAATCTGAACCAGGCGGCCGTGGGCGATCTGTTCGGCGTCAGTCAGTCGACCGTATCGCGGATCTATCGAGGCATTCTCCCATTGATTGGGCAGGCCCTGTGCCTGCACATTCCAAACCTCAAGGAGGCCATCCGCGGCCGGCTCGTCCTGGTCGACGGAACCGATGTCCCGACCGGCAACCGTGCTGGTCACGAAGACAACTTCTCCGGCAAGCGGCGCCGCGCGGGGCTGAACATCCAGGTCGCCGCCGATACGGAGGGAGGCCTGCTGGGAATATCCGCCCCTCTGCCTGGCTCGATGCATGACCGGAAAGCGTTCGCCGAGTGTGACTGGGAAGATCTTCTGGCCGAGACCTCAGTCATCGGTGACCCTGCCTATCAGGGCACTCACACGATTACGCCTCGCAAAAAGCCAAAGGGCGGCGAGCTCTCGGCTGGCGACAAGGTGAACAATAAATTCATCTCCTCACTTCGATCCGCCGTCGAGCGATGTATCGCGCATATCAAGAACTGGAAGATGATTGCGACCGGCTATCGAGGACGCCTTTCCGAGCTCCCCAACATCATCCGGATCATCACATCGCTCGAGTTCTATCGACTCGGCTGGTAACCCTCATGAATAACGCTCTCGGTGTAAACCTGATACCGGATGAAATCCTTCTCGTATTCGTAGGCACTCGTTCTCGCTCGACCGAACCACCCTTCTTTCATTTCGGTCCAGTCGTCACGAACGCTGCACTCTTCGTTATATTTGACGTGCGGGGCCGCGTTGACGATTTTGCTCCCGTCGCGGCCGCCGCCTTGACTCGGATGCTGCCAGGTGAAATATCCGGTCACGAGTTTCTGGTAAACCGAATCAATCGCCGCGTCCTGCACACCTGCGACAGCCTCCGCCGACCGGAACAGCGCACCAGGGTCTGCGGCGAAGCCATCGATCACCGATACCGTCTGATACAGCGGGTCCGCGTCGAGATTCGGCATGCGCTGGGGCATTTCAGCATCCGGCGGCACGCTGCCACTGTCGTCGACACCAGTCGCCCGATAGATACGCGGGCCGTTGTGCGTGGCGGGTGCCAACAGGTACTCGACCCAGGAGTTGAGTTCCGCGGACGCTCTGGCCAGGTCGGGATGGGACGCCCCCGGTGATGCTCGCGACCGGCGCAGGTCCACGACCAGGAGGAAGAGGCATCTTTCTCACCGGCCCATCTCATCGAGCTGGCTCTCGATGGACCGGAACCGGTCGGCGATCGCCTGGTCGGTCTGTTTGGCCTGGGCGATGATCTGGTGCAGGGAGCTCTCGTAGTCCCGCAGTGAGGCGGTAAGACTCTCCTGGTCATGCGCGACTTGACGAAGCTGCCACTCCATGGCGTTGAGAAACGAACTACTGGCCGCCTGGATCTCGCCGTTGCCGACTCCGCCGAACCAGCCACCTGCCTGGCTGGCGTGCGCCGCAGTCACGTCACCATGAGCTTGGTCGTATCGGCCGGTGAGCTTTTCCAACTGCTCAATCACTGGCCTGAGGAATTTGTTGATTTTGAGCGTCAGCTCGTCTGGGTTGATCGCGAAGTCTGGATGTCTGCCTGCGCCTGGTGTCGACATTGCTGGTCCCCTCCTCGTGTACGCGTCCGTCACACGCGCGTCGCTCATCGTGACAGAAAGCGTCGCGGCGCGTAGCGGATTCGCTACAGAAAGAGCAACAGCTTCATGGCCGCCCCATAGTCAGGAGCGGCCATGAAGGAACCCGCGGTCAGGTCACCTGGACGTACCCGAGGAACTCCTCATTCTCGGTCTGATCCCCGCAGTCACCGACCCACAGCGCGAGCACATTCCACGTGCCCGGGTACAGCAAACTGTTGACGTTCACCCGGTTGACCGCATCCCGGTTGTCGTCACGGACAACACCGTTGCTGGACGCACCCGCCTGATGAGTGCGCACCTCCCCATTAGCGGTGTTCGAATAAATAAACGTAGCCTTCGAACCCAGTTTGATGTTGTCCCCGAATGTGCGATATGGCTGTAGAACGAGAACCGGTTGATCCGCAACGTACTGCCGGTGAAACTTTCCGCTCCGATCTGGTTTCCGATTCCGAACAACACCGACCCGCTCGGTGGGGCCTTGTGCACATGCAGATACGAACCGCACGTCGCCGCGGCGGCCGGGGTTGCCGCCACAACGGCGACGGTTCCCACGGCCAGCGCGGAAAGCACGAGGGCGATGATTCTTCTCATGCCGTGATCTCCTCCATGAATGAACGACCAAGACACCCGTCATCCATTCACAACCACGAAACCGCCGGTAGAGCAACCGCATTACTCTAGTGGTGGCTCGTCTCAAATCGTTGACCATGTAGCCGGGCTTCGGGTCTGTCCGTAATGGATGATCAATCGTCACCCGAGTCACACCTGTCGCACATGCCACACTTGTTACCCATGGTGATGCCGTGAAGGTCACCTTGGCGGCGTTGAACGCGCCTAACTCGGCCCTCATGAACAGTCGCGGGCGTGACCAGCGGCGCACGACGCAGGAGGCAGCCCTCTCGCCGAGGAAATGCCTCATTCGGGGTCACTCGGACCACCTCGGATTGACCCTGGCTAGCGAAGACCGGCTCCGCCGAACAAACGCGGCAACGTTCCGAGACACCTGGCAGCGCGAAACCCGATACTCTTCCTGACAGCGGATGTCAGGTATCCCGGGCAGGATCACCGGGCATGAAGCTCACCGCCACCTTCGAGATCACCGGCTGGGACCAGCTGGTCTACGACGACCACCACCCGCCGTTGACCAGCGCCACCATCACCAAGACCTACACCGGCGCGCTGCAGGCCACCGGGCAGGTGCACATGCTGGCCTGCCAAACCGGCGAGGACCCCAGCGACGGCGCCGGATACATGGCACAGGAACGCGTCACCGGCGAACTTGAGGGCAAAACCGGCACCTTCGTACTGCAGCACGGCGCGTGCGGTGGCCCGGACGGCAGCGAGCAGTACGGGTTCATCGTCCCGGGCAGTGCCACCGGTCAGTTGGCCACACTGACCGGGACCTGCCGGATGCGGCACGGGGAAATCAGCCTGGACTACCACCTGGGCTGAGCGCGGGTTGCAGGATCGTCAAGGTGCCGTTGTCGGCGTCCAGTTCCGCCTCCACGCCCAACGGCACCGTCAACTGCCCACGGCAATGCCCGAACCCCAACTCCCACACCGTCGGAATCCCCAACGACCCGATCAGGTCGTGCAGGATCGCCTCCACCACCGCCGGATCCCCGCAGTCGGTCCACGACCCCAGCGCGATCCCGTTCACGCCGGTGAACCAGCCTTGGCGCAACAACCCGGTCAGGATCCGATCCAGCCGATAGGTCTCCTCGGTGATGTCCTCCAACAGCAGGATCGCCTCCTGCGGCGGCGGACCGTACCCGAGCAGGCTCGCGTTGCCGCCCACCACCATCCCGCGCGCGGTGCCGTGCACCATCGTGGCGGTGTTCGGCCCGGTCAGCACCTGGGTCTTCTCCGGCTCGAACAACGTCTGCCGGAAATGCTCACGCGCCACCGCGTCGCCGATGAACCCATCCGTGGCGATCAACGGCGAGAACAACGTCGTCACGTTCAGGTGATGCAGAAACGCCTCGTGCAACACCGTGATGTCGCTGGACCCGGCCAGCAGTTTCGGACCGGCCGCGGCCATCGCGTCCCAGTCCAGCAGATCCACCATCCGCAACGTGCCGTACCCGCCACGCACGCACAACACCGCGTCAATCGCCGGATCGCACCACGCGCGCTGCAGATCCGCCGCGCGATCAGCGTCCGCGCCCGCCAAATACGGCAGCGTCGGGTGGCGGTCCAGGACGTGTTTGCCGACCTCGACGCGCAGCCCCCACGCCTCCAGATACTTGATCCCCGCGGCCAGCAGACGGTGTTTCACCGGGCCGGATGGCGCCACCAGCGCCACCCGGCTGCCCGGCCGCAACCGGGCCGGATGGATCTTCATGACTGCAGCTCCAGCACCGGCACACCCGGCGGGATGAACCCGAACACCTGACCGTAGAACGACAACTGCGCCTCCAGCACCGTGCGCTGGTTCTCGGCCTTGCGAAACCCGTGCTGCTCGCCCTCGAAGGTCAGATACGCGTACGGAATCCCCTTACCCGCCAGCAACGCCACGAACCGGTCGGCCTGCTCGGGCGGGCAGATCTCATCCTCCAAGCCCTGCAGCAACAGCACCGGACCGGCCAGCCGGTGCACGTTGTTGATCGGCGAACGCTCGGCATACCGCTCCCGCTGCGCCGGCCACGCACCCACCAGGCCCTCGACATACCGCGACTCCATGTCGTGGACCTCGCCACCCAACGCCGTCCAGCCCGCCAAATCCAGGATCGGGTACATGATCGTCGCGCACGCGTACACGCTCGTGCTGGTGATCGACGCCGCCGAGGTCCACCCGCCCGCGCTGCCGCCCATCACCGCCAGCCGCGACCCATCCGCCACATTCTCGGCCGCCAACGCGAGCCCGACTGCGGCGCAGTCGTCCACATCGACCACGCCCCACTGCTCACGCAGCGACTCACGAAACGCCCGCCCATACCCCGTGGAGCCGCCGTAATTCACCGCGACCACACCAATCCCGCGACTGGTCAGGTACGCGAAGTCCAGGTTGAGCGTCGGGGTGTATTTGTGCGTCGGACCGCCGTGCACGTACACCACATACGGCGGCTTCTCCCCAGACGGCGCCGCGTAGTCGGGGTTGCATGGCGGATACACATACGCTGGGACGCCTGCGACCGTCCGCGCCTGCGGCTCGGGCAGCAACACCGGATCAAACGGCGCCTGCTGCGGCGTATAGGCCCTCACCTCGCCGCGTGACAAATCCAGGCTCATCACCGCCATCGGCAACGACGCGCTGCCCGCCGCGCCATACAACACCCCATCGGCGGCAACCAGATCCGCGCGCCACGCGGTGAGGTCGGTGTCCACATCGGTCACGGTGGCGCTGCGTTCATCCAGGATCGCCAACTGTCCGCCGGAGTGCACCACCGCGAACCGGCCTGAGCCCAGCGGGGTGAAAAACCGTGCGCCCATCCGCCACAACGGGCCACCCAACTCCAGCTCACACGGCGCCAGATTCCGTGACCGCCCGTCGATACCGACCCGGTAGAGGTTCCACCAGCCGCTCGGGTCGGTCAGCACCAACAGCGCCGCGCTGTCCTCCCACTCGAACTGGCACACCGCCTCGCTCGGACCGCCCGCCACCACGCGGTGCTCACCGAACGTCCCATCCGCCAGGACCGGCGCGACGCACAGGCGCGCGGCGTCCCACGGCATCTCCGGGTGATCCCAGCCGAGCCACGCCGCGTGCCGACCATCCGGGCTGATCTTGGGTCCCGACAGGAAATGATGGCTCGCTCCCAGCACCCGCACCTGACCGTCGGCCAGGGCGACCAGGTCACGGCGGATGTCGGTGGGCCGATCCCCGGTGACGGTCTCGCGTACACACCACACCGCGCCGTCCGGACCGGCCTGCAGGTCGCCGTAGCGCCAGCCGTGCTCGCGCTGCGGTTGCGGCGTGATCGGCTCCGGCTCACCACCGGCCTCCCACGAGGCCTGATAGACGCGTTGATCCGCCCAGTTGGTGAACACCACCCGCTCGTGCAGCACCACCCAGGACCGGCTGCCGTACTCGTGCAGCCGGTTACGCGCACTCCACCGCGTGTCGAGGACTTCGTAGGCCTGCCCACCGGCGGGCAGGCGCATCAACGCGATCCGGCCGCCCTCGCTGGGTCTGCTCTCGGTCCACCACACGTCCGCGCCGTACAGGTCCACCCAGTCAGGGCCACCCGCCGCGGCCGCCGCGCGCTGCGCGGTGATCGGCGAGGCCCACGTCCCGTAGGAAGCGATCTTTACCACAAGCAACGACCCTACTGGCCGCGACCAGGCGCGGTCACCGTCCGTGAGACGTAATCGCCGCGACACCACCCAGGTGGGAGGAGTCGGTATCCGGACATGCCGGGACACACCGGATCGCCACGCCCGCAACAGTCGGCGCAGACACATATCCGCCATGAGCGAACTCGGGCGGCCGGGCTGCTGAGGGGCCACCGCGTGCCATAAGGTCGAAGGTGCCATGGCTCGTGTCATACATGTCTTCCGTCAGCCCGACCGGTTCATCGCCGGTACCGTCGGGCAACCAGGCGACCGCACGTTCTTCCTGCAGGCCTCGCAAGACGCCCGCACGATCAGCGTCGCACTGGAGAAACAGCAGGTCGCGGTGCTCGCCGAACGGATCGGGTCACTGCTTGACGAAGTCGGCCGCCGCTTCGGCGCCGAAGTCCCGCCCGACACCCCCGACGACCAGATGGACTCCGAACCGCTCACGGTGCCGGTCGAGGAGGAGTTCAAGGTCGGCACGATGGGCCTTGGCTGGGACGCCGACACCCGCGCGGTGGTGATCGAACTGCTCGCGGTCAGCGAGGCCGAAGTGGACGAAGCGGTCGTGCTCGACGACACCGAGGAAGGCCCGGACGCCGTGCGCGTGTTCCTCACCCCGGCCTCGGCCAAAGCCTTCGCCGACCGCGCCGACCGGGTAGTGCGCGCCGGACGTAAACCCTGTCCGCTGTGCGGCGAACCGTTGGATGCCGAGGGCCACGTCTGCCCGCGGCAGAACGGCTACCGCAGAAACGAAGAAGGCTGAGCGTGCACGCGGGTGACCCGGCAGCGCTCGAGCTGATCACCCACGGCCAGATCGACGTCGAAGGCCGTCTGGTGGACGCCTCCAACGCCACCCTCTACGGCGCGATCAGCCACGACGGGATCGCGGCGCACTGCGTGTACAAGCCGATCAACGGCGAACGCGCGCTGTGGGACTTCCCCGACGGCACCCTCGCCGGCCGGGAAGTCGCCTCCTACCTGGTCTCCCAGGCCAGCGGGCTCGGCCTGATCCCGCCGACCGTGCTGCGCGCGGGCCCGTTCGGCCGCGGCATGGTCCAGCTGTGGATCGACACCAAGGAAGGCGACGACCTGGTCGACGTCCTGGCACCTGAGGACGTCCCCGACGGATGGCGCACGGTGCTGCGCGCGCACGACCGCTACGGCGACCCGGCGGTGCTTACCCACGCCGATCACGCCAGCGTGAAACTGCTGGCCGCGTTGGACGTGGTGCTCAACAACGCCGACCGCAAGGGCGGGCACGTGCTGCACGGCACCGACGGGCGCGTCTACGGCGTGGATCACGGCATCTGCCTGCACACCGACCCGAAACTGAGGACCGTGCTGTGGGGGTTCCTCGGAGAACCCCTGCCCGAGGATGCGGTCGAGGCGCTGACGCGGCTGCGTGAACAGCTTGAGGGCGAACTGGGTCAGCAGCTGCGCCCACACCTGACCCGCCGCGAGATCCACGCCTTGCGGGAACGCACCGACGCCGTGTTGCGCGCGCCGGTATATCCCGAACCCAACCCGGACGGCCGCCCGATCCCATGGCCAGCGTTCTGAACGGATTAGGCAGTTAGACCCTCAAAAAACCGCGCGGCGGCGCGGTTATCGTGAACGGTCTTGCATCGAGCCAAGCTCCGGAAGGGCCGCCGCGCAATCATCTTCGTCGCCGCAGCATTACCCGCCACACTGACCACCACCACCACTGAAGCACACCCCAGCCACGAGGTACACCCTGGAAGTGCTGTCCGGGCTCGCGTTCGCGTGTCCACCGGCTCCGTCATGGTGTGTTGAACACGCGAGCGGCGCCCGGGGAGAAGCAACCGCGCTGGAAGCGAGTCGAGCAGTTTGACACACCGTGACGGAACGGTGGACACGCGCCAGGGCGGAGCAATGCCAGACACCGTCCGGTGGAAGCCCCGACTTTTACGGCCCGGCGTGACCGACAGACGCGGCCTATGGCTTGCCTGACGTTCACTGCCGGGTTGGGTTGGATGAACTACCGCGTGTCCGCCCCACCGGCACGGCGAGTCAAACTGCTCGACTCGCTCTCGCCGTGGCTCGGTTGCCGCCGTGCGCCGCTCGCGCGTTCAACACGCCATGCCGGAGCGGCAGACACGCGCGGGCACCCGTCACTGACTCCCCGCCAGTTCGCTACCGCTCACGGCGATACGTCATTGTGCTACCGGGTGCACGCCACACATTCCAGGCCCAAACCCTCTATCCCCTCAACCAATGTACGTACGGGACAGTCCTCTGTTCCCTTGACCGATGTACGTACCGGATAGTCCTCTGTCCTCTCGACCCATGTACGGACAGCCCCTTTGTCTCCGGACATGTTCCTTTGTCTCCGGACATGTTGGTGCGGTTAGCCGCCTGTTCTTTCATGGGAGGTGGGTAGTGTTCCTTTCGTGCGATCTCAGGATTATGGCGATATTCTCTCCGGCAAACCCAAACGGCGGATTCCTGAACTGCCTGCTGAGCCGGGGCTGGTGGTTGAGGATCCGGCCAGCGGGTTTTGCGGCGCTGTGGTCAGGATCGAGTATGGCAATGTCGTTCTGGAGGACCGGCATGGCCGCCACCGCGTGTTCCCTATGCAGCCCGCCGGGTTCCTGCTCGACGGCGCCCCGGTCACCTTGGTTAAACCCGCCGCCGCTGCCAAGAAACCCATGATGTCCGCGTCCGGGTCGGTCAAAGTCGAGGGCGTCAAGGCCCGCACCGCGCGCGCCAGCCGCATCTGGGTCGAAGGGATCCATGACGCCGAATTGGTCGAACGCGTGTGGGGACATGACCTGCGCGTCGAAGGCATCGTCGTGCAACCCCTTGACGGCATCGATGAGCTGCAGGAACACATTCGCGACTTCGCGCCAGGGCCCGAACGCCGCCTCGGGGTGCTGGTCGACCACCTCGTCAAGGGCAGCAAGGAATCGCGAATCGTCGACGCGGTCACCGACCCCAACGTCATGATCACTGGCCACCCTTACGTCGACATCTGGCAAGCGGTCAAACCCGCCGCCTTGGGCATCGAGGCGTGGCCGGTGATCCCGCGCGGCACGCCGTGGAAGGAAGGCGTCTGCGCACAGCTCGGGTGGGGCGAACCCGCCGAGGGGTGGCGGCACATCCTTCGTCACGTGCGCGGATTCCGCGACCTGGAGACCCCGTTGATCGGGTCGGTCGAACGGCTCATCGACTTCGTGGGTCACTTCGGGTGACAACACCATCGAAATGACCCCATTCTCTGCCAGGATGTGACCATGGCGGCCTGGCTGGTGTGGTTGATCGCAGGTTTCATCCTGATCTCGGCCGAGGTGCTCTCCGGAGACCTGTGGCTGTTGATGATCGGACTCGGCGCACTCGGTGGCGCGGGCGCGGCCGCGCTCGGCGGCAACCTCGTGATCAGCGCGATCGTGTTCGCCATCGCCACGATCGCGCTCGTCGGCGGCCTGCGCCCGATGCTGAAACGCAAAATGCTCGCCGGCGGCGACCACAAAACCAACACACAGGCACTCATCGGCGCCCGCGCGCTGACCGTGACCAAGGTCGACGAACACCAAGGCCAGGTCAAGATCGGCGGCGAGATCTGGTCCGCCCGCGCACACAACGCCGACGACATCATCGCCGAACCCGGCACACCGGTCGTCGTGGTCGAGATCTCCGGCGCCACCGCCATCGTCGCGCCCGAACCGTGACCCGAAACGCGCGCCAAGGACCGGCGCGATCAGCCGGCAGCGAGTAGAACGAACTCAAGTAGCGCGCGAAAGGTGTGGAGGTACAGCTTTGGACGCCGTCGCGATCATCATCGTCGCGGTCATCGTGATCTTCGTACTGACCATCGTGGTCAAATCGATCCTGGTCATCCCGCAGGCACAGTCCGCGGTCATCGAACGACTCGGCAAGTTCACCAAGGTCGCCGAACCGGGACTGAACTTCCTCGCCCCGTTCGTCGACCGGGTCCGCGCCCGCATCGACCTGCGTGAACAAGTCGTGTCCTTCCCGCCGCAACCGGTGATCACCCAGGACAACCTGACCGTGTCCATCGACACCGTCGTGTACTTCCAGGTCACCGACTCCCGCGCGGCGGTCTACGAGATCTCCAACTACATCGTCGGTGTGGAACAGCTGGCCACCACAACCCTGCGTAACCTCGTCGGCGGCATGAGCCTGGAAGACACGCTGACCTCCCGTGACGAGATCAACAACCAGCTACGCGGCGTGCTGGACGAAGCCACCGGCCGCTGGGGTATCCGTGTCGCGAGGGTCGAGCTCAAAGCGATCGACCCACCACCCTCGATCCAGGACTCGATGGAAAAGCAGATGCGCGCCGACCGGGAGAAGCGCGCCATGATCCTCACCGCCGAAGGCCAGCGCGAAGCCGCGATCAAAACAGCCGAAGGCCAGAAACAATCCCAGATCCTCTCGGCCGAAGGCGCGAAGCAAGCAGCGATCCTCGCTGCGGAAGCCGAACGCCAATCCCGAATCCTGCGCGCCCAAGGCGAACGAGCCGCCCGCTACCTGCAAGCCCAAGGCCAAGCCAAAGCGATCGAGAAAGTCTTCACCGCGATCAAAGCGGGCAAACCCACCCCGGAAGTGCTGGCCTACCAGTACCTGCAGACCCTGCCGCAGATGGCACAGGGCGACGCGAACAAGGTCTGGATGATCCCGACCGACTTCGGCAAAGCCCTCGAGGGATTCGCCAAAATGCTCGGCGCCCCCGGCGACGACGGCGTGTTCCGCTACGAACCACCCGTCGAAGACGTCCCCTTGTCCCGGCCAGAACAGGACGACGAGGAAATCAAGGACTGGTTCGACACCGCACCCGACCCGCACGTCGCCGAAGCCGTGCGCGCTGCGGAAGCCGTGGCCCGCAAGGAAGTTCCCAGCCCACTGCAGGTCCGGCCCACCCCAGCAGGCCGCCAGCCACTGAACCCACCCCAGCCACCCGGACCCGGCGTGGACCTGGCCGACTCACCAGAACTGTCAGACGACCCGCGCAACCCGTGACCGATGATCGGCCACATGCACACGCGTAGCGCAACGGGTTGAGCAAAACCTGCGACGCCCGTTGCGCGAAGTGTCCACGTACACCACCTCACACCCATCGTTGTCACACCGCCCCAACCGCGCCGGATCCAGGCACAGCACATGCGCCACGCCCGCCGCGGTGAACGCCTTCACCCGCGTGACGATGTCGTCGCGCTCGTGCGCGTAATGGATATGCGGGTCCCGCCCGTCATGCCGCGAGATGTACGGCCTGCTCGCCGAATCCGCCAGCAGGCCGTTCACGCTATCCACCAGGCGATCCAGATCCCGCTCACCGAACACAGGGGAGAGGCGCCGCGCCCACACCAGGATCTGCCCGGCCGACTCCGCCGTGATCGGCTCCGCGCTACGGTGAAACTGCGGCACCAACCCGCTCACGCCCCGCGCGTCACCCGAATCGAGGTTGACCAGCGCCGCGGCCAGCTCAGCAGCAGGACCGCCGTAAGGGTTGAAATGCATTAAGTCATTACAGTACGCGGATGACCTACACCTCATCGAACGGCGCCGCGTACCGGAACGTCCCCTGAATCTTGTCCTTATACGCCGACAACCGGCGCACCTGAAAATGCTGCAACCAATCCGGATCCGGCGGCAACACGTGCATCATCGCCCCCAACTCGAACCCGAACCGCTCATAAAACCGCGGATCACCCAGCAACCCCACCAACGGCTCACCCAACGCATCCGCCGCACCCAACACCGTATGCATCAACGCACTGCCCAAACCCTGACCATGGAAACGCGGAAGCACACCAATCGGACCCAACGCCAACACCGGCCGATCATCCACATGCGCCCGCGTCACCACCACATGCCCCGCGACCTCAACCCCGAACCGCACCACGAACGACAACTCATCAATCCACGCGTCACTGGCCCGCAACGCATCCAGCAGCGACGCCTCCAACTCCTGCCCAAACGCCTCCACGTGCACCGCACGCGCCAACGCCACATCACCCGGCTGCTCCCGGCACACCCACATGACGCTCAGACCCGAGCCTCATCGAGCGAGGCGAACAACCGCAACGTCTGCGCCAACCCCGTCAACGTAAACACCCGCAGGATCGTCGGGTTGGTCACGATCCGCACATCACCCCGCTGATGCGCCCGCACCAACACCGACAACCCCGCCGAGCTCAAAAACGTCACCCCAGACAAATCCACCACCAACACACCATCCGACGGCAACGCCTGCTCCACACTCACCTGCAACTGCGGCGCCGTCACCGTGTCGATCTCACCTCGCACCGACAACACCGGACCCGACGGGCCCTCATCCACACCGATCGACAACGACTGGAACTCGGCCGAAGACATGCCGGCCATCATCGCATCACGCCACCAAAACCACCTTGCCCACCGTGCCGCGTGTCTCCAACGCCCGATGCGCCGCCGCCGCGTCCGCCAACGGGAAACTCTGCGTCAACGGCACCAACTCCTTCGCAGCCAACGCCGCAAGCGCCGCAGACTCCAAATCACGCAACCCACCCGGCCGCCGCAACATCCGCGGACCGATCGCCGCAGTCGCGGACAAACTCCGCGCCCACAAATCCCCAGCCGACAACTCCAACGGCTCACCCGAGGAATACCCGTACATCACCACACGCCCACCCACCCCCAGCAACTCGAACGCCGCGCGCCCCGGCGCACCACCCACACCATCGAAGTACACCGACACCTCACGACCACCCAACGCCGCACGAACCCGCGACGGCCAATCCGCCACCCGATAATCCAGCACCACATCCGCGCCCAAACCCCGCACCAACTCAACCTTGCGCGACCCACCAGCCAACGCCACCACGAACGCGCCCACATTCTTGGCCGCCTGCACCAACAACGCACCCATCCCACCCGCGGCCGCGGGCACCAACACCACATCATCGGCCGTCACACCCGCCGACTCCAACACCGCCAACGTCGTACGCCCCGTGCCGATCATCGCCACCGCCTCAGCGAAATCCACACCCACCGGCAACTCGTGCAACGACTCCACCCGCGCCACCGCCAACTCCGCATACCCACCACTGGCCTGCCCCAGATGCGCCACCACACGCTTACCCAGCCACGCCTGATCCACCTGCGCACCCACCGCGTCCACCACACCCGCCACCTCACGGCCCGGCGTCATCGGCAACTGCGGCAACCCGAACGGCCCACCACCCTCACCACTGCGAATCGACGTGTCCACCAGATGCACACCCGACACCGCAACCCGAACACGCACCTGACCCCGGTCAGGGACCGGGGCAGGCACCTCCTCAAACCGCAACACCTCAGCCGGGCCGAACTCGTACTGCCGAATCGCACGTGAAGTCATACGACCCAGCCTGCAACCTCAACCGAAGTCGAGGTCAACTGGCGTACGGCGCCTTCGCGGCCTTCGCCGCCTCCACGAACGCACCCTTGTTACGCGGCCAGAACAAACTGTCGATACACGAGAACTGCGGGAAGAACCCGCCACAGTTGCCGCTACCGGAACCAAGCTCGAACGTGAAACTCGCGATCCCCAAGTTGCCGTAGGTGAAATCGTCCGTCGTCCCGGTCGTGTCACCCTCGGCCACCACCCGATAGCCGTTGAACGCGGCCATCTTGGCACCCAACCGGTCCAACCCAGCCTTGTTCGGGTTCGCGTTCCACGTCCACCCCCACGGCGGCATGATCAAGTTGCCGTAGCTGTGCACCGTGATCATCACACCCTTGGTCGTCACTGGCGCCGGATCCGTGTCACCAGGACCACGCTGGTCGGGGAACAACTGCCGGAACCACGCCTCAAGCGCCTTCGTCTCCGGCTCGGAACCAGCCGACGTGCCCTGATACGTCTCATCACACCGGCTCGTCCCCGCACCGCCCCACTTGAACGTCGAATTCCGGTTCAAATCCACCCCACCGGTCGGCGACGCACACCCCGTCGGGTTGTTGGCGTTCTTGCGCTGCATCCGCGGCGAATTCCCACCCGAAGCCACAATGTCCACACCATCAGGGTTGGCCACCGGCACAACCCACAACTCCGTCGTGTCCATAATGGACGTCACCTCGGCATCCGACCCATACCCCTTGGTCAGATGATCGATCCACCGGAACGCCAACTCACTCGTCGCCAACTCCCGCGCATGGATCTGCGCGATCATCGCGAACCGCGGCTTCGCCGAATTCGGGTTCAGCGCACAATCCCCAGCCTGCTTCTTGGTGATACAGATCGCTCGGATGTCATGCCCACCACGACCCTGGGTCTTCAACCACGAATCACCGATGTCATAGAGCTGCGTCAACGCCGGAAACGCCGACGCCACCGCCGACAACCGCGTCGAGTTCTCCGCGGGCGTGCGATAGCCGCCGTAAAACGACTGAACCCCCACATCCATCACACGGGGGAGCACCGGCTTGTACACGGTGTCTTGCTTCACCGGCCGCAAACCCATACCAGTCAACCGATCGGCGACCCGCTGATCACCAACGACCTGCAACGCGCCACCCTCACCGTGCTCCACATCAAACCCGGCGGCCTTCAGCACCCGCTCGCTCGCATCCGGCACCTGCCAGTAATACGGCGTCGCATCCGGCTGAGCCGCCAACGGAGCATTCGACGGCGTATTGACCAGCACCAACGGCACCGCCAACGCCGCAGCCAGCAATCCGACCCGGAACTTCATCGACACACCTCCACATGGGGCCGACGGTCAGTGCAGGGACGAACAGGACCGCCGCGCCGAACGCGAGTATGAGGTGACATGCATGTGATTAGAACCTACGAACGGTGGTCACATGTAAACGGAAAGTATCGCCTGAAAGGATGATCATGTGCGTACCGCGATCATCCTGACCCTGCTACTGCTCACCGCCTGCACCGCACCCGAACCCACCCCAACACCACCACAACCCACAACCACATCACAGCCACCACCCACCGGCCTGGTGATCAGACCCGCCTACACCGACGCCGCCATGGGCATCCGCGTACTGGACATCCACCTGACCAACTACGGCCCCGACACCACCCAGATCAACGGCTACCCAGACATCCGCATCCTCGACAAAGACCGCCAACCCATCACCGCCACCATCGGCCACGGCTCAAGCGACATCTCCACCATGGACGCCGCCTTCAACGCCCCACCCCAACCCCTCACCCTCGAACCCGGCCAATCCGCCCGCGTCGGACTGCTGTGGCGCAACCTGGTCACGGAACCCGACCGCACCGCAACCCACGGCGTCTACCTCGACATCGCACCAACACTCGGCGCCACCTACCAAAGAATCGAACCCGACGGCGGCATCGACCTCGGCAACACCACCAAACTAGGCCTCAGTGCATGGACAAAACTGACCCAATGAACTGACAGGGGACAGGGGAGCGGCCAGAGCCCACAAGTGCCGAGAAGCCAGGTCATCCACGGCGATCTTGATCTGGACCGGTCGGCATCCCGACAGCGGAGCGGACATGGTCGACCCTTTCTCCAGAAGACGATCGACGGTGTCGATCTGGGCGGTGAGCAGACCGCGTCGGCGCAGCAGCCGCTGGCGGTGGCCGGCCAGCACCCGAGTCCGCCTGGCCGGGCTCGAACCGCCCGATCGTCAGCAACTCCGCATCACCCACGTGGCCACTGTGCCGTCTCGCCCGACCCGAGAGTCAACATCCCGACCAGCTGTAAACGGCCTTCATCTTGGAGCAGCTGGGTGAAGCTGGAAGTGTTTCGGTCATGCCTGTTGTGGCGTGCGTTCGAGGTCGCGCATGCGGGCGTCGTAGGAGGCGCGGGCCGTCTTGTCGATCGTTTCGATGGTGCGTTTTCGGGTGAGTTTGCCGCGGAGCATGGCTAGTAGGGGTTGTGGGGTGAGAGCGGCGATGGGTTCGTAGGCTTTCATCCAGCCGGGTACGGGGATGATCGCGCGACGGCGTTTGCAGGAGTGCACCACGGCGTTGGCGATGCGGTCCGGGTCAACGGTGGGCACGATGCCGTCGAGGTTGACGCCAGAGGTTAAGTCGGTGCGCACGGCCGAGGGCAGGATGGCGGAGACGGTGACGCCGGTGCCGTTGAGTTCGTCGCGGATCGACTCGGACAGTCCGACGGCGGCGAACTTGCTCGCGCAGTAGGTGACGGCGCCGGCGCCGGGGAGTCGGCCGAAGTACGAGGCGATGTTGACGACGTGGCCCTCGCCGCGCTCGATCATGTCGGGCAGCACCAGCTTCAGGCCCCACAGCAGGCCGAGCACGTTGATGTCGAGGATGGCCTCGGTGGTGGCGTCGGTCTCGTCGACCAGTGGCCCGAGGGGCATGATGCCGGCGTTGTTGACCAGCACGTCGATCGGTCCGGCGGCCCGTTCGATGCCGCTCAAGAAGTCCGCGAAGGACTTCTTGGACCGCACGTCCAGCGCGAAGCCCTCGCCGCCGAACTCGGTGGCGGCTTTGGCGGCGGCTTCGCCGTCGAGGTCGCCGATGAACACCACGGCGCCCTCGACGGTGAATGCTTTGGCGGTCTCCAGCCCGATCCCGCGGGCGCCACCGGTGATGGCGACGACGGCGCCGTCGAGGTCGATCGGCTTGTTTCTGCGCTTCATGACGCTGTCTCTTTTCGAGCGAGTGGTCAGACCGAGGCGGGATGCCGGGCGGCGTTGGCAGCGGGCTGGCCGGCCTGCTGCGGGGGAAGGCCCCACTGGCGGTAGACGTGCCAGGCCACACCGGTCCCGGTGCGGAAGACGCCGAAGTAGGCCAGCGCCAAGGTGATCGGCACGCCGATCCACCAGCCGACGAAGTGGATGATCACGCTCGCGGTGATCGCGGTGATCAGACCAACCACCCAGGTCCCGACGAAGTACCAGCCGATCAGGGCGCCGACGCTGCGCTCGCGGTCGAGCTGGCCGGCCGCGACGGCCGTGCGCTGTCCATCCCGCAGCCACGACACGGTCATCCACAGCACCAGCGGGAGCAGGATGACGGTCATTACCGCGAGGGTCAGCGCCACCGGGGAAGAGAACCAGTCACCGATGCGGGACAGCGCGTCGGAGAAGGTCGGGCTGGCCGGCCAGGTGGCGAACACCTCGTAGCCCTCGGAGAAGAACCGCTGGTAGCCGCGGCCATCCCAGCCGTGCACCAGCACAAAGAAGAAGCCAGCGTAGGCGAAGACCGACTGCAGATAGCCCAGGTAGGGCTTGCCCCGCTGGACCAGCCACCGGGTGACCGCGAAGCCGAGGATGCCCTGCGTGATGCTGGTGACGCCGAACGCGACCAGCAGCCATACCGGCATATCGCTGAGCACGTGGGCCACTTGCATGGTCTCCCAGTCGGGGAAGGAGAACAGCAACCACAAGCCGCTGGGCGCGAAGGCCACCGCGATGAACAGCAACATGGCCGTCGTGTACTTGCTCGCCCACATGGTGTCCTGGCCGCCGTCACGCCGTTTGGTCAGTTGGTACGTGGCCGCGGTCGCGAGGCCGGAGCCGAAGCCGTATCCCCAGATCACATCTACCTGAACCATCTGCGTGTCCTCTCTGACTCTGCGGTTGGTGGGTCGCACTGGTGCGATGCCCCGGCGTGCGGGGCGGTGGTGTTCAGCCGCGCAGCGCCGAGGCGAAGATGCCGGGCAGGGCTCGCCAGCGGAGGCGCGCGGCGAACGAGCTCAGCCGCCGGCCGGTGGTGGCGCTGCCCGCTCTGGATGTCGTCGAGCCGATGACCGGTGTAGGCGCCCCAGGTCGCGTACAGCGTGAGACAGCCGCCCAAGCGGCCTCTGCGGCGGTGAGCCGCTCGGCGATCTGGCTCGCCACGGTCACGGTGACGCACGACTCGGTGGTCATGTGGCCCCCTCCGGTCGACGAAACGAGACATCGTGTGTATTGACGGAACCATCATTCCGTTCCGGAATCAAGTATCCTGAGGGCGTGAGCAAACCTCTGACCTACGCCGAACGCAAGAAACGGGAACTCCGCGAAGAGATCGTGAACACCGCATTCGACGTCTTCGCCGAGCAGGGCTACCACGAGGCAGGGGTGGCCGACATCGCCGCGCGCGTGGGGATGGGCCACTCGACCTTCTACCGGCACTTCGAGTCCAAGCGGGCGATCCTCGACCAGGTCGTCACCAACGTGATCGAGCGGATCAAAGCCGCCCTCGCCGCCGAGAACGCGCCAGAGGCCGCCACCAGCACCGAGGAATACCGCAAGCAGGCACGGCGGATCGCCATCGCCCTCGACGACATCTTCCGCGACCCCCGCGTGGCGCGCCTGATGCTCATCCAGGCCGGCGCCGTCGACACCGAACTCGAACAGCGGATCTTCGGCGTCTACGAACTCGCTGTCAGGCTCACCACCGGGTACTTCGACAACGGCCGCGACCGCGGCTACCTCCGGGCCGACCTGGACAGCACGGCGACGGCACGAGCCGTTGTCGGCCTGATCATCGGCACCGAAACCCTGCTCATCAACCCAAACCTCGAACCCGCGCAGCGCACCCGCACCCTCGACGCCGCCGTCCGCCTCATGCTGGACGGAATCACCTAGACGAGCTTGTCGCGCAGGAAACGGACCATGATCTCACGGGAGATCTGGAACAGGTGATCCCGCAACAGTCAAAGGGCTGCGCGGGTCAAGGAAAGGCGGAGTGTGCCCGCCTCATACGCTGGGGGCGGGCGCGGTCAGTTCTCACGAACACAAACCTCCCCACCGAACACGGTGCGGTCGGTTCTCGCGGAGAAACGCGGTCACAACAACTGACGAACAAAACCAGGCCAGCAAGGCACGACCGGAACTACGCGGATCGCCACCGTGCAGAATGCCGAACGCAGCGCAACCCACAGTGCACCGGCCCGCAAGTGAATCGCCACCGTCGCAGCGCTCACCTCAACGAAACCGCGTCTAGGTACTGGCACCGCAACCTGAGCCGACACCATCACGGCACCGATTATCGGTACAGCGCCACCAGTTCAGAACCAAGCCGGGCCAACTCAGCCTTCACCGCGTCCGACTCCTCAACCTCCACCAACGCACCCCACCCCGCCAACACCTGCGCGATCATGATCGGCGCCGAAGCGGCCAACCGAAGCCGCACCCGCCCATCGGGCAATTCACCCACAACCTCACAATGCCGCCCGAACTGATCCCGCAACACAAACACATGCCGCGCCTGCGCCACAACAACGGCGAAAACCATCCCACGCCGCCGCTCAACCCGCTCAACCACCTCATCCCACGCCACGGACAAATCGAAATCATCCGGACGATCAGCAGGGGAGTCCGTCACCTCCACATCGGACATCCGATCCAGTCGAAACGTCCGCCGACCCTTGTCCGTCCCCGCGATCAAATACCAAACCTCGTCCTTGTCCACCAAACCAAGCGGATCCACCACCCGCACCACCTGCTTGTAGACAAACCGCACACGAACCCGCCGCACCACCGCCGACTGCAACACCTCAACCGGTCCCTGACGCACCTTCTGCCGCTCACCCCACCGGCTCGAATCAATCACCACCGCGCTCGCCGCCGCCTCCGCGTCAGCCCGGAACGTATCCGGCAACGCCCTCACCAACTTCCGCAACGCCGCCTTCGCCTCCGGCGCGATCGCCGCAGCAGGCCCCACCAGAAGAAACAACGCCTGCGCCTCCACCGCGCTCAACCCACTCAAATCCGTTCGCGCCCCGCCAACCAGCTGCCACCCACCACCACGCCCCGGCTGCGGATACACCGGAATCCCCGCCGTCGACAACGCCTCAAGATCCCGCCGCGCGGTCGCCACCGAGATCTCCAACTCCTCAGCCAACTCCGCCGCGGTCACCCGCCCACGCGCCTGCATCAACAGCAACGTCGCCACAAGCCGATCAGCACGCATAGGGGAGAGTCTCGCAAACAAAGTGCTCAACCGATGAGAACTTTGCACGCACGACCCAGCTTCACCGAAACAACCCCACCGACCGCGGTTCACCGGGAGCACTTCCAAGAATGAGTACAACTCGGCCGAAAAACCTGCACCATTTACTCGGACCGTCAAGCCAGACACGACAAGCGTGTAACGATGTCGCGCATGAAGAACTTGCCACAGTCCGAAGAAACACTATTGATTCGCACCGACTTCTCCGACCAAGAAGGCTGGGAAGCCCTGCGAACGGCCGTCACAACACCTAACGAAGACGATTTCCTGGCGAACGTGCACTTCGTGGACGATTCCGCCTACCGTGACGTCACTCCTGAGCAGCTCGCGACAAACAAGCCATCACGTCGCCCGAACAGCCATTACTGGCAATCTACGGGCGTGACAGCGGAACCGAGCAGCTGCGAGTTATCGCCCACGAGCTGTGGTCGATCGAAAACAACATCACGTGGGCAAACATGGACTGGGCCGATTTCGCCACAGCCGTTGACGACGACGGAATCTTCCGAGGCTTCTGACACGGCAGCCGGGACGCCAGGGGAGCAGACACCGCCCAGACGGGCGACTGAAGCAGGGCCGATCGCGTGCCATGCTGAGCCCGTGATCAACAGGGTCGAAGCTATGCAGGCCGGAGTCGGCATCCTGACCGTCGCCCACGGCGCCATCCGCAGTCCGGACATGACGGACGTCAAAGCGGCGCTGTCGCTTCTCCGGCACGGCGTACTGGATCTGGAGATCGACATCAGCGCGATCCCGCCGGAGCAGAACGAAGCGGTAAGGCAAGTAGCGCACCAAGTAGCCGAGGAATTGAGCCGCCGAGCGCAGTTGATGGTCAACGGCTGTGTGAAGGCGTTCGTGGACGTCGCGATGGCCTACGAACGGGACTGCCCAGACGCGGACATCCCAGCGATTCTGCAGAAGGCGTCCCTCGATCTGGCCGCGGACCAGTCCGGTTCCGGAAGTTCCGGTTCAGACGCCGGGGAAGACCCGTCATCCACATCGTGACCATCGTCCAAGCCCGGCACCCATTACTTGACATAATGTAGATTATCGAACTTAGCGAAGATCGAATATCAGACCGCCGAGAGAGGCTCGTCCGGCGACATTTGGGCAGTTGCGACGGTCCGCGAAGACTCAAACGCTCTGTCGTTGGCTCCTGGCGAACGCGGCACGGGATCAAGCTCGAGCCGAACGCCGCGAGGCACGTCGAGTCGACGGTTCGGGCAACGACAGATGAACCAGGCCGCCGCGGCGACTGACCAAGACCCGAGGTTGACCGCAAGGTAACTCCTGGCGAACTTGGTGATGTCCGGCAACCTTGGTCGCAAGGAACCTCCGCGCCGAGGCGCGCAGTCCACGCCCTGGCCCCCAGGCTGCAGGTGTCCAAGCCATCCGCTTAATCGTCACCGTGACGTAAGGCGCCCGGGTCTCCGGACCTCGTCAAGCGGGGTTCTGTCCTAATTGATGCATAATGACCGTTATGCATCAATTCAACAGGGCATGAAATATGGCTCGCGGACTCGAAACTCCGCCAGGACGACTCGTCACGCCCGACGGCCATCCGACGCCAGTTCCCTCTCGCGACAACCGCCCAGAATCCCCCAGCCGCTCAGGCCCGTGTGCACTGATCTCCCCGGCTTCCTGGGCGGTTCTCTCCCCTAGCCCACCCCGCAACTCCACCAGCTCTAACCCTTTCGCCTGACCAGGCCATTCGTACGTCCGGATGAATTCACCCGGTGCTGAATCGCGAATTGTCGGTGGTTACCGGTATCAAGATCATGTGCAGCTGCTCGACGCCCAGGACGCGTTCTTCCTCGCCCGCAAACCTCGTAAGGACTCACCGCACACCACAGCCGCCTACCGCCGCGATCTGCACGGCGTCACCTCTCTCCTCGCCGACACTGCACGCAAATCCATCACGGAGCTGACCATTCACGACCTGACAGCGAAGGCGCTGCGGGCAGCGTTCGGTGAGTTCGCCGACGGGCACGCGAAAACCTCGGTCGCGCGCGCATGGTCGACGTGGAACCAGTTCCTGAACTTCTGTGTGGCCGATGGGCTGCTGGATGGCAATCCGATGGGCGCGGTGAGTCGGCCGAAGGCGCCGCAGTCCTCCCCCAAACCTCTGCGTGGCGAGGACACCCCGGAAAAGCTGCTGGCCGCTGCGGCGTCGGGTGCTCGTAAGGCTCGTGATCCCTGGCCGGAACGTGACGTCCTGGTGATCGCGCTTGGGCTGGTTGCGGGGTTGAGGTCGGCGGAAGTTCGTGCGCTGCAACGGTCTTCGGTGGTCGGGCGGCCTGGTGAACAGCGGCTTCACGTGCAGGGTAAGGGAAGCCGGGAGCGGTCGATCCCGATCGAGCCGCCGTTGGAGCGTGTGATCGACGCGTATCTGGCGTCGTGTGCGGCGAGGTTCCCGCATCAGCGGTTCGGGGCGAGTTCGGCGCTGTTGCTGGATTATCAGGGGAAGCCGATCGGTCGTGGCGCGCTGGATTACCTGGTGAAGACGAGTTATCGCTGGGCGGGGATCCGGGATCAGGTTCCGACTGGTGCGAATCTGCACGCACTGCGGCACACGTTCGCGACGCGTCTGGCTGAGGATGGCGCGAACGCGGCGGAGATCATGGCGTTGCTGGGGCACGCGAATCTGAACACGAGCCAGAACTACATTGAGGCGACGGGGAAAGAGCGTCGTGCGGCGGCTGCGGGCAACCGGACCTATCGGGCGTTGTCCGGGTTGGAGCCGGGGGTGACGAGTCCGGATTCGTAGCCTGCGATGACCAGGTGCACGCGGTCGCGGGCGTGGAGTTTCGTCAGGATGCGGCTGACGTGTGTCTTGACCGTGAGCGGGCTGAGCACCAGGGTGTCCGCGATCTCGTGGTTGGTGAGTCCGGTGGCGACGAGGGTGAGGACTTCGCGTTCCCGTTCGGTGAGTCGGTCCATTCGTTTCGTCACGGGTGCGTGGTCGGGGGCGCGCAGGAATCGGGCGATCAGTGTGGCGGTGGGTCCGGGTGAGAGCAGCTGCTCCCCTGCGGCGATGGTGCGGATGGCGTCGAGCAGGTCGGCGGGGCGGATGTCTTTGACGACGAATCCACTCGCGCCGGCCCGCAGGGCGGCGGCGACGTTGTCGTCGGTGTCGTAGGTGGTGAGCACGAGCACGCGGGTGTCGGGGTGCTTGTCGACGATGTGGCGTGTGGCGTCGATGCCGTCGAGGTCGGGCATGCGGATGTCCATGAGTACGACGTCCGGGGTGAGCTCGGCGGCCGCGGTGATGGCGTGGCGTCCGGTGGAGGCTTCGCCGACGCATTCGATGTCGGGCGCGGAGTCGATGAGCATGGCGAACGCGCCGCGTACGAGTGCTTGGTCGTCGGCGAGCAGGACGCGGATGGTCATGACTGTCCTGTCGGCAGGTGCGCGGTGATGGTGAAGCCGTTGTCGGTGTGGATGGTGAGGGTGCCGTCGATGGTGCGCGCGCGTTCGGTCATGCCGATGATGCCGTGGCCGTCGCTGTCGCCAGGGTTGGTGCCGTTGTCTGAGACGGTGACGGTGAGCATGTCGGCACCGTAGTCGAGGTGGACGGTGGCTGTGGTGGCGTTGGAGTGCTTCACGATGTTGGTGAGGCTTTCCTGGACGATGCGGTACGCGGCGATTTCGACGTGTGGTGGTAGTGGGCGTCGGGTTCCGGAGTTGTCGAACGTGATGTCGATACCGACGGCGCGTACGAGACTGCCGAGGTCGGTGATGTTGGGCAGGACGGGCATGGGGTCGCGGAGGACTTCGACGGTGGAGCGTAGTTCGGTGCGTGCTTGGTCGCAGGCGTCGGTGATGGTGTTGAGGGTGCGTGCGACGGTGTCGCGGTCGAGTGGCTGGGTGGTGTCGGTGGTCAGGTGTGCGGCGACGCTGGCTTGTACGCGGATGGTGGTGATGGTGTGTGCGAGGAGGTCGTGGAGGTCGCGTGCGATGCGTAGGCGTTCTTCGGTGACTTGCTGACGGGTTTGCTTGGCGTGGTTGGCGTTGCGTTGCCGCGCGTGTTTGCCGAGGACGATGGCTGCGACGAGCCAGCCGAGTGTGCTGAGGGCGTCGATGCCGAGTGCCTGGTCGTCGATGGCGCGTACGGCGAGGACGATGACGCAGGTGACGGCGGCTGCGGTGGTCCCCCAGATCCGGTTGCCGGTTGAGATGACGGTGTAGAGCGCGACGAGCGCGGGTGGCATGAGGGCGTCGTGTGGGTAGTCGAGGGTGTTGTAGGCCGTGGACAGTGCGACGTGGACGGCGAGGACGGGTATGGGCCAGCGTCGGCGTGCGATGAGCGGGAGTGTTGCTGCGGTGGCGAGAGCGGCGCCCTGTAGGTCGAGGGTCCGGGTTTCGGGTGCGAGGTAGCCCCAGGCGAGCACGAGCACGGTGAGCACGAGGCCGAGCAGGATGTCTTTGTTACGCATGGGTTTTGCGCGTGGCGCGGATCAGCATGGCGAGGGTGGTCATGAGGGTGATGCGTAGCCAGTGGGTGTCCATGATCCGCTCGGAGGGGACGCTGAAGGTGTTGTTGGCATCGCGAACATAGCCGCCGTTGCCGATCTGGTGCTGCCATTTCGCCCACATGGTGAACGAGGTGATGAACACGGCGGCGTGGATGGTGGCTGCGGTGGTGACGGTTCACCACGGCAGTCGTGAGTGGCGTAGGAAGGGCGTGGCGAGTGTGCAGGCGGCGGAGGCGATGGCGAGCGGCATGATGACGGTGTCGACGGTGGATGCCCAGCTGTCGTGCACGGCGGTCATGTCTTGCGGGGACATGTGTTGCCAGGATTGGTAGTGCGCGTGGGTCATGAGGATCTGGCCGACGTTGGCGGCGGTGAGTGCGGTGGCGATGGCTAGGAGCACGGTTGCCCAACGGTCTTTCATGGCGTCCACTCTGCCGTCGTGGGGCGCTGATTCCGTCCGGCTGAGGGATGCAGTTACGAGTACTCCCGCGGGAGTGCCGAAATCGGGATTTCCGCAGGTCAACCCGGTCGAGTGATCCTCAAATCGGCTTGCGGCTAAAACGTTTTCAGGGTCAGCGGAGGCGGTAGGGTGGCGCCATGACGGTTCCCGCCAACAAGATCCGAATAAGCCAACTCAAGGAAGATGTGGAGGGTCTCTATGAAGTAGCGAACGGCACCAGAAAGATGGTGGCCGACATCCGTGAGACACAGCGGCAGCACGGCCATCGCATGGAGGGCATGCAACGCACTCTGAACATGGCTATCAGCCGGATCGGCGGTGTCGAAAGCCGGTTGGACAATGTCGATGCGCGGCTCGTGGACGTGGATGTCCGACTTGGCGGGCTTGACGATCGGTTCGGCCGAGTCGAGACCAGACTCGATGGCATGGACAGCCGGTTGACTGGGGTGGAGGGCGTTCAGCGTGATCATTCGGTCAAGCTCGACATGCTCAACACCAAGTTCGATGGCCTTGACGGCAAGGTCGAAGGGATGGATGCCAAGTTCGAGGCGAAGTTCGAGGGGCTGAACTCCGAGGTGGTCGGGCTCAACACCAAGATGGACCAGGTTTTGGCTCTCCTGACCGCGAAATCCGACTGACTCTCTCCCCTACTCCGTGCTCAGCCACTGCACACTGTGCCCTTCGGTTGGGTCGGGGGCTTCCCATTTGTTCGCCAAGCGGTCGATGACTGCGGCGGGTACGGGTTCTGGGCGCGCGGCGTTGCGTGATGTGATCACCGCCAGTGGTGCCTCTAGTGCGACCACTTCCACCCGTGCTTTGTAGGCCGCGGCCAGTCCGATGGACTGTTGCCTGATCTGCCTGGACACGTTCGTTCCGTTCCACACAAAGGATTCTCCGGCGCGTAGATACCTGCGTGCCTGTTCTTGTGCTGCGCTGATCACCGGCCGCTGATTGTCGGTGGGTTTGACGCGCAGTTCGGCGCGCAACGTGTCCAGGCTGATCACCGGCAGATCCGGGCGATGCGAACTGATCCACGTGTCTTTGCCGACCCCGGGCAGGCCCGACATGACCGTCACGGTCATGCGGGTGTCGTCGTAGGCCGCGTAGTTCGGGTCACGGCCGGGCGTGCGGAAGTACATGAACCGGGCGTGGTCTGACGGGAACACGCGTGGACCGTCCAAACAGGACAACTCTGCGCAGTATTCCCGATATAGCGCGATGTTCTCCACAACCTGGTCCACGTCCGTGCAGATGCGGCCGAGGATGTCGGCGGTCGCGAGCATCGCGAGGTCCGCATTGGACGCGAGCAGGCTGACACGGAACGCGATCTGTTCGATGTCGGGTCGTTCCAATGCCCAGAACGGAACTTGGTGGTGTCGGACCAAAGCAGCGACATGTTCGCGCCACGAAGCAGAAGCTCCGAGTTCCCACAGGATGCGGCGCACAAGCAAGTCGCCGCGACGGGAGTGGCCGTGTGCGGTGATGCGGCCCTCGACATGCTGCGTGCAGTCGGGTTTGGCGACGTCGTGCAGCAACACGGTGGCGAACATTCGAACCTGTGACGGACGCGGCAAAGCCTGCCACTCCGGCAAGGACACAAGAGCCTCGCATGCCATGCGGGTGTGGGTTTCGACGTCGCCCTCGGCGTGATGCACCGCGTCCTGCGGGACGCCGGTCATGCGGCGGATCCACCAGAACGCGTCACGGATCGATGGCCAGTCGACCGAGGAACCGGTCGGGCAGAGTTGCTCAAACACCTCCATACATCACCGCCGGGTCCGCCAACTGGTTCGGTACGATCGGCCGGTCCATCCAATGCGAGCCGGAATCCAGCACCGCGGTCAGAAACGTGGGCCGCACCCACTTGTAGCGCTCGGCCACCACGCCGTTCTCCTCGACCTTCACATACAGGCCTTCCATGTCCTCGCTCATGTCAGTCTCCGCGCGGACCGCACTCCCCTGCGCTGCCAACACGGCGCGCCAGGAGGTAGTACGGCACTGCGACGGCCCGACGAACGACAGCAACGCGGGCAGCGACGCGACAGGGCCGGTGTGCAGGACCGGGACCGAGCTGATCGGCAGACCGGCAAGCAGTTCGGCGCGGCGCGCGGTGGACAGGAACACCGATTCCACGGTGTCCAGGATGTCGAATTCGCAGAAATAGTGCGGCAATGCGGCGTAGAATACCGTGTGTTTCGCGTACATCCATTCGCCATACACGATATAGCGGGCGCCTATTCGGTTGTACAAAGCGTTTTGGATTGTTGATGCCCATGCTTTGAAGGGGCCGAATTGGCGTTCTCGCGGCCCGCCGGTGAGGTAGTGGCCGCGGCTTTGCAGCCGCAGTTCGCCGTCCAGGGTGAAGCTGATGGCCGCGTTCGCCCCGTCGAGTTTTTCCTCAACGACCAGGTATCGGTTCCGGATCTGGGTGAAGGCGACCGAGTTCATGTCTTCGTCGCCTGGTTGCAGCCGGGACGATTCCAGGTGATGGGTTCGGGGGTACTTGCGTAACACGTCGCCTTTTATATCGCGCGACCCGAGAACTGTCGAAGGGTTTTCACGCGGGGCGGTATTCGCCGGTGAGGATCGCGGAGGCGAGTTCCACTCGGGTGCGGTATCCGGTGCGTTGGAACAATCGCGACAGGCGGGCTTCGACGTTCTTTTCCGTCGTGCCCAGCACGGTAGCCAGTTCCCGGTTGGTCAGGCCGTCGGCCACCAAGGACGCGAGCAAGCGCTCGTTCTCGCTGTTGGTGACACTGCGGCCAGGCACGGCGACGCCCTGCTCGCGCATCAGGCGCCTCAAGTGCGCGCGTTGCAGCAAAGCGTCCATCTCGCCATAGAGGTCGTAGGCCTCGCGCATCAGCGTCGGCGTGCCCATGGTGTGCTGCAGCAGGTACATCAGGGTGTCGGCGATTTCGGGTTTCTGGCCACGGTCGCGCGCGATGCTGATCGCCTCGCCCGCGGCGGTGTAATCGTCTTGCACGATCGCGGCGGCGAGCAAATGGTTGCGGTGGGCGCGGCCGGTGCCGAGGCGTTCGGCGAGTTGCTTGAGTTCGGTGACCGCGTCACTGGCGTCAGCATGGGCGCCAGTGGCCAGGTTGTGCATGGCGATCCGCAGCCACAGGTCGTCCGTGCCGATCACGACACCTTGCTCTTCAGCGGTGGACAGGCCGTCGTCCAACAGCAGGCGCGCGCGGGAATGGTTACCCAGCGCGTGTTCCAGGTCTGCTTCGGCCAGGGCGAGCAGGTGCGGCAGGCAGGTTTCGGCGATACGCGCGGAGTCGATCATGTCTCGGGCCGCATTGATGGCGCCGCGCGCGGTGAGGATCGTGGCCATGTCGCGGCACACGACCGTGTGGCACAGCAAATGCCCGAGGGTCGAGCCGGTGGCCAGGCTCAGGCGCGCGAGGGTGAGCGCGTCGTCCCAGCGGCCCGCAGCGCTGGCTTGCAGTGCGCGGGTGGCGGTCATTTGGTGTTCGGGCGCCAGGTTGTGGGTGGCCATCAGCTCGTCGGCGCGGGTGGCTTCGCCCATCAGCAGCAGTGTGCGGGCCATCGCGTTGAGCAGGCCGGGTTGGTGGCGTTGTTCGGCGAACAGTGGGCAGTGGCCTTCGACGTCGGCGACGAGGTCGAAGTAGGCGCGCGGGTTGCCACGGACCATGGAGGCGCCGAAGGCGATCGAGTTGCCGTAGGTGATGGCGGAGTCGTTGCCGGTGGACCAGATCTGACGGGTGGTGTCCAACAGGGTTTCCGCCTCGGCCCAGCGGTCGATGAAGCACAGCGCGAACGCGCGGCCGATGATCTGGTCGGCGTCGTCGCCGAGCAGGGCGTGGTAGCGGTAGTCGGCGATTTCGTGCAGCGCGCGGCGATCACCCGTAGCGCCGAGGCCGATGAGGCGGACGATCTGGGTTTCCTGGACCGCTTCGGGCGCGAGGTGGTCGGTGTAGCTGGTGATGACGGTGTTGATGCTGTCGTTCGCGGCGGCGAAATCGGCGTGGTAGCCGCATGCCACGGCGTGCAGGAACAGCGCGTTGGCGCGTTGCTGGGGGTCGGTGACGCGTTCGGCGGCGGCTTCCAGCCAGCGGGTGGCGAAGTATTCGTCGTCGACGATCGCGGCGGTGCCGTGTTGCAGCAAGGTGGTGCCCGCGCGGTCGGGGTCGACCAGGGTGCCCGCGTTGACCAGCTGCTCGGGCAGGAACCTCGGATCCTCGCAGGTGGCGGTGCCGTCCCAGAGCGCGGTGACGGCGATGCGCGCGAGTTCGTGGCGCTCATATGGGCCCAGGCATGCGGTCAGGCAGGTGGCCAGCAGGGGTGTACGGAAGCGCCAGGGTCGCGCGTAGAGCAGTTCGTCGGCGTCCAGGCCGGTGAGGATGTGCTCGACGTCGATCTCGCTGATGCCGGTGGCGGTGGCGATCAACGCGGGAGCGCTCTCGCCCAGCGGATGCAGCACGGCAAGGGCTTTGAGCACGGGCCACGCGGTGGTGCCCAGGCGGCGTAACGAGTCGAAACCGGGATGCCGCGGCGAAGGCGCCGGAGGCTGGGTGATGGGCACGAGGTAGGCGGTGCGATCCACGATGCGCAGACTGCCCACGCGGCGGTAGCCGTCGATGGCCAGCCGGATGACGGCCGGGATGCCCGCGCTGCCCTGGTGCAGCGCCTCGGTCATCGTCGGGGTGGGCTTGGCCTGCAGCAACCCGGCGATCATCAGGCTCGTCTCGTGCGGCTGCAGCGGATGCAGGCGCACCAGTTCGACCGACGGCAAGGGCGGCAGGGTTTGGGTGGTCGTGGTGTGGTGCGCGCACACGAACGTCACAGCCGACGCGGGCTGGCGAGCCAGCGCACGCAGGGAATCCGAGTCGGCCCATTGCAGGTCGTCGAGGAAGATCACGAGCGGGTCGGTCTGCCGCTGCAGCACGCTTTCCAGCCGCTCGTGCGGGTCGTGCTCGCCGGTGGCGTCCAGTTCGTCGCAGATGCGTGTGATCAGCGCGTGGGGACGGTCGCGTTCGCTGGGCAGCACCGGCACGGTCAGCGTGCGTACGCCGTTGGTCGTGAGACGCTCGCGGGCGCGGTCGAGCACGCTGCTGCGGCCGATCCCGGTGGGGCCGGTGACCACGACCAGGCTGCGGCCCGGGGTGGTGGCGGCGCGGCAGACCTGTTCCAGTGTCTCGTCACGGCCCGCGAGACGGGGCGTGGCGTTGGCGGAGGTGGCCAGCTCGGTCATGCCACACCTCCGGTGAGCCTGCCGTCGATGCTCGCCGCGGTCAGCTCGACGCGTGAGCGATAACCGGTCCGGTCATACAGCCTGGTCAGGTGCTGTTCGACGGTTTTCACGCCGAGCTGTAGCAGTGCGGCGATCTGGCGGTTGGTGTGGCCGGTGCGGATCAGCTCGATGATGCGCAGTTCGGTGCTGGTGAACCCTTCCGGCGGCGGTTCGGGCACGCCGTAGCGGCGCATCATCGTGGTCAGTTGGGTGGGCAGCAGGAAGCTGCCGGTGGGGTCGGTCGCGAGGGTGTTGAGCTCGTCGATCAGCGGTCCGGGCTGGTCGCAGAACTGAGCCAGGATGCGGCACGCCCACAGCAGGTCGGGGCGATGCGCGCGCAACCGGGAGATGTTGGCGCCTTCCGCCGCCGCGGCCGCGTCCCGATGCACCAGACCTCGACTCAGCAGCATGACCTGGCGTGCGCAGCGCCACGGCGCGCGGATGTGCAGTTGTTCGATTTCCTCGTGCAGCGCGGCAGCCATCTCCTGGTCTTGGCCACGTACCGCGATCTGCAACGCGGTCAGCAGGAGTCGTTCGACGCCGGTGAGCGTTCCGGCGCGCCGCACGCGACGGTAGGTGCGCCACGCCAGATGCACGGCACCAAGGGAGTCACCCGCGCGGTGCAGCAGCGAGCACTCCACTGCGGCGCGTGCGGCGGCGAAGCGTGGGTCGTGCGAGACGGTGGCCAGCCAGTTGGACGCGGTGTCGTATTCGCCGCGGTTGAGGTGGATGCCCGCGGCGTAGATGCGGCACATCTGGTGGATGGGGCTGTCGGGGGTGCCGGTGAGTTCCAGGCGTCGGGCCGCGGTCAGCGCCTCGGACCATTTCGCGGCGGCGTACCCGCGCACGACTGTGCGGCTCAGGGCGAGCGGGCCGGTGCTGGGGGCGCGGTAGCCTGCGCCGAGCACGATCTCGAATACGGCGGTCGGGTCGCCCGCGGCGCCCGCTTCCATGAGGTCTTCCAGGCGCTGCAACGCAGCGGGGTTGCGGATAGCGCCGACTTCGCGCGCGCATCCGGCGTGGTCGACCGCCAGCGCGCAGTGGATCAGGCGCAGCTCGGGGGCGGTGAGCAGCGCGTCCTCGGGGGTGGGTGTGGAGTCCGGGACGAAGTTGCGGTGCTCGCCGATCCACCAGGCGTAGAGCTCGAGCGGGCTGCCGGGGCGCGGGTCGTGGGCGACTTTCACCGGGTGGCCGGTGTGGAAGGCCGTGAGCATGGCTGCGGCCTCCAGGTCGTCGCGCACAGCGGGGTTGCTGGTCGGCATGGTGGCTTGATCGGCCAGCACGGTGCAGAGCAGGTCGTATTGTCCGTTCTGGACCAGCAGTTTCAGCAGCGAACGCAGCACATTGGCGTGCTCGTGCCGGTCACGTGGCAGATCGCGCAACGCGGCGGCGTACCAGCGTGCGGCGCGGTGTGGTTGCTGCGTGCGGGCGCGGTCGGCCAGGCGCAGCAGCCGCGCGGTCGGGGTGCTCAGGCCCGAGGCGGTCAGGTGATCGGCGATGGTCGTGGGGTCGCCGTTGCGGCGCATGAGCTGCGTGGCCAGCGCGTGGTGCAGGCGTTGGGCGTGGTGTGGGCCTGCTTCGTCGGCCAGTGCGGTGGCCAGGGCTGGGCAGACGCAGCGGAGTTTGCCGGTGGCCTCGACGCTGAGCACGTCGGCGTCGACGAGCGCGTCGATTCTGCGGCCGCAGGTGGCGACGGGTTCGCCGAGTGCCCCGGCGAGCAGGGGCAGGTCGTCGATGCGTAGCTCGCCCAGGATGGCGATGGCCCTCAGCAGCGGATCGGCGTGCGTGCACAGCCAATGGTTGGCTGGCAGGGCGATGTGCAGGTCACGCAGGCACAGCAGGCCCGCGACGGTGATCAGGCGATCGCGCAGGTGCTCGACGGTGGCAAGCACCGTGCCGGGGTTGCCGAACAACGGGCCCAGTGCGGTGCGCAGGGCGTCGATGACCGGCTGGTCGAGCGGGCCGACGTCCTTGAGCAGCGCCAGCACGTCGGTCTCGGGCAGCGGCCCGAGGTCCAGGGTCTGGTCCGCGGCGCTGGACAACTCGCTGGTGGACGTGTCCTGGCAGGTGGCGATGACCAGGCAGCCGTTGCGGCGGCTGGCCAGCAGGTCCTGGATGGGCACGGTGTCGGCGTCGTCGATGAGCAGCGCGATGTCGCGTGGGCGCATGCGGGTCAGCTCGTCGGCGTCGATGTGCGTGACCGGGTGGCCGTGTTCGCGCAGGGTGTGTTCGGCGGCGTTCAACAGGGCGGTGCGTCCGGTGCCGTGCGCTCCCCTGATGACCATCAGACGCCCGGTCTGTGTCTGGGCAGCCGTGCGCACGGCAGCAAGTTCGGCCTGCCTGCCCTGCAACCGGTGACCGTGTGATCGGTGACCGCGCCCCAACGCCCTCGCCCCCGTTCCCGTGCTCGGTGCCAGAGCCTACGACGAACAATCGCCGCAGGTCGGCGTGTCGCGGTAAACAGTTCGGTGATCAGGTCTGATCCGGTTCGGTTGGGGTGGTGAGTTCCCGCATGTCGTGGGCAGATCGGCCGGTGCGGGGTGGCAGGTCTCTGACATCCGCCATGAGCCAGGCACATAGGGTAGGCGGCGATGGAGACCTCAGCTTCCCGCCCGGTTGCCGCCCGCGTGCCGATGGTGTTCGCCGTGGCTGTGTTCGTTGTCGCGCTGGACCAGATCACGAAGTACTTCGCGGAGTCACAGCTGACCGGCCGCGCCCCAATCCCAGTCCTCGGCTCGTTCCTGCAACTGCGGCTGTTGTACAACCCAGGCGCGGCATTCTCCATCGGCGCGGGGGCGACGTGGATCTTCACGATCATCACCGCGGTTGCGGTGGTGGTGTTGATCTGGTTCGCGGTCAAGCCGTCCTCGTTGGTGCAGGCCACGGCGTTGTCGTTGTTGTTGGGTGGGGCCGTGACGCACCTGTTGGACCGGTTGTTCCGTGAGCCGGGGTTCGCGCGGGGGCACGTGGTCGACTTCATCGACTACAACGGCTGGTTCGTGGGCAATGTCGCGGACATCGCGTTGTTCTGCGGCGCGGTACTGCTGCTGATCCCGGCGCTGTTCGGCGGCGAGGCCAAGGCTGAGAGGACCGAGGACTAGAGCGGCTTTTTGGCGCGGCGGTAGGTGTAGAGGATGTGCCCTGCGCTCAGGTCGGCCACCTGGTCGTAGAGCGTGCGAGCCGGTGCGTCTTCCAGCGTGTTCCAGTAGAGGCGTGGGAAGCCGTGCTCCTCGGCGTCCGCGGCGACCCACCTGATCATCGCCGTGGCGATCCCCTGTCGCCGGACGTTGGGGTCCACGAACAGGTCTGCCAGGTAGCAGCGTCCGTCGCCCCAGATGCCTGGGTGGAACACGTAGTGCGCGATCCCGACCATGGTGCCGTTCAGCCGGGCGGCGATCCCGCGTGTCTGGTCCCCGGCGAGCAGGCGCGGATGGCGTTGCCGTCGACGCCGGGGATCGCGTCAGGGTCGTACCCGACCGCGAGAACACTGCGCATGAGATCAACACTACTGTCGCCGCGCCCGCCGGGTGGGGCAAGCTGGCCGGGTGATCAAGCGTCGGGGAATCACGATCGCCCTCATCGTGCTGTGCCAGAGCTCGCAGGCGCTGGTCACCGGCGGAATTGCCCTGTTTCTCCCGTTGATCCGGGATGATCTGGCGCTTTCCTTCGCGCAGGGAGGCAGCCTCGCGGCCGCGTCCACGTTCACCTACGCGCTGATGCAGGTGCCGGTCGGGATCCTGGCCGACCGGATCGATCCCAAGAAGATGCTGCTGATCGGCCTGCTCGGGGTGAACATCCTCGCCTGCGGGTTCGCGTTGCTCGACTCGTACGGATGGCTGCTGGCCAACCAGGCGGTCTCCGGGATCTTCCGCTCGATGGCGTTCGCGCCCGGCCTGATCCTGATCAGCCGCCAGTTCGACTCGAGCAAACAGGCCATGGCGATGGGCCTGTACGTCGCGGGCGGGTTTTCCTCCAGCATCGTGCTCAACCTGCTCGGGCCGCTGCTGGTCGGGCCCTTGGGCTGGCAAGGCGTGTTCCTGGTCTGCGCGGGCCTCGGCGTGCTCACCCTGCTGGCCTATTGGCTGATCGGCAACGACGGCGCCGACCCGCGGCCACGCAAACAACCGCCCCTGCGGGAACTGCCGAAACTGCTGAAACACCCCGTGGTCGCGGTGACCTCGGTGATCCAGTTCGTCCGACTGGCCGCCACCCACGGCGTGATCACCTGGCTACCGAGCTTCGTCGTGGTGGAAAAGGGCTACTCGATCCAGACCGCCGGGTTCCTGGTCGCGCTCGGCGCCGCGCTGACCGCGCCGTCCAACATCATGGGCGGCTACGTCGCCGACAAAACCGGCAAACCTCTCGCGGTGGTCTGGGTGTCGCTCACGATCATCGCCGCATCCCTGGTTGGACTCGTGCTGGCCGATTCGCTGCCGATGATCATCGCGATGGTCGCGGTCAACTCGATCGTGATCCAGCTCTACTTCGGGCCGTTGTTTTCCATCCCGATCCAGTATCTCGGCCGCTCGGTCGCGGGGGCGATCAGCGGGTTCGGCAACTTCTGGGCCAACCTCGGCGGATTCACCGCAGTCTGGGCGTTGGGCGCGCTCAAAGACGCCACCGGCGCGTTCGACGCGGGATTCCTGCTGCTCACGGGGTTCTGCGTGATCGGCATCGGCGCTGTGCTCGTACTGCGCAAGATCCCGGTTCAGGCGCTGGAGAGCACACCGAGCAAATGAGCCACCGTGTGCGCGATCGCCTCCCGCGCGGGCGCCAAATACGTGCGCGGGTCGGCGATACGTAGATCAGAGTTCTGGATGGTCTCGGTGAACGCCACGTTCAACGCCGTCCCGATGTTGATCTTCACCATGCCGTGCCGCACCGCGTCACACAGCTGATCATCCGGCACGCCCGAGGATCCGTGCAGGACCAGCGGAACCGGGACGTTGCTGCGGATCCGGGAGATCAACCCCATGTCCAGGGACGCGGTCTGCGTGGTCATCGCATGCGAGCTGCCGACCGCGACCGCCAACGCGTCCACGCCAGTCTCGGACACGAACCGCGCCGCGTCGCGCGGCGAGGTCCGCACACCCGGGGCGTGGGCGCCGTTCTTGCCACCGACCTCGCCCAGTTCCGCTTCGACCCACAGACCGACGCGGTGCGCCCAACGCGCCGCCTCCCGCGTGGCTGCCACGTTCTGCGCGTACGGCATTTTCGAGGCGTCGACCATGACCGAGGCGAACCCGGCGTCCGCGGCCTGGCGCAGCAGCACCTCGTCCTCGACGTGATCCAAATGCAGCGCGACTGGTACCGAGGACTCCGCCGCCACCGCCGCCGCGGCCCGGGCGATCGGCAGCAGATGCCCGCCGTGGAACTTCACGCAGTTCTGGCTCACCTGCAGCACCACCGGCTGGCCCACGGTCTCCGCGCCGGTGACGATGCCTTCCGCGTGCTCCAGTGTGATCACGTTGAACGCGCCCACACCGGTGCCACCGGCCACGGCCTGCTCGATGATCGCCGACGTCGGTACCAGCATCAGCCTTCCTCCACTCGTACCTGACCGGCGAACTCCTGGTATGCCGCCGCGTCATACACGCCCGCGACCGGGCTGAGCACCGCGGCGGCCGACAACGCCACCGCGTCCGCGAGCACCTCGGGCCACGGACGCTGCTGTGCCACGCCCCGCGCGAGCGCGGCGGTGAACGCATCACCCGCCCCCGTCGGGTTACCCACCACCGCGGCCGGTGGACGCGCCCGCCACACACCGTCCGGTGTGGCCAGCACCGCGCCCTGCGCGCCGAGCGTCGCCGCGACCGGCACACCCAAGGACACACAGTCGGCCGGGAGGTCAGGTTTCCGGCCAAGCAGCCGGGTCAGCTCGTCGACATTGGGTTTCACCAGCGCGGGACCCGCGGTGATGCCGTGCCGCAACGCCGTGCCGTCCGTATCCAGCACGACCGGCACCGGGCAGCGTTCGATCAACCGCGCGTACGCCTCATCCGGCAGTCCCGGCGGCAGGCTGCCCGACAAGACCACCACCCGCGCCTGCGCGGCGAGCCGGTCGAACCGCGTCAGCAACGCGCGCCACTCCCCGTCACCGATCAGCGGCCCGGGCTCGGTGAACACGGTCGCCTCGTGCGCGACCACCGTGACCGTGCGGCGGCTTTCCGCGGCGATCGGCACGAACCCGGGCAACCGCGCGCCCAGTTCCGGGCCCGCGAACCCGGTCGAGGTCACCGGCTCACCCAGCTGCGTGAGCACCGCGGCGACGTTCACGCCCTTGCCGCCGGGCCGTGTCCGCACGTCGGTCACGCGGTGCGTCGCCCCCGGCGCCAAAGCGTCCACACGGTAGGTGACATCCAGCGCGGCGTTGAGCGTGACGGTCACGATCACGACGACACCAGCTCCCACGCGCACAGCGCCGCGCCCAACCGTCCCGCCGAGGCGCCCAGGTGCGCGCGCACCACGCGTGGCGGCACCCGCCAGGTCACCCGCGCGCACAACTCGGCGCGCACGGGACCCAGCAGCGTCTCGCCCGCTTCGGCCAACCCGCCACCGATCACGATCAGCGCGGGGTCCAGCAGCATCGTGTACGTCGTGAGCGCGAACCCCAACGCGCGCACCGCGTCACCCAACACTGCCGCCGCGCGCGGGTTATCGGCAGCGCGCGCCACCACATCCGCGGCACTCAACGACGGATCGCCATAGCGGCGTACGAGCGCCGCGGCCGAGGCGTAGGTCTCCAGACAGCCGCGCTGCCCGCACGCACACTGCTCATCACCCACGGGCACGGGGGCGTGGCCGATTTCCCCGGCCATCCCGTCCGCGCCGCGATACGCCCGACCACCGAGGAACACCGTGCCCGCGATGCCCGTGCCGATCGGCAGGAACAGGAAATCGTCCACGCCACGCGCCGCACCCAACTCGTACTCCGCCACCGCGCCCGCGCGCACGTCATGCGTCAACGCCACCGGCACCCCCAGGCGGTCGGTGGCGATGGCGCGTAACGGCAGGTCACGCCAGCCGAGGTTGGTCGAATAGCGCGCCACACCCCGGACCTCGTCCACGATCCCGGGAACCGCGAGCCCCACCGCCGCAGGAGAACCCGCCATCGACGCCAGCTCGGCGGCGAACGCGAGGATCCCCTCCACCGTGTCCGGTTGCGCGAGGGTCGGCCGTTGCTCGACGGCTCTGGCGGTACCGTCGCGATCAACGACCGCGCCCTTCATCAGCGTCCCGCCGACATCCAGCGCGACGACGCTGCTCACGTCAGGATGACCGAGCGGGTCAGATTGCGGGGCGTGTCCACGACCAGGCCGCGTCGATCCCCCAAGGCCACGGCCATCCGCTGCGCGCGCACCAGCTCGGCCTGCGGATCCAGCAACGACACCTCCACGTGCGCGCCGGTCGCCCGGACCTGGTCGAGCAGGCCGTGTGGCGCGTCACCGAACACCCACACCAGCGAGGCGATGTCGGCGATCGCGATCGGCCCGTGCCGGTACTCCATCCCGCAGTAGGACTCCGCCCATGCCTGCGCCGCCTCGCGGATCTTCAACGCCGCCTCGTTGGCCAGCCCGACCGTCCACCCCGACCCCAGGAACGTGAACTGTCGGAACCCGTCGTAGTCATCCGGCAGCGGCATGCTCAACGCGCGCTCGGCGTGCTCGGGCAGGCGTGACACGTCCTCGCCCAGGTGTGCGCGAAGCAGCGTGAGCACGGTCGTGGGGAATCGGGTTTGCACAACCGACTGCTCATCCGCGAACGCCAGCGTGAGCACCTCGTCGGCCACATCGCGCACCGGGGTCGTGCCCACTGCGGTGATCGCGGACGTCTTGGACACGCCGCCGATCTGCGACAACGCGCGCAGGATCTCGGTGGTCGTGCCCGAGCGCGAGATCGCCACCACCCGGTCGTAGCGGCGCGTCAACGGGAACTCCGAGGCGGTGAACGCGTCCGTTTCGCCCTGGCCCGCCCGTTCCCGCAGCACCGCGTAGGCCTGCGCGACGAACCACGACGTGCCGCACCCGATCACCGCCACCCGCTCACCCGGCTCGGGCAGGCCAGCCGGTTTCGCGGCCGCCACCTCGATGGCCGTGCGCCAGCACGCGGGCTGGCTGGCGATCTCCTCCGACGCGTGACTCATAAGACCTCAACCTGTGCGTGAACGTGAGCAATTGTGTTTCATAGTAGGTCAGAGCATGCATGTTCACGCAAGACTGGGCGTGGTTGTTGGCGTTTCAGTCGATTTACTGTGACGATCTGCACCGATTCACCGCGTGGAAGGGGAGACACCGATGGCGTCGCACGAGCGATGGAACGCCTTACTGGAAATCATCGCGCGCGACGGGCGCCTGGAAGTCGAGACCGCCGCCCACGAGCTGGACGTGTCCACCGCGACCATCCGCCGCGACCTCGACCGCCTGGCCCAGCAGCAAATGGTCACCCGCACCCGCGGCGGCGCGACGGCCAACAACGTCTCCTACGACCTGCCGCTGCGCTACAAAACCGCACGCCACGCCACCGAGAAAGACCGCATCGCGCGCGCCGCCTCCGCGCTGATCCGCCCCGGCGGCGTCGTCGGGCTCAACGGCGGCACCACCACCACCGAAGTCGCCCGCGCCCTGGCCACCCGCGCGGACCTGCTCGCGGCAGGCGGCGACGCGGCACTCACGGTCGTGACCAACGCCTTGAACATCGCCAACGAACTCACCGTGCGCCAGCACGTCAAGATCGTGGTCACCGGCGGCGTCGTGCGCCCCCAGTCCTACGAACTCACCGGCCCGCTGGGCACGCTGGTGCTCGAACAGCTCACCCTCGACCACCTGTTCCTCGGCGTCGACGCGATCAGCGCCACCGAGGGCGCGACCGCGTACAACGAAGGCGAAGCCAGCATCAACCAGCTGATGGTCGCCCGCGCCCGGCAAGTCATCGTGGTCGCCGACTCCTCCAAACTCGGCCGCCACGCCTTCGCCCGCATCTGCGAGATCCGCCAGGTCAACGTGCTGATCACCGACTCCGGCGCCGAACCAGCCGCGGTCGCCGCCTTCGCCGACGCTGGCGTCCAAGTCATCCGCGCCTGATGACCCTGCTGCGCGTGACGCTCGCGGTCCTTGGCGTGGTCGTGCTGCTGTTGGGCCTGATCTGGCTGTTTCAGCGCAAACTGATCTACCTGCCCGACAGCAGCCCGGTCCCGCGAGCAGGCGACGTCCTTCCCGGCGCGACCGACGTCGCCATGCGCACCAGTGACGGCCTCACCCTCGGCGCCTGGCTCGTCCCGCCCGCACAACCCGGCCCGCACGCCGTCGTGCTCGTCGCCCCAGGCAACGCCGGTAACCGCGCGGACCGCGCGCCCCTGGCGGCGGCATTGTCCGCGCGCGGCATGGCCGTGTTGTTGCTCGATTACCGCGGCTACGGCGGCAACCCCGGCAGCCCTAGCGAAGACGGTCTACGCCAGGACATCCGCGCCGCACACCGATTCCTCACCCAGGACCTGCAGGTCCCGCCCGGGCAGTTGATCTATTACGGCGAAAGCCTCGGCTCGGCCGTGGTCACCGACCTGGCCGCCGAGCACCCGCCCGCCGCGCTCGTGCTGCGCTCACCGTTCACCGAGCTGGCCGCCGCGGGCGGCGAGCATTACCCGTTTCTGCCCGTACGGCTGCTGCTGCGTGACCGATTCCCCGTCGCCGAGACCATCACGCGCGTGACCGCGCCGGTCACGGTCGTCCTCGGAACCCACGACACCGTCATCCCGCCCGAGCAGAGCCGCGAGGTCGCCCGCGCGGCCAACGCCACCCTCGTGGAGATCCCCGGCGCCGACCACAACGACCGCGTCCTGCTCGACGGTCCAGCACTCATCGACGCCATCCACGTCACCCGGTAGCCGCGAACACCGGTTGCGGCACCAGCACGACCCGCCACCCGTCCGGATCGGCGAACCCCAGCGCGCCGTTGGCGGACCAATACGGGTTCTCCAACCCCACCGGCGCATGCCCCGCCGCACCGAGCCGCTCGACCACTTCGGCCATCCCCGCCGCATCGCCGAAATACAGCACCAGCAGGTTCTCCTCGGTCGGCGCCGGTCCCGGACTACCGTCCACATGGGACGTGAACTCCAGGTGACAGCCCGCACCGGGCAACCCGAGACCCTCCGCATAGAACGCCACCACCTCGGCCAGCCTGTCCGTCGGCCGCGCGAACCGCACCTGCACGAATCCCATGTCGCGACGGTAAGACTTCAAGGACGCTTGAGATCAACACGTCCCGGAAAAGAAGTGGACGGCAAGATCCTCGGGCTTGTAGCTTGCCGTCGGCCATGACACCGCCCGAGGAGGTGAGACCCATGAACGCAGGATCGACGTGGGTGCTCCCCCTTCCCGTCACGGTCGGGCGACAGACGTAGGTGTCGCCAGGAGCGCCCCAACCAGGCACTCCGAAAGGCAACACCACAATGCAGTTCACCGATCGCTTCGACGTGATCATCGCCGGATGCGGGCCGACCGGCGCGACACTGGCCGCCGAACTACGGCTACACGACGTGCGGGTCCTGGTCCTGGACAAGGAAACCGAGCCCGTCTCATTCGCCCGCATCGTCGGCCTGCACATCCGCAGCCTCGAGTTGATGGCCATGCGCGGACTGCTGCAGCGCATCGCCGAACGCGGACGGCAGCGTCCAGCCAGCAGCTTCTTCGCCGGAATCACCACACCCGCGCCCAAAGACCTGGATTCCCCGTACGCCTATTTGCTGGGCATCCAGCAACCGGTGATCGACCGCCTGCTGGCAGAGCATGCCATCGAACTCGGCGCCCAGGTCCAGCGCGGATGCGCGGTGACCGGTTTCCAGCAGGACGACCAGGGCGTGACCGTCGAACTGGCCGACGGGCAGCGGCTGCGATCGCGCTACCTCGTCGGCTGCGACGGCGCGCGCAGCACAGTACGCAAACTGCTCGGCGTCGGCTTCCCCGGCGAACCCGCACGCACCGAAACCCTCATGGGCGAGATGAAAGTCGGCGTGCCGCAGGAGGACATCGCCGCCACAGTGGCCGACATCCGCACAACCAACCCGGTCTTCCACATGGGCCCCTTCGGCAACGGGGCCTATCGCGTCGTCGTCCCCGCCGCGGGAATCAGCGACGATCGCGCGGAACCACCCACCCTCGAAGACTTCAAGCAGCAGTTACGCGCCATCGCCGGAACCGACTTCGGCGTGCATTCCCCGCGCTGGCTGTCCCGCTTCGGCGACGCCACCCGGCAAGCCGAGCGCTACCGGGTCGGGCGGGTGCTGCTGGCAGGCGACGCGGCCCACATCCACCCGCCCGCCGGAGGTCAAGGCCTCAACCTGGGCGTGCAGGACGCGGTCAACCTCGGCTGGAAACTCGCGGGACAGATCCGCGGCTGGGCGCCGCAGACACTGCTGGACACCTACCAGAGCGAACGTCACCCGGTCGCCGCGGAGGTCCTGGACAACACCCGCGCCCAGGTCGCGGTCATGTCCAGCGAACCAGGCGCACAGGCCGTACGCAGGCTGCTGACCGACCTGATGGGCTTCGACGAGGTCAACCGCTACCTGCTGGAGAAAATCACCGCGATCGGCATCCGCTACGACCTCGGCGAAGGCCCCGACCTGCTCGGCAGCCGCATGCCCGACATCGACCTGAAACAAGGCCAGCTCTACGACCAGCTGCACCGGGGCCGCGGCCTGGTGCTCGACCGCACCGAACGGCTGAGTACCGAGGGCTGGTCGGACCGAGTCGACTACCTCGGAGATCCCACCGCGGCACTGGATGTTCCGGCGATCCTGCTCCGCCCAGACGGATACGTCGCCTGGATCGGTGACGACCAGCGGGACCTCAACGACCATCTCGCACGATGGTTCGGTAAGCCCGCCACCTGATCACCCATCCGGCACGTCGGCAGCGGCAACGCCGACCAGCCGACTCGTCCCGCTGGCATCGCTGAACACGGCCATGCCAGCGGGCATCTGTCACAGCGCCGCGAACAAGTCCACGCCGTTGCCGTCCGGATCATGCACAACCGCGTACCGCTGACCCCAGAACGCATCCCACGGCGCCAACTCACCGTGATACCCCGCATCCGCCAGCTGCGCGTACATCTTGTCCACCCCGGCCGCGTCCTCAGCCGCGAACGCCAGCGACATCCCGCCACTGCCGCGACGCTGCCACCCAGGGGCGAACGAGCGGATCGTCGCCTCGGTGTCCCACAACAACCGCATCCCGCCCGGCACATCCACCTCCACATGCGGCTGGGAATCCGCCTCAGCGGGAATCGCCAACCCCAGCAGCCGGTAGAACGCCAGGGAACGGCCCATGTCCGCGACCACGATCGAGATCGCATTCAGTCGAACAGTCATGGGCCGAACCCTAAAACCAACCCTGAAAACCAGTCTTGAACGAAACGGACCTATTCGACCGTGACGCTCTTGGCCAGGTTGCGCGGCTTGTCGATATCCCGGCCCAACGCCGACGCCACGTGATACGCCAGCATCTGCAACGGAATCGTCAGCAGAATCGGGTCGAGCTCCGGCTCGTTGCGCGGCACCCGCAACACCGCGTCCGCCAGACCGTCCGGCAGGTCCGCGTTGGTCACCACGATCACCGGACCACCACGCGCCTTGATCTGCTCGATCGTGCCGATGTTCTTGGCCAGCAACTCATCCTGCGGCACCACGACCACGCTCGGCATCTCCGCGTCGATCAACGCCAACGGGCCGTGCTTGAGCTCCGCGGCCTGGTAGGCCTCCGCGTGCACGTACGAGATTTCCTTGAGCTTCTGCGCGCCTTCGCGCGCCACCGGCCAACCACGCACCCGGCCGATGAAGAACATGTGCTTGGCGTGCGCGTACTTACGCGCGATCGCCGCCACCTCGTAGTCCGTCTCCAGAATCGAGGCGATCTGCTCCGGCAACTGCTGCATCGCCGTCACCAACCGCGTGCCATGGTGCGCCGAGAGGTCACGCACCCGGCCCAGCCACAACGCCAGCATCGCGAACGACACCGCCATGTTCGTGTACGCCTTGGTCGACGCGACCGACACCTCCGGCCCGGCATGCAGGAACACGCCACTGCCGCACTCGCGCGCCACCGCCGAGCCGACCACGTTCACCGCGCCGATCACGTTGCCGCCCTTGCGCTTGAGCTCCTGCACCGCCGCGAGGGTGTCCAGGGTCTCGCCGGACTGCGAGATCGCCACGTACAACGTGTCCGGGTCCACCACCGGGTTGCGGTACCGGAACTCGGAGGCCGGTTCGGCGTCCGCGGGGATACGCGCCAGCTCCTCCACCAGGTTCGCGCCGACCTGACCGGCGTAATACGCCGTGCCACAACCCAAGAACTTCACCCGACGCACCGCACGCAGATCCCGCGGGTCCAGCCGCAAACCACCCAGCCGCGCCGTGGCGAACCGCGTGTCCAACCGGCCACGCAGCGCCCGGCGCACCGCCTCGGGCTGCTCGGCCATCTCCTTACGCATGAAATCCGGGAACTCGCCCAGCTGGTAGTCCTCGTCAGCCAGATCCACCGTCTCCGCGCGGCCGCTGGTCTCGAAGTCCCCGGCGCGCACGGTCGCGATCTCGCCGTCCTCCAGGTACACCACCCGCTGGGTGTGGCGCACCAGCGCGGCCACGTCCGAGGCGATGAACATCTCGCCCTCGCCCACACCGAGCACGATCGGGCTGCCGTTACGGGCCACGACCAGCTCGTTCGGGCGCCGTGAGTCCAGCACGACCAGGCCGTAGGTGCCCTCCACGCCGCGCAACGCCGCCCGCACCGCCTCCTCGAGCGACTCGTGCTGCTCCGCCGCCGCGGCGATCAGGTGCGCCAGCGCCTCGGTGTCGGTCTCCGACACCAGCGGCACGCCCTGCGCGGTCAGCTTCGCGCGCAGCTCGTCGGAGTTCTCCACGATCCCGTTGTGCACCACGGCGAACCGGCTCGCGGTGTCGGTGTGCGGGTGGGCGTTGACGTCCGTGACCTCACCGTGCGTCGCCCACCGCGTGTGCGCGATGCCGACCACGCCCGGCGCCTTGCCCACCTGCTCCTTGAGCTCACGCACCCGCACCGCGGCCTTGTGCGTCTTGAGCCGGCCACGGTGCACCAACGCCAGACCCGCCGAGTCATACCCCCGGTACTCCAGCCGCTGCAAACCCTCCAGCAACACCGGAACCGCGTCCCGATGCCCCACATAGCCGACGATGCCGCACATGAATAGCGAGTCCCTTTCAGCCGTACACGATTCGCCGCAACTGACGCTCCGAGAGCTCTGGCGCCGCGACCCGCCGCTCACCCAGCTCAGCCGCGATCACCGGCCAGATGTCGGCGTTGCCGTAGTGCCGGCGCCGCAACTCCGCGTGCCTGCGGCGCACGAACTGCTCGGCTGTCTCGCCGAAGTAAGCGACCACATCCGCGACCAGCCGCGCCGCCGTCTCCGGAGCCAGCCCGGTCGAGGCGACCACGTGCCGCACCAGCTCCGTCTGCGTCATGGCGTCCGAGCCTGGCACCAAACCCACCCCCAACTCAACTTCCGTGCCCGAAATCGGGCACAGCTGTGAGGTTATCTATCTTTTCACGACCGAGTGAACTTCACCCTGCGTGCTGGATGTGGATCGAGCGGGTGAGGACCATCGAAGGGCATGGACAGGCAGACCGACCGTGACGTCAGCGATGTCAGCAACCTGCTCTACCGCCACCCCGAGCTCTACGAAGTCGTCTACGACGGCGCGGGCCACGCCGTAGCCAAACTCGCCGAGACCATCCTGCACGACCAACTCGGCCGCCGCGCCGAGAGCCTGCTGGACATCGGCTGCGGCACCGGGCGTGACCTGGAATACCTCGCCACCCACATCCCCGACGTGGTCGGCGTCGACCACCAGCAGGCCATGATCGACTACGCCCGCACCCGGCGTCCCGAGATCAACTTCCAGACCGGCGACATGCGCACCCTGCGGCTGGAGCGCGCCTTCGAGGCGATCACCTGCTTCGGCTACGCGCTGGCCAACATCCACGCCAACCGCGACATCGACAAAGCCATCGCCACCTTCGCCGCCCACAGCCAGCCCGGCACCGTGCTCATCCTGGAGATGATCGACCCGCAACGCACCGACAAACTCCCGCGCAGCTTCACCATCGACATCCCCGACCTGCGCGCCGAAGCGATCGCCGAATACCGCCACCACTACGCCCAGCAACTGCTGGAACGCCGCCGCACCTGGCGCCGCGCCCAAGGACTCGTGCACGACCACGTGAACTTCCGCCTGATCTACCCCAAAGAGCTCGAGCACTACCTGGACAACCACGGATTCGAAGTCCTCGGCGCCTACGAACTCAGCGAGAAACTCAACGCCGCCAGCGCGTTCGTCGCCGCCCGCTACCGGGGCGAGCAGTCATGACCACCCGGGTCGAACACGACTCCCTCGGCCCGGTCACCCTGCCCGCGCACGCCTACTACGGCGTGCAGACCGAACGCGCCCGCGGCAACTTCGACGTCTCCGGCCAGACCCTGGGCGGCCAAACCACGCTGCTGCACGCCATCGCCCAGGTCAAGAAAGCCGCCGCACTGGCCAATATGGACATCGGCGTGCTGCGCCCACCCGTCGCGCACGCCATCGCCCAGGCCGCCGAGGAGATCATCGACGGCACCCTCGGCCCTGAGCAGTTCCCGGTCGACGTGCTGTCCGCGGGCGGCGGCGTCTCGCCGAACATGAACGTCAACGAAGTCATCGCCAACCGCGCCAACGAACTGCTGTCCGGGCAGCGCGGCTACGAATTCGTTCACCCCAACAACCACGTCAACGCCGGACAGTCCACATCAGACGCCATGGCCACCGCGGTGAACATCGCCCTGCACCGCGACATCCTGCGGCTGCGTGACGCCGCCGAGCACCTCGCCGTCGTGCTCGAGGAGAAAGTCATCCAGCACCAGGACACCGTGAAACTGTCGCGGACGTGTTTGCAGGACGCGGTCCCGGTCACCTTCGGCCAAGCCTTCGGCGCCTACCTCGCCGTGGCCCGCCGAGGAGTGCTCCGGCTGACCGCCGCGGCTGAAGCCTGCCTGGACGTGCCCATGGGCGGCACAGTCGTGGGCACCGGCCTGGGCGTCGGCGCCGGATACATCGACGCCATCTACCCGCGTCTGCGCGAGGTCACGTCGCTGCCGTTGCGCCGGCACCCGGATTTCTTCGACGCCTTCCAGAACGGCGACGTCTTCCAGTACATCTCCACGATCTTCAAAGCCCTGGCCTGCGGGCTGATCAAAATAGCGAAAGACCTGCGGCTGCTGGCCAGCGGAAACCGCGCGGGCCTCGGCGAGATCCGGCTACCGGCCGTGCAGGCCGGGTCGTCCTTCATGCCCGGCAAGGTCAACCCCGTGATGGCCGAGTTGGTGGTGCAGGTCGGCCTGCAGGTCTGCGGCAACGACACGGTGGTCACGATGGCGGTGGAAGGCGCGGAGCTGGACTTCAACGCCTGGACGGCGGTGATCGTGAAAAACCTCTTCGAATCCATCCGGCTGCTGACCAACACGATGCCGCTGTTCGCCGACAAATGCCTGCGCGACATCGACATAGACACAGAACACAATCGCCGCACAGCCGAGCGTTCCCTCGGACTGTCCACAGTGGTTGGAGGCGTCTACGGCTACGACGCGGGAGCACGAGCCGCCCACCACGCCCGCGACCACAACACCACCATCAAAGACGCCGTCATCCAACTCGGCATCGCACCCCCAGCCACCGCCGAAAGGCTGCTGGACCCGGTCGTGCTCACCGACGCCGCCCGTAGCGCCACCCTGCTCGACGACATGGTCGCCGACCAGCAAGCCCGCACCGCGGCGCTGGTGCGCGGCCTGTCACCCGCCGCGCGCGCCGCAATCTTCGAAGCCACCAGCGCGGTGGCCCGTGCGGACAACCAGATCAACCACGCCGAACAGCACGCCCTGGACGTCGTAGCCGAAGCGCTACACCTGGACACGGTTCCCGACGGCCTGCCCGACCCAGCGGAACTCACCGTCGGCGAACGCGCCCTGACCTACGGGTGCGCCGCATGGCTCGCAGGCGCCGACTCAGTCACCGACGACGCCGAAACCACCCTGCTCACCGCGCTACGCGAAGCACTTGCCCTGGATGTGGACACCGCCGCGGCGATGCAGGCGAAAGTCGACGCCTTGCGCGCCCAGCGACGCCAGTACCTGCCCAGATCCGAACACCTGCCGTGGTGGGAGGAATTCGGGGAACTTCTGGCCCGGCTCGTGCAACCCGGCGAGCTTCAGCGCGCGTGACTACCGCAGTAACCCAGCACCGAGAAGCACGACCCCGGGGGGATTGATGACCGATCGGGACACCGCGTTCGCGGACTATTTCGCGGCGCGGTCGGATGCCATGCGTCGGACGGCATATCTGCTGTGCGGCGACTGGCACCGGGCCGAAGACCTTGTCCAGGTGACCTTCACCAAGTTGTACCTGGCATGGCGGCGTGTCACCCGGCATCAGGCGTTGAACGCCTACGCCCGCCAGACGCTCGTGCGGACGTTCCTGTCCGAACGGCGCCTTGGCTGGTTCCGCAAGGAAAACGTGTCCGACGAACCCGCCGAAGTCCCGTTCACCAAAACGGGCCCGGAGGACCGGCTGGTCCTGCTCACTCCGTCATTCCACCTGCATTAACCCGGTCAGGCCGGGTGGCCGAATTTCCGGCCACCCGGCCTGACCTGTCGTATCACGACGCGTTCCGGCAGCTCTGTGGTTCTGAAGCGGAAGGGAGCGCGACATGCCCGAAGCGATGAGCCTTGCCGAGTTCACCGCGGCCCTCACCCCACTGACCGCGGCACAGCGCGTCGCGATCGTGGACCGTGCCCTACTCCAATTCGGACACACCGACGCCGTGCACCGGTTGCGGTCGCTACGGTCCTTCGTGCGGCACATGACCGACGAACGCGCCTTCCACCGCGAAATGGCTGGCGTGCACCGCTCAATGGGCCAGACCTACCTGCTGCCCGAACCGTACGCGAGCCGCTTCGCCTACCTACCCTTCCGCCTGGAACGCACCGCCACCAGCGAATACCTCGTCACCCGGGTTGTGTCCGGATACACCGCCCTGCAGCCAGGAACACAGGTCACGCACTGGAACGGCACGCCCATCGCGTGGGCGGTCGCCCTCATCGGCGCCCAAGCCGCGTGTCCGGACGCCGCCGCCAGCCTCGCCCGTGGCCTGGACTGCCTGACTCTGCGGCCGTTGCTGACCTGGCTGCCGCCCGGCGACGACACCGTCGCCATGACCTGCCTAAGCCCGGACGGCGCCGTACGTTCGCTGCGCGTGCCGTGGCGTGTCGGCGAAATCCCCGCGCCCGCCACCGCGCGCCAGGACATCGACCACGACGCCGACGCGCGGCTACGCGCCCGCAAGCTGCTGTTTCGCCCGGACGTGGTCGCCGCGGAAGGCGGCCACACCGCCACCCGACTGGCCAAACCCGTCGCGCTGACCACCGGGGACATCCCCACCCACATGCCCGGTGTGCTGCGCGCGCGTGTCGTTGGCCGCGCTGGTCACCTGCGCATCTACACCTTCCACGTGCCCGACCCGATCGCGCTGCACACCGAGATCGACCGCCTGCTGGCCCTGCTGCCGCCCCTCACGGCGATCGACGTGCGCGGCGCGGGCGGAACCCTCAATACCGCGAACATCCTGATCGACGACCGTGCCGAGGAGGTGCTCACCCGTCGGGACCTGCTGGCGGCCAACGAGGACCTGCTAGCTCAGCTGAACACCGGCACCAACGCGACCGCGAACAGACCGTAGAACGCGCCCACGATCGAGAGCCTGCGCACGCTCAACCGGCCGGAGCGCAACGTGATCAGCAGATACACCACCGCCAGCATGGTCACCCCGCCCGCGATCAACAGCGGTGAATCCAGCCGCCACGGCGTGAACAGCAGACCGAACCCGCTCGGCACGGTCGCCTGGATCATCATCGACCCGGACACGTTCGCCAGCGCCAGCTTGGTCTTGCCCTGCCGTACCCAGATGACCGCGTTCATGATCTCCGGCAACTCGGTCGCGATCGGTGCCAGCAACAGCGCGGTCAACGTCGCGGGCAATCCCAGCATCGGCCCGACCGCGTCCAGTTGCAGCACGAACAACCGCGACGCCGCGAAGATCACCGCCAGCGCCCCGAGCGTCTGCGCCACGACCGCCCAGGTCGCCGGGGTGGCGCGGCGGCGCTGCAGTTTCAACGGCGCCAGCTCGTCCTCACCGCTATCGCTGTCCTGGCGGCGCATCTCCCGCACGCAATAGGCCGCGTACACCGCGAAGAACAGGAACCCCAGCCACGGTTTGATCGCGAACGCGACCACACCGAGCCCGACCTTGACCGCGAACACCGCGATGAACCACGTCTGATCCTTGGCGAGCTTGTCGACATCGCCCCAGTCCTGCGGCGCGCCACGGCGCCTGCTGGCCAGAAGACTCCACCCGATCACGCCGTACGCGACGGTCGCCAACGCCAACGGCCCGCCCATCGCCGCACCGACACCCAAATCGCGCTGCTCAGGCGTGTCACCGAACGCCACCGCCACGAACGTCACGACGCTTTCGGGCAACGCGGTACCGATCGCCGCGAGCACTGTGCCGACCGCGACCGTGCCGACTTTCAGGCGACGGCCGAGCCACTCGACGGCGTTGACGAACCACTCGCACGACAAGTAGATCGCGACCGCGCAGCCGATCAGCAAGGCGAAATGAATCACGAGAGTCCTCCCGCGTCGCGGGACGAACTCGTCGGGAGCGCACCGGCGACCTCGACCCACGGCGCGCATCAGAAATGCGTCCGGTGGGTCGAAGGTCTCGCCCGCCTTCTTTGCACGAGAAGGCCGCCGGGCCGGGCCCTTGCGAGCCAGTGTGTCGACCACGGCGTTGGGGGCTACTCCCCTTCGTTCGGTGACAACCCTGCCGTAAGCGAAGCTAATTGTCAATCAATTGCGCAAGCGTCAGACTGTGGCGCGGGCCGCATTCGGGAAGAATCCGAACAGCCATGAGCGAACCGACACCGAACGACTCGCCGACCCGCCCGCAGCTGCAATCGGCGGCGGCGACGTTTGCCCTGCTCTCCGCGCCTACCCGGCTGCACGTGGTGTGGCTGCTCGCCCGCCACGAGTACGACGTCGGCACACTGGCCGAACGCATCGGCACAACGGTCGCCGCGGTCAGTCAGCACTTGGCCAAGCTTCGACTGGCAGGCTTGGTCGCCGCGCGCCGCGACGGGCGCAGGCAGATCTACGCCGTGGAAGACCCGCACGTACTCACGTTGGTCGAGCAGATCTTCGAGCACATCGCGCCCGACGGATCGCTGGCGCCTGACCCGCCCACGCCGCGCCACCCCACCCGCCCAGCACCGTGACATCCCCCGTCACGAGGGATCCGGGATTCCCGCGACCCAGCCGATGCGCCGACGTTGATGCTGGTCGAGCGGGACGGTGGCGAGCAGGTCCATGATGCGTTGCCGCTGGGTGCCGGTCGGCTGGAAGTACATCGGCAGCTCGCGGTGACGACCCAAGGCGGCCAGCTCCGGGTCGCTGTCGTGCAGCAGCTCAAGATCGGCGATGACTGCGTCCCACCCACCGCGGTGCCGGTGGAGCCACCATGCCCGCCGACGACGCTCAGGGTCGTGTGCCGCCTTGAGCGGGGCGAGGTCCGCCACCGACCACAACCGCGGGCCGCCAACGAGGACCTCGCTCGCGAGCCGCGCCACGCGCGATTGATCATCCGCGACCAACCCGAGCAACAACGGGACGTCCTGCGCGGTGGCGCGGCCCCGAAGCAAGGACAGGCCGACTTTCCGCAACGGGAGCTCCGTGCTCTGGACGAGGCCGAGGATCTCCTCGCGTTCGATCGCGGTCTCGGTCTCTGCGAGCCCGATGTAGGCGCGAGCACGCACGATCGGCATGGCAGCGGAACGCGCAACCGCGGCATAGGCGCTGGCTGCGTCGTGCCCCATCTCCTGCCAGCGACGCCGGGCCCACAGTCGCACCAGCACTGACCGATCGATCAGCAGCCGCTGCACGTCGGCGACATCCAGCTCCGCGGCTGTCAGCTTGACCAGGCCGAGGGCGCGACTCTCGGCGGACCGGCCGCCAAGCAGCACTTTCGCGATGACATCCGCAGACGCCGAGTCGGCGATGACACGGATCAACTGCCGACGCACGACCTGATCCTTCTCCCTGGGCAACAACTCGATCGCGTCAGTCAGCTCAAGCAGTCCGGAGTCGATACTGCGTTGGAAGGCAACTCGCTGAAGATCGCGGTCCGCGGAGCGACGCAAGCGGCCCCACACCTGTGCCTCGCCGTACTCGCTGACCAGGGCGTCTAGATATAGCGCCAGGGCTATAGCCGCCCGGCTGCGCTGCTCGATCCGAAGCAGCACAGGCATCACGTGCTCAGCGTGGTCCAACGTCAAGCGTCGCAGCACCTCGCGCATTGCCTTCTCGCGGATCACTCCGACGTGATCGGTGACGCGAACCGCCAGTGCTCGATCGCTCACCACGTCCAGCGAGGTGGCCAACGACCCCACGGCAAGCTCACGCACGTACCCGTCCCGGTGCATGCTGGCCAACACCGCGACGACGGGAAACGGGCTGGCCACAACCGCTTGTGCCCACATCCGCGACGTTCCTTCGTAGCAGTCCTGACGTGCGTAATGGTCGACCCGCACCAACTCACGCGCAGTCAGCGAGGCAAGCCAGGACGCGGTCTGGTCCAAGACCGTCTCGTCACCGTCCAGAGCCGCGGCAGCGCTGTCCCTCAGTCGGTCACGGATCTGCGATGGGCTGAGCATTCGTCGATTCTGGCGACTTCACGGGCAACGGTCATCCGAAAAATGATCACCGAGCTGCCGGAGCCAGCTCACGCGCGACCTCCACGGCGATCTCGATCGCGCGGGCCGCGAGCGGCGACTGACCGCTGCGTCCCGGCGGCCAGTGCAGGTAGATCGCACGGGTGGGCGTGGGGTCGAGTTCGTGAACCCGCAGATCCGGCCAGCCTTCCGGGCCGTGAATCGAGCCGCAGTCACGGCATACGACGTGGTGGATCGCGAGCCAGGGCAAAACGGCGAGCCCCATCCCGGCACGCACCATCGACAAGATCGTGTCGTTGCCTGCTGAGCGGAACACGATGCGCGGCTGCGCGCCCGCGTCGGCGAGCGCCTGCTCCAGCCTGGGCTGATCAGAGGTCACCGGCCAGGCCACCATCGGCTTCCCGTCCAGCTCGCGCGCGGGCACCGGTCCGGCGGGCAGGTCTCCTGGATGCGCCACCACCCGGTAGGGGTCGTGCATCAGCAGGACGTGTTCGGTGTCGTCGCTGATCGGTCCGTCGTAGAACAACAGGTCGAGATCGCCGATCTGCGCGTCGTCCGGTTCGGCTTCCGAAAGCCTGATATCGCAGGTGGGATGCTCGTCCCGAAGGCGACGCAGCACGGTCGGCAGGATGACACTCGAGACGCTCTGCAAGGTGCCGACGTCGATGCGGCCATCGCCTGCCTTGAACCGATCAACCGCGTGGCCCAGCGCTTCGGCTTTGGACAGCAGCTGCCTGCCTTGTTCGAGCACCACGGCGCCGAGCGGAGTCAACCGGACCGGCTTCGGGCCACCGGGCCGGTCGAACAGTACGCCGCCGACCGTCTTCTCCAGCGCCGCGATGTGCTGGCTCACGCTCGACTGGGTGTAGCCCAGCCTGGCGGCCGCGCGGGAGAACGTGCCCTCCTCGGCGATCGCGATCATCGTCGTCAGGTGCCGCAGGTCAACGTCGGACATGCTCTATGTATAACGCGTCGCGATGGATTCGATCGTCAATGTTCGCTTTTCTTAATAGGCTGTGGTTTCTAGCGTCAATGCCATGACCATCACCGCGACACCCTTCGGGTGACCAGCTCTGGCCTGGTCTCTCGGGGGCATGCCACCTCGTTGCCCGAGCTGGCGCGTTCGTACAGCCGATGTTCGTGCTCTGTAAGCGGCAACAGCACTGAGAATCCATCCGAAAGGAAACACACCAATGACCACCATGACCGACACCGAGTGGCGTTCCTTCATCTCCGAGGGAACCCGGCTTGCCCACGTGGCCCTCACCCGCGCGGACGGGCGACCGCACGTCACCCCGGTCTGCTTCATCCTCGACGGCGATGAACTCGCCTTCGCCCTGTCGCCGGGGAGTGTCAAAGGCAAGAGCCTGGCGCGTGACGGGCGCATCGCGGTGTGCGTCAGCGACGAGCGGCAGCCCTACAGTTTCGTGTCCATCGACGGGCACGCACGAATTTCGGCAGAGCCGGACCAGATCAAACACGTCGCCGGGGGCATCGCCGAGCGCTACTACCCCGCCCACCCCGCGCAGGACTTCGCGGAATCGTTCGTGCGGGAAGGTTTCACCGCGGTGCGCATCAGCATCACCAGCGTCATCGCCCGATCAGGCCTCGGCTGACAGGCCGCTCGTCAGATCCCGGCGAGCCAGGGGGCTGGAGTACACGACGCTCGTGGTCACCGAGCCCAAGCCGCTGATCCGGCCGGTCGTCTGCTCCAAGTGCCGCATCGATCGCGCGATCACCTTGAGCACGAAGCAGTCGTCGCCGGTCACGTGATGCGCCTCGATGATCTCCGGCGTACTGGCCAGCAACTCGTGGAACGGCTTGTAGTTCCCGGTCGGATAACGCAGCCGCACCAACGCCAGGATCCCGAAACCCAACCGGTCCGCGTCGACCACCGCCGTATAGCCGCCGATGATCCCGGCCTGCTCCAGCCTGCGGACCCGCTCGGTCACCGCTGATGCCGACATCGACACCGCCCTGGCCAGTTCCGCATAGCTGGCCCGGCCGTCACGCTGGAGTTCCTCCAGGATCCGCCAATCCGTGGCGTCCAAGGTTTCCACGGCCACACAGCATAACCACCATAAAATCCCCGGCCACTGGAAGGAAACGCCGTGGATCGTCACTTCACCGGACAGTCTCGGCACAATAGCGTTTCCGGGCATGGACGCCCTCGCCTTCTTCACCGCCCGCCTGCAGTTCCAGACCGATGTCTCCGACGTCTACGCCGCGCAAGGCGAGTTCGTGCTCATCGACTCGCGCGGCCACGCGGGCTGGCACCAAGGCCACATCCCGGGCGCACTGCACCTGCCCACAGACGACATCGCCGAACGTGCGCCGACCAGCATCGACCTCGCCACACCGGTGGTCACCTACTGCTGGGGCCCTGGCTGCAACGGCGCTACCCGGGCCGCGCGCGAGTTCGCCAAACTCGGCTATCAGGTCAAGGAAATGCTCGGCGGCGTCGAGTACTGGATCCGCGAAGGCTTTCCCATCCAGACCGACGACGGCACGACCCGGCAACCCGCGGACCCACTCACGGCTCCACTGCACGCCATCACGTGCGACTGCTGACGCGCTGCGCGGTGCGGTCGATGCCGTCGACGAGTGTCGGCCACACCCCGCGCGGCAGGTCATGTCCCATACCGGGCACCAGGATCAGCTCGGCATCGGGGATCGCCCGCGCGGTCGCCTTCCCACCCGACACGTGCACCAACGGATCCGACTTGCCGTGGATCACCAGCGCCGGAATCCGCAGGCGCCGCAACCGGCTCGTGCGGTCGGCGGCCGCGTTGATCGCCTCCAACTGCCGCAATGTGCCCGCGCGGTTGATGCCCCGATCGAACGTGCGCGCGGCGCGAACGCGCATCCGGTCCTCGTCGAGGGTGAATCCGGGCGAGCCGATCACCCGGAACGTCGCCAGCGACGCCTCGATGTACCCGTCGCGTCCCGCCGGTGCCTTTCCCAACAGGTATGGCAGCACGCGCGGGTTGGGCCAGCCGACGAATTTGTTGCCGGTCGTCGACATCACCGACACCAGTGAACGGACCTTCGCCGGATGCCGGATCGCGAGCGTCTGCGCGATCATCCCGCCCAACGACACACCGGTGACATGCGCGGACTCGACCCCCAGATGATCAAGCAGTCCAGCCGCGTCATCGGCCATGTCGTTGAGCGAGTACGGCGGCGGCTGCCGCAGCAACGACCCGATCAGCGACGCGCGGCCAGTCATCGCCTGCGAACGGCCGCAGTCGCGGTTGTCGAAACGGATCACGTAGAAGCCACGATCAGCCAGCAGACCACACAGCTCGTCGTCCCACCAGATCATCGGCCCACTCAGGCCCATGACCATCAACAGCGGCTGCCCGATCGGGTCGCCGATCGTCTCGTAACAGATCCGCACGCCGTTGATGTCCGCGTTCTGCTCAGCCATTACCCGATTCTCGGGCACAAGTACGTGCTTCGGCGACCTTCTGCCGCGATCGGCCGCGCCGCCACGGGCAACGAGCGCTGGCTGGATAACGTAGACAGTTATGACCGAGGCGCTTTCCTACGACGTGCATGGCAGCGGTCCAGGCCTGGTTCTCATCCACGGCCCCGGCGGCTTCGCATCCACCACGTGGGGCTCGATGGTCGAGCAACTTGCCGCGTACAGCACCGTTGTACTGCCGGATCTGCCCGGTTCTGGTGACAGTACACGCGCCGGCGAGCCGTTGGAGGTGGCTACCCTCGCTGATCAGATCGTGGCCACCGCGCACGCGGCCGGTCTGAGCGAGTTCGTGATCGGCGGAGTGTCCACGGGCGCCGCGATCGCAATCGCCGTCGCCGCACGGTGGCCCGCGCGGGTACATGGCGTGATCAGCATCTGTGGCTACGCCTACCCTCGCGCGACCTTGCGGCTCAACCTGGAGATCTGGCGGGCAATGCTGGACAGCCAGGACGGCGTGACCCGCAGCAGGTTCTTGACCAGCCTGCTGTTCGCCGAGCCGTACCTCGCCGCGCTGCCACCGGACGCGGTCAACCAACTCGTCAAGCAACTCGCTGGCCTAGCCGCACCCGGCACGACCGAGCAAGTCGACTTCGCGCTCGCCGTCGACGTCCGGCCAGATCTGGCTGCCGTGCGCGCGCCCGCCTTGGTCGTGGTGCCTCCGGTCGACCGGTTCGTGGCTCCTGAGCATGCTGCCGAGATCGCGAACGGCATCACGGAGGCACGCCTGGTCGAAGTCCCCGGCGGGCACGCGTCCTTCTTCGAAGATCCCCAGCCGACATTGGACGCGATGATCACGTTCCTGCGTGAACTGCCCTAGCAGGTCAGAACAACCTTGCCGAGGTTGCGCCGCGATTCGATGATCTCGTGCGCTGCCGCGGCTTCGGCGAGCGGAAACTGGGCATGTACGTGGGCGCGCAGATCCCCATCGTGGTGCAGTTGCCACAGCTCGTCACGCCAACGCGCGTACAACTGCGGGTTGCCCCGCGCGATGGCGGCCATTTGGAAACCGATCACCGACGCGCTGCGCGTCAGCAACTCATAGGCCTCGATCGTGCCGCCACCCGAACTGAACGCGACCAGACGCCCGCCTGAGGCAAGCGCGCACACCGCAGACCCGAGCAGATCCCCGCCGACACCGTCGAGCACGACATCGACCGGGGCGCCCCACGAGTTGTCATAGAGCACGACATCGTCTGCGCCCACAGCACGCACGAAGTCCGCTTTCTCCGCACTGCTGACGGCTGCGACGACCCGCGCAGCGTCGTGCGCCTTGGCGTACTGCACCGCCAATGTACCGACCGCGCTCGCGGCGGCCGTGATGAGAAACGTGTCGTCCGGGCGCGGACGGCTCGCCTCGAACGCGCCGCGCGCGACCAGTCCACTGCGCACCAGCGCCACGGCGTCCACCGCGGACGCCCCGTCGGGCACGCGAGAGACCATCGCGTGGCCGACAACGGCGTATTCGGCGTAGGCGTGGGGAAAGCACAAGGCCGTGACGCGGTCACCGACGGCCAGATCAGTCACGCCGTCGCCTAAGGCGGCGACTGTTCCGGCCACCTCGCCACCCAGCGGACCGGGCTCGCCACCTGCACGCACCTTGCGTACGGCCGGAAGCGTCACTCCGATCGCCTCTGTGCGCACCAGCACCTCACCGGCACCGGGCTGTGGCACAGGAGCGTCCTCGACGAACAACACCTCGGGACCACCGTTGCTCGTATAGCGGACGCGACGCATCAACCAACCCTCCCGACAGACGACTGGCTACATGATCGTCTTCACGTAGTCCAGCACGGCATCGGGGTCATCACCGGCGGCGGTCAACCCGACATATCCGTCCGGCCGCACCAGAACCAACGTGTCGCCGTCGATGCCATAGGCCGCAACGTCCTCGGTCACCAGATAGGTGCACATTCGGTCGCTCAACTGCGCGAGGGCGTCCGCGCATCCCGCGCCGAACCCGAGCAGCGTGAACCCCGGGCCACGAAAGACATCGAACAGCCGCACCTGGCCGTCGGGCGTGGTCAACACCCCATCGGGCGCACGGTCCCCCGCCTGCAGCCGCTCACCCCGGTCGATCACGTCCCGCGACAGCGAACTCCACCGGTAATTCAGGCCCAACTGCCGCACGTCATCGGTCATTCCCGCATCGACCCCGGCGCTCCGGTCCTTCCCCGCGGCGGCCACAGCCGCGCTGGAGCGGGAACTCGTGCGCAGCGTCCACTCCGCGATGGGCAGCCGTTCCTCCTGGTAGGTGTCCAGCAGACGCTCCGAGGCGGACGCCAGTTTCCAGCCAAGGTTGTAGGCGTCCTGGATCCCGGTGTTCATGCCCAGCCCGCCCGCGATGGGATGCACGTGCGCGGCATCCCCGGCCAGAAACACCCGTCCGACACGCAACCGGTCAGCCACCCGGACATTGACCCGATACGTCGACAGCCAGGTCGGGTTGGACAGCCGAATCGGCATCCCGGTGCGCTGGTCCACAATCCGCTGGAACGTCTCCAGCGACGGCTCGGAGTCGTCGATCGGTGAGGCCTGGAACTGCCATGCGCTCGTGCCCGGCAGTGGGCAGATCAGCAGGATCTCGCCGTCACCGAGCCATTGGTGCCACGCGTCGCGCGGCAACCCCTCGACCTCCACGTCGCCGCACAGCATCACCTGCGTCGCGTTGGTGTCGCCCTCGAAACTGATGCCGAGGCTCTTGCGGATGCCGCTCTTGCCGCCATCGCAGCCCACCAGGTAGTCCACGTCGACATGTTCCGTGCGGCCGTCGGCCACGATTGTGGCGTTCACGCCCGTGTCGGTATGGGCGAACGAGGTCAGCTCGCTACGCAACTCCACCCGCACACCGAACTCGGCCAGTTTGGCGCGCAGGATCTGCTCGATGCGCCACTGCGGGATCAGCAGCGTGGTCAGATACGGCACGTCCGGACTGGGCTGCAGGTGGCCGTAGAGTGCGACGTCGCGCAGCACCTGATCGTGCTCGTAGTGCCGGAACACGACCTTCTGCGTGCCGGAGCGCAGGATCTCCTCGGCAACGCCGAGATCGTCGAACACTTCGAGGCTGCGTGGCTGCAGGCCTTTGCCGCGGGAGCTGTCCGGGAACCGAGGCGCCCGGTCGATGATGCGTACCGACAGGCCACGACGGGCCAGATCGCAAGCCAGCGTGAGACCGGTCGGGCCGGCACCGACCACGAGCACGGTGATCATGAGGCACCGTAACGCGAGACCGCCCGTGTTCGCTGGGCAACAAAGGCGGCCGATCGGGCACTACGTCGGTGCCAACTCGGCCTTGTGTGTGGCGACCCAGTCATAAGCGGCCCGCACGCAGCGGTCGACGCCAGCCTCACGCAGCCGCGCCATCGCCGGGTCCGTGGAAGCCGAGATGCCACGCCAGCAGCGGTCCTGCCACCACAGGATCGTGTCGATGACCTGGCTGCGGTCAGCCAAGCCGTAGGCGTCGCACATCATGCGCAGCAACCGCGCGGTCTGCGCGACATCCGCGACCCGCGGACCGAGATCCAGGTACTGCCAGCACATGTGCGCCACGTCCTGGATGCGGCCACCCGGCGCGGCGATATCCCAGTCCACAAAGGCCACCGGCAGCAACGGGTCACCGCGATACACGGTGTTCTTGGGCGACAAGTCGTTGTGGCACACCACTTCCTCGGCACCAGCCAAGGAAGTTCCGGCTGTCAGGTCATGGAACTGGCGGACAAGCCGAGCCACCTGCCGCAGGCTTTCGGGTGAACTGACTCGATCCGTCGGCGACTCCCACGCCACATAACCGTCCACATAGGTCAGGATCTCGCGACCATCCTCGTCAACACCCAGCAATTTCGGCGCACCGGGCCACGCGTCGAGGTGACGCAGCACGTCATGAACGAACCGGGACCCCGGGTTGCGCCGGACCGTGTCGCCGACCCGAACGACACGGTTGACGAACCCTCCCGGCAGCGGATGCTCAAGCATCCAGTCAGTCTGCCCGCCGCTCATACCGCGAACGAGCCAAGCCGTACGCCGCCGACAAAAGCTGACGCGTCGCACCATCCGCCCGCGGCCCCGGGTTGACCACAGCCAACCACCCAACCGTGCCGTACACCGGATGAGCGATCACCGTGTCGTCATCGCTAGGACCGGCCTCGACACCGACCAAGTCGCGAGGCGCGTGCCCGGTCCATTCGACGAACACATCCTTGCCCGCGAACATGTTCACCCGGAAAGCATCCGGGCGGTCGAGGCGTGATGTCTCGTCGCCGGGATAGTTCTTGGTCACCACGGTCGCGAACGGCTGGGTGTTGGTCGGGGTGACACCGTCGGGCGCGTAGTAGAAGAACGTGTCACCCCAGCTCACCTCGGGCGCGTCGTCGCCGGGACGCGGCGCCAGCGTCAGCACACCCTCAAGGCCTGCCACGAAGTCGATGATCTCTTGCCTGGTCATGTGCTCTAGCATCACCTTAAAGTCCATATGGAGACTTCACGGCCGGTATCAAGGGGATTCAGCGTGAAAAGTCTCAAAACGGCCGAGGTCGCACGACGCGCCGGGTACTCCGTGCAGCAGATCCGCAACCTCGAACAAGCCGGAGTCCTGCCGCCAGCGACCCGCACCGACACCGGATACCGCCACTACGTGGACATCCACGTCCATTCCGCCAACGCCTACCGTGCCCTGGCAGCAGGCGTCGGCCCAGTGGAAGCCAAGAAAATCCTCCAGGCCGTGCACCAGCGCCCGCTGGAACAAGCGCTGGCGATGCTCGACGCGGCCCACGCCCGCCTCGACGCCGAACGCCGCGAACTGCGCCTGGCCGAGCAGGCCGGGCAGGCGATCTCCAGCGAGCCGATCGAGGATGTCCGAGCCACCGACGCGATGAGCGTCTCCGAACTGGCCGCCGCACTAGGCGTGCGCGCCTCGACGCTCAGACACTGGGAAGCCGAAGAGCTGCTCACGCCCGACCGGGATCCCGCGCGGGGAACGCGCCGCTACACCCCATCGCACGTGCGCGACGCGAGGATCGTGCATCAACTACGCGCAGCCGGGTATCGCATCGAACCGCTACGAGCGCTCATGCCGGATCTGCGGCACGGCCGCCGCCTTGAGGAGATCACCGCCGCACTGGCCGCGAGACACGCCAGCATCATGACACGATCGAGGGCCCTGTTGGAAGGCGCCGCCGCCGTGCTTGCGACTGTCCGGGAATGCGAAATGGCAGGAAGTACCTCCTGCCATTTCTAACGTATAGCGCACTGGGGGTCTTGCCGCAAGACCCGGGTCATCCCGCACAATTCCCCGGCCGAAGCCACTACATGGGGAAATGGGTTTCATGATTGACGTGATCGTTGCAGGCGGCGGACCGACCGGCATGATGCTCGCCAGCGAGCTGCGGCTGCACGGCGTGCACGTAGTCGTTCTTGAGAAAGAGCCGGAGCCGACCAAGGTGGTCCGCTCACTCGGCATGCACATCCGCAGTATCGAAATAATGGACCAGCGCGGCCTGCTCGACCGATTCCTTGAACTGGGCACGACACATCCGGCCGCGGGCTTTTTCGCCGCCATCCCTAAGCCCATGCCGGACCGGCTGGACACCACACACCCCTACGTCCTGGGCGTTCCGCAGCCCATCACCGACCGCCTGCTGTCCGAGCGCGCCACGGAACTCGGCGCGGACATCAGGCGCGGCACCGAAGTCGTCGGCCTCGATCAAGACGGCGACGGCGTCACCATCGAGCTGGCCGACGGTACGCAGCTGCGCTCGCGTTACCTCGTGGGCTGCGACGGCGGCCGTAGCACCGTGCGCAAGCTGCTCGGCGTCGCCTTCCCTGGGGAGAACGCCACGACCGAGGCCCTGCTTGGCGAGATGGAGGTCGGCGTTCCATTGGAGACGGTGACGTCTGTGGTGGCCGAAATCCGCAAGACCGAGAAATGGTTCGGCGTCGGGCCGATCGGCAACGGCTCATACCGCGTCGTCGTCCGCGCGGCGAAAGTCAGCGAGGGCCGCCCGGTCCCACCGACCCTTGAGGAAGTCAAAGAGCGGCTGCGTGCGGTCGCCGGGACCGACTTCGGCGTGCACTCACCTCGCTGGCTCTCCCGTTTCGGCGACGCCACCCGGCAAGCCGAGCAGTACCGGGTCGCCCGAGTGCTGCTGGCGGGCGACGCGGCGCACGTCCACCCGCCGACCGGCGGGCAAGGCCTCAACCTGGGCATCCAGGACGCGGTCAACCTCGGCTGGAAACTGGCCGCCGAAGTCAACGGCTGGGCACCGGACGGGCTGCTGGACAGCTACCACGCCGAACGCCACCCGGTGGCCACCGACGTCCTGAACAACACCCGCGCCCAGGTCGAGCTGATGTCGACCGAGCCAGGCCCGCAGGCGGTGCGCAGGCTGCTGACCGAACTGATGGATTTCGACGAGGTCAACCGCTACCTCGTCGAGAAAATCACCGGCCTGGGCGTGCGCTACGACTTCGGCGAGGGACATTCCTTGCTTGGCCGCCGGATGCGGGATGTCGGGCTGAAGCAAGGCCGGCTCTACGAGCTGCTGCACGGCGGCCGTGGGCTGCTGTTGGACCAGACCGGGCAGCTGTCGGTCGCCGGCTGGGCTGATCGGGTCGACCATGTCGTGGACGTGAGTGAAGAGCTGGACGTGCCCGCCGTGCTGCTGCGGCCGGACGGGCACGTGGCGTGGGCTGGTGACGACCAGCAGGACCTGCTCGACTACCTACCCCGCTGGTTCGGCACTGCCAGCTGACACCTTGTGCGCCCAGATTTCCCTGGATGCCGCGATGGGGTCGGCCTGCACCGAGACGGGCACGTCCCAAATGCGGGTGAGCGCCTCGCCGCGCCGGTACTCCGGCCAGCCGGGATCGCCCGTGGCAGCGAAGCTCGTCAACGACTTGCGGACCTCCTCGGCCAGCTCCATGGCCTCCGGCGGGATCGAGTCGCCGAACAGCATGGCCGCCATCGGGCCGTGGAAGTTGCCGAAGGTCAGCGGCACGTCCAGCAGATGGCAGGCGCCCAGCGCACCACCGAATACCGGGGTCGGCCACGTCAGTTCGTAGTTCCAGCTGCGACCGGGGTGTTCTTGGGCGCACAAGGTCGAGGGGATGCGGAACGCCCAGTCGGACTGAATGAGGAAGTACAGATCGGTGTCGGACGCGTCGGGGTACGCGCTCCGGTACGCATCGAGCGACACACCGAAGGCAGCCGCGATACCGGCGTTGTCCACAGTGGACAGGTCTTCGTTGAGTGCCATGGCGAAGAACCGGTACTCGTCGCGGGTGAACCCGGTGATCAGGTCGACCTCGGCGCGCAGCGCGTGCCACGGCTCGTCCATCACCAGTCCGTACGGGGTGACCTCGCCCGGAACCGACTGCACAGCGTGGATCGCCTCGGGTGGCACGTTCGCGAAAGCCTCGGCGTTGAGCGGTACGCCCAGCGCCGAGGCGATCCGCTCAGCCGTGTCACGCGCCCGCTGCTCCGGAAAGAACGCGGCGGTGACGCTTTGGCCGATGGCCCGGCCGAACAGTCCGCGGCCCTCGTCAGCTGCGGTCAACGCCGCCACCGAGCTCGCACCAGCCGACTGGCCGAAAATCGTCACGTTGCCCGGGTCGCCGCCGAAGCTGGCGATGTTGTCCTGCACCCACCGCAGGGCCGCGAGCTGGTCGAGCAGCGCACGGTTGTGCGGCGCGTCGGGCAACCAGCCCAAGCCCTCGAAACCGATGCGGTAGTTCAAGGTCACCAGTACGACTCCGGTGCTGGCCAGGTTCGTGCCGTCGTATTCGGGCTGGCTTGCGGCGCCGAACACGAACGCTCCGCCGTACAACCACACCATCACGGGCAGGCCGCTTGCCTCCGGGTCGGGCGTCCAGACGTTGACGGTGAGCGAGTCGGTGTCGTCGCCCGGGTGCCACAGCGCTGGCAGGGGATGCATTTGGACCTGCGGTGGCGCGGCGCTGAAGGCGGTGGCGTCGCGGACGCCGTCCCATGGCTGTGGCGGTTGCGGCGCTTGGAAACGCCGCACTCCGTCAAGAGGCGCGGCGTACGGGATCCCCAAGAAGGCGCTGACGCCGTTGTCTGTTTTGCCTTGTACGGCGCCTAGTGTCGTCTGCACGATCGGTTGCACACCGCTAGTGAACACCGTTTTCAGCGGATGCGCCCGGCAATCGATGGCAAGCCTCAGCCAAGGTCGTCACCCGGTGCCCAACACCCGGAACCTGTCCGGTTCTGCTGGATCTCGATCAACAACCTGGATCGGCGGTCGCGCCCATTGCCACACACTGATACCGGGCATGCGAGAGAAGTGGATCTTCCCGCGGGTGCCCTCGACAGCCACGTGCGACCAGTCTTTGCCGGGCGAACGCAGCATGTCGGCAAGGACAGCGATCGTGTCGTACCCCTCGAAAGCGACAAAGGAGGGCGCGCGGCCCAACTGCTCGCGCAGGGTCGTCTCGACTCGGTCACCGAGTGGGGTGAGGCGCTCGGGCAGGTAGCGCAAGAACGGGATCCCAGCGGTATCCGGCGTCGCCCACTCGGCGAACTCCGGTTGCCCGGCGGGAGCTCCGATCAGGACCTCGCCGAGGCGGTGGTCACCGCGGACAGCCTGCACGATCGACAGCGCCGGGTCCGGGTGGCCGACCAGCAGAAGCAAGGCGGTCGCCCGGTTGTCGACGAGTTCGTCGCACACGGCCTCGGGGTCGACCTCGATGAGCGTGCCGCCGCGACTGGCGAGATAGTCGCGCAGGATCCGGGTCCCCGATGCCCAGTAGACACTCGCCTGGGCTGCCACAGCGATCCGGGTGTGGCCCGCGCTGAGCAGAAAGTCCGCGTAGATCTGCCAACCGCGGGACTGCGGCGGGGCCAGGCGCGCGACCCAGTCAGTTGGGTCATCGGTGAGCGCGTCGAGAACCGCCGACGAGCACAGGAAAGGAAGCCCACGTGAGTCGGCCCGCGCGGCAGCGGCACGAGCGACGACGCTGTGATACTCGCCCGCCAACGCGGCCACACCAAGATCAGCCAATTCGTCGACGGCCGCCTCGGCTCGTTGTGGATCGGCCGCGGTGTCTCGGACCACCAGTTCGAGAGGTCTTCCGCCGTCGTTGTTGACGTCACGAATGGCCAGTTCGAGTCCTGCGAGCAAGTGCTCGCCCGCCTCGGCCCAGCCAGGCTGTGTCAGCGGAACGAGAACGCCGATCCGCACGCTGTCGGTGATCATGCTCGCCATCACCGGGTGTACAGCTGGAACTGGCGGGCGGCCTGGACCCGGTTGGCATCAAAGGCGTCCACCGCGCCCGCGCCGTGCCCGCCGGGGGCGTCGTTCCAGCCTCGGATCCGCTGAGCCGCGGCCCGGATCGCGGGATCGCCAGGCGGCTTGGCGATCTGGAAATGCGATTCCTTCGGCGTCCGCTCGTCGCCGCCCCAGGACACAGCCCCGCCGAGTTCCGCGAGAATGTCTCGGATGACGGTCTGCTCCCAGGGATAGAAGCCGCCATGCGCGCCGAGGGGGTAGCACACGGAACGAATCGTCATCGCTGTTCCGGACAGGTAGTTCGACTCGAAGGGCTGGGTGACCGGTCGGCCGGGCGCGAATCCGACGACGTCCCCGTCGCGCAGGGTGTCGATCTCGTAGTGGAAACGGCGGGCGACGTGCACCAGGATCGTCGCCGCGTCCGTGTCGGCCAGGCGGACTGCCTGATTGCTGCCCTCGATGCGGAATTCCGTTGCCGTGGTCAGGATCGGCCAGCCGTTCGCGGAGGTCGAACCGGGGGCCGCCGCGGCATCGGTGGCGGTGAATCCGGCCAGAGCGATGGCGCCGACGGTCGAGCCGAGGAACAACCGGCGGCTGGCGGGCCGAGCGGGTTGGGCACTGGTCATCGTGAATTCCTTATCAGGCGGGTGATGGCCACAGCGGCTCCGGCAAGGCACGCCACCGCGACCACAGCGAAGATCACGAGCGCTGGATTGACCCAGCCAGGCACCAGGTCGTAGTCGGCGTTGCACCTGTTGTGCATCGGGAAGAACTGGCCGGGTTCCTGCCAGTGCGTGGCGCGGTAGCTCTGGTCAAGGGGCTGGCCCGCGGCTGCGCAGGTCTCGTCGATGTCCTTGCCGCCTGCCCACGCCCCGATGAAGGCGGTGAACCCGAACGCCAGCACGGCGAGCAGGGCCAAGCCGAGCCAAGCCCGAGGACGCAGCCGGGTCATCAGCGGGTCGCTCGCTGCTGAGCCGCGCGCAGATAGGCCTCGAGGTTGGCTTTGTACTGCTGGGCCATCCGTGACTCCATGCCGGTGCGGGCCAGCAGGGTGTCGGCGAAGCCTTGTTCGAAACGCTGGAGGTCCTCGTAGGCCAGCGTGCTCGGTGGGCGGTGCATACCGATGAGCCCTGTCTGCGCCGCCACGATCTTGGGATCGTCGAACGCGGTGAGAATGTTGTGCGCCAGGAAGTTGCAGTCCTCGGCGTTGGTGAACCGCTGCTGGTAGTAGTTGGTGAACCGGCGCAGCCCGCCGCCACCGTTGTACTGGTCACGCACCGCGGTGACGATGTCGGTGCCACCGGCCACCCGGCGGGCGATCAGGTACCCATCGGCGTCCTCGATCAGGTCGGAGAACCCGAAACTGGTGCTGACGCCGGGTTTGGCCAGCTTCTCGTCGCAGAAGACGTGCCCGTTGGGGTACTTGTCGACCGCGTCGCGCCAGTCGGCGTAGAAGGTGAGCAGGTCACCGCCCCAGCCCGCGATGTCACCCGCGTTCACCCGCTTGGGGTTGCTGGGTTGCGGGTAGGCGAGGTGACCGTTGGCGGTGGCCATCATGTGCTCGGCACCGAGGGGGTACCCGGTGACCGGATCCACGAACTCGGTCATCACCGAGAAACCCCGGGAGTTGGCGTAGTTGACGAACTCCTCGTCGACGCCGCCGATCAGGCCCTTCCACTTCCAGTCGTTGTACGACCGATGCCGGACGTACTCCATGACGAGCTGGCTCGGGTTGCCCTTGCCGTACGACCGCGCGGCGTCGTAGAGCCGCTGCACGTAGTCGAGGAACGCGTCCGCGGGACCGGTCGGGTCGTTCACACTGCCCTGGCCCGGGTCGCCGCCGTTGTCGCGGGCCACATCGCGGTCCAAGTCGAACTTGTCCGCGCCGTTGGTGACGGTGAATTCCTTGATCTGGTTGTACGACCAGTTCGCGGGCAGCGAGTAACCGAGGTTTCCGGAGAAGCCCCAGGACATTCCGGAGACGAACGAGTGCCGGGCGTAGGTCTTGTTCGTGACGTTGATGCACACGTTGCGCGAGCCGTACACCCCGTGCACGTACTTCTTGCCGTTGTAGGCCAGTCCGGCCTGCACGCCGTGGAAGTAGGGCACGATGGCCGAGTCGATCTCGTCCTGGGTGGCGTCGTAGTCCACCGCGAAGTAGATCACTGTGCCGCGGTTGAAGCCGTAACCGGCGGCCAGTTGGTGCGCGTTGAGCGCGTGCTGGTAGCCGTAGGTGTAGGTGAAGTCTTCGAGCCGACGGGCGTTGTCCTGATAAATCGGGAACACCCGCATCCCGGCGCCGAAGATCGTCCTCAGCTCACCCGGCTTGATCTCTTTGTCCAAAGTGGAGCCCGGCGGGTCGTACAGGTAGCGCCCGACCACCCGGTAACCGTTGGACTTCAGCCACGCGGCCCGCGACGCGGTGATCTCGAACCGTGTGTCGCAGCCCTGCGCGGGCCGGTCGGCGTCACCCATCGAGACCAGCAGCTGGGCCCAGGTCTGATAGTCGCCCTGCCCGTTCACCGTGAGCTGGGAGAAGCGCTGGAACGCGCGGACGTATTCGCCAAGCGCGTCGTCGAACGTCGATTTCTGGGTGGTGCGCACGTCGCCGACCGGCACTGGTTCGTTGAACACGCACGCCGCGGAGAACAGTTCCACGAAGATGCCGGAACTGCCGGGACCGACCGGGTGGGCCCGGAGTCCGGCCTTGGTGGCGTCGCCGAAGTTGCCGTTGGGCGTGCCGATGCCGAGTTCGTACTGCAGCCCGATCATCAGTGACTTCTGCACATCCCGGGAGTAGTTCCCGTCGGTGGGGCCGATGGTGTACGCGTCGCGCTGCCAGTACCGCCCGTTGAGCCACCGCTGCACGCCGCGGACCTTGTCCGTGCCGTTGCCGATGGTCACGTAGGCGTCCATGTTCAGCACGCACCGGAAGATCTGTGGCGTGACCTGCCCGCCCGTGGTGCCCGGGCCGCCATCGGGCAGGCCCATGTTGACCCGCATCTTCTTGACGGCCTCAGTGGTCACCGCGCCGTATTCGCCGTACCCGTTGGCTCCGTTGTAACCCTTGCAGAACAGGCCATGCTGGATGATCCGCACGATGTTGCTGTTGCGGTTCCAGCCGAAACCGATGTCGCCGAGTTCCTTGACCTTGGCCATCGTGCCGGGGCCGAAGTTGGCGACCACCGGGGAAATGCCCAGCTCGTGCTGCAGCCCCATGGTCAGCGAGTACATCGTGGACCAGCCTGTACGCCCGTTCTCCGGGCACCGCTGGTAACCGGGCACCGTGCCGTAGGTCGCGTTCACCCACTGTTGAGCTTCGAGAACTCTGTCGTCCATCGCTGGACACCCCTCCCCCTGGTGTGCCGACAAACGCCCCTCGCCGTACCGAATGCAGGCAACCTCAGCAGCCTACATAACCCCTACGACACCATCGCGTCGAACACAAAACCCGGCAGGCAAACCGATTTGATCAACACACCCATCACCCTAGCTAATTTCGTCGCGGTGACGCTGGTTTCAGGGAAGACGCAGCGGTAGCGTGTCGGGGCCGGTGAGTCCCAGGTGCAGGCCAGGTTTGGGGGTTCCCGCGAGCTGTGGCACACCCAGTCGGCGGGCCAGGATCGGCAGCGCCACAGCCATTTCCGCGCGGGCGAGCACAGCGCCAAGGCAGTAATGGATGCCGCCGCCGAAGGTCAGCTGCGCGGCTGGCCGGATGGCGGTGATGTCGAACGTGGCCTCGCCGAAGGTCTGCGGGTCGGTGTGGGCGGCGTCGAGCAGGATGTTGATGAACGTTCCGGCCGGGATACGCAGGTCCTGGACGTTGATCGGGTCGTCGACCATCCGCCAGATCGTGTTGACCGCGGGCGCGACTCGCATGACTTCCTCGACCGCTTGTGGCGCAAGCGACGGATTCGCGGCAAGGGCCTGCCACTGGTCCGGGTGGGCCATGAAGATCTCGATGGCACGGCCGAGTTGCTGGCGTGTGGTGTCTTGGCCAGCGAACAGCAGCGCGCTGACCATCACACGCAGTTCATGGGTCGACAACCGGTCGCCGGATTCCTCGGCGGCGATCAGATCCGACAGCAGGTCGTCGGCCGGAGCAGCCCGTCGTTGGTCGATCAGGTCATCGACGGCATCGTGCAGTTGAGCGAGCGCCGACGCGATCTGATCATGGTGCTGGGCGACCGAGGTACCGAAAACCAAGCCGATCTCGCTCGGCCAGCGACGGAAGTTCTCGTGCTGCTCGCGGGGCACACCCAGCAACTCGCACAGGATCCGGGCCGGGTAGCGGTCGGCGAACTCGGCCATGAACTCGCATTCGCCCGCGTTGACGATCGGATCCAGCAGTTCGTCGGTGACCGCGCTCATCACCGGGCGCAGCCGGTCAACGGCGGCGTGGGTGAAGGCTTTGCCGACCAATCGCCGAAGCCTGGTGTGGTCGGGCCCTTCGACGCTCGGCAGGATGGACCCGATCCAGTCGACCACCGGGCCGTTCGTGATTCCTTGCGCGGCCAGCGACTCCACCCCGCCCCACCGGACCCGGTGGTCACGCAGCAGAGCCGCCGCCTCCCGGTGGCGCAGTATGGCGAACCCGAGCGGGGTTCGTGCGTACCAGTGGGCCGATCGAGCCGCACGCACCTCGGCGGAGTCCGGCCGGAACTGCGGATCGAGCACGTTCAGGTGCGCGACCTCGTAATCAACATCCATCAGAACTCCCCCGGGACACAACGCTTGGCGACGCCGGTGACGCTACGGTCCGGCGGCACCGGTGCCCATGCCACAAATGTGGTGTTTCCCGCGTCAGCCCTGGTACACGCGTCCGACCAGCTCGCGCCTGCTGCGGACGCCGGCCTTCGCGAAGATCGACTTCAGGTGTCCTTGCACGGTGTGCGGCGAGATGAACAGCCGCGCGGCGATCTCGCTGGTGCCGTAGCCCCGCAGGACGAGATCGATCAGTTCGCGTTGGCGTGCGGTGAAACCGTAGGCCGCGGAGATCAGCCGTGCGACCTCCGGTGCGGCCACGGCCTGCAGGATGATGGCCACGCGGCCTGGTGGACCGCCGGACATCGGTGATGCGTGCACTTGGATCCACTGGCCGGACTCGCCACGGACCTGCGCGGTGGCCTCGCCTGCGCAGCGGCGGACGCGCTCGGCCACCGCGAGCAGCACGAACGGCAACGGGTCGCGTTCGTCAGGGGCCCCGAGATCAGCCAGCCAGGGCCGGGCCGGATGAGTCATCGACTCGATGCCACGGACGGCGTCGACGACGAGCAACCCCGGCCACCGCGTCCCCGGCATCGTGCCGCGGGCCTGCAACCCGGCTGACCGAAACCCGCGGCCCAGCACAGCCGCCACGTCGTGGGCGAAATCCCGCTCATCCTCGGTGAAGTCGCCGGGCGCTTCACGGAAGAACGCGAAACACCCCCAGCACGACCCGTCGACCACGAACGCGGTGCGTAACTCACCGCGAATGTTGTTGGGACGCAACAACTCCCGATAGCGTGGACTGCGGCCGAGCTGGCCTGCTGTCGCGTCGCTGAGCACACCGCTGTGCCGCGGGGCGTGGGCGAGCGCGGTGAAGGAGTTGAAGTCGTCGTCGAGGTAGGCGTACGCGGCGACATCCGGACCGGCCGGTGGCATGTTCTGGAAGTACAGGCCGGTCTCGATCAGAGTCGCCGGATCCATCGTGTGCCAGCAGCTGGCGTCGAAAGGCAACGCCGTGGCGAGCACCTTGGCCGCCTCGCCGAACAACACCGGCAGCTCGGGCCGTGCGTCGGCGAGGCGGACGATCCGCTCGTGAGCGCGGGCCCGCACGCTGTGGTTCACCTGTCGGATTTTCACCCGATCCACGCGATCGCGCCATGCACGGTGGGGCAGGCGCGCGATCGCGTGGATCGATCAGTCCAGGCAGAACTCGTTGCCCTCGATGTCCTGCATGACGATGCACGACTCGTTCACGCCGTCGGCTTCCAGCAGCCGCACGCGCGACGCGCCGAGGGCGATCAGCCGGGCGCATTCCGCCTCGAGGGTGGCCAGGCGTTCTTCACCGACGAGCCCGGTGCCCGCCCGCACGCACAGGTGTACGCGGTTTTTGACGACCTTGTCCTCGGGAACGCGCTGGAAGAACAGGCGCGGTTCCACCCCGTCAGGATCCGTGCAAGCGAAGAACGCGCCCTGGTCCTCCCGCGGCTGCGTGCGGTTGAAGTCCTCCCAGGTGGCGAACCCTTCCGGCGGTGGCGGCAGGACGTAGCCCAGCACCTCACACCAGAATCGAGCGACGCGCTCTGGCTCCTTGCAGTCGAAGGTGACTTGGAACTTTTTGACCGACCCCATGGGGCCACCGTACTGGCGCGTTCGTCGCCGACTGCCGGGTGGGCATCCAACGGCATCGCCCTGCAGTCCGACAGGAGCAGGTCAGATCGACCGGGAGCCGACGGTCAGTCGATCGGTGTCGTCGAGTATGTCTTCGCCGTAGAGGTCTTGCGTCCAGTTGGTTTGGTAAACGGTGTCGAGGTAGCGCTCGCCGAGGTCCGGGGCGATGGCGACCGCGGTGAGTTCATGTGCGTTGTGCTGGGCGAGCCAGTCCATGGCGCCGCTGACGACTGTGCCGGTTGATCCGCCGAAGAGGAATCCTTTTCGGGCCAGGCGGTGGCAGGCGCGGATGGTGTCAACCTCGTCGACGTGCATCACATCATCCACATAGGACTCGTCGAGTAGTGGTGGGCGGACGCTGGTGCCCAGGCCGGGAATCATCCGGGGGCCTGGCGTGCCGCCGAAGGTGACCGAGCCGACGCTGTCGACCGCGACGATCCGTACCGGCCGGTGCCGTTCCCGGAAGTAGCGTGCGCAGCCCATCAGGGTTCCTGTGGTGCCCGCTCCGACGAACAGGACGTCCAGTAGCGGGAACGCGGCCGCGATCGCGGGTGCGGTCCGGTGGTAGTGCGCCTTCCAGTTGCCGGGGTTGGCGTATTGGTTGAGCCATACGTATCGGTTGTCGGAGGCGCAGAGCGCGCGGACGTGTGCGATGCGTGCGCCGAGGAAGCCGCCGTTGGCGTCCGGTTCGGTGATGATGTGGACCTGGCTACCGAACGCTTCCATCAGTCGTCTGGTGGAGAGGTTGCAGCGGGAGTCGGTCACGCACAGGAACTGGTAGCCCTTGCTGGCCGCGATCATGCTCAGTGCCACGCCGAGGTTTCCGGAGGAGGATTCGACCAGAACCGACTGTGGTCGCAGGATTCCGTCGCGTTCGGCGGCCGCGACCATCTCCGCCGCGGCCTTCAGCTTGATCGAGCCGGCGAAGTTGAAGCCTTCACACTTCAGGAAGAGCGAGTGCTCGAAGATCGACCGGAGGTCGACGTAGAGCTCCTCGGAGTTGAAGTCCTGTGGAACGGAGATAACTGGCATCCTTACCCACCCCTTGTGTATGTGCCAGGCGGCTTATCCGTGTCGGCGCAGTTCATGGAAGAAGTTGTCGCGTCCCCCGTAACGCGTGCTGGACCTGGGCACCGGAGATCACCGCGAACGGTGGTGCGGTGAACGGTTCGACCTGGGTTGCGGGTGCTGACGTGGTGGAACTGGTAGCGGTCATCCTGTGATCACTTTCACGGTTGGCGAGCAGTCGGTCAGGCGCACGGGGTCGGTCATGGCGACGAGCACTTCGCGTGGTCCTTCGTAGGGTTCTCTGCTGTGTGCGGTGCGGATGTTGTCGACGAGCAACAGGTCACCGGCGTGCCATGGTTCGCGGGCGGTGTTGGTCTCGTAGATGGTGTTGAGCAGGTGCACGATGTCCTGGCTGATCGGGTCGCCGTTGCCGAAGTGGGTGTTGAACGGCAGTGCGTCCGGGCCGTAGACCTCGACCAGGTATTCGCGTACCTCGGGGTCGAGTGTCCACTGGTTGAGGAATGCGATCTGGTTGAACCAGCAGCGTTGGCGGGTGACTGGGTGGCGGACCACGGCGCTGCGGCGTTGTCTGGTGCGTAGTTCGCCGCCGGGCTGCCAGTCGTACTCGATCGCGTTGGCCCGGCAGTAGTTCTCGATGGCGGCGCGGTCGGCGGTGCCGAACGCCTCGGTGAGCGACGCGCCGATCTCGTCGTTGTAGGTGCGGGTGAGTAGCCAGCCGTCCCGCTCGAACCGCTCGACCAGTTCGCCGGGCAGCGCGTCGAGTACTGCCTGTGAGTCGGCTACCCCGGTCGCGCCGCCTTGTGTGGGGGCGCGGAGGCACGCGAACAGCATCAGGCCGGGGAACTCAAGCCGGTAGCTGTGTTCGTGGTGCATGCACATGGGCTGGTTCGCAGGCCACGCCGACGACGAGTACACACCAGCGGAGTAGCTGCGCCGGACGGCGAATGCCTCTTCGTCGGTCATCAGCCCGCTGCCCAGCTGCTGGAACACCGCGGCCGTCCCAGCCGGGTCACGCAGCCCCAGTCCGCGCACGAGAACCGAGCGATGCTCGGTGACCACAGCGCGTAGGGCGTACCGGTGCTTGGCCGCCCAACCTGGCGCGTCGCCAGCGGCATCAGCCCGGAGTATCGGAGGTTTGCCGGGACGCAGTTCCACGCCAGGCAGTGCTGCCTGGGAGAAGGATGACATGTGGATGTCCCTTTCAGTCGCTGCCGCCGGACGAGGAAGCCACCGGTTGCGCGGGACGTGACTCCGGCCCGCGGTCGAGGAGTGCGGCCAGGTCGGCGAGGACTGGGTGACGGGTGACGTCGGTCAGCGACATCTCGCGGTCCAACGTGGTCACCAGCTGTACCGCGGACAGCGAGGTGCCACCCCGCTCGAAGAAGTGGTCCCGCCGGCCGATCTGATCCAGTGGGACGCCGAGCACCGTGGCCCACGCGGCCGCCAGGCGCCGCTCGGCGGGCGTGCTCGGTTCCTGACGGCACGCCGTGTCGGTGTCGAGTTGTCCGGCGAGTGTGGTCAGGATCGTGCGGGCGATCTTGCCGTTGGCGGTCAGCGGCAGACTGTCCTGCCAGATCAACGCCGACGGGACCATGTAGCCGGGCAGCAACTTACCCAACTGGTCGGCCACGACGCCGGTGTCCAGCGGCTGCGGGCCCGAATAGAAGGCCACCAGACGCTGGGTCCCGTCGGTGACCACCGCAGCCGCGTCGCGGACACCGGGCACCCGCAGCAGGGCGTTCTCTATCTCGCCGAGCTCGACCCGGAAACCCCGGATCTTGACCTGGTTGTCCCGGCGGCCGAGGAACTCCAGCTTGCCGTCCGGCCGCCAGCGGCCATAGTCCCCGGTCCGGCACAACCGCTGACCCGGACGATGCGGATCGGCCATGAAGAGCAGACGGGTGCGCGCGGGGTCGTTGACATATCCCCGACCAACACACACCCCGGAGAACACGATCACACCAGGCGCACCCAACGGCACGGGCCACAGGTTCTCGTCGACGACATAGACGTGCACGTTGTGAATGGGTCGGCCGAGCGGGACCCGGTCGCAGTCCGGCACCCGGTCCATCACCTCGTGCACGGCGTCGTCCGAGGTCTCGGTCAGCCCGTAGGTGTTGACCAGCGGGATCCCGGGCTGGGCGGCGAACCAGCGCTGCACGAGCTCCTTTTTCAGGAAATCGCCCGTGGGCGACACGGTGTGCAGGTCCGGCAGCTCGCGGGGATGGTGCTCCAGATAGGACACGATCACGTCCAGATAGGACGGCACGACCTGCAACACGCCCGCCCGGGCGTCGACGATGGTGTCGACCAACCGCTCGACGTCCAGGATCACCTCCCGATCCACCAGCAGCGTCCGCCCGCCCACCAGCAGCGCGGCAACCACCTGCCACACCGAGATGTCGAAACACTGCGGCCCGGTCTGCGGAATCACCTCACCCTCACGCACCCCCAGATCGGCGATCTTGGCGAAGATGTGGTTCAGCATGCCCGCGTGCTCGCACATCGCACCCTTGGGCTCCCCCGTCGAACCGGACGTGAACAGGATGTACGCCAGCTGATCCGGCCCGACATCCACACCCAGATTCCCCTCCGCGTGGTCCTCCGCGTAGGCAGCCTCGACATGCAGCAGCCGGACTCCCGGCGTCTGAACCCGGGACAGGATGTCGATGGCCGCCTCAAGCCTGGTGGTGCTGCCGCGCTCGCTCAGCACCAGCCCGCACCCGGCCCGCGACAGCGCGGTCGCGATACGGTCGGCCGGAAAGTCCGGCTCCACAGGCAGGTACACGCCACCAGCCTTGAAAATCGCCAACACAGCCGCCATCCAGTCCAGGTTGCGCTCCATCACAACCGCCACAACACCTTCACGGCGCAAGCCACGCGCCAACAAAGCCCGCCCCAACCGGTTGGCACGCGCGTTGAGCTCCCGGTAAGTCCACTGCCGATCCCCATGCACGGCCGCGACCGCATCCGGGTGTGCCGCCACCCGCTGCTCGAACAACTCGTGCACCCGGTGATCCGGCAACTCCCGGCAAGGCCCACCGAGCCCATTCAGCTGGAAGTCGAGCTCCTCCGCGGACAACAGGCTCTGTCGCCCGTGCTCGGCATCCGGATCGGCGGCGATCAGCGCGAGCACGGCGAGGTGATAACCCGCGATCCGAGCAGCGCTCCCCGCGTCGAGCAGGTCGGTCCGATACCGCAGCCGCAATACCGGATGCCTGTCGGGCCAGGAGATTCCCACCCACAGCACAGTGTGCTCGACAAGCTCGTCGGTTACCGCCTTGGCGCCGGTCGGATCGAGCACTGTCTCGAATGACGGTTCGGACAGACCCAACTCACGCCGGAGATCATCGACCGGGAAGTCCTTGTGCGACAACAGTTCCAACTCGATGCGATAGGTTTGGAGCAGTAACGCCCGCCACGAGCCGGGTTCGGTTGTCAGTCGGCAGGGCAACGGCGGGCTGCCATGCTGGGCGACGTAGCCGGTCGCCACCTGGTGCTCACCGGACAGCTCGGCGAGCACCTTGGCGTGCGCGGCCAGCAGTACCGAGCTGAGCGGCACCGCCAGTTCCTCCGCCAGCCGGCACATCGTCGCGACGAGGTCGTCCGGGATGGGTGTCTCGTGCTCGGCGACACCCGCGACCGGATCGAGAGTCCACCGCGGGATCGCGGTAAACCCGCCCGTGACGAGCGCGTTCCTCCAGAATTCCCGGTCTGCTTCCGCTGGCGTTCGCATTCGGATCCTTCCTCCGCTCCAGGATTGCCACGGGTGCTGTTGCCCTAGTGGTGTGTCTCGGGACGTTGCTGGGCCGTCGAGAAGCCCGGCGAACGTTTCGAGACGCGCCACTAGTTCCGGCTGACCACAGCGGTGCCGGCGTTGTCCCTGTGGTTGTCGTCCCCGCGAACCCGCGAACCGGCCTCGCTGTCCCGCATTTCCTTGGCCGGGTTTCCGCCCCATCGCGCGTGCGGCGGCATTTCCTCGCCCTTCATCAGGAAGGAGTCGGGCGCCAGCACCGCGTTGTCGCCCATCGTCACGCCGTAGTGGACCAGCGCGCCGATCCCGATGGTGCAGCCGGAACCGATCGTGATCCGGTCGGACTTGAAGGCGTAGTCCTCCTGGGAGTGGCACTGGATGTGCGAGCCGGCGTTGAGGGTGACGTCGTCGCCGATCGTCACGAGGTTCTTCTCGTCCAAATCGGTGCCGTCGTCGAAGAGCCGCCGGCCGACCCGGACACCCAGCAGTCGCCAGATCACGGCTTTGAAGGGGGTGCCATCGAAAACGGCGAGTGCGCCTATCGGCGCGAACAACTTGTAGAGGCGTTCCGTCCGCCAGAAATCGATCTGGTAGATCGAGCAGTACGTCGGTCGCACGCCTCGGAATCCCGTAGCAGCACGTTCGACCAGTACGAAGTAGAGGATCCCGAACAGGAAGATGAGGACGGTGGCCAGCGCGATCGCCGACGCGCCCAGCGAGTGGTAGAGGTCCGCGGCGCCCAAGGCGATCGAGACGACCAGGAAGGTATAGAACCACCGCGACAGCAGGAACCACCCCATGCTCGCGGCATTGTGCTTGTTCTTGGCCGCGAGACGCCGGGGCAGCTCGTCCCCGCTCGCCAGGTGGTGGAACTTGGCGTCGCGTTCGACTGTTCGGGGAATCTCGAAGCTGGGCGAACCCAGCAGCCCGACGCCCTCACGAACGTGTCCGTCGATCGGGACCAAGACCTTCGTCGCCAGCAGGCAGTTCTCACCCGTCCTGCCCCCAGAGGGATAGACGATCCAGTTCCCGAGGAAGTTGCGCGCCCCGATCGAGGCTCGCGACACCCGGAACGACGTGCTCGAGAAGTCGGCATTGGCGATCGACAGCCCGCTGGCAACCACCGTTCCGCTGCCGACAGCACTCTGATAGGGGCTCTCGTGCTTCACCAGGTTGCCGAAATTCGACCCGGTCTGCACCACGGGAGCCAGGCGATACCCCAGACCTCCCAGATAGTGGGCGATACAAGAGCTGTCACCGAAGAGAGTGGTGAAGAACTGGATGTTGGTCAGGCGCGCGATCACCCGGTGGGCGGCGTAGTGGAAGCCGTACAGGCGATAGGCCTTGCCCGGCTTGATGGCGAGGTTGAGTACGCGCGGGACCGTGACCACGACGAGCAAACCGACAAGCGCGGAGCCGGAGAAGAGCACGAGCGAGACGGCCAGGGCGTCGCTGTAGAACGTCCAGCTCGTGAGGGCCAGGGGCTCGTTGCCAAGAAGTGCGGCCAGGCGCGGGACCTCGACGAAGAGAATGGCCACGCCGCCGTATACCAGCGGCAGCTGCAAGGCCAGGACCTTCACCAGTTGCAGGACAGCGTATGCCGCCCTTCTCCCGGTGCCGCAGTCAGCCGGTTCGACGCCCCGGTAGTCCGCCTCGGTCGGCTGCGCCGGCGAACCGTGCCAGCGCTCGCCCTCGGGCACGGCCTGCCCAGCGTGCAGCGACGAGGCATGGCCGAGCTGGGCCCCGTCACCCAGCGACGTCTCGATGTCGAACACGGTCGCCTCACCGACGAACGCATCCCGCCCGAGAGTCACCGCACCCGTCTGAATCCAGCCCCCGGAGGCTCGATAGCAGGTGAAGAACGTGTCCTTGCGGACGACCGTGCCCTGGCCGACAGTCAGCAGATCGGCGCACACCGGCACATGCCGGGAGAAGACCACCGCACCGCGTCCGACTCTCGCACCCAGAGCCCTCAGATACAGCACGTAGAGCGGCGAACCGGCGAACAAGACCAACGGGTTCAATGTGACCAGCGTCTTGACGACCCAGAAGCGGACATAGGCCAGGCCCCAAATCCGGATTCGCTGGGGCTTCCACCGGCCGATGAGCAGCCACTTCACCAGGATCGGCAAGGTGGACACGCCGAGGAAGAACGCGCCGCCGAACAGCACCGACCGCAGGTAGATGTCGACTTCACCTGAGCCTGCGGAGATCCACTCGAAACCCAGTTCGAGCACAAGTGCGACGAGAAAGGAATATCCAAGGAGGAGCAGGCACTGCAGTGCTCCACAGAGGACATACTGCCGAGTGCCGATCGGCGTCGTCACCTCGGTTGTCGCCGGCAGCGGCGAGCCGGCAGGGACGAGTGCAGCCGCCAGACTCCTGATCGTGGGGTGCTGATATGTGTCCTTTATGGACACGGATGGCGGGCTTGGTTGTTTCCTCACCCGGGCGCAGAACTGGGCCATCACCATCGAGTCGGCCCCCAGATCGTCGAAGAAGTGACTGTCCACCGGCACCCGCTCGATCCGCAGGACCTCGGCCAGCACGCCGGCGAACATCCACTCGACGCCGTCCGCGGTAGAAGATTCAGCTGGATCGGCCGTCGGGACTTCGATAGTTTCTCCCGCCACGTGAGCTCCCTGAACACAAGTTGGCGATTGCGATGTGCGGCGTCGGCCAGTCTTTATTTCGTTCTCGCCCACATGGGGTAAGACCACGAACTCCGGAAACGTCGCTTTGGCGTGGCACGGAGTTTTCGCTGACCGGGTGACGATGGGGAGGGGTTTCCTGTATCCCTGGCTGATGGCACTCCGGGATACAGGCCGTGAGCAGGAAGAACAACCCCAAGGAGGCGCAGGGCCGGCAACCCGGGGAATGTTCGTGGCCGATTGGTTCGCCGCCATGTGAGCACACGGCCAAGGCAGGTGCGGTACGGCTGTATGGATTCGTGAATGGCGAATTCTTCAGAGGACGGTTGGGCCGGTGGGATAGCGGCGCCATGGTTCGAGTTGGTGGCCGCAGACCGGGGTGTAGTCCGTCAGTCGGTCACGTAGCTCGGCCACGGTGGGTATGAGGGTGAGGCCGTGGTCGCGAATCCACGTGTCGTCGTAGATGGTGTCCAGATAGCGGTCGCCTCCGTCGGGTGCTACCGCGACGACATTGTGGTGCGGGCCAAGTCGTTGGGCGACTGCCAGTGCGATGAACACCGCGGCCCCTGATGAGCCACCGAGCAGCAGGCCTTCCTTGCTGGCGAGCATGCGGCACGCACTGAACGCTTCGGTGTCACCGCACCAGTAGGCTTCGTCGATGACCGCCGGGTCGAAGTTGCCCGGGGTGAACCCGGAGCCGAGGCCGACCAGGAGGTGCTGGCCCAACGGGCCGCCGATCGCGGTCGATCCTCGGCCGTCCACCGCCACCATCCGGCAGTCGGGCCGGGTCTGTTTGATCCGACGACCTATCCCGGTGATCTGCCCGCAACTGCTGGTGGTGCACACGATGGCGGCGACGTCCCCGTCGAGGTCGCCGAGGATTTCCGAGGCGGTGGTCGCGCTGTGCGCGGCGGGGTTGTCCGGGTTGTCCCACTGGTTGGGCATGTACGCGCCCTCGACGGTGTGGGCGACTGCTTCGGCTGCCTGGATCCGGGGGATCTGGTACTTGCCGTGCTCGTCGGGTTTCTCGACAAGGGTTGCTTCGGCGGCGTAAGCGGCGATGGTCCGTACGCTCAGTGCCGGCGTGCGGGGATCCACCATGATCTTCACGGGGACGTCGAGTGCGGCGCCGATCATCGCCAGTGCGATGCCCAGATTGCCGGACGTGGCTTCGACAATGGTGCCGTCCTCGGTGAGCACACCCGAGCGCAGTGCCTCCCGGACCATGGCAAGCGCCGGCCGTGCCTTGACGCTCCCCCCTGGGTTGAGGCATTCGAGCTTGACCCACACCGTCGCGTCGGTCGGCTCGGTGAGCCGATTGAGGCGCACCAACGGCGTATTACCGATGGCGTCAAGGATGGAGTCGTAACGCATGGGCCTACTTCCCTAGGTCGTGTCTCGAAGTCCCCGTTCGATGAGAGCCTGCCCCGGCCAGAGGCCGGAGTCGGGATTCAGCGCGTCAGGGGCCGCATCCGGCCCGGCTATTGCGGACGGGGCTTTGAGACACGGCCTAGTCACGAGCGGTCCTGATCAGGAAACGCTGCCCTGACACGCAATACGCCGATCAGCACGGCGCAGGAAAGCCCATACCCGACAAGCAACGTCCACGGCAGCCACGGCATGTCCAGTCGGATACCGAGATCGGTGGCACAGCCGACAACGGTGTTGCCGATCGCGGCGGCCAACCCGCCGGCCATGGCATTGGCGCCGAGATACGTGCCGGTCAGTGCGCCACGTCCGAATGCGGGGGTGCGATCCAGGACGAACGGTTGCGCCACGGCGACGCCGAGCGTCAATACGATCGTTGCCAGTATCGCAGGGAAGATGGCCGGCAAGGAGCCCAGCACAGCCACGATCCCGTCGTCGTGCGTGCCCGCGGCGGTCGGTTGCAGGGAGCCGGTGATCGCGAGGGGGGCGAAGGCCAGACCGCACAGAGTCAGTCCGACGCCGATGGCCGTTGCCGGCTCCCAATGCCGTTGGCACCAGTCCGTGATACGAACCTGCAGGCAGAGGGTGACGAGAGTGGAGGCGATGAACAACACCGCCACCGCACTGTCCATTCCGGACACCCGGCTGACCTCGAGCGGCAGCGTCAGATAGAGCTGGTTGTACAGCACGAACAGGCCGGATGTGGCGCAGATGAACAGCAGGAAATGCCGATTGGCGCCCATTTCCCGCCAGTCCGCCAGCACCGACTGCGCCACTGGTCGAGGCGCACGAGCGGGCAACGTGAGCGCCTGAGCGATGGTCAACAGCGCGAAAACCGCCGCTGCCGTGGTTGCGACGACGCGGAATTCCACAGCGAGCAATATGCCGCCCAGCAGCGGGCCGAGCAGTGTTCCCGCCTCGCCGGCGACGTTGAACAACGCGAACGCCCGCAGTCGCTGGCTTCCGGATTCCACAGCCAGGTACGCCCGGGTGGCCGGGCTGAACACCGCACCCGCGACACCGGTCACGAGCGCCGCGGCCAACAGTCCCGGCACGTTGTCGAGGAACGCGAACGCCCCGAACCCCACCGCGCGAAGCGCGCATCCAGTGATGATCAGTGGCCGGCACCCGATGCGGTCCGCCGCCGACCCGCCGAACAAGGTGAGCCCCTGCTGGCTGAGGCAGCGTGCGCCGATGATCGCGCCGACGACGCCGGTGGCCAGGTGCAGGTTCTCGCGCAGATGCGTGGCCAGGTACGGGACCAACAGGTAGAACCCGAGATTGACGCCGAACTGGTTCAGCAGCAGCAACTGCACAGTGCGGGGCAATGACCGGGCAGCTCGGATTGTGCTCAACACCGCCTCGCCGTGCCGCGCTGTGCCGGGGTAAGCGGATCCACCACACGCCGGCAGCGCGTCCACAAGGTGACCTCGTGCGCCCACGGTTCTGGGATCTCGTCCGGTTCGGCGGCCGGTGGCACGTCGAGCAGCCCGTGCCGCCGGCAATATTCGTCGCTGTAGATGGTGTCGAAATATCGCAGCGGGCCGTCCGGGAAGATGGCCGCCACGCGCAGCTCTGGCGGCTGTGTCCGAGCGATCCAGCCGGCCACGAGAGCCACCGCGCCCACACTCCAGCCGCCGCAGGCGTATCGAGCCGCTGCCAACCGCCGGCAGGACCACACCGCTTCAGCCGGCGCCACCCAATGCACCTCGTCGAAACCGGCGTAGTCGACGTTGCCCGGGTAAATACTCGACCCGAGACCGCGCATCAAGCGCGGCCGGGCGGGCTGGCCGAAGATCGTGGACCCCACCGAGTCCACACCGACCAGCCGCAGATGCGGGAAGTACGTCCGCAGCACGCCGGCGACACCGGCCGAATGGCCGCCCGTACCCACCGAGCACACCAGCACGTCGACGCGGCCGAGCTGAGTCGCCAACTCCACCGCCAGGGTCACGTAGCCCGCGGCGTGATCCGGATTGTGGTACTGATCAGGGTGGTAGGCGTCCACACACGCGGCCAGCAGTTCCCGCACCCGATCACGCCTGGCCTGCTGCCATCCCCCGACTGGGCACGGCTCGCGGACCACATCCACCCGGGCACCCCGCGCTTCGAGCATGCGCCAGACAATCGGCTCCGTACCGGAATCCGTCACGACAGTCACCGGGTGACCGAACACAATTCCAGCCAGCGCCAAGCCCAAACCAAAAGTACCGCTGCTCGACTCGACGATCATCGCGCCTGGCTTGAGCTCACCGCGCTCCCGCGCGCACGCGACCATATACAAAGCGGGTCGATCCTTCATACCGCCGGGGTTAATCCCCTCCAGCTTCGCCCAAAATCCTCGGCCTGCCGGCGCGAACGGTCCGCTTATCCACTGCGCAGGCGTATTTCCCACGAGCGAAGCGAGATTCGTGCGTGTGCCCGGTGCGGCCATGTTCGACACCGGTAGGCACCTGAGCAGTGGGTTCAAGGTCTCGATCCCTGCCAGGTGGCCATGCTCGAAGCGCTCCGCTGTCGAACCAGATTGTTCTTTCGGAGCCGGATTTCGCGTTGCCTGCTGGATAAGCACACCCATGACTGTCCAATTGTGGACACTGTCCTAAACATTGCATGCCTCCGCAAGAACACAGGTCTACGCTCCCATGGCGAGCCATTTCGGTCCCCATCAAGGTAGGACCACACGCTGAATAAGCTCGCTTTGTCGCAGAGTTTTTCGCGAACGCGGTGATGGTGGGGAGGGGGTTTCCGTATCCCTACCTGATGACGCTGAGGGATACAGGCCGTGAACAGGGAGAACGATCCACAGGAGGCGCAGGGTTTCGCGGCGGAGTTGCGTCGCCTGCGCCTCGCACGACGGTTGTCGCTGACCCAGCTGTCCGGGTTGACCCATTACAGCAGGGGCTACTTGAGCAACGTCGAGAACAGTCACAAACCGGCGACGGCGGAGCTGGCCCGCAGGCTGGATGAGGTGTTGCAGGCCGGAGGGGCACTGGCAAGCCTCGTGGCACCGGCCCCGGATGCCCTGCCGTGCCCGTATCGAGGGCTGGCGGCGTTCGGCCCCACCGACGCTCGATGGTTCTTCGGCCGGGAACGCAGCACGGCTGCCTTGATCAGCCGGGTGGCCGAGTCCGTGGATCGTGACCTGCCGCTGGTGGTGTTCGGCGCTTCGGGAGCGGGCAAGTCGTCGTTGTTGTCCGCGGGACTGGTTCCCTCCCTGGCCGCGGGCGCCCTGCCCGCGGCGGGTTCGGCCGGCTGGCCGGTGCTCATGATGACGCCGACAACGCATCCCGTCGACGCGCTGGCCGAGAGCGCGGCCAAGTTGTTGGGGACATCCCCTGAGAACTTCCGTGACGGGATCCGCGCTGGGCGGTGGGGCGATGCGCTGCGAACCGCACTCGGCCATGGCGATGGTCGGCTCGTGCTGGTTGTCGATCAGTTCGAGGAGGTCTTCACGGTCTGCGAGGACGACAGCGAACGCCGAGCGTTCATCGGGGCGCTGTGTGAGGCGTCCCGTCCCGGCGAGGGCGGTCAGGGTGCGGCCGCGCTGGTGGTGCTCGGCGTTCGCGCTGATTTCTACGGTCGCTGCCTGGCCTATCCCGAGCTGTTCGGCGTGGTTCAGGACAACCAGTTCGCCGTGGGAGCGATGAGCCGTGACGAGCTCGTCGAGGCGATTGTCGGTCCGGCGCGGGTCGGCAAGCTCGACCTCGAACCCGGCCTGGTCGAGGTGCTACTGCGCGATCTGGGTATCGACCACGGTGCCGACCACAACCACACCGCCTACGAGCCGCGCGTCCTGCCGTTGTTGTCCCATGCGCTGCTGGCAACATGGCAGCAGCGGCAGGGCACCCGCCTGACCGTGGCCGGCTACCAGCTCACCGGCGGTATCCACGGCGCGGTTGCCGCTACCGCCGAACGCGTCCACACCAGCCTGGACATCACCGCCCAACAGGAAGCCCGCCGCCTGCTGCTGCGTCTGGTGCGAGTCGGCGAGGACAGTGAGGACAGCAGCCAGCGCGCCGAACGTGACCGGGTGACAAGCCAGTCAGCCGATCGGGCCGCGTTCGCCGTCGCCCTCGAAGCACTCGTCGCGGCCAGGTTGCTCACCCTGGACCGTGACTGCGTGGAGATCACCCACGAGGCCCTGTTGCGAGCCTGGCCGAGACTGCGCGGCTGGATCGACACCAACCGGGCATGGCTGCTGATTCGCCAACAGCTCACTGAGGCCGCCGAGTCCTGGGGCCGCGAAGGCCGACACCCAGCCGCCCTCTATCGCGGTCCTCGCCTCGCGACCGCGCGCGACTGGGTCGATCGAGCCGGCTCCGGCTCCGGCCTGACCCCACTGGCCCATGAGTTCCTCGCAGCCTCAGTCCAACTCGAGCACGACGAACAGCGGGCCGCTCGCCGCCGCACCCGCCGGCTGCACCAACTCGTCGTCGGCCTCACCGTCCTGTTCCTTTTCGCGACCGCGGCGACCGTGTACGCGGTACAGGCGACGAAAACCGCCATCGAGCAACGGAATCTGGCGATCTCCCGCAAGGTGGCCAGTGAGGCCACCGGTCTTGGCGTCGCCGATCCGTCTTTGTCGGGGCAACTCAGCCTCGCCGCCTATCGCCTCATGCCCACCGTGGAGACCAGGAGCAGTCTGTTGAGTTCCTGGGCTACGCCGTATTCGACTGTCGTTACGCGCGGCGCGAATCTCACGAAAACACTCGCCCTCAGCCCGGACAGTCGAACACTCACCACCACGACTCGAAGTGGCTTCACCCTGTGGGACGTCACCGATCCGTGGCATCCACGAGGCCTGGCCACGGTGACAGGGCATTCCCGCGACGTCGTCTCGGCGGCGTTCAGCCCGGATGGACGTCTTCTGGCCACGGACGGCGTGGACGGGTCAGTTGAGCTGTGGGATGTGGTGAACCGGACCGAACCGCGCGCGCTGGGCACTGTTCCCGGCCACACGGGGCTCAGGGAGTCCACGGGGGCATCGGTGGCCTTCGCTCCAGCCGGACCGGTCCTGGCGACAGTAGGCCAAGACCGCACAGTCCGCCTGTGGGATGTCGCTGAGCCGAAGCAGCCGAAGGCGTTGGGCAAGACGGCCGAGCATCCCGATGCCGTGCGCGAGGTCATGTTCAGTCCGCAAGGCCTCATGCTGGCCTCTGTTGGCGGGGATGGGACAGTGCGGCTGTGGGACGTGACGCAGCCGTCCTCCCCTCGGACTCTCGGACCTCTTCTGGAGCCTGCGGGACTCACAGCCCGGTTCAGTCAGGACGGACGCCTGTTGGTCACCGCGGGCAGGGGCCAGACGATCCAACTGTGGGACGTGACGCAGCCACGCCAGGCCCGCATGGTCGCCACCCTGCCGGAATACGGAGACCGGATCCGTACCCTGGCGCTGAGCGGGGACGGACGCATGCTCGCCACGGCGGGCGACGACCGCACGGTCAAACTGTGGGACGTGACCGACCCACACCAACCCAGTGCTCTTGCCGAACTGACCGGCCACACCGAGGCGGTCACATCGCTGGTGTTCGGCCGTGACGGACATAGCTTGATCACAGCCAGCGCTGACGACACTGTCCGGCTGTGGGAGGTCACCGGTCCAGTCCTCGCCGACCACGCGGGAGCCGTCTATGCCGTCGCGTTCAGCCCGAACGGCCGGATTCTCGGCACCACGAGTGACGATCGCACCCTACGTCTACGGGATGTCTCGGATCCGCGCCGACCGACCCTGCTCGCCGCGACGCCGACCGGCCACACCGGTACCGTCCGCTCATTGGCGTTCAGTCCTGACGGTCATCTGCTGGCAACCGCGAGCTGGGACAAGACTGCTCGTCTGTGGGACCTGACCGATCCGCACCAGCCGAGTCTGCTGGCGACCGTGCCGGGCCACGACGCGAAGATCCGCTGGGTGGTGTTCAGCCCGAACGGCCGGGTTCTGGCCACGGCGAGCGACGACCGCACCGTCCGGCTCTGGGACGTCACGAATCCACGTGTGCCCACGCTGCTGAGTACGTTGACAGGGCACAGCGAAACCGTCCGAGTGGTGGCCTTCAGTCCTGACGGTCGTTCGCTGGCAACCGCGAGCTGGGACAAAACCTCTCGGCTGTGGAACGTCACGAACCCTCGGGAACCCGCGCCCCTCGGAACGATCAGCGGCTATGACCAACCGGTCCGGTCGATCGTGTTCGGGCCGAACGGGAATGTCGTCGTCACGACGACCTGGGATGGCGTGATCCGGCTCTGGGACATCACCGACTCACAGCGACCCCGCCTTGTCGCACCCCTGACCGGGCATGGTGGCATGGTCTTCAGCGCGGTCTTCAGCCCTGACGGCCGCACCCTTGCCACCACCGGCATCGATGGCACTGTCCGGTTGTGGGACGTCACCGACCCGCGGCGACCCAACGCGTCGGCCGTCCTGCTGACCAAGCACCCCGCAGCGGTCTTCGCCGCGGCGTTCAGCCCTGACGGCCACACCCTCGCCACAGCCGCTCATGACCACACAACCCGCATCTGGGAGACCGACGCCAACCGAGTGGCCACCCGCATCTGCGACATCGACCAAAACACGCTCTCCGAAGAGGAATGGAAACGCTATTTCACCGAGACCCGCTACAACCCGCCCTGTTCGTAGGTGCAGACACGCGGTGTGGCCGCGGTGGATGTCGAGCAGTTCGGCGAGTTGGTGCTGGGTGAGCGTCAGGTATGACCCAGAATGATCCGCCCGCACCGGTCGCCGATCATCATCGACGGGGCATTGGTGTTGCCGGACGTGATGGTGGGCATGATCGCGGCGCTGGCCAGGCGCAATCCGTCGATGCCGTGCACTCGCAGTTCGGGATCGACGACAGCGTTCTCGTCAACGCCCATCCGGCAGGTGCCGACCGGGTGGAAGTTGGACACGGAATTGGCGCGCATCGTGGCGATCAGCTGCTTCTTGGTCTTGACGTCCGTGCCGGGAACGGCGCCGTCGTCGATGAGCAGGTCCCGCAACCCCTTCGCGTTGATCAGCTCCCGGCCCAGCTCGAAGCCTGCGAGAGACGTCTCGACATCTTCTCGGGCCTGCAGGAAATTCGGCTGGACGATCGGCGGGTCGTCCGGATCGGCCGAGCGCAGCTTGACGTACCCGCGGCTGATTGGGTGCAGGTTTGCCACCCCGATCGGCATCGAGTGGGGCGGATAAGGGCCATACTCGTCACGTTCGTAGTAGACCTGGAACTGGTACGCCGGTGTCCCGGGCACCCGGCCCGTGCCGGTGAAGAGGGTGACGTCCATCGTGGTGATGTGGGACGGCGGCTCGGGGCTGCGGAGTGTCTTGGACACCACGGAGATCAAGTGATCCTGCAGGTTCGCTCCGACGCCTGGCAGGTTGACCACGACGGGGATGCCGAGGCGTGCCAGATCGGCGGCGTTACCGACGCCCGAGAGTTGGAGCAGCCGAGCGGTGTTGACCGAACCCGCGCTGAGGATGACCTCCCGGTCGGCCTGGACCGTGAACTGGTGACCACCACCCGCGTCGATGACGACGCCGTCAATGGTGTTTCTGCGGTCGAAGGTCAGCCGCAGGACACGCGCCTGGGTCATGATCGTCAGGCGCGGATCGGTGAGGTGCGGGGTCAGCATCGAGGTGAACGTGTCCTGCCGGATCTCGTTCACCACGTTGAGTTGCGTGTACGCGACGCCGAACTGAGTGGCGCCGTTGTAGTCGGGGTTGAACCGGTAACCGAGGTCGACGGCGGCGTTGACGGTGGCTTGGGACAACGCGTTTCGTCTCGTCAGCTCGTTGGACGGGGTGATCGGCCCGGTCAGCGCGTGCAGTGAGGGCCGCACACCCGCGTAGTTCCAACCGTGCGCGCCCAGAGCGGCCCAGTGGTCGTAGTCAGCCGGATTTCCCCGGACCCACACCATCCCGTTCACCGAACTGCTGCCGCCCTCGAGCTTGCCGCAGGCGTAGGACTGCGTCGCGTCGTTGAGTCCGGGCTGTGGCTCGGACTGGAAGGGCCAGATGACCGTCGAGCCAGGCGCGGTCAGCGTGCCTGACTTCGTGAAGTCCCGTACCTGCGGCAGGTTGTTCGTGCCACCGGCCTCGATCAGCGGCACGCTCGCGCGTGAGTCCGCCAGCAGCCGGGCGGCCAGCGTGCATCCGGCCGAGCCCGCACCGATGATCACATAGTCGTAGCGGCGAGTCGCCGCGGTGGCTGTGGTCGAGGCGAGTGCGAACGAAGCCGCCGACACACCGAACAATCTGAGCAGCTGCCGCCGGGTGAGGCTGCCGTCGCGCACCCGGCGGGAAAGTTCGTCCGGATCTTGCCAGGCGGTCCGATCTGAGTTGGACATGAATGGCTGCCCTTTCGATCATGTGATCGACAGCGATGCTAAGGGCGGCGGGACACCCAGCCGAGACGATCGACAGGGATTGGCGTGTTCCGGCCGTGACGGAGATAACCTGGTCAAGCTTGACCACTTGGCGCCACGTGACACTTTCCGCCTCGTCTGGCCCCTGTGCTCGTGTTCCGAGCATGCTGCAGTTAACGAGCATGCTGCAGTTAAGCGGTGGCGTGTCGAATGATGTCTCAGTCCTCCCGGTGAATAGGGCCAACCCCTTCCAGGGCAACAAAAACCAGCGGTCAGCCGCTACGGGCACGGCCAGGGGAAGACCGCTGCGTTTCCCACACCTGTGGTGGCTGCTCACAGACCGTCAAGGTGTCCGGATCACACGTTTCCTGTGAGGAGGAGGGATAACGTGAGGAAACATCAACGATGGGGAGCGGCGGCGCTTTTTCCTCGACGTCGCGTATGGGGACTGTGGGCCTTCGGTATCGGGGCCGCAGCAATGATGGCGGCAGGGTTGGTTGTCGCTGCCACCCCGATCGCCGATCTGGGCACTCTGCCCGGCGGCCGTTCCAGTGCCGCTGTCGGGATCAACGACGACGGCACGGTCATCAGCCAGGCGCCCTCTGTTCTCTACTCCAGCCACGCGGTGCGGTGGGACCGAGCGGGTGGGCTCACCGATCTGGGCGGCCTGCCCGGAGGCGGCGAGAGCGACGCTGTCGCGATCAATGACAACGGCGTAGTCGTCGGCCAAGCGTCCACGGCCAGCGGCGAACAGCACGCGGTGCGGTGGGATCCGACGGGCGCGATCACCGATCTGGGTACCCTTCCCGGCGGCCGTTCCAGTGCCGCTGTCGCGATCAATGACAACGGCGTGATCATCGGCCAAGCGTCCACGGCCAGCGGCCAGCAGCACGCAGCGCAGTGGGACCCAGCGGGCGGAATCGCTGACCTGGGCACCCTGCCCTGCCACACCGATAGCACTGCCGTCGGGATCAACGCCGACGGCGTGATCATCGGTACGGCGTCCACGTCGAGCGGCCAGCAGCACGCGGTGCGGTGGGACCCAGCGGGCGGAATCACCGATCTGGGCACACTGCCCGCGCACACCGACAGCACTGCCGTCGCAATCAACGCCCACGGCACGATCATCGGTACGGCGTCCGTGGCCAAAGTCGAGCCCCGTGCGGTGCGGTGGGATCCGACGGGCGGGATCATCGACCTGGGCGGCCTGCCTGGCGGCCGCTACAGCTATGGTGCCGGCATCAATGACGACGGCGTGATCATCGGCACGGCGCACACGGCCAGCGGCCAGCAGCACGCCGTGCGGTGGGACCGGGCAGGCCGGATCGTCGACCTGGGCACCCTGCCCGGCGGCCGCTACCCCAACAGCGCTGCCCGCGAGATCAACACCGACGGCGTGATCATCGGCTGGGTGGCCGAGGCCACTGGCGAGTCCCGCGCGGTGCGGTGGGACGATGCGGGCCGCATCACCAACCTGGGCACCCTCAGCGGCGGCGACAGCTACGCTCTCGCGATCAATGACGACGGCGTGATCATCGGCTACGCGTCCATGAAAAGCGGCTATACCCGTGCGGTGCGGTGGGACCCAGCGGGCCGGATCACCGATCTGGGCACACTGCCCGCGCACACCGACAGCACTGCCGTCGCAATCAACGCCCACGGCACGATCATCGGCACGGCGTCCACGTCGAGCGGCCATCTCCGCGCGGAGCGGAAGCGCAATTCACCTATGCACCAGTAGGTAGCCGGATCTCGCCGAGATCAGCGCTGTGTGAGGGGCTGTGCACAACCACTGACATTTCAGCTGCCCCTCCCAACTGCAGGTGCAATTTCGTCACGGTGACGATCTCCTAGTTCTCTGTGACGCGCCACCAACGTGCCCCCAGGTCAGCGCCTGGCATTTTGCCTGCGCGTCGCAACAGATATCGCGTGTGTCCCTGACCTCGCCGCCCGACCCTAGAACACCGTGATAACGGCAATTATCACTGAACCAATCATTATCACTAGTTACGCGTATTCAACACGCGTTACGAGTAACGCGTACGCGTAAGCGACTGAGATATGCTGGTCGGGTGAAAGAAGAGGCGGCCGAGACCGCGACATGCGCCCTGGACGGATGTGACAACCCCTTGCCTCCACCGGCGCGCGACGAGCGGGGACGGCTCAAAGGCGGAAAGCCTGTGCGCTACTGCGGCAAAACCCACGCCGATGAAGCCTCCCGACGCCGCCGGGCACTGGAATCGGTGAGCGTGGCCGAACCGGTGGCGGTGCTGCGGGAACTGGGTGGGCAGACCCGCGAGGCGTTGGACGCGGCACTGCGAGAACTGGCCGAGGTCCGGCGGCGCTGGGATGAGCTCGACGCGGGCGCGGTGGCACGTTCGGCCCAGGACAAAGCCGAGACCGCCGAGGCCCTGCTGAACGTTGAGCTGGCGCGCCGGGAACTGGACGATGCTGTGCGGGTTCGTGCGGAGGCGCTGTCGTCCGCGGCCAAGGACCAGCAGCGCCGCAAAGCCGCCGAAGAAGCCGCCGAACACGCGATCCACGAAGCCGAACAGGTCAAGAAAGCCGCCTGGGCCCAGAGCGCCGAGCACGAACGCGCCCGCGGCCAGGCCGAAACCCGCGCCACGCTGGCTGAACAAGCCCAGCTGGACGCGGTCACCCGCATGGAAACCACCCGCCGCGAATTGCGGGAGTTGACCGAAGCGCACCAGAACACTCAGCAGGCACTGGCATTGGCGCTCACGTCCGCCGAGCGCGCGGAGGCGGCGAAAACCCTGGCCGAGGCCAAGATCGCGAGTGCTGAGGAACGTGCCCGGCTAGCCGGTGAGGCCGCGTGCCTTGCCGAGCTCACCGCACAGCGACACCTGGAAGACCTCGCCCACGCGCGTAAGGAAACCGAGGCCGCCCGCAACGCCCAAGCCAGCTCAGCGGCCGAATCAGCCCAGGCACTCGCCCGCTACAACACCGCGGCACAGCAACTGGCCGCGCACGAAGTCAGCATCCGCGAACTGACCCGGCAGCTGACCGAAGCCCGCGAACGCGAACGCCTGCTCCTGCAGAACGTAGTCACGCAGACCCAGCCACTCGAGAACGGCTGACGACACCCCTGCTACCGCAGGACCTCGTCGCGCGCAGCCACCAGAGCCAGCCGGTCGAGGGCGTCGGATGTTGGCTCGTCCGCGGGCAGGTACACGATCAGCCGCTGCTCATCGGCATCCGGCAATGTCAATGTCTCGAACGCCAGCCGCAGCCGCCCCGCGTCCGGGTAGTGCCACTGCTCTACGCCGGTGCGGCTGGCGAGCTTCGCCGAGGATTCGAAGCGACTGGAAAACTCCGTACCGCCCGCGACCCTCAACTCCTCGGCCATGAACGCCGCATACCCATCCCCCAGTGACGCGGCGGCCCGTAGCTCTGCCGCCCATTCGTCAGCCACCCGATCCCAGTCAGGGAACACCACGCGCGCCTGCGGCGAGGTGAACACGAACCACGCCATGTTCTGCGGGACCGTGTCGAACAGTCGCCCATAGGTCGAGGTGTTCGCGGAGTGGCGCGGGTGGACGGCGTTCGCGTGCGTGCAGGTGCAGTACAACCTGGTGCATCCGATCATCGGTGCGACCAGTGCCGCACAGGTGAAAGACAACCTCGGCGCGAGCGGGGTTGTCCTGAGCGACGACCAGATGCGGCGCCTGGAGACGGCCACCGGTTTCACGAAGGGCTATCCGCACGACTTCATCGCTGAATGCGACGACCACCCGGACGTCTACGGCACGAAACGGGTCACGGCCACGAGTTGAGCAGCGCGTGCAGCGCGTCCAGCGTGCGTGACCAGGACGCGTCCACCGCCCTGGGGGTGTGGTTGAACGCGCCCGCGGTCTCCAAACTGACATAGCCGTGCAACGTGCTGTGCAGCATGCGGATCGCGTCGGTCTGGTCAGGTTCGCTCAGTCCGTAGCCACGCAGGATCGCACGGGTCATCTCGGAGTGCTTACGCGCCGCGCTGGCGTGCAGTGCCTCGGGGCGTAGCCGCATCTGCGCGGCGGCGTACCGGCCGGGATGCGCGGTGGCGTAGTCACGGTAGGCGTTGGCGAACGCCACCAGCGCGTCTTTGCCTGAGCGCCCGGCCAACGCGTCCGCCGCGCGGTCGGCCAGCTCGGCCAATGCCAGCATGGCGACGCGTTCACGCAGGTCCAGGGCGTTACGCACGTGCGAGTAGAGGCTCGCGTCCTTGACGCCGAACCGGCGGGCGAGCGCGGAGACGGTCACGTTGTCGAACCCGACCTCGTCGGCCAGCTCCGCGGCCGCCTCGACCAGGCGCTGCGTGGTCAGTCCTGCACGTGCCATACACCACTCGTCCTAGAAGCCTTAATCATTTGCCTAGTATCTCTAGGCATCTTACCGTCGATGCCATGAAACCCGTCACCGAGAGCGAGATCCGCGCGTCGTTCGTCAACTGCACAAAGGGTGAGGCCAAGCGGATGGCCGTGCCCCGTGACCTGGCCGGCAAGCCATGGGACGACCTGGACTTCTTCGGCTGGCAGGACCCCGCGTCGCCCGAACGCGCCTACCTGGTGGCCCGGGAGGGCGACGGGCTGGTCGGGATCGCGCTGCGCCGGGCGGCGCCGTCGGCCGTGCAGGCTCGTCGCACGATGTGTTCGCTGTGCCTGACCACGCACGCGGGCGGTGGCGTGGCGCTGATGACCGCGCGCAAAGCGGGCAAGAGCGGCCAGAACGGCAACTCGGTCGGCGCGTACATGTGCACCGACCTGGCGTGTTCGCTGTACATGCGGGGCAAGAAGGACGCGGGTCCCGGCGCCCGGCTGCACGAGTCGCTGAGCTTGGATGCCCAGGTTGAGCGGACCATAGCCAACCTGTCGGGGTTCCTGGCTAAGGTGCGGGCATGACCGAGATCCGGCTCGCGGCTGACGCTGACCTGCCCGTCGTCGCCCGCTTACGGTGGCAATGGGTCTGCGAGAACGGCAACGCCGGGGACACATCGGCGGAGGAGTTCGTCGGCCCGTTCACCGAATGGGCTCGACACAACGCCGAGACGCACCGATGTCTCGTCGCCGTCGACGCGGGCGAGGTGATCGGCATGGCGTGGCTCGCGATCGCGCCGCGCGTGCCCACCCCGCGGGCGTTGACCCGCGAAACCGGGGATGTGCAGTGCGTGTACGTCCTGCCGCGGCACCGCGACCGTGGCATTGGCAACGACCTGGTCGGCGGGTTGCTGCAGTTGGCCCGCGAGCTTGGGTTGATGCGCGTGACCGTGTATTCCGACTCGCGGGCCGTGCCGGTGTACGTGCGGCACGGGTTCGTGACGTCCGATCAGTTGCTAGTGATCGACACGCACTAGGAAAACGTAGTGAGCCTGCAGGGTTTCGCGCAGGTGGTTATACGTCGGCGCGAGGCGGCGAAGACCGTCCGCGAATCCCGGCGAGCCGGTGACCAGCGGATGCTGCAGGCTACCGACCAATCGTGCCTGCTCGTCCATGACCTCGGCGGCGTCGATCAACCCCAGCATCCGCAAGCACGTCGACGCGTCGGCCAGTCTGCGCGCGCCGAGCCGGATCCCGAACACCGCCAGCACATCACGCGCCTCCGGCTCGAGTGTCTGTGAGGCCATCGTCTCAACAGCTTCTGTGGCGCCTTCGAGCCAGCGGATCGCCTGTGGCAGCGACGTCCGCAGAGCGTCCACTTCGGACACAACCCGGTCGCGCACGAATCCCGTCCGCAACACGAACGGCTCATCGCAGTACGTGACCGCGTTGCCTTCCCACGCCACGACGAACTCCGACACAGGCAGCGTGGCATACGGATGGCCATGCGGGTCGTGCAGCACCACCACGTCATCGCGGACCTCAAGCAGCAGCACGTAATGGTCCCCGCCACCCGCGGTCTGATACGACAAGGACTCCATATCCAAGGGCCCGATCATGACCGGCCCGCTCACCGCACGCAGCCGGGCGACCGGGTCTCCCCCGCTTTCCCGGCGGCACGACCAGCCCAGCAGCGACAGCGCCGCGTCCACGCCGATCTGCGGATCCCACCCGCACGGGTCGAAATAAGGCTGGGTTCGGTCGATCTGGGCCCCGAACGGCGAGCCGGTCAACGTCTCGAACACCGCGGGCGTGACACCGGTAAGCATTGCCACGCAATGGGTGTAGCAGTACGGGCCAGAGCCGATATAGCTGGTCACGCGATCGGCTCCTGCAGCTCGGTCACCCACTGGCCGCGGTCCTCAGGGCACGCGAGCGACAACTCCCGTGGCAGGCCGGTCGAGCGGTATCCGTTGGCGTCGATCCACCGTGCCAACGCCTGCGCGGTCGGCAACACGTCGTCCATGCTGCCGCGGTGCACGACTGTCGCCGCCCGCGGCACCGCGGGCACGTCGACCATGCCGGGAACCTCGGTAGCGACCGGGAAACCAACGTGCGCGGTGATGCTGCCGTCGGGTTCTTGGCAGTAGCGCGCGAGGCCCGGGCCAGTGGGCGTGATCTGGTCGCACAGTTGCTGGAACAAGGGTCCGACAACCGGCCCGATGTCTTGGGGGTCGAAGCTTGGAGCGGTCGCGGAGCGGGTTGCCAGGCGCATCGCGGGCAGGGATTTGATGACGATCTCGTCGGCCATGCCGTCCTCGGTTTCGATACTGCGGAGCCTCGCCTTGACCCTGGCCAGCCGTGCCGCCGCCTCCTCGACGACGCTGTGCAGCTCGATGCGGCGCAGCCGCAGCATTCCGCGCAACTGCTCGACACTGACCTGCTCGTCCAGGATGGTCCCGACCTGGTGCAGGCTGAAGCCGAGATCTTTCAGCGCGATGATCCGGTTGAGCCGGGTGAGCTGCTCGGCGGTGTAGTAGCGGTAGTTGCTCGACTGGTCGACGTGGGCAGGCCGCAGCAGCCCGATGGCGTCGTAGTGACGCAGCATGCGGACCGATACCCGGCCGTGCTTGGCGAAATCTCCAATGCTGAACATGACATCTCCCAGTACAGGCCCTCACACCGTGGGAGAGTCAAACAAAACCGGCCGCGCCGGTTATCTCGGCGCGGCCGGCTGGCGGGAAAGGGTCAGCTCGCGGAGAGCTCTGCGATGACCACGCTGTCGTCGCCCTCGCCTGCCACATCGGGGTCGTTGAACCAGCGGCCGCCGTGGCCGAGATAGCGGAACTTGGTCTCGGTGCCGGACTGCGCCGTCCACGACACCGAGCGGGTTCCGTTGGACCGCTTGCCCAGCACGTGCATGCCGGGTGTCCAGTCGTTGAAGCAGCCCACGACACTCACTGGGCCGTCGTGCACGTCCGCGGGCAGGACCCACGTGACGGTCACCATGCCATTCTTCTGCCGACGCTTCTTAATCACGCCTTCAGCGAAGCAGACGGCCGGTTTGCTCGATCGGGTTACCCGCCTGCTTACGCTGGGTCCTTACCCCGCAAGTGCGTACTCGCCCCACACACGGGCATTTCGTAAACTTGCGAACGTGCGTGTGGAGATCTGGAGCGACGTCATCTGTCCGTGGTGCTACATCGGCAAAGCACGCTTCGAGCAGGCGCTGGCCGAGTTCGAGCACCGGGACGAGGTCGAGGTGGTCTACCGGTCGTTCGAGCTGGATCCGAGCCACGCCGGGGTGCAGCCGGTGCAGGACATGCTCGTCGAGCGGTACGGCCCGCAGGCCTCCGGGATGGAGGACCAGGTCGCCGCGCTGGCCAAGGGCGAAGGCCTCGGATATCGCACGGACCGCGAGGTCGGCAACACGTTCGACCTGCATCGCGTGCTGCATGTGGCCAGGGCCAAGGGGCTGGAGCACGAGATGGTGTCGGCGTTGTTCGAGGCGAACTTCGCGCAGGCCCGGCCGATCTTCACCGATGACACGGTCGTCGATGTCGCGGTCGAGGTCGGCCTGGACAAGGCGGACGTGCTGCGCGTGCTGGCGGACAAGACCGTCTACGCCGACGATGTGCGTGCCGAGGAGCGAGAGGCCGCGCAGCTCGGCGCCCGGGGCGTGCCGTTCTTCGTGCTGGACCGCAAGGTCGGTGTGTCGGGCGGGCAGCCGACCGAGGTGTTCGCGCGGGCGTTGCGCCAAGCGTGGGATGCCTGACTGCGGACCGTGACCACCGCCTGAAGGCGCGTGATCAAGTTCCCTGACGGGCGAACAGCGTGGTGCCCGTTGCCGAAGCGGGCACACTCGCACCTATGCCCGACCTGAGCTATGACGTCACCGCGCCCCTCAACCTCACACTCGACCGGATCTCGGAACGCGCCGGGGTGACGATCTCGCGCTGCGAGTTCGACAACGCCGAGGGCGACCGGGTCGTGGGTTATCTCGTCGAACCGGCGGGCACGCCGAGGGCAGGCGTGGTCTACATCCACACGACCAGCTTCAAAGAGGGGTTCCTGCCGGAGGCGATCCAGTTCGCCGAGGCCGGCGGGATCGCGTTGTGCCTGGGATTCCACTACATCGACGACCAGGTCGCCTCGATCCGCCAGACCGTGCAGTCGATCCGGCGCGGCGCGGATCTGCTGCTGCGGCGCACGGACGCGATCGCGGTGGTCGGGCACAGCGGCGGGGCGCTGATGACCTCGGTCGTGGCCGGGATCGACCACCGGTTCCGGTGCTTCGTTCTTGAGGTTCCGATGGCTGGGCTGACGCATCACTGGCGTAACACCAGCCACCCGAACATCGTGCGGATGCGCGCGGGCCTGCCGCCGGAGCTGTTCGAGTCCACTTTGGAGGCGATGGCGCCCTACGATGCCGAGCATTTCATCGGCGACGCCCAGGCGCCTTTGTTGTTCCAATTCGCGCGCTTCGACATCGGGGTGACGGTCGCGGAGTCGGAGGAGTTCTACGCGATGGCACCGGAGCCGAAAGAGCAGCATTGGTACGACTCCGGGCACGTGATCAACGACGTCGCCGCGTACGCCGACCGCGCGCGGTTTCTGGCCAAGCACCTGGATCTGCCTGGCTTGCCAGACGCGCTAGCGCGGCGCCTTCAGGCCTGACGCGGCATGGCAGGCACCGAATCCCTCGGCGCGCAGCACGACTGTGCCGGACTCGACGCGTAGGGCGACCTCGGTGGTGTCGGTGACGGTGTCGATGCCCGCGGCTGTGGTGAAGGTGCTGGTGTCATCCAGCACGATCGTCAGCCGCGGCCACGCGTCGGCCGGGAAGGCGTGCTGCAGCAACCCGGTGAACTCGGTGACTATCAAGCGTGCCAACGGGATCAGCTCGCCTGGGTCGGCGGTGACGATCACCAGGGTGACCTCGGCGCCAAGCCGCAGCGCCTCCTCGACACCGGAGAGCCGGTGCATGCCCAGGATCGCCACGACCCCGTCGCCGGTCAGTTCCCACGGCGCGTCCGGGGTCTGGATGTTCGGGGCGGTCGTGGGTGTCAGCCATGCGTCGTCGAAGGGCGCGTCAGCCAGTTCCTCGCACGCGGTGACCACGGTGAATGGCTCGCCGAAGCCGGGTGCGGCGGCGGCGAGCTGGCTGGCGCCGTGCAGGGTCGTGAGCACGGTCTGCGCGAGCCGCACCTGGCGGCCGCCGGGCCGCAGGTTCTCCAGCGCCAAGCCAAGCTGGATCGCGGCAAGCCACATCAGCTGGGCGAACGGTTTACGGGTGCGCTGTTCAGCAATGATCTCCGGGATCAGATCGACACCGAGCCTGGCCTCGTCGGTGCTCAACGGCAGCCTGGTGACCCACGCACGGGCCAGGCGACCCAGCGCCTCGCGTGGCGTGCTGGCGGTGCCGGGGTGCGGCGGGTCGGCCTGCTGTGCGGCGGCGTCGGCGAGCACGGCGAAGTAGAGGGCGCGTTTGCCGGGAAAGTTGGAGTAGACCGCGCCCCGGGTCAGCTCGGCCCGGTTGGCGATCTCGTCGATCTTGGCATCCCGGAACCCGCGTTCGGCGAACTCGTCGCGCGCCGCGGCGAGCACTTTGGCGCGAGTCCGTTCCTGCGCCTCAGCACGCGTCAACCTCATAGCCCCACGATATCGAGTCAGCGGGGTTGTGCTGGCGGGTCGTCACCTGTGCCGATCGTGCGCTGGGCCCAGGCAACGTCGTGCCATGCGTCGAATTTCCATCCGATCTGGCGATAGGTGCCGACGGGTTGGAAGCCCATCGCCTTGTGCAGCCCGACGCTCGCGTCGTTAGGCAACGTCATCCCGGCGGCGGCCATCCGGTAGCCGCGTTGCGCGAGACGGTCCAGCAACGCGGTGTACAGCGCGCGTCCGCCGCCGGTACGCCGTCGGCCCAGTTCGAGGTACACGCTTACCTCGCATGACCACCGGTAGGCCTCGCGTTCTTTGAACGGCCCGCCGTAGGCGTAGCCGATGACGCGCTCGTCGTCTTCCAGCACGAGCCACGCATGGGTCTTGCTGGCCGTGGCGATACGGACGGCCATCTGCGCAGGCGTCGGCGGGTCGCTTTCGAACGTGATCGCGGTGTCCAGGACGTAGGGCGCGTAAATCTCCGCGCAGGCTTCGGCGTCCAGTTCGGTGGCGTCACGGACCTTCATGGATGACATCGTTCACACCACGTGTGACCCACGTGTTACAGCCACTTGGCACAGATGTCTTCAGCGATCTGCTCGACGGTCAACCCGTCGGTGAGGATCCGGACCGTCTCCTCGGGAGCCTGCGCGTCCAGGCGCCGCGCCATCTTCGCGCTGCGCTCGATGTGCCAGTCGAGTTCCGAGCCGATCTCCCGCCCCGTCAACCGTTCCCGCACGGTTTCCTCGCTGGCAGTGAGCAGCACGCACATCACGCGCGTCTCGGGCTCGCCCATCGCGCGCACGATCATCGGGGCTTCCAGGATGCTGACCGTGTTGGTGTAGATCAGCCGCGTCTGGCCCACTGCCGCGTAGTTCGCCCAGACCGCGGCGATGTTGCGTTCGGTGATCGCGGAGCGGTGTGGGTCGCCGGGTGGGGCTGGGTGGATCTGGTCCATCGTGTCGCCCTCGATGAAGCAGTGCGGCACGTCCCGCTGTTTGAGCAGGGCCGCGACCTCCCACCCCACGCTGGACTTTCCGACTCCCGATGGCCCGCCGATCAGCAGCACGTCGTACACCGGTCGCACTGTGTCAGTTGATCATGCCGGAAGCATCCGATTTTCTTTGAGGTCACGAGCTGACCTGAATTGCCGAGAGGCTGTGCCGCATGACCACAGAGGTGACGCCGTACTTCGGCTATCGCGACGGACAAGCGGCCATCGAGTTTCTGACCAAGGCCTTCGGGTTCGAGACCACGATGAAGTTCGACGACGAGAAGGGTGGCGTCGCGCACGCCGAACTGCGCCTCGGGGACGCGGTGATCATAGTGTTCAACGACTACGACGGGTACGAGCGGGCCCCGCGCAAGGGCGACACCAGCGGGCAGGGCGTGTACCTGGTCGTGGACAGCAAGCAGACCGTTGACCGGCTGCACCAGCAGGCCACGGCCCTTGGCGCGGTGACCATCTGGGAGCCGGTGCAGGCGGAGTACAACTACCGCTTCCGGGTGCAGGACCCTGAGGGCTTCGAGTGGTCGTTCGGCATTCACCGTCCCGGCGAGCCACAGGATGACTGGAGCTAGCTAACCTTTCGGGCACAAGACGCCGAAGATGAAGGAGTCCAGTGCCCGAAGGCCTCGTCGCCAACTGTTCCAGCTGCTTCGGGCTGTGCTGTGTGGCATTGCCGTTCGCGGCCTCGGCGGACTTCGCGATCAGCAAGGACGGCGGGCAGCCGTGCCCCAACCTGCTCGCGGACTTCCGGTGCGGGATCCACACCACGCTGCGTGAGCGGGGTTTTCCGGGCTGCACGGTGTTCGACTGTTTCGGCGCGGGCCAGAAGGTCTCGCAGGTGACCTTCGCCGGTCACGACTGGCGGTCCGTGCCGGGCAGTGCCAAGCAGATGTTCCAGGTGTTCCCGGTGATGCGGCAGCTGCACGAGCTGCTGTGGTACTTGACCGAGGCGCTGGCCTTGGACGCCGCGCAGCCGGTGCGTGAACGGATCGCCGCGTTGATCGAGGAGACCGAGAAGATCACCTTCGCCGCGGCTGAGGCGATCATCGAGCTGGACGTGCCCGCGCACCGCGGGAAGGTCAACGCGGTGCTGCTGCGGGTCAGCGAGCTGGTCCGAGCGGGAACAGGCGGCCGCAACCGGCGCGGCGCCGATCTGATCGGCGCCAAGCTGCGTAACGCGAACCTGCGGGGCGCGAGCTTGCGGGGCGCGTTGCTGATCGGCGCCGATCTTCGGGGTGCTGACCTGCGGCTGGCGGATCTGATCGGCGCGGACCTGCGGGATGCCGATCTGACCGGCGCGGATCTGACGGGCAGCATTTTCCTGACCCAGTCGCAGGTCAACGCGGCCCGTGGCGACGCGTCGACCACGCTGCCGCCCGCGTTGACGCGCCCGGCGCACTGGAAACGGGCGCCGAGCGGCAAACGTCGGCGGTGATCGTGTTGACCTTGCGTGCAGAATGGTCTGGACAACACGGCATCCCTGCACCCCTGCACGCAAGGACGACTGGTGATCACACGACTCGCGGCGGCCACTGCCGCCCTACTGCTGGCGGCTGGTTGTAGCGGCGACCCGGCTCCCGAAACGCCGCCTGCCCCCGAGGCGCCTCCTGCCAACTCGGTCCAGGTGGCGACGGATCCGTGCACGTTGCTGACCAATGAGGAAGCCAGCGCGCACGTCGGCGCCCCGGTCACCGGCGTACCGGACGACTTGCCGAACGTCGGCCGTGGCTGCCGGTGGGAAGCGCCGGGCGGCGCGGCGTATCTCAGCGTCATCCTCAACACGCCCGCGTTCCCCGATGTCACGACCACCTCGCAGCGCAGCGTGGACATCGCGGGCAAGAAGGCCTCGGTGATGGCCGACGACGGCCTTTACTGCTTGGTGTACGTCAACGGCGGCACGCCGTGGCTGCAGTTCGGCAGCCAGAGCGCGCAGACCGGCCGTGAGGTGGCGAAGACCTTCGAGTGTGACCGGTCGATGCGGCTGGTCTCGAAGGTCATCGCCAACCTGAAGTGGTAGGCCGGGTGGCCGGTTAATCGGCCAGCCGGATGGCCAGTTCGGTTTCCCACTTGGTCATGTCGGGCTCGACGGTGGGGTTGGTCTTGAGAATCTCCAACCGGCAACCCCACCGCTGGCCGGTGTTGTCCAAGGTCAGGCCCTGTTCGGCGGCCCAGTTCACAAGCTGGCCGGTGATGTCGGCCAGCTGGTCAGGATGACCGATGTGCGTGTAGCTGACGTAGCGTCCGGCTGGTAGCACGTCGGTGAACTGGTCGCCCTGGATGTCCACGGCGGCGGTGATCGGGATGCCTGCCTCGACTTCCAGTTCGTGGTCCATGTCGATCTGGGTGTAGCGGAAGAACGGCGCTCCGGCGATCTGGCTGCCCTGCTGGATCAGCGAGCCGATCAGCTCCGGTATCCGGTCGGCGATCTTGGCGAAGGTGTCCATGGTGACGGTGCCGCGCACGCCGATGTACGGCTGCTCGGCCCGCTGGACGATGTCAGGTTTGATGCTCACGTCTCCTGGGACGAACCGGCTCGGCGAAACTCATCGGTCTGGCGCTTCGCCGCGGGCACAGGCTTGCGCGCGGTCGGTCAGCAGTGCTCGTTCACGTTCGTTGCCGGTGAGGGCGGCGGCTCGTTCGAACTCGGCCTGGGCTTCGGCGTAGCGCCCGAGTTTGGCTAGCAGGTCGCCGCGCACGCTCGGCAGCAGGTGATAGTTCTTCAGGCTCGGTTCGTCGGCGATCATGTCCACCAGTTGCAGACCGATGTCCGGGCCGAACGCCATGGACAGCGCGACCGCGCGGTTGAGCTCGACGATCGGCGAGCCCATCAGGTCGGAGAGTGTCGCGTACAGCGCCGCGATCTGGGCCCAGTCGGTGTCCTCGGCGACGCGGGCGCGGGCGTGGCAGGCGGCGATCGCGGCTTGCACGGTGTACGGGCCGGGGTTGCCGTCGGACAGGTCGGTGGCTTTGTCCAGTGCGGCCAGGCCGCGGCGGATCAGCATCTGGTCCCACTTGGCCCGGTTTTGTTCCAGCAGCAGGATCGGCTCGCCGTTGGCGTCGGTGCGGGCTTTCGACCGGGAGGCCTGGATTTCGAGCAGCGCGACCAGGCCGTGGACCTCGGCGTCGCGTGGCGTGAGGCCCGCGAGCACGCGGCCAAGCCGCAGCGCTTCCTCGCACAGGGTGGGCCGTAGCCAGTCGTCGCCCGCGGTGGCGGAGTAGCCCTCGTTGAAGATCAGGTAGATGACCTCGAGCACGGACGCCAGCCGCCCGGCGCGTTCGGCCGCTGGTGGGATTTCGAACGGGATCTTCTTGTCGGCCAGGGTCTTCTTGGCGCGCACGATGCGCTGCTGGATGGTGGCCTCACCGGCAAGGAACGCGCGGGCGATCTCCTTGGTGCTCAGTCCGCCCAGCATGCGCAGGGTCAGCGCGACCTGGGCCTCGGTGGACAGCACCGGGTGGCACGCGGTGAACACGAGCCGCAGCACGTCGTCGCCGATGTCGTCGTCCAGCGCGGCGTCGATGTCGGGTTCCGGGTTGGCGCCGCCGGTCTCGATCTCGTGGCCGAGTTCCTGGACCTTGCGGGCCAGTACCTGCTCACGCCGGACGTGGTCGATCGCGCGGTGCTTGGCCGTGGCCATCAGCCAGGCGCCCGGGTTTTTCGGCACGCCCTGCTCCGGCCACTGTTCCAGCGCCGCGACCAGCGCGTCCTGGGCGAGTTCCTCGGCGCGGCCGACGTCCCGGACGATGCGGGCGAGGCCGGCGATCACCCTGGCCGACTCGATGCGCCAGACCGCGTCGATCGCCCGATGTGTCTCGGTTACCGTCACGGGTCCGCATTATTGGGCATAGGCCGCAGCTAGTGCGTGGAAAACCTGTTTCGGCGTCCACTGTGCTTCGTCGGTCACATGCACCACGCCGTAGGAGCCGAGGTCGTCCGCGCCGGTGCGGGCGTAGCTGGCGAAGGTGAACCAGAACGCGGTGTCCACGCCGTCGGCTTCGAAGATCTCCATCAGTTCGGTGAAGTACCGGACCTGTTCCTGCTCGTCGCGCACGGCGCCGTCGGGCACGGTCCAGGCCATGCCGCCGCGGTCGCCCGCGCCGGTGTACGCGCAGGTGCCGAACTCGGTGACCGCGACGGGCTTGCCGTGGGTGAAGTGCTGTTTCAGCTCGTCACGGAAGGTGTCCTTGTTGTAGGCGGCTCGGTAGGCGTCGATGCCGACGAGGTCGAACGGGCTCCAGTCGATCTGTTCCCAGGGGCCTGCGGCGTAGGTGACGCGTCCGGTGAAGTGGGTGCGGACGGTGGCGGCGACCTGGGCGAGGGTGTCGTTGAGGCGGTGCAGGACCGGGCCGAGCGAGATCCACCAGTCCATGTCGGCGCTGCCCATGGCCTGCAGGCGTTCGGTGTAGGTCGCGCCGGGGATGAAGCCGCGGCAGAACGCGCTCATCTCGCAGCCCGTCACGAACACGACCTCGCCGGGGATGTGTGCGGCGAGCTGGGCACATTCGCCGAAGAACGGCAGGAGTCGGTCTTCGGGCAGGTCGACAGGCATTGGGGAGAACCAGACTTCCAGTCCTGCTTCGGCCGCGTGGGTGGCGGCGATCTTCAGGCGTTGCGAGTCGCCTCCAGTGATGCGGACGGCGTCGCAGTGCAACTGGTTGGCGATGACGGCCATGTCAGTGCGGACGATGTCGGGCGTGAAGCTCGGGCGGGAGCCGTTGCCGGGCAGGAAACCGGTGTCGTAGGTGATTCCGCGTGCGCGCATGGTCAGTGTCCTTGTTCGAGCAGGTCGAAGGCCAGGTCGATGTCGCGGGCGAACTCGTGCGCCACTTCTCGCGGCTCGGCGCCACTGGACAGGTGTTGGAAGACCGTTTCCTGCAGGGTCAGCACTGTGGCCGCGATCTGTGCTGCCGCGTAGGGCGCGGCCGGGCCGTAGGGTTCTTTCAGCACTTCGGCCAGGCGTTGCCGCTGCTGGTAGAGCAGTGCGTTGGCGGCGTTGCTCAGTGCGGGACTGGCGAAGATCACCTGCATCCGGCCGATGATCTCGTCGCCGTCGGCCGGTTTGATCTCATCGGCCATCAGAGCGAGGAAGTACGCCCGTAGCGCCTGCAGCGGTGTCTGGCCGGGACGGCGGTTCCGCACGGCGCCAGCCAGGTCATCGTTGGCGACGCCGTCCAGCGCGAGCGCCTCTTTGCTGGGGAAATAGCTGAACAGGGTGGCTTTGGCGACCTCGGCCGCATCGGCGATGTCAGTGACCGTGACCGCGTCGAAGCCACGCTCGGTGAACAGTCTGAGCGCCACTGCGGCGATCCGTCGCTTGGTCTGTTCCTTCTTGCGTTCGCGCAGTCCCACGACCGCCAGGATAACCATACTCGGTCTTAATTTGAACCCAGTCTGCTTTTGGGCATCCGATGAGTTTCCCGCCTTCTGGCCGTCAGTAGTCGTGAGAGGCTGTTGCCAGCGGGAAAGGAACAGGTGTGACCGGGTCGCTGACCTCACCGACGGACGAGTTCGAGCGTGCGGCGGATCCGTATCGGGCGGAGTTGCTCGCGCACTGCTATCGGATGCTGGGTTCGGTGCACGAGGCCGAGGACCTGGTGCAGGAGACGTATCTCAACGCGTGGCGTGGCTATTCCGCGTTCGAGGGGCGCTCGTCGATGCGGACCTGGCTGTATCGCATCGCCACCAACGCATGCTTGAGCGCGCTGCAGGGTCGTGAGCGCAGGCCGTTGCCGATCGGGCTGGGCACCGAGAGCGCCGATCCGGACGTGGCTCCGGTCCAGCAGCCGGAAGTGCCGTGGCTGGAGCCGATCCCGGACTCGCTGCTGGACCCGGCGTCGATCGTGACCTCGCGGGAGAGCGTGCGGTTGGCGTTCATCGCCGCATTGCAGCACCTGCCGCCACGGCAACGGGCCGTGCTGGTGTTGCGGGACGTGCTGAAATGGCGTGCGGCCGAGGTCGCGTCCCTGCTGGGCACGACCACGGCCGCGGTCAACAGCGCCTTGCAGCGTGCGCACGCTCAGCTTTCCGAGGTCTCTCCCAGCCGTGACACTGTGGTCGAGCCGACCGCGGCGCAGGAACGGGAGCTGCTGGACCGGTTCGTGACGGCGTTCGAGGCCAAGGACATTCCGGCGATCATCGAGGTGTTCACCGACGACGTGGTGATGGAAATGCCGCCGTTCCCTGGCTGGTATCGCGGGCCGCACGCCATCGCGCGGGTGGTGGCGAACTGGTGCCCGGCAGGCACCGACGACCTGCGGATGGTGCCGATCGCGGGCAACGGCCAGCCTGGATTCGCCACCTATATGCGCGCTTCGACAATCGGCCAGTCCGGCTCGTTCGTGCCGTGGAAGCTCGAACTGCTGGAGTTGAACGCCGCGGGCGTGCGGCACACGACGTCGTTTTTCGACACGCGGCTGTTCGCGGTGTTCGGGTTGCCGGACTCCCTTTAGCTCATGGCCACTGGGTCCAGCCGGGCGAACGGGAAACGCCGGTCGGTGTTCTCCTCGTACTTGTGCACGTCCGGCCAGTAGTCGGCGAACATTGTGTAGATGCGCAGCCACTCCGGTCCTTGGCGCACGATCGTCGGTTTGGCGGTGACGGTCTGCTCGCCGACCTCGATCTGGACCTCGTCCGCGGCGGCGACGTTGTTGAACCACTCCGGCACCTTCTTGGCGCCGCCCGCGCTGCCGATCAGCACGTAGCTGCCGTCCACCGGCAGGTAGATCAACGGCGTGATCATGTCCCGGCCGGACTTGCGACCCTTGTGGTGCAGCAGCGTGACGTGGGCGTTGGCGAAGAAGCCGCCGACTGTGCCCTTGTTGTCCCTGAACTCCGCGATCACCTGATCGTTGAAGTCACTCACCCAGATCCCCTAAACGATGGTCAGTTGTTCCTGAACATCGTTAAGGATGCATTCACTGGTGTTAAGGTGTCAAACGTGAAGCTCACCGTCGACGTCATCGCGCGCACGGCATTGGAGATGCTGGAAGAGACCGGCCTGGACGGGTTGTCCATGCGCCTGCTCGCGACCCGGCTCGACGTGCAACCGGCCGCGTTGTACTGGCACGTGAAGAACAAGAGCCAGCTGCTCGACGTGATGGCCGCGGCGATCTTCCACCTCGCCGCCGAAGGCCTCGAAGCACCGCGCGCGGGCGTGACCTGGCAGGAGTGGACCGCCGACTGGGTGCGCCACCTGCGTCAGGCCATGCTGCGATACCGCGACGGCGCCCGGATCTTCGCCAACGGCAGCGTCGCCGAACCCGCCTTGTTCCGCGCGACCGAACTCGGGCTGCGCACGCTGCAGGACGCCGGGTTCGAGGTCCGGCCCGCGGCACGCAGCCTGGCCGCGTTGATCCACTACGCGGTCGGCTTCACGATCGAGGAGCAGATCCACTGCTACAAGTCACCCGAACCCGCCCACACCGCTGTGGACTCCGGCCGGTTCCCGCTGACCGCGCAGGCGTACGTGGATGACAACCTGTTCGACCCGGATACCGACGAGTGTTTCGAGTACGGCATGCAGATCATCCTCGCGGGCATGAAAGCGACCAACGAGGCCGTCACGCCCTAGAACTGTCAGCCCCCGCGGGCATCGACGTCACCTCACTTTCTCGAAGAATTCCTTGACGTCACTGACGAACAGGTCCGGCACCTCCAGCGCGGCGAAATGCCCGCCACGGTCGTGTTCGGTCCACTGCACGATGGTGTGCGCCTGCTCGGCCAGCGCCCGCGCCGGTTTGACCAGCTCGTACGGGAACACCGCGACGCCCATCGGCACCGGCCCGTCGACGGGTTTGCCACGCAGTGCTGCCGATTCGTAGTAGATCCGCGTGGAGGATCCAGCGGTGGCGGTGAGCCAGTAGAGCGAGACGTTCGTTAACAGCCAGTCGGTGTCGATTGTGCTGGTCGGGTCGGTCCATTCCCGGAACTTCTCGGCGATCCAGGCAAGCTGGCCGACTGGTGAATCGGTCAGCGCGTACGACAACGTCTGCGGCCGGGTCTGCTGTTGGCGCATGTACCCGGCCGGGGCGGCCATGTACTTGCTCATCGCGGTGATCCGCTCTTGGTCCTGTTCCGACAGTTCCACGTCGGTGCCGCGCGGGATCGTGGGCAGGAAGTTCAGGTGCACGCCAACGACACGCTCGGGCTCTAGGACGCCGACCACGCGCGAGATGATCGATCCCCAGTCGCCGCCTTGGACTCCGTAGCGCTCGTAACCCAGCCTGGCCATCAGTCGCGTCCAGGCGCCCGCGACGCGATGGCTGCTCCACCCGGTCGATGTCGTCGGCCCGGAGAACCCGAACCCGGGAATGGCCGGGATGACGACGTGGAAGTCCGCGCTCAGCGGGTGGATGACATCGAGGAACTCCAGCACCGAGCCGGGCCAGCCGTGCGTGAGCAGCAGTGGTAATGCGTCTGGCCGGGGCGAGCGGATGTGCAGGAAGTGGATCCGCTGACCATCGATCTCGGTGGTGAACTGCGGGAAGGAGTTCAGGCGTTCTTCGTTGTCCCGCCAGGAGTACCCGTCCTGCCAGTAGCCGACGAGCTCACGCAGGTGGTCGACCGGGACGCCGTAATCCCAGCCGACGCCGGGCAGTTCCTCCGGCCATCGGGTGGCCGCGAGCCTGGACCGCAGGTCGTCGAGGTCGGCCTGCGGCACCTGGCTACGGAAGGGAATCACGTCGCTCATGGCCGATGACGTTAGACCATGGTACCGACATTTTCGCGAATCAGCAGGAAACCCGTGGCAGCGGCGGCGAATCCGAGCCCGGCGGCGACCAGGTACACCCGGTTGAGCCCGTCGACGGCGCCCGCCCCGGACTGGAACACGATCCCCAGCACGGCGACGCCGACGGTCTGGCCAAGTTGACGGGCTGTCGTCGACGCGCCGACCGCGACGCCGAACCGTTCCGGTGGAACGGTTGCGAACAACGCGGTACCCATGGCGGGCATGAGCAGTCCCACGCCGATTCCGGTGACGATCAGTCCACAGAGGATGGACAGTGCGGTCGAGTGGGCGTCAATCCCAGCCTGTAGCGCGGATCCCGCACCGCCTAGCAGCAGTCCGGTGCCGATCAGCAGGCGCGGCGGGATTTGTTGCAGGCGTCGGCCGACCAGGGTTGAGGTGACGAATGTGCTCAACGCCAAGGGAACCATCGCCAATCCCGCGGCGACCGGGCCGAGCCTGAGCGTGTCCTGCAACCACACGGACGTGAATACCAGGCACGCGAACACGCTCGCCGCGATCACCCCGCACACCATGAGGGCGTTGAACGACGCGATCCGGAACAATGCCAGCAATCCGGCCACGTCGAACCGTTTCCCGCGCACACCAGCAACTGCGGCGATCGTCGTGACGGTCAACCACATCGCCAGCAGCGCGAGCGGGATGTTCACGAGGAAGATCGCCCGCCAGCTGACGTACTGCGTGAGCAGGCCGCCCGCGATCGGTCCTGCCGCGGCTGCCAGCCCGTTGACCGCGCCCCAGATGCCCATCGCGACACCACGGTCACGGCCGTCGTAGCTGCTGCCGATCAACGCGAAGGTCGTGACCGCTATGGCCGCTCCCCCAACGCCTTGGACCGCCCGCGCCATGATCAGCACGGCAACGCTCGGCGACAGGCCGCACGCGAGCGACGCTGCTGTGAATACGGTGAGGCCCGCCAGGTAGACCGCGCGGTGTCCGTAGCGGTCGGCGACCGAGCCCGCGACGAGCATCAACGCGGCCAGGACGGCGGTGTAGATGTTGAGCACCCATTGCAGCGGTGTCAGCGACGCGGTGAACGCACGGCCGATGTCGGGCAGAGCGACGGTGACGGCGGTTGTGTCGATCAGAAACAGCAGTGATCCGAGGCTGATCGCGGTCAGCGCTCCCCACTTTCGCATGGTTCTCCTTATCCTGGTGGACGTCTTACGATCGGCTGACCAGGCGGATCACCACCCCGAAAATCGCTATCTGCGCAGGAAACCGTCAATGGGTACGCTGTGATGATGGATCCCGTCACGCTCGACTCGGTCGACCGAGGCTTGATACACGCGCTGCAGATCGACGGCCGTGCGCCGCTTCGAAGCGTCGCGACGGTCATCGGCGTCTCGGAAAACACCGTAGCCAGGCGCTATCAACGACTGCGTTCCGCCGGTGTGCTGCGTGTGGTCGGGACCGTCAATGGCGCTCGTCTGGGCTATACGGCGTGGACGCTGCGGTTGCAGTGCACTCCGGACGCCGCTCACGCGGTGGCCACGGCCTTGGCTGACCGCCCGGACACATCGTGGGTGTACTTGCTGTCGGGCGGTACGGAGATTTCGTGCAACACGCAGGCGCGCAGCGTCGGCGACCGGGACACGCTGCTGTTGTCGAAGCTGCCGCGCACCCGCCGGGTGGCGTCGGTGACGGCGCATTCGATCTTGCGGGCGACCGCGTTGCCCAGTAACTGGCAGGGCCTGCATTGGCTGAGCTCCGAGCAGGTCGCGCAGCTGCAGCCATCGCCCCTGGTGCCGGACGACACGCCGATCCGGCTGGACCCGGGTGACTCTGTTCTGTTGGAGGCGCTGTCACGGGATGGCCGCACGGGGTATGCCGAACTGGCCCCGGTGACCGGCTGGTCGGACTCGACGGTCAAGCGGCGGATGGATCACCTGCGACAGGCCGGGGTGCTGTCCTACATGCTCGACATTCCCCCGTCCGCTCTGGGTTTCGCCGCGGAGGCGCGGTTGTGGATGCGGGTGAAACCGTCCTGTTTGGTCGCTACGGCCGAGGAGCTCGCGCGGCATCCGGAGGTGTCGTTCGCGGCGGTGACGACCGGGCCGACAAACCTGATCGCCGCGGTGAACTGCCGTGACAACGCGGATCTGTATCGGTATCTGACCGAGCGAGTGTCCGCTGTGGACGCCGTGCGCGACGTGGAGACCGCCCCGGTGATCAAGACCGTGAAGCGGGCGGGCGCGGTGCTACCCGCATGAGGTGTTGTTCCAGCCCATCCAGCAAGATCCCGATGCCCAGTTCGAACAGCTGCTCACTGGACATCTGAACCTCGGCGACACGCCGCAGACTCGGATAGTCACCCTCGCCCGGATCAACCATCCTGAGTTCATGCTGGGCCGTGGTCAGTACGTGCGCGGCGAGCAGCCGGGCGATGCCCGCGGCCTCCGACTCGGGAAAACCCGCGTCCAGCAGGATCTTCACGGTGGTCTCGATGTGCCCGAGTCGATGCGGCCCGCTCGGCGGTCGTTCCCGCAGCAGCGTCGCGGCATCCCGATGCGCGATCAGCAGCTGCCGAAACTGTCGTAGCCCACTGGCAAGCTGATCACGCCACGGCAGAGAAGTGTCGATGTCGAAAGCATCGGCACAGATCGCCTCAGCGACCAGATCAAGCAGTTCAGCCTTGTTCTTGACATGCCAATACAGCGTCGGCGACTGCACACCAAGCTTGGCGGCAAGCCGCCGCGTACTGAGATCGGCGAGCCCAACCTCATCAAGAAGCTGAACGGCAGCCTCGGTGATAAATCGAATATCCAAGCGAGCCACACAAGACACCTTATCAGTGATAGAGTGTCCCTATCGCCGATAGAGAACAGCGTGTCGAGGGGGAAGAAGATGTGGACGAAGAACCTGCGAATCCTGGTCGTGGCCTGCTCGATCATCTTCACGGCGGGAACGGCATTGCACGGATTCGTGGTGATCGACGAAGAAGTGCTGGCGAGAACGATGGAGCTAGCCTTGATCATTCACGTGGGTGACGTGTCCGCCTGTGCCGGTTCGGATGTTGATCTTGAGTTGGTTGCTGTGTGGTGATGGTCAGGGTTCGAGCCCGGCCGCCGGTGTTGGCTGGGCGCCGGGTTGGGGGGCGGGCCTTTCAGGTCGAGGGGCAGGGACAGGGGTCATCGAGTTGGTGGTGGCAGGGCCAGCGCTGCCCGGAGGCAGGCGGCGAGAGGGTCGGCCCAGGGCCAGGTTTCCGGGATTTTGATCTTGCGTTTGCGTTGGCCGCGGACGATGCGGGCGGCGGTGTGCAGTAGCCGGTAGCGCAGGGTTTTGGGTTCGGCTTTGGCGAGGGTGCCCTCAAGGCAGAGCAGGCGCAGCCAGGCGAGCAGGTCGATGGCGATGGTGGCGGCCAGACACCAGGCCCGGTTGATCTCGATCTTGGTGGAGGGCAGGTGACCGAGGCCGGTTTGCTTGCCGCAGCGGACGTGGTCCTCGACTCGGGCGTGCGGGCGGTGACGGGCTTCCAGGAACTGGACGGTGGCGCCCGAACCGCTGCCCGGGGTGTTGGTGGCCACCAGTTGGTAGCGCCAGCCGTCGGCTTCTTCGAACAGGGACAACTGTGCGCCGGGGTGGGGTTTCTCACGACGACAGATGATCCGCAGATCGGCCGGCCAGTTCTCCAGTTGGTCCCCGTCGGGGTGGTGACGTAGTAGCGCGGTCAGTTCCACCACGCCGGCTTTGTCCAGCGGCCGAGGATCGCCGTGGTGATCGAGCACTGCCTGCCATGCCTTCGCGGGGACACGGCCGATCGCGGCTCGTTCCCGCGCACCGAGTTCCCAGCCGACGCTGTAGTGCGCCTGCCTGCCTGGCTTGGCGTTCAGCGCGGTGATGTACTTGATGAGACCGTGGGAGGCGCCCGCGCCGTCCACGGTGACTAGAAGGTTCCTTCGATGTTTCGCCGGGATCTGGGCGATCGCGGCGTCGAGGACCTCGAGGTGATCAGCTGTCGTGTTGGATCCGGCGCTTCCTGTGCGCAGCAACAGGGCCAGCGATTCGCCGGTGTTGTCACACATGGCCAGCAGCGGATGATGACCGAAGCTGCCCTTGTAGGTTCCCGCGGCGAGTTGTTTGTCCGAGTGCGCGATCACCAGCGAACCATCCAACCGGACCACCACGGTCGTGCCCAGATCACGGTCGGCCACCCGCGACGGCGGAATCCGGCCGTGCCGTCGCTCGATCAACGACCACACATGCTCGCGGATCCGGGCACGCACACGGGCGATCTTGTTGCGCTGCACCTGACCGACCGCGTCCAACGTGCGCCACAACGTCGGATCTGAGGCGACCGGCCCGAACAGTTCGGCCTGATCGCGCAGGACAGCCAGATCCGACAGGACCCGCCCGCCGTCAGCGATCAACACCGCGGTGTCGGCGAACACCCGGCCACGGTCATGCACCGGCATGAACCCACGCCGCGCCATCGCCCGCGACAAGCCTTCCGTCAACCCGGTGCGGTCGGCCAGCAACCGCACCGCCGCGGTCCCGGCATGACTGACCACGCCACGCCCACCGACTTCTACCGCCAGATCCCGCGACCACCCAGTAACATCCACGTCGAAAGTGCTCCAGAGCTTCATGGGTAAGAACAGGCATTAGGGTCTGTTTCGAAAGTCATGGGAGCCACTCGTTGATCGCTGCGATGGTGACCGTGGTTTCGTAGCGAACGGCGAGCTTGTCGTATCTGGTGGCGACGGCTCGGTTTCGTTTGAGACGGTTGATCCCGCACTCGACAGCGTGCCGTTGCTTGTAGATCTCCTTGTCGAATGCGGGTGGTCGTCCTCCGTGTGAGCCCTTGTTCTTGCGGTTGCGGACCTGGTCGGCCTTGTCCGGGATGGTGCAGCGGATACCGCGCCTGCGCAGGTAGGCGCGGTTGGCGCGGGACCCGTAGGCTTTGTCGCCGAGCACCCGATTCGGGCGGCAGCGCGGCCGACCGCGATCCCGCCGGGGTACCCGGATACGGTCGAGCACCACCTGAAACTGGGGCGAGTCACCTCGCTGGCCAGCGGTGATCACGATTGATAAGGGCTTTTGTCCCTGCTCGACCGCCAGGTGAGTCTTGGTCGTCAACCCGCCTCGGGAGCGCCCCAGCCCGTGATCGGCCGGTTCGACCTCGACCCCGCCCGGAGACTCCTTCTGGAGATCCCCTTTTGACGCGCACCAGCCGCGTGCTGGTGCGCACGAGCCACCGTGGAGTCCACGCTGACATCCCAGGTGATCAGGCCCGCAGCGTCCGCGTCCGCCTGCAACGCGACCAGAATCCTCTTCCACGTGCCATCCCGTTGCCACCGCCGGAACAAGCCATACACCGTCTCCCACGGGCCGTAACGCTCCGGCAGATCCCGCCACGGCACACCGGTTCGAACCCGAAACCGGATCCCGTCAATAAGCTTCCGCTTCGCATGCTTCGGCGGCCTGCCAGGCTTCTTGCCCCTGGGCAGCAAGGGTTCCAGCTTCGCCCACTGCTCGTTGGTCAGATCACCACGCCCCACGAATCAAGATCATCTCAAACCTTGATCAACTTGTGAAACAGGCCCTAGCAACCTCATCTTCCCAGCTCAGGAGCACTTTTCCCTGTTCCGACACGGCGCCCGAATCAAGATCGCCATGAATACTCAGGGCTAGCCGGAGCCAATGCCGACGACCCATCGGGGTTCTTGGCGGGATTCCGCGCGGTAGGCGCGGCCTTCGTAGTCCTGAACCTGTTGGGGCTACTGGCATTACGTGCGGGCAACTGGCTGTTCTGGGTGGTGCTCGCAGTCAATGCCGCACAGGCGGCTGGAGTCAGAATGGTGCCGTTCGAGATGTTCGAAGCAGCAGAAGAAGCCTACGGATGGGTAGGCGTCCTACCATCGGCGATCACGGATGGCGGAGCATTAATCCTGGCCCTGATCATGCTCGCCAGGATCGTGATGGTCCTGCGGCAGCGGTACGCCCGAGGGGCCGCGTTACCGAGCAACCAGCCAACCCAATAGAGACCGAAGTCCGGACCAAAGCAAGCGCGTTCTCGCGTGTCCACCGGCTCCGTCATGGTGTGTTGAACGCGCGAGCGGCGCACGGGGAGAAGCAACCGCGCTGGAAGCGAGTCGAGCAGTTTGACACACCGTGACGGAACGGTGGACACGCGCCAGGGCGGTGCAATGCGAGACACCGTCCGGTGGAAGCCCCGACTTTTACGGCCTGGTGTGTCCGACAGGCCTGGCCCCGTTGCTGGCTTCGCGGTCCAGCCGGGTTGGTTGGGGTGATCTTCCGCGTGTCCGCCCCACCGGCACGGCGAGTCAAACTGCTCGACTCGCTTTCAGCCTGGTTGCTCGCCGCCGTGCGCCGCTCGCGCGTTCAACACGCCATGCCGGAGCGGCAGACACGCGCGGGCACCCGTCACTGACTCCCCGCCTGCTCGCTACCGCTCACGGCGATACGTCATTGTGCTACCGGGTGCACGCCACACATTCCAGGCCCAACCCTCTATCCCCTCAACCAACGTGAGCTAAGCCGCCCAACCCCTCAACCAAGGTAGGCAAACCGCCCAACCTACGACCAAGGTCGGAAAACCGCCCAACCCATGCACACAAGGAGGACAACCCTGGTGGGCACGCGAAAAGGTGGGCAAACCCCTGCCCGTGCACGAAGCGGGCCAACTCGTCCCTACGGGGGAACTGGGAAATCTTGTGCTTACGCACTGCGGCCAGCCTCCCAACCCGAGCAGGAGGTGGGCTTAACCCCCACCTGTACGGGAAGTTGGTCTCACGGCCCTTGCACGGGAAAGCGGGACAAGCACGGGCTCGACCTCTGTGGGCGTCCCGAAGCCAACGCGAGGCAGGAAACCCTTGGTGGGCTTACGAAAGATGGCCAGCCCCTGAAGGTCGGCACACCGGGCCTGTGCGGACCTTTTAGTCGGACCAGGTTGATGCGTAGATCCAGTCGAAGCCGTCGAATCCTTCGCAGTCAAGGTGTTCTCTGCGGACGAGGCCTGCTCGGGTGGCGACGCGCTGGGAGGCGATGTTGTTCGGGCGGACTCTTGCGATTATTGGGAGGTCGGACAGTCGTGCGGTGGCCCAGGTGACGACAGCTTTAGCTGCTTCGGTGGCGATTCCGTTGCCCCAGCTGGTTGGGGCGAGGCGGTAGAAGAGGTTCAGGATTCGGCGGTTGTTCATTTCCATTGACTTCAGGCCGCAGAATCCCAATTGGGCTTCGGAGGCTTGGTGCCGGACGACCCAGTAGCCGAATCCGTAGTGCTGCCAGTGCTCGTCCCACCGCTGGAACAGGCCTTCGGCTTGGTTGGGAGTGGTTAACGCATCCGATGGGTTGTGGGCGCAGGCTTGCGGGTCGTTGTGGATGGCGAAGATCGCTGCGATGTCGGTGGTCTTGGGGCGGCGCAATGACAGCCGCTCAGTTTGCAAGTCGCCCACGCCGTTCACCGTAGCGAACAGGCCAGCTTGGGTTCAGCGGCTTGCCTTTGGGCCCAGCGGACCGCTGGGCCGACTAGCAGACCGGTGATTGCGAAGATCGCGCCGAGCAGGATCCAGCCCGGGATTCCCCAGGTGACGATCAAGGAGGTGAGCATCAGCGGGGCGATCACCCTCGCCACGGCCAGGCCGTTGCCGAACAGGCCTTGGTACTGGCCCTGCTTGTGGGGTGGGGCGAGGGCGAAGCTGATTTCCCAGGCTCCGGCCGACTGCATCATCTCGCCGAGGGTTTGCACGAGGGCGGCGATGAGCAGGATGGCTGCAGCGATCCAGCCTGAGGTGCCCAGGGCGGACAGCGCGAACACGACACAGGACACGAGCAGCAGCATCCCGGCGTGACGCATGGAGCGTGCCGCGGTGTGCAGGGAGGTGACTTGGCGGGCAACTCGGACTTGGAACAGCACCACGGACACGGTGTTGAGCAACAGGATCGCGGAGACCATCCAGCGTGGCGCGTCGGTGTGCTGGACGATCCACAGTGGTGTGGCCAGGGTGATCAGCGGGACGTTCAGCAGCATGATCGTGTTGAGTAGCGCTAACAGAAGGTAGGGGCGGTCACCCAATACGGTTTCCTTGGAACTAGACGACCGCCGCGTTCGTTGCCGAGTATAGAAGGCGTGCGCGAGCGGGGCACCGTCGCTGGGGGCGGGCGAGACTTCGGGTACTGCGCGCAGAATGGCCGCGCAAATCAAGAAGCTGAGGGCGTCGATCCCAAAGACCGTCATGTAGGCGGCGGGGGTGTCGAGGTAGAGGGCCAGGCCGCCAAGGCTCGCGCCGATGGCGATGCCGCCGTTGACGGCGGCCTGGATGACCGCGCGGGTCTTGGTCCGCAGCTCGGGGGCGACCAGACCGGCCAGCAGTGCTTGGCGCGCGCCGGTCAGCCCGCATTGGCAGCTGGTGTAGACGCACACGGCGATGAGGAACGCCGGGAACGAGCGGACGAACAGAAATGAGCTGATCGCCACGGCGGTGGCGATGGCCAGCAGGACCGCGATGCTACGGGGGCCGCGCCGGTCGGCGAGGTGACCGAGCGGCACGCCTGCCAGGAAACCGATGGCCCAGCCGATGGTCAGGCCGAGGCCGACCTGGGTGGCGGTCAGGCCGACGACGCGGGTGAAGTACAGCGCCGAGGTGACGTAGAAGGCACCGTCGCCGATCGAGTTGGTCAGTTGAGCCGCTGCGAGTCTGTGCATGACAGTGAACCTACGGAGTACATTGGTCGGGTCGTATAGCCAATTTCTGCACAACTGAATGGACCAATGGAGTTTCACGTCAGCCTGGCGGGCAAGGGTGATCTCGCCGCGCGGATCTACCGTGAGCTGCTGGAAGCGATCCTTGATGGTCGGTTGCGGCCGGGTGAGCGGCTGCCGCCGACGCGGGAGCTCGCGCAGCGGTTGCAGGTGTCGCGCACGACGGTGACCGAGGCCTACGAGCGGTTGACTGCGGAGGGGTTTCTGCGCGGTCGGGTCGGCGCGGGCACGTTCGTGACCGACGAACCGGTGAAGCCCAAGGCGCGGGCCGCTCGCGGGAAGGGGGTGGCGCGGCCGCGGCGGTTGTGGGAGACGGTGGCAGGGCCGTCGATGGATGAGGTGCTGCCCTACGACTTCCAGCTCGGGCTGCCCGATGGCCGGTTGTTCCCGTTGGAGGCGTGGCGGCGGCTGGTGAGTCGTGAGTTGCGGACCAAGGTGGTGCATCCGGCGCGGTATGCCGAACCCGCGGGACATCCGGGGCTGCGGGCGGCGATCGCGCGCTATGTGGGTGTGTCGCGCTCGGTGGTGGCGGGCATTGAGGATGTCGTGGTCACGCAGGGCGCGCAGCAGGCGTTGGACATGATCGGCCGGGTGCTGGTGGATCCGGGTGACGTGGTGGCCTTGGAAGAGCCGGGCTACTCCCCTGCTCGTCGGCTGTTCGAGTCGCTCGGTGCGCGCGTGGCGGCGGTGCCGGTGGATGACGAAGGCCTTGATGTGACGGCGATTCCGGCCAAGGCGCGGCTGGTGTACACCACGCCGTCGCACCAGTTCCCGTTGGGGACGCCGATGTCGTTGGCTCGTCGCACGGCGCTGCTGGCGTGGGCTGAGCGGCATGACGCGGTGATCGTCGAGGACGATTACGACAGCGAGTTCCGGTTTTCCGACCGGCCGTTGCAACCGTTGCAGAGCATCGATCGCAGCGGTCGCGTGGTGTATGTCGGGTCGTTCTCCAAGATCATGCTGCCGATGCTGCGGGTGGGGTTCCTGGTGGCCCCTCCGTCGCTGCAACCCGCGCTGCGCACGGCCAAGCAGCTGACCGACATGTACGGCGATCTGGTCACGCAGGGCGCCTTGGCTCAGTTCATCGAGGAAGGCTTGCTGGCTCGGCATATCCGTAAAGCCACACGGGAGTACGCGGCCCGGCACGAGCTGATCACCAAGACGCTGCGAAGCGATATCGATTGGCTGCGGATCGTGCCGTCATCCGCGGGGCTGCACCTGTGTGCCCGCACCACGTTCGACCCGGCCGGGCTCGTGGCGCGGGCACGGGCCGATGGGGTCGCGGTCCAGGCGCTGGCCGATTTCTGCGCCGGGCCGCCGCAGCATGGGATTGTGCTGGGCTACGGCGCGATCCAGGTTTCGCAGATTCCTGAGGGGTTGCGGCGGCTGACCGCGGCCAGGGGATAGCAGGACCAATTTCGCCGGATTGGCTATGGGACCAGCGTGGAGTGGCTTTTAGCGTCGAGGCATGCGAATCCGGATCATCGACGCGTTCAGCGACCAACCGTTTCGTGGCAACCCGGCGGCCGTGTGCCTGTTGGAGGACACCTGGCCGGATGAGGGCTGGATGCGGCAGGTGGCGGCGGAGATGAACCTGTCCGAGACCGCGTTCGCGCATCCGGTCGACGATCCTGACGCGGACTACGCGTTGCGCTGGTTCACCCCAGAGGTCGAGACCGACCTGTGCGGTCACGCCACCCTGGCCACAGCGCACGCGCTGCACGAGGATCGTGGCACATCGGCGACGGTCAGGTTCAGCACGCGCAGTGGAATCCTTGTGGCGCACAGCTTTGACGACGGCACGATCACGCTCGATTTCCCGGCGGCGAGCCTCGAAGAAGCCGAAGAACCCGCCGGGTTGGCCGAAGCATTGGGCACGCGGCCGGTGGCTGTGTACCGGACTGGCGCCTTGGGTGATCTGCTGGTGGTGCTGTCCGATGAGGACACTGTGCGTGGCTTGCGCCCGGATCTGCTGTCGATCGCGCGGATCGAGCGGGAGCAGGGCATTCGGGGCGTGATCGTGACAGCGCGGTCGGCCGAGTACGACTTCGTGTCCCGGTTTTTCGCGCCTCAGGATGGGATCCGGGAGGACCCGGTGACGGGCAGCGCGCACACCGCGCTGGCGCCGTATTGGGCCAGCCGCACGGGCAAAACGAGCTTGGTTGGGTTGCAGGCCTCAAGGCGGACGGGCGTGGTGCGCACCGAGGTGCACGGTGACCGGGTGCATTTGACCGGCCACGCGGTCACCGTGCTGGACGGGTTTCTTCAGATTGCCAGCAAAGCGGTCGCTGGGTCGGTTTCGGGTGGCCCGGCGGGCAGCCATTCGCCGTCCTGACGCCGGTAGGGGTACCAGCGGCCGTCCTTGCCCAGTCGCAGTTGTGCCTGTGTGCCGGTCCAGTGGTTGCGGGACTGATCGAGCGGCGGGATGTCCTCTCCCGACAGTGCGGTCGCGGCCTTGGCGAGGTCGGTTTTGCTGGGCCGCCACGTGGTTTCCAGCACTTCGAGCCCGGTGAGGCCGCCGTAGTTCCAGGCGCGGACCGCGTGGGTGAGGTCGCGCCCGGTGCAGGACGCCAATTGCCCGGCGAGCGCGGGGTAGGTCGCGGCCCATCGCACGGTGTCCTGCCATTCGGTGAGCTCAACCGCTTCCCGGCCGTCGAGCAGGGCTTGGGCACGCGCGGCGGCGTCGGTGACCAGGTAGCGCAGCATCGACGGGGGTGGCCCGTTGCGTAGTTGCAGCTCATCCAGCAGGTCTTGTTCGCCGCGGCCGCGGATGAGCAGCAGCACGAACGGGTCTTCGTCCAGCAGCCACGCGACCTGATAGGACAGTGCGGCCGCGTGCCGGCAGGGCAGTTCCCAGCCTTCGCAGTCACAGTCCGGTTCCAGGTCGGTCAGCTGGGGCAGGATCGGGATCTGCGCGGCGGTGAGGTCGTGTGGCATGTCCTTGTCGAGCAGGGCGGCGATGTAGCCGGATTTGGCGGCGACCCAGTCAAGCAGCCGGGTCCATTCGGTGTCGGTGAGTTGTGCGATGTGGACGGTTGTGGTGTGCGGGGTGCGGTCGCTGCCGTAGACGGTCGCGGCGATGCGGCCTGGGCTGACGGTGATCGGGCCGACTTGCCCGGCGTAGGCGTATTTGCGGCCGATGCGCATCTGGTCGGAGTCCAGTGCGGCGTCTTCGATCGCGGTGATCCACGCGTTGCCCCACCAGGATCGGGCGAAGCGGGCGCGGCGGCGTGCGCCTGCGGGGAACGCGGGAAACCCTCGAACATCGGTCACCAGGTCCCCCTCAGTTCGATCAGCTCAGCCAGGTCCGCGTCGGACAGCTCGGTCAGCGCGGCCTCACCGGTGCCCAGCACGGCGTCGGCGAGTTTCTTCTTTTCCCGCAGCATTTCGGCGATCCGGTCTTCCAGGGTGCCTTCGGCGATCAGCCGGTGGACCTGCACGGGCCGGGTTTGGCCGATGCGGGACGCGCGGTCGCTGGCCTGGTCTTCCACGGCCGGGTTCCACCAGCGGTCGTAGTGCACGACATGGTCGGCGCGGGTGAGGTTGAGCCCGGTGCCCGCGGCTTTGAGCGACAGCAGGAACACGGGCGCTTCGCCGTTCTGGAATCGGCGCACCATGTCCTCGCGCGCGGGCACGGGTGTGCCGCCGTGCAGCAGTTGGGTGGTGACGCCGTGGTCGCGTAGGTGCCGTTCCAGCAGCCGGGCCATGGTCACGTATTGGGTGAACACGAGCACGGATCCGTCTTCGGCCAGGATCGTGGCGAGCAGTTCGTCCAGCAGCTCCAGCTTGCCCGACCGGCCGGGCAGCTGGGCTTTGGGTTCTTTGAGGAACTGCGCGGGGTGGTTGCAGATCTGTTTGAGCCCGGTGAGCAGTTTCATGATCAGGCCGCGGCGGGCGATCCCGCTGCTGGCTTTGATCTGTGCCATCACCTCGTCGACCAGCGCCTGATACAGGCCCGCTTGTTCACGGGTGAGCGGCACCGGCCGGTCGGTCTCGGTCTTGGGCGGCAGCTCCGGCGCGATACCGGGGTCGGATTTGCGGCGCCGCAACAGAAACGGCCGAACCAGCGGGGCAAGGCCGGTGGGGTTGCCGTCCCAGCGGGTCCGGAACGCCGCCAGCGGCCCGAGCAGGCCCGGGGTGGTCCAGTCGAGGATGGCCCAGAGTTCGGAGAGGTTGTTCTCCACGGGCGTGCCGGTCAACGCCACGCGCGCGGCGGACGGGATGGTGCGCAGCGCTTTGGCGGTGCCGGATCCGGGGTTTTTGACGTGCTGGGCTTCGTCGGCGACCAGCAGGTCCCATTCGTGGCGGGCCAGGGTTTCCGCGTCGAGGCGCATCGTGCTGTAGGTGGTGAGCACGAACCCGCCGTCGAGGTCGTCGAGGTTGCGGGCGCTGCCGTGGAAGCGCCGGACGGGCGTGCCGGGCGCGAACTTGGTGATCTCGCGTTCCCAGTTGCCCAACAGCGAGGCCGGGCAGACCACGAGTGTGGGTTTGGATCCGCGCCGCAGGTGCAACGCGATCAGGGTGATCGTCTTGCCCAGGCCCATGTCGTCGGCCAGGCAGCCGCCGAGGCCGAGCGAGGTCATCCGGTCGAGCCAGCGCAGGCCGCGCAGCTGGTAGTCGCGCAGGGTCGCGGTCAGCGCGGCGGGTTGCGCCACGTCGTCCTCGGCGGGGTCGGATATTCGCTGCCGCAACGATTCCAGCCACCCGGTGGCGATCGCGGGTACATCGTGGCCGTCGATGTGGGCCGTGCCGGTCAGCGCGGCACCGAGCGCCTCGAGGGTGGGCATGGGTTTGAGGGTGCGGTCGCGAGCGTGCCGCGCGAGCGTGGGATCGACGAGCAGCCACTGGTCACGCAGCCGCACGAGCGGCCGGTGCGCGTCGGCGAGCACCTCGATCTCGGCGTCCGACAGGGCTTGCCCGCCAAGGGTGACCTGCCAGTTCAGGTCGACCTCGCCGCCGGGCCCGCCGCTGATCACCGCTCGGGCGGCCAAGGAACGCGCGACCTCGCTGGGCCACCGCACGTCGATGCCCGCGTCGTGCAGGCGCTGGATGGCGCCGCCGAGCAATTCGCCGATCTCTGGGTCCCCGAGCAGCAGCGTGCCGGGTTCGGTGTCGTCGAGGAACCGTTCCAGCACCGGCCACGCGGGTGTGGCCCGGCGGACCGCGAGCATGGTCGCGGCGTTCCACTCGCCCGGGAAGTCCAGTGTGGCAAGGAATTGCGCGGTGTCCAGATCGATCGTGAGCCGCAGCGCAACGCGCACGGTGGCATCAAGCGAGCCGTGCTGCATCTGCTGCGGCTCGGACGCGGCGAAGGCCTGCCCGCCCAGGACAAGCAGCGCGGCCGGGGTACGCGGCAGCGTGTCGGCGACGGCGTTGTCGAACTCATCGCCCTCACCGTCGATCCGCCAGGTGTCGTATCCGGCGGGTGAGATGGCGGGCACGATCTTGCCCGCCGCGACCAGCCGCAAGGCCCGCTGGGCACGCGGCCCCCACTGTGCATCGCGCAGGAGCGTGGGCAACGCGGCGCCGACCGGGACCCGGACGTCGCCGTCCGAGTCCCGGAAGACGAACTGGCTCGCCCGTGGCGGGTCCGCCGGTTCGAACTCGATCAACGGCTCAACCTCCGGTAACGCCGCACCGCCAAGGGGGAGAAGATCGCGATCATGGCCAGTGGCCAGATCACTGCCATCAGTATGGCGTTCTGTGTGACCCACGAGTCGCCGCCGATGCCGGGGTTGGCGAACAGTTCCCTGATCGCGGCGACGGTCGAGGACAGCGGGTTCCATTCGGCGATCGCGCCCAGCCAGCTGGGCATGGTGCTTGGCGGGATGAACGCGCTGGACAGGAACCCGATCGGGAACTCCATGGTCTGGATGGCGGTGACCATGGCCTGGTTGCCTGCCATCAGTCCGGCGAAGATGCCGACCCAGATGAACGCGAACCGCAGCATCAGCAGCAGCGCGATCGCCAGCGCGGTGTCGCCCGCGCTGCCGTTGCTCTGCCAGCCCATCGCCAGGCCGCACGCGATCAGCACGGACAGCAGCAGCACCGAGTCGATCATGTCGGCGAAGCTGCGGCCCAGCAGCACGGCCGCGGGTGACATCGGCATGGAGCGGAACCGGTCGGTCACGCCTTGGGTGATGTCCTGGGCGATGGCGGTCATCGTCGTGCCGATGCCGAAGAGCATGTTCATCGCGAACATGCCGGGCATCAGGAATTCCCGGTAGTTCCCGCCGCCGGGCACGGTCATCGCGCCACCGAGCAGGTAGCCGAAGATCAACGCGATCATGACCGTGAACGCGAGCCCGAACAGCACCGATCCGGGTTCACGCACCCAGTGGATGAGTTCGCGGCGGGTGATGGTCCAGCCGTCAGCCAGTGCCCACCTCATGCCGCGGCCTGCTTGGTGGCGGTCAACGACAGGAACACCTCGTCGAGGGTCGGGCGGCGCAGCTCGATGTCCTCGATGTCGATCTCGGCGGTCTTGAGGGTCTGCGCCACGTCGATCAGCGCGGTGACCCGGTCGGTCACCGGCACGCTGACCTGGCGGGTGTCGTGGTCGATCGCGACGGTGGCGCCCGCGATCTTGCCGATCAGCTCGGCGGCTCGGGCGAGTTCGGTGTCCGAGTGCACGACGACGTCGACGCGGTCGCCGCCGAGCGTGGTTTTGAGCTGGTCGGGGGTGCCTTCGGCGATCACGCTGCCGTGGTTGATCACCGAGATCCGATCGGCCAGCTGGTCGGCTTCGTCCAGATACTGCGTGGTCAGCAGGACTGAGGTGCCGGTGGCGACCATGTCGCGCGCGGCCTGCCAGACCTCGCTGCGGCTGCGGGGATCCAGGCCGGTGGTGGGTTCGTCGAGGAACAGCACCCGTGGCGCGAGGATCATGCTGGCGGCGATGTCCAGGCGCCTGCGCATCCCGCCGGAGTAGGTCTTGGCTGGTCGGGTGGCCGCGTCGGTCAGCCCGAAATGCTCGAGCAGCTCGTCCGCCCGCCGCCGCGCGTGGGCTGGTGAGAGGTGGAACAGGCGGCCGAACATCTCCAGGTTCTGTTTGCCGGACAGGATCTCGTCGACCGCGGCGTGCTGGCCGACCAGCCCGATCCGCCGCTTCACCTCCTTGGCCTTGGTGGCCACGTCCATGCCCGCGACCTGCGCGCGTCCCCCGTCGAACTGCAGCAGTGTCGCGAGGATCCGTACCGCGGTGGTCTTGCCCGCGCCGTTGGGTCCCAGCAGTCCGCAGACCGTGCCCTCCGCCACGGTCAGATCGAACCCGTCCAGTGCGTTGTGGTCGCCGTACCGCTTGCGCAATCCCTCAGCGACGACCGCTAATCCTTCGGCCATTCGAGTACCCCACTCCATATTAAAACTTGAATGCCGGGCGGGGAGTATGCATCACTTCGTCCGTTTCATGCAAACGCCTGGTCGCGGCCGGCGCGTTCAGCGGGGCTCGAGCCGGGTGAGCCGGGTCAGGGCCGCGAAGCCGTCGTCGGTGCCAGGCCAGTGGCGGCGCACGGCGTCGATGCCCGCGCGGCGCACGACGGCCCGCAGCACGGCGGTGACGATGATGGCGTCATCGGCATAGCCCAGGACGGGGATGAAGTCGGGGATCAGGTCGATCGGCATGGCCAGATAGGCCAGCAGCAACCCGAGCCGGATCCGCACGCCTTTCGGCAGGGCCGTGTCGGCGGCCAGCCGACGGACCAGGCGCAGCACGTCGGGCAGCAGCCGCAGCGCTTCACGCAGGAGATTGCCGCGCGGGCGCACGATCAGCAGGGTGACCGCGAGCGCGACCCAGGCCAGCAGCAACGCCGCGCTGACGCCGATGAGCAGGTCCCACCACAACGAGCCGGTCATGGCTCGATGAGCTCGTGCCAGCTGCCGGGTTTGCCGGGTGATCCTGGTTCGCCCGCCATCGCGTACTTGCCTTCTTCCAGGCGGGTGAGCAGGCCTTGGGTCCATTCAATGCCGGAGTCGGCGGAGTGGCCCCACAGTGTGTAGAGCTCCCAGACGTGTTGGGGGCCTTGGGATTTACGCAGCTGCACCTCGGCGTCGTCGCGCTGCGCCTCCAGCGCGGCGAGGCGTTCACGTAGCAGGGCGATCGCGTCTTGACGGGTCAGCGCGGGCAGTAGCGCCAGACCGGCACCGAGCATGTCGGGGCGGTGCTCGGGACGGCGGAAGGCGTTGCGCAGCAGCTTCTGGAACTCCAGTTCGCCGCGTTCGGTCAGCTCGTACTCGGTGCGGGTGGCTAGGAAGTCCTCGATCAGCGAGCCGCTTTTGGTCAGCTGTTTGAGCGCGTGGTAGATCGAGCCCCATTTGACGTTGGCCCACTGGTCGGCACCCCAGGCCAGTAGGTCGTTGCCGATCAGATAGCCGTGGGCGCGCCCGTATCCGCGCACCACCCCGAGTACCAGCAGCCGTGTCGCCGACATGAGACATCAGCCTAAATCAGGGCTTGCCGACGGCGCGCACGGGCAAGATCGCGACACGTAATGTTCGCTGTTGACTTATATAAGCCACGCCTGTAACTTTCGCGCCATGGTCGACGTAAACCACCAGATCAGCGCTGTTCGACGGGCGATCGGCACGCGCGCGCTGGAAGCCGGTGAAGCCCGGGTGCTCACCATCAGCCAGGCCTACGACACCGATCTCGATGACCTGTGGGACGCGTGTACGAGCATCGAGCGGATCCCCCGCTGGTTCCTGCCGATCACCGGGGAGCTCACCGTCGGCGGGCGCTATCAGCTCGTGGGCAACGCAGGCGGCGTGGTTGAGCGCTGCGATCCGCCAAAGAGTTTCGCGGCGACCTGGGAGATGAATGGCCAGGTGTCGTGGATCGAGGTGCGCCTCTCCACGGATCCGGACGGGCGCTCACGTTTCGAGCTCGAGCATGTCGCGCACGTCGATGACGACATGTGGGCGCAGTTCGGGCCGGGCGCGGTCGGCATCGGCTGGGACTCGATGGTGCTGGGGCTCGCGTTGCACCTGGCGTCCGACACGTCCGTGCCGCCGGAGAAGGGCATGGAGTGGATGGCCTCGCCAGAGGGCAAGGACTTCATCCGGGCCAGCAGTGCGCAGTGGGCCGACGCCAGCATCGCCGCGGGCACCCCGCAGGACACCGCGCGCGCCGCACAGGAGGCGGTCAGCAAGCTCTACATGGGCGAATAAACCTCGTGAGTGGTTAGCCGAGTTAGAACTCGGCTAACCACTCACGAGTGTTTTCTAGCGACGCAGGCCGCTGGCGAGTGCGTTGCTCAGCTCGCCCTGCGGGGTGTCGCCGTCCAGCGACCAGATCATCGCGCCACCGAGCCTGCGGTCACGGATGAACTGGCCCTTGCGCTTGATCTCGATCGGGTCGTCGAAGGTCCAGAACGTGGTGCCGTCGAACAGCCAGGCGTGCCCGGCCTTCGCGTCCCGGTAGAGCTTGAAACCGTTCTGCCCCACCAGGTTCTTGAGCACCCGGTAGTCGTCGGCACCCGGCTCGTATGTCGCCTTCGCCGGGCCGGTCGACTGCTGGAACAGGCCGTTGTTCTGGTTGGTCACGCCAGTCCAGCCACGGCCGTAGTACGGCACACCGAGCACGATCTTGTCCTTCGGCGCGCCCCGCTCCAGGTAGGCGTCGACCACGATCTTGCTGTTGTCCGGCGGTGAGGTCGGGTCGCCTTCGGGAGCACGGATCGCCGACTGCTGGTTGGTGATCTGCTCCCACGTGCCGTGGTAGTCATACCCCTGCACGGTGGCGAAGGTCAGCAGCTTGAAGATCGTGCTGACCTCGTATCCACGGTCCAGCGCGCCGCGGTTGGCAGGCAGGAACGCGGTGAGGTCGTAGGTCTTGTGGTTGAGGAAGCCGAGCTTGAGCAGCTGCAGCCGGTATTCGAACAGCAGCTTGGTGAAGTTCTGCTTGTCCTCGGGACGCACGACGTTGCCAGGGGCACCGTCGGTGGCGGGCCACTCCCAGTCCAGATCGACACCGTCGAACACATCCTTGGCCGCACCGGCCGGCGCGCCCGGCAGGTCGCCCTTGAGCCACATGTCGATGCAGGACTTCACGTGCGCTGCCCGGGATTCCGGGGTCAGCGCGGCGTTGGAGAAGTACTTCGACCCGGTCCAGCCACCGATCGAGATGTACGCGCGCAGCTTGGGGAATTTCGCCTTCAGCTGCTTGATCTGGTTGAGATTGCCCATCAGGGCCTGGCCGGCTTCGTCGGCCTTGCCGTTGACGGCCTGCTCGGCAGGCACGGGCCGCTGGTAGTCGGCCCATGCGTCGGAACTGATGCACTTGCCTTGCTCGTCCAGGAAACTGAAGGCGTAGTTCAGGTGGCTGAGCTTGGCGGCGCTTCCGTTGTCGACCAGGTATTTAACCGGGATATTGCGGTCGTAGATGCTCCACTGCGTGTAGTACCCGACGGTGCGGACACCGTTGCCATAGTCATGGGCCTGCGCCGGGGACACGGCGACCGTTAACCCGATGGATAAGGCACCGGCCAGGATCGCGGCACCCCATCTCTTCCTCGACATGGTTCTCCTCGCGCTTGCAGCGGCGACGGTATGGTTCAGACCACGTTAGATTGAGGTCTAGACCACAGCTACGTCCGAACGGCGCAACCAGGCGTTTACGCCGTGAATGGGTGAATTGCACGGACAACCTACCGACGTTGATCATTGTCACGGCCGGTTCTGGCGCGATTTCGCCGAGTTACCTGGTGGTGTGTTTCGCCGGTGTCGGTGGGCCGTGGACGCGCTGGGAGTAGGCGGCGAAATCCCTGTTCCTTGTTTTTCGAGCGTGGCGCGTACCTTCGGCGGGAATGCGGCCAGGGTGTTGGCGATGACCTCGGGGGCGGCTTGGTAGCGGGTCATGGCGCGGTTCACATCGTCCAGGATGTCTGCGAGGTCCGCGCTGTGCTGTGCTGTGATGACGCGTGCTCGCGCCACGGTGCCATGTGTTCGGCAACCACGTCCGCGCGTTCGGTATCTCCTACGGCGACGGTGCGCACGAGCGCGGGCAATGCGGCGAACTCGCGGCGGAACATGGTGTGGGCCATGGACATGTCGCGTGTGTCGGCACTTGTCATGGCTGCAAAATATGCTGTTCCGGTTCTTTCGCCACAGCACGTTTGTGTCGATTCACCAGCATATTTACGACCGATGTAGTGGACGCGAGTCAGGCTCGCATCGCCTCGTCGAGCTGTTCGGCGGTCAAGGGCGGCTCGGCGACGGGGTGAGCGGCGCCGGCGCGCAGGCCGTCCAACAGGAACGCGAGGTGGCGCCGCCACGCCGTGGGCGCGGTGTCCTGGGTCGCGGCGACGATGCGGGCATTGGCCCAGGTGAGGGTGACCAGATCGGCGAAGGTGAAGTCGGGGCGCAGTGCTCCGGCGCGCTGGGCGCGTTCGATCACTTGGCTGGCTTTGTCCAGACCGTTGCCGCACGCCTCGGCCACGGCGGTGGCGTCGGGAAACCGGCGGGTGATCAGGTCGTTGAGGCCGCGGTCGACCGCTTGCAGCTCGCAGAGCTTGGTTACGAACAGCACGAACCCATCCCACGGGTCCTCACAGGCCAGCGCCTGGTCGCCGAAGCGCAGGCTGGTGGCCACACGGTCGGGAAACACCGCATCGAACAAGGCCGCGCGGGTGGGAAACCGGTTGTAGAGCGTGCCGATGCTGACGCCTGCCTGCCGGGCGATCTCCTCCAGCGGCGCCTCGATCCCCCGTTCGGCGAAGACGACGGTCGCGGCCGCGATCAGTTTGTCGCGGTTGTGCTTGGCGTCTCGGCGCAGCGGCTTGGTCACGGCTCCATCCTACGAACTTGAGGTCTCCCTCATGTTACGGTTAACTTGAGAGCATCCTCAAGTTAAGGGGCGATGGATGAGCAATACCCTCGCGGTGTTCGGCGCGGGCAGCGGTCTGGGTCTGGCGACCGCGCGGCGGTTTGCCCGTGCGGGTTTCCGGGTCGCGCTCGTCGGCCGTACACCGTCCAAACTGGACGCTCTGGCGGACAGGATTGCTGGTGAGACAACGACTTTCGCCGCCGATGTGACCGATCATGCCCGCCTGGCTGAGGTCGTCGCGCAGATCGGTGAGATCGATGTGGTGGCGTTCGGGGCGACCGGGATGGACGAGGTGATGGCGCGTCCGGTGGGTCTTGACGCGGCGGCGTTGCGGTTCCAGTTGGAGTTACGGCTGGTCGCACCGGTCGTACTGACGGGTTTGGTGTTGCCGGGAATGGTGGCGCGCGGGTCGGGGACGCTGTTGTACGCGACGGGGACCTCGGCGGTGGAGCCGGTGCCGATGATCAGCAATGTCGGGGCGGCCGCGGCGGGGCTGCGTAACTACGTGCACTCGTTGCACGCGGAGATCGCGGATTCGGGCGTGTATGCGGGGTTGCTGGTGGTGGGCGGGATTGTGCGGGGCAGCGAGGCGCAGCAGCGGTTCGTGCCGGATGGCGGCTTCCCGTTGCTGGAACCCGCTGATCTGGCCGAGCGTCTCTGGGACCTGTACACAGGCCGTGACCAGGTCGAACTCGTGGTGAAGCCGGAATTGTCGGTAGCGGCTGGTAAGACAGAGTCGTGAAGATGGGGATCAGTCAGCGGCGAGCCAGGCTCGGCCGACGTCATCTATTGGCCGCCACAGGGGCGACGGCCGTGGACGTGGCCGAGGCGATGGTGGCATTGCACGCGACTGATCCCGCGACGGTGTATCTGTCGATCGTGGCTCGCCAGCGCGTGGCCGACGGCCTGGGCATCGAACGGGCGTTGTACGAGGATCGCACGGTGGTGCGGATGCTGGGGATGCGTCGCACGGTGTTCGTCGTGCCCGCCGATCTGGTCGCGGTGGTCCAGGAGGCGTGCAGCCGCGATGTGGCGGCCCGGCTGCGCCGCGGGCTGGTCCAGCACATCGCCGAGGTGGACAAGACCGGCGAGTGGCTGTCCGAAGTGGAGGATGCGGTGGCCGCGGCGCTGCGCGCCCGTGGCTCAGCGACCGCCGCACAACTGGCCGAGGACGAACCACGGTTGCGCACGCCGCTGGTGTACGCACCGGACAAGGCCTACGGCACAACGGCGTTCATCACCACTAGGGTATTGGGTTTGCTGGCCGCGGATGGCCGAATCGTGCGCGGCCGTCCGCGCGGCTCGTGGCTCAGCGGCCAGTACATGTGGGCGATGCTGGACGATTGGTTACCCAACCAGGCCTCTTGGTCCCCGGAGGCCGCGCGGGCATGTCTGGCCCGGCGGTGGCTGGCGACCTTCGGGCCCGCGCCGATCTCAGACCTGCGGTGGTGGACAGGATGGACGGTCGGGCAGACGAAGAAGGCGCTGGCCGAGCTGGGCCCGGTCGAGGTGGACATGGACGGCGTGCCGGGGATCGCGCTGGCCGACGACCTCGAACCGGTGCCGGATCCCCCGCCATGGGTGGCGCTGCTGCCTGGGCTGGACTCGACCCCCATGGGCTGGCAGTCGCGCGACTGGTTCCTGGGCGGACACGGCCCGGCATTGTTCGACCGGTCAGGCAATGTCGGGCCGACCGTGTGGTCCGACGGCAGGATCGTCGGCGGCTGGGCTCAACGCCGCAGCGGCGAGATAGCGGTCGAGCTCCTCGAGGATGTGGGCGCGGAAGTGATGACGGCGATTGAGGCGGAGGCAACCCGGTTGCAGGAGTGGCTCGGCGATGCCCGCGTCACGCCCCGGTTCCGGACTCCGTTGGAGCGCAAGCTTTCCGAGTGACCCGGCTCGCGCGCAGTCACGCGGTCCGGCACTTGACTTGACTGCGCACTAGCCGCCCTCAGCGTCGAGACCACCGGCAAACTCCGCTGCGTCTGCCCAGCCCTGGCCGGCGAAGCAGGCCCACGGGACCCTGCAACCCGATTTCCCGGCAGGTAGAAGTACTCGTAGGTGCCCGGTTCTGGACGTCGCGCTGCCGTCGGACAATCCGGCGACCAGGTGTCCGCTCGTGCGCCGGAAGGAGAACTTCGGGTGCGGGGCAGGCATGAATCCAGATGCCAGCGGACAGTTGGCCTTGCTGCATGGCGAAAATCCTGCAAGTGGAAGGGCAGGCTCGTACCGATCGCGTCAGTCGGGCAGGAGGTATTCCGCGCGGCTGGCCGGGTGAACAACGCGGAATCTGCTGATCTGCTCGGGACGGATCGCCACAACAACCTTGCGTGCCAGCTCAGTAGGCACCACACCCTGCAGCGCGGCGATTGTCTCATCAGGCCGAGTGGTCCTGATGGGGAAAAGAACGGTGGCGCCCGTGTTGGCGGCAGACCAGACACGGCCGAGATCTCCGACAGCCGCTTCAAAAGCTCCGCGTCGTGAAGCCGCAGTCTCCGGTTACGTTGCGCGCTCGGCAGAGCTGAGTTCTTTGAACGCGAGCACTGTCTCCTGCGGTCCGCCTGGTGGGTCAAGCTCAACCAACCCCGCCAGGCGCTCAAACGCCTCAGGTGACGCGGTCATTCACTCGAATATTCCGCTGTCCTTGCCGTCACGCAGCAGAGTGCTTGGCGTCTCCGGGATACCTGGACTGCTCGCAGTCGTCGGCCCACGAGAGTGAACCATTCGACGACGCCTGCCGGGAGTTCTGCGCCGATTTGTTCTGTGGCAGCAGCGATGTCCTCGGGTGTGCTGCCATCGGAGGCGCCGAGAGGGTCCGGACTTCAGCCCTGCTTGAAGGTCTTGCCAGGCGGTTGTCGCCAGCTCCCGGACGTTGGATTGTTAGGAAAGTTTCCTTATTATCTCCGAGGTGGGGAGTACTGCTCATGAAGTCCGTGAAGACCATGCTTGTCGCAGGTGCCATCGCGCTGCTCAGCATCGGCGCGCCAGCCGTCGCCGCCACAGCGGACGCTCCGGCATCGGCCGCTCACAGCAGCATTCAGTTAGCCCCGTGTGGGTCGAGCCGGCCGGGCGGCGATCGTCTCGAGTACCGCAACTGCGGGCGCCAGGTCGAATACATCCGCCCGCGGCACCGGGTTACCGGCGAGTGGTGGGGTGCGTGCCGCGAAGTACGCGGCGGCGTCACTGTCGCGTGGTGGCTGCCGACTCAGCCGTACACGAACTGGTACGGCGCCTACTACACCCCGGTAAGCCAGTGCCACTGAACTAGATAACGGTGTTGGTGGTGTGACGTGGTCACACCACCAACACGCTTCTCACGGGTTGATGTCCCAGTCCCTGTCTGGCTTTCTGCGCCGGGCTTCCATGATTTTCTCCATCGACTGCGGGTGCCCGTGCGTTGTGAAGTGGTCGAAGTCCACCAGCACGAACAACGATCGGGCCTGCACGGCGATCGGGCCGTCTTCGGCGTCCAGATGGCCGTCGGCGCTGACGTAGATCTTGCGCCCAGCCATTCCGTCCAGCCGGGCGATGATGAACAGGGTTGAGCCGACCGGGACTGGGCGACGGAAGTCGGTCTCCAGCCGTCCGGTCACGGCGGGACGGCGTAGCAGGTTCCCGACGATGGAGCCGAGTGCTTCGTCGAACGCGCACGCCAGCAGTCCGCCGTGGGCGAGACCGGGGGCGCCTTGGTGGGCGTCGGTGACGGTGAACTGCGCGCGTACGGTCTGCCCTTCGCCCACGGTGGAGCGCATGTGCAGCCCGCCGTCGAGTTCGTCGCCGCAGCCGAAGCACTCGGCGTAGTGCATCGGAAGCTTCTCACCGGGCGCGGGCGCCTGCGGATGGGCGATCACCGGCTCGGCGGGCACGGGCGGCCACGGTTGTGCTGTCCTGCTCATCGGTCCACGTTAACGCCTGGTCACCAGCGGCGAAGTCGGGCCTGGCAGTCCTCGACCAATGTGGCGACGATCTGCGCGGCGGGTTGGGTTTCGCGCAGCAGGCCCGGTGCCTTGACCCGCGCAGAGCGCCATGGCCTCGGTGACGCCGCTCAGGGGCGCGAGCGTCAGCAGGCTGGCGACGAAACCTCCTGCACGGTAACGGATCGAACGCGACGCGAGCTGCACCAGGACCATGCGCCGACGCTAACGACAGGCTCCGCGAGGGCACGATGGGCGCATCTCCCCCCATGCTCAGTGAGCCCAACTCCACCCGAACCCGTCAGAATGTGGAAATGGTGGACACGAAGCCGATGCGAGCCGACGCGCGCCGCAACTACGAGCGGCTGCTGGACGCGGCGAAGGCGGCGTTCGCCGAGCACGGCACCGACGCGCCGCTTGATGACATCGCCAAACGCGCCGGGGTCGGCTCCGGCACCCTCTACCGGCACTTCCCCACCCGCCTCGACCTGGTCGAAGCCGTGTTCCGGGTGCAGATGGAACGCCTGCTCGCCCGCACGAACGACCTGCTGGACGAGCCGGACGCGGGCACGGCCCTGCAGGTCTTCCTGCGTCGCCTGGTCACCCACTCCAGCACCTACCGGGGCCTGGCCAGCGCGTTGATGAGCGCGCTGCGCTCCGGCGGCTCAGCGCTGGCACAGAGCTGTCACACGATGGTGTACGACGCGGCCGGGCAGGTGCTGGACCGCGCCAAAGCAGCCGGGGCGGTCCGCGCGGACGTCGACGTGCTGGATCTGTTGAAGCTGGTCAACGGCATCGCACTGGCCAGCGAACAAGACCCGGAGGACACGGAACTGACTGACCGGCTGCTGGCGATGGTGACCAGAGGCCTGCGGCCCTAAGATCAACAGGCGTGTCAGGCGAACTGATCCGACCGATCTCCCGGCTCATCGAACCCGCCGATCCCACGCAACCGGGCGCGTTGCGCGCGATACTGGCCGACGCGGTGGAGACGCTGCCCGCCCTGCCACCAGCGGACCCCAACGACCGCTACACAATCAGAGCATTGACCGTGCTGTGGTTGGAAGCCGACAAAACCGAGCACACGCGCCGCGCGTACTTCGCGGATCTGGCAGCGTGGCTGGAATGGTGCCGCCGCACCGGACTTGACCCCCTCGACGCGCGTCGAGCCGATGTCGACGGCTGGAAAGCCACGATCACCGTGACCGGAAAGGACGGCATCCCCAAAAAGGCCTCATCGTCCACTGTGGCACGTCGACTGGCGGCGATTTCCAGCTGGTACCAATACCTTGAGGACAACGACGTGGCCGAACGCAACCCGGTCTCAGCGGTGAAACGCCCCAAAGTGGACCGTCAATCACCGTTCCCCGCGTTGGCCGAGACCGAAACCGCGGCATTGCTGGATCACGTCACCAGCCGCGCGCAACGCATCGGCAGCGAGGCCGCCTACCGCGACGCGGCACTGCTGTCGCTGATGTTCCACACAGGACTGCGCGTCTCCGGAGTGACCAGCGCGCGGGTGGCGGATCTCGCAGTGGACCGCGGACACCGAATCCTGTGGTACACCAAGAAAGGACAAACCCGCGACTTCGTGCCGCTCGCACCGCCGGTACTGGCCGCGTTGGACGCCTACCTCGCGGTGCGCGGCGAACGTGAGGGCGAGCTGTCCGGGCCGCTGCTGGTGACCGCGCCGCATCCACGTGATCCAAGCAAGACCGGCGGACGGGCATTGACGCAACGCGATGTCTGGCTGGCGCTGCGCCGGTACGCCAAACAGGCCGGGCTCGCCGCCGCGGACAACATCACCCCGCACACCTCACGCCGCACAGTCGCCACCACACTGCTGGCCAACGGCGTACCCATCGAGAAGGTGCAAGACTTGTTGTCCCACAACGACATCCGCATCACCCGAGGCTACGACGCGGCACGCCACAAGCTGGATTCCTCCCCGGTGTACACGCTCGCCGCGGTACTGAGCCGGCACCAGCAGGACTAACGCGGCCGCCACACGGTCGTGGTCTTGATCTCCGCGTCTTCCAAGGCTTCCGGCACCGGCACCTCGTACTGGGCGACCTTCGTGAACTGCTCACGCGGCAGGTGCTTGCGGCCAGGATCGCCGACGAGCACAGTCACCTCACGGGCCTGCAGGCGGCGGATGAACGGCATCATCCGCGAGGTGACGGCCGTGTCGTAGAAGATGTCACCAGCCAGGACCACGTCAAAGCCCTCGGCATCACCATCGACCATGTCACCGAACTCGGTCGCCACAGCCACGCCGTTGGCCTCAGCGTTCAACCGGATCGCGTCGATCGCGAACTGGTCGATCTCGTTGGCCACCACCCGCGCCGCCCCGGCCTTCGCTGCCGCCAACGCCACCACACCACACCCAGCGGCCAGATCAAGCACGCTGCGCCCAGCCACCAGCGACGGATTGTCCAGCACATACCGCGCCAACGCCTGACCACCGGCCCACGCGAACGCCCAGAACGGCGGCGCCAAGCCCTTCTCACCGACCTCCGCCTCCACCCGCTCCCACAGATCGAACGCGTCCTCAGCCAAATACAGCTGGATCTCCGGAACGTGCGGCGCGACACCCAAGCGCGTGTGGGCGCGAACAAAAGCGGCGGTCATCCGGTCATCGTCCTACAACGCCCAGACTGTGCCACGATGAGGTCATGCCCCGGCAGCCGACCAGCCACGAGCGAATGACCGGCCAGCCATGGGACGCCTCCTATCACGACGGCCCCGCGCCATGGGACATCGACGGCCCACAACCAGCGGTCATGCGTATCGCGGCCGAAGGCGGGTTCACCGGCCTCGTACTCGACGCCGGATGCGGATCAGGCGAGAACGCCCTGCACATCGCACACCACGGGCTGCCGGTTGTCGGCTTCGACGTCGCTGAGACCGCGCTGGCCCGGGCACGATCCAAGGCTGCCGAACGTGGCCTACAGGTCGAGTTCGTCACCGCGGACGCGTTACGACTGGACGGTTTGGGACGCACCTTCACCACGGTGCTGGACTGCGGGTTGTTCCATACCTTCGACCGCGACGAACGACGCGAGTACGTGACCAACCTGGCATCAGTGACCGAACCCGGCGCGCGGGTGTATGTGTTGTGTTTCAGCGACCAGGGGCCAGACACCGGCCCGCATCCGGTCAGCCAGGACGAGCTGCGCGCGGCATTCAACGGCGGCTGGGACATCGTGGCCATCGATGCCGAGCGCGTGCACACCCGGTTCCACGGCTCACACGGCGCACCAGCGTGGCTGGTGACGGTGGACCGCACCAGCCATCTAGCAGGCACCTGAACTCCGCTCGGCCCAACCGTTCCGACCCCGTCAAACAGGTAGGATCTTTCGTCGTGGATGTCTACCTGCTGATCCTCGGGGATCATCTGCCGGATCCACGTACCGGGAAAAGCCTGTCCCAGCCGGACCGCATCCGCGCCATGATCGACCAGGCAGTCGTCGCCGAACAAGCCGGATTCACCGGCGTCGCGATCGGCGAACACCACTTCACCCGCTACATCGTCTCCGCACCAGAACTCCTGCTGGCCACCATCGCCGCCCACACCTCGACCCTGCGCCTGTCCACCGGCGTCACCCTGCTGGCCCACCGCGACCCCGTGCGCGTCGCCGAAGAACTCGCCACCCTCGACGTCCTGTCCAACGGACGCGCCGAACTGATCGTGGCCCGAGGCGTATTGACCGAGACGGATGTGGCCTTCGGCATCTCGCCGTCAGACCTGCGGCCACGGTTCCATGAGTATCTGCGGCTGTTGCTGAAGCTGTTGCGCGAGGAAAACGTCAGCTGGCACGGCACCTTCCGCAGCCCACTGTCGAACGTAACCACGACACCACGCCCGATCCAGAAACCGCACCCGACACTGTGGGTCGGCAGCGGTTCCGCGAATTCCGCCGATTTCGCCGCAGAACTGGGAATGCCGCTCATGCTGCCGAGCACATTGCGGGATCCCAGCATATACGTGGATGTCGTGGCCAATTACCGTCGGCAGCGACCCGGCCGGGTGGCGTTGCCGAGCCATTTGTTCGTCGCTGAAAACAATGCCCAGGAACGGTGGCGGCCGTATTTGGAGGTTTACGCCTCATTCGCCAGCCCATGGCGCGGTGACGGGAAGAAGGTCGATGTCGAGGAGTTGATGGCGGGCGCGGCGATCTGCGGCACCCCGACGGAAGTGGCCGAACGGCTCAACGCTCAGCAGAAGCTGCTGGGATTGGACGCACACCTGGTGCTGATCGACGTCGGCGGCTTGCCACGCCACGAGGTCCTCGAGGCGATCACGTTGTTCGGCGAGAAGGTCATTCCCCTGCTGACCGGCTGAATCAGTCGAGCAACGTGGTCAGATCGATGGTCAACGGCACCGGCTCCGAGGCGGTGAACGTGTCGGTGGCTTCACCGTTGTCGACGTAGCCGAATTCCTCGGTGCGATGGAAGGCCAACAGCGAGATCGGCTCGTCCACATCGAGAATCCAGTAGTGCTCGATTCCGGCATCCGCGTATTCGTCGCGCTTGATGCGGTAATCAGTCCGGCGCGAACCAGGCGACACCGTTTCCACGACCAGCACGACCTCAGACGCGCGCAACAACCGGCCCTCCGCAGAGGCGCTCTTGCGATCCGCCCGGTCGACGATCATGAGATCTGGCCTGCGCACAGTGCCCGGCTGGTCCTCGGGGACGAGCGCGAGGTCCAGATCCAAGCCGAGGAGAGCCACTAGATTCGGTGGAAGCTGCGATCGCAACTGAACACTCAGCTCAAAACAAGCCATCCCATGGTTGTATGACGGGTGCGGCGATACGACGATCTTGCCTTCCTGCAGCTCGCTCCAGTAGTCGGTCTCGCCGAGCGCCGCATAGTCAGCGGCAGTGTACAAACGTGTCCCCAGGTCCAACGGCAGTTGGTCCATTGTGGTCATGGCTCCTCTCACACACATTGCCCGCTCAGCCTGGCATGGCGTGCGAACCCGACAGAAACCTATCTGTCACTGTCAGTGTTGACCGGCCGGGAAAACACGAATCTCAAACGGCTGATTCCGTTGCATCGACAGAATCTCGCCGCCACGACTGTCCCGTTTGGAGCGGCGACAAAACCGCACGCACAGCATCATGGGCACCATGCCCCGCCCGTTCCGCTTCGGTACCTCCCTACTGAACGTCGGCTCCCTTGCCTCGTGGCGCGACCGCGTTCGCCAAGCAGAGGACCTCGGATACGACGTACTCCAGGTCCCCGACCACGCAGGCATGCTCGCACCGCTACCCGCGCTGGTCGCCGCGGCCGATGCGACCAGCATCCGACTCGGCACCTACGTCCTCAACGTCGGCCTCGTCAGTCCCGCATATCTCGCCCGCGACGTGGCCGACGTCTACCGGCTCACCGAAGGCCGCCTCGAACTGGGACTCGGCGCCGGAGGCGTGCCTGCCGACTTCGAAGCCGCCGGTCTGCCCTTCGGCACGCCAGCACAACGACTGCGCAAACTGGACAAGACCCTCACCGAACTGCACGCGCTGCTGGCCAAGGAACCCGACCACCCCAATCCGCCGATCATGCTGTCTGGCTTCGGCGACCGGATGCTGCAGCTCGCCGGTCGCGAAGCCGACATCTTCAGCTTCTCCATCCAGGCCGGGTTTTCCGAAACCCTCGCACCGCACGACGCGTTCGCGCGCCGGGTCGAACTGCTTCGCCAGGCCTCGGATGGCCGGGATGTCGAGCTGAACCTGTTCATCGCGGCGGTCGGCGCCACTGTGGACACCGTCGACCTGACTGTCCTCCGCCAGATCAGCGGAATGACCGACGATCAACTCGTCCAGCTGCCCGGCGTGCTGCTCGGCTCGCCGCAACAGATCGCCGATCGGCTGCAGCGCTACCGCGAAGAGTTCGGCGTGAACTACATCAGCGTCATCGAACCGCATATGACCGTCTTCGCCGAGGTCATCAAACTCCTGCGCTGACATGCGTCGGCCCCGCCCTGCACAACAAAGGGCGGGGCCGACAACAACAGTTACTGCACGACCAGTGCGTAGTCCGCGTCAGTCGCCGTCGTTTCCACGTGACCGTCGGCGTTGATCTGGCTGGCGATCACGTCGACCTTCCAGGTCCCAGTCGCCGCCGAATCCAGGAACACGTTCTCCACGGTGTCCACAGTGTTCGGTGAACCGCCCGAAGTGGACTGTGTACCCGCCGACAAACCGTTGTTGCCGTAGTACACCGTGCCGTTCGGCGCCGTGACCCGCAACGTCAGGTCGTTCACCCGCGCCACCGACGCGGTCGGGCTACCGGCCGGGTCCGTGTACACCAATGTCGCCTTCAACGGCCGCGCCGCCGTCACGTTCACCGAGTAACTCCGGGTCTGGCCTTGGGTCACCAAATCCGTCTCGTTGACCAACACCGGGAACTTCCACCCGTTGGCACGCGCCACGTTGTACGCGTTACCGACACTCGCCGTACCCCACCCCTGGTGGGTACGGGTCAAGTCATGCGCCGTGCCACTGAACGGATACTGGTTGGCCGTGTTGACCAGCAACGCCTTCGCCGTCGCGGCGTGCGGCCGCGTGTTGAACACGTCACGGCCCTTGCCCGGACCACCGTCGAACACGCCGTCCGCCCACATCTGGAACAACAGGCCCGCGTTGCCGCACGTGATCGGTGTGGCGCCACTGGTTCCGCCGAACGACGTGGTGTACGAGGTGTCGTTGGTCGACGAGGTCGTGTCGATCGCGTCGTAGTAGTTCGACAGGTCCGGCTTGAGCCTGCCGTCCGCCGCCGGGCCGATGCTCGCGCCGCGGTTCCACGCGTCGTCCGTACGCGCGATCGTGTTGCGGTGATACTGCCCGCCCACCGACAACACGTTCTTGGCCCACGCCTCCGGGCGTGAACTGCGCGTGCCCGCGTTGGACTGGGACTGGCAGATCAGCAGGTCGTGATCGAACACGATCTTGTCCATCGCCGCCGACACCGTCGTGTACGACGTGGTCAGCGTGCTGCCCCAGCTGTTGCTCTGGAACACCGCGCGGTAGTTGCCGGTCGGCGCGACCAGCTCACGGGTGTGCGCGTAGCGGTCGGGCTTGTTGTACGTGGCGAAGATGCCCTGGCCTTCGGGCAGCATCCCGCGCCGGGTGGCACTGGCACCCTGGGCGAAGATCTGGCCGTAGGTGGACGTGCCGTGGCTGGTGTCAGTCGAGTTGCCGCCGTGCATGACCGTCGGGCGGGCCTGGAACTCCTGGTGGGTGGTACGCAGGCCGCCGTCCATCACCTCACCACGCACACCTTGGCCGCGGTAGCCGCCCGCGGTCTCGATCGCGTTGGCACCACTGGCTTCCCGCGCGTTGTTCATGTCCGTTTCCGGTGCCGAGACCGCGCCGACGGCCAACACCTCTGGCAGCTTGGACACCGCGGCGAGCTGGTCTGCGCCGAGCAATGCGGACAGGTGCTGGCGGCTTTCAGAGATCATGTCCACCTGTCCGCCTGCTCGCCTGATGTTCTCGGCGACCCTGCGCTGGTCGGCCACGTCCGGCTCGACCAGGGTAACCAGGTACTGGCCGGACGCGGCGGCCCTCGACGCCGTCAGCTCGACCTTGTCAGCCGGTTGATAGTCGCCAAGCCAGCGGACGAAATTCAACTCGGACACTGATTTCTTTGTCGTTGCACCCATCCGCACGACGTAAGCGAAATCAGGAATGTAGGTACCGATTCGAGCGCCAAGTGCCCGTAATTGCGCACGTTGGGCGTCGGTCAATACACCACGGAACTGCACGAGATAGGCGCCGTTGCCGGACTCGGCGCTGGCGGCGAGCGCACTGGTCCTGGTCGGATCGAACGTCCGATTCGCCAGGTAGATGAGCTGGGCGTCCTGCGGTGTGTCGGAGCCGACCGCGTTGATGACACCCGTGGCCATCAGCGCGGTGGCGAAAACCGAACCCACCAGCAAGCCGCGTCGTGACCGCAGCATGAAACAACCTCCGGATCGCAGCAGGGAATGCCCGAACAGGAGGAAAGGCCCGGGCAGTTCACCGAAGGTACCGACCCGTTGACATTCGGTCAGCCGCCAAACGGCCTACCGGAGTAGGTGTGAAAACTGGGAAAACTACCCGCCTCTTTGCGGGTTTTGAAGTAATTCGCTGGTACCGAAACAATTCCCTGGAAATGTGCGACTAGTTTCGTCACTTGAGTATTAAACTAGTTTCGTAGTATCAGACGGAGTCCTACCGTCCAGCGGCAGTAAACCCTCGTGAGTGTTTGTGCCGGTCTGGTGTTTTAACGTTCCGGGTGGTTGATCTTTGACATGGAGGCGGCCACCGCTCGATGATCTTGGTTCGTTCCACAGAACTTTGATCACGAAAGCGGTGGCCGTGTCTGGCAGTGTGCCTGATGGATCCCTTGTAGGCCAACTCCGGCGGCTGCGGCGGTTCCGCCGGGCGGTGTATGAGTCGTTCACGAGGTGGCCGGATGTGTTGTTCGAGATGGTGGACGCGTTGTTGTGTCATCCGGGCCGGTTGGAGTCGTTGCCGTATCTAAGCTTGGAGCCGGTGTTGCGGCGTGGGCATGGCAGTGTGTATGCCGCGTTGGATCGGGGCCGGATCGACGCCGCGGTGTTGGCGGGTGTGTTGGCGGGTGTGGTGGATCGGTCCTCGGGGCTGGTGTTCGCGTTGGATTGTTCGCAGTGGCCGCGTCCGGATGCGCCGACCAGCCCGGACCGGACGTTGAACTACGACGCGGGCAAGGATGTTGGCGGTGGCAGCGGGGTGGTGACTCCGGGCTGGTGGTTTCAGTGGCTGGCCGCGACCGGGACGAGCGGTTCGTCGTGGGCGTCGCCGGTGGCGGTGGCGCGTATCGCGGTGGGTGAGAACCACAATGTGGTTGCTGTCGGGCAGATCGAGGCGTTGCTGAAGCAGGTGGCTGCCGACCGGGACCCGGACGGTGGTGATGATGGTGGTGGTCTGGTTCCGATTGTGTGTGCTGACGGGGACTACAGCCCGGTGTATCTGGGTGGCCGGTTGACCGGCGAGCGGGTGCAGATCGTGGTCCGGTTGCGTAAGGACGCGGTGGTGATGGCCGATCCGCCGCCGCGGGAACCAGGCACGATCGGGCGGCCGCGAGTGCACGGGCCAAAGATGAAACTGTCCGATCGCCGTAGCTGGCGTGACCCGGACGAATACCTCGCGGTGCCCGCCGAGCCTGGGCGGGCCGCGGTGAGTGTGTCGGTGTGGCATGGGATGCACCCGCGTGCCTCGGAATCGGCGGCACTGCGGGAACCTGGCTACCGGCCCGGGTACTCCCGCCCGGTGACCCGGGGCAGTGTGGTCTGGGTGTGTTCGGCCGACCCGGCGTACCCGCCGATGTGGTTGTTCTGGACCGGGCCTGAGGGCTCGTTCGATCTTGACCGGGTGTGGCGGGCGTATCTGCGCCGTTACGGCATCGAGCACCTCTTCCGGTTCCTCAAGCAATACCTGGCTTGGACCCGCCCTCGAGTGCGTGGCCCCGAGCAAGCCGAGCGGTGGAGTTGGCTGGTGGCTGTGGCTTATGTTCACCTGGTCCTGGCGCGTGGGCTCATCGCCGATCAGCGACTGTCCTGGGAACGACGCCGGGGACCGCTCAGCCCGCTACGGGTCAAACGCGGGTTTCGTGGGCTTCATCCGCGCCTGGGATCTCCGGCGAAACCGCGAAAACCTTCACGGCCCGGTCCGGGCCGCCCGACAGGGCGTACATCCATCCCCGCGACGCGGCATCGCATCGTCCGTCCAGTGACAAAAACCTAAACCCAGCAACGAAAGCAGGGCCGCCGCTCCGCGACGGCCCTGCCCACCATGCCCTCACAACGTTAAAACACCAGGCCGGTTAGAACCGGCACAAACACTCACGAGGGTTGAGCTGGCGATCTGTGGTTCAGCGGAGGGGGTGCAGGGCGGGTAGTTCTGCTGGTGCGCGCCCAGTCACCGCTTCGGCCAGCAGTTGACCGCTGATGGGGCCTAGCGTGACGCCCCACATTGAGTGGCCGCCGTTGACGAATACCCGCGGCGAGCGCGTCGGCCCGATCAGCGGCAGCCCATCGGTCGTACACGGCCGGGGCCCGACCCATTCGTCAGTGCGCCCATCCCAGTCGATGTCCCGCAGCATCGGCGACGCCTGCGCGATGATCGCCGCGATCCGGCGTGCATCCAAGGGCTGGTCCGGCGCGGCGAACTCCATCATCCCAGAAATCCGCACCCGCCCCTCCCCCAGCGGCGTGCACACCGCGCGTCGACCCGGGAAATACGTCGGCCCGCTCGGCAACACCCCACCGGTCACGGTGAAGCTGTAGCCACGCCCCGCCTGCACGGGCATACGCACACCGAACCCACGCGCCAGCCGTCCCAGCCACGCCCCTGCCGCCAGCACCGTCACGTCCCCCGCGAGCGACCCGGCGGTCGTCTCCACACGTACGCCCGAACCGTCATCGTGTACCGCGCGCACCAGCACGCCCTCAAGAATCTTCCCGCCACGCACACGCACAGAATCCGCCAGCGACACCACGAAATCGCCAGGATTGATGTAGCGCTGCGACCCCAAGACCACGGCCGAGCCGATCCGGGAGCTCAACGCGGGCTCAAGCTCCTGAACCTCCGGCCCGTCGACGAACCGGTAGTCCACCTTCTGCCCCGCGGCCCGCACCTGCTCCAATTCCGCCACCACGCCCTGCAATTGCGCGCGGCTTTCGGCAGCGAGGATGAACTGGTCCGACCGCGTGGTCGGCTCGCGCACCCCACCCTCGCCCAACGCGTCGAACGCCGCCAACGCGCGGTGATTCAGCGGCGCGAGCGCGCTCATCGCCACCTGCCACCGCCGGTGCGTGCAGTTACGCGCCAGCGTCAGCAGAAACTGAACCAACCGCGGGTCCGCACGCGGCGGGATGTACAACGGCGACGCAGGCGACAACAGGCTCCGCAGACCTGTACGCAGCATCGCGGGCTCCGGCAACGGCACCGCGAACGACGGCGTGACCCAGCCCGCGTTGCCCCACGAAGCACCAGCAGCGACCCCAGTTCGGTCGACCACAGTCACCTCGACGCCGCGCTCCTGCAGGAACCACGCGGTCGACAAGCCCACCATGCCCGCACCGACGACTACCGCACGCACGCTTTCACGCTACTTGCCGGTCGAGCCGCCCACCACAGCGTCCGACGCACCCTTCTTCGCCGCGCCCTTCTTGGGCTTCGGCGGCACGATGCTCGCCAGATCCCCGCCGTTGTCGTTGGTACGCAGCACAAACGGCCGCGTGTCGGTGTACCGCACCACCGACAACGACGCCGGATCCACCACGATCCGCTGGAACGAATCCAAATGCTGCCCCAACGCGTCCGCCAACACGGACTTGATCACGTCCCCATGGCTACACGCGATCCACACCGCGTGCGCGCCATGCTCCTCAGTGATCCGCGCGTCATGCGCACGAATAGCCGCCACCGCCCGCGCCTGCACGGACGCCAACCCCTCACCGCCCGGGAACACCGCCGCCGACGGGTGCTGCTGCACCACACGCCACAACGGTTCCTTACCCAGCGCACTGAGCTTGCGACCGGTCCATTCGCCGTAATCCACCTCGGACAACCGCGCGTCGGTGACCACCTGCAGGCCCTTCGCCGCAGCCAACGGCCCGACGGTCTGCTTGCACCGCAACAGCGGCGACGCCACGATCGCGGCCACCGGCACGTCAGCCAGGCGCTCTACCAGCTTCGCGGCCTGCTTGGTCCCCGAGTCGTCCAACGACACCTTCGGGGTACGCCCAGCCAGCACGCCCGAACCATTCGCTGTCGAGCGCGCGTGCCGTAAGAGGATCACCGTGGCCATGAACGCGACCTTACGTGGCCGGAATCGTGTTAGTCGCCAGCAACACCATCAACGCGACACCAAGCACAATCCGGTACCACACGAAAACCGAGTACGTGTGCTTCGACACGTACCGCAGCAGCCACGCGATCGTCGCATACCCGACCACGAACGCGATCACCGTCGCCACGATCATCTGCGCCGTCGAGGCGTGCGGCCCCGGCCCCGTCTTGTCCATCACGTCCGGAATGCTGAAAATCCCGGCACCGAACACCGCGGGCAACGCCAGCAGGAACGAATAATCCGTCGCCGCCTTACGCTCCAGCCCGAGAAACAGGCCCGCGGTCAACGTGCCTCCCGAGCGCGACACGCCCGGGACCAGCGCCATCGCCTGCGCGAAACCCATCGTCCAGCTGTCGCGCATGGTCAACGCGGTCCGCCGCTGCTTGCCCAGTTCGTCGGCCACCGCCAGCACCACCGCGAACACGATCATCACCGTCGCGGTGATCCACAGATTGCGGAAGGTCGTGCGGATCTCGTCCTTGAAGATCACGCCGAGCACCGCGATCGGCGCCGAGCCGATGATCACGTACCACGCCATCCGGTACTCGTCCGTACGCCGCGCCGCCGCGCTGGTGAACCCCTTGAACCACGCGCCGACCAGCGACCCGATCGTCTTCGCGTAGAAGATCAACACCGCCGCCTCGGTCCCCAACTGGGTCACCGCGGTGAACGACGCACCCGCGTCGGTCCCCCACCCCAGCGTGGACACCACCCTCAGGTGCGCGGACGACGAAATCGGCAGAAACTCCGTCAACCCCTGGACCAGACCGAGAACAATCGCCTGAAGCCAGTCCAAAACGCCTCTCCCAACCCGGTCTCGCGTATCGCAGAAAGAATCTTGGCCTACGCCCGATCGCGGCCGACCATGGCCCTTGCCCGGCCCCGGTGATCGCCAGCCCTTAGGCTCACGCTCCGTGGAGTATCGACACCTCGGCCGCAGCGGACTGCGGGTGTCCCGGCTGGCCCTCGGCACGATGACCTGGGGACGGGACACCGACGCCGACGAAGCCGCCAAGCAGCTCGTCGCGTTCACCGACGCGGGCGGCACCCTCGTGGACACCGCCGACGTCTACGCCGAAGGCGAGTGCGAGCGCATGCTCGGCGCCATGCTGGACGACGCGGTCCCCCGCGACCACGTGATCATCGCCACGAAAGCCGTCGCCCGCCGCACCGAAGGCCCCTTCGGCGGCGGCGCCTCCCGCGGCGCCCTGCTGCACGCGCTGGACGGATCCCTGCGCAGGCTCGGCGTCGACCACATCGACCTGTGGCAACTGCACGCATGGGACTCCGCGGTCCCGCTCGACGAAACCCTCGCCGCCCTGGACACCGCCGTGCGCACCGGCAAAGTCCGCTACACCGGCGTCTCCAACTACTCCGGCTGGCAGCTGTCCACCGCGGCCACCATGCAACTGATGTCCGGCGGTGCCTCCCCCATCGTGGCCAACCAGGTCGAATACTCCCTGGCCGAACGCGGCATCGAACGCGAAGTCGTGCCCGCCGCCGAACACCACGGCATCGGCATCCTGTGCTGGGCACCGCTCGGCCGCGGCGTGCTGACCGGCAAATACCGCGCCGCCACCCCCGCCGACTCACGCGGCGCGTCCCCGCACTACGCCTCGTACGTCGAACACCACCGCACCGAACGCGCCGCCCGCATCGTCCAGGCCGTGTCCACCGCCGCCGACGGCCTGGGAACGTCCCCGCTCGCCGTAGCGTTGGCCTGGGTAAGGGACCGTCCCGGCGTCGTGGCCCCGATCGTCGGCGCACGGGACGCCAGCCAGCTCACGATGTCGCTCGCCACCGAGGAGCTCACCCTGCCTGCCGCCATCCGGGCCGCACTGGACGACGTCAGCGGGATCGAACTCGGCTACCCGGAGCAACGACTCGGGTGAAGCTTGTCCCCAACACGTGACCTGGCGTGCGGAATCGGGGATGCTGGGTGAACTGGACGTTACTGATGGAGGTCGCTGTTGCGTCGGCTGGTAGCCGTGGTGTCGGGTGTGACGCTGCTGGCGGGGTGCTCACAGACAGCCGAACCCCACGATGACCTCCAGGTCACCGACAATCTGGCAGTCGCTGTCCCAGCCACCTCACCAGCGAGTTCCGCGCCAACAGGCACCGTGATCCCGCTGGCGGACAAGATCACCAGCATCGTCGCCGTGCCACAGGCCCGCACCATCGCGGTCGCCACGGCCAACCCGGCGCTGCTGCTGCTCAACCTCGACGACCCCAACGCGCCCGCGCGATCCGTGCCCATGCCCGGACCGGTGACCTCGATCAGCGCACTGCCCGACGGGGTACTCGCGTCGATCGCTTCGACCAAACAGGTCCTCACCGTCCCGCTACCCGGCGCGACCAGCACCACGCTGCAGGTCGCGAACGCGCCCGGAAGCGCCGCCGTGTCCGGCGATCGCACCATCGTGCCGCTGACCGACGGCAAGGCCGTCGACGTCCTGCGCGGCGGCGTGGTGGAAAAGAAGATCTCCGGCAGCATGTTCAGCGCCGACCAGGTCCTGCTGACCGGCCAGAACGTGGTCGTGCTTGACCGGCTGCGCACCGCGTTGTTCGATATCGACCTCGCGGACGGCAAAGTAGGCGCGGGACAACGAGCAGGACAAGGCGCGGGCAACGCCACCACCGACCGGTACGGCCGGGTGCTCGTCACCGATACGCGCGGCGGCGCGCTCCTGGCCTTCACCACCAACCCGGTCATGCTCAAACAGCGTTACCCCGTACCGGGAACGCCCTATGGCATCGCATATGACAGCAAGCGTGACCTCGCGTGGGTCACCCTGACCGAACGAAACGAGGTGGTCGGCTACAACGTCGCCGGTGGTGAACCCCGTGAAACGCACCGGTTCGCCACTGTCGTGCAACCGAATTCGGTGACCGTCGACCCGGACAGCGGGCGTGTCTTCGTCGCGTCCGCGACCGGTGGAGGAGTTCAGGTGATGCAGCCGTGAACGATGGGGTGGTTGAAGGGGATTGGGAGTACCGGCCGCTGAAGCTGCCGCCGGGTGTATCCCGGCTCAGCGCAGCGGTCCAGCTGTCAATCCAGGCGGAATTCGCCGGGTGGGAGTTGTCACGAGTGCGGCTGTACTCGGACGGCACCCGCAAAGTCCTGCTACGCCGTAAACGCCCAAGGGCCGGAGTACCAGGCCTGATGATCTAGCCCGCCTTGTCGGCCACAGCACCCCGGCGACGGCGCCGGGGCGCTGCTCGCTGGTGCGATCTGCCAGAGTTCGGGCATGGATGATCCCACGTTCCAGACGCTGGCGGACGAAACACCCTTGCCCGACACGATCCCGGCCAGGCTGCGCCAGCAGCTGGCGTTCGTGATCGAAGTCGACAAGCTCAAAACCATCCTGCGCCAATCGCCCTTGGCCGCCGTGCAGCGCCGCGAGAACGACGCCGAACACTCATGGCACCTGGCACTGATGGTCGTCATCCTGGCCGAATACGCCGACGAACCGATCGACATCGGCCACACCCTCAAACTCGTGCTCATCCACGACCTGATCGAGATCTACGCGGGCGACACCCCCATCTACCACCCCACAATGGGCGCCGACCAAGCCGAACGCGAGGTCAAAGCCGCCGAACAGCTCTTCGGCCTGCTGCCTGCGGACCAAGCGACCGAGATCCGCGCGCTGTGGGACGAATTCGAAGCACGCGAAACCCCCGAAGCACGCTTCGCCAAAGCCATGGACCGCCTGGAACCACAGCTGCTCAACTGGATGGCCCGCGGCGGCACCTGGCTGAGCCCCGGCATCACCGCCGATGACGTCCGCGCCCGCAAAGCCGTCATCGGCGACGCGTCGAAAGCCCTGTGGGACGCCAGCCGCGAAATCATCGGCGAAGGCGAACGCCGCGGCTGGGCCAGGCCAGGAAGGTAGCGTGTCGATCATGCGATGCGCGGTGCTTGACGACTACCAGAACGTCGCGCTGACCATGGCGGACTGGTCAGGGCTCGACGTCACGGTCTACCAGGAGTATTTCGACTCCCAGGACCGCCTCGTCGAGGCGCTCGCGGACAAGCAGGTCGTCGTGATCATGCGCGAACGCACGCCGTTTCCCGCCGCGCTGTTCAAGCGGCTGCCCTCGTTGAAACTGCTGGTCACCAGCGGCATGCGCAACGCGTCCATCGACCTCGCGGCCGCGGCTGAACACGGCGTGACCGTCTGCGGAACCGCAAGCACCTCTACCCCACCGGCCGAACTGACCTGGGCGTTGATCCTCGGCCTCGCGCGGCACATCGTCACCGAGAACAACGCCTTCCGGCACAACGGCCCGTGGCAGTCGACCGTCGGCATGGGCCTGGCGGGAAAGACGCTAGGGCTGGTCGGATTCGGCAAGATCGGCGTCCAAGTCGCCCGTGTCGGCCGCGCTTTCGGGATGAACGTCGTCGCGTGGAGCAGCAACCTGGACGCCTCTCGGACCGCGCCTGAGGGCGTCTCGCTGGTTTCGAAGCAAGAGCTGCTCTCGTCGAGCGACGTGGTGTCGGTGCATCTCGTGCTCAGCTCCCGCACGCGTGGCCTGATCGGGGCTTCGGACCTGGCGCTGATGAAACCGTCCGCTTTGTTGATCAACACCTCCCGTGCCGCGATCGTCTCGCCGGACGCGCTGGTGGATGCCTTGCGTCACAACAAGATCGCCGGCGCTGGGCTGGACGTGTTCGAGCAGGAACCGGTGCCTGCCCACGATGTCCTGCGCACGCTGCCCAACGTACTGGCCACCCCGCACCTCGGCTACGTGACCGACGGCAACTACCACACCTATTTCCGGGAAGCGGTGGAGAACATTAGAGCTTTCGTCTCCGGAGCGCCGGTACCACGGCTTTTGTAGCTGTCTTGTATTCCTCCTCGCCAGGCTCAATGGCGCAAAGACCAGGAGGAGGACCAACAATGCGGATCAAGTGGGCGGCCGCGACCAGTGCCGTCACGATCACCGTTTCCGTCATGGCGGCGGTGCCTGCCCAGGCGCTGCCCGTCGTGAACATGGAGAAAGTGCTCCTCGCGGCGCAGATCGACCCGCGCCGCCCAGACTCCGCGCTCACCCCCGGCGCCAAGGACCACGTCCTTGCCGTCGAACAGGCACTGCAGGCCAAGGGATTCCTCGCCGCACAGTACGTCGACGGGCACTTCGGCACCACGACGACCACGGCGTACACGAACCTGCAGAAGTCCTTCGGGTGGACCGGACTGGACACCAACGGCATCCCCGGCGAGACATCGCTGAAGAGGTTGGGGGAAGGCCGCTTCACGGTCACCGCCATCGTCAGCGCCGGCAGCCGAATCACCCACCAGGGCAAAACCATCAACACCCGCACCAAAGCCATGCTCGACGAGGCCGAAACCCGCCTGGGCCGGACCCTGACAATCACCCAGGGCTCGTACAACGTCGGCGGCGACCCGGATTCGGCCGGCACCCATGACGGCGGTGGCGCACTGGACATCTCGGTCAACGGCATGGACAACGCCACCCGCACGGATGTCGTCCGCAAACTGCGTGAGGTCGGCTTCGCGGCCTGGCTGCGTACGCCATCACAGGGCAACTGGCCGTACCACATCCACGCGATGGCGGTCTCGGATCCACACCAGTCCCCCGCCGCGTGGCACCAGTCCGGCGACTACTACCTGGGCAAGAACGGCCTCGCCAACCGCGGCCCGGACGACGGTCCGAGCGTGACCAAGCGGACGTGGGAAGAGGTTATGGCTCGTTGAGGGCCCACAGCTGCGGCTGGCCCTCGCCGTAGGTGACCACGTTCAGGACGCCGTTGACGCAGCGTGGCGATGAGGCGCTGCCGGTGCCGACCTTGAGCACCTGGACCTTGTTGTCGCCTGGGGTCCAGCGAACCAACTCGCCCTTCTGGTCAGCGCCGGTCGGTTTGCTCAGCCAATAGATCCGGCCTCCGCAGGCGTGGACGTCCAAAGCTGTGGTGTCCAATGTGATCTCGCGGGTTTCCCGCCGTGCCACCAACGGGCCGGTGTTCAGCACGCCCACTTCGTACGGCGGGAAATCCGCGGTCAGTTCCCAGTCCGCGGTGCGTACGAGGACCGCGGCGCGGCAGGCCCGTTCTCCCGTGATCAAGGGTTGCGGGGTGAAGGGTGGGGTTAGCTGGAACCAGCGGGCGCAGTGTTCCTGCGGCCTGGCTTCTCGCCACTGGACGCCGTCCATTTCGGCTGTCAGCAGGGAGATCGCCCAGCCGTCGGGCGCGCAGTGGCGCGTGACTGTCTTGAGAGTCGAGGCGTCGAGGATGGTCAGGCATTGGTCGTTTTCCTGTACCACGACGGCTCCTACGGCGTGGGCTACCAGCGCGGTGTTGGGGCCGGTGAACTCCCCGGTCTGATAGCCCGTTGCGAGGTCTACTGTGGACAGGTTGCCGGTGTTGGTCTCGTGCACGACTACACGGGCGCCTTCCAGCGTGGCCGTGAGGCTTTCTTCGCCTCGGGCGATTGTTACACCGTTATGGTTCACCAAGAGGTGCGTGCCGTCTGACGCTGCCTGCGGGAACACGGACTGCTCGGCGTCTACGGCTGAGTGGTGTGGATGCTCGATGCCTGACGGTAAAGGCACTTGACGCCAGGGCAGGCCGGTCAGCGGGACCCTGTTCGCCTGCTCTACTTGGGGCACGGGTGTTTCGGGTGCGCGCGGCGGCGGTGGGTCGCGCAGTACGAGTACCGCGACCACCACCGCCGCGGCTAGAGCCACGGCACCAATCCATCCCCTACGCATGGCTCAACCTTGCCACGCGGCCGCTGCTCAGCCCTCCCCCCATTCCAAAGCCCTCGGCCAATGGTGGACACACCATGCAGCAACGGTCGACACACCATGACGGAAAGGTCGACACACTATTCAGCAACGGTGGACACGGCCTTTCCTGTCAGCCGCTTGCATTCACCTGCCAGCTGACCAGCTCTGCCTGCCAAGCTCTGCCTTGCCCGACTCAGCTTTGCCCTCCCCCGCCCTATCCTTCTCTGCCCCGGCCTTCTCCGACTTGTCCTGTCCTCTGCTGTCCCGCTTTGCCCTGTCGCGCCCTGTTCCAAATACCCCTTGCCTCTTGCTTTTGCTTCTAGTCAAATCGTTGACCATGTAACCAGGCTTCCAGTCTGTCCATAATGGACGATTAATCGTCACCCAAGTCACACCTGTCACACGTACCACACCTGTTACCGAAGTTGATGCCGTGAAGGTCACCTTGACGGCGTTGAACGCACCGAATCTTCCCCTCGCAACGGCCTGCCGCCCGCACGGCGCCGCGGCACGCCAGCGTGACCGCGCCCCTGGCGGTCTCCGCGCTGTGTCACCGGGAAACGTGCAGGTCACCGACCTGAACACCGGTCCAGCAACGCCCGATCAACACGCCTGAAACTCCTGGCATTAGTCTGTCCTCTGGTGAAGACGCCCGTTGAGGGGTGAAAATCGGTGTTGGCTGCCCGCTGACGTCGTTGTCTCTATGGTCTGTGAAGGCCGTGCGTTAGTCGGACGCTGGGAGCCCTTGGTGGGCCCTTGATTGTTGCTTCGAGCACGCGGATCAGATTCGTTGTTGCCTGGGCTCCCGCGGGTAGCCGCCCCGCCGGACGCTCGGGGAGAGGCCGATGTTGGAGCAGACACAGGACAACGAGGAGATCATCGCGCGGGTGGCCGCGTTGGATATCGGTAAGGCCGAGGTGATGTGTTGTGTCCGGGTGCCCGATGAGGCGCGTCCGGGTAAGCGGCTGCAGGAGGTCCGGCCGTACTCGACGATGACCCGGTCGTTGCTGGTGCTGGCTGATCGGCTGGCCGGGCTGGGCGTGACCCGGGTGGTCATGGAGTCCACATCGGACTATTGGAAGCCGGTGTTCTACCTGTTGGAGGCGCACGGGTTCGAGACCTGGCTGGTCAACGCCCGCGATGTCAAGCATCTGCCCGGCCGGCCGAAGACGGATCGATTGGACGCGGTGTGGTTGTGCAAGGTCGCCGAACGGCAGATGATCCGGCCCAGTTTTGTCCCGCCGTCACCGATCCGCCGGCTACGGGATCTGACCCGGTATCGGCGTGACCTGGTCGAGGTCTGCACCGCGGAGAAGCAGCGGGTGGAAAAGCTCCTGGAAGATGCCCAGATCAAGCTCTCGGTGGTGGTCTCGGACATCTTCGGGGTGTCCGGCCGGGCCATGCTGGCCGCGCTGGTCGCCGGGCAGCGGGACCCGAAGGTACTCGCGCAGCTGGCCCGCACCTCGATGCGGCGCAAGATCGGCAGGCTGGAAGAGGCGTTCACCGGGTTTTTCACCGATCATCACGCGTTCCTGTTGTCGACCATGCTGGCCCGGGTGGATGCCGGGATCGCTGACGTCGCCCGAGTGGATGCCGCGATCGAGGAGTTGATCGCCCCTTTCGCCACAGCGGTCGACCAGCTTGATGAGATCACCGGCGTCGGGCGCACCGCCGCCCAGGTAGCCATCGCCGAGATCGGGCTGGACATGGCACGCTTCCCAACTCCGGGCCACCTGTGTTCCTGGGCCAAGTTCGCTCCCGGGGTGTCGGAGTCGGCCGGCAAGAAGAAAGGCAAAGCTGCCACCGGGCACGGCAACCCTTACCTGGCCCGAATCCTGGGCGAGGCCGCAGTGTCCGCCAGCAGGACCAACACTTTTCTCGGCGAACGCTACCGGCGCATCGCTCGCCGCAGTGGCGCCAAGAAGGCCATCGTCGCGGTCGGCCGTTCCATTCTCGTGATCATGTGGCACCTGTTATCCGACCCCAACGCCCGGTTCCGTGACCTCGGCGCCGACTACTTCGTCCAGCACACCAACACTCAACGCAAGGTCCGCAACCACATCAGCCAACTGGCCGCTCTGGGCTATCGCGTCACCCTCGAACCCGCGGCCTGACAACCCAACTACCAACCCGGCTCCGCTGCGCTACGCCGGGTGCCTTCGGCCTGCCCACTCACCATCGATTTTCGGATCAGCGTTGGACGCCCCTCACTCGTCCCTCATGAACAGTCTCGGGCGTGACCAGCCCCGGACGACGCAGGAGGCGGCCCTCCCCACCGGGGAAATGCCTCATTCGGGGTCACTCGGACCACCTCAGATTGATCCTGACTAGCGGAGACCGGCTCCGCCGAATAAACGCGGCAACCTTACGAGACACACCACTACCGTTGTTGTTCTTGAGCTTTTCTGCCTTTTGTCACAGATGTTTTCTATAGTGTTCGTAGTCCTGGAGATAGTCCCCCGTACTATGAACACAGCGGCTTACGGCACGTGAATCCACGCGGTCGCGTCGGTCTCCTTGATCGCCACGCTGACCTGCCGATACGCACTCAGGTCCGCGTTCGGGTGTGGCCGGATCACGTTGTCGTAGAACGTGGCGGACACGATGAACGCCACCCGGCTGCCCGACTCCTCCAGTGCCCGGCGTAGCGGGATCGCATCGACCAACCGGAACGCGAAATTCACCGACGCGCCGACCGGGCCGAGATCGTCAACGGACACCTCGCCCGAATGCAGCGCGACCCGGAGCTTGAACTGCTGACCCTGCTCAACCACCGCGGCGACCAGCGCCCGAGGCAAAGCCTCCACGAACACAGCCTTGGCGACCGTCGCCGGGACCATGACCATCACGCCGTCGCCGCGGTCCTCGAAACGGCAGGCATCCCAATCGATGTCGGTACGCCGGAAAGCCGACCGCAGCACCCGGATCGGCCCATCCTCCAAGGAATCCGAAGGAGCCCGCTCAACGTCGACAACCACAATCGCCGGTTGCTGAAGGTTCCCAGTGCCCTGCCGATCAAGTTTGGCCAGCATGGTGTCCGCATCCGGATCCCCGAACTCGTTCAACAACTCCACAGCCTGCTGCCACACCGATCGCGCCCTACCCCGATCGCCTAGCGCCTGGTAAGTATCCCCAAGCCGACTCAGGGTCACGGCCTCGCCATACCGGTTGCCAGCCTCCCGCGACAACCGAAGCGCGGCCTCATAACGCTCGACCGCATCAGAAAACTGGCCAAGCAGATGATGAACCTGGCCAAGTCCTTCCAACGCAAGGCTTTCACCACTGCGATGATCCAGATCCCGGTACCACGAACGCGCAGCCTTGTACTCATCCAGCGCCTGCTGAAGCGCCCCGATCTGCACAGCGCAGTCGGCCGAAGTCACCAGTGCCTCAGCTTCACCGAGGCGGTCTGCGTTGCGGCGAAACAGATCGAGCGCCACCCGGGCGTGAAACACGGCTTCGTCAGTTTGGTTACGCCGCCCGTAAACCTTGCTCAACGCGAGCTCCGAATGCGCCTCGCCCACTTCGTCACGCAGTTCACGGCACAACCGAAGCGAAAGCTCGTAATGCTTGACAGCCTCGGCAATCCGCCCGAACTGCCCGTGCACTCCCCCAAGGTTTCGATGAATCTCGGCCTGCGCACGCCGGTCCCCCGCCTGGTCCGCGGCACCGAGCGCGGTCTGCTGCACGGTCGCCAAATCGTGCCACAGTCCTTGCTGGTCAAGGAAAGGCGTGATCGCGGACGTCAGCCGCCACGCGCGTTCCTCAAGCCCCTGCTGCGCCGCCAAGTCGATCGCGGCGAGCAAAACCAGTCGCTCGTTGGCAAACCAATGCCGGTCACCATGACGGCTGTGCTCGATGTAGTGATCGAGCACCCTCCGGATCGCGTCATCACGTTCCCAGTCGCGGTCATTGGCGATCGCCTGCTCGTGGGCATAGAGGCGCAGCAGGTCATGGAACCGATATCGCCCAGGCGTGTAGTGATGGATCAAATGCGCGACGCAGGCTTCGCGCAGCACCTGCTGTGCCTGGGATTCGGTCATATCCGTGATCGCGGCAACGGCGGCAAGCCCGATGTCGGGCCCAGGATGCAGCCCCAGCAACCGGAACACCCTTGCCGACTCCGGACTGAGCGCCTGATACGTCCACGAAAACGCGGCCCGGATACTCGCCGAGTCGTCCCCGGCGAGCGCGGCCAGCCTGCTGTTGGCGTCGTTCAGCTCGCTGGCCAAAACCTGCAGCGGGAACTCCGGATGTGCGGCCGCGCGAGCAGCCACAATACGCAACGCCAACGGCAGCCCACCGCAATACTCGACCAGTTGCGCGGCCGCCTCAGGCTCCGCGGCAACCCGCGAATCCCCCAAGCACCGCGCCAATAACGTCAGCCCGGCGCCACGATCGAACACGTTCAACACGACCTGAACAGCGTCATTCGTGGCCACGAGATCCGCAAGCCCAGCACGACTGGTAACCAGCACACGGCTCTGCGCCGAACCCGGCAGCAACGGCAGAACCTGCTCAGTGGAACGCGCGTTGTCCAGCAACACAAGCATCCGGCGACCCGCGAGAATGCTGCGATACAGGGCGACGCGAACCTCCAGCTCCACCGGCATGGCCTGCCGTGAAACCCCCAGCGCCTCAAGGAAAACCAGCAGCGCCTCAGCGGGCTGGACCGGACGCCCGGACGGGCTGAACCCACGCAGATCCACGTACAACTGGCCATCGGGATAACGATCCGCGGCCTGGTGCGCGAAGTTGACCGCGAGCGTCGTCTTGCCCGTACCTGGCGCGCCCGTGATCAAGCAAACCCCAGCATCGGCCGAGTTTTCCAACCACCCGAGCTCGGCTTGCCTGCCAACAAAGGTTTTGACGCCCCTGGGCAACGTCCGAGGCTTGACCGACCGGGCGCCTTCGTCTGGACACGGCCAGACCGTGACCGTGATGAAGTCCTGTTCCCGCAGCACCGTCGGAATCGGACTACCCGTCGTCCGACAGTCACGCAGAGCCGAGGGAATGCCGCTGCCTTCCCCCTCCACGAGCCGCACCCACGACAAAACGTGTGCCAGCCGGTAGTTGCGCTTCTTGGACTGCCCATCGAACTCGGTCAGCTCGTGCGGTTCGCCGATCGGGATGTCGTGGCCGAGCCAGTCACCAGGACTGCTGATCTCGACCCGGTCGTCGAACACACGGACGTGCACGCAGGAGCTGCCCTGCGCGTAATCGCGGTGCACCAACGCATTGGCGATGATCTCCCGGATGGCGATCATCGGGTAGGTGTAAACCGGGACGGCCTGCGCGTGGTTCTCGCTCGGGCGCTCGCCCTTGCGGACATGCTTGGCCACGAACTCGCGCGCGTTGACGATCTGATCGGTCACTGGACCTTCGTAGGTCTCGCCGTCACGACGTTCCGAGCGGTCGAGGCCGTAGTAGCGCACGCATTTGACCATCGCAGCCGGGCACGCGAGCGTCGGACTGCGGCCGAACAACAGCACACCCGTGCGTGTCAACCCGCCGTCAGCCCAGACTTCGATCTGCTCGAGGAACTGCGATGACGTCAGCCCCTCCGGGTACCGACCACTCACCTCGGTGCGCATCTGAGCCCGGAAGCTGGTCAACGCGTCGGCGTCGACCATCGTCACCGCGGTCGGCTCGTCGAGATACTGCAGGCCGTTGCCTTTGCTCCTTGGGGCGGCGGGCGTTGGCACGGGCGGGAATTGCGCGGTGAGCGCGTCGACCAGTTCCCGTATGCCGGTAGCCGGATCGGCGTCATACCTGGCGACTTTCGTTTTGACGGCGAGCTGCTCGACGTAAGCCTGTTCGTCCATCTGAACAACGAATACGCGGTTGGCGCCCGCGTAACCGGCATTCACGATCTTGTGTGCCCACGCGCTGCCGACCGATCTGGCCGTTGCGCACAAAACGATCGGCACCCCGGCTGCCATCGCCTTCATCGCGTTGCCGATGCGGGATTCACCGACCAGGACCGTGCCGTCGTGGGTGACTTCGTATCCGGTGTCGCGCAGTGGCTCAGCCAGTTTCTCGGCGAGGTCCTCCTCGCCCTGGGCGCAGACCACGTAAACCGATTGGCGTGTCATGGTCATTTCATGGCGGCTACGAGAGCCCGTACGCCCTCATCCCAGTCCGCCGTGAGGTCCACATGCTTGATGTCAGCGAGGATCGCGGGCGCATCGCCGCCGGTCAGACGTACTGGCAATAGCTTCACCGGTTTGCCGCTGACTTGCCTATGCAGCGCGGACATCCATTCCCGTTCCTGCCAAGGACTGGCAGAGGAATTGGGCGAATAGCACAATACGAGATAGGCCGCCTCGGACAGCCCGTCGTTCATCTTCTGCACAACGGAATCGCCGATGTGCAGTTCCCACGTGTCCAGCCAGACATCGTGACCGTACAAGCGCAGGTCAAGGGCGAGCCGCTCGGCTTCGGCGTGATCGGTGCTGCGATAACTGATGAAGACCGCGGCCATCGACCCTCCCCTCCGGCAGGGACAGGATAGCCGTCCAGCGCGCACGGAGTATGTCCTTGTCCACACAGGAGCTGCCCGGGGCGCGCCAAGGTGTCTCATTGTGCGACAGCCGGGGCGGCTGGACTTCGATACGATGCGTTAATGATCTTCATTACCGCCAAGTTCCTGATCAAGCCGGAATACGCCGACCAGTGGCCGGAGCTGAGCAAGGACTTCACCGAGGCCACCCGTGCCGAACCTGGGTGCAAGTGGTTCGACTGGTCCCGCAGCGTCGACAACCCCAACGAGTACGTGATCGTCGAGGCGTTCGAAGACGATGACGCCGGTGTTGCCCACGTGACCTCGGATCACTTCAAGGCCGCGCAGCAGAACTTCCCGCAGTATCTCGCCGAGACGCCGCGGATCGTGAACTTCAAGGTCCCGCAGGACGATTGGTCGGCGCTGGGCGAATTCACTGTGGAATAAGGACATCCGGCGCTAGCGTCGCGCCGTGGTCACGCCCGCCGCCGAGCCGCTGCCCACGCAGCCGTTGAGCGAGCTGTACGCCGACGCGCTGGCCATCGGCGGCGACCCCGCGCGGGCGGTTGTCGTGCCTGACGGCGTGCATCCGCTGCTGGTCGATCACGCTGGCCGCAAGCGAATCGCGGTCGTGCACCCGGTCTGATGCCTGAGGATGCCGGGAGCTGGCAGCTGCTCGTCGACCAGTTCAGCAAGCTGGTCGCCGGTGAGATCGCCGATGCCGAACTCTTCGAGTGCGACTTCTCCACGAGCACTCAGGTCGAGCAGACCGCTGGCCGGGTCGTGCTGCTCGAAGCCTACTCGCCGTACTTCTCGCTGTGTCTGATCTCCATCTGCGACATCCCGTCGATCACCCTTACCGGCACCGTCGAGGACTGGCGCAAGATCCGCGATCGGGTGGATCACCTGGAGAAGTTCGGGCTTCGGAAGTGGTGCCGGTCGCTGCGGCCGATCACCGACCAGTTCGTGCGGGCCGCGTCCGGCACCGTGGACCTCGCGTTCTGGAAGCGGATCTACAACCCGGCCGATGCCTATGGCGGCCAGGTCATCAACGGGTGGATCCCCCGGCTGTACCCGTACCTCAGAGCGGCAATGGCGCCTAAGACCAGCCCAATCCGATGCTGGACCTGCCGTTGGACGAGCCGAAGAACGACACGTCCAGGGCGAAGGGCATTGTCAGCAGCAGCGTCCCGTCCACGCTGTCCACAGCGACCATTCATATCCAGGACCAGGACAACCACGCAGTCGCACTGCACGCGGGCCTGGTCGGGATCGCGCAGGACGACGATGGCGCGCTGTGTCCCATCGCGGGCTGGCACCTCGCGCCCGCCACCGCGGCGATGGACGACGTGGCCGACCGCATGATCAACGAGCACAACGTCACGACCACGGATGCGCTGGGCGAGGACTTGACGGGCCCGCACGAGCTCATCGTGCTTGATCGGCGCGTCGCGTCGGCCGTTCTGTTCGATGGCGCATGGCGGTTGCGCCCGGAGCACGACCGTCTGTGGGCCGATCTCGAAGACGGACCCACGATCAGAATCGTCTTCGACCTGGCTGACGGGCGTCACGTCGGCTACACCGGCTGGGACGAGGAGAGTGTCCGGTGGGTGGCGTGCCGCGTCGATGACCAGCACGTTGTCGACGATCTGGCGGACATCCCGGTGTTCGGGTCGTCGTTGGCCGTTCTGCTGGAAGCGGCGATGGATTTCGGCGGCGACGTCAGCTCGCTGCGAACCGAGGCGCTCGCAGATCTGGAGTTCGAGCCGCAGGCTGCGCTAGTGTTCCCAGCCGATCCTGAATAGTTCTCACGTTTGGCGGGCGGTGGGGCGTCGTGCACGCGGTGATCACGGGTGGGTCCAGTGGGATCGGGCTCGCAGTTGCCACCGCTCTCGGCGAACGCGGCGACATCGTCTCGCTGATCGCGCGAGACCCGGACCGGCTCGCCAAAGCCGCGGACTCCTTACGATTACAGGGAATCGACGTCCGTGTGGCCGCTGTGGACGTCGCCGACCAACAAGCGGTCACCGAAGCCATCGCGAAGCTCACCACCGAGGCTGGCCACTGCGACATCCTGGTCAGCGCGGCAGGCCAGGCCCGCCCCGGATACTTCCACGAACTCGACGACGAAGTGTTCCGCCGCATGATGGAAGTCGACTACTTCGGCACGCTGCACGCCATCCGCGCGGTCACGCCCGCGATGATCGAACGCCGAAGCGGATCGATCGTGGCGATCTCATCGGCCACCGCCGTCCTCGGCATCTTCGGCTACACCGCCTACTCACCAGCCAAATTCGCCGTCCGTGGCCTGATGGAGTCACTGCGCGACGAACTGCGCCCGCACGACGTGCACGTCGCCTGCGTCTATCCACCCGACGTCGACACACCCCAGCTTGCCGAAGAGAACCGCTTCAAACCCGCCGAAACAGCGGCCATCAGCGGAAGCGTCCGCCCGATCACGGCCGAAACGGTCGCTTTGGCCATCGTGCGAGCCATCGACCGCAAGCAATACGCCGTCTACCCCGATCGTTCGAGCGCGCTACTGGCCGCCCTTGGCCCGCTCATGGCACCTGTGCTGCGGAGAATGATCGACCGCCGCGTTATGCGTGCAACGCGGCCCTGACGATGCTCAACGCCTCCTCGGGATCCAGCCCGAGCGCGCGAGCCTGCGAGGCGTAGTCCCGCGCGGCCCGTTGGATCACGATGCGGCTCTGCTGACCGGCCGCGCTGACGAACGTCCCCGCCCGGCCACGGGTCTCGATCAGACCGGCTTCCTCGAGCTCCCGATACGCCTTGGCCACGGTGTTGGCCGCCAGTTTCAGCTCCGCGGCCAGCGCGCGGACGGTCGGCAGCTTGGCACCGACAGGCAGCGTGCGATCGGTGATCTGCTGGGCGAACTGGGACCGGACCTGCTCGAAGGGCGCCACGGACGAACCCGGGTCGATCGTGATCACGCCGCTCCTTGCGTCACTGGTCAGGGCCTTCAGGATACGTCTTGCGCCACTGCACGGTCGGTGCAGGCACTTATCTCCACCCCTCCAGCCGATCGATGACCGCCTGCAAAGCCAGGCGAAGGTCGCATGGTTTTGTCCACAATAGATTCCGCGCGGCAACGTACAACCTCGCGATTTCCCAGTGCTCCGCGATCCGCAACCGAACTGCCTGCGCCTGAACAAGACAAGCCCGCAAGCAACGGTCAACACGCTGTGCCGCAACGGTGGACACGGCCTTCAGGAACGGTGGACACACCGCGAGGGCAGGGTGCTGCCACAGGTCCCGATCACTGCCGAGACCCCGATTAGGTGCTGTCCCGCGAATTCCCGCATGTCCGCCTTGTCCGAAGCTCGATGTTTTTTCGTCACTTAATAATTAACCATGTCCGTAGTCCCAGCTACAGTCCCATACTCGGCGGGTGCATACCGGATTGCCGCCTCCATCTGGGCATCTAGGATCCGCGCGTGCGCGTATCTCCGAAGACTGGTGCCCTGCTTGGGATGGGGGCGGTCGTCGCCTGCCTTGTGGCGGTCGGTCTGCTGTCAGTCACCGGAAACGACTTCACCGTCGCAGGCTTGCGCGGCACGGACCTCTACGCGAGCTACGGCCTTCCGATCGTCAGAGTCCTCGCAGAGCTTGGCGCGGTCGTCTGCGTCGGCGGCCTCCTGCTCTCCGGGTTCCTCCTGCCCGAGCCACAACCCCGCTCGGTCACGACAGCAGGATGGGCAGCGGTCCTCTGGGCAATAGCCGCGATCCTGTCGATTCCGTTCACCCTTGCCGACGTCTACGCGAGGCCGCTCAGCTACTTCATGGACTTCGACCGCCTTGTCGAAATCGCCTTCGCCGTAGAGCCGACAAGAGCATGGATGCTCACTGCCCTCATCGCCATCGTGATCGCCATCGCCACCAGAAGGATCACGAGCCAGTCAGCGACAAGGCTGCTGCTTGGCCTAGCCCTGTTCGGGCTTGTTCCTGTTGCCTCAAGCGGACATTCGTCCAGCGGCGGCGACCACGACTGGGCCACGGCAAGCCTCCTGACCCACCTCGTAGCCGCGGCACTCTGGGTCGGCGGGCTCATTAGTCTTGTGGCGTACCGAAAAGGCGAGCACCTCAAAACCGCGGTCACAAGGTTTTCCACGCTGGCCTTATGGTGCTGGATCGCGTTGGCAGCCTCAGGAGCCATCAACGCGCTGGTCCGAGTCAAGCTGCCGAACCTCTTCACCACCAACTACGGCCTGCTCGTCATCGCGAAAGCCGGAGCTCTCCTGCTCCTGGGCCTGTTCGGCTACTTCCAGCGCCAGAAGGGCGTGAAAGAAGTACAGGACAAGGGGACCGCGCGGGCCCTGATGAAACTGGGTTCCATAGAAGTTCTGTTGATGCTCATGACGATCGGGCTCGCCGCCGCCCTCGCCCGCACCCCTCCCCCGGACCACAACGACATCGTGCCGACGATGGAGCTCAAACTCGGTTACGTCCTCAGTGGACCACCAGACCTCGCGAAACTCCTCACCGACTGGCGTTTCGACCTTCTGCTCGGCACCGCGGCCATCATCTTCGCCGTCATCCACCGGAAAGCCATATGGATCGCGGGATGCGCGGCGATCCTGATCGCGACATCGTCCGGAATCGGGCGCTACGCACCCGCGGTCTTCAGCATTCACGTCCTCAGCGCGATGATCCTCGCGGTCGGCGCCCCGATCCTGCTTGCCCGGGGCGTCCCCAGGAAATACCGGGTACTGCTGCACCCGATCCTGGCCACCCTGCTGTTCAGCAGTTCCTGCTATCTCGTCTACTTCACCGGCGTGTTCGAGTGGTCCCTTGATCAGCCGGTTGTCCGCACAGGCATCCACCTGTGGTTCCTGGTCGTCGGACTCGCCTTCTTCATGACCGCGTTCGCGGCCGAGGTTCCGGTCAAAGACAGACGGCGCATGGTTTTCGCCGCGTTGGCCACGCAGACCGTGTTCGCCGGAGTGTTGCTGCTGATGGACAACGTGATCGGCGAGCGGTTCTACCTGTCGCTGAAACTGCCGTGGACTCCCGATTTCGCCGCGTCCCAACAGCTCGGCGGCGCCATCGCGATCGGGTTCGGCGTTGCTCCACTCTTGATCGCCGGGCTTGTCCTTCTGGTCACGCCTCAGCGGGCAACGGAACGCGAACTGACTGCGATCCTCTGAGATCCAGCCAGATCTCGGTATCCGTCCGGACCATGCGAGCCGTGATCTCGCCACAGCCCGCGCACCGGACCACGATCCCTGGGCCTGAGTCGTAGACGAGGTGTTCGGCGAACGGGCCGACCCGCGCGCACGAACCACAGGTCAGTTTGAGCACCGAGACGTCGAAGCCGAGAGCTGCCGCGACCGCGTTGCCATCGACGTGCATTGTCATCCTCCGGATGGGCCGAATCGTTCGGTACGGATCGCGCGCGGGTCGTGTCCGTCATCCACCAGTAGTTTCGCCACCGCTTCGACGAAACCGGTCGGACCGCAGACATACGTCCGGGCGCCCGCGTCAGGGGGCCACAACATCGCCAGGTCCGACGGGTCGACGCGGCCAGCGGGCCGTCCCGATGGCGACGTGGCACGGGTGTAGATCCTGGTCACCTCTATGGAATGCTTGGCCAGTTCGTCCGCGTAGTACTCGTCCTGCGGGCCGCGGACCGAGTACAGCAGCTTGAAATCGGCGTTGCTGCCCGCCTGCGCGCGGGCCCGGATCATCGCCATCAGCGGCACGATCCCTGAACCGCCCGCGACCAGCGACACCGGTACGTCCAGCGACGGCTCCCAAGTGAACCAGCCGCCGATCGGCCCGCGCAGTTCGATCACGTCATCCGGCAGCAGGTCCTGGACCAAGAATGGCGACACCTCGCCATCGGGCACCTCCTGGACCATGATCTCGATCCGCTCGTCGTCCGTCGGCGCGGCCAGCGAGTAACTGCGCTGCGTGCTGTAGCCGTCCTCGGCGGTGAGCCGGATGTCGATGTGCTGCCCGGCCAGGTGTCCTGGCCAGTCGGGTACGTCGAACAGGATCGTGCGGGATGTCGGTGTTTCCACCCGGATGTCCGCGACGGTCCCGGGCAACCAGTGCAGGACCATCAGTCGCCCGTGTACCTCTGCTCGCGCCACGGGTCACCGTAGTTGTGGTACCCGAGCGTCTCCCAGAATCCGGGCTCGTCGTGGTCGCCGAGCGTAAGGCCTTTGACCCATTTCGCGGACTTCCAGAAGTACAGGTGCGGCACGAGCAGCCGGACCGGACCGCCGTGCTCGGGCGGCAGATCTTCGCCTTCGAAGCGGTGTACGAGCCAGGCCTTGCCGTCGAGCAGGTCTTCTACCGGCAGGTTCGTGGTGTAGCCGCCGTATGAGTGGACAACGGCGTAATCAGCGCCTGTGTCGACCGCGTCGAACAACACGTCCAGCGAGACGCCCTGCCAGCTGGTGTGCAGCTTCGACCACTTCGTCACACAGTGGATGTCGACCGTCGGCCTCTCGCTGGGCAATGCCTGCAGGTCACGCCACGTCCAGGTGTGTTTGGCACTGGCTTCGGTCGTGATCGTGAACTGCCAGTCGTCTGCCTTGATCCGGGGCGTCGGCCCCGCGGACAGGACCGGGAAATCGTGCGTGAGGTACTGGCCTGGCGGCAGATCGGGTGCCGAGTCCCGTCTGCTCCGGAAGCCCCGGGTCACGATGCTCATGGGTGCATTGTGGTTATCACCGGGGCCTACCGCCAGAGCAACGCGGCTCACGGATCATCGTGAACGGCTCAGTATTCGCGTGGGTCGACCAGGTGCACGGCCGCCTCCTCGGCCGAGGCCGCGCCGCCGTCGATGCCCACGTCCGAGGCGTAGAGCTCGTCGTCGGTGTCGGATCCGAAGCCTTCGTCCTGTGCGACGAGGCGACCGGCACGGAAGTCGCCGACCTCGTCGTCGATCAGTTCGCCGTCGGTGTCCCGCGCGTCGCCGAGATCGTCGTCTTCGTCGTCATAGGACACATCCGGTTCCTCGCGGGCGAGCCGGTCTTCGAAGCTCACGCCCTCGTCGAGCACGGGCGCCTTCTCCGGCGGCGAGTAGCCCTCGTCGTAGGCATTCCGGTCGTCCAATGTGTCCTCAGGATCGAGGATTCCGGTGTCGGCGTTGTCTTCGATGTCGTTGTCCACGGGCGTCATCGTACGCCCGATCGCCATTCATATACATGAACAAACGTCAAATGCTTGAACAAATAGGGAACTTGGCCTTACCGTTCTGACCTATGCGCCGCCGCCAACGGGTCCCTGCCCGCGCGTTGGAAGGAATCGCATGTCCCTGCACGGTTCCCGGCTGCGTAAGGCGATTGTCGCCTGCGCTGCCTTGGCCGGCCTCATTTCCATGAGTGCCCCGGCCGCACAGGCCGCACCCGCGCCCTGGTCCGGAACGTTCTCCGGCTTCAACTCGTCCTCGTGGCGGGGAAGCTGGGGAATCGACGGCCGAGGCGAGTTCGGGTTCGGCAACATGTCGGCATCCGGCGCCACGCTGGATGTCAAGTACGGCAAGGGTTCCTCCGCACCCTCGTGCACGAACTGCCCGACAAGCGGAGGAGGTCAGTTCTATCAGGACCTCGGCAAGATCGGCCGGTCCGATCTGCGCAACTCGTCAACCCTGTACTTCCGTTACCGGGTCCGGTTCCCCAGTGGTTTCGACTGGGGTCTAGGCGGGAAGCTCCCCGGCCTCTATGGCGGGGATCCGGGACAGGCAAGCGGTGGCAACCATGGGAACGCATGGTCCACCCGCTTCATGTTCCGTAACGGCAGCAAGGGCGAGGTCTACGTCTACACCCCTGGTGGCAGCGGATACGGCCGGGACGTCGGTCTCGGTTCGTGGAGTTTCGCCGCTGACAACCAGACCCACACGATCGAGCAGATGGTGAACCGGTCAACCGGCCAGATCACTGTCTGGTACGACAACCGGCAGGTGCTCTCGGTGCGCGAGGCACCGAACATCGCGTCGATCCCCTTCAAGGGCGTCTTCTTCTCGACGTTCTTCGGTGGACACGACACCAGTTGGGGACCAAAGAAGGAAGTACACGCGTACTTCTCGGACTTCTCGATCAGCACGACAAAGCACTGACCGCATAACACTTGACGGGCGTCCGGTACGGGCGCCCGTCAAGATGCAGACGTGAAAACCGAACGCGAGTTCTTCCCTGCCGGTGACATCCCCTGACAGGACAGCGACCAAGACGGAGTCGCCGAGCGGGTGTTGTCCCGCAACGATGACGACCCGCGGATCCTGACCAGGCTGGCGCGCTGGGAACCTGGCCTCGACACGACGGCTGCCGGAGTGATCACCCACGACTATGTCGAAGAGGTGTACATCCTCTGCGGTTCACTGCATGATCACACATTGGACCGTACATTCCAGGCGGGCGACTTCGCTTCACGCAGGCCAGGAATGCCGCACGGTCCCTATCGGACTGCCGAGGGCTGCGTGATGCTGGAACCCGCTACCGTCCATCCTGATCATCCTCTTCGGACGCACCAGGTGGTTTAGACCGGTATAGACCTGCGCGAACAGTTCGTTCGACAACCGAACGAACACCTTTACTTCCCTTGTCGTGACTTAGTTTTAGCCATGCAGTACCTTGAAGGCACGCCGCCACTTGAGTGAAGGGACGTGTCGATGAAGACACTGAGCAGAGAAAGCCATCCGCGGCGTGTGACAAGAGCGCGCTCCGCGAGATAGTTCGCTCTCCCCTTCGCCGAAACCCAAACCCCTGCAGATATCAACGGGTTTCGTCTCCTTTGCGTCGATGTCGGCCCCCTGCCTTCCGGCACCGACTGTTTTTGCGACGCAACGGGACCCCATGTGAAAGGGAACCGTTCATGCAATGGACAAAACTGGGCAAACGCCTGAGCGCCGCAGGCATTGCCTTTGCCACTGTCGCGACAGGAGTCACGGTCGCAGTCACGACAACGGCCAACGCGGCACCCGCTGTCGCGCCATCCGCTGCCGTGGCGGCGTTGCCACCTGGCTTCAAGAGCGTCGGCTACATGCCGTCGTGGTCCGGCAACGTCAACAGCATTCAGTACAGCAAGCTCACCCACATCAACTACTCCTTCGTGCTGCCGAACTCCAACGGCACACTGCAGGGAATTCCTGACCCGAACAAGCTTCGGTCGCTGGTTTCCTTGGGACACAACAACGGTGTCCGGGTGTCGCTGGCCGTGGGTGGCTGGAATGACGGCAACGACTCGGCTTTCGAGCAGTTGGCCGGCAACGCGGGTAGCCGCACCACGTTCGTGAGCGCGTTGATCGGCGTGGTCAACGAATACAACCTCGACGGCATCGACATGGACTGGGAATACCCGGATCCAGGTCAGTCGGCGGCGAACTACACCGCGATGATGCGCCAGCTCGGTGACGCGCTGCACAGCCGGGGCAAGCTGCTCACCGCGGCCGTGGTTTCCGGCGGTGGCACCGCCAACGGTGTGGAGCCCGCTGTCTTCGGGATCGTCGACTGGCTCAACATCATGGCGTACGACGGCGGCAGCCCGCACGCCAACTACGACTGGTCGATCCAGTCGGCGAACTTCTGGAAGGGCCGCGGTCTGCCAGCCAGCAAGACCGTGCTGGGTGTGCCTTTCTACAGCCGTCCGGTTTACGTTCCGTACTCGCAGATCGTCGCGGCCGACCCGGCCAACGCGAACCGTGACTGCGCGAACATCAGCGGCGGCACGCAGTGCTACAACGGCATCCCCACGATCAGGCGCAAGACCCAGTGGGCGGTTGCCAACGCGGGCGGCATCATGAACTGGGAGCTGTCCCAGGACACGAGCGGCGCGACATCGTTGCTGAGCGCGATCTTCGACGCGGCCGGCGGCACCACCCCGCCACCCGGTGGCGGTAGGTCCGGTCCGATCACCGGTATCGCTGGCAAGTGCGTCGACGTTGCGGGGGCCAACTCCGCCAACGGAACCGCGGTTCAGATCTACTCCTGCAACGGCACGGGCGCGCAGACGTGGACTGTCGGTACCGACAACACGCTCCGGGCGCTCGGCAAGTGCATGGACGTGGCGGGCGCGGGCACCGCGAACGGCACGGTAATCCAGCTGTGGGACTGCAACGGCACTGGCGCACAGTCGTGGCAGGCCAACGGCGACGGCACGCTGCGCAACGCGGCATCGGGGCGTTGCCTCGACGCCACCGGTAACAGCTCCGCGGACGGCACCCGTCTGCAGATCTGGGACTGTGCCGCCAGCGCGAACCAGGTCTGGCAACTGCCTGCCTGATTGTTAACGCTGTGACAATGGCCCGCCCGGTTTCGACCCGGGCGGGCCATTGTTTTGGTTACGATCCCCCAGCACCATCCTGAAGGGGGGATTCGTGGCGATCGACGACGCTGTGCCGAATAACGCGGCGTTCCAGCAGAAGATGCGTCAGTTCAAGGAACAAGCGGCCCGTGCGGCCCAACTGAAGGACCGATTGGGGGAGCTGAAAGGCAGCGCCCGCAATTCGGACGGATCGGTCACAGTGACGGTCGCGCCTTCCGGCGCGATTCTCGGACTGCAGTTATCACCCGCGGCGATGACCCGCACCCACACCCAGCTCACCCAGGAAATCCTGAGCACGATCCGGCAGGCAACCCAGCAAGCCGCCGCGATGACCGAGGAGATCGTCCGCCCGGCGATCGGCGACGAGGGATTCGAACGGTTCCAGGAAGCTTTCCGAGCACACGCCCCGGCAGTGAACCCGATCGGCCCATCCGAGCCACCTCCGGCATCGAGCCTGCCGATCCCAGGAGCACCACCCGCCATGCAACCGCGCCCACGGCCGAGCCACGACGATGACGACTACGACGGCTTCCAAGGGATCAAGCGATGACCGGGTTCGCGGTCGACGGCGCCCAGCTGTTGGCGCACGGTGAAGGCTCGGTCAAACAGTCGGATAACTTCGCCGGTCTGGAGAAACTGCTCGAACAGGCCAGGGTCAGCGACGACTGTTTCGGCCCATTGTTCTTCTACTTCAAGGACAAGTACGCCGAGTCCTTGATGGAATGCCAGGCAATGGCCAAACAGGCGGCCACGTACCTGACCGAGATCTCCGCGACGGTCCAGCAGACGGCGAAGGCCTACGGCGCGACCGAAGCCAACAACACGAGCGGCCTCGCGGACGTCGATAAGGGTGTCGGAACCCTCGGCGACCTCAACAGCGCGGGTGACAGCACCCGCAAGAACATGTACCAGCAGGCCAGCGCCTACGGCAGTTCCTGGTCGAAGGCCACCCAGGACGTCACGGCGCAGCTGAAAGACCCGGGCAGTCCGCCGGAGGCCGCCTTCGCCGCGTTCAACGCGCGGATGGAACAGATCAAGGCGGTCACCAGCCCTGGTGAGTCGTTCATCGACAACGGGCTTGGCTGGCTGATCGGCATCGTGATCAGCCCGCTCGTCGAGCTGCTCGAACCGGCCATCGGCGACCCGGAGCAGATGCGCAGCACCGCCAAGGGCTGGGAAAACGTCGCCGAATGGCTGAAGAACGTCGCCGACGCCGAGGACAAGCGCAGCCAGGCCACCTCGGCCATCTGGGAAGGCGAGTCGGCCGAGCAGTTCCGGTCCCAGATGAAGGAGTTCGGCGACGGCGCTCGTGCGATGGCCGGAGATGTCAACGACATCAAAGGCATCCTGGAGACCGCGGCGGACATCTTCGACACGTTCGTGATGATCTGCATCGACATCATCCAGGAACTGGTCCTCGGCCTGATCATCGAATGGCTCGCCGCACTGGCGGCCTCCTGGATCACCTTCGGCGCCGCCGCGGCGGCGGTCGGTGGACTCACCGCGGCACAGACCGCCATCACCCTGACCCGGCTCGGTTCGAAGATCGCTGACCTGTTCAACAAGCTCAAGCCGCTCATCACCGCGCTCGAGAAGATCCTCGTCGCACTGCGGAAGAGCAAGATCGGTGGTGTGCTGGAGAAACTGGCCGAGAAGCGCGGAACCTTCGGCATTGGCCGACAGATCACGGGCAACCCGGTAACCGGCCTCTCCTCCGCCTACCAGAACACCCGTGATGCCCACAAAGCGATCGACAACGCACGGGACACGCTGGCCGCGGCACGCAAGTCGGGAGACCCGGACAAGATCGAGGACGCGTACAAGACCGTCGACAAAGCGCGGGAAAAGGTCTACAACGCGGACTCCAAAACGACCATTTCGTCCAACACCAGATACCGCAAGGACGCCACTGGGGAAGAGGCGCTCGCGCAGCACGTCATCAAGACCAGCCTCGGCTACCTGGGTCCTACCGGCAACACTGCCGGAAGCCGGGCGATCTATCAGGGAACCCTGGACAACTTGCCCGGTGCTGCAGTCGAGTGGGGTGCGAAACAGGCGTACGACTACGCCGAAGACCGATCGACTGACGAGGAACGCAAAGCGGCACAGCAGCGCGGCTTCTCGACCGACGACACGAATCCGCCGAGGACCCAGTGAGCATCAACAGAATGCCGTCCGAGACGGCCGGCCCTGCCGTCCACGCACAGTCGCTGCTTCGCCCCGACGAACGACTGCTGTGGGCGACCTTCAGCAAGGTGACGACGCTCGACAAACGTGGAATCGGCGCGGTGGGCGGAAAGCTGGCAAAGTTTGGAAAGAAGAACCTGGACGACTTCCTCGCTGCGCTCACCGACGCCGGTGACGCGGACCCCACGCCTGTGCCCGACGTCATTGCGTTCTACCGGTCCGAGAGCGACCTCGCTTACCAGCACGGACGGCGCATGTCCGGCTTGTCACACGGACTGTTCGCGCTGACGACCGCCAGGATGTACCTCGCCCAGATCGGGGTCCATCCTGGGGTCGTGCTCGACCAGCCCGCACCGCAACCCAAGCCTGAGCCATCGGGTAAGAAGAAAGGCAAGTTCGCGAGTTTCGTGGACGATATGGTCCAGACCGGTAAGGACGTCGCCGCCGCGGTGTCGACCGATACCAAGCCCGCCCGCAAGAAGGTGGCCGTGCACCCGATATATCCGCGGGTGTCCATCCCACGTGAGCAGATCGCCGAGTTCTCGGTCGAGAGCGACGGCACCGTGCGCAAGGTGCACTACCTGCGGATGGAACTGGTCGACCGGTCCGGCTTCGAATTCTTCTGCGGTGTGGTGAAGGAACGCGAACAGTACGAGCGTCTGCTCGCCCTGACCCACGGAGGGCCAGCGTGAAGTATCCGCAGCCGGTCAGGAAAGACCTTGAGCGGGAATGGGCGCGACCCGGTGAACGGATCCGCCTCGCGCTGGGCACCCGAATGCGCGTGGTGGGCTCGCGGATCGCGGGACGGGTTCAGGTGCCGCATCCGATGCCCGGCGACACGCCGATGGCGGTCGATCTCGACCTGCAGCCGCCATCGGCCAGCGACTTCGCCGCAGCGGGCCGGTTTGACGGGCTCGGCTGGACCGATGACGAGTCAATCGGCTGGTGGGTCGAGGCTCACGATCCACGTCAAGACGCTGCACTGATCGCCGACGCGATGGCCGGATGCAACGCTCAGTCGGGCCTCGCGCTGTCCGACCGCAGAGTAGCAGCGATCTTCCCAGAGCGTCTGCTGGTCTCCGGCCACGAGGTCCGCAAAGCGGCAAGAAAGGAGAAGAGCATCGTCGGCCAGGCGTTGTCGGCCGCGAACCAGTGGGCGTTCTCCTCGAAGAACTGGTCAGCATGGGAGAAGCTGGTTTCCTTGTGGGAGACGGACGCGCAGCGAGTTCGCGGCTGGAGCCGGTTTCTCACCGGCCGGAGTTTTCCGTTCGCCGAAATCATCCAGGTGGATTTCATCGACGGATCCACTCTGTACACCCTCCGGCACAAACTTGACTATGTCGAAGGACTGGACGGCTGAAGCACTACGAACATCCCGCTTCCGAGTTCGCGGGCGCGGCGGTGCACGCCCGCGAACTGCTGCCAGTCGGGGAACCCGCGCTCTGGGCCGCCTTTGCCAAGACCTCAGGCTCCGAGCAACGTGGATTCGGCGCTGCCAGCAAGAAAGTTCTCGCTGCTCCTGGCAAAGCGGCGGTCGTCGTCTTCGAGGAAATGACAGCGGACGAGGGCGGCAGGGACTCAGGTCCCCCACCTGACGAAGTCACTGCCTTCTATTACCCCAGCACAAGGTTGGCGCTCGACTATTACGAGGCAATTCCTTACCGGGACACACTGTGGGTCCTGACTCCGCAGCGGCTGCATGTGGCTCAGCGGCTTCAGCCACCCGAGCCGGTCGACGAGTTTCCTGACGGACCACCCGACTCTCGGCCAAAGAGCTGGCTCGACACCAACCCCAAGGCCACCGAACAACCGGTCCAGTCGCAACGCAAGCAGCGGCTGTACCCGCTGAAGCCGTGTGCCGACATTCCTCGTGCGCACATCGCCAGGTTTTCCGTGGACAGTGACGGTGCCATCAGGAAAAGGCATTTCCTGCGGATGGAACTGACCGACGGCTCCGGGTTCGAGTTCTTCTTCGGCCTCCGCCATCCCCGCGCGCACTACGACCAGCTTTTGGCACTCACACTTGGGGGATCATGACGGCCTATCCAGTGTTCGAGATGCGGGACGGCGAACGGCTGCTGACCGCGTCCGGCCCGTTGATTCGCCATGTCGGGTCGCTGATCGGCAACCGCGTCCAGGTGCCGCACCCCGCCGACACGTCCGGGCTGGTGCGGCTGGACCGGCTCCCGCATCGCCCGCTCGACGCCAGCGTCGCGGGCCGGTTCCCGATCGACGACTGGCCCGGCGACGACTCGATCGGCTGGTGGGTCGAGGCGCGCGATCCCAGCCATACCGCCGTATGGATGGCTGACGCGCTGGCCTCATGCGGTGGTGAAGGCGCGTTCATGCTGACCACGCAACGGGTTGCCGTGACCACCGCCGAGTACCTGTTCGCGTCCTTCCCCCGGCGCGCCCCCGACACCGGGAAGAAGAGCTTGCTCGGCAAGGTGCTCGCGACCGTGACCGGACCGAAGGCGTACCCGAACTACTGGGATCCGTTCACGGGCAAGCAGGTCGCGGTCTGGCAGACCGGTGCCGAGCAGGTCAGCGGCGTGTCAACGCCCCTGGTCGGGCGGGCCTTTCCGTTCCCGAAGATCTTCCAGGTCGATTTCGCCGACGGTTCGGTACTGTACGGCCGGTACGAGAAGGGATGCCTGATCAATGGCGTAAAGGCGCCATGAGGCCGACGAACGGACGTATCGCCCTCCGCGCATGTATACAAAGCTGTGGGGATGCGAAGACAACCTCTTCGGCGGGCCGGTGTGCTCGTCGCGGTCGGGGCGTTATCCGCGAGTCTGCTGTGGACAGAGACGGCGGTGGCGGCCCCTCAGCAACCCAAGGACTCCCATGTCCAGGGTGACACGCACGACCATGGTGACGTCGACAACCGCCCCGGCGCGGCGCAGCCTTCCACCCAGCAGAGACAGCTCGCGGCTCAGGGCAGCTCGACTGTCCGGTGGAACAAGTACGGCACGCCTGCCACGCTCGTGCCGAAGCCTGGGGCTCAGCGCCGGTCGGCCGCGTTGGCTGATCCGGTGGCTGTCGCCAAGGCCTATCTCGCGGACAACCAGGCCGCGTTCGGTCTGAGCGGCAACTCCGTCGAGACGATGGAGGTGCTGGTCAACCGGCCGATGGGGCAGGGTTCGTACGTCATGCTGCGGCAGCGGTTCGGGGACCTGCCGTCCATGCTCGACGGGCTCGCGGTGTTCGGCATCAACAACGGCGCCGTCACCTACCTCAGCTCGACGCTCAGCCCGAACCGGCCGAGCCCTGAGCCTGCAACGATTTCGCCTGATCAGGCCCTTGCCTCGGCGTCCGCCGACGCGGACCTGACGGCCGACGCACTGGGGACAACGCGCGTGCTGCTCGGCGCGGTGCCGATGCCTGAGGGCGCGCCGCGCGCGGCGTATCAGGTCGTTCTGATGAGCAAGGACGACGAGCACCCGACTGGCTTCACCACATATGTCGACGCACGGACCGGGCAGGTGCTCGTGCGTGAGAACATCATCGACCACGATTCCGACAACCCGGAGTGGGACGTCTTCCCGGCCAACCCGCCTGCTGACTACTCGTCGCGTGACAACCGCGTGCGGTGGTGCTTGGTGAAGGCTCCGGGTTGCGAGCGTGCGGTCAGCACGGCGGACCGTGGCGTCGCGTGGGACGCGGACCCGGTGACGGGCGCGCCGACGCAGACGAGCGCTGGTAACTCCGCGAAGGGCACGGAGAAGTGGGACGACCTCGCCAGTAGCACGGTCGGCACTCGTACCTCGGCGCAGAGCCCGACGCGCGAGTACACGTATCCGTGGACTAACCAGTGGTACAAGGAGAAGTGCAACCCGTCGGTCTTCGCCAGCCCGCAGCAGAACGACATCGACGCCGCGCTGGCCAACCTGTTCGCGTCGCACAACCGGATGCATGACTGGTCGTATCACCTCGGCTTCACCGAGGAGACCTGGAACATGCAGGCCAGCAACGGTGACCGCGGTGGTCTCGGTGGTGACGCCGAGCGCGGCAACGCGCAGGCCGGTGGTCGTGCGGGTGGCGCGCCTCCTGGCTTCCTGTCACGTAACAACGCCAACCAGTCGAGCCCTCCGGACGGCGTTCCGCCGACCACGAACATGTACCTGTGGCAGCCGACGCCCGGCGGGTTCTACGCGCCGTGCGTTGATGGCGACTACGACATGTCCGTCATCGGGCACGAGTATGGTCACGCCATCAGCGGCCGTCTGATCGCGGGTCCGAACAGCGGTTGGTCGGGCGCGCAGGGTGGCGCGATGAACGAGTCCCACTCGGACTTGTTCGCGATGGAGTACTTGTACGAGTACGGGTTCAAGCCGCGTGGCGACACCCCGTACGTCACCGGTAGCTACGCCACTGGCGACCTGCGTACGGGTATCCGTAACTACGACATGAGCAAGAGCGAGCTCAACTACAGCAACATCGCCTACGACCTCGTCGGCCTGCAGGTGCACGCTGACGGCGAGATCTGGAGCTCGACGAGCTTCGACGTCCGGCAGGCCCTGGTCGACAAGTACGGTCTCGGCACGCCCGCGCTGCAGCGGGACTGCGCCGACGGCAAGGTGCCGGTCGAGAAGTGCCCTGGCAACCGGCGCTGGGTGCAGCTGGCGTTCGACGCGTTGCTGCTCAACGCGTCCGGTGCGGTGAGCTACGTCGACATGCGGGACGCGACACTGGCGGCGAACCAGATCCGCTTCGGCGGCGTGGACTTGCCGGACCTGTGGAATGCCTTCGCACAACACGGTTTGGGCCGTGACGCGGCGAGCAACGGCGGCAACGACGCCGACCCGAAGCCGAGTTTCGCCTCACCACACGGTCGCAACGGCACGGTGAAGCTCACGATGAACAAGCCCGGACGGTTGTACGTCGGTGACTACGAAGCCCGTTCGGTTCCGGTCGCCGACACCGACCCGGCCACTCCCCTTCCCGACACTGTGGAGATCACGCCGGGTACGTACAACTTCGTTGTGGCCGCGGACGGATTCGGCAGCACGAAGGTCCGCCGGACTGTCAAGGCTGGCGAGCGCGAGGTCATTGTTCCGTTGTTGCTGCCCAACGTGGCGTCCCGCAGCAACGGCGCGACGGCCACCGGTGACGGCGTGAACGCGGACAAGCTGATCGACGACACCGAGGCGACGAACTGGGCGTCCGTTGGCTCGCCGGTCGCGGGCAAGGGCGTCCGGATCGACCTGGCCGGCGACCGGCCGCAGCTGGTCACTCGCGTGCAGGTCAGCGCGCAGCTGAGGCCGCAGGTCCTCGGCGACGCGGATCCTGACCTGCAGAACCGGTTCACGGCGTTGCGGCAGTTCGAGATCCTGTCGTGCAACGCGGCGTTCGGGAACGACTGCGCGGATCCGGCGAACTACCGCGAGGTGTTCACCAGCCCGGGCAACGCGTTCCCGGCTGACGCGCCACGGCCGACCGCGCCGGACCTGTCGGCGAGGTCGTTCGACATCCACCCGACCATCGCAACGCACCTGATGGTTCGTGTCCTGACCAACCAGTGCACGGGCGCGAAGGCATACGCCGGGTCGCAGCACAACGACCCACGCTCCACAAGCGACTGCACCACCGGCAACCCGACGGTCGCACAGACCGTCCGGATCGCCGAACTGCAGGCGTTCGCCTTCTGATCAAAGGGGCGGGTCGCCGGTGTCCGGCGACCCGCCCCGAAATACCGGATGCCCGGCAGCCCATAACCTAGTGTCCACTCCGGCCGATATAGGAATCAGGCACGGCTCGGGGAGGACAGATGGGCGCCATCGACGAGTACGAGCGACCGGATCGTTATCACATCGCGGCCGACGCGAACTTGATGCGGATCTCGCCTGTCGAAGCGGACAAACGGGCAAAGCAGGATCCCGGCGGCTATCTCGAGTACGTCAAACACTCCTGCGATCTCACGATGCGCGGCGGCACGACCAGCGGGGTGATCTATCCCCTGGCGGTCTGCGCCCTTGCCGAGCACTACACGTTCCGTAACGTCGGTGGCGCGTCTGCCGGAGCGATCGGCGCCGCGACCACAGCGGCCGCCGAATACGGCCGTTATCGGCAACCCGCGGCGCCCGTCACCGGCGAGGCAGTCCACCCAGGATTCGCCGGGATGGCCGGGCTGATCAAGTGGCTGATCTCCGGAGAGGGCACGGAACGCTGGCGCCTGCCAGCGCTTTTCCAGCCCAATGGCAACCTGCACAAGGCATACCGCCTGGCGACGGCGTTGATGCAGAGCCCGAAGACCACCGGCCGCAGGCGATTCACCTCGGTGTTCACTGCGATGTTGTTCGCCGTCAAACCGTTGGGCACGTTGGCGTTGCTCGTGTTGTTCGCGCTGTGGCTGGTCGGCCCGTACTCACTGCGTTGGCTCATTCCGCCGTCCACATGGAACGGTTCACTGTGGGCGGTCGCTCTTCCGCTCCTGGCAGTGGCTTTGCTCGCGGCCTGGTGGGCGTACAAGGTGACGGCGGCCAGATTCGGCAAGATAACGTTGTTCTTCCTGATCCCGTTGATCCTCGGGCTGACCGGGATCCCGCTGTATGACGTCGACGCGGTCGGTTGGTTTGTGGCGGGCGCGATCCAGGTTTTGGTGTGGCTCGTGCTGACGTTCGCGGTGGCGGGCGCGTTCGCGGTCATCTACACCGTCGCGTCCTGGCCGCTGCTGGCGCGCTACAAGTCGCACCGCTTCGGCCTGGTTCCGGGCTCGGCCAAGTACAAGCCCAGCTTCCTCGACCGCGTCTGTGGCATCCCCTCGGCTCGGGTGTCGCCGCTCGTGTCCTGGCTGGCCGACCGGATCGACGACCTCGCAGGCATCGACCACACGCGGGCACTGACCTTCGGCGACCTCTGGCGTGGCCCGGACAAGCCACGGGAATCCGATCCGGCGTACTGCCCGCCGCCGGGTGAGCGCGTGATCAACCTGGCGCTGATGACCACGGACCTGTCGGCGAGCCGCCCGCACGAGCTGCCTTTCCCGGCTGACGAACGTTGGCAGTTCTGCGCGGAATGCCTGCGCGACTTGATCCCGGATCGCGTCATCACCCAGATGTCCACGTCCACTGTGGATGGTGTGACGTGCCCGGAGCACGAGAACGTCTCGCTGCACTGGCTGCCGCAACCCTGTGATGTGCCGGTGATTCTCGCCGCCCGGATGAGTTTGCCGCTGCCCGGGTTGATCTGCCCGATCGTGCTGTACCGCGACCGCAGGCCGCACTGGTTCTCCGACGGCGGGATCACCAGCAATTTCCCGATCCACTTCTTCGACTCCTTGCTGCCGCGCTGGCCAACCTTCGGCCTGAACCTGGAATCGGTCGAGCGCGAGATCGAGGACGGCGAAATCTACCTACCGGACCAGGACTCCTCGAAGCCTCGCGAGCCGTACACCGAAATGGGCGGTACGGCACTGGCTTTCGTCGGCCGGATCCTGAACACGTTCATGGACTGGCGTGACACCATGCAGTCGGCGCTGCCCGGATTCCGTGGCCGGATCGCAACGATCCCACAGGGTCCGGGCGAAGGCGGCACGAACCTGTTCATGTCACCGGAAATCATCGAACGCCTTGCCCTGCGTGGCCTCGCCGCTGGGAACACCCTGCGCCTCCGCTTCACCTCGCAACACAGTGACGAAGCCGACGGCTACACCCGCACCGACCGTTACCGCTGGATCCGGCTTCGGTTGGCGCTGCGCGAATTGCGTGAGATCTCGTTCCAGGCTGACGCACGGGCGGTGCTGTACAAGGACCGTACCGCGCATTACCCGATCCCGGCGGCGATGGCTGATTGGTTCGCCGGGCCGACGGTCCCGCCCGTGGTCGAGCCTCATGCCGCAGACATCGTGTGTTCGTACGACCACTTCATTGAGATGGCGAATACCTGCCTGATCAAGGAATTCGACGGGACCGCGCCGGTCAATCCGGTGCTTCGGCTGCTGCCCGCGGAGTGATCACCCGGTGCCGGTGATCCCGCCGTCGACCGGGATCACCGCGCCCGTCAGGTAGGCGCCCGCGGGTGAGGACAGGAAGATCGCCGTGCCCGCGATGTCCTCCGGCTTGCCGACGCGTCCCATCGGGATCGCTGCAAGGACGTTCTCCCGGGCATCGGGCGCGTCCAGCATCCACTTCGTCATCTCGGTCGGGAAGAAGCCGGGCGCGATGACATTGACCGTGATGTCCTCGCCCACCAAGCGCTTCGCGAGATGCCGAGTGAGCATGTGTACGGCGGCCTTGCTCGCGGAGTACGAGTAGTTCTCGTACGGCGGCACGCGCAGCCCGTCGATCGAACCGATGTTGATCACGCGGGCGGGGCGTTGTTCGCTCGCCCGCAGGGCAGGCAGCAGGGCGATCGTCAGCTCGAACAGGGCTGTGACGTTGGTGGAGAGGACCTTTTCCCAGCCTTTCGCTGGGAACTCCTCCAGCGGTGCGCCCCATGCCGTCCCGGCGTTGTTGATCAGCACGTCCAGCCGTCCGTCGAAGTGCTCGCCGACCGCGTCCACGATCCTGCCGATGTCCTCAGTGGATGTCAGGTCGGCTTGCAGCGCGTGGCATTCGCCCGTTTTGGACAGTTCCTCGGCGATCTTCGCGGCCGCGCCCGGCTTACGCGCGCAGACAAGCACGCGAGCCCCGGCCTCGACCATGCCACGAGCGATCATCTCGCCAATACCCCGCGAACCACCCGTGACCAGCACAGTCTTACCGGCAACGGAAAAAAGTGCACTCATGATCGTAGCCTAGCCGGATCCGCCACCACAGCCACCCCACACCGTGTCCACCGTTCGTTGCGACCGTGTCCACCGTTCCTGCACACCGTGTTGACCGTTCCTTGCGGCCGTGTCCACCTTTGCTGAATGGTGTGTCCACCTTTGCGTCACACCGTGTTGACCACTGCTTGCCACCGTGTTCGCCACTGCTTGCTGGTTTGTCCTGCTTTCCAGCGTCGCGCTTTTCGCTTCGGGGCTTGCACCTCAGGGCATCTCTCATTGCACCGTCCTCGCGCGTGTCCACCGGCTCCGTCACGGTGAGTCAAACTGCTCGGCTCGCTTTCGCTGTGGCTTTTTGCCGCTGTTCGCCGCTCGCGGGTTCAACTCACCATGACGGAGCCGGTGGACACGCGGGTTGACGTAAAGAACCTTTGACATTATGTTGAGGGTGTTTTACATTGGGTCGTGTCAAAGTTGTTTTACATCGAGGAGCGGGCGTGGCGTACGAAGAGAAGCGCGCGTGGATCATGGGCCTTGTCACGGTCGTGACCTACACGATCTACGCCATCATCGTGCTGAACGGTGATGGCGCGCTGACCGAAACTCCTTACGTCGCAACGATGATCTGGACGATTGTGGTGGCCATCGTCGTCTCCATCGTTTTCGAGATCGGGATCGCCGCGACGACCCCGAAAGACGACAGACGCAAGGACCAGCGGGATACCGAGATCGGGTATTTCGGTGACCGGATCGGCCAGTCGTTCCTGGTGGTCGGCGGGATTGGGGCGATGGTTCTCGCGATGACCGAGGCGAACCACTTCTGGATCGCCAACACCATCTACCTCGCGTTCGTGCTCATGTCCGTGCTCGCGTCGATCGCCAAGATCGCCGCTTACCGGGTCGGGTTCCAACAGTGAAGCCCACGAAGGTCACCAACCAGATTAGGGCGCTACGGTTCGCCAACGGCGAGATGACGCAGGCCGAGCTGGCCGAACGGGTCGGCGTCACGCGGCAGACGATCATCGCGATCGAGCAGGGGCGCTACTCCCCTTCGTTGGAGATGGCGTTTCAGATCGCGCGGGTTTTCAAGGCAGCACTCGACGATGTTTTCCAATACCCAGGAGACGAAGAATGAAAGCCATCGTTCAGGACACCTACGGCAACGCCGATGTCCTTCAGTTCCGCGTTGTCCCGGCTCCCACGCCCAAGCCGGACGAGGTGCTCGTCCAGGTGCGCGCGTCGGCCGTCGACGCGGGAGTGTGGCACCTGATGACTGGGCTGCCGTACCTGGTCAGACTGGCCACTGGCTTACGCAGACCCCGAAAGCCGATCTTGGGCATGGACATGGCCGGGACCGTCGAAGCCGTCGGCGCCAACGTCACCGAGTTCGCGCCGGGCGACGATGTGTTCGGCATCTGTGGCAGCGCGTTCGCCGAATACGCGACGACGAAGCCCGCCAAGATCACCGCGAAGCCGAAGAACCTCACCTACGAACAGGCCGCTGCCATCCCCACATCCGCCACGACCGCGCTCAACGCCTTGCGGGACAAGGGTGAAGTGCAAGCGGGCCAACGGGTTCTGATCATCGGTGCGGGCGGCGGAGTCGGATCATACGCCGTGCAGCTCGCCAAGATGTTCGGCGCCGATGTCACCGGGCTGTGCAGTACGGCCAAAGTGGACTTCGTACAAAGTCTCGGCGCGGACGAGGTTCTCGATTACACAAAGGACGATTTCACCCGCGACGAGTTCGACCTCATTCTCGACATCGCGGGCAACCGGCCGATGAACTACGTCCGCAAAGCCTTGTCCGCAAGGGGAACTCTGGTTGTCGTCGGTGGTGAGGACGGCGGCAAGATCATGGGTGGCACCCAGTGGATGTTCAAGGCCCCATTGCTGTCGCTGTTCACGAAGCACCGGGTTCGCGGTGTGATCTCGTTGGCGAACAAGAAGGATCTCGAACTGCTGAGGGACCTCGCCGAAGCCGGGAAGTTCACGCCGGCCATCGACCGGGTGCATCCGCTCAGCGAGGTCCCTGAGGCTGTCGCCTACGCACAGGCCGGAAAGGCCAAAGGTAAGATCGCCATCACCGTTTGACCCCCGACGGGCCGGGTTCTGGCGTGACAGTGTGATATTCGATGTCACCACCGCAGTTGCGGCACGCGACGTACGTCTCGGATATCTGGCCGCATTCCTTGTGCCGGAACAGAATGGGCGGACCTTCCGGATCGGACAGGTACTTGTCGCCCCACTTCATCAGCGTCACGATCGCCGGGAACAACTCGCGGCCCATTTGCGTCAGCCGGTATTCGTGCCGCTCGGGATCGATCGCGTAGAGCACCCGGTCAAGCAGTCCGGCTTCGACAAGCGTCTTCAACCGTGCCGACAGTGTCGGCCTCGGTATCGACAGGTTACGGGCGAACTCGCCATACCGGCGGACCCCGAAAAGACACTCGCGCAGGATGAGCAGGCTCCATCGCTCACCGACCAGCGCCATCGCGCGGCCGACGGTGTCCGATTCGAACCGGTGCTTGAGGTCTTCCGGGGAGTACGTCATGTCACACCGCCAGAATCAGTTTGCCGGTGTTCTTACCGGCGAAAAGCCCGTTGAGCGTCTCGGGGAACGCGGCGATCCCGCCGTCCACAATGGTCTCACGGGACGTGATCCGGCCTTCCTGAAGCCACTTCGCGAGATCCGCGGTGGCTTCGGGATACCGGGCTGCGTAGTCGAAAACCAGGAAACCGGTCATCGACGCGCGCGCGACGAGCAGCTGCATGTAGTTGGCCGGGCCGCTCGGCGGCGTCTCCGAGTTGTACTGGGACACCGCGCCGGAGATGACCACGCGGGCGCCGCGGGTGAGCCGCGCGAGCACGGCTTCGAGGATCTCGCCCCCGACGTTGTCGAAGTACACATCGACACCGTTCGGGGCGTGTTCCTTGAGCTGGCCGCGAATGTCACCGGCCTTGTAGTCGATCGCCGCGTCGAAACCGAACTCCTCGACAAGCAGCTTGCACTTCTCCGGCCCGCCAGCGATACCGATCGTCCGGCAGCCCTTGATCTTCGCGATCTGCCCGGCGATGCTGCCGACCGCGCCAGCCGCGGCGGAAACCACAACCGTCTGACCCGCCTCAGGTTTGCCGACATCCAGAAGTCCAAAGTAGGCAGTGAAGCCGGTGTTGCCAAGGGTCCCGAGGTGCATCGGCGCGGGCGCGAGCGACGTGTCGACTTTGGACACGCCCTTGCCGTCGGAGATCGCGTACTTCTGCACTCCGAACACGCCGTGCACGATGTCGCCCTCGGCGAAGTCCGGGTGCTTCGACGAGACAACCGTGCCGACCGCGGCGGCCCGCATGACCTCGCCGATGCCCACCGGCGGCAGGTACGACTTGCCCGCGTTCATCCAGCCGCGCATCGCCGGGTCCAACGACACGTACTGGTTTTCCACCAGGAACTGGCCGTCGCCGGGCTCGCCGACGGGCTCCTCGGTGTACTGCCAGTCCGTCGGTTTGGGCAGGCCGACCGGACGGGCCGCAAGACGGTACTGCGCGTTAGCGGTCATTCAGCGTGTACTCCTTCAACGCGGTGAGAACGGCACTTCCCGCGGGATCTTCCGCGGTGCTCGGGACAATGGCGACGTGATCGGCGCCTGCTTGATGATATTTGGCGATCCGGTCCGCGATCTGCTCGGCGGTCCCGATCGCACAGACTCTGGCCAGCAGTTCGGCTGGCAGGTCTTGCGCGAGCTTGGCGTACGACTCCCCTGCCCTGGCACGTTCGACCAGCTCGCCGTAGCCGAGTTCGGTGAACATCTCGCCGTAACCAGGCGGTTTGAGGTACACCACCAGCTGTGCGGCCAGTTGCTGGTAACTCGCCGCGCCCGGGTTGATCGCCGCGGACACCCACACGGCCAGGCGCGGAGGTTTGACGCCCGCTTCCCGGGCGTGAGCGTCGATCGCTTCCCGAACTCTGGCAACGATCCCTGGCGTGACGATGTTCAGGACGACCTCGTCCGCCTCCTCGGCGGCGATCTTGGTCATCATCGGGCCGAACGCGGCGATCGTGACGTTGCGGGAAGGCAGTGCGTGCCGCAGCCGGAATCCCTTGGTCTGGACCTGCTCGCCATGGAAGTCGGAGCGGCCGTCTTCGAGGATTCCGCGCAGCGCCCAGACCGTCTCACGCATCCGTGCCGCAGATTTCCCGAATGGACGGTTGTGCCAGTTGGTGACGATCGTCGGGCTGGACGCGCCCAAAGCCACGTCCACCGGGCGGCCGATCAGTCTGGCCACTGAGGACAGTCCAAGCGCGATGCTGACCGGGCTGCGCACGCCAACCGCCAGCGGGCCGATGCGCAGGCCGATCTGCTTGGTCCGCATGCCGATCGCGGTCGCAAGGGCGAAGGCGTCGAACGTGACCATCTCGCCGATCCACAGTGTCCGGTAGCCGAGCCGGTCAGCGGTCTCGGCCACGTCCAGCGCCTCCAGATCCGGCCGGTACAGCCAGAACGGGATCACCGCACCGAGCTCGCTCACATCTGCTCGGTTCTCGCAGGCACACCGAGTAGCAGCTTGCCGGGCAGTTCGTAGCTGGCCTGGTTGACCTGGAAATGCGCCGTCGCGGTGTGTGCGTCACGGAACCGTCGCTCGAGCGGCGACGACTTGTAGATCGCGGCTCCACCACCGAGTTCGTACATCGCGGTGGTGACTTCGGCTGCCGTGCGCACGACATGGGTCGCCGCTAGGCGCAGGCCAAGGCGCAGCGACTCGGATACCGGTTGCTCGGATTGCGCGGCCTGCCAGGCGTCCTCAATGGACTGATACATCAGCACCCGCGCGGCGCGCAGTGCCGCTTCCGATGCGGCGACCGTGGCCTGGGTTTGCGGCCGTTCGGCGAGCGTACGTGACGAGCCGAGGGATTTCTTCGTGGTGGCCAGTTCGAGCAGATCGTCGATCGCGCCACGGGCATTGCCGAGCGCGGCAGCCGCGATCGACAGGGCGAAGTAGCCGAAGAGCGGGAACCGGTGCAGCGGGGTGGCGCCCGACGGCGGGCCGTTGACCACCGAGAAGACACGGTGATCCGGCACGAACACATCCTTGGCCACGCAGTCGTGGCTGCCGGTGCCGCGCAGGCCGTTGGTGTTCCACGTATCCAGCACGGTCAGGTCCGTCTTCGGGATCGCGGCGACCCTGAGTTGGTCACCGAGCACGAACCCGGCAAACAACCAGTCCGCATGCGGGATTCCACTACAGAAAGGCCACTGCCCGGACAGGACGACGCCGCCGTCGACCTGAACGCCCTTGCCACGCGGGGCCCAGACCCCTGCTGCGGCGGTCGCGGGGTCCGTGAAGATCTCCTCGGCGCCCTGCTGGGGCAGGTAGGCGGACAGCAGGCTGCTGGTGACCGCGATCGACACGCACCATCCGGCGGACGCGTCGCCACGAGCGACCGCCTCGGCCGTCTCCAGGCTCACCGCGGGTGGCGCCTCGGGGCCGCCGAGGCTGATGGGCACGCCGGAGCGCAGTAACTGGCCCTTGGTCAACTGCTCGACCAGCGCGGGCGGCAAGGCGCGCATGGTCTCGATGTCGACGGCCAAGCTCTTGGCCAGGTCGGCACAGGCTCGCGCGGCGCGGTGCATCTGCTGGAAGTCACCGGGGGGCGCGGTTGCTGGAACGACTGCGTCAGGCACGTGCACTCCTGAGTCGGTTCAAATTTCTTACCGGTTCACTATCTTTACCACTCGACACACCGAGCAAGCAAACAAGAGAAGCCTTCATGCTGACTCGGAACGCTGTTACGGTACGCGGACCATGATCAACACTCGCCGTGAGGGGGCGAGCTGCCGGTGTTGGATGCCATGAAGGTCTTCACGGGCATACGACCCGGATTCACCGGCAGAGTTATTGACCTCCGTCCAATCGCCTCTCTTTGTTGCCATGTCCGTATCTCAGTTTGAGCACGGTCTGACGGAGCTGGGGATTCACGACAATCGCCGCTCGGGCCAATCCTTTTTGTCGGTATGCTCTTTCGCGACACTCGACAGGGGGGTGCCAATGCGACACGACGTGCGAGTCCTCGGTACGTGGCATGTCCATGTCGACGGCGTAGCGGTCGACATCCCCGCCGGCCAGCTGCGTGTGTTGTTCACTTCCCTGCTGCTGTCGGCCAACAAGCCCGTCCGAGTGGACCGGCTGGCCGAACAACTGTGGCCGGAACGCGGCCCGGCCAGCACCCGTGGCTCATTGCACACTTATGTCCGGCGACTCCGGAAACTGCTCGGTTCAGAGCTCATTCAAACAGGCCCCGGCGGGACATATCAGCTGACGATCCCAACCGACGCCATCGATGTGCACCGGTTCCGCGATCTGCTCGACCAGGCACGCACCGCGAAAACCGAGACCGAGGAACTCGTCCTGCTCAGTGCGGCGTTGGAACTCTGGCGTGGCACGCCGTTCGAGGACATGTACTCAACCTGGCTCGACCGCGACGTGATCCCCCGGCTGACCGAGGAGTGGTTCGCCGCGACCGGCCGCCGGATCGACCTGCAACTCAGCGCGGGCGCCTCCGAGCAACTGATTCCCGAGCTGTACGAGCTCACCGCGCAATACCCGGCGCGCGAGTCGTTGTGGTTGCAGCTGATCACCGCGTTGCACCGCGCGGGCAGGCGTGCTGAAGCACTGACCGCGTACCGGCAGGTCCGCGACATCCTGCGCGACGAGCTCGGGATCGAGCCGAGTCAACGTCTGGTCGAGCTCCAGCGGCGGATCCTGATGGAGACCGACGACACGCCCGCGAGCACGTCTCCACGGCAACTGCCCCACGACATCGCGCGATTCAGCGGACGTGCCGAAGAACTGGACGCCCTCGACGAACTATGGGACAACCGGGGCAACGACGGCCTGGTGATCATCTCCATCGATGGCGCGCCCGGCGTCGGCAAGACGACCATCGCTATCCGGTGGGCGCACCGGATCGTGCACATGTACCCGGATGTCCAGCTGTACCTGAACCTTCGCGGGTACGCGCCCGAAGGCCCAGTCACACCGGCGGCGGCCGCGGAGACTCTGCTGCGGTCGCTCGGTGTGCCCAACGAGGTGATTCCGTCCGGTTTGGACGAACGGTCCGCATTGCTGCGTAGCACATTGTCGGGCCGAAGAACCTTGCTGTTCCTTGACAACGCCCGTGACGCCGAACAAGTCCGGCCACTGTTACCGAGTACGACAGCATTGGTGATCGTCACCAGCCGCAACCAACTCCGCGCACTGTCCATTCGAGACGGAGCATACCGGCTCACCCTGCACCGCCTTGCCCGCGAGCAGTCGCTGGAACTGCTTGGCGCGGCCATCGGTCAACCCCATGTCGCCAAAGACATCTCCTCCGCGGGCAAACTCGTCGAACTGTGTGACAACCTGCCGCTCGCCATCGCGATCGTCGCTGAACGCGCACTGCGCGCCGCCTCGTTGCGGGAGGTAGTCAACGCGCTGGAAGACGAACAAGCCCGGCTGGACAACCTCGACACCCGCGACGACAACCCGTACACGAGCCTGCGAGCGGCCCTGACCTGGTCGTATCAGGCCTTGAGCGCACAGGCCGCCGCGATGTTCCGCAAACTCGGCATGTACCCGGGCAACGACATCAGCCTCCAGACGGCCAGCGCCCTTGCCGACATGCCACAGGCACAGTTCGCGCTCGATCAACTCGTCGCCGCGCACCTGGTGGAAGAGCGTCAACCCGGACGCTACGAACTGCACGACCTGGTCCGCTTGTACGCAGCCGAAACAGCGGGTCAGGACACGGTACGGGAGCAAAACGAGGCCGCGCGCCGATTGCTCGGGTGGTACCTGCACACCACCACCAACGCGGACCACTTCATGGACCCCGGGCGGCACCGGGAATTCCTGGTGGGGGCACCGCCGACGACCGTGCCAGCCAAGGACTTCACGTCCGTACACGACGCCAAAGCGTGGTTCACTCAGGAATACGACAGCCTGCGTTCGGTCACCGCATGGGCAGCCGCACACGGATATCCCGAGTACGCGTGGCGCATCGCGTTGAACATGACGACCTTCTTCGACTACGCCATCCCATGGGATGACGGCGTGGAGTACTACCAAGCCGCGCACAAGGCTGCCAAGGCTGCTGGGGAGGACCTCGGCGAGGCGTACACGCTCAACTCACTCGGGTGCGTGCTACTCGACATGGGCAAGCAGCGGGCGGCCATCCCCCGGTTCCAAGCCTCACGTACCAAGTTCCAGGCCCTGTCCAACCTCCGCGGAACGGCCATGACCACCGGAAACCTCGGCCTGGCGCACGTGGAGCTCGCGGAAACCGACGAAGCGGTCGAATATACGAGCCAGGCGCTCGAACTGTACGAACGGCTGGGTGACAACCGAGGCGTCTGCCGCAACCTCGACAACCTCGGCAGCGCGTACGCGAACAAAGGCGAGTACTGGACTGCGGTCGAGTGCTTCCAGAAGGCTGTGGCGCTCAACCACGGATCAGGGCATTCGGACAACGAGGCGTGGCTGCTCACCCACCTTGGCGACGCGTACGCCAGCCTCAAGGAGTACCCGCGCGCCATTCGTGCGTACCGACAGGCCGTTGACCTGTTCCGGCACACCGGCAATGGGCGGCACATGGCGCAGGTGCTGATTGATCTGGGCACGACTCTCGACGCTTCAGGCCACCCTGGGCTTGCGCGGGGTATCTGGGAAAGGGCCGTCGGCATCATGACCGACCTCGCCGATCCGCGTGCCGACGATCTTCGGGAGAAGCTGGCCGCTTTCTCGGGCAGCTAGTGTCTTGTAATTCTGTTGGCTTTACTTCGCGTTGTTGTTGAGCAGCTTCTTGACACTGGCTTGGACGACGCGGACCTTGGCCAGGATCTCCTCGGCGGTGGCGGTCCAGATGAAGGGCTTGGCCTTGGCGTTCCAGTGGTTGATGTAGTCACGGATCTGTCCGATGAGGACTTTGACCGACGTGAAGGTGCCGCGGCGGATGGCCTGGCGGGTGATGATGCCGAACCAGATCTCGATCTGGTTGATCCACGACGAGCCTTTCGGGGTGTGGTGGAACCGCACATGCGGGTTGGCCTCCAGCCAGGCCATCACCTCGGGCGTGCCGTGGATGGACAAGTTGTCCAGCACCACATGGACGTTCTTGCCCGCGTGCGGTTTCACGGCTTTCTTGAGGAAGGCCAGGAAGTTCGCGCCGTCGCGGACCGGGTGGCATTCGCCGTAGACCTCGCCGGTGGCCACGTCGAGTGCGGCGAACAGGTTCGTGATGCCGTGCCGGCGGTAGTCATGGGTGCGTTGCTCGCTGGCGTCGAAGGTGATCGGCAGCAGCGGCTGGGTCCGGTCCAGCGCCTGGATCTGGGTCTTCTCATCGACGCTGAGAACGACCGCGCCGCCCGGCGGGTCCAGGTACAGACCAACGATGTCGGCTACCTTGTCGGCGAACTCCGGGTCCTTGCTGAGCTTGAACGTGCCCTGTCGATGCGGCCGCAACCCGTTGTCGCGCCACAGCTTCGCCACATAGTGATGCGAGACCGACACCCCTTCGACGCGGGTGATCCACGCGGCCATCTCCCGGCTCGACCAGTGCGACAACCCGGTCTCGATGGGTGGGCTTGTGCGGCTGGCCGCCAGGATCCGCGCCCGCACCCGCACCGGAACCTGCTCCCGCCCGGCCCCGCGCGGCCGGTCCAGCAACCCGCCCACACCGTCTGCCGCGTAGCGTGACAGCCACAGATCCACCGTCGGCCTCGACACACCAGCCAGCTCCGCGATTTCCTTCTTCGCCCGCCCTTCCGCCGACCACATCAAGATCCGCGCCCGCGTCGCGACCGTCGCCGCTACGTCCGGACTGTTCACCAGCGCCCGCAACTCGGCCCGCTCGTCGGCTGTCAACTCCATGCCGACAGCCAACACCATCACCAGTCACACCAATGTAAAGCAAACAGAATCACACGACACTAGTTGCGGGCTTGCGGTGATATCGCCGGGTGTTCATTCAGCGAATTGGTTTCAGTTGTGCTTTCGACTCGGCTTTTCGTTCCAGCCTGGTTGCTGAGGTTCGCTTTTCTTTCCAGTGTGGTTGCTTTGCTGTGTTCCTGTTCCAGCGTGGTTGTTGTGGCTTTGTTCCTATTCCAGCGTTTCGATGGTCACCGCGGCTCGATTTGACATGGGAACCCCGCGCGGCAATGCCACTGACTTAAGCATTCTGGCTGGCGGCAAGCGGCGCAGGGTCGATTGGCGGTGGCGTTGATGTCCATAATGGACGATTGATCGTCACATTAGTCTCACTTACCCCGCGCGTTACTCCTGTTACCCCGGCTGGTGCCGTGAAGGCCACCTTCGCGGCATCCAACGCACCACAAGTTCCCCTCACGGACCATGGCGGGCCTGAATGAGGGCCACTGTGGACAGTCTCGTCCATCGGTGGCACGGGTACGCCTTGCTCGCGGGCCGGGCCACTCGCGTTTCGCACCTCTAAAGATCAACCTCGCGCCCCACACATGCAGACCACCTCTGAAGTGCGAGGACTCTCTCAAGTCAGTGGCATTGCCGCGCGGGGTTCCCATGTCATCTATGAAGGAGCGGGGCCGGTCAAGTCCGGGGGATTGTTTTTCTGGGTTTTTCTGGCGATCGCGGGCAGGGAGGTCCGCGGTGTGGGGGTCAATGACTGGCCCGGAGGGCCACCCCTTCCGCAGGAAGGGGCGTGGTCTTGACGCCGATACCGTCGGAGATGTCACGCTATTCAAGCCAGGAAAATTGTGTGGTGTGGTCCCCTTTTTTCGTGGTGGGTTCGTGTGAGGTGTGTGGTCGCGTTCGCCGGTGCCCGGAAATAGTCCGGGTGACAAAGACCAACCCTCGGGGGCTGGTTGTCGGTCATCTATCCGCTGGGTGTGTGCATGGTGAGGTGCGACCGTGGCCAGGCGGGATCAATCAAATCGACGACCACGCCACCCCGGGGGTGGGGGTCAGACACGGGCCGATCCGCGCCTGGTCACGACCAGTCCTCATCCGGCCTGCCGCGGGTGCAGGGCGCGGATGTGTCCGTCCCGCAGGCCATAAAACACCAGCGTGAGCAGGCGGCGGGCGACCGCGACGGTCGCGATGTTGCGGCCCCGCCGCTCCTGGATCCCCTCCCGGGTGGCCACCAGCCAGCCTGTGCCGGCGGGGACTTTCTGGGCGGCTTCGACCACCGCCCAGCGCACCAGCCGAGAGCCCTGTTTGGTGATCCGGCCCCGGCGCACGCTCCGGTCCGATTCGTGGTGTTTCGGGGTCAGCCCGGCCCAGGAACACAACTGCCGCGGCGAGCGAAACCGGGTGATGTCACCGATCTCGGCGATCAGGACCGCGGCCAGGATCGGGCCGACACCGGGGATCTGTTGCAGCACCAGGTATCCCGGATCAGCCGCGACGTGGCGGGTGATCAGACTGGTGACCACGGCGATCTCGAAACCCAACGCCTCGATCAACCGGCACTGACTGTTCACCCTCGCCCGGAACGGCGGATCCAACGGCGCTTCGGCCAGCAGGGCCCGGCCCCGGACCCCGAACACATCACTGACCGGCAGCCGGACGCCCTGCTTGGCCAGCACCGCGTGCACCCCGGCTTTCACCCCGGTCCGCAGGTTGACCAGTTTCGCGCGGTGACGCACCAGCTCCCGCAGGCCACGCACCCGCGGTGGCGCGATCCAGCCCTCAGCCAACCGGCCCCGCCACAACACCTCGGCCAGATCCGCCGCGTCGCGCCAATCGGTCTTCACCCGCCGCGTGGTCCAGCCCTTGATCCCCAGCGGATGCGCCAAATGCACCCGCGCACCCGCCTCGGCCAGCGCGTCCGCGGCCCAATACCAGCCATACGTGGCCTCCAGCACCACCTCCGGGCACCGTCCGGCCTTGCCGATCTCGGCCATCAACGTCATTGGGTCGTTGTCGATCCGCACCGCGTCCAGTCGCTCACCAGCGGCGTTCAACCGCACGATCACCGACCGATGCCGATGTAAATCGATCCCGACGTACTGTTGTCCGTCATACTCAGACACCAGGGGCCTCCCTTGCGTGAGATTTAAGGCAAACCCGAGTGTCCGCTCGGAACCCACCAGGAGCGAGGCCCCGCTCCTTCATCACATCAAATCGAGCCGCGGCGACCACCCAAACGCTGGAACAGGAACAAAGCCACAACAACCACACTGGAACGAAAAGCGAACCGCAGCAACCACTCTGGAACGAAAAGCCGAGCACGCTGAAAGTCACAACGAAACCTATCCCCAACCACTACGGTGAACGCCTCGCATCGACAAGCCAATCCGTAGTGAAAGCCATAGCCGGATTGCCAATGAAAATCTGCGCCGAAAGCCCAAACTCCCGCTCCACCCTAGTACGACAGCAGCACAGTGTTATGCCTGTTGATATTTGCGGTGTTGTCGCTGGTAGTGGCTGTGACGGGCGCGGGTCTGGTGGCGTCGGCGCCAGGTAGACCAGTGCTGGATGTGTGCTCGGGGATGTACTGGACGGGTGAGGGTGGCCCAGAGTCGTCGGATTTCGTTGCAGGATAACGGGATCAGCCGATCAGGATCGGTTCTGGCGCCCCCTTTTCCGGCGCCGGATGGGGCGGTGGTGGGGTGCGGATGCGTTCAGTATGGGCGGTCACGGCCAGGAACGCCGCGGCGAGCATGGCCAGGGTGATGTGCCGGTACCACGCGATGTACTTGCGGACTTGATAATGGTCCAGCCCGGTCTCGTTCTTGGCGAACTGGAACGTTTCCTCCACCGCCCAACGGGATCCGGCCACGCGCACCAGTTCCGCGAGTGGCACCGGACCGGCGGTGTGGCAGACGTAGTAGGCCAGATCGGTCGGATCGCTGATCGAGCGACGCACCAGCAGCTGATGCCGCTCGCCGGGACCGGGATCGATCAGCAGCCAGTCATACAAGCGGTGGCCCTTGCTGCCCCGCCCGGCCGAGAGCCGCTGCCAGCCCCGCGCCGGTGCCCGGCCGGCCAGCACGTCCGCGCGCGCCGGCCCGGTCGGCGTGGTCACCTGGTAATCGCAGGACACCGCCAGCACGTAGTTCACCGCCTGCTCGGCCAGCCAGTCGCGCAGGGCCGGGTTGTCGCCGTAGAGCTCGTCCGCGGTGAACCAGCCCACCGTGACCCCGGCCTCCAGCAGCCGGGCGAGCATCCGGCGGGCCAGCTCGGGTTTGGTCGCGAACTCGACCTCGTCGCCGATCCCGGCCTCGCGACAGCGATCCCGGTCGGCACACCAGGACTTCTGCGGCAGGTAGAGCTCCCGGTCGATCAACGCCCGGCCATGCCGGGAGACATAGGTCAGAAACACGCCGACCTGACAGTTGTCGATCTTGCCCGAGGTGCCGGTGTACTGGCGTTGCACACCCGCGGATTTGGTGCCCTTCTTGATGAATCCGGTCTCGTCGCCGACGAACACCCCACTCGGGTCATCCAGATGCGCCAGCACGTAGCCACGCACATCGTCGCGCACCGCCTCGGCGTCCCAGCGGTAGAAGTTCAGCAGGCGCTGCATGCCGTCCGGGCTGCTGTCCCCGGCGAGCTCCGCCAACGACCAGGAGTTCTTGCGCTCCACACCAGACAGCAGCCCGAGTAGGTACTTCTGAGCACGGGCACGCGAATCGGCCTGCGCGAACCGGCCAGCTACCAGCGCGAACATGTCATCAAACCCGGCCCGCCAGCGGGCGAAACCCTCGTCTACTACAGTCTCCGACGCGGCCACCGCGTCTTCCTCGAGTCCAATCACACCTCGAAGTTGATCACGCGGTGGCCGCACCCATGATCACGACCCCACACCAAGATCACACTGTGCGGCTGTCGTACTAGGCTGCAGCTCCCGCACCAGATACGACATGCCGGGCCGCGACCGAGCAGCCGCGGTAGTCGTATCCCCACCAATCAGCAACTGCTCCACATGCCCGGCCTCGATCAAACCAGCCAGGCAGTCGAACAGCCGCCAGTCCGTGCCGTGGTTGGCCTGGGACGGTCCGTCGAACGCCAGGAACGCACCGGATCGCGCCAGGTCACGATGCATGCCTAGATCCGGCGACCGGTTCAGGTGACCAAGAATGACGCGGTGCGGCGGCACCTCCAACCGCCCACACAGCAGGTCCAGCACCGCGAGGCCACCGGTGCCGCCTTCGAGGTGCACACCGATCGGGGCTCCGGTCACGCGATGTGCCTGCGCCGCCGCGGTCATGGTGTGCCGGGCGTGGTCGTCGAGGCCGTGGAAGTCCCCGGAGACTTTGATCATGCCAGCCCAGGACAGTTCCGCGATGAACACCTCGGCCAGCCGGTCCCAGATGTCGTCGAGCGAGCCGTAGTGCCTGGCCTGGTGCAACCCGGTCGCCGCGACGATGTGCACGCCCGTCGCGCGGGAGATCTCGACCAGCCGGTCCCACTGGCGTCCCATGCCGTGTGGCGTCCACTGCACGATCGACTGGCCACCGAGCGCGGCGAACCGCTGGACCTCGACCAACGCGGCCGCCGCGTCGTCGAGCTCCTGACCTGGCAGTGCGGGCGTGCGCAGGAAGAGGTGGTCGTGGGCGTCGCAAATGCCCAGCTCTTCTGGCGGGATGTCGCCAAGGACCGTTCGGACCGCGTTCACTCGCCTGTTATACCCAGTGCATGGAACGACTGTCGCCCGCATTGGCACCGGTGTGGAGAGCTGTCCACGCACGGCTGTCGACAGGCCTGCCAGTCAGCCGGATCAAACTCGACGGACTCGACGACGAGCAACAGTCCGCCATCGCGGACCTGCTCGGTTCCGCCCGGCTGCCAGGCACATCCGTGACCGTATCGCTGGCCAGGCTGGACGAGGCATTGACCGAGGCGATCGGCAAGTCGACCCGCGAGATCGTGGCCGAGCTTGTCGGGCCGATCGGCGACCGGGCTGCTGACCGGCAGCGTGCCACCCAGCAGCGAGCCGCGCTGCGCGACTGGCTGGTGAACCATCCTGTGGTACAGGCTGAACCCGCGCTGGCGCAATGGGCGCGCACGATCCGTGCCAGTCGCGACGAACTCGACAAGACGTTGGCCGTGCTCGCGCGACTGCCTGCCGACGGCGTTCCCCTGCCGGTGTACGCCGATGCGGTACTCGGCGACACACACGCGTTGGACGAGGGCACGCGCTGCGGGCACCTCGTAATGAAAGCCCTGGCAGCGATGTACGGCATCGAAGATCGCCGCGCGCTGTGGGAACGAGTTGGTGTAGCCGACGACCAACTGTCTTCGACTGTCCTGATCGCGGGGTTCCGATCGGCTGGCGACACTCCAGCCGACCAGATCCTCAGGGTGACCGCGAGGGCCGGGCACGCGGCGGTCTTGACACTCCAGCAGGTCAGGGCGGGTGTGAGTGATCCAGGACCGGACGTGTGGGTGGTCGAGAATCCCAGCGTGCTCGCGATGGCTTTGGCCAGGTTCACCAATCGGTGCCCACCCATGGTGTGCACGTCCGGCTGGCCGAGCGCGGCGGCGATGGCGCTGTTGCGGCGATTGACCGCGCGTCTGCACTACCACGGGGACTTTGACGGGGACGGGCTGCGAATCGCCGCGTACGTCGTGGCGAGAACCGGCGCGCTGCCGTGGCGGATGACCAGCGCCGACTATCTGGCCGGAGTGTCCGACGGGCCGCCGGTCGGCCGGGTCACGCCGGTGCCGTGGGACCCGGATCTGGCCGGCCACCTGGTTCGTCACGGCCGGACACTCGCCGAGGAACGGGTGGCCCCCAAGTTGCTGGACGAGCTGGGATACTGACCGGCGATGGACCCGATCCGTGTACCGCCAGAGATGTTCCGCTTCACCACCGGCGACCGGGCCGGACTGTACGTGTCGCTCCTGCACGCCTTCGCCGAGGCGAACGAACGGCTGGAAACCGCGCTGAGTCTCGACGACATCCGGGCCCGGCTGCGATCGGTCGGCTGGCTGGACGCGATCGATGACGAGGACCTGGCCGCCGCGCTTGATCAACTGCGGGCCTGGAACCTGCTTGACGTCATTCAGAACCACTCCGAGAACTACCGCACCGCGGCCGAGTACGAGCGGCGCAACCTGCAGTACTCGCTGACCAGGCAAGGCGAGGCCGCGTTCGCCGGTGTCGTGCGCGCATTGGACGTGCTGGCATCGGCAGGCGCGTTGCAGACCGCCGTTCTCGACGCCATCGCCGACCGGCTCCGCGACCTCGTCACCGAGCTCGAAAGCGGTTCCGACCGCAGGGTGTTCACCACGCTGAGCGAGCTGGAGACGCACCTGGAAGCGTTGCGCGGCAACACCAAGCAGTTCAACGGCGAACTGCAGCGGCTGCTGCGGGCCGATGGCGCGACCATGGCGACGTTCCACGAAGTCAAAGCGTCCACAGTGGCCTACCTGCAGGAGTTCGTCACCAATCTCGACCTGCGCTCGCACACGATCGCCACCCGGATCAAGGCAGTCGAGCAGCTTGGTGTCGAAGCCATGCATCACCGGGCGCTGCGTGGCGCGGAACTGCCTCAGCTGTCCGAAGCGGATCCAGCGCCAGCCTGGCTTGAGCACCGCACCGCCAGATGGGACGGGCTGCGAGCGTGGTTCCTGCCACTGGACGGGTCAGTTCCACGCGTGGAACAGCTACACGCCGTTGCCCGGCGGGCCATCATCACCCTGTTGCAGGTGCTCGACAGGATCACCGAGTCCCGGCGGCGAGCCAGCAGCGCGGTGGCGGACTTCCGTACGCTGGCACGGTGGTTCGCGGTCGTGCCCGGACAGGACGACCTGCACCGATTGTGGTCGACGATGTTCGGGATGAGCTCGGCCCGGCACGCCCACCTCGCACACCAGGATCCCGAACTCGTTCCCTCGGGCACGTCATGGCGTACCGCTCCCACGGTCGAAGTGTCTCCCCTATTGCGATCTGCCGGTCGCACGGAACGGTTCACCCGTACCGGGCGCGTACGAGATGTCGCGGTGATCAAAGCGGCACGCGCGCAGCGGGCACTTGCCGAAAGGGCTGAGCTCGAAGCCGCGTGGAGCATGCTCGACACAGGTGGTGTCGTTCGGCTGTCGTCATTCGGCCGGCTCGACCACTCGGTGTTCGAGCGGCTGCTCGATCTGCTTGGCCGGGCGCTGGGCAACGCCGTCGGCGACGACGGGCTTTGCCACGGCACCACATCGGACGGCCGGGTCGAGATCCTCCTGCGGCAGCCACCGAACGGAGCCACCACATCCCTGGTCACGCCGCGTGGTGTGTTCCACGGACCCGACTACGAGATCGAGATCAAAACCAGATGAGTCAGCTGGCCAACCAACTGGTCATCGCCGAGCGTGAGGAAGTCGCGCTCGGCATCAGGCAACTGCTGGCCACGCCGTTGCTCTCGGAACACGCGACGCCCGAGGCGTTCGACCTGGTCCGCAGGCGCCGCGAGCCGATCAAACAGTGGTTCGACTACTACTGCGGCTGGTCACTGACTGTCGAACCACGCCTGGGGTACGCGAGGTTGATGAAAGTGCGGGCGGCGATCGACCCCAGCCGCCCCGCCCGCCGGTTGCGTTCAGGTCGCGCGTCCTTCGACCGACGGCGATACGTCCTGCTTTGTGTGACCGCGGCCGAGTTGCTCACAGTGCCGGTGACGACGATCGGCCTGCTCGCCGACCGGGTGACCAGTGCGACGAATGCCGACGAGGCGCTGGTCACGTTCGAGACCGCCAGCCGCACCGAGCGCATGGCGTTCGTCGACGTGCTGCGATTGCTGGAGTCGTTCGGCGTGCTCGAAGTCGTCGACGGCACCACCGAGACGTTTGTCGATTCCGCTTCGGCCAAGGTGCTGTATCGAGTGGACTCCACGCTCCTGCTCAGACTGCTCGCCGCGCCGGTTGGTCCGTCGCAGTCGGACATTCCGCTCGACGAAGTCCCGCTGCGCTTCGAGCAGGTGCTTGCCGATGTCTCCCGCGAGCGGCGTTACGGTTCCGTCGAGTCCACCGACGTGCAGCGCAACCTGTGGCTGCGGCATTCGGTCTTTCGACGGCTGGTGGACGATCCGGTGCTGTACTTCGCCGATCTGTCCGCTGACGAGCACGCGTACATCAGCTCGCCAACCGGCAAACGGCTCGTTCGCCAAGCAGCCGAGCAGGGCGGTTTCGTGTTGGAGGAACGTGCCGAGGGCATGATGTTCGTGGACGTCGACGCAGTCGCCACGGATACTCGGTTTCCTGACGACGCGGGCACCGCCAAGGTCGCTGCCTTGCTGCTGCTGGATTTTGTCGACGGTCCGGTCACGGTCGAGCAGTTGCGGCGCACCGCGATCGACCTGCTGGACAAGTTTCCCAAGTGGGCCAAGAGCTATCGCGGTGAGGATGGTGCGGTACAACTCGTGTCCGACGCGCTGGCTGTGTTGACCGGGTTCGGGCTGGTCGAGATCACCGCGACGCTCATCCGGCCGCTGCCAGCCGCAGCGCGGTATTCGGTCACAGCCGCGCGGGTGACGGACTCATGACCGAACGGTGGACTCCTTCTCGTGCCGGCATTCTCAACGTCTGGCGGTACTACGACGAGGTGTTCGAGTTCCACAGTGGACGCCTGCTGCTGCGCGGCCCGAACGGCAGCGGCAAATCCAAGGCCCTCGAACTGCTGTTGCCGTTCTTGTTCGACGCGAGCCTGCGGGCCAACCGGCTGTCCACGTTCGGCACCAGCGAACGGACCATGCACTGGAACCTGATGGGGGAAGGTGCCAGCGGGACCACTCGTGTCGGCTACGTGTGGCTGGAGTTCCAGCGGCAGGGCGAGTGGTTCTGTTGCGGTGCGCGGCTGCAAGCCAGCACGCACACCACCACAGTCCACCCGGACTACTTCACGACGAGCCTGCGAATCGGTACACCGGACGGCATCACGCTGGTCAACGAAGCCAACCAGCCGCTGACCAAGAACGCCTTGGCTGAGCGGCTCGGCGACGACGGTGTCGTGCATGCCAATGCGAGCGACTATCGCACGGAAGTCCGGGCCGTGCTGTTTCCTGGCTTGAGCGAGCAGCGGTACGACGCGCTGATCACGGCTCTGTTGCAGCTGCGGACACCGAAACTGTCCCAGCGGCTGGATCCGGCGCTGTTGTCCACTTTGCTGTCCCGCGCCCTTCCGCCGTTGGGTCAGCAGGAGATCTCGGATCTCGCCGAGGGGTTCGAGCGGTTGGATGCGCAACGGGAACGGCTGGCAACCCTCCAGGAGGAGGTCACAGCGACTCGTGCGTTGGCCGGACGTCAGAAGACTTACGCCCAGCGGGTACTGCGAGCGGGTTCGGCGACCGTGATCTCCGCGACGACCGAATTGGACAATCTCACGCGGGCTGCCCGCCGTTCAGCCGAGCAGTACGAGCAGGTCGCCGCACAGAAGGAATCGGCCGAGACGCGGGTGGCGGAACTCGACGAGCGGATCATCGAGGCCGAAGCCCGCAAGACCGGGCTGACCGAGAGCGAAGCGTACAAGCAGGGCCTTGAACTGGCCCGGTTGCGTGAACAAACAACAGCGGCCGCTGAACAGGCGGCCAGACTGCGCGCCAGCGCGACGACCCGGCGAGTCGAAGCCGACGCGGATCGGGCACACGCGGACCAGGCCGCTGACGCGGCAGCCGGGCAAGTGGCAATCCTCGCAGTGGTGGAGACGGAAATCCGGCACTCTGCCGCCAGAGCTGGACTTTCCAGTGTCCACACCGAACTCGCCGGCAACCCGGATCGGCGGTTCCTTCGTGCCGCGGTGCAGAGCAGGCAGGGTCAGATCCGCACTGTCCGCGAGGCAGTCGACAAGCATGAGCGCGCGATCGAGCGTCGCCTGCATGCCGAGGAGGACCTCGACACAGCAAGGTCCGGCCTCACCACCGCCACCCGGCACCTTGAGGCAACGGCTCAGCACCGTGAAGCCGAACTGAGCGAGCTGACCAGCCAGTTCATCGCCTGGATGGCCGCATGCAGGGAACTTCGCATCACAGATGGCGAAGTTCTCATGGCCGGCATCGACTCCGAGCCCGCCGTCCTCGCGGTGATCAACTCGGCAGCGGAGGACGCGCTTGGCAAGATCACCCGGCAGGAGGCGATCACCGAACCTCGACTCGCTGACGTGGAACACGAACGAGCACTTGTGTCCGACGAGGTGCGACGGCTGGCCGCACACGAGGACATTCCGCCGTTGCCACCACCGTTCCGGACTGCCGACCGCGCTCGCATGTCCGGTGCGCCGCTGTGGCGATTGGTGGACTTCGCCGCTTCGGTGCCCGAGAAGGCATATGCCGGCATCGAGGCCGCGCTCGAAGCATCCGGCCTGCTGGACGCCTGGATCAGGCCGAGCGGCGAGATCCAGGGACTCGACACGTTCACCGACGTCTCATCGCTGTCCCCGGCCATCGGCCGATCGCTGGCGGACGTCCTTGTCGCCGAGCCCGATTCCGAGATCGATCGCGCGATCATCCAGCAGGTGCTGGCGGCGGTGGCTTTCGACGATCGTCTTCCGGCCGGACCCGCGGCCATCAGTGCCGACGGCACGTGGCGGATGGGCGCGCTGACAGGCGCGTGGCACAAAGATCACGCCGGTCACATCGGCGCGAGGACGCGCCAGCGCGCCAGGGAACGCCGGATCGAAGTGCTGCGCTCCCAGATCGCGGACCTCGACACGGCGATCATCGATCTGCGCGACCAACTCTCCACTTTGAACACAAGGCGTTCTCTCATCAGCCAGGAACGAGATGCGAGGCCATCGCATGCCCCACTGATCGCTGCCAGCCAAGAACTGACCGCGGCACAAGCGGATGTCGGTGCGGCTGAGTCGGTGGTGCGCCATCGAGTCGGCATCGTGTCCGCCCGCGAACGGGACGCCAGCCAAGCGTTGCACCGGCTCACCGGCACAGCTGCCGAGAACAACGTCCCTACCGACCGAGCAGCGTTGACCGCACTGGAAACCGAGATCAGCGCATTCGCCGACCTAGCCGAAACATGGCTGTATGAACGCAACACGCTGATATCTCTCCAGCGGACGGCCGAAACCCTTGCCGGACAAGCCCAGCGCTCCGACGCGACCGCGCGCGAGCGCGAAGACGAGGCGACGCGGGCCGAACGCCACCATGCCGCGCTTGCCGCGAAGCTTGACGCCATCGACAGCACGCTCGACGTGGACTACCGCGAGATTCTGCAGGAAATCGAACGGCTGGGCGTGGCCGTACGCACGTTGAACTCCGAACAGACCATGACAAGAACCCAAGTCACGGCGTTGGCCCAGCAGTTGGGTTCGCTCGACGCGCAGCGCCAAACTGACGCGAACGTGCGTGACGAGGCCAGCGCCAAGCGAGACGCCGCCGCACACCGGTTCCGGCACCTGGCCGCGAGCGTGTTCCCCGCCGACAGCGAACTGCCTGACCTGTCGCGGTTCACCGAGATCCTCGCAGGCTCGGAAGGCATTCGGGCGGCACTGGACGCGGCACGGTTCGTCGCGCACGCGTGGCCGAACATCCCCCACACGGCCGGAAACCTCAGCGACGCGCTTGGCCGGTTGCTGGAGTCGGTGCACACCAGCCGCACCGGGCTGAGTTCCCGTGCGGACCTCGATCTGACCATCGACGAGGACGTGCAGGTCTTCACCGCGGTGGTGGACGGATTGCGAGTCGGTGCGGCGGAACTGCTCCACATCCTTCGTGCGGAAGCCGATCAGGCGCAGTCGGAGATCACCGAGCACGAGCGGGAGCTGTTCGACCAGACGCTGACCGGCGATACCCGCAGGCACCTCGCCGCCCGGATCCGGCAGGCCAACGAACTCGTCGACGGGATGAACGCCCGGCTTGAACGGGTGCGCACCGCGTCCAAAGTGGCCGTGCGACTCGTGTGGCAGGTCGCTCCTGAGCTCCCGCCAGGGACCAAGACCGCCCGTGACCTGTTGTTGAAGGATCCCGCCAGGCTCACCGACGACGACCGTGACTCGTTGCACCGGTTCTTCCGTGACCGGATTGAGCAGGCGAAGGCAGACGACACCGCCACCAGCTGGGAACAACAACTGGCCCAAGTCTTCGACTACACCGCGTGGCACCGGTTCGTGGTCAAAGTGGACCGGGCGAACGGCCAAGGCTGGCAGCTGCTGACCAAGAAGCTGCACGGTGCGCTGTCCGGCGGGGAAAAGGCCATCGCGTTGCACCTTCCCTTGTTCGCTGCCGTGGCCGCGCACTACCAGGCGGTCGCCGAGGCTCCAAGGATCATCCTGCTCGACGAGGTGTTCGTCGGCGTGGACACCACCAACCGTGGCCAGGTCTTCGGCTTGTTGTCCGAACTCGACTTGGACCTGATGCTCACATCCGACCACGAGTGGTGCACCTACAGCGAACTTGCCGGTGTCGGCATCCACCAACTGGTGACAGGCGGTGGTGACGGCGACGAAGCCGTCACCACCGCCCGCTTCACCTGGAACGGTCAGGATCTCCTACCGGCCTGACGCGTAGAGCCGCGCGACCTCGGCGGCGGGCAGCGCCCGGTCGTAGAGGTGCACCTGATCGATCGGCCCGCGCCAGTAGTCCACCGGACCACCGTTGAACTTCGCGCGCCCGATCACTGTGTTGCCCGCGCCCGGTCCGCCGTCGCAGGAGTACGCCGTCCCGGCTGGCTGGCCGTCGACATAGAGGGTCAGCGAGCCTGCTCTGACGTCACGGACACCGACGATGTGGTACCAACGCCCAGGCTCCGGCGCGACCGGAGCAAGAGCCCGCACGCCCGCGAAACTGAACGCGAACCGGTTGTCCGCGCCCGAGTATTGCAGGAAGAAGGCGCTGTTGGTCGGCCCGTCTTGGCTGACCGCCGTGGCGAACCCACCGAGACTGTCCAGTTTGACCCACGCCGCCGCGCTGTAGTTGCCAGTGGTGTCAAGGATGCTGGCACCGATGTCCACTGTGGAGTTGCTACCGTTGAACTGGACAGCCTGGCCTGGATGGCCCACGGTCCACGTCGCGTTGTTGAGGGTGGCGTCCTTCGTGCCGACCTCGTCCGCGGTCGTTGTGCCTGTTCCTTCGTTGAAGGGATAGTAGGTGATGCCGTCAAGGCCAGGTGTTCCTGGGCCTGGGTTCGGGCCGCTTCCGGTGCCGTCGGCTTTCTTGATGATCTCGTCGTTGATCGCCTTCACCTGGCCGAAGTCCATCTTTCGGACTTGCCGGTCGTAGGTGAAGAATCCGTTCACCTCGTGCTCGACATCGGTGATCTGGGTGTAGATCGCCGCGCTGATCCCGCACTTCTGCGCCGCTGCCAGGACGTCCCGCTGGTTCTCGACGTAGCGACGGGTCAAGGTCGCTGAGTCAGGCGTCATTTCATACGCGTGACCCCCGCCGAACCACATGTGGCCTTCGACTTCCAGGCCGAATCCACCGTGTTCACCGTCGGCGGCAACCCTCGTCGCGCTTGGCGAAGGCGTTGCCGGGCCGACGTAGGCATGATGGTCGAGGATGTCACCTCGGCCCGAGTCGCCTTTGGACGCACAGCAGTTCACGCCGCTGTGCGCGTTCACCAGCCTGCTTGGGTCCTGCTTCTTGACGTCATCGGCGATCCGTCCGGTCGCTGTACGGTCCCACTCGCCCCAGCCTTCGTTGAACGGCACCCACGCCACGACCGACGTGAAGCTCTTGTGCTTGTCGATCATTGTGTGCATCTCGCGTTCGAACTGCTGCTGCGCGTCCACCGGTGGCAGCTGGTTCGACGTCTTCATCGACGGCATGTCCTGCCACACCAGCAATCCGAGCTTGTCGGCGTGGTAGAACCACCGGTCCGGCTCGACCTTGATGTGCTTGCGGACCGTGTTGAACCCGAGAACCTTGTGCTGTTCCAGGTCGAATCGCAGTGCCGCGTCCGTCGGCGCGGTGTGGATGCCGTCCGGCCAGAATCCCTGGTCCAGTGTGGACATCTGGAACAGGATCTTGCCGTTGAGGATCATCCGCATTTTGCCGTCGGCGCCCGGCGCCATACCGATCTGGCGCATCCCGAAGTATGACCGGACCTCGTCGACCGCACCATACCCCTTGACCAGTCTGACTTTGAGGTCGTAGAGGAATGGTGAGTCCGGGGACCACAGCTTCGCGTCAGGCACGGGCAGCTTCAGCTCCTCGCCGGGAGTACCAACCGTTCGCCCGACCGGCCTGTTCTGGTCGTACGCGACGGCTTCCACCATCATGCCTCGGGTGTCACCGTCGATCCGCGGGGTGACCCGGAGTGTGGAGTCGCTGAGGTTCGGTGTCTGGTCGAGTTGCGTGATGTTGCTGGCTGCCACGGGTTCCAGCCAGACCGTTTGCCAGATCCCGGAACTGGACGTGTAGAAGATGCCTCGGTCGGGCACGTTTCGCTGCTTGCCAACGGGTTGCCAGGTCGCGTCGGTCAGGTCGGTCACGCCGACCACGACTTCCTGCGGGCCACGTGCGGTCAGGGCATCGGTGATGTCGAGACTGAACGAGTCGTAGCCGCCTCGGTGCGTGCCGACCTTGCGGCCGTTCACCCAGATCGTGCTGTCGTAGTCGACGGCGCCGAAGTTCAGCTTGACGCGGTCGCCACGCCAGTTCTGCGGTACGTCGAACGTGCGCCGGTACCACATCCGGTCCTCGCGACGCTGAATCCCGGACAGGGCGGACTCGATCGGGTAAGGCACAAGTACCCGTTCGGCCAAGGGTTTCCCGATCGGCGGTGCGTCTCCCTCTTTCGCACCGGCGAATTCCCAGACACCGTTGAGGTTTCGCCAACGCTCCCTGGTCAACTGTGGACGTGGATACTCAGGTAGTGCGTTCTTGGGACCGACTTGACTGGTCCACGGTGTGGTCAGTGGCGGTTTTCCCGGTTGCCACGTCGGCTCGGCCGACGCGGGCACCGTCGTGGCACTAAGGACCAAAGCGGTGAGCAGGATCGAGGTTCTCAACACTGGCGGCAAACCTCCTTTTATCTCACGTATTTCGCTCCCGGCCGAGATGGGCACGGCTCAGGTACGCTTGGATGGCGACGACGATGGCCAGGAACGCCCCGCTGACCACCGACTGGTAATGCGACGACAACGTACCGATCTGATTGATCACGTTCTGAATGACCATCAGCAGCAACACTCCCGCGAGCGTTCCACCGACAGTCCCAGCGCCACCGGTGAGCAGCGTTCCACCGATCACCACGGCAGCAATGGCATCGAGCTCGAACCCAACGCCCACAATGGTCACCCCGGACGCCGAATAAGCCGCTGCCAACGCACCGGACAGTCCGGCCAGCAGGCCGCTTCCGGTGTAGAGCCACATCGTGCGCCGGGCGACAGGCAAGCCCATCAACCGCGCGGCTTCGACACTCCCGCCGATCGCCAGCACGGAGTGGCCGAACCTGGTGCGCTGCAACACCAGTACCCCTGCTCCAAAGAGGAGGATCACGATCCACACCGGATACCCGAAACCCAGAAACGTCCCTTGCCCAAGGTGGGTCAGAAAAGCGTCCCTCGGCATGAGGCGGGTGTTGGCTCCTTCATCGGTGATCGCCAGCAAGAGCCCACGTGCACCAAGAAGTGTCGCCAGCGTAACGATAAACGGCGCCAACCGTCCATACGCGACCAAAACGCCGTTCAAAAGCCCAATCCCGCCGCAAACCACCAACGGCAGCAGGATTCCGGCGAGACTCCCCCACTGGATCCCCAGTGCGGCCAGCACTCCGCCCAGCGCGTACACCGAGCCGACCGACAGGTCGATCCCGCCAGAGATGATCACGAACGTCATCCCGAGCGCGACGATGGCGAGGAAGGAGCTCTGCGTCGCGACGTTCCTGGCATTGTCGACGGTCGCGAACGAATCGAACGCGAACGTCGACACCAGCACGATCAACGCAAGCACGACCAACGATCCCCGCCGCTGCACGAGTCCCGCGATCCACCGCCGCTTGGTCAGCACCTTTTCTTTTCCTTGCACGGCCGCTTGTTCAGTCACGGTAGTCACCCCGCACCTCCCCGCGGCCGCTGCAACAACACCGCGACCACGATGATCGCCGCCTGCACAATGAGCCCGACCGAGGTCGGCAGGTTGTTCTTGATCAAAGTCGCCGAGATCAACTGCATCAGCAACGCGCCAGCGACCGTGCCAAGAATCCTGACCCGCCCGCCGTTCAACGGCGTCCCACCGACAACGACAGCCGTGATCGCGGACAGCTCTGCCAGTTGCCCAATGGCCGACGGGTCGGATGCCGTAAGCCTTGCTGTCGCGACAATCCCGGCGATCGCCGCAAGAACGCCGCTGATGACGTAGGTGGTGATGAGGATCCGCCGGACCGGCAGACCGGCAAGCACACTGGCCGACCGGTTGCCGCCGACGGCGACCAACTGCCGCCCGAACGTGGTGTACCGGACCAGGAAACCGACCACCAACGTGAGACAGGCGGCGATCAGCACCACGATCGGAATCCCAAGCACCTCCCCAGAGCCCATGTCCAGCAGGACAGGGTTGCGGATGTCTTTGAGCCTCCCGTCGGCCAGGACGAGTGCTAGGGTCTGTTTCGAAAGTCATGGGAGCCACTCGTTGATCGCTGCGATGGTGACCGTGGTTTCGTAGCGAACGGCGAGCTTGTCGTATCTGGTGGCGACGGCTCGGTTTCGTTTGAGACGGTTGATCCCGCACTCGACAGCGTGCCGTTGCTTGTAGATCTCCTTGTCGAATGCGGGTGGTCGTCCTCCGTGTGAGCCCTTGTTCTTGCGGTTGCGGACCTGGTCGGCCTTGTCCGGGATGGTGCAGCGGATACCGCGCCTGCGCAGGTAGGCGCGGTTGGCGCGGGACCCGTAGGCTTTGTCGCCGAGCACCCGATTCGGGCGGCAGCGCGGCCGACCGCGATCCCGCCGGGGTACCCGGATACGGTCGAGCACCACCTGAAACTGGGGCGAGTCACCTCGCTGGCCAGCGGTGATCACGATTGATAAGGGCTTTTGTCCCTGCTCGACCGCCAGGTGAGTCTTGGTCGTCAACCCGCCTCGGGAGCGCCCCAGCCCGTGATCGGCCGGTTCGACCTCGACCCCGCCCGGAGACTCCTTCTGGAGATCCCCTTTTGACGCGCACCAGCCGCGTGCTGGTGCGCACGAGCCACCGTGGAGTCCACGCTGACATCCCAGGTGATCAGGCCCGCAGCGTCCGCGTCCGCCTGCAACGCGACCAGAATCCTCTTCCACGTGCCATCCCGTTGCCACCGCCGGAACAAGCCATACACCGTCTCCCACGGGCCGTAACGCTCCGGCAGATCCCGCCACGGCACACCGGTTCGAACCCGAAACCGGATCCCGTCAATAAGCTTCCGCTTCGCATGCTTCGGCGGCCTGCCAGGCTTCTTGCCCCTGGGCAGCAAGGGTTCCAGCTTCGCCCACTGCTCGTTGGTCAGATCACCACGCCCCACGAATCAAGATCATCTCAAACCTTGATCAACTTGTGAAACAGGCCCTAGGCCTCGTCCGCCGACCAGAAGGGCAAGGGTGGCCACGATCGGCTGGATTCCGACGACCGCGACGAGGGTTCCACTGAAGAGGCCGCAGAGGGCTCCACCGATCAGGGCCACGGCGATGGCGGGCATCAGTCCGTAGCCGAGGTAGAGCGGAAGGAGTGCGGCCGCGAGGGCCATCACCGAGCCGACCGAGAGGTCGACGCCTTCAGTCCCGATGACCAACGCCATGCCCAGGGCCGCGATGAGGATCGGGGTGACTTGGACCAGTTGGGTGTTGAGGTTGGCCAGGGTGGCGAAGTTCTCGGTGAAGATGAGGTTGTAGAGGATCAGAATGCCCAGGGCGGCGTAAACGCCATAGTCGCGGAGTCTGCGAGCAGCAGGTGGTTGAGTTGTGGAGATGGATGTGACGGTAGTTTCAGCCATCACCGGCTCCCTCCGCCAACGCAGCAATCAACTTCTGTTCCGTTACGTCCGCGCCTCTCAGTTCAGACACCACCCGGCCTTCCCTGAGCACCACGATCGAGTCCGAGCCCTCGACGACCTCTTCGAAGTCCGAGGAAATCAGCACAACCCCGAGACCTTCCGCGGCCAATTCCCCCACCAGGGCCTGAACTTCCGCCTTCGCGCCAACATCTATCCCGCGCGTCGGCTCGTCCAGCAGCAGCACCTTCGGCTCACGGCACAGCAACCTGGCCAGTAGCACCTTCTGTTGGTTGCCGCCGGACAGCTCGCCCACCTTCTGATCGGGACTCGAAGCCTTGATGCGCAGCCGTTTCATGAAGGTGTCCACAATTGCGTCTTGCCGTCGACGGGAAACCGAGCCACCGGCCGAAAGCCGGGGCAAGGCCGCCAGCACAATGTTCTCCCGCACCGAAAGGTCCGGCAGAACGCCGTCCGACTTACGGTCCTCCGGCAACATCACCACGCCCGAGCGCATTGCCGCAGCGACCGATCCCGTACGCACCTTCTTCCCAGCAACCGTGACAGTCCCCGAGTCAACAGCCAACGAACCCGCCATCGCCCGGACCGTCTCACTACGTCCAGCCCCAAGCAGACCGCCCAAACCCACGATCTCCCCGGGCCTGACGGTCACATCGACACCATGCAACCGATGCTGGCTCGTCAAGCCCCGAGCCGCGAGGACAGGAGTCTCCAGAGCCTCGGGAGGCGGAGAGTCGAACTTGGTCGTGCCCTCCCGTTCAATCTGCTCGAGGTCACGGCCGAGCATCAACGCGACCAGTTCCAACCTGGACAGTGCAGCCAACGGACCATTGTGGACCTTCCGGCCATCACGCAGAACCGTCACCGAGTCGCAGATCCGGTACAGCTCGTCGAGCCGGTGACTGACGTACAGCACCGCCGCACCGGAAGCCCGCACCCGGTTGATGATCTCGAACAACGTATCGACTTCCCTTGGTTCCAAAGAAGAAGTCGGCTCGTCCAAAATCACCACTCGGGCGTTGGTGGCCGCCGCCCGAGCAACGGCCACCATCTGCCGGACACCTGCCCCCAACGTCCGCAACGGCAACGTGACATCGATATCCACGCCATAGTCCGAAAGCAGCTTTGCCGCGGCCGTGTTCATCGCCTTGAAGTCCAACAGCCCGAACCGGTTACGCGGCTCACGGCCAAGAAACAGGTTGCCGGCAACAGTCATCAGCGAAACCAGGTTGATCTCCTGGTACACCGTGCTGATCCCGGCTCGCTGCGCGTCGAGCGGTCGGCCGAACCGCACCGGCGAACCCTGGTAGAACAACGAGCCGCTGTCCGGCGGGTACACCCCGGTCAGCACCTTGATCAGCGTCGACTTGCCCGCGCCGTTCTCGCCGACCAAGGCGTGCGCTTCGCCAGCAACGAGCGTCAGGTCCACTGAGGACAAAGCGACCACGCCGGGGAACCGCTTGCCGACCGCGCGAGCGTCCAGTACGACGCTCATCAGTACGCGTTGCCCAGTTCGGCTGCGGCGTTGTCCTTGCTGTACAGCTTGTCGCTGACCACAACGTTTTGCTGGACCGGCTGGCCGTCCATGAATGTCTGCAGCGTCTGGAATGCCAGTGGCCCGAACCGTGGGTTGGACTCGACGACCGCGTACAGCTCGCCGTCCGTGACCTTCTGGACCGCGTTGCGGGTGCCGTCGATCGACACGACGTGGATGTCCGTGCCTGCTTTCTTTCCGGCGCTGCGCAAGGCGACCAACGCGCCGAGAGCCATCTCGTCGTTTTCGGCGTAGACGCCGTTGATGTCTGGCTGGGCCTGGATGATCTGCTCCATCACCTGCTGGCCCTTCTCCCTGGCGAATTCGCCGGTTTGCTGGGCGACCACGTGGATGTCCGGCGAGGATGCCTTGATCTCGTCGACGAACCCGTTGGTCCGATCCGTGGTGACGTTGTTACCGGACATGCCGAGCAGGACCGCCACTGTGCCCTTGTTGCCAAGGGCTTTGGCCATCTGCTGCGCCGCTCGCTTGCCCTGCTCGACGAAGTTCGAGCCGAGGAAGGCCACGTAATCCTTGCAGCCCACGGAGTTCACCTTCCGGTCGACAGTCAGTACCGGAATGTTCTTGGCCCGTGCGGCTGACAGCGCCGGTTCGAGGCCGTCGGAGTTCAGCGGCGCGACGATCAACGCATGCGCACCCTTGTTGATCATGTCTTGGATGTCCGAGATCTGTTTGCTCAGCTGCGAATTGGCGTTCGTCGTCAGCAGCTGCTTGACGCCGATCTTCGCGGCTTCGTCCTTGATCGACTGTGTCTCGGCGATCCGGAACGGGTTGGCTTCCTTCTCGGACTGGGAGAAACCGACGATGGCGTCCTTCAGGTCGACCTTCGAGCCACCGTATTGGGCAAGTGTGCAGGTCGGGCCGTCCGATGCGGGCGCGAGGGGTGCCTGCGCGCCCCCGGTTGCCTGCGTCGGCGGCGCGGCGGATTCCTCGGATTTGGCACATCCGGCCAGAAGCAGCGCAACACCGCAGAGGCTCGCACCAACGATCCGGCGCAGGCCGCGGAACGAAGCTCCACGACCTAAGTGGACGGGACGGGAAAAACTGGCGGCGGTCATGTGCTGACTCCTCATTGAGACAGGGTGAACACGCTCGGCGAGCACGTTACATCGTTGGTACAACGTTGTAAATATGCGGGTTCTTGATACCCTCACCCGGTGGCAACGCTGAAGGACGTGGCCGAACTCGCCGGAGTCTCGGTCAAGACGGTGTCCAACGTCGTGAACGGTTATTCCTTTGTGAAACCGGAAAACGAGCGCAAAGTCCGTGAGGCGTTGGCCGCGACCGGCTACAAGCCGAACGTCGGCGCCCGCAATCTGCGGCGCGGCCGGACCGGCTTCATCGCGCTGATGGTCCCCGAGCTGAGCATCCCGTACTTCGGCGAGCTCGCGGGCGGCGTGATCACCGCGGCGCACGCACACGACTGGAGCGTGCTGATCGAGCAGACCCAGGGCTTGCGCGATCCCGAGGTCTCGACGCTCGCGTCGCTCGGGCCGCACATGGTCGACGGCGCGATCATCAGCCCGGAAGCACTGCACACGGAGGACTACACCCAGAATCCGACCGACGTGCCGATGGTCCTGCTCGGCGAGCATGTGCTCGATGCGCCGATCGACCACGTCGGGATCGACAACGTGCAGGCCGCGCGGATCGCCGTGCATCACCTGATCTCGATAGGACGCAAGCGAATCGCGGTCATCGGCCAGAACCCGACCCGTGGCACGGCCGCACAGCGACTCGCCGGATATCACTCTGCGTTGACCGACGCGGGCTTGCCCTCTCCTTCGGATTACATCGCACCGGCGACGCGCTACCACCACCGTGACGGAGCCGAAGCGATGGCACGTCTGCTCACGTTGCCCGAACCGCCCGATGCGGTGTTCTGCTTCAACGACATGCTTGCCCACGGCGCCGTTCGCGCTGCCGCCGAGCGCGGTTACCATGTGCCACAAGACATCGCGGTTGCCGGGTTCGACAACACCGAGCACAGCGCGTATAGCTTGCCGTCGTTGACCACCATCGCGCCGGACAAGGCCGCGTTGGCGAAAGCCGCCGTGCAGCTCCTGCACGAACGAGCGAACGGGGATCCCAGTCCTGTTCAGGACGTGCAGATCCCGTTCACGCTTGAGGTCAGGGAGAGCACAGCTGGTTAGCTTTGGTAATGTGAACTTTACGGAGGGGAGTACCCACCCGGCCGAGATTCGTCAGTACGGCGTCCCCAGTGGCGACCCGGTCTCGGCGCCACAGCGGTTGTGGTTGGGGAGACCTTCGGTTCGTGAAAAGAACCGGAAGGGATTCGAATGCGTTCTACCAAGCGGCTGCTGGCCGGAGTACTCGGCGGCGGTGCGTTGATCGTCGCGCTGACCGGATGCGAAGCCATCCAGGATGCGAAGAACACTGCCGACAACGTCAGCAACGCGGCCTCAACGGCACAGGTGTGTGTCGAGGCGCTCAAGATCGCCGCGTTCAACCCCGACACCGCCAACCCGGAAGCCGCTGCGCAGGGCGCACAGGACGCCGGCCAGAAACTGCAGGACCTGGCAGGCAAGGCGACCGACACCACGGTGAACCAGGCGCTGACCGAGCTGTCCACCACGATGAAAGAGACCACGGTCACCGATCTGGTGAACGGCCCGGCGAACTGGGTGAAAACCAAAGCCGACCAGGTCTCGGCACTCACCAAGGCCTGCACACCCGGCGGCGGCAACTGATCCACCCTCGTGAGTGGTTATCCGTGTTAGAACATGGATAACCACTCACGAGGGTCTTTTATAGGGAGTTTGCCCAGTTCAGGACGGCCGCGTGCAGCAGTGGCGCGTCCGGGTTGTAGTTGATCGAGTGACCCGCGGTCGGCAGGAGGTAGAAGCTCAACGCGGGCGAGCCCAAGTAGTACAAGCTCTCCTGCAGCTGCCACAGCCCGTTGCACTGCGCGAGCGCGCCGCAGAACTGTGAATCCCGCTGACCGTTGGCCACCAGCACCGGCACATTGATCAACGCCGAGTACGGCGTGAACACACCGAGCGCGAACCCATCGGGCGCCTCGGTGTAGGACACCACGTCCTTCGTCGCCTCATCCAGGGCGAGCGCGGCAGGATCCACGAAATCCGGATCGTGGAAGGCCGGTTTGCGGTGTCCCGGTACGGTGGTGAAATACCCGGCGTCGTGGTTCGGGAAGCCGGGAAGCAGCGCCACCGAAGCCGTGTGGACCGTCAGCAACGCGGCCGCGTTGATCGCGTTGGGCTGATGCGAGGCGCCGGTGATCAGCACCGCGTCCACGTCATGGAAGGTCGCCGCCTCCACCGCGGCGATCACAGAACCCAAGGAATGGCCGCCGAGAATCACCTTGCTGAAGGCGGTTCCGCCGACCGCGCCCGCGCGCAACGCCTGGATCACGTCGTGCACGGCGTCAGCTTGGGTCAGCGTCGTCAGCTGGACGCTGAGCGGCCGGGTGCTTTGTCCCGTGCCGAGCCGGTCGAGGGCGAAGGTGGCGTAACCTCCCGCGGTCATCGCCTTGGTGAACGAGTACGTGTTCAGCTGGTACGGGAAGTCCCAGTACACCGAGTTGTACGTGGCGCCAGGCACCAACACCATCACGGTGTCGGATGCGGGGCCGGCCGGCTGGCAGAGCGTGCCGTGCATGGCTCCGCTCACGGTCAACGTGTGCACCGGAACATCTGCTTGGACACAGGACGGCGAGTCCGGATCGGCCGTCGCGACGCCACCGGGCGTAAGCAACGTGACACTGAGCAGTGCCACGGCAACGAGTCGACTGATCATGCAGGGAACGTCGAAACCGGACTGTCCACATTAACCGGTGCAACCGGACAGTGCTCGAATTTCGGTTGAAACGTAATCAAAGCAAGGTCGGCGTCCAGATTTCTAGCTGAGCGGGACCGACCTGCAACACTCCGTCATCGAGCGGAACGCACCGTACGCCGCCATGGCCGCGAAGACCGCGGAACGCGCCTTCGCCGAACACCACATCCATCCACGCACAGGGATTCGCGGGCCGATAGGCCTGGAACCGGACGCCGTCGATGCTGAACACCGAACCTGGTGTGCCGCGCCGGGCCGCGAGATCGTCGATCGGGAACCCGCGCAGAATCACGTTGCGCCGGGTCAGCAGTGGCGACGCGGTGATGCCCAAAGCGTCAAGGGATTCTGCGGCGAAGAATGTCACCGCGGCTTTCTGGTGCGCCGGATGGTTGTAGTACCTGTCCCCCACAATGCCTTTACCGGCACGAACCTCGACCTTGTCCTGCGCCACCGGCGCGGGGTCTGGCCGAGGTCCATCTGCTGGACGGCCCTCGTACGCGTGCACGCGCGAGGCGTGCAACGCGACGATGTCCACATCGATCACTTGCTGGCCGACAACTTCCAGTTCGGCCGGATGTAGTGGCAGGTGTACCCGTTCGGGAACCGCTCAAGGTAGTCCTGGTGCTCCGGCTCGGCCTCCCAGAAGTCACCCAACTGGCTGACCTCGGTCACGACCTTGGCCGGCCACTGGCCGGACGCGTCCACATCGGCGATGGTCTGCTCGGCGACCTGCTTCTGATCCTCGTTGGCATAGAAGATCGCCGACCGGTAGCTGGTGCCAACGTCGTTGCCCTGCCGGTTTTTCGTTGTCGGGTCGTGGATCTGGAAGAAGAACTCCAGGATCTGCCGGTAGGACGTCACCGCTGGGTCGTAGGAGATCTCGATCGCCTCGGCGTGGCCGTGGTGGTTCATGTAGGTGGCGTTGGGCACGTCACCACCTGTGTAGCCGACTCGCGTCGAGACCACGCCTGGCTGGCGCCGGATCAGATCCTGCATCCCCCAGAAGCAGCCACCCGCAAGCACCGCAACCTCGGTCACGTCAACGCTCCTCTCGTCCGCTCTCGCTCAATTCAAGCGAATCGCCCGCCGGTTTTGTTCCTGGCTGGGGCATGACGTACGCGAAGACCGCGGCCAGCGCGCACAGCACGACCGGCAGGGCGAACGCCACGTTCAGCGGCATCCAGTGCGTCAGGCCGCCAACCAGGGCGGGACCAGCAAGAATACCGACGTAACCGAGCCCGACGACCCTGGCCATCAACGTGCCAGCCGACCTGGTGTCCAGGTTGCCCGCGGCGGTGAACAGCTGCGGCACGCCGCCGGAGAGGCCAAGGCCACACAGCATCCAGCCGACGAGAGCCAACGCAACCCACGGCGAAGCGGCTGCGATCGTCAATCCGGCCGCGGCCAGCGCGGCGCCCCAGCGCAGGATCGCCTTCGGGCCGACGATCGCGGCCACCCGGTCGGTGGCGAATCGGCCGATCGTCATGGCCACGGAGAACGTGCCATAGGCGAAGGCCGCCGTGCTGGCTGACGTGTTGAGGATGTCCTTGAAGTGCAGCGCGGCCCAGTCCGCGGCGACGCCCTCAGCCAGCATCATCGCGAACGCCAGCGCGCCAAGGAACCACACCAGCTTGCCTGCTTTGACCTTCGGTTTCGGGCCGTCGTCGACCGGAGCCGCGTGGTGGTCCGGCTCAAGCAGGAACCGCGCCGTACCCAGCGAGATGATCACGATCAGCACTCCGGCCGTGCCGAGAGACACTTCGGTCGCCACGCCCGCGCCAAGCAATCCGGCCCCGATCAACGCGGCCAGCGCGCCACCGATCGACCACATCGCGTGGAACGCGGCCATGATCGGCCTCGGATACCCCCGCTCGACCACCACAGCCTGGGCGTTCATCCCGACGTCGATCAGGCCGTTGGAGAAGCCCAACACCATCAGCGCCAGTCCGAGCGTCCACCAGGAGTCGGCCAGGCCGGGCCCGAACATCGCGCATCCCATCAGCACGCCTGCCGCGGGCACGAGTTTGCGCTGGCCAAGCCGGTCGGCGAGGGCGCCGCCGACTTGCATGCCGGTGAACGCCGCCACGCCAAGCAACAACAACAGCAGGCCAAGCGTGCTGTGAGTGATCCCGGTCGCCCGTTCGACGTTTGGGATATGCACGACCCACAGGCCGACGCCGAACCCGTTGAGAGTGAAATAGATCCAGGTCGCGACGCGGGCAGCGCGGGTGCGCTTGCTCGGCTGAGTCATCAGCTGGCACTCCTCATAGCCATGATCATGGCAGCTTGCGGCATGATGTTCGCCGTGCCAGCCGCCGCCTTGTCTGCCGTGACGCCGTGACCGCCGCCGCCGGGGGATACCAGAAGGGCCGGTTGCGCCGTGAGGACATCATCTCGGCCGCGATCGAGGTCTACCGCGAGTTCGGCTACCACGGGTCGTCCCTTCGTGAGGTAGCCAAACGAGCCGGGATCACGCATGCCGGTCTCCTCTACTACTTCCCCACGAAGGAAGCGCTGCTCGCCGCGGTCCTCGAACGCCGGGACGCCGAGGACGCCGAACGCGAGAAGCTCGACATCGAGCCCGGCATGGAACTGTTGCGGCACTTGATCGCGCTGGCCGAGTTCAACGTCGCGCATCGGGGCATCGTCGAGGTCTACGCCCGGCTCGCGGCCGAGGCAGTCGCGCCCGACCATCCCGCGCACGACTACTTCATCCGGCACTACCGGATCGCTCGTGAGTCCGCCCTGTCCACGTTCCGGGCGCTCGCGAAGACCGGTGAGCTGCGGCCGGGCATCGACCCGGAGGCCGCGGCGGTCGCGTTCATCGCGATGGAGGACGGCCTGCAGGTGCAATGGCTGACCGAACCCGACAAGGTCGATCTCGTCGGGTCTCTGCGTTTCTTCCTGCAAAACCTGCTGACCGTCCCACTCGGCTAGAAGGTGCTGGCGTACGGATCCCAGTCCCCAGGCAATGCCTGCGGGATCCCTGTCGTGCTCTCGACGTCGACCGACCGGCCCGCCGCTATGGATTCCTCGATTGCCAGCATGGCGTCAAGGACGTGATACGCCAACTCCCCCGGCGCCCGTTCCGGCACGCCCGCGTGGATGGCGCGGGCGAGCTCGAGCGCGCCGGTCCCCCGTGACGCCGAATGGCCTTGCGGCTCCAGCTCTTCCGGCTCCTCCTTGCCCGCGATGTGCAGCAAGGTCGTGCCGTCGAAGCGGTTCGGGTCCGGCAGCACGGCGGTACCGCCGGTCCCGGTCACCTCGAGGAACCCGGACCGGCGCAGACCAGAATCGAAACTCATCACGATCTGCGCCGATCCTCCCCTCGAAAACTCGATCAACGCGGTGACCGTGGTCGGCACGGTGACCGCGAACTCCGTTCCCGCCCGTGGCCCGCTCCCGATCACCCGCGTCGCCCGTGCCTGCGCGCCAGTGCCCGTGACCTTGCGGATCGGGCCGAACAGGGAGACAAGGGACGTCAGGTAGTACGGGCCCATGTCCAGCAGCGGGCCGCCGCCAGCCTGGAACAGGAACTCCGGCGCTGGATGCCAGCTCTCCGGGCCCGGTGCCTGGAACAACGCGAGCGCCATCATCGGATTGCCGATCCGGCCCTCGTCAATGGCGCGTCGCGCGGTCTGCAAACCGGCGCCAAGCAGGGTGTCCGGCGCGCACGCGACTCGTAACCCCTTCTCCTTGGCCCGGTCGAGCAGTTTGCGGCCGGTCTCCCGGTCCATGGCGAGTGGCTTTTCTGACCAGACGTGCTTGCCCGCGTCCAGTGCGGCCAGGCCGATCTCGACGTGCGCGGCCGGGATCGTCAGGTTGATGACCAGCTCGACCTCGGGGTCGTCGAGGAGATCGGCGACCGTGCTCGCCCTGGGCACGCCGTGTTTCTCGGCCTGCGCCTGGGCTCGTGCCACATCGATGTCGGCCACGTGCACGACTTTGACGTCGGGGAAGCTGGTGAGATTGGTCAGATAGGTGTCGCTGATGACACCCGCACCGATGACGCCGACGCCAATGCTCATCCCTCGACACCCTTCAAGTAGGCGAAACTCGCCGAGATGCCTTCGTAGATGTCGCCGTCGTACTTGTCGAACTCGACCACCCTCAGGGCTTTGGGCGCGGCGCTGAGCACGTCCGTCACCGCAATGCTGCCCTGACCTGCCGGAACCTGCCCGGATGCGTCGGTCGCCAGGCCGCCGTCCTTCACGTGGATGGCGTAGACCCGCTCGCCGAGGCGCTGGAGGAGCTCTGTGGGATTCTCGCCACCGGCGGCCGCCCAGTAGGTGTCGACTTCCAGGACGATCTCGGGATCGAGCAGCTCAGCGAAGCCCTCGAACGCGCTACGGCCGTCGATCCGGGACTCCAGCTCCCACCAGTGGTTGTGGTAGCCGACCCGGACCCCGAACTCCGGCGCGATGCGCGCGGCGGCGTTCAAGGCATCAGCGGTGGCCGCGATATCGGCCTTGTTCTGCCACTTCTCGGCCGGAACGAAGGGATCGACCACCACGCCGACACCGCACTCGGCGGCCTTGGCGAAGATGTCCCGCTGGTCCTGGTCGATCAGGCGGGCGTGCGCGGTCGGCGCGGTCAGGCCGTTCCGCGTCAGGCCGTCGACCAGCTTGGCCGCGTGTTCACCGAGGCCATAGGGCTCGACCTGGGTGAACCCGATGGCGGCCAGCTTGGCGAGGACCTCGTCGGGATTCTCGGTGAAGTGGTCACGGACGGAGTACAGCTGCACGGAAACGTTGGTCACGCCGACCCCCTGGTGCTCTTGCTCGTGGAAGCGCTCTCACAAATTTCTACCACGTGGTAAGTATTCGCACCAGAGACGATCGATCCGTACCGGTCAAGGTGATCCGCCTCAAGCCGATCAGCATGACGCTGATCGGCTTGAGGTTCAGTCACAAACAGCTCACCCAGAGCTGATCAGCTCAGGCTCATCATCCTCAGCTCACTGCGAGCTCATCAGCTTCTCGACGTCCGGCGCGTATGCCGCCATCCAGTGCGGTCGCAGCCGGAAGTACACGACGTCATTCACCCAATCGAACCCGTTATCCCCATAGAAATCCTTGAGGTACGCCAGCACCTCCGGCCATTCCGCGGGTGCCTCGGAATCCACGGGGTTGAGAAGCTCTGCCGTCCCATGCGTGAACACGCCAACCTCCTCACCCCGGATGTACGCGACACTGGCCGCGGGCCGGGCAGCGAGATGGCGGGCCTTGGCGGCATCGCGAGCGGTGCCGAACACCCACGTCCCATGCAGGAAATGGCCGTCGACACCGCTGATCCTTGGTTCGCCCTTTGCCGTCACGGTGGACAGCGCGACGGTGCACATACCGGTCAGGACCTGTGTGGCCTGCACGGCCGTCAAGGTCCGTTCGGTATTGATGATCGAACGCAGGTGCGACGTCGAGCGGGACAGCGAAGCGTCCAGTAGGTCCTGGAGCGAGGCGAGTTCTTCTGGTGTTTCGCGCATCAACTTCCTTGCCGGTCGGTGGGTCAGTCACCACTATCCCGGCAAACCCTGTCATCCGCTGTCAGGGTTTCTCACAGCGACACGGTTGACGTTGGTGCCACGCCGTCCCCTGCACGCCATGGCACCACGTCGGTCAGTCCGCCGCCGCGGGCCGTTCCTCAGCTGGCCTGCTCCGATAGCGCGGATTCGTCGCATGCCATTCGAAGCCGCCGCCCATCCACGACCGCAGACCTCGTAGGAACCGTTGTAGTTCCAACGAAGGCACCGCCTGGAGGTTACGGTGGCCCGCTTCGAATTCACGCACGACAGTGTTGTGCAACTCAACCGTCGCCTCGGTCGCCTCCTGAATCGAGCAGTCCCGGTCAGCCGCTATCTGCAAAACCATGTTGCACACGGGTTTCTCGTCGGCCGCGTCCTTCTCCACTGAGTACAGGTCGTTCACCAGCACCGTTGCCGTTCCGGCCTGGAACGCCGCCTGACGCACCTTCGGGTCGTAGAAGATCGCGGCTGGCAACTCGTACCCGCCTACAACATCGATCAACGTCATCGACGTATAGAAACTGTCGTGTTGACGTGCCGCCAGATATTCCCACGCCGGTGGGTACTCACCGGTGTATCGCCAAGCGGCATAAGCGTTCCAGCTCACGAACATCGCGAACGTCGAGTAGTTGACCCGTTGCAGCTGCGCCGCCGATCCGTACTGGGAGATGTGTTCCATGCCGGAACGCAACGCCACCAGGATCGGGTCGGACCGGAGCGCTTCCTCCAAGGGCGCAGTGAATTCGCCTGCCGGTGCCACCGGATCCATAGCCGCCATCACCAACGCCAGGCGAGGCGGCAACGCTGTCGGCGTCGCGCCCATTTCGCTGTCGTCGGCGTACAAGTCGTCCGCGGCCCACCATGCCGCGTTCATCTGAGCGGCGATCAGCAGGTGGTCTGGGTCGTCGGAGTCGGGATGGGTCAGCATCGCCAGTTTGCCGAACCCTGCTTTGCCCATCAGTTCGAGGTTCTCACCCTCGAAACCGCACTCCCCCGCCCAGACCACCAGCCGCCGGTTCACCTCCTTCGCGAGCACCTCGTTGTTTCGTTCCACCACCGGTGTGTAGAGCGGCGGGGCGGTTCCGTCGCCCCATTCGCGCTCCACGTATGCCGGATCATGGGTGAGCTGGGAGGTCACGCGCGCTGCCGACGTCCCAAGCCCCGACGGTCCGAACAGGATGTCCGTCATCTGGTGTCCCCAGTGGTCAGATTCGGTCTGCCGCGATCAGCAGGTAGTGGAAGCTGCCCTCCTTGTACGCGGTCAGGAACGGGTCCTCGATGCCGGTCGCGACCGAGGACCGCGCCCGCAGTTCCCAGTACGGAATGGTCGCCGCGGTCAGGTCGACCACGTTGATCGGGACGAACCCGTTGTCCGCCAAGGCTTTGAAGTACGCACTGCGCGGGTGGATGTTGCAGATGTAGTGCTGGTCGATCTGGCTCACGGCACGCGAACGGCCGCCGGTCACGTCGTTGTAGCACCCTGTGATGCAAACGTACCTGCCGCCGTACCGCAAGAGGCGGGAGAACTCACCGAACAGCTCTTGCAGATCGACGTACATGGTCGTCTCGTTGGTCCAGATCCCGCTCATCGCACCGGTTTCGAACCCGGTGTCGAGCATGTTGCGGAAGTGGAAGCGCACCTGGTCGGCGACATTGCGCTGGCGCGCTTGATCATTGGCGAAATCGACCTGCTGCTCGGAGATGCTCACGCCGTCGACCTGGCAGCCGAACCGTTGATTCGCCATGAAACTCGTCCCGCCGCGGCCGGAACCGGCGTCCATCAACCGTTCCGACGGCGCGATGTCACCGAGGTGGTCGAGCAGCACGTCCGCCTGTGCCGTCTCCAGCCGGTGCATCTCCTCGATGATCGCCTGGTCCCCCGCGCCGAGCACGGATTCGTCGTAGTCACCGATGCCGTAGTGGTGGTGGTACAGACCATCGACCTCGCCGAGCCTGATGTTGACCGGGTCCTTCTCCTTGTTCCAGTAAGCGGCAATGGATCGCTGGTAGTCGCTACGCAGGACCGGTCCGGGCTTGGACTGGACAGTGGCCATCCGGGTGACTCCTCTGCAAGGCTCAGTCGTGGGGCTCGACAGGATCGAGCCTTGCAGCCGTTTGGCGGGACGAGTATCGGCCACCTGGGGGCCCGCGGCGCACGTTCGGGTGGTTCACAGTGGACCGCCCGTAAGTGAACTGTCCACACGTGATCTTCGTGTCCTGGGATTTTCCGTTTCGCCGACCGGCGTACGTTCGCCTGATCGGGGGCTCAGGCCTCGGCCATTTTCTTGATCTGTGCCAGCGTTTGGGCGATGTTGCGCTCGAACTCACGCAGCCGGACGAACACGATCTTCTGTTCCTTGTCCGGCATCCGGTCGATCGCCTCCGACAGCCCGGAGCGGCCGGGTCCCATCTGCATCCACTCGGCCAGCTCGGTGCCGCCATCCTTGGGGCTCAAGCGGAATCGCCAGATCGCCGATGGATGCGTGACGTCGCCGACCGCCCAAGCGAAGACCCGCTGCGGCTCGAATTCCACCACCTGGGAGGTGGTCGACCACTCGCCGAGGGACTCGTGCCTGCTCCTGCCGACGAACTTGCCGCCGAGCCGCGGCCCGGTCGCGCCGTCAAGCCACTCAACCGATTGCAGTTCGGTGCTCATCTCAGGCATCCGCCCGATGTCGGACACGATCGACCACACCCGATCGGCCGATGCCTGGATCCACGTCGACACCTCGACGGTTGGCTTGTCCGCGTACCGCGCGCCGGTCCACTCCATTGTCGATCTGCCTCCCATCAATGTCACTGTCCTGCGAACCGCCGCCGGACCTCCGGCAGTTTCTTCAGTCGTTCGGGATAGCCAGGCCCGAATCGCATCGTCACGTCATCCGATGAAAGGTGTTCGCCACACGCGGAACACACGACCTCGGCGTGCGCTTCATGTCCGCACGCGTCGTGCCGCATGGCAACCGGTGGTCCGTCCACACCGGACAGCCACCGGTCACCCCATCGGGTCATCGCCAGCAGGACGCCGAAGAAGTCCCGTCCCTTTTCGGTGAGCACGTAGTCGTATCTGACGGGTTTTTCCTGGTACGCCTGCTTTTCCAGCAATCCTTCGGTGACCAGGCGGCTCAGCCTTTCGGTCAACGTGTTGCGCGCGATCCCAAGCGTACGCTGGAAATCGTCGAACCTGCGGATACCGTAGAACGCCTCGCGCAAAACCAATGGCGTCCACCAGTCGCCCAACAGATCCATGGTTCGAGCGATCGAGCACGGCCATCGCGCCAGCGAACTCCGCTTCACTCGATCTCCTCGGCGATCTCGATCGCTCTGGCCAACGTGGCAAGCCTGTCGTCCAACGTCTCACCCGCCGGATACAGCCTGACTGTGTCCACTCCCGCGTCACGCCATACCCGCAGCCGCTCGCGAACCATGGGTTCCGTGCCGATCAAAGTGGTTCCCAGCACCATTTCGTCGGTCACCAACGCGGCGGCGCCGTCGCGGTCGCCTGCCTGCCAGCGTTCCCGGATTTCGGCGGCGACGTCCGCCCAGCCTTGCCTGCTGTAGGCCTGGTTGTAGTAGTTCGTGCTCGCCGAGCCCATTCCACCGATGCTGAACGCCAACTCTTTCTTCCGCCCGGCGATCATGACTTTCAGCGCGTCTTCGTCTTGTGCGAACGCCACTTCCGCGCCCTGGCAGATATCCAGGTCTTCGCGGGTGCGTCCGGCTTTGGCCAGTCCGTCGTCCAGGTGTTTGAAGTACGCGTCAGCGGCGCCTTCCGGCACGAAACTGGTGCCGAGCCAGCCGTTCGCGATCTCTCCGGTCAGCCGCAGCATCGCGGGCGACAGCGTGGCGAGGTATATCGGGATTTCATGCTGTGGCCGCGCGGAAAGGCGCATCGGCTTGGCTTCCCCGCCGGGCAGCGGAATCTGGAAGATGTCGCCTTGGTACTGGATTTTGCCGCCGTCCAGCACTCGCTGGATGATCTCGACGGTTTCGCGGGTGCGGGCCAGTGGCCGGGCGAACGGTACGCCGTGCAGGCCTTCGATCACTTGCGGTCCAGAGGCGCCAAGTCCAAGCAGGAACCGGCCTTCCGAGAGGTTCGACAACGTGATGGCAGTCTGGGCGATCGCGACGGGGGTGCGTGTGCCAACTTGGATGATGCCCGAGCCCAGCAGGATTCGTTCGGTACGGGCGGCGTAGTACCCCAACGCTGATGGGCCGTCCGAGCCCCACGCCTCGGCCACGAAGCACACGTCGAGGCCCAGTTTCTCGGCCTCGACGACGAAGTCCGACACCTCCCGCCAGCCGCTCGAGGCCTCGACGGTCGTCGCCGTTCGCACCGCCGTACCGCCCTCCATGTCGTCTACCTGCATAGTTGCTTATTTGGACTGACTGGGTCAAGAGAAAGGCGGGGACCGGCGAGTCCCCACCTTCTTGGTCAGCCCGCGTTCGGCCCGGTCAGAATCCGCAAATCGGACACCGAGTAGGCCAGCGTGCTGCGGAAACCTTGTCCGGTCCGGACAATTCGCAGGTCCGCGAGTTCCTCACCCGGGGCGGGGAAGAACTGGAGCTTGCCGGAACCCGCCCAGGTCGTCCCGAGCTGCACACCATCCAAAATGGACAGAGTCAGCTCGTGCACCGCCGGGTTGTTGTACTGCCCGGCCCGCAGCTGCGGGAAGTGCCGGAGGTTGACGATCGACCGGGACAGCGCAGGCAGGTTCGGGATCGTGTTCTGCAGCGTGACCTGGCCTTCCGCCAGGCGGCGCCCGGCTGCCGACAGGGTGCCAGCGAACGTTCCGCCAGGGCCGAGGACCGGGGCGGCCTTGCTTGGCACCGAGTAGGCGCGGGTCTGGTGGACCTGGCCGATCTTCTTCGGGAAGCCCTGGAACCAGCCCCTGGCAAGGGATGCGTCGTTGTCCACCCAGATGAACGGGCACCATGCCACGTTCGTGGTCTGGAACCGGGCGTCAAGCAGGACAAGGAACTCCGAGTACTGGCTGCGCACCGGGTCCAAGTAGTCCTGCCGGTCACCCGTGGTGAACTGCCAGTCGATGAAAAGGGCGTAGCCGTGCCCGTTCGTGACCGGGTCCGGCGTCAATCCCGCTGGCAGCGCGGCCTGTGCGGCCTCTGGGGTCGTCCAGAACTCCACACCGACCAGATCGCCGACGTAGTTCCACGGCGGCGCGCCGACGATGTTGGCCTCACCCTTGGCACTCAAGGGAAGGCTGTACCCCTTCAGTTCGTTCGGTGGCAGCGTGGTCGCCTCTGCCTGCGCGGCGAGGCCGGTACCGGCCACAGCGGCCATTCCGCCGGCGATCAGGCTGCGCCGAGGAATGTTCGAACCGTCAGTCATGGAGAATCTCCTCGTATATCCCAGGTTCACAATGTCCACAACGGACTCCTGAGGCGCCTGCGAGTGCGCACTGTGAGCCTAGCTAACGATTGCCGGGCTGACGGGCCATCGGCGTCTTCTCGCCGGATTGTCAGACCCCTCGGCTAGCGTGAAGAAACACAGAGAGGAGTCACCCATGAACTACCTGAAGTCCCAAGACAGCACCCAGATCGCGTACACCACGCGCGGCTCAGGCCCAGCGGTGGTGCTCGTCGGCGGCGGTCTCGACGACGGCACGGAAAACGCGCCACTGGCAGAAGCCCTGGCGCAATGGTTCACGGTGCTCAACTACGCCCGAAGAGGGCGCGGTGACAGCGGCGACACACTCCCCTATTTCCTGTCGCGCGAGGTAGAAGACCTCGCCGCGGTGATGTCAGTCGTCGACGGCCCGGCGCATGTGTTCGGCGCGTCCTCCGGCGGAGCGCTCGCACTGGAAGCGGCCGCGTCCGGCCTGCCCATAGCCAGCCTTGCGGTGTATGAAGTTCCTTACATGGCGGACGAAAACATGGTGAACGTCTGGTCACACTACGTTGATCAACTCATCGCGGCCTTGTCCGCGGGCAGACGTGGCGAAGCTGTCGAACTCTTCATGGGTTTGGCCGGTTCGTCACCCGAAGACATCGCTGGCGCGCGTGAATCACCGTTCTGGCCCGGTTTGGAGGCCCTCGCTCCCACGCTCGCGTACGACGCTGCCTGTATTGGAGACGGGCCCGTCCCCGCGTCGCGGTTGGCGTCGGTCACGCAACCCGTCCTTGTTGCCACGGGCGGTGTTCCGGATCCCCACATGGGCGGTCTGCAACCCGGCTTCTTCGATGCGGCCGCTGAGGTGTTGGCCGCCGCATTACCGGTCGCCGAACGTCAGGTCATCGCCAACCAGACACACGTCGCCGACCCATCGGTGCTCGGACCGGTCTTACACAAATTCTTCACGGCGATGTAGAAGCCGGCCGATCAGCTCCGACTCCCTACCGAGTGATGCCCGCTGGGCATCGCCGGAAGGAAGGCAGGCAGCGCGATGACCAAGGTAACCGCGCAGATGTCGGTGTCACTGGACGGCTTCTACGCCGGTCCGCGCTACGACGGTGACGACTGGATGCAGTCCGCCGAGTGCGCGGGGTTCTACCGCATCACGCGCTGGGCGACCAATGCGATGGCGTGGCGGGAACGGCAGGGCTTCGCAGGCGGTGAGTCGGACGTCAGTTCGGACATCATCGCCGAGAACTTCGAGGCCGCCGGCGCATACGTAATGGGACGCCGCATGGCAGACGGCGGCGAGGTCCCCTGGGGCGAGGAGCCACCGTTCCGCGCCCCGGTGTTCGTCGTAACCCACCGCCCACGACCAGTCCTGCAACGCAAGGGAGGAACAAGCTTCACGTACGTCACCGAGGGCGTCGCCAGCGCCATTGAACAGGCCAAAGCCGTCGCCGATGGAAAGAACGTGGCTGTTGCCGGCGGCGGCACCCTGGTCCGGCAGGTACTGGCCGCAGGACTGCTCGACGAACTCGACCTGCACATCGCACCCGTCATCCTCGGAACGGGCATGCGGCTACTAGATGCCGAGCTGGAACTCGGCGAAAAGGAAGGAATTGAGCTGACAACAACCCGGGTCGTGAGCACGCGGGATGTCATGCACGTCCGATACAGCATCAACGGCCGCGCGCCACTACTCCTCGACAACCGCGGACGCACCGACTAAGCCCATCCCGGAACCCTCCGCGATCGGTCAGACCTGCGCGCCCACCAACTCCGCGCGCAATCCCAATGCCAGGAACTTAACCAAGTCCGCGGGCTGGCCGCTTCCGAGCACCTCAAGGTCCACTAAGGACAAAAAATCGCCTCGTCAGCCACACATGCCACACCAGCCCCACCTACCACGGAACGCAACGCAGTGAAGGCCACCTTGACTGCACTCAACGCACCAGACTCGGCCTTCGCACCCCTGAACGTCACGTCATGCCCGCACTCCTCGCCCGGGCGGCCAGTCCCACCCGCGCCAGCCACAGATCACCGCAGGTCAACAGCCCGCACCCGTCCACAGTCTCGACCGAACCCCGAACCTTAAGTTCCTGGCATTGGCACGCAATCCAAGGCGGGCGCGACGAACAACCATGCTCGTCACGCCCGCCCTGCCAAGCCGCCCACCAGAACCACTACGCGAATTCGGCCCGGCACCTAGCCCGCCATGCCACGTCAAAGCCCAGTCATAGCTCAACCCGCCACGGCACGCCACAGCCCACCTCTGCACGGCAACCCAACCCAGCACGGCGCCTGACCCGGCGTGCCCTGCCACAACCCAGTCACAGCCCACCTCGCATGGCGCCTGACCCGGCATGGCACCTGATTCCACATGCCCAGCCCGCCCAGGCCCTGCCCGACTTGGTTGGCATGCCCAGCCAGCCCTGCCACGCCCCGGCTTGGCGCCCCAGCTCAGCACGGTGAACCCCTCGGGCAGGCCGAGGGCTTCACCAGCCATTGCCTTCCAACGAATCGAAGCCATCTTCAATCAAGCTGGTGCAAGGTTCCTGCAAGCGCAAAACCTCAGCGGAGGTGGGCCACGACCTCGTCCTCGATCGGATACGGCTGCTCGCGAGGCAAAAGGTCCTCAGCAGCATCGAGATCCCCAGCCCGAACCAATTCGTGAATCTCCCGCGCGAGCGCAGTCCTGTCCGCGATGGACACGATCCACGAGTCGGCAAATTTGTGCGCGGCTTCGCCTGCCAAGCCCAACTGGAGGGAGCGATACGACAACGGGTTCAAACGCAGGTTGCGCTCAGGGTCCCACTGCACCCTGGTCGGTGCCGTCGCCAGTTGGCGTTTCCATGTCTTCTCGTCCGCGTGCTTGTCCGGGACGTAGTGCGAGAGGCATGCGTTGCGCAGCGCCCATTCGAAGCCGGTACGGGTGATCTCGATCGCCAGTACCGTTTCCTGGCCTTCTTTCTCCGCCCAGCCGCAGCGGTACATCATCCATAGGAACGATGGCTTTATCCACGTCATCCGGTCGCGTTTCCACTCAGCTGGGAAGCGGCCGTCCCGGGCCGCTCGCAGGCCGATAGATGGCCGGTAGGCCTGGTAGACCGTGATTGTCGTGTCCGTATAAAGCGCGCGTATTTCTCGGTGAAGCATCAAAATCCAGATCTGAACTTGTCAAGGACGCGGCGATCGCGTTTGGTTGGCCTGCCCGCGCCGCGGTCTCGGATGGCCACGGGTGCGCTCGCGGTCGGTGGCGGCTTGGGTGTGCGGTCGATGTAGCAGGTCACGGCGTCGGGTGCGCCGACGCGTTTCTGGATGACCCGGACGACCTCGACGACTCGCGTGGTGGCGCCGACGCGGGCGCGGACCTCGTCACCTGGGGTGACGCTGGTGGCGGCTTTCGCGGGCCGACCGTTGACGCGCACGTGTCCGCCACGGCACGCGGCCGCGGCATCCGTTCGGGTTTTCGTCAGCCGGACCGCCCACAACCAGCGATCCACTCGGGTGGACTCCACAGCGCTACATGATGGCCCACCATCAACCAGCCGTCACGCGGATTCCCGACGGCGCGTCCGCAGCCCGCGCCAACCAATGACGCCGATGACCGTGCCGAGCACGAACGAAACCACGGTCAGCACCGCGTGCACGATGAAATATCCCGTCGGCGATCCGTCAGCCGCCCATGCCCGGTCGGAGTCCCAGAGGTTCTTGGCGAAAGTGATCCAGATGACCCACGACCACACACCGAAGGCCGTCAGGAAAATCGACGTACGACGAGACATAGCCGCATCCTGTCACGGCGTCAGTCGAGCAACGCCCGTGCCCATACCGACTCGTGGCGTGTGATGTGCTCGGCAAAGCCACGCCAGCTCACGCCGTGCCCCTCGTGCCATAGCCGCGTCCAAGGCTGCGTGCCGAGAGCGGCCTGCGCGGCGAGGAAGTCATGCATCGCCCAGCAACGTGGCGCGAGCAGGCCGAGAAGCGCGTGACGCTCTGCCTCGTCCAGGCCATAGGCGTTGACGAACAAGCGCAACCGACGCGCTGACGTCGCGGTAGGCACGTGGTCAGCGAGCGGCGCGAACGACTGTGCAGACAAAGCGAGGTCCCATAGGCGCGTCCCGGGTGCCGCGACGTCCCAGTCGATGAAGGCCCATCGCTGTTCGCCGACCACCAGATTCCAGGGCGCCAGGTCGTGGTGGGCGATGATCTCGGCACCGTCAGCGGGGATCAACACCTGCCACGTCGCGTCCGCGGGCGGTACGAAGCTGGCGACCGCGTCGTGGAAGTCCCTGATCAACCATGCGACTCGCACCAGCGCGTGGTCGGGTTCCATTGCGTCGCGGACTGCGCCGGGCACGAACTCCAGCACTTCGCGGCCCAGCGAGTCCAAACCCAGCGGCTTCGGCGCCGGGTAGCCGACCGACTGCAGGTGCTCCAGCAAAGCGTGCACCGACGGTGTCCAGGGGCCTGCTGGGCGGCGCACGGTGTCACCGATCTTCACAACGCCGGCGTTCATGTTCCCGCCAGCGAGCAGCTCTTCCATCAGCCATGGACATTAGCGAGCACGGTCAAACGGTTACTCTGCGTATCAGACGTCGGTCGGTTCGGTGAGAGTCGTGGCGAGACTTGGTCAACTCGTCAGGCAACCGTAAGGCTCGACCTGGGCACTTCGTTGAACGCCCGCCTAGTCTCGCGTTCAGGGAGACAAAAGGTTACGGGAGGGCGACGCGCGGTGCGGGGTGAACTGCGGTTCGAGGTGCTTGGACCGCTGCGGGCGTGGATGGACAAAACCGAGGTAGACCTCGGAACGCCACGGCAGCGTGCGGTCCTCGGCTTGCTCTTGTTGCGTGACGGTGCCGTGGCCACGCAGGACGACCTCGTCGCGGCCATTTGGGGCAACGCGGCGCCACCCGGCGTCTCCGGGATGGTGCGCTCGTACGTTTCACGGCTGAGGCGCGCCTTTGGTGACGGCCGTCCAGCGACGACCCTCAAGACCGTCGGCGGCGGTTACGTGCTGTCATCCGACCCGGACAACCTCGACCTCGCCGCGTTTCAACGGCGGATCAACGTCGCCAGGGAGGCCAAGCGAAGCGGGGACATCGAGGTGCAGTCGCTGGAACTGCGGACCGCGCTTTCGCTGTGGCAGGGCACTCCCCTCACCGGGATCCATGGCGAGTACGTCGAAGCCGAACGCGTCCGGTTAGCCCAGATCAAGCTCGCGGTGACCGAAGACCTCGCCGAAGCCGACCTCAAACTGGGCAAGCACGCCGAGACGATGGCCGGCCTGATGCCGTTGATCAAGGAACACCCGCTCAGGGAACGCCCGCGTGAGCTGCTCATGCTTGCCCTGTACCGGTCCGGCAGGCAGGCCGAGGCGCTCGCGCTCTACCAGGAGTCACAGCGCCTCTTCGCCGAGGAACTCGGCATCGATCCCGGCCCGGAGCTGCAGCGGATGCACCAGCGGATCCTGCAGTCCGATCCGGACCTGACGGTGTCCGAGCCGGTCCGCCGTCCAGCCCAGCTCCCGCCAGGCATGCACACATTCACCGGACGCGACCGCATGGTCCATCAGTTGGCGACCACCCTGACCAACACGAGCGCGACCATTCCGATCGTCGGCCTCACGGGACTCGCCGGAGTCGGCAAGACCACCACCGCCATCCACATCGGACACAAAGTTGCCGGGTGTTTCCCGGATGGACAGTACTTTGTGAACCTGCAGTCGACCGACGATCCGTTGGCTGTGCTGCTTCGTAGCTCATTGGCGACCGTCCCAGACTCTCGTGCGGAGCGTGTCGCACTGTGGCGTTCGATGACGACCGGACGCAGAATCCTGCTGATTCTGGACAACGCCACGGACATCGAACAGGTCTATTCGTTGCTCCCCGGCAGCAACGGGCCTGCCGTGGTCATCACCAGCAGGTCCAGGCTGGACGGTCTGACCTGCGCGGCATGGCACAAGTTGACTGAACTGTCCGAAGAGGACTCCCTCACGCTGTTCAGCCACATCGTCGGCGAAGAGCGGACACGAACCGAGCCAGAAGAAGCCAGGCTGCTCGCGCGCCGAACCGCTGGACTGCCGCACCTCATCCACACAGTCGCCGCGCGCGTCGCCGCGCGTCCGGAATGGAGTCTGCGGACCGCACTGAAACGGCTTCGTACGGTCGACATCGGCATGGAGGCCTACGAATCCGCCTTGCACGACCTACCAACCAAACAAGCACGCGCTTTGCGACTGCTCGCGATCCCGGTCGGCCCGGACATCTCGTTGGCGGCAGCGGCGGCAGCGCTCGACCTCCCCGTCGACGAAACCGAGGACCTGCTGGAAGCATTGGCGGACAGTCACTTTGTCGACTCCGGCCCCGGCGACCACTATCGCCTGCTCACACCGATCAGAGACTTCGCTCGCAGCCGCGCGCACGCCATCGACGGCCAGCGCGCGTGCCACGAAGTGTTGACCAGGGTCGTGAAGTTCTACGCCGCCACAGCACGCAATGCCTTGCAGCGAGCCACAACTCGCGAGAATTCAACGGAAACAGGCGGACTGACATTCACCTCAGCCGCGGCCGCACGAACATGGCTCCTCGCCGAACGGTCGAAACTGCGCGCGACGGCCACCCAGGCCGCGAACATCCCCGACGCCCCAGCCGAGGCGCTCGGCACGCTGATCGACGGATGGCCCGGCAACAACGCGTGAACAAATCATTCACACGCTAGCGCCACACTAGGTTCATGATTGACCGTCGCTCGTTGCTGCGCACCGGCGGCACTGTCGCGCTTGGCGCGTTCGGCATTGCCACGTGTGCCTGTTCATCACCCGCCGGAGCACGGAATCCGGCGCCAACCACCACATCCGCAGCCGCCGCCACCGGCGTGATCCGAGTGGAACTGCAACGCACCGAGGCACCGTTCGCCGGTTTCGAGATCATCCAGACCCGATTCGAGATCCCGGTCGGCCAGCAGTCCGGCAGGCATTCCCACGACGGCGGAAAGGAGGTCGGCTACATCATCCAAGGCGACGTGCTGATGGAGTTCGAAGACCGCCCTGTGTTGCGGCTGAAGTCCGGCGACCCGTTCCTGATCCCGACTGGAGTCGTCCACAACGCCCGGAACGTGGGCACCGTGCAGACGATGATGCTGTCCACGTACTGCATCGACGCCTCGAAGCCGTTGGTGACGCCGCACTAAGCCACGCGACAGCGGCCGCGCCTGAGCACCGCGGCCGCCTGGTCACCCGATCACCCACTCCCCTGTCGCCCCGCGACCGTACCCACGAGAAGCCGGGAGGGGTCCCCGCCTAAACTCCTCCCGGCGGACTTTGGGGGTTGGGCGTGGCAGTGCACAGTGATGAGTTCCACCGGATCGTCGACGGGCTGACCGATGTCGAACGGTCCGAGGCGAGCAAGTGGACGTCTTTCAGCGTGCACGGCAAGAAGTTCGGATACTTCTGGCCGCGCACGCAGACCGTCGGGTTGAAGCAGACCGTGTCCGAACAACTGGCGTTGGTCGCGGAACGGCCAGACGTGTTCGAGGAGCAGTTCACCTCCGGCGGCTTCGGCTGGGTCGTGGTGTACCTGGACCGCATCGAGGCCGACGAGCTGTCCGAATTGGTCTACGAGGCGTGGCGGTTGACCGCGCCGGACGAACTCGTCGAAGCCTTGCCGTTCAAGCCAGTGAAGAAACGATCGCGGAAGCGGTAGACAGGCTCAGTCCATCGGTTCACGAGCGGGCGGCAATCCCGGCTCTCCGCCGGAGACCGACGTGAGCAACGCGGGCCCCTCGGACACCCTGTCGGCGTATTCCTCCAAGGCAAGCCTGTGCTGCTCCAATGCACGGATGTGCGCGGCGCGTAGGTCGTTGCCATGCCGCATCTCGTAGTAGACGGCCAGCATCGCCGACGCCTGGACCTGCGCGGTCAGCTCCGTGGCCGGTTGCGGCGCCGCACCGACATCCGAAGCTTCCGCGAACAGCATCTCGGCGAATTCGACCCTGGCATGACCCATCGCGCGGTCTTCACCGGTGTGGACGTGGGGCTGGTGGCTCATATCCGGCACGGTAACGCCTGTGGCCTGCGATTTCCGAGTGTCCACACCGGATATCACCGACTCCGGTCACCCGGTGTGACCTGACAGGGCTAACGCCGCCTACGTACCGTGAAGGCTGTCAACGTGTACGAATATCGCTATATGGCCACTCCGGGACGAGCGGCCAGACGTGAGAACAACCTCCTGCAAATAGTCACATCGACGCTTCCACCGCTGGTTGAGCGCCGGTAATAAGAGCCCCATGACCCGACTGCATCGAAGGACGTTCCTCGTCGGTGGCCTTGCCGCCGCGGGTGCTCCGCTGATCGGCGCGAGCCCCGCGAGCGCGTTGGCCTACCCCTTCACCCTCGGGGTTGCGTCCGGCGAGCCCACCGCGAACGGCTTCGTTTTATGGACACGTCTTGCGCCAAGACCGTTGAACGCCGACGGCCTCGGCGGCATGCCGAACACCCCGGTCACCGTGGAGTGGCAGGTTGGCCTCGACCAGGCCTTCAGCCAGCTCGCTGCCTCCGGATCGGTCACGACCACGCAGGCCTCCGCGCACACCGTGCACGTCGAGGCAGCCGGTCTGCAGCCGGATCGTGAGTACTGGTACCGATTCCGCGCCGACGGCCACATCTCGCAGGTCGGACGCGCCCGCACGGCGCCCGCGGCAGGCTCGGGTTCCGCGCTGACGATGCTCTTCGCGTCCTGCGCGCACTACGAGATGGGCTACTACACGGCCTACCGCCGGATGGCCGAAGAGCGCCCCGATCTGATCCTGCACTTGGGCGACTACATCTACGAAAGCGGCGCCACGGCTGACCGCGTGCGTGCACACAACCCGTCCACCGAGATCACCGACCTGGCCGACTACCGCGTCCGGCACGCCCTGTACAAGATGGACGTCGACCTACAGGCGGCGCACGCGGCCGCGCCATGGGTTGTGGTGTGGGACGACCATGAGGTCGAGAACAACTACGCAAACCTTGTGCGCCAAGAGGGTCAAGGACCAGCGGGTGACTTCCGTGCACGCCGTGAGGCTGCGTATCGCGCGTATTACGAGCACATGCCGCTGCGTGCCGCGCAGGCGCCGGTGCGCGAGAACATGCAGCTGTTCCGCCGGGTGAACTGGGGTGGCCTGGCGACCTTCCACATGCTCGACACGCGTCAGTACCGCAGCGACCAGGCGTGCGGTGACGGCTCGCAGATCTGCCCGGACGCCGACGCGCCGAACCGTTCGCTGACCGGCAACGCACAGGAACAGTGGCTGCTTGACGGTATGGGCCAGAAGCTTGGCACGTGGGACATCATCGGCCAGCAGGTGTTCTTCGCGCAGAAGCTGGCTGCGGACGGCAAGCGCAGCATGGACGCGTGGGATGGCTACACGGCCAACCGCAAGCGGATCCAGGACGGCTGGCAGGCGCGTGGCAACACGAGCACTGTCGTGCTGACTGGTGACGTGCACCGCTCGTGGGCGTCGAACCTGATGAACAATTACTCCACTCAGGACAAGATCATCGGTACCGAGCTGGTCACCACTTCCGTCTCCTCCGACGGTGACGGCGACGCGTCGCAGACCGGTGTGACCCCGACGAACCCGCATGTGAAGTTCTTCAAGAACCTGCGCGGGTACGTCCGGACAAGGGTGAGCCCGACCCAGATGAACGTGGACTTCCGGTGCGTCGACAAGATCACGGTCCGGGACATGCCGATCAAGACCGTGCAGAGCTACGTGATCGAGGCCGGAAACCCCGGTCTGCAGGCGCCGTGATGGGGATGAACATGAAGCGCGTACTGACAATCACCGCGATCGCCATGCTCGGGTTGACCGGCACGGCCTTCGCTGACGGCACGATCACGTGGGCGGCGGCCAACAGCGCCTCCACCGGCGACCAGGACAACTCGGCGATCTCGGCCGTGCGAAACGGTTACGTCGCAGTGGTCTGGGAGGACGACCGCGACACCTCGGCGCCGGAAAACCCTGTACACAGCGATGTTTGGGTCCGCGTGTACCGGGATGGCGCCTCGCTGTACGAGAAGAAGCTGTCCGACAGCGGCGAAGGCAACTGGAGCCACGTACATCCCGATGTCTCGCTGCACGATGACGGCACGGCGGTCGTGGTGTGGGCTGATGACAAGGATGGCAACGGGTATTACCAGATCGCCGTGCGCACGTTGAACACCGCGGGCACGGTCACGGGTTCGGCGGTGGCGAACGCCGTCTCCGACGGGCAGCAGATCAACCCATCGGTGGCTGCCGACCCAGACGGCCCCGGATTCGCGGTCGCGTTCGAGGACAAGCAGGGCACAGCGGCACCGACTGTCCGATTGTCCGGCTTCAACTCGATCACAGCCAAGGGCTACGAGGTCCCGGTGAACGCGACTGGCGGTACGCATCAGCGTCCGGACGTGGCGATGGGCGCGGCCCAGAACGCGATCGTGGCGTGGGATGAGGACACGGACGCTGACGGCGCATTCAACGTGGCACGCAAGGCTTTCACACCGACTGGCACAGTCAAACTGGCACAGGCGGTGGTCAACGCGACGACTGATGGCCAGCAGCGGCGCCCGTCGATCGCTGCCAACTTCAACGGTGACTATGTGGTCGGCTGGGAGACCAACCACACCGGCACCGGGCAGATCGGTGTCCGCTCGTTCTCCGCGACCGGTGCGGCATCATCCACAGAGGACACTTACGTGCCCGGTACCGACCCGCAGGTGGGCATCGACGACCAGCGGGCAGCCGTGGTGAACTGGACGGCAGGCCAGGACATCTTCGTCCAAGGCCTCAACCCGGACGGCTCGACGGCCGGCCGCCAGCCCCGGATCACCGCGAACACCAACCTGGCCCTCCGCCAGGAAGAACCCGCAGTCGGCGTCAACGCGTGGGGCCAGATCTTCATGACCTACACCGATGACGCCGACGGCAACACGTACGACCAGGTCTACCTCGGCACGGGCCTGAACAACAGCACCTGGGGCTGAAAATCCCTCGTGAGTGGTTAGCAGGGTTAGAACACGTCTAACCACTCACGAGGGTCTATCAGGGGTTTATTGCCAGGAACAGGAACGCGGCGAGCAGGGCGAGGTGCACCCCGCCCTGCAACCGTGTTGCCCGGCCTGGCACGACGGTCAGGATCGCGACGACGAAAGTCAACGCCAGCAACACCATCTGAGTCGGTCCGAGCCCAAGCACCAACGGGCCGTCCAGCCAGATCGTCGCGACGGCGATGGCGGGGATCGTCAACCCGATGCTCGCCATCGCCGATCCGAACGACAGGTTGAGGCTCGTCTGCATCCGGTCCCGCCTGGCGGCGCGAACCGCAGCGAACGTCTCCGGCAGCAAGACCAGCAACGCGATCACCACACCCACGAAGGACTGCGGGAACCCGGCCGCCGCCACCCCGGCCTCGATCGCGGGCGACTCCACCTTGGCCAGCCCGACGACCGCGACCAGCGACAGCAGCAGCATCCCAAGACTGATCCACGCGGCTTTGGCGGTCGGCGGCGGCGCGTGGTCCTCCTCAGCGGACACACCGACCGGCAGGAAGAAGTCGCGGTGCTCCTTGGTCTGCGTGAACACGAACAGGATGTACAAAGCCAGCGACGCGGCTGCCGCGAACACGAGCTGACCTGTTGAGAACTCCGGTCCCGGTTTGCTCGTCGTGAACGTCGGCAGCACCAAACTCAGCGTCGCCAGCGTCACGACAGTCGCCAGTGCGGCGCCTGCCCCTTCGGCATTGAAGACCATCACGCGATGCCGCGTCGCACCGATCAGCAAAGCGATACCGACGATCCCGTTGCACGTGATCATGACGGCCGCGAAGACCGTATCCCTGGCCAACGATGCGGTCGCCGGACCACCCGAGACCATCAAGGTGACGATCAAAGCGACCTCGATGACAGTCACCGCCACCGCGAGCACGAGGGAGCCGAACGGCTCCCCGATCCTGTGCGCGACCACCTCCGCGTGATGCACCGCCGTGGACACGGCTCCCGCGAGCGCCGCAGCCACGATGATCACCAGGATGACGGGCAGGAAAACGCCCCATGTCAGTGCGAGAACGACCAACGCGAACAGCGGGACACTCAGCGGCCAGGACCGGATCACGGCTCTCATACCGTACACATTCGCACATCACGCGGCCGAGATCACATCAACATGAATGTCCCTTGTGGACTCCTGAAATCGGATCACGATGCCGCGCCGGAATTATCGTCTGCAAGAGTGACGAGAGTCATGTCTGACGAGCGGCTGTAAGCGCGCTGTCAGAGGCCTGTCATCGCCGCTCAGCACGATGGACGCCATGACGAGCTACGAAAAAGTACGCGAGGTTCTTGACTGGGCAGTGACCGAGGCCGGTGCGCCGAGCGTCGCCGTGCAGATCAAGGACGAGAACGGCACATGGTTCGGATCCCGCGGGCCACGCCGACCCGACGACCGGCGCGACACGGGTACCAGGCGAGCAGTTGCACACCGGTAGCGCCTCTAAGAGGGCATCTGATCTTAGTTAGGCAAGAATGTCTGCTTTGGGTGGATCGTTTCGCCAGGTTTGGGTGGATTCCCCGGTCAGGGTGCGGCTCATTATGTTAGTCATCGCCCAGTGGACCATCGTGCGCGACCGCTGGGGCAGGGCTTCGTAGTCGCGCGCGAGTCGGCGGTGTTGCATCAGCCAGCCCAGACTGCGCTCCACTACCCACCGCCGGGGCAACACGTGGAATCCCTTGGCAGAAGGGCGTTTGACGACCTCAACCCGGATACCCCGCTGGGCTCCATGACGGATGACTGTGTTGTTGTAGCCGCCGTCCACCCATGCCGCCGACACGGTCGGATGCGCAGCGGCGAGATGATCGAGAACCTGTTGCCCGCCAGCGGAATCCTGCACCGACGCCGCGGTCACGATTACCGCCAGCAGCAGGCCGAGCACATCGGTGGCGATGTGCCGTTTGCGGCCCTTGATCTTCTTGCCCGCGTCGATACCCTGACTGGATTCGCTGACATTGCAGGAGGTTTTCACGCTCTGCGAGTCGATGATCGCCGCCGTCGGGGCAGCAGCGCGGCCTTTCGCGACGCGGACTTGGTCACGCAACAGGTCATGCAGCGTTTCCGTTGTGCCATCGGCTTCCCACTTGGCGTAGTAGTCATAAACCGTCTTGCAGGGCGGGAAGTCGTGCGGCAGATACTCCCAGGCGATCCCGGTCCGGCACACGTACAGGATCGCGTTCACGATCTCCCGCAAGTCATGCACGCGCATCACGGTTCCCGGCCCACGCCGGGCAGCACGCCACGCCGTCAGCGTTGGCTCGATCAACGCCCAGCGAGCATCGGACAAGTCGCTGCGGTACGCACGCCGGGACCCCACAAGTTGATCAAGGTATCAGCCGTCACCCGACACAGACATATCGCCCCAACCAAGATCAGATGCCCTCTAAGGCCTACACCGCCGCGACCGTGCCGAAGCTGGCGGCGGAAGGCCGGTCGGACATCGACGACACCGTCGAACAATGGCTCCCCGGCGCGATGACGGACAACGGTTACGACGGCAGCAAGGTCACCATTCGGCAGCTGCTGTCCAACACCAGTGGCCTGTTCGCCACCGGGATCGCACTCGAGGTGCAGCGCCGGTACACGATCAGGTCCGCCTTCGCCAAGCACCGGTTTGACGTGTGGCAGCCCTCGGATGTGCTCGAACTCGCCACCTCACAACCTCCGATCGGCGCTCCCGGCGAGAAGTTCCGCTACTCGAACGGCGGTTTCGCGTTCGCCGCGGCGATCGTGGAGAAGGTCACCGGCAACGCCTTCGAGTCCGAAGTGGACCGGGCGGTGACCGAACCGCTCGGCCTGACCAACACTTTCATGCGGCACCGCGAGCAAACCGGATACCGCGGCAGGCACCCGAGGCTGTTCTCCAAGGTGTTCCTCGCCGAAGGCGTGCGCCCTGAGGATGTCACGCCGGAGAACTGGCCGTCCATGATGGAGGACCCGGCGCTGGAACCGTTGGACACCACCGAAGTGAACACGTCGTGGGGCTGGGGTGCGGCCAATGCCGTGGCACCGCTGGACGAGTTGATCCAGTTCTTCACCGCGATCACCACCGGCACCCTGCTCCCCAGGCCCAGCATGAGGACATGTGGAACACCGTGTCGACCGCGGGCTCGAATTGGCTGGCCAACACCCGTTACGGGCTGGGGCTCTACGATCTGACGCTGGCCGACGGGCAGGTGCTGCGTGACGTTTCCGGTGCGAGCATGGGAACCAACACCTTCGTGATGGGCACCCCGGACCGCAAACACACCGTGGCTGCCCATATCGCCAATGATTATTCCGGCTTTCCCGTCTTCGACCGGATTCTCGAAGCCGAGTTCGGTGCACGCGGTCTCGCGCTGGACGCCTGATGGCATCGGTGGGGTTGGCGGCGCCAACCCCACCGGGAGCTCTATGCGACTGCCGGGCTCACGACTGCCTTGGCGGGCAAGGGGTTGAGGCGGAAAACGGCGATGGCCGCGAGCAGGCTCACCGTGCACACGCCCGCGATGTACACGCTCACACCGGCTGTGCCGCCGGTCGAGGTCAGGATCGCGGTCGAGATCACCGGCGCCAGGCCGCCGCCGAGCAACGCGGCAAGCTGCAGCAACAGCGACGAACCCGAGTAGCGGACGTGGGCGGGGAACGTATCGGCCACGATCGCGCCCTGCAAACAGTGCGTGATCGAGATGATGATTCCCATGCCGAGCATCGCGGTGACCACGACCGCGGTGTTGCCAGTGTTGATCATCGGGAAGTACGCCGCCGCCCACACCACGGTCACCAGCGAGCCCCACAGGAACAGGCCGCGCCTGCCGTTGCGGTCGGCCAGCCATGTCCACAGTGGAATGGTGAGGAACCACAACACCGACGCCCCGGTCACGGTCAAAACCAGGAACTGCCGGTTCAGGCCGAGCTGGGTGGTGCCGTAGGACAGGCTGAACACCATGAACAGGTAGGCGACCGCGGAGCTGGCGATCAGCAGCAGCAACGTCAGTACGAGCCTGCCGACGCCGACGGACAGCGCTTCCTTCAACGGGAAACGTACGATCGCCTTGTCCGCAACGGCCTTGGCGAACGACGGGGTCTCGGTCACGCGCAGCCGGATGATCAGGCCGACGATCACGAGCGCGCCACTGAGCAGGAACGGGATCCGCCAGCCCCACGAGGTGAAGGCCGCGGGGGACATCGTCGCGCTGGTGATCAGGAAGACCGTGTTGGCCAAGACGAGACCTGCTGGCGTGCCCATCTGCGGGAAACCCGCGTACCGGTTGCGTTTGTCGTCCGGCGCGTGCTCGAGGGCTATCAGGTTCGCGCCCGCGTTCTCGCCACCGAGGCCGACGCCCTGCACCACCCGCAGCGCCACCAAGAGGATCGGCGCCCACACCCCGATCGTCGCGAAGCCGGGCAGCACGCCGATCAGCGTCGACCCGATGCCCATCAGCATCAGGGACACCACCAGGGTCATCTTGCGGCCGATCCGGTCACCGAAGTGGCCGAAGACCAGCCCACCGAGCGGCCGGGCGATGAACCCGACGGCGAACGTGGAGAAGGCGGCCAGTGTGCCAGCGGCGGGCGACAACGATGGGAAGAAGGCCCGGTTGAAGATCAGTGCCGACGCGGTGCCGTAAAGGAAGAAGTCGTACCATTCCAATGTCGCGCCGGTCAGAGTCGCCAGTGCGACCTTTCGTCGCGATGCGGTGGCTAATTCGCCCATAGTCGCCTACCCGGGTCGATTTGCGGTAATGGCGAAGAGCGTGACCCGGATGACATTCCCGCACAAATACCCAACACCGGCGTAGCCATGCCCGCATGGTATATCGAGCCATAGCCATGTGGGTATACCGCCAGCCTGGATACGCATTTGTGGGGCATGACCAGGCGCGCAAGAGTGGAACTATGACAGCGATCCGCACCTTCGTCGGCGGGCGGTTCATCGATCCGGAACCCGGCCACTCCTTCGACAAGACCAACCCCGCGACCGGCCAAATCTTCGCGACCGTGCACGAGGCCGACGCCGATGTCGTCGACCAGGCGGTCGCCGCGGCACGGGCCGCGGCCGCCGGATGGGGCCGGACCCCGGTCCGTGAGCGGGCCGCGGTGCTGCGCCGAGCCGCCGACGGGATCGAAGCCCGCTTCGACGAGTTCGTCGCGGCCGAGGTCGCGGATACCGGAAAACCGGTCGTTCTGGCCAGAGAACTGGATGTCGCCAGGGCGTCGGCAAATTTCCGGACATACGCCGATGTCGTTTCCGCGGCCGGGCAAGAATCGTTTCTCACGGACCTTCCCGGCGGCAAGCAGGCATTGAACTACGCGGTGCGGAAACCGTTGGGCGTGGTCGCGGTGATCGTGCCGTGGGATCTCCCGTTGCTCCTGCTGACCTGGAAGGTCTCAGCGGCGCTGGCGTGCGGCAACACCGTGGTGGTCAAGCCGAGCGAGTTCACCCCGTCGACCGCGACGCTGCTCGCCGAGGTCCTGGCTGACGCCGGGTTGCCCGCAGGCGCGTACAACGTCGTGCACGGCTTTGGTGCCACGGGCGCCGCGCTGGCCGGACATCGCGGGATCGATGGCGTGACGTTCACCGGGTCCACGGCTACCGGAACGCGTGTCATGCAGACGGTCGCGCCGCGTGTGCGGCCGGTGTCGTTCGAACTCGGCGGCAAGAACGCCGCCGTGGTGTTCGACGACGTCGACTTGGACGAGGCAGTGACCGGCCTGAGCCGGGCGATCTTCACCAACACCGGGCAGGTCTGTCTGTGCACCGAACGGGTGTACGTCCAGCGCCCGATCTTCGAGGACATCGCCGCCGGACTGGTCGAACGAGCCAAAGCCCTCAAACTCGGCAACCCGACCGACGAGAGCACCACGACCGGGCCGCTGATCTCCCAGCAGCACCGGGACAAGGTCCGCAGTTACCTCGCGCTCGCCGAGCAGGAAGGCGCGAAGGTGCTGACCGGCGGCGGCGTGCCTGAGCTGGGCGCGGATCTGGACGGTGGCTCCTGGATCGAGCCGACGCTGTGGACGGGTCTGTCCAATTCGGACCGGACGCTGCGTGAGGAGATCTTCGGGCCGGTGGCCGCACTGATCCCGTTCGACAGCGAGGAACAAGCCATCGATCTGGCCAACGACACCGACTATGGCCTTGCCGCCTCGGTGTGGACGAACGACCTGCGGCGCGGGCACCGGGTCGCGCAGGCGATGAACGTGGGCATGTCGTGGGTGAACACCTGGTTCCTGCGTGACCTGCGGTCTCCCTTCGGCGGGATGGGGATGTCCGGTATCGGGCGTGAGGGAGGAATGTCCGCGATGGAGTTCTACACCGAGCCGACGAACATATGCGTGGCATTGTGAGCAGCATGATCGAGGAACTCGCCGAGCGCCTTGACGGCGCACAGCTGAACGCCGAAGACACCCCGAGCCTTGCCGACACCCACGAGATCGACATCGACCAAGCGTACGAGATCCAGCAGGCCGTGGTCGACCGGCGGCTGGCCCGGGGAGAGACGCTGACCGGGGTCAAACTCGGATTCACCAGCGAGGCCAAGATGGCCCAGATGGGCGTGTCCGAGGTGATCGTCGGCCGGATCACCGACGGGATGGCGCACGTTCAGGACAGCCTGATCGACATCAGCCGGTACATTCATCCGAAGGTCGAGCCGGAGATCGCCTACCGGCTGGCACGCGACGTCGACGGCAGCGTGCCCATCGAGTCCTGTGTGGACGCCGTAGCGGCCGCGGTCGAGATCATCGACTCGCGCTACCGGGACTTCCGGTTCACCTACACCGATGTCGTCGCGGACAACACCTCGGCGGCCGGATATGTGATCGGGCCTTGGCAGGAGTTCGGTGACGTGAACAACCGGTCCGTCCGCCTGGAGGTTGGCTCGGCCGAGGTCACGGGCTCGACCAGTGCGATCCTCGGCGACCCCGCCCGGGCACTGACCGCGTTGGAGGAGGTCGCCAAGCGCAGGGGAATCGAACTGCGGGCCGGGTACGTCATCCTGGCTGGTGCCGCGACCGCGGCGATCCCGTTGACTCCTGGCCCGGTCGAGTGCCGGATCGATGGCCTTGGCGCGGTTTCGTTCATTGGAGAATCATGACCGACGCACGGACGATCCAGGGCCTAGCCAAGCCACGCGGCCGGTTCCCGCACGTCAAGGTGTCCGGCGACATGATCTTCGTATCGGGGACGAGCTCGCGGCTGCCGGACAACTCGTTCGCGGGCGTGGAAGTCGACGAACTCGGTACGACCAATTTGGACATCCGGACGCAGACCCGTGCCGTTATCGAGAACATCGGCCGGATCCTGTCCGAAGTGGACGCCAGTCTCGCCGACGTCGTTCAGATCACGACGTTTCTGGTGTCGATGAACGACTTCGGTGGCTACAACGAAGTGTACGCCGAGTACTTCGACGAGAACGGACCAGCGCGCACGACAGTGGCGGTCCATCAGCTGCCGCATCCGCATCTGTTGATCGAGATACAGGCTATCGCACGGAAAACGAGGTGAATCACCATGGCAGAACTCCCGCCAGTGATCAACTTCCACGGCTGGATCGACGAGCACGGGCACCTGCTCAAACCGCCCGTGAACAACAAGACCATGGCATTGGGTGACGACTTCATCGTGCAGATCGTCGGCGGCCCGAACAAGCGCACGGACTTCCACCACGAGCCGTACGAGGAGTGGTTCTTCCAGATCAAGGGCGACATGCACGTCGACGTGATGACCGATGACGGCCCACGGACCGTGCACATCCGCGAAGGCGAAACCTGGCTGCTGCCAGGCAACACCCCGCATTCCCCGCAGCGCCCCGATCCGAACTCCGTCGGCCTTGTCATCGAACGGGTCCGCGAGGAAGGCAAGCGCGAACGGTTCCAGTGGTACTGCATGGACTGCGACGCGATGATCCACGAGGTCGAACTGCAGGTGCGTGACATCGTCGCCGACCTGCCGCCGGTGTTCGAACAGTTCTACAAGTCCGAGGCGGCGCGGACCTGCCCGAAGTGCGGCGCACTACACCCAGGCAAGGGCTGACATGATCGACATCCACACACACTACGTGCCCAACGGCTGGCAGGCGCTCGACCTCGGTCCCGATTCACCGTGGCTGAGAATGGAGTCCGAATCGGACGCCATGATCATGCTGGGGTCCAAGGAGTTCCGCCGGATCCAGGCCAACTGCTGGGACGCGGATCTGCGGCTGGCCGATATGGACGCGGACGGCGTGGACATCCAGGTGGTCTCCCCCACTCCCGCGTTCTTCAACTACGGCCGCTCGGCCGAGGAAGCCACGAAGATCTCCCGGATCTTCAACGACCGCGCGCTGGAGATCGTGTTACCGGCAACCGGCCGCCTCCTGCCGTTCTGTCAGGTTCCCTTGCAGGACACCGATGCCGCGTGCCGCGAGCTGGACCGCTGTGTCGCGAATGGACACCGTGGCGTGGAGATCGGCAACCACATCGGCGATCTGGACTTGGACAGCGAAGGCGTTGTCACGTTCCTGCAGCACTGTGCTTCGCTGGACGTGCCGGTGTTCGTGCACCCGTGGGACATGGTGAGCTCGCCGCGGTCGGACCGGTGGATGGCGCAGTGGTTGACGGGCATGCCCGCCGAGACGCACCTGTCGATCCTGGCGTTGATCCTCGGTGGCGTGTTCGACCGGATCGACGACCGGCTGAAGATCTGCTTCGCGCACGGCGGCGGGTCGTTCGCGTTCTGGCTCGGCCGGTTCGAGAACGCCTGGCACCACCGGCACGACGTGATCGGCACGTCCGAGTTCCCGCCGTCGCACTACATTGGACGGTTCGCAGTGGACTCGGTGGTGTTCGACGAACGCGCGCTGCGCCTTCTGGTCGACACCGTCGGCGCGGACAGCGTGATGGTGGGCAGCGTCAACCCGACACTGTGGCCGATCTGGTCGAGCGAGACGTCCAGCCGGGCGAATTTCGGCTCGCCGCGCGCGATCAGACTTGGCAGGGCGGCGATGACGTCGTTGGCCAGCAACAGTTCCCGGACAGTCAGGAACGACGTCGCCTCGACCCGGTTGGCGGGCAACGGAATCCCGTTGCGAGCGAAGAACTCCTCCAGCTCGCGGCGCAGCACGGTCTCCTGGCCAGGCAGGATCCACGGGTACTCGCCGAGCTCGGCAGGCGCGATCCCGGTCCGTCCGGCCAGCGGATGCGTCGGCCGGACGATCAGGTCGACGAACTCGTCGTAAAGCTTGCGGCGCTCGATCTGCTCGTCCGACGGCGCGGTGAGCCGCCCGACGATCATGTCGACCCGTCCAGCGACCAGCTCGACCAGCAGCGGCTCGGGCGCGGCCTCCCGGACGACGACTGTCAGATATGGATGGTCAGCCTTGATCTTGGTGATTGCCCTTGGCAGCAACATGTTCGAGCCCGCGAGGTGAATGCCGACCACCACGGTCCCCCTGACCGCGTCGGCCAGTTCGACGATGTGCCTGCCAGCTTCGGTCAACTGCGCGAGGACGGCCCTGGCATGTTCGGCGAACGCGGCGCCGTAGACCGTCGGGGTGATGCCGCGAGGGCCGCGGTCGAACAGCGTAACGCCAAGGATCTCTTCGAGCTCGTGCAGGCCGCGCGTTGCCACCGGTTGGGTGACATGCAGTTGCACCGCGGCGCCGACCACGCTTCCCTGGCGCAGCAACGCGTCCAACAGCACGAGGTGCCGCAGTTTCAAGCGTCCGTCCAGCAGGCGTGGCGTTTTCATGGCACGACAATAGTCCCGAGTGGAGTGGATCGTGGTTGTCCGCACCGGTCCGATCCGGTATGCCGAGGCGAAACGCTTCGGTTTGCCAGAACGGGTGGACTCCAGTCAGTCAAGCGGCCAGATCTGCCCGCAGGCACGGTCACGCCTCGAACACGTCATGGGCCCGCCACACGACGCCCACCCACAGGGCGAAGACTGCCTGAACCTGTCGATCACCACTCCTGCCTTGGACGCCGGGCAGCGTCCGGTGATGGTGTTCCTGCACGGCGGCGGATTCTTGGGCGGCGGCGGGCTGTTCGACTGGTACGACGGCTCCACGTTGTCCGCCGAGGGCAACGTCGTGGTCGTCAGCATCAACTACCGGCTCGGTGTCTTCGGCTACCTCTTCGCCGACGGAGTCAGCCCAGGCAACCTCGGCCTGCACGACCAAGTGGCAGCCCTGCAATGAGGTAATCTCACCAAGATTCTGGTTCGTTTGTTGAGCCGCGAAGCTGCTCGGACGAGCGCTGGTCGATGTGCTGGGGAGTGGTGAGACCCGGGGAAAGATGGGCGGGGAGCCCTTGGTAGAACTGGATTTGCGAAGATCAAGTCCGGACCAGAAGGCTCCCCGTGATTGCGTATCGTGCCATGCTCGATGTCCCGCGTGAACTGGCCCTCTACCTCAGCCGGCTGCTGCACGCCGAACGCCGCCGACGCGGCACCCGCAAGAACAGCAGGGCGTTGACCTGCTTTCGCCACGCGGTGCTGGGCCTGCGCTGGTTCCGGCAGAACACCGACGTCCCCGCCCTGGCTCGCGATCACGGCATCTCCCGCGCCACCGGCTACCGCTACTTGGATGAGGTCGTCATCGTGCTCGCCGAGCAGGCGCCGGACCTGCATGAGGCCCTGCAGCGGGCCAAGGATGAGGGCACGGCCTACGTGATCCTCGATGGAAAGGTCTTCTCCGCCGATCGCTGTAGCGAGAAAACGTTGAGCGTGAAAGGCGAGCCGATCGACCTGTGGTACTCCGGCAAAGCCCGCGAGCACGGCGGCAACATCCAAGCGCTGTGCGCGCCGGACGGTTTTCCGTGGTGGGTCTCGGATGTCGAGCCCGGTTCACTCCATGACTTGACCGTGGCGCGCGAGCATGTGCTGGGTGCGCTGTACTGGGCCGCCTCGCACCTTGATCTGCCGACGCTGGCCGATGGCGGCTACGACGGTGCCGGCATCGGCGTGCACACCCCGGTCAAACAGCCTGCCGATGGCCAGGTCCTCGACGTGGACACCCGCACACGCAACGCTCTGCTGCGTGGCCTACGGTGTCTGGGCGAACGTGGTTTCGCCCTACTCACCGAACGCTGGCGCAGCCTGCGGCATCTCACCGCCAACCCCAGCAAGATCGGCGACATCATCAAAGCCGCCCTTGTCCTCACGCATTTCGAACACGGCAAGATCGCGTGAAAGTCGCTGAGATCACCTCAATGGGTAATGGAGAACATTTCCCACTATGGCGGCGACCCGTCACAGGTGACAGTTTTCGGGCAATCCGCGGGCGCGATGTCCATTCGTTGGTTGCTGGACCATCCCGAGCGACTGTTCCGCCGAGCCATCATCCAGAGTGACCCACGAATCGTGAATCCGCTCTCTTTCCAAGACGCCACCGAAGTCAGCAAGACATTCCTCGGCTATCTCGAAGGCGACCCGATTTCAGCGTCGCCAGATGAAATCCTGAACGGGTTGCACCGGGTTAATTCGGAGAATCCGGCAACCAAGGGCGCGAATATCCCACTACCATTCCGGCCGGTTTCGACCGGGTGGGAAGCACGGGATTTGACCGGGATCGACGTCATATACGGGTGGAATTCCGACGAGCTTGCCGCGTTCGGCGGACCCCTCGACAGCGGGTTCTTCGCCGATCCCGAACTGAGCTTCGCGGCCTCGCTGAAAGAACGCGGCGCCCAGGTCTTCCCGTACCACCTCTCCTGGCGGCCAGCCGGTTCCCCGTTCGGGTCGACACACTGCGTGGAGCTGCCGCTACTGCTCGGATCGGCCGCAGCGTGGGCCGGTTCGCCAATGCTCGGCGACGTCCCGTGGGACGAGGTGGACCGGCTCGGCCAGCAGATCCGCGCTTCCTGGCTGTCGTTCGCCAAGACCGGCGTTCCCAAGCCCGTTGACCATTTGCCTTTCGAATGGCTGTGAAAACTTCGACGCGACGATGAGCCGCACCCGAGAACCCCCAGATGCCCTCGGGTGCGTTCGGCTGACGTCGATCAGACCGTCTGCGGCGCCACCTCGCGGTGGTGCCACTCCCGATCGTCGTGCTTGCGGTGCATTCGCGCCTCTCCTTGTGCCACTCTTCGATCTCTCACGGTTACCGGGTGACCCCGACTGCCGTTGCTTGATCTAATCGTGGATAGGTTGTTCCGTATCGACCGTCGCGCACCGAACAAACAAACCGGGAACAACGCGCGCCGGTATCGCTTGCTGGAGGAACACCATGCCGAGAGCTGAGCGTCCGCTGGCAACGGGCGATTCGGCACTGTTGCGATTCGCCGCCGACCTGCGGTTGTTGCGACAGAAAGCCGGCAATCCGACGTACCGGGAGCTCGCCAGACAGGCGCATTTCTCGGTGACGACGCTGTCCAGTGCCGCCAACGGCCGTCAACTGCCGAGTCTGAACGTGGCCCTGGCCTACGTGCGGGTGTGTGGCGGGGACGAGGCCGAGTGGGAGCAGCGGTGGCACGAGGTCGCGGCCGAGACGGCGATCGCCGAACTTGAAGCGGTACCAGGCGAATCGGACACTCAGTCGCCGTACGTCGGCCTCGCGGCGTTCCAGCCGGAGGACGCGGAGTGGTTCCACGGCCGCGAGCGACTCGTCGACGAACTCGCCGAACGCATGACGCGCCAGCGGTTCGTGGCTGTCTTCGGCGCGTCGGGCGCGGGCAAGTCGTCGCTGATGCGCGCCGGTTTGGTTCCCCGGTGGCCGGGACCGGTGGTGTTGTTCACTCCTGGCCCGCACCCGGTTGAGGAGACGGCAGTCCACATCGCGCGTCTGGCTGGTACCGCTCCCGGTCAGCTGTACACCGATCTCATGGCAGACGCGCAAATCTCCACCGAGCCGTGCGGATGGCGGTGGACGAGGACCTGCTGATCGTCGTCGACCAGTTCGAGGAGGCGTTCACGCTCTGCCGTGACGAGGCCGAGCGCACCAGGTTCATCGATCTGTTGCTCACCGCCGTGAACAGCCCGAACAGCCGTGCGCGCGTGGTTCTCGGCGTGCGTGCCGACTTCTACGGCCACTGCACGCAGCACCCGCATCTCGTTGCCGCCATGGCGGACGCACAGGTCGCGGTCGGCCCGATGACCACGGATGAGTTGCGGCGCGCCATTGTTCAGCCCGCGGTCCGGGCTGGCTGCGCGGTCGAAGGCGCGTTGTTGGCCGAACTTGTCGCACAGGCCTCAGGGAATGCCGGTGTGCTGCCACTGTTGTCGCATGCACTACGAGAGACGTGGCTTCGGCGTAAGGGAAACACGCTCACCCTCGCCGGTTTCCAAGCAGCCGGAGGTATCGACGGTGCGCTCGCACACACCGCCGAGACTGTCTACTCAGGCCTGAGTGATGAGCGGAAACTGCTGGTACGAGACCTTTTCCTGCGTCTGACCGCGCTCGGCGAAGGCACAGAGGACACCAAACGTAGGATCACCGGATCCGAAGTGGACGACGACATGGCCGACGTCGTCGATGTCCTCGCCGAGGCACGTCTGATCACGATTGCCGACAATGCCGTGGAAATCGCGCACGAAGCGTTGATCCGCGCGTGGCCACGGTTGCGGCAATGGCTGGCGGTCGACCGGGAAGGACTGCGGACACATCGGCATCTGACCGAGGCCGCGCAGGAATGGTCCACGCTCAAACAGGATCCGGGCGCGCTTTATCGTGGCTCCCGGCTCGTCGTCGCCAAAGAATGGGCAGGCAAGGAGAACGCCTCACTCAATCCGGTCGAGCGCGCATTTCTGACCGCGAGTGTTGATCAAGAGGAACGGGAAACCGCGAAGGACCGGCGCAGAGCGCGGCAATTGCGTTATCTCGCGGCCGGTCTGGCTGTGTTATTGATCGTCGTCACCGCGATCTCGGTGATCGCGATACGTGAGCGGGACGACGCCGAACAAGCACAACGGGTCGCGGTCTCCCGGCAACTGGCCACACAGGCGTTGACGATCGCGGAATCCGATCCAGGCCGGGCGAAACTGCTCAGCCTGCACGCGTACCGCACCGCGCCGACACTCGAAGCGCGCAGTGCCCTGATGAGCATGTCCGGGCACCGCGAGTACCGCACCGAGATCCAAGGACACGAGGGTCCCGTGTCCGAACTCGCGTTTCTGCCGAACGGAACGCTCCTCAGCGCAGGCAAGGACCGGACCCTCGCGCGGTGGGATCCGGTGCGCCGCACCCGCATCGCGGCGATGACCGGGCACAACGAGTGGATCAAGGCGATCGGAGTCAGCCAGGACGGCAAGCTCGCGGCGACCGGCGGCGACGACAACCGGATCATGCTGTGGGACTTGGAGAAGCGTGAGTCCATCGGCTCGTTGACTGGGCACACGGACATCATCAGGGAAGTCGATTTCACCCCGGACGGCCGGATGGTCGTGTCGACGAGCAGTGACAAGACAGTGCGCCTCTGGGACGTGGCACAACGCGCGAACGTAGCCACGTTCACCGACTTCACGGCCGCGATCGGCGGCCTCGCGATCAGCCCGGACGGCAAGACACTCGCCACCGGCGACGAAGCCAAAACCCTTGTCCTGTGGGACATTCCGAGCCGGACACGGCTGGCGACCCTCGCTGGGCACATGGGCGAAGTCAGGACCTTGGACTTCAGCCCGGACGGCACGATGCTCGCGTCCGCTGGCAGGGGCGCGGAAGTACACGTATGGGATGTGCGAACCCGCACCGAGATCGCGACCTTCACCGGGCACTCCGGCGAAGCGGTGATCTCCCTGAAGTTCAGCCCGGACGGCAGAACGATCGCCAGTGCCGGAAACGACCTCGTCGTGCGCCTGTGGGACCTTCCCAATCGCGTGCCAAGGGCCGTGCTCGCCGGTCACCAGGCCAACGTCTACACACTGGCCTTCAGCCCGGACGGAATCAAGCTCGCGTCCGCGGGCGAAGAAGGCAAGATCATCGTCTGGGACCCGCGGGCAGCCGCGTTGACCAGCCCGCCGGGCAGACTGGTGCACGACCTCGAGTTCACCCCGGACGGCCGCACCCTGGTCAGTGTCGGCGACGGCCACCGCACGCTCTGGGACGTCAAGAGTCGCACGCCCCAGAAGATCCTGAACCCCAGCGGTGTGATGGTGAACGGCGTGGCGATCAGCCCGGACGGCCGCACAATCGTGACCGGGCTGGAGGATCCACGGATACCGATCGGGCAACCCGGCAACGACCTGGAGATATGGGACCCCACAACATCCGAACCACCGACGAGCTTGGCCGGCCACACCGGCGGGATCATGGATGTGGCACTGAGTCCCGACGGGCGGACGGCCGCGTCGATGAGCAAAGACGAGACCGCGATCCTGTGGGACGTCCCGAATCGCCGCAAACTGGCCACTCTGGACGTTGGCGCGGTGGCGACCGGAATCGCCTTCAGCCCGGACGGACGGCTGGTTGCCATTGCCGATCACGACAACTTCATCACTGTGTGGGACGTGGCGACGCGGTCCCGCAAGGCGCAACTGAGCGGTCACAGCGGCTGGGCACGGAGTGTCGCGTTCAGTCCAGACGGGCAGATTCTCGCCTCGACGAGCGCGGACCAGACCGTGATCCTGTGGGATGTCGCCACGGGAAAGCAGATCAACCGGTTGACCGGGCACAAGGAGGCGTACTTCCACGGGCTGGCGTTCAGCCCGGACGGCAAGACGATCGCGTACACCAGCGCGGACAACACTGTGCTGCTGTGGGACGTCGAACGTGGTGCGGTGTCGGCCCGATTGACCGGGCATTTGGCCGGGGTGCGAGCGGTCACGTTCAGCCCAGACGGCAAAACCCTGGCGACCGCGGGCGCTGACGGCACGATCATCATGTGGGAGACCGATCCTGAACGTGTCGCCAGCGGCATCTGCGACACGATCGCGCGGACTTTCACCGAGGAGGAATGGGCCCAGTTCGTGCCAGAGCTGCCGCACCAAAACCCCTGCTAGCACCTCGTGAGTGGTTAGACGCGCTCTAACGCGTCTAACCACTCACGAGGTTTAGTCGGCGAGCAATGCCTTTTCCGCTTGTGCCACAAGCCAATCCGTGGCGTGCTCCCATGTCCAGCCGAAGTCACGGAGTCTGCGCCATGCGTCTGGGGTGAAGTGGAAGTACAGGATTTGCGCCGCCTGATCGTCGTCGATGCCCTCGCGCAGCGCGTCCAGTGACCGCAGGCGCGCGACGATTTGGTGCAGCCGGACCATGAACAGTTCCTTCGTGCGCTCGGCCACGGCTGCGACCAGGGGATCGACGACCGCGTTGTCCCAGACCACCGAGATGGCACGCAGTTGGGTGCGTACGAGGCGGCCACCGGACAAGCCCAGTTCGTTGATCACCGCGTGGCCGGTGGTCGCCTCTTCGATCGTCTTGAGGCTGTGATGGATCAGCGGGTCGTCAGCAGACCGGTCCGCGATCGCGCTGACCAGCTGTGGTTTCCCGCCGATGCTCTGGTAGACGGTGTTTGACGAGACCTGGGCGGCCGCGGCGATCTTCGCGATCGTTGTCCGCGGGTAGCCCAGTTCGGCGAACAGGGCCTCGGCCGCGTCGAGGATCGCGTTTCTGGTGGCCGACGCGGCCAGTTCCCGGCGAGGCGAGTGGTAACTACGGGTCATCGGTCCTGCCGCACGCTGTGCACGTAGCGGTTATACATACGCTCGCCGACCGCTCGCCAGACCAGCCGGACGGGCGGCGGCAGTTCGCCCAAGAACCAGACGCGCTCGGCTGGGGTGGCGTCTTCGAGGACCATCCCGGCCATCAGCAGGCCGATCTTGGGGTTCTTCGGCATGCCCTCGGCCGCGTCACGTGTGGTCGCGTCCCATTCGGCGACCGTCACGTGCTCGTGGACCAGTGGCAGGATGTCGGCTTCCTCGTCGTCGAGGTGCTCGATCAGGGCGTCGTACAACTGGCGCAACTCGCCGACCAGGTGGTCACGGACGCTCTCGCTTGCCCCGGTCTGCCAGCGATTCACGGTCGCCTGGACGGTCTCGATCAGTCCGGCCACGACCTCGTGCTGCTTCTCCGCTTTTTCCACGGTCGCCGCGTCCATCGGCGCCCTGGCCAGCATCGCGGGCCACAGCATCCGGTCCTCGCTGTCGTGGTGGTGATGCAGGAACATCAACAGCAGGTTGGCGTGGCCCGCGACCCGCTTGGCTTGCCGTACGTCACCGGGCGGGACGGCGGCCACCAGCTTTGGCAGTACGTCGAACTCGCGGCGCATCACCTTGTGGATCACCAGCATCTGCTGGGTCTCCGGCTTGTCCTGTGGCGCGGTCGGGTCGATGAACACGGTGAACCTCAAATTGGATAGAGAGCTGTTGCGGTGAATATAACGTCATCCAATTGACCGAACCATTACTCCGGCGAATAGGTGCCAGAATCAAGGCTCCAATGAAGCCGACGCACTCGCTCGCCAAGCCGCCAAGCGCCGCGATCGAGCATGCCGAGCCCGGTGTTGCCGGTGCTGGAAGGACACCGAGCCAAGCCGCGATCATAGATAGCTACCGGATCGTCACCGACGCGCGGGCGAGCGGCGCCGAGTTGATCAACGAACCCCGTGCTGTGCAACAGGTCCTGACCGACGCCGACACTCTACTGACTTCGCCAGCCGATCGGACATCCGGGGCTTGACACCGCAAGGGGTTGCTGGTTATAAGAAATATGTCGGTCAAGGACCCGGTGTAGCCATCCTGGGAGTGATCGAGAATGCCATACAGGAGCGTGTTGCCGCGACAGCGGGAGTTCGCGGAGATCATGCTCGCAGACCCGGAGTGGCTGCGAGCCGAGTTCGACGCCATCGTCGAGGCGAACTTCCCTTCTCCCGCACCACGTTCCCATCGTCCACATCGGCCTGCGCAGCCGCCGCGCGACCGGTTGCCGGTCGTGTCGCCGAACATCCCCTGCGCAGTGGAGGAACGGGAACGCGCACCGCCTCGACGAGGCTGACTTCTACAAAGGACAGTGCAAGCACACCCGTGATTGGAGGATCGCGTTCATCTCCCCGCCCGCCGCGGCCCCCCTCCCGCGGCGGGCGTACATCGTCGTGGCGTCCAGCTGCGTAGATCGTCACGACCCGTTTGGACAAGGGCGCCGGATGTTCTCATGTGGCCAGTGGATGGGAGGAAGCGATGAACGACGCGCTCGTGGACGACTACGACTCGCACAGTCGCGGCCTGCGAGCGTACGTGGCGTCGGTTGCGGCCCGGCTCGGGATCGGTATGGAGTCGTGTTGCGTCGACACCACCAGACCTTCCCAGGTCTACATGGCGCTCGACCACCGGCTCGACCAGTTTCCCGGCCGGGATCTGGCACTGCTGTGGGACGAGGGCACGGGGTGGCATGCGGCGCTTGATCCGGGCGACGGCCAAGAATCGATCATCGTCGCCAAGCTGTACGGCCCCGAGCGGCCCGAGCCTGCGACGGTCCTGCGGTTCGTCGGATCGCTCAACGAGAAGGCCGGCTGACCGGGATCGGCCAGCTGCGCAGCACGACCTTGGTCCCGTCCGCCGAATGCGTGACGGTCAACTCCTCGGTGCACGCCCGCATGATCCGCAGGCCTTGGCGCCGGTTGGTCGGCCCGGTGTCGGGTTCTCGCCAATGCCCGTGGTCGACGACCGTGAGCACGACCCGCCGGTAGCCACCTGGCTCGTCCACGACCGAACCCTCGACCACGACCACGCTGTTCAAGTCCTGCACTGGCCCGTCGACCGCGATGCCGTATCCGTGTTCGACCGAGTTGCTGACGGCCTCGCTGATCGACAGGACGAGATCGTCCACGGCCGCCGCGGACCAGTCCTGCGCCACAAGCCATTGCCGGACCCGGTTACGCGCGAGCGACGGCGCCGTCCATTCGGCCGTCAGCTCGAAACGCAGCCCCATCGCGGGCAGCTGATCAGGGTCTGACGCCGTGGGCACGTTCGTATATTCGCAGTCTGCGGTTCATCGCGCAGATCTCCCCCTACTCCTGTGCCCCATTAGTTGCCCGCAAGGTCCGCATCGCCTCGGCGAGTTCGGTCGAGCGCTTCTGACCCAACGGCTTAAATACGCGTTCCCGCAGCACTTCCGAAGTGAGCTTGCTCGCGCGTTGAGCCATGTCAAGGCCATGGTCGGTCAGCACGGCGTGCGTGACTCGCCGATCGGTTTCGCTTGGTTCGCGACGGATCAGCCCGGCCTCGGCCATCCGGTCGGCGACCTTGGTGAAGCCGCCGCTGCTCAGCGCCGCTTCTTTGGCAAGGCGCGTCATCGGCAGTCGGTGTCCGGGTGAGCGCAGCAGCCGCAGCAGGATGTCGAAGGGACCGGGCGCGAGGCCGAGGCGGCTCGCGATCTCTGCGAGCAGGCGGTCCTGCGTGGCCTGGTAGCCCTCGATCACCAGGCCCCACCACGTGACGATCTCGTCGTCCCCGATATCCGGCATGGGCACACCATACCGCCACCGCTCGCTGGAATATATCTTGTGCGCAAGATGTTTACGGATTAGATTCTTCTCAGAGAGCGACCCAGGAGGCAGTCATGGCGATCAAGACGAACGGTCTGCACCACGTCACGGCCATCGTCAGCAACCCGCAACGCAACGTCGACTTCTACGCCCGCACCCTCGGGCTGCGACTGGTGAAGACGACGGTCAACTTCGACGACCCGGGCGTGTACCACCTTTACTACGGTGACGAAGCCGGCCGACCGGGCACGATCATGACGTTCTTCCCGTGGAACCACGTCGCCAACGGCCGCCATGGCACCGGCCAGGCCACCACGACCGCGTTTTCCGTGCCCGCCGATTCGATCGGCTGGTGGAGCGAGCACCTGGCCGAGGTCGGCGTGCGGACGAGCCGTATCACCAACCGCGACCAGGAAGACACGCTGTCGTTCGACGACCCGGACGGTCTGACCATCGCGCTTGTCGCGCACAAGCAGGACGACCCACGTAACCCGTGGGACACCGCGTTGGTTCCCGGCGAGCACGCGATCCGCGGTCTACACTCCGTGACACTGTCGGTTTCTGATGAGGCGGACACCGCCAAGATGCTCACCGATGGTCTCGGCCTGACGTTCAAGCACCAAGAGGGCAACCGGCTTCGGTTTGCCGCAGGAGACGGCGGCCCCGGAGCGTTGGTGGATGTGCTTGTCACGCCTGGCGCGCCCAGGGGTTTGGTCGCCGGTGGGACCGTGCACCACGTCGCGTGGCGCGTGCCGGATGACGCGACCCAGCAGGCCTGGCGCGAGGAGTTGGTGAACGACGGCGTGAACGTGACGGCGATCCTGGACCGGCAGTACTTCCACTCGATCTACTTCCGTGAGCCGGGCGGCACCTTGTTCGAGGTCGCCACCGACGACATCGGGTTCACTGTGGACGAACCACTGCTTGAGCTTGGTCGCGCGCTGAAGCTGCCGCCGTGGCTGGAGCCCAACCGTGACGAGATCGCGGCCGGTCTGGTGAAACTGAACCTGCCGGACGAGAACAACCCGGCGGTTGCCGAGAAATTGGCGACGCGATGAGCCTCGAACACCTTTATGAGCAAGGCGATTCGGACAAGCCCGTGCTGTTGTTGTTACATGGCACGGGCGGCACTCCGTCCGACCTCATTGGTCTCGCCAGGGAGCTCAGTCCAGGCTCGGCCATTCTCGCGCCCGCTGGTCAGGTTCGCGAGAATGGTATGCCTCGGTGGTTTCGTCGGCTTCGGGAAGGCGTTTTCGACCACGAGGATGTGGTTTACCGCTCCAATGAGCTAGCCGACTTCGTGGTTTCGGCGGTCAAACAGTACGACCTAGCGGATCGTCGCCTTGTCGGTGTCGGGTTCTCCAACGGCGCGAACATCGGCGTGGCAACGGTTTTGCTGCGACCGGATGCGTTGACCGAGATGGTCGCGTTCGCCTCCATGTTGCCGGTCCCTTCTCCCCCGGCTTTGGATCTCACCGGTAGCAGGGTGTTCTTGTCCAACGGGACTCGTGACCCGATGGCACCGCTTGAGTCCAATGAGGACCTGGTGGCGCGCTTGCGGGAACGGTCGGTGGATGTCACCGTGCACCGTCACCCCGGCGGCCACCAGATCACCCTGGAAGCTGTGGAAAAGGCTCGCCGATGGCTTAGTGCGTGAACAGCCGCATTGTGCGGGTGTATTGCCACGGCGCCTGTTCGACTCCGGAACAGTCCTCTTTGTGCTCACCGGGACAATTCCCGTTGTCCCGGGCCAGGGCCCAGAACGACAGCTGTCCGATGCCCTTGAGCCACGCCCATACCGTGACTTCGATGGCATTGGCTGGCGTGAAGACCTCTTTGGGGCCAGTCTCGCCGTTGGCGCCGTAGTCGTCGAGGCCAACCATCGCGGTGATACCGACCATGTTCCACAGCTGGGCGTTGCTCTTGCTCGGGTACAGCTCTTTGAGCTGCTTGACCAGAGCTTCGCCCGCAGTCATCGCGTCCTGTGCCATGTCGTGCTGCTTGTTGTCGAAGAAGTCGAAGGTCATGATGTTGACCATGCGTACGTCGACGCCGTTCTCTATGGCGTTGCGGACGAGCTTGATGCCGTCGAGATTGGGCTCGTGCGGCCCGGTCCCGATCGTGTAGACGATCTCCAGCGGCCTGTTTTGCCCCTTGGCCCAGTCCTGCGCCTTACGCAGCGCCTTGTTGCGACGGTCGATCGCGGCGGTGTTGTACAAGGAGTCGCCTTCGATGTCCATGTCGAGACGGCTGACGTTGTACGTGGTCACGGTCTTCTGGTACGCCGCCGCGATCGCGTCTATGTCCGCGCAGCTGTCCGCGATCTCGGTGTGGGTCTCCCCCGCGTACGCCCCTCCGAACGCGGGGATGACGTCGCCACCGTTTCGGCGGATCTTCGCGATTCCCTCGAGATAGCCGGGTTGCGCGGCCGGGACGCCGTTCCAGTAGACCTCGCACTCCCCCGGCTTGTTCGTGTGCAGGAACGACAGGTTCAGGTAGCGTGCGCCGGACTTCTCCGCGAGATCACCGGGATCGCCCGGCAGATAGGCCTGGAAGTAGGGCGCGAGCACGTGCTTCGGGATCGGCCTCGGCTGGTCGTATCCCGCGCTCGCCTGCCCGGCCACCCCTGCGACGAGCACGGCCACGATCGCGCCGACTGTGGAAATCCTCATGCCCCACAGCCTGCTCAACAGTGCTTACGTTGCCGGAAAAGATCACCCCTTAGACCACAACGCGCTGCCTGAAAACACACCGACTGTCCCGACGACCGCGACATCAGTACTGCAGTGTCCGGTTTCGCTCCTCGAGACTCGCGTCAAGCTCTTCGGCGGTTACCGGGAGGTCAGCGATCTGGTCCTTGAAGATCGTGCCGAGGGTCGGCAGCGTCGCGCGGTCCGGCCACGTCTCCTGGTTCCACAGACCTGACCGCAAAAACGCCTTGGCACAGTGCATGTAGAGCTGTTGGACCTCGACAACGATGGCCAAGTCCGGCCGTTTGCCCTTGACCACCAAGGATTCGAAGAACGGCGCGTCGGACACGAGCTTGGCGCGCCCGTTGACCCGAAGCGTCTCGTTCATCGCCGGGACGACAAAGAGCAGCCCGACATGCGGATTCACGATGATGTTGGTCAAGCTGTCATGCAGCTTGTTACCCGGCCGATCTGCGATGACCAGAGTCTGATCATCCAGGACAAGTACCGAGCCCGCCGGATCGCCCCGCGGCGACACATCACACGTCCCCTCCGCCGACGCTGTCGCCAACAACACGAGCGGCGAATGCGCGATCAAGGTCCGCGCATGGTCATCGATGCGATCAATGATCTTGCGCTTGGCCCGCTCGGCTGGCTCACCGGTAAGTTCCCGCAGCTGGTCAAGGGTCTTGATCTCCGTCGTCGCCATACCCGCAGGCTACTCACCCCGACCGACAGTTTCAGCCGGTTTCACCCCCTTCACGCGGCGACGAGTACTTGACCCGCTCCATCCACACCCAAGGTTTCTGTTGCGCAACAGGCGAAGGAGCACACCACCGAAGCCTGGCAGGTACTGCTCGCGCCTCCGAGGGTCGCTGGGAGGACCAGTGCGTTGCTGTTGCGGCATCGACCGGGCGAGAGCAAGAAACAGTTCCGGGCTCGGCTCTGCCCCGGCCAGCACCGCCGCCGCATCCGGCAGGCTCGCCGGAGCCAGCTCAAGGGCCTCGAGTAATCGCGTCAATCGGGCAGCAAAGCCCTGATCCTCCACCATTCGGTCAGGCAATTGCGCCCGTCCGTACACCCTTGATCACTTTGTGTCTTGCCAGCAGTGGTCTAGATCACCTACGGTGCCCGAAAGGTGAATTCCTTTCGCGTATATCCACGGTAAGGCCAGGAGGTTGGGATGCGAAGGTCGGGCATGCTGGCGGTGCTCGCGGCCGCGCTGGTGTTCACGGGACTACCGGCGACCGCTGCGCCCGAGCCGTACCTGATCGGGCGTGGCATCTCCGATGTCACCGGGCCCGCCGCGGAGAACGGCATGATGGGGTACTCCAGTTTCGACCAGAAGACCACCGGCATTCACCAGCGGCAACGCTCTCGTGCCTACATCGTGGTCGACCGCGAGTCGAACAAGCGGGTCGCCTACGTCAACGCCGATCTCGCGATGATCTTCCGCGCGGTCCAGGAGGCCGTGCTGGCGAAGCTCAAGCCGAAGTACGGCGAGCTCTACACCAAGGAGAACCTGCTTCTCTCCGCGACGCACACGCACGCGGGCCCTGGCGGCTTCTCGCACAACATCGCCTACAACCTCTCCATCCTCGGGATGCAGCCGCAGACGCTGAATGCCATCACCGATGGCATCGTCGAGTCGATCGTCGAGGCACACGAGGATCTCAAGCCTGGGTCGATGTCGATCGGCCGTGGTGAGCTGACCAATGCGAGCGTGAACCGGTCGCGGGTGGCGTTCAACGCGAATGCCGCGTCGGACAGGGCTTTCTTCCCCAACGCCATCGACCCGTCGATGACCGTGCTACGGCTCAAGCAGGGCAACAACGATGTGGGCGCGATCAACTGGTTCGCCACCCACAACACCTCGATGACCAACGCGAACACGCTGATCAGCCCGGACAACAAGGGTTACGCGGCGTACCAGTGGGAGCATGACGACGAAGGCGTGCGGTACCTGGAGAACAAGCCGGGATTCGTCGCGGCGTTCCCGAACACCAATGCCGGTGACATGTCACCGAACCTGAACCTCAAGCCGGGTTCCGGGCCGACCGAGAACGATGTAGAGAACACCCGGATCATTGGCGAGCGGCAGAACCGCAAGGCGCAGGAGGTCTACAACGGACCGCAGTCGCCGATCAGCGGCGCGGTGGACTACCGGATGCGGTTCATCGACATGGGCAACACGACGGTCGGCGCCAAGTACTCCATCGATGGCAAGGCTGCCAAGACCTGTTCCGGTGTTGTCGGTGCGTCCACACTGGCGGGTAGCGTCGAGGACGGCCCCGCGATTCCGTTGTTCAACGAAGGCATGACGAGCCCGTGGAAGAAGCTCTTCGAGCCGCTGCAAATGGAAGTACCGCAATGGCTTCGTGACTGCCAGTACCCGAAGGCGTCCCTCGTGCCGACCGGGATCATCCAGGCGACACCGAACATCGTGCCGCTGCAGATCGTCAAGCTCGGCCAGTTGCACCTGGTCGCCGCGCCCGGCGAAGTCACGATTGTCGCCGGTCTGCGGATCCGTCGCAGTGTCGCGCAGGAACTCGGCGTGCCGATCGAGAACGTCCTCATCCAGGGTTACGCCAACGAGTACAGCCAGTACGTGACCACGCCTGAGGAGTACGACCTGCAGCAGTACGAGGGCGGGTCCACTTTGTTCGGTCGCAACACGACTCCGGCATATCAGCAGGAGTTCGCTGCGCTTGCCGCGTCGATGAAGGCCGGGTCCGCACTGACCGCCGGGCCGACGCCGACCAAGCCGCCGTTCACGGACATCAACCTGCAGACCGGTGTCGTGTTCGACGACAAGGCCCCTGGCCAGAACTTCGGTCAGGTGCTGAAGCAACCGGCGGCGACCTACCAGGCTGGCCAGACGGTCGACACCGTGTTCGTCACCGGCCACCCGAAGAACAACTTGCACCGCAACGGGACATTCCTTGAGGTGCAACAACTTGTCAACGGAACGTGGACCCGGGTCGCGGACGACGGCGACTGGTCGACGAGGTACCACTGGAAGCGGGTCGGCGTCGCCAACTCCGAGGCCAACATCACGTGGACCATTCCGACCGGCACACCGGCTGGCACGTACCGGATCGTCCACAATGGAGACTGGAAGAACGGGTGGACCGGCGCCATTTCCCCGCTGACCGGCACCACGAACACGTTCACCGTGAACTGATCAACTCCGCCGCGCGTTCAGCGATGACATAGACAGTGGCAACTGTGTTGGCCGAAGGGATCGCGGGAATCACGGAAGCGTCCGCGATCCTCAGGCCGTCGACTCCGTACACACACAGGTCGGGATCCACAACGGACTGATCGTCGGTGCCCATCTTGCACGTGCCGACGGGATGGCAGTACGACGCGAGCGTCCGGCGGACGTACTCACGACTGTCCTCTTTGGGCCCTGGTGCGAGCTCTTCGCCGCGCCAGGGCGCCAACGCTGGAGCCTGACCGATTTCCCGGGCAATGTTCATCCCGGCGAGCATCGTGGCCATATCCCGTTCGTCGCCGAAGTAGTTCGGGTCGAGCACGGGCGCGGACGCTGGATCGCCATTCGCCAATCGGACTGTGCCACGGCTGTACGGTTGCATGAGCGAAACGCCGATTGTATAGCCCTGGTCGGACGAAAGGCCGTCGACGATATGGCCGGGCGCGTCCACGAAAAGGATCTGCAGGTCGGCTGGACAAGCTGGCCAACGACTCGTGAGTGGTTATGCCAGTTCTAACAGGCATAACCACTCACGAGGGTTTTTACTCGGTGTCAGAGTGGATCGCCTGCAGGATCGGCACCCGGCTCGCTTTCCACGCGGGCCACAGCGCCGCGACAATGCCGATCGCCACGGTCAAAGCGACGAACAACCCAAGCCGATCCCACGGCAGCACAACCGCAGTGCTTCCGCCGAGGCTGTCAACGGCCGCCGCACCGATCACGCATCCGGCGGCAAGGCCAGCGATCGCGCCAAGCACCGCGATGATCACGGATTCCAGCCGGAGAATCGTGCCGACCTGACCGCGGCCAAGGCCGACCGCCCGCAGCAGGCCGATCTCCCTGATCCGTTCCAAAGTGGACATCGTCATGGTGTTCACCACCGCGAGCGCGCCAATCAGGATCGACAGGCTGAGCAAGGCGTACAGGATGTTCAGGAACACATCCAGGTCAGCGCCAGCGGACGCGACGTACTCGGCCTTTGTCTGGACCACCAGAGTCGGGTTGTCCAGCAAGGTCCGGATCCCGGCCTGAACGCTCTCGGCCTTCCCCGCCGCGGTCTTGATCAGGATCGCGCTCGGGGTGGCGTCAGCGTCCGCTTGGGACGCTCCGACCAGAGCGCCGTACGCGAATCCCTCCGGCGCGGTGAAGATCGCCACAACCGGCAAGGCCGTCTTGCCCGGCACGACACTCCCGACCACCCAGTTGTGGGCCTGGGCTTCCTTGCTGCTCACCGCGATCCCGTCGGCCAGGTTGTTCAGCGAGCCTGAAGTGACCGGGAACGAGAAGAACTGGCTGACCTTGGCCGCGTCCACTCCGGCCGCACTCACCTGGTCATTCTCCGGACCCACGGGCACGCCGATGATCGGCGTGACGGCCTGGACATCGGGCACGGTCGCGACCTGTGTCGCGGTGTCCTTGCCGATCTTGGCGTAGAAGTCGACGGCACTGATCCGGACGTCCGCGCTGTCGCCGGTGTCCGCGCGTTTGGCCTCTTCAGCGCGCAGTGACGCGACCGGAACCGTCACCGCGGCGCAAATGGCGAGACCGATTATCAACGCACCAGCGGTCGTGCCTGTGCGGCGCGGGTTACGTCGAGTGTTCTCCACAGCCAACGTTCCTCGGACACCAGCGATGCGCGTCATCGGGCCACGCAGCACCGCCGCCAGCCCGACACCGAACAGCGGCGTGAGGATGATCAGCCCGATCAGCAGCAGCGGAGCGCCGAGGTAGATCAGGTCCTGTGACTCGGTGGCAGCGATCGTGGCCAGAACACCAAGAGCAGTCACCACGAAACCCGCGATATTGCGACGCCGCAACGACTTGCTCGTCGGCGCCAAGCCGGTCCGCAGCGCCGCGATCGGCGGGACAGCCGCAGCGCGCCGAGCCGGGATGTACGCGGCGAGGATCGTCACGCCGATCCCGACGCCCAACGCGGCCAGCACAGGTCCGACGCCGAACACCTCAAGGGCCATCGGCGGCCCGTCGTTGACGGTGAACAACGAGCCCAACGACGCACCGACCCCGATGCCAAGCAGGTAACCGAGAACGGTCGCAATGAGTCCCAGAACCACAGCCTCTGCCAAGACCATTCGCAGCACGTACCGGCGTTCCGCACCCACCGCACGCAACAACGCGTGCTCACGGGAACGTGCCGCAGCCAACATGGTGAACGTGTTGGCCACCAGGAAGATCGAGACGAACAGCGCGATACCCGCAAAGCTCAGCAAGATCTCGGTGATCTTCGAGTCGCTGGTGAGCTTGATGGTTTCGCTTGCCGTGTCGTAGATGTAGTCGTCCTGTGGCGCGATAGCCTCGACGTTCGCGGCCAATGTGGACTCGGAAGTTCCTGGCGCGGCAATGAATTTGACCGCCGTGTAGCTGTCCGGTGTCTTGCCGAAGACAGCGCGCGCCGACTTGTCGTCGAACGCGGTGAGCGTGCCACCTTGGGTGATTCGCTGGTCCGAGGCGGAGAAAATCCCGGCCACGTTGACAGTCTTGGCAACGCCCGCGACGACGATCCGGACCTGGTCGCCGACCTTGTAGCCGGTACGCTGCGCGGTCCAGTCATCGAGCGCGACCTCGTTGACGCCGTTGGGTGTTTGGCCCGAGGTCAGCTTGTAATTGACCGGGTCGAACGTGACACCGCTCGCATAGTACGGCGGGCCGACCAAAGCACCCTTTTTGTCCACAACGAACGCGGGTCCTTCGGCAACCGGCACGACTTCCTTCGCACCAGCGACATTACGCAGCTTCGCCATCACATCGGGGGTGATGCCAGCTTCGACATCCTGCCGCACCTCGATTCTCACCGAATAGTCCGGCTGAACGCCATCAAGGGCCTTCTGCACCGACGAGCCGTACAGCAGCGAGCCGACGACGAAGGCGACGCCGATCATGACGGCCAGAACCGGCAGCAGGAAACGGACCTTGTTGGCGAGGATCGAACGAACCGCCATCCGCAACATCAGCGCACCGCCTGCGCGTCGAACCGGCGCATCCGGTCCAGAACGCGGTCCGCGGTCGGCTGGGCCATCTCGTCGACCAGACGCCCATCAGCCAGGAACAGCACGCGGTCGGCGTATCCCGCGGCGAGCGGGTCGTGCGTGACCATCACGACTGTCTGTCCCCATTGGCGTGCGCACATCTGCAGCAGGCCAAGGATTTGCGCGCCGGTACGGGAGTCGAGGTTACCGGTCGGCTCGTCCGCGACGATCAGCTCAGGCCGGGAAACCAGGGCGCGAGCACACGCGACACGCTGCTGCTGCCCACCGGACAACTCAGCGGGACGATGCGTGAGCCGGTCGGCGAGCCCGACCGCGTCGATGACCTGCTTGGTCCACACTGGATCCGGCTTCTGGTCGGCCAGTGACAGTGGCAGCACGATGTTCTCCCACGCGGTCAGCGTGGGCAGCAGGTTGAACGACTGGAAGATGAACCCGATCTTGTCCCGCCGCAACCGCGTGAGCTTCGCCTCGGACAGCGAGGACAGGTCGACGCCGCCGATCCACGCGCGGCCGGACGTCGGAGTGTCCAAACTGGCCAGACAGTGCATGAACGTCGATTTGCCCGAACCGGATGGCCCCATCACCGCCGTGAACTCGCCCCGCCGGAACTGCGCCGACACCCCGCCAAGCGCCGTCACGGCTGCCTGGCCTGTTCCGTAGACCTTGCCGAGCTGATCGGCCACGGCGACCGTTCGCTGATCCATCAACACACCGTTCTCGTCGAGCTGAACCTTGACGGGTTCGATCTTGGGCAAAGTCATCCTCCGATGGATCAACCACACAGGCGAGTGAAGAAGGCGCCGCTCAGCCGAAAGGATGAGGCCGCTGAGTCAATACGTGTCGTAGCGTTGCCGCCATGCTGGGCATCTTCGACCGTATGACCTGGGTACAGCGCATCGTCACCGCCATGTTCCTCGTCGCCGCCGTGATCATCGACATCTTCGAGGGGCTCTCGGTCGAGTCGGTGCCTGGCGCGATCGGCATCGTGCTGTGTGGCCTGTTGCCACTGGCCACGGTGTTGATGCCGACGTTGTCCGCCTCGGTGGTCGCCGGGATCGCGCTGGTCTCCATCGGGTTCACGATCATCTGCACACTGCTGCCGGTGCCGCCGGACAACACGTTCGGCATGATCGAACTACTCGGACTTGGCATCCTCGTGGTCAGGGTGGTGCTCCAGTTCCGGCCGCTGCCCGCGGTCGCGCTGACGGCACTGTTGTTTGCCGCCGCTCCGATATTGCCCTTGCGGCTGGCGGAGTGGGACCGCATCGAGTACTTCATCGTCGCCATCGTGTTCGGCGGGGCGTTCCTTGTGCTGGTTGGCATGTACATGCGGCTGCACGACCGGCAGCGCAACGTGGGATTCGAGCTGGCCAGACAGACCCAGCGCCTGGAATACGCCCGTGACCTGCACGATTTCGTCGCACACCACGTCACCGCGATCGTCGCGCAGGCCAAGGCCGTCCGGTTCACGACGGCGGCGGGCATGGCGCCCTCCCCACAGGCCCTCGACGACATGCTCGCCGGGATCGAGAAGGCCGGATCGGAGGCGCTCGTGTCGATGCGCAGCATGATCACAGTCCTCAGGGACGACACGGCCCCGGTTCGTCCACATCAGACATTGGACTCGGTCGTGGCCGGAGCCGTTGAGAATTTCGCCGGTCCGCCCGTCTCGGTGTCGATCGACCCGGATGTCGCGGTACGTGACCTGCCACAAGGGACCCTCGACGCGGCGAAGCACGTTGTCCAGGAGTCATTGACCAACATCCTTCGGCACGCGGCCGAGGTGACCATGGTGGACGTCAGCGCCCGCGAATCCGGCGAATCGGTGCGGATCACCGTGACCAACGACGGCATCGCCTCGTCGAACGGCCTGCCCAGCGGCGGTTTTGGACTAGTGGGACTCGCCGAGCGTGTCGAGTCCGTTGGCGGGAGCCTGTCGGCCGGATCGACAGGTACCGGCTGGGCGGTCACGGCCGTACTGCCATCATCTAGGGCATGACGATCCGTGTGCTGATCGCCGACGACCAGGAGATGATGCGATCGGCGTTCCGGATGATCCTCGACTCCCAGCCGGACATGGAAGTAGTGGCCTCGGTCGGCGACGGCGAGGCAGCGGTGGCGGAAGCCCGCAGGCTACGGCCGGACGTGTGCCTGCTTGATATCCGGATGCCCAAACTGGACGGTCTGGAAGCGACAAGGCTGCTGGCCGGGCCGGGCGTCCGTGAACCGCTCAATGTCCTGATCGCGACCACTTTCGACCTTGACGAATACGTCTACCGGGCGTTGCGTAATGGCGCGTCGGGGTTCTTGCTGAAGGACATGTCCCCGGCTTTGCTCGTTGAGGCCGTGCGGGCGGCGGCACGTGGGAACCAGTTGATCTCGCCTGCGGTGACTGTGCGGTTGTTGTCGCATTTGGCTCCGCAGCGCGGTGAGCCTTCTGAGGTTGTCGAGCAGCCGCTGCTTGAGCCGCTGACCGAGCGGGAGTTGGGCGTGGTGAAGCTGGTGGCGCTGGGGAAGACGAATGAGGAGGTCGCCGACGAGTTGTACGTGACGCAGGCGACCGTGAAGACGCATTTGGCCAATGTGTATCGGAAACTCGGGGTCCGCAACCGCGTCGAGGTTGCCGCGTGGGCCTGGCGAACCGGAGTCGTGACCTCCTAGGTCGATCGCCATGCGGCACCTTATCCGGAAGTATGGTGCTATGTCGGAAATCTCCCGCCGTGGCGTCATCGCCGCGGCCGCAGTTGCTCCGTTTGCCTTACCTGCCGCCGCGTCCGCGCAGGAAGCGGTGCTGCCGAGCGGGCGGCAGTTCCCGATCGCGAGCGGCAAGCACAAGCTTGTGGTCACCGAAGTCGGGGCCACGCTCAGGTCCTGGCAGGTGGACGGCCGTGAACTCCTGCTCACCCACCCGGCCGACCAGCTCGGGGACAGCTTCTTCGGCAAAGTCCTGCTGCCATGGGCAAACCGGATCGACAGCGCCACATACACCTTCAGAGGCACCGAATATCAGACACCCGCGAGCGAGAACTGGAGCGGGCACGCCATTCACGGCCTGGTCAGCTGGGTTCCGTGGGTACCGGTGAGGCACGACAGGGACCGCGTCACCCTGGCCTACACGCTCCACCCGCAGTACGGATACTCGTTCACACTGCAGTTCCAGTTGGAATACGCCCTGCGAAACCACGGCGTGCACGTCACCCTGACCGCACGCAACGCGGGAAATCAGCCCGCGCCCTTGGGAACCGGCTATCACCCCTACTTCAAGGTCGACGTCGACGCCAGCACGTTGACCGTTCCCGCGCACACATATCTCACCACCAACGACATGCTGATCCCGATCGGACGGGCCAATGTGGACGGCACGCCGTGCGACTTCCGTACCCCGAAACTCGTTGGCACGGCCAAGCTCAACACCTGCTACACCGACCTGACCAGAAAGGACGGTGTAGCGACGGTGTCGGTCAACCAGATCCAAGTCTGGGTCGACGATACGCACAAGTTCATCCAGGTCTACACCGATGACGGCGCGCCGGAACGGCCCGCACGCTCCGGCATCAGTATCGAACCCATGACGTCCGCGCCCAACGCTTTCAACTCCGGCGACGGGCTGATCACGCTCGAACCCGGCCAGACGTATCGTGGCAGCTGGGGGCTACGAATCTAGCTTGAACTCGAGGATCGAGCCGGGATTGGCGAGGGCGTCGGTGGGTTTTCCGTCGGCGTCCCTTGTCTGGCCGACGTTGTCCGTGGCGACGTAGACCGTCTTGCCGTCAGAGCTGACCGCGGTGTCCCGGTATCGGTTGACAGTCCGGAAAAGCGGCGAGACCGAAGTCACCCGGGTGCCGTCAGGGCTGAGCCGCAACCGGTGGACAGTGCCGTCCTTCAGGGCAGGCATCAACAGGCTTCGGTTGACGTAGTCCAGGCTCGCCGGGGCCACGGTCGGCCAGCAGATGTACCACTGCTCGCCATCCGCGCACTTGTCGTCCATGAAGTTGTGCGAGCTCGGGACCGTGTAGAAGGTCTTGATCGGCGGCACGAAACCGTTATGCCACGAGGATTCCGTCGCCTGCGGCACGGAAGACGGGAAATCGAAGTCGTCATAGTTCAGGTCTGCGCAGTCCGGAGCGGCCGACCAGTTGCCGTAGACGTAAGCCTTGTCGTCACGGTGTCCGGCGACGTGCGGCCAGCCGTAATTCTTGCCGCGCGCGATGATGTTCACTTCGTCGTCAGTCTTCGGGCCCTGCTCGCTGGAGTACAGAATCCCGGTCGGCCCGAACACCAGGCCTTGCGCGTTGCGATGCCCGTAGGTGTAAACATGGCTGCGAACCCCAGCAAGCACAGGGTTGTCCGCGGGGATCGAGCCATCCAGGTTGAGGCGCAACACTTTCCCGCGATAGGCGTCTCGGTCGTCCGGCGAGGCAGGCAGTCGTTGGGCCTCAATGGGTTTGCACATCTGGGCGAACTGGTTCGCGCCTTGGTCGCCGATTGTGTAGTACAGCTTGCTGTCCGGGCCGATCACCAGTCGCGCCGATTGGTGATCCGTCCCACCCGGCATACCGGCGATCACGTCGACCGGATCGCGTAACTGTCCATCCTGGTAGGTGAACTTGACGATCTTGGCCCCTGAAGCATGCGTGTAGGCGACGAAAACATCCGGCAGCCGCAGTGCCATCCCGAGCACGCCCGCTTGCCCCGAGTACACGGCGTCCGGAATGGTCGCGGCGACGTGCTTGTCCCCTGTCTTCGGGTCGATCCGCAACACTCGCCGACCGGCCTTCTCGGTTGTCCAGAGCATCCCGTCCGGCCCGAGGGTGATCTCGTACGGACCCGCCAAACCAGTGGCCACCACACGAAAGCTGCCGCTCTCCGACGACGGCTCAGCGTCCGCGGAGAGCGGCAGCGTGGCGGTCAGTGCCGCCGCGAGGACCAGTGCAGGTGTTCGCATGCCCCACCAGGTACCAGATTGATCAACTGTGCACCAGGTCCCTGCCTTTTTCGGACTTCTTTCGCAGCGCGATCATCCCGACGACCGCGAAGGCAACGACGATCGTGGCGCCAATGCCAGCCACTGTGTGCAGACCTGACGTGAACGCCTCCCGCGCCACACCAACCAAGTTCTCGGCGGCCGACGGCGGGAGCTGCTGAGCCGCGTCCACCGCACCTGCCAGGCTGTCCGGCGAACCTGCGGGAACCTCGGACTGGTAGATCGCCGTGGCGACACTGCCGAACACCGCGATTCCCATCGCGATCCCGAACTCGGCGACCGTCTCGGACATCGCCGACGCGGCACCCGCCTTACGCGGCGGCACGGAGCTGACGACCATTTCGGTGCACAGCACGCCCTGCGGTCCCATGCCGAACGCGGCGACGCACAGCCCCACGACGACCGCGATCAGCCCACCAGGGCCCTCAGCCTGCGTGAACAACAAGATCCCACCGGCCGCGACCAGCATTCCGAAGCCGAGCACGAACTCGGGACGGAACCGCTGCGCCAGCTTCGGAGCGATCAGCGAACCGACAACCACGGCGATCGCCTGCGGCACCAGCCACAACCCGGCCTCGGCCGCGTCCAACCCGGCGACCAGCTGCAGGTACTGGCTCACCAGCAGGAACAACCCGCCCATGGTGAGCGCGCCGACGGCCACGATGCTCAGTGCCGCGCTGAACTGGCGGACCTTGAACAGCGCCAGGTCCAGCATCGGGGTGGCCAGCGTGCGCTGCCGTTTCACGAACACCGACCCGACCAGCAGGCCCGCGATCAGCACGATGACGTTGACCAGGCCGAGGCCGTCTTTGGCGATCTCCTTCAGGCCGTAGATCACCGGCAGGATCGCGCCAAGCGACAGGCCGACGCTGACCAGGTCGAGCCGCCCGGCCGACTCGTCCTTGTACTCCGGCAGCAGCTTCGGTGCGGTGACCAGCAGCAGCACCATCACCGGAACGGCGAGCAGGAAGACCGTGCCCCAATGGAAGTTCTCCAGCAGCAGGCCACCGACGACCGGCCCGATCACCATGCCGCCCATGAAGCAGCTCATCCACACCGCGATGGCCGTGCCGCGCTGCTTGGCGTCCTGGAACATGTTGCTGATCAATGCCAAGGTCGACGGCATGAGCGTGGCGCCCGCGATGCCGAGAACCGCACGTGCCGCGATCAGCATTTCGGCACTGGAGGCGAACGCGGCCACAATCGAGGCGACCCCGAAGGCCGCGCCGCCGATCATCAGGAGTTTCCGCCTGCCGATCCGGTCGCCGAGGGTGCCCATCGTGACAAGGAACCCGGCTACCAGAAAGCCGTAGATGTCGATGATCCACAACAGCTGGCTGCTGCTCGGCCGCAGGTCAGCGGCCAGATGCGGAACCGCGAGGTGCAGCACGCTCATGTCGAGCGACAGCAGCAGTGTCGGAAATGCGAGTACCGCCAGTCCCAGCCACTCGCGTCGTCCCGCCTTCATGCTCGTTCTCCCTCTGGTGTGTTTGGTGGGTCCTCAGCCAGTCGTCGATCTCCGGCTGGCCAGATCGACATCGGCGGGAGAAAAGATTGAGAAAGTTTTCGACGGGAACCCCGTTGTCGAGCAACGAACAGCAGACAAGGAGTACTCATGCGGCGCCTGATCGCCGTCCCCGCGCTGGTCACGGCGTTGGTTCTGACGGCTTGCAACGGCGGCGGCCAGCAACAGCCCGCTGGCCCGAACCCGGCACCGAACACCAACACCCCGGCCGCCGCCCCGAACCCGGCCCAAATCGACTTCGCGGATGACGTGTGCGACGCCGTGGCCGAGTTCGTCGTGCCCGCGGCAGGCGCCCGCCCAGACACAAGCAGCCCAGCGGCCGCGGTGAACTCGTACAAGGTCCAGCTGGCGAAGGTGTCCGACGGCCTGCGTGACGCCACCGAAGGCCTCAACGACGTCAACCCGGCAGCCATCCCGGACGGCCAGGCAACGGTTGACGACCTGCGCGCGACCTTCGCTCAGATGAAGCAGGCCGTGGACACGAACAAGGCGAAGCTCGACGCGGTGGACATGACCAACCAGAAGGCGATGACCACGGCGGTGCAAGAGGTCAACAAGGAAATGGTCAACCTCGCCGCCTCCAAGAACCCGCTCAGCCAGCCCGCGCTGAACACACCGCAGATGGAACAGGCGGCCGCGCAGGCCCCGGAGTGCCAGAAGATCAAACAGGTGGTCGCGAACCGGACAACCACGGCTCCCCCACCGACCAGCTGACGTCACAAGGCACGGCCCGCCACTGAGGTAGCGGGCCGGGCTGTTGAGGAATCAGACGGTGAAGCCGCCGTCGACGTTCCAGTTGGCGCCAGTGACGAAGCCCGACTCCGGCCCCGCCAGGTAGCTGACGACACTGGCAACCTCGTGCGGCTGACCCAAACGCCCGAGTGCCATCACCCCGCGCAGCGTGTCCGCGATCTCGCCTTCCTCAGCGGTCATGTCGGTCACGGTGGGACCCACCTGAAGGTTGTTGACCGTGATGCCGCGGGGCCCGAGTTCACGGGCCAGCGCGCGCGTCATTCCGGCGACCGCCGCCTTTGACATCGCGTAGATCGACATCCCGGAAAGGGGCACCCGGTCGGCATTGATGCTGCCAATGTTGATGATGCGACCTGTGCTGTCCAGATGCGGCAGAGCCGCCTTGGTCGCGGCGAAGACGCTCCGGATGTTGATGGCGACCAACCGGTCGAACTGCTCGATGGTCAGCGTCTCGATGGGAGCGGCGGGGAGAATGCCAGCGTTGTTGACGAGAACGTCCAAGCCGCCCAACTGGGTGACGGTCTCGTCGATCGACCTGGCGACCTGCTCGGGGTCAGCGCTGTCGGCCTGGATCGCGACCACCGTTCCCCCGGATTCGGCGACCTCGGCCACGAGCTTCTCAGCCGCGTCGGCCGAGTCGCTGTACGTGAAGGCGACCGAGGCGCCGTCCCCCGCGACTCGTCGCACGATCGCCGCACCGATCCCGCGCGAAGCCCCGGTCACCAGCACGCGCCGACCTGCAAGTGGTACCGACATGTCATCAGCCTTTCGAACTGCGTGTCACTCAAGCAACTGTCCTAGCGGGACTCATTCCCGCTTCCCCTTTACTCGTGATGCTACGAGTTCGGCCGTCCCCTAGCCTGTCCCTGCTGGTAGTACTCATGCCGGACGTACGCGAAACTAAGACTTCACCTTGGCCAGCGCGCGCAATTGCGTGATCAGCTCACTGCGGTTGCTCGCGCCGAGCCGGTGGCGGATTCGAGCCATGTGGTGCTCGACCGTCTTCGCGGAAATGAAGAGCTTGTCGCCGATTTGTTTGTACGTCATTCCTTGGATCACCAGCTCGGCGACCTCTTGTTCCCGGTCGCTGAGCGGGCTGACCTCGGGTGAAGACTGCTGCCGGGGCCGCAGGTGACGGGCGCAGTCAAGCAAGCTGACCATGGCCTTCCGGTCCTGTGTGCGCAAAGCTGCTTCGCTCGCCAACCGGCCGCTGTCCCACCAATGCCCAACATCGCGCAGCCCTTGGGCGCACGCCATCACCACTTCAGCCTCAACCCGGCCTGAGCACACGTCCACCCAGCACCTCGCGGCCTGGGTCAACGCCGTGCCATACGGCGTCGGGTTCAGGGCAAGCGCCATGATGTGTGACTCGGCCGCGGGAAGGTTCTCGGAGACGATCGCAGCCTGGACACTGGCCCAGTGCACGGGCCCAGTCCACAGTGGCGGGTTACCCAGCTTGTCCACCAAAGCGAAAGCATCGACAAGCCGTGCCGGGTCACGCAACCGAGCACCAGTCACAATGAACTCCGCCACAGGCAACAGCGTGAACAGGTCAACCGGGTGTCGAACCAAACACGCCGACACATCTGTCCACACGCGACGCAAAGTCACCGCGTCACCAGACCGTCTAGCCAACCCGACCCGCAAAGCGGTTTGAAAAAGCTGATCACGCGGTTCACGGACCGCTAACCCATCGATCAGTTGAGCAGCGTCGGCGAACTGGCCACGCATCATCCGGATCCACGCAAGCAACTGCCGATGCCGGACGCGCATCACGTCCCCGCCCATCCGGCCAGCCACAGCCGCGTCCACAAGAGACGAAGCGAGATCGAGCGATCCGCTATGGATGGCGACCAACGCGGCCAGCGCGGCGGGACTGTCCGGAACCAACGCGTCCCGGCCAGCTGGCTCGAGCAAGGCTGACGCCTGAACCAAGCAGGAAAGCGCGGAAGAAGGATCACCGGAAACAGACTGCCGGATCCCGTCGGCCATCAGCGCCGCCGCGCCATCGAGCGCCGTCGGTGGGCGATCAACTCGAGACGAAGGCACGGTCGCCAACGAGCCCACGGCGATCGAAGCGATCTGCGCGAACGAGCTTTCCCGCGCCCAGCCATAAAGTTGAGCACATCGAGCCCACTGGCCGCGGTGAGCCAACGCGGCACCCGCGATCGAAGCTCCAGCGTGGTTCTGGGCCAAAATCGCCTGATCCGCCAGCCGCAAAGCGGTGTCGAGATCTCCAGACAACGCAGCCGCACGGGCCCAATCCGTAATGACACCGGACAAAGGCTGCCCAGCGGACACGGCAGCACCAAACAACTCGGCCGCCAAAGCGGGATTGTCGGCGACGACCTCATGGGCGGCCGTCGACAACACAGTGGCCACTGTGGACCCTGTGGCGCCACTGCCCACAAGGGATCGCGCGAACGGCAAGACCGGCTCGGCCCGATCCAGCTGCAACACCGCAAGCCGCTGCAACACCCCAAGGTAATGCTCAGCAGGCACAACCTTCGCCAAAGCCAGAGAGCACAAGGGAATAACCGAACCAGAAGGCCCAACGAAACCGGTCGCCCGAGCCGCCCGCATCACCTCAGCCACGCCATCGCTGCCGTACCCCAACAGCGAGCTGAGCACATCAATCCGGTTACCCAGTCCCGATCGCGCCGCGACCAGGTAACTCACCACATCGTCGCCCAAGGATTCCAGCTCGTACCTCAGATACTGCATCACCGCGGGCGTCACCTGGCCACCGGCTTCAGCCAGCCGGACAACCCACCGCGGCACTCCATCGGTCAAAGCATGCACGGTGTCCGCAACCGGCGGACAGATCTGCCGGACGTCCTGAATGTCCCAAGAGGACAGATTCCCTCGGTCAAGCACATGCACCAAATCGGCAAGCTCCGGCGACTGCGGCCACGGACGACAAGCGATCACCAGCCGAGGGCACGGCATCTCCCGCAGCATCCGCAACTGCGTCCCCGGCAAGAGGTGAGCATCGTCGACGAGCATCACGGCTCGGCGCCAGTCGTCAGCACCTGTCGTCGGCCAGTCCGTGACCACTTCGACCCCGGCCGCGTGATAGGCCTTCGCCAGCTCACGCAGCAACCTGGTTTTGCCGTATCCGCCTGGGGCTACCACCGCCAGCCGCAGCGGTGCCGATGGGTCCGTGGCCACTCTTGCCGACAAGGTGTGCATATTCCCGCCTATCCGAGAATTGAGCAGGAGATTTCTACCCCAAGGATAGAAAACGCGCCATGGCTGGATGCTCGATCGTAATCAGGACAGGCGCGCCACCATGCCTTCACACGTTCGGACAATCACCCGGGCGGCATCCACGAATTGCCGCCCGGCCACGGGATTTTCGGCCCGCACACGCCACTTGCCGAGAGTTCGCAGCGCGATCTCCCGCTGTCGCACCGGATCGCCGCGCAGACCCAATCGTGATCCGATTGCCGCCCCATCGCCGCCAAGGAGCCGCTCGGCCTCGGCAGCCACATCATCCGGCATCCCAATCTGCCCGGCCCGGACCGCGTCCAACAGCCTGACCTCGACGAACTCGTGCGCGCTCGCCATCAGCCGCTCCACATCGGCCCGCAGACCCGGATTCGGTCTTTGTCGCAGGAAAGCGTTGATGAAGATCAGCGTCGAGCGGGACTTCAGCAACTGAGAACGTTCGCAGAAATGTGTGTCCAGCTGCTGGCACAGCTCGCCGAGGCCACTTCGCCTGATCAGTTCCACGGCCAGTTTGTCCCGCGTGGAAAATCCCTGTCTTACCAGCGTGACGCCCAATCGGATGCCGAAAAGGCCGAACCGGTCGAGCAACCCGGCTGCAATCGTCTTCACTCGATCGGATGACAACAGATGTGAATCAATCTCAGCGCGCGGGCGCGACACGAGATCGATGAACACATCCACCTCGTCCTGCCGAAGCGTCTTGGCCGTGTGGGCGAGAAGGCCCGCGACCGGGACAACGGTCTGGCACACGCCTCGCAGCCGGGGATCGGCGGCATACCGGCGTGCGACCTGGCGGGCGGAGGTCAACGCGTCGAGCCTGCCACCGCCGATCTCGTCCGCGCGCGCCAGGACTCCGATCACGCTCTGGTCCTGGTACTCGGTCAACGGCCGCACATCCGGTGTGTGGGCCATCAGGTAGATCACCGCGTCGGCGTCCTCGTCCAGTCCGACGCGGAACGGCTGGTCCGCGAGCGCCTTGACCAAAGTGGACTTTCCCTGCGTCCCGACGACGGCGACATGGATCGGCTCGTTCATCCTGGCCAGCCGCCGGTCGATGGCAGCACCTGGATAAGCGTCACGGACCCGCCGCAACAGGTCGCGTACCCGATGTTCCAGGTTCACGCCGCCACCTCCCGTGCCGCCCGCGCCAACTCGCGCACCCGCGCGAGCTCGGCGTTCAGGTCCCGCATCCGGGTCTTGCGGTCCGCGGCAGCGTCCACCATGGACCGATGCATCTGCTCGGCATGAGCGGCGAAGTGGTCACGCAAGGTCCGCTGGATCTCCCGCAGACGGTCACGGCTTTGCTTGCCTGCCTGAAAGATCACGTCGTCAACATGCTTGCGCAGCGCTGCCTTCGCATCAGCCTGCCGACGCTGCAACAGCCTCTTACGTTCCTCCTGCACAGTCTTGCCACCCAACAGGAGTCCCGCGCCTATGGACAGCGGGTTGATCATCGCGACGCCGACGATCGTGCTCGCCATGCCGATCATCAGCGTGCCACCGTAACCGCCGCGCATGCCCACGATCAGCTTCTGGCCGAGCCCGAACTTTTCCGGTTCACCCTGCGCGTACTCACTGACAGCATCCGTCAGCTCCGGCGCCTCGCGGATTTCGGGAAGGACACGGCCATCACCGAACTGCTCGGCCACATGTCCAGCCAGCCAACGGGCGCGGGTCATCATCCACGCGAAGGTCGCGGAGGTGCATTCGAGTTCCTTCTGCTGCAACCACTCCGCGAACTCGTCGCCGACTTTGGCCGGGTCGACCGCGTCCAGCTCGGCCTCGGCGACCCGCAGCACGTCCCTGAGCCGGTCACGCAGGTCGTGGTCGATGTCGGCGATGAGGTCCGTGATCCCGTCGTTCAACGTCTGCTGCCACCGGATCGATCGAGGATCGAAAGTGTCGGACCGCAACGACTCCAGCTCGTCGGTCATCATCGAGATCAGGTCGTCGGTCGCCGCAAGGACGTCGTACACGGCCGACCGCCGGGCCAGCGCGTCTCGCAACACCCGCAGCAGCTCGGGAAAACCCGATTCCTCGTTGAGCTGTGCGTCGCCCGTGGCCATCGCGTGCATCCTCAGCTCAGCGGACACCGGCACGAGCGGCGGATCGATCTTGGCCCGGTTCAGCTCGGCCACGTCACGCCAGGCCGGATAAAGATCCATCTTGGACAGTACACAGATCACCACGGGCGCAAGCAGCTGCGCTTGCTTGATCAGGTCCAGCTCGGTGTCGGTGTACTCACTGGACGAGTCGGACACGATCAAGATGGCGTCACAGGGTTCAGGGCCAGGACTGTCCACAAGGGTCAGCCCGCCGTCCAGAACGCTCCTTGGCAGTCTTACTTCGACAGTGCCGGAACGAATATCGGCCACGTGCTCGATAGGCTCGCGTGAATCGCCCGTGACCAGGAAGGCCTCCGGTTCTGAGGCGAATCGGACAGTTGTGGTGACCGCCGGACTGATGTCGTCGGCGACCGGGCAGACCGGGGTACCGACCAACGCGTTGACCAGGTAGCTCTTGCCCTGGTTGAACTCGCCAACGACGAGCACCTGCACTTCCTGCGACAGTACCCGCGCCCGGCTCTGGCGGAGCCGGGCGACGAGGTCTTCGCGGTGGTAGGCGTCAGCCGCCGTGATCGCGGTGTCGATCACTTCGATGACGGTCGGCATGGCTTCCTCCCCCGCCAGGAACATCACGGGATGATGATCAGCGCGTCATTGTTCGACGCAATGTCATTGTTGGAGTTGATGTCGTTGTTGGAATTGAGATCGTTGTTGTCGTTGTTCGAGTTGATGTCGTCATGCGAGTCGACATCGTTGAACGAACCGACGTCGTCGTGCGAATCGTTGTTGGAGTTGACGTCGTTGTAGGAGCCGATGTCATCGTGCGAGTCGACATCGTTGTGGGAGGCGATGTCGTCATGCGAGTCGATGTCGTTGTGGGAATTGATGTCGTCGTGGGAATCGTTGTGCGAGTTGATGTCGTCGTGCGAGTCCGACGAGTCGTTCTGGCTCACAGTGCTGCCGTTGCTGGCAACCCCGACCTCGCCCGACCCGAAATTGTGGACGTTCGCGTCGGTGGAAAAGTCGTCGTTGGACCCAGTGGCGTTACCGCCAACCGCGACCGCGCTGCCATGGTCGGTGTCGATGTCGCCGGTGTTCACGTCGTCGACGTCGTCGCCCGCGGCGACAGCGCCATCTCCGGACGCTACAACTGGATCGTTGTCGAACCACTGGTACACATGGCCGTGCGCCCAGATGTTCTGGTTCACGGAGTTGTCCAGCACGGTGTTGTGGCTGTCGTTGTAGACATACGTGTTCGTGATGTAGTCGAACTGCTTCACCACAGAGTGCATGCCGTGCTCACCAGGCATCGGATGCGGCGACGGCGGAGGCGGTACGACCATGACGTTGTTGTTGCCGGTCTCGTAGGACCGGTCAAGCGAGACACGACTGTTGTCGATCACGAGCGGCAGGACGTCCGCGACATCCTGGCCGCACAGTCCTTCGAACCCGTGTTTTTCCAACGTACCAGCGGGATCGCTGCGGAACTCGGCCTGGAACCCAGGGTCACGCAGCAGCGACAGAATGAACTCGAGCAAGCTTTTCATGTTCGGCTCCAATGTCGTGGGGACCGGGGAGAGCCACAACGGTAGGCAGCGGGCCCGCGGTTGTTCATCGGGGACGATCACCGGTTCGCCCGCACCCCGATCCCTCATGGCCGGATTGGGGGTTTAGGGGAATCCCCCGCTATCTCACCGAACCCGCTAGCACTCGCGCCGCGAGTGCGATCCCATCGACGCCTCGTCTCTGAGGAGGGATTGGCATGCCGTATCGACTCGGGATCGACCTCGGCACCACGTTCACCGCCGCCGCGATCTGCCGTGAATCTCCAGATAGGACAGTCCACACCGAACTCGTTCAGCTCGGCACAAGATCGAGCAGCGTACCGTCCGTACTGTTCATGGCGGACGACATGACGCTGGTCGGCGAGGTCGCGGAGAGACGGGCACTGACCGATCCCGAATCCGTTGTCCGCGAGTTCAAACGGCGTGTCGGCGACGAGATTCCCATCGTGGTGGGCGAAACACCGCACGAGGCGCACGAACTGCTGGCGTGCCTGGTGCGCTGGGTCATCGACCGAGTCATCGAACGTGAGGGCGAACCACCGGACGCGATCGCGGTGACCCACCCCGCGTCCTGGGGCCCGCACCGCGCGGAACTACTTCGCAGCGTGCTGGACGAAGACGTCGTTTTGCTGACCGAGCCGCAGGCCGCCGCCATGCAGTACGCCTCTGCCGAGCGCGTCGATCCCGGGACCACGATCGCGGTCTACGACCTCGGCGGTGGCACGTTCGATGCCGCCGTCGTCCACAAGACGAAGTCCGGAGATTTCGAACTACTGGGCACACCGGAAGGACTTGACCGCCTCGGCGGCGTCGACTTCGACGACGCAATTGTCGAGCATGTGCTTGCTTCGGTGCCGGATTCCGGGCTGACCGATTCGGTCGCGATGGCTCGGTTGCGTCGTGAGTGCACCGAAGCCAAAGAGGCACTGTCGGTCGACACCGAAGCCGCTATCCCGGTGCTGTTGCCGGGCATTGGCACGCAGGTCCGGCTGGCTCGGTCACAGTTCGAGGGGTTGATCGAGCCGGTTCTTGCCGACACCGTCCAAGCACTTGGTCGGGCCATCGCGTCGGCTGGCCTGTGTAACGCCGACGTGGACTCGGTGTTGCTGGTGGGCGGGTCGTCCCGGATCCCACTGGCCGGACGGTTGATCTCAGCCAAGCTCGGCCGCCCAGTCGCCGTGGACGCAGACCCGAAGGGCGTCGTCGCGATGGGCGCCGCACTCGCCGCACATCGGTCACTGCTGTCCGATGAGGACAGACTGATCCCGTCACCGCGACGGCCGGACCACGACCTCGACCCGCCGGAGTTGAAGAGGCCCCGCACCCGCCTGCGCCGGACGAAGCTGGTCCTTGGCACGTTCGCCATGCTGGCGCTGGCGCTGGCCGTGATCCCGTCGCCCTTCACGTCCGACACCGAAACGACCACAAAGGACGGTACGGCGCCCGCGCACGCCGGTCAGCCTGGCACACAGGCCGGGAAGCCGACCCAGCAACCGGGAACCACCAAGAAACGCAATCCGCAGGATCGACCCGGCGGCGCTGCGGATTCGGACGATCCCGAATCGGCACCAGACGCGAAACAACCAGGTGCCACCGGAAATCCCGGTGCGGAAGCCCGCGGCGATGCCGTCTCCGGGGCAGGGCCTTCGTCCGATGCTCCGGCGTCCGATCAACCGGCATCCGCAGAAAACCAACTGCCGTCGCAGGGTGAACCACCGCCACCGGGCAGCGAACCACCCGCGAGCGTGCCGCCCCCAGCCAGTGACCCACCGACGGGTGACCCGCCTGCGAGCGATCCACCGCCACCGGCTGAGGAAATGCCGCCCACGCAGGAGAATCCGCCCCCACCGGCTTCGTCAGCCGACCCGCCGAGCGACACACCGCCGCCATCTTCGCCATGACGAACCGAAGATCCACTGCTACCGTGGTACGTGACAAACTAACCAACTGGTCTAGTCAAACGAAAAGCCAGATGAACCATTGCGTCACAATCTGAAACCAACCTAAACTCACACCCTTCGTTCGACGAACGCGGGTGGTGAGAGTCCGCCATGGGCGACGACGGTCAGCTCAGTGGATTGTTCTTCGGAGGCTGGGGCGACTACCAAACCTGGGCCGATCATGACTTCCAACTACGTTCGTCGGTGGAGAAAGTCCCAGTGCGCAAAGAAAAAGCAGCTCAAGACCAGCCGCCGACCCAGCCACACATGGAGCCGGTCATCCCATCGTGGGAGGACGAGCTACTGAGCGAACCGGCCGAAGAGGCAGAGGCCGAACCCCGCAGACTGGTCCGCCCCTACACCCGCACCGGCGGGCGCACCCGCCCAGTGCACTCACTCGAACTTGAGACCCTGCTGTCGTATTCACCCGGATGGCAGACAGACCTGAACACTCTGCGTGCCGACCACCGAGCGATCTGCGTCGCCTGCCACACCCCCCAATCGACCGCGGAGCTCGCTGTCCACCTTGGACTCCCGCTGGGCGCGGCCAGGGTCCTGATCGCCGACGTGGTGGAACTGGGCCTTATTCACGTACACGAACTGGAACTAGTGGACAACCGTCCCTCAATGGACCTATTGGAAAGGGTCCACCAAGGGTTGCTCCGCCTCTAACCGTCGTGTCCACCTTTCCTGAAGGGTGTGTCCACCTTTCCGGCACACCGAAATGACCTTTCCAGAAGCATGAAGTGTCCAGCCCGGCATGCCGGTGTGTATTTCGGTGTGCCGCAACGGTGGACACGGTGTGCTGGAACGGTGGACACGGCGTGGGTTATGGACGGTAGGTCATCGAGTTGAAGACGTGCATGGCCCATTTGTCATGGGCGGGCGCTTCGTGGATGCACACCGCTCGCAACATGGCTCCCGGGCGGACCACGAAACAGTGGACCTCGTACTGCGGATCACCGTCTACAATGGTCTCCAGCCACCGCGCGTGCCGAAGCTCGTCACCCTTGCGCTCCAGAGACATCTGCTCGTCCGGCACCTCCGGCCCTCCGGCCCTCCGGCAAGTATCACCTTGAGAAACTCGTCAACCGACCGACCAGCCTCGTCGTTGAACTGGTCAATGAGGACAGTCCGGAACCGGCTACTGAACTCCACGGTCCGGCCGACCTTCCTCGCGGACAATCCGGATGACCGTTCGATGGCCCAGTGGTCGCCGATGTGTTCACGGAAACTCACCGGCACAGCATCCGCAAAGCGGCTCAGTACGGCATCACGATTCCACACCTCGGTCAGGACTCGGTGCAACATCGGATGTTCGGAGGTGTCCGCGTGCGGAAGCTGGCTGGCCTCGCGCACGGTGGCGGTCAGCGGAGCCTCACGTATCTCGTAACCCCACGGCATCACCAGATTGGCCAGGGTCCCCTGCACCGCAAGCTCGCGATACTCCTCTTTGGACCACACGGTCACCACGTAATCGAAATCAGTGTCACTGACGCGCACCCATACCCCGAGCCACAGTCGCACGTCTCCTGTAAGCGCGACAGGCATCACACAACGAACGAACCCGCCCGCACCCCGGACTCGCACAAGGCGGGACGTCACCTCCTCCACCTCGGCATCTGGTTCGTGGGCAACGTCCGGCATGTCGAAGGCGAAGTCGATCTGGTCGGCCGTGTCCATCAGATCACCGCAGCAGCCGCACCGAGGCAGCTCCTCGTCCAAGATCCACTCAGTCATGCCGCAGACCCTAGTAGAACCTCGTGAGTGGTTAGCAGGGTTAGAACACGGCTAACCACTCACGAGGGGTTTTCTCAGAAGCGCAGGGCCAGTACGGATACCGCTGCGGGCACGGCGAAGTTGAGCAGGAGGATGGGGATCTCCTCGCCGACCGAGTAGCCAGCAACGACAACCCCCACCACGAGATTGCCGATGCAGAACAGCAGCCACAGCGGCATGAACACGGCCGCCGCGGTTCCGCTGGGCTTCGGGGTGAGCAGGCCGGTCAGCACCCGGATCGCCAGCCACAGCACTATTCCGGTGCCGAGAACGATGAACGTTCGTCCACTATGGACCAACGGGCCGTCGTTCCACCACTGTGCGCTGGCGAACCAGCCGAAGCCAGCGACCAGTGCGGGGATGCCGAACACCGGCAGCATCACGGTGGCTTCTTCGCTGACTTTGTAACCAGCGGCGAACACACCCACGGCCGCGTTGACGGTCGCGATCGCATACCACAACGGCCAGAACAGGATCGCCGCGATGGCACCGACCGGGGTTGTGAACAGCGCGGTCAACGCGAACAGCGACACGTACAGCAGGATCCCGGCGAGCAGGAAGCGAGGCAGGCGCACGTCAGGCCCGGATGGTCATCCTGGAGACCTTGTCCCCGTCGACCCTGAACGAGAAGTGGCTTGGGCCGTTGAAGCCGTTCCCACCGACCTGTGCGGTCACCACGACTTCGCCGTCGCGCTCCTCGACGTCCGTCACGTCGAGGCTGACCTGCTTGCCGATGAACTCGTTGTCGCTCCACTCGGTGATCCGCTTGGCGCCACGGAACTCGCGGCCCCAGTCGTCGACCACACCGTTCTCGGTGAAGCACGCGAGGAACTCGGTGATGTCGTTCTTGTTCGCGGCGTCGATCGCCGCACGCACAGCTGGATCCATACTCACGCGTGACAGCATGGACCTATCCGGGCCGCCGCGCATCCTGGTGGCGGTGTTTTGTCTTTCGTGAAATTGCTGCTTTACCTAAGCTCCGCGGTCACCAGCAGGCGGAGGTACGCGGCCAGCCACCTCGCCGGTCGCGGACTGTCGACGAAGGTTCTGACCAGGTCAGATGGTGTACGCAGGCCGACGCGGTGCAGGTCGTCGGCGAGCTCGGTCAGCCGGGCGCGCAGGCTCGGCGGCACGTCGCGAAGGCCGCGATGGGCGGCCTCGGCGAGGACCGTCATGGCATCGTCCACAGCGGAGCTGATCGGGTCTGGTGTGGACGTCGAACTGGGTAGGTGGGCCGAGGCCGCGGTGGCGAGATCGGGCACGACCACGCCGGACGGTGTCAGGACGGCCAGCGGGTCGATCACGATCGTGCCCCGGACGCGGCGCAAAGTGCCGCTGATGTGCGTCGGCTCTTCTCCAAGAGCCTTGGCTAGCGCGTCGAGGGACTGCGGGCGTACGCCTCGATAAGTCGCCGAAACCATGGCAGTCGTACCCGCTGCGTCGGCGACGACGGCGTCGAGCTGTTGCGTCGCCGGGTCGTAGCCAATGTTGTGGACCTTCGCGATCTCTACAACACGCACAAGCTCAGCCGCGACGCGCGCACGCACCACGCGCGGCGGGAGCGCGCCCAGTGACTCAGCGCACGCAACCAGGTCGCGTACCAACAGCGGCTCGGGCAGCTGCTGCCACGAAGTCCCTACCGGCGTGACGGACGTCTTGCCTACACGGCCCGCGCGCAGGCGAAGCACGCGGCTCGCGCTGCGTGAGACCGACTCCGAGACGACATTGGCCACGGCCGTGCGGGTCGCGGTCCGCATAGGCGCGTCACGGTGTACGAGGACCATGTCGCCCGACGCGAAGTACACGTCAGCCGTCTGCTCGTGCGCCCGGCATCCCAACGCGGTCAGGCGCACGCGACGCAGAGGCGTCTCCGCAGGCTCGTCCGTGCCGAGCACCTCCGAGCGCGGGCCCGTGCCGCAGCTACGCGCGTGCAGTTCGGTGATCAGCTCGGCGAAGCGCTCGGCGCGATATCTGGCGCTGCGGTTGCGGTACGCATCCAGTTGGTCGATCAGGTCCTCGACCGCAGCGGCGGGCCAGTGCAGGTGCTGCGCGGTCAGGTCCCGCTGGACCCGGCGCCACGCCGCATCCAGAACGGGGCCAGCGTGCACGGCGCCGTCAGTCAACAACTGGGCGAGCAGGTCATGCAGCTGGCTCAGGTCGCTGGCCTCGACCTGGCCTCCACCAACGTCGAGCTTCACATCGCCCGTGAGACCTTCCGCGCCACGGAACGCCCACACGGCAAGCACAATCGACTCGTCTCGGTGGTTGGCAGAGGCGTCGGTGTGGACGTATCCCAAATCGCCCGGGACCAGGAACCGAACTGTGCACGTGGGCAACTCGACCGTCGCTGGCCTGCGTACCGTGGCCGCGTAGCCAGCGCGCAATGTGCGGAGGGCCTGTTGCATGGTGCGTTTGCCGAACCGCGTTTCCAGTTCCTCGTCCGTGACCGAACCCGGCGACCACTGGGTGTCCTCCGCGGCTGGTGCGTCACGTTGGTACGCCAGGACAAGCGCTACACGGTGTCTACACACGCTGGTCGCGCCGCAGCTGCACGGTGCGGCGTCGAGCGTCACACCTGGCGGCAGCGAGGACACGACGCCGTCAGCGAACGTGCCACGGACCGTGCCGTCCGCGACCTCGACCGCCGGCCCTGTGCCCGCGTCGAGGTCCTTCATCGCACGCTTGACCAGTCCACGGTTGGCCAGCGCGGCCAAACTGTCCGGCGTAAGGGCGAGTAAATCGGGTCTAGGAGGCCGCTGAATTAGGGTGGTTTGCGGGTTGGTTGTCACCGAGTGATGGCAGGCGAGGACCTGGGCCTTGCTGATTCATGGGCGATGCTGGGCGTTCAGGGAGCCCAGGGCGGTTGCTCGACGAGGTTCACAATCCCCAAGACTGGGGGTTGGGCCGTGGTTTCCCTCAGGTAGCCAGGGTCCAAGCGCCCGCCGTATGGGTCAGGCCGCGACCGATGAGGTTGCGGAGGTTCAAGGCTGCGGTGCGGCGTTTGAGCCAGGCGTTGTTCTTGCCGGTGCCTAGATATCGGAGTTTGAGACGTCGGCCACCGCGGCTGGCGATCTGGGAGATGACCCGTTCCACGTTGGGGCGGAACGTCCTGTAGCTCTCGCGCAGTTCGGGCTTGTCCGCCCAGTCGCGTCGGGCTTGGCGCAGCAGGTCATCTCGTGGGTGCAGAACGATTTTACGGCCGGTCTTGGACGTGGTGCACTGTGCACGCAGTGAGCAGGCACGACAGAGAGCGCCAAAGGTGGCGACCCGGGTCCGGCTGATCGGGCGGGTGATGTCGTTGGGGCAGGTGACCGTGCCCGCTTGCTCGTCCACGGTGAAGTCGTCCACGGTGAAGTCGTCCACGGTGAAGTCGTCCACGGTGAATCCGCCCTCGACCGGAGCCCGCAGCGGCTTGGGCTTGATCACCGCCTCATGCCCGGCATCGTCGATCCCACCGCGTAGATCCCCTGTGCCATAGGCGGAATCGCCGTACCACGCGCGCTTGCCGTCCTCGGCGTCGAGGAACTCCTCGGCCACAGCGGGGTCGGAGTTCTCCGTGCCGGCGGCCGTGGTCACCTTCTCGTCGGTGACGATCCCGGTCTCGGGCTCGGCCGCCACGTGCGCCCGATACCCGTCCCGCCGGTTCTCCGGGGACTTGCGGGTATGCCGCGCATCCGGATCCACTGTGGACACCACCCGGTCCGGGGCGACCTTGCGGGCGATCCGCCACCGCCCATCAGTGCCGTCACTGCCCTCGGCGGGCTCGGCATCCTGACCGGCGACCAACGCCAGCAACGCCAACGCGAACTCCGCGTCGCCTTCCAGTTCGGTATCGGCCAGCGCCGCCACCAGCGCGTTCGCATCGTTGACCAGCGCGGAGACCAGCGCGTCCCTGGCGGCCGGGTCGTCCCAGTCGATCCTCGGCTTGTCCGGCCGACTGTAGTCATGGCCGGTACACACCTTCGCGATCTGCTCCGCCGCGCCGGGCACCTGCCGATCCACCCGCCGGATCGCCGAGATCAGCTGGGTGATGGTGTCCTGGGTGGCGACCGCGTCGGCCAGGATCGTGGAATCCACCGCCCGCTTGCGGCGGCCACGCAGGATCCCGGTCTCCTCGACGACCGTGCGCACCGCGTCGTTGATCCGATGCGGCCGCCCCGAGGTGGCCAGTCGTTTGCGCCAGTACACCAGCGTCGAGGGGTCGAATCCCTTGTCGTCCAATGCCATCCCGGTCGCGACCTTCCACCGCAGGTCACACCGGGCCGCCTCAGCGGTCTCCCGATCCGAGAGATCATGCAGGGTCTGCAACACCAGGATGGAGGCCATCACCGACGCCGGGATCGAGGGCCGTCCCTTGCCCGAGGGGAACAGATCCTCGAACTCTCCATCGGGGAACAGATTCCGGCGATGCCCGGCCAGGAACGCGAACATGCTCCCCGCCGGGACCAGATGACCGACCAGCGCCTCCGCGTCCAGCAGCTCCCGATCACCACGCTCCACACCCTGCATGAAACGATTCTCCCAGCTCAAACCCACATCCTGGGGCGACACGCCGATTATTCAGCGGCCTCCTAGTCATGCCAGCTTCTCCGCGACGAACTCGGCCAATTGACCCGGCGTCATCGCGCCTACATGGGCGCCCACGTTTGTCAGGCGCTGCGCAAGCGCGCGGTCATAGTCCGGTGCCGCCTCCTCATCAAGCGCCGCGAGCCCCAAGACGTGCGTTCCTTGCTCGACGAGCCTTCGGACCGTGCGCACCAGGCTCTCTGGGTCGCCGCCCTCGTAGAAGTCGGTGATCACGGCAACGATCGCGCGGCGCGGGTTGTCGACCAGGCTCGCGCCGTACTTCACCGCGCGTGCGATGTCCGTGCCGCCGCCGAGCTGCACCTTCATCAAAAGCTCGACCGGGTCCGTCACGTCAGACGTCAGGTCCACGACGTTGGTGTCGAACGCGACCAGGTGTGTCCGCAGCCCTGGCAGGCTCCACAGGCACGAGGCCGTGACCGCCGAGTGGATCACCGAGTTCGCCATCGAACCCGACTGGTCCACGAGCAGGACCACCTGCCATTGTTCGACGTGGCGGCGGGTACGGGAGACGAACTTGGGCTTCTCGATCGCGATCCGCTGCTCGTCTGGCCGGTAATGCGCCAGGTTCGCCCGGATCGTGGCCTTGAAGTCGAAGTTACGTGAGTTCTTGTGGATCGACGGGCGCCGGGACCTGGCACCGGAGAACGACTGGCGGATCTCTGTCGCCAGCTTCTCCATCAGTTGTCGCACAACAGCTTCCACGATCCGCCGGGCCATCGCGAGCACGGTTGGATTCATCAGGTGCTTCGTCCGCAGGACCGCCCGCAGCAGCGCCTGGTTGGGCTCGACTCGTTGCAGCACAGCGGGATCGGTGACGACGTCGACGATCTCGTACTTCTCGACGGCGTCGCGCTCCAGCCGCTCGATCGTCTCTCGCGGGAAGAGCTGGTGGACCTCGTCAAGCCAGTCGACGGTCCGCATGACGGAGTCGCCGGTGCCGCCGGTTCGCACATCCCGCTCAGCCAGGTCACCGTCGCGTCCGTACAACCAGTCCAATGCGGCGTCTTGCCGGGCGGCCTTGTCACCCAGCCCGCCGGTACATGCACCTGCGGGCTCTCCCAGAATCAGCCGCCAGCGTTCCATGTCGGTCATGACAGTCCTTCTCGCACCAATAGATCGTCCACGCGCTGGTCGAGCGCCATCGCTTCGGCGACCACGAGCGGGTCCACGTCCAGGCGCAGCAACGAGCGCGCTGAGCCTGACTTGCCACGATGCGCGAGGACACGTTCGGCGATGGCTTCTCGTTCCAGGGGCGGGAAGTAGGCGAACGCCAGGCGCAACGCGGGCAGGGCGACCAGGAAGTCGAACTCGGTCATCGCGTGCACCAACTCGTCCAACACGCCGACGACGTGGTCACTGCGCAGGACGTCTTCACGGGCCAGCGCGAACAGCCCAGCCAGCCAGTCCCCCAGCGTGTTCGGCGCGGCCATCCCCCGCAGGGCTCGCTCGACGTCGGGCAGTTCACCCAGCGCCCAGCCAAGTCCGAGCGCCGCACCTCTTAGAGGGCATCTGATCTTGGTTGGGGCGATATGTCTGTGTCGGGTGACGGCTGATACCTTGATCAACTTGTGGGGTCCCGGCGTGCGTACCGCAGCGACTTGTCCGATGCTCGCTGGGCGTTGATCGAGCCAACGCTGACGGCGTGGCGTGCTGCCCGGCGTGGGCCGGGAACCGTGATGCGCGTGCATGACTTGCGGGAGATCGTGAACGCGATCCTGTACGTGTGCCGGACCGGGATCGCCTGGGAGTATCTGCCGCACGACTTCCCGCCCTGCAAGACGGTTTATGACTACTACGCCAAGTGGGAAGCCGATGGCACAACGGAAACGCTGCATGACCTGTTGCGTGACCAAGTCCGCGTCGCGAAAGGCCGCGCTGCTGCCCCGACGGCGGCGATCATCGACTCGCAGAGCGTGAAAACCTCCTGCAATGTCAGCGAATCCAGTCAGGGTATCGACGCGGGCAAGAAGATCAAGGGCCGCAAACGGCACATCGCCACCGATGTGCTCGGCCTGCTGCTGGCGGTAATCGTGACCGCGGCGTCGGTGCAGGATTCCGCTGGCGGGCAACAGGTTCTCGATCATCTCGCCGCTGCGCATCCGACCGTGTCGGCGGCATGGGTGGACGGCGGCTACAACAACACAGTCATCCGTCATGGAGCCCAGCGGGGTATCCGGGTTGAGGTCGTCAAACGCCCTTCTGCCAAGGGATTCCACGTGTTGCCCCGGCGGTGGGTAGTGGAGCGCAGTCTGGGCTGGCTGATGCAACACCGCCGACTCGCGCGCGACTACGAAGCCCTGCCCCAGCGGTCGCGCACGATGGTCCACTGGGCGATGACTAACATAATGAGCCGCACCCTGACCGGGGAATCCACCCAAACCTGGCGAAACGATCCACCCAAAGCAGACATTCTTGCCTAACTAAGATCAGATGCCCTCTTAGATCTGGCGGGGCCGCGGCGTCGCTGGCGATCCGACGCGCGACGCCCTGGACATCGGTGCGCTGCATCGACAGGACAGACTGCGCGTGCACGACCGCGTCCCGTGTCGCGATCAGGGCCCTCAACCGCCCATCGTCAGCGGGCGCCGGGCCACTGTGCAGCCCCTCGACGAGCCACAGGATCCTGGCCGTGGACGCGTCGATCACCGCGCCCAGCACTGGATCCTGGGCCGTGCCGAACAGCCTGTCGTGCCGCCACAAGCCAAGGACACCCGCGAGCACAACGCCCAAGACTTCCACTTCGCTCGCGTCCTGCACCCGCTTGGCCAGGGTGCTGATCACGTCACCGGACAACGTGGTGATCCCGCATAGCGCCGCGTCGAACAGGATCCCGGTCAGATCGGCTATCGACGCCTTCGGGATCCGGCGCTCCAGCGCGCCACCGGCTGCTTCGGCGAGCGTGCCGCCGTACTGCGCGGCCTCGATCAATGCCCCCACTCGTTCTTCGCATGGAGTCAATCGCCAGCGCTCGTCCAGCACTGGGTCCGCGCCCGACAAGGGACCTGCTAGCCGTCGAAACCCCGGAACTTGGAGCACACGCAGGCGGTGCAATACGCGGCTGCGGACCATCCCATCCGGATCCGTGAGCGCGAGCCTGACCTCGCCCTTGCCATCGAGTTCTAACGTCCGCAACTCCTCAAGCACCGCCGTGACCAGCGGCGGCGCAGGCGTCTCCGGGTGCAGTGTGCCGACCCGTTCGCCGCTCAGCGCCGCTACCATCTGCACCAACGCGGGATGTGCGCCAGGCAGGAGCGGCCCGCGGCGCGTCCACGGCGGCGGCTGTGACAAATCTTCCGCCACGAGCGCGCTGACCAAACCGTCGAGGACGTCTGTGCGGGCCGGATACACGTGGCCACGCAGCCTCGCGAGCCCGGTCGCCAGGGTTCGCGCTGCGATCAAGTCCGCAGTGGACACCGGCTGCTTGAGGCCTCGCAAACGTTCCACAACGGACTCCACGAGCCCGTCAGCCGCTTTGGCCAGGCCATCCGTCCAGACCCTGTGGTAGTACTCGGGCGACGGCATCCCTGACTGGTAGCCAGTGAACGCGTCCAGCCGCTGGTGTGAGTACGGCACCAGATAGCTCATCCCGGAAGACCGTGGAACCTCCGGCCAATCCACTCCTCCAGACGTAGTCAACGACTTCAGCGCGGGCGTGTGGAAACCGCCGGTGACCACGACGACCGGGCGGTCGCCCGCGTCGTGCGCGGCCGCGCGGATCCAGCGGGCCATGTACTCTTCGCGTTCCGCGTCGCCTTCGTCCGCCGACGCTGCACCGCGCACAAGGTCGAAGTACTGGGCGAGCCGCTCCGCGATGTCGTCCGGGTCCGCCTCGAACATCTGGTCCCACAACGTATCCACGTTGTCGGCGGCGAACTCACGACACAGCCGTTCGGTCACCTCGGCATAACGCAGCTCGGCGTCGGCGTAGCGGTTGCTGCGCCACGCGAACGCCGGGTGCCACGCGGGCAGGTCGATGAACCGGACGTCCGCACCGCACGCGCGGCCGACCGTCAACGCCACCCATTCCGGGGAGTAGTCGCAGAACGGCGTCCAGGACGCGTGGCCGTCGTCGTAGCTGAAGATCGCGATCGGCAGCTCGTGGCCGAGCAGGAGCTCGTCCAGCCGGTCGTTGACGTCCGCCGGTCCCTCGATCAGCACGTAGGCGGGGTTCAGCCGCTCGATGGTCTCGGCGACCAGCCGTGCGCACGCGGGACTGTGGTGGCGGACGCCGATGAACGTCGTGTTCATCCTGGCAGCAGGTGCCGGGCCTGGTGCAGCGCCTGCCATTGCTCGCCTTTTCGGCGGGCGGCGTGTTGCTCGAGGTAACGACGCAACCGGGCCAGGTCTTCGGCGTTGTCCTTCGCCGCTGTGCCCGCGAGGCACTCGACCACGTCCGCCGGATTGCCCTCCTCGCCGCGCAGAAACCAGCCACGTAACCCAACCGCGTGCGCGACCGACACTGCCTCGGCGGTGCTCATGACCGTGGACATCCTGCCGCTGTCGTTGCCGTCCCGCAGGTCGCGGAACGTCTGGACCAAGACTTCCAGGACGTCACGGCGTGGCGGCAGCTCGACACCGGAATGGGCCAGCAGTTTGCTCGCTTCCTGCTCGACCAGGCTCAGTTCGGTTTGGAAGTCCGGGATCGGGAACACCGTCTCGAAATTGAACCGTCTCTTGAGCGCGGCGCTCATCTCGTTCACGCCACGGTCACGCGTGTTGGCGGTGGCGATCACGTTGAACCCGGCCGTTGCGAACACCATGCTGTCCGGCCCGGTCAGCTCCGGAATCGCCAGAACCCGTTCGGACAGCAGAGAAAGCATCGAGTCCTGGACTTCGAGGGGACACCGGGTGATCTCCTCGAACCGGACGATTTTGCCCTCGGCCATGCCCCGCAACATCGGCGCGGGCACCAGCGAGCGGGTCGATGGGCCTTCCGACACGAGCAACGCGTAGTTCCACGAGTACTTGATCTGGCCCTCGGTTGTGGCCGCGCCGCCCTGGATCGTCAGCGTGGATTCGCCGCTGACGGCGGCCGCGATGAGCTCCGACAGCAAGGATTTGGCCGTGCCGGGCTCGCCGACGAGCATCAGGCCCCGGCTCGTCGCCAGCGTGACCAATGCTCTGTCCACAAGGGATGGATCGCCGACGAACTTGCGGCTGATGTCCTTGTCGCCGATGATGAACCGGCGGGCCGCCTGCAGGCTCATCGCCCAGCCCGGTGGGCGCGGGCCGTTGTCATCCGCGCGCAGCCTGGCCAGCTCATCGGCGTACCGGACCTCCGCGGGCGGCCGCTGAAGGGAGTTGTTGTCGCTCAACGAAATGCTCTCAGTCAATGAGGGAAGCCAGCTCGGACAGGATTTCAGAGACCGTGACCTGGTCAAGGTCGGGCACGTTCGTCGCCGTGGACGACCAGTACTCGTAACCCGTTCCGCTTGGCGAGTACGTGAGACCAGCGAGTTTCTGCTCCGGGTACTCATTGACCGCGCCGGCCGCGATGCCAGGTTCGAGGCCCACGGCGATCGCTCCGCCGGATGGCAGCGGACGCAGGATCCAGCATTCCACTCCCGCGTCCTGCGGCTGGCCGCGTTCCCAGCCACGTTTGGTCAGGCCGAGCAGCTTGCCCACCGGGACCACCGCGCCGGTGTACTGAGCCAAAGCCGCAGGCAGCGAGTCGACGTTGGCTACCGGCCTGCCCAGTTGCGGGAACGGCTGCAGGATCTCGTAATCCGCGAACACCTCGCCCCAAGCCGCCAGCGTCTCCGCATCAAGCAACACCGGATGGGCCAGGCGGACCTCCGCATCCCCCGGCAGCAGGAAGATGTCATCCTCGGCGTTGGCCAGCGTGCGGTCCTCAGCCAGACGGAACGAATGGCCCGCGTCGGTCATCCACACCAGCCTTCGCACTATGTGCCATAGCAAGGGATGCCCCGCGAGTAAGTCGTGGAACTCGGTCGCGGTCCATGTGCGCTGGTTGACCAGGGCCGTTTCCAGGCGGTGGATCTGGTCGGAGGCGACCGTCCGCACGTCCTTCTTGAGCGCGGCGTATCGCTTGTACTCGGCCTTCGAGAGCTCTTGGTCGTCTTTGGCTCCCGGCTTCGGCAAGTCCTTGCGCCGCTTGCCATCCGCGTCGACCACGTAGGGCTTGAGCTGCTCATCGAAACCGACAGTGAATGTCCGGGTGCCGTAGTCGATCGTTAGCGACGTGGCCTCGTCCAGCCCGAGCCGCGGCACGAGACGATCGGCCAACTGATCGCGACTGAGCCCCAGCTGCGCCGCGATGGCCGCCACCTTCTCCCGCGCACGGGCCTTCAAAGCCTTGAACTTCACCTTCTCCGCGATGCCATTGAGGTGCGCCAACGCCACCTCGCTGCCGATCTCAGCGAGCACGTCGAGCCCGGTAACAGCACGCTGATGCTGACTCTCCCCCGGCCATCGCCGGATGAGGGGCGACAGGGTGCGGACGGTGTCGTCGTCACCGAACCACCCGAGCGCGTGGAGCGCCCAGCTGTCTTTCGACGGTGAGTCGGCCTGCAGCCATAGCTCGAAGACGCTCCACGCGAACGAGGAAAGCGCGGATGGATCGCACATGTCCCGCACGATCGGAAGGCCCGCGTACACATCGCCAGGTTTGGACAGGGCCATCGTCATGAGCAGATGGCCGACCGCGTCCGGTGGCAACGCGTGCTGGCCGTCGCGCATCCGGACCTGCGGCATCATCTTCGGATCGGCCCACGCACCCAACTTCGGCAGCTTGGCGGGCAGTACTTCGATCAGGTCCACCTCGACCAACGTGCGGATGCCGTCCTGGGCCTGCGTTCCAAACTCGCTGGCAGCGGCCACGAGGTCGTGGCCCTGTGTGGCGATGAACCGCAGGGCTGCTTCGGCGTTCTTCCTTGCGTCACCAGCAGCACCCAGCGCGGCCGGGATCAGCATCCGAGCCGCTGTCACGCCATGACGGATAAGCCAATCCATCGCCACTCTGCGGACACTTTTGCGATTGCAGAACCGGTCCGCCATCACCTCGGCGACCTCGATCGATGCGTACGGCAGCAACAACTCGATGCTCGACAGCGTGCCGGTTGGCGCGATCCGCATCATCGCGGGCAGCGCGTCAAGGCCATACTTCGCTACGATCACCTTGCCCCATTCGTCCACGGAGTAGGACGGCGGCGACCACCCAGCGAGCAGCGGGCGGATCATCTCCTCGGGCCCGCGCGCGAAGAACGTGGACGGGTTGTATGTCCTGCTGTTGGATTGCTTACCTTGACGGTAAACCTCCAGGTTCTTTGGCCAGTCGTCGTCACACCAGCTGTCCCAATAGCCGCGCACAGCGGCCCACTGCTCGCGCTCGCCGGGCGCCCACGAGATCACCGGCTCTGGCGCGTCGAGTCCGGTGACAACGACCTGCTTCACCTGCTTGGTTGGCCGCTTCCATGGCGGGTCGACGAGCAACGGCGGCAACAAGTCGGCGGGCGCGACAGGCACCGACTCCGCCCGTAGATCGAGTGTGTCCGCGATCGCCCGCACCTTTTCGGGCAACTCGAGATCGGGGTTGGCTCTCAGGTGCTGCTCAAGCAACCCGCGGATGCGGATGTCGTCGTTGGCTCTCGCCGCCAACAGGCGAGCAGCACGCTGTGGGAACGCCCTCATCGCGGTGACCAGCGCCGACTGGACCTTGTCCTGCGCCAACCGATCGAGCATGGCCGTGAACGCCTCGTCGGTTGGTATGGCAGCCAGGATGGCCAACGACCGCTTGCGCATGTCGATGTCGTTGTACCCGTCCAACTCCTCCGCGAGCCTCGGCACGATCGCGGTGCCAACAGCGTCCAGGACGGTGTAGACGAGGTCCGCGTGGTACCCGATCGCGTGTGTCCGAGGAAGGATCGCGAGGTCTTCCGGCGTGCTGACGCTGTACGCCAACAGCCACCACAGTTCGAGATCGACCGTCTCTTGTAGAGCCTCGCTCACCCAGTCAGATCGGGTTGGCATGAGGTACGCCCGTATCACGTTCGCGCTCGTAAACCCGCCAAGCGAATCCAGCTTGGCCTCGGCGGCCGCGTACTCGGCTTCGCTCGCGGCAGCGAGCGCCCTCCTGAGGAGCTTAGTACCTACCGTTACCTCTCTGTGGTTGCGCCGTGAGTACGTAGTCGACTGCGGCTCTACCCAAACCGCAGCCGAACCGCGATTGCTTTTCGCACCCATCGAGAAATAGTCGACAGATACCTGCACCTTAGGACAGGACAGCGCCGCCTCAGCGGCGAAAACAACGCCATGCTCGGCGATCCAGTGATGAACGAGCGGGGTCACGTTCTCCATCCGGGTGGCCGAGGCGGTCATCCGGACCACCGCCGCACCGATCGCCATCGGCTCGCCCGCGAGATAGGCTCGTCCCGCGTCGGCCAACGTCTTGTCTGAACGTGGCTCGTCGAAGACCTCATCAAGTCCGGTGCGCAGCGACTCCAGTAACGCTGCCCCCTTGGCGATCTCCTGGTTGTCCGGTTGGAACGCGGGTGTCCCTCGATCGCGGCGTGGGTACGTGTGACGTCTCCACGCTGCTGGCATCTCGAACGTGTTCTCGTCCATGTCGCTCTCAGTCGTTCAGGGAAGCTAGTTCGGACAGGACTTCCGAGACCGTGACAGCGTCAAGTTCGGGCGTCGCAGGTTTGTTCTTCGGTGGCGACCAGTAGTCGTAGCCGTCAACGTTCGCTGAGAAGGACAATCCGCGGAGTGTCTGCTCCGGGTACTCGTTGACGCCCCCTACAACGATGCCCGGCTCCAGGCCCGCGACGATCGCGCCACCGGTTGGCAGCGGACGGGTGATCCAGCCTTCGACGCCCCCGTCCTGTGGGTCGCCGCGGACCCAGCCTCGCTTGGTCAGGCCAAGCAGTTTGCCCACCGGCACCACCATGTCGCTGTACTTGTACAGTGCCGCGTCGAACGTGGTGGCCTCGTCTACCTTCTGCACCGGCCTGCCCAGTTGTGTGAATGGCTGCAGGATCTCGTAGTCCGCGAATATTTCGCCCCACGCGGCCAGTGTGTCCTCGTCGAGCAGCACCGGGTGGGCCAGACGGACCACCGCATCCTCCGGCAGCACGAAGGTGTCGTCCTCGGCGTTGGCGAGTGTGCGATCCTCGGCGAGGCGGAACGTCTTGCCCGCGTCGGTGCTCCACACTAGCCTTCGGACTATGTGCCACAGCAAGGGATGGCCAGCCAATAAGTCGTGGAACTCGGCTGCTGTCCATGTTCGCTGGTTGACCAGGGCCGTTTCCAGGCGGTGGATCTGGTCAGCCGCGACCGTCCGCACGTCCTTCTTCAACGTGGCGTATCGCTTGTATTCGGCCGTCGCGAGTTCCTGGTCGTCTTTGGCTCCCGGCTTCGGCAAGTCCTTGCGGCGCTTGCCATCCGCGTCGACCACGTACGGCTTGAGCTGCTCATCGAAACCGACGGTGAATGTCCGGGTGCCGTAGTCGATCGTTAGCGGTGTGACCTCATCCAGCCCGAGCCGCGGCACGAGACGATCGGCCAACTGATCGCGGCTCAACCCCAACTGGGCCGCGATCGCGGCGACCTTCTCCTGCGCACGAGCCTTCAAAGCCTTGAACTTCACTTTCTCCGCGATGCCATTGAGGTGCGCCAACGCCACCTCGCTGCCGATCTCAGCGAGCACGTCGAGCCCGGCGACAGCGCGCTGATGCTGACTCTCCCCTGGCCACTGACGGATCAGTGGCGACAACGCGCGCACAGTGTCGTCGTTGCCGAACCACCCAAGGGCGTTGAGCGCCCAGCTGTCCTTGGATGGCGCGCCCGCTTGCACCCACAGCTCGAACAGGCTCCACGCGAAGGACGCCAACGACTGCCGATCACAGGCGTCTCGCGCGATGGGCAGACCCGCGTACACCGCATCAGGCTTGGAAAGGACGGCCGTCATCAGCAGGTGGCTGACGGCTTCGGTCGGCAACGCGTGCTGCCCGTCGCGCAGCCGGATCTGTGGCAGGACATGAGGATCGGCCCACGTGCCCGGTGATGGCATCTTCGCGGGCAATATCTCGGTCTCGTCCACGTCAACCAGCGCTTGGATGCCTTCACGGGCCTTTTCGCCGTACTCCCCCGCGATGGCAACAAGATCGTGGCCTTGCGTGCCGAGGTAGCGCAGGGCCGCCTCGGCGTTCTGACGAGCGCTCCCGGGTTTGCCGAGTGCGGCCGGGATCAGCATCCGGACCGCTGCGCCGCCGTGCCGGGCGAACCAGTCCATCGTGAACTTACGGCCAGACTTCAAACGAACGAACCGGCCAGCCATCAGCACCGCGATTTCGGCCGACACGATCGGCGACAGCAACTCGATGCTCGACGGCGTTGCCACCGGCGCGATCCGCATCATGGCTGGCAGCGCGTCAAGGCCGTACTTCGCGACGACGACCTTTCCCCACTCTTCGACCCAGTGGTCGTGCTCGGGCTTCCACTCGGCCAGCAACGGCCGGATCATCTCTTCCGGCCCGCGCGCGAAGAACCCCGACTGGTGGTATCTGTCGTGGCGGTCGCGTTTGCCTGTGCGGTAGAGCTCCAGATTCTTCGGCCAGTTGTCGTCGCACCAGTTGTCCCAGTAGCCGTGCACGGCCGCCCACTGCTCCTGCTCGCCCGGTGCCCAGGAGATCGCGGGTTCGGGTGCTTCGAGTCCGGTCACGACCACCGCTTTGGCCTTCTTACGCGGTCGGGTCCATGGTGGATCGACCAGCAGCGGCGGGAGCATGTCCGCAGGCGCGTCCGGCAACGTGTCCGCGCCGATGTCCAGTGCGTCCGCGACTGCTCGCACTTCCCCGGGCAGCTCAAGGTCTGGGTTGCCTTTCAGGTGCGCCTGGAACAACGTTCGCGCCTGCGGGTCTTCGCCTGCCCTGGCGGCCAGCAGTCGGGCCGCGCGGTGCGGGAACGTCTTCATGGCCGAGTGCAGCGCTGCTTGGACTTTGGGCTGATCAAGGCGATCGAGCAGGATCGTGAACGCCTCGTCGGTCGGCAACACCGCGAGGATAGCCAGCGCGCGCTTGCGCAGTTCGGCGTACTGGTACTGGTCGAGCTCGGTCGCGAGTCTTGGCGCGATCGCGGTTCCGACAGCGTCGAGGACGGAGTAGGCGGCCGATTTGTTGAAGCCGATCGCATGCGACCCGGGCAGCATGGCCAGATCTTCAGGCGTCCCGACCGAGCATGCCATGTGCAGCCACAGCTGGTGAGCCGTGTTTCCGCTGAGCGCCTCGCGGACCCAGTCGGACCGCGTCGGCATGATGAACGCCCGCAACCCATCCGCCACCCCGGGCCCGCCGAGTGGTTCAAGCGCGGCTTCGGCAGCGGCGTACTCGGCGTCGCTCGCGGCAGCCAGGGCCCGCCGGACCTCATCGACGCCGATCATGACCCAATGGTCTTGCCGCGAGATGCCGGTCGTCTGCGGGACCACCCAGTTCGCGCGCCATTCGTTGTTCTGCCAATGTCTTTGTGCCATCGGCTCAACGCACATGTGTACCTTCGCGCAGCTGGCCGCGGCGGCAGCGGCGAACGCGACACCGTGCTCGGCAATCCAGTAATGAACCAGGGTGCTCACGTCGTCTTGGTCGACGTTGTCCGCTGTCGCGGCCATCCGGACCACCGCCGCACCGATCGGCGTCGGTTCGCCTTTCAGGTACGTGCGGCCCGCGTCGGCCAGCGTCTGATCGGAACGTGGATAGCCGAAGGTGCGCTCAAGGCTTGTGCGCAGCTTGTCCAGCAACGCCGCCCCTGTCGCGATCGCCTGCTTGTCCGGCCGGTATTCAGATGTTCCGCGATCGCGGCGTGGGTACGCGTAGCGCTTCCACGCCGCGGGCATAACAAACATGTCCTCGTCCATGTGACCTTACCTTCTTCCTGTGTCGATCGGGGCTGGTCGTAGGGTTCCGACGACCCAGGGGTGCTGGGTATGGCTTCCATGCGTCCGCCGTGGATGGCCCAGGGGGATTGGCCGCCCAGCACCCCACGACGACCCGACCGCTAATTGGGATGCGCGAACAAATCGCTGTGTAAGGACACGACGGCGTGGTCGTTTGCTGGGACCATGAACCTGACGAACAGGAAGGTGACGCTCGTGCCCGGAGTATGGGCAGGCATCGATGCCGGCAAGACCCATCACCACTGCGTGGTGATCGACGCCGCCGGCAAGCGGCTGTTGTCGCGGCGGGTGGCCAACGACGAGGCTCCGCTGCTGGAGTTGGTCGGCGAGGTCACCGCGCTGGCAGACGAGTTGGATGGAGAGCTGACCTGGGCGGTCGATCTCAACTCCGGCGGGGCGGCGTTGCTGATCGCCTTGCTGGTCAACCACGACCAGCGGTTGCTTTACATCCCCGGGCGCACCGTCCACTACGCGGCCGGCATGTACCGCGGAGACGGCAAAACCGACGCCAAGGACGCCGCCGTGATCGCCGACCAGGCCCGGATGCGCCACGATCTGCACGTCGTGCACACCGGCGACCCGGTCAGCGTCGAACTGCGGATCCTGACCAGCCGCCGGGCCGATCTGGTCGCCGACCGCACCCGCACCATCAACCGGCTGCGCGCGCAACTGCTGGACTACTTCCCGGCCCTGGAACGCGCCTTCGACTACAGCACCTCCAAAGCCGCCCTGGTGCTGCTGACCGCCTACCAAACCCCTGCGGCATTGCGACGAATCGGTGCCAACCGCTTGGAAACCTGGCTGCGCAACCGAAAAGTCCGCAACCCCAGCACCGTCGCCCAGACCGCGCTGAACGCCGCCAACGCGCAACACACCACCATCACCGGACAAGACCTGGCCGCCGCGATGGTCGCGCGGCTGGCGAAGGGGGTGATGACTCTCGACGAGGAGATCAGCGAGATCGACACCTTGATCGAGAGCCGGTTTCGCCAGCACAAACACGCCGACGTGATCCTCAGCCTGCCCGGCTTCGGCATCCAGCTCGCCGCCGAGTTCCTCGCCTACACCGGCGGCGACATGACCGCTTTCGGCAGTCCCAACCGGCTGGCCGGCGTCGCCGGACTCGCACCAGTACCCCGCGATTCCGGCCGGGTCAACGGCAACCTGCACCGCCCCCGCCGCTACAGCAGACGCCTGCTGCGCGTGTTCTACCTTTCCGCCATGGTCAGCATCCGCTGTTGCCCCGCCTCGCGGACCTACTACGACCGCAAACGAGCCGAAGGCAAACGACACACCCAGGCCGTCCTCGCCCTGGCACGCCGCCGGCTGAACGTCTTGTGGGCACTGCTGCGCGACGGCACCACCTACCAAGCAACCCCCGCCGCAACGGCAGCGTGACCCCCTCACCACCGCAGCTCCCAACTACTTGACAACTTCATTGGGAATCCCCCTCAGTCGATGCGATGTTGCGGTGCACCGTACGGCAGGGGTCCGACAATCCCGGATGGCCTGGCCTGCCCATGCGGTTCCTGTCCGGTTCTGCCAATTGTGGAAAGGTGGGGAATTTGCCAATATGGGAAGGCATTGTCACTCGTCAACCCCTGCAGGCGAGGTGTCCTTCCATGCGTATTGGGATGTTACTGTCCATCGCGTTGACCGCGTCGCTGACAATTGGCGGAGTTAGTTCGTATGCCAGCCAAACTAAGTTGTCCGAAGGCGAGTTGAAGTCGCTTCAACAACGGCCACTCGTCGCTGCGGCCGAAGTGTTACGGGCCGAAGCGGTCAAGCACTCCGGCTTCGGTGGAATCACACTGGCCGACCATCACGTCAACCTGTGGTGGAAGGGCGACGTACCCCCTGCCATCAGCGGCATCGTCCGGCGCACACCGGTGCGGGTCGGCACGGCCGCGCATTCTCAGCTCGAGTTGACCGCGGCGGCGAAAAAGCTCGAAGCGTGGCGTAAGGCGCATCCCGAATCCGGGATTTATGGCGTGAAAAATCCAGGTGACGGCAGCGGACTGGTCCTCGCAGCCTACCCGGGAGCCGTCACCAGCTTGACCGCGATCCAATCCGATGTGCCGATCAGGATCAGCCACGAAGAACCAATGAAGACAACCTCTCGAAAGGATGACACACCGCCATGGAAAGGCGGCGCGGGAACGTGGAACCAAACCGCGGGAACGGTCTGCACATCCGGTTTCGGCGTCCGGAACAACGCGGGCGCGCGGTTCGTGCTTTCGGCCGAACACTGCGGCCAATCGGGGCATCGGATCGCCGATCGCGCGGGCCAGTTCATCGGCAACGTGGGTGCCACGCGCGACGACCACGACATCTCGCTGATCCCTACATCCAGTTCCACCAACCGGATGTACGTCGGCGACGGCAACAGCAACACGACTGTCACCGTGGTCAACTGGGGCCACGTGTTCGTCGGCCAGTTGCTCTGCCAGTCCGGCCTGACCAGTGCCGAGCAGGTCGGCGGCCCGGTGTGCAACCTGAAGGTGATCTTCTTCTGGCAGGACGCCGAAGACCTCGTCGAAGCCGAGCAGACCCAAGGCCAGCCCGCGGCGCGCGGCGGTGACAGCGGCGGCTCGGTCTACTCGAACACCTCCGGCGGCGTGATCGCCAATGGCACGGTCACGCGTACAGCCGGTGCGCGCCTTGGCTTCCAGGACTTCGCCACGGCCAACCGAGACTTCGGGATCATCATCTAGCCAAGGTGGGCGCAGGGTACTCAGCCCTGCGCCCGCTTTGCCTTCACTCGGCGGTAGCGCGCGGCGCGGGAATTTCGGTGTTCCGGAACGGTGGACACGGTGTTCCGCGACGGTGGACACGGCTTTAGGTTTGGGTTTTTCTCTTGGCTTTGACCCGGCGGTAGCTCCAGGCCAGTAGGACGAGCAGCACGATGCCCGAGAGGATCAGGCCTGAGCCGGTGCTCCAGCCGCTCAGTGGCAGGCTGTCGACCAATCCCCAGACGATGCCTGCCGCGATCAGGGCCAAGCCCGCGAGCACCGACCACACGATTCGGAACGGTGTCGCGACACTGTCTTCCGCGGCTTTCATCGCTCGGTCGCGGACCGGGTCGATGTACTTCCCCAGCGCGGGAAACTCCGATGCGAGGACCAGCAGACCGGCGAGCACGAGCAGCAGTCCCGGTCCTGGCAGGACGAGCATCGCGGCTCCGATGATCAGGAGTGCCGCGCCGATGATCGTGAGCGTCACGCGTTTCACCCCATGATTGTCGTCCGCGGCACGGGCATCCGCATCACGGAATTCAGGAATGTGAACCGACCCGCTGGCCGGGAACATTGCCCGATCACATTCCACCGGGGTAGCGTTTTTCAATTGACGCAACGAAGCGTGGAGGTCCGCCGTGCCCCCTGCACTACGCTCCTTCGTTCTGACAATGGCCGCGATAATCGCCATGGTCATTCCGGTACCGAGCGCGTCCGCAGCGACCATCGATACCGTGACAACGCAATCCATCTACGGTTGTCTGCGTACGAACGGCGCCGCCGTTTACGATTCGACCGTCAATCAAACCTTCGTTACCTATTCGGGGACGAATCACGACATCTACATCAAGGCCTACAACCACGCCAGCTCGTCGTGGTCGGCAGCCGTCAAGGTCGCCACGCTCAACCTGACGCACTCCAACGCCTACCACGACTACCCTGTCCTGCGACAACTCTCCGACGGGCGGCTGGCGATCTTCCAGGCGACGCATACCTCGAGCATGCAGATGTACACGTCGCCCTCGCCACGATCGATCACCGGAACGTGGGCGAACCGCCGGATCAGCACCGACAGGAACACATATCCCGAACCCATCGTCATCGGGTCGACAATTTACGTCTTCTACAGCCAGAACACCGATCTTTCCTGGCCGTACCGGATCTATCGGGTGATCAAGTCGACGAACTCCGGTCAAACGTGGAGCGCGCCGCAGACCATCATCGATTCCGGCAAGAGTGCCGATAAATTCGCCGAGGTGTACGCGTTCGGCGTGTACGAACGGGACGGCCGGATCTACATAACATGGTCACAGCACGGCGGCCCGAAAGGCCATAACGGCGGCGGTAAGAACATCTATGTCGCCTACTTCAACACCGCCGACTCGACCATGCGCACGGTCGGCGGGACCAACCTCGGCGCGGGCATCACCGGCGGCGAACTCAACCAGGCATCGGTCGTGACCACAAACCCGAACGACCTGCCAGCAGACAAGACGCTGCCTGAAGAAAACCCTGTCGCAGTACCGATGCAGGACGGCACGGTTGTGCTCGGTTATGGCGTGCACACGGCCAACAGCAGGCGGATCGTCCTCGCCCGATGGGCTGGCAGTTCGTGGACCAGCACCACGATCGACACCACAACTTCGCTGTTCAAAGACATCGTGACCAGCGGTGATGCCGTCGAGTTCGTCTACGCGACGGCCGACAGCCGCAGGCTGATCGCCAAACGCTGGAACCCGTCAGCGGGCCAAACACCGGTCTTCGACGTCACCGTGCCGTTCAGCGGCGGTGCGGACACGGTGTTCTACGCCAACTTCGTGGAAAAGCGCGGCGGAATCAGCGTCATCGCCAGCACGATCCACTACGCGACCCGCAAGGATGTCCACACTGGACGGTGGCCGATCTTCGCGATCAGCAACTAGCCACGTACATCCACTGCCCGTCCTCGCGGGAGAACGAGCTGTTCTCGTGCATACGGTCGGCGCGGCCGTTCGCCTGGTAGTGGGCGTTGAACTCGACCGTGCCGACCTTGTGGAACGGGCTGCCACCGGTCGTGCCGACGATCTCCAGCCGCGTCCAGCGCAGGCCGGGGTCGAAATCGAGCGTCTTCGGGCGCGTCGTCGAATGCCACGTCCGGAGCAAGTAGTCCTTGTCGCCGACGGCGTAGGCGCTGTAACGCGAGCGCATCAGCAACTCCGCCGTGGTGGCGGCTGCTTCCGCACGATGGAACACGCCGCAGCAGTCGGCGTACGGCTTGCCAAGACCACAAGGACACGAAGCTGGCACCCGACAATGCTACTAGTACGAATGGCGGTTGTTGTCGCGCAGGGCCACGGGCATTCTGGAACGTTCCGCATGGGGCGGACCCGGTCGGCTGACCGGCATCCACCGAGCGGAGGCGACCGTGCCGGACGAGGACAGATACCTCGCGCACCTCTGTGGACTGGCCGACAACCCGAATCTGCCAGGGCATCTGCTTGACAAGCTGGTCGCGGTGACCAGCGGCGAACTCGACACCGGGCCGGACCTGTTCGGTGCACCCACACTGGACATGTCGGACCTGGCCGACGCCCCGGTGATCGAAACCGTGGCAGAGACCATGGCCCGCAGGACAGACTTGCCGGAGGCGACGTACGAACAACTGGTCACCGACGACCGGCTATGGGTGCGGTTGTACCTCTCCCGTAACCCTGCGGTCCCGGAGCATCTGTTGTGGACGCTGGCGAACGACCGTGCCGTACGGCCCGAGCTCGCGTGGAATCCGACGGTCCCGCTCAAGCTGCTGTCCGACATCGCGGTGTCGGTCAAGTTGCCGCACGTTCTGCTGCCGCGCATCGCCTCCGCGAACCGTGCCGAGCTACGGCTCCTCGCATCGTCACGCGCATGGCAGATACGCGCCCTGGTCGCGCCGCACACGGGGTTGCCTCGTGACGTGATCTCCCGGCTCGTCGCCGATCCGGAGCCACGGGTGGTTCACGCGCTCGTCGCCGCCAAGAACCCGCACTGCTCCCCCGCGCTCCTGCACGACCTGGTGCAGCGCGCGGGGTCTACCAGTCCTCAGGTCGCCCAGCACCCGAACACAGAAGCGGACACGCTCATGCTGTGCCTGCGAACGCAGCCCGCACGCAGGCACGCGGCCCGGCACCCGAACCTGCCGTCCGAGGTGATCACGGACCTGCTGGACGATCCGGATCTTCTGGTGGCCGAAGCGGCGGCGGCGAATCCGGCGCTGCCAACGAAAATCATGGAGGCCGTACTCGCCGAGGCCCACTAGTCTTCCCGCTCATGAACCGGGTCGACCGCGCCATCGGCGCCATCGTTGGAACAGCGGTAGGTGACGCACTTGGCGCGCCGTTCGAGTTCCTGGCGGCCGGAACATTCTCAGCGACTGGCACGGACGAGATGAACGGCGGTGGAAGCTGGGAACCCGGCGAAGCCACCGACGACACGCAGATGGCCGTGCACGTAGGTGAATCGCTGCTCGAACGCGGCGGACTCGACCTGCCGGACATCTTCGACCGCTTCCAGCGCTGGTGCGCCGCCGACCCGATGGACGTCGGTATCCAGACCGAGGACGTGCTTACCAACGGACACCCGTGGGACAAGGCCGCGCAGGTCCACTTCGAGTTCACCATGCGCGCGGCAGGCAACGGCTGCCTGATGCGAGCGGTGACGTCAGCGGTGTACTTCGCGCACCGGGAGTCCACAATGGATGCCGCACGCAAGATCGCGGCGTTGACGCACGGCGACCCGGCTGCATGGGAGGGCACGGCGATCTTCCACGACCTGATCCGGGTCGCGTTGGATGGCGGCGATCCGCTCGATGCCATCCCGGATGCGTTGGCAGCGACCGAACCCGCGTACCGCGAGAAGTACGCGACGGTTCTGAGCCCGGACTGGCATCCCCGCATGGCGACCGAGTCCAACGGCGCCATCTGGCCGTGCCTTGGCTCGGCCGTCTGGGTACTGCGGCATACGTCGACGTTCGAGGATGCCATTCGGACCGCGGTCGATCTCGGCCACGACACCGACACGGTCGGCGCGGTGACCGGTGGCTTGGCTGGTGCCGTGTACGGCATCGGCGCGATTCCTGACCGTTGGACAACGAAACTGCACGTTCCTTTGCCGGGAGCGGGTGACCGGGTCCTGCGGCTGCCTGAACTCGTCGACCTCGCAGAGCGCTTGAACTCCTAAGAACGCCAAGCGATTCGGCATTTCCATGGCAGGCTAGGAAGTTCCGAGGCTGGGAGCTCAATGGGGACGCCATCCACACATGCCGTAGTCAGGTACAACTTGGCTACCTCGTACGGATATCCTTCGTCCACAGTGATCTCCCAGCCCAACGGATCTCGGCGCAGCCGTTGCGCGTCCAGGGATGTTCGAGGGTCGGACAGCAGCACCGACCACAGTTCGTCGTCGGTCATCTGCGGGATCCGGTCGAGCACGTCGTCCAGCACCAAAGCAACCAGGCCACGCATAACGCCATTGGCCACGGCGTCCTCCCACGAACACAGGTACTGCGCCTCACCGATCGCCAGTTCGCCCAAATACTTCGCCGTCGCCAAATCGGTGTGCACAGCTCCCGAGGAAACCCACAGGCGCCGAAGGGTTTCCGGCGGGGACTCCGTCAGACGCCCATGCGCACGCCCGCTTCGCAGGAAGGACTCCAAGTGGTCCAACTTCAGGCCACGTTCCCCGCGCAACACCGAAGGCCGCGATCCGGACTCGATAGCCAGCACCTCATCCACAGACATCCCGTGCGAAGCCAACAACGGTCCCAAGCTCTGCATCCGTTGCTCCCCAAGGCGATGGTGATGCAGCCCAGCCAACCCTTCGAGAGTATGACTGAAGGGCAGATGCCCGATGTCGTGCAGCAGCGCGGAAACCCTTGCCGCCCAGTCGGTAGGAGCGAAGTGCGCGGCCAGGGCGAACAGCCCGAGACTGTGCTCGAGGCGAGTGTACGTCTGGTGTGTCGTCAGCGCTGACGCTCCACCGTGCGCGATGAATTGCAGTCGCCGCAGTTCCCAGGTTCGCAGCAGGTGTTGCTCGAGCGGCGTCAGCCGAACTTCCAGTTCCCACATCGGGTCTCGGTAGCGTCCGCCGCGGCCGAGGATGCCTCCGACGGCCATCCATACCTCCTGTCCGAAAAGTCCGTACGCTCGATAGTGTGATCGACTTCCAGAAGAACTCCGTTTTCAAGCTCACGCCTGTCCGCAACGAGAATGTCGCACGGGACGTCGCTCCGCTGATCATCCCGGGCGAACAGATTGTGTTCTGCTTCAAGACGGTCCGTGACTTCGTCGTGTTCACCACCAAGCGGTTGATCGCGGTCAACGTGCAGGGCGTCACGGGTAAGAAGAAGGACTTCACGTCCCTTCCGTACCGCAAGATCCAGGCGTTCTCCATCGAGACCGCTGGCACGTTCGACCTCGATGCCGAGCTTGACCTGTGGTTCAGCGGGCTTGGCAACGTCCGGCTCGAGTTCCGCGGCGGCGCGGACGTCCGGCAGATCTCGCACCTGATCGCGACTGAGGCGTTATAGGGAATAGTCACCGATTCTTACTTGTTGACGACAGCCATGGAGCTTGGCATCTACAGTTTCGGCGACCGCACACCTGACCCGACCACCGGCGAGCAGGTTTCGGTGGCCGACACGCTCGCACAGACCATCGAGCGGATCAAACTCGCCGACGAACTCGGTCTGTCCTTCTACGGCCTCGGCGAGCACCACCTGGAGAACTTCGCCATCTCCAATCCAGGCACGGTTCTGGCGGCGGCCGCGAGCGTCACCGAGAACATCACGCTCTCCAGCGCGGTGACCGTGCTGAGCACCGAGGACCCGGTCCGGGTCTACCAGCAGTTCACCACGCTCGACCAACTCAGCCGCGGGCGTGCCGAACTGCTCGCTGGACGTGGTTCGTTCACCGAGTCGTTCCCCCTCTTCGGCGCCAAGCTCGAGGACTACGACGAACTGTTCGAGGAGAAGCTGGCCCTGCTGCTGCACCTCGACCGCCAAGACCCGATCACGTGGTCCGGCAAGTTCCGTGAGCCACTGGAGAACGTCCGCGTGCTGCCGAGGCCGTACAACCGCCGACTGCGGATCTCGATCGGCACGGGCGGCAATCCTGAATCGTCGATCCGCACCGGATTGCTGGGGCTTCCGGTGGTGTACGCGGTGATCGGCGGCCAGCCGGAGCGGTTCAAGCCACTGGTCGACCTGTATCGCCGGGCCGGTGAGGCGGGCGAGCACGCGCCGGAGGACCTGCACGTCACCATGGGCGGGGTCGGTTTGATCTCCAAGAACTCCCAAGATGCCAAGGAGACGTTCTTCCCGTACTGGATGGAAACCATGAAGTACGGCTCCAAGGCGCGCGGCTGGCCGTTGCCGACGCGGGCGCACTACGACGAGTACGCGAGGGACGCGAACTCGCTTCTGGTCGGCAGCCCGCAGGAGATCGCGGACCGGTTGATCACGGTCGGCAAGCTCGTCGGCGCGGACCGGTACGCCATGCAGATGGACTGGTCCGGCGTGCCACATCCGGTTGTGATGAATGCCATCGAGCTGCTCGGTACCGAGGTCCTTCCCCAGGTGAAGGCCGAGTTCAGCTGACTGAATCGGCTAAATGGTGTGGACCAGCGGGCATCGGTCCAGTAGGGATGATCGGGTGACTACTGCGAGCGTGATCCCATCCCCGCTCCGTTTCCGAACCCTCCTCCCGATGGCGACGGTGACCCTGTTCGTCGGCACCGCGATGTCGCTGACGATGCCGTTCATGGGGCTGTTCCTGACCAACGAGGTCAAGGCGAGCCCGGCCGCCCTCGGCAGCTTCATGTTCGTCTCGCCGGTGGCCGGGCTCATCGTCGGCACCCTGCTCGGCCGGCTGTCGGACGCACGCGCGGTCCGGCGAAACCTGTTGGTGATCGGAGCAATCTCCGGTGCCGCAGGGATGGCGCTGTTCATCGTCGTCCGTAACTACTGGATACTGCTCGGCACGTCCGTCACGTTGCTCGCGATCGCAGGGTCATTGCTCGCGCAGACATTCGCGTACGGACGGCAGTCGACGGAACGCACCAACGCCACGAAGGCACCGTTCGTTGTCAGCATCCTGCGCACGGTGCTGTCGCTGGCGTGGGTCGGCGGCCCGCCGTTGGCTGGCGTGATCGTCTCCGCGTACGGCTTCACCGGGCTGTTCGTCGCCTCAACCGTGTTCTACCTGATCGTGGCGGCGGTGACGATCCGTCTGCCTGAACTCGGCATGCAGGCTCAGGTCAAGAGCGAAGACGGCGAGGGCGGGCTGCTCAACCGGCAGGTGATCTTCGCGAGTATCGGTTTCGTGCTGCTGCAAGGGGCTTCCGGGCTCGGCGTGAGCGCGATGCCGCTGTACATCACCAACGTCCTGCACGGCAGCGCCGGTGACGCCGGGCTTGTCCTCGGCCTGTGCGCGGCGCTGGAGATCCCGCTGATCCTGTGGTTCGGCGCGCTGGCGGTCAAATACGACCAGCGCATGATCGTCATACTCGGCGGCTCGGTCGCGTTGGTGTACCAAGGCCTGATGGTGATGACCAGTGCCGTGTGGCAGATCCTGCTGCTGCAGGTCCTCAGTGCGATCGTGATCTCCGCGGTGATGGGTACCGGCATCACGTACTTCCAGTCGCTGGCACCGAATCGGCCCGGTTTCGCGACCACTTTGTACACCAACACGCTGACCGTCGGGATCATGCTCGCTGGGCCGCTGCTGGGTCTGGCGTCCGATATCGGCTACCGCTCGGCGTACCTGATGAGCCTGATCGTGTCCGCGCTCGGCATCGCCGCGCTGTTCCTCGGCCGCAAGCGAGGTGCGATAGCCCGGGCATGAGTCTCGGCGCGGGAGTACTGCACAGCGGCGAAAAGGTGCTCTGGACGGGCAAACCTGCCCGCCAGGCACCGATCGACTGGATCGACGGCGCCGCTTGCCTGTTCTTGCTCTACTGCCTCGGCTTCGCGATCGTCTTCCTTGGCACGGCCGCAGCGTCCTTCTCGTTGATCGCTTGCCTGCCAGTGGCGCTGTTCCTCGTCCGTAAGCGATCGATCGCAGTCACGTATGTGCTCACCAACCAACGGGTGCTCACCCGAAGCAGCAAGGGCGTCGAGGAGGTCGCACTGAGCCTCCTTGCCGCCCCGGTGGTTAATCAGCAACGCGCCAGTGGCGTGGGAACCGTGAGCTTCGGGCCGCCGAGCGCGGTGGCTCAGGCGGTGCTGTGGCGTTTCGGGGGCCCGGTGCGACGCACCGGCGGATGCAGCTGGTTCAGATCCCGGACGCCCGGAACATCGCTTCCTACATCGAAGCCGCGCGACGCGGTTGAATCGTTCCCCTTCGTCCGCAGTTGGACACAAGCCAGGCAATCGATCGCATTGGCTCTCGCGGCCATCGAATCGTTTCACTAAGGGGCGCTATGAGGGTGGATGGCTACTTTCTGCCAGCGCTTCGCACAGGTCAGAAGGGTCCGTTGAAAACTGTGACGGACCGGTGATCGCTAGGGAGTGGACAAGAACCGTCTGTGGGGATACCGTTTCATCAGTGTCGCGCTCCCGGTAACCCCCAGGCTGGTTGAGCGCGACACCCTTTTTTATTTCAGGCCCCGCAGCGTGTGACGCGTGAAATCCCGCGTCTGCTCGACCAGAGCGCGTGCTTCGGGCGTGTGCGCGAAGCGAGACGCGGCCACTGTGCGCTCTACGAACTCCACCCGCCGGACAAGTCTTTCGGTCCGGCGTTCCGGTTCAAGCTCGCAAACCGGACGTAGTGCTTCGGCGGCGGCGTCGAGATCTTCGGTGAGCACCCGGGCAGCGATCAATTCCAGCAACGCGCGGACATCCGCGTTGCTCGGCTTCTCGCCGCGTGGCCGCGACTGGTACGCCACGAGGCACTGCTCGGCCAGTTCAGCCGCCGCGGCCCCGTTGCCGAGCCGCACATGGGTCGATGCCGCCAGCAGCAAGCCGGACGCCGGGCGCCACTCGAAGGACGTCCCACCCCACAACGAGTCCGATGGCGCAAGGTCGACGTAGCCCTGCGCTTGGACGAGCGCCTCCAAGGCACCGTCACGGTTGCCAATGGCCGCCAAGGCGCGCGCTTGGTTGTAGAGCAGACCGGCCTGCCTTGCCGCTGGCGCCGTCGGCAACTCGGGCTCGACCAAGGCCAATGCGGCGGCTGGCTTCTCGTGCCAGAACAGGATGTTGGCGTGCACGGTCTTCGCGTGCACTCGTAGCTCATCGTGACCTGCCAAGGCCGCGTGTTGCCCGGCCAGCTTCGCCTGACGACCGCCTTCGCCTGCGTCGCCGAGATCTTGCCGGGTGTAGGCGAGTAAGACGCCGAGGCGGCCCGCCAGGGCGTGCAAGTCGCGTACCTTGGCCTGCCGGGTTTCGTGGGCGAGCTGATCGCTCAGCATCGCCGAGGCGCCGGTCAGCTGACTGAGCCGGGCCCGCGGCAATATCCCGGTGTAGTCCTTGATCAGACGATGAACCTCGGCTTCGGCATGATCAAAGCTGGTCACATCCAGTGACGCTACGCGCAGGTACCGACAGCATCAACGGCAGCGACAAACGATCGGTGAATTCACCCGTTTCGCGGTTGCGGCGTCACGCTCGGAGGCACCCCCAGTGCGTGCCTCCGAGCGAAAACGTCGCACTCGAGCTTTCGGTAACCGTCATTTTCACTCGGGTGTCAGCCGGCGGGAAACTGCTCCGTCGCGGATCGGACACTACCGACGCGCGTGACCCTGCGTCAAGTGCGATGGACATCAAGTAGACACTAATGACCGGCGGCTGAATCCTGCCGTACCGAACTGGCAAAAGCTTGTACCGCAGGCGATCGGAGCGCACGGTGCAACTCGAGCAGATAACGGGTCTCCTCGTGCACAGTGGACTCTTCGGCCGCCAAAGCGGGCAGGAATGCCTTGTCGAGAGATCGATATCGTTTCGGCGAACCGGCGATACTTTCCCGGGTGGCGACTTCGAGCCACCGCGCCGTGACACCAATTCGCTCGTTTTTGGCGTCGTGCGCGGCTTGGTCGAGCAGTTCCGGCCAACCCCATGAGTCATAGAGGTGGAATGCGCTGTCGCGGATTTCGATGATGCGCCGGTGCAGCCGTTCCCAGGCGTTGTCCATCGTGCGGATGTCCTGCCACCGGGACATCGGTTCGGCCAACGAGATTTCCGGCGTCGCGGCCCTGAGCGAACGCCACAAGGAATACAGCCGGATTCGCCGGAAGTAGTACAGCACCGCGGTCCGCATCGGTTCGAACGCGGCCACCACACAACCCAACGGCACCATGATGAACCGGGCGGTGGACGCGTAGAACGCGACATCGCTGAGCACCGGCGAGCCGAACCACGTCAGCCGTTCACCCACGCGGATCACCGCGAACGGCACCTCCATCAGGTTGCCGATCGCCACGAGAGCCAAGCCCGCGCGCAAAGTCCGGCCGCGCACACCGGGCAGGTGACGCCACATCTGCCACGCCGCGGCGCCAAGCGAGATGCCGAGATACAGGAAAATCAGGAGGTTGTAGACCGCGAACGGGCCTTCCGGCGACGGCCGGAACCGCTCGGCGGGAGCGGCGACGTAGTAGCAGATGGTGATCGCGGCGGCGACGGCCCATGCCGTGCCCGCGCGGAACCAGCGCCCGCCAGCGGAATGCCACCACGTGCCCTTGCGTCCCGCGATGTGCACGACGAAACGCCATGTCACTGCCGCGTCCAGGACCGCGAACAAGCCGCGGAACAGGTTGTGAAACTTGGGATCGCCGGTGAGGTCATCGATCCAGACGGCGAACCACGACTGGATCGGGATGGCACCGAGCGCGACCACCACGAGCACGACCCACAACGGCCGTTGCTGCGGGTCGCGCACCATCGCCGGAGTACGGACCAGCACGACGAGCCAGACGACGGTCAGGATCACCCATCGTGAGATGTCCTCGAACATCAGGCGGCGCCGAACACAGCCGACGCCCGCTGCTCGAAGTCCCCACCGGGCGGGCGTTTCCTGGCCTGCTTGAGCACGACCGTCGCGAACGCCTCGGCGAGTTCCTCGTGCGAGGTGGTGTGCGGGTTGGCCATCGCCGTCGCGATCACGTCGGTCAGTCCGTCCGGTGTCGCGGGCGCCGCGTTGTGATCGGCGAGCATATGACAGATCTCGTGCAGGATGATGTGGTCGCGGTGGTATCCAGTCACACCGGCCCGGGAAATGATGTGGTCACGGTCGCCGTCGAAATACCAAAGGCCGAACGGCAGCGCCGCCAAATCCAGTTCGTGCAGCAGCAATGGCCGGCCGCGCTTGGCGGCGAGGGCCGTGCAGAGATCCTCGATCCGCCATGGTCTCCGCAGCTGCGGCAATCGCGCCGCGAGCTCGACTGCCTCGGCACGCGCCTGTTTCCACGTCATCGCCTGCACCGTCTCATGGGTCATGGAACAACGCCGACTCATCCGAGCACCACTCGAACCGCCATAAAAGCCCCCAATCGGTCTAACGATCCTCGGATCGCCGTTGACCGGAGGCAATGTCCAACGCCGTCCTGATCGCATCGAGCTGCGCCTGGTCGAAGGTGGCCAGCCGGGCCGCGAGGGCTTGCACCGAATCCTGGTTCGGCTCGATGTCTTCCTGCGGCGGATGGAAAAAGGACGGCTGCTTGCCGAAGAACCGGGCGAGCAGAACTCGTGTCCGGTCTGTCAGGTTTTCCGCCTCGCCGGTGAGGATGTTGTGCACATGGCCATGCGAGATCGTGTCACCGCCGTTGGCGACGGCGATATCAGCGGAGATTTTCCGTACCCCAGGGATACGCCCGCCATACTTCTCGGCCAGCAACGACTTCACCGCCGTGGCGAGCCAGGATTCCGGCCGTTGCATGAACTCACCCCCAACCATCCAGATCAAGGTCAACACGCCCAATGTACTCGACGGAACACGGACCGTTGTCGAGTAGTTCTACCCAAGCGCTCGAAGGACAGCGGAGCATAACCTTGCCGAAAGGGGATGAATTCCAGAAATCCGAGGGGTGGTACCAGCACCGTGGCCGCAGATCTGCTTGTGGACGTGCTCAACGCGGCCCGCGCGCACCGCTCCTGTCCAGCCATCACCGACCGGCGGACGACCATCACCTACGGCCAGCTGCTGGCCAGTGTCCTCGGCACCGCACAACGCCTGCGTGACAACGGATTCCAGGCCGGTAGCCGGATGCTGTTCTCGATCCGCCCTGGCGTGCGCGCGGTCGTTCTCGCCCTCGGCACGGTGGCGGCCGGTGGCACAGTTGTGCCTTTCCAGCCCGATGGCGATCCAGAGATGTTCGAGAGCCGCTTGGATCTGGTCAAACCGACGTGGGCGGCGGCCGAGTCAATTGTGTACGCGACGGGCGTGCCCGGAGTCCGGAGCTTCGCTCGACGCCCGGGCATTCCTTCGTACCGCAAGCTTGACGTCCGGCACATCCGGTCCGGGCCTTGGTTGCCCGGGGTGCCCCGGGGCGCGTTGTCGGCCGCGAAGTTGGCGGAACCGGTTCGCTTCAACGAGTTTCCGGCGTGTTCGCCGAATCAGGCGGCTGTCGTCACGTTCGCGACGGGTACGACCGTCGAGCACACCCGTGGCGCCCTCGGCACGGTTCTGCGCACGCTCGCGAGACGGGGCTCGCTCGGCACCGGCGATCAGGTCCGTACCGAGCACCTGCGGCTGGGCCTGCCCGCCCTGCTCACAGGTGCGCAGTGGACGATCGGCGCCACCGAACGATAGACCACAATGGAGCGTCCGACTCAGACAGGTGGAGTGACCTCCTGCTGTACCGACAGCACTTCGATCAGCCCGGCTATCTCCAGCGACCGGTAGGCAGCGCCGGTCGGCGTCGCCACGATCACCATCTCGACACCTTTGGCCACGGCTTGTTCCCTGCCCGCGATGAGTGCGGACATCCCTGCCGACGCAAGGAAGGTCACCCCGGTCATGTCGAGGATCAGCTTCTTGCCGTCCACCTCGCCGAGCGCGGTGCCGATCGCCTTTTCCAGGGTGGGCGCCGTACTCAGATCGACTTCCCCGACAAGGCCAAGCAGCCGCGCACCCGACACATCCCGCAGTGGTTTGACTTCGAGCAGCTCACCGACCACGTGTTCTCCCGCTCCTTCTGCCTCTCAGGGACTTGCCAGCGCAGTTACCCCAAAGGGCATGTGGATCAAACCTGCTTTCGCGCACGGAACGCCGCGGCCTTGATCCGGTTCTGACACGCTGTCGAGCAGAACCGCTTCGTGCCGTTGCGTGACACGTCCACGAAGACCCGGTCACACGCGGTCGCCGTGCATACGCCAAGCCGGTCTGACATGGGGTTTCCGAGCACGATCGCCAGCGCGGTCGCCATGGACGCGGCCCAGCCGCGCGCCCAGCTCGCCGAACCGGCGTGGAAGTGAATGTGCCACGGCTCGTTGTCGTGCTTGATCAGCCGGGGCACCGCCTGCGTGTCGGCCAACAGGGCGTTCGTCACCACGCAGGCCTGGTCGATGTGCCCGGTGTCGACCGCTTCGAAGATGGCTCGCAGCCTGCTCGCGTAGCCGCGCAGCTCGTCAACGTCCTTGCCCGCCGCTTCGGCTCCACCGGCCAGGCCGCTGACATCGGGCTCGTCGGCCGCATATGCCCGCCCTAGGGCTTCTCCGGGCGTGAGCACGTTGACCGCCTGCACGGCAGCCGCGACCACGTCACTCGCGTGACTGTCAAAGTTCAATTGACCAGTCACCCTCTCTTCCTCTAGCGTCACTGTCCAATAGCTTATCGACAGTGACGGGGTGGATCATGACGCAGGTGACCAGCGACGCGGCACAGACCTGGCTCGACCGGTGGGACGCGCAGCAGGAGCGGTACGTCGCCGACCGGGAAGAGCGGTTCACGGTGCTGTGCGACATCGTCGAGGCGGCCTTGGACGGCGTGGCCGAGCCGGTGATCCTCGATCTGGGCTGCGGGCCAGGCTCGCTGGCCGCGCGGCTGCGTGACCGGCTCCCGCACGCCACGATCATCGGTATCGACTCCGATCCGCTGCTGCTCGGCCTCGCCCGCGCCCACTACACCGGCATCACCTGGGTCGACGCCGATCTGAGCAAACGTGAGTGGCTGGCGGAAGTTCCGCCGGTGATCAACGCCGCGGTGTCGACCACGGCACTGCACTGGCTGAACAACTCCCAGTTGACCGAGCTCTACCGTACTTTGGGCAGCCTGATGGCGCCGGGCGGCGTCTTCATCAACGGCGACAACATCCAGCTCGGCGACTCACGGCTGGACAAGCTGGCCGAGGTCGTCCGGCGTCGCAGGGCCGAGCGTGTCGGCGTGCTGGACAACGAGGAGTGGGGCGCGTGGTGGGAAGCCGTCAACAGCTCGCCTGAGTTGTTGGAGCTCGCGCAGGCCTGGATCGAGCGCAAGGCCAAGACCGGCGAGCACACCGAGAGCACGCTTACCGTCGCCGGACAGGCGGATGCCTTGCGGGCGGCGGGTTTCGGGAGCGTGGCGCCGCTGTGGCAGGTCGGCGACGACCATGTCCTCGTGGCGATCAAGGCTTGAATGCCCGGCGGTAGGCGGCCGGAGTCGTCCGCACGGCGGCGACGAATCGCCTGCGCAGGTTGGTAGCTGAGGCCAGGCCGACCCGGTGGGCGATGGCCTCGACCGACAGTTCCGTCTCCTCCAGCAACGCCCTGGTCGCGATGATGCGTTGGGCCAACAACCAGCGGCCGGGGCTGGTGCCGAGTTGTTCGTCGAACCGTCTCGCCAGGGTCCGCGGCGAGACCTGCAGGTACGCGGCCATGTCCTCGACACTCAGCGGTTGGCCCAGCCGGTCGGAGACCCATTCCAGCAGGCGACCGAGCGATTGGTCGGGTTGCGCGATCGGCAGGTCGGCCGCGTACTGCGTCTGACCGCCTTCGCGGTGTGGTGGCAACACCATGTGCCGCGCCAGGTGCACCGAATGCGCGGCGCCGAGGTCATTGCGAACCAAGTGCAGCAGCAGGTCGACCCCGGCGCCCGCACCCGCGCTGGTCGCGACGTCGCCGTGGTCGATGTAGAGCACGTCCGTATCGACCTGGACCTTCGGGAAGAGCTCGCGCAGGTATTCGGTGCGAGCCCAATGGGTTGTCGCGCGGCGGTTGTCGAGCAACCCGGTCTGCGCCAGGGCGAACGCGCCCGTGCAGATCGTGACAATCCGACAGCCACGCTTATGTGCGCGTTTCAACGCTTTCAGTACCGCGGGTGTCAGTGGCGCGTCGATCGGGCGCCTGCCGGACAGGATCACGGTGTCCGCCTTGTCCAATGCGGACAGTCCATCGGTCACCACCAAGTCGAAGCCCGCGGTTGTCGGGACGGGACCGGGTTTCTCGGTGCAGATCCGGAATTCGTAGTGCCGCGTCAGGCAGTCCCGTTCGATCCCGAACACCTCGGCGGCACAGCCGAGCTCGAAGGTCGACTGGGTCGGATGGACGAGGGCGACCACACGATGCATGGCAATAAAGTACCCAAGGATGTCTTTTCTGACACTGGCCGGACTTCGGCCGCCGCGGGAAAGCTGGTGGCATGGATTTCGAATCGACCGTTGTCGCCGACGCACCGACCCGCGAGTTGTTCCCCGGCATCCGGCTTCGTCCACTCTGGACAGGACCGGACGGGGCCAGCGCGAACGTCGTGGAGATCGACGCGGGGGCATGCTGGGAGGGCAAGGACGTGCACGAACCAGGCCCGGAAGAGGTCTACGTGGTCAGTGGCGTGTTCAACGACGGCTTCACGGACTATCCGGCCGGGACGTTCATTCACGCGCCCGCCGGTTCGTGGCACATCCCGCAAAGCAAGACCGGCTGTGTGCTGTTCGTGTTCTACCCGGAGGGTTAGAGTCTCCGCCATGCTTCGTCCGTTAGCCGCCTTGGCATCGCTCGCGATGCTTGGCGGCTGCGCCACGACAACGACGGGGATCAGCGTTCCCGCGCCACCTTCCGAAACACCGATCACAACCACTGTTTCGGTTCCGCCAACCACAACTACCACCACCACAACGACCTCGGCCGCTCCTGCCCCGGCGCCGCCGCCAGCCCAGTTCGGCAATCCGGCTGGAAAAGCCGCCGTTCCAGCTGAGGCTCGGGCCGAGGACACCTCGAGACCCACTCGCGTCATCGGGGACGGCACTCCGGGAAGCTGCACCTCCCAGGCGGTGGTCACGACAGTCGCGGCCGGTGGGGTAATCACGTTCTCCTGCGGCCCCGCGCCAGTGACCATCACGATGAACGAGACCGCGAAAGTCAAGGCAAGCCCCAAGATCGTGCTCGATGGCGGCGGACGGGTCACGCTGAACGGCGGCGGCAAGCGCCAGATCCTCGTGATGGACGTGCCAAATCAGAGCGGCCCGCAACTCGTGCTGCAGAACATCTCGTTCACCGGCGGCAATTCGGCGACCGATGACGGCGGTGGCGCGGTGTACGTGCGTGGAGGCAAGGTCCGTGTCGTCAATACCCAGTTCTACAACAACCGGTGTGCCGCCAACGGTCCTGACCTTGGCGGAGCGGGGTTGCGCGTCAACCAGGCGCGCAGCGCGCCTGTGTACGTCGTGGGCAGCACGTTCGAGGACGGTTCATGCGCCAACGGCGGCGCGCTGAGTGGCTTGCACGTGACCTTCATCGTCCTTAACAGCGTTTTACGCAAGAACAAAGCCGTCGGCCGCGGCGCGAATCCGGCGCGGGCGGGCACCCCGGGCGGCGGAAGCGGCGGCGCGATCTACACGGACGGCGACAAGTTCACCGTCCGCATCGCAGGGTCCATTGTGGAGGACAACCATGCCAACGAAGGCGGCGGCGCGGTGTTCTTCGTCAGCAACGATCGCAGCGGATCGATGACGATCGAGGGATCCACGCTGCGCCGCAACCGCAGCGACGGGTTCGAGACGATCAAAGGGATCTTCTACCTAGGCACTGCGGAGAAACCCACGGTCAGCGGGTCGACCATCTCGTGAACCGATCCTAGGGCGCTTCGTGTTTGTCCAGCCCGGGTTCGTCGGGGCCGGATTCTTCCGGCTCACTGGTTTTCACGTCTTCCGGTTTGACGTGTTCGTCGGCGTCGCTGCGCAGTGACCTGATCCCGGAGTTCAGGACGGCGAGCAGCGGAACCGCGAGCAGCGCGCCCGTGATTCCCGCCGTCACAACGCCTGCCGAGATCACCAGCACGACCGCCAGTGGATGCAGCTTCACCGCCCTGCCAAGCAACAATGGCTGCAGGACGTGCCCTTCGAGTTGCTGCACCGCGATCACGATGGCAAGCAGGATCAGCGCGTCCAGCGGACCATTGGCCACCAACGCGATCAACACCGCGGCTGCACCAGCGACCACGGCACCGACAATGGGGACGAACGCACCGATGAACACCAACGCCGACAAGGGAAAAGCCAGCGGAACACCGAGCACGAACAACCCGATGCCGATACCCACAGCGTCCACTGTGGCCACTGCGACGGTGGCTCGGACGTAGCTGACGAGCGCGGCCAGTCCCCGACGACCGGCGACGTCCACGCGGGTGCGGTGGCCGTTGGGGACGCCGCGCATCAGGAATCCCCAGATGCCCTGGCCGTCGTAGAGCAGGAAGATCAGGGAGAAGAGCACAAGCAGCATCTGCGCGAGGCCTTCGCCGATGGTCAGCGCGGTGTTCAACGCCCCGCTGGTGATCTCGCTCTGGTTTCCGGCTACGGCCGTGACGATCCCATCGAGGAACCGCTGCAGTTGGGCGTCGCTCAGGTGCAGCGGCCCGTTGGTCAGCCAGGCAGAGATGGTTTCCACACTCTGCGAAAGCTGGGTTCGCAGAGCCGGAAGGCCATTGACGAACGTGGTGATCACGAACGTCAGCAACCCGCCGAAGATCGCAAGACCGCCGATGACGACAATGGCAACCGCTAGGCCACGCGGGACCCGATGCCGTACCAAGAAGGAGACCGCTGGCGCCAGCAACGCGGCCAACAGCAACGCGATCGCAAGCGGCACAACGACAGGCGCGAGAAAACCGACAACATGGCCGAGAACGTACAACGCCGCCGCGACGGCCACGATCCGCCAACTCAACGCGGCTGTGACACGCAGCAGCCGTGGTACCGAATTCCGCGCACTCTCCACAGATTCGGGCTGCCCTGACGGGCCCGGACCTAAACCGATTCGATCTTGCGCTTGTAGTAGCGAGCCACCCGCGCCCGGTTGCCACACGACGGCTTGCACCACTCCTGCTGCGGGTGGTCCTTGACGAAGTACCGCACGCACCGCGGCGCCGGGCACGCGCGTAGCTTGGCGCGGTCGTCGCTGGCGAGGAACTCGATCGCGGCACGCGCCAACGTGGCAAGCACGCCGCCGCTCTCGTACCGCAGGATGGGTTCGCCGTCTTCTGGCCAATCCAGCTGCGGCCGTACGGCTCCTGCGGCTGCGTTCACCTGCGCCAAGGCCGTCTGTGGGTCAAGGAGCCTGTTCGCGTCGGCTTTGCTGGGCTCACCAGGTCTGACGGCGTACGCGAACAACGACCGGACCGCCCGTCGCAACGCGACGACCTGTTCGCGGTCTGCGTCCAGGTCGCCGACGTGCGCACGGACCCACTGCCGGAATCCCTGCTCGGTGGCCAGGTCGTCGGCCACTCCGCCGTGGCCGTCGTGCCTGATCGTCGACGCCAACTGCAGGGCGAGTGCGGACATGACCACAGTCTAATGGACTTCCCCGGCGTACCCCATGTGAGATACGGTCGGCTAATGGGCTTGGTCGCGAACTCCATTAGATCGACGCTTCGAGGGCTGCCGTCCCAGGCGCCTCCCCTGCCAACGTTCGACATCTCGCAAGCCGCCGCGGACCCGACTGCCCAGTTCATGGCATGGTTCACCGAGGTGATCGACGCAGGTCTCCGCGAGCCGCACGCGATGACCTTGTCTACCGTTGATGGTCATGGCCGCCCCGATGCCCGCGTGTTGATCTTGAAGGACCTCGCTGAAGCCACGTGGTGGTTCTCCACCCACTCCCTGAGCCCCAAAGGCAGGCAGCTCACCGCGACACCCCACGCGGCCCTGACGTTCTACTGGCCCGCGTTCGGCCGCCAAGTCCGGATCCGCGGCGCCGTGATCACAGCCGACGGTACCCAGGACTTCCTTGAGCGCTCGCCTTCCGCTCGTGCCGCAGCGGCGCTGGGCAACCAGAGCAAGCCGTTGCTCGACCGTGCACCGGCGGCCCCGACAACCGAGTGTCCAGAGTGGCGGCTGTACGGCGTCAAGGCGTCGGAAGTGGAGTTCTGGCAAGGAGATCCTGGCCGCAACCACGCCAGGCTGCGCTACACCTCGGCCCACGATGGATGGGAGCGGACACCGCTATGGCCGTGAACCTCAACGTGATCTTCGCGGGCCATGCCCGCCTTGCCAACCTGATCGCCGGTCTCACCGATTCCCAGACACGAGCGGATTCCGCGTTGCCAGGCTGGTCGCGCGGGCACGTGCTGACGCACCTGGCCGAACACGCGAAAGCCCTGAAACGTCAGGCATCGTATGCCCTCGATGGCAAGCTGGTCGACATGTACGACGGCGGCCTGCCGCGCCGGGCCGCCGACATCGAAGCCGGATCCAGCCGCCCGGCCAGCGTCTTGGTCGACGAGGTGGTCCAGTCCGCCAAGGACCTCGAAACCACCTGGGCCGCAGTGGGTCCGGAGGATTGGGCACGTCCGGTGAAGTACCGGGACGGCACCCTTGAAGGTACCTTCCTGGCCAGGTGGCGCGAGGTTGAGATCCACAGTGCGGATCTCAACCTCGGGCCGGTGGCGTGGTCGCCGGAGTTCTGCGACTACATCATCGATTTCATGGCCCCGCGTGTCCCGCCGGGCATCAGCCTCGTGCTGCCCGACAGGACACTGGGCGTAGGCGAGCCGGTACGAGTGGCCGGTGACCTACCGGACATCGCCGCATGGCTCGCTGGACGCGGCGACGACGGTGTCACGGTCACTCGGCCGACCGAACTGGGCCCATGGCCTTGAGGCTGTGTGGCCGGGGCGGCCACGACCACCCCGGCCACTTACCTCACCTCACCATCGGGGCAGCCAACGCCCACCTCGGATCTTGTTCTTGTGTTTGTTGTAGGCGTACCGCAAATTCCGGAAACCTTGACGCGTCTTCTTGTAGGCCCATTTCCCCAGATGCCTGTACCAGGGAGTAAGGGACCATTTCAGGCAGCCCCGGATGTTCCGACCCGTCTTGACCCGGCAGTACACATAGTTGCCGATGTACCCGAAGGCCCAGCGACGGGCCGCTGCGCCCGCCCATTTTTTGGCCAGTCCTCCTGCCTTACGCCACCACCTGCCGTCGAGGTCGACGTTGTTGACCGGGTCCGCGCCGGAGTACTCGTAGTTGTTCAGGCTTCCGCCTTCGACCGGGTCGATCGACAGGAACCTGCCCAGCTTCGGGTCGTACAGCCGAACACCCATCAGCGTCACCCCGGTCACCGTCTCCGCTGACCTTTGCTTCGCCCCGAGCCAGCCATAACGCTGATTCGGCAGACCCGGCCGGATGTTGCCGAACTCGTCCGAATCCGACACGGTCGGCGCCTGCGCCACATCCAACGGCAGCACGAGGCTCACATCGTCGTGCAGGTTCGCCAATTGCAGTTGAACATCGCCAGCCGCACTCGTCGTCGCACCGAGGTCACCGCCGAGCGAGCTCACATTCCGGCTCACCTCACCGGTTTCGTTCTCCACGATCCAGCGTGGCGAATCCTCATCACTGTCGTAGTGATTGAGCTTCTTGCCAGTGTTGAGCCACGTGCCATCCTCTTGCTTGGCTTCCGTCGTCCACGAACGGAACCGGTGCGCCGCGTCGAGCGTCCACACCTGCCGGTCCGTCGCAGTGGTCTGCGACTTCACCAAGTCGTTGGCGTAGAACGTGTTCGCTATGCCGTCCGGCTGAGCCGACGCGCGCCCGAAGGCGTCGTAGACGTAGCCGGGGTCGACAAGGCGGTCCGCCGAGTCGAAGGCAGACGTGACGGTTGTGCCGCCGTCCGCCGGGCACGCCGCACCCGGTGCGCCGGACACGGTCCGAAGCGAGGTGCGGTTGGCGTTGTTGTCGAACCCGTAGACCCGGCGTATGCACATCTGGCCATACGTGTCGGCAGTCTCGACCAACCTGCCTGTCTTGTCGTAGCGATACTTCTGGCTGGAGAACTCGCCAGGCGCACCACTGTGCTCAAGCCACTGGCCGTGCACTGACTCGACCACACCGTCGGACAGCAGGAGCTTTCCGTCGGAGTCGCGGGTGTAGGTCCGCGCGAAAGCGGAGCCGGACGCGTCCGTCCGCTCCCGCATGGTGAACCCGCCAGGCAGCCGCTCCTCGCTCACCGAACCGTCAGCGTCGTACTTGGCGCCGAACGTACCGGCCACCGAGTCGGTCATCGACGTCGCCAACCCACGTGGTTCGGCCGCGTGGTCGTAGGCGAACGTCTTGGTCGACGGCACCGAGTCGGTTTCCTTCACCGGTCGGTCGAGACGGTCGTACTCGGTGCGGGTGACCCCATTGTCGGCGTCCGTGTAGGACACCTTCCGGCCGAGTTTGTCGTACGTCTCGGTAATCGTGCCACCGGTCGGCGAAGTCCTCTTCGAGACCTTGCCGGTAACCGAGTCGTACTCGGTGGTCTGCACCGGTACGGCATCGCCGATGCCGCCGCTGACCGTCACAGTCTTCGGCCTGCCAGCAGCGTCGTACTCGGTGACCGTCGTACGGGTGACACCGTTGGCCGTCTCGATGACCTTGGCGGGCTTGCCTTCCCGGTTGTACTCGGTCGTTGATGTGGGCAGCTGCGACGGGTTGCTGCCGCCGCCGGTGATCGCCCCAGCCGGTCCGGTCGTGCAGATCTGGTCCGCCCATTCCGGTTTGCCCGCACAGGCACCAGTGCCCGTCGCGGACCAGTACTTCGTCACGGTCGTGCCCGCGTCGGTGCCGTTCGACTTGGGCTGCGTCGACTTCGTGACCCTGCCCTGCTCGTCGTACTCCGTCGCACGGGTGATGTTCAGTCCACCAACGTCCTGAGTGGACCTGACAACGAGCCCCTTGCCCCAGTCGTACAGGGTTTCGTTGACCCTGGCGTCCGCGGTCAGATCGGGGTACGCCAGCGGCTGCGCGCCGACCGTCGTCCTGGTGACCTGGTCCTGGACCACGGCCGAGCCGTTGTTCGGCCGCCCAACGTCGTACTGGTTGACCGTGCGCGGCCGTGCGGCGATCGTGGCTTCCGCGGGCAGCACAGTGGTCAACGCGTTCTCCAGCCGCACGATCCGCAGCGGATCAAGCTGCTCCAGCTTGCGGCCGCGGTTGATCAGGTCGTACGTGGACTTGGTTGACAACAGCTCGGCCCGCTGGGCCGGTGACAGCCCCGAGATGCCGAGACGGTTCAGCTCGTCCTTGTCCGCCTGGGACTTGCCGAGTGCGAGGGCGTGGTTGCCCGCGGTCAGTTCCTTGACGACGTTGCCCTGCTTGTCGTACTCGGTCACCGAGGTGTTCTTCGCCGCGTCGATCTCGTTGACCTGACGGCCGGAGGCGTTGACGTAGCGAACACTCGCCCGCTGATAGCTGGCAGCGGTGAGCTGCGAGCCGTTGTTGGCGGACGGAACAGTGTCCGATGGGAACACCGCCGTGGCGTCCGTCGGGACGTCCTGCTGACCCACACCGCTACATCCGCGGCGCCCATCTGTTGCGGCGCCTTCGGTCCGGTCAAGGGCACGTCGTAGACGATGGTCGTCGTCGCGGTGCTCTCGATCTGGTCCGTTGTGCCCTGCTTCAACGTCGGCCTGCTTGCCTTGAGCAGCATGCCATCGCCGCCGGTCACACCGCCCGCGTTGCCGTAGACCAGCGTCCACGGCAGCTGACCAGGTTCGGTCACAGTGTCCACGCGACCTGCGGCATCGTAGGCGTACGCGGTCTTCAACGCGGGTGAGATCCGGGGATCCCAGACCTCACGCAACCGGCCCTGCTGGTCGTAGGCGTACTTCGACACTGTGGTCGAAGTAGCCGCGGACGCGCCAGGATCCGTTGCCCACAACCGGATCTCGGTCACCTGATCCTTGAAGTCACCCAACGCGGTAGCCGAAGCCGTTGTCGCGCTGGCGTAGACCAACTCCAGCACCCGGCAACCCTTGGTGGACGGCGTGGTCTAGCACGTGCTCGCCGGGACGGACGTGCTCGGCGCGATCAGCCGCCACGGCCTTGCCAGCTTGGTGTTGTTCGGTCCGGCCACCGTCTGCGACACGACCTGGGTGGTCGAGTTGGCCTGGCCCTGATTCTGCGAACTGGTCACCTGCCACGTCGTTGCCGCCGGGTCTGCCTTGGCGAACGTGGTCGACGTGCCCTCGGTCTCAGTGAGCGTGAAGGTCCCGGTGAAAGAACCCGCCAGTGTCAAGGATTCCGAGCCGGGCTCTGGCACCCAGCCACCGCCGGTGCGCGAGGTGAACCGGACCGTGGAACCGTCCTGCAGCACCGCGTCCAGCGAGGTGTTGGATGTCTTGCGGATGTGGCTGAAGTCCGACTCGGTCACCTCGGCGACCGTGCCCGACACCCACTCCTTGCCGAAGATCGGTGCCTGGCCTTCCTGCTTGGCACCGAAGTCCGGCCGACGCGACGACACACTCCGGCTGACCGACAGGTCGAGCACCGAGGCGTCCTGCGCGGTCATCGAGTACTCGCCAGTCAGCAGGTTGACCGAGCCAGGCCCGACTTCCTGCGACTCCGCGCTTTCGGCGTTGCGGTCAACCACGAGCTCACTCGGCCCGCTCGCGCCCGTCGCGCCGTTCGGACCGGTGAACTCCGCGCGCACCTGGACGTTGCCGTCCGGGTTCACGGTGTCGGTGACGTTCCAGGTGACCGGCGCGTTCTTGCCTGCTGCCAACGGAAGCGGCCACGTGGTGAGCGGCTTGCCGCTCGCGACCACATTCGCGGGCGGGACCTGCGTCCACGGGTCGGTCTCGGCGCGACGCCACGTGAAGGTCACCTTGTCGAACTTCTGCCCGTCCGCCTCAGCGGTCAACAGGACCCGGCGGGCCGCGCGCTCACCCTCGTTGGGCGTCTGCACGGCACCGGCGCCGACGTGGAACTGGTAGCTGATCGCCTCGGAACGGTTGTCCGCCTTGTCGACCGTACGGACCTGCAGCACGTTCGTACCGTCCTGGTCCGGCGTGATCGGGATACCGACCGGGGAGGTCGTCGTGCCGACCTGTACCTTGGTCCACGAACCGTTGTTGAGGCTCCATTCCAGCCAGTGCTGGTCGCCGCCGACCGGGGTCACGGTGAACACACCGGATTCCCCAGCGCCCTTGACCCACTGACCGGTCGGGTAGTCCTCCGACGTGATCCGCGTCGGCGCCGACGGCGCCGCAGTGTCCACATCGAACACGAGCCAGTCCGACCAAGCGGGGTTGCCTGCCGAACCGTCGCTCGTGGCACGGAACTTGTACGGACGCCCGTGTTGCAGCTGCCCAGCCGGGACCACACCGGTGACGCGGGTCCCGGACGGCGCGTCCGGAACCCGGACCTCCGTGACGAGCAGTTCGGTGTTCGCGTCGAACACCTGGAACAGCGCCTGGACCTTGCCGCCGGTCGCGTCACCTGCCTGGTAGGTCAGGCTTGGGGTGAGCGAGTTGACGATTGCCCTGCCGCCGTAAGTGAATCCTGGCGGCGCGATGGTCAGGTCCTTGCCCGGCTGTGGCGCCGAGTCGTATGTGACCGAGATGAACGGCACGTTCTTGGTGGCGTTGCCGGAGTTGAACCGCTTCCAAAAGAAGCTGTCCGACTCGTTCTCCGCCTTCAGGCCCATCCCGGCGGTGGCGAGGCCCTGGTTCGCCCAGCCCTGCACCAACGAGGTGACGTTGGCGGTGACGTAACCCTCGGCGCAGCCCGAACCGCCCTTGGTCTGGTTGGAGACCGCGGCCCGCTCACCGAGCAGATTCGGCCGTTTCGTCCAGCGGGACGCGGTCGACGCCAGCTCGGCGGAGTACACCTCCCAGTTCTTGGCAGTGCAGGACCGGACCACGAGTGGTGGTTCCACAGGTTCAGCGTCGCCGCCGTGACCTGCTTTCCCGCGATGGCTGAGGTGTTCCAGTTGATGAACGACTGCGCGACCTGGCCGGACCCGTTGTTGCCCAGCTTGAGTTCGGTCGCTGCCGACTGGTCGGTGTTGTATCCCTCTTGCACGAACGCGTCGAAGGCGCCGTACACCGAGGACGTGGCCGGGTCGACCATGACAGGGAATCTGGTCGCTGGGTCGGCGAGGAACTTCGCGTCCGGCGTCAGCACCAGGTCAGCACCGGTCGCGGTCGGCACGACTTTCAGTCCGACTGGGGCGCGGCGGGTGTGCTCGCCGGTCCGTGCGTCCACAGTGGAGTCCCACATCTCCGGCTGTGGCATGGTGCCCAGCGGGACACCGGTCTTTCTGTCGGTGAAGACCACGCTGCCGTCCGGCTGTTGGTTCACCTTGGCGCCGGTGGTTTTCAGCGGCAACGTGTAGCTCGACGCGCCCGCATTGCGGTGCTTGAGCTCGACGTACTGCTCGAAGCCGGTCCGCGTGGCCTCGACGATGACGTCAGCACCGGGCAAAGCGTCCCGATAGGTCGCCTTCGGTCCTGCCAGGACGGGTTCCGGCAGGGCGCCTTTCCACTGCAACGTCACCTGATGCTCGCCGGATCCGATCGAGGCGAGGTCGCGCGGTGCGTCCGCGCGCGCTGACCTGGCAGCGTCGGACGCGGTCAGTTTCAGCCCTGAGGGTTGCGACCTCGGGGCGACCGATCCGTCGGGCAGTTTGAGCAACGTGGCGTCGGTTTCGATCCACTTGTCGCCGGCTTTGTAGCGCATCGGGCCCGCGTACGAGTCGGTGGTCAGCGTGCCGTCCGGGTTTGCCCACGTGGTGGACGTTTCCGTGCGAGCAGCCAGTGCTTCGACCCGCTTGCCACTCAACCGCGCCGCGATGACCGCGGACGGGATGTCGGCGGCCTCCGTCGCCGCGGCCGGTGGTGCTTGCGGTGCCGCCTCAGCGACCTCGATGAGGTCACCGCTGGCGAAAATCCCCTCCCACACAAGGATCGCGGCCACTGCGGCCGCGATCCTCTTCGATGGTTGTCTTTCGGGTCTGTAACGCCCGGGAAGGGCACGTCTCATGGATTCTCCAGCCCTGTGCGATCCGTGTTCGGCGGTCGCCAAACAGATCGACAGTGCTGGCAGGCGATTCCCGTTTGATTCCGTCGCAGGTCAGAACCGCACCAGTGCGCCTCCGGTGAAGAACTCGTAGACGAAGTTCACAAAGAAGAACCCGAAGAACAAGACATTCAGAACCAATATGACATAGTGCCACGCCCTCGGGCGCGCGGCCTTGGGCAGTCGACTGTTGAGGTACATCAACGCGAACGGGAACATGAGAGCGCCAAGGTTCGACATGTTGGCGGAGATCTGCACCAGTTGAACCGGGAGCGCGAGATGCATCGCAAGCGCGATAATTGCGAGCAGCAGCACCATGAACGGGTAATAGAAGCGCCTCGGGTCACCCTCGATCCGCGCGCGCAACTTCGGGCTGGTGGCGTGCATCGCGTCGATGAAGTTGCGAACCAACGCCTCGAAGATGCCCAGCTGTGTGGAGAACAGGATCAGCACGCCAACCAAGAGCATCAGGTAGAACATGCCCGATCCGTACAGTGCGCCAAGGTTCTCCGCGGTATACGTCGGAACGTTGGCGGCCGTCGGCTCCTTGCCCGTCGTGGCGACCAAGTGGGACATCAGGATGGTCGGCAGCAGCATGCCGATCATCGCACCAGCGAAGAAAACAGCCCACATGTCCACCCGCAGCAGCCGATACCAACGCTTCCACAACGCGGTGTTCTCTGGCGTGTCAAGGAAAGTGACTCCGACCGGCTTGATCTCCGTGCGTTCGCCGCGCATCCCGGAGATGAACCCGACGCGGTGGCCCATGCCGTAACCCTTGTCCCGATAGTGATTCATCGCGTACCAGTTCAGTCCGGACGCCAGCGCGGTGAACCCAGCCAGCGCGCCGAGTTGGGTCGCGGTGATACCTTCGGGCGGCGCGGCGGGCGTGAGCAGACCGGTAACGCCGTCCCACCAAACACTCCCAGGGACGATGGCGATGGTGACGACCAGCAGGACAAGCAGAAGCGTGCCGACCATGACCCAGTTCGCCAGCTCAAGCGCCCTCGAGACTTTGCGAGCGAGCGCGGTGATCAGGAAAACCACGAGCAGCAGGCCGATTCCCAAGAGCCTTACGTACTCCAGTTCGCCAGGCTGGTGCACCCGGCCTGCGATCAACGCGAACAGCCCCTGTCCGGCCCCGGCCGCCCATCCCCCGAAGATGAACGCGAAGTAGAAAACCACCAGCGACAACGGAATCCAGAGTTTCCATCCCGGCGGAATCCTGCCGAACCCAACAACCGGTACCTCGCCGGTGGCAACGACATATCGAGCGATCTCGATGTTGTACAAGGTTTGCAGGACCGCGGAGACCGTGATGACCCAGCCGATGCCGATGAACCCGAACGACCCGACCGCCTGTGGTCCGAGCAGCCATTCCCCACTGCCGATCGAGATACCGAGCGCGATCAGGCTCGGTCCGATCACGAACTGGATGATCTGGCGTGGGCCGAGCTTGCTGACCTTGAAGACTTCCTCCGGCTTTGGCAGATCGGCAACGTCCAGCGGCGGACGGCTCACCCCCAGCGGATACTCGGATTGTCGCTGGGCTTGAGGATCGATATCGGCCATCGAGCACCTCCTGACCAGAACTTCACGATCCGGACAGTAAGCACCTCCCCGCGCACCCAGGTCAACCTCGTGAGTGGTTAGACGTGTTCTAACCCTGCTAACCACTCACGAGGGGTGACCTGGGTGTAAGCATTACTGGTCTGGACCTCGCAATGACGGGAGGACTGCCATGCGTGGCACGACGGTTCCGCCCGGAACTCCCTGCCTCACCCCACGCAATGGAGAACCGCCGATCCATCGGCTCGAAGTCGCTGATGCCATGCCGTTCGCGATGGGCACGTTCGACACGATCGGGCCGTTGTCGCGCGCGCCTTTCCCGCACCGGCACACGTTTCACGAGATCGTGTACGTCACCAGCGGGACCGGTACACACGTGGTCGACCTCGCCCGATGGGAGTTGAAACCGCCGCACCTCTGCGTGATTGTGCCTGGGCAGGTGCATCACTGGGAGAATGCCCAGCACCTCAACGGCTTTGTCACCCTTTTCACAGACGACTTCCTCGTTGATCACCCCACGGACCGCGAATTGCTCAGGCGTTTGAGCGAACGGCCGTGGCTCAGTCTTGATCATCAGTCGCACCAACGGATGGGACGCCTGATCGACGAGCTTCATCTGGAATTCCAGGATGGCAGCGAATCCGTGCTGCGCGCGCTGCTGCATGTGATCATCGCCAGGGCCGCGCGGCTGACGGAGGTTCCTGGACCGAGCCCGGCCAGAGCCAGTGCTGTGGCACAGAAGTTCACCAGTCTTACCGCCAGGACCGATCTCTGGACTGTGCGGGAGTACGCCGATCAGATCGGGGTTACGCCTGGCTATCTCACCGATGTCGTCAAGACCGCGACCGGCCGCACGCCTTCTCAGCTCATTCGGGAGGCGCGTATTCGGGAGGCGAAACGGCTGCTGATCAGGACCGATCTGACCGTGCGGCAGATCTCGTATCGGATCGGGTTCGCTGATTCCGCTTATTTCTGCCGGTTTTTCCGGCGGGAGACGGGCGGGTCGCCCGGTGACTTCCGGGAAAAACACCATGACTGGCCGAACCAGTCCATCGTCAGCGAGAAACCGGCTCCTTAGGTTCGTGGTGACTGTCCCACGCGCGCACAAGGAGCAGGCATGGACAACCTTCCCAGCCGGAAGACAGTACTGCGAGCCGCGCTCGCCGTGCCTGCGGCGATCGTCGCGGCCCCCACGCTCGCTCGCAGCAGTACCGACATCCCACCACTCACTCCTGCTTGTGACGACGGCGACGACCCGACCCCGCCACAGATGGAAGGCCCTTATTTCAAGCCGAATTCGCCTCGCCGCACCTCTCTCGTCCAACCCGGCACGGTCGGCACACCGCTCAAGGTGAGCGGATACGTGTTCGGGCTGAAATGTTTGCCGTTGGCCAATGCCCTACTGGACTTCTGGCAGGCGGACAACAACGGTGCCTACGACAACATCGGCTACCGGTTCCGTGGCCACCAGTTCACCGACGCACAAGGCGCCTTCTCCCTCACGACGATCGTGCCCGGCCTCTACCCCGGCCGCACCAGGCACATTCACGTGAAAGTGCAGGCACCGAACCGTCCTGTGCTCACGACGCAGCTGTACTTCCCTGGGGAGCCGCGCAACAACACCGACGCGTTGTTCGACCGACGGTTGCTTATGACGGTTCGGAACGTTGGCGGTAGGCGTGAGGCCGCGTTTGATTTCGTGCTGAACGTGTCGCAGTAGCCCCGGATCGCAGTTGGCGTGGTGGTGGTCTGGGCACCAGGTACGGCGAACCGCGACGACGATGGCCCGGCGTCGCGGTTCGCCTCATCTCGTTACTTCGCTTTGCGAGACTGCGGCCGTCCCATCCGGTCCAATCGGGACAGTCACCGGCCCCCTTTGTTCGGGGTGCGCCAACGGCCAGTACGCGAACTCCGTCTCCACTGAACTGCCCTCGGGGTCGGAGACCCGACGCCATGAGCGAGTAACTCTCCTCCGCCCACCACGAAGGGGCGACCACACTCTCTCCCTCGACCAGCAGCCGGATCTCGATGGTCACCCGGGAACGCTTCTCGCTGACCGCAGTCGGCCATTCAGCGAAAGGGACTGCGCCAAACGTTGCTTCAGCGATGAGTTTCGGGCGACCAGTGTGTCTATTCCTCTGTACGACGACATCAGGGAGGACACATGACACACCCACCTATCACCGACCTCGCCACCTGGCAGGCCGCCCGTGACGAGCTCCTGGTCCGCGAAAAGGCCCACACCCGCGAGGGAGACGCCATCGCCGCGGCCCGCCGTCGACTGCCGATGGTGGAGATTGACGGTTCAGTCAAGGTCGTCGGACCCGACGGACCGGTGCCGTTCCTGGACCTGTTCCAAGGGCGCGACGAGCTCGTGATCTACAAGCACATGTGGTGGGACGGCGCACCGCACCAGGGGCAATGCGAAGGCTGCACGGCCGTGGCGTGGCACCTGCCAGGCGCTGCGTACCTCAACGCACGTGGCGTCTCGTATGCCGTGGTCACCGCGGGCAAATGGGACGAAGTGGCGGCCTTTGTCGAGTTCATGGGTTATACCCAGCCCTGGTATTCCGTGCGGGACCTACCTGAGCCGGTCGGCGGTGAGATGGGGTTCATTACCTCGTTCCTGCGCGACGGCGACCGCGTGTTCCTCACGTACTCCACGACCGGCCGTGGCGTCGAGGCGGTCAACGCATCTATGGGCCTTCTCGACATGACGCCATACGGTCGCGGCGAGACCTGGGAGGACAACCCTGAAGGTTGGCCTGAGGGGCGTCATGCGTGCTGGACCTGGCGTTCGGACGCGGATGGCAACCCGACTTGGGGCGAGACGAGCCGCCCGGTGCCACAGTGGACCCGTCCCGGCGCGACTCCCGTGGAGACCCTCGGCCGGGACGGTGGCTTCCACTAGGAGGATTTGCCTTTGGCTGCCAGTCGCGCTTGGACTTCCGGCCTGCGCAGCGGGGGCACGGTCGCAGGCGGCTGGCGCCGTTCAGGCAGCGATTCCAGCAGGCGTGTGGTCGTCGCCGCGACCTCGGCGACGGCCGCCTCGAATGCGTCACGGGTCGCGTCCGATATCGACTGGACGCCGCTGACCTTGCGGACGTACTGGCGCGCGGCGGCCTCGATCTCCGCCGGTGTCGCGGCGGGTTCCAGACCACGCAATGTGGTGATGTTCCGGCACATGCCGCCAGGATATGACGTGTAGTGCGGCTACGGTCGGGTAAACATGAACCATGATCGAACCTGCGAGGCTCACCGAGGTCCTCGACGGCCCTTACCGCGAACTGCGCCGTGAGCTGCGGGAACACCTGACCGCCTCGGACACCGTCGGGCTGGACATCGAGGCGCATCGGGCGCAAGTGTTCGATCAGCTGGGTGAACTGGCCGCGAGCAGGCATTCCCGGCTCGGCTTCGCCAAGGCGTACGGCGGCGAAGGTGACATCGGCGGCTCGGTCGTGGCCTTCCAGATGCTCGGCTACGGCGACCTGTCGCTGTCGGTCAAAGCGGGTGTCCAGTGGGGACTGTTCGGCGGAGCCGTCCAAATGCTCGGCACGGAACGGCATCACGCGAAGTACCTGCCGGACATCATGTCCCTCGCCTTGCCCGGCTGCTTCGCGATGACCGAGACCGGGCACGGATCAGACGTCCAGCACCTGCGCACCACCGCGCGGTACGACAAGGGCGAGTTCGTTCTGAACACTCCGGACGATGATGCCCGCAAGGACTACATCGGCAATGCCGCGCGTGACGGGCGGATGGCTGTGGTGTTCGCGCAGCTCATCGTCGGTGACCGGTCGTATGGCGTGCACGCGTTCCTCGTGCCCATTCGCGATGCGACAGGTTTTCCGATGCCGGGCGTGCGGATCGCGGACTGCGGCGCGAAAGCCGGGCTGAACGGCGTGGACAACGGCCGGTTGTGGTTCGACGACGTCCGTGTTCCCAAGGAGAACCTGCTCAACCGGTACGGCGACGTGACCGACGATGGCCAGTACACCAGCCCGATCGAGAGTGACAGCCGCCGGTTCTTCACCATGCTCGGCACGTTGGTACGCGGGCGGATCAGCGTCGCGGGCGCAGCGGGCAGCGCGTCCCAACGGGCGCTCACGATCGCGATCCGGCGCGCGGAAACTCGGCGCCAGTTCCGCAAACCGGACTCGGACACCGAGGTTCCGTTGCTGGACTACCTTGCCCACCAACGGAAACTGCTCATCCCGCTGGCCAAGACGTACGCGCTGCATTTCGCGCAGGATGAGCTGACCGGCATGTTGGCTGACGTGCAGAGCGCGTCCACACCGGACCCCATCGCCCAGCGGAAGCTGGAATCCAGGGCCGCTGGGCTGAAAGCCGTCACGACCTGGCACGCCACGAGCACCATCCAAACGGCACGCGAGGCGTGCGGCGGCGCGGGATATCTCGCGGACAGTGGATTGCCTGCGTTGAAGGCGGATACGGACGTGTTCACCACGTTCGAGGGCGACAACACCGTTCTGCTGCAACTGGTCGCGAAAGGACTGTTGACCGATTATCGCGACAACTTCGCTGATCTGAGCCCGATCGCTACCGCGCGTCTGGTGGCCGAGCAGCTCATGGGCAGCGTGCTGGAACGGATCGCCGCGCGTCAGGTGATCTCCCAGTTCGACGACGATGTTCGGTCGCGTGCGTGGCATCGGAGCCTGTTCGAGGGGCGTGAGCAGCACGTTCTCGAAGGCCTCGCCCGGCGACTGCGTGCCGCCGCGGCTTCGGATTCTGATCCGTTCGACGTGTTCAACGATGTGCAGGACCATGTGCTGCTGGCTGGGCGAGTGCACATCGATCGGTTGATCTTCGATGCTTTCGTTGCCGCGGTCGAGGGATGCACGGATGCCGAGGTCAAGGGCCTGTTGGAGCAGGTGTGCGACCTGTACGCGCTGTCGGCCATCGAGGCTGATCGCGCTTGGTTCCTTGAGCACGGGCGGATCAGCGCGGCTCGCTCGAAGAAGGTGACTGCCGAGGTCAACGCGCTGTGCAAGGCCCTGCGCGGGCAGGCTGGCACGTTGGTCGACGCGTTCGCGATCCCTTAACAAGCAGGTGCTGCGCGACCTGGACACCCCTTGCCCATCCATACCCCCGGGGGGTATAAACATGACTACGGCCACGTCGGTTCCGGATACGGGTAGGGGGTAAGCTGGGTACCGACCAGGCCGTTGACCGCACACTCAGCCCGAGAACAGGACTGATGATGAACACAGCCACGAGGCTCACCGCCTACGGTGCGGCGCTCGTCCTGGTCGCCGGCGGCGCCTGGGCGATCGGCACCGCTGTCGGACCCGTTGGCGCCGACGCCGCGAACACGGCCCCGGCCCACACGGACTCCCACAGCGGCACTGTCACAGTCATGGGCGCGGCGAGCAGCGAGGGTCCCGCCGGTCTGGCGTCGGCCAAGGACGGTTACCACTTCCAGCCGTCCAGCACGACGTTCGCCACGGGAACCACCACCCCGTTCGCCTTCAAGATCACCAAGAACGACGGGAGCGCGCTGACGGCGTTCGACGTCGAACACGACAAGCGGATGCACTTGATCGTCGTCCGCCGCGACCTCGCCGGATTCCAGCACGTACACCCGGAGATGGCGCCGGACGGCACGTGGACCGTGCCGTTGACGCTCACCCAGGCGGGCAGTTACCGCGCGTTCGCCGATTTCAAGCCCACTGGGGGCAGCAAGCTCACCCTCGGCGTCGACCTGGCCGCCCCTGGCAACTTCCAGCCGGTGACCTACCGCGATTTCCGGGTGTCCACAGTCGATGGCTACGAGGTCAAACTCGACGGCGCGCTCGTCCCGGGCCAGTCGTCCAAGGTCACGCTCACGGTCAGCCGCGACGGCAAGGACGTCACCGATTTGCAGCCCTACCTGGGCGCATATGGTCATCTGGTCGCACTGCGCACCGGCGATCTGGCCTACCTGCACGTCCACCCGGACGGCACGCCGGGCGACGGCAAGACACCGGCCGGACCTGGCATAACCTTCTTCGCTGAGGTCCCGTCCAGCGGCACGTACCGGCTGTTCTTGGACTTCCAGCACAACGGCGAGGTCCGGACCGCGGACTTCACCGTGACAACCGAGGGCACGGCCCCGCCTGCCCAACCGACGACGCACGCCAACGACGGCCACGGCCACTGACCAGGGAGATTTCGATGACATCGGATGTCGCCACCGGTCAGCAGATCGAACTGGCCATCAGTGGCATGACGTGCGCCTCGTGCGCCAACCGCATCGAGCGCAAGCTGAACAAGCTGGACGGCGTGACCGCGACGGTCAACTACGCCACCGAGAAGGCCAAGGTGACCTTCCCGGCTGAACTCGACCCCAGCACTCTCGTGGAGACGGTCGAGGCGGCCGGGTACTCCGCGACCTTGCCACAGCCGGAAAAACCCGAACCCGCTGAAGCCGAGGATCCGCTGAAGTCGTTGCGGCAGCGGCTGATCGGCGCGATCGTGCTGTCCATTCCGGTGATCGCGATGGCCATGGTCCCCGCATTGCAGTTCACGTACTGGCAGTGGATTTCGCTGGCGTTGGCCGGGCCGGTGCTGGTTTGGGCGGCGTGGCCGTTCCACCGTGCGGCCTGGCAGAACCTGCGGCACGGCGCGGCCACAATGGACACCCTCATCTCGATGGGCACGCTGGCCGCGTTCGCCTGGTCGCTGTACGCGCTGCTCTGGGGCACTGCGGGCGTGCCAGGGATGACGCATCCGTTCCAGCTGACCATCGAACGGGTCAGTGGCGCGGGCAACATCTACTTCGAAGTCGCCGCGGGCGTGACCACGTTCATCCTCGCGGGCCGATACTTCGAGGCACGGTCCAAGCGGCGGGCCGGTGCGGCGCTGCGGGCACTGCTTGAGCTGGGCGCCAAGGATGTGACCGTGCTGCGGGACGGTCGTGAAGTGCGTATCCCGATCGACACGCTCGCTGTCGGCGACCGGTTCGTGGTCCGGCCGGGCGAGAAGATCGCGACCGATGGCGTGATCGAGGAAGGCAGCTCGGCGGTCGACGCGAGCATGCTGACCGGCGAGTCCGTCCCGGTTGAGGTGGAGCCTGAGGACAAGGTCGTCGGCGCGACGGTCAACGCGGGCGGACGGTTGGTCGTGCGCGCGACGCGGATCGGTGCGGACACGCAGCTTGCCCAGATGGCCAAGCTCGTGGAGGACGCGCAGACGCGTAAAGCGGACGTGCAGCGGTTGGCTGACCGGATTTCCGGGGTTTTCGTGCCGATCGTGATCGCTCTCGCCGTTGGCACGTTGGCGTTCTGGCTGGGCGCGGGCGGTTCGAGCGCGATGGCGTTCGGTGCTGCCGTTGCTGTGCTGATCATCGCGTGCCCGTGTGCGCTCGGTTTGGCCACTCCGACTGCCTTGCTGGTCGGCACGGGTCGTGGCGCACAGCTGGGCATCCTGATCAAGGGCCCGGAGGTGCTGGAGTCCACTCGCCGCATCGACACTGTGGTGCTGGACAAGACCGGCACCGTGACCACCGGCCAGATGTCGCTTGTGGACATTCACGTCGCTGACGGCGTCGGCGATGAGGAAGCTCTGCGGCTCGCTGGCGCGTTGGAGAAGGCGTCCGAACACCCGATCGCGCAGGCGATCGCGCGTGCCGCTGCCGACAAACTCGGTGACCTGCCCGCGGTCGAGGATTTCAAGAATCTTGAAGGCCTTGGGGTGCAAGGCATTGTCGACGGCCAGGTGGTCATTGCCGGGCGCACGGCGTTGCTCGATTCGTGGAGCCAGAAGCTGCCCGCGGATTTGGCGGCCGCCAAGGCTGGCGCGGAGAAGGACGGCAATACCGCGGTGGCGGTTGGCTGGGATGGCGCGGCTCGGGCGGTTTTTGTTGTCGCCGACACGGCCAAGCCGACGTCCGCCGAAGCGATCACCAAGCTGCGTGCGTTGGGCCTCAAGCCTGTGCTGCTCACCGGGGACAACTCGGCCGTGGCCCACTCGATCGCCGCACAGGTCGGCATCGACGAGGTGATCGCCGAGGTCATGCCGAAGGACAAGGTCGAGGTGATCAGCAAGTTTCAGGCCCAAGGCCGGGTTGTCGCGATGGTCGGCGACGGCGTGAACGACGCGGCCGCGTTGGCACAGGCCGATCTCGGTCTTGCCATGGGAACCGGAACTGACGTGGCGATCGAAGCGAGCGACCTGACGCTGGTGCGTGGCGACCTGCTGGCCGCCGTCGACGCGATCCGGCTGGCGCGCCGGACACTCGGCACGATCAAGGGCAACCTGTTCTGGGCGTTCGCGTACAACATCGCGGCACTGCCGCTGGCCATGGCCGGGCTGCTCAACCCGATGATCGCGGGCGCGGCGATGGCGTTCAGCTCGGTGTTCGTGGTGAGCAACAGCTTGCGGCTGCGTCGCTTCCGGTGAGGCATTCGCTTAAGCTGGTGTGCCGGGTGTGAACGAGGGAGAGAAGGACATGCGGGGATACACCGGGGACAAGGAAGCGTTCCTCAAACGGCTGCGGCGGATCGAAGGCCAGGTCCGCGGGCTGCAGCGGATGGTCGAGAACGACGAGTACTGCATCGACGTGCTGACGCAGATCTCGGCCGCTACCAAGGCATTGCAGGCGGTGTCGCTCGGCCTGATGGACGAGCACCTGAAGCACTGTGTCGCCGAGGCGATCGCACAAGGCGGCGAGAACGCGGAGGAAAAGGTCAGGGAAGCCAGCGAGGCCATCGCCCGCCTGGTCCGCTCCTGACGCCCCATTCCCCCTGGTCGACCCTCGTGAGTGTTTTTGCCGGTTCTAACCGGCAAAAACACTCACGACCTACCCTTTTTGCCAGGTCAGCTTTCAGCCGAACACCAGCAGGTCCTTGGGCGAGCGCGGCAGTACTTCGTACTCAGCTTCGAACTGGCCGCTCAGTCCGGCCGCCACCACGACCTGGCCGAGCTTGAGTGCCGAGACGTCGATGCCGGTCTGCGTGTTGACGAAGATCTGCTTCTCGCCGGAGCCGTCATCGATCCAGAACTTGTAGCCGTACGGCAGGTCGTTCAGCGGACCTTTGGTGATCTTGCCGACGACCCGCACGAGACGTCCCTCACTCTGCTCCCCCACCGCCTTGGTGCTAGACCACCTCGGCTGCACCTGCGGACCAGTCCGGCCGAGGTCGACGTCGGTCGGCACCAGAATCAGGAAGCCGAAGCTGTCCTTCAGGGTGCCGGTGACCGTCGCCTTCCTGCCCGGGTTGGCGTTGAGGTTGTCGGCGGTGCTGATGTAGATACCGGCAGTGGCGTCCTGCAAACCGAAGCCTTTGTCGAAGAAGCTCGATTCGAAGGCGCCCGACGGCGTGGTCACGGTCCCGCTGACAGTGACCACGCTGCCTAACGGCTGGGTACGCGCTTTGGCGATCGAAAGGGTGTCATTCGGCGCCGCGAGCGCGGGCGGCGCGACCAACGTGAACGCCACCAGAGTGGCGATCATCAGCGTGCGAAAGGCCATGGCACACCTTATTCATCGCGCTGGATCAGCGGGCGCGAAGGTTGCGCGCGGCCATCGACACGGTCTGCACGATTCTGCGTTGCCGGGTTTCCGGCTTTTTCGCCGACCTGATCCACTCCAGGATCAGCCGTTGTGAGGACAGCGGAAAGGACGCGAAGTTCGTCGCCGCGTCACCGACCAGCAAAGCCTGGAGGTCCTCTGGGACCGTTGGCGCGTCCCAGATTCCGTTGGCCTTGGCGTGATCAATGAGGGCTTGGCCGCGTGGCGTCATCTGGCCGAGTGCGATCATGCGGGCCGCGCGGTCGTGGTTGAGCTGGCTCCACGAGCTGCGGGCGGTCCGTGGGCTGAAGCGCAGCTGCGAACTGGTCGCGTCACGCTTTCGATGGTGGCTGTCGATCCAGCCGAAACACAGCGCCTGTTCGATCGCCTCGTGATACCCGGGGCTCGGGACGTCGCTGGATCTGTGGTGCAGGATCAGCCAGATCTCCGTGGCCGAATCGCTGTTCTCGGCAAGCCAGGCACGCCATTCCGCTGTGGTACTCGCGTAAAACGTGCTCATCCCAAGATCTCCAGGTAGTGCTTGTTGTACATGATCCCGAGGATGTTGCCGAACGGGTCGACCACCGACGCGGGCACGAATCCCGGTCCGCGTTCGATGATCGGGATGTACACCTTCGCGCCAAGGTCGATCAACCGGTCGAAAGCCGCCTGAACGTCGTCCACGTGCCAGTACACGATCGCGCCGCCCGGCTCCGAGCCGGGATCCGGCCGGAACTTCGCGTCGACGATCCCCAGTTCGTGCTGGTAGTCGCCGACGCGGAACTCGACATACGCGACCTTCCCGTCAACCTCGCGGGAGAAGTACGGCTCGATCCCGAGCACCTCGCTGTACCAGGCCACGGCCGCCGGGACGTCCGCGGCGGTGATGTTCACGGTGGCTAGTCCTCGCATCATCACTGGCTCCTTCTGCCTGAAGTTGCCACCAGTCTGCGAGTCAAAGTGCTCACCGAGTGAGCACTTTCAGGCGAGCAGCTGAAATTCTCCCGGAAATCCGGTCCACCGCAGGTCAGCGGGCAAATGACCCATGTCGTTGAACACCAGGAGCGTCGGCGCGCGCTCGGGCGAGTACCGGATGATCGTCAGCGCCGCGTTGGCGTGATCGAGTGTCAGCCACCGCCACCGGGGCGAGCCCTGCGCCTGGTTGACCAGCCATCCGGCCAGGTAGTTGTACGTGACGAGCAGCTCGTAGCGATCCTTGTCATCGGCGGTCGGGCCGGTGAACTGCTCCATCGCCTGCCGGACGAGTTTGGCGCCGCGCTGCCGCTCCAGGATGTTGAACTGGCTCAGGAAACTGCTCAACGCGGCGTCCGGCAACTCTTCACGCGTGGGTACGTATGGGATGTAGTCCCCGGCCGCCGCGACCGAATGCAGCGGCACGTTTCCGATCTCCGCGGCGATCAGCTTCGCGGTCTGTTCAGCCTTGGCGTGCGGGCCGTGGTAGATCGCGTCGAACGGCACCTGTTTCAGCCGGCGACCGAGCTGCACCGACTGGCGACAGCCGATGCCGGTCAATGCCGTCTGGTCCGGCAGCGCTTCTCCGTGCCTGGTCAGAAACAGATAGCGGCTGCCCATGCTGCCTCCCGGATGTGGATCTCTATCTGGGGGACGCTCCGGAGCGAGCACGGTTGCCCGGTTTCAGCTGTTTCAAAGTGTATCCATCGCCACTGGGATCCAGCGGCCGCGTGGCCTGCTTGAACAGGTATTCCGCGCGCGGGTACGACAGCCGCCCGCGTCCGGTTTCCGGACACAGGTCCGCCGCGCTGGGCATCCGCGCGGGAACTGACTTGCGTTCAGCGAGGAAAACCGGGCCACGAGTTCGTCCAGCAAGCAGTTCCGGCAACAGTTTCGCTGTCGCGGAACGCCACGTGACCCACGTCCGACCGGCGCGGGCACGGCGTTGCGAAAACTCGATGTCCTCGACGTTCAACGACAACACTGTTGTCACGGCGGCTCCGGATTCGTGCAGTAGCCGCCACAAAGTCCGTTCCCGGATCCCGGCATCGAGGCGCCACACCATGTCCAGCCGGGCCGGTTGGAGATTCCTTGCCCGCGCAGGCGGTTCGGTCCGTCGCTCCAGCCCAGCGTCCAGACCGGACAATCCGGCCCACGCACCGAACGTCCGGATCGCACTGCGATGCCGGTTCCACGTTTTCGGGGCCGCCTTTCCCCACACTGTCACGAAAAAACGTACCACTTGGTCGGAGTTCAGAGAAGCAATAGGCAGCTGCTCCCCCAATGTCCGGCACAGCCGATGCAAAGTCTGGCCGTACGAACGAAGTGTGGCCGCGTCCAAATCGGTCCGCGAAAGAAACTCAACGGTGGCTTCGCCCAACGTGGGCCCAACGACCTCAAGGACGATGGACTCCGCGCGCCGCAACAGAAACGCGCGCTCGGCAGCATTCTTGGTCAGCGATGCGGCGCGCTCGTACTCAAGACGGGCATCGAAACAGCGTCCTAATTGCTCGAGCAGGTCGCCCCGGACACTGGGCAGGAAGTGGTAATCACGCAAAGTCGGATCGTCGAGGAGTCTGTCGACCATCGCCAGACCAGCTTCGGGACCGTACGCCTTGCCGAACGCGACCGCCCGGTTGAGCTGCACGACCGGTGTCGGCACCAGCCGCACCAAAGCCGTGTACAGATTGCAGATCTGGACCCATTCGGTGTCCTGTGCGGACTTCGCCTGTGCATGGCACACCGCGATCGCGGCCTGCAGGACGTACGGCCCTGGCGTGCCGCCGATGTCACGGGCGCGCAGCATCGCGGTGAAGCCGCGCCGGATCAGCAGCGGATCCCACCGGCCGCGGTCCTGCTCGGGCAACGGGATCGGCTCACCCCGCGGCCCGGTTCGCGCGGCCTGCCGGGACGCCTGGATCTCCATCAGCGCCACCAGACCATGGACTTCGGCTTCCCGCGGCGCGAGGGTGGTCAGCATTCGACCGAGCCGCAACGCTTCGAGGCACAGCCCCGGCCGCATCAGATCGTCACCGGACGTGGCCGAATAGCCTTCGTTGAAGATCAGATAGGTCACTTCGAGGACCGCGGGGATCTCGGCAGCCTTCGTTCGCGGCTTCGCTGCCAGGGTTCGTTTCGCCTTCGCAATGCGCTGGGTGATGTTCTGTTCGGACGTCAGCAGCGCCCGCGCGATCTCCGCCGGACTCAGCCCGCCGAGCAGCCGCAAGGTCAGCGCGGCGCGGTCACCGGCTGGCAGGATCGGATCGCACGTGATGAACATCAGCCGCAGGACGTCGTCGTCCTGCGGCGGCTCGTCGTCCTCACCGACGAGGTCGGCCTGCTTGCCCTGCGCCTGCTTACTCTGGGCCAGCTTGGCGCGGCGGATGTGATCGATGGCGCGGCGTTTGGCGATGGCCATGAGCCAGGCGCCCGGGTTTGCCGGGACGCCGGACTCCGGCCACTGCTCCAACGCCGCCACGAGCGCGTCCTGTGCCAGCTCTTCGGCCAGTCCGACGTCGTGCACCATCCGGGTCAGCCCGCCGATGATCTTCGCGGCCTCCAGCTTCCAGACCGCGTCGACCGCTCGATGGGCATCGGTCACGAGAAGACCTGGTGAATCCGGCCGACACCGTCACCGGTGATCGCGATGAACCGCCGGGAGACCTCGTGCAACTCCTCGACCGACCGCACGTCGATCAGTGCGAACCCGCCGACCGTCTCCTTGGCCTCCGTGTAGGGCCCATCGGTCACGGTGATCTCGCCGTCCTTGGCCACGACCTGCATACCAACCGGATCGAGGCCGCCGGTGGCGACCAGAATCCCGGCGGCCGACAGCTCCTTGACGAACTTGTCCATTTCGACGAACAGCGCCTCGTCCGGCGGCGTCTCGTTCTCGGTCCGCATCGCCATCATCAGGTATCGCATCGGTTCGACCCTTCTGTTCGGTGGTGTTTCAGACACCCTCACGTCGTACCAGCGATGTGACAGGGAATGCTCCCACGGGTGGATCTAGGTGATCACCGCCAGGTACGGTCATGATCTCTTCACGGCGGCTCTAAAAGGGCGGGTGCGCATGGTCGAGATCATCGGGGCCGGTTTCGGCCGTACCGGAACGGCGTCGTTGAAGCGGGCAGTCGAGCTGCTCGGTTTCGATCCCTGCCACCACATGAGCGAAGTCCTCAAACAGCCGAGCACCACCGTCCAGTGGACGACCGCGCTCAACGGCGACCCGAGCGTCCTGCCCGAGCTGCTGCGTGACTACCGCGCGACGCTGGACTTCCCCGGCTGTCTGCTCTGGCGCGAGATGATGGATCTCTATCCGTCGGCCAAGGTGCTGCTCAGCGTGCGTGATCCGAAGAAGTGGTACGACAGCGCCCGGGCGACCATCCTCAGCCCGATCCGCAACGAGAACATCGACCAGAACCTCGCGGCCCTGCTTGCCCCGTTCTCCGAGGCGATGGCGAGCCGAGGATTCCGCCGGGATCTGGCCGAGGCCGACATGATCGCCGTGTTCAACAAGCACAACGAAACCGTGCGCGCCGCCGTCGACCCATCCCGGCTTCTCGTGTACGAGGTCAGCGAAGGCTGGGAGCCGCTGTGCGCGTTCCTTGGTGTCGAGGTTCCGGATGTGCCGTTCCCCCGGTCCAATGACTCGGCTTCGTTCCGGGACAACGTCACGAAGATCATCAGTGGCCGTGCGCAGGACATGGCCACGTAGGCAGAACGGCTAGTGTGGTCAGGTGAACGATGTCTCACCTTTCACCGAAACGACCGCTACGGCTCGGTACGCGGGTTTCACCTCCCTCATCGAGAGCGGGCCGGTGCGAAAGGTCACGCTGTTCACCGGCGTACCCGTCTGGCTGATCACCAGGCACGCCGAGGCGCGGCAAGCACTGGCACACCCTGACATCGTCAAGTCGATCACCGAATTCCCGCACCAGGACCACGTTCCCGCCGATCTGCTCGCGGCGATGAACACGCACATGCTGATGGCCAACCCGCCCGACCACACACGGCTGCGCAAACTCGTCTCCGCCGTGTTCACCCGCAGGCGGATTGAGACCTTCGAGCCGCGGATCAAGCAGATCAGTGCAGCATTGCTTGACTCGCTCGATGGTTCGCCGGTCGACTTGGTCAGCGAATACGCCTATCCCCTGCCGATCACCGTGATCTGCGAGCTGATCGGTGTTCCGGCGTTGCAGTGCGACGAGTTCCGGCGCCTGTCGCAGATCGCCATCAATGGCCCGGTGTACTCGGCCGAGACCTACGTCGACGCGGCCACCGAAATGGTCGGCCTGATGCGCGACATGATCACGCAACGGCGTGCCAGGCCTCAGCAGGACCTGCTCTCTGAGCTGATCACGGTCCGCGATGGTGGCGACAAGCTGACCGACGACGAGCTCACATCGATGATGGTGTTGTTGCTCGTCGCAGGCCACGAAACCACGGTCAACCTGATCGCCACAGGCATGTACAACCTGCTCAGCCATCCGTCCCAACTGGACAAACTACGAGCCGACCGGTCACTGGTCCCGTCAGCCGTCGAGGAACTGCTGCGTTACGACGGCCCGGCCATGGTCACCATCCCGGCCAAGACCAACGCGCCTGTGCGGATCGGCGACGTCACCATTCCCGCAGGCGAGGTCGTGCTGCCGACCTTGTCGTCGGCGAACCGGGACCCTCGCCGGTTCTCCTCCCCGGACCAGCTCGACATCACCAGGGACGACAACCAGCACATGGCTTTCGGTCACGGAATCCACCATTGTCTCGGTGCTCCGCTTGCCCGCCTTGAAGCCAGGGTCGCGGTCAACGATCTGCTTGACCGCTTCCCCAGGCCGCGGCTGGCCAATCCCGCCGACGAGCCGGAGCGGTATCCGAGCCTGCTCATCAACGGGATCACCCGCCTTGACGTGCTTATCGACTGATCGGCTGATCGGTGTCGTCCAGGAAACCGCCGGACTGGTGCTGCCAAAGCCTGGCGTAGGTGCCGTCGAGCTCAAGCAGTTCGCTGTGGCTGCCTCGCTCAACTATCTCGCCCTGGTCCAGTACGACCAGCTGATCCATCTGCGCGACCGTGCTCAGCCGGTGCGCGACCACGATCGCGGTCCGGTTCTCCATGAGCTGCCAGAGTGCTTGCTGGACAAGGATTTCACTCTCCGAGTCCAGCGCGCTCGTTGCCTCGTCGAGCAGTAGGATCGGGGCGTCACGCAGGATCGCTCGGGCGAGCGCCACGCGTTGCCGTTGCCCGCCGGACAGTTTGACGCCACGCTCACCAACGAGCGTGTCGAACCCTTGTGGCAGATCGACTGCGAACTCGGCCACGTGCGCCGCCTTGGCCGCGCGCAGAATCTCCTCATCGGTCGCACCCGGCCGGGCGAAGGCGATGTTCTCCTTGAGGGTCCGGTGGAACATCGCCGGATCTTGTGGGACGTACGCGATCAGGCTGCGCAGGTCGGCCTGTTTGAGCTTGCTGATGTCCTGGCCGCCGATCATGATCCGGCCGCCGTGGATGTCCATCATCCGCAACAACAGCTTGCTCAGCGTGCTCTTGCCGCCGCCGGACCGGCCGACCAGACCGACCTTCGTACCGTTGGGGACAGTCAGGTTCAGCCCGGTGAACAGCGGTGACGACGCGCCCGCATGGGTGAAGGACACGTTGTCGAAGTGCACGTCTGCCTTGGTGCGCTTGAGTTCCTCCGGGTTGTCCGGGTCGACGACCTTCGGTGAGTCCAGCAGAAGCTCGGTGAACTGGGCGGCTTCGGTCAGCGAGCTCTCGATCCGCCGGTAGATCTGGTTGAACTCGAACATGATCCGGGTGGCGGCGGTGAAGTACGTGAAGGTCACGATGACCTCCTCCACTCCGACATTGCCGAGGCTGACCGCGAGCAGCAGCCCCAAAGCCGTGGTGAGCACGTAAAGCGGCGCGACCACCATGTCGATCTTGAGGTTGCCGTAGTCCCATGAGCGAACCGTGAGCCTGCGGTGCTCGGCGACACGCGAGCGATGCTCGGCCGCTTCACGTTCCTCTGCGGCGAAAGCACGGACCGTCTCCATGTTCGTGAGGCTGTCCGCGACATGTCCGGAAACCCTGGCGATAGCGGCTTCCCGCTTGTCCACGAGCACCTGGCGCCGCTTGATCAACGGCGCCACAGCGACGCCGGTCACCGTGATCATGCCAATCATGACCAAAACCAGGACAGGGTCATAGGTCCACAGGATGACCGAGGCGAAGCCGAGCGGGATCACGCTCGAGACCACCTGAAACGCCAGTGTGTCGAGGATGTCGACGTACCGGCTGGCGAAGCTGAGCTCCCGTTTGGTCAGTGAGCCCGCGAAGTTGTCGTGGAAGAACGCGGCGTCCTTGGCCAGCAGGGCCTGCATGGCGAAGGTGTTGAGGTGTTCGCTGCCCAACCCGCCCGCGCGGTTGAGCATGTGCAAGCCGATCCGCCAGAACAGTTCGGCCAGCAACATCAAACCCGCGAAGGCAACCACGTACGGCACGACGTTCGTGCCACCGCTCGCCAGATGACCGGCGAGTTGGGCGACCGCGAGCGGCGCGATGTACAGGATGCACGTGTTGCCAAAGGCCGGAAACAGCATCGCGGGGATCGAATATCGTCTTTGTCGGACCAGTTCGTGCCAGTAATATCGAAGTGCCAGCAAGATCGCTTGTCGGCGCGCTGTCATGTGACCCCTTCCCAGAACAGCGGAACCGCACATGCTGCCGTGCCCGGCCCGATACTGCGATTGATTTTCTCCGTTGCGACGAACAGCGGTATGATCGTCTCGATGCGATCCGAGGCCCACGAGCGGCGCGTTCAGTTGATGCGGGCCAAGACCCTGCACGACCGACTCTCCACATTGGAGCCTGGCGGCTTCGCCCAGTGGGCGATGCTGCCCAGCTGGGTCCGCCCCGCACTGGATGACACGCGCCCGACGACAGCGGTTCCCGATACCACTCTGCCCTTGACCGCCGCGAATGTCGCGGGCTGGATGCGGGATTTCGTGGAGTTATCCGGCTCGTGTGACCGCTGGTACGTCTCGACCGGGTTGTGGATGTTCCCCTGGCTGTCGGTTCGCACGATCGTGCCCGACTGGCTCGAGCAGATCGTGAAGGTCCGCAGCGAGGAGATCACGCTGCTGGCCGGTTCGCGAGACGTGCTCGTGGCCTTCTACGTGGAAGAGTACGAGTTCCAAGCCTTCCGCAGATCAGGGTGAACTCGTGGACCAACATTTGCCCAGGTCAGACCTCGTGAGTGGTTATCCGGGTTCTAACCTTGATAACCACTCACGAGCTTTGACACCTTGTGACCTCAGCTTCCGGTGATGCTGAAGCTGGATCCTGGTTCTATCACCACATTTCCTCCGGCCGAGTTCGTGATGGTCACGTTGTTCAGGGTCGCGCTACCTCGAGCACTCCCCTGCGCCAAGATCCCGGCGCCGCCATTGTTCGACTTGTCGATCCGGACGTTCGTGATCGCCACGTTCGGCATGTTTCCGCCGCCGCCCTTGAACTGGATTCCGTCGTACGTCGAGTCCACGATCTCCGTGTCCCGGATCGTCACGCCCGTGATATCCCGGTTCTGGGCGAACAGGGTGATCGCACCGAACTTCTGGGCTTCGCCCCAGAACACGCCGCCCGCCCTGTACAGCCCGTTGTTGGCTATCAACGTCTGTCCACTGAATGGCAGGGGATCATGATCTGTCGCCAGCATGATGCCGGGATAGTTCATCGTGTCGTAGATCAGGTTGTTTTCGATCTTGTTGTTGTAGCCTCCGTAGATCGCCACGCCGTTCGCACGCCAGGGCAGCTGGATTGTGTTGTTCACGAAACTGTTGTCGTGCGCGATGTCCACCGCCGGGTCCTTCACGTACCGGTTCGCCCACACCGCCAGCGAGTCGTCGCCCGTTGTCCGGAAGGACGAGTTGAACACGCTCGAGTTACGGCTTCCGTTCGTGAAGTTGATGCCGTCCGCATAGGTGTTGCGGATCCGCATCCCGCTGAATTCAAGGCCATCGGCCGGGCCCCACAACTCCGGGATGTTGTCGAAGTCCCGACCGACCCACACGCCTACGTTCGCGTGTTCGATCCAGACGTTGCTGATCTTCGTTCCGGTGCCGAAGCGACCGTTGAGGCCCACTCCGCCTTCCGCTCCACCGCCTCCTCTGATCCGGCCGGAGCCGAAGATCGCGATGTCCGACAGCTGCACGTTCTTGTCGATGTCGAAGCCGAAGTTTCCTTCGTGCGGGTGGTTGATACCGCCCGCGTTCTGTGGCTCTGTCAACGTGTAGAGCTGCGAGTGCCACATGCCCGCGCCTCTGATCGTCACGTTGCTGATACCGACCTGGTTGTACTGGCCGCGGTTGAGGGGGTCATCGGTCAGGATCTTCTGCTCCTGCCGCCATTGCCCCGCCGGGATCCACACGCAGCTGATCACGCCGTTCTGGTCGTCGGTCACGGCTTTCTGGATCGCCGGGGTGTCGTCGATTCCGTCGTTCGGGATGGCGCCGTACGAGGTGATCGACGTGCATCCGGCCGGTTGGCTTGCCGGGGGTGCGACCTGTTCGAGGTCGATCAGGTCGATGATGTAGAACGCGGCCGTGTCCCAAGAGTCGCGCTGCAGCCGGAACTTCGTGCCTGGTGGGTACGAAGTGGACAGCAGGGCGTGCGACTCGTCGAACAGCCTGCGCGCGTTGGCCTGCGGGCTGTTCGTCAGGCCCTCGGGATCGTCCGTTGTTCCGTAGAGCCAGCTGTGCTTGGACGACAGGGACAGCTTCTGCGCGAAGGTTCCGTTGATGTACAAGCTGATCGTCGCGTCGATGCCGCCGCCGCTCGGGGAGTCCGGGATGGAGTTGCGGACGACGATCGAGTTCGCCGCGTTGGCCGAGGTGAACTCGACGAACTGGCCGGTGTTGTTCAACCGCACCGACTGGCGGCCCGAGGACTCGGTCGCGAAATTGGTGTGCCCGAAGGTGCGCAGCGGGTCGGTCTGCAGCAGGGTTCCTTGGTAGCTAGCGGCTTCTGCTTCGTACTCGACATACGGCACCGCCGCGCCCCTGCCGACCACGATCGACCGGGACAGGGAGTTGTTCGTTTCGTTCGTCTCAGTGACGACGTTGGTCGCGTCAGCGGTCGCGGTGATCGTGGCGCCGCCACTCGTGGCGGTCCAGCTGCCGCTGACAGCAACGTTGGTTGTCGCACCGGCGGCTACGGACGCCGTGTTGGTGTTCAATGTCGTGCTGCCAACCGTCAGGCGTGTCACGGACGCACCCGACGCTGTCGTGCCACGGTTGTTCACGGCGACCGTGAAGGTGACGGTAGCGCCGACCGCTGGGTTGGGCGGATTGGACGTGATGTTGGTGATCAGCAGGTCAGGGCCGGGTGATTGGGCCACGACCAGCTGCGTGGAGGCCGTCAGGCTGTTGTTGCCATCGTTCTGTTCGATAATTGCATTGTTTGGATCAACAACTGACGTGACCGCGTAACTGCCCATCGCACGCCTGCCGACGTCCACCGTGACCGTCGCCGACGCGCCGGCCGCCAGGCCGGAAACAGGGGCGCTACCTGCGACAACGCCGCCGAGACTGACGTTGACCGTTGTCGCACCGGCGGCAGCGGAACCGATGTTCTGGACGGTCGCGCGGACCGTGATCGCGTCGGTTTCCGTGGGCGCGGCGGGTGTCCACGACAAGGCCGACACCGTCAGGTCCGGGTTCGGCGCGGCGGTTCCCATCACAAGCAACTCGCCCACCTGTCCGCCAGGCGCACCGGAGTTGGCCGTGAAGCGCAGCCGCAGATCGGCAACGCGGCCGGTGACCGGAATGGTCACCGAGTTGCCGGATGACGGGTTGAAAGCATACTGTGCCAAGGCTTTCAGCGAGCTGAAGCCCGTCGCCGACTGTTCCCGGCCGAGGACTTCGACGGTCTGGGTACGCGGCCCCCAGATCGGGTCGGGGTTGAGTTTGATCACCACCGAGCTGACGTCCGCGTTCGCGCCGAGCTTGACCGTCAGCATTCCGTCGAAACCGGCGGATTCCCAATACGTGCCAACGTTGTTGTCGTTCGCGTTGGCCGCGACAAAGTTGTGCACATGCGAGTTGGCCTCAACTGGCTTGCCAGCGGCTATGTTGCCTTCCCCGCCGGGCGGCGGTTCGCTGCCAGGACCGTAGATCTCGAACTCCGACAGCTGCGCCGCGGGCCAGCCGGTGTTCGCGGTGATGTTGACCCGTACGTATCGCACGGCTGTGGCAGGGAAATCGATGGTCACGGTGTTGGCCGAGGACGGCGAGAACACGCGACCGGCCGAGGCCGACAAGGCGCTGAAAGCAGAGGCATCAGTGCTGCCCTGCACGCTGAGGGTCTGCGTACGAGCGCCCCACGAACCGGGCAGTTTCAGCACCACCTGGTTGACGCTGACACTGCTACCGAGATCGACTTGAACCCATTGCGGGAGCGCGTTGTTCGTGCTCTCCCAGTATGTCTGCGCGTTGCCGTCATTGACGTTGCCTGCCGGGTACCCACCCTGGGTCCCGCTCGCCGTAACGGTTTTGCCGATGGACAGGTTGGGGCCGTCGGCTGCTAAAGCCGTGCTCGGCGAGACCCCCGCGACGGCCATTGCCGCCACGAGGATGCCACTGACCAGGCGCAAGCGACGCTGCTTACGTTCCATGGATGGTGTCCTCTGTTCTGTTGTGCGGGCAGGGTGAGATCGGCCGACGCCGAGGACGCGTCCGCCGAACGATTGCATGGCAATCCATGCAAATTGAGCGCTGTTAGCTAACTTCTTGCAGGGTCAGTTCCAGAGTTTTCATGCCCGCACCGGTTAAGTCAACGGTTCAGACGTGCCCGCGCAGCCGCGACCAGGCCAGCACCACGTGCACCCGGTCGGGGACGCCCAGCTTGCCGAGGATGTTCGAGACGTGGACCTTCACCGTGTAGCGGCTGATCGTCAGCCGGTCCGCGATCTCGTCATTGGCAAGGCCGGATGCGATCAGCTCGGACACCTCGCGCTCCCTCGGCGACAAACCATGGATCGCCCGCAGCAGCATCTGGTCTTCAGCGCTGGGCATCGCCGGACGGAACGCGGTGATCATCCGTGCCGTCGCCTCGGGAGCGAGAACGGCTTGACCTGCGGCGACGATCCGGATGCCGTCCCGGAGCCGTTCGCTTGGCGCGTCCTTGAGCAAGAAGCCGCTGGCTCCTGCCTGCAACGCGGCATAGACATAGCTGTCCAGGTCATACGTCGTCAGGATGAGCACTCGCGCGCGCCCGGCGATGCGCCGCGTCGCCTCGATTCCATCCAGCACGGGCATCCGGATGTCCATCAGCACGACATCCGGCGCGTGCCGGTCGACGGCGGTCACAGCTTCCTGCCCGTTCGCCGCGACTCCGACCACCGACAGGTCGTCGGCGGCGTCGATGATCTTGGTCAGCGCCTCCCTGAGCAACTGTTCATCATCACAGACCACTACGCGGAGCACGGCACGCTCCTCGCAGGCAGAACAGCACGCACCTCGAACCCGCCGCCGGGACACGGACCCGCCTCAAGCGTGCCCCCGACAAGGGAAACCCGTTCGCGCATGCCGATCAATCCCATGCCGGTGCCGGGATTCGGGGGTTTCACGGACTGGGCGTTGACAACGACCACGGACAGTTGGTCTGCAGTGAAGAACAAGGACACGGTTGTCGCGACCGGCCCTGCGTGTTTGATCACGTTGGTCAGCGACTCCTGAATCACCCGATAGGCGGCGTGTTCGATGCTGGCGTCCAGCGGCCCCGCCTTTCCTTGCCGGACCACCTCGATGTCCAGCGGCGTGGCTGAGATCAAGGCGTTGATCTGGGCAAGGCCGGGTGGAACGATCAACGGGTCATGGTCGGTCGCGGACGTGTTCGCGCGCAGCACACCGAGCAACCGCCGCAACTCCGCGAGCGAGTCACGACCGGTCCGCGCGACTCTGTGCAGCGTTTCCCGTGCCTCGTCGGGTGATCCGGTCTCGGCGGCCGCGGTGGCGTCGAGCACCATCGCGGTCACCGAGTGGTTCAGGATGTCGTGCAGTTCCCTTGCCAGCAGGGCACGTTCACGCTCAACGACCTGAGTGCGCTCGGTTTCGAGCTGACGCATCCGGGACCGGTGGCGCGCGCCGAGTCGTCCGCTCATCCAGAACCCCACGAACATCACCGCGATCGACGAGACGCCGACCACGGCGAACAGCGGCTCCGATCCGCCCGCGATACTCACGACCATCCCGATCGCGAGCAACGTGAGACCGACGGCGAGCCCGATTCGTTGCTGCACGGGCTTTCCCCACGTGCCCAACGCGAACGTGGCGACGAGGAACCCGACGAAGATCTCCGAATCGAGCACGATCAGCACGGTTTCCAGGCCCATCACGACCAGCAGGACGGTGAGCGGGAACCGGCGGTACCAGGCGAGCACGAACGTCTGCGCCGCCGCGACCGCAAGCATGATCTCGATGTGCCGCTCGACCGGTCCGTCCAATATGGACAGCCAGGCGACGGTCACCGGCAGCAGCGCGAGCAGTCCGTCGCTCAGCCGCTCCAGGCCAGTACGGTCGCCTTGCGCACCCGCCACCATCTGCGGCCAAGCACCACCAGCGCGATCGCCCAAGGAATCATGCCGAACGTCCAGCTCACCGCCGCCGGCGGCCCCGGCATCGGTCCCGCGAGGACCGGCAACGTCCCGGTCCCCACTCCCGGCACGGTGAATTCGAAGCGCCACAGCCCCTCCTCGGGTAATGCCACGACATCCAGCCCCCACGCGTGCCGCGCCTGCGGATGCCGCTGCAACTTCATGTCCGCCTCGCCATCGAGGCCGACAATGCCCAGAGCCTGCGGTTGGCCAGACGGCGCTATCGCGCGCACAGTTCCCCCGCGCCCCTCGATCCCCCCAGCAGGCTCGAACGTGAAGTCTAGCGATCGTCCGGCTTTGATGGGCCAATCCGAGAAAGACGCGGTCAATGTGGTGTTTCCCAACGAAATGCGTTCGCTGTGCACTACCGTCAACGGTTCTGCTTGAGCGGCGGCCGTCGGCGCCGACAAGATCATTACGCTGGCAACGCTGAGCGCGAGCAGGAGCCTCATACCGCCACCGCCTGACGGGAGCTGAGCCGACGCAGCAACGCCGCGTTCTGCCAGCCGAAACGGCCACCAACAGCAGCGAAGGCCGTGACGATCACGATATTCAGCAGCGGGTTGGCCGTGGACTCGTCGAGAAAGCTCATGGACACGGTCGCTGCCAGCCCAACAACAGCGCCCAACCCGGCCATGACGACCTGGGGCGTGATCTGGCGTCGTATGGCAAACCAGACAACGCCTGCCGCCAGTAGCGCGAGGACTGGGAATATCAAAGGCATCGCCAGCGCGACCCGTGGTATTCCCGACGCGTTGTCCCGAATCGGCTGGCCGATCCCGGCTGCGTACAGCTCGGTCGCCCATGGTGGGAACAGGAACGAGGCGGCGTGCAGGGCCGCATACGTAAGGCCCAGCGCGGCAACCCACCACGCGCTACGGGTGACACCTGCCATCACAGCCAACGTCCAGGCAGCGATCGCGGCGCCGGAGATCGCGGACAGCCTGACGCCCAAGACCGAACCGTCGAGGAGAATCGAACTGGCGGCGACACCGCCCGCACCAGCGGCGGCCAGTCCCCACAGGCCGGACCGGGTGTCCCGCAGAGCGGCGAACGCCATGATCGTCCCGATGGCCTGTACCTGCATCGCGAGCTGCAGGCTGAGGTGGGACGGCGTGCTCTCCAGCACGTCGAAGCCGTAAATCGTGTGCCACCACAGGTCGATCGCGCCGTACACCAGGTGCCCGGCCGCGCCGAGACCCGCGACCAGGAATGGGGCGGGCGCACGCAAACCCACCACGCGCACGGCCGGGCCGGTGTCCTTCTGGCTCTTCAGCACGACAACGAGGCTGGTCAGGCCGATCAGCGCGGTGCCGAAGTAGAACATCAGGTGCGGCGCGGTGAAAAACGTGTCCGGCCCGACGTCGACGTGCCATTGCCCGTCCCACGCCACGCCAAGCCACAGCGAGCAGAAACCGGCCAGCAGCAACCAGGCGCCCACCACTTGTCGCCTTGGAATCATGAGAACTCCTATTTCACGGGGATTTCGAAGGTCACGACGCGGCCGTCGGCGCGAACACCCAGCTCCCACCGACCCGCCATCGAAAACAGCTCACCGGTGGCCCGGAACAGCCCTGGCTTTTCCCTGATGGCCGTGATTTCGCCGGTGAGGTGGCCCATCTGCGGCATCGTGGCGAACATCGAGACCGCGGCCACCTCAGGCGGCGTTTCAACTTGTGCCACAACGGTTCCCGTACTGGCCTTGTCCAGTTGCACGGTCAGGTCGGCGCGGACAAGCCTGACGGGTTTCGCGCCCGGCAGGGTTATCAGCAGCACACCCATGACCGCGATGACACTGAGGGCGGCCACCAGTTTCATCGCACGACCTCGATCACGTGCGGGACCGTGACGATCTGGAACTCCTTGACGTACTGTACCCATGCGAAATACCTGCCAGGTCGGGGAAAGCTCGTGCTGAAGCACAGCTTCGGGCCATGCTCGGCGACTGTTCCGTCTGATGTGGACACCATGGAGCTCTCGTGCACGTGGCCGAGGAAATCGCCCGTGGCGTCACGGGTGATCATGTGCCCGGCCATGCCAAGCCACGACTGCACACCAGTCGTGCCGGTGTCGATTTCGATGGTGACGGGCCGTCCTGCGGGAAATGTCCATGACGCGACCCGTAACGGCGATGCCCGCGGCGGCCCGGTTATCTCGAAGCTGCCGGACACCCGCTGACCGCCCGCGTCGACGCGTTCAACCTCAAGGTAAGCCAGGTATCGTCCCGGCCGGTCCGGGACAAGCCGCGTTTCCAATCGGCCTTCCGGTGTCCTTAGTGGATGGACGTGCCGGAAGAATTCGCCATCCTGGCTGGTGATCACGAGATGTGCCAGTGCGTCGTGGTGCACGGCGAGGTCGCGCACGGGCAGGCCGGTCGAGCCGTCGACAAGGTCGAACCGGAGCGTGACCTCCTCCCCTGCCCTCGGCTGAGCCGGAGTCACCAAAAGGAAGCCCTGCGCGTTGGGGCGGCCAGGATCACGGGTGTCGGCACCAAGCTGAGGCGAGAGCACGGCGACGGTGGCGGCGATGATCGCGGCCACTACACCAACGCCGCCCAGTCCCAGCGCGGCCGGCCGCCACCGAGACATGCCCAGGGCAGCCGCGAACATCACCCCGGTCACGCCGAAACCGCCGTACACCACCATTTCCCACGTGGCGGGCCGCGGAACGCGTACCTCAAAAGGTAGAACGGAGTAGTCAGCGGAGGTTTTGAGCCGCAGTTCATGCGGACCCGTGTCTTGCACGTGCAACACCACCGGGTGCGTGCCAGAACGCCACAGCCGCACCGTCCCGGCACTTTCGCCGACGGCAAGGTCGATCGTCAGGTCGCCAACGGGTTGGTAGGCAACGAGATTGACGTACAGCGGGCCGGGGACCTCCGGCGTCCGCCTGATCACGACCGTCAGCTCGGTGCCCGAGATTGTCTGTGCCACACGGAGATCCGCGTCGGCACTGACCACATGTGCCGACGCGGGCACCGCCATGACGATCAGCACCACCGAAACGCCAAGCACCAAACGAATGAACACGTTCCTGAGATTAGGAAAGTGTCACCGCAAGCACATACGGCGCGAGTAGCGACTTCACTAGTGCCTGAGAACTACTTCCGGTCGAACCAGGTCACATAGGCACCGTTGTCGAACGACTGGTGTTCGGTCGGGGTGAACTGCGTCGGCTGGAACTCACCGCTGACAACCGGGATGCCCGCGCCAGCGAGCACGGGGTAGCTCTTGATCACCAGCTGATCGATCTCCGCCAGCAAGGCGCCCGCGAGCTTCCCGCCACCGGCGAGCCAGATGTCCTTGCCGTCACGGTGTTTCAGCTCCCGTACGAGCGGCAGCGGATCACGCACGAGCGTCACCGCCGGATCCTCGATCTCGGCCAGCGAGGTCGACACGACGTATTGTTCGAGGTTCGCCCACGGACTGGTCATCCCATCGGCCACACCCGGCAAGTACGTACCCAGGCCCATGATCACGGTGTCGAAGTTCTTGTTCGGCACATCCGCCACCCCAACCACTTCACGGAAGCGAGTGGGGATCGTGTCCGGGAACCGTTCGGTCATCCAGGCCGTGTAGGCGTCGGACGTCGGGTAGAAGTCGTACTCCCCACCAGGCCCCGCGATGTAACCGTCCAACGAGACAGCGATGTAGTAGACGAGCTTTCGCATAGTTCTCCCCCTTACTTCCGGTCGAACCAGGTCACGGACACGCCGTTGGCGAACGACACCTGCTCGGTCGGCGTGAACTGCGTGGGCTGGAACCCGCCGTCGACCGCGAGGACGCCGGTGCCCGCCATCACCGGGTACCTCTTGATCACCAACTGGTCGACCTCCGGCAACAGCGAACCCGCCAGCTTGCCGCCACCGGCCAGCCAGATGTCCAGCCCCTCGCCCTGCTTCAGCTCCCGCACCAACGGCAACGGGTCACGCACGAGCGTCACGGCCGGATCGTCGATCCCGGGCAGCGACTTCGACACGATGTACTGCTTCATGTGTCCGTACGGGCTGGATATGTTGATGTCCAGCGCGGGCTGATACGTGCCGAGGCCCATGACCAGCGTGTCGAAGGCCTTGTTCGGCGCGTCGTCGAAGCCGAGGTGCTTGCGCACGTGGGTGGGCAGCGTCTCCGGGTAGTGCTCGGACATCCAGGTCATGAACTCGTCCGACACCGGGTAGAAGTCGATCTCCCCGCCCGGGCCCGCGATGTAGCCGTCCAGTGAGATGCCCACGTAGTAGACGAGCTTTCGCATAACGCCCCCTTTGAAGTACTCTATATGAAGTGGTTTGAAGATAGTACTTCACTTGAAGTGGTGTCAACTGGAGGTTGGTTGCGATGCGGCAGAACCCCGCCCGGCGCGCTGCCCTGCTCGATGCGGCGATCGAGGTCCTGGCCAAGGAAGGCTCGCGTGGCCTGACCCTGCGCGCGGTCGACAAGGAAGCGGGCGTGCCGATCGGCACCGCGTCCAATTACTTCAACAGCCGGGACACGCTGCTCACCCAGGCAGGCGCCCGCGTCTACGAACGCCTCATCCCCGACGAGGCCACGCTGACGCAGCAGATGGTGCCGACCGGTGACATCAATACGGTCGTCGAATTGCTCAAGGAGACCGTCAACCGAGTCGCCAGCTTCCCCACCGGCTACCTGGCGCTGCTGGAACTGAGGCTCGAGGCGACGCGGCGGCCCGAGCTGCGCGAGGTGCTGACCAAGCGGGTACGAGTGGACATGGACGAGAACGTGTCCCGTCACCTGGCGTCCGGCCTACCCGGCGACGCCACAGCGGTGCAGCTGCTGCAGCTCGCGTTGAGCTGGCTGATCCTGGAACAGTTGACGCTGCCGGACATCCTCACCGCCGAGGAACGCGACAAGCTGGTAACCGAGGCCGTAATTCGGTTGGCAGGCAGGTAACCTCTCCCCGGAAGATCGCACATCTGGGGGAAGTCCGATGAAAATCCTTGGCGTTGTTTTGGCGTGCGCCGCCGCGGCCGGATGCACGACGACGGTCACCGCGACCCCGGTCGCCGTCGGTGACGTCCGATCAACCGACGCACCGCGGTCGACCAGCACGAAGCCGACCGCCACATCCACCCCGAGGCCGTATGCGATCGAGACGCCGAAGCTGGAGATCACCGGCGCGGCCACCCCGGCCGGTACGAAGCTGAAGTTCGGCGCGCAGGCCGTGATCCCGGCGTTCAGCCAGTACGCCAAGGGCAACCTCGGCTACACCGTCACCGTGCAGAGCGTCAAAGCACCGGACGCCGACATCGACCAACTGCGGTTGACGGACGAGGACAAGGCCAAGCTGCGCGGCAAGAACTTCTTCTTCGTGCACTCGGTGATCGAGAACCTCGACGGCGTCAACTTCGCCGACTACCAGGGACCGATCTTCATCGCGGGCACGAAGAGCGGTGGCTGGCCGGGCTCGCTGCTCGGGATCGGGGAAATGTCGGTCACCGGGTGCGAGGACGTCGGGTTCGCGCCGAAGGACTTCACCACCAAGGGCGCGAAGTACACGACGTGCACCCTCTTCTTCGGCGTCGCGTCCGACCCGATCACCAAGGTGTCGTTCGTCAAGGAGCCGTACAGCACGGAGGACCGGCAGTCGGTGACCTGGCGCAACTGACACACACCAGGCCCCGCCGACAACGTGAATGATCCTCGTGCATAACATTGTGCCCTTGATCACGATGGCGCTAAGTTGCTCTCGCTTGTCGGACAAAGGGACCACGTGCACACATGCGACTGAAGCTGGCTGTTGGTGCCGGAGCCATCCTCGTGCTCCTGCTGGTGATTGCCCTCATCGCACTGCCAGGTGAGGAAGAAGGCAGCCCGACGGCGTCGTTGAGCGTCCCGACCGCGGGCGAGTTGGTTGACGAGCGGTCAGGCGCGTCGATGACTGCCATGCCGTCATTTGTCCTGCCCGGCGGACCAAGCAGTTCGAACCAGCCGCCGTCCTCGACACCGCCGTCGTCATCCTCCCTGGCGAGCGAGCCGCCGCCGCCAGCCCCCTCCGGCCAACCCGCCGCCGCCTGCGGCAACCGTGTCAGGCCGGATCAACTTTTACGGCGCCAGGAACAACGATCCGCCCGGCAGCCGCGCGATCGCGTATCCCAATGTCATGCACGGCCAGGCAGGCGGGTCGGGCACCTTCGAAGACCCGATCACGTTCTCCGCGGGCACCGACCGCTACCGGCCAGGGACGAAAATCTATGTCCCTGATCTGAAGCGGTACTTCATTCTCGAAGACCTGTGTCCACAGTGTTCCGGCACCACGATCAACATCTGGACGGGCGCCGCAACGGATTCGGGCAGCATCGACTGCCAGCAGTCGTTGAGCCGCAACGGGAACTGGTCCTACGAGGTCGGCCCGCCGAAGGGACGCGCGGTCGTCGCGGGCGACCTCTACCAGAACGGCCGCTGCTACCGGATCTAGGGGCTCGTCTCAAATCCTTGACCATGTGGCCAGGCTTCTGATCTGTCCATAATGGACGATCAATCGGCCACGACGGCAGCCGCGGAGACCGCCGCACGCGTGTCTGCCAGCATCGCCTCGCAAGGTCAGTTTGATCATCGCTAGTTCCAGTGCCGTAGCTTGTCGGGGTTGACGACCAGCCAGATCTCGGTGACCAGACCGGCACACACGGAGAAGGACGCGACCGCGCTCACCCGGTCACAGCACCGCACCACCAGACCGGCTCGGCCGTTGACCGACTGCACGGAAATCGCCGCGCCAACCAGCAAGTCCAGCACCGCGGTCGTCGTTTCGGCTATGCCGCAGATCGGGCGGGCGGCCCTCGGCAGCGTGCCGCCGCTGTCGAAGAAGGCGGTGACGTCCGGGTCCAGCAGCAGCGACAGCCCGGCGGCCGAGCCGGACTCGCACGCGAGCCGGAACCTGTGCGCGACAAACTCATCGTCCAGCACGCGGCAACCCTGTCCCTCAAGCGAACTGGCCAGGATCATCGGACGCCTGCCAAGTCTCTTCGCACGGCAGATCCCCTCGCTCACCAGTCAGCCGACCGCGGCGAGCTTGTTCGGGTTCACCATCCAGAACACCTGGTCGATGCCCGCGTCCGAAGCCGCGACGCTGACCACGCCGGTGACTTCGCCGTCCCGCCGCAACACCAGCCCGATCTGCCCGTTCACCAGGCTCAAGGACATTTCCACTGCCCAGAATTCGCCGCCCCATGCGTGAATCACCGTGGCGAGCTTGCGTGCTCCGTAGACGGGTTCCCTGGCCGCGCGGGCGAGGCCGCCACCATCGGCGTAGCTCACCACGTCTTCGGCGAACAGCTGCTCCAGCGCAGCGACATCACCGGCCTGGGCGGCAGCGACAAACGCGGTCAGCAACCGCCGCTGGTCGGCCGCGCTCGACGGCGTTCGCCGCTTGGTCTGCAGGTGCTTACGCGCCCGGCTGACCAACTGCCGTGCCGAGACTTCCGAGGTCCGCACGATCTGCGCGATGAGGCTGTACGGGTAGTCGAACGCCTCACGCAGCACGTAGGCCGCACGCTCGGTCGGGCTGAGCTTTTCGAGCAGCAGGAGCACAGCGACTTCCAGGCCCGCGGTGCGCTCGGCCCCCAATTGCGGGTCGGCTGAGGTGTCCACGGGTTCGGGCAGCCATGGTCCGACGTACGTCTCGTATCGCTCGCGTGCGCACTGGCTGGCGTTGATGGCCAAGCGGGTGATGGCCGTGGTCAGGTAGGCGGCCGGATTGAGGACCACCGACCTGTCACAGGTCTGCCAGCGCACCCACACCTCCTGGACGAGGTCTTCCGCGTCCAGCGCGCTCCCCAACATCCGGTAGGCGATGCCGAACAGCCGTCCCCGCGATTCAGCGAAAACGGCGGTTGCCTGGTCGAGGTCGCGCATGAGTTCTCCCTTGGGGTGAGGTCGCGCGGGCAGGACGACCGCCCTGCCCGCGCTTTTCCCCTGGTGGCAGCAGGGTCACTGGGTGGCGAGCCAGTCGCTCAACCGCGTGTCGGCGATCCGTGCGTCCGGGCCGGGCAGCAGGCTGTCGCCGGCCAGGACCGCGCCGTAATAAGGGGCTTGCGCGTCAACGACCACCGCACGCGAGTCGCCACGGGCCTGCAGCACCGTGCGGATCCATTCGTCGAGACCGAACACCTCAGGGCCGCCGACCTCGACGATGCCGTTCAGCGGCTCGCCAACGGATGTCCGGCCGACCGCGGCAGCCACGTCGTCAGCCGCCATCGGCCGCACGCCCGCGTTGGAAATCCGCACCACACCGTCGTCTGTGGTCGACGTGTCCGCGATACCACCGGCGAACTCGAAGAACTGTGTGGCGTGCACGATCGAGAACGGCACGCCGGACTCCTTGATCAGCTTCTCCTGCGCGACCTTGGCACGCATGTAGCCAGAGTCCGTCAGGCGCTCGGTGCCGACGACCGACAGCGCGAGGTAGTGCCCGACCCCGGCGTCCTTCGCCGCCTCGACCAGGTTGCCGGTGGAGGTCTGGAAGAACCGCATAACGTCGGCGTCCGCGAACGACGGCGAGTTCGAGACGTCGACAAGGACGTCGGCGTCGCGCAGCACCTCTTTCAGGCCTTCACCGGTGATCGTGTTCACGCCGGTGTTCGGCGCCGCGGGGACGGCTTCGTGCCCGTGCTCCTTCAACCGGCTGACGAGCTTGGAACCGATCAGTCCGGTTCCACCGATGACGACGACCTTCATTGTCCATCCCTCCGACGTGCGCCCCTGGCGGCGTTCCTGAAGTGAAGACAGTGGGCGCGGCGGTTTCGTGACAACTCGGCGTGATCTTTCGAAGATGCCGCAGGGAGCCTGCCATGATCAAGCCAGTCCACTGTGCTCATTCAGCCACCGGAGGCGTCCATGCGGTTCGGCGAAGTCACTGTCATCCCGGTCAACGGACACGGCCCAGAGGACGTCGTGGTGGACGCGGACGGACTGATCTACACGGGTGTTGACGACGGCCGAATCCTGCGGATCACGCCGGACGGCAAGCAGATGGACGTGATCGGCGACACCGGCGGCCGTCCACTTGGGCTCGAACTGTTCGGTGAAGACCTGTTGATCTGCGACGCGAAGGCTGGTCTGCTCACAATGCCGCTGAGTGGTGGCACCATCACGACACTGGCAACGTCCGCACTGGGCCTGGATTTCGTGTTCTGCAACAACGCTGCCGTGGCTCAAGACGGGGCGGTGTACTTCTCCGACTCGTCACGCCGGTTCGGCATCGAGAACTGGCGCGACGACCTCATCGAGCAGACCGCGAGTGGCAGGCTGCTGCGCCGGACTCCGGACGGCAAGATCGATCTGCTCGCCGACGGCCTCCAGTTCGCGAACGGAGTGGCCCTGCCGCCGGACGAGTCCTTTGTGGCCGTTGCGGAAACTGGCGCGTACCAGGTGCGACGGGTGTGGCTGACCGGCCCGCGCGCAGGCGAGTCGGACCTGTTGATCGGGGATCTGTGGGGTTACCCGGACAACATCTCGACTGGCAGCGACGGGCTGATCTGGGTGACCATAGCCAGCCCGAGGGTCTCGGCTCTCAAGTTCATCCAAAAACTGCCCGCACAGCTTCGGGCGGGGGTCCGCGCGTTGCCGACGTCCTTGCAACCGGCGCCGAAACGGGAAGTCGGTGTGCTCGGCGTGCACCCGGACGGCCACATCGTGCACGAGCTACGCGGAGAAATCGACGGCTTCCACTTGCTCGTCGGCGTCCGGGAACGCGCCGGGACTCTCTACTTTGGATCGCTGGAGGAAAACGCCATCGCCATCACGACGATGTGATGGCTCTCCGTAGCAAGAATCAGTACCTGTACGGAGGTCATAAAGTAGCTCGCCAGACGATATTCACTGCATGACAGTCACGGTCCTCCGCGCAGCCTGGCTCTTCGACGGCGTCAGCTCAACGCTGCGGCCCAACCCGGTCGTCGTCCTCGACGGCGCCAAGATCGTCGCAGTGGACAGTGACGCGGCCGAGGGCGCCGACATTGTCGACCTGCCCGGCGCGACGTTGCTGCCCGGCATGATCGACACCCACGTCCACCTGGCGTTCGACGCCTCCTCCGACCCGGTCGGAGCCCTCGCAGGCCGCAGTGACGCCGAGGTCGTCACCGCGATGAGGCACGCAGGCCTGCAGGCGTTGCGGTCGGGCGTGACCACGGTCCGCGACCTCGGTGACCGCGACTATCTGTCACTCGACGTGCGTGGGCTGCCCGGGATGCCAACGGTCGTCGCCGCAGGCCCGCCCATCACCACACCCGCCGGGCACTGTCACTACCTGGGCGGCGGGACGCAGGACGTCCGGGCCGCCGTACGCGAGCATGTCGAACGCGGCTGCGACGTCATCAAGATCATGGGCAGCGGCGGCACCCTCACACCCGGCACCCGCCAGGAAGAAGCCCAATTCACCCCAGAAGAACTGCGCGCGGCAGTCGACGAAGCACATAGACACGGCCTGCCCATCACCGCCCACGCACACGGTTCACAAGCCATCGCCGACGCGATCGCAGCCGGTGTAGACGGAATGGAGCACGTGTCGTTCTGGGCCGCGGACGGTGTTGACGACCGACCAGACCTGATCGAAGCCATCGCCGACCGTCGCATCGTCGTCGGCGCCACGCTCGGGATCCTGCCGAGTGACATGCCACCGCCGCCTCCCGTCGCAAGCCGCCTAGGCCCGATGAAAGCGTGCATGCGCAGGCTTTACGAGGCAGGGGCGCCAATCGTCGCGGGCACCGACGCGGGTATCGCCCCGGTCAAACCGCACAACGTATTGCCCTACGCCGTTGCCCAGCTCAGAGAACTCGGCATGAGCCCGTCGGAATCGTTGCGCGCGATCACCTCGCAGGCCGCAGGCGTCTGTGGACTCGCCCACCGTAAAGGGCGGATCGCGCCCGGGTTCGACGCCGACGTGATCGCGGTGGACGGCGATCCGCTCGCCGACCCGACCGCACTGCTGCGGATCCGGGCGGTGCACGTAGGCGGCGCCAACCTGAGCCCGGCGTGGTCCCTCGGCTCGATCTAGGACCGGTACCGTGAAGGCGACGACACGGAGGGGGACCGGATGTCCTTTCGCTACTACCTGTACATCAGCGACGCCAAGATCGACATGTTGCTCGCCCAGATCGACCCGGCTGCCACGAACAAGCGCACGTCCGAGATATCGGTCGGCGTCAGCGCCGCGAAGGCCAAACGCACGGTCGAAACCACCGGCGACCAAGTAGGGCGGCTGGAACGGGTGGTGCGGCACCTCAACGAGCACGGAGACGTCGGCACGGTCGAGGAACCTGGGCAGTTCTTCTGGGGCCTGCTGCCGATGCAGTGGGGGCCGATGGTCACCGACAACGGGTCCTCGTTGGTGTACTTCGGCGGACGGGACGAGCGCACAATCGTCGGCCTCGGCGGGTCGGCAGGGCATGTGGTCGGCGCCGAGCACGCCGACCAACGTCCGCCGTCACCGTCCCTGCTGCCTGTGCTGCTTGACATGATCGACGACCGTGAGCCGGAGCCTGGTGTCGATCTCGACGAGGCTGCGCTCGCGTCGGTGCACCGGGCCAACAGCAGGCTGCGCGGGCCGGTGCAGAACGTCGAGTTCCTGGCCAAGCGGTTGTTGTCCGGGCCCAGTCCCTATCCGGAACTCGACGGCAGGGACGACATGTCGGTCCTGCTCGGCAGCCCGCTCTACGTCGCCTTGGCCGACTGATGCACCTGGCTGAGGTGCTGGAAGCGGCATGCGACACGATGGCGCCGCTTGGCATCTATCCCTTGGTCTTCGAAGCCGATTCGAACGGCGCCTTCATCGTCGCGACGATGCACGCCAGTGCGCTGCGGACACGCAGCAGGGGCCCGTACTCACCGGACAACCTGCCGCCTGAGGCGATCGCGATGGTTGAGCGGGTGGCGTTGTTGTGGTCGGTCAAGCCGGAAAAACCCGAGTTCACGGTCGAAGGCGGCGGCCGCTGGCCTGGGCTGCTGGTGCTGCTGCACGCCAGCAAGGTGACCGTGCGGTTCGTGGTACCGGAAGACGCGCCACCGGTCCCCGAGCCCGCGCCGAACAACGTCGGCCCGTCCGGCGACATCAAGATCGCGCTGAGGTTCGTCGCGGAAACCTTGCGGACCGCGGCGAAGACGCTCGGCAGCGAGCCGCCCATGTCGATCCGCCTGACCCATCCCGAGAATCCGCATTACGAGTCGGAGCGCGCGAGGCTGCCTGCGGACTTCCGCGATTTCGTCCAGCCGGTCACGCCGACGATCGAACTTGACCGGAGTGCCTGCAGCGGCACGCAGCTGCAGGCGCACGACGCGGCGGTCAGGTCGTCCGCATACTCCGACCAGCGGATCGAACCCTTGGGGCGTAAGGGTTTCACCACGTGGATCGGCAGCGCGTGCGTACGGACCGCTGGGTGACGGTCAAGCCAGAGCACGGGCAAGCTCCTCCGCACTGGTGATCGAATGAACCGGCCAATCGACGAGCGCCTCATCGATCACGCGAGCCAGCCGGCAGTCCAGACTGGACAGACGTTCGCGCACGGGCACGACGGGAGTGCGCAACGCGACCAGGACAGGATCGGCGTCCGGCGGGAAGTCACGCGGCGTCGCGCCGGTCAGCATCCAGTACAGGCACGCCGCCGCTGCCCACACGTCCACCTCCGGCTTGGCATCCCGGTAGCCGACGAGTTGGGTACGTGGCACGAACGGGATGCTGCCGCCGAACGCGCCCGTCCTGGTATATCCCGACAGCCCCGCGTGCTCAAACGCCTTCGCCAGCCCGAAATCGGCGAGTTTGACGGTCGAGCCGGTGAGCAAGACGTTGTGCGGCTTGACATCCCGATGAACCAGGCCGTTGGCAACGCCACCAGGTATAGGCACCGGCGCGGCGTGCGCGTAGCTCAGGCCGTCCAGGATCTGCATCGTGATCGATAACGCCTCTTCGACCGGCAACGGTCCGCGACGGGCAACGAGACTGTCCAGGTCGCCGTCGGGACAGTATTCAACGGCGAACCAGAAGTCGTTGCCTTCCACCGCATTACCATGGAACTCCACAATGTTCGGGTGTCGCAGCGCACGGATGCTGTCGTACTCACGCTGGAACCCGAAGCGCGCGTTCTCGTCAACGGATGCGTGTGCTGTCATGACTTTCAACGCGACCAGCTCGCCGGAGTCGTGCCGAGCGAGATGTACCGTGCCTTGCGCGCCGCGCCCCAGCTCGTGGAGCACTTCGTAACCAGGAAACGGCGAGGGCACAGATTCGACGGCGATCCGTAGCGCGATGTCTGACACGCCGCCGAACCGGATCTCGTCGCCGTCAACCAACTCCCGTTCGGTGTCCACACGTTGCCCGTTGACGAAGGTCCCGTTCCGGCTCACGAGATCCACAATGGACACACGCGGCGGGGCGATCTCCAGCTGGCAATGCCGCCGCGACACCCGGTTGTCCGCGATCGTGATCGCGCATTCGTCGGCCCGCCCGATCACGCACGTCCCAGGTTCGGTAAAGCGGTGCGCACGGGTGGATCCGCCGTCCCGCACCGAGATGATCACTGTCACAACTCGTAGTCCCAATCCAGTTCCCACAGTCGCAACAGGGGCGTGAGATCGGCGGACAACAGCAGATGATCATCCGCGGCGAACCGGACGCTCGTGACATCCACCAGATGGCCTTCGAGGACATGCGCCCGCCGACCAGTCCGCAAATCCCACAGCTGCACCGAAAGGCCATCGGCCAACGCGGCATACCGGCCATCCGCGGTCAGCGCCGCGGCCTTAGCCCTGACCGGAAGCCGGTGCTTGATCTGCCCGGTCCCGGTGTCCCAGATCAGCATCTCGTCCACCATCCCCGCCGTCGCGCCGGTACTGCCGTCCGCGCTCAACGCGAAAACATCCGTTCCGCCGCGTTCGGCAAGCTGATACGCCAGGCCACCGGTCTTCATGTCCCACGCATACAGACCGTCAAGCTCCGTGGCGAACAGGAGTTCATGCTCGAACCTCAGGAGCCCAGGCCAGATACTCGACGAGAGCTCGAAACGAGGACGTCCAGTCGCCGCGTCCCACACCCGAATCCTTTGTTCGCCGCTGTTACGTGACACGACAAGCTTGCCGTCCGCGCTCACGGCCACCGCCTCGGCAGGCTGGTCGTGCGCCAGGATTGTGCGCAGGTGCACAGCCCCTTGACCGATGTCCCAAACGCAGACCGCGCCGCTTTCGTGGCCGATGACCACGCGTTCGCCGTTCGTGGCGAGCGACCGCGCATGGCTCTGGTCACCGAACATTCCCTCGGTGCGGCCTTCGGCAAGATCCCACAGGAACGCTCCACCGCCGTAGTCGACCGTCACGATGTACCGGTCGTCCCGGGACATACCGATCGTGTGGACGTGGCCAGGGGTGCGGTCGTTGAACGTGCCAAGACATTCGCCGGTCGCCAGCTCCCATGCCCGGGTGCGTCCGTCGGCCCCGCCGGTGATCGCCACCTCGCCGTCGCTGGACACGCCCAGGCTGAGCTGCGGCGTGAAGATCCACGTGCCGCTCAGGCCCCACCGGTACCAGACCGCGAGCGGATCGGTCCGAACGCCGTGCCTGCCGACCTCCGCCCACAGCATCCGGAGGTCGGGATGACTGTCGAAACCAGGTACCTCGCGGGCCTCCCGAAGTACGGCCGCTGCCTGCGACGGTCGCTCTTCTTGCAGCAAAGCGGCGGTGTGCGTCAACAGCTCGTTGAACCGCCGCGCGTGCTCGTCCAGTTCGCCCGCGCCGGTCGGCCGGGCGTAGTTCCATGGCGCGAGGTAGCCCTGGCCAGGCAGGCGGTGGACCTGCACGCGACTGAAGGACTCCAGCGCCAACGCGATCCGCGCGTCGCCACTCAACGCGACGCTGTCGAATCTCAGGGAAATCTCGTCGAGCTTGACGTCGATCGATCGTACGCATCGGCCAAAAGCCGTGTCCCACACCCGTAACGGCTCGTTGGACAACTCGCCGACGCTCACAGCGACCTTGCCGTCCCGGCTCAGCGCGATCTGGGAGTACGCGGTGATGTGGTTTTGCACATCGCTCTGCATTTCGCCGGTCCGCGCGTCCCATACCTTCAGCGGTCCCCGCCGGTAATAAAGCAGCGCATGACGGCCGTCCGCGCTCAGGGCCACTTGGTCGATACCGGTGAGGTAATCCGGGCGCGTCCGCGTGATGCCCGGCCCCCGCCTGCCAGTCGGCAGGTCCCACGTGAGCAGGCGGTAGTCGCCCGACTCACCACACACGGCAACGACACGCGTTCCCGCATCGTCCAGCGCGACAGCCGCGGCTGGCGGATCAGTGGTGAACTCATTCCGACGCGTACCAGTGTCGAAATCCCAGACGTAGACAGCTCCGCTGCGATGGACCGTGGTGCCTGTGCGGCCGGTCCTGTCCAACGCGACCGCGGTCACGTCGCCGCTGGGAAAACCGCCCAAATTCGCGCCCGTGGCGACATCCCAGAGATCCACGGCGCCGTCGGCGTACACGACTAGACAACGACCGCCGTCAGCGGAGATCGCGACGCCCGTCACGGCCTCTTTGCCGCTCAGTTCGCGTAACACCACAAGGTCTGTTGGAGACCAGACCAGCACGTGCCCTTTCTCGGTGCCGAGTAGCGCGACCGAACCGTCCTCACTGATCGTCAGGCAGGTGGTCCGGCCCTTGCTTGCACTGAACACGGCGGGCGGCGGCACCTCAGCACGTTCGGCCAGCACCACTCGTGCCGCGTCGAAATCGGGGGTGCCTGGCGCGTCGCGCAGGAGGCGCTCGGCCGCTTCGTCGTGCCCGCGTTCAAGCTCGATGAGCCCGAGCAGGTGCTCGGCGCTCTGGTCACCTTCCTTCAGCTCACGAACCCGCTCCAGCTCGGACACCAGCTCCGAGTCCGTCATCCGGCCGATCCGCCAGCGGTACAGGCCCCAGTTGTAGACCGCGCTCGGGTAGTGCGGGGCGACGTTCATCGCCTCCTGCCACAATGCCTCGGCTTCCGCGCCACGACCAAGGTCCACAAGAGACAGTGCTTGGTTGGACAGGCTGTCCGCGAGCAGGTTCGCCGCTTCGGGCCGGACACGGGGATAGCCCGTGCCCGCCACCTCGGCGTAACTGGCCGCCAGTGCCTCGGCAAGGTCATCGACGGCTGGCCGGGCCCGCGGATCTTCCTGAAAGCACTGTCGCAACAGGTCCGCCACACCCCGAGGCAGATCCACCTGGCCGTCCGCGAGCACCTGCTCCAGCACGATGGGCGCGGTCTGCCCGTAGCGGCACGGCGGCCGACCGACGAACATCTCCAGCACGGACACCGCCCACGACCACACATCGGTCGCTTTCGTCAGGCGCACAGACGCACCCGCGGCGGCCGCAGCTTGCTCGGGGGAACAGTATGCGGGCGTCATGCCGCCATAACTCGCGAGGACATCGTGACCATGCAGCTGCTCCCCCGCCGCGGCCCGCGCCTTGGCCAGCCCGAAGTCGGTGATCTTCGCGATCCCGCCGTCGAGCATGACATTGGCCGGTTTTACGTCCTGGTGCACCACACCTTGGTCATGTGCGTGCCCGATTCCCCACGCGGTCTGGATGGCGATGTCCAGCACCCGCGCCAGTGACTCCTGCGGATCCTCGGTACACAGATCACCTTGCCGCACCGCCGTCGCGAGACTCCCACCATCCACCCACTCCGCGAACACGCAGGGAAGGTCACCGATCCGACGGACATACGCGCACCCGACGACATGCGGATGAACTCCCAGGCCCACCCAGGTTCCCGCTTCGTCCTCGAATCGTTCGCGACCGGTGTGCGTGGCAACCAACTCGGGCCTCGGCGTCTTGATCGCCAGATCGAATTGCCACGTCAGATGCCGTACCCGGTAAACCAGGCCCATTCCCCCGCTGTGCACCACATCGAGCACGTCGTACAGATCAAGAAGACGATCACCCGGATGCCACCCGACTCCCACCACGATCACCAGGGTGGTGGTCATGGCGACGGATCGCAACCGTCTAGTCAGTCCTCAAGGGTGGGGCCGAGGATGGCGAAAAGTTGGTCGAGCTGTCGGCTGCTGAGCTTGCGCAGCGGGCAGGCGGCGTTGAGGGCGTCCAACGCGGCTTTCCTTGCCTTACGTCCCTTCGGCGTGAGTGAGAGCACCCGGAAGCGGCGGTTCGACGGGTCTTCGGTGCGGGTCAGGTAGCCGAGCTCGACCAAGCGCTCGGTGGTGAACGTCAGGTTGGACTTGGTGCTGTCGATCCGCTCGGAGATCGTTTTCATCGTCGGCGGCGGCTCATCGGGGTCGATCGCCCACAGCACGTAGACGGTCGGCATCGTCAGGCCGAGTTTCGCCAGCGCCGGTTCCGCGCCCCGAGTCGTGGCCGTGACGATCTCGTAGAGAGCCTCCAAAGGAGACCGATGGGGCAACCGCATGACTCGGATCATACAGGACCAATACAGTACAAATATCGAACTATTGCTCCACCCAGTACAGCTGCGCTGGACGAGATGTACTGTCGGCTGTCGAAGAGCACATGGAGCTCCGGCTGCTGCGCGACGAAGTGGGCATCGAGCCCGGACCGGCGCTGCGGGAGCTGGACCGCCACATTCCCGCTGGCGACGTGGGCGACTCGGCAAGTCCGGCGGTCGGGATGCTCCGCGTAGTCCCGCAGTTCCTTGCCCAGGACCTTCGGCGTGACATGGTGGCCGATCATGTAGTCACACGAACCAGTCCAAACTGGCCAGATCGAACCAAGTGTCCACTATAGACAATTCGACGCACCGGACAGTCAGCTCCCATTTGTACCGAATCTTCCCGAAACTCGGGATCACCGCTCGTACCGAACTCCGCCACCGGCTCGACGACTAAAGTGTTTTAGGTGGACTTGGGATTGCGGGACAAGACCGTCGTCATCACGGGCGCCAGCAAGGGCATCGGTCTGGCGGTGACAGAGGCGTTCGTCAATGAAGGCGCACACGTGATCGCCGGAGCCAGGACGATCACACCTGAGCTCGCCGCACTCGCGCGCGGTGGATCCGTTGAGGCGTTGGCCGTGGATTTGTCCACAGTTGAGGGTCCGTCGCAGCTCGTCGAACACGCGCTCGCGAATGAACGGATCGACGTCCTTGTGAACAACGTGGGTGCGGCGTCGACGCGTTGGTCCGGTTTTCTGAGCGTGACTGACGATCAATGGCTCGCGACCATGAACCTCAATCTGATGGCCGCGATCCGTACAACGCGGGCCGCACTGCCGAGCATGATCGACGCCGGACAGGGGGCGATCGTGATGATCGGCTCCATCAACAGCACGGTTCCGGTGCCGAACGTGATCGACTACAGCGCGTCCAAAGCCGCACTTGCCAGCGTCGCGAAATCCCTGTCGAAAGAGTTCGGGTCGCAGGGCATCCGGGTCAACACGGTGAGCCCTGGACCGGTCGCCACCGAGCTGTGGCTCGGCGAGAACGGCTTGGCGGAGCAACTCGCCGAGCAGTCAGGGCAAGATCCGGCGGACATCGTCGCCACCGCCACAGAGGCAGTACCCAGTGGACGCTTCACGCAGCCGAACGAGGTGGCGGACCTTGTCGTCATGCTGGCCAGTGATCGGACCGCGAACGTGACCGGAGCCGACTTTCTTGTCGACGGCGGTCTGCTCGCCACGACGTAGGCGCCAGTCCGGCGGCCCGGTGCTGACCATGTCCACGTCACCACGCAGAATCAGCTGCTGGATCGCCCGCAGCCCCGCTCCTGGGACGATGCCGAGCTCCGCCGCCAGCAGGTCGTAGACCGCCCGATAGACAGCGAGCGCCTCGGCGCGCCTGCCACTGCGGTAAAGGGCGACGAGATAGATTTCGTACAACGTCTCATCGAGCCGGTTCGCTTGGATGAGCAGTGGCGCCTCGGCCACGACCTCGGCATGCTCCCCCAGGTCGAGCTTCAGCTGAAGCAACTCACGTTCGGCGCCTAGCTTTTTCCTTTCCAGCCGCGCCCGTTCACGGTCGATGGCCTCCCCGGGCACACCGGCCATCGCGGTGCCCGTCCATAGCCCCAATGCGTCGTCGATCGTGCCCGTGAAGTGCGGTGCGGCGTCCGCATACCCAGCACGCAGAGGCACGAGCTGACACACCCGATGGCGCCAGTCTTCGAACTCGAGGGCCGGTGACTCGGTCGTCGCGGTGTCCATCTGGCCTCACTCATCATGAACGTGGAACCAGGCTACGACGGCTACCGGCCAGAAATATCCCGCGTGATCCGAATTGGTGACGACAGTGCACGGATCTACAGTGACGATGGGCCGTTCGTACACCGCCCGTGGTCACATTTGTGAACCCGCACGCTGGTCCAAGCCCGCGAGCTGGCGGTCATGGATGCGGCGGAGCAGCAACTGCGCGACCACCGCGCCGCACAAGCACAGGAACATGTCCCACTGCGTGTCCCACACATCGCCTTGTGTGCCGAGGAAATCGTCGGCCCCAGCGCCAAGGATCATGGCCGCCGCCCACTCCACGAACTCAAAGCACGCCGAAATGGACAGACACACGGCTGCGGTGAGCGTGAACGTCCAACCGCCTGGCCGCAGCGGCGTCAGCCGCAACAGCATCTCGCGGACCAGAATCGCCGGGACGAAGCCCTGAATGAAGTGCGCGAAGCGGTCATAGTTGTTGCGTTGGGTATCGAGCATGTCTTGGAACCAGTTGCCCAGTGGCGTCTCCGCGTATGTGTGCTGACCGCCGTAGCAGAGCACGATGGCGTGGAACACCAGAAGCCACAGAACCAGGCGCGTCAAGGGAAACCGGCGGCGATTGAGGATCACCAGCGGCGCACCGATGGCAACCCAGACGACTTCAAGCGCCCAGGTGCCGAGACTGTGGGCGCCGACGCCCGACCAGATCAGCGCGAAGATGACAATCCCGATGAGCACCAAGCCCTCACGGCGCGACACACCCACCTGATCACCGTGCCCGATCATGCCGCGACGCCAGCAGGTAACCGCGTAACCAACTCGACAGTGACAGTCCCCATAAGGAGCAGACTGTATCGGGACCGTGGCGCCACATATCACGGGGTGTCACAGCGGGCAGGCAGTGCACAAAGCCCTGGTGGACAAGGCCGCGGCCAGTCCCGGTCACTGGTACACACCGCACCAGCCGATGAATTGTCCTTTTCGGACAGAGGCACGCGCCTGCCCGATCACGTCGACACGCTCCACCGGACGGCATCACCTACCAGTGCCACACCATCATGTGACCTATGTGGACACAATCATCCGCACGCGTGTCACCAAGTCATTTGGTCACATAGAAGGACTCCATCAATCCTTGACCAACTCTGTTGACAGCAGGCCACATTGGTACCGCGAAACACACCCTGCCAATTGGCCAACGTCTCAGGCTCCATAAAAGTTCCCTGCTACCAACAGTTCTCACACGATCGGGTTCCCGCACACCACGAACCCGCCACTCCCCCGCGGATTCCGGTATACGTGGAAGAGAGGCACCCGCCAGGGAGGACGGAGTTGCCGAAGCATCAAGGGGGAATACCAACAATGTTCGAAGCACGTATTGTTGGCGACCGGGTAAGCCCGGCCGCCAAGCCGAAGATCAGAGTCCTGTTCTACACCGATGTCGTCGGTTTCACTGGGAACAACGGCTTCTCGCTCGGCATCCTGCGCGACCTGCTGCTGGGCAACCAGCCGTTCTTCGCTGAGTTCGAGGTCGACCTGATCAACCGGCACGCCGATGGTCACGCTGCCAACAAGCTCACGCCTGAGGTGCTCGGGCGGTACGAGCAGGTGTGGTTCTTCGGTCTCGAGCAGTGCAACGTGCCGGGGCAGCCGGCGAACGAGCTGGTCGATGCCGAGGTCAAGGCGCTGCGGTCATGGATGGATGCCGGTGGTGGCGTGCTCATCACCGGTGACCATTCCAACCCGCGTCCGGGTGATGCCGATCCCAACCTGCCCGATTACCTCAACCTGGGGCGCGCGTTGGGACATCGGGTTCCACGCGCGGGTGAGCTGCGGGTGTGGAACGACCGGCCGGACTCGAGCATCGAGTTCAGCCACAACACCCACCAGCCTGACCCGTGGGGCAACGACATCAACCAGCCGATTCCCAACGACCTCGACCCGTATCCGCAGGAGCTGATCCTGCGCAAGTGGAACGGACGGCCGCATCCGTTGTTCCAAGGCAGGCGCGGGCCGATCACGATCTTCCCTGACCACATGCACGAGGGGCAGCTGCTCATTCCCGAACAGTTCCCGACGGATGTGTGGCCGGTGGGACGTACGGGTCAGCCGAAGCCGGAGATCGTGTCGCGGGGCACGGACAAGCGCAACGGTGAGGTCTACGGCGTGACCTCCGTGTACGACGGCGCCGCAGCCGGGGTCGGCCGGATCGTCGCGGATTCCACGTGGCACCACTACTTCGACATCAACCTGTGGGGTTTCCAGAAGGGCGGCGACGTTCTCAACCGCCTCACCGAGTACTACGTGAACCTCACGTTGTGGTTGACGCCGAAGCTCGTCAAGCAAGAGATGAACGCGCAACTGCTGCACTGGCTCTCGAACCACCTGAGCGTCCGTGCGGTGCTGGACGAGGGCTACCGGACGCCAGGGCTCGCCGCGGCAGGCCTCGTCCGCGAGGTCGCGGGCCAGGGCGTGCTGGACGATCTGGTCTGGCCGCTCGAAGGTTCGCCGGACGTGCCTGAGGAGCTGCTGCTCGGCGCGGTCGTCAAGGAGTCCGCGGCCGCGTTGAGCCGTGGGGACGTCGACGCCACCACAGTCGTCGAGCGTGGCCTGCGGACCGGTGCCGAGGAGTACGCCGCTGAACTGCGGGGAGCACTGGGCAGAGTGGAGGGCATGGGCGAGTTGATCGCACAGGGTCTGCGCTGACCCGATGACGCCGTGGCCCTGATACAGGCGGTATCAGGGCCACGGCCCAGACCCATTGGCCTGCAAGGGTTTGACGAACCGTTGTGCTGCTGCCTTGGCTTCCAAGCTACGAGGTGCTATCCCCTGTTGCGGCAACGACAAGGGAAGGACACGGGGAAACCCAGATGCTTCCCCTCGACGGATTCCGGATCCTGGATCTGACCCGGTTCCTTACTGCACGACGGTCCTCACCGAGTTCGGGGCGGACGTCGTGAAGGTCAAGCAACCGGTCAGCGGAGACGACTCACGCAGGCTGGCCCCGAAAGTGAACGGGGGAAAGCTACCCGTTCGCCATGCCCAACCGAAGCAAGCGCAGGTTGTGTGTAGAGCCACTAGCGGCCAAAGCCGACCTGGTGATCGACAACTTCCGTCCCGGCGTCGTGAAACGGCTAGCCATCGCCCACAAGACGCTCAAGCACGGCAACGAAGGCCTGATCTACTGCTCTATCAGCGGTTTCGGGCAGGCCGGGCCATACCGGGACCGGCCAGGCTTCGACATCATGGCCCAAGGCACCGGCGGGTTCCTCCGGATGACCAGCCAAGACCGCGATCGCCATCAACGACATCGCGGCAGGCGTCACCGCCGTCTACTCATTCCCCGCGGCGGAGCTCATGCGGGCCAGAACCGGACAGGGACAGCACTTCGACATCTCCCTCGTCGACGCTGGCCTGGCATGGACGGGTGTGGGGGTCCGGCGCGAGCTGGCGCCGTGGTTCCGAGTGAGCAACGGGATGGCCTCGCCGGGTTCACCGGTTTCGGCGATCGCCAGGCATGCCAACGAAGTGAGGCTGTTCACCGTCGGCCCCGACCGTCGCGTATGGACAGCGACGTGGAGTGGGGTCGCGTCGGCTGGACCTTTTCGTGCTCGGCACGGACAACGGTGTCTATACGGCGCAATGGAACCAATCCAGCGGTTGGGGCCGGGTCTCCTGAACCACAGGCTCACCTGTCGCTGGTCGCCCTGTCAGGTCAGCGAAGCAGCCACGCTCGACGCGGTCGCCGCCCTTCGCGGCACACGGCAGAATCACGGGTGGTGACGCACGAAGGCGTCCGGACAAACCGAACAGATGGAGTGAACGACGTGATTTCCGCCGCCGTCCTCGCCGCGCCCAATCAGCGGATCGAGGTACGCAGTTTCGACCGGCCGCGGCTGGAGCCCGGCGCGGTCCTGTTGCGGACGTTGGGCAGCGAAGTCTGCGGGACCGATACGCATCTGACCAAAGGCCAACTGGCTGGTGTGCCGTATCCGATCATTCCCGGCCACATCAGCGTCGGCGTCATCGACGAAGTCGGCTCTGGGGATCCCGTGCTGGATGTCGACGGAAAACCACTCGTCGCCGGACAGATCGTGACGTTCCTGGATGTTTACGGCAACTGCGGACGCTGTTGGTACTGCACGGTCGGGCACGCGACCACCCGGTGCCCGTCCCGCAAGGTGTACGGCGTCACGTTGTCGGCCGACGAGGGTCTTCTCGGTGGCTGGGCGGAGTACATCTACCTCCGGCCAGGCGTCCACATTGTCCCTCTTCCGGCCGAACTTGATTGGCGCGCTTTCCTCTCCGCCGGGTGCGGCATGCCGACCGCGTTGCACGCGGTGACTCTCGCCGAAGTCGACTTCGGCGACACCGTTGTTGTGCAGGGCGCTGGGCCTGTGGGGCTTTCCGCCGCGGTGCTGGCTCAGCTGCGTGGAGCAGGACAGGTCATTGTGGTCGGTGGCCCCGAAGTCCGGCTGGCAGCGGCGGAGAAGTTCGGTGCGGACACGACGATCGACATCGGTGCCACGAACAAGGCCGAGCGGCTCAGCATGGTCCGTGAGCTCACCAACGGGCGCGGCGCCGATGTGACGATCGAGGCCACAGGGGTGCCGTCGGCGGTGCCGGAAGGTATGCGGCTCACCCGCGACGCAGGGCGATACGTGGTGGTTGGGCAGTACACCAACGCGGGAGAGGCATCCTTCAACCCGCATCTCGACTTGAACCAGAAGCACCTGACCATTCACGGATGCTGGGGCAGCGACGTCGGCCACGTCTACCGATCGGTCCACGTCATGGCCAAGTACGCCAAGCAATTCCCGTGGACCGAGTTGATCAGCGGTGAGTACGACCTGGCGCACGCCCAAGACGCACTGGACGACGTCGCGGCTCAGCGAGTGGTCAAGGCGCTCATCGTGCCGTGACCACCTTGTGCATACCGTCAAGGGCATGCGGGATCCCGCTCTGGTCATCGGGAACAAAGCAGAGCAGGACATAGGACGCGGCTGGCAGCCGGTCGATGCGCAGATACGCGATCCTGCCAGGCGAGACCGCGCCAAGGCCCCGCAGGCTCGGTTCGGCGAAAGGTGACGTGCCACCAGAGTCGAAGAACCGTTGGACGTCGGCATCTGTCGTGCCGTGGATTGCCTTCCGGACGGCCATTTCGTGGATTTCGTCCGACCGGTTCACAATACGGAACGTCCCGCTGGCTGAGGAAACTGTCTCGTCAGCCACACATGTCACACCAGCCCCACCTATCACGGGACACAACGCCGTGAAGGTCTTCTTACCCTCGCGGCGTTCAACGCAGCAAACTCGACCCTCACGCCCGTGAACACCGCGCTACGCCGCGCCCTCGCCCGGGCAGCCAGTCCCAGCACCGACCTACCCGCGCAATCCCAAAATATTCCCAGGTCAACGGTCCGTGCCGCCTTCAGGCCCGACCACGTCCCGAACGTTAACTTCCTGGCATTGGCCTACATCTACTGCGGCGCGTCGCACAAAATACTCGGCCGTTATTGCCCGTAATTACATTGACAGTTATCCCGGCCCAATTCTCGCGTGATCCACATCACACGACCCGGCCGATTCGCTTCAATCGCACGTATGTCGTTGTGAAGGTAGATGCCACAGGAACGGCATTCTGTCGCCTGATTCTCCGCCGTGTCGATTTCGATCCGAATTGGCTGATTGAAAGGATGACAATGGGCCGAAGCATGCATCGCGCACGCAAGAAGAGGCGGGCGCCATTGATCCTCGCGCCACTCGCGCTCGCCGCTGTCGCAGGCGTGGTCGTCGCAGCGAGCGCCTGGGCCGACCCGCCGGGGGCGCTGCCGTCGAGCGCGCCGGACGTCGAGGTCAAATGGCAACCGGCCGTCGACTTCGACACCGACGGCTGCTACAACACCCCGGCCATCGGACCGGACGGCACACTCAACCCGGGACTGAGTCTTGGCGGCGACGTCAACGGCAGTTGCCGAGACCAATCAGACCTCGACAACACGAACGTCTACTCTCGTTCGAAGTGCAACAACGGCTGGTGTGCGCACATGTACGCGTATTACTTCGAGAAGGACCAAGCCGCACTCGGCCCCGGTTCGGCGGGGCACAGACATGACTGGGAAGACATTGTTGTCTGGGTGCAGGACGACCAAGTCAAGTTCGTCTCGGTCTCACAGCATGCGAGCTATGAAACCAAATCCGTGAACGATGTGCGTTTCGAGGACACCCACGCCAAAATTGTGTACCACAAAGATTCCGTGAGCACGCACGCGTTCCGGCACGCCAATGGGAACGACGAGCCGCCGGAGAACCACGAAGGAATCTGGCAGCGCGGACCTCTGGTCGGCTGGGACAACTTCCCGTCGGGCCTGCGCGACACACTGTCTGCCGCCGACTTCGGATCAGCGACTCTCAAGCTCGTCGACGGCCGGTTCAACGACGCGCTCGCCAAAGCCAAACCGAGTGAGGTGCCACTGGATCCGAATGCCTGACGCAAGGGTTGCCGCAGGGGCGTTGCCGAAGATCCGGCGACGCCCTTGCGGCAAGGTTCAAGTGAAACCTCGCCGAAACGTTCACGGTCCCGACGCGACACGGGCACGAGAGCTGAGGCCAACAGCAGGGAAGGCCGCCGGAGAACCGCTCTTGCCGTCCTCGGGCACCGGTCGGCAAGAACCTCTTGCCTTCTCCACCGTTCGGTATATCGTACAAAAATGTACAGGCCTGAACAGGTACAGTTCGGTAAGCGGGATCGGCTGATCGCCGAGCTCGTGCGGCAGATCCGCTCAGGCCAGCTCGCGCACGGGGAACAGCTGCCAGCGGAGCACGAGCTGGCCGTACGCCATCACGTCAGCCGGAGCACAGTGCGCAGTGCACTGTCCGAGCTGCAGCGCCAGGACCTCATCGCCACCCGGGGCGGCGTCGGCTCGTTCGTCACCTTCGACGGCGTCAAGCTCGATCAAACCGTCGGCTGGGCGACCGCGCTCGCGGGCTCGGGATTCGACATCAGCGCCGAACTGCTCGGCATCGAGCGAACCACCAACGCGGCGCTGACCGAGCGGTTCGAGACACCGCAGTTCATCGCTGTACGGCGGCTGCGCAGAGACCACGCGGCAGGTCCCGTCTCCTACGAGGTCGCCCACGTGCCCGCTACCGGAGCACTCGCTGACCTGCCCGAACGCGGCCTGCTCAATGGGTCGCTCACCGCCACTCTCGCCGCCGCTAGGCTCATCCCCGCGGGCGGGGAGCAGTGGATCGGCACCGAAGCGCTCGCCGCGGATGCCGCGAAACTCCTGGAGCGACCGGTCGGAGAGCTGTTCCTACATGCCACGCGCACGAGCTTTGATGCCGACGGCGGCCTTGTTGAGCACGTCGTGAGCCTCCTCGACCCTGTCCGGTTCCGATTTCACTTGAAATTTCGATGAAAGCTAACTCGGGACAAAGGAGTCGCCGATGACCACCACCGAAGCCAGCGGAGCGCTGGAGACCCGTGGCATCGAGCCGGTGCCCGAGGCCGAACGCACCGGCCACCCCATGCAACTGTTCTGGGTCTGGTTCGCGGCGAACATCTCGATCCTCGGATTACCGCTGGGCGCGACACTGGTCGCGGTCTGGCACCTCGCGTTCTGGCAGGCCGCGATTGTCGCGCTGCTCGGGTCGGTCGGTTCGTTCGCGATCGTCGGAGCCGTCTCCATCGCCGGGCGTCGCGGTGGAGCGCCGGGATTGACGTTGTCTCGCGCGGTGTTCGGCGTCCGTGGCAATGCGGGCCCGACCGCGGTTTCGCTGATCTCCAGGCTGGGCTGGGAGACCGTGAACACGACAACGGCCGCGTTCGCGCTGCTGTCGTTGTTCGCCATCGTGTTCGGCACCGAGTCGACCGCCAAGTCTGTGCCCGTCCTGACGATCCTGTGCATCGCGGTGTTCGTCATCTTCACGGTGATCGTGTCCGGCCTCGGGCATCGCGTGCTCGTCGCCGTGCAGCGGTGGGCGACCTGGATCTTCGGTGCGTTGAACATCGTCGTCGGGATCGGCCTTGTGGCCACTGTGGACTGGAACGCCGTCACCGAGGCACCGTCCGCCTCCGTTGGCGCGATGATCGCCGGGATCGGGACGATCGCCGCAGGCACAGGCATCGGCTGGGCCAACGCCTCCGCCGACATGTCGCGCTATCAGCATCCCGCGGTGCGTGCGGGATCGCTCGTCGCGTCGGCGGCGGCCGGTGCCGGAATCCCCTTGGTACTCCTGATTTCCCTTGGCAGTCTGCTGTCCGCGGGCGATCCGGCGCTGGCCCAAGCCGGGGATCCGGTCGCCGCGATCCGGGCGATGCTGCCTGCGTGGATGGCGGTGCCCTATCTGATCGCCGCGTTCGGCGGTCTGTTGCTGTCGAATCACTTGTCGGTGTACTCGGCCGGGCTGACCACGCTGACTTTGGGCATCCGCATCAAGCGTGTTTACGCCGTCGTGGTCGACGTCCTGGTGACCACCGTGGGCTCGATCTACTTCATGCTTGTCGCGGACAACTTCTACGACCCGTTCATCGCGTTCATCAGCATGCTCGCCGTGCCGATCACCGCATGGGTCGGAGTGTTCACGATCGACATGGTGCGCCGGAGGACCTACGACCCGGACGCGCTGATGGACATGCGCCGCACCAGCCGCTACTGGTACCGCGGCGGAGTTGAGCTCAGGGCGCTCTCGGCGTGGGCCGTGGCCATCGTGGTGGGCTACCAATTCACGACCGCGGGGCCAAGCGACAACCCCTGGTTCACCGGCCTGCTCGCCGACAGTTGGCCCGCCGAGAACGGCCTCGGCTGGGTGATCACGTTCGCCGTGGCCGCGGGCCTGTACGCCCTGCTCGGCGGCGCTCGGCCGGAGGAAGCCCGATGACGGGCCGTCTCGTCCACACAGGACAGGTCATCATCGACTTGGTGATGCGCGTGCCCGCAGTGCCCGCGCCCGGCGGCGACATGCTGGCCTCGGAAACCGGCCTCTTCCCCGGCGGCGGCTTTAACGTCATGGCGGCAGCTGCCCGCTCGGGCGCGCGGGTCGTCTACGCCGGAGCCCATGGCACAGGCCGATTCGGCGACCAGGCGCGGGCCGCACTCGCCGCCGAAGGCATCGAAACGGCCCAGCAACCCAATGCCGCACAGGACACCGGCGTGTGCGTGGCACTCGTGGACGCGACCGGCGAGCGCACGTTCGTGACCGGGACGGGCGCGGAAGGCCGGTTGCTGCCAGATCAGCTGTCCAGCGTCGACACCGAAGCGGAAGACCTGGTGTACGTCACCGGATACAGCTTCATGCACGAATCCAACCGGGCGGCGTTGCGCGACTGGTTGCCCGGTCTTGAAGGGCCGCGTGTGCTCTTCGACCCGGGACCACTCGCCACCGAGGCTGTCCTGACGGAAATTCTGTCCACAGTAGACATTTTGTCCGCCAACGCTGCCGAAGCACGTTCGCTCAGCGGAGAGACGGACATCCCAACGGCGGCAAAGACACTGTTGTCCCGGCTCAAGCCTGGTTCAGCTGTCGTCATCCGTAACGGTGCTGAGGGCTGTGTACTCGCCCACGACGGGAACATCGCCGTAGTACCAGGCTTTCCCGTGACCCCTGTCGACACCAACGGCGCCGGTGACACCCATTGCGGCGTCCTCGCCGCAGCGTTGCTCGCCGGTGCCGACCTGGCCACCGCGGCGGTCCGAGCGAACGCGGCTGCCGCGTTGTCGGTTCTGGAAACCGGCCCAGCCACAGCACCTTCCGCCGAACAGATCGACCGTTTTCTTGCTTCTGCGTCCACTTAGGCCTGAACGAGTCATCGGCGCAGGCTAGGCGCTCTGCGAACAGGCCATTTTTCAGGCCAGGCCGTGTTCGTGCGCGAACACCACGATCTGCACGCGATCGCGCAGGTCCAGCTTGCGCAGGATGGCGCTGACGTGGGTCTTCACGGTGGATTCGCTGGCGAAGACGAGACCCGCGATCTCAGCGTTGGAGAGTCCTTTCGCGACAGCCACGAACACTTGCTGTTCCTTCTCCGTCAGGTCGCTGTAGGCCGCTGGCGCGGGTTCACGGGTACGGAACTGGCCGTCGAGCAGCGTGCTGAGGTCATGCGGCGCGAGCACGGCGTTGCCTGCGTAGACCGTCCTGATCGCGTCACGCAGCATCGCCGGGGTGGTGTCTTTGAGCAGGAATCCGCTGGCGCCGTGGCGGATCGCGGTCGCCGCCCGGTCATCGAGGTTGAAGGTGGTCAATACCAACACTCGCAACGGTTTCGTCCGCCGACGGGCGCGTTCCGGGGTGAACAGCTGCCTGGTCGCTTCGACGCCGTCCATCTCCGGCATCCGGATGTCCATCAGCACGACATCGGGTTCGAGGTCATCGACCTGTGCGAGCGCCTCGAACCCGTCGCCTGCCTGTCCGACGACGCGCATTCCCGGCGATGCGTCGATGATCACCGCAAGGCCTGCGCGAAACAGCTCCTGATCGTCTGTCAGCAGCACTCGGATGTCGGGGTCACTCACGGCGCCAGCCTACGGATGGGAACCCAAGCACTCGCGGTGAACCTGCCCGGGACGTCCCGTCGCAGCTCAAGCCGTCCGCCAACGGACTCAAGCCGCGCACGCATCCCGGCAAGGCCACGGCCGTCCCCGGCTTCCCCCTTGCCGGGAGCGGAATTGCTGGTTTCGATCCGTAGTTTGTCCGCCCAGCACAGGCCGACGGCGATGGGAGTGTCCCGGCTGCCGTGCCGGATCGCGTTCGTGAGCATCTCCTGCAACACCCGATAGGCCACTGTGGCCAGTTCTGGGGGCAATGTCCGGACAGTACCGGTTTCGTCGATAGCGATCTCGTGGCCGCTCGCCCCAACCCGTTCAACGAGGGTGCGCAGCTCACCCGGAACAGGTTCTGACGGGCTGAGCACTTGGCGGACGTCCTGCAGAGAAGCCCTGGCCAGGTCCGCGATGGTGGCCATCGAGCCGCGCAGCGCCGCGGTGTCGAGAAACTGGGCGGATTCGGCCTGCGCCAGAATGACCGCCAGCGAGTGCCCGACCACGTCGTGCACGTCGTGGGCGAACTGGGCCTGTTCCGAGCGCAACCGCGCGTTTTCCTCGGCCGCACGCTGCGACGCCACCGACTGATCGGCACGATCGGCGAGCCGACGCAGCGCCAACCCAGCCATCCACGAGATGCCAAGCAGAAGAACTGCCACGAGGACCGCGTCATACCTCTTCAACGACACGGCTACGGGCACAGCAGCCAGCGGGACCGAGAGCGCGCCCATCACCGTGACAATGGTGCTGCCCCAACGTGAAGCCCCGAACACCACCGCTGCCAGCGCCATCTGCACCAGCAGCACCGGAACGTGCGTTACGAGCTGATATCCGCCGATCAACCACGTCACAGCCAACGCGACGCCCCGCCACCGCCGACTGAGGCCAACCGCCACCACAGTGCCAACGACGATGGGAACGACAGTGCCACGATTCTCGAACAGTCCGTAATGGACACTCAGCACCATCTCGATGGCCCCAGCGACCAGGACAACCAGCGCTGCCAGCCCCTCGGGGACAGCGGCACGCCAACCACTCACCTGACCTCCAGGTCGTACGGGCAGACATCTATCGAACCATGGAGGATGGTCGTCCCCCTCCCCCCGCGAGTACCGAACGACTGACCGAAAGTACCGATCCGGCTGGACGATCAGTCCCTGAAGGACAGCGGTCTGGTACGCCAGGCGGATGCGACCACCATGCCGTCCGCCAGAGCCTTTACGCCATGACAGCTCCCTTCCGGGAACGAGTACTGGCCCGGCACTTCCAGTGGGTACTGGCGTTCTGCGTACTCGCTACCATCGCGGCCGCAGCATGGATCGTGGCCAAAAACGGTCAACGCGCATATACCGACCTTTCCGTGTACCAGTACGGATTTCGCGCCTGGTGGCATGACCAGGACATGTACGGCGCCCTGCCGGTCCCGCTGCCGTTCATCTACCCACCGTTCTCCCTTGTCGTGCTGGCACCATTCGCCGCAGTGCCATTGAAGGTCGCCGGCATAGCTACGTTCGTTGTGTCGGTCATGGCGCTGGCGGTCACCTGTTACCTGGTCATCGGTCGTGTCCGGCCCACAAAGGACCGTCGTGTGACGATCGCCGTGAGCGCGCTCGCGGTGCCATTGTTGATGATGCTGGAGCCGATACAGGAAACCATCGGTCTCGGCCAGGTGAACCTGTGGCTGATGGCCCTCGTCGCCGCCGACTGCCTCGCGCGGCACCCCCGCTGGCCTCGTGGCGCACTGATCGGCCTTGCCGCCGCTATCAAGATCACACCGGCTGCGTTCCTGCTCTTCTTTCTGCTGCGCAAGGACTTCCGCGCGATCCGCACGGCGGCGATCACGGGCGCGAGCGTGACCGGATTGGGATTGCTGATAGCGCCACGGGAATCGCTGCACTATTGGTTCGGCGGCGTTTTCGCCACAGGCTCCGGCCTTGCCGGGACGACCTTCGCCAGCAACCAATGCATCGCGGCCGCGATCGGCAGACTGACATTGCCAAGCGTTGTGGCATGGACAGTCAAGATCGCCCTCATCGCGGCGGCCATCGTCGCCTGCGTGGTGGTCATGTCGCGTGTGGAGCCACCGATCGCGCTGATTGTCAACGCCGCCACGGCATTGCTCATCTCGCCAGTGTCCTGGTCGGCTCATTGGGTCTGGATCGGACCGGCCGTACTGGTCATTGCCGCCTGCGCACTACGCGCCAGAAACACACTCGCTGCTGTGGCTGTGGTGGCCAGCATGACCGTGTTCTGTCTCGGGCCGCATTGGTCACTGCCCAGAGCCAACGACACCGAACTCCACTGGACGTGGTGGCAGCAGATCGTTGGCAACAGCTACACCCTTGTCGCGTTCGCGGCGCTGCTCACCTCAGCGCTCTACCTTGGGCTAGGGTCGACTGGTGACAACTCACCTGACCCACTGGGGTGCGTTCGAGGCCACCACCGACGGGACGTCGCTGACCTCGGTCCGGCCGTGGCCAGGTGACCCGGACCCGTCACCGCTGATCGACAACATCGCCGCGGCCCAGCACCATCCGGCTCGGATCAGCCAGCCCCACATCCGCCGTGGCTGGCTGGAGAACGGTCCAGGCGCCCCTGGGCGAGGCAGCGATACGTACGTGCCGGTGTCCTGGCAGACCGCGCTCGACCTGCTGGCCGACGAACTTCGCCGGGTTTACCGTGACAACGGCCCTGACTCCGTCTTCGGCGGTTCCTATGGCTGGGCCAGCGCAGGCCGGTTTCACCACGCGCAAAGCCAGGTGCACCGGTTCCTCAACACACTCGGCGGGTACGTGCGGCAAGTTGGCTCGTACTCGTTCGGCACGGCGAGCACCTTCATGCCGTATGTGATCGGTGGCGCGGATTGGCTGATGGACCACGGCACCTCCCACGAGGTGCTGGCCAGCCACGCGGAACTGATCGTCGCGTTCGGCGGTATCTCGACGAAGAACTCCGCGATCGCGCCAGGCGGGGTCACCCGGCACAACACCCGTGCGTGGATCGGCGCGGCCAGGGCGAACGGCTGCCGGTTCGTCTCGATCAGCCCACTGCGTGACGACACCCCGCCCGAGGCACAGGCCGATTGGCTCGCTCCACGTCCGGGCACCGATCCGGCCATCCAACTGGCCCTTGCCTATGTCCTTGACCAGGAAGGGCTGGTGGACAAGGACTTTCTCGACAGGTACACGACCGGCTTCGATCGTTTCGCCGACTACCTACGCGGCACCACCGACGGCGTACCGAAGTCGCCGGAATGGGCAGAGCCGATCACCGGGCTGCCCGCCTCCCGGCTGCGCGAGCTGGCCAGGCAAATGGCCGCCGCACGTACGATGATCACGGTGAGCTGGTCGCTGCAACGCACCCAGCACGGCGAACAGCCACTATGGCTGGGCATCGTGCTGGCCGCGATGCTCGGGCAACTCGGCCTGCCTGGCGGCGGCTTCGGTTTCGGCTACGGCTCGACCGCCAACGTTGGCCGCCCACGCCGCGCGGCACGTGTCCCGGCGCTGTCGCAAGGCGTCAACGGGACCGAGGAGTTCATCCCGGTCGCCCGGATCGCGGACATGCTGCTCAACCCCGGCGGCGAATACGACTTCCGCGGCGAGCGCCGCCGCTACCCGGACATCAAGCTGGTGTACTGGGCAGGCGGCAATCCGTTCCACCACCATCAGAACCTGGCCCGGCTACGGAAAGCATTCGACCGGCCGGACACTGTCGTGGTGCACGATCCATTCTGGACCGCGACAACCCGGCACGCGGACATCGTGATCCCGTCCACAATGTCCATTGAGCGCGATGACTTCGGTGCGGGACAAGGAGATACCACCTTTCTGCCGATGCCCGCGCTGACCGCGCCACACGGCAAGGCCCGCGACGACTACGACACCTTCACCGAACTGGCCCGTCGGCTGGGCGTGGACAAGGAGTTCACCGAAGGCCGCACCAGCGACGAATGGCTGCGTCACCTGTACCAGGAATGGCAGGACCAGATGGGCCACACCTACCCGGGATTCGACGAGTTCATGGCCGGTGACGGCGTCGAACTGCCAGTACAGGACGCACGGCAAGTGTCGCTGGCGGAGTTCCGCGCCGACCCGGACGCCCATCCCCTGACCACCCCGAGTGGCAAGATCGAAATCTACTCGGAGACCATCGCTGGCTTCGGATACCCCGACTGCCAGGGGCATCCGACGTGGTTGGAACCCGACGAGTGGCTCGGCAGCCCGCACGCCGCCAGCTACCCATACCACTTGGTAGCCAACCAGCCCAAAGCACGGCTGCACAGCCAATTGGACATCGGCACGCACAGCGCCAGCACCAAAATCCACGGTCGCGAACCAGTCCGCATGCACCCCGCCGACGCGCAGGCCGCCGGACTAGAAGCAGGCTCGGTCGTGCGGCTGCGCAGCCAACGCGGCACCTGCCTTGCCGGACTCGTGCTCAGCGACGACGTACGCCGCGGCGTGCTGCAACTGTCCACCGGCGCCTGGTACGACCCAGATCCCCTCGACCCATCGTTCTGCCGCGGCGGCAACCCCAACGCCCTGACCGCCGACCGCCCCAGCTCTCACCTGTCACAAGGCTGCACGGGCCAACACACACTTGTCGCCATCGAGCCCTTCACCGAACCCGTCCCGCCCTCCGGTGTCCACCACCCACCAGTCGACTGAACGAGCCTTGCCCAGTATCACAGAACCGGTTTGAGCAGTTCCGGGTAGCCCACTCGGCGGTAGAACCGCTCCCGGTTCGCATCGGCGGCGGCGTCCACCACCACGGAACCATCGTCAGAGGGGTCAATGTGCACCCGGAACGGCCGCTGTCCCTTTGGCATCCCGACAACCTCCACAATCGCCCTCGCGACATCGGCAGGGTCGGAGTTGGACGGCAACATCTCGGACTGACGGCGTGTCATCTCATCGCGCAACCCGGCGTACCTTTCCTCGTACGCCGCAACGACTTCCTCGTCATCAGGATGCCCAGCGTTGGCGAAATGATTGGTACCACGCGTAAAGGCTCCAGGCACGATGATGCTCGTCTCGATGCCGAACCGGGACAACTCGGTCGAATAGCTGACCGCGAGGGCATCCTCGGCCGACTTCGTGGCGAAGTACGGCCCCTGGAACGGCGGCGTGCCACCGTTCTTACTGGACGAACCGACCCACACAACCAGGCCGTCGCCCTGTTCGCGCAGCTGTGGCAGCGCGGCACGGTTGACCCGTTGGGTGGATACGACGTTCGTTTCCCACAGGTTTGTCAGCTGGTCGGGCGTGAATGCCTCCGCAGCGCCCATCACCAGGTGTCCGGCGTTGTGGATCACCACATCCAGCCGTTTCTCGTCGTTAATGACCTTGGTGACAGCCCGGTCCACCGAAAGCTGATCCGTCACGTCCATCCGAATTGGACGCAACCGGTCGCTGTATGCCATCGCATCAGCCGCCGCGATGGCACCATCTCCTGTTGTGGCACGCATACCGGCGTAGACCGTATGTCCCGCGTCCACCAGCGCGCGGGCCGTCAGAGCACCGAATCCGCTTGAGGCACCGGTAATGATAATGATCTTCGACATGGTTACTTCCTCCCAGAATCAGGCAGCCACACCGCCGTTGACACGAATCACCTGACCGTTGATCCACCGAGCCGGACCGGCAAGGAAAGCAACCACGGACGCGACGTCCGCGGGTGTGCCGATCCTGCCGAGCGGCGGTGCTTGCGTCGCGGCGTCAATAGCCTCCTGCGTTCTGCCTTCGAGGAACATCGGAGTCACGGTCGCGCCAGGCGCGACGGTGTTGACAGTGACGTCCCTGCCGCGCATCTCTTTGGCCAGCGCCAAAGTCATCGCCTCGACGGCGCCTTTGCTTGCGACGTAAGCGGTGTAGGTCGGAGTTCCGAGCCTGACGACCGTGCTCGAGAAATTGATCAGCGCACCGCCGGGCCGCAACCGTCGCGCAGCCTGTTGCGAGACAACGAATGTGCCGCGAATGTTGATTCGATGCATTCGGTCGAGGTCGTCGAGGTTCAGGTCGGCCAACGCGGCGGTCGAACTGATGGCCGCCGTGTTGACCACGACATCCACCCCGCCGTACAGCCGCTCAACCTCGTCGAACAGGGCCGAGATCTGCGACGATTCGGCGACGTCCGCCTGGAACGCCGAAGCTGTCCCGCCTGCCTCGGTGATCTCCGAGACGATCTGGTCCGCTCGGACCTTGTTCCCCGAGTAGTGGACCAAGACCGTCATTCCATCCTTGGCCAGCTGTGTTGCGACCGCGTAGCCGATTCCGCCGGAAGCACCGGTGACGATGGCGACCCGGGTCATAGCCCTGCTGCCGTCTTGAGGTACGCCAGCGGCGCGGCGTGCGTCTGGTCGGGTCCACTGTGGCCACCCACAACGGTTTCCACGTCCAGTCCGAGTCGGACGATCTCTTGGTACAGCTGCGTTGCCAGCCGTCCACGTTGGTCGCCGGAGCGCGGCATCGACGGCGTCGGGTTCCACAGGTCCGACTCGAAGACGATCTTCGCCGTGCTCAGGTAGACGATCATCATGTCGTCGGAGTGGTCGCTGGTGATCCGGTGAATCTGCAGCGTGCCGCCGTCCGCGGTGGGCAGGATGACCGGGTCGGTGACCGGCTTGACCGTCACCGGCTCCGGTTTCGTGGCGTAGGTGTCGGGGTGCACGGTGTACGGCCGCGTGAAGATGTTCTCGAAGAACGCCGCAGTCGGTTCGCCGACGTACACCGTCAACCCGCCGTTCGAAGCGAACTCCCGGATGCCGCCGATGTGGTCGTAGTGGAAGTGCGTGCCGACAAATTCGGTCAATGGCTTGCCCGGGAACGCTTCCTTCACCTGCTTGAGCGCCTCGCTGGTGTAGTCGCCGTACAGTGGCGATTCGACAGCCAGTGTGTGGTCCGGCATTTCGACCACCAGCGTGTTGTGGCTGGGGCCGATCACGATCTTCACGCCGGGCGCGATGTCGAGCGGGCCGTCGCTCAGCGGCTTGGTCTGCAGGTCGAAGTAGAACCGGACGCCTGAGTACACATAGGTCAGAATCCACTCGGCCGAGAACTGGCTGAATGCCATCTGCGCCGCCGAGGCCTCAACCGGCTCCGCTTCGGGCACAGCGAACTCGTCATCGAGCACTGTGGACGCAACCGTGATGCCGGACCGGGTTTCCTGGTGTACCGGGACATCGTCCACAGTGATCGTAACCTCGAAGGGCACCACGACTGTCCCGCTGCGACGGTAGTCCTCGAACAGTACTGCCACGGTCGCATCGCCAAGCGGCGTGTGTTCCTCCACCGTCTCTACACGGACCGGCAAGCCCGTGCGCGGGTCGACGTGCACATGGGTATCCGGCCGACCGGCTTGCCGCAGCGTCAGGATGTGCCCGTTGGCCTCGACATCTGCCCCTGGCACCAGCATCGCGCGCACCAGGCGCAGCGGCGACGTCAGATCGAAGTGGCGCACCCGGGTCGCCACTCGCCAGGCCGGGATGGCCATGTCGACCGGGCGCGGGTCGAACATGAAGTCGATCCCCTTGACGTGACCGGTCGATCCGTTGCCGATCTCGGTGTAGTCCAATTCGGTCGGTACGAGGTGCGTCTGCGCACTGAGCGACAGCTTGTACCGGGGGCCGCCGATCTCGTCGACCAAGGTGAAGGCGAATTCCGCGACGGCTTCCGGCTTGTGCGGTTCGGTGCCCCAGCCGGGGTGCCTGCGCCACCCGGTCGCGGTGATCGTCTCGGTGACGGCGGCGTCCAGCGCCTCGCGTCCACCGAGTGCGGAAACAGCTTGGTCGAGAACGTCCTGGGTGGACATCACGGCCTCCTTTCGACACCTTCGAGTCTGCGAGCCCCGGCGCGTTGCGTCAAACGCAAAGTTTGCAATGCTACTTTGCGTCTCATGCAACTCGATGCGGCCGACCTGAACCTGCTCAAGCCACTGGCGGTGCTTCTGGAAGAGCGGCACGTCTCTCGTGCCGCGGCCCGCTTCCACCTCAGTACCTCGGCGATGAGCCGATCACTCACCCGATTGCGTGACCTGTTCCAGGACGACCTGCTCGTCCAGACACCGACGGGCTACGAACTCACACCCCGCGCGCGCACGATCCGCCGCGAGCTGGCCACTGTGCTGCCGCGACTGTCAGCCCTGATCCGCGGCGACGAATTCGACCTGGCAACAGCCACCGACCAATTCACCATTCACTGCACCGACTACGGCACCCAAGTACTCGGTCCACGGCTGTTTCGCCGAATCTCCCAGCAGGCACCGAACGTTTCACTGGTCGTGGAATCCATCGGCGGCCACACGTTCGACGACATCGACCACGGTCGCGCCGACATCGCCCTCGTCGGCATCAAACCACCGGCACCACTACGTTTCCAGCTGCTGTTCGAAGAGGACTATGTCTGCGTCGTGGCCGCTGACCACCCTGTCAGCGGGGACCGGATCAGCATGGACGACCTCGTGCGCTACCCCAGGATCAGCGTGGTGCCGATGCGGTTGGAGGGCATGCACACCGAGCACCAACTCGTCGACCTCGGCGTAACCGCCCGCCCGACCCTGCGAGTGCCCTACTTCGCGGCGGCCATCGCGGCTCTGCCCGAGACATCGAGCTACACGATCCTCGCGCGCCGGTTCGCCGAGTTGTACGACGACGACCCAGCAATCCGGGTTCTCCAAGCACCGCAAGAGATCAAGCCGTTGGCATTCGGCATGGTCTGGCATCCCCGGCAGAACAGCGATCCCGCGCACACGTGGCTGCGTGACCAGATCGAAGCAGTGGCAACCGAGTGACCCGCAGAATGGCAACCGTGCACATCACCCCACTGACCGATCCCAACCACGGCCTGGCCAGCTACCGCTTGGCCTGGCTGGCCTCCGACACGGCCGGAGTCCCGGTCGGATCGGCGTTCTTGCGCATGTTCACCGCAGCCGGACAGAACCATCTGGCCGAGCTCTCGCTGACCGTCCACCCAGCTTCGCGTCGCAATGGCATCGGGGCTCGGCTGCTGCACGCGGCTGTGGCCGCGGCCCGGGAGGACGGTCGGCGGAGTGTCGTCACTCAGGCACAAGCCGACTCCCCGGGCGACCATTTCCTGTTGGCTCAGGGCCTTCGCAGGGTTCTGACCTTGACGTACGCCCGACTGCGGCTGGCTGACGCGGACGTCGCCAAGATCACCGAGCAACCACATCCCGGCTATCGGCTGATGTCGTGGAACGGCACGGTTCCCGACGAGCTGGCTGACACGTTCGCCGCCTCTCGTCGAGCCATGGACGACATGCCCATGGACGAAACCGACTACGGCACGGTCACCTGGGATGTTGCCCGCGTCCGGGCGGCGGCTGAGGCGATCTCGAAACGCGGCGATCTGCTGCACACCGTTGTCGCGGTCGACGAATCCGACGGCTCCATTGCCGGGTTCACCGAACTGGTAGTTCCCGGTGATGGCAAAGGTGACGGCCAGCATTACGGCACCGGGGTTCTGCCAGAACACCGAGGCCACGGCCTCGGCCGCTGGATGAAAGCCGAGGCGATCCGTCAGGCTCAGCAACGCTACCCAGACCTCGATGGATTGCTGACCGACACCGCCGCCAGCAATGTCCACATGCGACACGTCAACGACTCCCTCGGCTATGTTCCGACGCATACGACGTACGAGTACCAACTCGACCTGTAAAACCGAGTGCGCAGGTTCGACGCAGGGTGTGTGATCACAGGTATGGGAGGTTCAGGCGAGGCTGTGGGCGCGCTGCGGGACTGGCAGTATGAAGGTGCGCCGATGCAGCTGCATCCCGGCGACCTGGGGTGGTTCTGGCGGTTCGGCGCGGAGGCGACGGCCGCGGCGGTCCGGACGTGGCGCCGGGACGGCCGGATCTTCGCGGTCGGTCTGCTGGATGAGCCAACATTCCTGCGGCTCGCGATCGCGCCAGAGGTCAAGCAGGACCGTGAACTAGCGCAGCACCTGGTCGAGGACATCGCCTTGCCAGAAGGAAAGGTGTCCGTCGAGGCACCAATGGACGCGCTCGTCCAGGATCTGCTTTTGGAGAGTGGCTGGAATGCTGACGAGCCGTGGACTCCCCTGCGGCGTGATCTCAGCAAGCCTGTGCAGGACCCAGGATTGCGGATCGGGGTAACTGGCCCGGAGCAGGCTCACGTACGGACCGCCGTGCAACGGGCTGCGTTCGACGGGTCGACCTTCACCGACGAGCGATGGCGCGCGATGGCTGCGGGATTGCCGTACGCCGACGCCCGGTGCCTGGTCGCGTACGACCAAGGTGATCCGGTGGCAGCGGTGACGGTGTGGTCAGCCGGACCAGGAAAGCCAGGGCTGATCGAGCCGATGGGTGTGCACAGGGACCATCGCGGTCGCGGCTACGGCCGCGCGATCACCGTCGCGGCGGCAGCCGCTCCGCAGGAGCTGGGATCGTCGAGCGCGGTGGTCTGCACTCCGAGCTTCAACGTTGGCGCTGTGGCCACCTACAAAGCAGCTGGCTTCCAGCAACTTCCGGAAATCCGGGCCCTGTCCCGGATGTGACAAGAAAACCGCAAGAGCACCTCGGGACGATGCGCATCCAGCCACCTTGAGGGGGTTCTTGTGTACCGAAGCATGGTCGTGACGGCGACGCTCGCAGCAAGCATGGTGTTCGCGTTACCTGCGCAAGCGGCAACTGGGCCGCAGATGTGCAACTGGACGGTCGAGAACATCAAGCCGCCCGAGGGGCACGCTCCGGAAAACGTCCAGGTGACAGGCACAGACAGCCATGGCAACTACTCCGGCAACGTCTACCGGCCGAGCACCAACAGCAGCACGATCGTGGTTTGGACGAACGGCGAACCCCGTTTGCCCAGTGAATTCGCCACCTTCAGCAGAGCGAGCGTGGATGACGAGAACTCATCGGGCACGATCTTGCTGACCGGCGGTGACGGTGACAAATGGGGCGTGTTCCGCTATACCGGTGGCCACACGGGCAACGGCACGGTCACCTACCTGCAGCCGCCAGAGGGATACGAAACCCTGTACGGGATCGCGATCAACGACGCGGGTGACGTACTGGCGGCGGCAGAACGTACCAAAGACCGACACCGCGTCACGGTGCTCTGGTCGATGATCGCCGCCCGGCCGATCGTGATCGACACTCCTGTCGGGCAAGGCATCGACCTTGACAACGACGGCACTGTCCTGCTGTACGACGGCAACAACTCGCCCGCGCATCTCTGGCGAGCGGGTCAGATCACATCGTTGTTCGGCAGGGGTTCCTTCGTTTTCGGCGCCATTCGGGCAGGCAAAGTCGTTGGTACCCTCAGCCTGCCGTCATGGCCGGACGCCCAGTCCGTGATGTGGACGAACCCAATGGAGGAGCCACATCTGATCGACCAAGGCGGCACGGCACGGGCGATCAACTCCAACGGCCTGATCGTCGGCGACAGGGACACGCATATCGGGCAGTCCGCGGTGTGGCGCGACACCACATTCCTTGGCGAGCTCCCGATGCCCGATCGCGTCGAGGACGCCAGCGGTGTTTTCGTCATCGGTGATGACGACGTGATCTACGGCCATGCCCGAGACCACGGGCCACTCAAGTGGACCTGCCAGTCACGGTGACGAGCAAGCCGGGGTGGTCGGTGGTTCCCAGCATGTCGATCTCGCTGGTCCGGACGAATTCCAGATCATCGCTGGCGTAGACATACTGCACGCCGCCGTCACCCCGGCGAGAAAACCCTTCGCGATCGCATTCCTGAATGCCCGTGTCACGCAGGTTGAGATCGCCCGCGACGATCATCGGCTTCGGCTCGCGACTCATGATGTCCCGGCATTGCGCGAGAGCCGTCGGCGCGTGATCGGCGGATAAGTGCGTGGTGCAGACGTTGCCCAGGCATCCCCAGGACCGCAGTTCGCGGTGGCCGTCCGCGCCGCGGTATTGGGCGGCGTAGATGCCGGATTCCTCGGTGGTGCTAGGGAATTCGGCGGCGACCATGAGGACGTTGCCGTACTGCCCATCGTTGCCGCGGCACAGCACAGGCGTGTCGTCGAGGTTGCGGGCTGCGACGAACAACGTCCGGACGGGCCCCATGGCTGGACGCAGCCGGTCGATGTCGCCGGAGCACGCCTCGTTGATCGACAGCACGTGCGGCTTGGTCTGGGTAATCACCTCGCTGGCTTTGACCATGACCGCGTCACCTCGGTAGCAACCGGCCATGCCGCCATGGCAGATGTTGAGCTGCAGCACGGTGATTGTGGTCCCGGGCCTGATCGCCGCGGCCGATGGCACGGGCAGCAGCGCGAGCATGGTCAAGACCAAGATCACCCGGTTCATGGCCAAGAGACAATCAGACTTCCCGCCCCGGCGACAACACGCCATGCAGCGGTAGCTGTACCACTTGTCAAAACCTTCGGGTTGCTGATTCCGTGCCGATGCAGCGCGGCCAAGTCGATGAAGTTCTTGCCGGTACGGGACATCGACCCCGTGGTGAACGAAAGACACTCCGCGACAAGGGAATCATGCGATTCCGGCGCCAGTGAGAGGTCAAAGTTCTCAGCTACGGCATAATCCTCGGCAAGGTCCGCAAGGTGGTCGTAGCGGCGGACCAGGTGAAGCGACCGGCGATCCACAGTTTCGCGGTTCCGAACTGAGAGCCGACCCAGCCAGCGACAGTCTATGCGCTCGTGGCGGATCTTTCTTAATTTCGTCACTATCAATTTCACCGTGTCCGTAGTCTCGGATGCAGTTCGAGCCCGATCAGATACTGTGGCAACGTCAACGCGTGGCAGACGCTGCTGGGAGCGCCGCCCGTACAGCCGCCGGTCGAGAAGCCGGCCCGGCGAGGAGAACGAACACCATGACATCGATCCCAGCTGTCCCCTTGTCCGTTTTGGACATCGCGCCTGTCATGACGAGGGCGTCGCCGACCACAACTCTGCGCAACACCCTCGATCTCGCGAAGAAAACCGAAGCCTTCGGCTACAAGCGTTACTGGGTCGCCGAACACCACAACACGCCGAACATCGCCAGCTCCGCGCCCGCTGTCTTGATCGCGTACATCGCGGGGGCCACGGCCACGATCAGGGTCGGCTCCGGTGGCGTGATGCTGCCCAACCATCCGGCGCTGGTGGTCGCCGAGCAGTTCGGCACGCTCGAAGCGATGCATCCCGGCCGCATCGACCTGGGGATCGGCCGGGGACCGGGCACCGACCCGGCCACCGCTCAGATGTTGCGGCGGTCAACAGATGAGCCTGAGTTCGCTGAGCAACTGACCGAGCTGTTGACCTATTTCAACGGTGACGGCAAGTGCACGGTCGTGCCCGCGCCGGACAAAAACCTGCCGATCTGGCTGCTCGGAACCAGTACGCGAAGCGCGGAAATGGCAGGCAAGCTCGGCCTGCCGTTCGCCTTCGCGGACCACATCAACGGCCAGATGACTGTGCCGTCGCTGGAGGCGTACCGCGCGTCCTTCCAACCCTCGGCGCAGCTGGAAAAGCCGTACGCGATCGTGGCCACGCAGGTGATCGTGGCCGACACCGACGCGCACGCGGAATGGCTCGCCGGACCGGTCGGGCTGGCGATGATGCGAATGCGGCCGGACTTCCAGCAGCGCCCTACGGTCGGCCACAAACCATTTGTCAGCGCGGAGGAAGCCGCCGACTATCCGTACACCCCGGAGCAGTGGCAGATCGTGCGCGACTACCTCGCGGCCAAGAACTTCGGCGGCCCGGACTCCGTTCGCAAGAAGCTAGCCGACCTGCTCGAACGCACCCAGGCGGACGAGCTCATGGCGATCACCCTCGTGCACAACCATGCCGACCGGGTGCGGTCATATGAGCTGCTCGCTGAGATCGTCGGGACACGTCACGAGCAGGTCCACTTGACCGGCCCGTAACCCGTCGCCGTACCGTAGATCACGTCGTCATCGCCGACGACAAACGAGCCGTCGGCGATCTCGGTGACGCCATCTGGCAGTGGAAGCTCGGCGAGGAACGCGGTGTCACGCCACACCGCAGGCGGCCCGATCTGAGTACTCATCCTGCCGACGATCAAACCGTTGGCGTTCATCGCTTCCGCCGTGCCGCCGTTCTCGATCAGCCGGGGAGCGTCCGGCCGCGAGTAGAGGAAAGATCGCCCTGCCAACGACTCCAGCTTTTCCCAGCGGAGGATCTTTCCTGCCCGAATGACCCCGGATTCGAAAGAGCCATTGCCGGACAAAGGAATAACCGCACCGGATCGCCATAGGTGCGCGGAACCGTTGTCACTGTTGTGCAGCAGCACTGTGCCGTCGTCATCCAGATCGGCACCCGCCCCAACCGGAGTGTCGATCACGATCGGCTCGCCACCTACCGGCCAGAGCAACGTCACGCCGTGGCCATCGTTGGTGCGCTGTCCCGATCCCAGCGCATCACCCCGGTCATTGAGAGCGACCGCCTTCTCGGCCTGGTACCCGTCCGGCGCCCGAAGGTGAGTGACTGTGCCGTTGCCGGTATGACCGCGAGCGAGCAAGAACACGCCGCTTCGACCTGTTTGAGGATCATTGCCGTTCACCAACACCGTGCCAGCTGAGTTCTCGTCGGCGACCCATGCGAACGCGAATTCATGGGCGATACGCGGTTCCCCATCCGTCCACAGCACGACCATCATCTTTTCCATGATTCCGACGGCTGCCGTACCTGAGTAGTTGCCTTTGCTGTCAGTACCGTTCACCTGGGTGGAAGTCGCTTCCTCACCGTCGGGTGCCTTGATCTTCTCGACTCTCCACTGACACGTCGCACGCTCGACCTTCAGCTGCTGGGATCTCTCCGCTCGTTCTCCACCGGCTGTCACGGCCAGGGTCACGGTGTACGTGCCGGGCGTCGTAAAGGTGTACTGGAACTCTCGCTTGGTCGAATCGATCACCCGGCCTTGAGTGCCTGTGATCGTCCATTCCCAGCGATCTGGGCGAGGGCCCGTAACCCGAGCGCTGAACCGAACGGGCTTGCCGGTCTTGGGGTCTTTCGGGGTGATGGTCAATCCGGTGATGCGTGGCACCGTTTCCGCACGTTCGACCGTCACGGTCGCGGTCGCAACCTGGGCGGGCCCCATGTCCGTCATCGCGAAAAGCTGCACCTGGAACACGCCAGGGTTAGCCCACGCGTGCCGGACCGTGAGCCCGGTGGTCTCGGTGCCGTCGCCGAATGTCCAGCGTGCACCGGTCAGGCCAACGGGTACGGGGGCGACGGCCGTGAGTTCGAGTTCCTCTCCGACCAGCGCTCGATCCCGGGGCTTGATGACGATGTCGACCAGTGGCGCGGCAGCTGGTGGTGCAGGTTCGGGGTCGCCGCGCCCAGACACGGGTGGCACAGCGCCCGTTGGACCCGAGCGGGGTCGGTTGGGCGTGGACGGCGGCTGTCGCGTGGTGCTTGGACCGTCCAGAGCGAGCTGGGCGGGACCGGAGTCGGCCTTGTATTTCGATACGGCGCGCACGTCACCGTTCAGGTCGAGCACGCCTGCCTGGTCGCTGTCAGGGTCGTTGTAGAAAACCATGCCGTCGCGGGTCAGCAGCTCGAAGCGCAACGGGCGGTCGAACAATTGCCTTGAGGTGACCACGCTCATCGACCGAAGGTCGACGATCCAGACCTGGCCGCTGCTGTAATCAGGCACGATCGCGTGGTCGCCGATCTCGATCGCCGCGCCGAGGTCGGCCTTTCCCGTTCCCAGCGGGATCGGGTCGGCGCAGGAAGCACCAAAGCTACAAACCATGAGCAGGCCACGGGAGGCGACCGAGATCAGGATCCGTTGCTGCTGAGCTGAACCAGACAGCGCGACCTCGTCGTCCGGACGGAGGTCCGCGCGGATCGACTCCTGCACCGACCCATCCTCCGGATCGAGCAACTCTGCTGTGCGGCGTGCGAGATCCAGCAAGGCCGGGCGGCCATCGGTCACAGTGAGGCGAGTTCTATCCGCCGTGCTCGCGGCTGTTCTGGTTTGGCCGCCGGAGGGAGTGAACCACGTCAGGTCTCCGGTCGCACGATCAAGGATCCACAACCGGCCGGAACCGTCCACTATGGCCCCTTCCGGGAAGACCTTCGAGGCAAGGGAAAACGGCTCCCCAAGGGGGTTGAGCGTGTCCAATTCAACCGGCGTCAGCAATCCACGGCCACCATCGAATGAATACATCACTTCTGGGGTAGGAAAAATATCGCTGGCCGATAACTTCGCGGGAGCGGAAGGGAACTGGGTCGCGCCGTCCACACGTACCACGGACCCGTCAGACTTGTTCAGGGAATACCCAGTCGGTCCCTGTTGGGCAGCCTGAATCGGAGTACCGGGCGGGGCGACCTCCACCCTGGCCGCCACTTCAGCCGACGCGCCATCGAGCAAAGTCAACTGACCGGTCTTGCTCGACGCCAACCATGCCGAGCCGCCATGCAACCGCACACGCGGCGCCTCGTGCGCCCTGTCCATTCCCCCGACAGCCAAACTGGCCGCCACTATCACGGTCGCGCCAATCGCAGCCCAGAGCCGCGTCCGGAACATCACTTCCCCCAAAGCCCCCTGAGTCGTTCGTCGAACAGCCTGACTGTTCCTCCTTGAACTACACAACCGTTTCCCGTTTCCCGTTGCCCTCGCGGGCGCGGTCATCGCCGCCGAATTCCTGACTGTGTTGTTGGTGGTCCCGGCGACGGTCGACGGAGGCTTCGGCGCGGTTTTGGTGCTGCTGACGGCATTCACGGTAGCGATCGCGCGAACCCTGCGGCGCGGGAGCACGACGCCCTGCCGATGCTTTGGCGCGAGTCACCTGGTGCGCAACACGACTCTGTGGGTCGTGGCGGCCAGAGGCTTGACGGCCGCGTCCCAAACCGCGGAGCCGCTCGGGTTAGCAATGGCGGCCCTCGCGGCGGTGGTCCTGACCGCGGTGGTGTTGAACTTCGACTCGTTGCCGTACTTGATCAAGGAGTGACCATGAACATGTTGTACGGCGCCCGCGCGACCACAGCACCCGCCTCGAAGCGTTGTACGGCGAGGCTGAAGACATCTCCCTGTGTGCCCACCTAGTGGCAAAGTTCTGCCACTCGCCGAAGGCTCCCAACCCGGATTCGACCTGCTCTATGGTACAAAATCTAACTTTGTGCCAAATAGTGACACAGCGAGGTGTGCGGGACGGAGTTAATGTCGAGGTGTGAGTAGCCGCCCGGAGGCGAGGACAACGATGGAAATCCTGCCGAAATCCCCCACTACCAAGGGATCCGCCGACTGGTTCACCGGCGACGTCTACTACGACGTGATCGTGTTCGGCGAGGAACCGTCACGTATGCGCGTCAACAAGGTGCGGTTCACGCCCTGCGCCCGCACCGCGTGGCATCGGCACGCCGTCGGACAGACCTTGCACGTCACCGAAGGCGTCGGCCTCATCCAGGCCCGCGGCGGCGAGATCATCGAGATTCGCCCTGGCGACACGATCTACACGCCACCCCAGCAATGGCACTGGCACGGCGCGACTCCGCACGACTTCATGGCGCACCTCGCGATGTGGGACGGAATCTCACCGGGCTCGACCATTCCGGAAACCGAGTGGGGCGCGCACGTCACCGACGAGGAATACGGCAAGTAGCTTCCGCCAGCATTGGTCCGACCAATAGCATGACGTGTCGGCTCGGCTACCAGTGGAGGCAGTTGTGCGCTCGCGCCCGCGTACCTTACGCAGCGAACGATGGGGCGGCGGCCAAGCGCCGAAACCGGGCCGGGCCAAGGTGTTGTGGGCGGTGCCGATCGTCATCGTGGCGTTCGTCGCTGGCTTCTTCCTCGGTCGTCCCAGTGCCGGGACGGCCGCGGATTCCGACCCGGTCGCGGCGATGAAAAAGCAGGACGCGCAACGCGACAACGAACAGATCGGCACGCTGACCCAGCAGGCCCGGCGCATGCACGACGGCCTGCTGCCGGTGCTCGAAGGCCTGACCACGACCACAGGCACGCGGGAACAGGTCACCGGCTGGCAGAAGATCACCAAGGGCTACGTTGACGAGTTCGCCGAGCGCCCGTCCGCGGGTACGGCCGTCAACATCGCCCGTTCGGGCCTCGCGTCCAGCGTCCAGCAACTCGACCTCGCGGTCGAGACCTACGCCAAATCCGTTGACGCGCAGGACAAGCAGCCCTGGCTGGAGACTGCCGGACGCCAACGCGACGCCGCGATCGTCACATGGTCGGTCGCGGCCACCCAGCTCGACGTGCTCAACGTCGACTCCGGCCGCGGCCACGCGCACATCTTCCTGCCGTCCAAGCCAGGCCAAGGCGCGCTCACGTCCGACGGATCACCCGAAGGTCCGCGATAGGTGGTGCGCCACGAGCTCGTGGGCCGCATCCCCATGCGGCTCAGCGGGATGCGCGTGCAACACAGCTCTGGCGACCCGGGGCAACGCGTGCAGTAGCCGATGCTCGGCGTCGTGGGCGATCTGATGCGCCGCGTTCAGCGTCAACCCCGGGTCGACCGACAGCTCGGCTTCCACGTGCAGCGCGTGCCCCACCCAGCGGAGCCGGAGCTGGTGTACGGCAAGGACTCCGGGCGACGAAGCTAGCGCTTGTTCGGCTTGATCGACCAGCACCGGGTCGACGGCGTCCAAGAGCCGCCCGAAGACCTCCTTCGCCGCGCCCCACAGAACCGACAGGATCGCGACCGTGATCAGCAGGCCGACGACCGGATCCGCCCACTGCCAGCCAAGGTACGCGCCACCGGCGGACAACAGCACGGCCAGGCTCGTGAACCCATCGGTCCTGGCGTGCAGGCCGTCGGCGACCAGTGCGGCCGAGCCGATCTGCCTGCCGACCTTGATCCGGTATCGCGCCACGAGTTCGTTGCCAAGGAAGCCGATGAGACCTGCCGCGGCGACCCAGCCAACGTTGCGCATGTCCCTTGGATCGATCAGCCGCTGGATCGCCTCCCACCCCGCCAACCCCGCTGAAGTTCCGATCACCGCGAGAATCACCAGGCCAGCCAGGTCCTCGGCGCGTCCGAGGCCGTAGGTGAACCGGCGCGTCGCGGCACGTCTGCCCAGCAGAAACGCGACGCCCAACGGCACCGCCGTCAACGCGTCCGCGAAATTGTGCAAAGTGTCGCCAAGCAGCGCCACGGACCCGGTGTAGGCAACGAGCACTGCCTGAGCAACGGCCGTGACCATCAGGGCGGCGAAGGAAATCCACAGTGTCCGCATGCCACGACGGCTTGCTTCGAGTGCACTGTCCACAATGTCGGCGGCGTCGTGGCTGTGCGGCTTGAGCCGCGCCCAGATGCCCTTCTTGTGGTGGTGATGACCGTGCCCATGCCCGTGTCCCATGGGCTCAAGATAGGGCCGCGACTACGAAGCGACAACGGCGTAACAGCCATCTACCTGCAACAACGAGTGCGACACGCGGGGAACTAATCGCCCATAAGGTACGTTTCAATTCATCGAGAGGCCCCTGACGAGAGAGGACCATGGACCCCTCCCGAAGTACCAGCCGCACAGGCTCCTTGGTGGAGCGTGTGCGATGACCATCCTGCTCGGCATCCTTGTCGTGGTCGCGTTGACCGCGCTGACCGGATATTTCGTGGCGCAGGAATTCGGCTACATGGCGGTGGACCGTTCCCGCCTCAAAGCCAAGGCGGCCGTGGGCGACGCGGGCGCCACCCGTGCACTGGGCATCACCAAACGCACCTCCTTCATGCTGTCCGGCGCGCAACTAGGCATCACTGTGACCGGCTTGCTTGTTGGTTTCGTGGCCGAGCCGATGATTGGCGCTGGCCTCGGCGGCCTGCTTGGCGGCGTCGGAATCCCGCAGGCGGTGGGCGTGGCGGTCGGGACCGTGCTGGCGTTGCTGTTGTCCACCGGGGTGCAGATGGTGTTCGGCGAGCTCGTGCCCAAGAACCTCGCCATCGCCCGCCCAGAACCAGTGGCACGCAGGCTCGCGCTGTCCACCAGCCTGTACCTCAAGGTGTTCGGCTGGCTGATCCGGTTGTTCGACCACGCGTCGAACCTGCTGTTGAAGCTGCTGCGGATCAAGCCGGTGCACGACGTCGAACACGCCGCGACCCCGCGCGACCTTGAGTACATCGTGGCCGCGTCCCGCGACAGCGGTGACCTCCCGGCCGAACTGTCCACTCTGCTCGAACGAACGCTTGATCTGCACGAGCGAACGGCCGAGCACGCGATGATCCCGCGCCCATTGGTCACGACCATCGACGCCGACCAACCTGTCAGCTGGGCGGTGGAACTGATGGCGTCGGAGTATTCACGGCTGCCCGTCCTCGGGTCCGATGTGGACGACGTCGTCGGGATGATCTGCCTGCGTGACGTGCTCGCACTGGACTCCAAGATGGACATTCCGATCCGGGAAGTGGCCCGGCCGACCGTGCTGGTCCCTGCTTCCCTGCCGCTGATGGCCGTACTCGAGCAGCTGCGCGAGGCGGGCGAGCAGTTCGCTTGTGTCGTCGACGAATACGGCGGCCTGGCAGGCGTGATCACGATGGAGGACATCGCCGAGGAGCTCGTCGGCGAGATCACCGACGAACACAGTCCGGCGGATGAAGGCGTCGCGAAACCCGCCGAGGACGGCTGGTTGCTGTCCGGCACAACGCATATCGACGAGGTGGAACGACTGATCGGGCACGACCTGCCGGAAGGCGTGTACGAAACCATCGCGGGCCTGGTCATCACCGAAATGCAACGGCTGCCTTCCCTTGGCGACACGATCACGATCGAACTGCCTCGTGAGCACAAGATCACGGTGACGGTCCGCGGCATCGCAAGGCACGTGCCGGAAACCGTGCTGTTGCAGGTGATCACGTGAGCACCTTGAGTCCGTGGCTCGCGTTGATGATCACGGTTGGGATCGTGGCGCTGAGCGCGTTCTTCGTGGCCGTCGAGTTCGCTTTGGTGGCAGCACGGCAGTATCGCCTGGAAGAAGCCGCTTCGACCAGCCTGTCCGCACGAGCCGCGTTGCGCAGTTCACGCGAGCTGTCGTTGCTGCTGGCTGGTTCTCAGCTCGGCATCACGCTGTGCACGCTTGTGCTTGGCGCGGTCACGAAACCGGCCGTGCACCACATGCTGACGCCGTTGATGACCGACTGGGGCTTGCCCGAGGTCACCGCGGACGTGATCGCGTTCGTGCTGTCGCTGATCATCGTCACGTTCGTGCACCTGGTCGTTGGCGAGATGGCGCCGAAGTCGTGGGCGATCGCGCATCCGGAGTTCTCGGCGACTTTGCTCGCCCTGCCGATGCGGGCGTTCATGTGGTTCACGCGCCCGCTTCTGGTGGCGCTCAACACCATGGCCAACTGGTTCCTGCGTAAGTTCGGCGTCGAGCCGGTCGACGAGGTCAGCCCGGGCCGCAGTCCCGACGACCTGCGTCAACTGCTGGACCACTCGGCGCGGGCAGGCGCGTTGGACGACTCCAGGCACGAGCAGTTGGCGACGGCGTTGGAGCTGAACACCAGGCCGCTGCGCGAAATCGTCCGGCCCGACCTGGCATCCGTATCGCCCGATGTCACGTGCACGGAAATCAAGGCCGCCGCACGGGAAACCGGCCATCTCCGGCTCGTGGTCATGTCCGAGGGACGGCCGGTTGGCGTTGTGCACGTCCGCGACGCTTTGCTGCAGCCAGCCACGACGACTGCGGCGTCGTTGATGCGGCCGGTACTCACGTTGAGTGCGACAACGCCGATCTACGCGGCGCTCAGCACGATGCGCGAGACCCGTAACCACTTGGCGCTTGTCGAGGCCGATGGCCAGTTGGCGGGCCTGGTGACCTTGGACGACGTGCTGAATCAGCTACTGCCGGTGGCCTGACTGATGTGATTCCCCGTGGGGTTCAGCCGATCGCGCGGGCCAAGGCCCGGCCCGCCACCCTGCCGCTGTATATGCAACCGCCGAGGAACGTGCCTTCGAGAGCGCGGTAGCCATGCACGCCACCGCCGCCGAACCCCGCGACTTCACCGGCCGCGTAAAGGCCGGGCACTGGCTCGCCGTCCTGGTGCAGGACTCGGCCGGACAAGTCGGTCTGCAAGCCGTCGAGTGTCTTTCGGGTCAGTACGTTGAGCCGGACCGCGATGAGCGGGCCAGCTTTCGGGTCGAGAATCCGGTGTGGTGACGATGTCCGGATGAGCCGGTCGCCGAGGTAGCGGCGGGCGACGTGGATCGCGGCGATTTGGGTGTCCTTCGTGAAGCGGTTGCGGACCTCGCGGTCGCGGGCTTCGATCTGGCGGCGCAGGTCCACCAGGTTGATCAGCTCGTTCCCAGCCACCCGGTTCATGCCTGCGACAAGCTCTTCGAGGGTCGGGGCGACGACGAAGTCCGCACCGCGATCCATGAACGCCTTGACGGGCGCGGGTGGACCGGACGTGAAGGCACGCCCGAGGGTCTTCCAGATGCTCTTGCCGGTCAGGTCAGGGTTCTGCTCCGAGCCCGACAGCGCGAACTCCTTGGCGATCATCTTGGTGTTGAGGACGAACCACGAGTAGTCGTCTCCCGATCGGGTGATCGTGCCCAGTGTGCCGATGGTGTCGAAGCCCGGCAGGTTCGGCGCTGGAAACCGCTGACCGCGGGCGTCGAACCAGGTCGACGACGGGCCAGGCAGGACGCGGATGCCGTGGTTCGGCCAGACCGGGTCCCAGTTCTTGATCCCTTCCGTGTACGCCCACAGCCGGTCGCGGTTGACGATCCGCCCGCCTGCCTTCTCGGTGATCGCGAGCATCCGGCCGTCGACGTGGGCAGGCACGCCGGTCAGCATCCGCTTCGGCGGTGCCCCGAGCCGATCGCGCGGCCAATTCGCGCGCACCAGATCGAGGTTTCCGCCAATACCACCCGACGTCACCAGCAGGGCCTGTGACCGCAGCTCGAATTCGCCGACTACGACACGTGAGCTCGCCACACCTCTCGGCACATCGCTTGGTTCCAGTACAACTCCACGGACTCCGTCAACGGAACCATTGCTCGTGACTATCTCATCCACGCGATGACGGAACAGCAATTTCACCAGGCCATTGGCGGCAGCGAATCGGACCCTGCGTGCGAATGCTTCCACAAGTGCCGGGCCAGTACCCCACGTGACGTGAAAACGAGGCACAGAATTGCCGTGATCCTCAGCCAGATAACCGCCGCGTTCGGCCCAGCCGACAACCGGAAACCAGCGGATCCCCTGCCGGCGCAGCCACGCCCGCTTCTCCCCCGCGGCGAAGTCGATGTACGACTCCGCCCACCGACGGCCCCAGTAGTCCTCGCCAAGCGGATCATCAACGCCCCGGTCGAACCCCGCACTGCCAAGCCAGTCCTGCATGGCGAGTTCACGCGAGTCCTTGATGCCCGATAACCGCTGCTCAGGAGTGTTGACCATGAGCAAACCACCGAACGACCAGAACGCCTGGCCGCCAAGACTCGCCTCGGGTTCCTGATCGAGCAGGATGACCTTCCGCCCAGCGTCGGCCAGTCCAACCCCACATACATGCCCGCCGCACCACGCTGCCTACACTGCCACGCATGACCAACGGCGAAGAGCGAACGTGCTGAGGCAATCCGCACAACGCTTGCCAGCCGGACCATGCTCTGAGCAGCGCGATTGAACATTCATTCATAAACTGTCTGGAATTCGAAAGCGGGAACCAGAATGGCTAGATTGAAGCTCGGTATCATCTTCGGTGGAGTTTCCGAAGAGCACCCCGTCTCCCTCAAGTCGACACGCGAGGTCGAAGCAAGCCTCGATCTAGAGAAGTACGAGCCGTTCTACATCGGAATCGCGGAGAGCGGCGAGTGGAAGCTCTGCGACGGCCCGCACGAGGACTGGGAAAGCAACAGCCGCCCGGCCATGCTGTCACCGGACCGTGGTGTCCACGGACTGGTCGTGATGGAAGACGGCAAGTACGACACGATTCGGCTGGACGTCGTACTGCCTGTCCTGCACGGCAAACTGGGTGAAGACGGCGCGATCCAGGGCCTGTTCGAACTCGCCGGTATCCCCTATGTCGGCTGCGACATCCCGAGTTCCGCCCTGTGCATGGACAAGTCCCTGACCTACCGAGTGGTCAGCAGCGCGGGAATTGCCACACCGAACTTCCAAATCGTCTCGTTGGACGAAGGTGTGAACCCCGAGGGGCTCAACTATCCCGTCTTCGTGAAACCAGCCCGGTCTGGTTCGTCCTTCGGGGTCAGCAAGGTAACCAGCTGGGAAGAACTGCAGAGCGCGCTGGAAACCGCGAGCAAGTACGACACGAAGGTGCTGATCGAGGAAGGCGTCGTCGGAAGCGAGATCGGCTGCGCCATCATGGGCAACGACGACGATCTCTTCGCCGGCGAGCCGGATCGAGTCGCGCTGACCCACGGTTTCTTCCGGATCCACCAGGAAGATTCCCCCGAGACCGGATCCGAGAACTCCGCCTTCATCTGCCCGGCTGACATCTCGCCGGCGTCGCGCGAACTCGTGCAGAACACGGCGAAAGCGATCTACCGCATCCTCGGCTGCCGGGGGCTGGCCCGCGTCGACCTCTTCCTCAAGGAAGACGGCAGCGTCGTGCTCAACGAGGTCAACACCCTCCCCGGCCTGACCTCCTACAGCCGCTACCCCCGAATGATGAAGGCCGCGGGGCTGTCCCTCGGCGAGTTGATCGACCGTTGGGTGTCATTGGCACTGGCCGCAAGGTGACAGTGAACTGAACTGACCCCGCCGGGCACGCGCCAGGCGGGGTTTTTCTTTGCCCCTCAAGGCATACTGGTAAGAGTTGTTGCCAGACAGCAGAAACCCGACCGGCCCCACCTGTCACGGGATGCAACGCCGTGAAGGTCTTCTTACCCTCGCGGTGTTGAACCTGGATTCACCGTTGATCTTGGTTTGTGATCTTGGTGGTGGGTGATTGTGGTGGTGGGCTGGTGGTGTGTGGTGTGGTCGTGTGGGAGTTGCTGGTCTGCCCAGCTTTTCCACTGTGGTCTTTCGGGTTGGGCCTGGTCAGGCGGGGTGGGTAGGGGGTCAGGCGGGGTGGGGTGGGGCGTGGATGGTGGTGAACAGGTGGGTGAAGTCGTGGGCCCAGGGCCAGTCTTGTGGTAGTCGCAGGGTGATGTGGCGGGCGGTGCGGGTGACGCGGGCGGCGATGGTGATCAACCGGCGGCGCAGGGTGGTCAGCCGTGTTCGGGCGTGGGCGGGGCCGGCCAGGGTTGCGGTGGCGCGTAGGAGGTTGTGGGTCAGGGCGGCCAGGGAGAGCCAGGCGGCGTTGGCGGCGAACAGTCCGGACGGGAAGTGGGCCAGCGGGCCGGCCGCGAGTTCGGCGAAGACGTGTTCGATCGCGCCGCTGCGTTGGTCGTGCAGACGCCAGGCGGTGGCCGTGTCGAAGCCGGCCGTGTCGGGCTCGGTGGTGGCGGGCCTGGTGGTGGCGGGCCTGGTGGTGTCGGGCCTGGTGGTGTCGGGCCTGGTGGTGGCGGGTGGGAGGTTGGTGAACACCGCGTGGTAGCGCCAGGCTGGGAACAACTCGCCCTGCTCGTCGCGGGTGGTGATCCGGGTCCGGCGGACCAGTAGCCGGGCGGTGGTTTTCTGGCCGGGGTTGACGGTCGGGTTGGTGAACGCGGTATGGCTGGTCTCGGCGATCTGGGCGGTGTGGATCAGCTGCCCGGTGTGCGGGTCGAGGACCGGGTCGCGGTAGGTGTGCTGCTGCCAGGCGTGCTCGCTGATCGCGTCGATCGCCTCCCGGATCGCGGAATGTTGTGGGGCGGTGATGGAGAACCAGACCCCCTTCCCGCACCAGCATCGTGATCAATTCCCCGACATAGAACCCGGAATCGCCGCGTACCAGCAGCGGCCCGGTCGCGCCCGCGGCGCGGGCGGTGCCCAGCGCGCGCCGGGCCAGCGAGCTCACCGCGCGGCGGGTATCGGCGTTGCCACCCCGTAACCGGGTCGCCACGATCACCGGCCTGCCCGCCGCTGTGGTCAGGGTCGCGGCCAGCGTGTTCAACCCCAACACCCCGGTATAGCCGAACGCGGCCCCGTCTTTGCCCCGCCCGTAGACCTGGCTGATTTTCGAGTCCAGATCCAGCAACCCCAACCGGTCGGCCCCCGCCAGCAGCGGCGTCAGCTCCGCCAAGCGGGCCAGCAGCCGGGCGGAGAGTTTCTCCAGCTGAGCGACATGACCCATGCTGAACCAGCGCAGAAACGTGCCCACAGTGGACGGTGCGCGGATCCCGGTGAACAACCCCGCCATGCCACCATGCCGCACCAGGTCCAGATCACTGATCGAGTCCGCGCCCGCGGCCATCCCGGCCACGATCGTGCTGATCTTCGCGCCCGCGTTCGCCCCGACCGGACCACCCAGCCGGACCAGCTCACCGGCCAGATCCGACAACCCCGCGTCCTCGGCCAGCCGCATCACCGCCACCACACCCGCGTGCGACACCAATCCCGGATCGTCGAACCTCACCGACACCGCGCCACGCGTATGCGATGCTTTCACTCAGCAGATGCCCTCTCACTCAAGGTTTGTTGTTCCGTCGCAAGAACAATCATCCCAAGTCAGAGGGCATCTGCCCGTTCACGACACGACCAACCCACCAAGATCTTCGGTGAATCCAGGTTGAACGCGCCTAACTCGGCCCTCACGCCGTTGAACGCCACGCTATGCCGCAACTCTTGCCCTGGCAGCCCAGTCCCACTGCCACTGACTCAAACGTCCCAGCTAGTCACAAACGGCGCAGGGTCGGCTGTCGCCGACATTTAAGGTCCACAATGGACAATTAGCCGTCCCGTGAGTCCCACTTGCCACACACCTGTTACTTGAACGTCGCCACGGGAATGTCTTCGGCCGAATCGACTTGCGCCCATTCGTCGGAAGTCGCATCCAGCACCTCCAGCCCGCCTTCGACAGCCAGCTGGCGCATCGCGAACTCGTACCAGTCACCGACCCTGCCCTCGGCGAGCATTTCCTCGATGGCCGAAGCCAGCCGAGCCGCGTCGGCCGGGCTCCACCGGCTGACTCCGAAGAACTCGCCCTGACGTGCCGAGGGTTCGAGATCCTTGCCGAAGTCGACCGCTCGTCCATATTTCGCGCGAAATATTCGCAGGGCACGAAACCCGTCCGGCCAGACGAAACGCCTGCCCAGGTCGGGTAACGGCTCGCGGCGGTCCGGTGAGGTCGTGGGTCAGCCGAGTGCGGGGACATTGAGTTCCTCGAGCAGGCCACGCACACGGCGTTCGATCTCGTCACGCACGGGCCGGACGTCCTCGACGCTCTTGCCCGCCGGGTCGTCGAGCTGCCAATCCAGGTAGCGCTTGCCGGGGAACACCGGGCAGGTGTCGCCACAGCCCATCGTGATCACCACGTCCGCGGCTTGCACAGTTTCCTGAGTCCAGGGTTTGGGGAATTCGCGAGAGATGTCGATGCCACGCTCGGCCATGGCCGCGATCGCGGACGGGTTGATCTCATCGGCGGGTTCGGAGCCACCGGACCACGCCACCGCGCCGTCTCCGGCGAGGTGCTGGAAGAACCCAAGGGCCATCTGGCTACGACCCGCGTTGTGCACGCAGAGAAACAGCACGGTCGGCTTGTCAGGCATCGTTGTCTCCCAGGGGATGTAGCTCAACGCGGTCGACGAGGTCACGGAAGGCTTGCTCGAAGACCTCATCCGTGCCGATTCTCACGGGTCGGGCACCGCGTCAAGTCACTCTCCGGGCTTCGTGGCGCGGATGATGGCCGAGTGCATGGATTCGGCGACCTCGTGCGTCGAGATGATCTCGATGTCGGTGAACCCAGCTGCCTGCAGCCCTGCGCGGTACTCGCTGAAGCTCAGCGCTCCGGCGATGCAGGCGACATACGAGCCGCGCTCCGCCCGCTGTTCGGCGGTGAGATCGTCGTCGGCGACGATGTCGGACACTCCGAATCGGCCGCCCGGCGTCAGTACCCGGAACGTCTCAGCGAACACCGCGGGCTTGTCCGTCGACAGGTTGATCACGCAGTTGGAGATCACCACGTCGACAGTGTTGGCAGGCAACGGGATCGACTCGATCGTCCCCTTGAGGAACTCCACGTTCTCGGCGCCTGCCTTGGCCTTGTTGGCCAGCGCCAGTGCGAGCATCTCGTCGGTCATGTCCAGCCCGTACGCCTTGCCGGCCGGGCCGACCCGGCGCGCGGACAAAAGCACGTCGATCCCGCCGCCCGAGCCCAGGTCAAGCACGCGCTCCCCCGCACGCAACTCCGCGACCGCGGTCGGATTGCCACACCCAAGGGACGCGGCGATCGCCTCCGCGGGCAACGCGTCACGTTCCGCGGCGGAATAGAGCGTGGCCCCGAAGTTCTCGTCGACCTCGACCGCTTCCGGCCCGCAACGGGCTCCCCCACCCTCGGTGACCTTGAGCGCCGTGGCGGCGTATCGAGTACGGACAACTTCGCGAAGGTCGATTGATTCAGTCACGCCAGCTCCCTATATCGATGGTCTTCGATGCATGTTGCCGCCTTCATCGAAGCCTGTCAATATAGAAAGATGTCAAAACAGGAGCTGCAGACCGGGTCTTGCCGCACGAGGCTGCAGTCCGCTCCCCTCGACGAGGAGCAAGCGACTGAGCTGGCCGCGGTGTTCAAGGCGCTCGGCGACCCGATCCGTCTCCGGCTGCTGTCCATGATCGCTGCCGCAGAGACTGATGCCGGGGTCTGTGTCTGCGAGCTGACGCCCGCGTTCGACCTGTCCCAGCCGACGATCTCGCATCACCTCAAACTGCTACGCCAAGCCGGACTCGTCGACTCGGAACGCCGTGGCACCTGGGTCTACTACTGGCTGCGACCCGAAGTCACCGACAAACTCGCCGCCCTACTGGCCCGCCCGGCCACCGAGTGGTCGCGAGTCGCGATCTGATCGACTGGGCTTGCATGTGGTACTTGGGTACAGGCTTACCGTTGTGACATGACCACCGAAAAGACATGGACACCCGAGGCGTGCACGCTGCCCATCGCGGAACAACCGTTGTGGGAAGCGGACTTCGATCAGCTCTTCGCAGCCGCGCTCCGCGCCTTGCATCAGCCCGAAGTTCACCCAACTGCGGCTGGAACTGGGACCGTCGCTCGCGCTGTCGCGGCCGCAGGTATGTCGTCATGACCGGTCTGCGTAGCGGGCAGCTCGCCGAGGCGGCCGGGGTCAACCCGCAAACCTTGCGCTATTACGAACGTCGCGGCCTACTGTCCACACCGGACCGCACGCTGGGCGGGCACCGGATGTATCCGCCTGAAACGGTGACGGTGCTGAAAGTCATCAAAACCGCGCAGCGGCTCGGGTTCACCTTGGACGAGATCAGTGACCTGCTGGAAATAAGCCGTCGCAGGCAGACGCAAGACGGATTGCAGGCACGAGCGACGGCCAAACTGGCCGAGGTCGAGGCGAAGATCGTTGACCTTGGCGTTATCCGAGACGCTTTGCGAGCGGCGCTCACCGCTGGCTGCGACGATCTGGTCGCGTGCTCGCACGAGCCATCGTGCCCGATACCGTTCGCCGATTCAGCTCGAATCGTGGGTTAATGTCTGGATCATGACCTTGGTCCGTTCGCTGGTGTTGTTCGTGCTGGCCGCACTAGCCGAGATCGGCGTTGCATGGCTGGTCTGGCAAGGAATCCGGGAACATCGAGGTCTACTGTGGATCGCCGGTGGCGTGATCGCGCTTGGTGTGTACGGCTTTGTGGCCACGCTGCAACCCGATGCTCACTTCGGCCGGATCCTTGCCGCCTACGGCGGTGTGTTCGTGGCCGGGTCGCTTGCCTGGGGCATCATCGTGGACAAGTTCCAGCCAGATCGATGGGACTACATCGGCGCCGCGATCTGCCTGATCGGTGTGGCCGTGATCATGTACGCGCCCCGCGGATAGCTCGGATACCTTGAGGAAACCCTCTTCAGCCTCTCCTGAAACCCTTCTTCGCAGCTTTGTTCCTGCCTTCTTCGCCGACAATATTGCCGGGTCGCAACCGACCGGCCGGGGCAGTGACATTTCCGGCGTGTGCTGCCAGATGGTTTCCCCAGTTTTTCGGTGACAAGCAAGGACAATTGCCGACGATGTCGATCGATGACGATTCGGCATTCATACGGATTCCGCGCAGCCGGTTGCCTGACCACCCGGGTACCAAGATCACGTTCGCTGACGTGTGGTGCTACATCCGTCCATCTGGCGCGAGCCATCCGGCGCAGGGCTGGAAGCTGCATGTCGCCGCCACCGCCGAAGCCGCGCCGCGGACTCTCCAGCTGGCCATCGATGTGCTGTTCGGACGCGGCCGCGCTGCCAAGTTTGACGCTGTACCGCTCCTGAAACCCGCGGATCGTGAAGCAAGGCTGGCCGTGACCAATGTGTGCCTGCTGGGGCATTGAACGCTAAACCACGGCCAGCCCGGGCTGCCATGGCAACAATCTGCCCGGCTGCGTGCCACCAAACCTGAACATCGAATTATTCGGCGTAGTTTGTCGACGGGGAAGGCTCACCGCGACATCAAAGGAAGTTCAATGGATTACGTTCTGGACGCGGAGTTGGCGGCGATAGCACCCATGCTGCCGGTTCTCGATCTTTCCGACGTCCAGGGTGTGCGTGAACTAACTGAGCGGTTTCTCGACGCGGCCCCGCGATATGAGTCGCAGCGGCGCCTGAGCGTCGAGGAGGTGGGCATTCCCGGCTACCAAGGCGCGCCGGATGTCAGCGTGCGGGTGTACACGCCGGACGAACGTACCGCCCCCATCCCAGGCCTGCACGCGTCGAAGCGATCAAGCAACTGCTGCACGTCATCTGACGCTACCTATCGAGGACCTTCACGACAGCCGACAACGGTACGTGGAGTCAAACGCCCTTTCTCCGGCTCCCGAGTGATGCCACCCGCCGAGACTTCCATAGTCAACGCGCCGATGGCGTCTGCGGGACGGTAGATCGTCTCGAGCAACGTGTGCCGCTGCAGCTCAGCGACGGTACAACTGCCCCGCCGCGCGAGTTCCGCCACCAACGCCGTGCGCAGCGGATGAAGGCGTGGCGTGAGCGAGATGTCGATCGACGTGTGCTCGGCGTCGAGCGGATCGCGGTAGCGAATCCCCGCGAACTCGTCAGCGGCCCATAGCTCGTTCTTGAAGTTCACCAAGTGCTTGCTATCCCCAGTCGCGAACACCATCAGCTGGTCCCGGCCACGATCGGCGACGAGCTCAACGGTGACCACGTACGACAACCCTGCATCCCGCAGCACGTTTCGGTGATCCATCACGCGCTCCGATGACGGCAAGGTGAGCAGCACTTCCCGCGCCTTGTCCCGCGCAAGCGACGCGACAAGCTGCCATACGCCCTGCTCGGTGAGCGCGTTGTCATCTACAGCGTCCAGATATGCCAGCGCGGGCCCGGTGACGGCGAGAGACTCCGGATCGGCGACCGACCACACCGATATCCCCTCCGGCGCCTGCCCCAACTCCGCCGCGCTCCCGACGATGACCACGTTCAAACGCTGTCCATCAAGGCGATCGGCGAACTCACTGAAAACCCGAAACGCGTCCGCCACGAAGACACTGGCCCCGGATTCGACAAAGGTGGCACCGCGGTGCGACCGCAACACCGCCGGAGTCCACGCATCCAGATACCGCACCAGCACCTCACGCTTCACCGTGAGATGCGGGTCAGGGCGCCGACCGGACTCGGGCATACCTCTGGTTCTACTCCGACCACCCTGGTCACACCAGATGAAAGCCGGGAGCGCGTCAAGCTGATGACCGACTCGACCACGCGAGAAAGGCATGAAATCCTTCAAATCGCAAATCCACGAGAGGGCACAAAATTGTTCGGTCCACAAATTCGACCGAGGGCATATATTTCGTTCGACCGCAACAGTTTTGACGAGAAATTCCAAGCTTGACAGCGTCTCGACGTTTACTTATGGTCGTCCGGGTTCCCGCCGATCGATATCCGAAGGTGTTCATGATCGCGCCGCCAACGCTGCCGAAATTTAGGCAGCAGTTGATTCTTGCCGTTCTCATGGTGTGTTCGCTGCTGATTTGGCTGGACAATACCGTCCTGAGTACTGCGTTGGAGACTCTCGCAGACCCGGTCCGTGGACTGGGCGCCAATCCCGGTGAGCTGCAATGGGCGACTGGTTCGTACACTCTAACCTTCGCCACATTGATGTTCACCGCAGGCGCATTGGGCGATCGGTTCGGTCACCGGACCGTGTTCTCCAATGGGTTGGCGATCTTCGCCGGGTCCTCGCTGTGGGCGGCGTACGCAACCGATGCGGGCCAGCTGATCGCAGCTCGAGCTGCGATGGGGGTGGGCAGCGCGCTGATCACTCCCGCCATGTTGGCCATCCTCATGTGGACCTTTACCGGCCCCGCGCGGGCTGCCGCGATCGGCATTTTCTCGACGTCGGCCGGTGTCGGAATGGCCGCGGGCCCGGTGCTGGCCGGGTTCCTGCTCGATCATTTCTGGTGGGGCTCGGTGTTTCTGATCAATGTCCCGGTCGCAACATCGTTGCCGGTCTGGTTCTGCTTGCCGTTTTCGTACTCGTCGAACTGCGTATCAAGGTGCCTAGTTTTGACCCGCGACTGCTCGCCCAACGCACATTCGGTGGCGGCAATATGGCGCTCGGATTGTTGCTCTTCTCCGTTGCCGCCATCACCTTCTATAACGCGTTCTACCTGCAAGGCGCGCTGGGGTTTTCGCCGATGAAGGCAGGTTTGGCCAATATCCCGACCGCACTCGGCGCGCTCGCGGGGGCACCCCTTGCCTCGCGCCTGGTTCGCCGCCTGTCGGTCCGCGTTGTCACCGTGCCTGCGCTAACCGTGGCTGCGCTGACCGTGGGCGGATACGGGTTCCTCGGACTGCAAACTCCGCTCGTCTGGATCGAGATCCTGTTGCTGATCCAGGGTCTCTCGATCGGCATGGTGATCGGCCCGGTCACGGCGGCATTGATCAGCAACCTGCCGTTGGAACAGGCCGGTGCGGGATCGGCCGTCACCAACACCGTGCGACAAACCGGCAGTGTGGTCGGAATCGCGGTGGGCGGCACGATCTTGTCGATCATGTACCGACGTGCGATCGAGCCTTCGCTGGCGGGTTTGCCCGGTCCAGCGCGGGATCAGGCGCGAGTGTCCGCCGAACAGGCCCGCCACGTCGCCACCGCTATCCACCAGCCCACCCTTGCTCAGGCTGCTGACAATGCGTTTGTCCATGCCATGCACGTCGGCGCGGGCTGGATCGCGGTCATCACAGTCCTCGGAGCAGCTGTGCTGCTGATTGCCCTGCCTGCTGCAGGAAAGGCGAAGGGGCCGGAGTATGACGAGGCTACAAGTGTGATGGAGCCGAATCGGTGACACCGTCCTGAGGAGCCATCGCGTCCGGAGTCCTTACGGGCGAACGCGGATGATCGTCTTTCCTTCGACCCGCTCGGCCGGATTGAAGGCAGCGACGGCATCATCAAGGGTCGCGACACATGAACTTGAACGAGGACGTCGTTTCCTGCCGCCTCCGGCTCAGACGTTGCCGCGTTTGTTCGGCGGAGCCGGTCTCCGCTGGCCACGATCAATCCGAGGTGATCCGAGTGCCCCCTGAATGAGGCATTCCCAGGGCGGGAGGGCCGCCTCCTGGGCCCTCCAGCGCTGGTCACGCCCGCGACTGTTCGTGAGAGGCGTTGACGGCCACTGCCAGGATTTTCAAGCTTGCCGATCGGGCGTTGCCGGACCGGTGTTCAGGCAGGTGACCCGCACGTTCTCCTGGCGACACAGCGCGGAGGCCGCCATGGCCGCGGTCACGCCGACGTGCCGCCGCGCCGTGCGGGCGGCAGGCCGGTGCGAGGGGAAGGTTCGGCGCGTTCAACGCCGTCAAGGTGACCTTCACGGCATCAACGTGGGTAACAGGTGTGGTATGTGCGATAGGTGTGACGCAGGTGGCGATCAATAGTCCATTATGGACAGACTGACGGCTCGGTTACATGGTCAACGATGTGAGACGAGCCATCAGATCCTCCAACGGAATGTCCACAGCGGACACGTTGTCGTTCAAATGCTGGATGCTCAGGGTTCCAGGGGTGGGAAGCATCGCGGGCGAGCGTTTCAAGAGCCACGCGAGGGCGAGCTGCGCAGGTGTGACACCACGCTGTCGCGCCATCTCGGCCAGCGGGCCGTCCTGGCTGGCCAGCGCTCCGGTGGCCAACGGAAGCCATGGTATGAAACCGATGTTCGCCGCTTCCGCGTAGTCCAGCAACGGGTCGGCGGCCCGGTTGATGAGGTTGTATTCCGCTTGAACCGTTGCGATCTCGGCGAATTTTCGCGCTTCCGCCAGTTCGGCTACTGTTACCTCCGCCAGCCCGATCTGCCCGATCTTTCCTTCGCGCTGCAGGTCTGTGAGCAGTCCCATTTGGTCAGCGATAGGAGCGAATGGACTGAATCCGTGCAACTGAAACAACGGTATGCGCTGGAGCTTCAGGAACCACAGCCGCGTCTCGATCTGTTTGCGGAGGAACGAAGGCCGCGGCACCGGTTCCCACTGCCCTTCCGGTGATCGAAGCAGCCCGCCTTTGACCATCAGCAGGACGTTGTCCGGGTACGGGTTCAGCGCTTGCGCGATGAGCTCTTCATAGTCGAACGGGCCGGACGACTCGGCGACGTCAATGAGATTCACGCCAAGATCGAGCGCTTGCTTGAGCACCCCTGCCGCTTCGGTGGCGTTCTTCGGATGGCTCCACACACCGGACTCGCTCATCTGCGCGGTCCCGAGTCCGAGCCGGGTGATCGGGCGCCCTCCGATCGTGAACGTCCCGCATCGATCGGGCAGCGTCATGGCTCCTCCAGGGTCAGATGTCAGTGAGTTCATCTGTCCGCTCGGCTTCGGGCGCCGCCGCAACCGCCGGTACGTCCAGGTCGTATCGGCGCAAACGGAAAACGTCGAGTCTCGTGCTGTAGTACTTGTCGGTTTGTCCGACCCAGTCCATCCCCATGCGCCGGGCGGCCGCCGCGGCGCGTTGGTTCGCTGGACGCGAGACGGCGAAGACCTCGTCGGCGCCGGCGTCGAAGGCATAGTGAGCGATCGCGTCGCCGGCTTCACCGGCGTAGCCATTCCCCCACCAGCTCCGAGCAATCTGGACACCGATCTCGAAGTCGACGTCGTCGGGAGGCAACGGCAGCAAGGAAACCGCGCCGATCGTGTGACCGATGGCGAGGTCAGTGATCTTCCAACGGCCGACTGGCGGCTCGATGGCCGCACTGTCCGCGACCCACCTGGAAACCAGATGCCGCATGGCAGTTACGTCCGAAACGCGGTCCATGGCTGGCGCCAACCATCGAGCGATCTCTCCGTCACCGAAGATGCCAAGGGCCGCTTCGACATCGGCCATCGTCCACGGAGCAAGTCGCAGGCGCGCGGTCCGAATCAGTGCACCGTCGATGTCGACCGAATGCGAGCCCCGAGTCATCGCTGTGCCTCTCCAAGTCGGCTGTCAGTTCGCGCGTTCGCGGGGTGCACGGTCGGGTACCGTCGCTCGGCCCGGAAAGCGACCGTCGACGAGTTCCTTGTACTCAGGGTGGTCTGCGATGTAGTCCGCCACGAAGCCGCAGTAGTTGGTGAGCTTCAGGTCTTGAGCTCGTATGTCGTCAAGAGCGTGCTTGACGAGCCGGGTTCCGATCCCTCGGCCGCGGTACTCAGGCTGGACGATCGTGTGACTGAGCGTCACACGTTGTCCGTTTCGCGGTATGTGGTACACGATCATGCCGACAACCTGTCCGTCGACCACGGCGTCGTACGACCCGCTGTCGCCGTTCTTCTGGACATCCATCTCCGGGATCACTTGGGTTCTCCTGATGTTCCGTGAGCAGCGGGATCTTAAATGGACTTTACAGTCCTTATTGCACCCGCTCTACAGGCCAATGTCAAATGGGACAGAGCGGCACTGCGGTAGATGAACGCGAACGAACTGGACCTCGGAAACCAGAGGAACGCGTCGACAACCGGCTGGAGATCACCCTGGACACCAACACGGGGACGACCTCGGCGTCACACCACAGATCCGCGGCCCGCCATCGAGAGTCCAGCGGCGACGGGTGCACGGACGGGGTCATCGATGGCAGGTTCTCGCCATAGGCGCGCACGACCTCGACAAGACTCGGCTTGATCCGACCACCCCGGCCGCCTGGCCGGTCTTCCACCCGGCCGAGGCGGACTCACCGTGACTTTACTTGGACTTTTTAGTTCAGTTATGCTGCGCTTCGACTGACCGGGTGTCGCCCGCAGGGCCCCGCGAACGTGTTGCTCAGGACCCACCTGGCGTCCACTGTGGACATCCGCAAGTCACCAAGTCAAGTTCGCCCAGTTGTGCGGGGAAGGAAGGGTTCGTGAGGGCAAGCCTCGAAGGCCGCGAGGTCATCGTTGTCGGCGGGAGTAGCGGCATGGGGCGGCGTCATGGCCGGACGTAACGGTGCATGAGCAGCCGGGCTCCACGCCGGGTTCGCCGGTCGGCAGTCGTCCATTGAAACTGTCCTCGGCCATCATCACAGCGGACGGCAGCGACCACGAGCCCGACCGCCTCTCGCACCTGGAACTGTCGATCAGTGCGTGCGTGCTCAGCGAGATGGAAATCATGCTCGCCACCACAGGCAAGTCTGGAAAAGGCGCTCATACCACCGCGGAGATTCCGGCGGCAGAACATCTTGAGCTGAACATCAACTCGGTCTTGTTGAGTTCCCTGCCTGGCGCCCTGCACCTCTCCGGACGCAGCCACGACGAGGCTGCCGCGCGGTGGTACCAGCTGACATTGACCTTCTCCGATGGAAGCGCCACCGCGATGGTGTGGAGCACGACATTCGAGGTTCCACGCTCACCACTCGTCGACTCAAGATGGCGCCTGACCGTGCCATTCAGTCACTCATTGAACGAGGAGTAACAAACCATGTCGGCACGTGCAGCTCTAATCACCGGTGGCACCAGCGGTATCGGAATGGCTACCGCGAAGCTTCTGCACAGCCGCGGCTACCGGGTCGCGGTCACTGGACAACGTCCGGAAAGCGTCGCCCGGGCGCGCGAGGAGCTACCCGAGGAAATCCTCGTAGTGCAGGGCTGACGCACGCTCGCTTGCTGATACTGACCAGGTGGTGTCCGAAGTCCGTGAACGATTCGGGACTCTGACGACGTCGTTCCTGAACGCGGGCGTCAACTCACCCAGCGGAGGGATGATGAAGTTCCCATATATAGCCCCACAAGTACGACGTCGCATACGACCGATAGGGCCGCCACAGCTCACTGCGCCGCTCCACGGCCTTGGGCGTGATCCTCTTGTCCAGTCCGTCGAGTGCCGTCACCGCCGCGCGCACAGCGACGTCGTTGGCCGGGAAGATGTCCGGCCTGTGCAAGTACCTCATCATGAACATCTGGGCTGACGATGGACCGATACCGGGCAACGCGATGAGTTCGGTCTGAATTTCGGCATCCGACATCGCCGCGAGCCTGTCCAGTTCCAGTAGACCGTCGTCGGCGTGTTCGGCCAGTCCGCGGATTGCCCTGACCTTCGGGTAGGACAAGCCAACGCCGCGCATGCTCTGCTCATCGGTCGCGATGACACGCTCGGCCGTGATGGAACCGCCCAGTTGGGCGACAAGCCGGTTGTAGATCGCGGCGGCCGACGCCCTGCTGAGCTGCCGTGAGGCGATCGTGAAGGAGAACCATTCGAGCGGACCGCTGACATTCACGGGCAGGGGCATCTCGTAGGCATCGATCGGCCCTGTCGACCGCACCCACGAGGCGAGTGAGTCGTCGAGCGCGCCCAAGTACTTGAACGCCGCACGCTGTTGCTTGGTCGCGTGCTTCCCTGTCCGAATGGTGGTCATGCCGCAAGCGTCGCAAATACGGCCTAAATAGTCCAGACAGAGGATTCGATGGCACGTCCTTACCATTCTGACATCACCACTTCCGACACATACACTGGACGATATAGTCCACTCGGTCGTTCGTGAGAGAACGCCCGAACAACAGAGAAGGACCAGGAAAATCAACGACACCAAGCAGTCCGCCGAAGACCTGGCGATCCTCGAGCAGCTCAACAACGACTACGTCCACGCCGACCAGTTCAGCGATGTCAAGCGCTTCAACGAGTTCCTCGCCGAAGACTTCATCGTGCAGACTCCGGGAGTCACCCGCAACCGTACCGAGTTCCTCGAATACATCGCGAAGCCGCGCCCCTTCAAGGATCTCGCTGTGCACGACGTCACCATCCGCATTCTGAGTGACGTCGCGCTGATCCACGCCCGCAGCACCTACACCATGCTCGCCGATGGAGCGAAAAGAGAAGCTCTGTACACGGACGCGTACCAGAAGCGTGCGGGTGTCTGGGTCTGTGTCGCGGCCTGCGCGATCGCTCCGGGCACCTGACCCGCACTCACCCCGGAGAACCGGCACGGGTGTAGCCACGCGGGGTCACGGCTAGACCGGTGCCGTCCGCGATCTCGCGGTCCTCTTTGGACCGCCCGGTGCACGGCAGACATGGCGTCGACGTACTCCAGAAGCGCCGACGTCGTTCAGAACAACCGAAAGGCACGGCTCGATGCACAACGTGACACCAGCGCTCAACCAGGTTGGTCGGGGCAGAACGCTCTGGTTGGCATTCTTGTCCGCGGTTGTCTCTCTTGCGGCCGCGTTTGCCGCGTCGGCCGCGCCGATCCCCCTGTTCAACACCTACCGTGCCGAGGACGGGTTCAGCAACGCCGACATCTCGCTGGCCGTTGTCGTCTACGACCTGCCCACTCTCGTCGCACTGTTGTCGATGGGACGGCTTTCCAATCATCTGGGCCGACGGCGCACCTCGATCGCCAGTCTCGCCCTGCTGGCACTGGGCTGTCTGCTGTTGCTGAACGTGCACGACGTCGGCACCCTGCTGGCCGGTCGGGTCTTGATGGGCCTCGGTGCCGGGCTGGCCAGTAGTAACGTCACCGCCTACATCGTCGACGCCGCACCAGCCAAGCCGGCCTGGCTGGCCTCCGTCGCCTCCAGTCAGACACCGATGGTCGGCCTCGCCATCGGGGCGATCGCCTCCGGCGCCCTTGTCCAATTCGGACCGTGGCAACGCCACCTGATCTACGTGGTCGCCATCGGCCTCCTACTGCTGGCTGCCGCACTCATCGCCATCAGCCCGGAAACCGTGACGCCGACGCCGGGCGCTTGGCGATCACTGCGACCCAGCGTCGGCGTCCCAGCGCGAGTCAGGCGTCTGCTTCCCGTCGCGGCCGCGGTGTTCCTCTCCACCTGGGCGACCGGGGCGTTCTACCAAGCCTTCGTGCCCGCACTGGTCGAAGAGCAACTCCACACCCGCAGCCCGCTCGTCCTCGGATTGGTGTTCGCCGCCTACATGGCCCCCAGCGCTCTCGGCGCTCCCCTCAGCGGCCGGTTCACACCCGCTGCGGCCCAACGCATCGGCATGATCGCCTTCCTGGCCGGAATGATCGGCATCATCACAGCGATCGCCACCGGCGCACTGGCGTTGTTCATCGCCGCGACCATCGTCGCCGGTGCCAGTCAAGGCATCGCCATCAGCGCCGCGACCCGAGGCCTGCTGCACGGCAGCACCCTGGCCGAGCGAGCGCCGATCTTCAGCGTTATCTACCTGATCTGCTACAGCGCCGCCGCCTTCCCCAGCCTCATCGCCGGCCAACTTTCCCACACCTTTTCGCTACCGCAGATCGCGCTGGGGTACGGCGGACTTGCTCTCGTCGCCACCGTGTTCACTGTCATCGCCGCACGCAACCCCGCACAGCTAGCGATAAGGACTATTTAGTCCAACCTCCATGCATGTATCCCGACTATGATTGCTTATAGTGGACCTTGTGGACCGTTATGGCCAAGACGGCGGCCGTGCTGACGAGCCTCCCACAGCGGAGACCGTCACAAGGCTGCACGCGATTCAGGAACCATTGCTGAACAACCTGCACTCGATACAGGACCTCGTCCACTGGCGAGACGAGATCGTCCGCCTTGGACAGAGACGCGACGACGGGATCTGCCCGCTTGGCGAGCTGGCCGAGCTGCTTGCCAACGGTGACAAGGCGGTTCGCGCGTGCTTCGCGGCATGGGAGTCGCTCCTGGTTGGCGGAATCACCCGGGTCAGGGACAGCGGCGACCTCGCGGCGGACGCCGATCCGCAAAGGCTCGCGACCGGCCTGATGGCCGCGCTACAGGGCGGTCTGCTGCTCACCCGCACCACCCGTGACGTGCGGCAGTTGGAGGTGGCCCTGGACATAGCCCTCGGCTACGTCCGCGCACACGCCATCACGCCGTAAGGAACGACTTCACGTGGTCAAGCGCCATATCGAGGGCGATCTCCATGGGCTTGATGTCATGCGCGGTCTCAGCAAGGAGGTACCCGCCTTGCAAGGCCGCCATCAGACCCGTGGCGAGCTTCTCCGGGTCTGCGTCCGACCTGAGCACCCCGCTGTCCCGCATCCGCTGCAACCCGGCGGCGAGCAGCCCCTCCCATTCCACGAACGCCTCGGCGAGCATGGAGCGGGCCTGGTCGTCCTGGTCGGCGAGCTCGCTGGCCATCGAGCCGAGCGCACAGCCGTAGGCGCCGTTCTGCAACGCGTTTCGCTGAACCAGCGCATCCCGCCAGCGGACCAAACCCCGGAACGACTTCAGGCGCTGAAGGGAGCCCCGTTCGCGCTCGAGGATCTGCGCCGCACGCGCGGCGACCACCGCGCGGACCAGTTCCTCCTTGTCCGGGAAGTGGTTGTAGAGCTGGGACTTGCTCGTATTGCTCGCGGCCCGGACGTCGTCCAGTGTCGTCGCGTTCACGCCTTTGACGTACATCAGGTCAGCAGCAGCCGCCACGATGCGCGCGCGGGTGGCGGCCCCACGAGGCGTCAACGTCCGCCCCGGCTGTGCGTTCTCCGGCCTGCTCACGCGCCTTAGGCTACCCTGCTTGATCGCACTCGCCGCATGGACTGTGCGGTCCCGCCCAGCCGGTGAGCCGTGCGACGCCACCAGGCTCTGGAGCCGCGCAGCGGTTACCGAAGTTTGTGGCCCCCGTGTGCGGGGCGCGTGAGTGGGTAGGCCATGTCCATGACTGGCATACGTGTTGTCGTTGTCGGGGCGACCGGAAACGTGGGAATCGGCGTGGTCAGGGAGCTGACGGCCGCCAACGAGGTGGAGTCGGTCGTTGGTGTCGCGAGACGGCCACCGGACTGGAGTGCGGCGAAACTGAACTGGGCCGAGGCGGACTTCACGACTGATGACCTGGCCGGGCTCTTCCGCGGTGCGGACGTGGTCGTTCACCTCGGCTGGCTTTTCCAGCCGACTCGCCGCCCGGCCGTCACATGGGCCAACAACGTCACGGGCGGCAGGCGGGTGTTCGACGCGGTGGCCGAAGCGGGTGTCCCCGCGCTTGTCTACGCCTCATCTGTTGGCGCCTACTCCCCTGGCCCCAAAGACGAGCAGGTCAGCGAGAGTTGGCCGACAGACGGCTGGCCTGGTGCGGCGTATCCGAGTGAAAAGGCGTACCTCGAACGTGTTCTTGACACGTTCGAACTGTCGCATCCGGACATCCGCGTCGTCCGGATGCGCCCGGGCTTCATTTTCCAGACAGGCGCGGCCAGCCAGCAACGACGGCTCTTCGGCGGCCCGTTCTTGCCCAACCGACTCGCCCGGCCGGGCATCGTGCCCGTGGTCCCCAAGCTGCCTGGCCTTGTTTTCCAGGTGTTGCACACCGATGACGCGGCTGCCGCCTATCGCGCGGCCGTGCTGAAGGACGTCCGTGGGGCGTTCAACATCGCGGCGGACCCGATCGTCGATGCCGACGTTCTGGCTGATTGCCTCCGGGCAAAGGTGGTGAACGTCCCCGCAAGGCCGGTGCGCGCGGCGCTGGCCGCAGCGTGGCGGCTGCATCTCGTTCCAGCGTCCCCCGGGTTGTTCGACACCGTCCTGCGGGTGCCGGTGATGGACACATACCGCGCCCGAACCGAACTCGGCTGGACTCCTCGATATACCGCCAAGGACGCGATTCGGGCCTTCCTGCTCGGCCTGCGGCACGGATCTGGTCTGCCAACGCCGCCACTGGCGTCCTCAGTGGAGGGTGGACGTTGGCACGAGCTGAGCACCGGTGTCGGCGAACGGCCCTGACAGGGGCGGCCACTAGTGGTTGCGATCGGGAGTTCGTTGGGGGTATTCGGCGGATCCAGGTTTTCGCTGAGTGCCGGGCGAAGGGGCCGGTACCGGTGTTGTACCGGCGCCTTTGGTCGGTGCTGCCCAGAGGAAAATCTGGCTAGGAGGCCGCTGAATTAGGGTGGTTTGCGGGTTGGTTGTCACCGAGTGATGGCAGGCGAGGACCTGGGCCTTGCTGATTATGGGTGATGCTGGGCGTTCAGGGAGCCCAGGGCGGTTGCTCGACGAGGTTCACAACTCCCAAGACTGGGGGTTGGGCCGTGGTTTCCCTCAGGTAGCCAGGGTCCAAGCGCCCGCCGTATGGGTCAGGCCGCGACCGATGAGGTTGCGGAGGTTCAAGGCTGCGGTGCGGCGTTTGAGCCAGGCGTTGTTCTTGCCGGTGCCTAGATATCGGAGTTTGAGACGTCGGCCACCGCGGCTGGCGATCTGGGAGATGACCCGTTCCACGTTGGGGCGGAACGTCCTGTAGCTCTCGCGCAGTTCGGGCTTGTCCGCCCAGTCGCGTCGGGCTTGGCGCAGCAGGTCATCTCGTGGGTGCAGAACGATTTTACGGCCGGTCTTGGACGTGGTGCACTGTGCACGCAGTGAGCAGGCACGACAGAGAGCGCCAAAGGTGGCGACCCGGGTCCGGCTGATCGGGCGGGTGATGTCGTTGGGGCAGGTGACCGTGCCCGCTTGCTCGTCCACGGTGAAGTCGTCCACGGTGAAGTCGTCCACGGTGAAGTCGTCCACGGTGAATCCGCCCTCGACCGGAGCCCGCAGCGGCTTGGGCTTGATCACCGCCTCATGCCCGGCATCGTCGATCCCACCGCGTAGATCCCCTGTGCCATAGGCGGAATCGCCGTGCCACGCGCGCTTGCCGTCCTCGGCGTCGAGGAACTCCTCGGCCACAGCGGGGTCGGAGTTCTCCGTGCCGGCGGCCGTGGTCACCTTCTCGTCGGTGACGATCCCGGTCTCGGGCTCGGCCGCCACGTGCGCCCGATACCCGTCCCGCCGGTTCTCCGGGGACTTGCGGGTATGCCGCGCATCCGGATCCACTGTGGACACCACCCGGTCCGGGGCGACCTTGCGGGCGATCCGCCACCGCCCATCAGTGCCGTCACTGCCCTCGGCGGGCTCGACATCCTGACCGGCGACCAACGCCAGCAACGCCAACGCGAACTCCGCGTCGCCTTCCAGTTCGGTATCGGCCAGCGCCGCCACCAGCGCGTTCGCATCGTTGACCAGCGCGGAGACCAGCGCGTCCCTGGCGGCCGGGTCGTCCCAGTCGATCCTCGGCTTGTCCGGCCGACTGTAGTCATGGCCGGTACACACCTTCGCGATCTGCCCCGCCGCGCCGGGCACCTGCCGATCCACCCGCCGGATCGCCGAGATCAGCTGGGTGATGGTGTCCTGGGTGGCGACCGCGTCGGCCAGGATCGTGGAATCCACCGCCCGCTTGCGGCGGCCACGCAGGATCCCGGTCTCCTCGACGACCGTGCGCACCGCGTCGTTGATCCGATGCGGCCGCCCCGAGGTGGCCAGTCGTTTGCGCCAGTACACCAGCGTCGAGGGGTCGAATCCCTTGTCGTCCAATGCCATCCCGGTCGCGACCTTCCACCGCAGGTCACACCGGGCCGCCTCAGCGGTCTCCCGATCCGAGAGATCATGCAGGGTCTGCAACACCAGGATGGAGGCCATCACCGACGCCGGGATCGAGGGCCGTCCCTTGCCCGAGGGGAACAGATCCTCGAACTCTCCATCGGGGAACAGATTCCGGCGATGCCCGGCCAGGAACGCGAACATGCTCCCCGCCGGGACCAGATGACCGACCAGCGCCTCCGCGTCCAGCAGCTCCCGATCACCACGCTCCACACCCTGCATGAAACGATTCTCCCAGCTCAAACCCACATCCTGGGGCGACACGCCGATTATTCAGCGGCCTCCTAGCGGGAAGCTGGGCCGTCGAGACCCCCGACAGACTTACGATCGTGACCACTAGCGTCCATTCGGACGCGCAGTTCGCCGCGCACACGGTAGGCGCACGCGGCTGGTGGAATCACGATGCTTGTGACGACCATCCGGGTGATCTCGGACGCGGATCGCGGACCAGGCACGATGCGTTCGTACGCGAAGTAGGCCGTGAGAGCCGCCCACACCGCTGCGGCGCCCTTCCGCCGCCCTAGCAGAGCGGACATCAAAGCCACGGTAGTGAGCGCGTGCCGCCGCAACCGCGTGGGATACGCACCGACCTTCGCACGCCAATCCCGACCGTGCACATGGCGCATCAACGCGTCATCCATGTTTCCACGTTGTGCCTTGACGCTTGCGAAGAAACCGGACGGACGCACCGGATGCTTGGTGACGCGTTCCCCGGACACGATCTGGTACCCGGCTTCCTGGATCCGCAGCGCCAAATCGGCATCCTCCCGATACGCCCGGGGGAATCGCTCGTCGAACCCGCCGACCGCCTGCAACGCGGCACGCCGGTACGCCATGTCGGCAGTGATCCATTTGGCGACCATCAGCCCGGCTGTCCCGCGTTCCCAATCGGTCGGATCGCGGTCCTGCGACAGCGGAACGTCGATTCGTGCCTGACTGGCCGCAACATCCTCCGACAGGTTGGTCAGATCCTTGACGAGCCGCCGCTTCCACTCCGGGGACGGCACAACGTCGTCGTCCAGGAACGCGATCCATTCCGTCGTCGTCGCGCGCCACCCTGCGTTACGGGCCGCTGCCGGTCCCTGGCCGCCGGTACGCAGCACCCGCACGTCATCTCCAAGCACGAACTGTGGGTAGCGCACAGGCCGGTCGTCGACCACGACGATCTCACGCGGCACCGGGCCGTCGGCTTCACGCAACGCCTGCAGGACGACGTTCAAGCTTGTGCGACCCATCGTCGGGATCACCACTGTGTAGTTCACCCTTTCCCCTTTCTGATCCGGGTGATCGTCGCCGTGGTGGACTGGCCAGCCACGTGATCGAGAATGGCGACCTCACCGCCGAACGACCGGACCATCCCGCTCTCCGGCAACGTCGTGTAGTCGCCGCCTTTGGCGTACACATCGGGCTTGATCAGTTCGATCAGTCTGGCTGGAGTGTCCTCCGTGAACTGGACAACATAATCCACACAGGACAGTCCAGCGAGGACTGCGGCGCGATCGGCCACCGTGTTCACCGGCCGGTCAGATCCTTTCAACCGGGTCACACTGGCGTCGTCGTTCAGTGCCACGATCAACACGTCGCCGCGTTGCTTGGCTTGCTCGAGGTAAGTCACGTGACCACGGTGCAGGACGTCGAAACAGCCGTTGGTGAACACGATCCGGTGCCCAGCGGCGCGGTGTCGGGCAACGAACTGAACGAGACTCTCGGTCACGGCCACGACGACTCATTCGGTGCGCAGACGACAAGTTCCCTGATCTCACAGTCAACCGGCTGGTTGAGCGCGTGCAATACAGCGGCGGCCACGTTGTCCGGCGCGTTGAGCTGTTCCATGTCCGGCGGGCGGTACTTCTCTTCGCGACCGTCGAAAAAGGACGTTCTCATTCCACCAGGAACGAGCAGCGTCACACCGATCCGGCCCGCGGTCTCCGCAGCCAGCGCTCGGGTGAAGCCAACAATCCCGAACTTCGAGGCACAGTACGCGGTTGCCTCGGGCAACGCACGCAAACCGAGTGTTGATGCCACCGTCACGACGCGTCCATGAGAGCGTTCCAGGTGCGGCAACGCTACCCGCACGACCGAGACCGTGCCGAACAGGTTCACTTGGACGACTCGTTCCCAGTCCGAAGCGGACACTCGTCCCAGCGGTCCGCAGCTGTCGATGCCCGCCGCGGTGACGACCGCGTCCAAACCTGCATAACGGTCAGCCGCTTCGGCGGTTGCACGTTCAGCCGCGGCGCTGTCGGACAAGTCGACCGACAGGAAGTCGGTGACATGCGCCGTCGGTGCCGCTTTGTCGAGAACGACGGCGCGCCCACCGTCCGCCATGACGGCTGAAGCCACGGCCGCACCGAGTCCGGACGCGCCGCCGGTGATCAGAACTGTCTTCATCGAGTTTCCCCTTCCACAACTCCAACACCGGAGACTCCTCCGGCGGCGAGGAACCGGCTTGCCGCGTCCACACCGGACCGAACGGCTTCGAACAGACTGGCACCGTGCATCAGTCCTGTAGCGACGGAAGCGGCGAAGCAGTCGCCCGCACCGCACGGGTCGACAACGTGCGCCGGAGGTGCGGCGACGTGCAGCGGACCGTCACCAATGTCCAGGACAGCCCCGTCCGAACCAGTAGTCACCACGACAGCATCGGCAAGCCACATGTCCCGCAGGATCCCGGCGGCTTCAACCAAGCGCCCGCCGCACGCCGAAACCGCTTCCTCACTGTTCGGTGTGACCAGACAAACCCCGGCAACCGGTGAGGCACCACGCGGATGTGGATCCCAGACGACCAACCTGTGGTTACCCAGCACAGCCCGCAGGCGCTCATTCCTCGTCATGCCACGGCCATAGTCGGACACGAGAACTGCGTCCGCGGCCACTACCGCGTCCAGCATGTCGTCGGTGACCACGGGATCGCCCTTACCTCCACGGTCGATCCGCGCCAAGGATTGCCCATCGCAACGCACCCGGGTCTTGACCGGAGTCGCGGCCCAGGACGGGCCGGCGACAATAGTCATATCGCCCAATGCTTTGCGGAGTTGGTCTCCGTCCACATCGTCGGCGATCGCGGTCACCAAAGTGACGTCGTCGGCTGGTGCCAACATCGCCGCGAGACCAGCACCGCCCGGGCGCTTGCTTTCGCTCGTCAGGTCGACGACCGGGACCGGCGCGTCCGGGCACAAGCGCGTGGTCGTACCTACCAGATCGACGTCGAGCAGCGTGTCACCCACAACCACGAGGTTCATGACACCCGCCGTTCCACAGCCGGGACTCCGATGGCCGCTTCGAACACCTCGCACATAATGTGCACGGCAGCCAGTTGTGCCTCCTGCACAGTGCATGGTTCGCCGGGCAGGGCAAGGGTTTCGTGGGCGATGTCGGCCAGCGGGTTGGGGCGGGCACCGGTCATCGCCCACACCGTCAGACCACATCGGACGCCCGCTGTGGCGGCGTGCAGGAGGTTGCTGCTGCGGCCGGACGTCGTGAGCAGGACGAGCATGTCTCCGGGGCGTCCGTGCGCAGCGACTTGCCGTGCGAAGACTTCGTCGTAGCCATAGTCGTTGCTGATCGCGGTCACGCTGGAAGACTCGGCGCACAGAGCGATAGCGGAATAGGGTTCACGGTCGCTGCGGTAACGTCCGACCAGTTCGGCGGTCAGATGCTGGGCTTCGGCAGCCGATCCGCCGTTGCCAGCAGCCAGCAGCCGCCCACCTTCGGGCAATCGTTCGGCCATCATCCGTCCCCATCGGACAAGTACGTTGCTTTGGCTCCGCAGGGTGGAAAGTGTCTCCGTCAATGCGTCAATGTGGATACGCGGGTTCACAGTCCCTCCCCGAAGAGTTGGTCCGTGGACTGTGCACCGCGGGCCCGTGTGTAGACACGGGCGGTGTCCTGGGCTACTCGGTCCCAGGAGTAGCGGGCGACCACTCGGTCCCTGCCTGCCAAGCCGAATGACTCGGTCATCACCTCGTCGCCGAGGAGATTTTTCACCGTGCACGCCAGCGCGTGCGGAGACCGGGGCGGGATATGCAAGCCGGTCACGCCGTCCACCACGGTGTCGATCAAGCCGCCTACCGCGGACGCGATAACCGGGCGGGCGCACGCCATCGCCTCCAAGGGAACGATTCCGAACGGCTCGTACCATGGAGCGCACACCACCGCGGCCGCCGACCGTAGCAGCGGCGGCATCTCACTTCGGGATACGGAACCAAGCAGCCGCACCCGCTCGGCGACACCGAGGTCTTCGGCTTTCCGCATCAGGGCCATCGCTTCCGGGTCCGCACTGAGCCGATCGCTCGGTGGGCCGCCCGCGATCGCCAGTTCGACGTCCGGAAGGCCGGGCAACGCCTCGATGATCGTATCGAATCCCTTGCGGGGAACCAGTCGTCCAGTCGCGACTATCCGATGTGGATCGGCGGAACCACCCGGCACGAACTTCGACACGTCCACTCCACATGGCACAACCGAGATCCGGTCGCGGGGCACGCCCATCCGGACCAGTTCGAACACTTCGTCCGTGCACGTGGCCGCGATCCTGGCGACATGGTTGCCGACAAACCGTTCGATCCGGATTCGCTCGGCTGGGCTGGTGTCCGCGTTGCCCTGGTACCGCTTCTTCACCGTCCCCAATGCGTGGAACGTCTGTACCACAGGCACACTCAGCACGCGTCCGGCCAAAACCGAAGCCAAGCCGGACATCCAGAAGTGCGCGTGCACCACGTCCGGTCGCCAGTCGGTCAAGCGCTCACGCAGTGCCATGCCGAAATCCGCCATATGCGGGAGCATTTCGTCCTTGCCAAGCCGTTCGGCCGGCCCAGCGTGGATGTGCCCGACGCGGTATCCGTCCGATACGGACACCTCGTCGGGCAGGCCCGGCGCGTCCCGCCGGGTGTAGACGACGACTTCGTGTCCACGACGGCACAGCGCCGCGGACAACTCCGCGACATGCACGTTCTGCCCACCGGCATCGACGTCGCCCAGTGCGGCCAGTGGACTGGCGTGTTCGGAGACCATCGCGATCCTCATGTGCTCACCTCCATCAGCAGCTCGTCCCACTCACGCAGGAATCTCGCCAGCCCGTAGTGGGCCAGCGCGTGTTCACGAGCTCGTTTACCCATCTGACGCGCTGTTTCCGGCTCGGCCATGAGTAACCGCAGCCCGTCGATCAGCTCGTCGAGGTCCGCCGAGACGATCCCGGCATCCGGTGGTACCGCGCGGGATGCCTCAGTCGTGGCCAGAGCGAGCACAGGCATGCCGAGGTGCATCGCCTCGATCAGCGACAGACCCAACGACGTCCACCTCGTCAGGTGCAGGTAGACCCGCCGTCGGCACATCTCGTCGAACAACGACTCGCTGCGCAGGTCACCGATGCAGGTCACGTCGAGCAGGCCGGCCAGCCCCATGCCGAAGACGTCGATCGGGGCGTGCGCCGCGAACACCGGATACAGATCGGTGCCGGTGATCCGGCCACGGCGAACCGGTTCGTTGGTGACCACGGCGACTCGTTCCATCTCACCGGAGTACCGCTGCCCTGGGTCTGGGATTCCGTGTTCGATCACGGTCGTCGGCGCGTTGCCCGAGTCCCACATCAGGTTGTTGAAGTGCGTCACGTGCACAAGCCACACATCGTCGCGGTCCGCCATGGGGTGCCGGGTATACGGTATGTCGCCTTTGGGAGTGTTGTGCTCCACATAGATCACTGGCAGGCCCAGCTGGTCGGCGACGTCGACGTGCTCAGGACTTTGTGCCAGCACGAGGTCGATCGACGCATCCGCGAGACCCCCGGCCGGGATTTCCATGGCACTGGCTGGCCAGTCCCTGCCCTGCCGGCCACCGCCTGACGGTCCGGTCGGCAGCAGGTACGTGTGTCTACCTTGGACGATGGATGTCGTCCACGAACCGTGCACATGCCAGACGAGGATGTTCATGTCAGCCTCCGTACCGCGGCCATCACATCGGCGGCGGTGATCGAGTTCAGGCAAGGGTGACCGTCCACAGGACACTCGGTTGCCCGAGTGCCTCGGCAGTCCGAGTTCTGGTGGCCGAGGACGGCTACCGGTACGCCGTACGGCTTCCATCGAGACGCGGGCACAACCGGTGCGAAGAGCGACACGACTGGCGTACCGACTGCGGCGGCCAGGTGCGCTGCGCCGGTGTTGCCCACCACGACCACGTCAGCGGTGGCCAGGACTCCGGCCAGTTCGGGGTAAGTCGTGCGGCCGCCCAAATCCACGCCGTCCGTCCCGGCGACCCATGCCGTCAGGTCCACTTCCTTGGGACCTCCGGTGACGACCACCCGGTGGCCTGCCCGGCGCAGCGCGGTCACGGCTTCGGCGCACCGATCCGGCGACCACGCCCTGGCGGGCGCGGACGCTCCTGGGTGGACCACCACATATGGGGCCACGCCGGTCAGCCCGCTCATGTCAGGTGGCTTGAGAATCCGAAGTTTGCCGTCGTCATCTGGGGGTAGTGCGAAGCCTGCCACTTCAGCTACGCACAGTGCGTTGAGCGGTTCTGGCTGGTCAGGCTCCACATCGAGCCCCGGCCGGACGCGATGGTCAAGCAACGAGCCCGGGTAGTCCGTCGAGATGGCCGCGATCTTTCGCACTCCCGCCATCCGCAGCAGCAACGCCATCGGCAACGGCGACTGGTGGAACGACGTCAGCACCACTGCTACATCAAACGGAGTCAACCGATCCACCAGACGTTGAACGTCCACAGCCGATACATCCGGTGGGTCGGCCAGAATCCACGGACAGGACCACTGCCATACGTTCGCGACGTCAGGCAACAGTTCCGCCGCCTGCCTGCCCTTGGGGCCGCAGAGATACGTGACCTCCGCACGGGTCGCGACCGCGCGGACCGCCGGACCGGTGGTCAGCACATCGCCATCGCTGTCCAGCCGCACGACCAGCGCCTTCACGACAGCACCCATTCGACAGCCGCCAGCAGGTCCGATGCGGTCACCGGCGCCCGATGGACCTCATCGGACCGGGTCACCGTGGTCGGGACGAGAACCGCCCGGGCGCCCGCGTTGTCCGCCGCCAGGATGTCGCTTTCGATGTCGCCAATGACCACCACATCCGCCGGACTGACCCGCAACTGCGCACATGCGGCGAAAATCAGACCTGGCGCGGGTTTACGGCACGAGCAGCCATCATCCGGACCGTGTGGACATATCTGCCAGGTGTCGAAAGGACCGAGGATCTGGTCCACTCGCGCGTTCACGCTCTCCACCTGGGACTCGGTAATCAGGTCCCTGGCGATCCCGGACTGGTTGGTCACCACTCCGGTCCGTACTCCAGCCGCACGAAGCCGCGTCAAGGCTTTACCTGCCAACGGGAGCGGCTCGACCAGAGCCGGATTCCCGTTGTACGGCCGATCCTTGATCAACGTGCCGTCGCGATCGAACAGCACGACTGTCGGATTCATACTGACGGACATTGCCGGAGAAGTGGTGCGTAAACCGAAGTGACACCACTACTTCTCGCGCCGGTCGCGTCTGCCCACTGATACCAGTGTCAAACCTGCTTCCGCCACCTTCGACGCGGGAAGCAGGCCACGCGTGTCCACGATGACCGGGTGCGGAGCCGCCGACGTGACCCGTGACCAGTCCAGTTCGGCGAACTCGGGCCATTCGGTCAGCACCGCGAGCACAGATGCTCCCTCAGCCACCGCGTACGGTGAGGCCACGACACGCACCGCACCCACCTGGCGCCCCGTCGGCACGCAAGGGTCATACCCGGTCAACAAGGCTCCTTCAGCCGCGAGCAATTCGGCGACGGCCAGCGCTGGGGAGTCCCGGATATCGTCGGTTCCAGCCTTGAATGTCAGCCCTAATAGTCCTACGTGGACGCCGGAGAGTGCCCCGCCCGCCGCCTTCCTGATCTTGTCGGTCACGCGGTGTGCCTGTCGCGCGTTTGTCGCGATTGTGGCGTCCAGCAAGGGGAAGTCCACTTCGGCCGCCGCGGATGTGGACAACAGCGCCTTTGTGTCCTTTGGCAGACAGGAGCCACCCCAGCCTGGGCCTGGGGTGAGAAAGGAGGAGCCGACTCGCTGGTCGAGCCGCATTCCCTCCGCGACATCCGAGATGTCGGCGCCTAGCTCCTCGCACAACTCCGCCAGGGTGTTGACGTAGGACAGTTTCATTGCCAGGAAGCAGTTGCTGGCGTACTTCACCAGTTCCGCGCTGGCGCTGCTCGTCATCAGGACAGGTGCGTCAGTTCCGGCGTACAGGCGTGCGACTTTCCGAGCCGCGTGCTTGTCGGCCGAGCCCACGACCACCCGCTGCGGATGCAAGAAGTCCTCGACGGCATGTCCCTCTCGAAGGAACTCCGGATTGGCCACGACGGTCGTCCTACCAAGCGATGCGACGATACGGTCCACAGTGCCCACAGGCACAGTGGACTTGACGACTACCACACAACGCGGCGAGATCTGCTCGCGCAGCTGTGCCAGTACAGTTGAGACGGCAGTCAGGTCGGCTGCCCCATCGTTGCCAGTCGGAGTCGGTACCGCGAGGAACACAAAGTCCACTTCAGACAATGTGCCGGGCAGGCCGTGAGCGAACCGCAGCCGTCCGGATCGCAATTCCTCAGCCACGATCTCCGCGAGAGCGGGCTCGTGCAAGCTCACCTCCGCGCGGGACAGCGCGGCCACTTTGGCCTCGTCGACGTCCGCGCCGACAACATTGTGCCCGAGCCGGGCAAAGCACGCGGCGGTCGTCAGCCCGACGTAGCCCGTGCCGATGACTGCGATGCGTTGTGCTGCCACAGTTCACCTCCCTGCAGGTCGGCTACGGCCGTCAACACTTCGTCCACAGTGATGGCCAGCAGTCCGGGATCGGGCCGGTCAGCGAACGTGTCACCGGTCCGGCCATGCCACAGCGCCCGATGCGGGCCGGTCCGCGGCCCCCAATGCCCAGGCGAGACTGGGCCGAACAGCACCACCGATGGTGTCCGGTATGCGGTCGCCACATGGGCCACGCCAGTGTCACCACATACCACGAGCCTCGCGGCGGCGATCAGGTCAAGCAAACCTCCCACACTGCCGCCGATACGGGTGGGCACGCTCCCAGCAACCCGTTTCACGAGTTCTTTCTCCGAGGCGTCACCTGTCACGACCACGTCCGGGCCAAGCGCGCGCACCACCTCGGCGTACCGCTCGCCGGGCCACCGCCGCGAGCCATGACTGGCTCCAGGATGAACGACGGCAGGTCCGCGATGGCCTGTGGCGCCGAGGTGCAGATCGCTGGCGTCGGCAGGGATCCCGTTGCGGGCGAGCAAATCGCACCATCTGTCCACTTCGTGCCGATCGGGGTTCCACTGTTGATGGGCGATCAACCTGGCCGGGCACACCTTGGCCAGCAGCTGTGTACTTTGTGGACCGATGCCGTGCAGGTTCACGGCAAGGTCTGGCGGAGATCCGGGCCAGTCGATCGGAACGAGGCCTTCGGTAGGCAGCAGATGATCCACCGCCTGGATGCGGCTCACGGCGTCCGACAACCAGGCCGGTGCGGCGAGCGTGATGGTCGCGCCGGGATACGCTCGGCGCAGCGCGCGTAGGGCCGGAACGGCGGTCAGTAGATCGCCGAGTCCGAGGGCGCGCAACACCAGGATGTTCACCGGCGCACCACGAACGGCCCGATCGCCAGCAGGTCCACTGGCGCGGACCCGAAGCACTCCAATGCGTCGCGTGGATCGTCCACCATGGGCCGTCCGGCGGTGTTCAGGCTGGTGTTGACCACCACCGGCAAACCGGTGCGGTGGTTGAACTCCGCCAACATCCTGGCCAGCAACGGATCCTTCGCCGGGTCGACGGTCTGCGCACGAGCGGTACCGTCCACATGGACCACCGCTGGAATGCGGTCCTTCCATTCCGGACGGACATCGTGCACGAAAAGCATGTACGGACTGGGAATCGGGCCACGGGCGAACATCTCCGGCGCGCGGTCGAGCAAAACCATCGGCGCGATCGGCCGGAACTGCTCACGCCCCTTGACTTCGTTGAGACGCCCCAAGTTGTCGGCGAACCCGGGATGCGCCAGCAACGATCGACGGCCCAACGCACGCGGGCCGTACTCACCGCGTCCTTGGAACCACGCGACGATCTTGTTGGCAGCAAGGGCCTCGGCCACATCCGCCGCCACACTCCGCGGTTCGGAGTAGGCGATCCTGGCCCGGTCCAAGTAACCGCGGATCTCCTCGTCTGTCCATTCACGCCCCAGATCGGCACCGGCCATGGGCGACGCGGGCTCACCAGCTTCGGCGGCAAGGTGCAGTGCTGCGCCCAGCGCGGTACCCGCGTCCCCTGCGGCCGGTTGCACCCATACGTCCTCGAACGGGCCTTCGGCCAGAATCCGGGTGTTGGCGACACAGTTCAGCGCCACACCTCCGGCCATGGTCAGTCGCCGCTGGCCGGTTCGGTCATGCAGCCATCTGACCAGATCGAGCAGGACTTCCTCCACACGAACCTGAACGCTTGCCGCCAGTTCGGCGTGTTCGTCGGTCATCTCGTCATCCGCGGCGCGACGCTTGACGAGGGTGGCCCAGTCGATCGGCCGTACGGTGAAACCGCCGTCATCTGTGGCGTAGACGTGCTCGCGCATCAGATCCAGATGCTTCGGCTTGGCGTAGGAAGCCAGTGCCATGACCTTGTATTCGTCGCTGGACCTCAGGAACCCGAGGTGCTCGGTCAGTTCCTCGTACATCAGGCCCAGTGAATGCGGAAGCCGTTGTGTGGCAAAGGTCTCCAGCTTATGCCCACGGTAGCTGCCAGCGAGATGAGACGCGCACTCGCCACGCCCGTCGGACACCAGCACCGCGCAGTCACCGTCGAACGGGGCCGCCAAACCGGTCGATCCGGCGTGAGCCATATGGTGCGGGACGAACCGTACGATGTCCGGATCGAGGCCTGGCAACGCTGTGGCCAGGAAGTATGGCGAACGACGGGCGTACTGGGTGCGTAGCTCCTCCCAGTTATCGTCGAGTCCCTTTTGCCCCGGCTCGACCAGATTCGGGTCGTACGAGTAGGCCACCGCGTCCAGGTCACCGGGCTGCAGGCCAGCGTGTTCCAGACACCACCGAGCGGACTGTTCCGGCAACTCCCATGCGGAGAAAGGCACCGGACGTTTGCCGTGCTTGCGCCGGGAGAACCGCTCCTCCTCCGCGGCGGCCGCGATCTCGCCGTCCACGACAAGTGCCGCGGCTGGATCATGGAAGATGGCGTTGACGCCTAGGATCCGCATGGCTCAATTCCGTCCTGCCTGGACCATTTCCTTCAGTCCTTCGCGTAGGGAAACCTCCGGCCACCAGCTCAGAATCCGTTGTGCCGCGGTGATATCAGGGCACCGTCGGCGTGGGTCGTCGACCATGGGTTCGACAAGCCGGATGCCCGAACGGCTTCCGGTCACCTCGATCACCCGCTCGGCCACGTCGAGTACGGTGACTTCTTCCGGATTGCCAAGATTGATTGGCCCAGGGTGGCCGGACTCCGCCATCGCCAGTAGGCCGCGAACCAGATCGTCCACATAGCACAACGAACGAGTCTGATCACCCGTCCCGTGCACGGTCAGCGGTTCGCCGACCAGTGCCTGCCGGAGGAAAGTCGGGATCATCCGGCCGTCGTGCTGCCGCATTCGCGGCCCGTAAGTGTTGAAGATCCGGACGATTCCCGCTCGGGTGCCGTGTTCCCGGTGAAACGCGGCAGTCAGCGCCTCGCCGAACCGCTTCGCCTCGTCGTACACGCTGCGCGGTCCGACCGGATTGACGTTGCCCCAATAGGTTTCCCGCTGCGGGTGTTCGAGTGGGTCGCCGTAGACCTCACTCGTCGAGGCGACGACGATCCGCGCGCCGCACCCGCTGGCGTATTCCAGCGCTTGCCATGTCCCGAAGGCGCCGGACCGCATGGTGTCGATCGGCATCCGCAGATAGTCCACAGGGGACGCTGGGCAAGCCAGGTGAAGAACCAGGTCCACCTGGCCTGTCACGTCGATCAGCGTGGCCACGTCGGCGACCCGCAACTCGAAGCGGCTGTCGTCGAACAGGGGCGTGACGTTGCGGGGAGTGCTGGTGCGGAAGTCGTCGACACAGACAACGCGTGTGCCGCGCCGAAGCAACTCGGCGCACACGTGTGATCCGAGAAATCCGGCCCCGCCGGTCACCACCGCACGTTCGAAGGTCATAGCAACGACCTACCCTCGAATCGGCGAAGTAACCCCGCTAGGCTTCGTCGGGGTGTAGCCCCGGGCCGTGGTCGGGGTCAACCACCGGTGCGATCGGGGTCGGGCTGAGCGAAGTCTCGTCCTCACCCTTTTCCAGCAGCGTGGCCGCGGCACCGACCACGCGGGAATCCGGCTCGCCGACGATGTCGTGATCCTTGTCCTCGTAGTCGATGCGGGCCAGCACACTGCGCATCGCTTCGATCCGCGCGCGTTTCTTGTCGTTGCTCTTCACGACCGTCCACGGTGCCGCTTCGGTGTCCGTCTCACGGAACATCGCGACCTTCGCCTGGGTGTAGGCGTCCCACCGGTCCAGTGATTTCACGTCATTGGCGCTGAGTTTCCACTGGCGCACCGGATCGATCTGGCGGATGAGAAACCTGGTCCGCTGTTCGGCCTGTGACACCGAGAACCACAGCTTGACCAGCGTCACGCCATCGTCGACCAGCATCCGTTCGAACGTCGGCGCCTGCCCGATGAACTGCTGGTACTGCCTCTCGGTGCAGTAGCCCATCACCCGTTCCACCCCGGCGCGGTTGTACCAGGACCGATCGAACAACACGATCTCCCCCGCGGTCGGCAGGTGGTTGACGTAGCGCTGGAAATACCACTCCCCCTGTTCCCGCTCAGTCGGTTTGCCCAACGCCACCACCCTGGCGCCACGAGGGTTGAGATGTTCGGTGAAACGCTTGATCGTGCCACCTTTACCGGCCGCGTCGCGTCCCTCGAACAGGATCACCATCCGCCCGCCGGTATCTTTGATCCAGTACTGCAGCTTCAGCAACTCGATCTGCAGCAGGCGCTTCGTCCGGTCGTACTCGTCGCGTGACATCCGCTCCGCATACGGATAGTTCTCGCGCCACTTGTCCACCACCGAACCGTCGGCGCGCCGCAGCACAGGGTCGTCGCCCTCCGGGTAGTCGACGATCAGGTCCGATCCGGCCAATTCGGGAAATCCGCTGAGAACATCGGCTGACTGATCAAGCACGATCCCGACATACCCGACATCCTCGGGCCGTAAACCGCACTAGCGCTTGAAGACCGACCGGATCGCGTCCCTGGCGCGGTCCATGATTGCCAACGGCGGTCCCAACAGGAGGTTCGCCGCGGCACTCTCGACACCGGGATGTGGGCGGGTCGGGGCAATCATCTCGGCAGCGCGCACAGCGCCCGCCATCGACCGTAGCCTCTTCTCGTCATGCGCCTTGCGCAGCAACGGGAACTCTTCTTGTTCCTCATGGCCCGCATGTGCCAAGACGTCCGCTTTCAGCTCCGCGAACAAGATGTCGAAGCCTTCCGCGTCCGGGCCCATCTCGTACAACGTCGAAAGGAGCTGCTTGGCGCGATGCTCCTCACCGACACGAGCGTCAACCACGACGTCGCCGCCGTCAACGTGCCGAACCTCGGGATGGAGCACCTCCTCCTCTGCGGTCTCGTGCACAGCAAGCAGCCGGACGAGATCGTGAAACGCGTCTCGGCGCTCGTCTCCGGTTGTGCCTTCCACGACGCCGAACAATGTCCGGATCTCGACGTGCTGGCGCTCCAGCAGCGCGATGACGTTCTCGTCTGCTCGTCTGTCAGTCATGGGGCTCCTTTTCGTCAGTTTCCGGTGTTGGACTACCCGGCGAACGAAGACGCAATCACGTGGTAGACCGTTTGCCGGAGCAGGCAGCGGGTACGACGACGACAGGCTAGTTCCATCGGCGGGACACTGAAGCGAAGGTGAATGGCGTGACCGGTGCCGGACAACGCTTCTCCACGCTGGCAGGCATGCTGGAGGCAAGTCACCTCGCGACAATGGAACAACTGCCCGATCTGGTCAGCCACTACGGTGCGCTCGCGGGTTTGTCCGACATCACGATCTTGATACCGGACTTGCGGCAGCAGTCGCTGATCACCTTGTCGGCCACAGGCGCCGTCGAGGCGTTCGCTGTGGACGCTGGCCTGGCAGGTCGAGCCTTCCAGCACGTCGAGCTCATCGAATCCGACCACCAGCCAACTGGTCACCACTTCTGGATCCCCCTGCTGGACGGAACCGAGCGCGTGGGGGTTCTCGGCACCGTATCCGCAGAAAACGACGCGGCCTCGGTGGAGCTGGTTCGCGCGCTGGCATCGCTGCTCGCCGTGCTCATCGTCAGCAAGAGAACCCACAGTGACTCTTTCGCCCGACTCGTACGGACAAGACCGATGTCGGTGGCTGCTGACGTTGTGTGGCCGCTGATGCCACCGTTGTCATTCGCCACTGAAGGACTGGTGATCACTGGCCTTTTGGAGCCTGCCTATGAAATCGGCGGCGATGCCCTCGATTACGCCATCGACGGCGACACTGCGCACCTGTCCATCTTCGATGCCATGGGACACGACCAAGCCGCCGGACTGACCGTCGCACTAGCCACCGGCACCTGCCGCAACTCCCGGCGGCACCATCGCAGCCTGGCGGAGACCAGTGTCGACATCGACACCGCGATCGGCAACCACTTCGACCGGCGCCGCTTCGCCACTGGCATCGTCGCCAACCTCGACAATCGAACCGGACTGTTCAGCTGGGTCAACCGTGGCCACCCACCGCCGCTGCTGATCCGGCAAGGCCGTTGGCTCAAACAGCTGGAATGCCGGCCGACACCGCCCATGGGATTCCAGATTCCGATCCCACCTGTGCGCTGCCAGCGACATTTGCAGCCAGGTGACCGCCTGGTGCTCTACACCGACGGCATCGTGGAAGCTCGTGACTCCGTTGGCCAGCAGTTCGGTCTACAGCGGTTCACCGACTACATCATCCGCCACGAGGCCGACGGCCTCTCCGCACCGGAAACACTGCGCAGGCTGATGCGTACGATCCTCGCCTACCAGAACGATCGCTTACAGGACGACGCCAGCGTCTTGATGGTGGAGTGGCGCAGCTCGCACGAGCGTCGCATGCTCATTTCCCATCCTGTTGGTCACGTCAGCGGTTTTCCCCCGGTGACGCCGAGCACCTCGCCTGTCACATAACTGGATTCCTGCGACGCGAAGTACACGTACGCCGGTGCGAGTTCGGCCGGTTGAGCGGCACGCCCGATGGGCGTGTTGGCACCGAACGAGTCCACTTTGTCCGCGGACATGGTTGCCGGAATCAGCGGAGTCCACACCGGACCTGGCGCGACGGAGTTGACGCGGATCCCTTTGCCGATCAGGTCCTGGGCGAGCCCTTTGGTGAAGTTGACGATCCCGGCCTTGGTCACGGCGTAGTCCAACAGGTTCGGCGAAGGCTGGAACGCCTGAATGGACGACGTGTTGATGATGCAGGAACCTGGCCGCATGTGCGGCACAGCCGCCTTGCTCAGCCAGAACATCGCGTACAAGTTGGTCTTGAGCACCCGGTCGAACTGCTCGGTTGAGATCTCGATCAACCCATCATCCTGCGACATCTGAAAAGCGGCATTGTTCACCAACACGTCGATCCGGCCGAACTCCGCCACCGCGCGATCCACAACCTGTTGGCATTGCTCCTCCGTCTGGATGTCGCCTGGCACAAGCACAACCTGACGCCCTGCCTCGCGCACGAGATCGGCGGTCTGCTTCGCGTCCCGCTCCTCGTCCTGAAGATAGGACAGGACGACATCCGCACCCTCACGGGCGAAAGCCAGCGCTACGGCCCTGCCTATCCCGGAATCCCCGCCGGTGATGATCGTCTTGCGGTCCACAAGCCGATCAGAGCCTCGGTAGGACTCTTCACCGTGGTCGGGCCGCGGCCCCATCTGCTCGCCCGTGCCTGGATGACTCTGTTCCTGCCCCTCCTGACGTCCCGGCCGCGGATACTGCGACCTCGGGTCCTGCTGGGCATACTGGTCCTGCGCCATCCTGGTTCGCCTTCCTTCGCCCGTCTCAACTCCCGGTATGCCCGCCCGGCAAGATCGTCAACCTTCGCCGACCGCCTGGCTGCGTGCCGCACGCAACCAGGCGGGTCACGTCGTCACTCTTTCTTCAATTTGTCCTGAACGGAGCCCGCGACCTTCTCGACGACATTCGGAAGGTCGGTCGTGCCATAGAAACGGGCATCAGGGTGAGTGGGTGGTGGCATCGGCGCGCTGGTGGTGGGGCCGTCGTAGTAGCTGAACTCTCCCTTCCCGTCCGGGGTCGTACCGGACGCCCACGGACCGTGGCCAGCCTGCTTGCCGTCACTGAAGTTCAGGTACTGGTACGAAACCTCCGCGTGTTCCTTGCTCTGCGGGAAGTTGCTGGGTACGGGGTAGTCTTCGATCCCCTTTTCCCGGAGTTCGGCGGCAGCGGCCATCCACTGGTTCTGATGTGCGGTGTCGCGCGCCAGCAGGAACGCCAACAGGTCACGCACACCGTGGTCGTCGGTCATGTGGTACAGCCGCGCGACCTGAACCCGTCCCTGCATCTCCGCGTTGGCGTTGGCGGTGAAGTCAGCCAACAGGTTGCCGCTGGCCGTGATGTACGTTCCCTGCCACGGGTTTCCCATGCTGTCCACCGGCCGCACACCGGCTCCCGCGACAATCGCGTGCTGCACATCGGTGCCACCGATCACCGCGGCCACCGTCGGATCTTCTTGGACGGCATCTTTCGTGATGCCAAGCGGTGCCTTTTCCAACAACCGCGCGATCATCGTCGCGAGCATCTCGACGTGACCGAACTCCTCCGAGCCGATACCGAACACCAGGTCGCGGTACTTGCCGGGGACATGCATGTTCCAGCCCTGGAACATGTACTGCATCGCCACGGTGATTTCACCGTACTGGCCTCCAAGCACCTCTTGCAGCTTGCGGGCGTAGACCGCGTCTGGCCGCTCCGGACTCGCCTTGAACTGAAGTTCCTGGCGGTGGAAGAACATCTTCGTCTCCAAAGACATGAGATGGATTGCTTGACGCACCTGGCTTCCCGCGCGTCAGGCCACCAAACCCGGCACTGAGGTTCTCAAGGACTTGAATTCGGCGGCCGCACATCGCATAAGGCGCAACCCACGAGCAGAACCGGGGCGGTTCAAACACTCGCTTGGCTTGCCCAACGCAGGACGACGGTGGTGCCACGCTCGTCATGGTGCAGATCGAACACATCGGCGAGCTGGTCCATCATCGCCAACCCCATGCCACGACCTGCCGCGCGGCTCAACGGCGCGGCCCATGTGCCGTTGTCCGAGACAATCACGTGCACCGCCCGCGCCAACCGGTCCCTGGCGGCGAACAAAGTCAGTTCGCCATTCCCTGCCGGGAAAGCGTGCTCCATCGCGTTCGAGAGGGCCTCGTCCGTCGCCATCACGATGTCCTGTCGCTCCTCGTCGAGCAGACCGGCCTCATACGCCCATTCCCACACGCGGGAGCGCAACAACCCCAGCCGGTCCGGCGCCACCGCGACCGAAACATGGAGATAAGGCCTGGTCAGGTCGGCGTCAACGACGACATCCGCCGCGAGTTCCGGCAAAGTCTCCGCCCATGCCCGCAATGCGGCGGGCAGTACGCGGTCTTGCTCTTGCGACGGCATCCCCTGCACACCTCTGAAGGCAACTCGTTGGCGGAATGTGTCCGGATTACCCACGTTCACGGCCCACAACCGTCCGTTGTGGAGCGCCAACCAGGGCATCACGGACTTCGCAGTACCGCCCATACCGTTTTCTGGCTGTTGATCTCGTCGGTGACGCAGCCCCAGCTTTTCGCCATCTGCGCGATAAGGAGAATGCCCGCCGCCGCGTTACGGACGTTGGACCCTGGGTCGCGGATCACGGCAGGCGCCGCGTTGTCGTCGCCGACCGCCACGGTGAGTCGGTCATTGCGCAGTTCCAGGCGCAATCGTGCCTCGGAGACCGTGTGCGACATCGTGTTCTGGACGAATTCGGAGGCGACATGCACCGCGTCCTCAGTCAGCGTGCCGGGTAGCTCCCACTCGAAGCATGTCCGCCTGACGAACTGGCGGGCTGCCCGGGGACTGCCAGGGTCGTGTGGCAGGGCGCAGAACGCTCGTTTGCCGGGTGGTGGCTGATGGACGTTCGTCAACGCGGTAGCGACGCTGTCGTACAAGCCGACGTATCGCCGGATCGGCGACTGACCGAAAAGTTCGGCGTGGTGCGGCCCCGTCGCTACCAATATAGGTATCGAGGGCCAGTCGCTTGTGCGGATCCGCACCGCTGTGAACACACTCAGCACTGTCGCGGTGGCAATCCGAACGTCGGCGACGTCGGCGATCAGCGCCCTGGGTTGCTCAATCACACACTTCAACAATGTGTCGCGCAGCGTCGAGTAAGTGGCTTGGCCGAGAACACCAACCACACGCACGATGGTGCATCGCTGGATTTCCTCGGTGTGGCACCACAGGTACTCCCCTGCCATGACCGGCTCCGTCCGACTACTTGCCACGATGATGCTGCCGCGTGAGCCTTGGCGCTCAACCAACCGAGCTACCTGTTGAACCCGGAACCACCGAGTGACCACAACAAACGTATTCCCGGCGCTGTCCGGCCGCAAACTGGTGCGTGAGCGGCCCGGATAAGAAAAACACCGCGTGGCGGGTTAGCGGCGGGTTGACGGGGCACACCATGGGTACCCCATTGGTGCGTCAGGCTCTGGCTGAGGCTAGCTGGTGGGCAGGGAGGGTTCAACAGCCGAAGCTCCCCTTGCATCTCCTCACGAGATCGTTCCAAGGAGCGCAGGTGGACCCAACCGATCACCGAAAAGCCGGCGAGGATGCCTCGCATCCACATTTCGAGTTCAGCCTCCAGCAGTACCGCGATGACCTCGTCATTGTGCGGCTGGCCGGTGAGATCGACACAGACAGCAGCCGCACGGCCGACTATTGGCTGCGGCACCGGATCCCGCCGAAATGCCGCTACGTCGTTGTCGACCTCAGCTCGGTGGACATGCTGGCCGCAGCAGGCGTGCGAGTGCTTGTCGAGCACGCCGACCGGCAGGAACTGGCTGGCAGGCGGATGCTGACGGTCGCAGGCAACCCACACGTGCGACGCGTCCTCGAACTGGCGAGGGCGACACAAATCGTCGGAACATACGACAGCGTGCCCTCGGCGATCGCAGCGTGCACCACAGCCACTCAACCCGTGCGACGTCCACGCGCCGACAACGACAGGCCAGCTGCGGACGAAGTGTCGACCATCCAGCGGGAATTGTTCGCCGCGCGATCCGCGTTGCGAACACGAACGGTAATCGCGCGCGCGTTGGGCATGCTGCAGGAACGGTACGGTCTGCCGAACATGGACGCCGCGTCCGAACTGTTGGGTGAGTGCGCGCGATACCACGATGTGCAGGTCCACGCCTTGGCCCGAGCGTTTCTCGCCGCGTCGGCGCCACGTACCGACATCTGGTTCCCCGGCCGCGCCCGGCTTCCAGCGCCGTCCCTGTCGTTCTTCCGTTTGCAACGGGAACACCGGCGAAACCGTGCTGTGGTGCTTGAGGCGTTCCTCGACACAGCATTGGGATACCTGAACACCTCGATGGGAGACGTTCAACTGGTCGAGGGCGCTGGGCTACGGCCGCGTATGGAGTCGTATCACGACTTGCCGCTTGATCTTGTGGATTACCTGGCTGATCTCGACGATCCGTCGTCGGCCGCCTGGCAAGCCGCGCAGCGCGAGGTCCGAGTGATCGAGTACGTGCCAGTCGACTCGGAGCACGCGATGTTCGCGAAAGCCGGTATTCACGCGCTGCAGAGCACGCCGCTGGTCACCTTCGATGGCGAATGCGTCGGTGTCGTGACCACCTACCATCTCGAGCCGTACTTCACCCCGTCCAAGCTGGCCTACGCGAAACTGGACAGCCTTGCGACGGAAACCGCTGATTGGCTGTGGTGGTACCGACGCACGGTCATCGTGGACGCGCTGGAGCGACTGCACAGCCACGCGCCGGACTACGTCAAGCGCTGATGTCCACTGTGGACGCATTAGTGTGCGCTAGCGTCTTAATTCGTTGACCAAGTAACCGAGCCGTCAGTCTGTCCATAATGGACGATTAATCGCCACCTGAGCCACACCTGTCACACATGCCACACCTGTTACCCATGTCGATGCCGTGAAGGTCACCTTGACGGCGTTGAACGCGCCGAATCTTCCCCTCGCAACGGCCTACCGCCCGCACCGGGCCGTGGCCCGTCAGCGTGACCGGGGCCATGACAGCCTCCGCACTGTGCCACAGGCAAACCTGCAGCTCACCGACCTGAACACCGGGCCAGCAACGCCCGATCGGCAAGCCTGAAACTCCTGGCGTGGGCGTTCACCGCCCCTCACTAACAGACGCGGGCGTGGACCAGCGCCGGACGACGCAGGAGGCGGCCCTCCCGCCGAGGAAACGCTGCATTCGAGGTCACTCGGACCACCTCGGATTGATCCTGGCCAGCGGAGACCGACGCCGCCGAACAAACGGTCCGAGACACACCACTAGCCGTCGACGGCTTGGTCGAACTGGACGGCGAGCGTGGCACGGTCGGCCGCCGCTTCTTCGCGGTGCTTGGCCGCCCGTCGCCGATGGTCGCCGACATCCCCGATACCCATTTCAGCCGCCAGATCATGGCGCCGCGCAGCGCGTTCGTGGGCCTCAATCGCTCGGAGAAATCCCTGCTTCGCGCTCATCCGAGCGTCGTCGGCGCGTCGCCGCGCCTCTTTCAGTGCTTCGGCAGCGGCTTCGTTGTCCTGTTGGCTTGAGTGGCACAGCTCGTCACCAGCGGCCAGCATCGCACGACGTTGCCGCAACTGCTGCGCACGCCGCCGCGCGGACGCTGCCCGCATGCGCGCCTGAACAGACGGATCGTCTGTGTCCATAGCCCAATGTCTCACGACGAATCGCTCTTCGACACAGTGCCTAATCGGCGTTCTCGATCGGCTCCATGACCAGAATGGCGCCCTGGGTAGAGCCGTTGTCCGGGCGGCGCAGCGCACCGACCGCGATCCTGATCTTGGTTTGCCGTCCTCGGCGGTTGACCGCGTCGAGCATCATTGTGTCTTCGAACGCCGGGTCGGTCATCGCGGTACGGACCGATGCCCGCAGCTCGCCGACCGGCAGGCCGATGTCGAGGTTGAGCAGGTGCTCACCGGCGGCCTCGTCCTGCCGCAACCCCCAGAGGTCCTGCGCGCCGTGGTTCCAGACCAGGATCCGCATCTCCAGATCGACAACGACAACCCCTGGCCGGACCGAGCTCAATATCGACTCGAGGAAATCCTTGACCTCGTCGAGTTCGGCACTGCGTTCGCGCAGGGTGTCGTTGATCGCCCGCAGTTCGTCGTTGGTGGACTGGAGTTCTTCGTTCATCGTCTCCAGTTCCTCGTTGGTGGACTGGAGCTCTTCGTTCGTGGTCTCCAGTTCCTCCACCGTGGACTGCAGTTCCTCGTTGGTGGTCTCGAGTTCTTCGTTCGTCGACTGCAGTTCCTCGTATGCCGACTCCAGTTGCCGGTTGGTGTGCTCGAGTTCGTCGAGCAGCTTGCGGGCCGCGGTGACGTCGTGGAACACAATGGACACACCGACAAGCCCGTTGTCGTTGTTCACCAACGGGTTGATGTGGATCTCGAACCACACCGCGTCACCGGGACCGCGCTGCCACTCCACATCTTTGATCCGCAACGCGCGGCGTTCCACCTTGGCTTGCTCGACGTAAGCGCGCAGCTCCACCGGACGGTACGAGATCTCCAAGTCCCGCAGTGGCCTGCCGATGTCGCGGTGTGACAGCCCGAAGACCTGTTCGGCCTGCTGGTTGATCAGCGCGACGATGTCCTCGCCGGTGACGACGACCTGGGCGACCGGGCTGGCCGAGAACGCGTGTTCGCGCAGCTCGTCGAGCCCGCCGACCTCGCCCTGCCGCTCGGCCACGAACGTCTGCGAGACGAGATGGCCCAAGCCGATCGGGTTGCAGGGGGTCTTGCGGAAGATCCGCCGCTTGAGGTCGACTGGATCAAAGATCCGGCTGTGTGACAACAACATCTCGGCCTTGCCGAGAAACAGCAGCCCACGCGGCGCCAGCGCGAAGTGGAACCGGCCGAGGATCTTGGCCTGTGTCTCGGCGTTGAAGTACATCAGGGTGTTGCGGCAGACCAGCAGATCGATCCGGGATATCGGGGCGTCCTGCACCAGGTCGTTGCGGCCGAAGATGACCGAGCGGCGCAGGTCCTTGCGGAACACGTACTGGTTGCCCTGCTGCTCGAAGTACTGCTCGATCTGCTCAGGTTCGAGATTCTGCACGTCAGTCGCGGCGTACGAGGCCTGCCTTGCCTGTGCCAGCGCCTGGTCGTCGACGTCGGTCGCGTAGATCTTGATGCGCTGCCGGAACCGTTCAGGTCCCAGTGCGTCGGCGAAGACCATCGCGAGGCTGTACGCCTCCTGGCCGGAGGCACAACCAGCGCTCCAGATCCGGACCGGGTCGTCCGGCGCCCGCTCGGCCAGCAAGGTCGGCACGATCTCTTCCCGCAGGTGACTCCAGGCTTCGGCATCACGGAAGAAGCTGGTCACATTGATCAGGATGGTGTTGAACAGCGCGCCGAATTCCTCGCTGTTGACCTGGAGCAGATCGATGTAGTCGCCGAATTCCTCCACCCCGATCTGCGCCATCCGCCTGCGCACCCGGCGCGCCAAGCTGGTCCTCTTGTACCCGGTGAAGTCGAAACCCCGCGTCTCCTTCAAATAGGACAGGATTGCCTCGAACTGGCTGTTCGGCTCACTGGGTGGGACGGTATCCACGACTGCGCAGACTACTCCGCCGGTCCGACCGGCGTGCTGCACGAGCTAGCGTGTCCGGCGTTGTCAGCCATCACCGGTCGGCTCCGGGCTCGCGGGCAGCCCTGTGAGATGCGCGCGCAGCACACCGGCCGCCTGCCGGGCTTCATCGGCCATCTGCTGATAGCGCTCGACCAGGCGTTCGTTGCCGCGCTGCCGCGCGTCACGACACATGCGCTCGGCAAGGTTGCGCTTCTCGTCGAGTGACCGCAATGCCGTCCACAATGCTCTCTCGAACACACCACCTTGCGCTTCCAGCAACGCCTCCACGGACCACGCGTGGCCCACCCGGCATCGGTAGCGACCGTCGGCGGAAGTGAGCTCACTCAGCACCCCCTGGCAGTCGGGGCAGGTGAGGCCGCTGCTCACGCCCACTCCATTCGCTTGGTAGTCGGTGCTGGTCCGCTGGTCACGGGCGATTTCGTTCTCCAGTCGCAGCAGCGAGGACGGCGACGAGGCCGGTTCGACGCTGTTCTCCTTGGTCAACGTGCCCAACAGCGGCCCGATCTCGGCCGCGGGCAGCACGTAGTCGGCGGCCACGTTCCGAATGGCGTTCTCCGGCATTCCCGGATACAGGGCGTCAGCCGGATCCTGGACGACCACCAGACCACCTTGTGCCTTGATCGCCACCAAACCCGCCACGCCGTCGTCGAGTACGCCCGACAGCAGCACCCCGATCACCCGAGGTCCCAAGCTCAGCGCGGCCGACCGGAACAGCGCGTTGATAGCCGGCCTGTGCCCGTTCTCGGTCGGGCCATGCGACAGCGCCACCTCGTCATCGATGAGCACAAGGTGGTGGTCAGGCCGTGCGACGTACACCGTGCCCGGTCGCAGCGGTGCGCCATTCGACGCGGTGACGGTGGGCAGGTTGCCGAAACGCCGCAAAATCTGCGGCAACGCGCTCGTGCCTCCCGCAGGCATGTGCAGCACGACCGCGATCGCCGCCGCCAGATCACCAGGAACACCGGCGATCAGGGTACGCAACGCCTCCACCCCACCTGCCGAAGCGCCGACCACGATCACATCGCGGTGTTGCGGCAGCATGCTGACCACTTCCTCGGCTCGGCCCACTCACGGGTACCCCGGTCGTGGCCATCAGAACCAGCCTCTGTCTGAGCGCAGCCGATACGACACTCCGGTGGGCTTCACCTCGAAGTGGACGCGCAGCGCCCCTACCTGGCGATTCGCAACAGCAGGGGCGTGAAGTAGGCCCGACTGCTCACGACCTTTCCCAAGCAGATCTTGGCGATCAAGGTCTCACCATGGGCCGACCCGAGGCCGCAGCGGCGAAGAATCCCGCACCAGCAGCGAGGTACCCGCCATCGACTGCCAGCACCTGCCCGGTGACGTAGCGGCTGTCGTCGGAAGCCAGGAACGACACGGCAGCGGCGACCTCGTCCGGTGTGCCGAGTGGCAGCAGCGATCCCTTTGCCGCGATATCTTGTGGTGAACCGTAGAAGTCCATTGTGCCTTCGGTGGGGATCAGGCCGGGGGCGACCGCGTTGCAGCGCACACCGAGCGGCCCGAACTCGACGGCGGCCATCCGTGTTACCGTCTCAAGCGCGGCTTTGGATGGCGGATAGAGGCCGAGGCCACGTGGCGGGAAGGTTGTCACCACCAAGGTGATGTTCACTACCGCTCCCCCGTCACGCATCAACGGCACCAGTTTTCGCATCAGCCGCAACGGGCCGTACAGGTTGGTGGCCATGACCTCATCGGTCGCATCCATCAGCCGTTCGAACCGCCAGATCGCGGCATTGTTGACCAACACTCTGCAGTCACTGAGGGACGATGCCAACCGATCGACCGCCTCTGCATCGGTCACGTCGAGAAGGTACGGCCGCAGCGATGCCCCGGCCGAGCCAGCGGTGAGGTCTGCCGCGATGACGTGGTAGCCATCGTTGCTCAAGCGATGGGCGACTGCACGGCCGATGCCGCTGGCGGCGCCCGTCACTACCGCGACCTTCACCGTTTCACCTGTACCGGCATGCTGATCCGGCCTCGCAACAGGTAGCTGGGCAGGTATCGCGGCTCCTCTGGCAAGGGCGAGATCGCGGATGTCCGCGAAGCCAGGGCCTCCAGCGCTATCCGGCTCTCCATCATGGCGAGCACGCCGCCGGGAGCGAGCACTTCGCGCAGGTGCAGCAGGGTCCGTTTCACATCAGCGGTCGCGTGCACCACGTCGGAGGCCAGCACGAGATCGAACGACCCGAGCTCGATGCCTTGTGCGGCAAGGTCTCCCTCGATGTCCAAGGTCCGGCCGGTGACGAACTCGTACCGCTGGTACCCCTCGACGGCCGACTGCACGAACGCAGGCGAGATGTCAGTGAACACGTACTCGCACCGGTCGGCCGGAAGCACCGGCAGCACCGCGGACGTGAGCCCGCCGGTCCCGCCACCCACTTCGAGAACGCGCAAGGTGCGGCCACGATCGGCCGTGTCGGCCAGCCGCCCGATCACGTGCCTGGCCAGCACGTTGTAGTACCGCGCGATCGGCGAGCTCTGATAGATCGGCTCGGTCTCGTCCTTGGCCCCTTCCGGGAACAGCAGCGTCAACACCTTTGTCGATGCTTGCGAACAATGCCTTTGCGAAGTCGGAAACTGATCTTCCTGAGGTGGCATACCAGAGCCCACGCCTGGCATCCGCTTGGCAGCTCAGCATCGTGCAGTGTCGTCGGCGCCCACCCCGTTGAGCACCAGATCGACTGTCCGAACGAGGAAATCGTCGGTCACCGGCCGCCCGGCAACCAACGCACGGAAGTAGGGCGGACCAAGTACCGCCTCGATCAGCTCCGCCGGATCAACCGGCGGGATCTCCCCACGCCGGATCGCCCGTTCGACGATCACCCCGTCGACCGCAAGTCGATCTGTCCAAAATGAATCGACCATTGTGGCCACTGCGGCCTCGTGCGGCGCCAAGGCAATTCCCACCCGCACCATCGCCTGCACCTCGGGTGTGAGCAGATTGGCGATCGCAGTACGGACCAACGTCAGCAAGTCGTCCCGCAGGCTGCCCGTGTCCGGAATCGGCACCCGCGCCGCGGCGCGCTCCCGGATCGCGTCAAGCATCAGCGCTTCCTTGCTCTCCCAGCGCCGGTACAGCGTCGTCTTGTTCACGCCGGCGCGTTTTGCGATGCCCTCCAGGCTCAGGGCATGGAACCCCACATCGACGAGTTCGGCAAGACCGGCGTCAAGCACCGACGTCCGCACATGCGCGCTACGACCGCCGGGCCGCCTGACAGGACTCTCAGCCACGAGTTGACTTTAGTCCGGCCAACCAGGAAGAGTAAAAGCAACGAAAAGTTGCTTTTAGGAGGTTGGAGATGGGCACACCGACTCGCCGATCCGTCCTGAGTGGTGCCGCGGCAGCGGCGGGACTCGGCGTGCTCGCCAGGCCCGCCGCGGCGGACCAGGCAGGCCGGTTCACCGGCAAAGTCGTCCTGATCACCGGCGGGACCTCGGGAATCGGCGAAGCGACCGCGCGAGCCTTCGCCGCAGCTGGCGCCAAGGTCGCATTCTGCGGACGCCGGACCGATCGGGGCCGCGAAGTCGAACGCGGCATCCGAGCCACACGCGGCGAAGCGACCTACATCCAAGCCGACGTGCGCAAACCATCATCCGTCCAGCACTTCGTAGGCAGCGCGGTACAACGCTACGGACGCTTAGACATCGCGTTCAACAACGCGGGCGTACAGATCAGCGCACCGCTGCACGAGGTGACACTCGAGCAATGGGACGACGTCACCAACACCAACGCACGCGGCGTCTTCCTGACGATGAAGTACCAGATCCCGCACATGCTCAGGACTGGTGGACACATCATCGTGAACTCCTCAGTAGGCGCGCTCATCGGGCGCCCCAACCTGTCCACCTACCAGGCCACCAAACAAGCCGTCCAAGCACTGGTCAAAGCCGCCGCCCTGGAGTACGGAAGCCAGGGCATCCGGGTCAACGCGATCCTCCCCGGCATCACCGACACCGCCATGATCCGCCCACCCGGCCTGGATGACGCGACGTGGCGACGCGTGCTCGCGTACGTCGGCCAAGAGAACGTCGACGGCTTGAAACGGACCGCCACGCCCCAGATGATCGCCTCAGCCGTACTCGGCCTGGCGGGCGAAGAATTCGCCTACCTCACAGGCGCTTGCGTGCCCGTCGACGGTGGAATAGCCGCAGGCAGGCGAATGCTGACACCACCCCTGCCATAGCCACGCCGGGCACAGAGCGCGGGGTTTGCCGACGTGGGCTTCCGATCTGCTCCGCCAGCCGCTGTTCCTTCAGCCGCGCCCCGCCGTAACTCCGCGAGCCAGGTTAGACCTCGATCCGGTCGCCCCGTTCGTCGTAGGCGGCGTCTCTTCGCCCGGCTGGCCTATCATTCGGACTCGCCGAGATCAGGCTGATTGAACGGCGCTGGTGGTCAGCGAGAAGCTTCGGTGGTGCACCGATCAAGCTCTTGCCGGTCACTCTGCCCGACCTGTTCGACCACTTCCTTGAGGGCCGCTTTGGTGACACGCCGTTGACGCTCACCAGTTGATGGACCAGCGGTTCGCGCCAACGCCGTCACCCGCGGGTCACGGTGGGCCCACCCTCCGGATCTGCGGTGTTGTGTCTAGAGGGTGCATGGCCTGGTGATGTCGAGTAGGTCTGGTTTGACTGTGTCCCAGTGGCTATGGAGTGCCTCATTGTCCTGTGTGGAAAGTTCGATTCCGGCACGGGTGATGGGGATGAGCGTGATGATCTGCAGTGCGACGTTGCCGTTGGTGAGGTCAGTGGTGTTGTCGCGGTTGTCCAAGATGGTGCCGTATTCGATGCCGGTACGGCGTTCGGTGACGAGCTCGCTGATAGCGGTGGTGATGAGGCGTGCGTATCCGGCTTGGGATCGTCGCAATGTGCAGGCGAGTTCTTCGACTGTAGCCGTTGACGGTGGGTTGGGTTTCAGTTCCGCGGTGGTGACCAGCGTAGGTGCGGTAGTGGCGTATCAGCGGAGCGGACAGGATCATGAACTGCATGGTGGGGCTGTGAAGCGCAGACCAAGATTCTCAGCCTGGGCTTCCAAATAGCTCACGACACTGCCGGGCTCGCCGGGTACGGCGTTGCACATGCAGAGAAATAATCCGAATAGCCTCGCAAAGCGGAACCATCACCACGGTGGTGACTATGGGCGAATTCGTCTCTGCGGAGTCTGCCATCGCTCGCGGGACCGCTGCCGCTATTCGACCTGGCCACGGCTGGTTTCCTGGTCGGGCGCCGGTGGCGCGGCCGTCTGGGCACGCAGCCGTTGCGGAGTCATGACACAACCTCGGCATGACGCGGACATTCCGGCGGCATTGTGGATCACGTGAGGATGCGACTGCCTGTGGCCGTGCTGCTCGCCGTAGCCACCAGTGTGACGTACGTGGTCATGGTGGGCACGGCCGGTGGGCAGTTGCTGGATTACGAGATGCTGTCGTGGTTCGACCCGACGTTCACGCGGGCGTCCGGCGAGGTGCCACTGCCACTGACCGTCCCGGCCCCGGCGTTGTTCGTCGGCACGCTGATCGTGGTGTGCGTGATCGGACTGGGCCGCCGGGTGATTCGGCGGACTGTGGTGGCTGTCGTTCTGATGGTCGTTGCCGCGGCGCTCGCGCAGCTGTTGAAAGTCGGGTTGGCTCGGCCGGACCTCGCCCAGCAGATCCCGTACACCGACAACAGTTTTCCCAGTGGGCATGTCACCGTGGCGGCCATCTGCGTTTTCGCGGTGTTGCTGGTGGTGCCCGGGCGGGCCCAGTGGTTTGTGGCCGTACCCGGATTTGTGTGGGTTGGTGCCGTCGGCATTTCGACGTTGGTCGCGGGCTGGCACCGGCCGAGTGACTTCTTGGGCGCGGTGCTGCTTGCCGCGAGTTGCTACGCCACCGCAACGGCATTCGTGGTGGAACGCGCAGATCACCGCCACTCTCCAGCAGGACAACGACATGCGCAAGGTCACCGCGTGGGTGCCGACCATGGCGGTGGGTATACGGCATGAACTTGTTGTGATCGTGCTGGCTTCGCAACGCCAGCCTGCTGTACCGCGAACCGCAGCCGACGCCTCGGCCTACAAACGTGGCACGGACCGCGCGTTGGGCGCACGCAGGATGTGATCGGCGAGGTGGTCGAGGTAATCGGCTTCGATCGGAGCTTGGCGGACGGTCATCCGCCAGTAGATGGGCGCGGCGAGCAGATCGAGCGCGAGTTCGAAATCGAGGTCGTCGGGCAGTTCGCCCCTCTCCGCCGCATCACGACCGCCGAGATGACCAGCCAGCTCATCGCCACCGGTCTCACACCAGAGTTCGCCGCCATGCTCGCCGGTCTCGACGAAGACATCCGGCACGGCGCGGAGGACCGCGTCACCCCGACCGTGCAGCAGGTAACCGGACGCCCAGCGCAGACGTTCGCCGCGTTCGTCTCCGCTCATCTGCACGCCATCACCGCGTAAGCCAAACCCCGCCGGGCGGCTCTAAGAAGCAATACTTGGAGGGCTTACTGTGGCGCGGTCGATGCCGTGAAAGGTAGATGTCGACCACGCACCGATCACGGCCGGTGTCGATCCGGCGGCGTGGTCGACTTAATCAACGGGAACTCATTGAATGATCTCGATGAGGCATTGCGGGAGAAGAAGCCTGACCGGCTTGCCCAACTCTACGAGAAGCTCGGGCCTGAGCTGCGGTTTCACCCAATAGAAGAAGGCCATCTATGCGACGGCCCATCCTCATGTGGTTGACGAGTGTGTCCGACGAGCGAGGTTCCCTATAACCCCAACCTTGTTTGGCGCACTGACCTGGAACTCCCTGGCGCGACCGGTGATCCGCGATGACCAGCACGCGCGAGGAGCATGCACGGCGGGAAGAGTGTCTTGAGTTCACGCGGGAGTCGCACGACGTCATTGTCGTACGAGCCACCGTCTGGCGATCGCCTCGCCGTCCTTACGGACGAACGCGGATGATCGTCTTGCCCTTGACCCGCTCGGTCGGGTTGAAGGCGGCGACGGCATCGTCGAGGGTCGCGACGTTTCCGATGAGCGTCCGCAGTCGCCCTTCCCGCACCCGCTGGGCGATCTCACTCAGTTGGGCGCGGTCGGCCTCGACGACGAAGTCGATCGCCAAGCCTTCGGCTGGCCGAGCCTCCGGCGGGCCGGCAATGGTCACCAGCGTTCCGCCAGCTCGAATCAGGCCCGCGGACCGCTTCTGGATCTCTCCGCCGAAAATGTCGAACACCACATCGACTGCGCCGACGTCTGCCAGCGAGTCGTCCTGAAGGTCGACGAACTCGTGCGCACCGATGTCGAGCGCGGCCTGCCGGTCGGCGGCTCGTCCGGTGCCGATGACGTACGCGCCGGCTTCGCGGGCGAGTTGCGTCACCATTGAGCCGACTCCACCGGCGGCGCCGTGCACCAGAACGCTTTGCCCCGTCTGAAGGCGGCCGTGCACGAACAATCCCTGCCATGCGGTCAGACCCGAGATCGGCAGGCTGGCACCTACTGTGAAGTCGACGTCGCCCGGCAGCGGCGCGAGGTTGCGCGCCTCGACGACTGCGTACTCCGCCAGGGTGCCGTCGCGGGTCCAGTCGGTGAGACCGAACACCCGCTGGCCCACCGACAGCCCTCTCGTACCGTAGCCGAGAGCGCTGACCACACCGGCCAACTCGTGCCCGGGAATCGACGGCGTCCGGTCACGACCAAGACGATCGGTCCACGTCGTGTCCCACTCCAACTCCCCCGGAGTGAACCCTGACGCATGAACCTCAACCAGCACATCGTTTCCCGCCGCCTCGGGCTGGGGTCGTTCCGCCAGCGTCATCCCGGCCGTTCCCGCGGCCTGATCCGTCACCACGATCGCCTTCATCCGGCACCTTTCTGTATCCAGTCCTCGCGGCGAAAATGGACGGTTCTATGGACCATTCCGTCCATAGAACGCCCAGCGCGGACAAGCCGAGCCGCAAAAGTCCTGCCGCGTTCCCTGGACGCGGTAGTCCAGTTGGTTGACGCTAACTCGTTGTCGGCCCGGAACCTGAGTCCACCTGGCCGCTCGGAACGGGAACCAGTCGGGTGGTCACCGCAGTGTGCGAACCAGCGCCTCCAGCGCGCCCGACCAGGCGCTGGCGGAGGGTGCGGCGAATCCGATGGCCACGCCGTCACGGTCCGATGTGGACCCGAGGTGCCGGAAGAAGTCGAGCGGCTCGACCGTCAGCTGTTCGCGAGCAGCGCGGCGCACGAGTTCGGCGCCGGTACGGCCGGGTTGTTCGACAACGATGTGCAGCCCGGCGGACATCCCGGTCACCCGCGCGGTTGGCGCATGCCGGTCGATCATCTCGACGAGCTGCTCACGTCGGCGGCAGTACTGCGAGCGCATCGCGCGAATGTGGCGGTCGTACGCCCCGGACTCGATGAAGTCGGTCATCGCCAACTGGTTGACGAACCCAACGGTCTCCTCTGCCCACCCTTTCTCCGCGACGATCGAGCCGACCAGGCGGTCCGGCACGACGAGCCAGCCCAGGCGCAGCCCCGGCGCCAGGGATTTGCTCGCGGTTCCGAGGTAGATCACGTGGTCGTGATCCAGTCCCTGCAACGCGCCGACGGGAGATCGGTCGTAGCGGAACTCGCCGTCGTAGTCGTCTTCGATGATCAGCGCGCCCCGCCGGCGAGCCCAGTCCACGACTGCTGCCCGCCGGTCGGAATGCAGCGCCACCCCCAAGGGGAACTGGTGTGACGGCGTGAGCAGCACCGCCCCCGGAGTCGGCGTATCGTCCAGTGTGGACAGGTTGGCGCCGTCCGCGTCCACCGGGATCGGGACGGCATCGAGCCTGGCCTTCAGCAACGCCTCGCGCTGGGTCTGCAGGCCGAACTCCTCGACCGCAACCGTCGTGACCCGGGCCCTCGCCAGCGCCGCGGCCACGAGCCGCAACCCTTCCGCGGCCCCGCTGCACACCACGACGTTGTCGGCCCGCGCGCGCAGTCCCCTGGCCCGAGCCAGATACCGGGCGATGGCAGCACGCAGTTCGCTGCGGCCGTGCGGATCGGTGTACCCGAAGGCTTCGAACGGCGCCGTGCTCACCGTCCGCTTCACCGCGCGAATCCATTCCTGGCGTGGAAACGACGACAGGTCCGGCCGCCCAGGCCGCAGGTCATACACCAGTTGCGGCCGTGCCGCCAGCGGCCGCGGCGGTTCCCGGTCGGCCACCAGCTCCGCCGAACGCTGCGCCACTTCCGTGCCGGAACCGTGCTGCCCCATGAGCCATCCCTCGTTGATCAGCTCCGAGTAGGCCCGAACCACGGTGTTGCGGCCCAGCCCCAGATCGTTCGCCAGCACACGGCTTGAGGGCAGCCGCGTCCCCGGCGCCAACCTCCCCGTGCGGATCGCTTCCCGGAAGGCATCCATGAGCCCCGCTCGCGCATTGCGCCCGAGATGGCCCACGTGGAGGTCCAGGCCGGGCGTCCGGGTACCACGAACCGCTTGTTCGGCTCGCACGACTGTGCTGTCGGAATCCGGATTCACGAAGGGGGATCGTTGGCTTGGAGCGGGTCTCCGGTGTTGGAGACGTAGACGACCAGCAGCTTGGCCCGTTCGGTCATGCTGGGATTCGCGGCGACGACGTGGTGGGCACCCGGCTCTTCGAACCAGTTCTCGCCTTGGTGGTACGTGGTCGCGGGTTTGTCATCGACCTGGCTTCGCACAGCACCTTGCAGGACGTATGCGAACACGAAAGCCCGGCCGTGCCGATGCGGCCCCGCGGCTGCACCTGGCGGGAAGTCCACCACCTGTGACGTGAACGTCTTGCCCTCAGCGTTCGGAAGGGCCTGCTGGAGCAGGATACTAGCCTGGGGCGGCAACGCTGCGGCCGCGCTCGTCGCCGAGGCCGCCACGGGCACGCTCTCGTTGGCAGAGCCACAGGCTGTTGCACCGGCCAATGCGGCAATGGCCAAAAGGCGGCCGACGATCTGAGATCGAACCATTGAGTGCTCCCAGTGTTATCGCGCGGCGGCCAGGTCTTCACGCCCACCGCGCGCGAGCCCGGTGGCACTGCGGGTTGACCCTATTGTTCGCTTCCTGTCGAAGATTCGGTCGACGCTGAGGGCGAACGTGTTTACGGGTGCGAGGGCCAGCAACAGGGCGGCGGCCGCAGCGGCGAACACAGAGCTGCTGAGCGGTGCTTCCCAGTCCAGGAACAGCCCCATCGACAGCGCGAACCCGACCAGCAGCGCCGCAGCGGCACACGCGGACCAGCGCACGAGGACGCCGACCAGCAACGTCAAGCCCAGCACCGATTCCGCAACGGTCGCGCCCCACGCGGCGGCGAGGTGAAGCCCATCCGGCACGTAGGGCGAGAGGGTGTGCGTATAGGCGGTATACGCGGAAAAATCACCCCACCCTACCGACCCGGTGCCCAGCGGACCCCACAAGCCGAACCGATCAGCAACGGCCGAGAGAAACCCGGCGGCCAACGCAAGGCGCGCGAATACCGTCGCGACCGACCACACTCGCTCCCGCTGAGCGACGGCCTGCACAACCATCAGATCTCCCCTTGTAGACGCTTGATGGCTCCAAACCTAGCCCGGTTTCGACTCGGAATCTGGGTCCACTTGGTACCTGGGAACGGGAACCAATCGAGTGGAACGCGTTCACCACGAGCTCGTCGAACGGCTTGCCGAAAGGTGGATCACGGCCCAGCTGTCAACCGGTCGAGCTCATCGACTTCGACTGTCGTCAGTGGACTGTCCACAGCGGACAAAATGTTGTGCGTCCTCAGATTCTTACTGAGCTGGTCGGATGTTGTGGTTCGCGCGGAACAGGTTTTCGGGTCGTACCGGTGTTTGATGTGCGCGAGGACGTCGTAGCGTTCGGGGCCATACAGGGCGCCGAGTCTGGACTGCCAGCACCTGCGGCAAGGAAGGCCCAGCGCGCGCTGCGGCCCGACATCGCGTTCGGTACGGGCGGTTGTTCGACCAGCGCCCCGCCTAGCGCGCGTACTTCCGCCAAGACCAGGGTGCTACCCGAGTCTGGGCCGACGGCAGCCAGCAGCGCATCGGCGGCCTCGGCTGGGAATGAGCTCAAGGCGGTGGTGTGCTCCACCCATGGAAGAGGTTCGGGCGGGTCCATGTGGACGTGTCCGGCATCGCGGTACGGGATTTCGGCGATCGTGTCGAGTACGGTCGGCGCCAGCGCGCGTATCGGCGCGAGTGCGACCTCCGCGTCGGCAGCCGAACAGAGCGACGAAAAGCGCACGTGCACAACGAAAGTGCCCCGCAGGGGCGCCGGAATTTCTGGCAGCGCCTGGCGACGCAGGAACGCGATCGACGAACTCATCTCGACGGGCAGCGATGTGACCCATTCACGCCATGCGTGCAGCACGCGCGCGGCGTGGGCACCAGCAAAGAATAGGCCTCCTCCGTAGAAAGTGCTGTCCGGCGAGATGACCATCGCTGAGGCCGCTCGACAGAACAGGGTCTCCGAGCAGTCGGTGTCGCGGTGGAAGGCCCAGTTCATGGCAGGCGGCCGAAGCCGTGGCCCGTTCCACAGGGGACGACGTGTCACGCGGTCAACCGGGCTGCCAGGACCCCGGCCGTGATCAGCAGACCCAGAGCGACGGCCAGCCAGAAATCGACTCGACGTGGCCGCAAAGCGGGCCTGCGCCACGTCAGCCGAGCACCGTATATCGCCGTGAGGGTGCCGGCGAATCCCATTAGTCCCGTGCTCATCGCCGCGAGCACGGACATCGGGACATACGCCGTGCGCTGGGACGCCCAGATGAAGATCGCGCTGAGCAGTCCGCCGAGGATCGTCAGGCCGGCCAGTCCCTGCAGGCCTTCGAGGAGCGAGTCATGGGCTTCCTGCTCTGGGACTTCGGCGCCATGCGCCAGTTCGGTGAGCGTCCCGCGATACCGGGCCAGTTCCCTGTCGGAGTACCGGCTGAACACAAGGACGGCAAGAGGAAGGACACGGGCGGTCATGACTACACCAGGATCGCCACGACCACCCATGTCTCTCCTCCTTCAGACGCGATCCGACGTTACCGGCAGCCCAGCCGTTGCCCCAGCACATACCCGTAGGCGTACGTACCGACGGCGATCTTGGTCAGCCGCGGGTCGCGGCCGCCTCGATCCCGGGAAGCGAGGTGACCACGCCGAACCAGTCCCCGTGCGACCGACGCGACGTTGACCACGATGGCGATCGGGCGAGTACCGGGACGAACATCGCGGCGACCGACAGCACGACGGCCGCTGTGCTCAGGACGTTGCTGATGGCGGTCGCGTTCTTCGTGATCCAGCCCCAGAGGCTGCGGCCGTCGAGGTCGATCTTGTTGATCGGGTCGCCGCCACGTAGTCGTAGTCGTTCGCTGAGCCACCGTCCACCGGGTCGACGAACACGGACCTGCCCCAGATCCACCGTGCGGACCGATCAAGGCGACGGCGATCGAACGTCCGCTATTGCCGAGTTGAGTATGTTCACCGATGCGCCGTCCTACAGGGTGTACTGCATGGTGCACATCGCCACGTCCTGGCCCGTGCGGCCCTGCCGGTCAGGACCGCGCCCGCCACGTCGTTGACAGGTACTGCTGGATCTCGCGGTGCGGGGACGTCAGCGCGCTGCCCGCCGTGTGCAGGAGGAGCCGTGAACCGGCCCAGTCGAGAAAGGCCACGTAGTTGGTCGGACGAATGCAGCGCGGCGAAGAGGGCTTTGTACTGGAGCGACGGGCAGCCACCACAGACCAGCCAGAAATAGACCCTGCAGGTGAACGCGAACGGCAGCGTGTAAGAGGGCATCTGATCTTAGTTAGGCAAGAATGTCTGCTTTGGGTGGATCGTTTCGCCAGGTTTGGGTGGATTCCCCGGTCAGGGTGCGGCTCATTATGTTAGTCATCGCCCAGTGGACCATCGTGCGCGACCGCTGGGGCAGGGCTTCGTAGTCGCGCGCGAGTCGGCGGTGTTGCATCAGCCAGCCCAGACTGCGCTCCACTACCCACCGCCGGGGCAACACGTGGAATCCCTTGGCAGAAGGGCGTTTGACGACCTCAACCCGGATACCCCGCTGGGCTCCATGACGGATGACTGTGTTGTTGTAGCCACCGTCCACCCATGCCGCCGACACGGTCGGATGCGCAGCGGCGAGATGATCGAGAACCTGTTGCCCGCCAGCGGAATCCTGCACCGACGCCGCGGTCACGATTACCGCCAGCAGCAGGCCGAGCACATCGGTGGCGATGTGCCGTTTGCGGCCCTTGATCTTCTTGCCCGCGTCGATACCCTGACTGGATTCGCTGACATTGCAGGAGGTTTTCACGCTCTGCGAGTCGATGATCGCCGCCGTCGGGGCAGCAGCGCGGCCTTTCGCGACGCGGACTTGGTCACGCAACAGGTCATGCAGCGTTTCCGTTGTGCCATCGGCTTCCCACTTGGCGTAGTAGTCATAAACCGTCTTGCAGGGCGGGAAGTCGTGCGGCAGATACTCCCAGGCGATCCCGGTCCGGCACACGTACAGGATCGCGTTCACGATCTCCCGCAAGTCATGCACGCGCATCACGGTTCCCGGCCCACGCCGGGCAGCACGCCACGCCGTCAGCGTTGGCTCGATCAACGCCCAGCGAGCATCGGACAAGTCGCTGCGGTACGCACGCCGGGACCCCACAAGTTGATCAAGGTATCAGCCGTCACCCGACACAGACATATCGCCCCAACCAAGATCAGATGCCCTCTAAGAAACTGCGGTCAGCCACCCATAGACGGTCGCCATGAACCCGGCGCGAGCGACCGCGATCGGGACCATGATCAGCAATGCCCCGCGCCATGCGCTGGCTCGAGACCGCCGGATCCGAGTACCGGGTGGGTTCCGGCCTGGTTAGGTCTGCTCTCCGGCGAGAACCAGATCCGCGAGCTCGTCGTGGAGGACCACTCGATCACCCAGGACGGCGTGCGAACTGGACTGGAACGCGACGGCAGGGCGACAGTCGTTGCCGAGGCAGCCGACGTGCCAACCGCATGCCGGATGGCCGACCAGGCACGGCCGGACGTCGCCCTCATAGACCTGCGCCTGCGGCCCCACCCCGACGAACGCACCGGACAGGGCGTCAGCCTGATCAGCCACCTACGCCAACGCAGGCCGGAAGTACGCGTTCTCATGCTCTCCCAAGCGGGCCCGGTGCTCCCCGCCGAACTCGCCGCGCACCTGATCGGTGAACTGCACCGGCACGCCCGCCCACTCACGTCCCGAGAGCGCGACGTGCTGCGCTGCCCGGCGAACGGATACGACAACCAGGAGATCGCCATGCAGTTGCACATCGCCGTGCGCACGGTGAACCGTCACCTGGAAAACATTCGGGACAAGCTCGGCCGGACCCGCCGCTGCGACCTGATCCGCATCGCCCACCTGACGCCATGGAACTCCTAGCGCTGACCGGGAACAATTCGCAGGCCACAACCTCACAATCCACACATCAGGCAGCAGCGATCTCGGCGGTGCGGCACGGCTGGTTTAATGTCCGCTACCCCATTAGACGAAAGCACCTCGCAACGACCGGCAACGTGCCAGTATAGGTTTGAATAATCGTGATCAACGTTTGACGTTGGCGCAGAAAGACACCAGATGACCGACGCCGACCTGCCCGGTTTCTTCCACGACGCGGAGAGGGCATCGCTGACCGGCCAGCGGCAAACCATTGTGCTCAGCCGATTGCGGCTGCTCAGCGCAGTGGTCGCCGCCCTCGGTGGCGCGCTCAGCTGGAAATTCGGCAGATACGACGTGTGGGCTTTCGTGTCGCTGGCCGGCTTCCTTGTCGCGTTGTTCGCCGAGATCCTGCTGTGGGCACTGCACCCGGAGCAGAAGTGGAACGCGGGCCGCGCCGTCGCCGAAAGCATCAAGTCGCTCGTGTGGCGGTTCGCTGTCGCGGCTGATCCGTTTCCGTCCACACTGCCGGAAGCCACGCAAAACCTGCGGGACAAGATCACGAATGTGGTCGAAAGCCACGGCAGGAAGCTGGCGTTGTCCAGTGAGAACCCTTCGGTCACGCCGTCGATGATCGAGTTGCGCGGCGCATCGTTCGACGACCGCAAGCAGGCGTACCGCAGGGACCGCGTGCTACTTCAGAAGAACTGGTACGCGGACCGGGCAAATCGCAACGAGAAATGGGCGAAACTGTGGCGCTATCTGTTGATCGGGGGCGAATTCGTCGCCATCGTCCTGGCACTTCTCCGAGCCATGGGCGTCTGGGATGTCGACATCTCCGGTGTGATGGCCGCGGCCGTCGCCGGTGGCGCGGCCTGGCTCGGGCTGAAACAACACGAGAACCTGCACGTCACCTATTCAGCGGCCGCCCGCGACCTGGCGCTGCTGCACGAGAAACTCGCCGACACCGCGGAGGACGAATGGCCCGCAGCGGTGGCGAATACGGAGGAAGCCATCAGCCGCGAGCATTCCGCATGGCTCGCGTCACGCCCCAGCACGACTTGACCGCGACAACTAGCGGCAAGGCGCACGATAGGACACGCCTGGTGCGTATCGCGCCCATTCCTCCGGGCTCAGCGTACGGTTTGTCATGGCACATAAGGCGTGTCGCGGATCTGTGGTGGGGCTGACGTCCCACAGGCGAACCCCGCTGTCGTCACCCACAGTGGCAAGAGACCGCCCGTCCGGGCTGAACGCGACCGCTCGGACTGCCCCGTGATGAGCCAGGTGAGCCGGTGAGATCTGACGCCGGGTAGGAAGGTGCCACAGGCGCACCGAGTCGTCCCCTCCCCCGGTCGCCAGGAGCTCGCCGTTGGGGCTGAAGGCCACCGTGTACACCGGCCCCGTGTGGCCGATCAGCGGCTCACCGATCTGCGTGCCGGTCGAGGTGTCCCACAGCCTTATCGTGCCGTCGTCGCTCGCACTGGCCCAGGTTTTGCCGTCGGGTGCGAACGCGACCGCGCCCACCGGCCCACCGTGTCCCGGAAGCTGTTTCGTGTCGTGCCCGTGCCGCCAGATCTGGACCCGGCCGTCCTGCAGGCCCGCCAGCTGGAGCTGGCCGTCCGGACTCAACGCCGTCGAGTAGGCAGTGTGTCCCCGCAGGCGCTCTCCGGCAGGCACGCGGTCCTTGGAATCCCACAGCAACACCGTGGGCTCGACCTGCATGACGCTCCCGCCGGCGCCGGCCCTGTAGTCCGTGGCGACGGCGAAGGTGCGGCCGTCCTGATGCCGCGCGAGAGACCGAACTGTTTGATGCATGTCGAGCAGCGTGGTGGTTTGCAGGGCTCGGGTATCGACCCTCCACAGGGACAGGATGCCACGTACGTCCTGTTGGGAATTACTGTCCGGTTTCTCCTCGAGCCCGCCGACTGCGAGCGTCGATCCGTCCGCGTTGAACACGACGGACCGCACAGCGGTCGACCAACCGACCGCCAGATCCCCCGTGCGTTCGCGCCGCACCACGTCCCAGAGCAGCACGGCTGGGCCCTCCGCTGACCATGCGCGCTCATTGGTCGGGCCCCACGCGGAGCCTCCGGGGGCTATTGCCGTGACCCCGTCATCGTCAAGAAAGCAAACCTCGCGGCCGCCATCGGAGCACAGGTACACCTCGCTGGCGGCTGACGACTCACGACGGGAATCTCCTGCCGTAGCGAGCGTCCGTCCGTCCGGACTGAACGCGGCGGCGTGCACACGGCCACCGTGACCTGCCAAGGGTGCGGCGTGCACCCGATGGTGCGACATGCTCCACAGTCGCACTGTGCCATCGGCACTGCCTGTTGCCAGCAGCTCACCGTTCGGGCTGAACGCCAACGTGGTCACCGCACCGGTGTGACCACGCAGAGGTTCGCCGACGTATCGCCGCCCAGCTGTGTCCCACAGGTGCACCATTCCGCCATGGCCACCTGCGACGAACAACGCCCCGTCGGGCGAGTACGCCACCGCCGGGATCCTCGTGGCGCTGTCGGGACTGACGTACCCCACGATGGGCTCGCCGAGAGGTTGTTTGGTGGACGCGTCCCAGAATCGCAACGCGTTGTCCCTGCCGACAGTGGCTATGGTCTGGCGGTTCGGAGCGATCGCGATCGCGGGGCCGGTGTTGGAGATGAAGCTGTCGCCATGCGCGGCCACGAACGGGCCGTCTGGTCCGCTGCCGGTGTGCCAGAACGCCAGATTGTCGCCCTCCTGGCTCAAGGTGATGACATGGTCATCATCCGGGCCGAACGCGACGGCAGGTCTGCCACTGACGTACATGCGTGCGAGTGGGTCGATCGGCGCACGGGTGGCGACATCCCACATCTGCATCTCCGGCGGGCCCCACGCGGTGGCCACCAGCCACCGCCCATCAGGGCTGAAAGCGACCCGGTAAGCATTGCTGTCCGGCGAACGGTTGTCCTTGGTCAACTTCGAATCGATCAGACCGGCCGGGTCGACCGGCCGCCGGTCGGCCATGCGCCAGAGCCGGACATCCCCGCCGTCACCGGTCGCCAGGGTGGCGCCGTCCGGGCTGAACGCGATCGAGGCCAGCGGCGTGCGGTGCCCGGTGACCGGCGCGCCTATTCGCGCATGTGTGGCCGAATCCCACACACTCATCGTCTTGTCCGCCGAGCCGACGACCAGTGTCCTGCCGTCCGGGCTGAACGCCAGCGCGCCGACCGGGCCACCGCCGGGAGACAGGACCGCGGCGCCTGGCCTGACGGCCGCGGTGAACTGGGCCGCGCGCGCCTCCGCGGTGGGGCTGATGTCGTACGCGGCGACCGCGAGCAGACGTGCCAGGTCCGGATCTCCGTCGCCGGTGGCCTCGCTGCGCGCCGCCAGCTCGCGGGACAGCGCCGCGTCTCGCTGTTTCTCGGCGTCCGACCGCAGCACCGCCGTGTAGCCGAGCAATCCGGTGACCACCGCCAGTGACAGCGCGAGGAACACCACCGCGAACCGCCTGATCGAGGTGGTTCGCCTGTGCTGCCGGATGTCCTCGCCCTCGATGTCGTCGACCGGTTTGCCGTGGATCGGCGACGCCAGCTCGGCGATGGCCTTGCGGAACACGCTGTGCCGAAGGGAGAACTGCGGATCCTCGTGCGCCGAGCTCAGATCCACCCACTTCGGCTCTGCGGGGAACCAGCCCGCCAGCCGCTTTGGCAGCGCGTCCGTGCGCTGCCAGTCGAAGTCACCGTCACCCCAGGCGATCGTGCCGCTCGTGAGCACGATCAGAAAGCGGTCGTGGGCACGTCCGGTGTCGATCCAGTGCTTGATCTCCCGGTCGACTCCTTGGGACAGAGCGGCCTGGGGTGACGCCAGCAGGATGAGGAATCTGGCCCGGTCCAGCGCCTCGGTGAGCGTGCCCCACACGTCAGAGGAGGCACCCAGGTTGCTCTGGTCGAGGAACACGCGCAGCGCACGCCGCTGATTCCACCGTTTCGTCAGTAAGCGCAATCCCTGCTCGATGCCGCTTGCGAGATGATTGTTGGCACCGTGACTATAAGAGATGAACGCGTCGTACTCAGAAGTACGCGTGTGATCCACGGACGCGGACTCCCCTGACATATGTCCGTTCACGACGGATCACAATACTCAGGAGACCGGACAGATCATCGATCAGCCGGGCCTGTCCAATTCGGCCGCGACAACCGCGACAAAGTCCTCGACCGATACCACCTGAGTTAAATCAGCGGCGGCGATGGCCGCGGCACGGGGATCGTCAACGACGCCAGCGGCCGCCGAGGCGATCACATCAGCTGTTCTGCCGGTGCCCGCGAGCACTATCAGCGGACGTCGTCTCGCAATGCTCTGCTCGGCGTCGACATATGTCACGTCACCGCCGTTGACCAACAACGTCACGGCCGCGTTCGGGCCGGCGAGCACTGAGGCCACCTCGGCGATCCACGGTGACTCATCGCCCCACGATTCGCCCGGCACCAATACGTGTACGTGGTGCGGTTCCAGCGGTGTGTCACCCAATGAACCTTCCGCGGCGACTCCCACGAGCGTGACCCCGTCGCAACTGAACTCGCCGATGGACTGCATGACGCCCGTGTCCGTACCGCCGTCGACCACCGCGGCTCCTCGGCGGACAAGGGCGGGCATCAGGTCACCGAACAGGTCGCGGACCAGATCAAGGTGCCGGGCACTCATCCCGCCCGCCCCACCGACCAGGACGATCACCGGACGTCCCCGGCTCACGCCCAACCGGTCGAGGGCGCCAGGCAGTTCCCCCACGGCGGTTACCCGCACGAGTCGATCATTCCGCGTCACGGCTATCGATTCTGGACTGCCGGACGGCCCACCACCAGTCACCCGGCCGACCAACGCCTACCTGGAATCGCAACCGCGCAGACGTCGTGCAAAATGAGCCGACATGATATCAAGACATCCACTGCGCGGCGGGACCGCTCCCGGAACAAAGCCACTACAAACAAGCCCCATGCGAACTTCATCAAAGCGCACGTTGCCATTGATGTTCGTCGCACTGATCGCGCCTGGATGTGCGACATCGGCCGGACCGGAATCCACCACGCCCACCACCACAGCCACGTCGGCATCCAGCACGACGAACTCGCCGCCGACAACACCGGTGAGCACCTCGCCCCGAACCTCCTTGACCTCAGGGACCCCGCCGCTCTCGGCGGCGAACGGCACCGACGTGAAATCGTGCAGCAACGCGGACTGCGAAATCGTGATCACCGGGGAAGTCACGATTCCGATGGCGCGCAAGTTCGACTGCACCACGTTCATCATGCGCCATGCCGCCCCGCACAAGGTGAGCTTCAGCGTCGACTGCGCCGAAACAGGAGTCGTGAACGGCTATGTCCTCGGTAAGGGCACCATCAGGCTAGCCAATTCCGTCGCCATCGAGATCGACAGGAACGACAGCGCCGGCGCCGTGCTCCATTTCCTGCCAAAGACCGATGATCCGGGAAGGAACAAGGCATCCGGCGAGTTCGGCGCCTCCATCGGCTGACACCGATGACTCGGCGTTGCGAAGCCCTTGGTGTGACTGTCCTCCTGTCGCATGAGGACTGATCACACCAAGGCTTCACTCACGGTCAGTCAGAGACGTGTGCGTCCGCACGGCCACCCGGATTACAAGTCGCGCGTGCTGGAGATCGTGACGGAGGACCGCAAGATCTGGGACGAGGTGCCGGTGCTCAAGTACGTGCTGCACGGCGAGAACCTCTTCCAGGAAGGCATGCAGGAACCCCGCGACCTGCTGGACGGCTATGCGGTGTCCCCGGCCGCAAGCTGCTGGACACCACCCCGATGGAGTGCCACGACATCGCTGAACAGTGGACCGATGAGATGTCCGAGGCCCGCCTGCGCTACATGGACCTCGAGGAGGCCGTGGCGATCCTGGCCACCAACACCGCGGATGAGGTGCTCGCGCACGATCGAGCTGCCGACCGTCAGGTGCCAGATCTCGTCGATTCCCGCCGCCACGGGCGATCTCGCCCGCCGCCGGGTCGAGCCGGTCCCACTTGCGTTCGCTGAGCTCCGCGGCGGGCGCCAGCACTCCTTCGATCACGATTGTGAAGGCCGCGACGGCGCCGACGAAGTCACCTTCGTCGCTGACGGTGCGGAGCACGAACTCCTCGATCGGCGCGAGCACGTCCGCGGTGTATTCGGCGACGGTCTCGTGCCTCGTCGTCGGTTACGACCGGCGTCTGCTGGGTCCGGCGATCACCCTGGAGTATCTCCTGGACATGTTCACCGAGCACCAGATCGAGATCGACCTGCGCTGAGCCGTAGCCCGACCTCTGCCACGTCACCTCGGTCCAGTCTGGCGAAAGCCCGTTCCGCCTGGTGCACCTGGACTTCGGCCGCACACAGATCCTTCCCCGAGGCGAGACCTGCGTGCAGTGCGGACATCCGCTCATGCCGCTGATCGCGCGTACGTAAATTGATCACGCCCCGTGCTCTTCTGCCGACGAGCGGTAGTTCGGGCGCTGTTGCGGCCGGCCATGTGTTACCGAAGGTAAGCGGCTTCTCGGTCGATCCTGCCATGTCAAGGTTCGACCGGATCACCTTGGTTGTCGGGTGGCCGTGGCCCAACACTCACTCGCTGTCAGCGAGCGTCGCCTCGAACTGCGGAATCGCACGACCCAGATTCACCGGCGGACTCGTAGGCGCTGGCAGGTCCTGGCCGTGTTGGCGAGAGAGTCGGCCACGCGGGTCACGCTCGCGGTGCGGGGAGGTCCACCAGTCGCCGCGCTACCAGGGTGTCCGGCCGGCACCCAGTCGGGCCAGCAGGCCGGCGGGGGTGGGGCCGCTGTGGGTATCGGGCCAGTCCCGGACTTGCTGTTCGGCCCAGTCCGCCCACTGCCGGGTCATCTGTGCCAGTCCGACCCGGTATGCCTGGGTCAGGCCGACGATGTGCGTCCGGTCGGGGTAGGGCTCGTCGCCGGTCGTGTAGTCGTGCGTGATCATGGCCGCACCGGCCTGGGTTCGATCGGCCCACGCACGCATCGCCTTGATCGCGCCGAGCAGGTCGTCCTTGTCGCCGAGATCGGAGAACAGGACCTTCATCATCGCGTCGAACTGGAACTGCGGTTCGGCGGCGGGGTCGGACAGCCAGCGGCGCAGCTCCCGACGCCCGGCCGGGGTGATCGAATAACGGGTGCGGCGCCGCCCGCCGTTGGTCTCGGCGGCCGCCGCGGCCAGGCCGTGCGCCACCAGCGCCTTGGGCTCGTTGTAGACCACGCTCTCGGCCGAGGCCCAGAACGTACCGCTGCGCTTGAACTGCTGCACCAATTCGTAGGGCGTGTGCGGGCGCAGTCCGAGCAGACCCAGGATGCCGTAGGACACCGTGGTGAGTTTCTTGGTCCGGCCAGCCAAGTCCGCCTCCTCCCACCTTGCCAGATACTCCGTTTCGGAGTATAGACATACTCTGAAACGGAGTATCTACTGCGAGGTGTCCCATGTCGGCTCTTCGAATTTGACCGGGGTTTGAACTGGTCGTGATGTTGCTGGGGGCAGCCAGTGGCAAGGGCCCGTGACTCTGTGAGTGATCATGTCTGTTGTCGAAGCAGAACGATCACAACAGAAGAGCCACGGGCATGGTCAACGATACGACCCGTCTGCTGGGCCTTGCCGGTCTGGCTGTCGTTCGGGTCGAGGACGCAGTACATGATGGGCCGGTCGTGCACCTGGTTACCGCGGACGAGCAGGCTTGTATCTGCCCGGGATGTGGAGTGCGGGCGAGGCGGGTCAAGGGGTGGGTGACGACCAGCCCGAGAGATCTGCCGGTGGCCGGCCGGCCTGTCGAGCTGCGGTGGTGTAAGCGTCGGTGGCACTGTGACCAGCAGGGATGCGACAGGAAGACGTTCACCGAGGCGATCGGGGAGATTCCGGCTCGAGCCCGGGTGACCACTCGGTTGCGGCAGGCGGCCGGTGCGGCGGTGGCCGATGGTGGGCGCACGATCGTGCAAGCCGCGCGTGATCACGGCCTGTCCTGGCCGGTGGTCTCGGCCGCGTTCACCGCACACGCCACGGCGGTGCTGCCGGACAAGCCGCAACCGGTGGCGGTGCTGGGGATCGACGAGATCCGCCGGGGCCGTCCACAATGGACCTGGAACGACGAACAGCAGTGCTGGGAGATCACGGTGGATCGCTGGCATGTCGGGTTCGTGGACCTGGCGGGCGGGCAGGGGCTGCTCGGGCAGGTCGAGGGCCGCACCAGTGTGGCCGTGCGGGACTGGCTCACCCAGTGGGATGAGGCCTGGCGTCAGGGCGTCCGGGTCGTGGCGATCGATATGTGCACGGTTTTCAAGGCCGCGGCCCGTGCCGCGTTACCGCAGGCCAGGCTGGTCGTGGACCACTTTCATCTCGTGCAGTTGGCCAACCAGGCCCTCACCGAGGTACGTCGCAGGGTCACCCTGCAGGTGCGGGGCAGGCGAGGACGGAAAGGCAACCGCGAATGGGAACTGCGCAACCGGCTGACCCGCTCCGCCGCCCGGATGCACGAGCAGCACCTGGACCCCATGATCGACGATCTTCGCGCGCTGCCCGCGGTAATCGGGACGCCGATCCTGGCCGCGTGGAACGCCAAGGAAGACCTGCTCGATCTGCTTGCCCTGGCCCGCACCCACCCGGACCGGGCCACGATCTGGGCCCGATTGTCCCGGTTCTACGAGCGGTGCGCCGCCTCGGGCCTACCCGAACTGGAGCGTCTGGCCGGCACGGTCTCGGCCTGGTGGCCCGAAATCCTCGCCTTCCTCGACACCGACATCACCAACGCCGGATCCGAAGGCACCAACCGTGTCATCAAAACCGTCGCCCGCGACGCCTACGGTTTCCGCAACCCCGCCAGCCAGCGACTCCGCACCCGTTGCGCCACCACCCGCAAAGCCCGAGGATGCCTCAACCCCGCATAACTTCGAAGAGCCCCCATGTCTCAGACACCACCCACCCCCGCCACCGAGTGCTCTTCCCTGGGCCGATCCGCCCTGATCCTGTCGATGATCGCCGCCGCGGTGTTCGGCCTGCTGGCCGGCTGCGGCGCGGGGTTACGCGGGTTCAGACTCGGCGAACCCGTCCACCTCAGTGAGGCGTTCACCGCCCTGGCCTGGATATCCACCACCCTCGCACCCGCACTGGCCTGGACCTTCGTCGGCCTTGCCGTGCTCGTGGGCGGCATCGCCCTCATCACCCGGGGAATCCGGTCGGGCCCCCGGCCCATCGAGTCCATCCTCAAGGCCGTTCTGGCCATCGCGTTGTACGCACTAGCCCCCGTCGTGCTGCTGTCCATCGGGCCGTTCGCGGTCTGGCTGGTCCTCTGGCTCGAGACGGGGTTCGGCACCTGTGTCCCTCCCACCTGCGAGGCCGTTCCGGCTGTCCCCTGACACGACCGGAACCACGGCAGATCCTGACCAGCCGGGCCCACGTGATCCACAACACCCGGACCGGACGGCTCTCCACGCCCGGCTACCGATCTCCAGTCGAACGTGATCAACGCGAGCGTTCGCCCCAACGGCTTGGAACCGATGCCGCCGCACCGGGCCGGTCCACGGCTTGCCGGGTTGGCCGCAACACCCGCCACCGACCCGGCACGGCATCCGACAACAGCCGGAACCGGCACAACGCATAACTGGGGACACATCCGGCCGACGCACTGTCATGCCGCTGATCGCGCGTACGTAAATCGATCACGCCTCGTGCTCTTTCTGCCGATGACCGGACGCTAATACTCCAGCTGTAGATCGTGATCATGCGGGTTCGTGATCGGATTTTCGCTGGTAATGGGCTTGTTGGGCTCGGTATTGGTGTTCTCGTCGCCAGCGGGACCAGGCCTCGGTGTCCACGGCGGCGCGGGCTGGTTCGACAACGAGTCTGATGTAGAGGCGCCTGATTTCGTTGAGTGTCAACGGGATCAGGCCCTCGACAGTGGCAGCGGCGCGGGTCAGGGCAGTGCTCACGGCGAGGAAGGCGTGGGCGAGCACGGCCAGGGTGGTCCACCGGTACCAGGAGATCCAGGTACGGACTTGGTGCTGGTCCAGGCCGACTTGTCCCTTGGCGGTCTGGAAGGATTCCTCGATGCTCCAGCGGCGTCCGGCCACCCGCACCAACTCGCCCAGCCGGACCCGGGTGGGTGCGTAGCAGCGGTAAAACGCCAGCTCGCGAGTGCGGCGGTTGCGGCGGATCAGCATCCACCGATGCCCCGGCTGATCGTGGTGCTCGGTGTTGAGGTCGATCCATGCCCAGTCGTAGTAGCGGTGTCCTTTCGCGCCCGGTCCGGCCGACAGGCGTTGCCATACCGCGTCGGGAAGGTTCGCGGCGATCTGGTCGATGCGGATCTTGACCCGCCCAGCGGTGATCTGGTGATCACAGGCCACCGCCAACACATAACCCAACCCTTGCTGTTCAAGAAAGGCCCTCAGCTGACCGTCTTTGCCGTAGGCCTCGTCCCCGGTTGCCCACCGCGTCGGCGTCCCCGCATCGATCGCCCGGGTGATCATCTCTCGGGCCAGCACCGATTTCGTGGCAAAGGCCGTGTCCTCGGGCACCCCGGCCCCGGCCCGCCGGGCGGGATCGGCGGCCCATGAGGCGGGCAGATACAACTCCCGGTCGATCAGCGCGTGCCCAGCGTCGCTCGCGTAGACCAGGAACACCGACATCTGACAGTTCTCGATACGGCCCGCGGTCCCGGTGTATTGGCGTTGCACCCCGACCGATTCGGTGCCCTTCTTCAGATCCCCGGTCTCGTCGACCACCAGGATCGCCCCGGGATCAGCCAACGCCTCCAAAACATGGTCCCGAACGTCGTCGCGGACACCATCGGCATCCCACACCGCCCGCGACAGCAAATGCTGCATCCCCGCCGGCGACGCGTCACCGACATGCTCGGCGATGGTCCAACAGTTCTTGTCCGGCAACTCCGCCAGCAATCCCGTCACGAACCGAGCCGCACGACGGCGGGACTCGACCCGGCAGAACCGGCCCGCGACCTGGTCCAGCAACCGCCCCACACTCGCCTGCACGATCCGCAGGTCTACGCTAGCGGCTGCGGCCACCACGCGATCTTGGTATGTCTTCACAAACAATCATGATCAACGTGGTGGCCGCACCCATGTCACCGGGTCCCTCCAGCAACATCACGAACTACAGCTGGAGTACTAAGACGGGCGAAAGTGCACAGCCGGAGACCACATCACATGATCTCCGGCTGTATTACGGGCAACCAGGAAGGCCATATCCGCCTCAGTATCATGGCCCTGATCAGCGAGCCACTCCGACACCGACGGGGTTAATTACCATGTCGTCCAAGGCTCAACGAGCATAGAAACTCCACCGGTAAGGATCCTGGCTGATAAAGCCGCATTTCCAGAGCACAGTGCCACCCTTCTCCACGACGGTGGCCTGTGCGTCGAGACACTCCTTGTATGTGCTGTACGGGCCGTAGAACACTTGGGCCGTCGCAGTAGCGTGCGGTGCGGTAGCGCGCTGCGTTTCCGCAAAAGCCTGGCCCGAAGCACTCACCACGCCAAGCGAAGCCGCCCCAACAAGCCCCGCAACCGCGGCGATGCGCTGCAGGCGTGTCCCAATTACCATTCCAGAACCTTTCCACGGAGACTGTCGATTGCATGGCAAGAGTTGCCAATTAATTAAACAGGCCTAAACTTAATCACGACGATTGCAGCCTGTCAACGCCTTGGTCCAGTCCAGCGGGACACAACTTTTCAGATAGGTCAAACGGACGCCGGATTTCGTCTGGACAGAGCACACACTTATTGAATGATCCATATTCGCTGAATTGAGATCACTTGTTTCCAACAGTTAATTATATTCGTTTGCCGCGTGCCGCATCGTTGTCCTGGACGCGCACAGCGGTGTTCTACACAGCGGTGTTCTCATCGTGCACGACCCGGACCGGGTGGAAACCGAACCATCTTGAGCGGACCGGCTCGGCGGATCAGTTGAGGCGGTCCTGGATGCGACGTCAGCAACTGTACGAGTTCGTGCGTCAGACCGGCTGTTCGCCATAGCCACCCGGCTTTGACGCAGGAGCCTGGACGTCGTGCCGTCCTTCGATCGTCATTTGGCTGTGGCAAGTCTCGGGTTTCGCGGGCGATCCAGGCGCCCTTGGCGAGGATGTGGACGAGAGCGGGCGGGACGTTCGGGTTCGCGACGAAGTCGAAGTCCTCGATGCGTGTCGTGCGAGGGAAACCCGCCTGCTTGACCAGGTGGGCCGGCTTGTGGCCGCCTCCCTGCCGTCAACTCCGGACCCGCGAGCACGGGTTTGAGAGACCGGAAAGGTCAATCCCGATCTGCCGCCAACTGTCCACATGGGACGTGTTGAAAGAGGTGACCCGCGTAGCGGTCGGCTACCGCGGGTGCCGTGACCGTCCCCTGCCAGGAGTTCAGCGGCCGCGCGGAAACTGCAACGGGCCGACTGGGATGTACCGCAGGTAGGTGGGGCTGATCTTCTCAAGGTTGGCCGCCTTACAGGCTTCGAACCGCGCGTCCCTTGGCATCTCAGGGTTATTGCCGACATATTGGGAGAGGTCGATCGCTCTGGAGTTGTACAGGCTGTCGTTCGGCACGGACATCCAGATGCGCATCGAGTCTCGTTCGGAGTCGCGCCCAGTGGCAGTCGCCTTGAGTTCGGTGAACCTGTTCTGGCGGCGTTTCTCGGCGTCCGGCGCCCACATGTACGAGTTGAACTCGCGCAGCTGCTCCGGCGTGACTCCGGCCGGCTTCAACGCCGCGTCGAGGGCGGGTCCACGGTCGTTGTCCTCCGCGTGGATAAAGGTACGATCGCCGCCAGTTCTTCCTTGCTGAAGACGGAATGGTCCATCTGGGACGAGTGGACAACCAGATAAAGATCCGTGGCTACCGGGTGGAACTCGGCGAGATCGAAGCCGCCATCCGCAAGCATCCCGCCGTTGCCGACGTCGTCGTGGTCGCATCCCCGCGCACGGGTGACACGGAACTCGTCGCCCTTTACACCGGCGAGCCGGTCACCACCGGCGAACTGACCCGGTTGCTCCGCGAGCACTTGCCGATCTACATGGTGCCGCATCGATACCAGCATCAAGACTCGTTTCCGCTCAATGTCAACGGAAAGTTCGACCGTCTGGCACTGAGTCGACAAGCGTGAACTGCGTGTGCTGGTCGCGGCCGCGATACGAGGTCGCCGTCGTCACAGACAAACCCCACGGTCTCATGTCGTTCGAATCAAACGCGAGCCGTGGGGCACTGATGTGTCCGAGATCTTGCACACCATTCACCCGTCTTCGCCTACCTGAGCAGCGGCTTGACATGCGGCGATGACCTGTTGAGCGCTACGCCGCCCCTGGCCTGATGTCCAATTCACGACAGAGGCATCCCTTGACACCCGACCGCTGCGACACTGTCTTTCCCGCAAGCGCACGGCTGGTGAATCTTTGTCCGGAGACGGCGTTGGCTGTCGATTGGGAGAGTCCTATGCGCAAGGTCCTCATCGCCGCGTTTGGGACGTGCACGCTCGCGTTCCCGGCGGTAAGCGCGACGGCCGCGAACGCGGCGGAACCCGCTGGCGGCGCCCAGCCGAGCATCATCGGCGGGCACAATGCCACCGAGACGTATTCGTTCATGGTCGCGTTGAGCAACAAGTGCGGTGGCAGCCTGGTCGCGCCCCAATGGATTGTCACAGCCAACCACTGCGGCAATGCGTCGCAGGCGCGGATCGGCTCGACCGACAAGAATTCTGGTGGTGAGGTCAGACAGATCGACCGTCGCGTCACCAAGCCCGGAACCGATCTGGCCCTGATGCACCTGTCCACACCCGCCCGGTCCGCCCCGGTGCGGATGGCGGAGACCAATCCCGCCGCCGGTAGCCCCGTCCGGCTGACCGGCTGGGGGTGCACGAGCTGGCCGAGCTGTTCTACTCCGGTCACATTGCAAGAGATCGACCTGACCGTCCTTCCCAGCAGTCGTTGCATGGCCGGTGGCGGAACCGCCAAGGACGTGTGCGTCTCGGGCGGACGAGGTCAGTCCGCCTGCCACGGCGACTCCGGCGGACCGGCGATCACTGGCACTCGCGCGAACTGGACCCTGGTCGGCGAGGCCAGCGGTCCCGGCGACAACAACGGCGAATGCGCCACCACGACGCTGTACACCGGCATCGCCGCGCACCTGTCCTGGATCCGCCAGCAAACCGGTACGTGAGGGTTTCCATCTCGTCCGCACCCGTCTAATTCGTGGGACTCACCTCTGCCATTCAGTTCACGAGAACCGGAAGAGACCGAACTGAGCAAGCCGTCGACCTCCTCCACGGTGCGGGCACCCGTACCGCGACTTCCAGCGTCCACCTGAACACTCCAGCCATAGCCGGACACCGAAGCCGACAACCGGTAGACGTCAGAGTCCACATAAGAACTGACATCCTCCGGGTGGCCGTTGGTGAACGGACGCACCTGACCAGTGTTACGCAACGGGAACTGGCACGTGCGCGTACGATCCGACCCGGGGCGGTTCATTCCACAGTCCGTTATGCACGGTTGAGACACATCGAATGGGCCGCCTACACTGAGTGGCCCGTTCGTCCTCTATGGATCGACAGGGCCGCATCATCGTGCCTCACAACGCCGATTGGCGCTTTTACGCCAAGGGAAAAGCCACGCTACTCAGGACGATTCACCCCCTCAGGCACATATCAGTACGGCCTGACGTGGCGATTTGAACTACGATTGAGATCCAAAGTAGACAGTAAGGACCGTGATGTCGGATTTCACCGATTCAATCGAATCAATGCAACAGCTCGCCACAGGATGGCGTGCGATGGTACTCGATCGGACACCGGATGCGGACGTGCGAGACCTTCCCGGCATCGCTGTTCGCTGGGCCGACAGCAAGTTCGCGTTCTGGAACTGCATTACGTTCACCGAGGCCGATGCGGAACTCGACCTTGTCACGCGACGGTTGAGCCAGGCAGCAGAGATCATGCGCTCCAAACGTCTTCCAGGCTTCCTATGGCTCTTCGAGGATCTCCTCGAAGACGAGACACGAGCAGCGCTGCCCGCAGCGGCCGAGCGGGCAGGTCTCGATCTCGCCTTTTCGGGCATCGGCATGGCCGGAGACCTGCTCCCCATTCCCGAGCCATCGCACCCTGACCTCACGTTCGTGCGTGTGACGACAGACGAGCAACTGCAGTCCTATGCGGACATCAATTCGCGTGCCTACGGATTCGCGTTGGAGGACGGGCGCGACGGGCTCGTCGGCTCCACGCTGTGGAAGACCGAAGTGCACGCATACCTGGGATTGCGGGACGGGATTCCAGTGACATGCGCAGGGACGGTGGAAACGGATGGTTGTCTATTTGTCGTACTCGTCGCCACTGATCCTCAGTGGGAGCGCAGAGGTTACGGCGAGGCTGTGACACGCAAGTCCCTGTACGAAGCCAATCGGGCGACCGGACTGACACGGGCGACACTGCACGCGACTGCCGCTGGGGCGCCTGTGTATCCGCGTATCGGCTTCAAACCGAACTCTCCGATCCACTTCTACAACTTGAAGGCTTGACTGCGTTAAAGATCTTTCGTAATAGGGTGAGTCGTTGCGGGTGATACGCCTTGCCTGGTAGGACAATCGTGGTATGCCAGAACCGTCACGATCGGCCGGCCAGCGTCGGAAAGCCCGTAGCAGCAAGAAAGTAGCTGCCCGCCGTGATTTTGAGGCGTTGCGAGAACGCCGGATGCGGGCAGCGGAGATGTTCGACCGCGGCAAGCGGCAGGTCGATGTGGTGGTGGAGTTGGGAGTCTCGGCGCAGACCGCCTCACGGTGGCACCGGGCGTGGTCGGCCGGCGGACGGCAGGCATTGGCCGGGGCTGGCCGTGCCGGGCGGCTGCCCAAGCTGACCGACGAGCAGGTGGCCGAGGTGGCCGGCGCGCTGGCGCAGGGACCGAAGGCGAACGGATTCCCGACCGACATGTGGACACTGGCACGGGTGGCCAAGGTCATCGAGAAACTCACCGGGGTGCGGTACTCGCAAACCCAGACCTGGACGATCCTGCGCGAGCGGCTGGGCTGGAGCAGGCAGCGTCCCGCCCGCCGCGCCACCGAACGCGACCAGGAGGCCATCGACAGGTGGGTGAAAAAGGAGTGGCCACGCATAAAAAAAGCGCCCGGCGCCGAAGGGCCTGGATCTGCTTCCAGGACGAGTCCGGATTCTCCCTGCTGCCCGTAGTCCGGGCCACCTGGGCGCCACGCGGCCAGACCCCGGTGCTGACCCACCGGTTCTCCTGGAAACGCCTGTCGATGTCCGGCGCGCTGGCCTACCGGCCCGACCGCAGCGAGGCCGTGTTCGTGTTCGGCATCAAAGAAGGCGCCTACAACACCGCCTCGCTGATCGAGTTCCTCACCGCTCTGCTCGATCACCTTGACCGCCAGAAAGTCACCCTGATCTGGGACGGCCTGCCCGCCCACCGTTCCGCGGCCATGAAGGAATGGCTGGCCACCCAACGACACTGGCTGCGCGTGGAACCGTTGCCCGGCTACGCCCCCGACCTCAACCCGATGGAAATGGTGTGGGGCAACGTCAAAGCCACCGAGCTGGCCAACTTGTGCCCGGACACCATCGACGAGGCCCACACCGCCACCCAGGCCGGCCTGGAACGTGTCGGCAGCAGCTACCAACTGTGCTTCAACTTCCTCGACCATACCGGCCTTTCCCTATGACACAATTCACTCAAATACCGAAAGATCTTTAATGGCATGCACAAGGGCGCCGGATGACTTCGTCGTCGAGCCTGGCGCGGACTGCTGCGATGGCTTCGGCTTGCTGGAGAGGTTCGTCCGGCGAGACTCGACCAGGCCGTCGCGTACGCACTCGGCGAGAAACCCGCGTCCGCCACCTCCGCCGCCACCGCGACGAAAACCGTGGCGAGCCCGTTGACTCCCCGGGAGCAGCAAGTCGCCGAACTGGTCGCGGACGGACTGTCCAACAAGGACATCGCAGCCCAGCTGATGATCGCCCAGCGCACCGCCGAGGCCCACATCGGGCACATCCTGACCAAGCTGGATTTCACCACCCGCGTCCAACTCGCCGCATGGTTCATCGAACAACGAGAAAGCCGGGACCGGTGAACCCCGACACCGGATCACTTCGACCCCACGGTCTCGTTTCGTTCGGATCGAACGTGAGGCCGTGGGGCACTGATGTGTCCAAGCGAGTCGATCTACAACCCCAACATCGTTTGGCGCACTGACCTGGAACTCTCTGGCGCAGCCGGTGATCAGCGATGACCATCACCTGCACCTCGCCCGCACCACCGGGTGTCTAGGCGGCGGGTGCGACGGGATTGCCTTCGAAACGCCGGCGCGCTGGGATCGCCTCTCCGCGCATGACAAGGGAGTTCGCTCCGATCGAACAGTCCTTGCCGAGACGGGTGTCCAGGAGGGCCACGGTGTGTGGCCCAAGGGTGGTGCCGGAATCAAGCCGCACCTGACCTAGACGCAGGATGCGGTCCTGGAACAGATGGGTCTGAACGACACAGCCACGATTGACCACCACGCCATCCCCCGCAGTGACCAAGTCCGGTTCGGGCAGCCACTTTGTCTCGCAGTAGACGCCGCGGCCGATTTTCGCGCCGTTGGCGCGCAGGACTGCGTTATACAAGGGCGTGCCGAGCAGGCCGGGGCCGAGCCAGCGCGTCGTCAACTCTTCGAAGTAGACGGCGACCAGTTCGTTGCGCCAGACGAAGGCGCTCCACAATGGATGCTCGGCGGCCCGGATCTTTCGGTTCAGCAACCACTTCGCGCCTATCGCCAGCACTGTCGCGATGGCGCCCGCACCAAGCAGGACGGGACCGGAAACGACGATCACGGCTACGATTCCGTACGTCGCCGCGACAGCTTCGAGAACAGCGAACACCAGATAGCCCAACGTCGCGCTCAGTGCGAGCGGCACCAGCCGGGTCAGTTCGACCAGCACACGCTGCACGACGAGCCGTCGCGAAGGCTGGTAAGTCCGGGCCGCGTCGACTTGGTCAGCGCGGCGTGGGATCTCGATTTCCGGCCGCCCGAGCCACGATGTGCCCGGCGAGGATGTCTCAGGAGCCTGGGAAAGCACACCGATCAGTGAACTGGACTGGACTTCACGGCCCGGTGCGACCTCGGCGGAGTTGCCGACGAACGCCTGATCAGCCACCGTGGCCTTGCCGATCCGCAGCCATCCGCCGGACAGCCGGTAGGGCGCGACAGTGGTGTTGTCGGCCAGGAAACTTCCTGACCCGACGGACATCATGTGCGGGATTCCGACCACAGTGGACGCTTCGGTGCGCGGTCCGATCGATGCGCCGAGCAGCCGCAGCCAGACGGGCGTGGCCAGGCTGGCGTAGAGCGCGAACGCGCTTTCGCGCACACTGGTCATCATTCGTTGGATCAGCCAGGCGGACCAGCCTGCCTTGCTGAGCACGGGATGCTCGCCGACCCGCAGCCACCGCCCGGTCAGCCGGATCAGGCCCGCGGTCAATGTCACGTTGACCAGCAGCGTGACGATGCCCATCGCGGGCACGACCCACACCAGCCCGGACAGCAGTTCACCGGGTTCGAGGTCCAACCAGGTGTACACGGCAACCGCGGGCAACAGCGACAGCAGCATGATCGTGCCGGAAAGTGTTGGGGCGGCCGCGAAAGCCACTCGCCAGCGGCTGCGGCGAGGCGGCCGGATCGCCGCGACATTCGTTGCTTCGACCACACCTTGGACGCTGGTTCCCGGCTCGACCGTCGCGCCGGATCCGACCAGGCTGCCTGGCATCAGGGTACTGTGACCGCCAATGGTCGCGTCCGCACCGATTTCGACCGTGCCGACCCGCAACACGTTCCCATCCAACCACCAGCCAGCGAGGTCGACAGCCGGCTCGATCGCGCACCGGGCGCCGAACCGGCCAAGTCCGGTCACTGGCGGCAACGAGTGCAGGTCGACGTCCCTGCCGATGGTGTTGCCGAGCAGCCGTGCGTAGAGGACGTTCCATGCCGTTCCGGGCAGTCCGGTAACCCCGATGACGGCAACGAACCGTTCCGCGGCCCACAATCGCAGGTGCGTCCAACTGCCTTTGCGGTATTCGCCCGGCCGCAGCCCGGCGACCAGGACACGTGCGCTCAGACCGGCGAGCACCGCCCGGCCCGCGCTGGAGAACAGCAGCACCACACCAGCGGTGAGGGCAACCCATGTGGTGGCGGGGATCGCGGTGCCGGACAGGGCACCGACAATGGTGACGCCGAGCAGTACGGCAAGCGTCCAGCGGATGCCAGGAATCCACATCATCAGCACGTACACCGCGTTCTGCACGAACCCGGCACGGCGCGGCATCGGCGCGACCGGCTCTTCGAGCATGGCGGTCGACGCCGTAGCCGTCGCAAGCCGTTCGGTCAGCGCCAGCAACGTCGGATGTTGGTAAACGTCACTGATCGACGCGTCGGGAAACCGTTGGCGGAGCGCGGAGACAAGGCGGGCGGCGGCGAGGCTCGTGCCGCCATCTGCGAAGAAGTCGGAGTCCGGCACGGGTATCACGCCGAACAGGTCTCGCCACTGCTCAGCGATCCAGTCGAGATCCTCACGCAGTTCGGGCGCGACCTCTTCGACGTTGGGCGGTTGCGCGGGCAGCGGCCACGGCAGCGCCTTGCGGTCGACTTTCCCGGCGGGACTCAACGGGAGTTCCGGCAGCACAGCAAGAGTCGGGGTCAGCCCGTGCGGCAGACGTTTCGCTAGGTGTTCCCGCGCCGCCGACTGGTCAAACGGTCCAGCGCCATCGTCGAGCTGGACGTAGCCGACGAGCACCATTCCATTGTGGACAACCGAGGCGGCCGCGCTGACGCCTGGCAACGTGAGCAGCGCGGCGTCGACCTCGCCGAGTTCGATCCGTCGCCCACCAATCTTGACCTGGGAGTCCGCGCGACCGACGAACACGAGTCCCTCGGGCTCGGCTCGAACCAGGTCACCGCTGCGGTAGCCGCGATCCCAACCAAGCAGGGGCATCGGCGGGTACGCCGCCGCGTCCTTCGCCAGGTCGAGGTATCGAGCCAAGCCGACTCCCCCGATCATCAGCTCGCCGGTTTCGCCCGGTTCGACCGGGCGCCCGTCCGCGTCGACGACGGCGACCTGCCAGCCCGGCAGCGGAACCCCGATCCGGACCGGTTCTGACGCGTACAGCCGGGTCGCGGTCGATACGACGGTTGCCTCGGTTGGGCCGTAGGTGTTCCACACCTCACGGCGGCCATCGTCAAGACGGTCGACGAGCTCGGCCGGGCACGCTTCACCGCCGAAGATCAGCAGCCGGACCTGGCTGAGCAAGTTCGGTTGCCACAGCGCGGCAAGGGTCGGCACAGTGGACACGACCGTGATTTCCCTTTCGGACAACCAAGGACCGAGGTCGGCGCCGGAGCGAACCACCGATCTCGGCGCGGGCACAAGGCAGGCGCCGTGCCGCCAGGCCAGCCACATTTCCTCACATGAGGCGTCGAAACCGACCGACAACCCAGCGAGTACGCGGTCGCCAGGGCCGAGTGGCTGATCCGGCACGAACAAGGAAGCTTCAGCGTCGACGAACGCGGCGGCCGAACGATGCGTGACCGCGACGCCTTTCGGTGTACCGCTTGAACCGGACGTGAAGATGATCCACGCATCGTCTTCCAGTCGCGGTGACCGTCGAGTACCTTGTGGCGTCGCGAGATCGGGCCGCATCCGCAGAGAAAGGCCGCTTCCGAGGACCGCGCACACTCCCGCCTCACGGAATACCAACTCGGCACGCTCCGCCGGTTCATCATGGTCGGCTGGCACGTAGGCCGCGCCACTGGCAAGCACCGCGAGGATTCCAATGTAGAGCTCGGAGCGTCCGGACGGGATCGCGATGCCGACCCGGTCACCGGGCCCGATGCCCTGCGCCCGCAGCTTGCGAACACTGCGCTCGACACGGTCGGCGAGCGCACGGTAAGTGAGGCGGTTGACGCCGTCGTCAAGCGCGGCCGCACGGGGGTGCCGGGCCACAGTACGCGTGAAGATGTCCACCAGGGTGCGCGGCGCAGGGGCCGCTAGTCGTGCCTGCCTGTCCGAAGTAGACTCGGCGACTACCAGGTTGCGCATGTTGGGAACTCCTACACTGGATCGAAAGATCGCTTACTTTTTTCAACGTAAGATCACTTTCTGAGCGCAGGCTGAAAGTCGGCTGTTGGAATGCTGTACCGACCCAGATCACCCATTCGTGGTGAAATCCATGTGTAGCAACGACTTACCCAGATCGCCGCGTATAGCACAAGTGAGTGATTCCACAATAGAGCCGGGTAAAGCTGTCGAGACGCTGACGTTCCACTGTCGCCCCCACCGCAACCGCTACCCCAAAGAAGCGGGCCGACCACTTCATTTCCTCACACGGGGAATCTAATCCGCTCGGCGGACCGGAGAGATCCCGCACCGAAAGCTGACACCGAACCTCTTTCGGCAACCACGGACAGACACACTGCGCGTAGGCGACACCTGAGCCCATGACAAGGATCGGCATGTCTGTGTGCCGCACCCGCCGTGTGATCAAGGCGAGAGTCCCGCGGTCAGAATGTGGCGATCGGGTTGACCGGGCTGCCGGACGCACCAGCGAAGCGGACCGGCGCGACGGCGAGGTGGAAGTCCCATTGGCCGAGCTCCGTCACCAATGCCGTTGCGGTGGCGTAGCAACTCGCGACAAGCAGCACCGCACCCAAGAAGTCACTCGGCCGGTGCCAGAACCGGTAACCGAGTTTTCGCCCAGGACAGGGCTTTCTTACGACCGTGGGGACGACAGGATTTGAACCTGCGACCCCTTGACCCCCAGTTGGCGTGAGGCCTCTTCGCTGGCCACGGCATGAGATGGGGGAAGTCCTCCACAATGCTCTTACTGATCCGCACACTGCATGCCGCACCGACAAGGTTACGGCCGCCGCTCCGGAGCTGGATCGCAGTGCGCTCGGGTTGTCCCTGATTCAGGGGCATAGAGGGCGTTTCCTGTGCTTTGTGGCGATTTCGGGATGGAGAGTACTGGAGTGAGCATTGACCGCTACGGGTTCATCGATTCGGCCTCATCCCATGGAAGCCGGGTGACTGTCCGCATGAATCGGTGATCTGCGGCTGATCGAGCCGCGTCCGGCGTCGTCCAGCAGAAGGGCGCTGTATGTGTCGTCGCTGAATTCGCCATCAATCCGCGGTACTCCCCTTCTGTCTCAGCCTCGCACGGCGAAGCGTGATCCGGTTGCTGTGCGCAGTAGCCGGGCTGTCGATGGCCTGGAAGGAGTGATCTGCTTGACCGCTACTGTCGTGTCGCCGTTCGCGACGGCATTGGAGGATGTGCTGTTTGACGTTCCGTACTGCAGCGCCACTCAATTCCATGAGTACTACGGTCAAGGTCCACTGCCTCGTCGGCTGGGTACGGGGTGTGCGTGGGTGACCGAGGACGGGTTCCCGCTTCGAAGGAGCGCGAGCGGTGAGCCCATGCCGTCGAAACTCAGGTTGAGCTGGATTCCCGCGAGCGGCGGCCTGCACAGCGAGTACAGCCGATTCAGTCCGAGGCTCGGCCGGTATATCACTTTCCGGGCATTCACATTCCGCCCAGGCTCGACGCTTCCAGCGTTTCCACCGCCGCGCGGGCTTGTTCGTCGGCTGCTGCCGCACGCCGAGCAGAACAATCTGTCGATCAGGGGTATCGATCGCAACAGCGGCCGCATGCGTGAACTGGTGCTCCCGTTCGATGGGCGGCACCGCGAGCAGCTGGCCGACGCGCGTTGTCTGATCACGAAAGACAACCAGGGCACGGTTAGTCGCGCCGGGACAGACGAGTTCCAGCGCGACCTGACCGACATCGGCGCGGCTGTGTCCGGCAGCCCGGACGAGCTGACCGGCTGTTTGCTCGGCGCTGCCGAGACCTATGCCCGGATGGCGCCGGAGGATGTCGCGGCTCTGGAGTACTCGGTGGAGGACGAATGAGCATGGGCTCGTTCTTCCTTGCCGGGCTCATGCAAGGGGCCAGGCAGGGGGCCGACATGGCGGACCAGGACTATCGGCGACAGCTCCGCGAAGTGATCAAGCGACACCAGCCGGACGCCGTCGTGCACGACCCCATCGAAATCCTTGTCGAGTGGTTCGCCGCGGACCAAAGCCGGATCCTCTCGGCACACGCGGCACTGTCGGACCAGTCGGTCATCCGGCGGCACGAGCTCGATCCCGCCATGCTCGAGTTGATCGAGGGTTTCCACAAGCTGACCGGCCTGGCCGCTGCCTCAGACGTGTGCGTGGCATGGTTGCCCGGCCGGGAGACAAGTATGAGTACCGCGGCTGAGATGCAGCGCGCCTATCTAGCGGGAAGCACAGTCGTCGCGGTCACCGAGATGCGCCAGACGCTCGCGGTCCTTGCGTGCTCGACGGTGATCTTGCCGGATCTCGCCGCGTTCGAGGAATGGCTGGTGTCGGAGGGCACATCGTCGTGATGCCCAGGAGACAAGTGCGGTGTGGCAGGCGCGGCTCTGAGTCCTGGTCTGGCGGTGGTCCGCGCCGCGGTGGAGCAACCGGACGGGATCGCCATGACGTTCGTCGACTACTCCACCGACCGCGGTGGGGTGACGACCTGCCTGACCTACCGGGACTTGGCCGAGCGAATCGCCGCGGTGGCGGCTGGCTTGCTGGAGAAGACCGATCCGGGCACACGTGCCGCGATCCTTTGTGGACATGACGCCGACTACGTCATCACCTTCCTTGGCTGTTTGCGGGCCGGTGTGATCGGCGTACCGCTGTTCGCCCCGCAGCCGTTCCGGACGGCCGACCGGCTGCTCACCGTGATCGACGACTGCACGCCGGAGATCGTGCTGACCAGCGGCAAACACGCTGACGCTGTGCAGGAGTTGCTCGCCTCGCTCCGGCTTGCGGTACTGCCGAAGGAAGTCATGCTGGTCGATCAGATCAAGCCTCGCTCCCGCCCAGCACTGCCGAGTCCACCTGGCGGCGACGCAGTGGCCTACCTGCAATACACATCAGGGTCGACCAGGACACCGGCAGGTGTGCAGGTCACGCAACGCAACATGGTGGCCGCTACCACGCAGCTGGCGGCTTGGATGCCGACGAATGAATCGTCGCGGCTGGTCAGCTGCTGAACGTGTCCAGTGCCATCCACGCGATCGACTGCTCGATGCTGGTCATGTCACACCGAGTACCCAACGACATCGCTGTCACGGCTCGGGTTCCTCCTCGGCGAGCCGCTCGTCCAGCGGTTCACTGGTGGACATATCCGGGTCCATTCTGGACTCGTGTCCAAAATGGACCCGCAGGTGTTTTCGGTGCCGGGTGGCACATCGGCGCTTCGATCGAGTGACGGCCGCTTTGCTTGTGCTGGCGGATGAACGCCGATGGCGTGATCCTACATGTTGTCGGGTGCATGCTAAGGCAGCAGAACCATATTGGAGGGAGTGAGACCAGGTAACGATGGTCAAGTTCGTTGGTTCGGCCACCACGTCGGGGTTGAGCGGGCGGGTGCGCTCGTGATGGGACGAAGAAGCCACCAGTAGTGAGATGCTCATGGAGACTCACCGTGCCAATCGCTCCAGAACCAGTCGTGATCAGGCCCCCGGCGCCGCCCGTCAAGGGAAACGCGCTGCTGCGGCTGTTGCGGACCACCGATCACAAGCAGATCGATGTGCTGTACCTGACGACCTCGTTCGTGTTCTTCATGGCCGGCGGTTCAATGGCTTTGCTCATGCGTACCGAACTGGGCTGGCCCGGTCTGCAGTTCCTCTCGCCGGAGCAGTACAACCAGCTGTTCACCATGCACGGCACGATCATGCTGCTGCTGTACGCCACGCCGAACGTGTTCGGGTTCGCCAACTTCGTGCTGCCGTTGCAGATCGGCTCCCCGGACGTCGCGTTCCCACGGCTCAACGCGATGTCCTACTGGCTCTACTTGTTCGGTGGGACGATCGTGCTGTCCGGCTTCCTGACCCCGGGCGGTGCGGCGGACTTCGGCTGGTTCGCCTACACCCCACTGTCAGACAAGGCCTACTCCCCCGGCATCGGCGGCGATCTGTGGGCCGCCGGGCTGATCGTCAGCGGCCTGTCGACGATCCTCAGCGCGGTCAACATGATCACCACCGTGATCTGCCTGCGCGGTCCCGGGATGACCATGTGGCGGATGCCGATCTTCACCTGGAACATCTTCTTCACCAGTATCCTCGTCCTGCTCGCGTTCCCCGTCCTCACCTCGGCGCTGTTCGCCCTGCTTGCCGACCGGCACCTCGGCGCCCACGTCTTCGGCCCCGCCAACGGCGGCGCGGTCCTCTGGCAGCACCTGTTCTGGTTCTTCGGCCATCCCGAGGTCTACATCGTCGCCCTGCCGTACTTCGGCATCGTCAGCGAAATCTTCCCGGTATTCAGCCGCAAACCTCTCTTCGGCTACAAGGCTGTGGTGTGGGCCACCGTCAGCATCACCGTGCTGTCCGCCGTGGTGTGGGCACACCACATGTACGCCACCGGAGCCGTGCTGTTGCCGTTCTTCTCGTTCATGACCTTCTTGATCGCCGTGCCCACGGGCGTGAAGTTCTTCAACTGGAGCCTAACCATGTGGCGAGGCCAGCTGATGATGCACACGCCCATGCTGTTCAGCGTCGGGTTCCTGGTCACCTTCCTGCTCGGCGGGTTGACTGGCGTACTGCTGGCCGCGCCCCCGATCGACTTTCATGTGACAGACACGTACTTCGTCGTCGCGCACTTCCATTACGTCCTGTTCGGCACCATCGTGTTCGCCACCTTCGCCGGGATCTACTTCTGGTTTCCCAAGATCACCGGCCGATACCTGGACGAACCCTTGGGAAAGCTCCACTTCTGGACCACGTTCATCGGCTTCCACGCCACATTCCTGGTCCAGCACTGGCTGGGCAACGAAGGCATGCCCCGCCGGTACGCCGACTACCTCGTCAGCGACGGTTTCACCACGCTGAACGTGATCTCCACGATCGGCGCGTACATCCTGGGTGTATCCATGCTGACATTCATCTGGAACGTGTTCACAAGCTATCGCTACGGCCAGCGCGCCGACGCCGACGACCCATGGGGCTTCGGCAACTCACTGGAATGGGCCACCACCAGCCCACCACCCCGCCACAACTTCCTCGAACTACCAAAGATCCGCTCCGAACGGCCGGCATTCGAGCTGCACTACCCGCACTTGATCGACCGCATCCGCGACGAAGCCCACTCCGGACGAGAACACCGCAACAACGCCGCCACACCACAGAAAATCGATGCCACCACACAACCCGACGACCCGGATGATCCAGACACTGTCGACAACCGGTGAACCGGGCACGCCCAACTCCACAAGCGCCTACCTGCTCCTGCGCTCAGCCGAGCCGCGGCCGACCCTCAGCGAGTCGGACCAGCGGCAGCTCCGCAGCCTGCTCAGGACGCGTCGTGATCACCTGTGCGCCAACCATGGCCTCACCGAGCTCATGATCGCCGAAACCCTGACGGCCTCCCGTGGCTTAGGAGTGCGGTGGGTATCGCTGAACTTCGCCGCGTTCCGCGCAGCCCCGAGCGTGGCGAGAAGATCGGCGCCGGACCGGTCGCCCGGCTGTGGGCCTGGTTGCTCAGGCTGGTTTCGCGGTGGTGGCAGATCGAGAGCCTGTACCGGTTCAATGCCAAGTTCCGTCCACAGTGGATACCTCGGTACCTGCTATACCCCGCCACGCTCGAGGCCGAGGGCTTCGCTGCTGCTGCGCGCCCTGCGGAGAACCGCCGCCCCACCCCTCACCGTCCAGTAGCGTCGCGCCGGTCGGACGGCGCACCCGACCTGGCTCGCCATGAGGAGCAACGCGGTCCTGAGGACGAGCTCGACCGCGATCAGGCCTTTTTCGCGGCTGGAGAGGATGCGTGAGCGGCATGAGCTGTGTCCTGGGGTGGTTGGCGGGCAGTCAGTTCTTGGTCTTGGGACGCGGCCGCGCGGTGGCCGAGCTGATCGAGAGACAGCAGGTATGCGGGCGGGTGGTCGATCACCACGAGGCGAGTCAGCGTCAGTGATTCGTCGACATGGATGAGTTCGCCCGGCCGCACCTCATGCCAGCCCGGGTCCTCATCCATGCGTTCACTGGCCACGATCACCGACGGGTGCTGTGCGAGGTCACCGGAGCGTGTCCGGACAGTGCCCGCGGGGCTGGCGTGATCGAGATGCCGGTCATGGTGCGGCCCACCGGCAGCCCGGTCGAGGACAAGCAGGCCATGGGTGTCCGGATAGCGCAGCGCCCACAGCTCGGTCGCGGTGGTCAAGATCAGGTTGATCGCGTACAGCGGAAGATTGCCGGCGACCCATCGTGCGGCCGCGGCGACACCGCCAGCCACGTCGCCGCCTCGTTGGTCGATGTGTTTGGTGACCAACGCGAAGAATCGCTCTGAATCGGTGTCCCCGGTCACGAGGTCCCGGTAGTCCCCCAGCTCCTCGTCCAGTGAGTCCAGCCCTGTGATGACACCGTGGTGGGCGAACAAGCGATCGTTCTGGCAGAACGGATGTGTGTTGCGGACATCGATCCTGCCGGTGGACGCGTATCGGACGTGCGCGATGAAGGTCCGCGACTCACGTTCCTTGGCCTCGCGGGCGAACTGCCGGTCCGCGTAGGCGGCGAAGGCCTGTTTTTCCACCAGCGGCCTGCCTTCCGCGTCGAAGGTGCCCAGTCCCGTTCCGTCCGGTTCCCGCCGGCTCTGCTGCGCCAGGCTGTCAGGGGCTTCCAGCAACCAGAACGTGGCACGGACCCGTTGCGCGGCAGACAGTCCGAACAGTCGGCACATCGGTCCTCCAGATGATCGCCACCCGCGTGGTGTTGTCCGGGCCGCAGCCGCACTCCCGGTCGCGGCTCGGTATCGCACGAACGCCGGAGGACCTGCCGAGCCCCAGGGCAAGCCCTTCCAGCATTTCGCGACTCACTGATCGCTACTGATCGTCCCGCACCGCCTCCTTCACGTCGTGCACCGCATCAGCTGCGTTGTCGCGCAGCTCATCGCCGACCTCTTTGGCCTTGCTGAAGACGTTCATTCCTCATTCACCATCCCCCAAAATCGTCTCCTGACGCTCTTCCTGAGACGATTTCACGCAAGGCATTTAGGAGAACAAAAACAACGCTACACCCGATTGACGCCGCCGCGTTGGCCAGTTCTACGGTTTGACGCGGTTTGGCCAGATCGCCGCGCGTTCCGAAGCCGAGCGGCGTCCGATACACAGCCAGTCGGGCTCGGATATCGATTCTCGTTTAGCCGCCCATTAGACACCATTACCAACGGACAATCGATGAGCGCGACCCGAGGTCCTACACGGTTGCGGAGCTACACACCGCATCATTCAACCCTCCCAAACCCGTCCGACGGCAGCCATCATGGCGTACGATTCCCAACGAAGAAACCGGGCAATTTCCCCGATTTTTCTGTTTCGTTACGAAGATTTGAGAAAATTGTAGGATTTTGTGTTCGCTGCTGTGAAATCTCCGAAGACGGGTGAGTAATGTGCTAGGTGAGCAGGGCGTATTCGTTGGTCGACGCCGTGAGGTGTCGGAGGCGAAGCGGTTGCTGGCCCGGTCGCGTTGTTGACGTTGACCGGAGTGCCGGGCGTGGGCAAGACGCGGTTGGCACGACGCGTGGCCGACGAGGTCCGACGCCGGTTTCCGGGTGGGGTGTGGCTGGTCGAACTGAGCGGCCTCGACTGCGGTGAACTGCTGGCGCGGACGGTGCTGGATGCGCTCCGGGTCGACGATCGATCCGCGCGGCAGCCACGGCGGGTGCTGGCCGACCACCTGCGGAACAAGCGGCTGCTACTGGTGCTGGACAACTGCGAGCACCTCGTAGATGCCTGCGCGACCCTGGTCACCGAACTGCTGAAAGCAGCGCCACGCTTACGGGTTCTGGTCTCCAGCCGCCAGACCCTGGGCGCCAACGGGGAGCATGTCCTGACGGTGCCGCCATTGTCCTTGCCCCAGGAGGTGCCCGGGACGTTGCCGTCGGGCACCGGGGCCGAGGCGGTCGAACTGTTCGCGTTGCTGGCTGCGTCCGTGCGATCGGATTTCCTGGTCCACACCGGCAACCAATCCACTGTGGCTGCGATCTGCCGCCAGGTGGAGGGAATACCACTCGCCATCGAACTAGCCGCAGCCCGGCTGCGGACGCTGTCGCTGTCGCTGTCGCTGCAGATCGCGGTGCGGTTGGACCGATGCCTCGCCCTATTGACCGAGACAGGGCCGTCCACAAAGCGTGCCGCGCCCAATCGGACGTTGCGGGCGACGCTCCAGTGGAGTTACGACCTGTGCTCTCCCGACGAGCAGAGGCTGTGGGCGCGGATGTCGGTGATCCGCGGCGGGTTCGACCTGGAGACCGCCGAGGCGTGTTCCGATCACGATGGCGCTCGGCCAACGCGAAGCGTTCTCGACCTGATCGCCAGGCTGGTCGACAAGTCGATCCTGACCAGGGATGAGCACGACGGGCAGGCGCGGTTCCGGATGTTGGAGACCATCCGTCAGTACGGGCAGGAACGGCTGGCGTTGTCCACCCCCGTGGCAAACCAGCACTCCAGTATGTCGGCCACGCCGGAGTTCTGTCTCACGCACCCCAGCGAAACCCAGGCTGCGCTGTGAATGCGCGCAATGTCCTCTGTGGCCACTGAATCAGGTGTCCACCGGCCTGGCACGTCTGTCCGGGAGTCCCGTGACGAATGCGACGCCGCCGATGTCGACCAAGCTGGCTGACCTGCGTCAGGGGCGCCACAACGCCATCTCGCCTTGTCGAAGTGCAACCGCAAGGGCACCAAGATGGCGCCTACCGCAGATCGACAAGCCGAAGAAGGGGATGGTCGTGGTCACACGACATCGCGCTATTCACACGCAGTTGACGCATCGTCCGCCCCAGCCACTTAGCCGCTGTGGACGGCCGATCGGGCCTAACGGGTGATGCCGGTGTGCCCAAGGGAATACCGGCCGGGCTGGGGCCAGACGCAGAGGCCGTGCGGCCCGGCGCCGACGGGGATCGTCTTGATCACGGATCCGTCCTTAGTGGACATGACGTAGACGACATCGTTGTAGCGGCCGGAAAGCCACAGCTGGGTGCCATCCGCGGTGACATTTCCCATGTCCGGGCTGCCACCTCCTGGTATGCGCCAAGTCGTCACGGGCGAGCCGGTGTACGCGTCGAGCACGGTCACGCTGCCTTCGCCGCGGTTGGTGACAAACAGCCGTTTCGCGTCCCGGGACAGATACAAGCCGTGGGCCCCCTTGCCGGTCGGGATGAAGCGCAGAACGTGGGTTGCCGCACCGTCCAGTACCCAGAGGCCGCCGGCGTCCGAGTCGGCGATGTAGTAAACCGAGCCGTCCGGGGCCACTTTGATGTCCTGCGGACCCATGTGGGTGTGCCGATGGGTCATGTCGATCATCCGGAGCACTTTGTGGCTGGGTACGTCGACGACCGCCACCCGGCCAGCGAATTCACAGGTGAACACCACGGTACGGCCGTCGGCAGAGAAGTCGGCGTGGTCGATTCCCGCACAGTCCGGAGTCGGCGTCTCGTCGTGGATCTGCCACGTGTGGGGGTCGTACCAAACGAGCTTGCGCAGACCCTCCGCCACGGAGATCGCGTATTTACCGTCCGGGGTGAAATACATGTTGTACGGGTCGATGACCGGGAAGACCGAGCCGGCGCGACCTGTACGGGCGTCGAACGACATCACCCGGTTGGTTTTGTCGTCCGTGGCATAAAGCGTGCGCATGTCCCACGACGGCACGACATGCTGCAGTTCGCCACCGACGTGCGTCTTGCCGACCACCTGGTACGTCATCGGATCGATCATCCACACGTCACCGGACTTGTTGTGCGGCACGTAAACCAGCGGTTTGTCGGCAGCCACGGCGGGCAGGAGCATTCCGGTGCCCGCGGCCGCGTCGATGTTCTTCGGGTCGGTCACCGGTGGCATGCCAGGCAACTGGTCGCCGAGGGCTGGCGCCGATGGGTTCGGCTCGCTCGGCAGGTTCGTCATCGGCGCACCGGACTGCGACATGCCCGGCATGTGCTCACCAGGATGCCGTGGCGGTGAGGTGCAACTGGCCACCAGCGCTACAGCCAGAGCGGCAACGAACAAGATCTTGGTTGTTTTTGTCATGTTCAGCTCACCAGTTTCGAAGCGGTCATGATTGACCGTGCCCGCATGGCCAAGGTGCGTACTGACGACACTGCCTGCCGAAGCCGCGGGAGAGGCGGCGAGATATCGGATTCGTCTGCTCGGACACAAAGTCCTCCAGCGACGGCATGGCGGCTTGGTTTCAACGCTAGCCGAACCCGGCAGCACTTGCCGTCACGGCATTTCTGTTTCGACGAGACCGCAGGCGGGCAATAGTCAGTGACCACTATTCGCCTGGTTCTGAAGGTTTCACGGTCGCCCGCGCGCGGTGATGCTGGCTAGTTCGATAGAGGAAGAATTGACTGCCCGACACCGCCCGCTCCGCCGGCCGGGCACTGCGCATTCTCAAAGCGGAGACCAGGGGCTTGCGAGAGGACGACCCGCCCACCAACCACAAATAGGCGTCCTCTGTCGACTGTGGACCGGACGCTGGTAAGCCTGGCACAGCTGCTGGACCACTACGGCTATCTGCAACCACGCACTCGCCGAGCGCCGAACAGCGCGATGACCGAAAGCCACCTGTTGCGGGTGAAGCGGGCCGGTCGCCCGGTGTGGAGTGTTGCGGGTGGTGCGAGATGTCGAGAGAACGCGGAGGTGACGTGGTGCTGGTGGTAGTGGTTGTGCTTGTCGTACTCATGATCGGCCCGCTGCTGCTGGAGCGGCTTGAGCGCAAGATAGGCGGCACGCGATGAACGCCGTGGCGCGGTCCCGGACCGGCCGTGCCGGGGTGTCGGTGGCGCACCGTTCGAACGGTAGTTGCTGATCTGTACGGTGGTCGTGGCCGAACTGATAGTGCACCCTGACTACCGGCGACACGGAATCGGCCGGGCTCTCCTCGATAGCTTCGTGTCCGGTAGGGCCCCGTGCCTGGTTGTGCACCGATCCCACTCGCGCCCGCCCACCGCTTGTACGAATCCTTACACCAACGACCGCGGCGAACGACACGTCGTGTGCATGAAGACCGGAGAGACCAACCAGGCCCGACCTCCCTCCTATGTGGCCATTACCGGCACAAAAGTACTGGCACGCCTGGCTTCGAGCCGGACGCACTCAGCGCCGCCAAGCTCGGACCGCCGAGTCCGAGAATCGCCTGTGGGGTGGCGCGGGCGACCGTGTCAGGGTCGTAACCGTTGTCGTCGTATGCGATCGCACCCCGGTTGGCATGCACACCAGAGCAATCCACCGGCACGCTCAGAATGAACACCTTGGCCTTGAGAAACGCCAGTGGCCGTCCGCCCGCTTTCAACGCCTGCGCGGCCGGAATCTCCATCGCCGCCGATCGGCTCCACCTTCCGACTTGTGCAGTCGTCGCCTCTCGCAGCACACCACGTTGCGCGACACACCCGGTGGGGCTGCGTTGCGGACGGATCTACAACATGTAGTGTTCCGCACGTCGATGGTTCCGCGACCCCCGAAAGGGTCGAGGAGGCAAGAGGGAACCCGGTGTGAATCCGGGACTGCCCCGCAGCGGTAAGTGGAAACGACAGCTGTCACACAGCACTGAGAGCGTTTGCTTTTGGGAAGCGACAGCCAGTAGGCGGTGTTATCCGGTCAATCAGCCGGGTGACTCCACTGTCCATAAGTCCGAAGACCTGCCGTCGATGCGTGCGCCGACCGGCGTACGCGTGTCTGGGGCCTCGCGGGTGGGCCGACACGACAAAGGGTGCGCAGTAGTGCGTGCTTTGTGTCGCCACCTTCACGCTCCGGGCCGTACGTGCTCGCGAGGAGAGGGCTGTGTCGACAACAACCACGGACACCGGGGTCGCGCAGGTGCGGGTGATCCGCCGTGATGGCAGTGTCTCGGCGTTCAGCGCCACCAAAATCCATGTGGTGATAACCAAGGCGTTCCTGGCCGTCGGCGGCGACGGGGTGGCTTCCGCGTCCCATCTGCATCCGATGGTCACGGAGCTCACCGACCAGGTTCAGTCGGCGCTGCTCAGGCACACCCGCCCCGAGACGACTCTGCACATCGAGCAGATCCAGGACCAGGTCGAACTGGCGTTGATGCGCGGCGGGCACCACAAGGTCGCCCGGGCCTACGTGTTGTACCGCGAGGAGCACGCCAAGGCACGGAAGACCGTCCCGGCCGCTCCCGAGTTCCGGGTGAAGAAGGCGGACGGCGACCTCGCCCCGATGGACTGGGACCGGACCGCGGCTGTGGTCAACGAGGCGTGCGCGGACCTCGAAGACGTGTCACCCGAACTGGTACTGGCCGAGGTGCGCCGGGCCCTTTACGACGGCATCACGGCGGATGAACTGGCAGTGGCATTGGTCATGTCCGCGCGGACGCTGGTGGAGACCGAGCCGAACTACTCGTTCATCGCCGCTCGCCTGCTGCTGGACCAACTGCGCCGCGAGGTGCTGACCAGGGTCGCGGGCCGCCCGGTCGAGGCGACCGGCGAGCAGATGTCGTACTCGACCTACTTCCCGGAGTACGTCCGGCTGGGCATCGCCCTTGACCGGTTGGACCCGGAACTGGCCGAGTTCGACGTCAACCGGCTCGCGGCCGCCATTCGGCCGGACCGTGACGCCAAGTTCGACTTCCTGGGCATGCAGACCCTCTACGACCGCTACTTCCTGCATGACGACGGCGTGCGTTACGAGTTGCCGCAGGCGTTCTTCATGCGTGTCGCGATGGGACTCGCGCTGCGTGAGGACGACCGCGAGGCTCGGGCGATCGAGTTCTACGAGCTGCTGTCCACATTTGACTTCATGTGCTCGACGCCGACGCTGTTCAACTCCGGCACAACCCGTCCGCAGCTGTCCTCGTGCTTCCTGACCACAGTGGACGATGACCTCAAGAGCATCTTCCAGAGCTACCAGAACAACGCGCTGCTCGCGAAGTACTCCGGCGGGCTCGGCAACGACTGGACGCCCGTACGCGGCATGGGCGCGCACATCAAGGGCACCAACGGCCAGTCCCAGGGTGTCGTGCCGTTCCTGAAGGTTGCCAACGACACCGCGGTCGCTGTGAATCAGGGCGGCCGCCGCAAGGGGGCGGCGTGCGCGTACCTGGAAACGTGGCACATCGACGTCGAGGAGTTCCTCGACCTGCGCAAGAACACCGGCGACGACCGGCGCCGCACGCACGACATGAACACCGCGAACTGGGTGCCGGACGAGTTCCTGCGCCGGGTCGAGGCCGACGCGCAGTGGATGCTCTTCTCCCCCGACGAAACGCCTGACCTGCACGACCTGTACGGCTTGGCGTTCGCCGAGCGGTACCGCGCGTACGAGCAAGCAGCCGACGCGGGCGAGATCCGCGTGTTCAAGCGTGTCCGCGCGGTCGACCTGTGGCGGCGGATGCTGACCATGCTGTTCGAGACCGGTCACCCGTGGATCACGTTCAAGGACCCATGCAACCTGCGTTCGCCGCAGCAGCACGTGGGCGTGGTGCACTCGTCGAACCTGTGCACCGAGATCACGCTGAACACCAGCTCCGACGAGGTCGCGGTGTGCAACCTCGGCTCGGTCAACCTGGCCAACCACGTCACCTCTGCCGGCTTGGACGCCGAGCGTGTGAAGCGCACCGTTCACACCGCGGTGCGGATGTTGGACAACGTGATCGACATCAACTTCTACACCATCCCGGAAGCTGAGCGGTCCAACCTGCGGCACCGCCCGATCGGCCTTGGGATGATGGGCTTCCAGGACGCCCTGTTCACCCTCCGGCTCGTGCCCGGTACGCCGGAGGCTGTGGAATTCGCTGACCGCAGCATGGAGCACATCAGCTACCACGCGTTGTCGGCCTCAGCGGACCTGGCACGCGAGCGCGGCGCCTACGAGACGTTCGATGGTTCGCTGTGGAGCCAGGGCATCCTGCCGATCGACTCCATCGCACTGCTCGCCGAAGCCAGGGGTGGCGCGCTCGACGTGGACACGTCGTCCACATTGGACTGGGAAGCCCTGCGGACCAGGGTACGCGGTGGAATGCGCAACTCGAACACCATGGCCATCGCGCCGACGGCGACCATCTCCAACATCTGCGGTGTCGGCCAGTCCATCGAGCCGCTGTTCCGCAACCTGTACGTGAAGTCGAACATGTCCGGCGACTTCACCGTGCTCAACCGGCACCTCGTGGCCGACCTCAAGGCGCGGGGCCTGTGGGACGAGGCGATGGTCTCGGACCTGAAGTACTTCGACGGTTCGCTCGCGCCCATCGACCGGGTGCCCGACGACCTGAAAGCGTTGTACGCCACGGCGTTCGAGATGCCCTCCGAGTGGCTGATCGAAGCCGCGTCGCGGCGCCAGAAGTGGATCGACCAGGCGCAGTCGCTCAACCTGTACATCGCCGCTCCCAGCGGCCGCAAGCTCGACAACCTGTACCGGCTCGCGTGGCACAAGGGTCTCAAGACCACCTACTACCTGCGTTCCACCGCTGCGACCAGCGTGGAGAAGTCCACGTTGCGCGGCACCGACGGCAAGCTCAACGCCGTGCGCCCGGTCAGCGAGCCCGCGGCGACACCGACCGGGACACCGACTGCAACAGCGGCTCCGCCCACCACACTCGCGCCAAGCGCGGCCAATGAGGCCCTCGTCTGCTCCATCACCGACCCCGACTGCGAGGCATGCCAGTGACCACGAATTCCGCCGACACCACCGGCCTCGGCACCATCGAGCGCGGCGCCGGCCGGGTGCAGGTCGACGACAAGGCGATGATCAACGCCCGCGCCGACGTCAACCAGCTGCTGCCGTTGAAGTACCAGTGGGCGTGGGACAAGTACCTCGCCGGGTGCGCCAACCACTGGATGCCGACCGAGGTCTCGATGCAGGCCGACATCGCCCTCTGGCGCTCGCCGAACGGTCTCACCCACGACGAGCGGCACACGATCAAGCGCAACCTCGGCTTCTTCGCCACTTCGGAGTCGTTGGTCGCCAACAACATCGTGCTCGCGGTGTACCGGCACCTGACCAACCCCGAATGCCGCCAGTACCTGCTGCGCCAGGCCTTCGAGGAGGCCGTGCACACGCACACCTTCCAGTACATCTGCGAGTCGCTCGGCCTGGACGAGGGCGAGCTGTTCAACATGTACCGCGAGGTCCCGTCGATCACCGACAAGGCCGCGTGGGCACTGAACTACACCCAGAACCTGGAAGACCCGGATTTCCACACCGGCACTCCCGCGGCGGACCAGGCGTTCCTGCGTGACCTCGTGGCGTTCTACGTGGTGTTCGAGGGAATGTGGTTCTACACGGGATTCGCGCAGATCCTGTCGTTCGGGCGGCGCAACAAGATGGTCGGCATCGCCGAGCAGTACCAGTACATCCTGCGCGACGAGTCGATCCACCTGAACTTCGGGATCGACTCGATCAACCAGATCAAGATCGAGAACCCGCACCTGTGGGGTGAGGACTTCCAGGCAGAGGTTCGCACCATGCTGGGCGAGGCGTGTGAGCTGGAAGTCGCGTACGGCCGCGACACCATGCCCAACGGCCTGCTCGGCCTGAACTCCGAACAGTGCGAGCAGTACATGCACTTCATCACCAACCGGCGCTGCGCGCAGCTGGGCCTGGCACCGGTGTTCGGACCGGCGGAGAACCCCTTCCCGTGGATGTCGGAGGCGATCGATCTGAAGAAGGAGAAGAACTTCTTCGAAACCAGGGTCACCGAGTACGCCTCGGGATCCTCGCTGGACTGGGACTGATCAACCTCTCGGAGTTCGGCCGGGGCACCCCGGCCGAACCCGGTCCCGCAGCACCCTCCGTCCCCGCCGTGAAAGGTGACTCATGCGCTGCCCGTTCTGCCGCAACGCGGACTCCCGCGTGGTCGACTCCCGTGAAGTCGATGAAGGACAGGTCATCCGCCGCAGGAGGTCCTGCACGGAATGCGGTCGCAGGTTCACCACCGTCGAGGAGGCCATCCTCGGCCCGCTCCGTGAGCTCGACGAGGTCACCTACCTGCGCTTCGCCAGCGTGTATCACTCCTTCGACTCAGCCGACGACTTCGCGAAGGCGATCGACGAGCTGCGCGCCAACAGGCACAAGGACACTACAGTGGGCGAGGAAACCCCGACCCCCAAGGGCAACCGGCCGCGCTCGAAAACCTGACCCACACAATTACCGGCTCGTGTGCCTGATCTCGCAGCCGAGGCCGATGGCGAAGGTCTTGCCGGGGCGGATGAATCCGCTGCGGCCCGCGCGACCCAGAGGTAACGCGAACGCGCCGCACACGCTCCATAGTGGACATGTCCCGCTGGCGCGGGAGAAGTGGAATCCGGTGAAACGGAATCAGCCTGAAGCTGGTGTTGGCATGGTTTCTTTCTCAGCGCCTTGATCCTTTGCCAGCCGTGGAGTTTGCCCCTCATTGAGGTGCCTAGTGGTGTACTGCAACCGTGGGCGATATCGATCAACAATTTTCGTAGGCCAACCGAGTGAAGTGGCCCGTACATGTAACAGCTGGTGACGGTTGTCCGAAGGCTTCTCATACACCGTGAAGCTGGGAACAGCAGTTGAGGGAGCCGTCATGGCCGATTACCGCGCAGATGTCGATCCAGGTTTCAGAATCGCGCGCGAGCTGATGAAGTTCTTGATGAACGCCGCACTGGTTGTCGCCCCGGCCTTCCTTGGCGGGCTTGCGATCTTCTTCGTGTCGCGGGCGTTTGTCGCCGGGGTGGGATCAGGATTCCGCAGCCTCGCGGCGATAGTGTTTCCGCTGATGGTGCTCGCATTCGTGTACGCGGGGAAGAAACTCTCGCACGAAGTCGAACGCCAGCGAAAAGTCGAACTCCCTGAACTGCCGACGCTCGCAGAGGTCGCGATCATGGCTGTTGTTGGCGGAGTCTCGATGCTCTTGCTCGAGTTGTCCACCACAATTCCTATCGTTGAGCTCGTGCTGGCCACCGGGTTCTCGTTCATCGTGTACGTTCTTGGCCAAGGCAGGGACCGCGCCGCGCCATATTGCCTCGGGCTGGTGATCGGGAGCCTCGGCTATGTGATCATCGTTGGCGTTCCGCACTTCTGACCGATGCACCGCGCGCAGAGATCGGCTGGTTTATGAAGCCAGCCGATCTCGAATGAGGTCGGTGTCCCGCATCACGCACCACGCCGTTGCGTTCCCGTCCCGATCAAGTAGCAAAAATGTCCGCGTTTTCGGGTACGCGACCGGTTGCGACGACCATTGTGTATGCGTGTGGATCTGACGACGGCTGGCATCGGACGTGACCAACCTGGACGCACAGAAATCGCTTCCCCAGCGAAGTTCTACCGCCGACGAAGAGTTCAACTACCCGTTTCAAGCGGTGTTTGCTCGGACTGAAGGCCGCCTGTACGCGACTTCGCCCGCTACAAAGCGCTATACAGCATCGAATCAGTGATCGCACCGTACATGCGCGGCGGCACACGGTTCCTACCTCGCATGCATTGGGCTGCCAGGCCGAGCGAACCACCGCAACGCCGGGCTGAACGTTCGCACAGCACCAAGACCTGGCCACAGCGTCGACGGCAGCGGTCCAGTCTCCGGCGGCCCTACTGATCTGCCGTCCCGACAGCTGGACGGGCACTTTGTGCCAGCGTCGGACCAGGCGCGGACCGTCCGGCTGGTCACGCTGCCAGTCGCGTTCATGACCGGCGCACGCCGTTCCTGGACTGCCTGTTGTCACGGCCTCACGCTTGAGTTAGCTTCTACACGCGCGTAAAAGTTAGTGCAGCCTATCTTTCCTTGCCGGTGCGCCGACCAGGCGAGATCCGGCCGGGCAAGGGAGTGCGATGCTTTTCAGTAACGCCCTGTTGGGGCTGCGGGAAGGATTCGAGGCCGCGCTGGTCGTCAGCATCCTGATCGCGTTCCTGGTGAAGACCGGCCAGCGAGCTTCGCTGAAGTGGGTCTGGGCCGGTGTGGGCATGGCAGTCGCGCTGTCGGTCACGGTGGGCGCAGTTCTGACGTACGGCACGTCGAGCCTGTCGTTCCAGACGCAGGAACTCGTCGGGGGCGCGTTGTCGATCGTCGCTGTCGCGCTGGTCACCGGCATGATCTTCTGGATGCGGGCAACTGCCCGCACCATCGCGTCGGATCTGCGGGGCAAATTGTCCGAAGCCGTCGTTCTCGGGCCTCTCGCGGTCATCGGCGTCGCATTCCTGTCGGTCGGCCGGGAAGGTCTGGAAACGGCCGTCTTCTTCTACGCGGCCGTGCAGACCGCGGGCGGCGGGACGTCCCAGCCACTGATCGGTTTCGTCGCCGGAATCCTGTTCGCGGTCATCCTCGGGTATCTGCTGTACCGGGGCAGCGTCCGGCTCAACCTGACCAAGTTCTTCCAGATCACCGGTGTCCTGCTCGTGATCGTCGCCGCGGGAGTCCTCGGGTACGGCGTGCACGACCTGCAGGAGGGCCGATTCCTGCCGGGTCTGGAAACGCTGGCGTTCGACTTGTCCGGTCCGATCCCGGAGGCCTCCTGGTACGGCACCTTGCTCAAAGGATTGTTCAACTACTCCCAGCAGACCACTGTCCTGCAGGCGGTCACGTGGGTCAGCTATGTCGCGGTGGTGCTGACGTTGTTCCTCTGGCCTCGTCGCACCCCACATCACACCGTCCATCCGACACCCGTGAGGTCCTCGTGAAGGTTCGCGCCGCCGCTGTTGTGGCACCACTGTTCGTGCTGGCCGCCTGTAGCGGCAACACGGACGCTCCTGCCGCCGCGGGAGGCCCGATCGCTGTAGAGGCCAACGACGACGCCTGCAAGGTCGCAAGGAACTCGGCGGACGCCGGCAACATCACCTTCGAAGTCTCCAACAAGGGCTCGAAGGTCACCGAGTTCTACCTCTACGGCGAGGGCGACCGGATCATGGGCGAGGTCGAGAACATCGGCCCCGGCCTGACCCGCCGGCTGATCGTCGAGGTGGCCGAGGCCGGCAAGTTCCAGACCGCGTGCAAACCCGGTATGAAGGGCGACGGCATCCGCGGCGACTTCACCGTGTCCGGCGGCGTGGTCAAGGCCGCGGACGCGAACGCGCAACTGGGTGAGGCCACCAGGAGCTACCAGCGGTATGTCAACTCGCAGACCGAGTCGTTCACGGTGAAGACCACCGAGTTCGTCAACGCTGTCAAGGCAGGCAAGGTCGAAGAGGCCAAGGCGCTCTATCCGGTCGCGCGAATCTACTGGGAACGCATCGAACCGGTGGCCGAGAGCTTCGGCGACATCGACCCGAAGATCGACGCGCGCGAGCCGGACGTGGAGCCTGGGCAGCAATTCACCGGGTTCCACCGGCTGGAGAAGGACCTGTGGGTCTCCGGCCTGCAGGCCGATTCGCCACAGATCGCCGACCAGCTGCTCGCGGACGTTCAGGACCTGCGAGCCAAGGCGTTGAACCTCGAGTACACCCCGGTGCAGATGGCCAACGGCGCCAAGGAACTGCTCGACGAAGTCGCCCGCGGCAAGATCACCGGCGAGGAAGACCAGTACTCGCACACCGACCTGTACGACTTCCGGTCCAATCTAGACGGTTCGCAGGCAGCGGTCGCCGCGCTGCGCCCGGTGATCGACAGCCGGGACAAGGCCTTGGGCGCGGTACTCGACGACAAGTTCGCCGCCGTCGGCGCGTTGCTGGAGAAGCAACGCAAAGGCGACACGTTCAAGCTCTATACCGAACTGACTCCGGACGAGGTCAAGGAACTGGCCGCGGCGGTGGACGCGTTGGGCGAGCCGGTGAGCAAGGTCGCGGAAGTCGTGGCGGCGAGATGACTGGCAAGATGACCCGCCGTTCGATGTTCGGCTTGGCGGGTGCGGCCGCGACCGGTGTAGCCGCCGGCGTGCTCGGCGATCGGTTCATTGACAGCTCAACCCCCGAACCTGGTGACGCGACGGCCGAATCAGTTCCGTTCCACGGCCCGCAGCAAGCGGGAATCGTCACCGCGGCACAGGACCGGATGCACTTCGTCGCGTTCGATGTGACCACAAAGGACCGGCGCGAGCTGGCCTCGTTGTTGCTTGACTGGACTGATGCCGCCCGGCGGATGATCGAAGGAATGGAGGCTGCCGACAAAGGGGCTGTCGGCGGCCATCCCGACGCCCCGCCCGCGGACACCGGCGAAGCACTAGGGCTCCCTGCTTCAGCATTGACGTTGACAGTCGGGTTCGGGCCGTCGCTGTTCGACTCCCGATTCGGGCTCGCGGACAAGCGCCCGCCCGCACTCATCGACCTGCCACTCTTCCCAGCCGACGCACTGGACCCACGCCGCAGCGGCGGGGACATCTGCGTGCAGGCCTGCGCCAACGACCCGCAGGTCGCGGTGCACGCCATCCGAAACCTCGCGCGGATCGGCTTCGGCAAGGTCGCCGTGCGCTGGTCACAGCTCGGCTTCGGCCGGACCTCCTCGACATCCCGTACCCAGGCCACACCTCGTAACCTGTTCGGCTTCAAGGACGGCACCCGCAACATCAAGGCCGAGGACGTCCAGTCCTTGCGAGACCACGTCTGGGTCGCGCCCGGCGACGGACCGGACTGGATGACCGGCGGCACCTACCTGGTGGCTCGCCGAATCCGGATGCACATCGAGATCTGGGACCGGACATCACTGTCGGAGCAGGAACAGATTGTCGGCCGTAGCAAGGGGGTCGGCGCGCCACTCGGCCAGGTCGACGAATTCGACGAGCCGGATCTGCATGTTCGTGGTGCCGGCGGGCTCCCGGTCATCGCCGACGACTCGCACATCCGGCTGGCTTCGGCGGAAAGCCTGAACGGCGTGAAGATCCTGCGCCGCGGGTACAACTTCACCGACGGCACGGACGGTCTGGGCCATCTGGACGCCGGCTTGTTCTTCATCGGATTCAACCGTGACACACGCACCCAGTTCGTACCGATGCAGCATGCTCTGTCCGGAACGGACAAGATGATGGAGTACCTGCAGCACAACGGTTCGGGCCACTTCGCCATACCGCCGGGTGTCAGCAAGAACGGCTATTGGGGAGACGCTCTGCTGGCATGATCGGCCGCCAGTGCCGCCTCGGTCCGCAATGGACTCTCACGCCACCCCGAACGGCCCAGTCAACGGCTGGCCAACGCCAGCAACTCGAAGAGGTCGTAGATGCACTCCGCAGTCCAAACCAGCGTTCCCAAAGCCAGCGCAGCCGGGACGACCACCTGCCAACGACGAACCTGCCCAGGACCGAGCAGCGCCTTCACCCTGCCTGGCACGACACCTGGCGCAGCACTCACCGCCATCATCAGCGGCCCCACCCGACTCGTCACAGCCGGACGCGCCGAGGCGGCCAAAGCGGCCAGCCCGATCGCCCGAGCCACGCACCCACGATCGCCGAGCTCGATCGCCGCCTGCTCGTCAGCAGCCCGCTCGACCAAGAACTCGACCTTGCGAACGACGGGGATCAGGGCGGGATGAATCACCGCGGCCAGCCTGGCCAGCCAGACCAGGCGTTGATGGTTGTGCACAAGGTGGGCGCGTTCATGGGCAACGACGGCGGCGTACTGGGCCTCATCGAGAGTATCCCGCATCCCTCTGGTGACCACGATCCTGCCGGGCGCACCGGGCAACGCGAACGCGTCAACCCGACGGTCTGGGATGATGACCACTTCGCCCTCAGATTCGAGCATGCCAGCCTGCGTGTGCGCGCTATGCATCGCCCGGGAATGCCGCCACACCTGCCAGATCACTGCGACGACGATGAACACGGTCCACGCGAAGGAAAACCACGACACCCACGACACGTGAGCCGTATCGGCGAGAACGACTTGATACGACCAGCCGCCGAGATCCGCGACCGCTGGAATCTCAGCCAAAGCCTTGAGCGCGAACGACAACAGGTTCAACACACTCGACGCCGCCGCGACGATCGCGGCCCACGCGAACGCCCGCGCGGCGAGATCAGGCCTCAGCCGATCGGCAAGCAACCACATCGCGAACCACACGACCAGCGGAACCGCCACAACCGACACCACAAAGTGGTCAAACATCCACGCCACCCCCGATGGGTAAGCTCTCCACGTGACTGAATCGGCGGACCGGCGGCAGCGGCGTAAGCCCGGCGCCCTCTCGGCCGAGATCCTCGACGCACTCAGCAAGTCGGACGAAGCACTGACCCCAGGCGAGATCCTGGCGGTTCTCCCAGACGGCCTGTCCTACAGTGCTGTAGTCACAACCCTCACACGCCTGCACGAAAAAGAGGTCGTCACCCGCGAACGCGATGGACGCGCATACCGCTACCGCGCGACCGGCGACCAAACAGCTCTCGTGGCCTGGCGCATGGGCCGCATCCTCGAGACCGAGGCTGATCACGCGTCGGTGCTCACCCGCTTCGTGGGCGCACTGAACGAACAAGATGAGCAACTCCTGCGCGACCTGCTGAACAAGGACAAGGGCTAACCGTTCAGGTAAGCCTAACCTCACGCGCCTACCTGGTCTACGCGTCGGCCGCCGCAGGCGTACACCACATCAGTTGACTACGCGCTCGCCGGACATTCCCATACCTGCCAAAGCCCAATAGATACTTCGCGAGCCATTTTGGATATCCCGAACCGAGGTGTCTGGCGCGCCGTATTCACCACATCGGCCGACGAGATCCGCGACTAACTAATCGTGCTGATCTTCGCGCCCGCGTTCGCCCCCACCGAACCACCCAGCCGGACCAGCTCATCCGCCAGACCCGACAACCCCGCATCCTCGGCCAGCCGCATCACCGACACCACGCCACGCGTATGCGATGCTTTCACCCAGCAGATGTCCTCTCACTCGGACCGATATGTTTCTGTCGCAAGAACAATCGTCCCAAGTCAGAGGGCATCTGCCCGTTCACGACACCGGCGACGCTCCTACCGCGGTGTTCCGGACGGGTTCGTGGTCGTCGGGGACGCGGCCTGCACGACAAATCCGCTCTACAGCTACGGAATGGCCGAGGCAGCGATGGGCGCGAGGGCGATGGGCGATCTCGTGGCTAGGGGCAGGATCCGCCCCGGCCTGGCCGCGACCGTCCAGGCCGCTGTCGCACGAAGCGTAGACGTGCCTTGGAAGATCGCGGTCGGCGCGGACCGGCCGCATGCGGCCGGCGAGTCGACGCGTCCAACGGCATCGGAACGGTTGACGAACTGGTACTTGAGCCGGTGTAGTTGCCAAGGCGGCCGTCGATCCTGTTGTGAGCGCGGCATTCCGCGAAGTGATCGCCTTGGTCGCGCCACCCACCCGTCTGTTTTCCCTGCCGGTCCTGTATCGGGTGCTCGCGCTCCCCCAGCGGCCCGGACTGACGCAGATACCGCGTGACGTGGGCTGACGGAAATACACCCCTCACTCTGCTCGACGGACGAGGACAAGAGACAACAGTGCGGCGGCTGAACGCCATAACGGGCGCAATGCTCTCATCCCCTGCTTCAAGACGTATGGAGTCATCCCTGCTCAGTCGTTGTCCGATCAACGCCGGGCCGACACCCACGCTTCCAATCCTGACGCGTCCCGTGGCAGTGCGGTGGACAGCACCCGGTTGCCTGAGTCGGTCACCACGACGTTCTCCTCGATACGTACGCCGATCCCACGCAGTTCAGGCGGTACCGTCTCGTCATTGGGGTGGAAGTACAAGCCAGGCTCGACCGCGAGCGTCATGCCCGCTGCCACCGTGCCTTGGTGGTACGCCTCGGGAGAGGAACTGGCACAGTCATGCACATCAAGGCCGAGGAAATGGCCGACACCGCAAACGATGTAGCGGCGATGATGCTGCCCACGGTCATCCAGCGCCTCATCGACCGTGACCGGCAGCAAACCCCAATCGTGCAAGCCCGTCGCGAGTACACGCATCGCCGCACGATGGAACTCCATGTACGGCGCGCCAGGTCGTACCGCCGCCAATGCCGCCTCGGTCGCTTGTTCCACTAGGTCGTGGATCTGTTTCTGGGCTGCGTTGTAGCGGCCTGACACCGGCAGGGTACGGGTGATGTCCGCGGTGTAGAGCGTGTTCATCTCCACACCGGCGTCGAGCAGCAGCACGGCATCCTCTGGCACTGGGCCGTTGTTACGTACCCAATGCAGCACCGGAGCGTGCGGACCAGCGGCCACAATGGACGCGTAACCTGGACCGTTTCCCGCTGTGCGGGCGCGGCGATCGAACGTGCCCTGCAGCCACCGTTCGCCGCCGGATTCCACGGCGTTCTTCAACTCAGCGGCGACGTCCGCGAATCCTTGCACGGTCGCGTCCACTGCGGACTGGAGCTGCCCGATTTCCCAGTCGTCCTTCACCCTCCGCAGTTCGGCAAGCACTCGGCGCAAGTGCGCAGTGCGATCCGGGCCCGTCAGGGAGTCCAGCAACGGATCCACGCCGAAGGTGCTGTGCACGGCAGGCACCTTGCCACGCAACGCTGACGGAAGATCCTGGATCGGGCGGCAGCGCAAACCCGTCGCCGACGCCCACTCCGCAAGACCGGGCACCGGCCCGATCCACAGCTCCCCGTCGCGGGCGTTGGCGAAGAAGTCCGGCTCGGCTGGCCCGGCCGGCTCGTGCAGGAACAACTCGGCGTCGCCGTCGGGGTACATCACGAGCACCGCGCCCTCGGCCGAACACCCAGTCAGCCACGAGAAGTCGCTGTCCGGCCGGAAGTCATAGTCGGTGTCGTTGGATCGTGCGGGCGCCCAGCCGGAGGCCGCCGCGATGCGCGCGCCAGGCAGAGCCGCCCGCAACTGGTCGCGGTGCCGGGCAGCAGCCTCGGCCGCGCCGTCAACCAGCCGCACGCCACGGTCGATCGGACCCCAGTCACCGCGGACGAATCCGCGGAACCCGGTGGCTTGCACCAAGTTGCTCGGGTCCCGGCGGGCTGGTCTGGTCACTGTGGTCCACCTTTCGTCAGCTCAAGAATGCGTGGGGCAGGTGGCTCGGGCAACTCCCGGCTCTGCCTAACATCGCGTTATGGAGCTGGAGGTTCGGCATCTTCGGGTGATCTGCGCGATCGCGGAGACAGGCAGTCTGACCCGGGCCGCCGCGGCGCTGCGGCAGACCCAGCCGGGCGTGAGCGCCCAGCTGGGCAGGATCGAGACCATGCTCGGCGGACGGTTGTTCGACAGGGGCCAGAACGGCGTCGTCCCGACTCCGTTGGGTGAGCTGGTCATCACCCGTGCCCAAGCCGTGCTGCCGACGCTCGACGAGTTGATGAACACGGCCGCTGTTATGCCTGGAAGCTCGCCGAGGCAGTTCCGGCTCGGCTCGGTGTCCGGACCGTTCATGGGCGCGCTGATCAGTGAGGTCCGCGCGTTGCATCACGATGCGAGCATCACCTCACGTAGCCATCACACATCGCAGCCCTTGGTGGATGACGTGGCCAACGGCCGTCTCGAGGTGGCTGTGGTCGGTGACAGCCCCGGTTATGAACTGCCCGCGCCTCCCGGTGTCGTGCTTCGGCCCGTCGTGACCGAACCCGTGTTCGCTCTGCTTCCCGAAACCCATCCGCTGGCCAGGCATTCGGAAGTCGATCTCGCGGACTTGATGGAGCACGATTGGGCCGTTCCCAGGCCGGAGGACCGTACGCCCGAATACTGGGCCAGGGTAGGACTCGGCACCGGTGGGCGGATGCGTGTGCGGTACGAGGCCGAGGGCCGGACCCTGGTGGAAATCGTCCGTCACGGTCACGCGGTCAGTCTGGTACAGCCCACCTTCGACGAAGTCCCCGGCGTCGTGACCAGACCTATCGCCGGTGATCCGATCCGTTACCGCCATCTGCTCGCTTGGCACCGTGACGGCCCGCTGGCCCAATCGGGCGACGTGATCGTCAAGCACCTCGTCCGCGCCTACCGTGCGGCCCGGCACCGGTAGGACCGTTCACCATTGCGGAAACGCCAACCACCGATCTACTCTGCTCGAACGGTCTACGCGCGTAGACCACATAGGACAGGAACGGTACGCGATGACCACCGAGCGTCCCCGGGTGACCCGCCAGGACGTGGCGCGGGCGGCAGGCACGTCGGTCGCGGTGGTGAGCTATGTCGTGAACAACGGGCCTCGGCCGGTCTCGCGGCTGACCAGGGAGCGGGTCCTCAAAGCGATCACCGAAACGGGTTACCGCCCAAACGGGATCGCCAAGGCGCTGGCGGCCGGCCGGACCGGCACCTACGCGCTGATCGTGCCGGACGTCTCCAACCCGTTCTTCGCCGCGCTCGCCCACGCGTTGGAAGACCGGACGTACGCGATGGGCAAGGTGCTCCTGCTCGGCAACTCCGGGCAGAGTTCCGACCGCGAGCGGGCGATCATCGAGAAGTTCATCCAGCAGCAGGTCGACGGGGTGTTGTACGTCGGCGTGAATCCGCCTGGCGGGCTGGATCTGCTGACCGCCAGCGGGATTCCGGTCGTGATGCTGGACCGGATGGCCGACGGGACCGACGCCGCTTGCGTGACGATCAACAACACGGAGGCCGCGAGAGTCGCGACCGGTCACTTGGTCAGCCACGGCTATCGCGACATCGGCCTGGTCACCGGGCCCGCGAACCTCTCCACCTCCGCGGACCGTCGGCGGGGATGGCAGATCGCGATCGTCGATGCTGGACTGCGCGCGGACGAATCGGCGGTGTTCGTCGAGGAGTTCTCACGTGCCGGTGGGCTGAGGGCGGGGCAGCGGCTACTGGCCGAGCGCCCCGACCTGGACGCGGTCTTCGTGGCCAGCGACCAGATGGCGTTGGGCGTGGGCAAGACCGCAGCCGACATGGGCAGGCGCATACCGGACGACCTGGCGATTGTCACGTTCGACGGCACCAGTGACACGCAGTACTTCACCCCTCCCCTGACGACAATCGCCCAGCCGTTGGACGAAATCGCCTCGAACGCCGTCACCCTGCTTTCCCAGGCGCGGCCCGAACGGGTCGTCTGCGAATTCGAGCTGGTCATCGGGCGGTCCTGCGGCTGCTGACATTTCGAAGGCGCCTCATGCTCAAGGGAATCGATCCCGTCTTCGGGCCCGAACTGCTGGCCCCGCTTGCCCGGATGGGACACGCCGACCAGCTCGCGATCGTGGATCTCAACTACCCGGCTTACAGCGCTCGCCAGCCGGTCGTCCGGATCCATGGACATTCCGCGCCGGAATTCATGACCAAACTCGGCACCCTGCTGCCGGTCGACGACTTCGTCGAGCACCCGATCACGTACATGCGCGATCCCGATCACGCCGATGCGCCGAACGAGGTGCAGCGCGAGTTCATAGACGAGGCTCAGCGCGCGGAAGGCAGGCCGCTCGGCGCCGTCGCGCTGGACCGATTGGCTTTCTACAAGCGTTGTACCGAGGTCAGTGTGGTCGTCGTGACCGACGAGTTCCGTCCATATGGGTGCTTTCTTGTCGCGAAAGGCGTGGTCCGATGAGCACAGCACCTAGTGCCGTTGAACGCAACGGGATCAACCCGGTTCCGGACACCGAACGGCGTGGCAGGCCAAGGGAACTGTTCGCCATCTGGTTCTCCTGGAACGTCTCGATCCTCGGAATCGGTTACGGCATCTACGTTTTCGGCCTGGGACTGAGTGTTTGGCAGGCGATTCTGGCCGGCACACTTGGTTACGTCGGTTCGGCGTTACTGGTGGGTGTGCTGTCGGTCGGCGGCCCGCGTACGGGGTTGCCAACGCTCACCCAAACCAGGTTCGCGTTTGGCTTGCAGGGCAACAAGTTCCCGGCCGTGTTCGCGTACATCACCAGTGTCGGCTGGAATATCATCATCATCGCGGTGGCTTGGACCACAGGCGCCGCGCTGCTGGGCAGGCTGTGGCCGAATGCTTTCGTGGCCGAAGGCGGTGGGGTGTCGTCCGGTGCCGTCGTGATCTGGTTCGTGGTCGTACTTGCGGTGACGCTGCTCGTCGCGATGATCGGGCATCAGCTGATCGTCAAGGTGGAAAGCTGGATCGCGTGGCTGACTGCTGTCATGACGGTTGTTTTCATCGTTCTCATCGTGCCGCACATCCGTTGGGAGGCCGTTGGATCAGTTCCCGACGGCAGTTGGGTTCGGTTTCTTGGCGGGGTTATCCTCGCGATGACGATGGTCGGGCTGGGTTTCTTGACCTATGGCGGTGACTTCGCCCGCTACCTTCCTCGCGCTGTGCCCGCTCGTGGTGTGATCACGTGGACGACAGCCGGGATTGCCTTGCCAGTCACGGCTTTGCTGGTCCTTGGTGTACTGCTGGCCGCGGGCAACTCGGATCTGGGCACCGCCGCGGCCAGCGATCCGATCGGGGCGCTGACCGCGTTGTTGCCGCTGTGGTTCTTGATCCCTTTCTCCATCGTCGTCGTGATCTCCCTGGTGGCGGCCGCGATCACGAGCGTGTACTCGTCGGGTCTCGCGTTGCTGGCACTCGGAATGCCGTTGTCCCGGATCGGAACGACGGCCCTCAACACGATCGTCATTTCGGCCGGTGCGTTCTACTTGTTGTTCGTCTCGGACTCCTTCTTGGCGACTTTTCAGGCTTTTCTCGCGCTGGTCTCGGTGCTCACCGGAGCCATGGGCAGCATTCAACTGGTCGACTTCGTCCGGCAGCGGTGGCTTGACTGGGATGTCACGATGGCACTGCCCAGTTCGGCGGGTGGCCGTGACGTGCGATGGACCGCGATCGTCTCGCTTGGACTCGCGGCGTTCGTCGGACTTGGAACCGTGACGTCGGCCGATCCGAACATCGCGACGGTTGTCGGATTCCTACTCGGCAGCGAAGCCGAGAAAGGTGTTGTCGGGCAGGCGAACCTTGGTGTCGTACTGGCGATGCTCGTCGCCGCCGCGGTGTACGCGTGCCTCACCTTTGTGTTCGAAGTAGACAACAAGACGGTGACTGATGACTGAAATCCTGCCGGATGATTGGCAATCTCCGGGTACGTACTGGTTCTGGCATCGAGTACCGACGCCGGACGAGATCCGCGACCAGATCACGGATATGCGACAGGCGGGTTACCGGTCATTCCAGATTCAGACCCGGATGGCGTTTCCCCGCGAGGAATACCTTGGGCCGGAGTACCTTTCGGCCTATCGGGCGGCTGTTGACGAGGCTGCGCGTCAGGGAATGCTTGTCGGGATCTACGATGAGTACAAATGGCTGTCCGGGCACGCCGGTGGGCGTACGGTTGCCGGCCGGGACGAGTTGCGAGAGCGTCATCTGTTCTGGACGACAGCGTCCGTTGTGGATGGTCGGGCGCGGTGCATGGTGGATGACATCAGGCCGACGGATGTCGAAGCTCTTCTTGAGCAAGGAATGTCGTGGGTTTTCGAAGATGGCCGGGTGGCATGGGATGAGTGGGAAATCGTGGCCGCCGTCGATCACCACGGTGCCGCTGTCACCGCACGATTCGCGGAGGTCTCCCCTTCTGGCTGCGTGCTCGAGGTCAGCGCCGCCGAACCTGACACCACGGTCACTGTCTTCGTGGCGGCGCGATGCGCGTCGAGCAGGATGATCAACTACCTCCTTCCCGAAGCCGCGCAACGGTTTATTGAAGTTGGTTACGAACCCTACCGTGCCGCACTCGGAGAGCATTTCGGAACGACCGTTCGGTACGCGTTCTTCGATCAGCCGCACGCGTGCTTTTTCCGATGGCGCCAGCACCATGGCCACGTGGGCAGCTCGCTGATGTGGTCAGCCGAACTTGCTGCTCGCTTCAGCGATTTGCCACAGGTGTTGCTCGCGCTCGTGACCGATGTCGGTGTTGCCACAGCGAAAAGTCGCTGCGAGTTCTTCGAAACCTATTCAGCGCAAGCGATCGAGGCGTTGTTTGGGACGGTCGGACAGTGGTGCCGTGCTCATGGCATCGAGTTCACGGGCCACGAGGTGTTCGGGTCGGTAGGTTCGTGGGACTTCACCGACACAGTCATCACGGCCGACCCGCGCACCAACTTCGGCAACGACCACTTCGCCATCGACCGGTTCCGCGACCGGACGGCCGTGGACGCTTCCAACGCGCAACCGCAGATGGCCGCGAAACTAGGCGATTCGGTCGCCAGGGCGCACGGGCGCAGCCGTTGCATCGTGGAACAGTACTTCTCCAGCGACGCCAACGGTTCGCATTTCGCCGCCGGTCGCTGGGAGCTCACGCTGCGTGAGTTGCGCGCTGCGGCCATCCGGCACCACCTGCTCGGTGCCCGCCAGTTGGTGATGCACGCGTACTGGTAGACTGATGGCTGGGCGACGCCGCGCGATGAGGATGCGCAGATGTTCGTGAACCCCCGCTTCGATTTTCCACCTGGCGTGAACTTCGAGCCGTGGTTCGTGCATCACCGGGCCTTCGCTGAGGAATCGGGCCGCTTGTCCGCGTTTCTGGACGCGGCCCGTCCGGAGTGCGAGGTCGCGGTGCTCTATCCATTGCGGACTGGATGGGCATGCGGTCCCGGTCACCACTTCGGCGCACATACCGCCGTATGGACGGAATACCTCGCACGGGCGGGAATCGGGTTCCACTTGGTGGACGAGCGTGACCTGCGCGCTGCGACTGTGGCTTCAGGAAAGATCTTCTTCAGCGATCGTGGCTACTCCACAGTGGTGCTTCCAGGTGTCGAGGTGGTCAAGGACATCGCAACTGTCGAAGTACTGCAACGGATGCGAGCGGCTGGCGGCACGGTCCTGGCATCAGGTGAACTGCCAGCCGCGAGCCAGCAGCGTGGATCCGACCCGGCACTCACCGCCATGGCATCGGCAGCCTGCACGAAGCATTGGCCAGACACTCCCACAATCGCGGAACTCGACATGACGTTGCGCGGTGGCCGCGTCAGGACAGCAGATCCCAACGTCACTGTCTGGACCAGCAGCGGCCGAGACGACCACGGAACCCGCGTCGCGTTCTTTGTGGACAGTCCACATCGGCAGACAGTAACCGTCATCCCGCCGTCGGTCCCCGCAAGCGTCCGCCGTTTCGACGCCACAACCGGTGAGATCCTTGATCTCGGCACAACGTCGGGCGCGCTCCGCCTGGAATGCCACGCCGAGCAACTTGTGTGCCTTCTGTTCACCGACGGCCCTACCTCTGTGCCAGCCGACATTGTCCTCAGTACAGGATGGAGCATCGACATCGGCGAAGGTCCGCGGCCAGTCCGGACCGACATCGGCTGGGAACGTCAGGGAATGGCCGAATACAGCGGTATCGCCGAATACCGGCTGCGATTCGACATGCCAGACCCAGAATGGCCCGAGTGGGAGCTGGTACTGCCCGCCGTTCACACCGCGGCCGAAGTCACGCTCAACGGCACGGAAATCGCGAACCTGGCCTGGCCGCCCTACTCTTGTCCAATACCGCGCGGCCTGCTGAAGCCAACAGGGAACGTGCTCAAGTTGTTCGTCGCCTCGACCGCGGCCAACGCGTACTACGCCAAGAGCGGTCAACGCACAGAGCTCGCACCCAGCGGACTGGCGGCGTTCCCGTGCTCCGAAGCCACCTCAGTTGACCGACTGGGACCGGTCGTCGGCGATCTTCCTAGTGGCTCTACCCCAATGCCGCTTAGAGCCTGTCTCATGTGGTTGATCATGATCTGTCGTGATCATTCTTGTGTCGGATGATCTGTCGCTGCGGTTGACGCCGGATGAGTTGTGAGCGTTGGCACAGCCGTTGATCCCTGGGTGTGATCCGCAGCCGCTTCCGCGCCTTGCTCACCCTTGCCGCCACGCTCATCTGCTACAAGAAACTCCGCAAAGCAGCCACATGAGACACGCTCTTTTAGTTCACGCCCTCCGTCAGTAGGAGCAGTTCTACAATTCTCGCCGACCCCACCAAGGCATCGCCAACGCTCGACGGCTACGACCACTGCCGTCGCCGATCACCGGTCAGATCGCCACTGTCGACATCCATCGACACCAGCGTTTGGGCGGCATCCTCAACGAATACCACTATGCAGCCTGACCTGCATGGATGGCATTTCGGCAAGTGCACCGTCAGTGCACCGACGTGGCGCCTGATGCTATGGCTTCGCGCGAGTGCAGCTGCACACGATGTCGCCAGCGCCGAGCGGGACGCCTGGCGGATAGTCTGCGGCCTCGTATTTATGGCCAAACCAGATGGGGTGGATCAACCGTTATGTCGAAGATTTCCGAGGATCCCAATGAATCTGCGAATCGAATGACTTCTGGGTGGTACCGGAGTGCCCCGCGGATCTGTTCGTTGTCACCAGGCACGCGTTCCGGTGCCCAGACCTGCACTTCGATCCTCGTACCGTTCCTCCGAACGTCCACTTTGTCCACTAGATGTTCCGAACTCGTCAGTACACCCATGCTCACTACCGCACGAATCTCTCGATCGGCGGACAGCGGGAGCGGGTCTAACCTCAGGATCCGAGCAGGAACCACTCGCCACCTTGGCCGATATCGGCCGGTGGCGTGTACGCGTCATCCTGTGGACGGCTCGAAACGGTGATGGAAGCTATTCTCGGTCGCTGTGGGATCCCGGCCCTCGCATGGTGAGTCCCCACGCGAGGCCGTTGTCAGCGTGAAGACCGAGGGGCGGCATGGTCGTTCCGCACAACCTCCCGGCCGACGTCACCAGTTTTGTCGGCCGCGGGCGCGAGATCAGCCAGGCCAAGCAGTTGCTGGCGACCAACCGCCTGCTCACCCTGACGGGAATCGGCGGCGTCGGCAAGACCCGGATCGCCCTGCAGGTGGCGGCCGCGGTGTGACGAGCGTTCCCTGCCGGAGTCTGGCTGGTGGAACTCGCTTCTGTGCGTGATCCGTTGCTGGTGGCACACACCGCGGTGCAGGTGCTGGACATCCCCGATCAGAGTGGCCGCCCGCCGTTGGAGCTGCTGATCGATTTCCTGCGGCAGCGGCAGGCGTTGCTCATCCTGGACACCTGCGAGCATCTGGTCGACGAGTGCGCGAAGGTCGCCGACGCGCTGTTGCGGGAGGTGCGTCACCTGCGGATCATGGCCACCAGCCGGGAGAGCCTGCGGGTGGCGGGTGAACAGTTGCTGATCGTCGAACCGCTGTCGCTGCCCAAGGCGGCATCGGATCCCGACCACCCGGCGATCAGGTTGTTCATCGACCGGGCCGGCGCGGTGGTGTCGAATGTCGCGCTCGATGCGGGCAACCGGGAGCGGGTGATCGGCATCTGCCGGCGCGTGGAGGGCATCCCGTTGGCCATCGAACTGGCCGCAGCCCTGCTGCGGTACCTCTCGCTGGAGCAGATCCTTCAGCGGCTGGACGACCGTTTCCCGTTGCTGACCACCGGTCCCCGGCTCGCGGCAGCCCGGCATCAGACCTTGCGGGCGGCCATCGACTGGAGTTTCGAGCTCTGCACGTCGGCTGAACAGCGGTTGTGGTCCCGGCTGTCGGTCTTTCCCGGCAGCTTCGACCTGGAGGCGGCCGAGCGGGTGTACTCGGAGTGCGGAAGCGGTCCGGCGGAGGTGGCCGAATTGTTCGAGGGCTTGGTGGGCAAGTCGATTCTCACCGGCACCGACAGCGGCACCGGGCGGTACCTGTTGCTGGACACCCTGCGCCAGTACGCCGCCGAGAAGCTCTCCGCCGCCGGCGAGGACGAGACGCTGTTGCGGCAGCGCCACGCCGACTGGTGCCGGCGCCTGACCGAACACGCCGAGCAGGAATGGTTCGGCCGCAGCCAGCAGGCCTGGTATCACCGGATGCGGCTCGAACACGCCAACCTCCGCGCCGCACTGGACTTCTACCTCGAGGCGGGCCAGACCCGGACCGCGCAGCGCATGGCGAACACCCTGTGGTTCTACTGGGTCGGCTGCGGTCGCCTCGCCGAGGGACACCACTGGCTGAATCGGGTACTCGCGGCCGACAGCTTGCCGAGCCGCGAGCGGGCCAAAGCACTGTGGGTCAACGGGTACTACCGCTTCACCGTCGGGAACAGCGAAGCCGCGACAAGGATGGCAGACGAGTGTCTGGGCTGGGCGCGACAGCACAACGACGACAGCACAGCGGCGCACGCCATGTTCGTGCACGCGGGCGTCCGCCTGATCCAGGGGGACTTCCACGCCGCCGAGGCGCTGGCCGAGCAGGCCATCGCCCGTTTCGCGGCCAGCGGCGAAGTGGGATGTGTCCCGGTCATGGCCCAATGTGTGCAGGCCACAGCGCTCGCGTGGCGCGGCGACCATGCCCGGGCGATACCCCTCGCCCAGCAGCCCGTCGAGATTTGCCAACGCCACGGCGAGCAATGGAGCCAGGGCTGGGCTCGTTACGTACTCGCCGTGGCCCACTGGCATGGGGGCGAACTGGCGGAGGCAGCCGCGAACACGCGGGAAGGCCTGCGGATCAAGCGAATCTTCAATGACGTCGTCGGCGTGGGATTCTTCATCGACATGCTCTCCTGGATTGCCGGCAGGACCGGCGACCACGAACGCGCCGCCGAACTGATCGGTGCCGCGGACCAGGTCTGGCGCCTGACCGGCGGTGAGCCAAGGATAGGTTCTCCGATACTGCTTGACCCGCACGAACAGTGCGCCCGACAGGCCCGGTTGCACCTCGGTGACCAGGCATTCCACGCTGCCGTCGACTGTGGCGCCGAACACGCCACCGACCTGGAGCACGCCGCCGCCTACGCTCTGGGCGAAGCCACCCGCTCGCGCCCCAGCCCAGCCTGGCATCCAGACACGGCCACGCTGACCGCACGAGAGCGACAGGTGGCGCAACTCGTCGCCGAAGGCCTGTCCAACAAGCAGATCGCGGCCCGGCTAGTGATCGCGCCGCGGACCGCGGAAGGGCACGTCGAACGGATCCTGACCAAACTCGGCTTTGCCAAGCGCGCCCAGATCGCCACCTGGATCCACCACCAACACCTCACCTGAACAACTCTCACGTCCCCGTGGTGCGACATCAGCGGCCATCTGCACGGTTGTACCTGTCCTGGTCGACAATGCGGCCATCCAGTTTGACCTGGCCGATCGTGACGTCCGACGATCTGCGGTCGTGTCTGTTCCGCCGCCGTCAGATCACCGGCCATGTTCGGTACGAGCCCCCGGATCGTCTCTGGTTGGCCGCGCTGCGCGGATGCAGCCGGAATGCCATAAAGATCCTTCTCCACCAGCCATCCCGCTTCCGTTACCCAGTCATACACCCATTTCAGTGACATTCACTCCGGCCGTCAGGGCGCAAAGCAGGTGCGTGGCAGATTAGGCGTGCAGTGACCGGGTACGCCGACTGCATGGCACTTCGCGATGAGAAGGATCGGCAGCTGGACTCCGCACGAGTGGACTCAGTGGACACTCACCTGACCAGTCAGCAAGGCGTCCGGGTCGACCACACCGACGACTCGCTGACCGCCGGTGATCGAGGCCCGACACTGCTGGAGGATTTTCACACGAGGGAGAAGATCACCCATTTCGACCACGAACGCATCCCCGAACGAGTCGTACACGCACGAGGGGCGGGAGCGTATGGTCATTTCCAGCCCTATGACGGATGGCTCGCTGAGTTCACCGCCGCGCAATTCCTGACTGATCCTGACATCAGCACGCCGGTCTTCGTGCGGTTCTCCACTGTGGCCGGTTCGCGCGGCTCGGCGGACACCGTGCGGGACGTCCGTGGGTTCGCGACGAAGTTCTATACCCGGCAGGGCAACTACGATCTGGTCGGCAACAACATGCCGGTGTTCTTCATCCAGGACGGCATCAAGTTCCCGGACTTCGTACACGCGGTCAAACCCGAGCCGCACAACGACATCCCGCAGGCCCAGTCGGCGCACGACACACTGTGGGACTTCGTCGCGCTGCAGCCGGAGACCATGCACATGATGATGTGGCTGATGTCCGACCGGGCACTACCGCGCAGCTACCGAATGATGCAGGGCTTCGGCGTGCACACTTTCCGGCTGGTCAACGCCCATGGCGCTGGCACGTTCGTGAAGTTCCACTGGAAACCCGTGCTCGGCACGCACTCCCTTGTCTGGGACGAGACGCAGAAGATCGCGGGCAAGGACCCCGACTTCAACCGCCGCGACCTCTGGGAAGCCATCGAGACGGGTAACTTCCCTGAGTGGGAACTGGGTGTGCAACTCGTGCCCGAGGCCGATGAGCACCGCTTCGGCTTCGACCTGCTGGACGCCACGAAGATCATCCCAGAGGAAGCGGTCCCGGTCCGGCCGGTCGGCCGGATGGTGCTCGACCGCAACCCGGACAACTTCTTCGCCGAGACCGAACAGGTCGCCTTTCACACCGCGAACATCGTGCCCGGCATCGACTTCACCAACGATCCACTGCTCCAGGCCCGCAACTTCTCCTATTTGGACACTCAGCTGCTGCGGCTCGGTGGCCCCAACTTCGCGCACATCCCGGTCAACCGGCCGGTGGCGCCGGTGCACAACAACCAGCGCGACGGTTTCCAGCAACACCAGATCCACCGGGGCCGCACGAGCTATTTCAAGAACAGCCTTGGCGGCGGCTGCCCGGCGGTCTCCGGTGACTTCCCCGAAGTCTTCGCGCACTACCAGGAGAAAGTCGAAGGCACGAAGATCCGCAGGCGCAGCATGAGCTTCAAAGACTTCTACAGCCAGGCGACCCTGTTCTGGAACAGCATGAGCGAGACAGAGAAAGACCACATCGTCGCCGCGTTCCGCTTCGAACTGGGCAAAGTCGACCACATCGAGATCCGGGCCGCGGTGGTGGACCAGCTCAACCATGTCGACCACGAGCTCGCGATCCTGGTCGCCAAAGGCATCGGAGTTCCAGCGCCGGAGCAGGAAGCCATACCCAACCACGGCCACAGCTCCCCCGCGTTGAGCCAGCTCACCGCACCCGTGACAGGCGTGCGGACCCGCAAGGTCGCCATCCTGATCGCCGACGGCGTCGACGGAAAGGGCACACGCCGACTCGTGGCCGCGCTGAAGGAAAGCGGCGCCATTCCCGAACTGCTCGCTCCGGCCGACGGCATGGTCCGCAGCGCCAATGATGACGATCTCCAAGCCGACCGGGCAATCAACACCATGGCATCAGTGCTCTACGACGCCGTTGTCGTCCCTTGTGGACCCGACAGCGTCGCCGCGCTGAGCAAGGACGGGTACGCCGTGCACTTCGTGACCGAGGCATTCAAGCACGGCAAAGCGGTCGGTGCTTTCGGCGTCGGTATCAAGTTGTTGCGCAAGGCGAACCTCGGTGAGACGCGCATCGCGACCAATGAGGACGACATCGTCAGCGATGTGGGCGTCGTGACGGCACCAGCCGCGGAGGATTCCTTGCCCGCCCAGTACTTCGACACGCTCATCACGGAGATCGGCCAGCATCGCGCGTGGCATCGCGACACGTCCAGCATCCCAGCGTGAGCAAAGGTGACAAGGTCGAATGGGACAGCCACGGCGGCACCGCCGTCGGCGTCACCTCCCATCCCAGGAGCGGAATTCCCTGGTTCGCATGACCGAAACTTCCGAACCGAGCCGACAGCCGACTCCAACACTCGGGACGCCTAGTGGTCGAGCGGATCATGGCCCCAGTTCATCAGGGAATATCGCCATCGACTCGTCGTGATGTCCGAAGCGGGCCGCTGCGCCGTGTGTCGATGCACGTATCCAGTGACCTTGCGCATGTGCCGATAGTCATCTTCGGTCAAGTCGTCGGGGCGCGTCCTGAGCAATGCCACAATCCGTCTGCCCGAGGCGTGTCCGGTCGACTCTCCGTCCGGCTTGTCACCGACGGCCTTCGACTCCTTGCTCGCCAGCCACTGTTCCAGTTGCTTGGCCGTCATGTTCACGGCTTCGCCGAATTCGCGCCGAATCTGCTCCCGCTCTTCCTGGTGCACAACAGCCTCCATCCACTGCATGGCTTGTTCGTTCAACTCAAGAACCCCTGTTCCGGCTACCCAGTAGGACGACAGGCAACCATCAGGTTCCGTGCCGTATGAGGCCACAGTGGACAGTGAGTTCGGTCAAGGTGGCGCGGGTTGACGAGGTCATCCGTGGGTAGCCGGTCACCATGACCGTCATGGCGGAGGTGGATTCGTTGATCGACGCCACGTTTGGCCCGCTCAATGGTGCTCGGCTACAGCAGTGTGGGCTGGCTGGCCGACAGACCCAACGCGGATGGACGGAAAGACGGTTCACCGCCGAGTTCGCCGAACAGGAGAACCGCCTGGATGTCCTGGTCAAACAACTGAGCCCATGACAAGGATCGGCATGTCTGTGTGCCGCACCCGCCGTGTGATCAAGGCGAGAGTCCCGCGGTCAGAATGTGGCGATCGGGTTGACCGGGCTGCCGGACGCACCAGCGAAGCGGACCGGCGCGACGGCGAGGTGGAAGTCCCATTGGCCGAGCTCTGCGGCCGTCGTCGCGCACACCTCCAAGTCGCAGTTGTCGAGCATCCACAGACCCATCGCGACGAGGCTCACGGCGTGAACCGGCATCAGGAGGTTCTCGTACCCCGACGGCTGAACGTCCTGAGGAGTGTCAGCGCCGATCAGCGCCACCTCCCGCTCATACAGCCACGGCAGGCAAGATGCGTGCCAGCCAGCCTGCATGAAACCGGTGGCCTCACCGACCTCATGCCGGAAGCGGCCATAGCCGGTCCGCAGCAGTACCGCATCGCCGGATCGCACCCGCACACCCTGGCGACGCTCGGCCTCCTCGAGATCCTCGGGAAACACACCCTGTCCCGGTTCCAGCCACGGCACATCGCGGACCCTCGCAATGTCCAGCAGGACACCACGCGTGATGATCCCGTTCGCCGCCGCCGTGACCGCGGCCCAGTCCGATCCCGTTGCGGCGTCGACCAACGAGTGCGACCGCCCGTTGTACATCGTGCCGTCCCAGAAGACGGGGCATGGCGAGTCGATGTGGGTGATGGTGTTGCCGTGGAACGTGAAGCCGAGCCGCTCGAACGAAAAGCCGAAGCGGTGGTCGTCGCGAAATCCGGGCGCCGGCATGTCCTCGGCGCCTGGCATGTCGGCGGTGCGCGGGCACGTCGTCGTCGACCGCTCCATGTCTTGCGGTACGGCAACTTCCCATGCGCACGACACGCTCCTGCCATGGCGCACGGCCCGCGCCGCCGCCAGCCGGATGTCGTCGGTGATGTGGTTCAGAGTGCCGAGCTCGTCGTCGTCGCCCCACCGTCCCCAGTTCGACAACGCGTTGAAGTACCCGAGCACGTCGTCCTGTGTGGGCAACGGTCGCCCCGCCGTCATCCGAGCATCGACTCCTCCAGCCACCATTCAGGCACCACAGGCACAGTATCCCGCCCTCTCCTGTGATCTGCCAAGGCTCACTGACCACGCATGCGTTGGTCGCGGGCCGGCACCGGCCGAGTGACTTCTTGGGTGCGGTGCTGCTTGCCCACTGGGGCCGCCCGGGCACCACCAGCAACACCGCGAAAACGCCGATAGCCGCCACGGTGACATGCCCACTGGGAAAACTGTTGTCGGTGTACGGGATCTGCTGGGCGCGGTCCGGGCGGCCCAACCCGACTTTCAACAGCTGCGCGAGCGCCGCGGCAACGACCATCAGAGTCGTACCGAGGTTGTGGCATAACTCTGCCACGGCTACGTGCCTCTCCCTCTCGCCGTCGCTTTCGGCGGGGAGCGCCTAGTGGGTGAAGTCGATGCCGGAGGGTGCTCGTCGTGATCGAATGTTTTCGACCTTTCTAGCCAACAGCGGGCCTTTCCACGAAACGAAAGCGGCGACAACGCTGGGTCTGTACTGTGGTCATCCTCGCGTCTCCTGCCTTATGCCGTATCGGACGGATTGCCGGGAACACCAGGCAGCCTGCGACAACCTTGCCGAGCAACGCCATCCGTCAGATGACTGACCAGCTTGACGGGTATGACTGATCGGTACAGTGTGCTCTGGACTTCGTTGAAATGGCTGGGAAATCTGGCACGGTGGCAAGAGCACTCGACGTCCTGGTGCGGATGAACCCCGGGCTGTCCCGGTTTCACGTCGCGTGGCAGGCGGGCGTTTGCGCGGCTGTGGTGGTCGCGTTGGGTACCGTGCACGCCGACGAAGTCGAGTTCTGGCAAGGCGACAACGCCGCAGGCACGTGCGGCTGTGTTACACCCGCGCCGACGACGCGTGGAGCCGAGGCCTGCTGTGGCCCTAGCCATCAGCCACAGGGAAAGATCTTCCGCTCTTGATCGATTCTGATACCGTCCCCGATGCCTGGGGCGGCTCGACGTTGCGCTGCCTGCTGAAACCCCTGTGAGGAGCGCACATGACTGCCATCGTCGCCGTACACGGCCGGGAGGTCCTCGATAGTCGTGGCAACCCGACTGTCGAAGTGGATGTTCTGCTTGAAGACGAGTCGCTGGGCCGCGCCGCGGTCCCGTCCGGCGCGTCAACCGGCACGCGGGAGGCTGTGGAGCTGCGCGACGGCGACAAGGCCCGGTACCACGGCAAGGGCGTGCGCAAGGCCGTCGACGCGGTCAACGGCGAGATCAGGGACGCACTTGTCGGGCTCGACGCGGAAGCACAAGCCGAAGTCGACCGTGCCCTGATCGACCTGGACGGCACCGCGAACAAGGCCAGGCTCGGCGCGAACGCGACGCTCGGCGTCTCCCTCGCGACCGTGAAGGCGGCTGCCGCCAGCAGTGGCCTGCCGTTGTACCGCTACGTCGGCGGCGTGTTCGCGCACCTGCTGCCGCTGCCGATGATGAACATCATCAACGGTGGCGTGCACGCCGACAACTCGATCGACTTCCAGGAGTTCATGATCGGCCCGGTCGGCGCGGAGACCTTCGCCGAGGCCGTCAGGATGGGCTCGGAGGTGTTCCACACGCTGCGCAAGTCCTTGCACGAAGCCGGACACAACACCAACGTCGGCGACGAGGGCGGATTCGCACCCAACCTGAACTCCGCCGACGAAGCGCTGCGGTTCGTGGTCAAGGCGATCGAGTACTGCGGCTACACCCCTGGTGAGGACATCGCACTGCTGCTTGACCCAGCCGCGTCGGAGTTCTACACCGATGGCGAGTACGACTACGTCGGCGAAGGTCACAAGCGCAGCGTCGAGCAGCACGTCGCATACCTCGCCGAACTGACCGCCAAGTTCCCCATTGTGTCCATTGAGGACGGAATCGCCCAGGACGACTTCGACGGCTGGAAGCAGTTGACCGAGACGATCGGCGACCGCGTTCAGCTCGTCGGCGACGATGTGTTCTGCACCAACGTGACCCTGCTGCGGGACGGGATCGAGCGCGGGATCGCCAACTCCATTCTGGTCAAGGTCAACCAGATCGGCACACTGACCGAAACTCTGACCACAGTGGACACCGCGCACAAGGCGGGCTATTCCGTGGTCATGTCCCACCGGTCCGGCGAGACAGAGGACACCACGATCGCCGATCTCGCCGTGGCCACAGGCTGCGGACAGATCAAAACCGGCTCATTGTCACGATCGGACCGCACCGCGAAGTACAACCAGCTCATCCGCATCGAGGAAGAGCTGGGCACGGAAGCACGGTACGCAGGCCGCGACTCCCTGCGCGGGGCCTGCTGACGCCCGCTTCGGCTGGCCCAAGTCCTGCTGGCTCGCACCGCCACGTTCCAAGGGGATCCCGACCGCGCGATCGCCCTCGCCACGCAGGTGTGCGCGATCGGCGAGCGGCAGGGCGAGCAATCGACCCGGGCTCATGCCCTCTCCCTGCTCGCCCTCGCACAGTGGCATCGAGGCGAATTGGCGCAGGCGAGCATGCACGCCAAGGAAAGCCTCCGGATCATGTGTACCTTCAACGACACCTTGGGCACGGTGTTGCTCGTCGAGCGGCTGGCGTGGATCGCGGGGACAGCCGGCGAGAGCGAGCGGGCCGCCGTGCTGCTCGGCGTGGCGCAGCAACTGTGGCCGCTACTCGGCGGCCAGTCCCTGTTGGGCTCCCCGCACTACCACGCCGCGCACGAGGCGTGCGAGCAGCAGGCCCGCCGCGCCCTCGGTGACCGTGCGTTCCAGATCGCCGTCGACCATGGCGCAGCGCTCGACCTGGATCAGGCCGTCGCCTACGCCCTCGGCGAACCCGCACAGCCCTCCCCCTCGACGCCCACAGCCCCCACCGACGAACCGTCGACGCCGCTGACTCGCCGGGAACGGCAGGTCGCTGAACTGCTCGCGCAGGGGCTGTCCAACAAGGACATCGCCGCGCGGCTGGTGATCGCCCAACGCACCGCCGAAGGCCACGTCGAACGCATCCTGACCAAGCTCGGTTTCACCAACCGCATCCAACTCGCCGCATGGGTCGCCGAACAACAACAAGGCCGACACTCGTGACGGCGGGCGCCGGATCACGCTGGCCGGCGGGCAATCTGCCGGACGAGACAACAAGCTTTGTCGGTCGCCAACGCGAGACCGCCCGCGCCGCGCGGCTGGTGCGGCTGGTCACGGTGACCGGGGTCGCAGTGGTCGGCAAGACCCGGCTGGCGTTGCGGGTGCGTGGCCTTCCTGCCACGCAGCCGCGGCGACGCGAAGGAAGTCCGTCTGCCCCAAGCGGACATCGCCCGCTACCACGTCGGCGCGGTCCGGGGCGGCGATCTCGTGTTCACCTGCAGCGAGGTTCCCATCGACGGACCCAACAGGCGACTGGTCGACAGCAACGCCGGCCTGCCCGACGACGGCCGCCGCCTGTCCTTTGGGCACCTGGAAGCAGACTCCGGGTTACGCGCGAAGGCCTGGTACGTCTACCAGTCGCACATCGGGTACCTCGAGGCGTTCCCCTCTTTGTCAGGATCGTGTGAGACACCCGGTGTGAGTACCGGGGTTCCTGACCAAGGGCGGGATCGGAGATCCTTGTGTACGTGTCCACTCCCGCTGACGACCAGCCCATCCCGTCGACACCGGCGGGCGATCCCGCGCCGCGTCCGTCCCGGCGGGTGTTCAGCCCGGAGTACAAGCTGGCGATCGTCACCGAGTACGAGAACGCCCCCAACGGCGAGAAAGGCGCGATCCTGCGCCGGGAAGGCCTGTATTCCTCGCACATCATCGAGTGGACACGCGCCCGCGACGCGGCCGCCCTGACCAGCGGCCCGGCGGACCCGTCGACACCGGCGAAACGCTCGAAGAAATCAGCCGAGCAGATCGAGCTGGAGAAACTCCGCCGCCAGAACGAGAAACTGCGATCCGACCTGGCGAAAACCCGGATAGCGCTGGACATCATGGGAAAAGCACACGCGCTCTTGGAAGGACTCTCCGAGAGCGCGGAGAACGACGAGCCGCCGAGGACGTCATGACGGCCGCGTTCACCGAACTACGCGCAGCCGAGGTCTCGGTGCAGCAGTCGTGCGCGCTGACCGGGATCTCCCGCGCGACCTACTACCGGCGCGCCAACCCGCCGCCGGCCAAGCACGGTCCGTGGCTACCGCGCCAACCACCGCCCTCGGCGTTGACCGACACCGAACGCACAGCCGTGCTGGCCTTGCTAACCAGCCCGACCTACGCGGATCTGGCGATCCCACAGGTCTGGGCCCGCGAGCTGGACGAGGGCCGATATCACTGCTCGATCTCCACCATGTACCGCATCGCCCGCGCGGCTGGGCAGGTGTCCGAACGCCGCCGGCTGGCCACCCATCCACCCCGGGTCCGCCCGGAGCTGATCGCCCGCGGCCCCAGCGAGGTGTGGTCCTGGGACATCACCGCGTTGAAAGGACCGGTCAAAGGCGTCTGGTACAAGTGCTATGTCGTGCTGGACATCTTCTCCCGCTATGTGACGGGCTGGCTGGTCGCCGCGGCCGAGGACGCGGTCGTGGCCAAGGATTTCCTCGCTGACGCGGTCGCCCGCAACGGGGTCGAGCCGCACACCATCCACGCCGACCGCGGCGGGGCGATGGTCTCCAAACCAGTGTCCGACCTCCTGGTCGATCTCGGCGTGCTGCGGTCGCATTCCCGCCCCCGAACCTCGAACGACAACCCGTACTCCGAAGCCCAGTTCAAGACGATGAAGTACGTGCCGGATTTTCCCGACCGGTTCGGGTCACTGGCCGACGCCCGCGCGTTCTGCGAGAGCTTCTTCCTGGCCTACAACCACGAACACCGGCATTCCGGGATCGGGATGCACACCCCGGCCTCGGTCCACTTCGGCACCGCCGAGCAGATCCAGACCCAACGCCAAACCACCCTCAACCGGGCCTACGCCGCACACCCCGAACGCTTCACCCGCCGACCCCGGCCACCCAAACTGCCCGAGGCAGTCTGGATCAACCAACCCATTCCACAGTCACAACCAGCCCTGTAGACACAAACCGTCTCAATTGGACTTGACAACTACCGTTCGGCCTGGACCTGACAGACGTCATCCACCAGACCGTGTACCTGAAGGACGCCAACGAGATGGCAGTCGTCGAACGTGTTGGCGCACGATGTTCTTCGGACCAACCCTCCCACCCACCACATTCGTGCCGATCGTGGACACCTCGCCGTTCAGCGCCGCGTCCATCGAGGTCGAAGTCGTTGCCCGGCAACGATGATCCAGACATTCCGCGTCAACAGGCAGAAGGTGGACGATCGTGTCCAGTGAGGTACAAGCACCCGCCGGTGCGCACCAGGTGATCGAGCGTCCCCCGATCGTCCGGACGTGCGCCTCATCGGTACTCGTCAGCAGTGGAACCGCCATCAGCCGGACCCAGCCGTTGGCGCGACGAGTGAGCACGTGTTCCTGGGTCCGGCGGGTTGTGCTCACTGCGAGCGCTGATCTGACCAGTTACCTTGTGAGGCCGGGAACTTCTCCCGGTGTGCTGGGGACAGCGCACCCTGGTCGTCCGGGAACCTGATCTGTGTACTTGCCCTATGGATGTGGTGATCCGGCAACAATGTACGAACTCGTTCCGTAGGGAAGGCGAATACTGGTCACTCACGCACGCGGCCGACGTTGTGCGGCTCAAGCACAGCAAGGGGGTCCGGTATCTCGCCGAGTTGCTGTCCCGGCCTGGCGTCGAGGTGCACACGATGCAGCTGACCGCCGCAGTGCGGCAATCCAGCCTCGGGCCTGTGCTGGACGGGCAGGCCAAGGCCGCGTACCGCGCCCGGATCGAGGACCTGCGGGAGGTGATCGCCGAGGCGGAATCCTTTCACGACATCGTCAGGGCCGGGGCCGCGAGGTCCGAACTGGACGCTCTGGCACGGCAACTGGCCTACGCGGTCGGACTCGGCGGGCGTGATCGGCAGACCGGGTCGGCCGCCGAGAAGGCCAGGATCAACGTCACCAGGGCACTGCGGACCACGATCGCACGGATCGGGCAGACCCTGCCGGTGCTCGGACATCACCTGGACACCTCGGTGCGTACCGGCGCCTTCGTCAGCTACCAACCGGGACCCGCACCCGCGTTCACCTGGCAGTGCGACTGGTCCTGACCGGAAGTGCGGTGGCACTTCCGGTCAGTGTCCCGGTCAGTTCTTGCGGCCGTGAATCGCGTCCGTGACGATCTGCAGCTTCGTCAACGCGTGCTGGACCTCGGGCAACGACTGGTCATCGAAGGAGGCGAACGGGACGTCCAGCCGGGTCGACAACCGGTCGGTTCGCACGCCCGCGCTGTGCATCAGCCATGCCGAGAACCTGTCGGGGCTCTCCAGCCCCGGCGGGTACGGCTGGGCATCGGCCTTCTCCAACGCGGTCTGGCCCGCGAACGGATCCATCGTCCCCGACTCGTAGTTGGCCTTCGCCTTGCCGAAAAGCTGCTTGAGCAGCGGAGTCGAATACAACTGCCGCTCCCCGTACAGCAACGCCTTCATCTGGTCGTCGGACTCCAACACCCGGGACAGGCCGACCTCGGTGTACGCCCGCAGCAGTTGCACCGCGAAGTCGACGTCCCTGGCCGGTGCCGTGTCCAGCGATTCGGAGACCTTCTTGTAGTACGTGCCTTTCCGCTTGTCCAGGTACTCGCCGGTGAAGATCTTGCCGAGCCCGTCGGACCTGGCGAGGTCCGGGATGTTCTCCGGCTTCGCGGTCTTCTCGAAGGCCTGCCGGAACTCCGGTTCCCAGCCCTTGGCTGCCTCCTCGTGCTCACTGCGTTCCTCGATCGGCTTGCAGGCGCGCGGCCCCGTCGGCCCGTCCCACATGCAGAACTGGATCTCCACGTTCTTCTTGACCACCGCGGACATCCGGCGGGCCTCGACAAGGCCGGTAGTGGGTGTCCACACCATGAACTGGCGCGCGCTGATCTGCAGGTCACCAAACTTGACGGTGATGCGCTTGCCGGTCAGCGGGTCGGTGCCGGTCTCCACCCTCGTGTTCACCCACTGAGCCGAGTAGCACGGTGTGTAGGCCGGTTCCGGCATGTCCGACTTGAACCGCAGGTACCTGGCGAACATCACCGCGGGACTGAGGTCGAGCCCGGTCGCGTTGGCCGGTGTCTTGATCCGCGGCAAGGTGGACAACCCGGAGCAGTGCGGCATGTCCGCCGCCACCGGCATCCCGTGGTCCGCCGGGATGGCCTGCTCGTAGTTGCCGAAGAGCTCGTACTTCTTGCCGTCCCGCGCCGCGTTCTCGTGCACGCGCAGGCTGTTGAGGAAGTCCCGCATCGCCACGCGGTACTTCGTCATCAGGTTCTGGTACAGCAGACTCGCCTTACCCGGTTCCACCTGCCCGTACAGGACGAACTGCTGGATGGCGTTCTGGATGTCCTTGCCGACGGTGATCACATCGTCCGCCCGCCACCGTGCGACGCTCGTCGCAGCCATGGCCCGGTTCTGATCGGTCATCAGCGTGTACGCGTTGGCCGCCAACGCCCACACCGCCGGGTTGGCGATCTTGCCACTCGGCGGCACCGGGAAGCCGGGTGCGAGCTTGCTTTCGTTGGCGTACCAGGCCAAGAAGCGGATCGCCCCGGTCGGCCCGAAGCTCTTGGTCGGATCCCCGTAGAGCTTCAGCAGCGTGGAGACAGCCTCCTGCTCGGTGGTGTAGCGGCCTTCCGGTACGACATACGCCGCGGACGTCGTGTTCTGCGTGCCGTAGGCGTTGAAGATGTTCTCCGCGTCGACGAACGTCTGCTTGGGAATCGGGTCGCCCTGGTGCGCCCGTGAGTAGTCGACTCCGAGATTGGCCCATTCCAGCAGTTTGTCGCGCTCCATGTCGGCGATCGCGTCCAGCGTGGCCTCGCCGATGGCCTGGGTCCGTGCCTGGTGGTGCAGCACGTTGCTGGCGATGTCCTTGGCGATCAGGCGGACTTCCTCCACGCGGGCATTGGTCCGTTCGAACTCGGCGGCCAGCTTGCCGTACACCTCCTTGAGCCTGCTGTCGATCTGGTCGAACCGGGCGTTCATGTCCCGCCCGAGCCGCTGGACCTCCTTGCGCAACTCGGCGATCTGGCTGAGGATCACCTGTTCGATACTCGGTGGGCCCGCGGTGAACATGGACACCACCGAGATCAGGGCACCGGCGAAGTTGCCCATCGCGGCGGCCGTGGCGAATCCCGAGATCTCACCGGCCGTCTGCATGAACGACAGCAGTTTGTTGCTCGCAGTCGCGAACTTGCTCCCCGCCTCGCCGACCTTCATGACCTGCTGGGCGAAGTCGTGCTGGCCGAGCGCTCCGGCGATGTAGGACAGTCCGTCGAACCCGGCCTTGATCCCGTCGATGACGTCCTGACGTTGCTTCTGCTCGTCCTCGGCCTTCTCGACCGGCACCTTCTCATCAGGCTTCGGCGGCGCGCCGGGAACGTTCTTGCCCGCGGCCTCCTTGATCACATCGATGATCTTGGAGTACTCCCGGTTGATGCCCTTGCCGAGCTCGGCGACCTGATTGATCACCTCCTGCTTGACCGCGACCGGGTCGTTCTTCTTCGACAGGATCGACGGCAGGTCGTAGTACATGCTCAGCATGGGGTGGTCGGACATGGTCTGCGCGCTGTCGGTCGCGCTCACCCACTTGTGCGCCGCGCCGATCTCGCCGTCCCACACCTGTTTGAAGACCGGGTCCTGCCGGGCCCGATTGGCCACCGCGGCCCAGACCAGGCCCGGCGCCTCGGAGTAGCGGCGCTCGCCGTCGAAATACTGCTCGTTGGCGGTCAGCCGGTCCTTGATCCGCGGGGACATCCGCTCGGCGTCCCGGCCGGTCATCGCGGCGACCAGTACGGAGACCGTCGGCCCCCGGTACTCCGCCTGCGGGGCATGCGGCAGATCCGCGATGGTCCACGCCAGCATCTCGTGCTCGGAACGTTCCCACAGGCCGGAGAAGGCGGTGGACGCTTCCTCCCGGTGCCTGGCCACCCACAGGTAGTGGTCGAACAGCTGGTCCTTGGTCGCTTGCGGGTTAAGCACCCGCCAGTCCAGCATCTCGGCGCTGGACACGACACTCTTGACGAAATCGGCCTCGGACTTGGCAGTGGCCCGCATGTACGCGCTGAACACCGCGTTGTCCATGGCGGTCGGGTCGATCTCGGCGTACGCAGGCGGCACGGCCACAAGTGATCCGGCCATGGTCAGCGCGGCGAGCACACCGAACACACGCCGCCGGATGAAGGGTCTCCTGTGTCTCACACCTCGCTATGCGTTCATCCGGAATGAACAATGTTCATCACTCACGACAAACCAACGCGTGTGCGTTGGTCCTGCTCCTCGTCTGGCGAAGAACCCGAGCACAGCAGTGAAAGCCTCGGCTCTCGGGAATGCCGCACCGCACCGCTGCGTCACGGCTTGAATGGAGACCTTGCCTGATCAAGCGACCCTTCAGGGGCAACGCGGGTCGGAGGACAGCGCTGTCCGCCGAGGTGTGATCTATCTGTCTCTGACCGGTCATTCGGACCTATAGAGGGTCCCCTTACTTAGGTTAGGATCACCTTGGTCTCGGCCTGCCTCTGGCCGACCATGCCGAGATCCGGCGCCAAGGACGAGGAGTTGGTGTGACCGAGTACGACCGTGAAGAGATCGCGACAGGGTCGGCTGATCCGCTGGACCTGGTAACTCGGCTGGCGCGGTCCGGATTCGACGACTACGTCGTCTACGAGCGCGCGGGCACCTGGACGTTCGCCGGTGGCGCGCTCGCCACGGTGACGCTCGACGCGCGGCGGGTGCGGGTCGAGGCCGGTGGTGAGGTGACCGAGCGGTCCTGGTCCGGCTCGCCAGGTCAGGCGCTGCGCGAGGCGCTCGCGGAACTGCCGGTCACCGGTTGGCGCGCGTACGGCCGGGTCAACTTCGGGTTCGCCTCGCTGGTGCCCGGACTGACGCTGCGCGGTGCCGCCGCGCCGACGGGCGAGATCGTCCGGCTGATCGTGCCGCGCGTCGAGGTGACGCTGGCCGAAGGCACGGCCGTGGTGCGCGCGGTCGACACCGCCGAGCACGTGCGCGAATTGCTGACCGCCGACATCGAGCTGGACACCGGGCAGACCTCCGCGGTCGACATCACGGCGGACAGCGCCAACTACCGCGAACGGGTCGCGCAGGCGATCAAGGAGATCCGTCAGGGCCAGTACCAGAAGGTCATCCTGTCGCGGGCGGTGCACATTCCGTTCCAGGTCGACATCGTGGGCACCTACGAGCGCGGCCGCCTCGGCAACACCCCTGCGCGGTCGTTTGTGCTGCGCCTCAACGGCGCCGAGGCGGCAGGCTTCAGCCCGGAGATCGTCGTGTCGGTCGACGGTGCGGGCCACGTCGTCACGCAGCCGCTGGCGGGCACCCGCGCGTTCGGCCGCGGCGCCGAACTGGACGCGGCGGCGCGCCGCGAGCTGGAGAACGACCCGAAGGAGGTCTTCGAGCACGCCGTCTCGGTACGCGCCGCGCAGGAGGAGCTGCGCCGCATCTGCAAGCCGGAATCCGTGCACGTCGGTGACTTCATGGGAATCAAGGAGCGGGGGTCCGTGCAGCACCTCGCCTCGCTCGTCAACGGCGACCTGGCCGAGGATCGGTCGGCGTGGGACGCACTGGAGGCGGTGTTCCCGGCGGTGACCGCGTCGGGCATCCCGAAGCGTGAGTCGCTGGACGCGATCGCCCGCATGGACGGCAGCCGCGGCCTCTATTCGGGCGCGGTCGTCGCGATCGACGCCGACGGCTCGCTGGACGCCGCCCTCGTGCTGCGCGCGGTGTATCAGGAGGGCGACCAGGCGTGGCTGCGCGCGGGAGCGGGCATCGTGGTCGACTCGACACCGGACCGCGAGTTCGAGGAGACCTGCGAGAAGCTGGGCTCGGTCGCACCGTTCGTCGTGCCCGCCTGACCGGCCTGACACCGCAAGGCCCCGGCCTTGCGGTGTCAGGACTTTCGCCAGAGCAGCCACGCGAGGTAGACGCCGCCCAACGCGCCGGTCGCGACGCCGACGGGCAACGCACCGCCGATCCGTTGCGTGGCGAAATCCGCTGCCAGCACCAGGAAAGCACCCATCCACGCCGCGGGCAGCAGCCTCGCGCCGTACGACCGGGTCAGCCGTTTCGCCAACTGCGGCGCGACCAGAGCCACGAACGCGATCGGGCCGGCCGCCGCCGTCGCCACCGCGCACGCCGCCGTGCCGGAGACGAGCAGGTACACGCGCGCGCCTTCCACCGGAACGCCGAGGCCCCGCGCCACTTCGTCGCCCATCGCCAGCATTTCCAGCCACCGCACGCCGAACAGCAGCGCGGGCACCAGCACGACGAGCGCGATCGAGGTGGGCCACAGCTGGGTCCAGCCGAGGTTGTTCAGGCTGCCGGTGAGCCACACCGTCGCGCGCGCCACGTCGGCGACGCCCGCGTTGACGATCAGGTAGAAGTTGACCGCCTGCAGGATCGCGCTGATGCCGATCCCGGTCAGCACCAGCCGCATCCCGAGCACACCGCGCTGCCACGCCAGCACGTACACGAGCAGCGCCGTCGCCAGGCCACCCACCAGCGCGCCCGCCGACACCGTGCCGGGGCTGCCGCCGAAAACCAGGATGACGAGCAGGCCGCCGGTCGCGGCACCGTAGTTGAAGCCGATGATGTCCGGACTGCCCAACGGGTTGCGCGACAGGCTCTGGAACACCGCGCCGCTCATGCCGAGCGCCGCGCCGACCATGAGCGCGATCAGCACGCGGGGCAGCCGCAGGTCGAGCACCGCGTAGTTGGTGATGCGGCTGCCGTTGCCGAACAACGTACGCACTACGTCGAGCGGTGCCACGTAGATCGCGCCGGTGCCGAGCGCGATCACGCCGACGACCACGATCGCGGCGACGAGACCGAAAGAGACGACAAGTGAACGCCGGGGCCGCGTGCGGAGGCGTACAGGCTGAGCGACGGAAGCCGGAGGAAGCGCGCTCATACGCGGACCGCCTTGTGGCGCCGCAACAGGATCAGGAACACCGGACCGCCCAGCAACGCGGTCACCACACCCACGTCGATCTCCTCCCGCGCCATCACCCGCCCGAGCACGTCGGCCAGCAGCAGCAACACCGGTGCGAACACCGCGCAGTACCCCACTATCCACCGCTGGTCGGGCCCGGTGATCGCCCGGACCATGTGCGGCACGACGAGGCCGACGAACACCAACGGGCCCACGGCCGCTGTCGCCGCACCGGCCAGCAGCGTTACCGCTACCAGCGTCAGCAGCTGAGTCCGGCCGAGATGCGCACCCAGCGACCGCCCCATCTCCTCACCGAGCGACAACGCGTTCAACGGCCGCGCCAGCAAGATCGCCATCACCAGCCCTACCACCAGGAACGGCGCGACGTCCGTCAGCGTCCCGATGTTCGCGCGTTCCAACGCGCCCACGGTCCAGAACCGCATCTGGTCCAGCGCGTTCTGGTCCAGCAGGGTCACCGCCTGCGTGAACCCGGTCAGGGCAGCCATCACCGCCGCACCCGCCAACGCGAGCCGCACCGGCGACGCGCCCGACCGGCCCGCGATGACGTACAGCACCGTGCCCGCCACAGCGGCGCCTGCGAACGCGAACCAGACGAACGCCCGAAGGTCCGTCAGCCCGAGCACGCTGATCGACAACGCCGCCGCGGCGGAGGCGCCCGCGTTCACGCCGAGCAGACCGGGATCGGCGAGCGGGTTGCGGGTCAGCGCCTGCATCAGCGCGCCCGCCACGCCCAGTGCCGCACCGACCGCGACGCCGATCAACGTGCGCGGAATCCGCAGCTCCCACACGACGAACGCCGAATCGGAGCCGTCCGGGGAGGCCAGTACGTTCAGCACCGTCGACAGCGGGATCGACCGCGCGCCCACCGCGAGCGACAGCAGCGCCACGAAAACAAGTGCGACCAGGCCGAGCACCAGGCCCGCGCCGCGGGACAGCGCAGGTGCCTTGACGCTCACCCGTCCTCACCGGTGAGCAACCGCACCAGCGCGACCTTGGAGACCTTGCCGACCTTCGTCTGGGGGAACTCGTCGAGCACTTCGAGCCGGTCCGGCAGCTTGTACGCGGCGACACCGCGTTCCCGCAGGAACGCCGTCACCTCGCGCAGGGCCGGAGCGTCTCCCTTGACCACGACGAACGCGCACGTACGTTCGCCCATCACCTCGTCCGGCATGCCGACGACGGCGGCGTCGTGCACGGCGGGGTGCGCGAGCAGGTGGTTCTCCAGCTCTTCCGCGGGGATCTTCTCGCCGCCGCGGTTGATCTGGTCCTTGCGCCTGCCCTCGACGATCAGGTGCCCGGACGGCAGCTGCCGCACCACGTCACCGGACCGGTAGAAGCCATCAGCGGTGAACGCACGCGAATTGTGCTCCGCGGCGCGATAGTAGCCGCGCAGCGTGTACGGGCCGCGCGTGAGCAGCTCGCCGCTCTCACCGGGCGCGACCGGTTCGCCTTCCTCGTCGACGATCAGCAGTTCGTCGGCCGGGCACAGCGGGGCGCCCTGGGTGGTGATCTTCAGCTCGTCGGCATCGTCGAGCCGCGTGAAGTTCAGCAGGCCCTCGGCCATGCCGAACACCTGCTGCAGGTCGCAGCCCAGCGTTTCCCGCACGCGCGCGGCGGGCTCGGGGTTGAACTTCGCGCCACCGACCTGTATCAGCTCCAAAGTGGACAGATCGGCGTCCATGAAGTCGACGACGTCCATCCACAGCAACGCTATCGGCGGCACGACCGCGGTCACCGTCACGCGTTCGCGTTCGATCAGCTCGAACACGGTGTCCGCACTGGGGTCCGGCGCCAGTACGACGGTGCCCCCGGTGGACATCGCGCCCAGCAGGCCAGGCGAGGCGAGCGCGAAGTTGTGCGCGGCGGGCAGTGCCACCAGGTACACGGTCTCCGCGGTGAAGCCGGAGACCTCGGCACTCGCGCGCGCGTTGTAGAGATAGTCGGTGTGCGTGCGGGGAATGAGCTTCGGCGTGCCCGTCGTGCCACCGGACAACAGGAACAGCGCGGGCGCGAACGGGTCCGCCGCAGGCAACTCGATGGGGTCGGCCGTGGGCAGCGGCGCGAACTCGGCCGGGTCACCGACCACGAACACCTGACGGACCGAGGGCACTGCCTTGATCACGGTCCGGGCGAGGTCGCGGTAGTCGTAACCCGCGCCGTCGTCCTCGGCGACGAAGTACGCGACCGCCCCGCTCAGCTCGCACAGCGGCACGATCTCGCTCTCGCGGTGCGCGGGCAGCGCGAGCACGGGCAGCACCTGGGCGCGCAGCAGACCGAAGAACAACGCGACGAACTCCGGCACGTTCGGCAGCTGCACCAGCACGCGGTCCTGGGGTGCGAGGCCGGCGGCGACGAGTCCGGCGGCAATCCGGTCCGCCCACGCGTCGAGCTCGGCCCACGTGAAGCGGGTGCCGTCGGCGGCGACGAGCGCGGTCCGGTCCAGGTGGCGTCGCGCGCCGTCCCGCAGCAGCACGTCCAGCGTCTGCTCGACCCAGTACCCCGCCGCCCGGTACCTCTCGGCCAGCTCCCCGGGCCAAGGCACGCAGCCGTCCAGCATCGTTGACTCCCTGAGATCACATCGAGAAAGTTAGGTTAGGCTAGCCGACATACTGGAGGGATGGTGCCGTGCGTCTCGGTGAACTCGTCATCGACGTCACACCACTGCGCGAGGATCCGGCATACCGCCTGGTGTTCGCCGCGCAGACGGTGACCGTGCTGACCACAGCGCTGACGAACGTCGCGATCAACGTGCACGTTTACCAGATCACCGGCTCGTCCGTACAGGTAGGTCTGGTGGGTCTGGTGTTCGGTGCCGCACTGCTGGTCGGCCTGCTGACCGGCGGTGTGCTCGCCGATCGGGGCGAGCGGCGCAGGCTCATCCTCGGCTCGCGATTGATCGTCGCGGTCGTGCTCGGCGCTCTCGCGGTCAACGCGTCGATCCCGTCGCCGTCGTTGTGGTTCGTCTACGTCGCCGCGGTCATCGCGGGCGGGGTCGCGGGCGTCGGCGGATCGGCACTGATGGCCGCCATCCCGTCCACGGTCGAACCCGTGCGCCTCGCGGCCGCGGGCGCGCTGCTGACGCTGGCAAGCCAGTTCGGCGCGATGGTCGGGCCGTCGGTCGCGGGCCTGATCGCGTCCGGACCTGGCGTGGCGGTGTGCTTCGGGATCGACGCGATCGGCTACCTGGTGGGCATCGCGCTGCTCTCGAAGCTGCCCGCGCTGCGGCCGCAGGGCGTCGACGAGGAGAAGGAACATCCCTTGCGGTCCATCGCCGAGGGATGGAAGTTCGTGCGGAGCAACGAGATCGTGCGCGGACTGCTGATCATCGACCTGTGGGCGATGATCTTCGCGATGCCGTACGCGCTGTTCCCGCAGATGGCGGCCGAAGTGTTCGGCAGCGGCCCGCAGGCGGTGGGCCTGCTGCACACCGCGCCCGCGGTGGGCGCGTTCGTCGGCGGCCTGTTCAGCGGCTGGGTGAACACGTTCCGGCACAGCGGCCGCGCGCTGATCGCGGCCGTGTTGCTATGGGGCTTGTCAATCACCGCGTTCGGCCTGTCCGGGCAGCTGTGGCTCGGTCTGGCATTCCTGGTGGTCGCGGGCGCGGCCGACACGACCTCGGAGATCCTGCGTCGTGCGCTGTTGCAGCACAACACGCCGGATCGCTTGCAGGGCAGGGTGAGCAGCCTCTGGCTCGCACAGGCGACCAGCGGGCCCGCGGTCGGCGGTGCGGAGGCCGGTCTGGCCGCGCGCTTCCTCGGCCCGGCGATGGGAATCGTGGCCGGCGGTCTCGTCTGCGTCGCGGGCGTTGTCCTGGTCGCGCTGACCATGCCCGGTCTGCGTCGTGCGAACCTGCGAGGTGAGGCGTGTTCGCCGACCTCCCCGGCGTGAAACTCTCCTACCAGGACACAGGTTCCGGCGAACCCGTGGTGCTGGTCATGGGCGCGGGCGCGACCGGCAGGGTGTGGCACCTGCACCAGGTACCCGCCCTCGTCGAGGCCGGCTACCGCGTGATCACGTTCGACAACCGGGGAATCTCACCAGCCGAACCCGGATTCACCATCGACGACCTGGTCGCCGACACGGCAGGGCTGATCGAGCACCTGGGACTGCGCCGGTGCAGGCTGATGGGCACCTCGCTGGGCGCCCAGGTGGTGACGGAGCTGGCGCTGACCCATCCCGACCTGGTTTCCCAGGCCGTGCTGATCGCCACCCACGGCCGGTCAGACGTGATGCGCGCCGCGATGAGCCTGGCGGAGAAGGAGCTGATCGATTCGGGCGTCGTACTGCCGGCCCGGCAGGAGGCCGTCGACCGCGCGTTGCGCAACCTCTCCCCGCACACGTTGAACAACGACGCGGCGATCTCCGACTGGCTCGACATCTTCGAGATGTCGCCGACTTTGTGGACGCCGGGGTTGCGGGCCCAGCTGGACCTGGACATCACGCTGGAATCGAGCCGGCTGAACGCCTACGCCGATATCCGGGTGCCATGCCTGGTGATCGGTTTCGCCGACGACGTTCGCCTCCCGCCGCATTTGTCACGGGAAGTCGCGGACGTCATTCCCGGTGCCGAGTACGTGGAATTGGAGCGCTGCGGCCATTACGGCTATCTGGAGCGTCCGGACGTGGTCAACGCCGCAGTTCTGGAGTTCTTCGCCGCTGGACATGGTTAGACACGCCTTACTAAGGTAAGCCTCAGTTAACCCCCACCCTGGAGGCTTGCTGTGCCGAACCCTTTCGACGACGACAACGGGCGTTTCCACGTGCTCGTCAACGACGAGGGTCAGTTCTCGCTCTGGCCGACGTTCGCGGAGGTCCCTCAGGGCTGGCGAACGGTGTTCGGCGAGGACACTCGCGAGGCCTGCCTCGCGTACATCGAGGCGAACTGGACGGACATGCGTCCGTTGAGCCTCGTCCGCGGCGAGCGCTGAAGCGTGGCCTCGAACGTCGAGGACGTCCAGCCGCTGACGCCGCTCCAGCAGGGCATGGTGTTTCACGCTCTGCTTGGCGAGGGCGTCGACGTCTACACCATGCAAACGGTGCTCCACCTGTCCGGCGATGTGGCCGTCGACCGGCTGCGCACGGCCGCCGATCAGCTGATGCGGCGCCACACGACGCTGCGAGCCTCGTTTCGCACGCAGTCCTCCGGCCAGTTCGTGCAGGTCGTGTACCGGTCTGTCGACCTGCCGTGGCGCGAGGTCGACTGCGCGGACCCCGAGGCGTTGCAGCGCCTGCTGGAATCGGACCGCACGGCGTCGTTCGACCTCGGCAGGCCACCGCTGGTCCGCTTCACGCTGGCGCGCACCGCGACCGGTCCTGTGCTGATCATCTCGGCGCACCACCTGCTGTGGGACGGCTGGTCAGCCCCGGTTCTCGTGCGCGAACTGCTGACGCTGTACTCCGGCGACGCGTTGCCGCCCGTGCGGCCGTTCCGCGACTACCTGAGCTGGCTGTCCAAACAGGACACTGAAGCCGCTTCGCGCGCGTGGGCCGACGCGCTCTCCGGGCTGGACGGCCCGACGCTCGTCGCCGCCGAGGGTGCGCCATCCGGCTTACCTTCCTTTGTCGACACCACCCTGCCCGCGTCGACGACGGCCGCGCTCACCCGCACCGCCCGTGACCGCGGCCTCACCGTGAACTCCGTCGTGCAAGCGGCGTGGGCTCTTGTGCTGGGCGAGCAGACCGGCCGCGAGGACGTCGTCTTCGGCGCCACCGTCTCCGGCCGCCACCCCGACGTGGCCGGCGTCGAGTCGATCGTCGGCATGCTGATCAACACCGTGCCGGCCCGCATCCGCTTGTCCCCCACCGAAACGCTCGCCGAGCTGGCCACGCGCGTGCAGGCCGAGCAGGCCGCCCTGCTCGACCACCAGCACCTCGGTCTCGCCGACGTGCAGCAGGCCGCCGGCCGGCCGACGCTGTTCGACACGCTCCTGGCCTTCGAGAGCTACCCCGGTACCGACTTCGAGGACTCGCTGGTCACCGCGATCGAGTCCCGGGACGCCACCCACTACCCGCTGGCTCTGCTGGTCGTCCCGGGCGAGTCGCTGTCGCTGCGCTTCGCCCACGACCCGGCCCGCTTCACCGCCGTCGATCGCGTCGCCGCGCGCCTTCTGGACGTGCTTGAACGGTTCGCCGCCACGCCGGACCTGCCCGTCGCCCGCCTGGAACCGCTCTCCCCCGCTGAGTTCCACGCCGTGGTCGAGGTGCCGAACGCGACCGCGCATCCCGTGCCCGACACGACGCTTGTGGAGCTGTTCTCCGCGCAGGCCGGCCGTACTCCGGACGCCACCGCCGTGGTCTACGAGGACTCGTCGCTGACCTACCGCGAGTTCGACGCCCGAGTCGACGAACTGGCAGGCCAACTCGCCGCTCGCGGTGTCCGTCCCGGCTCGATCGTCGGCGTGCACCTGGACCGCTCGCTGGAACTGATCATCGCGCTGCACGCCGTTCAGCGTGCCGGTGCCGCCTACCTGCCGTTGGACCCGTCGTATCCGGCCGACCGCCTCGCGATGATGATCGAGGACGCCCAGCCGGTCGTGGTGCTGGAACCCGGTCTGCTCGACGGACCCACCGCTCCCGTGCGGCGCCCCACGCCGGGCGATGCGGCGTACGTGATCTTCACGTCCGGCTCCACTGGGCGTCCCAAGGGTGTCGTGGTGTCGCAGCGGGCGATCGTGAACCACCTGTTGTGGATGCAGGATGAGTACCGGCTCACCGCCGACGACCGCGTACTGCAGAAGACGCCATCGTCGTTCGACATCTCGGTGTGGGAGTTCTTCTGGCCGCTCATCACCGGCGCCACGCTCGTGGTGGCGAAGCCCGAGGGCCACAAGGATCCGGCCTACCTCGCCGACCTGATCGACCGCTCGGGCATCACAACGATCCACTTCGTCCCGTCGATGTTCCGTGCGTTCGTCGAGTCCGGCGCCCGGCCGTCATCGCTCAAACGCATCATCCTCGTCGGAGAAGCACTGCCCTCCGACCTGGGTGCCGCTCTTCCTCACGTCCACAACCTTTACGGGCCAACAGAAGCGACTCTCCAGATCACCTACTGGCCCGCGTCAGCCGGCGTCGGAAACGGCACCGTGCCGATCGGCGTGCCGTGCTGGAACAGTCAGGTTTACGTACTGGACGGGTACCTGCGGCCAGTGCCGGAAGGCGTGGCGGGTGAGCTGTACCTGGGCGGCATCCAACTCGCCGACGGGTACCTCAACCGACCAGGCCTCACCGCGTCGCGGTTCGTCGCCAATCCTTTCACCGCGGGACGACGGCTTTACCGCACTGGTGACGTGGTGCGCTGGAACGGCGTGGCGCTGGAGTACCTCGGTCGGTCCGACGACCAGGTCAAGATCCGCGGCATCCGGGTGGAGCTCGGCGAGATCGAGGCCGCCCTGATGGCGTTGCCGGGGGTGCGTGCGGCAGCGGCTCATGTGTTCACCGAACGCCAGCAACTGATCGGTTACGTGGTCGGCGACGGACTCGATCTCACGGCGGCACGGCGGGCGCTGCGGGACCAGCTGCCCGAGCAGCTGGTGCCGTCGACGATCATCGTGCTCGCCGAGATGCCGTTGACGCCCAACGGCAAGCTCAACCGCAAGGCACTGCCGTTGCCCGAGGTCACGCAGGCCGCCGGGGAGGCGGCCCGTGATCCGCGCGAGCAGGTGCTGGCCGGGCTGTTCGCCGACGTGCTCGGCGTCGAGCGGGTCGGCCGGGACGACGACTTCTTCGCGCTGGGCGGGCATTCGCTGCTCGCGACCAAACTGGTCAGCCGGATCCGCCGCACGCTGAACGTCGACCTGCGGATCCGTGCGGTGTTCGACGCGCCCACGGTCGCTCGGCTGGCGCGGTCGCTGGACGGTGGTGCCCGGCGGCCCGAGCTGGTGGCGCGAGAACGTCCAGCGGTCGTGCCGATGTCCGCGGCGCAACGGAGTCTGTGGTTCCTGTATCGGCTGGAAGGGCCGGACGCCACATACAACGTCCCGTTCGCGGCTCGGCTGACCGGACGGCTCGATGTCGATGCCTTGGACGCCGCAATCGCTGACGTGGTAGCTCGGCACGAGTCGCTGCGGACGCTGCTGTCCGACGAAGGCCAGCACGTGCAGGACGCACCTCTCGTCAAGATGGTTCGGCGCTCCGGGCTCGACGAGGGGCTCGACGACGCGGAGTTCGTAGCGGCGGCGACGAACCGGCCGTTCCGGCTCGACCAGGAAATCCCCTTCCGCGCCGAACTGCTGGCCGTCGGCCCCGCGGAACACGTCCTCACCCTGGTCGTGCACCACTCCGCGGCCGACGAGTGGTCGGCCCGTCCGCTGTTCCGCGATCTGGCCACGGCCTACGCAGCGCGACGGCAAGGCGAGGCTCCACAGTGGACGCCCCTCCCGGTCCAGTACGCCGACTTCGCGCTCTGGCAACAAGAACTCCCCACCGACGACGAGCGCGCGTACTGGACAAGCAAGCTGGCAGGCCTCCCCGAGGTGATCGCACTCCCAGCCGACCGCGCACGCCCGCGCGAGGCGACCCGCGACGCGGGCAGCGTCACCATCGAGTTCCCTGACGGTCTCGCCGGGCAAATCCGTGCGCTGGGCCGCAAGCTCGGCGTCACCGAGCTGATGATCGGCCAGGCCGCCACCGCCGTCCTGCTCGCGGCGATGGGTGCGGGCGAGGACGTCCCGCTGGGCACGCCGGTCGCTGGCCGCACCGACGCCGCCGTCGACGACGTGGTCGGGTACTTCGTCAATACGCTCGTGCTGCGTACCGACGTGTCCGGCAACCCGACGTTCCGCGAGCTGCTGGCACAGGTACGCGACGCCGACCTCGACGCGTTCTCGCACCAAGACCTGCCGTTCGAGCAGGTCGTCGATGCGCTCAACCCGCCGCGGTCGCCGGGCCTTCACCCGCTTTTCCAGGTCATGGTGTCGCGTCGGGACGACGGCGCGACCGACCTCGCGCTGGCGGACCTCGCGGTCGAGCAGATCGTCACCGAGGTCACTGGGGCGAAGTTCGACCTGGCGTTCCACTTCGGCGACGACGACTGCCTGATCACCTACTCCGCCGACCGGTTCGATAAGTCCACCGTGGACTCGCTGGCGCGCAGGCTCGTCCAGGTGCTGACGACTCTCGTCACCGAGCCGGAGCAGCGGATCAATACCGTCGATCTGCTCGACGACGCCGAGCGTGCGGTGCTCGACGGCTTCAATGACACCGCGGAAGAACGGCTGGCGACCACCCTCACCGCGATGGTCGAGGAGCAGGTGGCCCGCACTCCGCAGGCCGTCGCGGTCGAGTTCCACGAGCGGTCGCTGACCTACGCCGAACTCAACGCCAAGGCCAACCACCTGGCCCGCCGGCTCCAGGAGGCGGGCGTCGGGCCGGAGCGCACGGTCGGCATGCACTGGGAACGATCGCTCGAGCTCGTCGTCGGGCTGCTCGCCGTCGAAAAGGCCGGTGGCGCGTTCGTGCCACTCGAACCCTCGTGGCCACGGCAGCGAATCGCCGAAGTGGCCGACAGCGCCAGGTTCACCGCGGTGCTGAGCGGGCCGGAGCACGACGAACCGGTGCGCGACCTGAACATCCCGGTGCTGCACGTCGATCTGGCCAGCGAAAACGCGGAGAACCTCGGCGTCCACATCGAGCCCGAGAGTCTCGCGTACGTGATCTACACGTCCGGGTCGACCGGCCGGCCCAAAGGCGCGATGATCAGGCACCGGGCCATCACGCACCGGCTGCTGTGGCAGCGGGAACTGCTCGGCTTCGGGCCGGGTGACGGCGGGCTGTTCAAAGCGCCGCTCGGGTTCGACATCTCGATCAACGAGGTGTTCCTGCCGCTGACCACCGGCGCCAAGCTCGTCATCGCCGAGCCCGGCGGCGAGCGCGACATCGATTACCTGGCCGAAATCATCGAGCGGCACGGCGTCACGTACACCTATCTGCCGTCGTCGATCCTCGACCTGCTAGTCAGCCTGCCGGACTTCGAGCGGCGCGGACGGTCGCTCAAGCACGTCTGGTGCGGTGGCGAGGTGCTCACGCCGGAGCTGTTCGCCAGGTTCCGCGCGCTCAGCGACGCGGTGATGTACCACGGCTACGGGCCGGCCGAGGCGACGATCGGCGTCAGCCACATCGTGTACCGCGAGCCGAGCGCGATGCGCGGTGCGGTGTCGATCGGCCACCCGAACGGCAATACGCAGCTGCATGTGCTCGACACGAACCTGCGGCGGGTGCCCGTCGGTGTGCCCGGTGAGCTGTACGCGGGTGGCGTCTACTTGGGACGCGGCTACATCAACGACCCGGGCCGCACGGCAGCGGCGTTCGTCGCCGATCCGTTCGGGCCGCCCGGTTCCCGCCTGTACCGCACCGGCGACCTGGCACGCTGGTGCCCGGACGGCACGCTGGAGTTCCTCGGCCGCGCCGACAACCAGATCAAGATCCGCGGCATGCGGGTCGAACTGGAGGAGATCGAGGCTGTCCTGGAACAGCACGAGGACGTGCGCCGGGCGGTGGTTTTGCTGCGCGACAAGCGTCTCGTCGGCTACCACATCGGGTCCGAAGTGGACGATCTGGGCGACTGGCTGCGGACCCGGCTACCGGATCACATGGTGCCGCAACGGTTCGTGTTCCTCGACGAGTTCCCGTTGCTGCCGTCGGGCAAGGTCAACCGCAAGGCGCTGCCGGAACCTCCCGCGGAGCAGACCGGTGGCCGGGACGCGGAGACAGCGGCCGAGAAGCTGCTGTGCGGGCTGATGGCCGAGGTGCTGAAGCTCGATCGGGTCAGCCCGGACGACAACTTCTTCACCCTCGGTGGCGACAGCATCCTGTCCATTCAGTTCGTGACCCGGGCCCGGTCGGCCGGGCTGCGGATCTCGCCGCGCCAGGTCTTCGAGTTCCAGAACGCCGCCGCGCTGGCCCGTGTGGTCGGCGAACCGCCTGCCGCGTATGACGAGGAGCGTGCGCGCGGTGTGGGTGACGTGCCACTGACGCCGATCATCCGTTGGTGGACGACATCCGGCGACGAGAAGATGGCTCAGTCCGCGCTGCTGCGCGTGCCTCCTGCCGACGGTCCAGAGCCGTTCGCCGAGGCCGTGAGCGCTTTGCTGGAGCACCACGACATGCTGCGCGCCCGGTTCGCTGACGGGGTGCTCACCGTGCCGGCCGCCACGCCGGACGGCGTGTTCACCCACGTTCAGGTCGACGGCGAGCTGGAACCGTTGGTACGCCGGGAGTTCGAGCGCGTTTCGGCCGAGTTGGATCCCGCAGCGGGCACGCTCGTGCGGGCCGTGTGGTTCGACCTCGGGCCGTCGACGCCGGGCCGGTTGCTCCTCGCTGTCCACCATCTCGCGGTGGACAGCGTGTCGTGGCGGGTGCTGGCGGGCGACCTGGAGCAGGCGTTCACGGCTCGGGTGGCGGGCAACGCGGTCAAGCTCGACCCGGTGCCGACGTCGTTCCGTTGGTGGGCCAGGAACCTGCCCACTCCCCCGGACTCCGAGGCGCAGTGGTGGCGGCAGCAAGCCTTCACTGTCACCGAACCGGTGCGTCCCGGTCCGACCGCGGGCTGGCGCACCGTCGAGATCGGCGGCGACCTGGCAGGCGCGCTTCTGCGCGAGGTACCCGGTGCGTTCCGCGCAGGTGTGCAGGACGTGCTGCTGGCCGCGCTCGCGACCGCGCTGGGCAAGGCCGAAACCGTTGCGCTGGAAGGCCACGGCCGCGAGGAACATCTCGTACCCGGCGCCGACCTGAGCCACACGGTCGGCTGGTTCACCACGGTCTACCCGGTCACGCTGGCACCGGCCGGCACGCCTGGCGAGACTCTCAAGCAGGTCAAGGAAAAGCTGCGGGCGGTGCCGAACAACGGCATCGGCTACGGACTGCTCAACGGCGCGGCCGATCCCGCGATCGGCTTCAACTACCTGGGCCGCTTCGACATCCCGGACGGCTATTGGGTGCCCGCTGCCGAGCGGCTGCCGCGATCACGGATCCAGCACCGGCCACTGGAGATCGACATCGTCACGGAGGACCGGGCCGAGGGGCCGGTCCTCAAGGCGACCTGGTCGTGGACCGGTGCACACACTCAGTCCGAAGTGGACAGTATCGCCCAGGCCTGGCTGGCGGCGCTGGAGACGCTCGTGGAGCAGGCGCGCGGGGGTCAGGTGTCCGCGCTGACGCCGTCGGACGTGCCGCTGGTGTCGTTGCCGCAGAACCAGCTGGACAAGATCGCAGCGAAATGGCGGAAGAAGTGAGCGACCCCATCGAGGACGTGCTGCCGCTGTCTCCGTTGCAGCAAGGCATGTTGTTCCACGCGCTGTACGACGAGTCGGCCGACGACGTCTACACCGCGCAGTTCGTGCTCGGCCTCAGCGGCGACATCGAGGCCGATCGGCTGCACAAGGCGGCGCAGGCGTTGCTCGACCGGCACGCCAACCTCCGGGTCGCGCTGGTGCACGAGGACGTGGACGAGCCCGTCCAGGTCGTCCTGCGCGACGTCGAGCTGCCATGGGCCGAGCACGAGTTCACGGCCGCCGAGTTCGCCGAGTTCCTCGAGCGCGACCGGACCGCCAGGTTCATTCTGGACGAGCCGCCGTTGCTGCGGATGACCCTGGTGAAGCTGGGCGAGCGGGACTTCCGCCTGGTGATCAGCAATCACCACGTGCTGCTCGACGGCTGGTCACTGCCGCTGCTGGTACGGGAGCTGCTGGAGCTGTATCAGGGCGTCACGCCGCCCGCGCCGCGGCCGTACCGCGACTACCTGGCGTGGCTCGCCGCACAGGACCGGGACACCTCTGTCGCCGCGTGGCTCGACGCGATCGGCGACGTCGAGGGCCCGACGCTGCTCGCCCCGTCGGCGCCGAAGGTCCCTGTCCGGCCGGGCAAGGTGCGGCTGGAGCTGTCCGAAGAGCTGACCGCACGAATCTACGCGCGTGCCCGTAAGCACGGCCTGACCATCAACACCGTCGTGCAGGGTCTGTGGGGGTTGTTGCTCGCGCTGGCGACCAACCGTAAGGACGTCGTGTTCGGCGCGACGGTGTCCGGCCGACCGGCCGACCTTCCCGGTGCCGACAGCATGATCGGTCTGTTCATCAACACCGTGCCGGTGCGCGTTCGTACTCGGGGCACCGTGCTCGACGTGCTGCGGTCCGTGCAGGACGAGCAGGGTGCGTTGATGGAGCATCAGCACATCGGTCTGACCGAGGTGCAGCGGGCTGTGGGGCAGGGCGACCTGTTCGACACGCTCGTGGTGTTCGAGAGCTACCCGGTCGACACCGACGCCGTCGCCGAACGGGAACGCGCCGCGGGCATCGCGATCAGCCAGGTCGAGGTCGACGACTCCACGCACTACCCGCTCACCCTCGCTGTCGGCGCCGAGCAACGGCTCACCGTCGTCTTCGAGTACCGGCCGGGCGTGTTCGACGAGACGTGGGCGCACACGCTCGCCGACCGGTTCCGGCGTGCCGCCGAGGTGTTCGCCGACGAGCCCGGCATCGACGTGCGGCACGTGGAGTTGTTGAGCGACAACGAGATCGCCGAGCTTCGCCAGTGGGGCACGGGCAAGGTGCTCGGCACCGCGGGCATAACGCTCGCGCAGGTGCTGGCCGAGCAGGCACGCCGCACGCCGGACGCGGTCGCGATCGTCGCGGGCGAGCGCAGGCTGACGTTCGGTCAGTGGAACGAGCACGCGAACCAGGTGGCCCGCAAGCTGATCGAGGCGGGCGCCGGGCCGGAGAAGATCGTCGCGCTGCTCCTGCCGCCCGGTCCGGACGTGCTGGTGGCGCTCGCGGCGGCGTTCAAAGCCGGCGCGGCGTACCTGCCGCTCGACCCGGAGTGGCCAGCCGAGCGCATCGACTTCATGGTGCGTGACGCCGATCCGGCGGTCGTGCTGACCAGCCTGCCCGACGTCACCGGCGTGCCGGGCCACGACCTGGAGCCGATGGCCCGGCCGGAGCACCCCGCGTACGTGATCTACACGTCCGGGTCCACCGGTACGCCCAAGGCGGTCGTGGTGCCACACCGGTCGATCGCGAACCTGCTGGTCAGCCATCGCACCGACCTGTTCGATCCGGCACGGGAACGCGTCGGCCGCCCGCTGCGGGTCGCGCACGCGTGGCCGATGGCGTTCGACGCCTCCTGGCAGCCGATGCTGTGGATGTTCGCCGGGCACGAGCTGCACTTGGTGCCCGCCGACACCCGGCGCGACGCTGACCTGCTGCGGAAGTTCCTGGCGGACAACGAGATCGAGTTCGTCGAGCTGTCCCCGTCGCTGCTGGCACAGGTCGCGTCCGAGCCGGGCTGGCGTGGTGCGTTGAAGGTGCTCGGTGTCGGCGGCGAGGCGGTGCCGTTGCCGTTGTGGCGTTCGCTGCGCGCGGAGTCGGACCTCGCGATCTACAACCTTTACGGCCCAACGGAATGCACCGTCGACTCGGCGGCGTGCGACTTCGACCGCACCGAGAACCCGTGCATCGGCTCGCCGGTAGGCAACGCGCACGCCTACGTGCTCGACCGCGACCTGCGGCCGTGCCCGCCCGGGGTGGAGGGCGAGCTGTACATCGCGGGCGCGGGCCTGGCCCGCGGCTACCTCAAGCGCCCTGGCACGACCGCCGAGCGGTTCGTCGCCGACCCGTTCGGCGCGCCCGGCGCCCGCATGTACCGCACCGGTGACGTGGCCCGGTGGAACGGCGAGGGCCTGATCGAGCTACTCGGCCGCGTGGACGACCAGGTGAAGATCCGCGGGTTCCGCATCGAACCCGGTGAGATCGAGGCCGTGCTGCTGCGCGACGAACGCGTCCAGCGGGCCGTGGTCATCGCCCGCGAGGACGTGCCGGGTGTGAAGCGGCTCGTGGCATACGTCGTGGCGCGCGGCACCGAGGGGCTGCGCGAGCACGTCGCCGCGGCGCTGCCCGAGCACATGGTGCCCGCGGCGATCGTGCGCGTCGACTCGTTCCCGTTGACCCGCAACGACAAGCTCGACGTGAAGGCGCTGCCCGCGCCGGACTGGACGGCGACGACGTCCCGACCGTCCGCCACCGAGCGGGAACGGCGGATCGCGGAGCTGTTCGCCGAGGTGCTGGGCCTGCCGTCGGTCGGCGCCGACGACAGTTTCTTCGCCATGGGCGGCGATTCCATCGTGTCGATGCGGCTGGTGAGCAAGGCACGTGGGGCCGGGCTGTCGTTCAGCCCGCGTGACGTGTTCGAGCAACGGACTGTGGCCGCGCTGGCCGCCGTCACCCGTGAATCTGTCCACTCCGGACAGTCGGATGGCATCGGGCAAGTGCCGTTGACGCCGATGCTGCACTGGCTGGTCGACAACCCTCCGTACGACCGGCTCAGCCAGGCCCGCCTGCTCTGCACCCCCGCCGAGCTGACCGAGCCGCGGCTGGTGGACCTGGTGCGGGCGTTGCTCGACCGGCACGACGTGCTGCGGGCCCGGTTCGGCGGCACCTTCACCGTGCCGCCGCGCGGTACGGTGCATCCTTCGGTACGCCGGATCGACGCGACCTTGTTGTCCTATCAGGACATCGCGGAGCTGCTGCCGTCGGTGATGGACCAAGAGCTGGCCGAACTGCGGCCCGCGACCGGCGACATGGCGCGGTTCGTGTGGTTCGACACCGGCGACCGTCCGGGCCGGCTGCTCGTGCTGCTGCACCACCTCGTCGTCGACGGCGCTTCGTGGGGTGTGCTGGTGCCCGAGTTGGCCGAGCTGTGGGACGGCCGCGAGCTGCCGCCGGTCGGCACGTCGTTCCGCGAGTGGGCTACCGGCCTACAGGAGGCCGCACGGGCGAAGACGCCGGAACTGGCGCTGTGGCGGGAAATGCTCGCCGGCCCGGATCCGTTGCTCGGCACACGCAGGCTCGACCCGGCGGTGGACACCCGCGCCACGATGCTCGCCACACGCACGTTCCTCGACGAGCAGACCACCGAGGCGTTGCTGACGAGAGTGCCCGCGCGACACGAAGTCACCGTCGACGACGTCCTGCTATCCGGCCTGGCGCACGCGGTTTCCCACTGGCGGGACACGTCCGACACCGGTCTGCTGCTGGCATTGGAAGGCCACGGACGTGAGGAACAGGTCGTGCCCGGCGCCGACCTGTCCGGCACGGTCGGCTGGTTCACCAGCGTCTACCCGGTCCGTGTCGATCCGGGCGATCTCGCCTCGGAGGTCCACAAAGGACTGCGACGGGTCAGCGAGCAGCTCGCGGTGCCGGACAAGGGCATCGGCCACGGCCTGCTGCGCTACCTCAACCCGGACACGGCCGCCGAGCTGGCCCGGCTGCCCGAACCGCAGCTGGAGTTCAACTACCTCGGCCGGCTGACCATCGGCGAACGCGACGGCCAGCCGTGGACCGGTGCGCCAGAGGTGGGCGCGATGGGTGGCGGGGTCGACGACGACGCACCCGCCCCGTACTGCCTGGTGCTCAACGTGTTGGTGCGCGGGTCGGTCCTGGAGGCCGACTGGCAGTGGCCGGCCGCGCTGTTCACCGAAGACCGCATCCGCGAGTTGTCGCGTGCGTGGTTCGCCGCGTTGACGCTGATCGCGAAGGAGACCCCTGGTGAGTGACCTTGCCGCCCGCAAGCGCGAGCTGCTGCGCCGCAGGCTGGCCGAGGCCGGTCTCGCGAACACGGCACAGATCCCCAAGCGCGACAGCGACGACGACCTGCCGCTGTCGTACGCCCAGTCGCGCATGTGGTTCCTGCAGCAAATCGCCCCGAACAGCCCCGCGTACAACGTGTGCCTCGCGATCGACCTGCGCGGCCCGCTCGACACGGCGGCGCTGCACCGGTCGTTCCAGCGACTGGTGGAACGGCACGAGATCCTGCGCACCCGCTACACCGAGGGCGACGACGGCGAACCCCGCCAGGTGGTGGACAAGTTCGCCGTGGTGACCATGCCGGAGTCCGACCTGCGCGGGCTGGCCGCGCAGGAACGGGACCGCGCGGTCGCGCGGATCGCCCGGGAGGAGTCCGGGTACGTCTTCGACCTGCGGCGCGACCACCCGTTGCGGCTGCGGCTGTTGCGGCGCGGCGAGGACGACAACGTGCTCGTCCTGACTGTGCACCACATCGCATGGGACGGCTTCACGTTCAACACGCTCTCCCGCGACCTCTCGGCGCTGTACCGGGAGGACACGACGGGCCGCCCGGCCGAGCTCGGCCCGCTGCCCATCCAGTACGCGGACTTCGCGGTGTGGCAACGCAAAACACTCGATTCCAAACTGGACCGTGAGATCGAGTACTGGCGGCGCACGCTGGACCCGATGCCGGAGAACCTGCCGCTGCCAACAGATCTGCCCAGGCCCGCGTCGCGGTCGGACCGGGGTGACCGGCGGTTGCGCACGTTCGACCCCAGCGTCACGGAACTGGTCGGCGAGTTCGCGCAGACCCGTGGCGTCACACCGTTCATGGTGGTGTTCGCGGCCTACGCGGCCCTGCTCGGCCGGTACACCGGCGCGACCGACGTGCCGATCGGCTCGGCGTCGATGAACCGCGACGCGGGCGAGGTCGAGAAGCTGATCGGCAACTTCGGCAACACCCTCGTACTGCGCGCGGACCTGACCGGCGACCCGACGTTCGCTGAGCTGGTGCAACGCGTGCAGAAGGTGTGCACCGCGGGCTACGCACACCAGGACCTGCCGTTCGACCTGCTTGTCGAACGCCTGCGCCCGCCGCGGGTGCCCGGTCGTTCCGTGTTGTTCGACGTGATGCTGCTGTTCCTGGTGCAGGGCCTGCAGGGTTTCGACCTGCCTGGTGTGCGGGCCAGCTGGGAGACCGTGCACAACGACACGACCCAGTTCGACTTGGCGCTGGAGGCGTTCGTCACCGGTGGGCAGATGCGCGTGGAGGCCACGTTCTCCACCGAGCTGTTCGCGCCCGCGACCATCGACAGGTTCCTGGCACACCTCGAAAGCCTGCTCACCACCGCACTCGCCGACCCGTCAGCCCGGCTGAGCGACTTGGACTTCCTCTCCGCTGACGAACTGTCGCAGGCGTTCGGCGCGGCGGCCGAAGTTCCGGACTCGACACTGGTCGAGCTGTTCTCGCAGCAGGTCGCGCGAACTCCGGACGCCACGGCCGTGGTGTTCGAGGGATCTTCGCTGACCTACGCCGAACTGGACGCACGGGTGGACGAACTCGCGGGCCAACTCGCCGCCCGCGGTGTCCGTCCCGGCTCGATCGTCGGCGTGCGGCTGGACCGTTCACTGGAACTCATCATCGCCTTGTACGCCATCCAACGGGCCGGTGCGGCCTACTTGCCGTTGGACCCGTCCTACCCGCCCGACCGGCTGGCCATGATGATCGAGGACGCCCAGCCTGTCGTGGTGCTCGAACCAGGGCTGTTGGACGGACCGACCGCTGCCGTGCAACCGCCCACTCCCGGCGACGCCGCCTACGTGATCTACACGTCTGGCTCCACCGGCCGCCCCAAAGGCGTGGTCGTCTCCCACCGGGCCATCGTGAACCGGTTGTTGTGGATGCAGGACGAATACCGGCTCACCGCCGATGACCGGGTATTGCACAAGACACCATCGTCATTCGACGTCTCAGTCTGGGAATTCTTCTGGCCACTCATCACCGGCGCCACCCTCGTCGTGGCCAAGCCGGAAGGCCACAAAGACCCGGCATACCTGGCCGATTTGATCGACCACAAGCGGGTCACGACCGTCCACTTCGTACCCTCAATGCTCCGCGCCTTCGTCGAATCCGGCGCCCGACCCGAATCACTCACACGCGGCATCTGCAGCGGTGAAGCACTCCCGTCCGACCTCGGGCACGCGCTGCCCCACGTCCACAACCTTTACGGCCCAACCGAAGCAGCCGTCGACGTCACCCACTGGCCCGCGGCCGCGGGCGTGGGCACCGGCACCGTGCCCATCGGCAAACCCGTCTGGAACACCCAGGTCTACGTGCTCGACCGGTTCCTGAAGCCGGTCGCACCGGGTGTCGCGGGCGAACTGTATCTCGGCGGCGTGCAACTGGCTGAGGGTTACTTGAACCGGCCGGGCCTCACCGCCGCACGATTCGTGGCCAACCCTTTCGCTGCGGGACAACGGCTCTACCGCACTGGCGACCTGGTCAAGTGGACCGGCAACGCGCTGGAATACCTCGGCCGCACCGACGACCAAGTCAAAATCCGCGGCTTCCGCGTCGAACTGGGCGAGGTCGAGGCTGCGCTGACGGCGTTGCCCGAGGTCGTCAGCGCGGGTGTGGTCGCTCGCCAGGAACGCCAGCAGCTCGTCGGCTACGTTGTGCTGCGCGACGGCGCGGACAGTACGACGATCCGGTCCCGGCTGGCCGCCGCGATGCCCGAGCACCTGGTGCCGTCGGTGATTGTCGAGATCGACGAGCTTCCGTTGTCCCCCAGCGGAAAACTCGACCGCAAGGCGCTGCCCGCACCCGAACTGACCACGGTGTCGGTGCAACCGGCCACGCCCCGGGAAGAGGCGGTGGCCACGCTCTTCGCCGAGTTGCTCGGGGTCGAGCGAGTCGGCAGGCACGACGACTTCTTCGCGCTGGGCGGGCATTCACTGCTTGCCACGCGGCTCGTCGGCCGGGTTCGTGCCGACCTGGACGCGGAGATCGCGATCGGTGAGGTCTTCGAGGCGCCCACGGTCGCGGGCCTGGCGGCGCTGCTTGACGACGGCAGGCGCAAGCGGCCCGCCCTCACCCCGATGCCGCGGCCCCGGCGGATCCCGTTGTCGTCGGCGCAGCAGCGGCTGTGGTTCCTGTACCGGCTGGAGGGGCCGAGCGCGACCTACAACGTGCCGTTCGCGGTACGGATCGACGGTCCGCTGAACACCGATGCGCTCGGGCTCGCGCTCGCCGACGTGGTACGGCGGCACGAGGTGCTGCGCACGATCTACCCCGAGTTCGAAGGCAAGCCGTACCAGCAGGTGCTCAACGTCCTACCGCGACTGAAGTTCGGTACGGGCGCGCCACGCGACGCGGCGGCACGGGCTTTCGAACTCGACCGTGAACCGCCGTTCGAGGCCACACTCTACCGAGTTAGCGACGACGCGCACGTGCTTTCGCTGCTGGCACACCACATCGCGAGCGACGGCTGGTCGGCCGAGCGCCTCGTCGCGGACTTGACCACCGCGTACCACGAACGGTCGCGCGGCCGCACGCCCGCGTGGACGCCGCTGCCCGTGCAGTACGCGGATTACGCGCTGTGGCAACGCGATCTGCTCGGCAACGACACGGACCCGAACAGTCTCGCGGCCGGCCAGCTCGCGTACTGGACGCAGCAGCTCGCCGACCTGCCGGAGGAAATCAGCCTTCCCGCGGACCGGCCGCGTCCCGTTGAGGCGACGTACGCGGGTGACGCCGTCGCGTTCCACATCGACCCGCAGACCCATCGCGCCCTGGCGAACGTCGCTCAGCAGTGCGGCGGCACGGTGTTCATGGCCGTGCAGGCGGCGGTCGCGGCACTGCTCGGCATGGTCGGCGCGGGCGACGACATCCCGCTCGGCGTGCCGGTGGCGGGCCGGACGGACACCACGCTCGACGGTCTCGTCGGGTTCTTCGTGAACAACTTGGTGCTGCGCACGGACATCAGCGGCGACCCCACGTTCCAGCAGGTGCTGGAACGGGTGCGGCACACCGACTTGGCCGCGTACGCGCACCAGGACCTGCCGTTCGAACGGCTCGTGGAGGCACTCAACCCGGCGCGGCAGTTCGGCAGGCACCCGTTGTTCCAGGTGATGCTCGCGTTCCAGCGAGCGTCCGGCGGACCTGTCCCGTTCGGTGCCGCCTCGCTGCGCGAGGAACACGTCGACTTCTACGCCGCGCGGCTCGACCTGTCGTTCCACCTGTTCGAGCACGCCGACGGCGGCGGGCTCGACGGCTGGCTCGTCTACAGCGAGGACCGGTTCGACAGGTCCACTGCGGACGATTTGGTGGCACGTTTCGTACAGCTGGTCGACCAGCTCGTGGCCAGCCCGGACCGGCCGCTGTCGCGGGCCTCCGTGCTCACGTCCGGCGAGTGGGAGGCGCTGCTGCGCCGCGGCACCGACCACGAGATTCCGGACACCACCTTGGTGGAGCTGTTCGCAGAGCAGGTTGCCCGCACTCCGCACGCCACTGCGGTGGTATTCGAGGGATCTTCGCTGACGTACCGCGAGTTCGACGCCCGAGTCAGCGAGTTGGCGGGCCACCTCGCTGCCCGCGGTGTTCGTCCCGGCTCGATCGTGGGTGTGCGGCTGGACCGCTCACTCGACCTGATCATCGCCCTGTACGCCGTTCAGCGCGCGGGCGCGGCCTACTTGCCGTTGGACCCGTCCTACCCGGCCGACCGGCTCGCGATGATGATCGAGGACGCGCAGCCTGTCGTCGTGCTGGAACCCGGCCTGCTCGACGGACCCACCGCTCCCGTGCACCCGCCCACTCCCGGTGACGCCGCCTACGTGATCTACACGTCTGGCTCTACCGGGCGTCCCAAGGGTGTCGTGGTGTCGCATAGGGCGATCGTGAACCGGTTGTTGTGGATGCAGGACGAATACCGGCTCACCGCCGATGACCGGGTCCTGCACAAGACACCATCATCGTTCGACGTCTCGGTGTGGGAGTTCTTCTGGCCACTGATCACCGGCGCGACTCTGGTGGTCGCGAAACGCGATGGCCACAAGGATCCCGCTTACCTGGCCGAGCTCATCGAGCGGGAGAACGTCACGACTGTCCACTTCGTACCCTCCATGCTCCGCGCGTTCATCGAATCCGGTGCCCGACCGGAAACACTCGAACGCGTCATCTGCAGCGGCGAAGCACTACCGTCCGACCTCGGCCAGGCACTGCCGAACATCCACAACCTTTACGGCCCAACCGAAGCGGCCGTCGACGTCACCTACTGGGCCGCCGCGCGAGGCATCGGCAACACCACCGTGCCCATCGGCAAACCCGTCTGGAACACCCAGGTCTACGTACTCGACCACCACCTACGCCTGGTCCCACCCGGCGTGCCCGGCGAGCTCTACCTCGGCGGCGTACAGCTGGCCGACGGATACCTCAATCGACCAGGCCTCACCGCCACACGCTTCGTCGCCAACCCTTTCACCGCAGGACAACGGCTCTACCGCACCGGCGACGTGGTGCGCTGGAACGGCGCGGCACTGGAATACCTCGGCCGCACCGACGACCAAGTCAAAATCCGCGGCTTCCGCATCGAGCTCGGCGAGATCGAGGCGGCGGCCGCGAAGGTCGACGGTGTACGGCAAGCCGCCGTGGTGGTGCGGGACGATCGGCTCGTCGCGTACATCGTCGGCGCCGCGACGCCGGACGCGATCCGCGCCGAGCTCGCCCGCGAACTGCCCGGCCACATGGTCCCGGCCGCGCTGGTACCGCTGCCCGAGCTGCCACTCACGCCGAGCGGCAAGCTCGACCGCAAGGCGTTGCCCGCGCCGGACTTCGCCGCGCTCACCGGGGACGCCAAGCCCGCCGACGAGCGGGAAGCCGTGCTGTGCGAGCTGTTCGCCGCGGTGCTCGGACTGCCCGAGGTCGGCGCACAGGACAGCTTCTTCACCCTCGGCGGCGACAGCATCCTGTCCGTCCAGCTGGTCAGCCGCGCCCGCAAGGAAGGTGTGGTGATCACGCCGAGGCAGGTGTTCGAGCACCGCACTCCGGCAGCGCTGGCCACGCTGATCTCGGCACCCGCACTCGCGATCGAGGACGAGCCGGTGGGCCGGGTGGAGCCAACGCCGATCATGCGCTGGACCCGCGGCGGTCTCGCACAGGCGATGCTGTTGGTCGCGCCGGACGGCCTGACGCACGACAAGCTGGTGCGGACCGTGCGGGCCGTGCTGGACCGGCACGACGTGCTGCGTTCCCGTTGGGACGGAACGACTCTGGAGGTGCCGGCGGACTCGTTCGACGCGGCCGAGGTCGTCCGCCGCGCCGAGAGCGACATGGACACCGAGCTGGCCGCGGCCCGCGAACGTCTCACCGCCGACCGGATGATCCAGGTCGTGTGGTTCGACGACCGCGTGCTGATCGTCGCCGACCACCTGGTGGTCGACGGTGTCTCGTGGCGGATCCTGATGGACGACCTCGCCGAGGCGTGGGCGGGACGTGAGCTCATGCGCACCGGCACGTCGTTCCGGCGCTGGTCGCAGGTACTCGCCGAGCAGCAGCGCGGCGGCGAAACCGGCATGTGGCGGGATGTTCTCGACGGCGCGGACCCCGTGCTGTCGCTGGGCGGCGAGCAGCTCGTTACCGAGTTCACCGTTCCACTGCCCGACACCAAGGGCGTGCGGGAGCTGCTGTTGGCGGCGCTCACGCGGGCGTTGGAGACATGGCGCGGCCGCAGCGGTGACGTCGTGGTGGCGGTCGAGGGCCACGGCCGGGAGGAGCAGATCTCGCCCGGCGCCGACCTGTCCGCCACGGTCGGCTGGTTCACGACAATCCACCCGGTGCGGCTGCGGCCGGGCATCCGGTTGCGCGACATCACCGAGCAACTGGACGCGCTGCCCGACCACGGGCTCGGCTACGGCCTGGTCCGGCCGTTCGCGGGGCTGCGTGAACCCACGATCGTCGTCAACTACCACGGCCGGTTGCCCGAGAGTTCAGGCGCACCTTGGACGGTCGCACCGGAGGCACCGGCGCTGCGGGTGCCTCCGAAGACACCGCACTGGGCGTTGGAGATCAACGCCGTCGCCGTCGGCGACACGTTGCGGGTGGCGGTGACGGGACCGGACGAACCCGGGCTGGTCGGCAAGTTCCGCACGGAACTGGCGGGCAGCGCACCGACGGCGATCGAGACGTCCTTTGTAGACGTTTCGGCGGCAGACATGGACGAATTCGAAGTGGAGCTGGGCACGTGGTGAGTCAGCAACCGACAGCGGCGCAACTCCTGCGCGATGTCACCGACCTGTTGGGACCGGAGGCCGCCGGGTTGTCGGACGACGACAGCCTGATCGAGTGGGGCCTCGACTCCATCCAGCTCATGCAGGTGGCGAACCAGTGGCGGCGCAACGGCGTGAAGGTGCCGTTCGCGCTGCTGGCGAAGAACCCGACGCTCGCGGGTTGGCGCAAGATCCTCGCCGACGCCGGTGTGGCGCCGGAGCCGGCGGTGACGGTCGAGGTCGACGAGAGCGCGCCGTTCCCGCTTGCGCTGATGCAGCACGCGTACTGGATCGGCCGCGACGAGGAGGCCACTCTCGGCTCGGTCGCCGCTCACCTCTACGTCGAGTTCGACGGGCCCGACCTGGATCCGGTGCGTCTCGCGACGGCGGTGCGCAAGCTCGTCGCCCGGCACGGCATGCTGCGCGCGGAGTTCAGTGACAACGGCCAGCAACGCATCCTGCCCGACCGCCGCCAGGACCCGCTGACCGTGCACGACTTGCGCTCGTTCGATGAAGACGTTGTCGCGCAACGGCTCGACGAGCTGCGGGACGCCTTGTCGCACGCGCGCATGGACGTGGCGAACGGTGAGGTCTTCCAGGTGGCGCTGAGCCGTCTGCCCGGTGGCACGGCGCGGCTGCACGTCGACGTCGACATGCTGGCCGCGGACGCGCTGAGCTACCGCGTGCTGCTCGCCGACCTGGCGCGGTTCTACGACGAGCCCGAGTACGTGCCCGCGCCGATCAACTACAGCTACCCGCGCTACCTCGCCGAGCGCGAGCTGAGCCGTAAGGCCGAGCAGGAGGCCGCGCGGGAATGGTGGCAGAACAGGGTTTCCGAGCTGCCGACCGCGCCGGACCTGCCGCTGGTGCCCGAGTCCGAGCGCGCGGACGCCTCCCGGGTGACCCGGCGCCACCACTGGCTCACGCCCGACCATCGCAAGCGCCTCGCCGCCCGCGCGCACGAGCACGGCCTCACGCCGGCGATGGTGGTGGCGGCCGCGTTCGCCGAGACACTGTCGGCATGGAGCGCGCAGCCGCGGTTCCTGATGAACCTGCCCATGTTCGACCGGCAGAGCGACCACCCCGACGTGGACAAGCTCGTCGGCGACTTCACCAGCTCCGTGCTGCTGGAGGTCGACCTGAGCGAGGAAGCGTCGTTCGTGACGCACGCGCGGGCGTTGCAGGCGCGGATGCACGAGGACGCGGCACACGCCGCCTACTCGGGTGTCGAGGTGTTGCGTGACCTGTCGCGCCACCACGGCGAGCAGGTGCTGGCGCCGATCGTGTTCACCAGCGCGCTGAACCTCGGCGAACTGTTCGACGCCCGGGTCCGCCGCTGCTTCGGCGAGGCGGTGTGGATCGTCTCGCAGGGCCCGCAGGTGCTGCTGGACGCGCAGGTCACCGAGGTCAACGAGGGACTGCTGATCAACTGGGACGTGCGCGAGCACGCCTTCGCGGACGGCGTGATCGATGCGATGTTCGCGGCGTTCCGCGACCTCGTCACGAATCTCGGGCAGCGCGACGACGTGTGGGAGCGTCCGGCCGGGGGCGCGCTGCCCTCCTCTCAGCTGCAGGTCCGCGCTTCCGCCAACGCCACCGAGGGCCCGCGCAGCGGGAAGCTGCTGCACGACGGGTTTTTCGCGCGGGCTCAGGAGACGCCGGACGCGCCCGCGTTGCTGTGGGGCCGTGATGGCGTGCTGACGTACGGCGAGCTGGCCGACAAGGCGCTGCGCATTGCGGGATCGTTGGCGGCCAAGGGAGTCAAGCCCGGCGACCTCGTCGGGGTGAGCCAGCGCAAGGGCCCGGAGCAGGTCGCCACCGCCATCGGTGTGCTGGCGGCGGGCGCCGGGTATGTGCCGATCGGCGTCGACCAGCCGCCGGCGCGGGCCGAGCGGATCCAGCGCATCGCGGGCGTCGAGCACGTGCTGACGTCGTGGGATTCGACGGCCGAGCCGCTGGCTTCGCCGGTGCCCGTGCCTGCGGAGAACATCGCGTACGTGCTGTTCACGTCGGGCTCCACGGGTGAGCCGAAGGGTGTCGAGGTGCCGCACCGGGCCGCGATGAACACCATCGACGACCTGAACGAGCGCTTCGGCATCGGCCCGGCCGACCGCTGCCTGGCCGTGTCGGCACTGGAGTTCGACCTGTCCGTCTACGACGTGTTCGGTCTGCTTTCCGTTGGCGGCGCGGTCGTTCTGGTCGAGGAGGACGACCGCAAGGAGGCCCGCCAGTGGGTTGAGCTGGCCGCTACGCGCGCCGCTACGCTGGTGAACTGCGTGCCAGCGTTGCTCGACATGCTGCTCGTGACCGCGCGGCCCGGTGAGCTCGCCGGTCTGCGCACGGTGCTGCTGGGCGGCGACTGGGTGGGCACCGACCTGCCCGGCCGGGTGTTCGAGCAGTCGCCCTCCTGCCGGTTCGCCGGCCTCGGCGGCACCACCGAGACGGCGATCCACTCGACCGTGTGCGAGGTTCGGGAGGTGGCGCCGTCGTGGCGTTCGGTTCCCTACGGCACGCCGCTGCGCAACGTCGCGTGCCGGGTCGTGGACGTGCGCGGCCGTGACTGCCCGGACTGGGTCACCGGCGAGCTGTGGATCGGTGGCGACGGCGTGGCCCACGGCTACCGCGCTGATCCGGAGCGCACTGCGGACAGGTTCGTTACGTATGAGGGACGTCGCTGGTATCGCACGGGTGACCTGGCGCGGTACTGGCCGGACGGCACGCTGGAGTTCCTGGGCCGCCGTGACCACCAGGTGAAGGTGCGTGGCATGCGGATCGAACTGGGTGAGGTCGAGGCGGCGCTGGCCGAGTTCCCCGGAGTCCGGCGTGGCGTGGCGGGCGTGGCAGGCACGCAGCTCGTCGCCGCCGTCTCCGGCGAGGTGGACGGTGAGAAGGTCCGCGAGTTCGTGCGCACCCTGCTGCCGCCGCACATGGTCCCGACGCGAGTGGTCGTGCTGGACGCGATGCCGTTGACTGCCAACGGAAAGGTCGACCGCAAGGTGGTGGCCGCGCACTGGGCGGCCGAGACGGACACCTACGTCGCCCCGGTTTCCGCGCTGGAGCAGGTGCTGGCGAAGATCTGGGCCGAGGTGCTCGGCGTCGAACGGGTTGGGCTCGACGACGCGTTCTTCGCACTGGGCGGTGACTCGGTACTGGCGACGATGATCGTCGGCCGGCTGCGGGAGGCGCTGGACACGTCCGAAGTGACGGTGCGGACGCTGTTCGCGACGCTGAGCGTGGGCGCGATGGCGGCCCGAATGCAGGCCGACGAGTCGGTGCCCGGACGCCTTGGCCAGGTCGCGGAGATCTACCTGGAGGTCGACGCGATGACCGAGGAAGAGCTCGGCCTCTAGAACCACGGAACTCTCCAGAACCGCGAACGGGGCGGCATCCCGCGGGATGCCGCCCCGTTCGCTCGGGTGTCAGGCCAGCTTGGACACGCCCGGCTGCAGCTTCTCCAGCACCCACGGGATGTCGAGCGCCGTCGGGTAGCGCAGCGCCGAGATGGTCTCCATGTCGACGCGCAGGTAGTTGCCGCTCTTGAGTGCGGCGGCGAGCTGGTTGCCCTCGAACGCGGCCTGCAGATCCGGCGTGGTGAACGCGACGATCACCAGGTCGGCCTTGAGCTTGTCGTACTGCTCGGGGGTGAGCGTGCCGGTCGGGCTGCCGGACTCGTTCTTGGTCGTGTCGGCGACGGCCGGGCTGAGCGTCAGGCCGGTCTGCTCGATCAGCTTGACCGCGAAGTCCTCCTTGGACACCAGCGAGAACATCTTGCCCGCGGTGTTGCCGACCGACGCGGTGAAGGTCTTGCCCGCTGCCTTCGGGTTGTCGCTCTTGAACTTGGCGATCGCGGCCTCGGTGCTGTCGATGATCTTCTTCGCGTCACCGGTCTTGCCGAGCGCCTGCGCGACGACCTGCACGTGCTCCTGCCAGGTCTGCTTGCCCCACTCGGTGGCGTAGCCGACGGTCGGCGCGAGCTTGGCGAGGTTCGCGTACTCCTGCTCGAGCCCGTAGCTGGACGTGGCGAGGATCAGGTCAGGCGTGAGCGCACCGATCTCCTCCGCGTTCACACCGGCGGCCGCGTTGACGATCTTCGTCTTGGCCGGGTCGAGCTTGCCCGTCAGCCAGCTGGGCACGGTCTCGGAGCCGGATTTGTTGAACCACGCGATGGGCGTGACACCCAGTGCGAGCGCGGCGTCGAGGTCGTCGGTGGCGGTGCCGACCACAACGACACGCGACGGCGCCTTGGTGATCTCCGCCGTGCCGAACTTGTGCGTGATCTTCACCGGGAACGCCGACGCGTCGGAGCTCGGCGGGCTCGTCGACTGGGTGGGCGACTCTTGCACCTGGCCGCACGCGGTCAGACCGGCACCCAGTACCGCGGCGAGGACAAAACTCCCCAGCGCTCTGCCGGACGGACGAACCCTGCTGGACATGGCAACACCCTTTCGGTGCACGGTGGTCGAGAGCGCGCCAAGTCAAGCAAGGCTAACCTAATTAAGCAAACCCTTCGTCTGCGACACCGATCACGTCCAGCCAGGCCGCCGACCGACCTCCGAACGTAGCTCGTTACGGCCTGGATCACGGGTTTCCAGTCGGCATGGAAGATCCGCGACCGCCTGGATACCTGCCGAAAGCCAGCCGAATCCGCGACCTACCGCAACGCATCTGTGACCTCGTTCGGCCCAAGCTGAACAGTGCGTATCAGTGCGATCACTCACCGATCCGCCAGGGTCGGTGAGTCGCATCGGACACCTACACGACGTCGGTCAGCGCGTTTGACCCGGCCGGTTGACCCAGGCACGTCAGCTCCGTCATCGGTGCCGGGCCAGTGCGCACGGACGGCCCCGATCCCGGCATGGCGGACCACGCTGCGCAGCACCGCGATGACGATGATCGCGTCATCGGCATAGCCCAGGACGGGAACGAAGTCGGGGATGAGGTCGACCTGCGTGGACGCAATTATCGGCACCCACGGGGATCATCGCGGCGCCCGCTGCTCTCATCCGGCGAGGTTCTCCCGGAGCGTGCGGCCGGGGTACCTGGGTGCGAGCACACCACGGCGGCGCAGTTCGGGGACGAGCAGCTCGGCGATCTCCCCGAATCCCGAAGGCATGCTGAGCGGGGTGGAGAACATGTACCCCCCGCGCGAACCTGTCGCGGCGAAGTTCTCTTCCAGTGCGTCGGCGATGGTCCCGGCATCGCCGACGATCGAGTGGTCGATGCCCGTGGCGCTCTTCCAGCCGTGCTCGAAGAACTCCTCGCGGCTCATCCGGTGGTCGTCCCCGTACTCCGCGACGAGGGCACCGATCAGCCCGGCCTGGCTCGCTTGGGCCGCATGGATCTCGTCACGCAGGTCGCCTAACCGGAACGCGGCCGGCAGCCGCGACAGGTCGTACCCCATGTTGTGCGAGAGGAAAGCGCCGACGGCTTCGGTGTCCCAGAACTCGAGCACGTGTGCCCGTCGTGCCTTCGCCTCCTCCGTGGTGCGTCCGACGATCACCTGCGTGGCCCAGAGAATCCCGACGCTTTCCGGTTTTCGTCCCTCAGCGGTCAGTGCCTCGTCGAGCCTCTCCCGGTGCCGCTGCTGCCCGCGCAGGTTCGCGCCGAACCCGAACACGACATCGGCGAACCGTGCCGAGGCCGCGATTCCGCGTGCCGAGTTCCCTGCCTGGACCAGCACCGGGCGCACCTGGGGGCTCGGCACGGCTGGCAGCGGACCCCGAACGCTGAAGAACCGGCCCCGATGGTTGATCGGCGCGATCTTCGCAGGGTCGGCGAACCGGCCGGACGCCCGGTCCCTGATGATCGCGTCCGGGGTGACCGAGTCCCACAGTGCCTGGCAGACGCCGACGAACTCCTCCATCCGCTCGTACCGCAGATCGTGTTCGGGCAACTCGTCGTACCCGTAGTTCGCCGCGTCGGCGCTGCGCGTGGAAGCGACCACATTGAAGGCGATCCGGCCGTTCGTCACATGGTCGAGCGAATTCAGCAGCCGCGCCACGTAGAACGGGTGCATGAAGGTCGAGGAGTAGGTCAGGCCGAACCCTATTGCCGAGGTCACCGTCGACACGGCCGCGATGACCGGGGACATGTCGTGCCTCGGCCACTGGATGCCCCATTCGACGGCAGGCGCGATCGAGCCGCGCCATGTGTCGGGAATCCCGGTGCCATCACCGAAGAAGAGCATGTCGACCCCGGCGCGCTCCGCGGTCTGCGCCAGCTCCATGTACATGCGCGCATCGGGGAAGTCCCGGCCGATCCAGGAGCCGGCACGCGCCCAGCGTCCCTCCGTGTGGGTGAAGGACAGGTCGAACGCGATGTGCATCCCGTTCACCGACCGACCTCCGTCCACATTGCGGCCAGCTCCCAGGCGGTAGACAGCACGGCCACGTTGAGCGCGAGCTTCGCGAGTGCGTTCTCCTGCAGGTCGGTGTCGTAGGCGGCGACGGCGTCGGACGGGACCAGCACGGGCCAGCCGAGTTGGAACGCGTCCGTCGCGGTGGCGGCGACGCAGCAGTCGGTGGTCAGCCCGGCGACCGCGACCCAGTCGATTTCTCTTGCCCTGAGACATTTTTCGAGGTCTGTGCCGAGGAAACCGCTGTAACCACGTTTGGCCACCCGCTGCTCGCCCGCCGCCGGGGTGAGCCGATACCACTCAGCACCTGGGGTGCCGATCACACACGGTTCGTCCGGGCCGAACGGCGCGTCGAGATCACCGCTGCGGAACCAGGAACTAGCCCGCCACGGGTTCGCCGGGTCACTGGCCAGCTCAATCCAGACGACAGGCACGTTACGCTCGCGCGCGTCGTCGACGAGCCGCACGATCGTCGTGACGGCGGCCTCGACCAGCGCGGCCGCCTTCTCGTCGAGCCCGTAGGCGCCAAGGAACTCCGGATCGCCGAAGGAACGCTGCACGTCGACCACGAGCAGCGCCGGGCGGCGGCCCGGTGCGGAGAGCTGCCCCAGCTGCCGGGTGCGCAGGTCGTCCATCACGCCGGTCCTTCGTCGATCTTCCGCAGCGCGGGCAGCACGGTCTCGCCGAACAACACCATGTCCTGGTCGTACTCGGGGAAGATCAGCATCAGGCCGTCGAGCTCAGCCTCGCGCACGATGGTCGCGATGTGCTCGATGACCGTGTCGGCCGAGCCGCTGACATACGGTGTCTGGAAAGCCGCCTCTCCGGTGGCGTCTTCGGCCCACGCGCGCGCTTGCTCGTCGGTGATGCCCCATGACCGGCGCATCGACGCGAGCGCCTCGCGGTCCACGCCATCACCCCAGCGCCGGACCTTTTCCTTCGCGTCGGCATCGGTTTCGTCCTGGACGACCGTGAGCATCGAGTACGTCTTGACGGTCCGACCGAGCGCCGTGGCCTTCTCGTGGACATCACGGGAAATGGTGCGCATTTCCTCAAGGTTTGCAGCCGAGAGAAAGGCGCCGTCGGCGTATGCGGCTTGGAACTCCCGTGCCGCAGGGGAGCGCCCGGCGCTGATGATGGTCGGCAGGGTCTTGGGGTGCGGCCGGGATTCGCAGTCCTGCAGGATGAAGAAGTCGCTCTTCATCGTGACCGAGTCCTCGGTCCACAGCCGGGTGATCGCCTCGGTCCATTCGGCGGTCATCCGGTAGCGGTCATCGTGGGTCATCTCGTCCCACAGGCCGAATTGCTCGAACTCCGCCGCGTATGAACCGTTGACTATGTTCATTCCGGCGCGGCCGTTCGAGACTTCCTGCAGGGTCGTGTACATCTTCGCCGCGATCCCTGGGTGGTGGATGTTCGCGTGCGTGGTGGCCCAGATCTTGATCCGTTCGGTGGCCTCGGCGAGGCCAGCCATCATGGTCATCGATTCCAGGCTCTCGCCCCAATGGTCAGTTGTGCCACCGAAACCCCGCCATTTCGCCATCGACATGATGAAGTCAAGCCCGATGGCCTCCGCGTGCAGCGCGGCCCTTTTGTTGTACGCGTAGCTGGCTTCGGGATGTGGTGCGGTGGTGGAGAGCATCCAGCCGCCGCTGCCGATGGGCAAGAATATCCCGTATTCCTTTCCGGACAACTGTCGAACCTTTCGAATGCGTTTATGGGGCGGGCCAGACGAGCTTGCCCGAATCGTAGATGGCGGAGACGAAGGAGTTGTCGAAGTAGGTTTTCGCCTGCTCCGCGGTGGCGGGGTTCTTGAGCACCGAGTACCTGGCCAGCAGGTCGGCCAGTGCGGCCACGTTGTTCAGGTCGATGGTGCCGAGCGGGGTGGCGGCCGGCTTCGTCTCCTGCACAAGGGCCGTCTCGGTCTGCCATATCTTAAGGTTGTGCGCCTTGTCGTAACCGCCGGCGGAAAGATCCGAGGCGTAGCCGACACATTCCTCGCTCTTGGCCGAACAGTATTCGTAGGCGTGCAGACCTGCCCGCAGGAAGTCCTGCACCGCCGTCGGGTTCTTCGCGGCGAAGGCCGGGTTGACCGCCATGCCACCGAGCGAGCCGGGCACATGGTAATCGTAGGGTCGCCACGCCGTGACCGGCGTTCCGGCCGCTTTCAGTAGGTTCGGCTCATTGGAGACGAACCCGGTGAGCGACTTGACCTGCCCGCGCGTCAGGACCGACGAGTCGTAGCCGACGGTGACCTGCTTGATGGACTTCAGGTCCGCGCCCGCGTCGACGAGCATCACCTGGACGCCGATCGGGAGGGCGCCTCTGTGCCCGAGAGTGGTGCCGTTGAGCTGGTTCAGCGCGGTCACGTCCGGCATGGTCATCAGGATCTCGAGCCCGGCGTTCGAGTAGGCCGAAATGCCTTCGACGTTCACACCGTTGTCACGCGCCTGGATCACGTCCTGCTCACTGACTGGTGAGACGGTGGCTTGGCCGCTGGCGAGCAGCTGCGTGTTGTGGCCGGTGTCGCCGGTGCCCGGCTGGATGCCCACGTCGAGGCACAGCGCGTCGAAGTAGCCGAGCTTCTTGGCGGCGACGTATTCCAGAATGGACGCCGAAGCCTGGTAGTAGTACCCGGTCAGGAACGTGATCTTGCCTGCCGCCTTGTTCTGCGCACAGCGGGCGGCGGAGATAGCGGTGCCGGTCGGCACCTGCTGTGCGCCGCTGCTGCCGCTGTCACAAGCCGCGAGCGCGGTGACGGCGACGATCGCCATCAGGGAACGGAACAACGGTCTCTTCATGAGGGAGCTCCTGGATTTCATCGGCGCATGCGAACGCAGGGGCGGGTTCGGCGGCGTGTCAGCCGAACGGCGGGATGCCGTCGACGAGCGGCGAGCTAGTAGTTCGCGCCCTGAGTGCTTTCGTGCCAGTGCAGCATCCGGCGTTCGACCGTGGTGACGATGAGCAACAGGAGCGAGCCCATCAGCGCCAGGATCGCGATCGACGCGTATACCACCGCGAGCTGGTTCATCGTCGAGGCCAGGCTGATCGCCGTGCCAAGGCCCTCGGCCGCGCCGGGCGCGGACATCTCAGCGACCACGGCGCCCACAATGGACAGTGGGAAGACGATGCGCAGCGCGGCGAACAGGAACGGCAGCGAACTGGGCACCCGGATCCACCACAGCATTTCCAGGCGGGACGCGTTGACCGTGCGGTAGACCTGGACGACCGCGGGCGGCACCGCGCGCAACCCGACCGAGGTGTTGATCAGGATCGGAAAGAAGCAAATCAACCCGGTGACGATGAGCTTGGGCTCTGGACCGAAACCGAACGCCACGACGAGCACCGGCGCGATCGCGACCAGCGGGGTCACGTTGAGCACGACCGCGACGGGCATGATCGCCCGCCGTGCCCAGGGCAGCTCGCTGACCAGTACCGCGAGCACGAACGCCGCGGCGAACCCGATCGCCAGCCCCAGCAACGCTTCCCACAACGTCACCAGTGCGTTGTCGAGGTAGTAGCCGGGGTCGTCGGCCAGCGCTCGGCCGATCGCGGACAGCTTCGGCAGGAGATAAGGCATCGAGCTCGCGCCCCACTCCCACAACGCGCCAAGCACAACGATCATGAGTACCAGCGGCAGCCACACCCTTGGACGCACGAACCCCAGCCGTGACTTCGGATGGCGCAAGCTGAAGCGGGACGGCTCGGGCGCCACGTCCGCGGCGGCGCGGCCGGTTTCCGGGGTGGTCGAGACGTAGTCGCCGACGGTGACCATAGCGGCCCGTGCTCCCTTCACGCCACCGGCGCGTGCCAGGCGCCGCGCAGCTTGTCGCGGATCAGGTCCTCGAGATGGTGGAACTCCGGTGTCTTAAGCAGCTCACGCCCGCGTGGCCGGGGCAGACCGACGGTGACGACGTCAGTGACACGGCCCGGTTTCGGGGCCATAACAACGATCTGATCGGACAGGCGGACCGCCTCGCTGACCGAGTGAGTCACGAACACGACGGTGGTCTTAAGCTCGTCCCACAGGTCCAGCAGCTGCTCCTGCAGGCTCTCGCGGGTGAACTCGTCGAGCGCGGAGAACGGCTCGTCCATGAGCAACACCGCGGGCCGCAGCCCGAAGGCGCGGACAATGGCGGTCCGTTGCTGCATTCCGCCCGACAGTTCGGACGGTAGCTTGTGCACCGCTTCCCCGAGTCCGGCCTTGTGCAGGAGTTCGAGCATGTCGGGCGGATCGCGGCGGTGAAGCTTCGCCGCCCGGTTCACCTTCTGTGACAGAGAGACGTTCTTCAGCACCGAAAGCCACGGTAGGAGGGCGGGCGTCTGCGGCACGAGCCCGATCATCTTCGCGGCACACGCCTCCTCGGGGCTGACCCCGTGCACGCGGACCGTTCCCTCGGCCGGCGGTTCAAGCCCGGCCACGAGCCGCAGCAACGTGGACTTGCCACACCCGCTCGGGCCGATGATGCTGACGAACCGGCCGGGTTCGATCGACAGGCCAACGCGATCCAGCGCCACCATCGCCGAGGCGCCAAGACCGTAGACGCGGCGGACGTCGCGGACCTCGATCGCGGCGACATTCGAACCATCGGACACCATAACGCTCCCAACAGCTGTAACCTCTGGTAAGCCGAGCATCGCGGCAGCCGGAAGATCAGATGGACTTGTCGCACTACGGTCTACCGCTCCCCAAAATGATGGTCAGACGATCACTCGTACGCAGTTCACAGGCGGGCAGGGGTGGAGCGGGCAATTTCACAATGATCCCAGACTGGCATACATTCTCGGCTCCCACCGTCTACGCTACAGGCCTCGCGATCCTCATCTTTACCCGTGGCCGCTTCGACAACATCCTCTACGGCAAGAAATTGCCAGGATCTAACTAACCACAAATTTCATGACGGCCCGTCGGAGTGAGTTTTGGCGAGTCGTCGACAACCACGACCCGAGGGGAGTTCCGCGAGCTCTACAGAACCCTACATAAACCAGCGATGCACCAGCGACGACGAACGGCAGTTCAGCATACCTCTATCGAGTGTCAAGAACGCGCCGCTCGGCAACACCCGGGCAAGTAATACGACAACCGCACTGTGTGATCTTGGTGTGGGGTCGTGATCATGGACGCGGCCACCGCGTGATCAACTTCAAGGTGTGTTAGGACTCGAAGCAGACGCGGTGGCCGCGTCGAAGACTGTAGTTGATGATCGCCTCACGCGGTGGCGAGCGGGGTTCGATGAGATGTTCGCGCTGGTGGCCGGGCGTTTCGCGCAGGCGGACTCACGTCGCCGGGCACGGATGTACCTGCTGGGACTGCTCTCGGCAGCCGAGCGTAAGAACTCCTGGACCATCGCGGAGCAGGCTGGTGACCTGACTCCGGATGGCATGCAGCGGTTGTTGAACTTCTACCGCTGGGACGCCGAGGCGGTGCGGGATGATCTACGTTCCTATGTGCTGGACACTCTCGCCGACCCCAGCGGGGTCGTGGTGGGCGATGAGACAGGTTTTCTCAAGAAGGGCACCAAATCCGCCGGCGTGCAGCGTCAGTATTCCGGCACTGCCGGGCGTATCGAGAACTGCCAGCTCGGCGTGTTCCTGACCTACGTGTCGTCGCGGGGGCGGGCGTTGATCGACCGAGAGCTCTACCTGCCGAAATCCTGGACCGGTGACCGGGAGCGGTGTGCCGAGGCGGGCATCGCGGACACGGTCGGGTTCGCGACCAAACCGAAGCTGGCGCGGCGGATGCTCGAACGACTCATCGCCAAGCACGGCAAGCAGACGGTGGGCTGGTTCACCGCCGACGAAGCCTACGGCGACAACCCCGGACTGCGGGACTGGCTGGAGGACGAGGACATCAACTACGTCATGGCGGTCTCCTGCGACGACCGGTTCACCACTCCAACCGGGCCTCAGCGAGCCGACGAACTCGCCGCGACCGCGCCGAAACGAGGCTGGCAACGACTCTCAGCCGGTAAGGGCAGCAAGGGACATCGCCTCTACGATTGGCTGCTCATCGACCCCGGCGCTGACGAGCACCTCCTGCTGGTGCGTCGCTCGATCTCCAAGCCCAGCGAGCTGGCCTACTACATCTGCCACAGCACCCAACCAGTACCCGTCGCCGAGTTGGTCCGGGTAGCCGGATCCCGTTGGGCGGTCGAGGAAACGTTCCAGTTCGCCAAGAACGAGACCGGACTGGATCACTATCAGGTGCGCAAGTACGACGTCTGGTACCGGCACATCACCCTGGCGATGCTGGCCGCCGCGTTCCTCGCCGTCACCGCATATCGAGAACGCGGCCGCAATGACCAAAAAGGGGCGATCTCGCCACCTTAAGCCAACTGATTCCGTTGTCCTGTAACGAAATTCGACGACTCTGGGCCACCCTCACCCACCCGGTCCACCCCGAAACCCACACCAACCACTGGTCAGACTGGCGACGACGCCACCAAACCCGAGCCCGCCGCAGCCACTACCAGCGACAACACCTCAAATATCACAAGGTGCGGCTGCCGTACTAAGCAGCTGTCCGGAAAAATCGAGGCCGCTCAACGCGGTGCTGGTGCTGGACCACTACCTGGAAGTGTTGGCGCGCAAGCCCGGCGCGCTGCCCGGCTCCACCGCGCTGGCGCAGGCGCGCAAGGCCGGCACGTTCACCGCCGCGCACGAGGCGTTCTGGTCCGCCGCCCGTGCCAAACTCGGTGATGCGGCCGGCACCCGCGCCCTGATCGAGGTGCTGTTGTTGCACCGGCACCTGCGTCACGCCAATGTGGTCGCCGGGCTGGTCGCCGCCACCAGCATTGGCGCGGTCAGCGCGGACGTGGTCGCGGTCGAGGCCCGGAAAGCCAGCGACAACGACACCGAGAAGGACGGTGTCACGCTCGAGACAGCAACCGCGCCAACGACTTCTGCCGCGCCGGCGTCGGTGGTGAGTCTGACTGAGCGCCGCCTCGCTGACCCGGCCTCAGTGATCGCCGGCCTGCCCGCCGACCAACGGCCACCACCACAGGTGAGTGTCTACGACGAGCTGCTGCACCGCCGTCCCCCCAAAAACCAGGGACTGTAATTTCAACGGTGTAACTCCTGAGATGTAGGAGGCAGCTGTGGCTGATGTGAAGATTGGCAAGAAGGCGAGTGAGGCGGCGGCTGTGGATCTTGCCGCTTTGGAGGGGGAGATCCAGCGGCTGGCGGATCGGGCTCGGGCCGGGGGGCTGCAGTTGACCGGTGAGGGCGGGCTGCTGGGCCGGTTGACCAAGCTGGTCACCGAGGCGGAGCTGCAGGGCGAGACGGACGACCATCTCGGCTACGGCAAGCACGATCCGGCCGGCCGCAACGGCGGCAACTCGCGCAACGGCACCCGGGCGAAGACGGTGCTGACCGAGGCCGGTCCGGTGCAGATCGCGGTGCCGCGGGATCGGGAGGCGAGTTTCGAGCCGACCATTGTCAAGAAGCGGCAACGGCGGCTGACCGGGGTCGATGATCTGGTGATCTCGTTGTCGGCCAAAGGCTTGACGCATGGCGAGATCTCGGCGCACCTGGCCGAGGTGTACGGCGCGGAGGTGTCCAAACAGACCCTTTCCACGATCACCGACCGGGTCATCGAGGGCATGGCCGAGTGGCAGAACCGGCCGCTGGACGCGGTGTATCTGGTGATCTTCATCGACTGCATCAACGTCAAGATCCGCGACGGCCAGGTCGCCAACCGGCCGATCTACGTCGCGCTCGCGGTGACCGTGGACGGCACCCGCGAGGTGCTCGGGTTGTGGGCCGGCGAGCACGGCGACGGGGAGGGCGCCAAGTTCTGGCCGCGGGTGCTCTCGGAGATCAGGAACCGGGGCACTCAGGACGTCTGTATCGTGGTGTGTGACGGGCTCAAGGGCCTGCCCGACGCGATCGCGCAGGTGTGGCCGCAGACGATCGTGCAGACCTGCATCGTTCACTTGCTGCGCAACAGCTTCCGCTACGCGCCCCAAAAGGACTGGTCGGCGCTGGCGAAAGACCTCAAGCCGGTCTACACCGCGCCCAGCGAGCAGGCCGCGCTGGACCGGTTCGCCGAGTTCAGCGACAAGTGGGAGCAACGCTACCCGGCCATCATCCGGCTGTGGACCAATGCGTGGGCCGAGTTCGTGCCGTTCCTGCAGTTCGACACCCAGATCCGCACGATCATCTGCACCACCAACGCGATCGAGAGCATCAACGCCCGCATCCGCAGGGCCGTCAACGCGCGCGGGCACTTCCCGAACGAGCAGGCCGCGCTGAAGTGCGTGTACCTCGCGATCACGAGCCTCGACCCCACCGGCACGGGCCGCAAACGCTGGTCCAACCGCTGGAAGAAAGCACTCAACGCGTTCGAGATCACCTTCGACGGACGCCTGTCCGTTGGACGCACGTAAACCGAAGATCAACAGTTACACCGAAAACTTGACAGACCCCCAGACCCCGCCGAACCGCTTAAACAACAAGCTTAACCTCGGCCTTTCACAGCTGATGGCATGTGATCTTGTCTGTCGATATGGGAAAAGTGCTCCTGAGCGGGGAGAATAAGGATTGTAGAGGCCGTTTGTTCTACCAGTCTAGTACGGCAGCCGGACTTCGTGATCTTGGCTGGTGAGGGTCCCTGAATACGGACGCGGCCACCAGTTGATCATGAGCAGTTGTGTGGACAACTCAAGATCGTGTGGTGGCCGCGGGCGCCATCGTAAACCCCGTTGAGGGTGTGGATCCCGTTGGCTGGCGGGAGAAGTTCGACGGGCTGATGGCTCGGGTGGCGAAGCGGTTTAAGCGGGTGGAACCGCGCCGGCGAGCACGAGCGTTCGTGGAGGGGCTGCTGGCCGACCTGCCGCGCAAGAACTGCTGGACGATCGCCGAGCACGCCGGGGACGCGACGCCGGACGGGATGCAGCACCTGCTGTCGCGGGCGGTGTGGGATGCCGATGAGGTGCGCGACGACGTGCGGGATGCCGCGGTGGAATATCTCGGTGACACCGACGCGATGCTGGTCGTGGACGAGACCGGCGACGTCAAGAAAGGGACGTGCACGGTCGCGACCCAGCGCCAATACACCGGTACCGCCGGGCGGATCGAGAACGCCCAGGTCGGGGTGTTTCTGACCTATACCACCAAGGTCGGGCACACACTGATCGACCGTGAGCTGTACCTGCCGCGCTCCTGGACCGGTGATCCTGATCGGTGCGCGGCGGCCGGGGTCCCTGAGGACACCGGGTTCGCGACCAAGCCCGCGCTGGCCTCGCGCATGATTCTGCGTGCCCTCGACGGTGGTGTGCCCGCCGGGTGGGTCGCCGCGGACGAGGTCTACGGCAGCAATCCGACGCTGCGTGGCGATCTGGAGAAACGGCGGGTCGGGTACGTGCTCGCGGTGGCCTGCGACCACCGGGTCAGCACCGCCACGGGCACCTATCGGGCCGATGAACTGCTCGCGCGGCTACCGAAACGTGCCTGGCAGCGACTGTCCGCGGGCAAAGGCGTGAAAGGACACCGGTTCTACGACTGGGCCTGGATCAGTCTCACCAGCGGTGATGACGAGCCCGCCGGGCATCGGTGGCTGCTGGTCCGGCGCAACCGCCGCACCGGCGAACGTGCCTTCTACCGCTGCTACGCGCCCGAAAGGGTGCCGCTGGCCACGCTGGTGCGGGTGGCCGGGCGCCGATGGACCGTCGAGGAGTCCTTCCAAACCGGCAAAGGCCAAACCGGTCTGGACGAACACCAAGTCCGCACGTGGACATCTTGGTATCGCTGGACAACCCTGGTGCTGCTCGCCCACGTCTTCCTCGCGATCGTGACGGTCACCGCCCGCGCCAGACCCGCTGCGGACGGGCTGATTCCGTTGACACTCAACGAAATCCGCCATCTCTACAACGCACTGGTGCTCACTCCGGCCACAGACATCCGGCACGTCCTGCACTGCTCACACTGGCGCAGGCGACACCAATACCGAGCCCAGCAAGCCCACTACCAGCACCAATCGCTCCAGGAACCATGAAGATCACGATCTACGACTGGAGTATTAGCAGGGTTAGAACACGGCTAACCACTCACGAGGGGGTTTTGGGGTCAGCTGCGGGTGATGTCGCTGATGATGGCGTTGGCCAACAGTTCCGCGTCCGGGCAGGGCACCGGGTAGTTCAACGTCCGTGAATCAGCGATCGTCGTGGTCACCGTCAGCAACGCGTCCTCGGCAACGCCGACACTCACTGTGCACCTGCCCTGGTCCGGTACAGCGCGATCGGCGTCGTAGCGCACCGCTGGGTAGTTCTGGATGTCGGTGGGCTCGAAGTACGGCAAGCGGGTTCGCTTGCCGTACAACCCTTCCAGCCCACCGGACACCAGGTCGATCGTCGCCGTCATCTGCGGCTGTTGCGGGGTTTTCGCCCGCCACGTGCAGGTGTTGCCGCCTTCGTTGACACCGGCGGCCAGATCCTTGGTCACCGGCTGGCCTTGCTTGAGCATCGAGCACGGGTTGTCGGCGTACTGCTTGATGTCCAGCGGCAGGGAGACTTCGGGCGCCAGCCGGCTCGGGGGCGGCGGTGGGGTGGCCATGATGATGCCTTGGCCGCGTTGAGCGCAGCCACCCAGCACGACAAGACACGCCGCTACGCCAAGCCCGATCCGGAACATTTCCTCCGCACTCCCTCTGCCGGGACGGTTCGCACACCTCTGATACCACAGTCGACGCCGTTGTCGATCTGAAATATCCGCCCGGGGCATTCAGTGCCCGAGCATCACCGGTGTGGTGCCCTCTTCTTCGTCTTGATCCCCCGCCGGGCCCGACGATACCTTCTTTCGGGCACTTGGCAGGAACATCGCGGGCACGACACACACGGCGATCAAGATCAGCGCCCAGACGAACGTCGCCGCGAACGCGTCGCCCGCGGCAGCCGCCGCGATGTCGTGGGTGCGTGGATCGAAGATCGCCTGTGTGGCCGCGAGCTGGCCCAATTGCGTCGGTACGTTGAACTTTCCGGCGAGCAGCGCGGCGAGGATGATCGACATGATCGCCGTTCCGATGGCGCCGAAAGCGTTCTGAATGATGCTCAACGCGGTCGACGCCCTGGCAACATTTCGCTGAGTCAGCGTCTGCAAGGCAGCCGACATCATCGGCATCATCGTCGCGCCCATCCCAAGGCCGGTCACGAAAAGCGCGCCAAGCAGTTGCAAATAAGGAGTGTCCGCGCCGACCTGTGTGAACATCACCATCCCCGCGACGATCAGGACAAGTCCTGGCAGAACGACTTTGCGGGGACCGATCTTGTCGGCGAGCGCGCCCGCGATCGGCATCGTCAGCATCGCGCCGATGCCTTGCGGCGCCATCAACAGTCCGGCGTCCAGCGCCGTTTCCCCTCGTACCAAAAGGAAGTACGTCGGGAACAGCAGCATCGCACCGAAGAACGACATCGCGAAGAACGCGGTCGCCAGCACCGAGATGGAGAAGTTCCTGTTGGCGAACAGTTTCAGGTCGACGAGCGGGTTCGCAACGCGCTTCGCCCGCATCAGGAAGGCGCCGATCAGCACGATGCCACCGATGACAGGCAGCCAGACCTCGACCTCACCGACGCCACCGGCAGCCGGAATGTTGGACACGCCGTAGATCAGCGCGGCAAGACCGGGCGAAAGCATCAGCATGCCAGCGAAGTCGAACTTCTCGCCCGGCTGCGGCTCGTCGGGCGGCAGCACCCGCCAGACAAGCAGCAACGCGATCAGTCCAATCGGCACGTTGATGTAGAAGATCCAGCGCCAGCTGACCTCGTCGACCAGCCAGCCGCCAAGGATCGGGCCGCCGATCGGACCGAGCAGCATCGGCACACCGAGTACCGACATCACCCGGCCGACGCGCTGCGGGCCGGCCGCCTTCGTCAAGATCGTCATACCGGCGGGCATCAACATGCCGCCGCCGAGTCCTTGCAGGACACGGAACACGATCAGCGACGTGATGTCCCACGCCATCCCGGCAAGGATCGAACCGGCGAGGAACAGCACGATCGCGAGCATGTAGAGCCGTTTGGTGCCGAACCGGTCGGACGCCCAGCCGGTCACCGGAATGACCGTCGCCAGCGCCAGCATGTAACCGGTCGCGACCCACTGAATTGTGTCGAAGGAAGTCTTGAATTCCAGGGCGAGCGCCTGCAGCGCCACGTTGACGACGGTGGTGTCCAGAATCGCCATGACAGTGCCGAGAATGACGACACCGGCGATCTTGAGTGTTGCCGCGTCGAGCTTGTCCGCCCCAGCCGGGGCCCAGCTGGTCACGAAGAATCCCCCAAGGATCTCGTTCGGATTTGCCCGCAACCCCCATCGCGGGCAATACGAAAGAAACCCTATCCGCGGCACATCGTTGCCAGCAAAGACAATGGTGAGTGTGCGCGATCACACTACGGACCGCTGCCGATCATGATCGGACGGTCAGAACCGGCCGATCGCAACGAAAAGCGCGAGCGCCAAGAGAATAACGTTGACCGGCAGGTTCTTGTATTCCTTTCGCCTGCCGTGCACAACACTGGCCAGAATCTGCACGACAACGAATCCGGCAGCCGCGATCGGGGTGAGCGAAGGGGCGATTCCGGTCGCCCAAGGGAGCACGAGGCCGAGCGCGCCCAGCACTTCGACGACGCCGATCGCCTTGACCGCGCCTGGCGAGAAATCCTCGACCCAGCCGCCGCCCATGTTCGCGATCAGCTTCTGCCTCGGCTGCGTCGCCTTCAAGGTCCCTGACATCAGGTACACCGCCGCCAGCAGGCCCTGCGCGATCCACAACACCACGTTCATCCCGACCTCCGCTTTCTGATAGTCGTCAGAATAGATCTATTCTGACGGCCGCCAAGCAGTGGTCGGCCGTGCAGTGCGTGAACGCCTGGATGCCAGCCTCGATGTCAGGGCGTTCTACCGGGCGACCGCGCGCCGGACGCCCGGTAGAACCGGTCCTGTCGCGCTAGAGATCTTGGGCTGAGCCGTTGATGTGCCTGCCGTTCTCCCCCGCCTGAATCGCCCGCAGCAGGTCGGGGCCGGGGATCTCCTTGCTGTTCGCGGCGGCCGTGAGCTGGGCGAGGTGGCCGATCATCTGCACACTTTCCTCGATCTGGTCGGTGTGCCGCGACAACCACCAGACGACCGCGCTGCCGGTGTCCTTGAGCACGTCCTCGCTGAGGTACCGGCGCATGCTGATCTCCATGCGCCGCTCCTGCTCCCACATCCGCTCGTGCTTGCGCATCTCAGCGAGCCGTTCAAGGCGCTTGGTGTCCTCGTCGGACATCGCCAGCGACACGTCAACGGCCCACGCGACAACGTGGCCGTACGGCTCGGCCAGCGCCGTGCCCAACGCGACCGCCAACCGGTGCTGAACGACGCGGTAATCCTCCGGCCGCTCAAGAACCGTCAGTTCACGGGCCCTGGTCAAAATCCAATGCACGGCCAAGTCGCCAGGGCTCGCGTGCGGTACAACGGTTTTCGGGCTGCTCTGCCGCCAGCACACCGTCGCCGAGAACAGAAACCGGTAATCCACTTCGGAACTGGGCAACGGCACCGCGGAAACCGGGTACTGCACGTGCGTCGCCTGCTCCGGCTCCGAGCTCGCGGTCGGTTGTTCGGCGACCGGTTCCGGCATCTTGGCCTGCCGTTGTTCTTCCATCGCTTTCCGCAATTCGGCCTGCTCCCATCGGTGCACCAGATGTCTCGCGAGCAGAACAGCAATTCCGTTCGCGCCGACAAGGATCGCCGCCCACATGCCGAGCGGGCCAGGTAACAGCAGGCTCGACGCCAATACGACAATGGTCGTCAGTACGGCCGCCAACAAGGCAAGCCGGGTCTTGTTGCTGTGCCCCATGGGACCTGCCTTTCGTCAGCCCCACCCTGGGCCCATATTCCCGTGCGGATGACCTCGCGCGGGATACCTACCGCGAGTTTTCGCTCAAACGAACCAGTTCCGGAGCATAGGCGAACAGTCCGGGCAGGCCACCCGTATGCATGAACACAACGGTTTCATCAGGCCCAATGGCCCCACTGCGCACACCGGCAACAAGCCCGGCCGCGGCCTTGCCCGAATAGACCGGGTCCAACGCGATTCCCTCGGTCCGCGCGAACAGATGCAGCGCCTCCCACATCTCGTCGGTCGCGACGCCGTAACCAGGCCCGACCGCGCCATCGGAGACGCGCACGTGCGCAAGGTCGCCCGTGTCCACGCCCAATAGCTCGGCCGCCTCGCCAGCCAGCCTGCGGATATCGGATTCCGATTCCTCAGCCGTGTGCGAGACGCATTGCGCATCCAGCAACACCGGCCAGTCGAGCAGATGAATTCCCAGCGCCAGCCCAGCCGCGGTACCGGCACTACCCACAGCGACGACGAGCCGGTCGATCTCACTCAGCTGGCCGTGCAACTCCCTGGCTGCCTCCACGTACCCAAGGACACCGACCGCGTTGGACCCGCCGACCGGGAAGGTCGCGGTTTTTCGGCCCTCAGCCTCGGCGACCGCGACCACCTGGTGTAGACCTCGGCCGTCTGCTCAGGCGTGTCACACACGTGCACGTGGGCGCCGAAAAGGCCATCCAGCGCCATGTTGCCAGAGCGTTCGTACGCCTCGCCGGACATGGGCACGGATTTGGTCAGCACGAGCTCACAGCGCAGGCCAAGGCGCGCGCAGGCGGCTGCGGTCTGCCGTCCATGGTTGGTCTGCACGGCACCGAACGTGATGATCGTGTCCGCGCCGTCGTTCTGGGCCTGCGCCAGCAGGAACTCGGCCTTACGCAGCTTGTTGCCACCGACGCCGAGCCCGTTGACGTCGTCGCGTTTGATCAAGATCCGCGGGCCGCCGATGGCCTCGGACAGCCTCGGGCATTCATCCAGCGGAGTGGGCCAGTGGCCGAGTGCGACACGGGGCTGGCCGGACAGGTCGATCGCCATCGTCACACCTTCGCACGGATGTCGTCGGCGAACGACTGAGCTTCCTCGTCCGAGGCGTACTTGGTGCGTGGCCAGAAGAATCCACGCAGACCGTCGCCTTTGGTCCGTGGGACGACATGCGTGTGCAGGTGCGGAACACTTTGGCTGACGATGTTGTTCATGGCCACGAACGTGCCCTGCGCGCCAAGCGCTTCGGTCACCGCGGCCGTGATTCGCTGTACGAAGCCGAAGTACCCGGGAATATCGGCCTCGGGCAGGTCGGTCAGGGTCACGATGTGCGTCCGTGGCACAACGAGCGTATGCCCCTTGAAAACCGGACGGATATCAAGGAAAGCCATGCCAACGGGTTCATCGGCAACGACAAAGGCGGGCTTCTCGCCGGCCACGATCTCACAGAACAAACAAGCCACAGCGGTGAGCCTAGAACCTCGTGAGTGGTTATCAGGGTTCTAGCCCTGATAACCACTCACGAGGGTTTTTCAGGCTTGCTGCGTCAGCCGGAAGGACTGCGCGGCGCTGCCGTTGCACGTCAGCTGGACAAGCTGAACGCTGTCGGCGGTCGAACTGTTCGGCACGGTCAGGCACTTGCCACTGTGCCTGCTCACGAAGTGGAAGTAGCCGCCGTCCTCGGCGACCGGCTGCCACTGCTGGTTGTTCCCGCCGCCGTAGGCCCACAGGTGCAGCAGCGCGTTGTCCGCGGACGACACGTTGCTGACGTCGATGACCTGGGCGGCGTTCCCGCGGTTGTTGATCCGCACGTAGCCACCGTCGGTTGCCTGGAACTGGTAGCCCTGCGCCAAGCTGCTGTTGCACGCGTACTGCTGGATAGCGGTTCCGTTGGCCGTTCCCGCGCTCCGCGCGTCAACGCACTTCGAGCTGTTCTTGTTCACCACCGAGAACCACTGGTTCGGCGGGATCGGACCGGGCGGGTCCGGCGGCGGGATGGTCCCGCCACCCAGCCACAGCAGGCTGTCGATGATGAAGTTGTTCTGATCCGCGCTGGCGAACGTGGACGACGTGCTCTGCCCACTGCCGTTCACCGAGTTGTGCCCGAAGTTCGCGTAGACCATCTTGAAGTTCTTGTTGGTCCACATGATCGGGTAGTCACCGCTGTACCAGGACTGGTTCGGGTCGGTGCCGAGCGGGAAGCTCGACGGGTGCACCGAGGCCAGCACGGTGATGTTCGGGTTGTTGCGCAGGCCGCCGTTCCAGCTGTACCACTCGCTGACCGACGAGCGGAACGTCGCGGGCAGGCGCTTGGTGGCCGGGTGGGTGCGGTTGTCAGTCTGCAACGTCGCCGCGGTCGGGAACCACGTGTTGTTGCGGAAGTTGCCGCTGCCAAGGAACGTGTTGTGGTACCACGGCCATTGCGAGGCGTTCTGGGTGAACGCCGACACGTGCCAGCCGAAGAAGCCACCGCCGTTTTCCATGTAGCGCTGGAAGCCCGCCCGCTGCGAGCCGGAGGCAGGCTGGTCGTCGAGGAACATGACGACCTGGTACTGCTGGGGGCTGATGTTGTTCAGCAGGTCCCAGTTGTTGCTCGCGGTGTAGGAGAAGTTGTTCTGTGCGGCCGCCTGGGTGAACCAAGGGTTGGCCTCACGGACGAACGCGATGTGCCCCGAATCGTAGGTCCCGTGATAGAAGCCGATCACGTTGAACTGCGGCGCGGCCTGGGCGGAGTTCTGCGTTGGCACGAGAATCACGCCGAGTAACAAGCCCAGGACCACAAATGCCCGCGTCATCGCGGACATTCCCGCATTTTTGGACATGCAGGTGCCCTTTCAATCAATGGCGGCGCTGAACTGGGCGCGATGGGTGGCCCAGACCGACACGACAGGCGGTTTTTACAGCGATATGCAGCGTATAGAGGTCTAAACCACTTTCGCAAGAGGCCGAACGGCTGCCATGACTTAGGCTTGGCCTGTGACAACGGAACTACACCATGAGCCGCACGAGGACACCGGGGCACGGCTGAACTGGTTGCGGGCCGGTGTGCTAGGCGCGAACGACGGTGTGGTGTCCACCGCGAGCCTGGTCCTCGGCGTCGCGGGTGCGACGACTTCGGTTCCGCAAATCCTCACCGCCGGATTCGCCGGAATGTTCGCGGGCGCGATGTCGATGGCGGCGGGAGAATACGTCTCGGTTTCCAGCCAGCGGGACGCCGAAAAGGCACTGCTTGATCAGGAACGGCGTGAGCTGAAGGAGATGCCGGAGTACGAACTCGAGGAACTGGCCCAGATCTACGAGGAAAAAGGACTGTCGCCGGAACTGGCTCGGGAAGTCGCCGAACAGCTCACCGAGAAGGACGCGTTGGCGGCACACGCCGAGGCCGAGCTGAAAATCGACCCGGAGGGCCTGACCAGCCCATGGCAGGCCGCATTCGCCAGTTTTGTCGCTTTTACCGTGGGCTCGTTGTTGCCGTTGCTGGCGTTCATCATCCCGACTGGCGACTTTCGCGTGTCGCTCACAGTCCTCGTCGCCGTGCTCGCCCTGGCCTTGACCGGCTCGACCAGCGCCCGCCTCGGCGGCGCACCGCGTCTGCCCGCGATCGCGCGCAACGTCGCAGGCGGCATCGTCGCTATGGCGGCCACGTACGGCATCGGTCACCTGGTCGGAGCAGCGATCTAGGTAGGGCTAGCCATAAGCGTGAAACGGGTGCAGATACCCTTTCCGTAACCAGATGATCACTTAAAGTAGTAAGGTGTGAACCTCAAGCGAACCGGTGCCATGACGCTCGTCGTCATCATCGGGACCGCGGTTTTCGCTGGGCCCGCTTGCACCGTTGACGGTATCGACCAGTACTACCGACAAGACATCGAGTGGACAGACTGCGCCGACCCGGACTTGGCGGCGCAATGCGCGGACGTGACCGTGCCGCTCGACTACAGCAAGCCCCGCGGCCGGACGATCACGGTCGCCATTTCACGCATCAAAGCAACCGACACCGAAGGCAGAATCGGGATCCTGCAGACCAATCCCGGCGGGCCAGGAGACTACGGCCTCGGCATGCCCAAGGACATCAGGGCAGGCCTGGCGCCCGAAGTAGCCAGCCGCTACGACGTGATCGGCATGGACACCCGCGGACTTGGCCGTAGCACACCGATCGACTGCGGCCTCAAGTTCAGCATCTGGATGCGTTCGGCCGGGTTCGACCGTGCGAGTTTCGACGACACGCTCGCCCAGTCGGCGGACGAAGCCGCGCGGTGCCAACGAAAGTACCCGGAGGTACTCCCCTTCATCACAACCCGCGACATCGCACGGGACATGGACGTCATCCGCGGCGCGTTGGGAGAGCGGAAGACTTCGTTCTTCGGCCAGTCGTACGGCACGTACCTCGGGGCGGTATACAGCACAATGTTCCCGGACAAGGTCGACCGACTGGTGCTCGACAGCGCCAGTGACCCGAAGCGCTACGGCACCGAGATGCTGCAGGACATGGGGCCTGCCAACGAAGAAGCCGTCGACGAGTTCGCCGCGTGGGCCGCAGTACAGCACTCACGGCTGGGTCTTGGCCAGACGGCGGCCGAGGTTCGTGAAGGTATGCAGCAGGTCATCCGTGATGCCGCGACCAAGCCATTGCAAGTCGGCGATGAGACCCTGGACGAGCACACCGTGCCGTTCGTGTACAACGCGGTCTCGTCAGACGACCGTCAACGCGAGCAGTTAGCGAGCACTGTCCGTGCCCTGAAAGGCCTTGAGCCGCCGTCGGAATGGTTGACCGGAGTCGCGACGTACCTGGCACACCCCGGACTCGGCGACATCACAACCCGCAGCAGCGCCCAGAACTCCCTGATGCTCGCGATCATCTGCGGCGACAAGGTAGCGCCGCGCGATCCCGAGTACTACTGGCGCGCTGTCCAGCGTGCACGGGCAACCCAGCCGATCTTCGGCGCGATGCACAGTATGGCGTCACCCTGTGCCTTCTGGGCTCCACCGCGCGAACGACCGCTCGCGGTCGGGAATTCCTTGCCCGCGTTGATCCTCCACGCGACCAGGGACACTCGTACGACCTATGCGAACGGTCTCGGGATGTACCGGGCGATGCGTGGCTCGAAGCTAGTCACTGTTCCAGTTAGGACACACGGCATATTTCCCTACTACCCGAACGAATGCGTGGCCGCCGCCGTGAACCGCTACCTGCTCGACGGCACCCTTCCCGCTCGGGACATGACGTGTGATCCCTAGCTGCCGAACCTCAGGTGCAGGCGGAACCGGTCGGGATCGAGCAGGCTTTCCACGTGCTCGACGAACTGGCCGTTGACGTCATGGGCCAGTCGCCGGGTGCGCATGAACCGCTCACCCACAGGACGCTGGAGCAGTTCGGCCTCTGTCGCACTGAGACGGTGGAGTTCGCACCACTCCTCGCCGTAGTCCGGCACGAGGCCGACGCCGCGTAGTGCCTCGTACAGCGATCCGTCGAGTCCTTGGGACGGCAGGTCACGCAGGCTCCCGATGGCCGGGACACGGCTCCGCTCAAAGGAAATCGGGATGCCGTCCACTATGGAACGCAATCTGTCCACAGCGATCAGTTCGGCCGATTCAAGGCCGAGCCGCTCGGCCAGCTCGACCTCCTCGACCAGCGCGATCCGGATGACCTCGGTACGTACGCCCTGGTCAGCCAATGCGCGGGTCCACCCGAGACGGTCGTCGATGGTCCGGTCGTCGAACGTGACGAACGAGCCCTTGCCCGAATGCGTCGCGATCAGGCCCTGGTTGCCGAGCTCTGTCAACGCTTGCCGAACAGTGTTACGGCTGACGCTGAACCGCGCGGCCAGCGCGTTCTCGCCCGGCAGCTGGGCGCCATGCGCCAGCCGTCCTGATTGGATCTCTTTTGCCAGCTGTTCGACGATCCGCTCGTGCTTCAGCCTGCCAACTCGATCGTTCACACTCGCTCCTGTGCACTGACTTGCTTGCGGCTGAACAGGAACGTGACCAGGAAGCCGATCACCAACGCCACCAGCACCCCGAGGTTCGCGCCGGACCAGCCGTCGGCGAGTCCGAGCGGTGAGAGCAGATAGCCCTGCCAGCCAAGCCATTCCGCGCTGCTGTTGGTCACCAAGCCCCAGCCGATCGCCGTGCCAACCAGCACGGTCGCGATCGGCAGCACACGGATATCCCCATACCGCCCAGATGGCTCATACAGGTCCTGTTCCGCGTAGTCGGTTCGGCGTAGCGCGATATCGGCCAACATGACGCCGGACCATACCGCGATCGGCACGCCGAGGGTAATGAGGAAGCCCTGGAATTGACCGAAAAAGGTGCCTGCGAAGAACACGACGTACACCGTGCCGATCACCACGACCACGCCATCGACGAAAGACGCGGCATAGCGCGGGATCCGGATGCCGAGCGCCAGCAAGGTCAAACCGGACGAATAGATGTTCAGCACCGCCCCACCGACCAGGCCGAGCACGGCGACCAACGCGAACGGCACGAGGTACCAGGTCGGCAGGATCGCGGCCAGCGCGCCGATCGGGTCGGCGGCGATGGACTCGTTCAGCTCACTGGACGAACCGGCCAGCAACAAACCGAAAAGCAGCAAGACCACCGGCGCCAGCGACGAGGAAAACGCCGTCCATCCGACGACCGCGCGACCAGACGTGCCGCGTGGCAGGTATCTGGAATAGTCCGCAGCCGCGTTCACCCAGCCGAGCCCGAACCCGGTCATCAGGAACACGAGCGCGCCGATCACGTTCTGCGCCGAGCCCGCGGGCACAGCGGACACCGCGGACCAATCGACGCGGTGCGCGACAAATCCGATGTACACGACCGTCAGCACGCCGGTGATGATCGTGATCCACGTCTGCATCCGCATGATCAGCTCGAACCCGAGCACGCCACCGGCGACCGTCAGCACGGTCACCACGATCAAGGCGACGATCTTCGTGGTCGTACCGCCGCCCCAGCCGAGCCGTTCGAACACGGTGGCGGTCGCGAACGTCGCCAGGATCGTCAGCACGCTTTCCCAGCCGACGGTCAGCATCCACGAGATCAGGGAAGGCAGCCGGTTGCCGCGGACGCCGAAGGCCGCGCGGGACAACACCATCGTGGGGGCGGATCCGCGTTTGCCCGCGACCGCGATCAATCCGCAGAGCAGGAACGACACCCCGATACCGATGATGCCGACGATCACGGACTGCCAGAACGAGATGCCGAAGCCGAGCACGAACGAGCCGTAGCTCAGGCCGAACACCGAGACGTTGGCAGCGAACCATGGCCAGAACAGCTGGCGCGGCGTTCCTTTGCGCTCGGCATCGGTGATCACGTTGATGCCGTTCGCCTCGATCTGGAACGCCTTGCTCTCGGCCTGTGCCATCTCGAGCTCCCTGATCCGGTTCAGACCTGTTCAGTTGACTGTACAAACCTCGCGCCGTGAAGACCACCTTGTGGCGCCCAACGCCCCGAACTCGACCCTCACGTCACGATGATCGTGCCAGGCCGTCCCGGATGATCTGAAAGATCCGATCGGAATCGCCACCGAACCGTTGCATCGCCTGTAGACCAATCAGCAACGTCTTCACGTGCATGACGTCCACATCGGACCGCGCGGTGCCCGCCCGCTGGGCCAGTATGAGCAGTTCGCCGAGAGCGACCATGAACTCCCGCTCCCCCTCGGGGACCACGACACTCATATCGATCCCGATCCCAGCCATCGCGTCGACGAGACCGTGGTCGACAGCGGCCTCGTCGATCATCCGGCGAAGGAACGTGTACAGCGCTCCCCCGGGATCCTCGGCCGCGAGCGCCTGCGCGTCCTCGGAAAGCTGGCGCATCCGATCGGTGACGACCGCCTGGTACAGCGAATCCTTGGTGGGGAAATGCCGGTACACGGTGCCAGCGCCGACCCCGGCCCGCCGGGCGATCTCGTCGATCGGCACGCCGAGCCCCTCCTCGGCGAACGTCTCGTAGGCCACCTTGAGGACCTTGGCTCTGTTTCGGGCAGCGTCGGCACGCACGGTGACGCTCCTCCCTGTCTCGACAAACGGGGCGCACGTTCCGTATAGTCGTCGATAACCGGAACGCGCGCCCCGGATTCTACTCCAGGAGAGATCATGGCAAAACAAAAGTGGACGGCAGCGAACGTGCCGAGCCAGGACGGCCGGACCGCGGTGATCACCGGCGCGAACAGCGGGATCGGCTTCGAGGCGGCGAAGATGCTCGCCTCCCGTGGCGCCACAGTGGTTCTGGGCGTCCGCGACGTCGCGAAGGGCAACGCGGCCGCCGACCGGATCCGCACCGCCGGCCCCGGCGCGGACGTGCGGGTGCAACGGCTGGATCTGACCTCATTGGACTCGATCCACACGGCGGCGGACGCGATCCGCGACAATGTCACGAGTATCGACCTGTTGATCAACAACGCTGGCGTGATGTACACGCCGAAACAGACCACGTCCGACGGCTTCGAGCTGCAGTTCGGCACCAACCACCTCGGTCACTTCGCGTTGACCGGCCTGCTGCTGGACATGCTGCTGCCGGTGCCCGGCTCACGGGTGGTCACGGTCTCCAGCGTCGGCCACCGGATGCAGGCCGCGATCCACTTCGACGACCTGCAGTGGGAGAAGTCCTACAGCTGGGCCGGCGCGTATGGACAGTCCAAACTGGCCAATCTGTTGTTCACCTATGAGCTGCAGCGCAGGCTATCGGGCAAGGGCAAGACAATCGCCGTCGCCGCGCACCCCGGCGGCGCACGGACCCAGTTGACGCGCAACCCTCCCCTCGGGGTTCGCATCGCGTACCGGGTGCTCGGCCCGGTGGTCACTCAGACACCGGCCAACGGCTCGTTGCCGATTCTGCGCGCGGCAACAGACCCGAATGTTCTTGGCGGCCAATACTACGGCCCATCCGGCATCGGCGAGGCCCGTGGCAGGCCGGTCCTGGTCAAATCCAGCGCCCAATCGCACGACGTGGAAGTCCAGCGTCGCTTGTGGACAGTCTCGGAGGAGCTGACCGGCATCAAGTTCCCCGTGTGATTTTCAGTCCAACGGCCGCACTGGCCAGCCGCCGGTAATGGCCGGATGGAAGCAACATGCCGGGTGTGGCAGACACCGACGGGACCCCGGACGCCCGCCCCGGCATGCCGAGTGATCTCTCTCCCACCGAACAGTCGTTGATCGACGCCGCCCGCGGGGGCGAGGTCCGCAAGGTCACCTAAGCCTTCAGTCCATCGATCATCACGTCGAGAATCCGGTCGGTGACCTCGCTGCGGTCGTCCCGGACGACCATGTTCATGAACGTCGCGATCTCCGCAAGGCCAACGTCTTTCCGTAGCTCACCGTCCACATGGGCCTGTTGGATCAGGTCATCGAACAAGTCGAGCCACTCCTGCCGGACCGTACGCAGCTGCGGATCCGCCTCGATCGCCGCGGGCATCCCGTGACACATCGGGTCGAGCAACAGGCCGAGCCGCATCTCCGCCCATGACCGCAGAAACCGTTGCAATACTCCCCATGCGGACGATTCAGCCGCCGAAGCCGAGGTGATCATCTCGACCAGACGTTCGAACATGTCCGTCGACACCGCGTTCATCAGAGCATCCCGGTCGGGGAAACGCCGGTACAGCGTGCCAACGCCAACCCCGGCCGCGCGGGCGATTTCCTCCATCGGGGTGTCCACACCCTTGGATACGAACAGCGTGCGCGCGGCGGCGACGATCTGAGCACGATTGCGCTGCGCGTCCGCTCTCATGCCGCCCTTCCCGGAATGTGGACGATATCCTTCCGCTTAGTGTAGCGTAAGCGGAAGGATTTAGTCCACTTACAGGGGGCGACCGACATGCGGATCGGCTTGTTCGTCGAGGACATGGGCAAGACCATCGACGAGTACTTCGAGGAGGTCGCAACGGCCAAACAGGCTGGCATCCAAGCCGTCTGGCTCGGCGAACGGCTGTCTTGGGATCCCCTCACCCTGCTGGCGATGACCAGTCGCGAGGTGCCGGACATCGCCCTAGGCGCGGCCGTCGTGCGGACATACCCACATCACCCGCTTGCGTTGGCAGCCCAAGCATTGACCGTCGGCGATCGGCTGATCTTAGGTATCGGACCGAGCCACAAGCCGCTGATCGAAGCGCAGTACGGCTACGACTACAACAAACCCATCCGCCACATGCGTGAGTACTTGACCGCTCTCATCCCCTTGCTGCACGGGGAAAGCGTCGACTACCAAGGCGAAACCCTAACAACACAAGGGCAAATCACCGCCAGGGGAAGCCAGCCGCCGCCGGTGCTCATCTCCGCACTCGGCCCGCAGATGCTCAAGCTCGCCGCCGAACTCACCGACGGCACGATCACGGTCTGGGCGGGGCCAAAGACAATCGCCGACTACTTCGCGCCCACATTGGACAAAGGCGGGAAAGGCACCAAGATCGTCGCGACCGTCACGGTGGCCGTGACCGATGACCCTGAGGCAGCACGGGAAAGTCTCAACCGGACGTACGCGCCTGCCCGCGATCTTCCAAGCTATCGCCGCATTCTTGACCGGGAGGGTGTCGACAACATCGGCGACACCGTGATCGCGGGCGATGAAAACCAAGTGGCACAAGAACTCCGACGCTTCCAGGATGCTGGCGCCACCGAGATCATCGCGGTGACTGTCGGCGACCACAGGCGCGCCGTCAAGCTGCTTGGCGAGCTCACGTCCTGAGGTTCGTCAGTCCTCTGAGGACTCGTTCGAGCAGTTCCATGTCCGGGCTGGTGGAGTTGCTCTCGTGCACGGTAATCAGACCGAGCATCGCCATGTCACCGAGCAGAACCTTGGCGATGCCGAGCGGCAGCCGCAGCAGCGCGCCAACCTCGGCGACCGATTTGGACTGACGGCACAGCTCGGCAACTTCCTGGTGCTCGCCTTTGAGCTCCCACATCTTCTCCAGCGCTCGCGCACTGGTCGAGACCAGGGTCTCGATCTCCATCCGGTAGTTCGACCGCGTCCGCCCACCTGTCCAGGCGTATGCCCGGACACTGGATGCCTGCTCGACCGGATAGTCGGGTTCGGCGGCGTGTGCGGGCACTGGCCGTGGCGGTATCGATTCAGCGGACGACGGTCCGGCATGGCCACCTGAACGGAAGTTCAGGCTGAATCCATTGAGCACATCGGCGAATCTGTTGTCAGGATCCCCTGCGCTCATGGATCACCTCGCTTACCGCCGCACTGACCCACTCAGCTCGGCACGCAGTTCCGGAGTCAGCATCTGACCAACCTGGTCGACGAGCACGGTCATCTCGTACGCGATCTGTGCGATGTCGCTGTCGCGACGGGCAAGCACAGCAAGGCACGAACCGTCCTTGATGGACGTCAGCAACAGCACGCCGTAGTCCATCTCCACGATCGCGCGGTTCACCGTTTGCGCGCCGAGCACCTTCGCCGCACCCTGGTTCAGGCTGTGGATGCCCGCGGAGATCGCGGCCATCTGGTCAGCCCGGTCGTGGGGAAGCCTGTTCGACGCGGTGAGCAGGAGACCGTCGACGGAGATCACGATCGCGTGGGCAACGCCTGCCACCCGCTCGGTGAAGTTGTCGACGAGCCATCCGAACCGACTGACCTGCCGGCCCTTGGTCGGCGTCTCGGTCATGGTTGCTCCTCCCCCTGTTCCTTGTTCTCACTCTGGCGGATGCCAGATTGAAAGCTACTCAAGAATCCGCGAGCGCGTTCGGCGTTGCCTGGCCCACGGGCAGGCACGGCGGCGGCACGCTTGCCGCTGTCGCCTCCCGTCGGAGCCATCGGTTCGACGAACAACTGCGCCTTGGGGACCCGTTTGGGCAGCTCCCCTTCTTTCTGTGGCGGCGGTGGAGGGGCCGTCGGCCTGGCCTGCACCGGGACCGACGGTTGTGCGGCGTGCTTGGCAGGGGACGTGGGCCCGCCTCCGGGCCCACCGAGCCAAGCGAATTCTTCCTGGGGTTTCGGTTGCGCCACGGCCGGCGGCGCCTGGTCGTCCTCGATGACCGGCCGGTGTGAGCGGAACAGAATCGACGCGGGTGAACTGGCCAACGGCAGGTCAGGCAGTTTCACCGTGATCCCGACGGAGTGCAGCCGTCCGGTCAGGCTGCCCTCGTCGGGGACAGGCCGATCGAAGACCATCGTCTCCTCGGGCGAGGGCTCGGCCTTACCTGAAGGGGCGGCCGAAGGGGCAGGCGCGCCTGCCTGTGCGGGCACCAAACTGGTGATCAGTTCCGCCGGCACGCCAACGGACGCGACGAGACCATCCTCGCCGTTGTCCTTTCTGGCCAGCAGCACACCAATACCGTGCCTGTTCGCGAGGGAACCGACAACAAAGAGTCCCATTTGGCGGGACACCGGAACGTCGACGCCACCACCGGCGGCCACACGCGCGTTGGCGTCGGCCAGTTCGGCGTCGCCCATGCCGATACCGTCGTCGATGATCTCGATCAGCACCGCGCCGTCGTCACGCAGTGTCGTCTGAATGATCACCTGCGAGTCCGGCGGCGAGAACGCGGTGGCGTTCTCCACTAGTTCGGCCACTGACCGAACCAGGTCACCGGCGGCGTAACCGAGCACGTCGACGCGCGGAACCGACCGGACCGAGGCGCGTTCGTAATGCTCCACTTCGGACACCGCGGCACGCAGCACGTCGGCGAGCGGGACGTGCTCGGTGAAACGGCGACCGAGTTCCGCACCCGAGAGCACGACGAGGTTCTCGTTGTTGCGCCGCATCCGGGTGGCCAGGTGGTCCAGCTTGAACAGGTTGGCCAGCTGGTCCGGGTCGTCTTCCTTCTGCTCGAGCTGCTCCATCAGCCGCAGCTGGCGTTCCACGAGACCTTGGCTTCGCCGCGAGAGGTTCACGAAGATGTTGCGGAGGTTGCCGCGCAGCTCGGCTTCTTCCTCGGCCGAGCGGACCGCCTGGTTCTGCACGGTGTCGAACGCGCGGGCCAGCTGACCGAACTCCTCGTCGGTGTTGACCGGCATCGGATCGAGCTTCGCCGGGCGACCGGCCCGGATGTCCGACACGGCATCCGGCAGCTTGGTCGACGCGACATCCAGCGCGGCGTTGCGCAGCGACCTCAACGAGCGCAACAGGTATCGACCGACGACGCCACCGATCGCGGCCGCGAGCAACACCATTGCCAGCAGCACCACGGACTGCAAACCCGCGCGGCTGCTCGTCTCGTCCTGCAGCCGCGTCGCGCCGTCACGCAGTTCGGTCGCAACCGCCTTGAGCACGAACGTCATCAGCGCGGTCGTCTGGTCCGATGTCCTGGTCCAGTCCACTGCGTTGAACGGCATCGTCGCCCGCGTCCCAGGGCGGCGAGGCGGGGCCTCGGCACGTGCCTGGCGGACGAATTCCTGGCGCTGGGTGACATCCGAGCCCGCTACCGTGTCGAGGTACTGCTGCCACAGCTGGGGCGGGGCGACCGAGCGCATGTCGGCGATCACGTCGGCGAGCCGGACGTCCGACTCGATCAACCGCTCACGCTCAGGGCCGGTCAGCTCGCCGCGCCGGATCCCTTCCAGCACAAGGGATTGCTGGAACGACACCTGTTCACGGGCGACCTGCAGGTCGAAAAGGGCCGTGGACGAACCGGTCAGCTCCTCGTCGGGGAACTTGCTGACCAGCGACCGGTCGAAGTCGAGCATCGCCTGGGTCAGGATGGCGTAGCCGGACCGGATGACCTCGGTGTCGCTCCTGTTGAGCACCTGCTGGCGCAGCCCCGGCAACGCGCGCATGGCGCGCTTGAGGTTGTCGTAGCCCGCTGTCGCGGTTGGACCGAAGTCAGGCGTGTTGGCGACCATCCAGTCGACGGTCTCCATCAACGTGTCGGTCCGCGCCCACTGCGCGCGGTACTCGTCCTGGTCCGCCTCCATCGCGAGGTTGCGCTCGCCCTGCAGCAGACCGAGCGTGGGCACGAGCTCCTCACGAAGCTGGGCGAGCCGCTCGACTTCGGCGTAGGAATCAGCCAGGTCAAGGTCTGACTGCACCCGCAAAGTGCCGAGCGTCATCGCGCCAACGACCGGCACCACCAGTACGGCGCCGATCTTGACGAGCACGGGCCAGTTCCGCCACTGCATGGCCACCCTGGACCAAGAGCGCCGAGCAGTCACGAGAACCTCAAATACAAATAGGACATCGCGGATAACCTAGGTAACTGTCGCCCATTTGTTCAAGTGTCAATTACGCCACGATCGCGGCACGGTCAGTCAATGACTCGGCATCCAAACCAACAATGGTGTTGGAACTTTTCACACCGTAACAGCACTGCGTTGAAACCTCTCCGGGATGGTGCTTGACGTCGCAGGGACGACAGCCTAGCTTGGCTTCGGCCACGGCCCGCTCCCCCATCCAATGGAACGCGCCGAACGAGAACCCCGCGGAGGACAACCCCGATGAAAACGATGCCGTCCTTTTCACGGGAGCACGATTTCACGGAGGTAGACGAGGGCGCGCCGGACTTCTCCGCGATCGCGCAGAGTGCCGAATTCGTCCAGCTCCGTAAGCGGATCCGCCGGTTCGTCATCCCCGTCACACTGTTGTTCCTTGTGTGGTATCTCAGCTATGTCGTACTTGCCGCATACGTGCCGGAGTTCATGAGCCACCGCATCAGCGACAACATCACGGTAGGCCTTTTGCTCGGGTTGTCGCAGTTCGTGAGCACAGTCGTGATCATGTTGGTGTACGTGCGCTTCGCGAAACGGCGCATCGACCCACAAACCGCACAATTGCGAAACCAGGCGGGCGCGGGTCGATGAACACGGTGAATCTGGCGCAGGCAGCTGGCAATCCGACCGTCAATGTCAGCATCTTCCTCGGTGTCGTGGTCGTCACCCTGTTCATCGTCTACCGGGTGAGCAGCAGGAATACCACCACGGCCGACTACTACGCCGCAGGCGGCGGTTTCTCCGGCATGCAGAACGGCATCGCGCTGTCCGGTGACTACCTGTCCGCCGCGTCATTCCTTGGAATCGCTGGCGCGATCGCGGTCTACGGCTACGACGGCTTCATGTTCTCGATCGGCTTCCTGGTGGCGTGGCTCATCCCACTGCTGCTGATCGCGGAGAGATTCCGCAACACCGGCCGGTTCACCATGGGCGACGTCGTGGCCTACCGGATGAAGCAGCGCCCGGTACGCGCCGCGGCGGCCAACGCGACCCTGGTGATCTCGTTTTTCTATATGCTCGCCCAAATGGCCGGTGCCGGCGGCCTTGTCGCGTTGCTGCTCGACGTGCACACCGCTGGCGGGCAAGCGTTGGTGATCTGTGTCGTCGGCGTGATCATGGTGTTGTACGTGCTGGTCGGCGGCATGAAGGGCACCACGTGGGTGCAGATCGTCAAAGCGGCGCTGCTGCTGGTCTGCGTGAGCCTGATGAGCGTGTTCATCCTCGGCAAGTTCGGTTTCGACCTCGGTTCGCTGTTCGGCCGTGCGGCGGAGAAGAACGCGCTGAGCGACCTGATTCTCGAGCCAGGCGCGCGGTACGGCCGGACCGAGACGTCCAAGCTGGACTTCGTCTCGCTGTCGCTGGCACTCGTACTCGGCGCGGCCGCGTTGCCACACGTGCTGATGCGGTTCTACACCGTGCCGAATGCCTATCAGGCACGTAGGTCAGTGGTCTGGGCCATTTGGGCCATGGTGCTGTTCTACTTGAGCACGCTCGTCATCGGTTACGGCGCAAGCGCGATCGTCGGTTCGGATGCGATCACCAGCGCCCCCGGCGGCGAGAACTCCGCTGTGCCACTGCTTGCGTTCCATGTCGGCGGAACCGTCCTGCTCGGACTCGTCTCGGCCGTCGCGTTCACCACAATCCTCGCAGTGGTGGCAGGTCTGACGCTGACGGCGTCCGCGTCCTTCGCGCACGACGTGTACGCCAACGTGCTCAAGAACGGCAACCCTGAGCCGGGTTCCGAGGTGAAGGTCGCGCGGATCACCGCGGTCGTGGTGGGCGCCCTCTCCGTCGGCGGCGGCATCCTGGCCACCGGGCAGAACGTCGCTTTCCTGGTGGCGCTGGCGTTCGCGCTCGCCGCCTCGGCCAACCTGCCCGCGATCCTGTACACGCTGTTCTGGCGCCGGTTCAACACGACAGGGACGGTGTGGTCGATCTACGGCGGCCTGGCCAGCTGTCTCGTGCTGATCCTGTTCTCGCCGGTGGTTTCCGGCAGCGAGAACTCGATCATCCCAGGCATCGACTTCGCGCTGTTCCCGTTGTCCAACCCGGGCATCGTGTCGATCCCACTGTCGTTCGTACTCGGCATCGTCGGCACCTTCGCCGGGGAACGCAAGGGACCCGACGAAGGTGCCGAACTGCGTGACGAGATGGACGTCCGGTCGGTGACCGGAATCGGTGCGAGCTGACTACTTACGCATGGACCCCGGGACGGTCTGCAGGATCGTCCCGAACCTGTTCCACGCGTTGATGGTCGCGATGGCCACAACGAGAGCGCCCAGCTCAGCGTCGGTGAAGTGCTTCTTGGCGTTGTCCCAGGCCTCGTCGGACACGCGGCCGGTGGTCAGCCGGGTGCCTTCCTCGGCGAGCTTGAGCGCGGCCCGCTCCTGCTCGGTGAAGAACGGCGTCTCTTCCCAGGTGACCACGCTGAACAGGCGCTCGTCGGTCTCGCCGTGCTCCTTGAGCTCGTGCGAGTGCATGTCCACACAGAACGCACACCCGTTGAGCTGGCTGACGCGGAGTTTCACCAGCTCATGGATGGTGGTGGGGAGCGCGCTGGACTTGGTCCACTCCTCAAGGGCGAACATGTGCTTGTACGGCTCGAGCGGGGCCTTCAACCGCGGTTCCACAGTGGCTGTCCTCTCCAAAGATCAGTGCACAGACGTACGCACCAACTAGGACGGGACAGCGTTCAGATTTGTGACAGGTCAGGGTTTGCGGCCGACCGCGCCGAGCGCGAGCCGCTGCGTGCGGCCGAGCGGCTGCAGGCGCGGGCCGTCCGGCCACCAGTCCGCGAGGAGCACGAGGCCGGGGTCGAGCAATTCCAGTCCGGACAGCATGGCCGAGATCTCGTCGCGGGTCCGCAGCCACAGTGGGACCTGGGCTTGTTCGTAGACATCCCGCACGTCATGGGCGAGTTTGGACAGCTCGACGTCCTCGACGGGATCGATCAGATGCGCGAAGACGAAATATGAGCCCGGTGCAAGTGCGTCGATATAGGCGGCGACAATTCCGGCGGGATCGCGCTCGGGACGGACGTGCTGCATCGTGCCGACGTGGTACACCGCCATCGGCTGGGTGAAGTCGAGGTGCTTCGCGACGGTCGGGTGCTCGATGACCTGGCGTGGCTTGCGGAAATCGGCTTCGACCATGTGGGTCCGGTCGTTGTCGGCCACCAGCGCGCGGCCGTGGGCGAGCACACCGCGGTCCAGCGAGACGTAGACCATCGCCGACTCGCGGTTGAGACGCTGTGCGACCTCGTGCGTGTTCTCTGCCTCGGGCAACGTGGCGCCGAGGTCGAGGAACTGCCCGACACCGAGTTCACCAGCGAGGTAGCGGGTCACGCGCATCATGAAGTCGCGCCGGTCGAGCACCGCGCGCAGGAATTCCGGGTCCAGTTCCAGGAAACGCGCCCGTACGTCCCGGTCGACCTGGAAGTTGTCCTTGCCGCCGAGCAGGGCGTCATACACCCGGGTGACACTCGCTCTCGTCGTGTCCACCCGGAGCGGAGCATCCCGGACGTCCGACGATTCATCACCCCGAGTCATGCACCGATCCCGTCTGTTTTGTCGCTGATCACCGCCTAGGTTACGGGTTCACGCTGCGCGACGGGCGGCGCACAGGAATTATCGGGTGACTTTGCGGGCGCCCGCGGACGGCCGAATGGTCAGATACCTCGGTGGTGTGCGCGACTCGCGGCGGAACGCATCGGACACACAGGCCCGGACCGCGGCCAGCCGATCCGGCGTTGCCAGCACGACAACAGGCCGTCCCGGATCGTCAACCAGCATCGTTGCCCCGAGCGCACCGGCATTCAGTGCCGCGTCGACCGCGATGTCCTGTTCGGTCTCGGTTTGCTGCGCACGGTGGAAACCGGTCAGATCCTGGCCAAGCTCGTCAAGCGAACCGTGCTGGCGTACCGGGAAATCCGCGAGCCGCACCGGCGTGTCGCGACGCACGCGGGTGTCTACGATCAGCAACCGGGCGCCCGCGATGTCCACGCCCACTTCATATCCCGCGAATGCCGCCTCCACCCGCGATCGCGGTTGCGATTGGGCGAGCACGTCCACGAGGTGCCCCAAGGGCATGCCGGGCTGGCATAGGTCACGAAGAGCCATTCCAGCCGCGCATGCCAATGCGGTCGACGAGGACAGCCCGCTGCCCGTCGGAAGGTCCACACTGCACAGCAAGGTGATGCCGCCGGGGTGCAGCCGTTGGACCACCTGGACCACCGGCTTGGCCCAACCGGGCACATCATCCGTTGGCAGGATCACTGGTTCGGCGGGCCTGTTGATGGACGCGAGATGAATGATCCCATCGTCCCTTCGAGCGCCAGCGACGATCGCGCCCCACCGCGCACACACCGACAAACCAGGCAGTACGGACACGACACCCGGTGCATACCAGACGCCTTCTGCGGACTGTCCGAACGCTTCCCGGAACGCGTGCGGCACAAGACGAAGCTCCGGGGCGACGTCCGTACGGTCCGCGAGATCGATCATGCGGGCTCCTTGCGAGCAAGCACTCGGTAGGCGTTGCCGCGGTCATTGCGCTTGGCGATCGACTGGTTCAGCGTCTTGTCCAGCAGCCCCGCCACGATCAGCCATGGGATACCGACCGACCAGACGGCCGCGCTGCGCAATGCCTTCAGTTTCGGCTTCGCCGGGCGCCACGGCGACGGTGAACGCGGCGCGAGGGAGGCGAGGAACAAGTAGCTGGACAGGACGAAGTCGTTGCACAGATGGGCTTTGCCGCGTTCTTCGGCTACGGGTGTGAGGCCGCGTTCGACCAACGCCTTCTTGAGGTTGCCGATGGGGAGCATGTGCTGGTGCTGTGGCTGGAACCATGGCATCCAGTACTTGCCGAACAGCCTGCCGAGGCGCCATTCCGGGTCGGGCACCTCGATCAGCAGGTATCCGCCGTCGGGCAACGTGTTCGCGGCCAGGTCCAGTTCGTCCCACGGGTCTCGGACGTGTTCGAGGTAGTGATGCATGCTGATCACGTCGTAGCGGCCGGTCAGCTCGTCGGCGAAGTCCTTGAAGTTCCCGCGATACGACTCGGTGATCCAGCCTAGCGTGGCTGCGTCCTCAATGGACGCTCCCTGGTCAAGGCCGTCGAACCGGGTTTCCGGCAGGACTTCCTTGGCACCACGGCAGAAGTGCGCGTGCCCGGAGCCGACGTCCAGCCAGTTGCGTGGGGTGGTGAATGGGACGACCATCTTGGCGCGGTCGTAGTATGGATCCGGCTTACCGGCGAAGACGGCTTCGGCCGCGCCGGCGCCGTGGCCGTCGTAGAAGTCACGGTAGTAGAAGTCAAGTCCAGCCGTGGACAGTCGCGGGTTCTGGAAGACGTGTCCACAGGAGACACATTCGTCCATTGTGAACTCACCGGGCTTGAGCTGTACGAGGTCAACACTTCGGACGATCCGCTTGAGGGACACACCGCCACAGGTCGGGCAAGTCTCCCGGCGTGGCTCGAAGAACCGGTCCGTGCCGCGTTCGATCTCGACTCTATAGGCCGGGACTGAGGCCAGCAGGTCCTTCTCGTGCTGGATCTCGGCCGCGGTACGCCAGGTCCCGGCCATCGTCCGGATCCACAGGTACGGCTGGTAGGCAACCCGGAGGATCGAGGTCAGCCACAGATCCTTGGGCTTCAGCGGCGTTGCGGCGAACACGAGCAGCGGCTGCAGACTGTACAGGCCAGCCGCGATCAGGCCCCATGGCCACGTCCACACGGTCGCGCCGACGACCGCGAGGTATCCGATCATCGAGGCCACGGTGGACATCGCCGGACGCTTGCCGTACTTACGAAGCCTGGCTTTGCGTGTCGACAGGTCGTACGGCGTTGCGTTGAGCGTTGGAGCGACCGCGATGTCGACGCTGACGCCTTCCCGGTCCTTGACGCGCCTGGCTACGGTGACGAACTCGGTAGGATCAACCGGATCCTTGATGTCCAGTTTGTCCACAGCCTTGCGGCTGTACAGGATTGCCTCGCCTGCGCTCGTCCCACGTATCCACCGACCTTCGCGGTAGGTCTTGGGATCGAACTGGTTGAGCAGGTCGACTGCGGCCACAGTGGACAGGTTGGCTGGTACGAGGTCGACCAGCCCGAGGTCCTCGGCTCTGGCGAACTCGATCGCCGACTGCCGGACGTCTGCTGGCAGTTCGGCCGGGAACGACTGGAAGTCCTCGGAGTCTCCTGAGGCAGCGGGCAACAGGTCGTGAGGGCCTGTTTTGGCGCGTTGAACGCCGCGAGGGTGGCCTTCACGGCATACCCGAATCTGACTGGCCCGGCCTCTCAGCCGCAGGGTGTCCACGGTCAGGTAGGCCACCACCAGGCCGAACAGGATCCACGCGATCATGCCACCACCGCCTCGAGATGATCAGCCGCGACGGACGCACCGCCGCCGAGCCGGAACGACTCTTGCACCCGGCGCGCATTGACCGCGTACTCCGGGTTTGTCAGGACGTCAGCCAGTGCCCCACGAATCTCACCGGCACGAACTCGTTGGTACTTCAGGCGAATCCCCGCACCCACAGAAGCCACCTGCTGAGCGATGATCGGCTGATCATCACGGATGGGAGCGACAACGAGCGGAAGCCCATGCGCCAGCGTCTCACAGACAGTGTTGTGGCCGCCATGCGAGATCACAGCGTCCATATGCTTCATAAGTGCCAGTTGCGGAACTCTTTCCCGCACCAGGACGTTGCGTGGCACTTCGAGCGGCGGTGCGACCATGACGATCTGCACATCTGGCATTTCCGCGACGGCGTCGATCACTTCACCGAAAAAGCGGTGACCCGCCACGCCGTTCAGCGTGCCCAGTGACACCAGCACTTTGCGTTTCTCTTCGGCCAGCCAGTCCCACGGGAAGTCGCCGCGATCAGGCCGATGTTCGAGGATCGGCCCCGTGAAGACGTAGTTGGGTGGAAAGGTCTCGCCGACGAGGAGTGGTGACGTGAACACCAGAACCAGGATCTCGGAGAACCTGATATCGGACCCGCTGAGCTCGTGAAGCTGGCCGAGGACCCAATCTTCGACCTTGGGCATCGTCTTGAGCGGACGAATCAGCTCGGCCGGAGTACTCGCACTGGTCACCCATGGGATGCCGAGATCTTCGGCAACCACCGGACCAGCAAGCGCTTGTTGGTCAGCGATGAGGACATCCGGCTGGTATTCCTTCACGGCGGCCTGAACCCCAGGAATCATGGCGTGCGCCAGTGGGATCAGGAACTCTTCCCACAGGAACTTGAGAACCGCGATGCCCTTCAGTTGGAGCCAGCGTTGCCGGGCTTCCTGGATGTCGGCTTCAAGGCGGTCGTCAAGGGCAGGGAAGATGTGTGATTGGTCTGGGAGGAGGGCTTCGACGGTGGCAGGATGGCCGACCCACGCAACCTCATGGCCACGGCGCAGGAGTTCGGCCCCGACACCAATAGTGGGATTGATGTGGCCAGTGAGAGGTGGAACGATGAAGAGGAAGCGACTCATGCCTTCTCCACGCTGTGGTCACCTGCGTAGCATGAGCCGGGCACTGTGTTGAATGACTCGCTCATCCGACCTTCTCCAACCAGGCAAGCACCTTTTCGATCAGCTCCCCAGTCGCCTCTCTCAACACCGTATGCCCCAAACCGGGAATCACATGGGTCTCGCAACCCGGCACCAACCTGTCCAAATCCTTGGCCGCACCAACGAGTTCCGACTCGGCCCCGAACACGCCCAGCACAGGGCACCGAACCGCGGCAAGGTCCGATTCGGACAGCAAAGCGCCCGAAACCAGATCATCGATCAACGACGTCCGGTTGAGCAGAGCATCCGCGTTGTTCGCTAGTTTGGCGACCTTTCGTTGCCCCAGCTTGATCAGCTGCTCACCCGTCCGATCGAACTCCAGACCCAAAGCGGCCACACTCAACGTGTTGACGATGTCCTCGACCCACTCCTCGCCCGACTCCCCCGCACAAGCCGACTCCACCAGCACAACCCCGGCCACCCGGTCCACAGCCTTCAGAGCCGCATGCATCGCGACCACACCACCATAACTGTTGCCCAGCAGGTACACCGGCTCTGAGACACCCAACGAGTCCAGGATGGCCAGAAGATCCAGGGCATTTTCCTGAGGCGTGTAACCGGATTCAGGCCGCGCCGACAACCCATGCCCGCGCAGGTCAAACAAGATGGTCCGGATTCCGTTACGCGCCAATGGTGCCGCGAGGGTGTAGTAGAAACTGGACAGATTGTCCATCACTAGACCGTGCACGAACACCACTGTGGGCCCGGTGTTTTCGGACCCCAGCTGCTGTACGTGGAACTTCAGGCCACGGGCGTGGATGTCGGCCACAGGTCTCAGCCGGTGGTCGCGGCGGGTTGGGTTTGGATGTGGCCGACGAGTTGGCCGACGGTCATCGCCATGATCTCGTCGATGTCCATGTCGCCGAGGAACGCGACCAGGTCGACCTGGTTGCCGTACCGGGAGCGCAACTTGTCCGCCAAGGCGACGAACTCGATGCTTTCCAGGCCCAAATCGTCGCTGAATGTCGTTTCCGACGTAACCTCCATGCCGAGCAGTACGTCCTCGCCGACCACTTCGGCGATCAGCCGGATCACCTCGTCGAGCACTTCTGGTTCAGACACGCTGCTCTCCCGTCTGTTTCCATGTGACCGCATAGGACGTTCCGTCATCCGTAACGACGATTTCGTGCACGGTGTCCCCTGCGATGGCCACCGCACATCCGGGGGCCGAAGGCTTGGTGGGATCCGCCCATTGCGCGACCGAGACCTTGGGGGTGGCGAACGCGCCACGAACTTGCACGCTGGATCCATCATCTGTGACCGTCAACTCGACCGGGAAGATCGCTCCGACGCCCCGGTCCCACAGCCAGCGGCGAACCGCGTCCTTGGCGGCGATGACGCGAAGCAACCACTGGCGTCGGGTTCGAAGGTCAAGGGACGAATAGTGGGCACGCTCGCTTGCCGTCATGTACCTGCGGGCCATGAGCTCACGGGTCGCGCTGTCGTCGGCCCACTTCTCGGTCACGAGGACCCAGCCGCCGTCCTGTGGCTCGGCCAGGGTGTTGAGCTCGGGACGCAGCTTGACCTGCCAGATTCGGTCGTCCGTGGTGAACCTGCGGGTCGCCCATCCTTCGATCCGGCACCAGAGCCTGCCGTCGGACGTCCGCAACACAGCATCAGCCCGCATTGTCTCCGCGGTGACGTCCAGAATCCACGCCTCGCAGCTAATGCGCGAGCCGGGTTCGGGATCGGGTCCGTAGTACCGGACCGCGCCGATGCCGGTGGGAAGCACGGTCTGGTCGACGTCCCTGCTGACCTGCATCCAGTGCCCGATCAGCTGTCCCGCGCAGTCCAGCAAGGCACCGGATGCAGGCAACACCGTCAGCTCGCCGGTGATCCCGTTGTCCGCCAACGTGGTGATCTCCGAGACCCCGGCGAACCGCGGACCGTGGAACATCCAGCCTTCGCCGTAAAGCTCATTCGCCGTCACGGGCGCCGGTCGAGGTGCTCGCAACGGCGGATAGGTGCGGGATTCCGGCTCAGGGTATCCGGATCCAAATCGGACAACACCTTCGGCGTAATCCCCTACGCGGACGCGAACCACACCACCGTCCAATTTGGCCGTGATCCGGACTTCGCGCCCGGGCTCGACATCCAGCCAACGCATGGCACGGACCGACTCGACCGCGGTCACCACACCTGACGGGACCACAGCGCGGGCGGCGTCCTTGATGACCTCGACCAGGCCGGTGATCGGCACGATCGGGAATCCGTCGGACAGGTCGTGCCATCCTTCGGGCTGCGGGAAGATCGAGTGGTCGACCAGATACGGCATGGTCTGCACCGAAAAGACCCGGCTCAGCTCCACTTCGGTCGGCTTAGGCGCCGCCAATGCCTCGGCGACCTCACGCGCGACCGCCGTGGTCTCAGCAAGGACCGCACTCAGCGCGGCGCCGACGTCGGTGGAAGCGTCCACGGTCACTGGTTGGTCGATGCTAAGAGGATCCAGAGTGAATCGCTTGAGACCGAGGGACAGCAACTTCCCGCCATGACCGCGCTGAAGACCGAACGCCCACAAAGCCGCGGCGGCCCGGTGCTCCGAATCGCCCGCGATGGTCACGAATTCCTGGCCACTGAGCGTATCGTCGACGAACCCGGGCAAGCTACCCGCGCCAACCTGAACAAAGGCTCGGATTCCACTGTCGTGCAACCGTTGCAGCAGCGGCCGGAACCGAACCGGCTCGACCAGGTGCCGCAACACGAGCTCACGGATCGCGGCTGGATCGTCCGGCATCGGTGCCAACGAGGTCGCGGACCAGACCGGGATGGACGGCGGATGCACGGTAAGCGCCGAGACCGTGGCCTTGGCACCGTCCAAGTGTGGTGCGAGGGCTGGAGTGTGAAAGCCCGTACGGAACGGCATGACCTGCGCCATGATTCCGTTTTCCGTCAGGCTTTCCACTGCCCTGGCGAGGTCGTGCGCGGGTCCGCAAATGACTGACTGATGTGGACAGTTGTCGTGGCTGACGACCACATCGACCGACAGCGAGTCCAGAATCCCTTGGGCTTTTTCGGCCGAGCAGCCGAGCGCAGCGTAGACCACGTCGACGACCCCGACCATCCCAGGACGCAGCGATTCGACGAACTGGTCGACCGTGGGATAGATGCCCGCGACGACCATCGCGGTCCACTCCCCCATACTGTGCCCGGCCATCGCGCTTGGCACGATCCCGGCTTCGCGGAGTTTGGTGGCCTGTCGTCGACCGGCTCGCAGCAAAGCAAGCGCATGCTCGACGACAGACTCTTCCCCGGCCAGTTCCGCGGTTCCACGATGCTCGAACCCTGGGAACAAGAACGCGATTTGGTCGTTGCGGGTCAACAATGGCTTCGGCGAGAACCAGATGTCGTGCCTGCCTGCCCATTTCTTGCCACGGCCGACGATTTGCCGCGCGAGTTTGAGCCTGCGGGCATCCGGCTGCCACATCACCAAGCGGCACGGTTTGTCCTCGGCCCTGGTCCTGAGCGCCGCACGGCTCAGCAGATCGGCGTCCTCAGCCAGCAGTTCCCGTTCGAGCTCCTCAGCCGAATTCGCCGAAAGCATCAATACGGGCGCCAATGGATCCGGTTGTACCGCACCGGAATCGGTCGCTTGGTCAAGAACGATGTGGGCGTTGATCCCACCGAACCCGAACGCGTTCACGCCCGCCCGGCGAAGCCCATCCCACGGCCGTGGTTCCAGCACTGGCTCGAACCGAGTGCCCGCAAGGGCCGGATGCGGGTCCTCGATGTGCAAAGTCGGCGGCAGAGTCGCGTGATGCACGGCAAGGGCGGCTTTGATCAACCCGGCCATCCCGGCCGCTGGCATCGCGTGGCCGATCATCGACTTGACCGTGCCGATGCCGACCTGGTCCCCGGCCGTCCCAAAGGCCTTGATCATCGTGGCCAGTTCGGCCGCGTCACCCGCTGGCGTCGCGGTTCCGTGGGCTTCGATCAGGCCGAGAGCCTCGCCGGGTTCGAGCCCCGCTTCCTGCCAAGCTCGGCGCACAGCCAGAAGCTGGCCTTCCGGGTTCGGCGTCATCATACTCGTCGCACGGCCGTCACTCGCCGTGCCAACACCGCGAATCACGGCGTAGATCCGGTCGCCATTGGCCACGGCATCGCTGTAGCGCTTGAGCAGAACCATGCCGACGCCTTCGGACAGCAGCGTTCCATCCGCTGATCGGTCGAACGGCCGGATCCGCTGTTGAACGCTGAGCGCGCGCAGTTGCGTGAACACGCTCCACAAAGTCGGGTGATGCGATACGTGCACGGCACCAGCCAACATCGCGTCACACCGACCAGAAGCCAGCTCACGAACCGCATGTTCAACTGCCACAAGTCCCGAAGCACAGGCTGCGTCCACTGTGTACGCCGGACCCAGCAGATCGAACCGGTTCGCGATCCTGGACGCGGCCAAGTTCGGCACAAGGCCAATGGACGCTTCAGGCTGCTCTGGCCCCAGCCGCTCCCGCAAAGCCTCCCTCAGCGCCGCCGTGTCGACCCCGGGAATCAGGTCCTTGACGACCGAGATCACCTGTCCTACCTGGACCCGCTGGTCAAGCCGGGCGCAGCCGGGAGTGAGGTATCCCCCACGGCCGACCACGACTCCCACCTTGGCCCGGTCCGGCAAGGACTGCTCGCCACCGGCATCGGCGATCGCCGCGGCGGCCACGCCCAGAGCTAGCAATTGGTCAGGCTCAGCGGCGTCCACTGTGGACGGCATGATGCCGAACCGAGTCGGGTCGAACATCGCCAGATCGTCGAGAAAACCGCCGCGATGGCAGTAGAACCGATCGCTCGCGGGCGTAGCTGACGGGTCGTAGTAGATCGACGGGTCCCAGCGGTCAGCCGGGATCGTGCCGATCGCGTCGACCGATCCGACAATGTTGTGCCAGAACGCAGGCACATCGGCAGCGGCTGGGAAGAGCGCTCCTATGCCGACAATTGCCACGTTCTGTCGTGAGTGGTTAGGAGGGTTAGAACGCGCGTAACCACTCACGACATGCCCTGGATCGCGCATTGGTAGACGACTTGCACAGCCTCACCAACGGCGATCTCACGCAGCAGGCACGCGACGCCCTCGCGGGGATCGATCAGCTGGATGCCTCGGCGTCCGTACTCCTCGGCGAGGTCCGCGGCCATCCCGCTGCCAGCCCATGGCCCCCAGTCCACACTCACCACACGAGCGTTCGTTTGGGTTGCCCAGAACCGGGCGATCCGGTCAAGCGTGTCGTTGGCCGCCGCGTAGTCGGCCTGGCCCCGGTTGCCGAGGACACCACTGATGCTGCCGAACAGGACCATGAACTTCGGGTCGTGGTTCAAGGCCTTCGCCAGCGCCCGCGCGCCGTTGACCTTTGTGTTGTAGACCCTGGCGAACGACTCCGGCGTCTTGTCGGCCATCAGCTTGTCGTCGAGGACGCCAGCGCCGTGCACGACGCCGTCGATCCGGCCGAATCTGGCGACGATGTCGTTGATCACGCCGTGGACTGCGTCGGTGTCCTGGACATCGCACGCGTGATAGCGCACGGACGCCGCCGACGATCGCAGCGCGTCCATGGTCGCCCGGATCTCCCGTTCCGCCAGGATCCGCCGAGCCTGTGCCGCGATCTCCTCACGGTCCTTGAGGCCAGTCTCGATCAGGGCTCTGCGGAGTTCTGCTTCGTTCTGGGCCGACACCGTGCTTGGGTCCTCTGGGCCCTTCGGGGGCGCGGTCCGGCCGATGAGTTCGATCCGGCATCCAGTCTGCTCGGCCAGCGCGACCGCCGCGAGTGCCGTAATGCCCCTGGCGCCACCGGTCAGCAGCACCACGCTGTCCTCATTGAGCTGTGGCGTGCCAGTCCCCTGGAGTTCCACAGTGCTCAGTTCGATCGCGTAGCGCTGTCCCGAAGCATGACCAGTCACCACTGGGCCGTCCACTGTGGTCAGCTCGGCCAGCAGGGATGCCGCGATCAGCGAGTCACTTTCCTTCGGGCTCACGTCCACCGCGCGGATGTGCAGGTCCGGGTACTCGTGTGCGGCCGTTCTGATCAGGCCGTGCATGCCGAGGTCCAGAGGTTCGTGGTCATCTTCGGGCTCGCCGAATCCGAACGTCCCACCGCCAGCGGTGGCCACGATCAAGCCCTTGATCCCGGCCGTGAGGCACGCCCGGATGTCCTCGTACGCTTCCGGCAAGGTCGGCTCGCCGGTCGACCTGAGAGCACTGAGATACAGCACGTAGTCAGCGTCCACAGTCGACACTTGATCCACGGTGTGCGGCACTCCGCCAAGGCGTTCGACGCCGTCGGCGATCGACAGTCCCACGTTTCCGCCGTCGTCCACGATCAGGACACGCTGGCCGGTAAGGGAAGCAGGTTCGGCGCACGCGTCGATCGTGACCAATGTGGGCACTTGCCGGATCGGCCGTCCGCCTTCGATGACCACCTTTTCCTGCTGTGGCACAGGTGCTGTCGTGGTCTCACGCTGACCGAACCAGCCGACGATACCCTCGATGGTCTTGATCTGGGTCAGCGCCTCGACCGTCGTCCCGTCGCCGGTCACGCCAAGCGCGGTGGCGAGTTCACCGATGATCTCGGTCCGCTTGATCGAGTCGATCGACAGGTCGGCTTCCAGATCCAGACCTGGTTCCAGCATCTCGGGCGGGTAGCCGGTGCGGGCGCTGATCGTCTCAAGCACGACCGTACCAACATCGACCACGCGCTCGGGCTCTTTCACCGGCTCTGGCGTGACTACCTCGGGCACCACGACAACAGGCTGAGGCGCGGGAGTAGCGGGCACTGGCGCTGTCCCAAGATAGCCAAGCAGGACATCGCGTTGCGCGGCAACGGCTTCGCGCATACCGTCGAGGAATTCCTTGACGATCACGTCCCGGTTCACTGGGTTCGCGGCTGTCGGTGCAGTCAGCTTGGGCGCCTCGGTGGCTGGGCGCAGGCCGCCACTCAACGCCTTGCCGTTGGCGTCACGCACGAGTCCTCCATCAACGAACCACTTGGGACGAGCCGGAATGTCCTCGAGCCGGACCGGTTCGGCCCGTCCGGTGAACAGCGGAGCCACGTCCACCGGCACACCCGCGACGGCCAGGTCCGCCAGTGCGGTCAGGAATGTCTTGATCCCGTTCTGGCCAGGAGCATCACACGAAACCGCGGTGTACGGCCGGTCGCCGAGGATCTTGCGAACCAGACCGGTGAGCACACCGCTCGGTCCTGCTTCGACGAACACCCGAGCACCGGCTTCGTACATCGCCTCGATCTGCTCGACGAACCGAACCTCGGACGCTACCTGACGGGCCATTGTGGACCGGACATCCCGGTAGACCGAAGCATCCACATTGGACCATACAGGGAACTGTGCCGATTGGACTTCCTGCGATGTGAGAACGTCCGCGAAAGTGTCCGAGGCCTGCGCGACAAGCGGACTATGGAACGCCGCCGCGACAGGAATCGTCCGCGCCGAGAGCCCGGCTTGCTTCAATCGCGTAACGGCTTCGGTGATAGCCTCGGTGCCACCGGAAATCACGACCTGGGTCGGCGAGTTGTGGTTTGCGACGACCACATTGTCAGGAACGAGTTTCCGAACGTCGTCAATCGAGCCCGTGACCGCGGCCATGGTTCCTGGATCGTCGCCGACCGCGCCCACAATGGCTTTGGCGCGTGCTTCGCTCAGCTCCAACAACTGTTCGTGTTCGAAAACCCCGGCCGCGGTCAACGCCACAAGCTCGCCATAGCTGTGGCCACCGGCCATGTCCGGCCGGATCCCGAGCCATGCCAGCAGTTGCGTCATCGCGAGGCCCGCAATGCCGAGCGTGGGCTGGGCAACCGTGGTGTCGGTGATCGCAGCCTTCTGCCGATCGGCTTGTTCGGGAGTTTTGGCGGCAGGCGGGAACATGACGTTCTCGTACCGGCCACCGGACAGCCGCAAAGTCCGCTGCAACCGTGGAAACGCCGTGAACAGGTCCAGGAGCATCCCCGGCCGTTGACTGCCCTGGCCTGGGTACAAGAACGCGACCTTGGGCGAGTCACCGGAACGCAGCCGCACAGCGCTCGACGCACGCCACGCTTGGACGTCCGCCAGCACCTCTGACAGTTCGTCGAGGCTGGTCACGACGGCTGCCGCCTGGATGGGTTGGCTTGGTGACATGGCAGCCCCAGTGCCTGCCATGTCACGCAAGGTCTTGGGGCGTCCGGCGGCGTCGTTCGCTTTCACCAGCCGGGCCAGCCGCTCGGCGACCCGTTGCGCCGCGGCAGTGTCCGCGCCACGGAACACGAACAGCTCCGCAGGCCACGAGTGCAAGCCGTGCATGGGTTCGTCGACACCGCCATAGCCGGTGATCACGGTGTGGAAGTTGGTACCACCGAAGCCGAACGCGCTGACCCCGGCCGTCCGCTCGGAAGCAGGGGCTGACCAGGTGCGATGTCCGAACGCGAACGGGCTGGTCTCCGGTTTCCAGTAGGCGTTGGGCTTGGTCACGTGCAGCGTGCCCGGCCGGATCCCGATGTGGACGGCGATCGCGGCCTTGATCAGCCCGGCCAGGCCCGCGGTGCACTTGGTGTGCCCGATCTGCGACTTCACCGACCCGATGGTCGCGCTTCCCGCGTCCACCCCGGCGTCGCTGAACATCTCGGTCAGCGCGGCCAGTTCGGTCCGGTCGCCGACAACGGTTCCCGTCCCGTGCGCCTCGACGAGCCCAACGTCCTTCACCGAAACACCAGCCGAGCCATAAGCCCGTTGCAACGCACGGCGTTGCCCATCGGCACGCGGAGCCGTGAGCCCCAAGGACTTGCCGTCGCTGGAGGCGCCGATTCCCTTGACCACGGCGTAGATCCGGTCGCCGTCACGTTCGGCGTCGGCCAAGCGCTTGAGCACCACACAGGCCACGCCTTCGCCAAGGGCGATCCCGTCAGCCGCGGAGTCGAACGTGGCGCACCGGCCGCTCGGCGACAATGCCTTGACCGAGGCGAACATCATGTAGTCATGGGCGCTGTTGTGCAGGTCAACGGCACCGCACAAGACCATGTCGCTTGTGCCGCCGCGAAGTTCCTTGCAGGCAACGTCCAGCGCTGCCAGGCTCGATGCGCAGGCCGCGTCGACGGTGTAGTTGGCGCCGCCAAGGTCGAGCCGGTTGGCGATCCGTCCGGCGATGACGTTGCCAAGCACGCCGGGAAACGAGTCCTCGGTCAACGTGGGCAGGTAGTCGTCGAGCCCTTCCGGGGCGCTGCCATACAAGGCGGGCAACGCCGATCGGACGGTGTACGCGTTGGCCAGGTCGGCTCCTGCTTCGGCACCGAAGATCACCGATGTGCGTTCCCGGTCGAACTCCCGTGTCTCGTAACCGGAGTCGTGCAGTGCCCGCGCGGCCGCTTCCAGAGCAAGCAGTTGGGCGGGTTCGATCGAGGTCAGTGACGCCGGTGGGATGCCGTACGCGAGCGGGTCGAACGCGACCGGGTCGAGGAATCCGCCCCAGCGTGACGGCGTGGCGTCCTTGTACAGCTCAGGATTCCAGCGCTCGGCCGGGACTTCGCTGATCGCGTCGACTCCGGAGACGATGTTCGCCCAGTACTCGGCCACATCGGAAGCGCCAGGCAGCATCGCGGCCATCCCGACGATCGCGATGTCGAGGGGATCGGCCTGAGGCTGGGCCGGTTGTTCGACGAGTTCGGCGTACCTCGCCCGGAAGAACTCCTGGCTGGTGACCTCGGCGTGCAGACTGGCGATGTCGGTGAGTTCGGAGCGCAGTGTGGCCGCTTGACCGATCATGAACATCCCGGTCGCATGCTGCTCGTCCTCATCCACGCCGACAAGGTCATCGCCGTCACGCTTCAGTGCGCGGCTGGCGATCCGCAGCCTGCCGAGGTTCAGCTTCTCCAGCTGCTCCCAGGCTTCCTGCTTGGGCGCGTCGGCAAGACCGGCCTTCGCCTGTTCAAACATGTCCACAAAGGACGACTGGGCGCATCGGACGCTGTGCCCCGGTGAGGTCTCCAGCAACGCGGTCGCCGAGCATTCGACCGCGACCTGCTGGAATACCGGGGTGATCGCGCCGTGCTCGACGGCCTCGCGGGTGAACAGGTAGGCCGTGCCCATCACCGCGCCGACGCTCGCGCCCTTGTCGACCAAGGGCGCGCTCATCGCCGAGACCATCGCGGCCGAGCGTTCGTCGTGGATTCCACCTGCGAACAGCACGCTGACATCGTCGAGTGACGCCCGGCGCCGCAGCACCGAGATCTGTTGCTCCCACAGGGTGAAGCTGGACCGCGGACCGGTGTGGCCGCCGCACTCCCAGCCTTCGAAGACGAACTTGCGGGCGCCTTCGTCGAGGAAGTTCTGCAGCAGCGCGGGCGACGGAACGTGCAGGAACGCCTCGATCCCCGCGTCTTCGAGCACCTTGGCCTGCGCCGGTTTGCCGCCGGCGACGATCGCGTACGGCGGTTTGACGGCAAGCACTTCCGCCAGTTGGGCCTGCCGCAGTTCCGGCTCGGCGAAACCGAGTATTCCGACTCCCCACGGACGGCTGCCGAGTCGAGCGGCCGTCCGGGTCAACAGGTCCCTGGTCTGTTCGCCGTTCATCAATGCGAGAGCGAGGAACGGCAGCCCGCCGCCCTCCGCGACCGCGTTGGCGAAGGAGGGCTGATCACTCACCCGGGTCATCGGCCCTTGTACCAGTGGGTAACGTAGGCTATCCGCACGCGCGCAGAATGGTCCGTCCGGCCGTAGTGCTGGATTCCGTGCGGCCAATTCGAGATTGGCCTTGACAGTCTTCTGAATTAATTGCACGATCCCACCGGCCGTGCCACCCGATTGGCGCAAGCCCTCCGCCAGCGCGCCGTCCTGACCGACCCGGAGCGCATATGCTGCCCCCGGGCGGCTAAGCACGCGATTGCCGTCGACAATAGCGGTGTCGGCGCCGTCCATCCCGGCAATAGCCGCCACGACCTCGGTATTGAGACAATCGCGGACTTCCTTGACGAGGGCGAGTTGGCTGTCGAGAACGACACCGCGCGCACCACCCGCGACGGCCGCCGCAGCAGTGTTCGGACCGATCCCACCAGCGGCCCAGACGGGCACATCGAACTCGGCCAACAGCCGCTGCAGGAGTACGAACGTGGTCAGTTCGCCGACGCGTCCACCCGACTCGCTGCCACGGGCGATCAGACCATTGGCCCCACTTCGGACCGCGGCGCGGGCTTCGTCGACCGAGGTCACTTCGACAAGCACTCTTCGGCCATGACTTGCAACAAGTTGCGGCGTAACGATTGTGTCAACGTCTCGCGGCAAGTCTTCTGCGCTAAGTGGACAGTCGGGTGCAAGCCGGACACCGAATGGTCCAGTCAGCCTGCTCCGGACGGTCGCCAGCGCGGCCACCGCACGCGCGCGATCGCTGCCGAGGTCGAGCACGCCGAGACCACCGGCGCGCGCGACCGCGACGACTAGTCCCGCATTGGGCTCGCCGAACGGACTCACGCCGATCACCAGGTCACGGCAGGAAAGCGTGCTCAAATCGATTCCTCCTCCACACCTACAGGGATCGGGATGTGAAAGGAAACCAGTGTGTTAACAACCGGAGCGCCACCCCGGCGGGACGTTTCCGGACCGTTTACAACCGTTTCAGTGGGTTAACTTCGTCGCAACGAAATTAATCAGGTCTTTGTTTGACGCCTAGTCCAGCAGATCCGCCACAAAGAGGGTTCGTCTTGTGACAGTCCGTCGCACGACGATCACCGTACAAACAAAACGGAGCACAGTCCACACCCTTGTGAGAATTTCTCACGCGTGCGGTGACTGTTGTCTGGCAACCACACCTTCCTTGGGCCAATCCGCTCACCAGAGTGAGTGCAGGCAGTGCCCTGAAACGATGAAGGGACCCGGCCGTGGCCGGGTCCCATGACAGTGTGACGGTACTTACAACGGGTAACTGGGAATGTCGCCCCTGACCGTCACCCAGCGCGTCTCGGTGAAGGCTTCGATGTTCGCCTCTGCGCCACCGAACCGTGATCCCGTCCCAGACGCACGGACACCGCCGAACGGAACGTTTGCTTCATCGTTCACGGTCTGGTCATTGACATGCACGATGCCGGTCGGGATTCGCTCGGCCAGCGCCAGCCCGCGCATCGCGTCACCGGTCAGAATGCCAAGCGACAGACCGTATTCGCCGTCGCTCGCCAGCTTCACCGCGTCGTCCTCGGACGCAAACGGCGTCACAACCGCGACCGGGCCGAAGACTTCCTCGCGATACGCCCGGGTGCTCGCCGTCGCGTCGACAAGAACGGTCGGGCGGTAGAACAAACCCGTGAAAGTCCCACCTGCGGCCAAAATCGCGCCAGCGTCGACAGATTCGGTCACCAGCGAGTGGATCTTGTCCCGCTGGCCGGCGTCGATGATCGGTCCAAGCGCGACTTCGCCGGTCGCCGGATCGCCGACCGGCAGCCCGTCGGCCTTGGCGGCGAGCAGCCGGACGTAGTCGTCGAAGATCGACTCGTGCACCAGGTGCCTGCCGGTGGCCATGCAGATCTGGCCCTGATGGAAGAACGAACCCCACGCGGCCGCGCCGATCGCCTGGTCAAGGTCGGCGTCCTCGGTGACGATCAGCGCCGAGTTCCCGCCAAGTTCGAGGTGCGCGCGCTTGAGCAGCCGACCAGCCGCCTCGCCGACGCGTCGACCGGCGCCGGTCGATCCGGTGAATGAGATAACGCGGACGTTCGGGTCGGTGACCAGCGCCTCGCCCGCGTCCGCACCGCCGGGCAGGACGTGCAGGATTCCCGGCGGCAGCCCGGCTTCCTCGAAGATGCGGGCGAGAGTAACGCCGCCGCACACCGCGGTTCGCGGGTCTGGCTTGAGGATGACGGCGTTGCCGAGCGCCAAAGCCGGTGCCACGGAACGGATCGAAAGAATCAGCGGAAAGTTGAAGGGCGCGACGACACCCACCACTCCAGCGGGCACCCTGGTCGCCATGCTCAGCCGGGGCACTTCACTAGGAACCACGCAACCGCTGGGGCGACTGGGAAGCGCCGCCGCCTCAAGGCATTCCTGTTCTGCCACATGCACTTCAAAGGCAGCCTTACCCGCGATACTGCCTGCCTCCCTGGTGAGCCACTGACCGATTTCGGCGGCGTGCTCGCGCCACAATCCAGCCGCCCTACGCAGAATCGCCGCGCGTTCCTGGAAATGCGTTGCGGCCCAGGCGCGTTGAGCCTCGGCCGCGACAGCGGAGGCCGCGGCGACGTCGTCCGGTGTGGCTATCCCGATCCGGCCGAGCTCGGTGCCGGTCGCTGGCTCAACCACGGCCCGGTCGCCGCCAGCCGACGCCACCCAAGAACCTCGAAAGATCCTTCCGCGCCAGGTCTCGTCGCTGAGAAACGCCATCGCCGCTCCTGTCTAGTTCAGCAAGACCAGACAGATACCGCGTAGATGAACCTCAGTCAGCCCGAGTTTCCACTCAACGGAAGCTCGTTGCGCGTGCAATCCTCGCCTGCAGCGCCCGTTCCTCAGCGATCTCCTGGGCGTTGGGCGACAGCGCCACGATCGCCAACGTCATCACGGTGACGAAGCTGATGCCAACAACCATAGGCAGCAACAGATCCTGGCCGTTCATCCCGGCAAGCCCAGCAGTGGCCGCGTGCGGCGTCACCTCGGCCGCGGACATTCCAACGTGGTGCATACCGTTCACCGCGACGCCCATGATGAACGACGCGACGATGACCGCTCCGAACGCCCGGATGTTCACCGCGGCCCACAACGCCGCCGTCGCCGCGACAACAGCGATCACAACCGACGCGGCCACGAGCAACGGGTCGTAATGGATCTCGCCGAACAAGTTGATCGCGGCCATTCCGACGTAATGCATGATGGCCACTCCCGCACCCGTGAAGGCACCGCCGACGAAAAGCCATGCCGAGCGTGTCGAGAAGCCGACGATGAACAACCCAACCGCCACAACACCTATCGACAGTGCCATGCTCAGGATCGTTACCGGAACGTCATAGCGTAACGGTGTTCCATGAACTTCCGAACCGAGCATCGCGATGAAATGCATGACCCAGATACCGGTCCCGCCAATGGACAGCGCACCGAGCAACAGCCACCTCGCCCGGCTCGCACCGCGCGTCGCGCGAGCCCGTGACGTGCACAGCAAGCCCAGTGCACTGCCAACGACGGACACGCCGTACGCGATGACCGCACTCACCACATCAAAAGAGAAACCCAGCATTGCCCCGCCTCCCCGAATAAGCGACGCCACCCCAGTTGCAACTACTTAGTGACGCTCAACATAGCTTCGGCCGAAGAAATATCAAGAGGCATGCAGGCGGTTCATTGAACGGCGGTGAATCACCAACTCAATGAATGCGGGACATACCAACCGGACTGGAATCCGGGATTTTCGGGCGGTGAGCAGGGCCAATCTACGGTCAAGTAGGAACGTGTTCCAGTTTATGGGCCAGCAAATGGACCACAGGATCTCAACCACACATCTTGGTGAACGCCTCGGCAAGCCGATCGAGAACCTCTCGAATATGCGGCAGCCTCGTCGGGTCGTCCGTAGCCAGGGCCTGCTGCTGCGCTTCAACCGTGTCCCCGTAGAGCATGCTCGTGGCGGCCTTGAACCTCAGCCCGGCCGGATCGTCAGCAAGCAGGTGTCCGCCGAGCACGACGATCCCATGCTCATCCACCAGGTAGCGGCCCAACGACTCCGCATCGGTAACGCCGTGTGCCGCAAGCTTGTCCCTGACTGGATTGAAGTCGGGATACACGTAGAACGCGCCAACCGGCGGGCGGCACACCGCGCCCGCGTCGACCATGATGCGGTGCACCGCGCGGGCAACCGCGCCATGCAGCCGCGCGGTGTCGGCGAGCCATTCGCGAACCTCCGGCGGTTCAGTGAACGCGTACTCGGCGACCTGCTGCATCGGTCCGGCCACTGTGGACCACACCTCGCTGGCGAACGAGATCACACCGTCCCTGATCCGCTGCCCCCACAGCCCATCCGGGAACCTCGCCACGCCGATCCGCCATCCCGCCAACGCCAGGTTCTTGGAAAGCCCTGACGTGACAACGGTTCTGCGTGGCGCGATCTCCGCGGGGCTGAGCATCGGAGTGCACGGGTCGTGCAGCACGTCCCGGTAGACCTCGTCGGAGATGATCAACAGGTCTTCCTGTTCGGCGACCGCGCAGATCTCGCGGACCAGGTCCGGCGGTGCCAGCGTGCCAGTTGGATTGTCGGGCAGTGTGAGGATCACGATCCGTGGATCGCGGCCGAGCGCCCGTGCGGCCAGAATGGTGTCCTGCAAGGCAGCCGGATCGGGCACACCACCCGCACGCGCGGGGATCCGCACGCGAAACACCTTCTTGCCGGCGAGTTCCGCTTGCGGCGCATAGGTGTTACGGGCGGGCTTCGGGACGATCACGTCGCCGGGCACGACCAGATTCAGCGCAAGCAACAGTGGTTTGCTACCAGGGCCGACCACGACCTGTTCCGCGTCCGTAGGAATCCGGCGCCGGGTGAAGTAGCCCGCCGCCGCTTGGCGGACCGCTGAACTTCCCGCGACTGGGCCGTAGGTGTTGCGTGACGCACCGGCGACGAGACGGTCGACCAGTGGCGCGAACGCGGGCAGCCGGACCTCACCGAAGCCAAGGTGCACAATGGACTCGCCGTTCTCCTGGCGCTGCGCGACCATGTCGTTGAGCGCGAGGGTTGGCGAGATCCGCCAGTCCGCCATACCGCGAAGCTCCTTCATCACGGGGAATTCCTTGACTGAATGATCGCGCAGGCGCCATGAGATTACGAGCGTCCGGGATCTCCGCACTTGGCGAGAGGTTTCTCTGCCGTCACAGTGAATTCTCCTGGGAATTCTCCGGGCGCGCTCCCAGTCACCGGCAATGGTTCGCAGGGGTAACGGCAATCCTCCGATCCGGGGATGAATCGGCCAACACGGGGCCAACCCCTGGAAACCCCGGTTCCCGGTTTGTAAACTGCTGCACGGGGGACCTCCGTCCACAAAGAGCGCCCGGCGATGGGACAGCTATGGGGCATCGGGAGCAGCTGCTGGCAGGTGCGAAGAAGTGCCTGCTGCAGAAGGGTTACGCCCGGACGACCGCACGCGACATCGTCGCGGTCTCGAAGACCAACCTCGGATCGATCGGATACCATTTCGGCACCAAGGACGCGTTGATGAACGCCGCTTTGGTTCAGGCGACCGACGAATGGGCCGAAGACATAGGCCAACTGCTCGCCGGCACCGCACCAACAGGCACACCGCTTGACGTGTTCGAGGCTTCGTGGCCGCGGATCCTCGAGTTGTTCGAACGGCACCGCGCCCTGTGGGTGACCCAGTTCGAAGTCCTGACGCAATTGCATCACGCGCCTGAAACGCGCCCGTACTTCTCGGCAACGCAGGAAAGCGCCCGGCGCGCACTGGCGACACTGCTGCGACTGCTCGACCCGACCGCCGATGAGAAGTCGGTCCGCTCAGTGGGATCCTTCGCACTCGCCATGCTCTACGGGGTGATCGCGCAATGGCTGGTCGATCCGAAGAAAGCGCCGCAGGGCGCCGACCTCGCCGCGGCCATCCGCGCTATCGCTGTCGCGTCAGGCCTTTCTGAGCAACCCGGCATCCCACAACTCGCCGATCCAGATGTCCAGGTCGGCGCGCATGTTGTCAACGTCGAGCTGCCAGAGCGCGGCGAGCAGGGCGGCGGCCGCGTCGAGTTGCCAATCCTGCCGGCACAAAGCGACCCACATCGCGGTGCCGACCGGTCCACAGCGGATTCGCCTGCCGTCACCGGACAGTTCCATCCGGCCGTCGGCGAAGACCACGGCTCGTACCCAGGGTTCCGGCCGGACAGCCACGAAATCCATTAGAACTTCGGCACTACCACACCCACCACCCCATAACGCGCCCGAAAATCCCCTATCTTTGTGTCCATAAAGGACCAATGACCCGGGTTCGGCCGTGTGGGCCGAGTTTGGTGCGTTCAACGCCGCGAAGGTGACCTTCACGGCACCCGTCGAGACGGATGTGTCAGTGCCAGGCCCTCGTGCGGCCTCTTTCGACCATCTCAAGGTCCACAAAGGACAAAAAATTGCCTCACGAGTCACACCTGTAACACCAGCCATACCTATCACAGGATGTTACGCCGTGAAGGCCACCTTGACGGCGCTCAACGCACCTAACTCGGCCCTCACACCCTTGAACGCTGTGCGATGCTCACGCCCCTCACCATGGCACCCAGTCTCAGTACCGACCGTGCCAGCTCCACAATATTCGCAAGTCAACGGCCCCACGCCCGCCTCGGCCAAACCTCGAACCCTGAGTTCCTGGCATTGGTACCTAACGCGTCAAGGGAGGCCCTCGCGCGTTCAACGCCGCGAAGGTGACCTTCGCGGCATCGACACTTAGTTGACGCCCTTCACCGGCACCCGGCTCAGCAGCAAGCCGACGGGCAGATCTGCCCTGCTGCCCACGTTGAGCTTGCGGTATACCCGAGTGAGGTGCTGCTCGACCGTACTCACCGTGATGTACAGCATCCGGCCGATCTCACGATTGCTGTATCCACGCGCCGCCAGCGTGGCCACCCTGCGTTCGGCTCCACTCAACGGCGGAACACCCTCAGCCTCCAGCCTTTGGTCCTTAGAGTTCCTAACAGAAGGTTTTGACGTGTCGGTAGCAGATCACGCATGTGGCCAGACCGAGGAACGCCTCGTGGATGTCGGCGCGGCGTTCCCATCGGATACGCAGGCGCCGCATCCCGTGGTACCACGCGATTGTGCGCTCCACGACCCACCTGATCGCGCCGAGCCCGGAGCCGTGTTCCCTTCCACGCTCGGCGATCTGTGGGTCGATGCCCATACCGCGCAACTCACCACGGTGTTGGGCAGAGTCATAGGCGCGGTCGGCGTAGAGCTCGTCGGGGCGGCGGCGAGGACGCCCGCGCCTGCCCCGCACTGGCGGGATTGCCTCGACCAGCGGGAGGAGTTGAGTGACGTCATTGACGTTGCCACCGGTCAGGCCGACGGCCAGCGGGATGCCGCCGCCCTCGGTGATCACGTGGTGCTTGGAGCCTGGCCGGGCGCGATCGACCGGGCTCGGCCCGCTTTTGGGCCGCGGCGCGCCGCCCGCGCGTGCGAGCTGTCGATCACCGCTCGCGACCAGTCCAGCCTCCCGGCCGCGTTCAGCTCGGCCAAAAGCGCCTCGTGCAGCCGTTGCCACACCCCGGCATCGTTCCACTCCGCCAGGCGCCGCCAGCAGGTCATCCCTGACCCGAACCCCAGCTCCTGGGGCAGGAACTCCCACTGGATACCGGTGTGCAGCACGAACAAGATGCCTTGCAGGACGAGACGATCCGGCAGCCGCTTGGGGCCTGGCCGGGACAACGCGTACTCCCAGCGCGGCAACAGTGGCTCGATTCGTTCCCACAGGTCGTCGGGGACGATCCATGGCGGCTGCTCACCTTTCCTCACTCGTTTCATGATCAACGATCACGAACCTTCAGGCACCACAAGTGATCAACTTGTTAGGAACTCTTAGGTTCGAACGAACCACCGTGCGACAGCATCCTCGTCAACGGTTCGGCGCGGCAGGCCTTGGCTTCGGCAGCGGCCCGGCGGGCGTGCATCCGCGCCCGGCTGAACTCGCCGAGCTCCTGGTGTGCCTCGCTCAAGTCGATCAGCGCACGGGCGAGCTCCAGCCGATCCCCACAGTTGTGCAGGTCCTCAAGTGCCTCCATCAACAGCTGCGGGCGCTGCCGCAACTCACTGGTCGCGGCCAGCACACGAAGTGCCGTGCCCCGGGTCCGTGAACTGATGGCACGTGGCCGGTCCAGCTGGCGGCTCACCAGCTCCCTGGCGACCTTGCGTTGATCCAGCCGCAGATATGCCTGTGCGAGATCCGAATGCGCGGGCACGAGCGCGGGCACGTCGATGTTCCACTCACGCATCTGCCGGTCGCACGTCTGGAAGTCGTCCAACGCGGCCAACGCACGGTCGGTCGCCAGGTAGTAGTGCCCGCGGGCGTGCATGAACCGCAGGCCCATCACGGTTTCGAACATCCGGTCGGGCACGAACTGCCGGAGCACCTCCCCCGCCGCCTCTGTCCGGCCCATTCCGGTGTACGCCAACAACAATGTCGCCCTTGGAAGTCCGATGAGGACACCCCAGCCGTCGGCTGGCAACAACTGCAGCGCCGTGTTCGCCTGGGTCTCGGCCATCGCGAGATCGCCTTGCCGCAGTGCCACGTCCGCGCGGGCCGCACAGAGAACCGCCTGCCAGGTGGTGGCGTTGGACCGGTCGGCTTCTTCGAACAAGGTGTCACACCAAAACGCGGCTTTGTCCGACTTGTCCGCGTAACACAAGGCAATGATCGCCGATACGACGATTTCCAGCGTTGTGTCGGCCAGGTGGCAGCTTTGCAGGATGTGTTCGGCGCTGGCGGCCACGTCCGCGGTCCTGCCTTTGATCATCAGCCCGGACAGCTTGCTGCCGACCTGGACCCACGGCGTACTGCTGCCTTCTTTGGCGGGCAGGCCTTCTTGGGAGCCGTACTGCCACTCGTACACCAGGCGCAACTCGTCGGCCGCCTGGACGTCCGTCACCGCGCTGAAGGCAGCAATGGCCGCGCGCTTGTCTCCCTGCCATAGGGCGTGCCTGGCCACCATGATCGCGTCTCGGCCCACTGGCTTGCCGTTCATCAGTGGCGCCATGTGCATGGCCGCGGCGGCCGGGTTGACCCGCCATTCCACGCGTGCCAAGGACTTCGCGATCTCGTCCCGCCTGGAGTCGTGGCAGTCTCGTAACGCCAACCGCAGGCATTGCCCGGCCCAGTCGACGTCGTCATCGGCCAACGCGCGTTCCGCTGCCTCGCACAGCAACGCGACCGCCCAGTCACCCTCGGCTGAGTCCGCGGCCACCAGATGCCGTGCGATCTCCAGCGCGCCAACGCCTTTCTGGTGCAGCAGCTTCGCGGCCGTCAGGTGCATCTGAGCACGGTCGTCGGGCGGGATGCTGTCGAGTACGGCGGTCGCGGCCACGGGATGCCGGAATGTCAACTGGTCGAACACGCCCGCACAGTTCAGGAAGTCCAGTGCCTCGTCGGGCGCCTGACCCACGAGCTGCCCGATGAGAGCGGGCGTCACGTGTTCGCCGAGCAGTGCCACAGCGCTGGCGACGGCGTGCAGTTGCGGTCCGGCGCGGTGCAGGCTCGTCAGCACGGCTTGGCCGTACGCGGCCCCCGGCTCCAGTTCCCTGCCTGCCACGTCCTCCAGCAATGCGTTGACCAACAAGGGGTTTCCGCCGCTGAGTTGGTGACAGCCCGGGTTGAGGCGGGTCGCGGCAGGGCCGTCCAGCCGTTCCGTGATCAGCTCGCCGACGCCGTCGAGTGACAGCGGTTCGAGCTTGATGTGTTCGTGGGGCTGCCTGGTGATCTCGGCACGGAACGACGGCCATGTCTGACGGCGCTGCGCCCAACCGGACAGGATCAGCATGACCGGCGCGTTGGTCATCCGTCGCCGCAGGTACAGCAGCACGCGCAAGGTGGCGCTGTCGACGAACTGGATGTCGTCGATCCACACAACGACCGTGTGATGCTTGGCCGCCGCGAGCAGCGCGCCGCACATCTCCCGGGTTACTGGTGCGTCGTGTGGACCGACGACTGCCGGATCCGGGTCGACCTCGTCCCACCTGATCGCGTCTACAGTGGACAAGGACGGCACCGGGAGGTCAGGGAACGCGGGGCCGTGCAGGATCTGGCACATCACGCCGAGTTGCAGCGACTGCTCGGCACGGGAACCGGTCGCGGACAGCACCAGCGTGCCGCTGCGGGCCGCGTTGCCGGTGAACTCGCGCAACAGCTCGGTCTTGCCGGTGGCCATTCCGCCGGTGACCAGCGTGACCCCGCCCTGCCCGGTGGCGGTGCGCGTGAGCATCCGTTCCAACGCCCCCAATGGGCCAATTCGCTCGACCAGCTCCATCGCCAAAGCCTTTCGTCGCCGTTGTATCGGCTGAAGTCGTCCCCACAAAAAATGGTCAGCGCTGATCGAAACCTTTTCCAGTGCACGGGTCATCAAGATAGGTGTGCGGTTGTCACCGACCGGTATGAGTGAGCGCGGTGAACGACTGGGTGTTCTTCATAGCCGGTCGTGGCGCAATCTCATACGGGACTTCATGAGGGCGCTACTACCCGGACTCGAGTGGCCCGGCGTATACATTTTGGTGTTTTCATCTGGAGGGGCACTATGACCGGGACCAGCACGAGAAATCCAACACTGGAACGGTTACGTTCGCTGTCCGACGCACGGACGTGCTACGAGGAACGCTTCGGCTGGCCGGTGACCATCGAAGTGCGGCCGGGCAGGCTGGTGATGCGGCTCGGCGAGGTCGCCGACGCGGTCGTGATGCCGCACCGCCTCGGCCGTGAAGTCCTTGCCGACCTGCGGATCGCGATGCTGGCCGGGCCGGTGCTCGCCGACAGCGACGGCCAGTGGTGGATGTTTCTGACCCGGCCTGCGTGCCATGGCGCACCGAAGCACGAAGACGTGCTTCGACGCATCGAAGTCCATCCGGTACCCAGCGGCGCACGTGTGGTTGTACCGTGCGAATTCGACGCGAAAAACGGGTGTCCGTGGATTGAACGACCGAGGTCGTTGCCGCACCCTGCCACCGTGGTCCGCGGTCGTCGCCACGGCCCGTCGCATCGCGTCGATTCCGGCGCGGCGCACGCCGGAGCACGCCGGATTGCACCCATCGGGCGGCACGCGTACGCCATCCGTGCCAGTGTTGCCCGCATTGACCTGATCAAGCGACAGAAATGCGTTTGAAAAACGTCGTGTTTTAGGGGAATTACCAGGCGCACTTCGCGTGATCGGCCGAATACAGCGAGTTCGCACACACCTGGACGGACACCCAGAACGCAGCGCATTCCCCTATCAGCCGATCCGAATGAGCGGCAAAACCCCTATGATCTCGGGTTAATGGGTGTCATCGATGGAAGGGGGCACCGATGATCAGAGTGATGATCGCCGAGGACATGCACATGGTTCGTGGTGCTCTCGTCGCATTGCTCAACGTCGAGCCCGACATCGAGGTGGTCGCGGAAATGTCGTCGGGCGACGAGATCCTGCCCGCCGCACACAAACACCGTCCCGACGTAGCGCTGTTGGACATCGACCTGCCAGGCAAGGACGGCCTGACAGCGGCCGCCGAAATCCGTACGGCCCTGCCCGAAGTGAGAACCCTTATCCTGACCGGCCTCGGCCGCCCAGGAACGCTGCGGAGGGCACTGTCTGCCCACGTCAGCGGCTTCATGCTGAAGGACGCACCGGCCAGCGAGCTCGCTGACGCGATCCGCAGCGTGGCGGCGGGCCGTCGGGTCGTTGACAGTCAACTGGCTCTCGCGGCGTGGGACAGCACTGATTGCCCGTTGACCACCAGGGAAAGCGAAGTTCTCCGGCTGGCCGCGCATGGTGCGGACGCTGCGGAAATCGCGGCGAAGCTGTACCTGTCAGTGGGAACCGTGCGCAATTACCTGACGACGATCGCCGGGAAGCTGAACGCGCGCAACCGCGTCGACGCGATCAGGATCGCGACGGAAGCAGGATGGCTGTAAGGGAGTAGGTTGCCGGGCCAGGCTTTCGTGGTGCCACAAACACGCCATGGGCTAACGGCGGTAGGTGCAGCAACGGGAATTTCGTGGTGTCGCAACGTGTATTTCATGCTTCCGCAATGGTGGACACACTGTTCCGCAACGGTGGACACGGCTTAGGAGACTACCCGCAGGGGTGGGTCGAGGTCGTCGTCCTTGCTTGTGACCGGCTGTTCTGACAGGGGCATTGTCGCGCACAGCTTGAATCGCTTCTGTGGCACGAACTCGGCGATCAGTTCACCGCCGAGCTCAGCCACCCTTGCCGACAGGTTGTGGATTCCGCTGCCGCCTGGCCCACTGTCCTCACGGGAATCGACCGGATCCTCCGGAACGCCGTCGTTGATCATCATGATCATGACCGTAGTGGCGTCCTGCCGAAGCAGGATCTCACACGACTCAGCCTTGCTGTGCCGCAACAGGTTTGTAATTCCCTCACGCAACACCGTTGCCAGTACGGTGGAAACGCGGACCGGGAGGTTTCGGTACTCGACTTCCATCGTCACATGGACATCCGCGGCGGCGAGCACCGAACGCGCCGACTCGCATTCCTCGTCAAGGGACATCGCGCGGTAGCCGCTGGCCACCGCGCGTACGTCGGCCAAGGCCTGCCGGGAGATCTGCAGGATCTCGACCAGTTCCTCACGGGCCCGCGCCGGGTGTTTCAGCACCAGCCGGTGCGTCAGCTCGCTCTTGAGGGTGATGGCGGAGAGGTTGTAGCCGAGCAAGTCGTGCAGATCCCTTGCGAATCTCAACCGTTCCCGAGCGACCGCCATCTTCGCCAATTCTTCACGGGCCGAATGCAACTGGGTCACCAGCGTCGCCAGCCAGCTCAGTCCGTAAACCAGCAAGCCGGTCAGTATTGTGGACAATGTTATGTATGCAACCGGCTCTACCTGTCCCTGGCTGAATTCCGCCTGCGCGTAAGTCATACTCACCACGACAAGTCCCGCGGTCAGCCAGCCCCACAATGGCGGCAGCATCAGAAGCGCGCTTCCGGCCAGGAACCCTGGCATCGAAACCCAGTTTTCCCTGAACTGGAGCAACGGCAGATACACCAGGCAGGCCTGAACGAACAGCGCCGAGTAGCGCAACAGCGGTGACAGTTCAGCCGCGCGCCGAGAAGTCCACAAAATCTGGATCGACAGCAGGACGATCAGGTAGACCGCGGACAGCAACTTGCTTGCCAGTCCAACGTCCGGCAAGAGCAGCACCCTGATAAAGGCGAGCACCGCTATGCAACTGAAGACCGTGACAACGACCCCTCTTGCCACCTTAGGGGCGAGTGTCGAGCTGACGGATAAGTCGTTACCGTCCGAGTCTGGGCTCATTTTCCCCCCAGCGTCGTCACGCTCTCGGCATGCGTAGAGAGTACACGTCAACCTGCGAGGATAGGCCCTGCAGCAAGCTGCAGTCACCCTGTTCACGCCTCCGCAGGCACTTCGGGCCGTAACCCGACGACAAACCCACCTACAGTGACTTCGGACGGCCACTGAAGCAGGAAGGCACTGTCGGATACTTCTATATCACCCACGGAAAGCGCGCATGGCGCCAGACCCATCGCGGTCGCCACAAGATAGAGCGTCTGCTGCAGTACACCGACATGCCGCAGAGTAGTCGCGTACGCGATCCCGTTGTACATCCATGACAACCTGCCCATCCGCGCGGTCATCGTGATCAACGCGGGTGGCCGCTGTATTGCACCGGTCGCCGCCTTCGCGTCGTCCAGTAATTCTCCTACTTTGTCTGACGACGTATTGATAAGCGTCAACGCATGCCCTAAGGGGTCATAGTGATAAATCCCGCGTGGCAAGTCGGAACACCTATCCAGGGTCAGGTAAAGCTCCAGCTCGTGCAGACTGGCACTGCTTGGGTACGGCCGATCGGAAACCGCATAGCTCACCCCGCCGCCTTCCGCGGGCCGTACCGAACGAATGCGTGCGGACCGAAACAACAACTCACCGAGCCCGTGCGCGGTAAGGGGTCGGCGGGCGAATTTCCGAAAGGATCGGCGGTTTTCCAGTACCTCGGTGAACTTCGGGTCGGCGTCCACGATTTCCGCGAGCACCGGTTTGTGCAGGGGGTATCGTGGCCCATCCGGCAAGGGCTTGACCGCGGGCGGTGGCGGCATCTTGTCGCCACGTGGATACGTCGCCTGACGCGGCGCGTCAGGCTTGCTCAGCTTGCTGCGCGCGTGGAACAGCAGGTCACTGTGCGACCAGACCACAAGCGACGGATCACTGTCCTCAGCGAACCGCGCGGTGGGCGCGCTACCGCCGTTCTCACTGAGCACGATCATCCCCACCGCAGCGACGTACGTGACGATGTCCGCCACTAACGCTTCGGGGACGTCCAACGCGGGCGCCAGATCCGCCACGGTCGTCGCCTTGCCAAGCGAGCCGATCACGCGCGTGGCCAACGACCGGTGGAAAATCACTCGATGCCGGGCCAGTGGTGATTCGAGCACGACCTCGCCGTCACTGGCCCGCATGGCGGCGAACCGGGACAGCCGGACGGGATGGTCGGATTCGATCCTGGGCAGCTGAAACGACGCCTTACGGGAAATCGGCACGGCAGACAGCAACGGCCCGCCCATGTCAGCGAGCCCGAGCGAGTGCACAACGCAACTGCCCAGCTTGGACAGCACGTTCTGCACCCGGTCGTACTCCGGGTCGTCCTCGACCGGCCTTGCGTGCTCATCGGGCTGGGGCGGCAGCAGGTTCTCCAGCGACACCGGGCCGAGGCTCATCCGGTAGAGCCATTCCCTGACCACCGGGCTCGGGTCGTCGATCTCGATGTCGCCCCAGCGCGTGAAGACCAGCAGTGAGTCGTCGGATCCCGTCTCAACCAACGCGTCCTCGCGCAAGGACCACAGCCGTACGCGTTCCGGTTCGTCGGTGAGGTGCTGGAACACTGGATCCTCTCTTGCTGCGTGCCCGTCTTTCAGATGAATAACGGGATCGGGTTAAGAGCGTGGTACGCGGTCGGTTTCGGCAACCAGCCGAGCCGGACTGGCACGTCGAACAGCCGTCCTGGCGCGAAGCGCGCCCAGAAACTGCGCATCCCCGGCACGATCACCTTGACCACCGGCAGCCCGATGTCCGGCCTGGTCTGGTCCAGTACGAGGACTTCCAGACCGAGCGCCTCGACGCGGCCACGCACCTGCGTGACATCGTCGAGCAGATCGGACGACGGTTCGTAGGCATAGTCGAACGGAACCCGCGCCCGCACAGCCGGATCCGGCACCAGGTACGGCTGGTTCGCGACGGTCGCGTTCTGCCACCAGTGCAACGGCTCCGGCTCGTTCCACTTGTAACCGTCGACCACGACCGGCATCAGCTGGTTCATCTCGGTCAACGCCCGGCGCAGCGCCACCCGTGGGTCCAGGTGTGCGCCGAAGCCGAACATGATGTCCTCGTTCCCGCCGTCGGTCCGCCGTGACAACGCCACCAGCACCGGGATCCCCGAATCCGCGGTCACGTCGAGCACCCAGACCTCCCGGTTCAGGCCCGCGTGCACGGCCCGCAACTCGTCGATCCACGAGTCGGCGAACGCAGTCAGATCGACTCCGGGCCGCTGAACCCGGTTGTACCACCACATCGCCACCGCGTCGCGCTCCACCAGTTCGAGCAGTCCTTGCAGTACAGCGTCTTCCAGACAGCTGCCAGCCGCGTTGCCGTTCGAGTCGGCGTAGAGCGACACCGACCCCGCCTCTGGCGGGGCGCCGTAGTACAGCATCGCCGTGGGGAGCAATCGATGCCGCTCTCGCGTAAGGGACCATACCGGTGTCCAATCGACGACCAGGTTGTCGTCGAACGGATCTGGCACGTGCTGGAACGACGAATGCGTCGCGTTCCACGCTGACCTGCCCGGATACTGCCGGTCGTCGAACAGTTGGCAGCTGGACGGATGGATGGCGTGCTCGCGTAAGGACTTGTAGCTACCCCTGGTTCGTTCTTCGTCGCCGTGGAAGAACCCGGAGTGCCGTTCGAGTGCCTCACACATCGCGCTGACCTTGCCGTGCAGCGGTGTCACGCCTTTGCCGCCGTTTTCCGCGCGTGGCGCGTTCGGGTCGAACAGGCAGTTTCGGCGTACGGCCACATTGGGCCCGGCCCGGAAGGAGTTGAAGAACGCCGGACCGGTCGTGTGTTGCGTGATTTCCTTGATCACGCCGGTAACCGGGCTCATCAGGTGTTCGTAGCGGTCGAACACCTGATGTGGGGTAAGCGAACGATGCCCGCCCGCGTTGTCCGGTGACTTCGGCTGCGACGACAGCCGCACGGGCTGGCGAGCCAACGCGCGCATATAGGTCGGATTTCCGCACAGCGCGCACTGCGGGCGGCGGCGGAACTCATGGAGCTTGGCCGTCAGGTCGAGGCTGTCGAACGTCAGCACCCCGCGCTGACCCGGATATCGGTATCCGGCAAGCCATTTGGTGACCTCAAGGGTCATCAGGTGCGCGGCCATCGTGTCCGACGCGGGCAACGAGGCGACTGGGCGCGATGCCGGGCCCACGCGTCCCAGCGCGTCTTGCACGTGCGCCTCGGCATCGCGATGTGCCCACACCCGGCTGGCCAAACAGTGCCAGCAGCCGAGTTCGGGCGAGTCGAAGACCGGACCAAGCCACACCTGCGCACCGATGAGTTTGGCCAGCAACCACGGCCGGCGTGCGGCCCGGTGCACCGCGTCGATGTCGGCAAGGTCCGGTGAAAGGTAGTCATCACACAGGACGACCGAGAGGTCAGCCGGATCGTCGGTGGTCAGCTCGCCCGAGCCGACCTGTGCGCTCAACCCAGCCTGTCGCAACGCGTTGAGCGCGTCCGACGGATCCGTGGTCCCGGTCGCGATGACCAGGACCTGCTTGGCCGCGGTGTTCGCCACGGCCGCGTCGGCGTCCGTGCCAGCGGCTTCCCAGTACGCCCTGGCACGTTCGGCCGCGCCGGTGCCCGGCGGCGGCCCGAGGGTGAGCAGCCCGGCTTGGTCGAGCCGGGCGATGAACCTTCCGACCTGCTCGGGGGCCACGCCCGCGGGGACATCCCGGAGCAGGCCCGGAAGGTCGCGGGTGCAGTCCAACAGTGGCGCGAGGGCCTCAGCGTCGGAGCCCTTCAACGCCGTCACGCCGCGCTCGGAGAAGAGATACACGGCCTCGCCCTTGATCACCTCGACGCGCAGGTGGCGTTTGAAGCCGACCACCCGTCCTGTCGGCGCACCTGGCGCGGTCATAACTGGTGCGCACCAATGGCGACGTGGCTGAACGTCGGCTTGCTGAAGCTGGCGACCGAGTCCATCGGGTTGTGCCACTGGTCGAGTTCGTCGATCACGAGGTCGGTGGCCACGGTGTCGGTCGTGCCCGCGAAGAAAGTCGCGATGGTGTCGGTCAGAGTGGCGGTTGCAAAGGTGGCGGTCACGGTGTTCCCCAATCTCAGAATCCCCGCTGAATTGGTGGTGCGAAAAAAGTTTGCGCCAGCGGGAGCCCGGAAACCAGTGTCGCCCTAATCAATGAGGTAATCTCACCAAGATTCTGGTTCGTTTGTTGAGCCGCGAAGCTGCTCGGACGAGCGCTGGTCGATGTGCTGGGGAGTGGTGAGACCCGGGGAAAGATGGGCGGGGAGCCCTTGGTAGAACTGGATTGCGAAGATCAAGTCCGGACCAGAAGGCTCCCCGTGATTGCGTATCGTGCCATGCTCGATGTCCCGCGTGAACTGGCCCTCTACCTCAGCCGGCTGCTGCACGCCGAACGCCGCCGACGCGGCACCCGCAAGAACAGCAGGGCGTTGACCTGCTTTCGCCACGCGGTGCTGGGCCTGCGCTGGTTCCGGCAGAACACCGACGTCCCCGCCCTGGCTCGCGATCACGGCATCTCCCGCGCCACCGGCTACCGCTACTTGGATGAGGTCGTCATCGTGCTCGCCGAGCAGGCGCCGGACCTGCATGAGGCCCTGCAGCGGGCCAAGGATGAGGGCACGGCCTACGTGATCCTCGATGGAAAGGTCTTCTCCGCCGATCGCTGTAGCGAGAAAACGTTGAGCGTGAAAGGCGAGCCGATCGACCTGTGGTACTCCGGCAAAGCCCGCGAGCACGGCGGCAACATCCAAGCGCTGTGCGCGCCGGACGGTTTTCCGTGGTGGGTCTCGGATGTCGAGCCCGGTTCACTCCATGACTTGACCGTGGCGCGCGAGCATGTGCTGGGTGCGCTGTACTGGGCCGCCTCGCACCTTGATCTGCCGACGCTGGCCGATGGCGGCTACGACGGTGCCGGCATCGGCGTGCACACCCCGGTCAAACAGCCTGCCGATGGCCAGGTCCTCGACGTGGACACCCGCACACGCAACGCTCTGCTGCGTGGCCTGCGGTGTCTGGGCGAACGTGGTTTCGCCCTGCTCACCGGACGCTGGCGCAGCCTGCGGCATCTCACCGCCAGCCCCAGCAAGATCGGCGACATCGTCAAAGCCGCCCTTGTCCTCACGCATTTCGAACACGGCAAGATCGCGTGAAAGTCGCTGAGATCACCTCAATGAGTTTTAAGGTCCATCACTGTCCGGAATAGGAAAAATTCATACCTGGATCATGAAAATCTCATACCGGTGCCCGAAGTGACGCCGCCGCAGGTCAGACCCCCTGCAACAGGGGTCAGCTGTCCGTGCGCGACGGCTCTCACACGGTGATCACCACACCGGGACGGATCGGACATAACAACTGGAACATTGACTGGAGAACCCGCCGAGAAAATGACCGTTCGCATTTGTTACCCGGCGGGTTCGAAACGCCGTTCGTACTCACTTGCGCCAGAAGCGAATCCCGCTCCACACCACGGTGACCGGGCCTTGGCCGCTATTGGTTCGATAGCTGCCGAACTTGCCGTAGAAGTCGCCGCTCGGACTGGCGACAGTCATCAACCCGCTCTGAAGACACGGCTGTCCCAGTTACCAGGTTCGTGCCTTCAGGCTCCACAACCCGAACTGCCGCCAAGGTTACGACAAGACAAGGCGCTGAAGCTGCCCGACACGGCGGGATCGGAGCAGGGCCGTAGTGCACCGCGAAGACCGCCTGCCTCGTTCGACGGCGAACATGAAGAGCGCACCACTTGTCTTGAACGTCTGCTTGAGACAGTCAAGCGCGCGGGCCTGGGATCGCGTGCAGATATGTGCCCACCCAGTCGATCTTGTCGTTCGTCGGCGATGTCGGCGGCGCGGGAACGAAGTTGCTCGCGTCGTTCACGCTGCCGGACCCGTCGTACTTGGCCTGCAAGGGATACGGGAACACCGGCCGGGTCCGTGTGACTTCGCCTGCCTCATTGCGGCCGGTCGCGATCACGCGCTCCGGCGCCTTGCCACGCTCGACCCACTCCACCATTTCCTTCAATGGATCGAACTCTGTGAGCTCGTCGCCGCTGGCACAGTGGAACAGCGACGGAACCATGAACAGCCGGGCCCAGTCCTTGTTCTTCGCGAAGCCGCCAAGACGTTGGTAGTAGTCCACGGTGGCGTGTGCGGGGAGGGCCTCGTCTGACCAGCCGTGCCAGAGCACGAGCTTGCCGCCTGCCCGGCGGAAGGCGCTGAGGTCGAGGTTCATCGCGTTGGCCTGGTAGCCCTCGGCGGTCAGCCGGTGGAACTCGGCCTGCGTGAACTTGAAGTCCGCCAAGGACGAATGCGGCGCGCCGATCGGGTACATCATGTACCGCAGGGCGTTCTCGGCCAGCATCGCGGCTACCGAGCCGGAGCCGGAGAGCGGAATGATCCAGCCGTTCCAGGCCAGTTCGCTGCCGTGGGTGGCGTTTCCGGGGTACAGCCTGCGTCCGTGCTCATCGGTCGGCCCGGCGTACAGCTTGCGGACCGTCTCGACCTGGGCCTGAGTCAGGCAGTCGGCCCGGTCGTCGCCGGAGCACTGGACCGCGGCCGGATCGAAGGAGCAGTGGCGTGGATCCTCAAGCTGGCCGTCGACCAGGCCGTCCAAGCCGTCACACGCTTTCAGCACCGCGTTGTGCAGAGCGGGAAGCTTCGTAGCACTCAGGACCGACGAACCGTCGGCGGCCGTGTTCGCGCGGGCCAACCACGCCTGGTACGCCACCAGGGGGCCGTAATAGGCCGCTGGCGCGCCCGCGGCGATGCCGTCGAAGTCGTCGGGATAGCGCTGGGCCAGCATCAATGCTTCCCGGCCGCCATTGGAACAGCTGGAGAAGTACGACTGCTTCGGTGCCGAACCGTAGAACGCCTGGATGATCTTCTTGCTCGCCAGCGACACCACGTGCGGCGCGCGGAAGAAGTAGTCATCCCGCGCGGCCTGGTTGTTCGCGGCCCAGTCCTCGTCCTCAGCGTCGTGGCCGTCGTTGGTCGCCGCCATCGCGAAGTCGCCGCCCTTGGGCAGGCAGCCCTCCGGGAACTTCAACTCGGGCATGTAGCCGCACAGCCCGCCGCAGCCGACCTGCAGATAACGGCCGGTGTACGTGGTCAGCGGCAGCTTGAGGTGGAACTCGACAGCAGGCTCGACGTACCCCTCGACATCGCAATACCCGGGTTCGGTCGGTGTCTGGGCGACCGGAACGGCCGCGGTGACGCGGGTTTTCGCCTTCGGGATCGGGAAAATCCGCTCTTTCAGATCCGCGCACTCGCGAACCGGCTTCAGTACAGCGGATTCCTCGGCTTGCGCGGCGGCGACGGATACGACCACAACAGCCGCGACCGCGGCCACCAAGAGTCCCCCCATGCGCCTTTTGATCGAAAAGGCCATGCCGCCACACTGGCCTCGATTCGCGACAGCGTCAAGTTGACTCTCGCACTGTCAATTCCGGCCGGAACATCACCTGCTGATGCGTGTGCGTGTCCGGATAGTCGCACTCCTCAAGCAACAACTGGGCCGCGTTTCGTCCAATTTGGATCGTCGGCTGCCGGATCGAGGACAGCGGAACCGCCGCGTCGGCAGCGAATTCGATGTCGTCGTATCCCATGATCGCGATGTCGGCGGGAACGCGGCGGCCGGTACTCACCGCGGCGCGCAGCAAGCCGAGGGCGAGCAAATCGTTGGCGCAGAAGGCAGCCGTCACATCCGTTGTCCGCTCGAAGAGCTCACGGGCCGCCTGGTAGGAGATTCTGGCTTTCAACGCGGGCAGTTCGATCACGTCGATCGCCGTGCCGGGATCGCGGCCCGCATCGGCCACGGCGTTACGCAACCCTTCCAGACGATCGGCGCACTGCTGGATCCCTAATGGCCCGCTGAAGAACGCGATCCGCTCGTGCCCCTTCGCCAGCAGGTGGGTTCCGGCGAGCTGACCACCCGCCACGTCGTCCACCGCGACCGAGCAGCAGTTGACCCTCGGGTCGTGCCGGTCGACCAACACCGTCGGCGTGCCGCGTTTACGCAGGACGTCCAGCCGTTCCGAGCTGACCTCGACCGGCGTGATCAACACTCCCCTGACCCGCTGTTCCTCCAGCACCTGCAGGTAGCGGTCCTCGCGCCCAGCCTGCTCGTCGGAGTTGCACAGCACGACCGCGTAGCCAAGCTCGGTCGCCACATCCTCGACGCCCTTGGCCACGTCGTGGAAGAACGGGTTCGCCATGTCCAGCACGATCAGACCAAGCGACCGGCTGGTGCCCGCCCGTAGCTGCGCGGCCGAGGAGTTGCGCACGAAGCCCAGCTCGGCGATCGCGGCGAGCACCTGATCCCGCGTCGTCTCAGCGACCTTGTCCGGCCGGTTGAGCACATTGGACACCGTGCCGATCGACACCCCGGCCCGGACGGCGACATCCTTGATACTCGGCGCCATGGGCTGAATCGTATCAACCGATCCGTCCGCCACCAGGCATCTTGACGCTTCGACAGGCACCGGGTTACGTTGGTGAAACGTTTCAGCGCATCGGAGGGCGGATGGCTGACAGTCAGGCTGTGCGTGCCGCGTTGCGCACGCAACACATCGAGACCCCGTCATGGGCGTACGGCAACTCAGGCACGCGATTCAAGGTTTTCGCGCAGGAAGGCGTGCCACGCAACGCATACGAGAAGGTCGACGACGCCGCAACCGTCCACCGGTTCACCGGCGTCGCGCCAAGCGTGGCCCTGCACATCCCGTGGGACAAGGTGGATGACTACGCCGCCCTGGCGGCGCACGCCCGTGATCGCGGCATCAGCCTCGGTGCGATCAACCCGAACGTCTTCCAGGAGGACGAATACCGGCTCGGCAGCGTGTGCAACCCAGACTCCGCCGTCCGCCGCAAAGCCTTGACGCATTTGCTGGAATGTGTGGACATCATGGACGCGACCGGTTCGCGTGATCTATCGCTGTGGTTCGCCGACGGCACGAACTACCCAGGGCAGGACTCGATCACCGCGCGCCAGGACCGGCTTTCCGAAGCACTGCGTGACGTCTACGCCCGGCTGACCGGCGACCAGCGGATGTTGCTTGAGTACAAGCTTTTCGAGCCCGCGTTCTACAGCACGGACGTGCCGGACTGGGGAACGAGCTACGCCCACTGTGTCGATCTTGGCCCACGGGCGCGGGTTCTCGTGGACACCGGGCATCACGCGCCGGGCACGAACATCGAGTTCATCGTGGCGTTCCTGCTGTACCGCGCGCGATTGGGCGGGTTCCATTTCAACTCGCGGTTCTACGCCGACGATGATCTGATGGTCGGCTCGGCTGACCCGTTCCAGCTGTTCCGGATCATGACCGAGGTCGTACTCGGCGGCGGCCTTTCGCAGACGTCCGGAGTCGCGTTCATGCTCGACCAGTGCCACAACATCGAGCCAAAGATCCCGGCCTTGATCCGGTCCGTGCTCAACGTCCAGGATGCCACGGCCAAGGCGTTGCTTGTGGACGCGGACGCGCTTCGTCAGTCCCAGGTAGACGGTGACGTGTTGGGCGCGAACGCGGTGCTGATGGACGCCTTCAACACCGATGTCCGGCCGTTGCTCGCTTCCGTGCGTGAGGATATGGGAATCGACCCGGATCCCGTTGGAGCGTACCGGCGATCCGGGCATCAGGAGAAGATCGCGGCGGAACGTGTTGGTGGATCGGCTGCCGGTTGGGGAGCGTGAGGTGGAGGAGCTACTCGCCAGGGCGCACGCACTGGGCGCTGACCGGCGTAACACCAACTACGCGGGCGGAAACGTTTCTGCCAAAGCAACTGCGCTCGATCCCGCGACGGGATCGCCGGTAGAACTGATGTGGGTCAAGGGGTCTGGCGGCGACCTCGCCACTTTGACAGCTTCCGGATTGGCTGTGTTGCGGCTGGATCGGTTGCGCTCATTGGTCGACGTGTATCCCGGGGTGGACCGGGAAGATGAAATGGTCACGGCGTTCGACTACTGCTTGCACGGCCGGAGTGGCGCCGCACCGAGTATCGATACCGCTATGCATGGCCTTGTTGACGCGGCCCATGTGGATCACTTGCATCCGGACTCGGGGATCGCGCTGGCCACGGCGGTGGATGGCCCAGAACTGACCCGCGAGATCTTCGGCGATCGCGTGGCTTGGGTGCCGTGGCGACGGCCAGGTTTCCAACTGGGCCTGGACATCGCCGCGATCAAAGCGGGCAACCCGTTGGCGATTGGGTGCATTCTCGGCGGTCATGGCATCACGGCTTGGGGTTCGACCAGCGACGAGTGCGCGGCCAATTCCCTGGAGATCATCAAGACCGCCTCGAAGTACCTGGCAGAGCACGGAAAACCCGAGCCATTCGGCCCGGTCATCTACGACACTTTGCCCGACCGGCGAGCCCGCGCGGCCGCGTTGTTCCCCGTGTTACGACGGCTCGCGTCGACCGACAATCGGCAAATCGGGCATTTCACCGACAGTCCCAAGGTGCTTGATTTCCTTGCCAGAGCCGAACATCCGCGATTGGCGGCACTGGGAACGTCCTGTCCTGACCACTTCCTGCGTACGAAGATCGCGCCTTTGGTCTTGGACATGCTGCCGACCTCGCTGGAGTCCGCCATCGCGCGGCTTGAGGAGTTGCACGCGCAGTACCGTGCCGACTATTCAGCCTACTACCAGCGGCACGCATTGCCTGACTCGCCTCCGATGCGCGGTGCTGACCCCGCGATATTCCTGATCCCGGGCGTTGGGATGTTCAGCTTCGGACGGGACAAGCAGACCGCACGCGTAGCTGGTGAGTTCTATGTCAATGCCATCAACGTGATGCGTGGCGCCGAGTCCGTGTCGCGCTACTCCCCCATCCCGGAATCGGAGAAGTTCCGGATCGAGTACTGGAAGCTGGAAGAAGCCAAGCTGCGCCGTATGCCGCCGCCGAAGCCATTGGCGACCCGGATCGCACTGGTCACAGGCGGCGGATCCGGCATCGGCAAGGCCATCGCACATCGACTGGCTGCCGAGGGCGCTTGTGTTGTGGTCGCCGACCGTGACCCGTCCTCAGCGTCCACTGTGGCCTCGGAGATCGGCGGAACCGCTGTCGCCGCTGATGTCACTTCGGAGTCCGATGTGGTCTCCGCGGTCGCCGAGGCTTGTTTGGCTTATGGTGGCGTGGATCTGATCGTGAACAACGCCGGGTTGTCGGTGTCGAAGTCCTTGTTGGACACGACGGTCGAGGACTGGGATCGGCAGCACGACGTGATGGCCCGTGGGTCATTCCTGGTGTCACGGGAGGCCGCCCGTGTGATGATCGCCCAAGGTATGGGTGGTGACATCGTATATGTCGTCAGCAAAAACTCCGTTTTCGCCGGGCCGAACAACATCGCTTACAGCGCTACCAAGGCCGATCAAGCCCACCAAGTCCGGTTGCTGGCTGCTGAGCTTGGGGCCCATGGCATCCGGGTGAACGGGGTCAATCCGGACGGGGTCGTGCAAGGCTCCGGGATTTTCGCCTCCGGCTGGGGCGCCCAGCGCGCGGCGGTTTACGGCGTGCCCGAGGAGAAACTCGGCGAGTACTACGCCCAGCGGACGATATTGAAGCGTGAGGTGCTGCCTGTGCACGTGGCCAATGCCGTGTTCGCGTTGACTGCCGGGGACTTGTCGCATACGACAGGCCTGCACATTCCGGTTGACGCCGGAGTAGCCGCGGCCTTCCTGCGCTGATGTTCGTCGCCATCGACCTCGGCGGAAGCAGCGGCCGAGTGATGCTCGGCGAAGTCTCCGACGGCCAGGTCTCCCTGACCGAGCTTCGCCGGTTCGCGACCGGCCCTCGGCCCCGCCCCGGCGGCGGGCTCCGATGGGACGTACAGGCGATCCATCACGAGGTGCTGGACGCTTTGCGGTCGGTGTCGCCGCTGTCGATCGGCATCGATTCGTGGGCCCTCGACTACGGTCTCATCGATTCCTCTGGTTCATTGGATGGCGACGTCCGGTGTTACCGGGATCCAAGGGTCGAGGGGGTCGATTCCCAGGTTCGTGCGCTGATTTCCGATGACGAGCACTATCGCATCACCGGCTTGCAGCACATGCCGTTCAACACGATCTACCAGCTGATGTCCGAACCGCCCGAGCGCTTGGCCGGGCACACGATGCTGATGCTGCCCGACCTGATCACGTACTGGCTCACCGGGGAGATCGGCGCGGAGGTCACGATCGCCTCCACGACCGGTCTGCTCGACGCCACGACCCGACAGTGGTCCTCTGACATTGTCTCCCGGATAGGCCTTCCTTCGTCCTTACTGCCGCCCTTGCGCCAACCTGGCGACCACAGTGGACTTTTTGGCTCGACACAGGTTGTCGCCGTCGGGTCCCATGACACGGCTTCCGCGGTGACCGCGGTCCCGTTCGCCAGTTCACGATCGGCCTATATCTCCTGTGGGACTTGGTCTTTGGTGGGCCTGAAGCTTGACACGCCCGTGCTGACTCCGGCCGCACAGCAAGCCAACTTCACCAACGAATCCGGAGTGGACGGTACGGTCAGGTTCCTACGCAACACCATGGGTTTATGGCTGCTCAACGAGTCGTTGCGGTCGTGGGCGATTTCGCTTGAGCCACTGTTGACGGCTGCCGCCAGCGAGCCTGCGTTGACGGCTGTTGTCGACCCCAATGATCCACTGTTCTTCGCACCCGGCGACATGCCTGCCCGGATCGCCTCGTATTGCACGAAGACTTCCCAGGCGGTGCCGTCATCTCCGGCCGCTGTCGTCCGGACAATCATGGAATCGCTGGCGTTGTCGCACGCTTCTGCCTTGCACACCGCGCAGCGCCTGGCCGACCGGGAGATCGACGTCGTTCACCTCGTCGGCGGTGGCGCCAAGAACGCCCTGTTGTGCCAGTTGACCGCTGATGCGTGCGGGATTCCGGTGCACGCGGGGCCAGTCGAAGCCAGCTCGCTGGGCAACATCCTGGTCCAAGCACGGACCGCGGGATTCCGCGCCTCCCCAACCCCGCCATTCGCCACCTATTTACCCAAGGGATCCCGCACTCCCTGGCAAGCAGCCGCACAAAGACTCGTGAGTGGTTAGCAAGGTTAGAACACGTCTAACCACTCACGACCTACCTGTGGCCAAACTTAGCGCGATCTTCGGACACAGCGACACTGCTTTCCTTGCGTGCTTGCGCAATTCCTTCGGGACGGGCCCGTCGGCCAGGATCGGGTAGCCCCACTCGTCCAACCCGATCAACTCGGGCACGAGCTCAGCGCACACGCCGTGCCCGTCGCACGCGATCATGTCGACCTTGAGGCGCTCAGTCACAGCCACCCCTCACTTTCGTCCGGTAGTTCCGGTAACGGCAGGACGCGCGGCCCGCCCTGGCACAACTGCCCGGACAGATGCCTGCGAATGTCCAGCGCGAAGGTCTTCATGGCCGAATCGATGAACTTCACGACACCGTCAGGATGCGCGCAGGCGCCGCGGCCATCGATCACGCCAAGCCGAAACCTCAGGCGTTCATAGGCCTTACGTGATCCGTCGCGGGCGATCATCGCGAAATCCTCGGCGATCGCGGGTAATCCCCGGAAGCACGGGCCGCACTGTTTGGCGGTCTGCTCGGACATCCACGTGGCCACACGGACCGTCTCGAACAGCCCACAAGTCCTGGCTGGCAAGGCCACCACGATCCCCGCGCCGAGCGATGCGTTGAGCGGCTCAAGCCCTTCCGGCGTGAACGGGCGATGCAACTGTGTCGGCGGGATCCAGGCGCCGCCGTAACCGCCGAGCAGCAAGGCGGAGATCGGCTCACGAACCCCATTGGCTACGCGCAGGATCGTTTCTCCCGTGACACCAAGGGGAAGCTCGTACACTCCAGGCGACCGGACCGCACCGCTCACAGTGAACAACGCCGTCCCTGGCGCTTCGCCCGTTCCGGCCTGCCGGAACCAGTTCGGGCCATAGCGTGCGATGAGCGCGATATGTGCAAAGGTTTCCACATTGGACACGAGCGTTGGGCGACCGTGCACACCGGACACTCGTGCGGAGTCTGCCTTTGGCTTCGCCTCTCCCCCACCGACAAAGCTCGCCAGCGCGGTCGATTCGCTGGAGACGTACCAGTTCGGCGGTTCGCTGACGTCGATCTCGACCTTGCCCCAGCCGGCCGCGGCACGGTCGGCGATAACACTCATCATGTGACTGGCGAGGCCTGTTCCACGATGGACCGCCACCGTGATCCGGTCAGCGCCCAACGCGAGCGCGGCAAGTTCGGCGCCATCGAGGACGAGGTGCGGGGCAAGCCTCAGCAGCAGTTTGTCTTTGCCTGCAGCCGGTTCGCTCTCCATCCCGTTGACCACGACGTACGGGTTGTCCCGGCCAGCAACCGAAGCTATCTTGCGTCCACTGGGGAACCAACCACCGCCGCGGCCGCGTAAGCCCGACGCCGTGATCATGTCGATGAGTTGTGGGACAACGCTTGTCGGCAACGGGCCGACAGCCTTTGTGTGCTCGGTGATGGATCGAGCCTGCTTGGACAGCAGGCGTGGACGGCCGTCGTAACGCTGGGCCGGTGCACTCACAGGGATCGCCTCCGCAGCGAGACCACCCGCAGGCTCCCGCAGCCGAGGACCACGGCCACGCTGGCGCCGATCGTGATCAGCGACCAGAGCTGGTCCGTGCCGATTCCGATCGTGTGGATAACGGCAACCGGCCAGCTGACATAGGCCGCCCAGTGGATCAATCGCCATGCCCGGTAGGGCATCCGGGCCCGCAGTACGCCGGTAAGCACCAGAACGATGATCAGGTCAAGGGCGATCGCGCCAAGCCCAAGGTACAACGGGTTATAGGTGCCAACGAACGGGACGAACACTTCGAGGATCCCGATCGAGACATAGGTGTCCAGCACGATTGAGACGACATGGATCGCAAGGAAGATCAGCGAGGCCATGGAGATGTTGCGGTGCAACGACTCCGTCACAAACCTCGGCCACCTCCGCCCACTGACCCGGCCTGCGGTGAGCAAACCGAGCGAGAACGCCACCGTGAACAGAACCAGCGAGACCAGGCCACTTCCCCGGGCCAGGTACCAGTACGTGCTTTCGCCAAGAAACGTCATCACTCCTCCTCAGGCCATTCGGCCACAGTGGTAACGGCACCACCCGTTGCCACAAGGCGCGCGGGGAGTCTGCGCGCGGCAAGCCAGTTCGGTGCACGGTCGCCGAGCACGAGCGCGGCGGTCGAAGCTGTGTTCGCGGCGACGCATGTCATCGCGGAAACTGTTGCGTAACGCCAAATCCTTGAAGCCGGAAGCCCAGTCATCGGGTTGAGAATGTGGTGCAGGTGCGCGTCACCGCGTTGCCAGGTACGGACGGTCACGCTGGACGTCGCAAGGCCGCCGGAGTCGATGGCGACGATCTGTCCACCTTCGTCGCTGGTGTGATCGGCGGTTACCCTTACGCTCCAGCCGTCTTCCGGCGCCGGACCCGCGACCGCGATGTCGCCGCCAAGGTTGACCAGCACACCCGCGCCGGTTTCGCCCGCGATCCGGCTCGCGGCAACGTCAGCGGCCCAGGCCTTCGCGGTGGCCCCGAGGTCCACTTTGATTCCTTTGGGGACGGTGACGCTGTTGCCGGAGACTCGGATGTCCCGCCAGGCTTGCTTCGGTGGCGCGTCGATGTCAATGGGTTCTGGCGCTCGGCGCGGCACTTCGGCGAAGGTCCGGTCGTATCCCAGGGTGACCATGTAGGAGCCGAGCGCCGGGTCCACCAGGCCATCGGTGTCGGCGGCCGCGCGTAAGGCCACTTCGACCGCTTTGGCCAGCAGTGGGTGGGTGGCCGTGCCCGTGCGGTTCAGGAGGGTTAGCGCGGAGTCGTCCCGGAACCTGCTGCAGGCCAGGTCGAGTTCGTGGATGAACCAGCGGAGGATGGTCTCGGCGACCGGCAGCGTCTCCGGGTCGGTAACGAGGACATGGGCAGTGGTGCCAATGGCCTCGAACTTGACGCCTGCGATGGATCTGGTGCCTGTAATCAAGGTGCACCCGCCGAGGTCTTTGGAGCCCCAATGGCCCTGCGACGCATTTGGCTGCCGGTCCTCACGATCCACCTGATGAAGTCGCTGGTGGCTTCGTGGTCGGCTTGGGTTTCGGCGCCGGTGCGGGCTTCTGCGTCGTGGGCTTCACGGCGGTCGGCTTCTGCGTCGTCGGCGTTCCGTAGCCCTCATCCTGCTGCTGCGTTGGCGGGACCTGGGCTTGGGGTACCTGGTCCTGTGGCAACGGCTGCTCTTCGGCGGCTTCTTCCACCGCCTGTGCCGCGGCCTCTGCCGCCTCCTGCGCTTTCACCTGCTCGGAGATCCGGAACCCGAGTCCCACGGTCCCTGCGAGCCCGAGCGCTACGACGCCCGCGGTGATCATGGTGACCCGGCTGACCGCCGCGTCCCGAGCGGCTGGGTTCAGTCGCTGCGCCATCCTGCTCCGCCTCCCCGGGCTGTCCCGTCCTTCACAGCTCATACGTAGCCCGGGTGAGCGAGGTTCAACTCTTCTTCACGAGCGGTCCCGTCGCATAGAACGTCTTGCAAATCGCCTGGTCGAAGTCGGTGGTCACCTCAAGAACCGACTTCCCGTCCGTCGACGGCAGCAGGCCGGGGCTGAAGTTCCGGCAGCCTTCGTTGTCGACTCCGGCGACGTGGATCGGCGCTGCCATCTCGTACCACGGGCCGTCGCCGAGATTGTCGTTCGCCAGGATTGTGCCGCCGTTGCCCTCGGCGATCTTGCCTCCGTTGTGCACGAGCATCTCGGTGATCAGCAGGATCGTGCCGTTCGGGCCAGGGCCGGGGCTCCACGCGGGCACTGGGGTGTGCCGTCCTTGTTTACCGTCCGCCGTTTTCACCAGCGTGCCGAGGGCGCGGGGGTCTCCGTAGTCCCAGCCGTCCGCCGACTTGCGGAAGTAGGCGCTGCACAGGTGGACCTTGTCGTTGTTGCAGACCTCGTAGGTCATGAAGTAGCCGCCGCCTGGCAGCTTGATCGAATTGATCATGCCTGGACGCACGTTCCACGCGTCGCTGACCACGGTCTCCTTGTAGTCCGTCCACTGCAGACCGTCGACCGTCCTGACCTGGACAAGCTTCTGGTCGTGCTTCGCCTTGTCGGTCTCGTCGGAGTAGAAGGCGACGAGGCTGCCGTCGGCAGCGACGGAAAGGCTTGGCTCCCAAGCATTGTGCTCATTGGACGCGACCGCGATGTCGGACATGAACTTCCAGGTGTTGCCGCGGTCCGTGCTGGCCCACATCCGTTGCCTGGTTTTCTTGGTTGCCAATGGCGCCGTGTAGCCGGTGGTGTTCGCCCACAACACTGTGCCTTTGGGCATGGCGCCGACCGGCGCTGGCAACTCGAACAATGTCGAGCAGCAAATCCCGGCGCCGTCGACAGACGCTGGGTCACGAATGGTGGCGATCTGCCGGAAGGTTTTGCCGTCGTTCTCGCTCGCCATGATGACGCCCATCCCCTGTGAGCCGTCATTCGTGGTGATGCTGGCGAGAATTCGGCCATTGTCCAACCGGATCACGCGCGGATAGTGACTGCCGCCGTCGTACAAGACCTGTCTTTGCGGTGCGGCGGCGACCGGAAGTGCTGTCAGGAGCATCGCGATCAGGGCAACCAGCACACTCCGCACAGCATTCCTCCGATTACTCAAGGTAACGACGGAATACTAGCTTGCACTTCTCCACTCCGCATCCAATGCTGACTCACTATGCGCACGAACGGGTTATTCGTCGAGGTCGCGTGCGATGAGTCGGGCTCGGAAGGCAGCAATCTCATTGACGCGATAACCGACGTGTTCGCGCACGCCAGCGTGCTGCTGCCGATGTCGTCGGCGCAGGAGTGCATTCTGCGGTTACGGGAACGAATACGCTCGCCCGCGCTTGAGTACAAAGCAAACCATCTGCTCCGCGAAAAACACCGCGCGGTCCTGCTCTGGTTGCTCAGTGCGGACGGCCCGATCCTCGGCCACGCCGCCGTCCACCTCACGGAGAAAGCTTTCTTCCTCGCGCACAAGGTCGTCGAACTGCTTGAGCCGACCAAGAACGCGGATACGATCTATCACTCGGGCCACGCGGCGCTGTCCGCGTACAACGATGCTCTGCGGGCCGAACACCGCGAGCACCTGGACTTGCACGTCCCCGCGATCGTGCGCGCGGTCGACCTGTGGGGCGCGGACAAACCCGTCGCAATCGTGCACGACAGGCAGAATTTGCTGACCCCAGACCGGATCGCGCTGATCAAACTGACCCTCGGCGATCGGCTCGCTGACATGACGTTCGTCGATTCCCGCGACGACGCGCGCGTGCAAATCGCCGATTTCCTCGCGGGCGTGGCGCGCCGCATCGCGTCCGACGTCCTCAATGGGCGCGGCGACGCCGAGCTCGTGGACGCTCTGCGGCCATACGTGGATCCGTTGTCGATCTGGCGGAACCCGCTATGACGCCGCGGGCAGCATGGTCCGGATCTCCTCAGTCAGCTCGTCCGCGCCGCACCACTTCCGTGCCTCGTTCTCCAAGGGGCGCAAGCGATCCCGCAGTCGTGACGACTTGACCGTACGACCGTGCACGAGCGCGTCACGGCCGATGTCCACCGCCACGTCGACGTCCTGCAGCAGCAGCCGGTTGACCGCCAACGAGATCAGGCAGAACGCGCGACTGCGGGCCATCCCATCGCCGTATGAGCCGATCGCCGTCTCCAACTCCGGCACCGCGCGCTTCGCGTGCCGGGAGTCCACGAACCGGGCGAGATCGGTGTGGACGGAGCCGCTCATCGCCGACAGCTCGGTCTCCGTGAAGAACGCCGCCCAACTGGGGACCTCGGCGCGATCCGCCGCCTCGAACTCGTTGCGCATCGTCGCCAGCGCCGCGATCGCCTCCTCTGCCCGGCCGAGTTTGGCGTACGCCCACGCTTGGTTGGCCGACAAGATCGCCGCGGCCAGCGGGCTGTTGGCCGCGTGCGCCTCGATCCGGCCGCGCTCGAACTCCGCCAGCGCCTGCCCGGCCGAGTTGTAGTGCAGGTGGACGCGGCCCCTGCGGTAACGGATGTTGGCAGCCATGGCCCGGTTGCCCGCGCGCGTTGCCAAGTCCAACGCGACGCCGAAGTGGTGCAGCGCCTCGGTGATCGACCCGTTGTCGAACAGCGTCCATCCAGCCAGGTTGTGCATGTCCGCCACCGCCGCGTCGACTCTGCGCGTCAACCGAACGGGTACTGTTGCCGCGAGCAACGCCTGCGCCATCGGCAGGCGCGTGAGTACCGCACGGTGGCAGCTGCCACCGCCGTACTGGTAGTCCAGCGCCCGGAGATCCCGGACTGTCCGTTCAACGCTCTCGACGTCCGCGATCCCGATTCGCGCAGGTGCACCCGTTGGACGGCGTCGATACATGGCACCTCCTGAGGGTTGGTCCCCATATCGAGTTGCCACTGTGCGGCGAACGTAAACGAACGGCAATCTCCCGGAAAGGTCCATGTTGGACGGTTAACCGGTACAGGCAGACACGCATCTGGCCCTATCGCTAGCATTCCGACAGGACTACCGTGGACCCCGGTCAATTCTGGGGCCATTCCAGTGGCCATTTCCGGGAGGCTCGATGACAGCTACTTCGGCGGCGACGCCCGCGGTAGCCGTACCGGCGCAGCAATCGTCCGCACGGCACCGCCCCCGTGTCACGATCGGCACAGACGGCTCGACTTGGGGTGATGCCGCGCTGGAGTGGGCGCTGCGGCACGCCTGGCTTGTCAACGCCGGACTCAAGGTCTATTCGGCGAAAACCAGCGATGACCATGCAATCGCCCGTAGGCTCGATGTATACCGATGGCTACACGCGTCGGTGACCACCTCAGACGAAACCCCCGAACACACCCTGCTGACCGCGAGCGCGGACACAGATCTTCTGGTGCTCGGCCATCACGGGCATGGTCACCACAATCTGGGCATCGGCCATCTCGTCCTCCCTGTGGTGAGCCGAAGCCAGTGCGACACAGTCGTCGTACGCGGAGAGCCACGAGCCGTCCGCGCCGAACACGGATGGGTGACAGCGGCGATCGGTGGCCAACACGATGAGGCAATAATCCGTCGCGCGACGGAGATAGCGACCCGCTACCGCGACGGCTTGCGAATCGTGCACGCCTGGCCGCTGCCCGGCCCGCGGGCAGTGGAGGCAGGCAAGCCGAACGAGGTTCTCGACCGAGCTCGGCGGTTGGTCGCGAAGCTCGCCCCGACGTTGACCCCGAGTCTGCATCTCGTGCGGAGCAGGCCGCATGAGGCTGTCGAGACTTGCACGCGAAGCGATCTGCTGGTTGTCGGCCCCGGGAGCCAGCCCGGCCGGTTGTCCCCGATCACCCGGACGGCGCTGCACCTTTCGCCGTGTCCGGTGCTGGTTGTCCGGCCCTGAGTTCATCAGTTTCCTGGTGTGATCCGTGGCGGCCTTCGGGCCGCCACTCCTATGTGGACGGTCCGCCCGTTCTGGAGAAGTGATAACCGCGGTCCTGTCGGAATGCTAGCGATAGGACCAGATGCGTGGACGTGATCGTCAATGGCGCGAGAAGATTTCGCTCGCGCCGGAAGACCGGTGCGCCGAAAACCGTCCCATGTGAATCGCACTGACCTTTTTCTGAACTCCTCAACCGACTCTCTTTGTGAGCCGCTTCGATGCCGCATGCCCTCGTTCAGGATGCTCAGCCGCGCGACTGGTGCGTTCGCGAGTCCAGAAAGATTATGCACCGACTTAAACAGATCGGCTCGACCAACGGGACCGTCATCTTCGGTGCCGGTTTCGGCCCGTCAGGAATACCGCATATCGGCACGTTATGCGAGGTCATCCGTACCTCCTTCGTATGCCGGGCGTTCGAGGAGCTCACCGGTCGACCGACGAGGCTGGTTGTCGTCGCCGACGACATGGATGCCATGCGAGCAATTCCAGGCGGATTTCCCGAAACAGATATGCTGGCGGCCCATCTCGGCATTCCGTTATTCCGCGTGCCGGACCCGTTTGGCCGGGCGGCGAGCCTGTCCGACGGGATGATCGACCGCCTGCGAAACGCGCTCGACGCGATGGATGTCGAATACGAGCTGGTGCGCAGTTCGGCCGCCTACCTCGCGGGTGAGTACGACCGCACCATTCGCGAGTTCCTTGCTGACCTGCCTGGGCTCAACGAGTTGATCGGACGTTCGGTCAGTCCGGTCCGCCGCGCCTCCTACAGCGTGTTCATGCCGATCTCGGCGAACACCGGACAGGTGCTCGAGCACACCCGTGTGCTCGACGTCGATCCGGCGGCGGGCACGATCACCTATGAGATCCCCGAAGACGTCGTGATCCAGCGCCCCGGTATGGAGTACGGGGCGGAGCCACACGAGGTGTACCCGCACGATCCGATCGGCGAGCCGATCACGGTGTCCGCGCTTGGCGGCGCGTGCAAACTGCAGTGGAAGGCGGACTGGTCGCTTCGGCTGCTGAGCCGGGACACCGCCTACGAGATGCACGGCGAGGACCTGACCGGCTCCGCCAACGTCGTCCGCTCGGTCTTCCACCGGCTGGACCGCGTACCCCCGGTGCTGTTCAGTTACGGCCTGTTCGTCGACGAACGCGGCCGCAAGATCTCCAAGTCGATCGGCAACGGCTTTTCCCTGGCGGACGTGCGCAGGCTGCTCACCCCGGAAAGCTTGCGGCTGCTGCTCTACCGGCAACCGCACCGCCTCCGCCGATTCGGCCCAGCCATGACGCCGGCCATCAACGACGCCGTGCACCACGAAACTCGCCGGGCCGCCGACCCGCACCGCGGCGGGGGCGCCCGGCTGCGACTGCGCCGAGTCAACGCACCCACACAGGTGACCGGGCCGCGATTCGGCACCCTCGCGCGCATCCTGGACGCCTGCGCCCCCGTTGACGCAGCCGATGCGTCGACGTTCGTGCGCCGATACTTCCACGACGTCGATCCGGTGCTGGTGGCGAAAGTGTGGGCTTTCCACGAGACTCGCCGGGCGCGGGCGCGGACGTGTGAGCCAGGAGATTCCGCCCTGCTGTATCGGCTCGCCGACGCGCTGGACGCCGAACCCAGCGATCCTGCCAAGGCGTTGGCCACGGTCCTCGACGGCGTGCCCGACCACCGTGCCGCGTATCGGAAGTTCTACCTTGCCCTGCTCGGCCGTCCGCACGGTCCACGCCTGGTGACCTGGCTACGGATCACCGGCGCCAGGCGCGCGGCAGGTCTGCTCAGGGCAACCCTGCCTGCCATCGCAATTGCCGCCTCAGTCGAAAGTGGACATTCGTGACCAAGAGTTTGGCCCCCATCGATTTCGCCGAAGTGCGGCAGCGCGCGCAGGCGTTCGCCGACACCTTAGCCGAGAACCATGGCCTGATCGTCAAAAGCTTGTCGGAGTACCAGTGCGCGAACGTGGCGCTCGACGAGATCGAGCGATCCGTCGAACTGCTCACCAACCTGCACCTGAACCAGGAGTACTTCCAGGCCAAAGTGCACGGAGTGACCACGTTCCTCCCGCTCAACCAACCGTTGTACGCCTCAGTGTGCTTCGGCGTCGTACCATCCCTGATGGCCGAGGACACCGCGATGCGCCCACCGACCGTGATGCACCCGCATTACCGTAAGCTGGCGGAGATTCTGGACCTGCCGAGCTTCTTCCCCAACCTGACGGTGTCCTATCAGGACAAGGAAGAGTACCTGGTCGCGCGAGCGCGCCGTACCGACGCCGTGGTGTTCACCGGCACCCCGGAGAACGCGGTGAAAGTACGACGGGCGTTTCTGAAGAAGACGTTGTTCATCCTCAACGGCGCTGGCCACAACCCATTGGTAGTCACGGAGAATGCCGACCTGGACCGAGCAGTGGACAGCGCCTTGCGGGTCGTGCTGTACAACCAAGGCCAGGACTGCGCCGCGCCGAACGCGATCCTGGTGCACCGCAGCAGGATCGACGTCTTCCGCGCAGCACTGATCCGCGCGCTGGACGAGCTAGCGCCGCGCGTCGGACCGTACTCAGACCCAGCGAACATCGTCGGTCCGAACAGCGACCCCGACCACGCCGCCAAGATCGCCCGCGTGTTCCGTGACGAGCGCGAGCACTTCGTCTATGGCGGCGAAACCAATCCGGTGACCGGCATGATCCATCCAACGGTATTCGAGCGTGACCTCACCAAGGGCGGCAACTACGAGGAGTTCTTCGCCCCAGTGTTCTACATACAGCCCTACGAGTCCGACGACGCGCTCAAGGACTACTTCACCGACGAACGCTACCGCCAGAACGCCATGTACATCTCACTATTCGGCGACAGCCCATACATCAAGTCCTTAGTAGACACACCACTGCACGAACCAGATTCCGTGCTCCGCGACACCGACCTACACCTCACGGAGAAGGGCTACCTACCGTACGGCGGCCAAGGCCCCGCCGCGTCCTGCCTGTACACGAACGGCGAGCGCGTGCTCGGGGCAACCCTGCCGCAACGCGACATCCACCGGCACCTGGTCGCACCCCACCTTGAGGGCGCATGCTAGGTCGACGCTGGGAGCCCATCGCCGCGATCAGCACGGTCGTGGTGGGCCTCGTCACCGGCCTCACCATCCCACTAGTGTCACTACGACTCAGCGCAACCGGTGCGTCAACCGCGCTGATCAGCGTGGCCGCCTCCATGCCCGCACTCGGCATCCTCATCGCAGCACTGTGCACGGGCTGGCTCGCCGCCCGCTGGCCCGTGAAAACGCTGCTGCTGATTGGCGTCGCCGGGTCAGCAGCGAGCATCGGTCTGCTCACGGTGACGGACTGGATGCCAGTGTGGCTGGCGCTGCGCTTCACCGTTGGTGTGGCGTCCGGTCTACTGCTCGCTCTCGGTGAGACGTGGATCAGCGCGGTGTCCTCAGATGCGACCCGTGGCCGGTGGATCGCTCTGTACACCGCGGTCTTCACGCTCTGCCAGGTCTCGGGACCGGGCCTGCTGGCCGCACTCGGCTCGGCCGGGCCGCAGTCGCTGCTGGTGGTCGTGCTGGTCCACCTGCCCGGCGCGGCACTGCTGGCGCTGTCGCGCTGCGAGGTCGACGCCAACCCGGAAACGAAGTCGTTCGGACTACTCGGCTTCGCCCGCTCGGCGCCGGTGATCGTGCTGGCCGTGCTGATGTTCTCCTTTCTCGACGCCGTCGTGCTCGCCCTGCTCCCGCTGTACGGCATGGCGAACGGTCACCGGGAGACGGTCGCGGTCCTGATGGTGGCCGCGGTGTTCACCGGGGACGCAGTACTACAGATACCACTGGGCTGGTGGGCCGACCGCACCGACCGCGCACGGCTGCACATGGCATGCGGCGTCCTCGTCCTGGTCCTCGCGCTCGCCATGCCATCACTGATAGGCGATTCCACGCTGGTGTGGCCCGCACTGGTGTTGCTTGGCGGCGCAGCCGGAGGCGTGTACACGCTCGGTCTCGTCCGGATCGGCGACCATTTCCGAGGCGCCGACCTCATCACCGCGAACGCCGGAGCCACGACCCTGTGGGGCGTAGGCAGTCTGGTCGGCCCGCCGCTGACGGGCGCGGCGATCCACTGGCTCTCCCCCGACGGGATCATGCTCGCCCTCGCCGGAATGGCCGCGATGTTCCTGCTGTCCGCTCGGTTGCCGATCCGCCCCGGTCTGGGCGCCATGCAGGTGCGCCCTCGGTGACCAGGGTGATGAAGGAGGCGAGCGTGGTCACGACAGTTTCCCGTTCAGAGGTGGACTCCGCCGGAGACCTCGATGCGCTGGCCGGTCACCCATCGGTTGCTGTCGTCGAGCAGTGCCGCGATCGCGCCGCTGATGTCGTCCGGCTCGGCGAAGCGGCCCATGGCTGTCACCGACACCACGGCTTCCTGGACTTGTGGGTTGTCACGCAGCAAGCCGCCACTGAAGTCGGTGGCCACTGCGCCAGGAGCAATGGTGTTGACGCGAATGCCGCGTGGACCGAGCTCCTGTGCGAGGTAAGCGGGTCAGGACCTCGACCGCGCCTTTCACGGCCGAGTAGACGACCCGCTGCGGAACGTAGAAACGGGTCATTCCGCTGGAAATGTTGATGATGGCGCCGTTGTCGGCCATCAGCGGCACGAGTTTCTGCGTCAGGAAGAACACTCCTTTGAACGCCACGTCGACCAGGAAGTCGAAGTCTTTCTCGGTCGCGTCGGCGAACGAGCCTGGCCGTTGCGTGCCCGCGTTGTTGATCAGGAAGTCGAAGGTGTCGCGTCCCCAGGTCGAGCGCAGGGTGTCGGCCAAAACGATCGCGAATTCATCGAAGGCGCCGCCCATGTCGAGCGGGAGGGCTGCGGCCGTACACCCGAGCGAGGTGATCGAAGCGACGACCTCGTCGGCCTCCGAAGCGTGTGTTCGATAGGTGACGATCACGTCGAAGCCCCTGCGGGCGACTTCCAAAGCCGTTGCCCGGCCGATACCGCGGTTGCCGCCGGTGATCAGCGCGATCTTGGGAGAAGTAGTCACGGCGGAAATCGTCAATGCCGTCCACGATCGGGACAATCAGCCAGCTTGTCCAGGGACAAGCTGTCCGTGGATCACTCGCGGGCGGCGGCGTAGCGTTTCCGGCATGGATCGGGACGGTCTTGCGGACTTTCTCCGGCGACGCCGTGAGGCGCTGAAGCCGGTGAATTTCGGGTTCGCCGCGTCCGCGCGCCGACGCACCGAAGGCCTGCGGCGCGACGAGGTCGCTGGGCTCGCGCATATCTCGACTGACTTTTACACACGGCTGGAACAACGCCGAGGGTCGCGTCCCTCCGAGACTACGGTCGCGGCCTTGGGGCTGGCGTTGCGGCTGACCGAGGACGAACTCGATCACCTGTACCGGCTGGCCGGTCACCAGCCGCCGCCGCGCGCTGCCCACGGCGACCATGCGGACCCCTCCTTGCTACGCGTGCTCGAGCGTCTGGACACGCCCGCCCAGATCGTCAGCGACCTCGGGGTCACGCTCAAGCAGAATCCACTCGCCGAAGAGCTGCTCGGCGTCCAAACCGGACACACCGGCCTGCGGCGCAGCCAGATCTACCGCTGGTTCACCGACCCCGAAGAACGACACCGCTTCCCCGCAGATGACCACGAAACGCACTCCCGCAGCTATACCGCGCACCTGCGGGCCGCCTACAGCCGCGATGAAAGCAGCCCGAAGCCAGCCGAGCTCGTCGCCGAACTCCAACGCCGCAGCCCCGAGTTCACGAGGCTGTGGCAGGAGCACGAGGTCGCCGTCCGCACCGACATCAGGAAACGCATCCTGCATCCGGTCGTCGGCCTGATCACCTTGGACTGTCAGATCCTCATATCGCCGAGCCACAGGCAGAACCTGGTCATCTTCACCACGACTCCGGGCAGAAAGGACGCCGAGTTACTGACGTTCCTGTCCATCGTCAAGCGCACTACCGAACCCCAGCCGGGCGAAACTGGATACTGATCCGAGGTCCGACGGCGCGGTTCGTCTTCGGTACGGCGTGCTCCCACGTTCGTTGGCAGGAACCGCCCATCACGAGTAAGTCGCCGTGGCCAACCGAGAACTTCACGGCCTCGCCACCACCCCGCGGCCGCAGCCACAGCCCACGCGCATCACCGACCGACAAGATCGCGACCATCGTGTCTTCGGTCGCGCCCCTGCCAATGCGGTCGCCATGCCACGCGACGCTGTCCCGGCCGTCGCGGTAGTAACAGAGGCCCGCAGTCCGGAATGGCTCACGCAACTCAGGTAAGTAATGCGCGGTCAGGGCAGATCGGGCTTCGTCCAGAACCGGATGGGGTAAGGAGTCTCGTTCGGCGTAGAAGCACAACAACCGTGGCACAGCGACGACGCGGTCATACATCTGGCGGCGCTCGGCATACCAAGGGACGTCCGCGGCCAGCAGGGTGAACAGGTCCTCCGCTCCAGTCAGCCAGCCGGGCAGGACATCGACCCACGCGCCATCGGTCAGCGTCGTACGCCGGACCGCATCCAGCGGACGCAGGCCCACCGCGCCCGCTGTGTCGAAGAGTGATCCCTGCACGCCCTCAACACTACACCCATTTCGAACACTCGTTCGAGCGAAGTGGCGGGGAGGTGGGGAGCAGGAGGGCTGGCGCGTGTCCAGGGTCCCGCAGGCCGTGTCCACCGTTCCAGCAGGGTGTGTCCACCGTTCCTTGCGACCGTGTCCACCGTTCCTGAAGGGGGTGTTGACCTTTCCGGCATGCCTTGTTGACCGTTGCTTGCCGGTGTTTTGGCCGTTGCTTGCGGTCGGGTCTTTTTCCAGCCGTGTTTCTTTGCGCTTGCGGGGCTCTTGTCTCGGGGGCGTCTTTCATTTCACCGCCCTGGCGCGTGTCCACCATTCCTTCATGGTGAGTCAAACTGCTCGACTCGCTACCAGCACTGCTGTTCGCCGTCGCGCGCCGCTCGCGCGTTCAACTCACCACAAGGAATGGTGGACACGCGGGTGTGCTACCTGCCGGAGTGGTTCTATTAATGCTGACATGCTGTGGTCTCGGTGGCCGAGGTCCACTGCGCGTTGTACTACTGCGTGCATTCCGTGCTGCCAGGATGGGTCTAGGCCGGATTCCTTGGCAATGGCCAATTCTTGGGGGATTCCTGCTTCGAACAAGGCTATTGTGGATGTTGGGTTGGTGCAGTCGCCTGCGTCGATCTCTGCCGCCAGTCTGGGTAGTTGGGCGGCGATCATTGCTAGCCAGTTCTGGGTGAAGCGGACCATGGTTTCCGCGGGCAGATCGCGGGCGGTGATCATCGCGGCGCCGTGGAGGAAGCCGAGCAAGGTGGGCAAGAGTGTTCCGCCGACCGCTTGTTCGTACAACGCCGCGAGATCTGGGGCTGAGCCTAGTACGACAGCAGCACAGTGTGATCTTGGTGTGGGGTCGTGATCATGGGTGCGGCCACCGCGTGATCAACTTCGAGGTGTGATTGGACTCGAGGAAGACGCGGTGGCCGCGTCAGAGACTGTAGTAGACGAGGGTTTCGCCCGCTGGCGGGCCGGGTTTGATGACATGTTCGCGCTGGTAGCTGGCCGGTTCGCGCAGGCCGATTCGCGTGCCCGTGCTCAGAAGTACCTACTCGGGCTGCTGTCTGGTGTGGAGCGCAAGAACTCCTGGTCGTTGGCGGAGCTCGCCGGGGACAGCAGCCCGGACGGCATGCAGCGCCTGCTGAACTTCTACCGCTGGGACGCCGAGGCGGTGCGCGACGATGTGCGTGGCTACGTGCTGGCGCATCTGGATGACCCGAGTGGGGTGTTCGTCGGCGACGAGACCGGATTCATCAAGAAGGGCACCAAATCCGCGGGTGTGCAACGCCAGTACACCGGCACCTCGGGCAAGATCGACAACTGTCAGGTCGGCGTGTTTCTGACCTATGTCTCCCGGCATGGCCGGGCGTTGATCGACCGGGAGCTCTACCTGCCGCAGAAGTCCTGGTGTGCCGACCGGGATCGCTGTCGCGAGGCCGGGATCGGCGACGAGGTCGAGTTCGCGACCAAACCCGAGCTGGCCCGCCGGATGCTCGCCCGGCTGCTGGAGGCCGGGGTCACGGTGGGCTGGTTCACCGCGGACGAGCTCTACGGCGACAACCCGGCCCTGCGCGACTGGCTGGCCGAGCAGGCGGTGAACTACGTGCTGGCGGTGTCCTGCGATTACCAGGTGACCACGCCGACCGGGCCGGCGCGCGCGGACGTGCTGGCCGGCCGGGCACCGGCGCGGGGCTGGCAGCGGCTCTCGGCCGGGCGGGGCAGCAAGGGCCACCGCTTGTATGACTGGCTGCTGATCGATCCCGGTCCCGGCGAGCGGCATCAGCTGCTGGTGCGTCGCTCGATCAGCGATCCGACCGATCTGGCCTACTACGTCTGCCACACCGCCGGTCCGGTGCCACTCGCGGAACTGGTGCGCGTGGCCGGATCCCGTTGGGCGGTGGAGGAAACGTTCCAGTTCGCCAAGAACGAGACCGGGCTGGACCATTATCAAGTCCGCAAGTACATCGCGTGGTACCGGCACATCACCCTGGCCATGCTCGCCGCGGCGTTCCTGGCCGTGACCGCCCACGCTGAACGCATCCGCACCCCACCACCGCCCCATCCGGCGCCGGAAAAGGGGGCGCCAGAACCGATCCTGATCGGCTGATCCCGTTATCCTGCAACGAAATCCGACGACTCTGGGCCACCCTCACCCGTCCAGTACATCCCCGAGCACACATCCAGCACTGGTCTACCTGGCGCCGACGCCACCAAACCCGCGCCCGTCACAGCCACTACCAGCGACAACACCGCAAATATCAACAAGCATAACACTGTGCTGCTGTCGTACTAGATAGACCGTGTCGCCGCCGAGAACTCGCAATACCGGGAGATATTGGTCGAAGATCTCTCGTGGACCGCTGTAGTACAACAATGTTTCTGGGGCGCCGACGGCAGATGGGACATTTTTCACGGCTCCGTCAAGGAACAAGGCTCCACGCTCTTTCGCCCAGGCGGCCATTTCGCGGGCTCCGGCTGGGTCAATGCCACTGACTTAAGAGAGTCCTCGCACTTCAGAGGTGGCCTGCAGGCGTCGGCGCGAGGTTGATCTTTAGAGGTGCGAAACGCGAGTGGCCCGGCCCGCAAGCAAGGCGTACCCGCGCCACCGATGGACGAGACTGTCCACAGTGGCCCTCATTCAGGCCCGCCATGGTCCGTGAGGGGAACTTGTGGTGCGTTGGATGCCGCGAAGGTGGCCTTCACGGCACCAGCCGGGGTAACAGGAGTAACGCGCGGGGTAAGTGAGACTAATGTGACGATCAATCGTCCATTATGGACATCAATGCCACCGTCAATCGACCCTGCGCCGCTTGTCACCAGCCAGAATGCTTAAGTCAGTGGCATTGCCCGGCTGGGTCTCCTGTGTTCAAGGTGATCAGTGTGCGACCGGACAGGTCAGCTGGTGCCAGCGCGGACATGGTTGCTTCGTACGTGGTCAGACAGGCGATCACGAGCTGGCTTGCTGAAACGGCTTCGGAAACGGACGCGACTTGATATACAGCTTTGCCCGCGGTGCGATTCCATGCCGTTGTCGGGTGGCCTGCTTCGCGGAACGCTTCGGCCAATGCCTTGCCCATCAAGCCAAGGCCGATAACAGTGACTGGCTCCATGCGTCGATCTTCACCGCTTTACAGACATTCCATCAAGTACCTACAATTTTGCCGGGTACTGACATTTTTGTAAGGGGGTCCGGGTGCTCAAACGGCGCACGTACACGTGCGGGCTGGACGCGGCGCTCGATGTGATGGGCGGCAAGTGGAAGGCGCTGATCCTCTGGGAGCTGACCGATGGGCCACAACGGTTCGGCCAGCTGCGCCGCCAGGTCGACGACATGTCCGAACGCGTGCTCATCCTGCAGTTGCGTGAACTCGAGGCGTGCGGGCTGGTCCATCGCGAGCTGTACCACCAGGTTCCGCCCAGGGTCGAGTACTCGCTGACCGATTTGGGCCAGTCGCTGATCAAGGCGATGATCCCGCTCGGCGAGTGGGGCGAGCAGAACATGGCCACGATCGAGTCGCTGGGTCGGGGCGACTAGTGCGGTTCGGCATCCTGGGGGCCGTCGAAGCCTTTACAGCACAAGGAGAATCCCTCCCGGTCGGCGGGCCGAGGCAGCGGGCGCTGCTCGCATTGCTCCTGCTTGACGCTGGGCGCGTGGTGACGGTCGAGCGTTTGCTTGGCGGACTGTACGGCGACGAACCGCCAAGCGGGGCGACGAGCGCGTTGCAGTCGCAGGTTTCCAGATTGAGGCGCAGCTTTCCCATCGAATTCCATCCTGGCGGGTACCGGATCGCGGTCGACCCGCAATACGTTGACGTGCACCAATTCGAGCGCCTGGCCAAAGAAGGCGCGGCCACCAAAGACCCCGCGACGCTAAGGGAAGCGCTGAACCTGTGGCGCGGGCCCGTGACCGCGAACGAAGCGGCGGCCGCACGGCTGGAAGAGCTCAAGCTGGCCACGACTGAAGACCTCTTCGACGCCCAGCTGAAACTCGGCGAGCACAATGCGGTAATCCCCGAAATCAGAGCCGTTATCGAGCGAAACCCGTTGCGGGAACGCCTGCGTGGCCAGTTGATGCTCGCGTTGCACGCCGCAGGGCGTCAGGCCGAAGCGCTCACCGAATTCGAGAACACGCGCCGCACGCTCGCCGAAGAACTGGGTGCCGACCCGTCCGCCGAATTGTCCGCGATCCATTTGGCAGTGCTGAAAGGCGAACACCGGCCGAGCGCGAACGTGCCCGCGCAGTTGACCAGTTTCGTCGGCCGGACAACCGAACTGAGCCGGATCGCTGGTCTGCTCAGCGCCGCCAGGCTGGTCACCATCACCGGACCGGGTGGCGCGGGCAAGACCCGGCTGGCCATCGAAATCGCGGCACAGCAAACCAGAGAGACGTGTTTCGTCGACCTCACAACGCACGGAACCGATATCCCGCAAGCCATCCTGGCGGCCACGGGCGTGCGGGACGCAGGATTGTTCACGTCCTCCGGCCAGGATCCGGTCAACCGGGTCATTGCCGCGTTCGAAAACCGGCACATCCTGCTGATCATGGACAACTGCGAGCACGTGATCGCCGATGCTGCCACGATCACCCACCGGTTGCTCAACGCGTGCCCAGACCTCAGAATCCTGGCCACAAGCCGGGAAGCGCTCGGCATCACGGGCGAGCACCTGTGCCCACTGCCGACCTTGCCCGCGAACGTTGCGATGAGGTTGTTCGCCGATCGGGCCGCGGCCGTCTCCCCCGACTTCCGGATCACTGAAGAGAACGCCGAAACCGTCGAGCAGATCTGCACTTCGCTTGATGGGATGCCGCTGGCGATCGAACTGGCCGCGGCGAGGCTCCGTGCGATGGCGCTCGACGACATCGCGGACCGTTTGAACGACCGATTCTCCTTGCTGTCCCGGGGAGATCGCACCGCGGCGCCCCGGCACCGCACCCTCAGAGCCGCGGTCGAGTGGAGCTGGGATCTGCTTGAACCAAACGAGCAATTGCTTGCGACACGGTTGACGGTGTTCACGGGCGGCGCGACGTTGTCGGCCGCCGAGCAGGTCTGCCAGGTGCCTGAGACCGCGGAACTGTTGGCGGGCTTGGTGGACAAGTCGTTGGTGGAGAACGCAGGCGGCCGCTACCGGATGCTGGAAACCATCCGTGCGTTCTGTGCCGAACACCGCACAGATTCACGGGACGCCTTGCACGCCAAGTACTTCTACGACCTGGCGGAGACCGCGAACACGCATCTGCGCCGTGCCGAGCAGCTCGAATGGCTGAACCGGCTGGACGCGGACAACGGAAACCTCCAAGCAGCGCTGCGATGGGCGGTCGCCAACGACACAACGTTGGCGTTGCGCATGTTCGGCGCGTTCTCGCTGTACTGGTATCTGCGGGGTCTACGTAGTCAAGCCGCGCCGTTGGCGATGGAACTGCTCGGCCGGATCGGCACGCACCCGCCGGAAGAGCTGGATGAGGAGTACGTGGCGTGCGTGCTGCAGGCCGCGTGGGGACAGCTTGGCGCGCCCGAATGGCAGGACCACCTCAAACACGCCGAAGAATTCATGACCACACCGCGTGGACCGCTCAGGCGTCCACACAGCGCGTTCCTGTGGGCCACCGCGACCGGGCCGCCCAAAGGTGAACCGGTTCGCCCGTTGCTCGACCAGGATCTCTGGGCGGAGTCCTTTGCCGCGCTCGGTGCCGCTTTGCTGCACATCTTCGACGGTGAAATCAGTGCGGGCGAAGGGAAACTGCATCGCGCGCTCGCCGGTTTCCGTGAGCTTGGCGACCGGTTCGGTATCGTGCTCGCGCTGGACGCGATCGCGAACATCGCAGGCGGCCGAGGTGATCGGCAAGGGTTCGTCGATGCCGTCACCGAGGCCATGGAGGTCGTCAGTCAGCTTGGCTCGATCGATGACATGACGTCGCTGCTATGCCGTCGCGCGGAGAATCTGGCCCGGCATGGTGAGCTCGATGACGCCCGTGCCGATTTCGAGCAGGCGTTGACGCTGGCCCGCCGCAATGGCACGCCCGACCACCTGGCCTGGGCTTATTCCGGGCTTGGCGAGATCGCCCGGTTCCAGGGTGATCTTGCCGAGGCTCGCAGGCTGCAGGAACTCGCCTTGACCAAGTGCTCGGCCGGGCCGTTCGGCATCCGGGAGTATCGGGCACGCGCGTTGATCGCATTGGCCCGGCTGGACGAACTCAATGGCGACTTCGCGGCTGCCCGGTCCCGTTACGACGAGGCTATCTCGGCCGCCATGGCCAACCGTGCGCTGCCGTTCGTGGCCTTGGCGGCGGCTGGGCTCGCGGGTTTGGCTGTGCGCTCAGGCGACGGCTGGCTGGCCGCGTTGCTGCTCGGGGCAGGGACCGCGATCCAGGGGATGCCGTTGGCCGGTGATCCGGAGATCGCCCGAGTCGCTGCCGAGGCCAAGGCGTTGACCAGCGGGGATGAGTTCGCTGAGGCCTTCGCGCGGGGTGCGGGCATGGCGCAGGAGGAGGCGCTCACGTTGGTCGGTGCGCGGCGGTCAGCGCTTGGTGCGTGACCGGTAAGCGGGCTGCGTCAGTGTCATGGCCGGGAGGAACAAGCCATGACAAATGTGCTCAGGAGGCCTTGGGTCGTACCCCTCGGCTTCGTCGCCATCGCTTTCATCGCGTTCTCGCTGCCGCCGTATTTGACCGGGGACCGCGCGCAAGCCCGCGTCCAGCAACCGGAGTTCAGCTGGCATTACCCGTTGCTGGTGATGCACGTGATCTTCGCGTCGATCGCGATGCTGACGTGCGTGCTGCAGGTGTGGCCGTGGTTTCGGGCACGCTACCCGCACGTCCACCGGCTCGCCGGGCGGATCTACGTTTTCGGCGGCGTGCTGCCCGCCGGGGTGAGCGCGTTCGCGATCGCCGCGATCACACCCTTCGGCCCGGCCGCGTTCGCCAGCAGCATGATTATGGCGCCACTGTGGCTGATCTTCACGTACAACGGCTATCGGGCGGCGCGTCGGCGGCTGTTCGTCGATCACCGGAAGTGGATGATCCGGAGCTTCGCGCTGACCATGTCGATCATCACCAATCGGATCTGGGGCGTTGTGTTCACGATCTGGTTGTTGCCACAGCTGGAGACCACGTTCCACGGTGACGACGAGCTGATGACGTATTCGATCGCGGGCTCGACGACATGGCTCGGCTGGGTGATTCCATTGTTGATCGCCGAATGGTGGCTACAGCGGGACGAAGTGGCAAAGCGAAAGGCCAGGAAGAGAACCCCGGTTGCCGCTCAAGCCGACTGACTCACCAGTTGCGCGCGCAATACCTTCACCACGTCCGGATGGCCGAGCGGCAACGGCGGGTCGCGCCGGTCCCGATCGCCCTCGAAACTGTGGGCGATCACCCGGACCTGCACGCCATGTTCAGCCAACGCGTCGACATGCTCGGCCTCCCGGCGCAGCCACAGCTCATCGGCAACTTTCGCCGTCGCCGGATCCACCGGTGTCTCGCCTGCCGCCGGGTCAACCAGCAGCACCGACCGGATCACCTCGTGATGCCTGTCACCAAGCGCCATCGCCGCCGCGGCCGCTGGCCCCGATGCGACGATGTCCACGAGGCCTTGCACGTCTTGCATGTATTCCGCCAGTTGCCACGCTGAGTCATCGGCGGGCAGGCGGCACCAGACCACCGTCCACCTGTTGGCGAGTTCACGCCAGGTGGCAGGCAACTCGCCGTGACTGGCGGCGCCGGACGGGTCGAGCACAAGCACCGTCGACCCCGGACTCGATGGGCCTTGGCGGACAATCGTCTCCGACACGGCATACTCCCTTCCTCCACCCGATTACCCAGGTTGAAGGGTCCCGACACGCGGTATACATGTGCGGTGACCACCAACGAAGTTCCCGAGGCCAAGCGGGTGGACGAGGCGACCGACGCGTTGGAGGACCTTGAGCTGCTCTGGACCGCCCTCGCGGCCGAGGAGCCGCTCCACGCGGCGCTTCAGCGGCTGGTGGACGCCGCGTTGAAGGTGGTCAGTGGCGCGGATGCGGTGAGCGTGACTGTCCACTCCGGACTCAAGCCGGAAACCGCCGCGACCTCACACGACTGGGCGGTCATAGTGGACGAGAACCAGTACGCGGCCGGTGATGGCCCTTGTCTCGAGGCGGCGAGGATCCGGGAGCCGGTACTGATCGCTGGCGAGGAGGCGTTCTCCCGTTGGCCGCAGTTCGCCGCGGATGCCGCGCGGTTTGGTGTGCGGGCTTATCTCTCCACGCCGCTTGCCCTCGCGGGCCCGGACACCGAGCTCATCGGCGCGTTGAATGTCTATGGCTTCGCCGAGGATTCCTTCGACCGCTTGGACGAGGCACTACTCAAGCTCGTCACCAACACCGCCGCGGCCACCATCAGCAACGCGAGCCGGTACGTCAAGATGCGTAACCTGGCCGAGAACATGCGTGCGGCGATGGCCTCGCGTGCCGAGATCGAACAGGCCAAGGGCGTGCTGATGGCGGTGCACGGGATCACCGCCGACGAGGCTTTCGACCGTCTGGTCAGCCAATCTCAGCACACCAACACGAAACTCGTCATGGTGGCAAGGGAACTGCTGGCCTCACTCCGAAGATGACTTGCCGTTCACCCGTTCCCGCCACGGAATGATGAGCCACAGCGTGCTGAACCCGATCGCGGTCAGCACGCCGACAACCACCGCACCCCAGCCGCCTAGCACGACTTCCCCAATCAGCAGAACGGTTCCGGTGACGGCGACGGCGAGACAAATCAGTCCGGCGACGGCAAGTTTGTTGGCAACGTTGATGATTCGCTCACGATTGCCAGTCCGGAACAACACTCTGTGCCATGACGCCGGCGCGGTCAGCAGAGCGGTTGCCGCCGTAGCGAACAGCACGGTGACGAAATGCGTTGTCCGGACGTAGTCGTCGGCTTCCGCGTACCGCTCGGTGAAGGCGATGGACAGCAGGAAGCCGAAGAGAATCTGCACCCCCGCCTGCGCCACCCGGAGCTCTTGCAGCAGCTCCGCCAGATTCCTGGCTAATCTTTCCTGGTCTGATTCCTCGGCCTCGCTCACCCGATAGGTGTACCCTGTCTCCAGCCGGGGTAATCCCCCTTCACCTGGGCAAACGCGGGCCAGCGGACGTATGGTTACCCGCCGCCGCCCAGTTGTAACCACTTTTCTCGTCAGGTTGTGCCGCGCTCGCGAGCTCCCATATGGTTGACGCATCGCCACGGTTGAACACACAGCCGCGCTGACGTGTTGCACAACCGGAAGGAACCCCGTGAGCATTCAGAACCCACTCTCGGGCGGTGGAACAACTCAACCGAGTAAGTTGCTCACCGTCGACGTACAGCCGCACCCACGCGGCGTCCCCTTGATGCGAGTGCTCGGCGATGTCGACCTGGCAACGGCTCCGGTGTTTCAGAAAGCAGTTCAGGAACAAGTAGCTCAGCGCAACAAGTTCGTTGTGGACCTCGACGGCGTCGACTTCCTTTCCTCCGCTGGCTTGGCTGTCCTTGTCGACCTGCGCCAGCAGATGGAAGACCAGAAGCTGAAGTGGGCGGTCGTTGCCGCACGGCAGACCGTCACCCGCCCGCTTGAGATCACCGGCCTGTTGACGCTCTTGCCGATCTTCGGCACCGTGCCTGCGGCGCTGGACGCCGTCACCAACTAATCTGGCCGGACTGAGGCAAGGTCGCCAAGCCAACGCGGCCTTGCCACGTCGTGCTCGTCGCACCACTCGATCATCCCGATCGTCCACAGCAGAACGTGCACGATCACCTCCATGGTCACCTTGAATTCAGCGTCCCGCAACGCGAGGTCCACTTGGAACAGTGCGTCCTCCGAGCGTTCGTTCAGCTGCGCGAGCAACGCGCGCACCGCTGCCCTGATCGGCGGGCTGGTCCGGTCGATGTCCAGCTGCCTGTTGTCGTCTCCAGTCAGCTCAAGTCCGTACGTGCGCTCACCGGGAGCCTCGACCGGGCCCGCCGCGGTGAGCATCATCTGGGACAACGCCACGATCAGCTCGCAGGCGACCAAATGTGACTCCCGGCCGCCATTCGCCCGGTCAGCGGTCAGTCTTGCCATCTCCAGCACGATGCCCTCGTCGTCACCGCCACGCATCGCGCCGATCAAGTGCCTGGCCAGCAGACGCGGATTGCGCTCGCTCATCGGTCCCCTCCGTCAGGTCATTGCCACGGCAGGCTGTCGCGTGATCTCAGCCCACACCGTGGTCACGAAATCGGCCACGGCGGCGGGTTGTGGAATCACCTCACTACCCAGCCGGGCAACGACATCCAGGTCGCAGCCGATATCCGGTTCGGTGGCGATCGACCAGCCGGTGCGCGCGTCCCAGAGCAGTGCGACATCCCGGCCCGCCAGCCGCCAGTCGAGAGCGACATAAGCCCATGCCGGCACTTCCGCGCCCCAGCAGCAGGATTCCAGTCCGACGCCGAGCTGCGCCGTCACCGCCGCGAGATAGTCCTTGAGGTCATCGATCACAGTCCAAGGATGGACGGATGAACCGTCCGTCAAACCTCGTCCCACGTGTTACGTCACGCATGCGCGGGTAGTCGGAAACCATGAGTGCTGAACTGAATGGACGTAGGGTCGCGGTCCTTGCCGCCGACGGTGTCGAGCAGGTAGAGCTCACTGAGCCGGTTAAGGCGGTGCGCGAGGCCGGGGCGACGGCTGAGTTGCTGTCCATCAAAGGGGGTGCCATCCAGGCAATGAACCACGACGTGGAGAAGGCTGACACCTTCCCGGTGGACAAGCAGGTGTCCGCCGTCTCCGTCGACGACTACGACGCGCTGCTTTTGCCCGGCGGGACCACGAATCCAGACAAGCTGCGGATGGACGCCTCCGCTGTGGCGTTCGTCAAATCGTTCGTGGAGTCGGGAAAACCGGTAGGTGTGATATGTCACGGTCCGTGGACTCTTGTCGAGGCTGACGTGGTTCGCGGCCGGACGCTCACGTCATGGCCGAGCGTGCGGACCGACATCCGCAACGCGGGCGGCCGGGTGGTGGACCAGGAAGTCGTGGTCGACGGCAACATCACCTCCAGCCGCAACCCTGATGACCTGCCCGTGTTCTGCAAGGAAGTCGTCACCCAGTTCGCGGAGGGACGGCAGCACGCAACGACGTGAGCACCGCGGCCGAGCGCTACCGGCGCGCGAGCGACTATCTCGCCGCGTGCATGATTTACCTGCGCGACAACGTCTTGTTGCGGGAACCGCTCAAGTCTGAGCACATCAAGCCACGTCTGCTTGGGCATTGGGGCACGTGTCCCGGAATCACCTATATCTACAACGGGTTGAACGGCCTGGTCGCCCGCACGGGTCGACGCACCCTGCTGGTGACCGGGCCTGGCCATGGCGCCCCGGCTGTGCACGCGAACCTGTGGCTGGAAGGCACACATCAGCTCTACGATCCGTCCCTGTCGCTCGACGAGGCCGGAATGACCGAGCTGATCAAGCGTTTCTCCTGGCCAGGCGGGTTTCCCAGTCACCTGTCGCCGGAAGTCCCTGGTGTGATCCACGAAGGCGGTGAGCTGGGGTACGCGTTGTCCACGGCGGCCGGGGCGGCGCTGGACGACCCTGGATTGTTGGCGGCGTGCATCATCGGCGACGGTGAAGCCGAGACTGGGCCGACCGCGGCTTCCTGGCACGCCAACAAGTTCCTCAATCCGTACACCGACGGGACGGTCCTGCCGATCCTGCACCTCAACGGGTACAAGATCTCCTCGCCGACCGTGTACGGCGTGATGAGTGACGAGGAACTGATCTCGTACTTCCTTGGCGCGGGTTGGTCGCCGACGATCGTCGACGTCCAGCGTGCCGCGGATCCCGATCTGATGTTGGCGCAGGCGTTGGACCAGGCGATGGCCGAGACACGGCCGATGCTGATCGTGCGTTCCCCGAAGGGGTGGGGCCTGCCGGAGTACGACGAACACGGAACGCCGCTGGCCGGGACGTTCCACGCGCACCAAGTGCCGCTGGATCAGGATCAGGTGCCGCTGCTGGAATCCTGGTTGCGTTCGTACCGGCCGGAGGAGCTGTTCGACGAGCGCGGGCGGCCTTTCGACGACCTGCTTTCGGTCTTGCCACAGGAAGACCTGCGGATTGGCCGGGTGCCGCAGGCGAATGGCGGCGCGTTGCGGCGTGACCTGCCCATGCCACCGCTGGCGAAATTCCAGACCGAGGCCGGTTGTGTCGCAAGCGCCAACGAGGTTCTCGGCTCGTGGCTGGCGGAGTTGTTCACCGCGACCGAGGATCGCCGGGATTTCCGGATCGTCTGCCCGGATGAACTGGAATCCAACAAACTCGGCGCCGTGCTCGACGTGACCGACCGTGCGTTCACCTGGCCGATACCGGGTTACGCCGAACACGTCGGCCCTTGCGGCCGGGTTGTCGAGGTGCTGTCCGAGCACATCTGCCAAGGCTTGCTGCAAGGCTATCTGCTGACCGGGCGGCACGGGCTGTTCCCGTGCTACGAGGCGTTCGCGGCCATTGTGGACTCGATGGTGAACCAGTACGCCAAGTTCCTCAAGATGTCGGCCGAAGTGCCGTGGCGGAAACCGGTCGCCAGCTTGAATTATCTGCTCACCAGCGAAGGATGGCGCCAGGAGCACAACGGCTACAGCCACCAAGGCCCGGGATTCATCAACAACATCCTGACCAAGAAGGCTTCCGTTGCTCGGGTCTACCTGCCGCCGGACGCCAACACCCTGCTGCACACCATGCGGCACTGCCTTGCCGGGACCGGCCGGATCAACCTGGTCGTGGCGAGCAAGCAGGAGTATCCACAGTGGCTTGATTTCGACACTGCCGAGGCCCATTGCCGTGCGGGCTCAGGTGTCTGGGAATGGGCGGCGGACGACCCGCGGCCTGAAGTCGTGCTGGCGGCCGCCGGAACCGTGCCAACCGTGGAAACGCTGGCTGCGGTTGCGCTGCTTCGTGAACACGCGCCGGATATGCGCCTCCGAATGGTCAACATCGTGGATCTGCTGTCGCTGGCGCCGCCCGATCGACACCCGCACGGGTTGGACATCGACGCGTTCACTCGCTGCTTCGGCCTGGAAATGCCTGTCGTGATGGCATTCCACGGCTACCCGTCGGCTGTTCACGAGGTGTTGCACGGCCGTCGCACACCGGAACGTTTCCATGTGCACGGCTATCAAGAGGAAGGCACGACGACAACGCCATTCGATCTCTTGGTCAGCAACACCATGAGCCGCTACGACCTCGCTGCCGACGCGGTGCGACGCGCATGGCGCATCAAAGGCGCACCCATCGCGGAGTCGCTCATCGCCAAACGTGACGCGGTCCTTGAGACGGCACGGAAGAACGGTGTCGATCCACCTGAAATAAGTGAATGGCGGTGGTCAGCGTGACAGTGGTGCTCACTGTCAACCCGGGCTCGCACAGCCTGAAACTACATTTGATCGACCCGGTGACCGACGAAGTCCTCACGTCCGAAACCAGCAACTCGGTGCCTGACGCCAAGTCCGCAGCGTCCGCATTGGACGACCTGCTCGGTGACACCGGGATTTCAGCCGTCGGACATCGCCTGGTGCACGGTGGCCCACACCTGCGCACGCCGACTGTGGTCGATGCCGCCGCTATCGACCACGCCCGAGCCGTAGCCGATCTCGCTCCTCAGCACGTCCCGGTGACGTTGGAAATCCTCAGTGCGGCGTGTGATCGCCTGCCGGATGTGCCGCATGTCCTGTGCCCGGACACAGCTTTTCACGCGAACCTGCCGGAAGTCGCAGCCACTTACCCGGTTCCGTCGTACTGGCGGGAGCGTTTCGGCATCCGCCGGTATGGCTTTCATGGCCTGTCGTATGCCTGGGCCACGACTCGCGCGGCCTCGTTGCTCAACTGCCCGGCCGATTCGGTGAACCTGCTGCTGGCCCATCTCGGCGGCGGGTGTTCGGTCTGCGCGGTGCGTGACGGGTCCAGTGTGGATACTTCGATGGGGTTCACTCCGTTGGAAGGCGTGCCGATGAGCACCCGGTCCGGCAGTGTCGACCCCGGCATGCTGCTGTGGCTGCTGGAACGGATGCCGCTCGAGCAGGTGCGCGAGGAGTTGTACCACCAGTCTGGACTGCTCGGCCTGTCGGAAAGTTCCGGTGACACAAGGGAACTCGTGCACGGTGACGGCAAAGCCAAGCTCGCACTGGATGTTTTCACATTGCGCGTCAGTCAGGCGCTGGCCGCGATGTCCGTGCACCTGCCTCGGATCGACGCGTTGGTGTTCACCGGTGAAATCGGTTGGGATCAGCCGGAAGTACGTGAAGCGATCTGCCGCAACCTCACCCGGATAGGAGTTCCCGCCACTCTCCCTGAGGGAAATCCCACCACGGACGCGGTTCTGTCCTCCAGGTTCGCTCCAGTGCCGGTGCTGGCGATCGAGCCACGGGAGGAGCTCCAAATCGCGCGGGAAACCGCACGAACCGTGCGTGTGAACGCCCGGCGAGCGGGTAGTCAACGGTAGGAAGGGAAAAACGACTGAAAGGCACCGGAAGTGACGACCATTCAGCAATCGATCGACGTGCGTGTTCCGGTTTCCACCGCGTACAACCAGTGGACGCAGTTCGAGTCGTTCCCGTACTTCATGGACGGCGTCGACCGTATCGTGCAGGTGACCGACACGATGACCCACTGGGAAACCAGTATTGGCGGCGTACGCAGGGAATTCGACGCGCAGATCACCGAGCAGCACCCGGACGAGCGGGTCGCGTGGCAGGCTGTTGGCGGGCAGCAGCAGGGCGGTGTGGTGACATTTCACCGCCTTGACAACGAGACCACCCGCGTGAACGTACAGATGGAATACGACCCGGAGAACTTCACCGAGAAACTCGGTGCCGGACTCGGCGTGATCGACCGCAAGGTCAAGGGCGACCTCGAGCGGTTCAAGGAGTTCATCGAAGGCCGCGGCCGGGAGACTGGCGGCTGGCGTGGCGATGTGAGCCGTTCACCGCAAGCTGGCGAGTAGTCATGCCAGGCCGGGAGGTTATGCCGAGTACCGTGCGCCGGTCTTCTGAGAAGGCACAGGCGACATGGGTGAAGACGTATGACTCGGCTCTGGAGACGTACGGCGAGGGTGAACGGCCACGCCGTACGGCCTTCGCGGCGCTGAAGCACTCCTTCGAGAAGGTCGGCGACCACTGGGAACCCAAGAAGGAGAAGGGCCCGTCCGACCCGCAGGCCGCAGGCAGCTACGGCGAGCGGGAAGGGCAGAGCGCTGGCGGCGTGGACCTCAACGCCAGCAAGTCACATCTTTACGACCTGGCTAAACGCCTTGAAATCCCAGGGCGTTCGCGGATGAGCAAGAAACAGCTCGCAACGGCCATCCAGAAGGCCAACGACCGAGCCACCGCCCAAGCCCGTTCGTAAAGGAAAAGGCGCGCCTGCAGGGTGGCTGCAGGCGCGCCTTTCTCTCCCACTATTACGGGTAGTTGATGACGTTCACCGGGTTGCCGGTGTTGACCGGGCCCGCGGTGTTGTTGATCAACCGGTTGATCGTGCCGATGCCACCGCCGAGCGAGACGCCGACGAGGTTGTGGAACCGCACATTCGGGTTGTTCGGCACTTCGAACGCCCGCTCCGCGACCACGCTGCGGTTGACGTTGAAGAACACGTACGCCCCAAGGCCCCACGCTTCATGGCTGGTCACATGGTCGGCCACCTTGTACGCGGCCCAGCCCCTCGTTGAGCCGTTCATGTACTCGCCCTGGCTGGGCGGGTCGTAGGGCAGTTCGTTCTGGAAGAAGTAGACCCTGCCGCCCTGGCCGTTCCAGATCACGTTGTACTGCTGGTAGTGCTCGACGAACAGGCCGTAGAACGTCACGTTGTTGCCGTTGACGATCAGGCCGTTTCGGCCCGTGTTCTGATACCAGCCGGTCGGCACGCCGTTCTCGGCGTGGTCAGCTCGCCAGATCCACGTATGGTCGCCGATCACGTTGTGGCTGTTGATGGTCAGGCTGTTCGTCGCCTTGCCGACCCATGGCCCGCCGACCCGGAAGAACACGTCGTGCAGTGACGTCGGGTTCGCCGCGTGGCTGGCGTTCGAGCCCTGCGGCCCGACCTCCATCAGCAGGTTCGAGTTGGTCACGTTGGCGTCGAACATGATGCCCGCGACCTTCACACCGTCCACATCGGCCACCTGCATGGCCAGAATGCCGTTCTCCGGCACCAGGGTCGCCAGGCCGAGCCCGAGCACCACGGTGTCGGGACGGGTCACCCTGATGGTCTCGTTGACCCGGTAGACGCCCGGCGTGAACAGCAGGTTCTTGCCAGCCGCCAGTTCGGCGTTGATCTGCTGGGCGGTGTGGCCCGGCTTGACCACGAAGAACTGCTCGATCGGCAGCGACTGGCCCTGCTGCTGGCCCTGCCAGGTGATACCGCTGGTGTTCTGCCGCAGGCCAGGCACGAAGACCTGGTACTGGCCCGCGTTGTCGATGTACAGGAACGGCTTCTCCCGCACGAGCGGCGTCTGCGCGACCCGGGTGTACGGCGGGTTCGGGAAGTTGCCCGCTGGCGCGTTCTCCACGCCGACGAACACCATGTTCCAGTTCGAGCCCGTCCAGCCGCCGCCGAAGCGGGAGTTACGCGTGATCCACTGCTGCTGCGAGCCGGAGCGGACCTGGCCGTCGATCAGCGTGTCGGACATCCAGCCACCACTGGACCATCCGCCGTCGTCGAGCAACAGGTTGCCGCGCACGTGCATACGCCGGTACGGCGCCGCCTGGGACACTGCCCAGCGGTCCGTGCCGCCGTTCGGCGTGACCGACAGGTTTTCCGCCGAGCGCCAGAAGTTCTGGGTCGCGTTGCCGCCGAACCAGTCGGCTTCGACGTGCACCGAGCCGTTGATGTTCACCGCGTCCGGCGTGAACCCGAGACCGGCGATCTGGGTGAAGAAGCCGATGTTCGCGTTGACGTTGTAGTTGCCGGGCTTGAACAGCAGTGCGACCCGGTTCTGCCCGAACTGCGCGCGCTCCTGCTGGCGGAACACGGAGTCCAGCCTGCTCTGAATGGCCGCAGCGGACATCGACGGGTCGAAGACGTATGTGTTCGGGCCGAGATCGATGTCGCCTCCCGGAGGTGGCTCACTGCCCACCGGGGTGAGCGTGAAGGACTGTGCTGCGGTGTTGTTGCAGGTGTACTGCTGCAACTGCTGGCCGTCGGCGGTCGACGCGCCCGGCACGTCGATGCACTTTCCGCTGTGCCTTGACACGAAGTGGTACGCGCCGCCCGCTTCCTCGACAGCTTGCCATTGCTGGTTGTTGCCGCCGCCGTAGGTCCACAGGTGGATCAGGCCACCGTCCGCAGTGGACACATCGGCCACGTCCCACACCTGCGAGGTGAGGTTGCGGGAGTTGACCCGGTAGTAGCCGTCGCCGGTCGGCTGGAACTGCCACTGCTGCGAGCCGGTGCTGTTGCAGGCGTACTGCTGCACGGCGGTGCCGTTCGCGGTACCCGCGGCGCGTGCGTCGACACACTTGCCGCTGTTGACGCTGGTTGCCGTGTACCACTGGGCCGGATCGATCGCCGCACTCGCTTCCCGCGGGGCGACCACCGTGATCACCGTGAGGTACGCGGCGACGAGGCTGACAACTGTCATTGCAAAGGTGATGATCTTGGTCCTGCGTCTGCGCAGGACCTCACCCGAGAACACGATGGTTCCTCCATCTGCCGCATCGATGCGGCATGCAGGGTCAGAGGAGTTGTCCGAGAAAAAGCAGGGGTAGCGGAGCCTTCACTCCGCGTGAGCAGGGACTCTAAGTGGTTGAACCAATCGTGTCAATGACTCTAAATAAAAGGCGTAAACAAAGGCTCGCTCAACAAAGGAAATCGTCCGAGCGGGCCGATCCGATCAGCCGGAACTTACGCTGAGTCCGCTGGTAGAAGGTCGTTCGGCCGAGCCGGACAACGCGCGCGGCACCGGGAAGTGCGGTCAGGTCGATCATCGTGCCCGGCTGTACCTTGCCCATCAGTCGGCCGTCTGCTTCCAGTGCCACCTCACCGCTTGCATCCATCACCTCGAGCGCCAGCTTCTCGCTCGTGGAGAGGAACAATGCGCGGTTGAAAGCCGAATGCGGCGCGGCGGGCGTGACCAACAGGCCTTCGGCACGTGGCGACACGATTGGGCCGCCCGCGGCGAAGTTGTACGCTGTCGAACCCGTCGGCGTGGCCACAACGACCGCGTCGGCCGCGTATTCGACGAACGGATGTCCCTCCACGTGCAACATCACCTCGGTCATCCCGAAACCGGGCACCCTGACCAGTGCGATGTCGTTGAACGCGACAATGTCCTGCTCCCCCATCGTCGCGCACAGGCCAGACCGGGTCTCCACGGTGAACCGGTGGTCGTCGATGGCGTTCAGCGCGCTGCCAAGCTCCGGAACGTCCACTTCGGCGAGGAAGCCGAGCCTGCCGAGATTCACACCGAGCACCGGGATCCGGTTGCCGATCCGGAACGCGCGCAGCATGGTGCCGTCGCCGCCGAGGCTGACGATAAGATCCGCCCGCTCGTGCAGTTCGTCCTCGGTCACCGGTTTGACAAGACCGTTGGCCCTGACGACCTCACTGGCCAGACCGAACACGTCGGTCTGCCGGGCTCTGGCCCACTCCGTGATCGTCTCGATCACCGGGACGCAGTCCCGGCGAGGATGCAGGACAAGACCAATGGCGCGGATCAAACCGATCACCTCGGCAAGAATTGGATAACCCTGGCTACCGCAACGCGAGCTTATGTTGGCAAGATACGGCCGTTCGGGTGACGCGCGCGAGGAGGCAGCAGGGTGAACCCGCAGACGACGCAGGTCGATGACCTGCGATTGGTCGCGTTACCGACGGCGGTGAACTGCGCGGACATGTTCGTCAGGTTCGCACTCACCGAGTGGTCGCTGCGGCAACTACAGGACGAAGCAAGCCACGTGGCCTGCGAGCTGGTGCATGCCGTGGTACAGCAGAACGACTCGAAAGTGCCCGGATTCATCACATTGCGGTTACGACTGCACGGCGATGCCCTGGTGATCGAAGTCGAGGACGCGATGCTGCTGCCCCCGGTCGTGCCGGAGACGCTCGAAGGCCGCAAGACGGGGTCCATGTCGCTGCAGGGCGGCGGGAACCTGATGTGGTGCGAGCTCGGCCTGCCGACGGGTATGAAGGCCTCGGCGGTGCCACTGCCGCGCCGGGAACGGCGTAAGCCACCGGCCAGCGCGGGACCAGCCGAACCGGAGCAGGCGGACGTGGACGACGAGTTCTTCGAGCGGCTGCTGTCCAAGCTGAACCGCTCTGAACCACCCCCGGGCAGCGGCCCGCATGGGCTGCGGTAGAACACCCAGGTGAGCAAAGGTTCGACATCAGACGACCCGTTGCGGGTCGACCGGCGGGTCGCGGGGCCCGCGGTCGTGCTGCACGTGGCCGGCGAGATCGACATGAGCACCGCGCCAATGCTGGCGGAGGAGTGTGACCAGGCGATCGAGTCGGCACCCGGCAGGCTGGTTGTCGACCTGTCCGACGTGACGTTCTTCGGGTCCGCCGGGCTCGCCGTGCTGCTGGACGCCCACCAGCGCGGCGAGCAGGAGGGCGTCCAGGTCAGACTGGTGGCCGACGGCCGTCCGGTCCTGCGGTCCATCGAGATCGCGGGTGTGCAGGAAATGCTTCCGGTGTATCCGGATCTGGAGAACGCGCTGGCCTAGCCTCGTGAGTGGTTATGCGTGTTCTAACGCTACTAACCACTCACGAGGTCTGACCAGCATGTTCCCTATCTCGGCCTGCATCCGGTTCTCGTGCATGTTCACGCCGACATCCCCGATGAGCAAGCCATCGCGAGCGACGGCCCACTGATACCAGCCGGTCCCAGAGGGATCACCGGACGCATGTCCAGCAACCTCAGCGGCGGCCTCCTGGAGAAGAAGCGGCGTATCCCAGGACTGATACCTGGCCACCTCGGGGTCCGAGCGGTACGCGGCGAAAGCCGCCGCGTCGTCCGCCTGGAACGCCCGGATGGCCAGGCGATCGGTTTTCAGCACGTCAGCTTCCCGGCAGCGTGATCACGCTCGATGGAACGGCAGTGTCGTTGCGCAGCGCGTCGAACAGGGTCTTGGTCTTGTTCTGGTCCCACAGGATCACCGAGCCGATCTTGGCGACGCTCCGAGAGCCGCCGATGGGCACGCTCGTGCTCACCGTCGAACCACTGCTCGCGCCCGCGATGGCGAAGGCGAGGCTGGGCAGGTTGTGCAGGTGGTCGCCCTCCCCGAGGGTGATCGCGTCCGGCGCGTCGGCCAGCAACGGAACCATCCGGAACGGGTTGAGCAGCGTCCCGGGGCTGGCAACCTTGTCCATCAACGCGCCGATGAACTGGCGCTGCCGGACCACGCGGTCGATGTCGGCACGGGGCGTCGCGCGGGTTCGCACGTAGCCCAAAGCGTTGGCGCCGTCGAGCTCCTGGCAGCCAGCCGGGAGGTCGATACCGGCGAGGGGGTCCTTGATTGGCTTGTCGAGGCACATCTCCACGCCGCCGACCGCGTCGACGAGGCTGGCGAAGCCGCCGAAGCCGATCTCGATGTAGTGATCGAGCCTGAGATTCGTGTTCTTCTCGATGGTCTGCGCCAGCAGAGCCGGGCCACCGAGCGCGTACGCGGCGTTCAGCTTGTTCTTGCCTTTGCCCGGGATGTCCACATAGGAGTCACGCAGCATGCTGACCAAGGTCGGCTTCTGGTCGTTGTCCGGCAGGTGCAGCAGCAGCATGGTGTCCGTGCGCTGCCCCTTCGCGTCGCCGGTGGACAGACGCTCCTGGTCCTCAGCGTCCAGACCGGCGCGGCTGTCCGAGCCGACAATCAGCCAGTTCGTGCCAGCGCCCGCGGCCGGGCGGCCGGAGTAGTCGCTCAGCGCGGCAACCCGCTTGATGGACGACTCCATGTAGATCCACGTCGCCGCGATCAGCACGACGATCGCCAGCAGGATGATCAGCAGGATCTTGCCGACCTTGCGCTTGCGGCGTGGCGGACGGCCGCCTGGTGGCGGTGCCTGCTGACCGGGTGGCTCGTAGGGCGGCGGCGGTTGCCGGTATCCACCTTGCGGCTGCCGGTAGTCGCCTCTCTGGTCCTGCCGGTAGTCGCCGCGCTGGTCATACTGCGGCGGCGCCTGCCCCGGAACCGGGTAGGCGCGGGTCTGACCGTCCCTCGAACCGTACGGCTGCCCGTGAGTCATCCTCGTCCTCATATTCAGTCCCCCGACCATTTCAAGGATGCTCACAAGGACGTGAGACCGCAGGCCGAGGTTGCTCCTCATACCCTACGGAGTCGGCCGTTCACCCCTCGCGAGAGTGCGCGAGTTGATCAAGAGCGAACTCCCGTACCAGGTCACGCCATACGTGCGGCTTACGCAGCAAGGCATGCGTCTCACCGTCGACCAACCGCAGATCGACCCGATCGGTCACCTGGGCGGCCCGGCGCGCATAGTCCTTCGACGAACGCGGATTCGTAACACGGTCCTGTTCGCCGTGCCCGATCAGGACCGCACGACCGGCCAGTTGCTGAACCGGATCAGTTGGTTCGCACCACGGAGCCAGGCCGCAGACAGCGGTCACAGCGGGATCGTCGGCGACGCGGAACGCGACCCGGCCACCCATTGAGTGACCAACGAGGACGATCGGAACCCCGGGAAACCTACTGTGTATCTGCGCCAGCGCCCACCGCGCATCCTGAACTGGGTCCAACACGGGCGCGTTCCACCCGCGAACGCGGTAACGCAACAAAAACACAGCCAGATCCGGCAGACCAGCGAGGTTGCGCGCGAACGGGACCATCCGCAGATACGCGAGGGCGAAGCGCGGCACTGGCTCCTGCCCGAACTCGCGGCCGCCATGCAGAACGAGCGCGACCGCCCGCGGCGTGCGGGAACCGAGCTGACTCAGATGGGGTAGGGGCACGTTTGCAACACTAATATCGTGATCGAGCACATCGGGATCAGCACAGACATAGGCCGGTTCGACGCGCTGGCCGCAGGCCCTGAAGACGCCCGTGGCGTGCTGCTGCTGCACGGCTTCCCTGAGGCGTCCACGGTATGGGAGCACCAGCTGGCGACGCTGTCGGCGGCGGGCTACCGGGCGATCGCGCCCGACCAGCGCGGCTACTCCCCCGACGTCCGCCCGGAGCAGCCGTCGGATTACAGCATCGAAGACCTGGCCGGTGACGTGCTACGAATCGCGGACGCCGTCGGCTGGACGACATTCGACCTTGTCGGCCACGACTGGGGCGGCAACGTCGCGTGGCACGCGGCGGCCGAATATCCCGACCGGGTCCGGACCCTGACCGCGGTCTCCACCCCGCACCCGGGCGCGTACGCACTGGCGATGCGAGAGGACGAAGACCAGCAGCAGCGCAGCTCCTACGTTCCCGCCTTGCAGAACGTCCAAGGCGCGTCGAAGCACCTGCTGGCCAACGACGCGGCGGCATTGCGACAGGTCTACGAAAACCTGGTCCCGCGTGAGCACGTCCGTGAATACGTGGAGCGGTTCTCCGAGCCGGGCGCGCTGATCGCCGCGCTGAACTGGTACCGAGGCATGAAGTACAGCGGCCAGACCGGCAAGGTGAAGGTCCCGACGATGTACGTCTGGGGTACCGAGGACGTCGCATTCGGTTCAACGGCAGCACTTTCCACGCACGCGTGGGTGGAGGGGCCGTACCGTTTCGAGATGTTCCAGGACATTTCACACTGGCTGCCGGAGCAGGCCGACGAAGGGCTGAGCCGGTTGCTGCTCGAGCACTTGTCCGAGCATGGCTGAGGTCGCGGGTTTGGTCCTGGCGGCGGGCGCGGGCCGCCGCTACGGCATGCCCAAGGCTCGTGTTCGGTTCCAGGGCCAGCTGTTCGTGGAGCGGGCCGTGCAGGTCCTGGAAGACGGCGGCTGCTCCCCTGTGCTCGCGGTGCTGGGGGCCGACGCGGCGGTCGTCCGGGCGGAATTGCCGGACCTCAAGGCTGTTGACAATCCGGATTGGCAACAGGGCATGGGGTCGTCACTTCGCGTCGGCCTCAAGGCCATCATCGGGGATGCCGTGATCGTCCTTCCGGTGGACACGCCAGGGATTCGTGCGGAGGCGATCCAGCGGCTCCGAGCGCTGGCGACACCGCGGGCGCTGCTGCGGGCGAGCTACCACGGCGAACCCGGCCACCCGGTCCTGATCGGCCGAGACCATTGGGACGGGGTGTACGAGCTGGCCACCGGTGATGCCGGAGCCAGGGAGTATCTACGCAGGCACAAGCCAGACCTCATCCCTTGCGAGGACGTCTCGGATGGTTCCGATGTAGACCACCCGAACCAGCTTCCCCCAGCTCAGCCCTCGTGAGTGTTTTCGCCGGTTCTAACCGGCGAAAACACTCACGAGGGCTGAGCTGGGACTCTTGACGGGCCTTCCGCAGTGGTATAGACCATTGCGAGGTCGACGAGGAGGTACCGCGAGCATGGCCGAATTCGGCAACCTGGTCAGGGAACACCTGACTCAGGTGGAGAAGCACAACGCCGACGCGTTGAACAATGTCGCCGAACTGTTCCTCGGCAGCATCCGCGCAGGGGGTCTGGTGCTGACCGGCGGGGCGGGGCACTCGCTCGCGGCAGTCGCCGAGACTTTCTACCGCGCGGGTGGCTTGGCCTGCGTGTATCCGCTGTACCACCCGGACATCCAGCCGCTGCACGGCGGCCGGGCCTCGACCAGTGCCGAGCGGCTCACCGGGCTTGCCGACGAGGTCTTCAGCAAGGTCGAACTGTCCGGCAATGACGTTCTCGTCGTCTTCTCCACCTCTGGCGTCAACCCTTACCCGGTTGAGCTCGCGATCGCCGCGCAGAACGCCGACATGCCGGTCGTGGCCGTCACCTCGAGCCCAGCCAACGCGGTCGCGCCCCGCCGGGCGGACACCACGCTGGCCGAGAACGCCTCGATCGTGCTCGACACGCTGGTTCTTCCCGGTGACTCCAGCTACCCGCCGGAGGCGCCGGTCACCGCCGCACTGTCCACTGTGGCCAATGCGTTCCTCTGGGCCGAGATCCTTGCCCGCCTTGTCGACAAGGCGGCCGAGGCGGGCGTGGAGATCCCGTTGTGGCGCAGTTCCAACGTGCCCGGCGGTGACGAGGCCAACCAGCGCTACCTAGACCTTTACGGACCTCGCGTTCCCCAGCTGTGACAACGCGGCGTACCGGCCGTCGCGGCTGAGCAACTCGTCGTGCGTGCCACGTTCGACGATCTGACCGCCCTCGATCACGAGGATCTGGTCGGCCGCGCGGATCGTGGACAACCGGTGCGCGATCACGATCGCTGTCCGGCCTTCCAGCGCGTGCACGAGCGCCTCCTGCACCGCGGCCTCGGATTCCGAGTCCAGGTGCGCGGTGGCCTCGTCGAGAATCACCACGCGCTGGTTGGCCAGCAACAACCGGGCGATCGTCAGCCGCTGCCGCTCGCCGCCGGACAACCGGTAACCCCGTTCACCGACAACGGTGTCCAGGCCTTCGGGCAGTGACGCGATCAGCTCGGACAGCCGGGCCCGAGTCAACGCGGACAGGATCTCTTCGTCCGAAGCGTCCGGGCGGGCGTAGGCGACGTTCGCCCGAATGGTGTCGTGGAACAAATGTCCATCCTGTGTCACGACACCGACCGTGTCCCTGATCGCGTCGAACGACAGATCTCGGACGTCCACATCGGACAGTTGAACCGATCCACTGTCCACGTCGTACAGTCGCGGCACCAAGGACGCGATCGTCGACTTGCCAGCGCCGGAAGAGCCGACCAATGCGACCATCTGACCGGGCTCGGCACGGAAACTGATGCCGTGCAACACTTCCTGGCCGCCACGAGCGTCAAGCGCGGCGACGTCCTCCAGTGACGCCAGCGAAACCTTCGATGCCGCCGGGTAGCCGAACTTCACGTCCGTCAGTTCCACCGAGACGCCACCGGCCGGCACCGATCGCGCGTCCGGCTTCTCCTTGATCATCGGCGGCAGGTCGAGGACCTCGAAGACCCGCTCGAACGACACCAGCGCGGTCATCACGTCCACCCGCACGTTCGCCAACGCCGTCAGTGGCGAGTACAGCCGGGTCAGCAGCAACGCCAGCGCCACGACCGTGCCAGGCGCGAGCTCTCCGCGGATCGCCAACCAGCCGCCCAGGCCGTACACGAGTGCTTGGGCCAGCGCCGAGACCAACGTCAGGCTGGTCATGAACCACCGAGTGGCCATTGCGTTCTTCACGCCGATGTCCCGAACTCGGCCAGCTTTTGTCCCGAATTCTTCCGCTTCCGCTTTCGGCCTGCCGAATAGCTTCACCAAAGTCGCGCCTGGCGCGGAAAAGCGCTCGGTCATCTGCGTTGTCATCGCCGCGTTCAGGCCGGACGCCTCACGCTGCAGGTCAGCGAGCCTGCGACCGACCCGGCGGGCGGGCAGCACGAACACCGGCAGCAGGATCAGCGCCAACGCCGTGACCTGCCACGACAGTGTCATCATCACGCCGAGCGAAAGCACGAGCTGAATCACGTTGGCGACAAGACCGGAGAGAGTCGACGTGAATGCGCGCTGCGCACCCATAACATCGTTATTCAGCCTGCTGACCAGAGCGCCCGTTCTTGTCCTTGTGAAGAACGCCACCGGCATCAGCTGCACATGCTGGAAAACCGCGCGGCGCAGATCGAAGATGAGACCTTCCCCGATTCGTGCGGACTGCCAGCGTTCCACCAATCCAAGCCCCGCGTCGAGGATCGCGAGTGCCGCAATCAGAACAGCGAGCCAAATCGCCAAACTGGCGTCCTTGCCGCTGACAATCGCGTCGACCACACGCCCGGCGAGCAATGGCGTGGTTACTGCCAGCACTGCCGATGCGACAGTGAGTATCAGAAACGCAATGAGCAGCTTCCGATGCGGTTTCGCAAAACGGAGGACCCGCCGTATTGTCCCTTTCCGAACTCCTTTTGGCGCGCTCGCACTGCGCGCCGCCCCCATCATCAGGTTCCAGCTTCCGTCCACGCAAGCGACCTCACTTTCGCACACACCAACACCCGTGAACGGCTGTCACTTCCCGCTCGGTAGAGTTTTCGCTGTGGGCGATCGGGGCAGGGATCTCAAGCTGGACGTCGCCATCTACCTTGGCTGCGCCGCATTCGCCATCCCGACCGCCATCGGTTCGGAGTTCTACGGCTACAAGATCTGGGGCAACTTCGCCTCGGTGGCCTATCTGTTCGGTGCCGCCCACGCGATCTACCTGTTGACCAGCACAGGAAGCGGTTGGCTGCGTTCCCGGTGGGTTCCGGTCGCTGTCGTCGGCTGTGTCGGCATGGTCGCGCCGTTGATCATGTTGATCTTCCGCAGGCTGACCGGTACGGACTGGCTGATCACACCGTTTTCCTGGGCCGCGCAGCCGGAAGTCTGGGTGATCGAACGATCAGCTCAGCTGCTGTTCGACACGGGCACGCCGTACGTGGACATCGCGGCCCTGCCGCGGCCGCCGGAAGTCAACGACTACACGCCTTATGGCCCGGCGATGGCCATTTTCGGCATCCCACGGGCGCTGCTCGGCGGCGCGCTCACCGACGCGCGGATCATGTTCGCGCTGGCCACGATCGCCACCATCGCGCTCTCGCTCAAGCTGCTCGGCTGGCCGAAACCGCCGGTCAGAGCGGCACACCTGGCCATCGTCAGCCCGCTCACCGCGCTGACCTTCGCCGTCGCCGGGCCGGACCTGGCGATCATCGGGCTGATCATCCTGTCCGGCGCGCTGGCCGCGCGTGGCAAAACGGTGTGGTGCGGCGTCGTTCTGGCAGTGGTGGTGAGCATGAAGCTCAGCGCACTGCCGGCCGTGGTGGTGATCCTCTTCTACGTGGTCACCACCAGGGCCGGCGGCACGTCTTTGCTCCGGTTCGGCACCGCGATCATCGGGGTCACCGCGCTGCTGAACATCCCGGTGTTGATCGTCCACCCAGGAGCGTTCGTCGAACACGTGATCAAGTTCCCATCCGGGACCGGCATGATCACCTCACCCGCGGCAAGCCCGTTGCCTGGCCATTTGATCGCGAGCACCGGCCAAGTGGGACACGTGGTCGCACTCGTCCTGCTCGGGCTCACCGCGTTGGCGCTGACCATCTGGCTGTTCGTACACCCACCCGCGACCGGCTCGGCCGCGATGCTCAAGGCCGCGATCGGCCTCGGCGCCGCGATCCTGATGGTGCCAGCCAGTCGTTGGGGCTACCTGGTGTACCCACTCGTCCTGTGGGCGGCCGCGATGACGTTCGCGGTCGCCGAACGGGCCGCGTCCCGGTCGGCACAACCACGGGATCAGCATTCGATCCCGGCCAGGTAAAACACGAGTGTGCTGGGAGAACAACCAGACAGTCGCTACTTCTTCTTGGTACGCGTAGCACCACCACGACCGCGCAGCTGCACACCGGACTCCGACAGAACCCGGTGCACAAATCCGTACGAGCGGCCCGTCGACTCCGCCAAAGCGCGGATGCTCGCGCCCTTTTCGTACTTCTTCTTCAGATCAGCGGCCAGCTTGTCGCGCGTACTGCCAGTAATGCGCGCGCCTTTCTTGAGGTCAGCCACGTCTCCGCCTTCCGTAGCGAGTAACTAGGGTCACATACGACCCCTGCGCCCGCAATGATCGAACACGGAAGCGCGGAACGCCAGGCGAGTTGGAAAAATCATCATGAAGTCGCCCACTCGCACTACTCCATCCGAGTGGATCACCGATGATCGAGGCGCATCCGTGCGGGATTCAGGCCAACTGGACCAACTCAAGATAGTCTGCCGACCAATGGTCCTCGGTGCCGTCCGGCAGGAGGATCACGCGCTCGGGCTCCAGCGCCTCGACCGCGCCGGGGTCGTGCGTGACGAGCACGACCGCGCCGGAGTAACGGCGCAGCGCGTCCAGAACCTGTTCGCGGCTGGCCGGATCGAGGTTGTTGGTCGGTTCGTCGAGCAGCAACACGTTGGCCGCACTGGAGACCAGCCCGGCCAGCGCGAGCCGGGTCTTCTCGCCGCCGGACAACGTCCCGGCTGGCTGGTCCAACTGCTCGCCACGGAACAGGAAAGTGCCCAGCAGCGTACGAAGTTGCTGTTCAGGCGTGTCCGGCGCGGCGTGCCTGATGTTCTGCCACACGCTGGCCTCGTGATCGAGCGTCTCGTGTTCCTGCGCGTAGTAGCCAAGGCGCAACCCGTGTCCGGGTAGGACAGTCCCGGTGTCGGCCGGTTCCATCCCGCCGAGCAGCCGCAACAACGTTGTCTTGCCCGCGCCGTTGAGGCCGAGCACGACCACCTTGGAACCACGGTCGATCGCGAGGTCCACACCGGTGAAGATCTCAAGCGAGCCGTAGCTCTTGCTCAGATCCTCCGCGGTCAGCGGCGTCCGGCCGCAGGGCGCGGGATCGGGGAACGTGATCCTGGCGACCTTGTCGGCCTGCCGCTCGTCCTCAAGACCGGCGAGCAACTTCTCCGCCCGCTTGGCCATGTTCTGCGCGGCGACTGCCTTCGTGGCCTTGGCACGCATCTTGTCGGCCTGCGCCATCAAGGCGCCTGCCTTCTTCTCCGCGTTGGCACGCTCACGGCGGCGGCGTTTCTCGTCCGTGGCACGGGCTTCGAGGTACTTCTTCCAGCCCATGTTGTACAGATCGAGCTCGCCGCGGTTGGCGTCGAGGAACCAGACCTTGTTCACGACGGCGTCGAGAAGTTCTACATCGTGGCTGATCACCACAAGGCCACCGTCGTGCGATTTGAGGAAGTTGCGCAGCCAGGTGATCGAGTCGGCGTCCAGGTGGTTGGTCGGCTCGTCCAGCAGCAAGATCGTGCTCGACTTGCCGCCAGCGCCCGCATCGGATGCGGCGAACAGGATCCTGGACAGCTCGACACGGCGGCGCTGGCCACCCGACAGCGTGCTCAGCGGCTGCGCGAGCACCCGGTCGGGCAGACCGAGGTTGCTGCAGATCCGCGCGGCCTCGCTTTCGGCCGCGTACCCGCCGAGGGCGGCGAACCGCTCTTCGAGCCTGCCGTACTTCACGACGGCCGCTTCGCGCGCCTTCTCGTCGACCAGCTCGGCCATGGCCGACTGTGCCTTCTCCATCTCGCGCAGCAACTGGTCGAGGCCACGCGCGGAGAGCACGCGGTCCTTCGCGGTGACCGAAAGATCACCTTCGCGAGGGTCCTGTGGCAGGTAGCCGACTTCGCTGGTGCGCCGCACCGCGCCGCCGTACGGCTGGCCCTCACCGGCCAGCACACGCAGCGAAGTGGTCTTGCCCGCGCCGTTGCGGCCGACAAGGCCGATTCGGTCGCCCTGCTGGACACGAAGGGTCGTTTCCGACAGCAGGATGCGCGAGCCAGCACGCAGCTCGAGATCGATTGCAGTGATCACCAGTCAGGCTCCATAGACGAGTGGCACGCGGTGGCGACCACCGTGACAAGTTTACAGACCCGCGCTAAAGGTTTTCCCGGCCCACGATGGACCCTCGGATCCAGCGACTTACGTTGGTCCACAGTGGACTTCTTTGGCCGCGGCCGCGGTCTTCGTGTCACTATTCCGGCCATGAACAAGCCGTTGCGCTCCAGGATGGAGCGTGTCAGCGAGCGGGCGAGCGCCACCAACCTCGAACTGTTCTTCGACCTGGTCTTCGTGTTCGCGTTGACGCAGGTCACGGCCCTGATGGCGGAGTCACCCGTGAAGTGGGATGCGCTGCTGCGCGGCGCGCTGCTGCTCAGCGTGATCTGGTGGTCGTGGATCGGGTACTCCTGGCTGTCCAACTTGGTCAAGGCGGACGAGGGACTCGCCCGCATGGCGATGCTCACCGCGATGGCGGCGATGTTCCTGCTCGCCCTGGCCATCCCTGAGGCCTTCCAGGACATTTCCGGTGGCCTCGACGGCCCGCTGGTGCTCGCGTTCTGCTACCTGGCGGTGCGGGTGGTGCACATCTGGCTGTTCTGGATCGCCGCGAACGACGATGCCGAACTACGCGCACAGCTCGTCCGGTTCGTACCGTCCATGGTCGCTGGAACGACGCTGCTGGCGGTCGCCTCGCAGCTGACCGGCGCGGCCCAGATCGCGGTCTGGGCGGCAGCCGTGGTCGCCGACTACGGCGGCACGATGCTGATCGGCACGAAGGGCTGGCGGCTGTCCTCCGCGAAGCACTTCACTGAGCGCTATGGGCTGATCATCATGATCGCGCTGGGTGAGTCGATCGTCGCGATCGGTGTCGGTGTCACGCATCTGGCCATTTCGTGGCCCATCATCCTGGCGGCCATGCTCGGCCTGGCGATCGCTTCGGCGCTGTGGTGGTCGTACTTCGACACCCATGTGCTTGCCGCCGAGCAGGCACTGGCCGAGGCGCGCGGCAACGAGCGGGTCCGGATGGGCCAGATCGCCTTCACGTACCTGCACCTGCCGTTGCTGATCGGCATCGTGATGCTGGCGCTGGGGTTGAAGAAGGTCCTCAACTACGTGGGTGGCGAGGACGGCCACACCCTGACGGATCCGCTGTACGGCCCTGCGCTGTGGGCGATGTACGGCGGCGTGGCGCTGTTCATGTTCGCCTATGTGGCGGTCGGCTGGCGCACGACGCGTAACTTCAAGGTGCAGCGGGTGATCCTCGGCGTCGTGCTGCTTGCCGTGGCGCCGTTGATGTCCTACCTACCCGCGCTGGCCAGCCTCGGCCTGCTCACGGCATTGCTACTGGCCCTGATCATCTACGAATGGTTCAAGTACCACGACCTTCGCGAAGAGATTCGGCACGCCGAACCCTCGTGAGTGGTTATCAGGGTTCTAGCCCTGATAACCACTCACGAGCTCTTTCAGCTACCCGAGGTCACGTAGCCCGACACGTGCAGTGAGACCGCACGCAGCGAGCCGACGTCCCGTCCGGCGGCGTCGCGGACGTGCAACGTCCACGTGCCGTCGGCCGAGCCGATGATTCCCTCCAGTTGCTGGATCGGCCGCCAGCTACCGGAGTACGGCGCGTTGATGTCGAGCGCGTCGCGGAACGACTTCGCCGCCGTGTCGTCGAAGACGACCTTGCACATGTTGTTGCCACTAGAGCCGTTGCCGGAGAACAACGTTGCCGTCGCTCCGGTCGGCGAGCGCAACGTACCGACGAGGTCGCCAACGTAGGTGTGGTCGAGCCCGACAGTGGTGGCGCCCTCGGTGGCGGTGCACTCGGTGCCGTCGATGGACACCGTGACACGGCTGGCCGGGCCGATGCCGGAGACCTGGATCGGCGCGGTGACACCGGTCGGGTCGTTGTCCGGAATCGCCAGTGGCGCACCGGTGTACGCGAAGTCATGCACCACAGTGGACGGTTGGCCGATCTTCACGGGGAAGCGGGCCGTCGTCGGTGAGTGCACGCCGGAGAAGGTCACCCTGGCATCCAGTAGAACCGGGGTGCCAAGCGGGTGGTTGGCCGGAACGGTCAACGTGAAGTTGTTGACCGCGGTCTGGCCCTTGTCGATCGAGCCGTAGTACCTCGAGCGCGGCGTGATCGTCACACCCGCGGTCGGCGAGGTCAGCACGACACTGGTCGACGCCGCCAGACCGTCACCACGGTTGGCCACCGGCAACGTCACGGTCCCGGTGTCACCCGGGTCGATGTAGTTGCCACCATCGTTGGCACGCACGGTCGGCGTCTGCGGCTCGGCCAGCGGCCTCGGGCTGGCGCCCGTGTAACCCAAAACCCTGTCAGCCAACAGGATCCCTGGACCTGAGCGGTTGTCGAACCCGCCTTGCTCGATGTCGACGCTCGTGGTGGTCAACGCTTCCCGGACCTCCGCAGGAGTGATCCCCGGGTTGCCGGACAACACAAGCCCGGCGATGGCCGCCGCGTGCGGGGCCGCGGCCGAGGTGCCGTAGAAGGTCTCGAAGCCCGGCACCGTGGTGGTTACGCCGTCGGCCGCGGTGAGGTCAGGCTTATTGCGCAGTTCGCCGCCGGTCGCGGAGACGTTGCCTGGCGTGATCGATGTGCCGTCGGCGTTGTAGATGATCCGCCGTGGACCGTCGGAGGTGAACCGTTCAACCTTGGAGGTCGGCTCGAACGCGCCGGGGAACGGTCCGGTCGGGTTGGGCGGGTCGCCGGGCTCAAGTGGGCGCCCGAACGGCTTGGCAGCAGGGGCCGCCGCGACCGCGAAGGCGTCCTTGGCGGCCGCGTGACCGAAGATCTCGCCGGGCGTGTTGTATCCGGTCAGCACACCGGCGGTGTCCTTGAACCGGCTACGCAATGCCGAGAGGGAGAGGTACCGGTTCTCACCGCGGAACTTCACGATGGCCAGCCTCAGGCCGCGTCCGCCTGCGCCTGGTGTGTTCACGCGCTCGTAGGCGTCCTGCGTACCGGTCTGGTAGTTCTGGCTCGCGGTGATGACGTTTCCGTTGCTGTCCAACAGGAAAAGGTCATAGTCGTTGTTCGACGCGCCGATCGGGTCGGACCAGTTCAGCAGGACCGGGACCGCGGCCGACGAAGCGTCGGAGATCGGCTGGTAGATCTGAACTCCGTTGCTGCCAGCGAAGTTGTGCGCGGTGCCTGCCCACTTGCCGATCGACTGGCCGGAGTCGACGAAGTCGCCTTCCCAGTGCGCGGCCGTGCCGTCGACGACGTTGCCTTCGTTGCCCGCGCTGGAGAAGTAAAGCGCACCGGCCGCGGTGACATCATTGACGGCCTGGGCGATGATCCAGTCCTGGAAGACCGTTTCCTTGAAGTAGATGACGTCGTCGACGATGATGTCGCACTTGGCCTCGAACCGGAGTTTCCGGATGTTGTCGGCGAAACTGGCGTCGGAGCGGAACGCGGTGGCGAAGCCGAGCTGTGCGTTCGGCACGAGATCGTGGATGATCTCCAGCATCGCCGTGCCCTCGTCGCCGTCGCCTGCCTCGCCGGGCAGCACGTCGACAGCAGGCAGTTCCCCAGCGGCTTGGGACACCTGCAGCGAGTCGATGCCGTCGGACAGCGCGCAGATCTTCACGCCGACGCCCGTGACGCCGAACTGCTGGCGCGCCCGGTCGGCGTTGTGCGCGCGGTCGCCCTCACTGACCGCGGGCTCAGCCTTGATCGCCATTGCTTGGCGAGTGCGTTCGGCGATCTGCCGTGCCTTCTCGTCCTTGCTTGGCTTCTGCTTGGGTTTGCCGGAGAGTTCACGTGCCGTCATCGCGCCGACGGCTGGCTCGACGAACTTGACGTCCGAGCGCGCCGCGATGCTCTCCATGGCACTGATCGGAACCTCGGCCCGGACCGAGCGATAGCGCTCGGAAACGGTGCGGATGCCCGCGCCGACCTTACGCAGGTGGTCGAGAAGGTCGGCGGACGCCGTGCCCCGGATGTCCACAGTGACCCGGTCGGACGTGATCCCGGTCTGCAGCGCGGGCAGCGCGGCCCGCATGCCGCGCCCAGCGGCTTCGGTGCCACGCTTGGCGATGACGAGTGAGGTGTCCAGCTTGGATTCGACGGCGGTTTGCGAGCGTTTCAGGTCCTGCAAGGCGGAAATCTGCTTGCCAGCGTTGTCGGCGGCGGCTTTGCCCGCCTGATCCGGCCAAGCGGCGGCAGGCGAGACGATGCTCAGCGAAAGCACAACTCCCAGTGAGGCGGCCAAGAATCTTCGATTCGGCCGAATGGGCGCACGCACTAGTCCCCTCCCAGCATTCCAACGCGTGCCCCGACACACGCGGACGGACCGAGTCAGACCCGGATCCGCAGACGTTATGTCTCGCAACACTCTTCTAACAGCAGCCGTATGAGTGACTCCGTTGCCACAAACGGTCACGGAACGAAAGCACCTAACCTTCGTCGGTAGGCCAAGGTTTGCCTCATCGCTACGTTGCTCACATGAGACGACGCGTGTGGCGGTCGGTTGTGCTCGCACTCATCACGGTTGCCGCGATCCCGGTGCCCGCGTCCGCGGCTCGACCGTGCCCCGATTTCATTCTTGGCAACGGGCCAACTCTGCATCCCGAAGGCGTTGCCTACGACCACCGAAACGACAGGTTCCTCGTCGGATCGGTCACGCACGGCACGGTTTCCACGGTCCAACCGGACGGATCGGCCCGCACGCTCGTCAACGACCCGAAGCTCATCACGACCATGGGCATCGCGGTGGACCGTGGCACGGTGCTCGCGGTGAACGGTGACATCGGCAGAGGCGACCGCTCCACGCCTGACACCATCAACAAGACGGCCGGTCTGGGCTTCTACGATCTTCGCTCCGGCAGGCAGATCAGGTACGTCGACCTTGGAGCCCTCGATCCCCAGCGGGCGCACTTCGGCAACGACGTTGCTGTGGCGCCCGATGGCACCGCGTACGTCACCGATTCCCGGAGTGGAGCTATTTACCGGGTGCCAACCTATGGCTCGCCGTCGATCTTGGTTCACGACGACCGGTTGATGCCCGCCGGTTCGGGCAATGGCGCGAACGGAATCGTCTGGCATCCCAGCGGTTTCCTGTTGGTCGCGCATTCGTCCGGACGGAGCTTGTGGCGGATTCCCTTGCGTGACCCGGCGAACCTCGCCCAGGTGACGGTGAACGAGCCCATCGGCGCCCTCGACGGACTGCTGCTCACCGGAGCCAACACCCTCGACGGCATCGACAACACCAGCGCCAACCGTCTGCTGAGGCTGAATTCCAAGGACGGCTGGCGTACTGCGACCGTGAGCTCCACAAAAGCCTGGCCTGACCCGGCACCGACGACCATGGCCCGCAGTCGTTGTGGCACCTATGTACTCACGGGCCGGTTGGACTTGTTGTTGAGCGGCACCAAGTCAGACGAGTTCCGCCTGCGCAGGTTGGACTACAGCACGAAGGCATCAGACCAAGGCTGAGCGCTCCGGCCGGACAAGGCATCCATCAACGACACCGCCTGCTTGTCCGTCAACGAGGACACGAAGTCGATCACGGCCCGCCCCCGCGCCAAGGCGTGCACAGCGTCCCGCCCCTGCGGCGCTTCCCCGGTCGCGCCAACCAAAACGGCAGGCTCGGAACGTGCCAAGGCTTCATACTCCGTGACGGCCAATTCGACCAGATCGTGCAACCGCCGAGGCAGTCGATCAGCCTCGAACCGGTCCCCGAGCCACTGATCCAACGCCTCGACCAAGTTCGTGATCAGCCGGGCCTGGCCACGTTGGTGCAGCGCCAGATCCGGCCGGAGAAGCACGAACTTCCGGTGCAGGAACTTCAGCACCTGCACCTCGTGCCACTGCTCCCCGCCAAGCAGCACATGCCCTGACCGGGTCGACGGATTGTCCACAACGGACATCTCCTCGACCAGCCGTGACGTCCACCGCATGGAGAACCGAGCTACCGCTTGTTCAGCCTCGACCGACCCGTCGAACGGAGTGGACAGCAACTCATCGACCAATTCGGACCGAACCCGGGCCACTGCCGCATGGAAAGCTTCATCGCTGACGATCCACGAGTCCTTCTCGTGCATCCGTCGGCGCAGCAACTCCAACGACCGCCCGGGCATCCGTTCCTGGCGCCGTACCTCCTCATCGGACAGCCACGCCAAGGTCGCCGCATTCGACTGCCACTGGCCGAGCTCAGCCGAGACGGGCGCGTGCTGCAGCACCCCGATCCGGTGGAAGTCCGTGATGTCGTGGATCGCGTACGCGATGTCGTCGGCAGTGTCCATAACGGACGCCTCGACGGTCTGCTGCCAGTCGGCCAACCGGCCCTCGAACGGCGCCCTTGCCTGCTCAAGGTCGTCCAGCTCGGTCACGTAAGCGGAGAATTTCCCCGACCCTGTGCCCGGCGCGTCGGACGGTTCGGACGCGCCACGAGGAGGCTCGGACATGAACCGGGGATGCGGTTCCGGGTGATGCAGGCGGGTCCACGGGTACTTCAGCATCGCCGCCCGTACCGCCGCGGTCAGATCCAGTCCGACCGCCGAGGGGCCGCCGACATCGGTCGTCGTGACGATCCGGAAGGACTGCGCGTTGCCTTCGAACCCGTCCGCCAGCGCGAAACGATGTCTCGCTAGCCGGTCAAGCACTTGCTCGCCCAGGTGTCCGAACGGCGGGTGCCCGAGGTCGTGGGCCAACGCCGCCGCTTCCACCACGTCGGCGTCGCAGCCGCCGAGCGCGTCGATCAGCGATGGGTACTCCGCGGCCAGGCGTTCGGCGATCGCGCGTGCCACCTGTGCGACTTTCACGCTGTGGGTCAGCCTGTTGTGCAACAGTCCCGAGCCGCTGGCACTGACCACCTGGGTCACGCCGCCGAGCCGGGCGAAGAAGGGTGAGCCCGCGATCCGGTCCCTGTCCACCCGGAATTCGCTCGCTGCCAGGTCGAACGCCACCGGGGGCGCTCCGTGCGAACGCCGTTCCTCCCTCGGATCACTCATGGCAGCACAGTACTTGGACATCCCCCGGCCAAGCGGGAAACACGGCCATGGTCCAATCGGGATATGCCCGATGTCATGATCGCGGGCGCCGGGCCGTCGGGGTGGGCGCTCGCCGCGCACTGTGCCCGGCTTGGGCTCGATACCGCGATCGTGGCACCGAATCCACTGCGGACCTGGCCTGCCACCTACGGCCTGTGGGGTGACGAGCTGGCGATGCTGCCACCCGATGTCACCGCCGCTGAGCCGAAAGTGATCCGGGCCTATACCAACAAAGCTCATGTCATCGCGCGTCGTTACGCGATTCTGAACAACGACCGGCTGATGGCCGCGCTCACCAAGAACGTCACTGTCATCACCGGCCGTGTCGTGAAAACTGACCACAAGGGACTCGAACTGGCCGACGGTCGCACGTTCACCGCCAAAACCGTTGTCAACGCAATGGGTTCACGCGGTGGCACGGCCGAACAGACCGCGTACGGCGTGATCGTGCCCGAGGAAGTCGCCGCGCCGATTGTCGCGCCGGGCGAGGCGATTTTCATGGACTGGCGCGGCGCACACAACACGTTCCTCTACGCGATGCCACTCGGCCACGGCAAAGTCCTGCTTGAAGAGACCGCTTTGGCGCGGCGCCCGGCGATGGATTTCCGGACCCTTCGCGAGGCCCTCAGAGAACGCCTCGAACCCTATGGGATAAAGATCGACACGCCGGACGTCGAGCGTGTGCGTTTCCCACTCGATGTGCCGAAACCGAAACGCGAACCGGTACTGCCGTTCGGCGCCGCCGCCGGGTTCGTCCATCCGGCGGCCGGTTACAGCGTCGGTGAGGCATTCCGGTTGGCGCCACGTATCGCGGCCGCGATCGCCGCTGGTGAGGACCCGTGGCCAGCGGTGTGGCCGTGGCGCGCCCGGTTCGTACATTTCCTCAGACACTGCGGCCTGGAAACATTGCTGTCGTTGTCGGCAGCCGAGACCCGGCGATTCTTCGAGTTATTTTTTGACCTACCACCCGACGCACAACGTGGATATCTGTCCGGACGGGACGATCCGGGCGCGACGGTAGCCGCGATGCTCCGAATCTTTCGCCGCGCTTCCGGCCGGGTGCGTCTGGTATGCGCCAAATCGGTGATTGTCCGCGCCCGCCACATGAACAATGGGTGACGAAATCGCCGAAACGTGAACTCATTCGGCAGTATGAGACCCGTGTCCGCGACTCAAGACGTGAGCTTCGCGTTCCAGCCGTTGCTCAGTACGCGTACTGGCCGAGTGATCGCCCTGGAGGCGCTGCCCCTACCAGCAAGCGGCAACATCCATGGCCTGTTCAAGGCGGCAAGCCGGGCCGGGCAGCTGACCCAGACCGACATCGCGCTGGCCGGGCATGCCCTGCTGGCCGCCGAGGAGCAGGATCCGGCGATCCCGCTGCACGTGAACATCCTGGCTTCGACGGCGGCGCGCACCGACGACCTGCTGCACTATCTGCTGCCCGTGCTGCGGCACGCAGGCCGCCACAGCCGAGACGTCGTACTGGAGATCGGACCACCCTTCTGCCAGGCCCGCCGGGTCGACCTGCTCGCGGGCATCGCCAAGCTGCGCGCCGAGGGGTTCCGGATCGCACTTGACGGCATCGGCGACGGCGACGCGCCGCTGGCGCTGCTGGCCGAGGCCGCACCGGACATGTTCAAGATCCACTCCAAGATCCTGGTGAACCCCGAGGACCCGGTCGCCGCCGCGATGCTCGATTCGGTCGTGCGCCTCGCGTCCCGTACCGACGCCAGGGTCGCGGCGGTGAACGTGACCAACGACAACCAGCTCGTCACGTTGAGCCGGCTCGGCGTACGCGCCGCGCAGGGCGAGTACCTCGCCGCGTCGATCGACGACCCGAAGCGTACGCAGGCGCTAGCCGAGGCCGCGGAACGACGCGTCACGGCCGTGAAGCCGCCGAAGGTCACCGACTACATGCACCCCGCGTTGATGCTGCCGGTCACCGCGACCGCCGAGGAAGTACGTGCCACGCTCGCCGAGCGTCCGGACGTCAACGGCCTCGTGTTGGTCGACGAGTCGTGGCGCCCGCAGTGGTCGATCGACCGCAGCCGGTTCCTGCTGATCGTCGCCGGGCCGTATGGGCACGCGCTGCACGCCAAACGCGCGGCCGCGCGGCACGCGGACAAGCCATTGGTGATCGACCGCGAGGCGACCGGCATGGAGTTGCTCGAACTCGTCGGCGACACCGACTGGGAACGCACCGGTGACGACGTGGTGGTCACCGATGAAGGCGGCCGGTGTGTCGGCGTGGTCCGGGCGACCGAGGTGATCCGTGGCGTCGCGGACATGAAGGTCGAGCAGGCCGCCGCGCTCAACCCCCTGACCAGGCTGCCTGGCACGGACGCCGTGGCCCGCGAGGTCGACCGGCGGATCTCCAACGGCCAGATGTTCGTCATCGCCTGGCTGGACGTGGACGCGTTCAAGACCGTCAACGACTCACTGGGTTTCGCCGCGGGCGACGACCTGATCCGGACGTTCGGCCGGACCATCACCGAGGCGTCGGCGAGCATGCCGAACGTCCTGGTCGGTCACGTCGGCGGGGACGACTTCCTGCTGGTCACGGACCTCGACGAGATCTCGTCGCTCGCCGGGATGCTGCTGGACAACGAATGGTCCGCCGAGGGTATGCCGGTCACGGTCTCGCTGGCTTCGCTGATCTGTGGCGTGAACAGTGTTTCCTCCTACCGCGAGGTGTCCGCGTTGCTGGCGCCGCTCAAGAAGCAGGCGAAGGCCGTCGCGGGCTCCAGCTGGGTGCTCGGCCGCCCCGGAACCGACCGGGTCGACGTGCTGCGTGGCCGGGCCGCGCGCGGGCAGGCCCAGCAGCCCGTCGCCTGAAACCCCCAGGTCACCCCTCGTGAGTGGTTAGCCGTGTTCTAACCCGGCTAACCACTCACGAGAACTCTTCTCGTCAGGTGCTAACGAACCCACCAGAAAACCGATCAGTGTGGAAAAGGTTGGCACGAGTAGAGGGAGTTTTGGCCTGGATCGCGGGCCATTCAGGGGGAGCAATGGACCGTTTGACCGACGGCTCCGATCTCGTCGAGGTTCTCGGCGACTGGACGAGCACGTCAGCCGGGCGGGCTCCGCTGTACCGGCGGTTGGCTGAGGCTGTACGCAAGGCCATCCACGCAGGTGATCTGCATGCCGGTGAGCGGTTACCGTCCGAGCGTGATCTGGCGCGAGCTCTTGCCGTGAGCCGCGCGACCGTGGTGTCGGCGTACGACGAACTGCGCTCGATCGGCCTTGTCGACAGCAGACGAGGCAGTGGGACGCGGGTCGTCCGTCCGCCGGGTTTCCGGCCGAGTGTGGAAGGGCGGGTGTTCGGCCGGGCGACACCGATCATCAATCGCACCAACGAAGCGGCAGGCGAGATCATCTCGCTGGCCAGGGCGTACGACCCGGGCGCGGCGCACTTGCGCGGGGCGTTGCTCGATCTGGTGCACGCGGATTTGCCCGCGCTGCTCAACGGATCGGGGTATCACCCAGCTGGCCTACCCGAGCTGCGTTCGGCGGTCGCCGGACACCTGACAGCGACCGGGATGCCCACCGAACCCAAGCAAGTCGTGATCACGACCGGCGCGCAGCAGGCGATCGGGTTGATCACCCAGATGTACCTGCGGCGCGGCTGGACCGCGGTCGTGGAAACGCCGAGCTGGCCTGGCTGTCTCGACGTGTTCCGCGCGACCGGGGTCCGCTTGGTCGGGGTGGAACTGGACAACGAGGGCATCAAGGCCGATCAGCTTGGCCGCGTGATGGCCGAGCACCAGCCGGACCTGTTGTATGTCATGCCGACGTACCACAACCCGACCGGCGTGCTCATGTCCACGAGCCGCCGCCGTCGGATCGTGGAACTGGCCGCGCGGTACGCCGTGCCGGTCGTCGAGGACCACGCGTACACCGTCGGCGCCGCAGATGGCGCTCCGCCGCCGATCGGCGCTTTCGCAGGCACCAACGCGGAAGTGCTCACGATCGGCTCGCTCGCCAAGTCGGTCTGGGCAGGCCTGCGAATCGGCTGGGTACGGGCATCGGTTGAGACAGCGGAACGTCTTGCACGGCACAAGGCGCTCGCGGATCTCGGCAGCCCGATCCTTGACCAGGCGCTGGCCGCGCGGCTGCTGCCGCAACTGCCGGAGCTGGCAGGCGCACGGATCGGCGAGCTACGGGACCGGCTCGGCCGGGTCCGTGAGCTGCTGACCCAGAACCTGCCCGAATGGCGTTGGCGTACACCGGATGGCGGATCCGCGTTGTGGATCGAGCTGCCGAACACCGACGCCCGGATTTTCGCGCAAGTCGCGCTACGGCACGGAGTCGAGGTTGTGCCAGGCGCGGCAACGGATCCGTCCGGTGCGCATGACAATTTCATCCGGTTCCCGTTCGCGTTCCCGGATGACGTGCTGACGGAACTGGTGAACCGCCTGACCCGGGCATGGGCGGAAGCAAGGCGTTAGCTGGCAGGTGTGACGAAGCCGGATTCGTAGGCGGTGATCACGGCCTGGGTGCGGTCCCTGGCGTGCAACTTGGCCAGGACGTTGCCCACGTGCGTTTTCACCGTCTGCACACTGACGAACAACTGCTCGGATATTTCCACATTGGACAGACCGGTTGCCATCAGCCGGAGCACCTCTGCCTCCCGATCGGTCAGGCCTGCCTCCCGCAGGCCTGACCGATCGGGTCCCACACCCCGTTGCCCGGCGAGCAAGCGGATCTTTTCCGGGAACAGCAAAGAATCCCCCGCGACGACAACCCGGATCGCCCGCACGATCTCAGCAGGCCTCGCCCGCTTGAGCAGAAACCCGTTGGCCCCAGCGCGAAGCGCGTCGTAGACGTAGTCGTCGTTCTCGAACGTCGTCACGACGATGATCTTCGGCGCGTCCGGCACCCGATCGATGATGTGCCGTGTGGCCTGAATCCCATCGACAGCGGGCATCCGGACGTCCATCAGCACGACATCCGGCGCCAACCTCGTGACCAACGGCAGCACATCGGCGCCGTCCTCGGCCTCACCGACCACGGCGAGGTCGGGCTCGGCGTCGATGATCACCCGAAGGCCAGCCCTGATCAGCTCCTCGTCGTCGACAAGGAGAACGTTGACAGTCATAGCGGAATCCTCGCCTTCACCCGCCAGAAACCGTTGTCCGGCCCAGCCTCGATCTGTCCACGAAGGACGGTTGCCCGTTCCCGCATGCCCGCGATGCCGCGACCGCCGTGTCGTGGCTGGCCGGTCATCGGATTGGCCACCTCGACTTCGAGCGCGTCATGATTTGCCTTGACCATCAAGGTGACCGTGACCTTGCCCGCGTGCTTCAACGCGTTCGTCAGGCATTCCTGCACGATCCGGTAGGCCTCGGTGGACACCACGAACGGTAGGCCAGGCAGGTCCCCGGTGATTTCGGTGTCGACCGTGACCCCGGCCAGCCGCATGGTCCCGAGAAGGTCGTCGAGGTCCGCCAGGGTGTGCTGCGGATGCGTGCCCGGCGCGTCCTCCCTGAGCAGGCCGAGGACGTGGTCGAGGTCGGCGAGCGCGTCACGTGCTGCCTCCTCGATCGCCGACAGGGCCCGCTTGGCGAACTGCGGGTCGTTCTCCAGCACTCGGCCCGCGGCGGTGGCTTGGATGGTCACGACGCTCAGGGCGTGCCCGACGGAGTCATGTAGTTCCCTGGCCAGCCGGTTTCTTTCGGCCAGTTGCTCGGCGCGGTGCTTGAGTTGCGCGAGGTGGTCCGCGGGTGTCGGGCCGAGCAGCACCTGCGAAAGCCGGGTCAGGCCCACTCCGGCCATGTTCACCACGTGCACGAGGACAATCGTGCTGACGATCGCGGCCACTGGGATCCACGCCGACTGCCACCCTGTGGGCACGCGCAGGTGCGCGTTGCCGATCAGCAGCCATTCACCGGTGAAAGGCGCTACGAATGACTGAAGCAGCGCGATGGGGACGTAGAGCGTGAACCCGCCGATCGCGGTGCCGATGATGATGTGGATCAGGAACCACTGGCACGTCTTCCAGCGTGCTTCCAGGTTGTTCGCCCGCATCGACGCCTGCACCGGCACCCCGGCGCCCAGCAGCTCACGTGCCGCCGTGCCCTCGACCACCCGCACGGCCGGGATGAATGACGTCCCAGCCGCCCAGGCCAGGATCGCGACGGTCATCGTGACCACGACGACCAGAGGTTGTTCGGCCGTGTCGATCGGGAGAAGCAGGCGCAGGACAGGGGGTACGGCGACGAAAGCCGCCAGGGTGAAGGGGACGATCAGGGTCGCGCCGAGCACAAGGTAGGTCCAGCGCCGATACGTCAGCTTCCGGCCGACCGGCCCGAACACAGCACTGAACACTCCCGCCACAGCTCGATCTTCACATGCCGGGAAGGGCGGAGGCTCACTCCCCGGAGGGAAGGTGCGAGACCTGAGCGGGAATTCCGGGTGGACACGGCATGCCGGAGCGGTCAACACGCCATGCGGGAATGGTCGACACGGTGTGTCGGAACGGTGGACACGCTCTTCAGCAACGGTGGACACGGTGTGTCGGAACGGTGGACACGCTCTTCAGCAACGGTGGACACGGTGTGCGGGAACGGTGGACACGGCGTTCGTCTGGTTGGGTTCCGGTTATGGGGTATGTGCTGCTCGGCATTGTCGGGGCGATCGGGTTCGGGCTGGTGGCGTGGATCTTGGTGGCGGGGCGAGGAAGGTGCTCGGGGTCCGGGTCGGCATCATCCGTGCATTGATCGCGGCCGCGGTGGCGTGGAGTGTCGCGGGGCTGATCGGCCAGCAGACACCCGTGGTCGGCCCGGGCAAAGAGCAGATCGCGCTGCTGTTCATCATCCCGATCTTCGGCGGGACGCTGCTGGTCGCGGTCGCGATCCTGTTCGTGTTCGAAGTGACGAAACCGAGCGGGACGGGGATGTGGTTCGTCGGCGGGCTCAGGTCCATCCCCGGCCGGATCAGTCGGGCCCGGCGCTACTCGAAGATCACCCGGGTGGCCCTCAAGCACGGCTTCGGCCCGGCATTTCGCGGCAAGCTGAGGACCAGCGATCCGATCAAGCGAGCCCAACTGGCCAGGAGGCTCCGCCAAGCCCTTGAGGAAGCCGGGGTCACGTTCGTCAAACTCGGCCAAGTCCTGTCGACGCGCGCGGACCTGCTCCCGCCCGAATTCATCCACGAGCTGAGCAGGCTGCAAGACCAGGTTTCCCCCGCACCCCGCGAAGAAATCGACAAGGTACTGACCGACGAACTATGCCCTACGGACGAGGTCTTCGCCGAGATCGACACGACTCCCCTGGCCAGCGCGTCCGTCGCGCAGGTCTACCGGGCGAAGCTGATCGACGGCACGGACGCGGTCGTGAAGGTGCAAAGGCCAGGCATCCAGGCAATCGTCGAGCGCGACCTGGACATCATGTACCGCCTGGCCAGGACCCTCGAAGAACGCACGAAGTGGGCCGAGCGCCTCGGTGTACTCGCCCTTGCCGACGGGTTCGCCAAGAACCTGTTGGAAGAACTGGACTTCCGGGTCGAAGCCAAGAACATCCAAGCCGTCGCGGCCGATACGACGGTCCGCGTACCCAAAGTCCATCGAGCCACCACGCGTGCTCATCATGGACCGGCTCGTCGGTACGCCCCTCGGATCGGCAGGCGCGGAGATCGACGCGCGCGGGCTCGACCGGACCGATCTCGCCCGGTCGCTGCTGCACTGCTTGCTACGCCAAGTAATGCGCAACGGCGTCTTCCACGCCGACCCGCACCCCGGCAACGTGATGCTGCTTGAAGACGGCACGCTCGGCCTGCTGGACTTCGGATCGGTCGGCAGGCTCGACGGATCGCTGCGGACCGGACTGCAGAACCTCCTGCTAGCCATCGATCGCGCTGACCCCGCGGCCCTGCGCGACGGGCTCCTTGAGATCATCTACCGGCCGGACGACATCGACGAGATCAAACTCGAACGAGCGCTTGGTCAGTTCATCGCACGGCACTTCGCCGGCGGCACGGCACCGGACGTCGAGATGTTCAGCGACCTGTTCCGCCTGGTCACAACGTACGGCCTGAGCGTCCCGCCGGAGATCGCGGCGGTCTTCCGCGCACTGGCCACAATGGAGGGAACCCTCGCCGGGCTGGCGCCAGGGTTCAACATCGTCGTCGAATCCCGTGCATACGCAGGAGTTCGGCTCAGTGAGAAGATGGATCCGGCCTCACTGAGGAAAACAGCGACCGAGGAACTGCTGACCCTGCTGCCGGTGCTACGCAGGCTCCCCCGCCGGATCGACCGGATCGGTGGCGCGCTTGAGGAAGGCAGGCTGTCGGTCAACGTCCGGCTGTTCGCCGACGAACGCGACCGCCAGCTGGTCAACAACATCGTCCATCAAGGACTGCTGGCTTTCATCGGCGCGACAACGGGAATCATGTCGGTGCTGCTGCTCGGGACGACCGGCGGTCCGCGCTTGATCGAGGATGTCACGCTGTACCAAGTGATGGGCTACAACCTGCTGGTGGTCAGTATCCTGATTGGACTGCGGCTGTTGTTCATGATTTTCCTAAATCAACGCTAGCCCAGCGTTGCGCGAACAGGTCCATGCTCGGCGGCTCGCCGGGCAGCGGTTGATCACTCGGGCGCAGCCCAGCCAGCGCGATCGCGACAACGCGCTGCTCCGCGTTGCGTGCCGCCTCGATCAGATCTTCCCGGCCTTGCTGCTGGAGCTGTTCGATCAGTGGACACTTGCCGAGCTGTTCGATGATCAGCAGCACGTCGATCGCGGTGACATCGGCGCGCAGCACGCCCGCTTCGTGCGCGTTGGCGATCAGCTGGTCGAAGGCCTCGTTGGAGCGGGCGTGCTGCTTGACCATCGTGTCGGTGATGGTGACCATCCCGGCAAGCGGCGCCAGCGTGCCCATCCCGGCCGAGCTGGTGACGTAGTGCACGAGCCCGTCCCACGGGTCCTCGCAGGCCAGAGCCTGCGAGGACAGTTCGCTCCACTGGTCGAGCGCGATCTCGATCAGGCGCTGGAACAGTTCGTCCTTTGACCGGTAGCGGCGGTACAGGCTGCCGATGCCGACTCCCGCTCGCGCCGCGATCGCCGCGACGGAGGCATGCACCCCGTCGGCGGCGAGAACTTCTCGTGCCGCCTTGAGCAGGGCGTGGTCATTGCGTTCGGCCTCAGCATGCCTGGACATGAACCTGACCTTAGCCACATGCGGAACAAAACGCTCCGGTTCCAACCTGCGCTCGGCAGAGAGACGCCAAGATTGGCTCAGACGCCCCTGGTCAAGTGGCCGATCCGCTCAATTGTGCGACGGGTACGCTGAGGGTCGCCGCACCCGTCCACCATCAGGATGTAGTGCTCGACACCAGAAGTGTTGCCCCGCAAGGCAGCTAGACACTCCGCGGCTGTACCGATCGGACTGATCCCGACCAGGTGCTCGGTGTACTTGTGCGGATCATGGGGTTTACGCGGCCGGTCGTCCACTGCGACGTAACCCTTCAGCCCCGGCTCAAGCCATTGCGGCATCAGTGTTCTGAGCTCGTCGGCGGCTTGTTCGCGAGTGTCGGCGACGTGGGCAAGCACCGCTCCGATGTGCTCGGTCGACTCGCCACCGGCTTGCCGATAAAGCTCGATCATGGTGGCTTTCCCACTGTCATCCAGATCCATGCCCAGCAACATCGGCAAGTCGCGCGCCGCGGCAACCTCGATGGTCCCTGGCGAGGTGCATGCGACCGTCAGCCTGGGCCGCTGTACGGGTTTCGGAACCATCGGCACCTCGCGGAACTCGAACCGGCCGGTGCTTTTGACCTGCGATTCGGTCAGGCAGTCGATCAGCAAGTCGAGGCTTTCGGCGAAGCCGTTCTCCCACCGGTCGAGGCCGGTGCCGAAGACCTCGAGATCACGCCACGGCCCGCCACGCCCAACCCCGAGGTGCAGTCGCCCGCCGGACATCTGGTCGAGCATGGTCACCTGCTCGGCCAGCATCACCGGGTGGGTTGTGGACAGTACGGTGACTGCCGTGCCGACCGTGATCCTTTCGGTGCGCCCCAGCGCATGCGCCGCGAACGTGATCGCCGATGGACAGACCCCGTAGGACATGAAGTGGTGCTCGGCGATCCACACGTCGTCGAAGCCCGCCTGCTCCGCCCATACGACGGCGTCCGAGGCGCGCCGCAGCGCGTCGCGATCGGATTGCCCGGGAAAACGACCGGCAAGGAGAAAAACACCGAATCTCATGGACCAAGTGTCCGGCCGATGCGAGGGTGTCGATAAGGGCCAGTAAGGTCTGCTCCCTACCGAGTGAAGGAGCGGTCGTGGGGGCATCGGAGTGGTACAACTTCGCGCCATATCAGCCGGATGTGTCTCGTGCGTTCACCGAGACACAGCAGCGAGTGCTGACCGAACGCGACTACCTCGAAGACGTGCACGATGTCGGGGATTTCGAAACGCTGGCTGAGCTGGCCGAGCTCAAAGAGGACGAAGAGTTCTGGGAAGTCGGCACCCACTCCATCCTGGACATGCACGCGATCGGCGAATCAGTGGAGGTCGGCGTGATCACGGCCATGTCACCGCAGGAGGTTCGCGAGGAATTCGGCACCGACACGCCGGACCACGCCGACTTCATGCGATACCGCAAGACCGATTCGTACCACGTGGAGCGCTGGCACGGCCGGTACGCGGTGCTCTACGAGGACGGCCAGCCGCACGAGGTCGTTTTCTGGGGTGCTTCCGGAGACTGACCGGTGTGCTTGTGCGCGGATTTCTCCGGCATAGCGCATACTGGACGGCAAGACATCCGATGTCTATACGAGGGGTAAGGCGTGGCGGTAACCGACGACGCGATCCTGCGGGTCCGGGAAATGATCATGTCAGGCGAGCTGAAGCCGGGCGACCGGCTGCCGCGGGAAGCCGACCTTGCCGACCGCCTCGGGCTGTCGCGTAACTCCCTGCGCGAAGCCGTGCGGGCATTGTCCCTGGTCCGGGTGCTCGACGTACGCCAGGGCGACGGCACGTACGTGTCCAGCCTGCGGGCGGGCGAGCTGCTCGGCGCGCTGTCGTTCGTGCTGGATCTGCACCGCAGCGAAGAGTCGGTGCTGGAGATGCTCGAAGTCCGCAGGATTCTCGAACCAGCGGCCACCGCGACTGCGGCGTTGTCGGTCAGCGAAGAGGACATCGAGGAACTGCGCAAGCTCTGTGACGCCACCGAGCAAGCCGGATCGGTCGAGGAACTGGTGGAGTACGACCTGCAGTTCCACCGCCGGATCGTGGCCGCGGCAGGCAACAACTACCTGGCCCAGCTGATGGACACGCTGGCAGGCCCCACGGTCCGGGTCCGGATCTGGCGCGGCATCTCGCAAGGTGGCGCGGTCGACCGGACGGTCGCCGAACATCGCGCGATCGTGACCGCGCTTGAGGCACGCCAGCCGGAGCTGGCACGCTCGTGGGCGACGGTGCATGTGGCTGGCGTGGAGCAGTGGCTACGGGACCTGGGCTAACGGCCTCCCACTCTCCGTGTACGCGCGGGACCTGATGACACCATTGGGGGAGCGCTGGAACTGGCTGGCGGCGCCGTTCGTTGCCGAGTTTGGAAGGCACGCGCGGAGCCTGGTCCGGAAGGCACTCGCGGACCTCCCCTACGGGTCAGGCGTTCAGGGCGTCCCGCACCTGTTCCTCGGAAGGCGTGCGGGGGCCTCGTCCGGAAGGCACGTGCGGGGTCTGAGCCTCCTGCCAGGAGTCGAACCGTCAGCCTCCGGTCAGGAGCTGAACCGTTCCAGGCTGGTCTCCGGGTGAATCGCGAGTTACTTTCGAGTACCCCTGCTCCTCACCCGGAAAAGAGCCGGCATGAAACGAGTACTCGTCTTAGCCGTGACCGGATTGGCAGTGGCCGCGTTCGTCACACCCGCCGCACAGGCGAAGAGCGCGACTACACATCTAGCGGCAACGACAACGGACGCAGCGAGGGCCGTAACGGCGTTCTGGACGCCTGAACGGATGCGTTCCGCGAAGCCACTGGATCTGATTTCCATCACCCGCAGTGCTGTGAAGAACGTGGCGAGTGGCTTACCCACTCTCATCCCACAGTCCATTCCGAACGGTGGCGCGGCGTGGACCGGCGGCGGCGCGGTCGTGCAAACCGCGGGCCGCGTGTTCTTCACTTACCAGGGCCGGACGGCCTCGTGCAGCGGCAACTCGGTGACCAGTGCCAACAAGAGCACGGTGATCACGGCTGGGCACTGCGTGAAGCTGGAAGGCGTGTTCCACACCAACTGGGTGTTCGTTCCCGCGTACAACAACGGAAACGCGCCCTACGGCACGTGGACCGCGAAGAGCACGCACGCCACCCCGCAATGGGTGGCCAGCGAGGACATTAACTTCGACATCGGCGCGGCCGTCGTGAACCCGCTCAACGGTCAGAGCCTGTCGGATGTTGTTGGGGCCCAAGGTATCGCGTTCAACCAGGCGCGGGGCCAGAACATGTACGCGTTCGGCTATTCGGCCGCGGCGCCGTACGACGGGTCGAAGCTGATCTACTGCAGTGGCCGGGTGTTCAACGATTTCCTGCTGTCACGGGGAATCGGGATGACCTGTAACCAGACCGGCGGTTCGAGTGGCGGTCCGTGGTTCCTGTCGTTCAGCGAGGCGACCGGAACCGGCACACTCAACTCGGTGAACAGCTTCAAGTACAACTTCTTCCCCAACTGGATGTTCGGCCCTTACTTCGGCGCCGACGCCCAGAACCTCTACAACTCTGTCCAGGCCAGTTAGGTAAAAGCCCTGCCGGCCCCTCGTCCCTGCCACGAGGGGCCGGCAGAGGTCAATAGACGACCGGCAACGCAACGAGCCCGCGAAGGGCTCCACCGGTGCGCCAAGTCAGGGTGTCCTCTGCCACTCCGAGTCGCAACTCGGGCAACCTCCCCCTCAACGCCGAGAGGGCCACTTGTAGTTCCAGCCGGGCCAACTGCGCGCCCAGGCAGTGATGGATGCCATGTCCGAAGCCAATATGCGGATTCGGTGACCGGGACACGTCGAACCCGTGCGGGTCACGAAAAACTCTCGGATCCCGGTTCGCGGCCGACCTGTCGGCGTACACGGCCTCACCTTTGACAACCGTACCACCGGACAATTCCACGTCATCGACCGCCCATCGCGGAGTATTTACTGTGGCGGTCAACGGAACAAACCGCATCACTTCCTCGACCGCGGACGAGACCTGCGAAGTTGGCACCAACTGGCCGAGGTGCGTGAGCATCATGTAGACCGCGTTGCCGATCTGGTTGGCGGTCGTCTCGAACCCGGCCGCGAGCAGTCCCGCCGCCAGGAACAGCAACTCGTGCTCGGTCAGCTTGCCGTAGCCGTCCCGCGCCTCGACCAGCGCGCCGAGCAAGTCATTGGTCGGCCGCGCGCGGCGTTCCGTGACCAACCCGGCCATGTACGCCATCAGCGGTTCGGGGTTACTGCCGGTCAGGAAGGTCGATGCCCAGCCGGTGAACTCTGGCCGGTCGGTCACCGGGACACCGAGCAGCTCGCAGATCATGATCATCGGCAGCTGTGCCGCGAACTCCGAGACCAATTCACCCAAGACCATCTGGTCGATCAGGTCGTTCGCGATGACCACCGCACGTGTCCGCAGGCGCTCGACCCGGCGAGCGGTGAACGTGCCCGCGACCAGCTTGCGTAGCCGCGTGAGATCGGGTGGATCCATGTCGAGCATGCCCCTCGGTTGAACATGGGGCGTTACGCGGGGTTCATCACGACCGGCTCCGGCGGCGCGGCTGAAGCGGGTGTCGACCAGCACAGTCCGGACGTCCTCGTGCCGCGTGACCAGCCAGGCCTCTCCCCCATACGGCAGCCGGACGCGGCATAACGGCTCGTTCTCGCGGATGTGGTCGTAAATCGGGTCCAGTTCGAGACCCTGGCATCTGCCGAACGGGTACGACCGCACCTCTCGGTCAGTGGACACGCGCATTCCTCCAGCGTGACGGTCTGTAGCGGCGCCGGTAAAGCACGGCGTAACGAGCCGTAACGCGTTCTGGTCCGGGAACATCCGAGCTGTTACGTTCGATTGCGGTGAGTGCCCGGTGCGCGATGTGCCAGAACGCGCTGCCGGAGCAGGCAACGCGCGCGTACTGCTCCAACGCGTGCCGTCAGCGTGCCTACCGGCAGCGGATGGTGCAGGCCATGGCCAAACCCGCCGACCGGATCGTCAGCAACCTTCCCGCTGAACGGGACAGCTTCATCGGGCGTCAGCAGGAACTGATCACAGTGGACAGACTGCGCCGCAAGCACCGGTTGATCACGTTGACCGGCAGCGCGGGCGCGGGAAAGACGCGGCTGGCGGTCGCGGCCGCGAGCCGCGTCGACCGCACGGACACCGACCGTGTTCTGTTGGTGGAGCTGGGCTCGGTGACCGACGAGCACCTGATCGAGCAGACCGTGGCGACCGCGGCAGGTCTGGTCGAGCACAGCGACGAGTCGACCCTGGAGACGATCGTCTCGACGCTGCGGACCATGCGAGTCCTTGTGGTGCTGGACAATTGCGAACACGTGCTGGAATCGTGCGCGAAACTCGCGGATACGTTGTTGTCACGCTGCCCCAGCATGCGAATCCTGGCCACGAGCCGTGAAGCGCTGCGAATCACCGGTGAGGTAACCGTCCGGATCGACGGATTGGCGACAGGCCATGATGATTCGGTGAATGCGTTGCGGCGCACAGAATCCGTGCGCCTTTTCGTGGAACGCGCCAAGGAAATGGTGCCGGATTTCCGGTTGCCCGCGACCGAAACGCAGGCCGTCGCGGCATTGTGTTCCCGGCTTGACGGCATGCCGCTGGCGATCGAACTGGCCGCGAAATGGGTGCCGGTACTGCCGGTCAGCGAGATCTGCGCTCGGCTCGACAGCCGGTTCGACCTGCTTGTGCTGGGCGGACGGGCCCGGCCCAACCGGCAACGCAGTCTGTGGGAGGCGATCGACTGGAGCTATCAGTTGCTTGCTCCGAGCGAACAATGCGCGCTGCGGCGGTTGTCTATCTTCACCGGCGGGTTCGATCTGGACGCGGCCGCCGCGGTGTGCGCGACCGACACTGACGCGGCACTGACCATGATTTCCCGGCTACAGGCCAAATCCTTGCTCACGCCGATGGACAGCCAGCGGTTCCGGCTACTGGAGTCGATCCGTTTGTACGCCATGCGAAGGCTGACTGAGTCCAAAGAGGACAGAGTCGCACACGCGGCCTTGACCGCGTGGCTCACTGAACTGGTTTCGGCGTTCGTGACAAGGCCGATGACCGTTCCGCCTGCGATACACCGGAAAACCACCATCCAGATCGAGAGCTGGCGCGTCGCCCGCACGTGGACAAAGTCCACTATGGAGCATCTGACCGTGGCGATCGGGCTGGCCATAGCCGAAGCGAATCTCGGGTTCATCGCCGATGCCCGCAAGCTCCTGCGAGACGCGTTGCCATACGGCTCAGACAAATACCGTTGCACGGCAATGGATCGGCTTGCCTGGTTCGCCGGATTCCAAGGCGACTTCCCCGAGGCGCTTGCGCAGGCCGAGCAAAGCGTTGCCATCGCACGGAAACTCGGCGACCCAGCGATACCCACCAACTGCCTGACCACGCTCGGCTGTGTGCAACAGATGGCAGGCGAGCTCGATCTCGCGCTGGCGAACCGGATCGCGTGCGTGCAGATGGTTCGCGAGCTCGACGAACCACAGGCGACCGCGACCTGCCTCATTCACCTGGCCTGGTCGTATCTGCTGGACGGCGACAACGACCGGCCTCTCACGCTGGCCAGTGAAAGCCTTGCCATCAGCCGGGAATTCGGTTCACGGACCCGGACCGCCGAGGTGCTCAACGTGCTCGGCGCGATCTTGTTGCGACGCAATGAAATCGTCGCGGCGGAACAGGCCTTCAACGAAGTGCTCGCGACGAGTTCGAAATATCCGCACAACTTGCCTTACGCGACTGAAGGGCTCGCCGTGGCCGCCGTCATGCGGGGCGACCACGAGCGAGCCCTTCAGCTCTATGACCAAGCACAGTCCATGCGCTGGACTACCGGCGTCATCGGCGATCCGTACTGGCAGAAGATGGTCGCCTCAGCGCTGGATCAGGTGCCGTATACGTCGAACTCGAACAACGAATAGCCCCACGCCGTGGCCCTGGCAGTGCCGAAGACCCGGACATAGCGCGCATTCGCCGCGGTGAACGTGATGTCGTCCACGCCACCATCACTGGCGGTCTGAGTGTTCGCAGTGGACCACGTGCTGTTGTTCTCCGATGTCTCGATCCGGTACGCACGGCCATAAGCGGCCTCCCACTGCAACCGGACACGGGACACCGAGCGAACCTGGCCGAGGTCGACCGAGATCCACTGTGGATCCGAAAACTGCGAGGACCAGCGGGTGCCGGTGTTCCCGTCCACCGCGTTGGCCGGCCCGTAAGTCGCGTTCTCCGAAGAGGACGCTGTGGTCGGACGGCCACGCGACAGCAGCGTCGGCCCTGGCTCGTTGGTCGGGCCACAATCACCCGGAACCATTCCCGCTACCCAACGGATTCCGCCGAGCAACATGGTGCGGAAGTTAGCTTCGGTGTACGACTGCTGCGTGTGGCCTAGACCTGAATACCAAGAGCGACCGTTGCCAACGTTCTTGCACCAGACAATCGGGTGGTCGGCGCCCATGTTGCCGCCGCTGTAGGTGGATTCGTCCAGCCGCGCGAGAACCTTGGCGCCACTGCGCGGGTTCGTGCGGTAGTTGTACAGCTCGTCGGTACGGATCCAGGCCGCAGGCAGGTGCGCCGTGGATGGGTGGACACGATCGTCCACGCGCACGGTCACCTGCTGGATCTGCGGATGTGAGTGGAAGTACGCACCCACCAGGTCTCCGTACCAAGCCCAGCCGTATTCGGTGTCCGCTGCCGCGTGGACACCGACATAGCCACCGCCACCGGCGATGTACTGCTCGAACGCGGTCTGCTGAGTCGCGTTCAGCACGTCACCGGTCGTGTTGAGGAACACAACGACCTTGTACTGCGCGAGGTTCGCCGTGGTGAAGCGCGCGGCGTCCTCGGTCGCGTCGACGGTGAAGCTGTTGGCACTGCCCAGTTCCCGCAGTGCCTGGATTCCGGCCGGAATCGCGTCGTGCCGGAACCCGGCCGTCTTGGAGAAGACCATGATCCGGTATGGCGGGTCGGCCGCCTGGCTGACACCTGTCACAAGAGAAACCATAAGCGTCAGTGCAAGGGCTAACGCCGAACCGGCCCTGCGCAGTGTGCTACGCACCGTAAACCTCCATTTCCCACAAGGAGTAGCCCCACGCCGTGGCACGGGCGGTGCCGAAAACCCGGACATAGCGCGCGTTCGTCGCGGTGAAGCTGACGTCGTCGATCCCACCGTCACTGGCCGTGGTGCTGTACACCGGGTTCCAGTCGTTGGTGCCCGCTGTCGCGGAGGTCTCGATCCGGTAGGCGCGACCGAACGCGGCCTCCCAGTTCAGCCGGACCCTGGAGACCGATCGGGTCTGCCCGAGGTCGATGTAGATCCACTGCGGGTCGGCGAACAGCGACGACCAGCGTGAGGTCGCGCTGCCATCGGTGACGTTGCCCGGCCCATAGGTCGCACTCTCCGAAGAGGACGCGGTGGCAGGCCTGCCACCGGACAACAGAACCGGCTGCGGTGGCGCGGACCCGCCGAGCGTGAACTGGTCCACATCGAACAACGCACCGGCACCACCGGTGAACACCAGGAACAACTTCGTCGTCCCGGCAGGCGCGTTCGACAGGTTCGCGGTCACGTTGACGAAGGTCTCCCAGCCACCGGTGTTCGTCACGGTCGCCGTGCCGAGCAGGGGGCCGGTCTGCGAGTTCGCCCGCACCTGCAGCTGACCACCGGCACCGCCGGAGGACACCCGCGCGGTGAAGTTCGGAATCCCCTGCAGCACATAGGGATCGAACGACACCCAGTCACCGTTCTCGATATTGCCGATGGTCTTGCCACCGTTGGCCGCGGGCTTGTCGATGATGCCGACGCCCTGCATGGTCTTGAAGTGCTCGGCCTGGCGGGTCCGCGGCTGAGTCACCGCCTGGGTGTGCGTGGTGATCGGCGGCTGGCCGCCCGCACCGTTGTCGGTGTACTCCGCGTCCCAGACACCGAAGAGGTTCGCGGACGTGTCGTGCTCGCCGTCCAACGGCGTCGCAATGCTGCCGGTACAACCGTTTTGCGAAGTGATCGCGTGACCGTGGCTGTCGTGACCGAGGATGTAGGTCATCTTGACGCGGTTGCAGTCGATCGCGGTGCCGTCTTCAGGGTCGGTGACGCTGATGCGGAACGGAACGGTGTCACCGAAGTTGAACACCTGGCCGTGTGCTGGCAGCTCGACTGTCACTGTCGGCGCGGTGTTGCCGACGTTGATGATCACGCTCGCGTTGGCCGTCAGACTCTGGTTGTCCGTTACGGTGACTTGCGCCGTGTACGTCCCGTTCGCGGTGTAGGTGTGCGACGGGTTCGCGGCTGTTGACGTCGCGCCGTCACCGAATGTCCAGCGGTAGGTCAGCGGTCCACCGTCCGGATCGGACGACCCGGCCGACGAGAAGTTCACTGCCAGTGGTGCCGCGCCGGATGTCCGGTTGGCGCTGGCCGTGGCGACCGGTGGCCGTTGGCCCGATGGGCGGTACTCGATGCGGTAGACGGCCGAGTTCGCGTCACCCTGGAACCAGCCGGTGCCGTAGTCCAAAATGTACAGTGCGCCGTCCGGGCCGAACTGCGCGTCCATGATCTGCGTGCCGGACCACGGGAACGGTTGGATCGTGCCGCGGTTGCCGTTCGAGAGCACCTCGATGTCCTTGATCCAGCGGCGGCCGAACTCGGTGGCGAACACGTGTCCGTCCAACGACTGCGGGAACTTCACCGAGGACTGCAGGTTCGGGTCGAAGCGGTACACCGGGGCGCCCATCGGCGACTCGGAGCCGCCGCCGAACTCGGGCGGCGAACCGCTGTCACCGGCGTACTTGATCCACGCGGGCTTGGCGGCAGGAAGGTTCTTGATGCCGGTGTTGTTGCGTGAGTTGTTCACCGGGGCGCCACAGTTGTATTTCGCGCCCACGGCACCGGTGTCGTAGTTGTACTGCCCGTACGTCTCGGCGGCGGTGTTGCTGCCGGTGCAGTAGGGCCAGCCGTAGAAGCCAGGGCTGGTGACCCGGTTGAACTCGACCTGGCCGCTCGGGCCACGGTTGTTCGTGGTGCCCGCGTCAGGACCGTAGTCGCCGAGGTAGACGATGCCGGTCGCCTTGTCCACGTTCATCCGGAACGGGTTGCGGAAGCCCATGGCGTAGATCTCTGGCCGCGTGTTGGCGGTGCCCGGCGGGAACATGTTGCCGGTCGGGATCGAGTAGCTGCCGTCGGCATTGACCTTGATACGCAACAGTTTGCCGCGCAGGTCGTTCGAGTTCGCGGCGCTGCGCTGCGAGTCGACCGCCGGGTTGCGGCTCGGGCGGTCGTCCAGCGGGGCGTACCCGTCGACGAACGGGTTCGAGTCGTCACCGGTCGTCAGGTACAGGTTTCCGGCCGCGTCGAAGTCGATGTCACCGCCGACGTGGCAGCACAGGCCGCGACTGGTTGGCACTTCGAGAATGGTGCGCGCGCTGGCCATGTTGATGGTGTTGTCGCTGTTGAGCGTATAGCGCGCGAGCCGGTTGACGCCGTTGAACCGGGCGAAGTCGGCGGCTGTGCCGCCCAGCGGTGCGTCGCCGGCGGGCGTGGACAGCGGTGGTGCGAAGAAGATGTAGACGAACCGGTTGGTGGCAAAGCCCGGGTCGGCGGCGATGCCCTGCATGCCTTCTTCGTCGTGGCTGTAGACCGGGATAGTGCCGATGACCCTGGTGTTGCCTGCCGCGTCGGTGGCCCGGACCGTGCCATTTCTCGCGGTGTGCAGAACTGTGCGGTCGGGCAACACCGTCATGGACATCGGTTCGCCCATTTCCGGCTCACCCTTGGCCAGCGTGATCTGCTGGTAGTCCGCGGGATTGACCGGGGGCGCGGCCTGGCTGAGGTCAGCCATCGGCCCTACGGTAACGGTGGCTGCGACCAATAAACCGGCTGCGAACAGCCGTTTAGGGCGCGCGAAAGTATCAGAGTAACCGGATTTCACGGTTCTCCTTCCGAGATCGGCCCGTGCGGGCAGGGGGTGGGCACGGGCGGATCCGGCCAGCGCTGGCGGCGGGCGTGGTCCGGTATCCAAGTGAGGGAGCGCTCTCCCGGGCCTGAGTGTGACGTGGCCGTCAGCTCATGTCAACGCCAGGTTTCCGTTGTACACACAGGACTTTAAATAGTTCATATACTAAACGAATTGCGCCGGTGCGGTCCGGTTGGCATCAGCCGGTAGGCGGAATCGCCTGTTCAGAGCGTGGCCGGATGGCTACGCTCGGAAGTCATCCACTTTTTTGGGGGAGGAAACAGTGGATACCGCGCGGATTTCCAATGGTGCTCGGTTGCTCACCGCACCGAGCGGGGTCATGCCGTACTACCTCACGCTCGAACTCGCGTCCGTCGTGTTGCCGGTGATCTTGCCAGGCCGTGCCGTGACGGGTCAGGACTGGGTCTGGTTCGCGGCCGTGCTGGCCGCGGCCGTGACTCAAGCAGAACTGTCGGCGCAGGTAGAACGGATGCGCCGGTTCTTCACCAGCAACCCGCACGTGAATATGACGTCAGTCTGGCTCTTCGCCGGGGCGCTGCTGTTGCCGCTCAGCGTGGCGTGCGCGTTGGCTGTGCTGATGTACGCCCATCTATGGCTACGGATCTGGCGAGAAGTACCGGCCGTCCGGCTGTACCGAGTTGTTTGTTCCACTGCGACCGTTGTGTTGTCCGTCGTCGCCGCGCAGAGCATCTTGTTGCTGCCGCTGGGATTACTGACTGTCGTGCTCAGCGGCGCGGCCTTCATGCTAGTCAACCTTGTCCTCGTGGTGATCGGGTTCCGGTTGCACAACCCGTCTCGGAGCATTTTGTCGCTGACGGGTACATGGCCGGAGAACCTGCTCGAAGCCACGACCTTGTGCCTCGGCGGAGTCGCGGCGGTGCTGCTGATCGAGCACCCGGCCATGATCGGGCTGATCCTGCTGCCGGTCGTGATGCTGCCGCGCGGCGAACTCGGCACGAAGCTGCACCTGATGTCCGGTCACGACGCCAAGACCGGCGTGCTGACCGTTGGCGAGTGGCAGCGCCGCGCGAGCGCCGAACTCGCGCGGGCCGAGCAGCCATCCGGCGTGCTGATGATCGACGTGGATTTCTTCAAACGGATCAACGACACGTACGGCCATCTCGCCGGGGACGCCGTGCTGCGCGCGGTCGCGTCCACCATCTCCCGCGAGGTGCGCAAGTACGACCTCGTCGGCCGGTTCGGCGGCGAGGAGTTCGTCGTGCTGCTGCCCACGACGTCCCACAGTCACGCGCTGAGCATCGCCGAACGGATCCGGCAAGCCGTGACCCGGTTGGAAGTCACGCATTCCGGCGCGGTCATGCGGGGCGTCTCGGTGTCGGTTGGCGTCGCCATGCACGCTTCAGGCGGTGTGCTCGACGACGTGCTCGCCGCCGCCGACCACGCCATGTACCGGGCCAAGAAGCACGGTCGCAACCAGGTCCACGCCGCGGTCAGAGAACCAGACGGTCCGGATCCCAGCCGAGCGTGGGTGGCAACGCTCCCTCCATGATCAGCAGCCACTGCTTGACCTCGAGGCCGTCGCGTCCCGTTCCCCCGCTGTAGCCACCGAGGCCGTCGCTGGCGACGACCCGGTGGCAGGGAACCACGATCGGAACGGGATTCGCCCCCATGATCGACCCGATCCCGCGCGCGGGCACCCGGTCGCCGCTTCGGACCGCGAGTTCGCCGTACGTGACCGAGTCCCCGAACTCCACAGTGGAGTACAAGGTCTCCAGCACGTCGCGTTGCACGCCCGAAGTCAGCCGCCAGTCGATCTCGATGTCGAACTGCCTGCGCTCACCGCGGAAGTACTCAGCCAGCTTGTCCAGCACCGGCTTCGTTCTCGCGGGGTCGTCGACGGCGGGCAGGGCGACCCGGGTCCCGACCCAGCTCACGTCGACCAGCCCGACGTCGGTCACGGCCACGTGCAGCCGCCCCACCGGAGTCTCCAGCGAGCCAACGGCTACGTCAGCAGTCATACAGGTCCTTTCCTATCCGCGTGGCACCAGACAGAACGCATGTCCCTCCGGGTCCTGCAGCACGGTCCAGTCATCGCCGCCCGGCTGGAACTCGGGTTTGGTCGCACCGAGGTGTTCGAGTTCCTTGATGGCCACGGCCACATCGTCCACTTCGAAGTCGAGGTGGACATGCTTGCCCGCGTCTGGCCACCCGCCTGCCTGGTAGCCGGGTACGAACTGGAAGGCCAGCCCGACCGGCCCGCCGCCGAGCGCGGCGAAGTCGTCCGTGCCGGACGTCAGCTCCCACCCGGTGACGGCTTGGTAGAACTTGGCCAGTGCCAACGGCGCGGCACTGTCGATCACGACGGTCGTCAACGTGTTGTTCATGGCGGAAAGTCTCGGCCGCGCGCCTGGCCAGGTCTTGAAGATTCTTGCAGCAGTAGACGCAAGGCACCTGGCGTCCGGCCGACCTGTGCCTTGACCACACGCGACAGATGCGCCTGATCGGCGAATCCCAAATCGGCCGCGAGCCCAGCGAGGTCCCGCTCCCCCTCAGCGATCCGGTCGAGCGCCTTGGACACCCTGACCCGATTGCGGTACTGCGTCACGGAAACCCCGAGCTCACGTGGAAACGCCCGGCTCAGCCGATACGGCGACACCCCGAGTTCGCAGGCAAGCGGAAGCAGCCCACCCGGATCCTCGGCCAGAATCGCTTCCCGGGCGGCCGCGACCAAAGCGCGGTCCCCGGGTGGCGGCTGCGCTCTCCCCGCAGCCATCAGCAATCCCAGAAACTCCTCGGCCACCGCGTAGTCAACGTCCCCACTGCGTAGAGCCGCCAACAGCCGCCGATGCGCCACATCCACCCTGGCATCGACGTACAAGGCAGGCCCAGCCGCGCCCCGCCAAAGCTCCGGAGCCACCGCCACAGATGTACAGACATCCCCGCCCGCCGGATGCGCGAACCGTTCCTCTGCCCCAGGAACAGTCACGTACCCGACCGTCGGGTCGACATGGACCTCTCGGCCACGCGAGGACCAGCGGAAGCGGCCACGCCGGGCCAGCACGAAGCCGAAGCCTGCCCTCGGCTCCGGCTTCGACCACCCGGTGTGGTCGTCGACGCAGGTCACGACGTCGATCCCGAACCCGGGCCGCCGTGCCAGCGATGTGGTCGTCCGCATAGAAAGAACGCTAGACCGGGGGTCCGACAATTTTTGTCGGTGGCCACTGGCGCGGGCTGCCCAAGCTCGCCGGGCTTTACCGATAGGCAGCCTTATTGTCGGTGGCCGCTGGCATGCTGCGCCGCCATGGACACAACTCAGTTCTGGCAGCTCATCGCCAACGCCCGCGACCAGGCCGGACCAGACGCCGACCACGACGAGATCGCCGCCACGGCAAGCGACCTACTGGCTGCCCGACCACCGGCCGACATCGTGGCCGCCGAGCAGGTCTTCTGGGACTTGATGTCGAAGTCGTACGGCAGTCCGCTGTGGGCGGCCGCGTACATGATCAACGGCGGCTGCTCAGACGACGGCTTCGACTACTTCCGCGGGTGGCTGATCCTGCAAGGCCAGGACGCGTTCGATCGCGCTGTCGCCGACCCGGACTCACTTGCCGATCTGCCCGTCGTCCGTGAAGCCGCCGAGCATGGCATGGAGCTCGAAGGCGAAGGCGCGCTTTCCATCGCCTCCAGCGCCTATCAGCAGGCCGCTGGCGAGGAGATCTCCAGCGACTACACGATCAACTACTCGGACACGGACGATTCATGGGACTTCGACTTCGACGACACCGAGGAACTCAAGCGCAGGCTACCCAAGCTCGCCGAGCTTTACCGATAGGCAGCGTGTAGTGACTATGTAGCGCCGTGTGAATTGATCAGGCATGTGCCACCGCCATATTCGCCGATGACTTCGGGAGCGTTCCCGCGCTTTTCTTCGTGCAATTCCGGCGACGTCGAACCCGATTCATCGAGCTGGTGCCGGGTGTCCTCCGTGCCGGGCGGACACCTGGTACCAGCGGAAATATGGCCGGTTCAGCACAGAAAGACCACTTGTCACTCGTGGTAATCTCCGATTGCCGCGGTGCTCAGCAAGCATGTGACAACGCGGTTCGCGCCGGGGAGGGGTTTCCCGTCGACCGAGGCGATGGGAAACAGGCAACGTCTGGGGGTTGCATGGACGATCGAGCCAGGCTGTTCGCGGAAGAACTGCGGCGAATTCGCCTTGCCGCCGGGGTGTCGCTGTCAGAACTCGCCAAGCGCGTCCACTACAGCAAGGGCTACCTCAGCAAGATCGAGACGGGCGTCAAGCCAGCCGGGACCGACCTGGCCCGCCGCTGCGACGCGGCCCTCGACGCTGGCGGCGAACTGGTGGCGCTGGTGGAGCACCGCGGCCCAGCATCGGCCGACGCCGATGGCTGGCAGGAGTCGTGGGCCGGTGACGGCTGGATGCTGAACCTCGAATCCAACGGCTCGAGCTGGTTCAATCCGGTCACCGGCCGTGACACTGTGGACTCCGGCACGGCGTTGCTGGCGTTCGGTCTCACCGAGCGACACGCATCGGCCGCCGCGCAGCAGGAAACGACGATCGCCGGCTACCAGAAGATCTTCGAACAGCACCGCTTGATCGGCCAGACCACGAGCCCCGCGCTGGTCCTGCCCGCCCTCATCGCCCAGACCCACACGCTGCGCGGGCTGGCGAAGGCCACGCGGTCCCCCATGCGCGTGCAGTTCCTCCAGCTGGCCTCGCGGTACGCGGAATACGTCGGCTGGATGACCCAGGAAGCGGGCAACGACCGGGCCACCCTGTGGTGGACGCAGTCCGCTGTGGAAATGGCCAACGCCGCTGGAGACCTCGATCTCGCGGCGCACAGCCTGGTCCGCAACGCCCTGATCGCGCTGTACCGGGACGACGCCAAACAGACCGTGGAGCTGTCCCGCCAAGCCCAGGCTGACCCCAAAACCCCTGTGCGCATCCGTGGCCTCGCCGCGCTGCGTGAAGCCCAAGGGCACGCGTTGGCTGGCGACGACAGGCTTTGCCGTAACACGCTGGACCGCGCGAAGCAGCTGCTGGAGACCGTGGTCAGCTCGGCGGACGGCATGGTCCTCGGCACGACCGTGGTGTCCAACATGGCGCCGATGGTGACCGGCTGGTGCATGTACGACCTCGGGCGCCCGGCCGAAGCCGCTGAGATCCTCGCCGACGAGATCGCCAGGCTGCCAGTCTCGTCGCGACGCGCGCACGCCCGGTTCGGCGCCAGGCTCGCCCTCTCCCATGCCGCGGCCGGCGATATCGACCACGCCTGCTCGCTGACCCACAACGTCCTCGACAGTGCCGAGTTGGTCGACTCGGCCACTGTCCGGTTCGATTTGCGCCGGATCGGTCGCACGCTCGCCCGCTGGCCATCGCATTCGTCGGTTCGTGACCTGCAGCCACGGTTGACCACCGCGCTGCACGCACCGGCATTCTGAAGAAAGCAGTAGGTGGACGGGTGGCGGACGAGGCCATATTCCAACGGCAGTTCAACGAGCTGTGCCGCAACATCGACGATTTCATCCGTGGCAAGTCGGAGGTCGTCCGGTACGCCGTGGTGTGCCTGCTCGCGCAAGGCCATTTGCTGATCGAGGACGTGCCAGGGGTCGCCAAGACATCCCTGGCCAAAGCAATCGCTCGGTCAGTCGCGGCGACGACGGTCAAGCGCATCCAGTTCACCCCCGACCTGCTGCCTTCCGACGTCACCGGCGTGCAGGTGTTCGACCAAGCGAGTGCCCGCTTCGAGTTCCGCCAGGGCCCGGTGTTCACCAACATCCTTGTCGCCGACGAGATCAACCGCGCCTCGCCGAAGACCCAGTCGGCGCTGCTCGAAGTGATGGCCGAACGCCAGGTCACTGTGGACGGACGAGCCCGGCCGGTCCCCGAGCCGTTCCTGTGCATCGCCACCCAGAACCCGATCGAGCACCACGGCACGTTCTCGTTGCCGGAGGCCCAACTCGACCGGTTCATGATGCGGATCTCTATCGGCTACCCGGAAAACGTGGACGACGAGATGGCGATCATCGCCGACGGCGTGGCCAGGCGCGTGCCGGAGGAACTCAAGTCCGTGATGGAACTCGACGACCTGCGGCTGATGATCAACGCGGTGCAGGAGCTGCACCTGTCGGACGAACTACAGCGCTACATCGCCACCATCACCAGGGCGACTCGCAACCACCCGGACGTCAAACTCGGCGTGAGCCCGCGCGGCAGCATCGCGCTCGCCGCGGCGGCCCAGGCGTACGCGATCTCGATGGGACGTCCATTCGCGACAGCCGACGATGTGAAAGCCGTCGCGGTCCCCGTGCTGAACCACCGGCTCCTGCTGACCCCGGAAGCCAAGATCCAGAAGCAGACGGGCGAGGCGATCGTCGAGGACATCCTCGCGAGCGCGCCGGTTCCCCGTGCGTCGAAACGTAGGTGAGTCACCGTGTTCACACGGACTGGCGCGATGGTGGCGATCTGCGCGGTGGTTCTGGTGGCGGCCGGTGCGGTGGCGAACTATCCCGAGCTACTCATGATCGGCTTGGCCGGATTCATCGCCTTGGTGGTGGCCGCGACGTGGATGCTGTGGCGGCCGCGGATCACGGCGGTCCGTGAGATCCGGCCGCAGCGCGTGTCCGAGGGAAGCCCCGCCCGCGCGGTGCTGACGTTGACCAACACGGGCCCACGCCGTAGCCCTCCCCTTGTGGTGACCGAAACGATCGCGGGCAAAAGCACGAGCGTGCCGTTACGCAGTCTCGCCGCCGGAACCAGTTACGAGACAACGTATCCCCTGCCGACCACTCGCCGCGGCCGTTACTCGATCTCCGGACTCACCATCGGCCACTCGGATCCCCTTCGGTTGCTCCACATCGGACGCAAGGCCGGGAGTCAGTCCGTCCTTTATGTACACCCCAAGGTGCACGATGTCGCGCCTGTGCCGATCGGCGGGCCGCGGGACGCCGAAGGGTCCACTTCGGCCCGATCGCCATTGGGCGGCATGGCTTTCCACAGCCTGCGTGACTACTCTCCCGGCGACGACTGGCGATTGATCGACTGGAAGTCGACAGCAAGGACCGGGACGCTCGTCGTGCGGCACAACGTGGTTCCCGACGAGCCGCGCCACCTGATCGTGCTCGATACCGGTGCGAGCGAGGGATTCGAAGACGCCGTCCGGGTGGCTGCCTCATTGTGCGTGGCGGCAAGCAGAGCTGGTTTCCCGATCGACCTTCGGGTCACTCACGCCCCGAACGAGTCGGCCAGCACGGAGATCCAGGCACTGGACACGCTGGCAAGCGTGCGGAGCTCGGCCGAGGACCCAGGTCTGTCGGCGCTGCCGGAGATCGTCCACGATGCCCTTGCTGTCAATGAAGGGTCTGCTCTCGCTGTGATCACGGGGCGGGCAACTCCTGATGACCTCGACCTGCTCGCCTCGCTGCGGCAACACTTTCTCACCGTGAGCCTGATCCAAATCGGACAGTCGCCGGTCTCCGCGCCGCCCGGTGTCATTGCCGCGGACGCGACTTCCAGCGAGCGCTTCGCGGCGATCTGGAACCAGTTGGTGCCGAGGTGAATCGCCAGGCATACGCCGAGGCTGCCGCGTGCGCGGTGGCCACACTGGGCGCCAGCCTTGTCTACGGCCGGTTTTTCGCCTCCAGCGAATACCTGCTGCCGTTGGTCATCGCGTCCATCGGCGGCGCCGTGTTCGCCGTGATCCGCCGCTGGTCGATGGGCCGGAGGATGGCTTTCGCGGCCCTCGGGTTCATCCTTCTGGCGATCTACGGCGTTTTCGGTGACACGGTCGAGTATGGATCGCCCAGCCGCGCGACTATGACCGAGTTGTTCTGGGGCGTGGTCGGCGGCTGGGCTCGGATGCTCACGGTCGGCTTGCCGGTCGACGTGCGCGGTGACTTGCTGATCACGCCGGTGCTGATCGCGTGGATCGCTTCGTTCACCGGGGCAGCGCTGGCCACGCGTACCCAATCCACCCTCGCGCCAGCAGGACCGCCACTGGCCGCGTTCGCCATCGCGTTGCTGTTCGTCGGCGACCGGCCCGGCACCCAAATCATCGCCACCGCGGTATTCCTCGCCGGTGTGCTGTCGCTGATATTGCTGCGTGCCAACCAAAGCGCGCTGCGATACGGCGTTCCGGTCGTTGTGGCGGTGGCAGGCCTGAGCATCGCCATCGGCCAGCTCACGCCACTCGGCCAGGCAGAACAACGATTCGACCCGCGCGATCTGCACCAGGCGCCCGTCACGATCGCGGACACCCTGACGCCCTTGGCCGAGCTGAAAAGCCAGCTCCGCCAACAACCGCCGCGCCAGCTGTTCACCGTGCAGGCGGATCCAGGCGTCGACCGCCTCCGCATCGCCGCGTTGAACGACTACGACGGTACATGGTGGAAATCCTCGGACCAGTTCGTGGTGGCAGGCCGTCATCTGACACCGGCCAGCGGTCCGACGGTCACCGCGCAGATCCAGATCGACAACCTGAAGGGCCCGTTCCTGCCCGTCGTCGGCCAGCCGACCAGGCTCGATCTGACCGTGGACGACATCACCAAGATCGGCTTCAGCGAAGCCTCGGGCGTGCTGGCGACAACCGAAGCCTCCCCCAAAGGCCTGCGCTACACCATCGCAGGCACCATCAGCCCGCGCGATGACGAACGCCTGAACACCGCCCAGCCCAGCGCGGCCCCGCCCGTGCCCAACAGCCTGCCACCGCAACTGCGAGCCCTGGCCCGGCAGCTCACCCTTGGCGCCCAGACGCCGTACGCGAAGCTCGTCGCGATCGAGACATACCTGCGCCGCTTGCCGTACAACATCGATGCCCTGCCTGGGCATTCGTACGGCGCGCTGACCAGAATCCTGACCGCCACGGACCCTCGTGAAGCCGGAAGCTACGCCGAGCAACACGCTGCCGCCTTCGCTGTGCTGGCACGGGCTTTGGGCTTTCCCAGCCGGGTCGCGGTCGGCTATCGGGTGCCGGAGAACGGTTCCGTGACCACGCGTGAGGCGCATGCTTGGGCCGAGGTGTCCTTCGAAGGCCACGGCTGGGTCCCGTTCGAACCCACCGACACCACCAGCAAACCGAACGAGCCCCGCGCGCAGAACGACGGGCCGGTCGCCGGTCCCCCGCCACCGAACCCACCTCTCGCGGCTCCACCTGCCGAAGGCCCATTGCCAGATCCAGCAGGACAACCGGGTTCCGGCTGGGGCGGAGTCCTGCAGGCGACCGCGATCGTCGCCGTGAGCAGCGTTTCCCTCCTACTGTTGGTGATCGCCCTGATCGTCGCGGAGAAAGCCCGTCGCCGTTGGCGTAGAAGGAAAGCACCCAGCAATTCCACCCGCGTACTCGGCGCATGGGACGAAGTCAGCGACCGGCTGACCGAATATGGCGCCGCATTCGAGGTGTCCGCGACCTTCACCGAAGCAGCCGAACGCGGCCAAACCATGCTCGGGCCACGGGTTCAGGCAGTGGGAACGTTGGCGCCGTTGGCGACGGCAGCCGTGTTCGCACCGGACCACGTGACCAACACTGACGTCGTCCAGGCGTGGCAACTGGAAAAGCAACTGCGTCAAAGCCTCAGCCCGCGCCTGTCCCCACGCTCGCTGCGCGCCCGACTCAGCCCGCGGCCGTTGGTGGCCAGTTGGCGTGACGCCCGGGCGACTCGACGGAATTTGAGAGAGCTGGGGGCTTCGTGATGGTCCCAGCCAAACGCGCGTGGGCACTCGCGTTATCGGTCGCGACATGCGTTGCAGGTGTCGTGGTGGCGGGGGCGGACAAGGCGAACCACGCGCCCAGCGTGCGACTGCACGGCGGCACGGCCTGGCTGGCGTCCAACAAGGTCGGCCAGATGACCCTATTCGACGGCGCGTCAGCCGAAGTCGCCGCCAAAGTACCCGTCGCCCCACCCAGAACTCCAATCCTAGCCGCCCAACTAGGGCCTGTTTCACAAGTTGATCAAGGTTTGAGATGATCTTGATTCGTGGGGCGTGGTGATCTGACCAACGAGCAGTGGGCGAAGCTGGAACCCTTGCTGCCCAGGGGCAAGAAGCCTGGCAGGCCGCCGAAGCATGCGAAGCGGAAGCTTATTGACGGGATCCGGTTTCGGGTTCGAACCGGTGTGCCGTGGCGGGATCTGCCGGAGCGTTACGGCCCGTGGGAGACGGTGTATGGCTTGTTCCGGCGGTGGCAACGGGATGGCACGTGGAAGAGGATTCTGGTCGCGTTGCAGGCGGACGCGGACGCTGCGGGCCTGATCACCTGGGATGTCAGCGTGGACTCCACGGTGGCTCGTGCGCACCAGCACGCGGCTGGTGCGCGTCAAAAGGGGATCTCCAGAAGGAGTCTCCGGGCGGGGTCGAGGTCGAACCGGCCGATCACGGGCTGGGGCGCTCCCGAGGCGGGTTGACGACCAAGACTCACCTGGCGGTCGAGCAGGGACAAAAGCCCTTATCAATCGTGATCACCGCTGGCCAGCGAGGTGACTCGCCCCAGTTTCAGGTGGTGCTCGACCGTATCCGGGTACCCCGGCGGGATCGCGGTCGGCCGCGCTGCCGCCCGAATCGGGTGCTCGGCGACAAAGCCTACGGGTCCCGCGCCAACCGCGCCTACCTGCGCAGGCGCGGTATCCGCTGCACCATCCCGGACAAGGCCGACCAGGTCCGCAACCGCAAGAACAAGGGCTCACACGGAGGACGACCACCCGCATTCGACAAGGAGATCTACAAGCAACGGCACGCTGTCGAGTGCGGGATCAACCGTCTCAAACGAAACCGAGCCGTCGCCACCAGATACGACAAGCTCGCCGTTCGCTACGAAACCACGGTCACCATCGCAGCGATCAACGAGTGGCTCCCATGACTTTCGAAACAGACCCTAGGCCCAACCGGTTACGCCTTGAACCGGCTCGACGGCTCCATCGTGCGAGTGGACGGCGCCACGCTCCAACCCTCGCAGCCGTCCAAACCAATGGGCTCCAGGCTTTTTCCCACACCCAAGACCCTGTACGTCCTCGATGCGGACCGCGGACTGCTCACCCCGCTCGACCCGGTCACCTTGGCACCGCAAGGCCAAGCACATTCCGTGGCAACCGACGTCTCGCCCGAGAACGCGATCGTTGATCGTGACGGCCGCCTCTGGCTTCTCGACCAGCACTCCGGCGACCTGGCCTGGTTCACCGCGCACGAGAAGCATTCCATCGAGCGCACCGGGCCCGCGCGCCTCGCGGTGGCTGACGGTCATCCCGTACTTGTGGATCTGTCCACACGCGAAGCCACACTTCTCGACCCTGCAACAGGTTCGCCCCTCGAATCGATCCGTGCCGACGTCCGGCCGGGGGACACGGTGGCGGTCGCCGGTTCACCGGGTGAGCGACGGATCCTGATCACGATCGCCTCGCGCGGTCTGCTCGTGACGTGCACGTTCGGGACCGGGTGCGCGGCTCCAGTTCCGCTGGGCTCAGGCAAAGCCGATCTAGGAGCGGCTGTGGAGGTCAGCAACCACGCGGTCGTGCCCGACTATTCCACCGGGCGGGTGTGGATCGTCAACCTCGCCACGATGCGTGTGGTCGTCGAACCACAGCTGTTCCCCGGTCCGGTCCGCTTCGAGTTGCTCAACCGCGACGGGATCGTGTTCTACAACGACCCGGATGGCGATCAGGCAGGCGTGCTCAACCTCGACGGCACCCAGCGCGCTGTCTCGAAGTACAACCCCACCAAGCCCGATGCTGGCGCGAACCAAGTTGCCTTCGAGAGCCCGAAGACCTCTCGGCCGTCACCGCCGACCCCACGCTCAGGGCCTGCGGATGCCCTGCCACCGGTGAACGGGACTGGGAGGCTTGAAAACACGCAGCCTCCGGTGGTGGGTGCGCCGATGGCGGACATCGTCGTCAGACCCGGCACCAAGGGTGTGGTCGGGCAGGAATTCGAGCTGGAGGTCGTCGCACGGAGCACGATCGGCATCGCAACCGCGCGGTGGACGTTCGGCGACGGCAGCGAGGCGACTGGGCTGAGCGTGCGGCACAAGTGGGATCGTCCTGGCGAGTTCCGGGTCGAAGTCGCGCCGATGCTGGCCATCGGCCTGCCCGCGAGAGTCGCCACCGCCACGGTGCTCATCGAGTCCGTCGACGCGCCGCCCCGGATCGATTCGATCACCATTTCCCCTGGTGCTCCTCAAGTTGGCGAGCCGGTTCGATTCAGTGCGGACGTCTCCGGCCAGTCAGATCGCTGGGAATGGACTGTCCAGCGTGCCGGGGGCAGCGTGGTTGCTTCTTCCCGCCAGCGCGAGTTCCAGCACACCTTCGCGACAGTGGGAACCTACAACGTCACGCTCGTCGTGATGGCGGGTGCTCTTCGCGTCGCGCAGTCCCGGACGTTCACTGTCGCGCCCGAACCTCGTGCCGCGCGGTGCGGCGACGTGCTGACCACGAACGCTGTGCTGACGAGCGACCTGGTCTGCGCGGACGAAGTCGCGCTGACCATCGCCGCCGACAACGTCACCCTTGATCTCCGCGGCCACCTTCTCACCGCCGAGAGCTTCAACCCAAACAGCATCGGCATCAAGGTGGCCAAGCAGGGCACGATCAAGAACGTCGCCATCAAGAATGGCAAAGTCACCCAGTTCAACAAACCCATCGAACTGACCGACGCGGCCTCGGTCCAGATCACCGGAATGGTCACAGAAACGTCTGCTGTCGATGGAATCGTCCCAGCGACAGGATCGGACATCGCTGGTCAGCGAGCACGGTCCGTGACGATCACCGGCACCAGAATGGAAGGGTTCATCGGATTTGACTTCGAGGACCACTCCCAGGTCGCCATATCCGGCTCGACGATAGGCAAGGGCGAGCCGAGGGTGAACGACAAGCCAACCGGCCGATCGACGTGCCAACTCGACAGTTCCTGCTCGATAACCAACAGCACGGTTTTGCAGGAGACCGTTCATTGCAACGATCTTTCCACGAGCACATCGATCGAGATCCGTGACAGCACGGTCGATCTCCATGACGCGGGATACGGCTGCGCACATCTCACGCTGGTCAACAACCGCGGGCACATCGAGCAGATCGTCGCGCAGCAGACCTTACAAATGCTCGGCAACACCATGTCACACTCCCATGCGAAGCCGCTCGAAGTTCACGCGCAAGGCACGCTGTTCATCAAGGGAAACACCTTCACGAAGATGTCCATCGGCCTCGACATCCACAATGGACGAGGTGCGGTGACAGAGAACAGCTTCATCGACAACACACAGGCCGGACTGCAGTTCCATGAAGGCGACGGCCACCTGGAGATCTCCAAGAACACGTTCTTCCAAAATGGCTATGGCGTGGATCCCGACATGCTTCAGTTCACGAACGCCGGTGGACTCGTCGCAGAGGTCGCCCCGAGCAGAGGGCTCGCCAGGCGTCCGGTGACCATATCCGGCAACAGCGTCGAGCGGCTCTACCATTACGCGTACTGCACGCTGCCGGAAACAACGACAGACGGCGGCGGAAACAAATCTCTCCCCGCAGACCCTAGCTACTGTGTAGGTGTCGCGTGCAGCCAATGATCCCTAGGGCCTCCTCATGATCCGGGCCAAACGCGCCTGGGCCCTGACGTTGTCGGTCGTGACATGCGTCGCAGGTGTCGTGGTGGCTGGGGCGGACAAGGCGAATCACGCGCCCAGCGTGCGACTGCATGGGGGCGCCGCGTGGCTGGCGTCCAACAAGGTCGGTCAGATGACATTGTTGGACGGCGCGTCGGCGGAGGTCGCCGCGAAGGTGCCCGTCGCGGCCGCCGGAACACCTCTGTTTGCCGCGCAACTGGGTTCGACCGCTTACGCCTTGAACCGTTGGGACGGATCGATTGTCAGGGTCGACGGCGCGACACTGGAGGCGTCGCCTGCGTCGAAACCGTTGGGTTCCATGCTTTTCCCGACGCCTCACACTCTTTACGTCCTCGACTCGGACCGCGGACTACTGTCGCCATTGGACCCCGTCACCCTGGCGCCCCAAGGCCCGGCGCATTCGCTGGCCACCAAGGTGTCGCCCGAGGACGCGGTAGTGGACGGTGAGGGTCGGCTGTGGGTGCTCGACCAGCGCACCGGCGACCTGGCCTGGTTTGCCGGTGGTACCAGGCATTCCATTGATCGCAACGGACCTGCACGGATTGCCGTGACCGATGGTCATCCGGTGCTGCTTGACTTGTCGACCGGTGGGGTGGCGCTGCTCGATTCCTCTTCGGGTTCGGCTATCGAATCGGTCCACGCCGATGTACGGCCGGACGACACGGTGTTGATGGCAGGCTCCACGCGTCAACGCCAGGTCTTGATCACCATCCCCACCCGCGGCTTGCTCATGGTGTGCACGTTCGGGGCTGCGTGCAAGGATCCCGTTCCGCTGGGCTCCGGGAAGGCTGATCTCGGCGCCGCGGTGGAGGTTGGCGATCACGCGATCGTGCCCGACTATTCGACCGGCCGGGTGTGGATCGTCAACCTGGCCACGATGCATGCCATTGAACGCCAGCTGTTTCCTGGTCCGGTCCGGTTCGAGCTGCAGAACCGCGATGGTGTCGTGTTCTACAACGACCCGGACAGCGACCAGGCCGGTGTGCTTGACCTGGATGGCACCGTCCACGGCATCTCGAAGTACAACCCGACCAAGCCGGATGCCGGACCCAACCAAGTTGGCCTTGAGAGTCCCAACACCGTTCGGCAGGCCCCGCCCACCAAACGCCCAGGAAGTCCTGACTCTGTTCCGCCAGTGAAAGGTCCGGGGCGGCTCGACCAGACGCAGCCTCCGGTCGGAGCGCCGATGGCGGACATTGTCGTCAAACCCGGCAGCCGAGGGCTGGTAGGCGACGAGTTCACCCTCGATGTCGTCGCTCGAAGCACGATCGGCGTCGCCACCGCGCGATGGGACTTCGGTGACGGCAGCGACGACGCGACCGGGCTCAGCGTCCGCCACAAGTGGAGTAGTCCCGGCCAGTTCCAGGTCAGCGTGGCACCAACGATGGTCTTCGGGCTTCCGGCCCAGATCGTCACGGCCACGGTCGTGATCGAGCCAGCGGGCACACCGCCGCGCATCGATTCGATCAGCGTCGATCCCGCGACTCCGCAGGTCGGCGAGGCCGTGCGGTTCAGCGCGAACGTCAGCGGGGACCAGTCCGGCCAATGGGAGTGGATCATCCGTGGTCCTGAGGGCGCTGTGGTGGCTTCTTCACGTTTGCACGACTTCCAGCACGCGTTCACAGGTCCGGGTGGGTACGAGGTCGCCTTGGCTGTGTCGGCGGGGTCTGGTCGTGATCAGCGCTCCAGGCCGCTGATAGTCGCGCCGGAGCCGCCTGCCGCGCGGTGTGGCGATGTCCTGACTGCCAGCGCGATGCTTCGGAGCGATCTCGTGTGCCCTGGTGACGGGGTAACCATCGCGGCTGACAACGTCACGTTCGACCTCCGCGGTCATACCCTCAGCACGGATGATCCCGGTGAAACCAGTACCGGAATCAAAATCGGCGGCTCACGGACAATTCAGAACACGACTGTCAAGAACGGCACCATCACCCGGTTCAAGACCGGTGTCGGCATGACCGACGTGTCCGGGGTGACGCTCTCGGCCATGAATGTGATGTCTTCAGCCGAAAACAGAGTCGACACAGAAGTCGCCGGAGATGTCTACGGAATCAACGCCCGCAATGTTCAAATTTCAGGCGCACACCTGAGCGGCAGGACTTCTTTCAAGTTCCACGACAACTCCGAAGCGACCATCACCGACTCCACTCTTTCGAACGACGCACAAAATAATTCGGATCGCCCTGAAGCGGTGTGCACCCGAAGAAGTAAATGCTCAATATCGAAGAGCACACTGAGAGCGTTATTCTGGCGACTTGATCACCTCAAAATAGGACAACGACCCCAGGCAAGTAAGATCGTTTTCCTCTCACAGAAGACAACTTACAGGCGGGGTCGTTGCGTTATCAGTCTACTACAGGGCTTGCTGCTGACCAGATCCAGGAGCTTGTCGCGCGCATCTGGCAGATCATCCAATGCCATGAGAACCAAGCGTGGCCTCCGACCGTGGGACTGTATCGCGCTGTCGTGATCACTTTGGTGTACGTCCGACAGAATCTGAACCAGGCGGCCGTGGGCGATCTGTTCGGCGTCAGTCAGTCGACCGTATCGCGGATCTATCGAGGCATTCTCCCATTGATTGGGCAGGCCCTGTGCCTGCACATTCCAAACCTCAAGGAGGCCATCCGCGGCCGGCTCGTCCTGGTCGACGGAACCGATGTCCCGACCGGCAACCGTGCTGGTCACGAAGACAACTTCTCCGGCAAGCGGCGCCGCGCGGGGCTGAACATCCAGGTCGCCGCCGATACGGAGGGAGGCCTGCTGGGAATATCCGCCCCTCTGCCTGGCTCGATGCATGACCGGAAAGCGTTCGCCGAGTGTGACTGGGAAGATCTTCTGGCCGAGACCTCAGTCATCGGTGACCCTGCCTATCAGGGCACTCACACGATTACGCCTCGCAAAAAGCCAAAGGGCGGCGAGCTCTCGGCTGGCGACAAGGTGAACAATAAATTCATCTCCTCACTTCGATCCGCCGTCGAGCGATGTATCGCGCATATCAAGAACTGGAAGATGATTGCGACCGGCTATCGAGGACGCCTTTCCGAGCTCCCCAACATCATCCGGATCATCACATCGCTCGAGTTCTATCGACTCGGCTGGTAACCCTCATGAATAACGCTCTGAAACTGTGGCTCATCCAATGCTCCAATCCGATCGGCGACAGCCAAGACTCGATGCTCACCATCGAGAGCAGCGACGTCGATTCGGTCACAATAGGCACCCTATGTCACACGCTCACCCTGAAGGACAACCGACGAGTCCTCCCGTTCGGATCCGGGGGAGCACTGTTCGTGACAATGACGAACAACATCGTCATCCCACCCGAGAATGACAGATCGGGTCGGAGCATTACAAGCATCATGAACGCTGAACTGAACATCTCGAACAATGAATTTTCCGGCATAGGCACCGGGCTGAGCGCATCGTGGACAACCGGACTGATAACACGAAACAGGTTCCTCGAAAACAGTGATATCGGACTCGAAATCGCTACCTCGACTTCGCACGAGATCACAGAGAACTTGTTTGCGGGAAATGGCTACTCCGACAAGGACCCCGCGTCTAAGTGGCCGCATGGCGGGCTCATCGTCAAGGCGCGATTCACCCCAGAGATCAGGGTCTTGAACCAGGGCAATAGCAAAGTCGTTGTTGCTGTTCAGGGGGTAGATGCGGCCAGGAGCGGGAGGATTCTCATGCGGTCGGCGGCGATCCATTCCAGGGTGCGTTTGATCTCGGTGAGTCCAGCCAGGCGGATCAGGCCGATGGCCAGATTGCGGAGCATGGCCATGGCGTGAGCACCGTTGCCGGTGTAGGCGTGCTGGTGGTCCTCAGCGAACACGACGTCGCGGACCCAGTGGATTTTGTTCTCGATGCCCCACTGACCCCGTACCAGGCCACCAATGTCCCGAGCGGACGCTCGCTCGGTGTTCAGGCTGGTCACGCCGTATGCGATCTCTTTGTGGACGCGTTGCCCGGCGAGGTTGAACACGTCCCGGCGGATGCGGAAGACCTGGGCGGCATGAGGGAAATCGACGCCCTCGGCGACGGTCGCCCAGATGGCCCGGCGGGTGATCCGCCCGTGGCTGCGCTCGTCGTCCACATGGTCCTCCGACCCTGGGGCAGCAGGCGGCAGCAGGGCTTGGACCTGGGCCAACAGGGTCGGCTGGTTGCCTTTGACAGCAAGCACGTAGTCCGCCTGCTTGTCGGACACCAGGTGCCGCGCGGTGTCGCGCTGGGTGTGCGCGGCATCGGCCGTGACCACCGCACCCGCCAGATCCATACCCGTGAGCAACGACTTGACCTGCGTGGTCTCGGTCGTCTCGTCGGGGACCCGGATCTGCGAGATGACCACCGCCTGGCCGTGACGCATCGCCGAGAACAGGCGCACACCACCGGAATTACGCACGGCCTTGCCGTCGATGGCCACCCCGTCGAAGCCAGCACAGCCGTCGTCGCCGGCCAGGGCCATCGCTCGATCAGCCAGCCAGTGGCACACCAGCCTGTCGGCGGCCTCGGCGTCCACCGACTCGACCACCCGGCGGATCGTGTCCGCGCTCGGCGCCACACGCCGTCCCGATAGGACGCTCCGCCGCGCCCCGACCAGCTCCAGCAACTCCTGCGGCAAGTCCTCGGCCCGGTCACCGGCCTCCCGGTAGTTCTTCGCCCCCGCCAATACCGCCAGCACCGTCACGGCCAGCACCGTGGCGATGTGATGCCGAATCCCCCGGCGTTTACGGGGATCGGCGACCTTGCCCAGCAACGCGACCAAGTCGGCTAGCTCAGCCGAGCCCATCATGACCGACGCATCGACGGGTACGCAGACGGCATGCGACACTGACACCAGCGGCCTTTCGACAGACGATCAAGAGCGTGAGAACTCACATCGTCCCATCGAAGGGCCGCATCTCCTTACCCACCAGGGAAAACCTCACCCCGCCCCACCACTCCCAAGATCAACCGACTTTGCTTTAGCCCTGGGTCTTGAACAACCATTCGCGGGATAACTACGGCTACGGCATAAGTGCGATGGAGGTTACCGCCGCCGGAAACACGTCTTCCCGCGATCAACTGGGGTGCGCGGGCATCGAGTGCACGCCTGAGTAGTCCTTCACCGGCTGTATCTGCCGTGGACAGCCGACTCAAGCTCCTGTCGCGCCGCAGTCACGTTGGCCATCGCACCACCGAACGCGCCCGAGTTCAACAGCGCGGAATCAGCGACAATCAGTGCCTTCATACGCTCGTGGACGGCAGTCCGGTTCTCCGCCAGGTAGAACGCGAACTCCCCCAACGACGAGAACGCCGTGTAGTGCAGTTCGAGCAGGCTCCGCAGGTACTCGTACTGCTCGAACGCGGCCGCATAATCCCGATCGCCCAACAGGTCGTCGAAAGCCGGTCGCAGTGCCAACCGCAAGTGGTGGCTCAAGGCGTACCGATGCGGCAGCCCTTGTGCATCGGGGAAAGCGGCCGCGATCCTCGGGTCGACGACGTGCCGTAGCGCCAAGGCGCGAAGCGCGGTGTCTCCTGTGGACTTCACCTCGACCTCCATGAGCGCCCGATAAACAATGTCATCGCGGCCTGCGGACATCGCGGCCACGCCGATCCCGTACAGCAGCAGCAGTGCCGGATATCCCGCCGCAGCACCCCACGGCTCATGAAACCGCGTCGACCGCTTGACCGGCCGGTTGAGCAAGCGAGTCAACGCGACCGGCCACCGCTCGGAGTCCCCGAAAACGATACCGGCGACCACCAATTTGAGCAGCGGCGCAATGGAATGCGCATAGGACACCAGGCGTTCCTCAAGCGCTGCCGGGATTTCCTCGTCCGGCAGGTCGACGACCGGGTACCGGGAACCAGCCACCGCGTCAACGGCCTTGGTCACCGCGGTCTCGAACGCCTCACGAATCGCACCGGCCTGGCCAGGATCGACCAAAGCCTGTTTCAACCACGGAACTACAGGCACGGCACCGTCGAGAATGGTCCCGACTTCGTCGAGGAGCCGGGCGACGTCACGATCGTCATTGCGGTGGTGCAGCCGCAGGTACTGGCAGCGGGCCAGGGACGCCAGCTCGCCGGGCAGGTCGCGCTCGCTGATGACCTCTGTGCTGTCGAGGAACACCGGGATCACGCGCAGGCCGCAGGTGAAGGCCTCGATTATCTCCCTGCGTACCCAGTCTTCCGGGTTGTCAAGGCGGCGGAGGCCTTGGCGGTCGGTTTTGGTCAGCCATTGCTGACCGATCACCACGAGCAGGATTTTGCACTGTCGCAGGCCCTGCAGGATTCGCGACGTGAAGTCCTCGCCGACCTGGATCGACTTGCTCGCGTAGAAGACGTTCTCCTGCCCGAACTTCGCCGCCAGCTCCCGCGCGATCAGCGCTGCTGCCCAGTCCCCGTCTCCGGTGCGATAGTTGACGAAGACGCCACCCATGTCACCGAACTCTACAGCTCGCGCTCACTCAGCGGATTCGGCGCGCTTCTTCGCCGCGTCGCTGGCGCTGCCCGCTATCACGAGGACCGCGCCGACCGGGATGAACAGCCACCACATGCCCAGGAAGATCGTCAGCAGGATTGCCGCCGGGATCCCCACTACGAACGCCACTTCGGCGATCGCGTCGAGCGCGGCGGTCGCCGGGGTTTCAACCTTGCTGGACCTGCTGACCAGCTGCCCGGTCTTCTTGACCAGGTCCACTGGGCGGGTCGCCGAGCTCAGGTCCGGGTGGGGTGCGGGCAGGTCCTCGAACAGTGCTTCCAGGTCCGCCCTCGTCCGGGCCGCTGCCGCCTGGCCACAGCGCTCTTCGTACTCGGACAGGTCCAAGCGGCCCGTGGTCATGTGCTCGCCTAGTTTTGTGACGGCTTCTTCACGTTCCGCATCGCTGATCCGGATGGTGCCCTCGCCCATGGCCGCATTCTAAAAGCGGATCGCCGGGCTACTGAGTCACAATCTGGGCATGAGAGACCCGGCGGTCGATCTGATTCGCGCTGTCGCCGTTGTCGGGGTGATCGCGGGTCATTGGCTGGTGACCGCTCTGGTCGCCGGGCCGGACGGGTTGACCGTGCAGAGTCCGTTGCGGTGGATGCCGGATCTCGCTCCGGTGAGCTGGTTGTTGCAGACACTAGGGCTTTTCTTCTTCGCCGGTGGGTTTGCCGCCGCCCGTTCCAAAACAGGCTTATGGCACAAGGTTCGCAGGCTCGCCATTCCGGTCGCCATTGTCTTGCTGGTGTGGGGGTTGGTCATCGCTGCCAGCACGATGCCGCGCGCGACTGCCAGTTCCGTCATCCACCTGGTTGTCAGTCCATTGTGGTTTCTGGGTGTTTACGTGGTCCTACAGGCGCTCACGCCGGTGTTCCGATGGTTGGACGAACAGCTTGGCGCGTGGGCGATTTTCTTCCCGGTCGCGCTTTCCGTGACTGGGGAGCTGAGTCTCAGCGAGATCAACGTCTTGGCCGTGTGGTGGGCGCCTTGGCAAGCGGGCATGGTGATGGCACGCGTCGGCCTGCGTCCGAAGTGGGGTTTGCCTTTGCTGACAACGGGAGCGGTCGCGTACTTCTTACTTGTGACGTTTGCCGGGTTCCCGGTCAGCGCGGTCGGTGGCACGGGCGAGCCGCGTTCGAACCTCGCACCGCCCTCCCTCGCCGCGTTGGCTTTGGCGGCAGCGCAGATCGGGCTGGCGTTGCTGCTCGCCAGGCCAATACGGTGGCGCATAACCAATTGGATCAACCGGCACGCACTGGCACTGTTCTTGCTACATCAAAGTGCCTTGCTGACGATCATTTTGCCACTCAACGCATTCGGTATCGTGCCTGGTCTGCACGCCTCGCCGGATCATCCCACGTGGCTGTTGGCCAGGGCGATGTGGCTGCCAGCCTTCGCCATCGCGCTGGTGGCGTGGGTCCTGGTGTTCCGGAAGGTCCGTTTAGGACAGACGAGTTCCGCTGCGAGCAACCACTAGGGGTTCTTCGCCATACCTAGGTCATATTCGTCATGGCCGTGCCGGGACCGGGGTCATATCTTGATCTAGAGCCGGTGCAAACGTGTGCGATGAGGGGCACCCAAGTGGCCGGGCTGAAGGCGACCGCCACGCCCGCCTTCAGCCCGACCTTCACTCTCTACACTCCTTGAGGCGCAAGGGCGAAGGCGACCTCGCCGTCGTTGTTGCGTTGGATGTCGAGCACCTTGTCGTCAAGGAACTCGGCTGCCCCGCGTTCGAGATACACGTTCGCGCCGCTGTCGGTGGTGACGACCTGGTCGCCCTGCTCCGGCTGTTTGGTCACCGCGAGCGCAAGCTGGGCGCCCGCGTCATCATTGGACTGCAAACTGAACCGGAGCCCGCCCTCGGCTTCCTGCTGACCGTTCTGACTGGTCAAGGCACCAATGGCCTGGGCAGCGGCATCCGTAACTGCGAGCATTATCCGCTCCTTCTGGGTTGGGTTTTCTCGCATGTCCAACCTATGGGGTACCGCGCGAACCCGCAGATCAAGCATGTGACCGCACATCGAGCAACATGTCGACGCCGCTGATCGACAACACGTTCCCGGCCGGGCTGTTCGGCGAAGCGACAACGCGAAGCAACCTGCCCGCGTCACCCAACCGCCTGCCTTGTTCAGTCAGGACTCTTAGACCAGCGCTGCCGAGAGCGGTCACGTCGTCGAGCACAAGTGTGATCGGCAAACGACTTCCGCCACGCGCGGCTTCCAGCAACGCGCTTCGCAGCCGCGCGGCCGAACTACCGTCGAGTGCCCCGGAAACCGTGAGCCACAAGGAGTCCGGTGCGCTCATCGACTCGATGTGCAGTTCTTCAGCTTCTCCATCGCGCGCGGGCGCCACACGGGTCGCGCCGGTTCGTACCGGCCGTCGCACGGTTTTGGACATCTCCACCACTGTTCCCTTTGATGTGGTGGACAAACGCATCTCATCCATGGATTCGCGCATCATCAGCATGCCACGACCGCGGAAACCCGGTTCGTCGTCGGGTTTCTTCCACGCACCGGTATCCGCGACCTGGATATGCAGGCGACCGATCTCGTCGAGCGCCGCTTCGATCTGCACGGTTCCACCCGGTTCGGCGTACGCGTGTTCGATGCTGTTGGTGACGGCCTCGATCACGCTCAGTTCCACCGCGACGAGGTCATCTTCCATCAGCCGCAGATCGGCGAGCCATTTGCCGAGCTCACGCCGAACCTCGGTCAGTTTCTCCGGGATGGCGGGCACAGACATCATCAGCGGCTCGACGAACGGCAGCAGCACCGTCACCGCCAGCAGGCTCGCGTCGTCGTGCGGCGCGTGGCTGCGTTCGATCAACTGCATGCCGCCCTGGCAGATCCGGTCGGACAGCAAGCGCTGACCGGTCCCGTTGAACCGCACAACCTGGGCAGAACACGCGGCCAGCTCGCCGATCCCGTCGACCATCGTGCGCCCCGGCCGTTCCACCGCGCCGTCCGAGTAAAGCAGGATCGTCTCGCCCGGCCACAACACATCCTCGGCGAACATGAAGTCGCCGTCACCGAAGGCCAACGGCGGCCCGCTCGGCTGCGGCAGGACCCTCGTGTCGCCGTTCGCGCTGACTACAAGAGGCGGCGGGTGACCACGCGTGCAGTACTCCAACGACCCGGTTTGCCTGTTCAGGATCGCCACGCAGACAGTAGTGCCACGCGCCTCCGGCGCGCTTCGGGCGAACGTGTCCAGCGCGTTGACGACGTTTCGGAGATCGCTGCCGAGGAGCATCCGCTCCGCAACGATCGCTCGCAGTTGGCCCATGATCGCCGACGCCCGCGGCCCGTGCCCGACAACGTCACCGACAATGAGCCCGAGTCTGCGGCCCGGCATCGGCACCACCTCGAACCAGTCCCCACCCGCCGCATCGTTCGCGCCAGCCGGGAGGTAGGCGGCCGCCATGCTGATCTCCGGCAGAACCGGCAGACCATGGGGCAGCACCGCGAGCTGGAGGTCGAGGGCGACCTCGTGTTCGTCACGCCTGAACGGCGGTGGTTGATCGGCAGTCACCACGGCCTGTGCCACGAGGCCGGTCACCACGTCGTAGGCGTCGATCACCGGTCGCACGGTCACCAGCGCGTCCGGTTCTTGGACCGAGAGGGTCCGGCCCTCGCGGTAGACCTCGTCGAGCATGTCCAGCAGCCGGGTTCCCGGCAACGACTTGCCAGCCAGCCTGATCGGCATCCCGATCAGGTCGAGATCTCCGACACTCGCCCTCGCGGCCCGGTTGGCGGCGACCACGATGTGCTCTGGACCTTCAAGCATCCAGACCACGGCTGGCAGATGCTCGAAGGCTCGGGCCACGTCAGCCGGATCGCCCCCGATCGCACGTCCCACGAGCGGCTCACTCCCTCTTGCCTGGGCGAGATGCCCACGCCCCGGAAGGGGCTACCCGGGATCGCGAAGGCTTAAACCTGCGGATCCCCAACCTGTTGGCCCGCGCATCCGAGCCGACCAGAGCCAACCCTGGCAACCCCGAGCCAACGCCCTCATCGCCCGAGTCGCCCCAACCCAATGCCCGAGTCGCCTCGAGCCACCCCTGAGCCGACTCGAGGCGACAAAAACCGTCACCAGGGGCGCCCTTGATTTCACGCTACCGCAGGGGTACGACATCTAGCTGCGCAGGCGCACGCCCAACGGGGGTCGGGTACGAGCGCCCTACTTTGGGCCACACCCAACACCGTGCGACGGCAGCCCCGACCGCAACAGCAATTCCCCAGGGGGACCCCTGATTTTTACGCTACCGCAGGGGTACGACATCTTTCGGCCGTTGCCTGCTCGCCGGGTACGAGAGGCGGGGTCGGGCGTTGCCAGCCCGCCCGCTGTGAGGGGCTGTTTTGCGGAGTTAGACGCCGCGAGGGATGTCTTCACGGCATAAACCGAGGTAACAGGTGGGGCGTGTGGGGCACGTGACTATCGAGGCGGTTTTGATGTCCACAATGGACACTAGAACCGGCCACTGACCGACGCGCTTGGCTGGTAGCCGACGCGCCCCATGAAACATCGGCAGCTGCCAATGTTTCATGGGGCGCGCACTTGGGCGTTGGATTCAGCGCGTGAGCTTCAGGATGTCGATGCCACGGGTGTTGTCGGCCACATAGACCAAGCCCTTGTGCCACGCGGGGTACCAAGAGCGGCCATCGCCCGGACGGTGGTACGCGATCTGCCGGGGGTTGGTCGGGTCGCTGATGTCAAGGAACCGCGTGCCCTGGGCGTAGAACGATTGCACGAGGATCTTGCCCTCAACATCGAAATAGTGCGCCGAGCAGTCACCGCTGGCCGGATCGCTGCCTTCCTGCCCGGCGACGCTCCAGCTGCCGATGGTCTTGAGGCGGAACGGCTTGTCCGGCGTCGACCGCCAGCCTTCGCCGCCGTAAGAGCCCTTCAGCGACGCGATCACCAGGATGCCGTCGCCAGCGCATCCGTCGAGGAAGGACTCCTCGGTCGCGTAGATCAAGTCGCTCCACCGCGAGTGGTCGCCGCCATCCTTGGCACGCCAGCCAACCGGCCGGTAGCTGTTGTGCATGAACTTCGACGGCGCCGCCAGCTCCGAGATGCCGCCACCGGCGTAAGGCACCGGGTTCAGCGCTGTGGCCTTGCGGACCTTGCCCATTGTCGGGTCACGGTGCCAGCCATCGGTCCAGTAGCCACGAACGCCGCCACGCCCCGACGACCACGCGATGCCCATGGCGTCCACCTGGACGTCGTGCGCATAGTCGGTCTTGCCATCGTTGCGGTACAGGTCGATCGGCTGCGGGAAGACCTTTGGGTTACGCGGGTCCTTCATGTCCGTCACCCAGATTGGGCGGCCGCCCCAGTCGGCGGGTTGGTCGTTGGCTTTCGCCGGGCCGCCGGTCCAGACGTATCGGCAGTCGTTCACGCAGCTGGTCGTGTGGCCCGCTGGGACCTTCACGTAGCTGATGATCTCCAGTTTGTCCGGGCGCTTGGCGTCGACCGTGTAGATGCCGGACTCACCGGTCTGGGTGGTGCCGCCGTAGGCGCGTGGGTCGCGGGCGAGGAAGACGAGCTTGCGTTTCTCGTCGACCTCGGTGTCTTCACCTTGCCAGAAGCCTGGCAGTTTCACTTCGCCGAGCAGTTTCGGCTTGCGTGGATTGTCCACGTCGTAGGACTTCAGGCCGAACGTGCCGGAGACGAACAGCACGTCCTTGTGGCCGTACTTCAGGAACCGGACCGAGGTGGCTCCGGCCGCGTCTGGCAGGTTGGCCACTTGTTCAACGTTCTTGACCGCGCTGGTCGCGGTCACCCCCTCGGCTTTGGGGCCACTATGGCCGGCGTGTGCGGCGCTGGACGGGTTGCCGAAAACCTCGTCACCGCAAGCTTGAGCGGGCACTGTACTGACGAACGTCAGCGCTACCACGGACATTGCGACTGCAGAACCGAAAAACCGACTTCGCACCCCGGTCACGCTAGGGGACTTACCAAAGCAGACACAACGGCCGTTAGTCGTTGCTGCAGGGCCTTATCTGCTAGGACTTGCGCATGCGCGTCACCATGATCCTGCTCGCGGTCGTCCTGACGATCACGGGCTGTAGCAGCACTCCGGCCCCCGCTCCGCAGCCCGAGCCTGGTTTGCTCACGGTCGGTATCGGCCAGCCTGCGAACGGACCCGCGGCGGACCGCATGATCAGCAACGCGCTGTACACGCCGCTTGTCGACTACGACCCCGCTACCGGCAAAGTCACCTTGAGGGCCGCGGAGTCGGTGAGCAGCTCCCCCGACCAGATCACCTGGACCGTCAAGCTGCGGCCCGGCAAGTACCACGATGGCGCCCCGGTGACCGCCAAATCCTATGTGGACGCGTGGAAACAGCTGCCGATCCCGGTCGAGAAAATCGAACCGGCCGACGAGCTGACCATCCGGCTGACCACAAAGTCCCCCGCCAGCTACGTGCCCGCATTCCTCGCGTCCACACGGGCATTGCCGGTGCGCGAAGGCAAGGAACTCGACGGCAACGGCCCGTTCCGGCTCGATGGCCCCTGGGACAACGGCAAAGGCGGCCGTCTAGTCCGGATCAACCCGATCGGCGCCAAGGCGCGGACGGTCGACCTCAAGGTCTACGGCGACCTCACACAAGCGTTCGACGAGGTCAAAGCGGGCAAACTGGACGTCGCCGTCGACTTCCCCGGCAACCGGCACCACGCCATGCACCAGGATTTCGCCGCCCGCCACGTCATCTGGCCCAAGCCGAGTGCCAGCTATGTCGTGTTCGGCCCGGAGGTCGCCGATCCCGCCGCGCGGTACGCGATCGCGTTGTCCATCAACCGCAAGGCGGTCACCGAAGGCCCGCTCGACGACCAGTTCGACCCAGCGGCAAGGTTGTACGCGCCCGCGATCGCGCCAGGTGAAACGTCCGGCGTGTGCCGTGCGTGCAATTTCGACGCTGCCACCGCGAAAACCCTGCGTACCCAGTCGGGCCTCAGCGGCGTGAACTTCACTGAAGGCGAACCCGCACAACTGAAGGCGGTCATCGACCAGGTCAGCGCCAACCTCGCGCTGCCAACCGGCTCCGGACCCGCGGTCTCCGTGCGGCAACTGGATTTCGAGCTGGACAGTCCGCACGCGGTGTTCAAGGACCTGAACATCCCGTCGGTCCAGCAGTTCGTCGACGCGGCCGCGGCCGCCGCCGATCCCGCTGTCCAGGCCGAGAACTACCGCCTTGCGGAAAACGAGATCCTCCGCGAACTCCCGGTCGCTCCACTGTGGACAAAGCACGGCCATGCCGTGTGGGCCGAACGGGTTCGTGACGTGACCGCGAACACGGCACACGACATCGACCTGACCGTGATCACACTGTGAGAGAACCCCCTAAGTCTGCCCATTTCGACGAGCCCGAGCAGCCGGAAACGCTACTGTCGCGACTATGGGGATTCCGCAGCAGCGAGCACGCTCGCGCCATGGCGCCGGGCTGCCCGCGGTCACGGTCGAGCAGATCGTGACGCAGGCCGTCGCGCTGACCGCGGACACTGGACTGGACAACTGGACGTTACGGCAGCTCGCGGCCAAGATCGCGGCCTCGCCGGCGGTGATCTACCACCACGTCGGCGACCGGGAAGCGGTCGTCAGCCTCGTGCTCGATCACGTGGTCCGCGAGCTGACCGTCCCGCCGGAGACGTTGCCGTGGCGCGAGTGGTTCGGGCTGCTGCTTGACGATCACCGCGAAGTGCTGCGCCGCTATCCCGGTGTGGCGTACCGCCTGGCCATGCACGGTCCGCCCGCGTCGTGCGGCGGGCCGATCATCGACGCGGGCGTCAGGTTGTTGCTGGAAGCCGGATTCGGCGACGACAGCGTCTTGGCGTACAACGTGGTTATGACCACGGCGTGCCAGTACATCGCGTTGGAGGACGATCAGCGCCGGATCGCCGCCATGCGCAGCACGCACGCCGAGCAGTACCAGGCGTTTCGCGACCGGGCCGACCTGCCAGGCCTCGCCGCGGTCGGCGACTTCGTCACCGCCATCGCCGGTGACCCCGAGCGCGTCGCCTGCTTCTACACCGACCTCTTCCAGTACGCCGTGCAACGCTGCCTCGACGGGATGGAGCAGCGGCTTTGGCGCTTGAGAGAATGGGATGACCAGCGATGACCGATCCGTGGATCCGACGTTTCGTTCCGGCGCCGGACGCGGCAACCCGGCTGGTCTGCCTGGCGCACGCGGGCGGATCGGCCAGCTACTTCCTGCAGGTGGCCAAGGCGCTGGCAGCCAAGGTGGACGTGCTTGCCATCCAGTACCCCGGCAGGCAGGACCGGCGGCACGAACCGTGCCTTGAGTCGTGCCAGCTGATCGCCGACGGCGTGTTCGAGGCGCTGCGGCCGTTCACCGACAAGCCGATCACCATTTTCGGCCACAGCATGGGCGCGTCGGTTGGGTACGAGCTGACACGCAGGCTCGAAGACACAGGTGTGCGGCCGACCGCGCTGTTCGCTTCCGGCAGGCGCGCACCCAGCCGCAACCGGGACGACCGCACCCACCTGCTGGACGACGCGGGCCTGGTCGCCGAGCTGAAACTGCTCGGCGGGGCAGGTTCGCACCTGCTGGACGATCCGGACATCCTCGCCATGGCGCTGCCTGCCATCCGTGGCGACTACCTCGCCGCCGAGACGTATCGCTGGACCCCAGGCCCGAAGCTGTCGACCCCCGTCTTCGCGTTCGTCGGCGACGCCGACCCGAAAGTGAGCCTCGACGAGTCCCGCGCGTGGGCTGAGCACACCACCGGCGGGTTCGAGTTCCGGGTGTTCGATGGCGACCACTTCTACATCGACACCCACGCCAAGGACGTGATCGCCGCACTGAGACAACACATACTGGGCGAGCACATCCAGGCCAGTCAGGCCGTCAGGCCCGTGTAGCCGGTCACGCCGGGAATCTGCACCCACCCGCGCTGCCGGCGCCTGCCGATCTTGACCTGCACGAGCTGCTGGTACGAAGTGTCGTCGATGCCGTCGTAACCGTGCCGGACGACCGAGCGGTAGATGTCCTGCGATACGACCAGGATCAGCCGTGCCCTGGTCTGCTTGAGTCTGAGTTTGAGCTCCGGCGCGTCCAGCAGCCGGGCGGTGACGTCGAGGTCCTCGCCGTACCAGCCGCGGTTGTCGTAGTGCACTTCCCCGGCGTGCACCGCGGCACGCAGCCGCATCCGGTGGTCGGGCCGCTCGGGTTCGTACTGCGCGAGCAGCTCAGCCAGTGTCGGGATGACCGTGGTCAGCAAAACCGTCTTCGGTGCGTCGTCGACCGGGTGGATCAGGATGAACGCACCGTCTCCCCGGTCGATCACATCGCGGTACTGCTCCTTGATGCCGCTGATCAGCAGTGCTTCATCGAGCAGCTCGTACATGGCGTTGCGCAGGGACGCGCGCGCCTTGTTCGTCCTCGTGGTCGAGTTCTCGATGTCCACGGCGACGATGGCCCGATGACGGGGTAGCACCGGGGTTGGTGGCGATAATGAGTTCGTCATGACGACCCCCTTCCGGTTCGTTGAACAACGCCGGTCGGCGTGTCTCCTGGTGTCCTCCGTCCCTGCCTGCGAAGGTGTGCCGTCGAGACCAACTTGTGCCCTACTGAATTTCAGAAACTTCAGTAAAGTTGGCTCGACTTTGCTAAGCTTCAGCGTAAGGCTTGTACTGGTGATGCACAATATCCGCCACTACCTGGGTTCTTCTTGTGACACATAGGGGTTCACAGGTGTGAGCGTCCTGGTTGTACAATCCCCCGATCAGTGCTTAAGTGAAGTTCACTGAAAGGCCAACTCCCGTGTACGCCGACGACCCTCACCGCGCGCTCGCCCGCCGTCTGCGGTCGCTGCGTGAGGAACACTGGCCGGGACTCGGTATCACCCAGCATCAGCTGGCCGAGGCGTTCGGTGGACGCAGGCCGCTGAGCATCTCGCTGATCTCGTCGTGGGAGAGCCAGACCAAGCCGGTGGTCCCCCCGGCCAAGCGGCTTGAGGCGTACGCGACCTTCTTCGCGACGATGCGGTCGGTTGAGTCCAATCCGTTCCGTCTGCTGGCGCCGAGCCAGCTCACCGACGAGGAACGGGCCAACCGGGACGCGTTGCGCAACGAACTGCTGCTGCTGCGCGAACAAGCGACGGGTCCGGCTGCCGCGATGACCGGCCCGGTGTCGCCAGTGTCCGGCTTCTGGCATTTCGGCGAAGAGAACATCGTGACGATCGTCTGCGCGCAACTGCCGTCGGACATGGTCAGCGGGTTCGACTACACCAATCCGAACAGCCCGGATTACGTGGCGCTCTATACATATGCCGATCTCGACGCATTGATCGAGTTGTACGGTCACATCCGTGCGGTCAACCCGGCCACACAAGTGCATTTCAAGACAGCGCCGGAACTCTCCGAGGACGACTACACCTCGCATCTGGTGCTGCTCGGCGGGGTCGACTGGAACTCGGTCACCCGCGATCTGCTCTACCGGCTCGAAGTGCCTGTGCTGCAGGTGGCAAGGGCCGAGGAGAACGCCATCGGTGGCTTCGAGGTGCACGAGAACGGCGAGCGCACACTCTTCGCACCGCGGTTGGACGAGGGTGGTCATCTCGTGCAGGACATCGGACACTTCTACCGGGGGCCCAATCCGTTCAACGCCATGCGAACGGTCACCATCTGCAACGGCATGTTCGGCCGGGGCACGTACGGCGTGGTGCGGGCGTTGACCGACGCGAGATTCCGGGACCGCAACAGCGCGTTCCTGGCGCAGCACTTCAAGGACGCCGAGGCGTTCAGCATCCTCACCACGGTGTCCGTGGTGAGCGGAAACGTGGTGACTCCTGACTGGACTCAGCCGGAAACGCGGGTGCACGAGTGGGTGGAGAGCATGGCATGAACGCCACCCCGCCAGGGCCGGTCGCCGAGACCACCAACCACGTCTCCTCGCACCGCAAACTCGTCACCGACGGCGTGATCGCCAGGCCAGCCGAGATCAACGCGATCATCGTGCCGACCGCACGGACGGTCGGCTATCTGCGCACCGCGATGGAACTGGCGCGGGCACAAGGCTGCATCCTTGTCGTGTTGTGCAGCAAACGCGCGTCGGCCGAGGCTGCTTTCCGGCTGGCACGGGACATCGGCACCGAGATCCTCGCGGTCGACCTGCCAAGGCTCGGGCTGGCCAAGCGGCTGCTGCCGGCCTTCCACAGTTCGGCGATCCTGCGCGGCACCAGGTTCGACCGGCACACCGACACCAGCACGAAACGCAACCTCGGGTTGTTACTCGCCCTGGTAGCCAAATACGACCGGATCCTGTTTCTCGACGACGACATCAGTGTGCCGAGGGTCGAGGACCTCAACGAGGCCGCCGGTCTGCTCGACGACTACCACGGTGTCGGACTGTCGATCGGCGGGTTCTGGGACAATTCGGTTGTGTGCCACGCCTTCCGGGATTCTGGCGGGGCGCAGGACACGTTCATCGGCGGCGGCGCGCTGGCGATCGGCCAGCGGTCGTACGACTCGTTCTTTCCCAACGTGTACAACGAGGACTGGTTCTTCCTCCTCGGTGACAACGGGTTGCGGCCGTCGGCGATGACCGGCCAGGTCAAGCAGCAGCCGTACGACCCCTACCGGGACGGCGAACGGGCCCGGTCGGAGGAATTCGGAGACACGCTGGCCGAAGGGCTGTTCAGCCTGTTGACCAACGGCAAGGACCTGACCGGCGCCACCGAGGCGTACTGGCGGCACTTCCTGCGCAAACGCCGGGCGTTCATCGACGAAGTCCTCGAAATGGCGATGGACGCGGACATGTTCGAGGCGGAGCGCAGCCGGATGATCACCGCGCTGAAGGCGGCACGAGGGCGCAACGCGTTGATCGAACCGGAGTTCTGCGTGCGGTACCTGGAAGCCTGGCGTGCCGATCGCCGGATCTGGCAGAAGCACGTGGCACAGGTGCAGCACCGGTACCACCGGGGCGGTCTGGAGAAGCTACTCGCCGACATCGGTCTCATGCACTGTTATCGCGGAGCGGCTTGACCATCATGTAGCAGGTTTCCGGGCAGCGTTTGCGGGAGCCGTCCGCCAGCCTGACCTCGTACATGCACACGACCGGCGGATGCGGCCACGTCTCGTAGCCGAGCCGCAGGTACAGCCGGTGCGCGTCGAGATTGTCGATCCGGACGGCCAGCGCGACCTGCTCGTACCCTTGTTGCGCCAGAAGCTTTTCCGCCGTGCTGACCAGCTGAGTGCCGACGGTTCTGTTGCGGTGTTCCGGATGGACCTCGACGTGGTTGAGCAACGGCACGCCGGGCAGGTGCTCGCGTACTTCCGGCTCGTCGGCTTGTTCCAGCCAGAGGTACACGTCGCCGACGGGTTTGTCGTGCAGCCATGCCGTCAACAGGATGCCTCGGCCGCCGTGCTGACGAGCCAGCCGGTCGACGAAGAAGTCCTCGTCGCCGAACGTGCTGATCAGCACGGCTAAGTCGGTGTCGGTCGCCGACCTGATCTCGACGTCGCTCCTCATAGGCTCCCCTCCCGCGTGGGCGACCACATGTGGATATCGCTCTAGGATTACCAGTAATGCGAAAGTGGCGCTGGCACCTCATGGCTCTCGCGGGTCTGCTCGCGGTCGGTCTGATCACGGTTTTCGTCGTGGGCGGGGACCAGCAGCAACCTCCTGAACCGGGGTTACGGCCGCCGGAGAACGTGCCGCGGGTGTTGGTCGCGTTGGGCGACAGCACGATCTCAGGTGAAGGCGCCGGTGACTACGAGCCGGGCACGAACGGCGAGAATGGTGACTGGTGTCACAGGTCACGCAACGCGTCGATCCACAAAACCGGCATGCCGGACATCGCGGCGACGATCAGCCTGGCGTGCTCGGGCGCGTCGAGCGCACAGGTGGGCCTCGGCGACGCGAAGCAGTACACCGAGCCGTCGCAGGCCGCCAGGCTCGCGGTGATCGCACGTCAGCAGCGGGTGGTCGCGGTGTCGGTCGCGGTCGGCGCGAACGATGATCCGTCGTTCGCCAACTCGCTCAACGGGTGTGTCGAGGCGTGGTTCGACACGGGCAAACCGGCATGCGGGGTTTCGCTCGGCCAGGACTGGCAGCGCCGGATCGACGCGATGGTCCCGAAGGTGACCAAGGTCCTCACCGACATCAAGAAAGTGATGGCGGGCGCGGGTTATCAGGACGGCGACTACCAGTTGGTGCTGCAGTCGTACGCCTCGCCGATCGCCCCCGATGTCCTGCACAGCCTGCAGGACCTGTCCGGGTGTCCATTTAGGACAGAGGATCTGGAGTGGGTTCGTGACACCGCGGTTCCGGTGCTGACCACCGGTCTACGCAAGGCCGCGCAGGATGGTGGCGCGCGGTTCCTGGATCTTTCGCGCGCCGGTAGAGGCCGTGAGGCGTGTTCGTCGACCGACCAGAACCAGGAATGGTTCCGCCGCTTGGCCGTGCAGTGGACGGACCTGCGTGAGCAGGACCGCGCCACGCACGCGTTGCAGGAGTCGTTCCACCCCAATGCCACCGGCTACGAGCAGATCGGCCGGTGCCTCGGCGAGTTCCTGATCACCAGTGCCCGGTCGGCAAGCTGCCTCGCAGGCCCGGACGGCAACCTGCACGCCGCCCCCACAATCCCCTCGTGAGTGGTTAGCAGGGTTAGAACACGTATAACCACTCACGACCTACCCTCGACTCGCTTTCCCTTGAAATGGTTGAACAGCAGGTTCAGTACGACCGCGGACAGCGCGCCAGCGCTGATGCCCGACTCCATGATCGTGCGGAACCAGTTGGGGAAGTCCTCGTAGATGGTCGGCACGGCGGTCGGGACGAGCCCGACGCCGAGCGACACCGCGACGACCATCAGGTTGCCGTTGTTGTCGAACGCGACCTTGGCCAGCATCTTGATGCCGATGGCGGCGACCGTCCCGAACATCACGATGCCCGCACCACCGAGCACCGGCGCCGGAACCCGGGCGACGATCTCGCCAAGGATCGGGAAAAGACCGAGGATCACCAGGATCCCGCCACCCACCGCGACGACGAACCTGCTGTACACCCTGGTCAGCCCGACCAGACCGGCGTTCTGGCCGAAAGCCGTGTACGGGAACGTGTTGAACACGCCACCGAGCACAGTGGACAGTCCGTCGGCCCGCAGGCCGTCGGCCAGTCGCCTGCCGTCGACCGGACGTCCGGTCATCTCGCCGACGGCAAGGATGTCACCGGTCGTCTCGGTCATCGTGACCAGCATGACCACGATCATCGCGACGATCGCGGCGACGTTGAACGTCGGCAGTCCGAAGTGGAACGGCGTGCTGATGCCGAAGATCGGCGCGTCGGAAACCCCTGAGAAGTCGGTGAAGTCGAACGGGATCGCGATGAGCGTGCCGAGCACGATGCCGACGAGCACCGAGATCCGGCTCAGCGCGGGCGGCGCGAACCGTTGCACCACAAGCACAAGAAGCAACACGCCAAGCGCGAGCGCGAGGTTCTGCGGAGCACCGAACGAAGGCGATCCCACTCCCCCGGCCGCCCAGTTCACCGACACCGGGATCAACGCGAGTCCGATCACCGTGATCACGGTCCCGGTCACCAGCGGCGGGAAGAACCGCAACAGCTTGCCCCACAACGGCGACAGCAGGATCATCAGCAGCCCGGACACGATCACCGCGCCGTAGATCGCCGTGATCCCGTCGGTCTTGCCGATGAACACCATCGGCGTGACCGCCGCGAAGGTGCAGCCCTGCATCAACGGCAACCGGACGCCGAAGCGCCAGAACCCGAGGCACTGGATCAGCGTGGACACGCCCGAGATGAGCAGATCCGCGTTGATCAGGTAGCCGATGTCCGCTTTAGACATGCCGAGCGCGCTGCCGACGATCAGCGGGACGGCCACCGCGCCCGCGTACATCGCCAGCACGTGCTGCAGACCCAGTGCGCCCATCTGTCCGGCGGGCAGCACCTGGTCCACAGGGTGCGTAGAACGTTTGGTAACCGACACCGGCGCATCCTCCCAGCACAGACCCCTGTTGGGGAATTGCCAGTGTGGTTAACGCCCTGTTGCTTCGTCTCGCCCTAAAGGGCCGGTGGTCGGCCCTCGTACGGTGTCGAGAGGACCACTGTGGTGCGTGTGGACACTTTCGCGGCCTCACGCACCTGGCGCAGCAGGTCCTCGAGTCCGGCTGGCGAGGCGACCCGGACGAGTAGCACGTACGATTCGTCCCCCGCGACCGAATAACACGATTCGATCGCCGAGATGTGCGCGAGCCGTTGTGGATAGTCGTCCGGCGCTGCCGGGTCGATCGGCGTCAGTGAGATCAACGCCGTCAGCGGCAGGCCGATCGAGTCGGTGTCCAGCCGCGCGGTGTACCCACGGATCACGCCACGCTGCTCGAGCCGTCGCACGCGCTGGTGCACGGCCGAGACGCTCAGGCCCACGCGTTCGGCGAGGTCGGTGAAGCTGCAGCGGCCGTCGGCGGACAGCTCACGCACGATCGCCTGGTCGAGCGGCTCCAGCTGGTTGGGGGTCGTCACTCGCCGAGCACCACCAATTCGTGCGGACGGTTGTTCAGCGACTCGACGCCGTCCTCGGTGCACACCACGATGTCCTCGATCCGCGCACCCCAGCGGCCGGACTGGTAGATGCCCGGCTCGACGCTGAAGGCGATACCCGGCTCGAGCACCAGCTCGTTGCCTTCGACGATGTACGGCTCCTCGTGCACGTCCAGGCCGATGCCGTGGCCCGTGCGGTGGATGAAGTACTCGCCGAAGCCCGCGTCCTCGATCACCTTGCGGGCCGCGCGGTCGATGTCCTGCGCGGTCACGCCGGGCCGGACAGCGTCCACAGCGGCCTGCTGGGCCTGCTGCAGGACGGCGTAGGTCTTGGCGACGTCCTCGTCACGCGGGGTGCCGATGGCGTACGTGCGGGTCGAGTCGGAGTTGTAGCCCTCGGCGATCGGGCCGCCGATGTCGATCACGACCACGTCACCCTGCTCGATCACGCGGTCGGAGGCGCCGTGGTGCGGGCTGGCGCCGTTCGGGCCGGAGCCGACGATCACGAACTCGGCGACCGCGTGGCCCTCTTCGAGGATCGCGGCGGCGATGTCGGCAGCCACCTCGTTCTCGGTACGGCCCGCGCGCAGGAACTCGCCCATCCTGGCGTGCACGCGGTCGATCGCGGCGCCCGCCTGGCGCAGGGAGTCGATCTCGCTGGCGTCCTTGCGCATCCGCAGCTCACGGATGACCGGCCCAGCCAGCTGTTGCTCGACGCCAGCCAGCGCGTCACGCAGGCCGAGCACGTGCAGCGCGGGGGTGAAGTCGCTGACCGCGACGCGCTTGGGCGATTTGAGCAGGCCAGCGGCGATCGCGGCCGGGTTCTCGCCGTCCACCCAGGTCGCGGCTTGCACGCCGAGCTCGTCGACAAGGACGGCCTCGTAACCTGGCAGTTCGAGCTTCGGCACGATCAGCGTCGGTTTGCCTGACACCGGCAGCACCAGGCAGGTCAGCCGCTCGAACGACCCGCCGACCGCGCCGATCAGGTAGCGCAGGTCGGAGCCTGGCGTCACGAACAGGGCGTCAAAACCCGCCTTTTCCGCCGCCGCGGCGGCGCGCTCTAGTCGGTTGCGGAGTATCTCAGGTGCGGGCACAGGTGCGGCGGTCGACGACATGGCCCAAAGCCTAGTGCCCTGCCCGGGGAGGTTGCTGGGCTCATCGGCGGTTCCAGGTTTTCGCTGGGCGTGCCGGGGGAAGGTCCACGTACCGGGTGTACTTGGGCCTTTCACCGGTGCGGTCAGCGGGAAGCTGGGCCGTCGAGGGGCTCGGTGAACCTTCCCGGGTAGGGCACTAGACCGCCACGGGTTGTGGTGTGGGGGCTGGGAGCCGGTGATCGTCCATCTGTCGCCACACGCGGAACGCCACCGGGCACAACGTCGTCACCCCGTACACGGCCGCGAACGTCAGCAACGTCGCTTCGAGACCGATCCCGTCCAGCAGGACGCCCGCGACCAAGGCACCGGTCGGCATCATCGCGAGCACACCCGCCTCGCCCGCGCCGAGCACGCGGGCCCGAAGGTGTGGCGGGATTCGGTCGAGTTCAACCGTGACCAGGACGGGGTTCAGGCTGCCCGCGGCGAGCCCGCACGCGAAGAACCCGAACAGCAGCAGTGGCACGGACGGTTCCATCCACAGCATCAGGAACCTCGGCGCCCCGGCGAACAGCGCGCAGAGCGCGAACGTGTTCCACCTGCCCCAGCGCGCGCCCCACCATCCGTAGATGACGCTGCCCGTCGCGGCCCCCAGACCGAACACGCCCATCAGCTCGCCGAGCAGCACGCTGCTGTTCACCGCGTGCGCGAAGGCTGGCTGCAGGACCGCGTTCAGGCCCGCGTCGAGCGCGTTCATCATCGCGACCGTGCTGATCATCGCCAAGATCAGCCGGTCGCGGCGGACGTACCGTAGACCTGTGGCCAGCCAGCCGAAGTACCCGCCGGGTTCGGTCAGCATGGCTTCCTCACGGACTCGGACACACAGGCCGGTCAGCAGCGCGGCGAGCAGGAACGTGGCCGCGTCGAGCAGCAGCACGCCGGGCGCGCCGATCATCATGATCAACGTGCCGGCCAGTGGCGCGCCGAGGGTCCGGCCGATCCGGATCATCGCGTCAGCAGAACCTGAACCTCTTTCAAGTGTGGTGCGCGCCAACGAGATCGCGCCCGGCAAGAGCACTCGTTTGGCGGTGTCGCCTGGCGCCCTCGTCAACCCGGCCAGTCCGGCTAGGACAGTCAGTAGTGGTAGTGATAACCCGATAGTGGCGTCAGCAAACGGGATTGCACCTACCGCAACGACGGCGGCGAGGTCCGCGAGCACGCTGATGCCGCGTGCGCCGATCCGGTCGATGACTGGACCGGACAATATGGACGACGCGAGAAGGCCGACCGTCTCCGCCGCCGTCACCACGCCGGTCTGGATGCCGCTTCCCGTGGTCTGCAACACGAACCACGGAATCGCGAGCAACGTCATGACCGATCCGGCGTGCGAGATTCCGAACGCGCCAAGCAAGGCAACTAGCGGCAGGCGCCGTCTCATTTCCCTCCTTCACGACCAACGCACAACAACACCACGGCCGCATCGCTTCGGCAATGGTCGTTCGTCATGCAACTATGTGTTTCAGGAAATCTGAAAAGGTTTACAGTTCGACCTGGAGGTGCGGATGCCACGCAAGTCGCCCGAACAGCTGCGCAGCACGCGTTGGTATGGCGGCGAAGGGCTGCGTTCGTTCAGCCACCGCACCAGAACCCGGCAACTCGGGATCGGCGCGGACGAGCACATGGGCAAGCCCGTCATCGGGATTCTGAACACCTGGAGCGAGATCAACCCGTGCCACCTACATCTGCGCGAGCGAGCCGAAGCGGTCAAACGTGGAGTCTGGCAGGCCGGTGGTTACCCGATCGAGCTACCCGCGAGTGCGCTCTGTGGCGAGACGTTCCAGAAGCCGACCGCGATGCTCTACCGCAACCTCCTGGCGATGGAAGCGGAAGAACTCCTTCGCTCGTACCCGGTCGACGGCGCCGTACTGATGGGAGGGTGCGACAAAACCACACCGGCGTTGCTGATGGGCGCGACCTCGGCCGGGATCCCGTCGATCTTCGTCCCGGCCGGCCCGATGTTGCGCGGGCATTGGCGGGGAAAGACTCTGGGCAGCGGCAGCGACATGTGGCGGGCGTGGGACGACAAGCGCGTGGGCACGATGGACGACTCGCAGCTGGCCGAATTGGAGGAAGGCCTGGCCCGCTCCCCCGGCCACTGCATGACAATGGGAACAGCGTCCACGATGACATCCGTGGCCGAGACCCTTGGTATGACACTGCCAGGAGCGGCGTCCATTCCGGCCGTCGACTCGGCACACTCCCGAATGGCCGCCGCCAGTGGCGCCCGGATCGTGGACATGGTGTGGGAAGACCTGACACCGGCGAAAATCCTGACAGCCGAGGCCTTTTCGGACGCGGTGGTGACCGTGCTCGGGCTTGGCGGATCGACAAACGCCGTCATCCACCTGGTCGCGATGGCCCGGCGCGCGGGCGTCCAACTGTCACTTTCGGACTTCGACCGGCCGGTGCCGGTGCTCGCGGACATCCAACCGGGCGGCCGGTTCCTGATGGAGGACTTCTACTACGCGGGCGGCCTGCGTGCCCTGTTGGCGCAGTTGAAGCCGTGGCTGCATGTGTCGCGTCCGGTGGCCTCAGGCGGAACACTGGCGGATTCCCTTGCCGGGGTGTCGGTGTTCGACGCCGAAGTGATTCGCCCGGTGGACAACCCGCTGGCGTCGGAAGGCGGTCTCGCGGTCCTGCACGGCAACCTCGCGCCCTCCGGCGCGGTGATCAAGCCCATCGCCGCGGACCCATCCTTGCTCCAGCACACCGGTCCCGCAGTCGTGTTCGACTCGTACGCCGAGATGCAGCGGACCATCGACACCGTTGCCGTGACAGCGGCCTCGGTGCTCGTGCTGCGCGGCGCCGGGCCGCTCGGCGGGCCGGGAATGCCGGAGCACGGCATGCTGCCGATACCGCAAAGCCTGCTGCGGCAAGGGGTTCGGGATATGGTCCGGATCTCTGATGCCCGGATGAGCGGGACGAGCTTCGGCACGTGCGTCCTGCACGTGGCTCCCGAGTCACACGTCGGCGGTCCGCTCGCGCTGGTCCGTAACGGCGACATGATCACCTTGGACGTGCCCGGCCGGGAGCTCCGGCTTGAGGTCTCCGACGAGGAACTGGCCCGTCGGCGCGCGTCGTGGACACCGCCGCCGGATCGTTTTCCGCGCGGGTACGCCGCCTTGCACGCCAAGCACATCACCCAGGCCGACGAGGGCTGCGACTTCGATTTCCTGGCCGCACCAGGCGAGACGCCCGAACCCGACGCGACTTGAGTAGATCTACGCTGGGCGCCGCGGCCACCCCGCCGATAGTGTTCATGTCGGGACGAGCGGTCCGCCGCACCGGGGGGCACGGCGGGCCGCTCACCACCTCGATCGACTTGGTGGTAGAGCTTCGCTGATCACCTCCTCGTGAGTGGTTATCGGTGTTAGAACACGGCTAACCACTCACGAGCTTCTAGCTGCCGATTCCCCAGTCGCGCAGGATCTTGCCGACCTCGGCGCGTTCGGCCTCGGGCAGTTCGCTGATCGGTGGCCGGACGTCCCGGCGGCACATGTCCAGCTGTGCCAACGCTTCCTTGACCGCGGACACGTTGTACGCGTTGCCGTGCCGGGCCCGCAGGTCTTCGAACGGCTTCAGCTGCGCCACAACTGCATCGCCGGGCCCCGGTTGGCGGCGTCGAGGTGGTCGAACAACTGCAGCGACAACTCCGGGGCGACGTTGCCGAGCCCGGTCGTGAAACCCTCCGCGCCCGCGACCCAGAAGAACGGCGCCCACGACTCCGCCAAGCCACAGACCCAAACCAACCGCTTCGCACCACCAAACGCTGTCTGAGCAACGATGTCGGCGAAGGCGATCGCGTCTGGGACCGCATACTTCACGCCAGTGAGGTTCGGGCACTCCACCGCCAGTTTGTGCACGGCCGAAGCACCGATGTGCGGGCTACGCAGGTAGCACACCACGCCCAACGACGGCACGGCATCGGCAATCGCGCGGTGGTACTCGACCCAACCGTCTTCGGTCATGTACGGGTGGACCGGTTGGTGCACCATGATCGCCTCGGCACCCGCGGCCTCTGCCGCTTTCGCCATCCGGATCGCACGGTCGAGTTCGTGGCCGACTCCGGCGATCACGAGGGCGCGGCCTTGGACCGTTTCGACCGTGACGGCGAGCGCGGTGTTCAGCTCGTCAGGGTTCAGTGAATAGAACTCACTGGTGTTTCCGTTCGGGGTGACCGCCGCGATTCCCGCTGTCACGGCATGGTCGAGGACGCGGGCGAGTCGTGCGTGTCCACCGCTCCGGCGGCGTCGAACGGTGTCGCGTTGATCAACACTACCGAGCGAAGCGCGTCCATGCCTCTTCCCTTCAAGGACAAAAGGATGTAAACGTTTTCGTCATGTTTCCATCAGCGAGGCCAGGAGGTCAACGCGCCGCACGTCGGAACCGCCGCGCCGATGCCCCGGTACCGGTCCCGCGTTACATCGGCCGGTAGGATTCAGCGAAAGCGACGAGTGGAGGTGTGCCCGGTGGCGGTTACCATCCGCGACGTCGCACGGGAAGCACAGGTTTCCGTTGCCACAGTCTCGCGTGCGTTGTCCTCGCCCGATCTGGTCCGTCCGGCGACGCGCGACCGTGTCCTGAACGCCGCGTCCCAGCTCGGTTACCAGCCTAACCGCGCGGCCCGTGGCCTGATCACGGGTCGGACCGGCAACCTTGGCATCGTTGTGCCAGACCTGAACAACCCGTTCTTCACCGGTGTGCTCAAGGGCGTGCAGGCGCGCGCCCGGCAGTCCGACTACGCCGTGTTCGTCGCGGACAGCGACGAGGACCGGACGACCGAGGAGCAACTGGTCCGCGCGATGGCCAAACAGGTCGACGGCGTGATCGTGTGCTCCCCCGGCATCGACGACACTCCGCTGCACGAGGCCGCGGGCATCACGTCACTGGTAATGCTGAACCGGCGGCTACGTGGCGTGCCCGCCGCGTTGATGAACAGTGCCTCGGGCATGCGCCAGATCGTCGACCACCTTGTCGCGCTGGGGCACCGCAAGCTCGTGTACCTCAACGGGCCGCGGACGTCGTGGTCCAACAAGGAGCGCAGGCGTGGGCTGCGGCTGGCGATCCAGCAGCACGGCGTGGAGCTGATCGAGCTCGGGCCGTTCCCGCCGCGCTACGAAGGCGGCCTGCAGGCGTGCGACTTGGCCTTGGCGGCGAAACCGACCGCGATCATGGCGTACAACGACATCATGGCTCTCGGTGTGCTCGCGCGGCTGCGTGACCGCGGTGTCAGCGTGCCGGACGACATCAGCCTGACAGGCTTTGACGACCTGATGTTCGCCGAGCTGTGCTCGCCGCCGCTGACCACTGTGGCCATGCCGCTGGTGCCTGCCGGAACGGTCGCGGTCGACCTGCTGCTCGAAGGGTTGACTTCCGAGGCCGCGGAGGTGCGCCAGGTCGATCTCGACACGCAACTCATCGTCCGCGCCACAACTTCGCCGCCCCCGGCATAAGGTGCACGCGTGACCCTCGCGTTGCTCGACTCCGCCAGCTTGTACTTCCGCGCGTTCTACGCCCTGCCCGACTCGATGCGGGCGCCCGACGGCACAGCGGTGAACGCCGTGCGCGGCTTCGCCGACACGATCGCGCGCATCATCACCGACCGTCAGCCGTCGCGCCTCGTGGCGTGCCTTGACGCGGACTGGCGACCGGCGTTCCGGGTCGAGGCGTTGCCGACGTACAAGGCGCACCGCGTGGCCGAGGAAGGCGACGGGCTCGAAGAGGAAGTGCCCGACCTGCTGTCCCCGCAGGTCCCGATCATCCTCGACCTGCTCGACGCGGTCGGCCTGTGCACGGCGGAGGCGGCAGGCTACGAGGCCGACGACGTGATCGGGGCGCTGACCCACCGCGAGGCCGTCGACCCGGTCGAGGTGATCACCGGCGACCGCGACATGTTCCAGGTCGTGCGGTACTCCCCCACGCCGGCCACGGTCTGGTATGTCGGCAGCGGCTGGAACAAGGCCGTCGTGATCGGCCCGGCCGAACTGGCCGAGAAATACGATCTGCCCACAGAGGACACTGGCCCGCGATACGCGGACATGGCCGTGTTGCGTGGCGACCCGTCGGACGGTTTGCCCGGTGTGCCGGGAATCGGCGAGAAGACCGCGGCCAAGCTGATCCGTGAATTCGGTTCACTGCAAGAGCTGATCGCTGGCGCGCAGGCCGCGGACAAGCGCATCCCCAAGCGCGCGCAGGCGAATCTGATGGCGTCAGCCGAGTACCTCGCTGCCGCGCCGACAGTGGTCGCGGTCGCTGTGGACGCTCCGGTCGTGCTTGACCGGGACGACAAGCTGCCTGCCACACCCGTCGACCTCGACCGGGTCATGTCGCTGAAGAAGCGCTGGAACCTGGGCGCGTCGGTCGACCGGCTGGTCGCGGCCCTCGGGAAGTAGTCGGGCACTCTTCGGCGGCAAAGCGGGCAATCGCCCGACCGCCGGGTGATCCTTGAGTATGAGCGATGGTCGTGGCGTCATCGAGGCAGCGTTCGAGCTGCTCGATGAGATCAAGGCGTTGGAACCGGCACGACTGATGGACCTCGCCGAAGCGACTGGGATCCCCCGGCCGACGGTGCACCGGCTGCTGCAGCAGCTCGTCGCGGTCGGTGCGGTCCGGCGAGACGGCACGCGCTACCGGATTGGTGCCAGCCTGCTCGACTTCGGCGGCGGTTGGCAGGTGGAACGTCGGCTCAGGACAGTCGCGTGGCGGCCGTTGGCCGAACTCGCCTCGCGGACCGGCGTCGGCGTGGCATTGAGTGTCCAAATCGGTGGGCCGCCGGTTGTCCTGGACTTCATGGACGCCCGAGAACCCCTGGGATTCAGCGTGAAGCCGGGCAGTCCCGTGTGGCCAGACACGGCACAGGACCGCGCCCACCGCACCGGACTGCTCACTGTGGACGCGGGAACACTCTCCTCGGGCATCACATGCGTGTCAGTGCCGATCCTGTTGCCCGGCAATGGAATGGCCGTGATCACCAGCCATGCACATGGCGCCCGGCCCGCTCCCTTCCAGACCCAGGCGACCCGAGCTGTCGCGGCGACGGTCGCGGGAATAGTCCACTGACCGAACTTCAGGTCGCCGACAGTCGGCAGCGCGCATAGCGTGCGACTATGAGCAACTTCGATGTGGTTTTTGTCGGCGCGGGCCACAACGCGCTCGTCGCGGCGGCGTACCTCGCCAAGGCCGGACGCAGCGTGTGCCTGCTGGAACAGGCCGACGTGCCCGGTGGTTTCGTACGCAGCGAAGAGCTGACGCTGCCCGGTTTCGTGCACGACACGTTCTCCGCGCTGCATCCCTTCTTCGCGGGCGGCCCCGTCTTCGCCGAGCTCGGCCCGGATCTTTCGCGGCACGGTCTGCGGTACGTCCAAGGTGGAGTAAGCACCGGTTCGTCCCTTTCGGATGGTCGTACGGCGGTCATCGCAACCGATCCAGCGGTGCTGAACGAGGAACTGGACCGGCTGGGCGAGTACGCGGCATGGCACGCGCTCCTGGGTGACGTATCCGGGCACATCGAAGCAGTGCTGCCGTTGATGGGCGCGGATCTGACCCCCGCAGCGCCCGTCCTCGAGCGACTGCAGAACGACACGACGCCCGCGTTGCCGTTCTCCACGTTGTTCACTGGCAACGGCTACGACCTCATCACCGAACGGTTCACGTCCGAGGAACTGCGCATGGCTCTGCTGCCGTGGCTCCTGCACATGAGCATCAGCCCGTACGACGCGGGCGGCGCGTTGTGGGCCGCTTTCTTGGCCGCGGTGCTTCCTCAAGGCAACCCGCAACCTGTGGGCGGCAGTGGCAAACTGGCTTCTGCTCTCACCGCGTTGGTTCGTGAGCACGGCGGCGTGATTAGAACAGGCGTATCCGTGGACGCCGTGCTGACCAAGGACGGGCGTGCCGTTGGCGTCCGTACGTTGGATGGCGAGGTTGTCACTGGTTCTGTTGTCGCCGCGAGTACGACCCCGGACCAGCTGTATGGGCATCTGCTGCGGGAAGCCGACGGTGTGAACATCGCGGTCCGCCAACAGGCCAAGCGCTACGGGTACCGTCGCGGCTGCTTCCAGATCAACCTGGCGTTGTCCGAACGCCCTCAGTTCCTGGACTCGCGGCTGGATGAGGGCGGCGGCATCAACCTCGGCCGGAGCGTCGCGCACCTGCTCGACTCCGTGCACCAGGCCGACACCGGGTACCTGGCGGCGCATCCGTCGATCTCGTGGCATGAGGCGACCGCGGTTGACGCCACTCGGGCGCCTGCGGGCCAAGCCGTCGTTCGGCTCCAAGTCCTGGAGACCCCGCTTGCCCCGATCGGCGATGCCGCCGGGGAGATCACAACCTCGGGCCAGTGGACGTCGTCGGTCGCCGAGCACTACGCCGACCGGATCATTGCTGAGGCAGGCAGGCACTTCAAGGGTCTCGAAGAGCTGATCGTGGGACGACATGTGTTGAGCCCGGCGGACCTGGCCAGGCTGAACCCAAGCTGCGGCCCCGGCGACCACACGGCCGGACATGGCGCCCTGTCCCAGAACTTCATGCAACGACCGATCCCCGCACATCGCGGCGGATATGCGACCGCTGTGCCCGGCCTGTACCAAATCGGCGCCTCGACTTGGCCAGGCGCCGGAGTCAGCGGTTCCTCCGGACGCGCCTTCGCCCAGAATTTGCTCGCCTAAAACCAGCGTGTCCACCATTCCGGCACACCGAAATACACGTTCCGACACAGTGAAATCCCCTGCACCCGCCCACCGCAGTCATTTCGTTGTGCCGCAATGGACAACTCATGGTGTCGGAACGGTGGACACGGTGTGCCGGAACGGTGGACACGGCGCGGTTAGAGGATGACGGTTGGGGTGATGACTGTGCGGTCGTCGAAATGGATGACGATCTGGGTTGTGCCACATGGCACGCGGTCGAGCACGAACCGGCCGTCCTCGTCGGCTGTGGTCTCGTGTGAACCGTGACCGGCTACGCGTACCTCGACTGAGTGCTGCCCGGGAGGGACCAGCCAGCCGTCGATCTGGTTGTTGTCGCCGCCGGGCGTCAGGTTGATCATCACCATCAGGTCGTCGACGGTGAACGTGATGGTCCGTTGGCTGTTCTCCCCACGAACGCCGGCCAACGGGTCCGCGCGCTCCCAACGGGCGACTTCGACGTCGAGGTCTTCCAACTCGATGGCGAACTGCACGCGTTCGATCAGCCCGGGTGGTGGTGGGTCGAAGTCGTCCAGCGCCTGGTCCAGTGCCGCGAGCAAGGCCTCGTCGTTCGTCATCACCCGCCTCCTTCGGCCGCTAGGAGCTCGCGGAGCGTCGTCAGGCACCGTCCCCTTGTTGGGCCGATGCTGCCACGCCTCATCTGCATGACCTCAGCGACCATGCGGTATTCGCTACGGCCGGACAGCACGGTCAGCCTCAGCAGCTCCTGGCATTTCTCCGGCAGGCCGCTGAACGCCCGCCACAGCCGGGTGTCGCGATCCATGCGCAGCGCCTCGTCCTCTGGCTGCGGTTGGGTGCTTGGCAGGTGCTCGGCCATCTCGTCGGTGAGCGGCAGGTCGTGAGCACCCTTCCCGCTACGCACTCGTTGGGCTTCGCGGCGGGTTGTCGTGATCAGCCAGCTGGCCAGGGCTTTTGGCTCGGCCAACGAGTCGAGGTGGCTGAACAGCGCAAGCCAGACGGTCTGCACGACGTCCTCGGCGAGGGCGCGGTCAAGACCGTTGCCTCGTGCGACATGCCAGACCAACGGCGTGAGGTCCGTGACCAGGGTTGCCCGCGCGACGCTGTTACCGGTTCTCGCGGCGCGCATACACGCCGCGTACCGTTCTGCGCCTTGCAAGCCTTCCCACGGAGGATCCTCGCCGGTGGTTCGTACGCTGGTCACCACTCCGCCCCTCTGCTGTCCAACTACCCCAATCGACCTTAGTGGGCGGGCATTGTCAAGGACTCACGACTTGCGGGCGACACCTGCGTAGAGGTTCGAGCGGGTCGCGTCGGCGACGTCGCTCGTCCGGTCGGGACGCCACTGCGGGGTGTAGACCAGGCCGGGCTCCACCAGGGTGAAGTCGCCGAACATGCGCATGATCTCCTCGTGGGTACGGGGGAAGATCGGGTCGCGGCTGTTCTTGAACACCTCGATCGCCTTACGCATGCCTTCCGGCGCGTTGTCCCAGGTGAACGCGGACAGCGCGAAGTAGCTGCCTGGCGCGAGCTCGGCACGGAACCGGTCCGCGATCGCCCATGGGTCGTCGACGTCCGGGACGAACTGCACGACACCGACCATCAACAGGCCGACCGGCTGCGAGAAGTCGATCAAACGCTGGACGTGGTCGTTGCTGAAGATGACCTCGGGTTCACGCATGTCCGCCTCGATCGCGGCGGCGTTGGGGTTGTCGCGCAGCATCAGCTCGCTGTGCGCGACAGCGACCGACTCGTTGTCGACGTAGACCACCCGCGCGTCCGGGTTGAGCTTCTGCGCCACTTCGTGCACGTTGCCCACGGTCGGAATACCCGAGCCGAGATCGAGGAACTGGGTGATCCCCTCGCCGATCAGGTAGCGCACGACCCGGTCGAGGTATTGCCTGTTCAGCCTGGCCATATCGCGGGCTGGCAGCACTTTCAGCAGGTTCTCGGCGAGCGCGCGGTCAGCGCTGAAGTTGTGCCCGCCGCCGAGCAGGTAGTCGTAGACGCGTGCCGCGCTCGGCACTTCCTCGTCAATGCCGGTCGGTACCCATTCGGTCATCGCGTCGGTCACGCCGAAACCTCACCCCTGCTCGTCGACTTCTCCTCAGGTGTGAGGGTAGCGGCGTATCGGTGAGTTGAAACCAACCAGAGTTGGGATTAACACGATCGCGCTACGTGAGCGTAGAAATCGCGGCAAGGAATCAGAAGTGCGTGCCGCACCACGGGATCGAATCGGCCTCGAACAGCCGGTCCGCTCTGGCCAGCGCATCCGCGTCAAACACCTTGATCCGGCCGCTGGTGGCGAGGTCCGTCGGCTTCCACGCGCCGAAGTACAGCATTCCCAGCGTGTCCACATCGAGCGTCAGCTGGGCCTGCTCGGTACCCCGCGTGACGCCGTCACGGGAAATCAGGTATGTCCCCGAATTTTCCGGCATGAAGGCGTCGTTCACTTCCACCGCAACGGGATCAGCGTCGCCATACGTCCGTGCCGCCAATGCTGCTTGGACATCGATGAGACGAACCCAGCTTTCGTCATCGATGTTGCGGGTGACGCACGAACGCGGGTTCTCCAGCAGCAGCTCGACCGGTTCGTCCACCGGCCGCGCGTACGCGTCGATCCGCATGACCAGGTCGATTTCCATCAGGAAGCGCCACAAATCGTTGCGTGCCGCTTGATTCGCGCCGATCAGGTCCCAAACCTCCAGTGTGGCACCATAATCGTTGGAGGCGTCGTCGGAGTTGTCCTTCGCCTTGTAGAGCACGTATCCGTCGTCGCCGTCCGGGCCGGAGTGCACGGCGGCCAAGTACGGCTGGTCGGTACGCATCGGGGCCTCGACAATGACAGACCACCAATCCCGGGTCCGGGTCATCATTCCCGTGCGGTACAGGCCAATTCTCGAGTACAGCGGCGCGATTTGGTCGATCGCCTCGGCTGAACTGAGCATGCGCACGTGCCCTGATCGCGGCACGCCCGCGCGCACCCGTGGCCGGTTCAGACGAATTTCCCTCGAACGGGTGCCCATGCCGTAGCCGAACCGGCCGTAGATCGCAGCTTCGCTAGCGTGCAATGTGGACAGTACGTGCCCATTGGCCTTGGAGTCGGCGAGCTGGAAGCGCATCAGCTCGGTCATCACGCCTCGCCTGCGGTAATCCGCGCGGACACCCACACGCGCGAGACCGCCTATCGGCACGACGTTTCCGCCCGGTACGGCCACCGCGGTGTCGTAGACGTACGAAGAACCGACAGCCACGTCGCCATCGAACGCGCCGAAGAACCGCTTCGGGCCGTAGGTCGGCCGGACCGTTTCCCAGTCCGAATCGGACATCGGTGGCGAGTGCAGTGCCACGCGTAGCAACGAATGCACTGCCCGGCGCTCGGTGTCCTCAGTCAGTACCCGAACAGCGAAGTCGGCCATGACACCGCATGATGTCATGGCCGACTTCGCTTGCTCGACCGATTTTTACTTCGGCTGGCTGACTTCGTACTCAGCCTTGTCCTCGGACTTGATCGTGATCGTGACCTTGCGGTCGTCGCCGTCGACCTTCAAGGTGCAGTCGAACGTGTTGCCGACCTTGACCTCCTGGTCCGCCGGGCAGACCACGTCGGTCGCCGTGTCGCCGTAGCGCTCGCCGAGGATCTTCACGACACCATTCTGGACCGCGTTCTTGTCCAGGACCTTCGTCATGAAGAAGCCTGGCGTCACGAACCCGAGCACACCGACCGCGGCCACCACGAGCACCACCACGCCGACGATCACCCACAGCATCGCGCCGGACTTCTTCTTCGGCGGCTCCTGCCCTGGGTACTGCGGCTGCTGGCCGTAACCGCCGTAAGGCTGCTGCGGCTGCTGGCCGTAACCGGGGTACTGCTGCTGTTGCGGCTGACCGTACGGCTGTTGCGGTTGCGCTGGGAACCCAGCGCTACCAGGGTCCTGCGGCGGTGGGCCGTAGGGCGACTGCTCCTGCGGCTGGCCATACGGCGCCGTTGGTTGCTGCTGGGGGTAGCCACCGTACTGCGGCTGGCCCGGCTGCTGGGGGTATCCCCCTGGCTGTTGGGCCGGGAAGCCGCCCGACGGTGGGCCGTAGGGTTGCTGAGGTTGCTGCCCCCACTGCTGCGGATCGTTCCCGCCGGGCCCGTACGGGCTGCTCATGCTTTGCCTCCGGTGTCCTTATGCAGCCATTCGGCGCGATCCAACCACAGGTTGTGGTGATTTCCCCACTCGACCCGGCAAGCTTGTCCGAGCCGTGGCCAACCCACGTCATGTCGTCCCTGCGGCCACGACGCCACGCCGGATGTCCGACACGGCCTGCGCGGCGGTCGCGCTGAGGTCGGAATCGCCGCCTGCCACGTCCTTGATCTGGTCAAGCAAGTCAATGACCTGACGGCACCAACGCACGAAGTCGCCAGCCGTGAGCTCCGAGCCAGCCGATTCCGACGCGGTCAGCACCCGCTCCAACGACTCGCCGCGCGCCCAGCGATACACCGGCCACGCGAACCCGGCGTCCGGCTGACGCGTGCGCTCCAGCTTGTGCCGCCGCTCGTCCTCGTTGAGCCCAGCCCACAGCTGCGCGGTGTGCGCCAGCGCCTCGGTCACCGGGCCCTGCGGCACCCTGGCCTCGAACGGCGAGTCCCGGCGCGCCTCGAAGACCAGCGCGGACACGACCGCGGCGAGCTCAGCGGGGGTGAGGCCTTCCCAGACGCCGTGCCGCAGGCATTCCGCGGCCAACAGGTCGGATTCGCCGTAGAGCCGGGCCAGTCTGCGGCCGTGCGCGGTGACTTCCTCATGACCGTTGCCCGCCAAGTACTCCCGCTCGGTGAGCAGCTTGCGGATCCGGTCGAAGTTACGCGCGAGCGAGTGCGTTGTGGCAGCCACTTTCTGTTCCAGCTGCTGGTTTTCCGCCTTCAGCCGGTAGTACCGCTCGGCCCAGCGCGCGTGGCTTTCCCTGTCCTGGCAACCATGACACGGGTGCGCGCGCAGCGCCCTGCGCAACGCCGCGATGTCCGCGTCGTCGTCCGGTCCTGACCGGCGCTTGCCACGGGTCGGCGCGCTGATTCCCGTGCTGCGCAGGGTAGACGCGAGATCACGCCGAGACCTCGGGGAACGGATGTCGACCTGTTTGGGCAGCCGCACGCGGCCGAGCGACTCGACCGGATGCGGGAAATCGGCGACCGACAGCCGTCCGGCCCACCGGTCCTCGGTGATCACCAGCGGCCGTGGCTCGCCCATCGGGTCGAGACCCGGGTCGATCACGATCGCCAGCCCGGACCGCCGCCCACTGGGCACCGCGATCACATCGCCCTTGCGCAGCCGTTCAAGCGACGCGGCCGCCTCCGCCCGGCGAGCCGACGAGTTCTGCCTGGCCAGGGACTTCTCCCGGTCAGTGAGCTTGCGGCGCAGCTCGGCGTACTCGGTGAAGTCGCCGAGGTGACAGTTCATCGACTCGGCGTAGCCCTCGAGCGCCTCCCGGTTACGGTCGATCCGCCGTGACACGCCGACCACCGAGCGGTCGGCCTGGAACTGGGCGAAAGACTGCTCCAGCAGGCCGCGTGCGGCCTCCGAACCGAGCCGGGCGACCAGATTGACCGCCATGTTGTAGCCGGGCTTGAACGACGATTTGAGGGGATAAGTCCGGGTCGACGCGAGCCCGGCGACCTGCTTGGGGTCCACGCCCGGCTGCCACAGGACCACCGCGTGGCCCTCGATGTCGATACCGCGACGGCCCGCACGGCCGGTGAGCTGCGTGTACTCCCCCGCCGTCAGGTCGACATGCGCCTCGCCGTTGTATTTCACGAGCCGTTCGAGCACGACCGTGCGCGCGGGCATGTTGATGCCCAGCGCAAGGGTCTCGGTAGCGAACACGACCTTGACAAGGCCACGGACGAACAGCTCCTCGACCGTCTCCTTGAACGCGGGCAGCAGACCGGCGTGGTGACTGGCGAATCCGCGCTCCAAAGCGTCGCGCCACTCCCAGTACCCGAGCACGCCAAGGTCACCTTCGGGCAGGTCACGGGTGCGTGCGTTGACGATCCGGCGGATCTCGGTGACCTCAGCCTCGCCGTTGAGCCGCACGCCGGAACGCGCGCATTGCATGACGGCCGCGTCGCATCCCGCGCGGCTGAACACGAACACGATCGCGGGCAGCAGCCCGGCAGCGTCCAGCCGTTGGGTCATGTCGATGCGTGACGGCGGCTTGAACCGGGTCCGGTTGATCGGCGGGCGCCGTTTGCCCCGGCCGGCCGGCTGCCACGCGTGCATCCGCGTGGTCTCTTCGATCCGGCGCACCAGCTGCGAGTTGATCCGCAGCTCGCCCTGCGGGTCCTCGCCCTCGAACAGGTCCATCATCCGCGGGCCGACCATCATGTGCTGCCACAACGGAACCGGGCGATGCTCGTCGACCACGACTGTGGTGTCGCCGCGCACCTCGACCAGCCATTCGCCGAACTCCTCGGCGTTGCTGACGGTCGCGGACAGGCTGACCAGCCGGACGTGCTCCGGCAGGTGCAGGATGACTTCCTCCCACACCGCGCCACGGAACCGGTCGGCGAGGTAGTGCACCTCGTCCATGACGACGTACTGCAGGCCTTTGAGCGCGTTCGAGCCCGCGTAGAGCATGTTGCGCAGGACTTCGGTCGTCATCACGACGATCGGCGCGTCGCCGTTGACCGACGTGTCGCCGGTCAGCAGACCGACTTTGCCAGCGCCATACCGGGCGACGAGGTCCGAGTGCTTCTGGTTCGACAGCGCCTTGATCGGCGTTGTGTAGAAGCACTTGCGGCCCTCGGCCAGCGCCATATGCACGGCGAACTCGCCGACAACGGTCTTGCCCGCGCCGGTCGGGGCACAGACGAGCACACCATGCCCGGCTTCGAGCGCCTCGCACGCCTGGACCTGGAAGGGATCGAGCTCAAAGGAGAGCACGGAAGTGAATTCGGCCAGCTCGGGGCTTTCGGTGCGGCGCTTGGCCGCCTGAAAAGCCTCAGCCGGCGTACGCGAAGGGCGTGCGGCCACATCACTACAGTAACGAATAGTCAGCGCTACCGTCGCATCTATTGCTCAAGCGTGTTGACCTGCGACAACACTCAGGGCACCGGGCACGCAGGTGACCTCGAGCGGCAGTTCGCGGATGCGTTCCCCGTCGGCGTACCCGATCCAACCGCCATCCGTGTCAATCTTGATCGACTTCGCCCGCAGCGTGGTGACCGCCGGATGATCGACGTGCGAGCCGGTCCGCAGGCTCGGCAAGATCCGGACCAGGTCACGGCGATGCGCCTTGCCGACGACGGTCACGTCGAACCAGCCGTCGGACGGATCGGCGTTCGGGCAGACCGGGATTCCACCGCCGTAGTACGGGGTGTTGCCGATCGCGACCGAGTTCGCGTCCAGTTCCAGGGTCTCCGATTCGGTCCGCACGACCAGCCTTGACGACTTCAACGCGGCCAGTTCGGCGACGATCGCGACGTCGTAGCGGCGCGGACCGCGTGGCCAGCGCATCCGGTTGACGCGCTCGTTCACCGCCGAGTCGAAGCCCGCGCACAACACGGTCGCGAACCAGGCGCCGCCCTCGACTTTGCCCAGGTCGACACTGCGTTTCCGGCCCTCGGCGAGCGCTGCGCCCACCTGGGCGGCGGCTTCGATCGGGTCCTTGGGCAGGTCCAGCGCGCGTGCCAGGTCGTTGCCCGTACCTGCGGGAACGATCGCGAGCGCGGTCGAGGTGCCCGCGCAGGCCTGGACTCCGGCGTGCGCGGCACCGTCACCGCCAAGGATCACGACTGCCTCGGCCCCTTCGGCGACGAGCCGTCGCAGGACAGCGACGGTTTCGTCAGCCGAAGCCGGGACGTGTTGGTCAAGCTCATCGACATGCTCGCGCAGTGTCGCCGAGACTGTTCCAGCGACACGGGACGCGGTGCCCAGCCCCGATGCTGAGCAGACGACAAGAGCGGCCAGCATTTACGTCACGTCGTCGTAGCCAGAGGACTTGGGCCGGTCTGGCGGTGAGGCCGGAGTCGGGCTCGGCTGCTCATCCTCCGCGCGAGTGTTGTCGAGGTTCAACGTCGACACCTCGTCGTCGTCGAGCGTCGAGTAATCCTCTTCGCCGCCCGCTTCGAGCTTGGCCTTGCGCTTGTCGTGCACCCTGGCGATCTGCACCGCGACCTCGAACAACAGCACCATCGCGATGGCAAGGGCGAGCATCGAGAACGGGTCGGTGCCAGGCGTGGCGACCGCGGCGAAGACGAACAGGCCGAAGAAGAAGCCGCGGCGCCAGCGCTTGAGCTTCTCGTACGGCAGCACCCCAGTCTGGTTGAGCATGACGATCACCAGCGGCAGTTCGAAGCTCACGCCGAAGATCAGCAGCATCACCAGGATGAACGAGAAGTACTCGTCAGCCTTGAAGAAGGTGGTGAAGACCTCGCCACCGAAGCCGACGACCACCTCGAGGCCCTGCGGGACGACGTAGTAGGCCAGGAACGCGCCCGCGACGAACAGCACCGACGCGAACAGCACGAACCGCCTGGCGAACTTGCGTTCCTTGTTGTACAGGCCCGGCGCGATGAACGCCCAGATCTGATACAGCCACAGCGGGCTGGTCAGCACGGCACCCGCACCGAGACCCACCTTCAAGCGGACAAGGAATCCCTCGAACGGCGTGGTCTGCAGCAAGGTGCACGGACCCGGTGGCCGGGTGTTCGGCGGCAGGCTGCAGTACGGCTCGAGCATGATCTTGGAGAGCGAGCCGTTCGGCCAGATCTCCCACGCCCACCAGAAGTAGCCGAAGATGGCGCCCACCGCGAGGAACGCGATGGCAAGGGTCAACCGGTGCCTGAGGTCGTAGAGGTGATCTCTCAGGCTCATCGTGCCGTCGGGATTCTGCCTGCGGCTTCGAGTCCGCCGCGACTCCCGGCGGTGCGGATCACGCGCCACCGTGCGAACCGTCTCTCTCAGTTGTTCAGGCGTTCTTGGGTGCCTGGGTGGGAGCGGCCTGGCCGTTGGTCTTCAGCTGCGCCTGCAGGTCGTCGATCTGCTTCTGCATCTTCTCGACGTCCGACTGTGCCGCCGCGGGAGCGGCAGGCGCGGCTGGCTTGGCCTCCGGCAGTTGCGCGGGCGCGGCCGGCGCCGGGGTCGCGGCAGTCGCCGTGGTCGTCGCCTGCGTGGCGTCCTGGTCGTCCTGCTTCATGCCCTTGGTCTCGGCCTTGATGATGCGCATCGACCGGCCAAGCGACCTGGCCATGTCCGGCATCTTCTTGGCTCCGAAGAGCAGGATGATCACCACCGCGATGATGATCAACTCGGTAGGTCCGAGGTTACCCACGGGACTCCTCCTGACGCGTCGCCCAACTCAGTTGCATGTTACCTGTCATCACGCTTGCGTGGACTTATCGATCTCCGTGCGCCGGAAACGGTCACGGACAGCGATACGCAATGCGGCCTTCCGGGCCTTGAGCATGCCCAACGAGGCGCCCACTTCGGCGTTCACGTGACCACGCGTCACCGCGAACCTGCGTGCGGCCTTGGCGAGCTTCAGCAGCACCAGGGCCAGGATCACCAGGCCGATGGCCCCAAGCACAACGGCCGGTATGTATTGCACGGCGGAAGCGTATCGGGCTCAGGTTGACGCCAGGTTGCTGGCCAGTTCAAGTGCCTGACGGGCACGTGTCCTCAGTTGGTCGGCCAGATCCGGCGGGGACTCGACGTGCACCTCGCCGCCCTGACCAAGCAGCAGGCGCACCATCCAGGCCCGGTCGGAGTACCGCATCCGGACCCTGACCCGGCCGCCTTCCAGTTCCTCCATGCTTTCGACCGGGTAGTACTCGGAGATCCACCGGGTGTCCGGCTCCAGCACCAAGGTCGCGACCAGCTGATCGGGCTGTGGCGTGAACAAGCCACTGGAGACGTCAGTCGGTTCGGCGTACGGCGGCGGCGAGGCGGGCTCGGCGAGCTGGGTGACCTCGTCGATCCGGTCGAGCCGGAACAGCCGCACGGCGTCGGCCCTGCGACACCAGGCTTCGAGGTACGAGCGGCCCTCGACGATCAGCAGCCGCATCGGGTCGATCGTCCGCTCGGTGATCTCGTCCTTGGACGCGGTGTAGTACGTGATCCGCAAGGCCTTCTGTGCGGTCAGCGCGCTTTGTACGATTCGCCGGACTTCCTTGGTGTCCTCGGCTTCCCTGACCCCGAGGCCGACCACCACTCCGGCAGGCTGGGCCAGGCCAGCGGCCGCTTCGATCTTGGCAACCGCACGCCGGACGGCTTCACCGTCCACTCCCGGCGTCTCCCCCAAGGCCCGCAGCGCCACGAGCAACGCGGTCGCCTCGGCACCCGTCAGTCGCAGCGGGCGGCTCATGCCCGCGTCGAACGCGACCGTGATCGTGTCGCCTTCGAAGGACAGGTCGATCAGGTCGCCGGGGCCGTAACCGGGCAGCCCGCACATCCACAGCAGCTCGAGGTCCTTGCGCAGCTGCTTCTCGGACACGTCGAAGTCCGCTGCCGCGTCCACGACCTTGATGCCCGGTCTGGCAAGCAGGTACGGCACCAGCGCGAGCAGCCTGGGCAGCCGATCGCTCATTTCGCCGCCTCCAGCAGCCGCTCGTACACCGACTTGCGCAGTACTTCCGGTTCGAGGACAAGCACATCGGGGCCGAACCCGGCCAGCCACGACGCCGCCGACTCGGGAAACCTCAGCTCCAGCTCGACATCGTCACCACTGACGCCACCGACCTCGCGGCTGCCAAGGACTTTCGCGCGCCGCCGGACGCCAGCGGCCCGGCCCTTGGCGACCCATACCTTGGCCGTCGCGGTAGGACTCGGCTCGCTTCCCGTCGTGGCAACGAAGTCCAGCAGGTTGATGTTGTCGGGCCGGTGTACCGCACCGGCTTCCCCGACGAGCTCGACATCGCCGACAATGCGCGACACCCGGAAACAGCGCGGTGCGTTGCGGTCCCGGTCGTGGCCGACGACGTACCAACGTCCCCGCCAGGACACCACTCCCCACGGCTCGATGGTCCGGATCTTGAGTTCCGCCGGATTGGGGCGGCGGTAAGAGAACGTGACGGCTTTGCCTTCCTGAACCGCGGCGAGCAAGGGGCTGAACGCGGGCTCGGCCGTACGCACCTTCGGCTCGACGATCGCGGGCGACGACTGGTCAACGTCCACACCGGCGGCCCGGAGCTTGATGATCGCGCCGTGCGCGGCGCCGGTGAGTTCCGGCGAGTCCCACAACCTTGAAGCGAGCGCGACGGCCGCGGCTTCGTCGGGTTCGAGGTCGATGTCGCCGAGTTCGTAGTCCCGGCGCGCGATGCGGTACCCGTCGACCGCGTCGAACCCGGTACTGCGCCCGGTTTCCAGCGGGATCCCCAGTTCCCGCAGCTCGGTCTTGTCCCGTTCGAACATGCGGGAGAAGGCTTCGGTGTTCGGCGCGTCGTTGTATCCGGGCACGATCGCGCGAATCCGGTCAGCCGAGAGGAACTGCCGGGTGGACAACAAGCAGAGCACCAGGTTCACCAGGCGCTCCGCACGGGCGATGGACACGGGGACGACCTTAACGCCACCCGAACAACGCCTGACACCCAACGCGCCAACCAGTCCGCGCGAACGGACCGTTGGCGCGGACTCGTGACACGTTCGGGTGGCATCCAGCGCGAAACGAGCCGCTCTGCTCCAGGCTACTGCGCGTGTGGATCTGTCTCGTGCTCGTGCTCGGCCTCATCGCGTTCGCCGCCACCCGGCGCAACGCCCGCAAGTACCCAGAGGTCGAACACGTGCCGAGGCCGGAGTCGACCTGCGTGGCCATGAGATCCCACTACATACCCGAAGGCACCCGCAGGCCCTCAGGCCGCCGCCAACGCGCCCACTACGCCGCCCCCCGCCGCTAACCCCCCCAGCGTGTCCACCGTTCCTGCATGCCGTGTCCACCATTCCGGAACACCGAAATGCACTTTCCGGCACACTGAAATCCCCGCCGGGTCCCGGCGGTAGGGGGCTGGGCCTCGCTGATCAACGCCGAAGTCCGGCTATCGGAAGGCTGGACCGAGGTGCGCCGGACTCGAGGTGTGTGGGACCTCAGGGGTGTGCCGGATCGAGGTGGCCAAGACCGAGGCGAGCCAAACTCGGGTAGCCAAGACCTAGATGGGCCAGGGAGAAAATGGCTCGCCGAGTCCGTCGAGCGGCGTGTCCACCTTTGCGACACACCGAAATGCACTTTCCGGCACGGGGACATGACCGCGGTGACATGACCGCAGCGAAATCCCCCGCGCCCGCATGCCGAAATCCCCGGCCGAGGTGTCTGGCGGGGATTTCGGGGTGCCGGTATGGACATTTCAGTGTGCCGGAACGGTGGACACGGAGCGTTATTCATGAGGGTTACCAGCCGAGTCGATAGAACTCGAGCGATGTGATGATCCGGATGATGTTGGGGAGCTCGGAAAGGCGTCCTCGATAGCCGGTCGCAATCATCTTCCAGTTCTTGATATGCGCGATACATCGCTCGACGGCGGATCGAAGTGAGGAGATGAATTTATTGTTCACCTTGTCGCCAGCCGAGAGCTCGCCGCCCTTTGGCTTTTTGCGAGGCGTAATCGTGTGAGTGCCCTGATAGGCAGGGTCACCGATGACTGAGGTCTCGGCCAGAAGATCTTCCCAGTCACACTCGGCGAACGCTTTCCGGTCATGCATCGAGCCAGGCAGAGGGGCGGATATTCCCAGCAGGCCTCCCTCCGTATCGGCGGCGACCTGGATGTTCAGCCCCGCGCGGCGCCGCTTGCCGGAGAAGTTGTCTTCGTGACCAGCACGGTTGCCGGTCGGGACATCGGTTCCGTCGACCAGGACGAGCCGGCCGCGGATGGCCTCCTTGAGGTTTGGAATGTGCAGGCACAGGGCCTGCCCAATCAATGGGAGAATGCCTCGATAGATCCGCGATACGGTCGACTGACTGACGCCGAACAGATCGCCCACGGCCGCCTGGTTCAGATTCTGTCGGACGTACACCAAAGTGATCACGACAGCGCGATACAGTCCCACGGTCGGAGGCCACGCTTGGTTCTCATGGCATTGGATGATCTGCCAGATGCGCGCGACAAGCTCCTGGATCTGGTCAGCAGCAAGCCCTGTAGTAGACTGATAACGCAACGACCCCGCCTGTAAGTTGTCTTCTGCGAGAGGAAAACGATCTTACTTGCCTGGGGTCGTTGTCCTATTTTGAGGTGATCAAGTCGCCAGAATAACGCTCACGGTGTGCCGGAAAGGTGGACACGGTGTGCCGGAAAGGTGGACACGGTGTGCCGGAAAGGTGGACACGGCCTCTTAGAGGGAGGCGATCAGCCTTTCGACTCGCTCGTCCACTGCTCGGAAAGGGTCTTTGCAGAGGACTGTTCGCTGGGCTTGGTCGTTGAGTTTCAGGTGCACCCAGTCCACAGTGAAGTCTCGGCCTGCTTCTTGGGCCGCCGCGATGAAGTCGCCGCGTAGTTTCGCCCTTGTGGTCTGGGGTGGGGTGTCCTTGGCTGCTTCGATCTCGCCGTCGTCGGTCACCCGCGTCACCAGGTCCTTACGCTGGAGCAGGTCGAAGATGCCTCGGCCGCGCCTGATGTCGTGGTACGCCAGGTCCAGCTGGGCCACCCTGGCGCTGGAGAGTTCCAGGTTGTGTTTGGCCTGGTAGCGCTCGACCAGCCGATGCTTGATCGCCCAGTCGATCTCACGGTCGATCCGGCTGAGGTCTTCGTCCTCGACCGCGTCGAGGGTCCGGCCCCACAGTTCGATCACGCGGTCCACTGTCGGGTTCTTGTCCTTGCGGGCGACGTGCTCGACCGCCTTGTTGTAGTACTCGCGCTGGATGTCCAGCGCCGATGCCTCACGGCCGCCTGCCAGCCGGACCAGACGGCGTCCGGTGAGGTCGTGGCTGATCTCGCGGATGGCACGGATCGGGTTGTCGAGGCTGAAGTCGCGGAACTGCACGCCCTCCTCGATCATCTCCAGCACCAGGTTGGCGCTGCCGACCTTGAGCAGCGTGGTCGGCTCGGCCATGTTGGAGTCGCCGACGATCACGTGCAGCCTGCGGTAGCGCTCCGCGTCCGCGTGCGGCTCGTCGCGGGTGTTGATGATCGGCCGTGACCTGGTGGTCGCGCTCGAGACGCCTTCCCAGATGTGTTCCGCTCGCTGGGACAGGCAGTACACGGCGCCGCGCGGGGTCTGCAGTACCTTGCCCGCGCCGCAGATCAGCTGGCGCGTGACCAGGAAGGGCAGCAGCACGTCGGCGATCCTGGAGAACTCGCCCACGCGGGTGACGCAGTAGTTCTCGTGGCAGCCGTACGAGTTGCCCGCTGAGTCGGTGTTGTTCTTGAACAGGAAGATGTCACCGCCGATGCCTTCGTCGGCAAGCCGACGTTCGGCGTCGACCAGCAGATCCTCCAGGATCCGCTCGCCGGCCTTGTCGTGCGTGACCAGCTGCACCAGGTCGTCGCACTCGGCCGTGGCGTACTCCGGATGCGACCCGACGTCCAGGTAGAGGCGCGAGCCGTTGCGCAGGAAGACGTTCGATGAACGCCCCCACGACACGACCCGCCGGAACAGGTACCTGGCCACCTCGTCGGGGCTCAGCCTGCGCTGCCCGTGAAAGGTGCAGGTCACACCGAACTCGGTTTCGATGCCGAAGATCCGCCGCTGCATCCCTTCAGCCTAGGCGGTGTTGGCGCCGACTACCGTGCGCCGTTCGGGGAGACATAGGTCAACTACCCGAAATGAGACATCCGATCAGCGCTCACCTGGCTCTGTCGCTAACGTCTCAGATGTGTTCCGACGTGTCCGAAGATCGCTGCGTGACGCAAGTCAGATGGACAAACAGCTCGTCCGCCGCAGTGCCGAGTTGCCTGAGACGACGGTCGATCGTGCGCTGAAAAGTCTGACCAAATCGGCGAACCACGGCGTGTTGTGGTTCAGCGTGGCCGGCGCGCTCGCCTTGCGGAAAGGCAAGACACGCCGGGCGGCGTTACGGGGAGTGGTCGCGATCGGCTTCGCGAGCTTCAGCGCGAACCTGATCGGCAAGCAACTGTTTCCCCGGCGCAGACCTGCCGCTGAGTTGTTGCCCACATACCGGCGGCTGACCAAGCGGCCGACCTCCTCGTCGTTCCCGTCGGGGCATTCGGCGTCGGCGATGGCGTTCACGACCGCGTTGACGATGGAAAGCCCAGTTCTCGGGGTTGCGATCCTGCCGTTGGCGGCAGCGGTCGCATATTCACGCGTCCACACCGGCGTGCACTGGCCGACGGACGTGGCCGCGGGTGCTGCCATCGGCGTCGCCGCTGGTCTCGCCACCCGCCGCTGGTGGCCACTCGGCGCGGACGAGCCCGCGAGCGCGCACCCGCACTCGTCGTTACCGGCCATCGAGAACGGCGAGGGCGTTCTCGTCCTGGTGAACCCTGGATCGGGCGTCGACGGCAGCGATTCGACCGAAGAGGTCCTGTCGTGCTGGCCGAAGGCGACGGTCGTGCACCCCGAGGGCGACAACCTCATCGAGTACCTGCACAAGACGATCGACGAAGCCGAAGTCCCGCCGAAGGCGCTCGGCGTCGCGGGCGGCGACGGCACCGTGGCCGCGGTGTCGGCGGTCGCCGCCGAACGTCACCTGCCGTTGGTGCTCGTTCCAGCGGGAACCTTGAACCATTTCGCCCGCGATGTCGGGATTGACGGAATTCAGAGTGTGGCCGACGCCTTGGCCATCGGCGACGGCGCACGCGTCGACCTCAGCCACGTCGACGTCGACGACCACCCGCCACGCTGGTTTCTCAACACGGCGAGCCTCGGCGGCTACCCGGACATGGTGCGGCTCCGCGAAAAACTGACCCGCCGCTGGGGCAAGTGGCCTGCCGGTGCCATCGCGCTGGTTCGCGTGCTGGCGAAGTCCGCGCCGCTGCACGTGACCATCAACAAAGAACGCCACATGGTCTGGATGGTGTTCGTCGGCAACGGGTCGTACCGGCCGAAAGGCTTCGCGCCCACGACTCGGTCTGAGCTGGACAAGGGCTTGATGGACGTCCGCTACATCCGTGCCGACGTCCCGTTCTCACGGCTCCGGTTCGTGTTCGGCGCCGTGCTTGGCGCGTTGCACCGCAGCAAGACCTACCGGCACCTTGAGGTGGCCGAGCTGGACGTGAAGGTGTACGGCAGGCCGATCAGGATCGCCACCGACGGCGAAGTCGGCCCGCTGGGCACCAGGTTCCGGTTCAGTGCCCAGCCAGCCGCGCTGAGCGTCTACCGCTGAGCCTCGTTCCAGGTCAGCTGAACGGGCTGCTGACCGGATCCAGGCCGGACGATCGTGGCTTGCCCTGGCCGGTTGTTCGCGTTCAACAGCACGCCGGGGCTGCCCGTTTCCTTCAGCCAGCGGATGAGCGGGTCCCGCGGAAGGCCGCCGGACCTGCTCGCCACAACCATGTGCAGGCCGACATAGTGATGCGCGAGGAATTCCCGCAACGGCAGCAACGGGTTGCTTTCGCGAGTGACCACCAGGTCGTAGTCGTCGACGACCACGAACAGTTCGGGCCCTGCCCAGTCGGTGTGGAAGCGCTTGCGAAGCGAGTCGCCTGTTTCCTTGACACACGCGACCAGGTCGCTCGGGATCGCCGCGTGTCGCAGCAGGTGCGGAACTCCGGCGAACTCAGAAAGGCCACGGCGGTAGTCGACGAGCATGATGAGCGCTTCGTTCTCGGTGTACCGCTGGGTGATGCCACGCAGCACGGAGCGCAGCACGTTGGTCTTGCCAACGGAATCGCCAAGCACCAGCAGGTGCTTGTACAACTGGAGGTCAAGCAGGCCGTGATCGCCACCGCCGATCCGGATCCGCTTCATCCGCCGGACGACCTCGTTGTCCGGCACCGCCGTGCGCCGCGAGTGCAGGATCTTGACGGCCGCCGCCCTGGTGGCCTGCTCGAGATCCCCGCTGTCCGGTGATCCGTCGATCCGTGGCAAGCCAGCCAGGAACTGCAGCTTCTCACTCGTCACGCCAAAGCCGGGCCGCTCGGGGACATGCGCCGCGACCCGGGGATCGACTTCGGAGCTGGCCGGATCGGCCAGCCGCAACTCGAACCGGACGCCAAGGATCTGCCGGAATTCCTTGCGGATATCGGCCCATTGGTTCGCGGTGACGATCACGTGCACGCCGTATTCGAGGCCGCGGGTGGCCAATTCCTCGATCTGCCAGTCGAATCGCCCTGGTCACCGTCCGCGACCAGGAACAGATGGGGCGCGGCGGTGTCGGGGACCTTGTTCTTGCGGTCGTTGATCAACGACGTCAGCAGCTCGATGATCTCGCCGATGAGCTCCCGATCGGACCCCGCCGCCACCGCCGCGACATTCGGCAGCTCCCGGATCGACACGAGCGCACCGCCGAAGTCGAGGCAGTAGAACTCCGCCTCTTTCGGCGTGTGCGTCAACGCCATGGACATCAGCAATGTCTTCAGCAGCGTGGATTTTCCCGATTGCGGACCGCCGACGATCACCGCATGCCCTGCCGTGCCGGAGAAATCCGCCCACAAAAGATCTCGGCGTTGTTCGAGAGGCTTGTCCACCAAGCCGATCGGCGTCTTCAGCTGACCGATCCACGGCGTGTCCGCCGGGCACAGACCGCGTTCTTCGTTGTCGTGCAACGGCGGCAGCAGAACATCCAGCGGTTCCGATCGCTCAAGCGGAGGCAGCCACAGCTGGTGGGCGGGCGGACCATGGCTCAGCATCTGCCGCGTCATGTCTTCAAACACCGGCGCAGCGCCTGGTTTCGCTGACCTGGACGCGGTGGCCGTGGTGAATCGGACCGTCGTGTCGGCGCCGAACCGCAGAATCGCGGCCCCGGTCATGTACGGCAGGTCTATCGCGTCCGGCCTTCCGAATACCGCACGGGAATCCGACGCGGTCTGCGTCCGCATCGCGATCCGATACGCCATGAACGGGTCCAGCCAGCGTATGTCGCTGTCACGGAACTGCGCGGACGACAGCAGCAGGTGAATCTGGAGCACCTTGCCCAGCCGTGCCAGCGTCAGGACCATGTCCTGGAAGTCCGGGTGTTCTGCGATCAGCTCAGCGAACCCATCGATCACGATCATCAAGGCGGGCAAGGGATCGAGCGGCTCCCCGCTGACCAGTACTCCTTGCCTGCGGGCTTCCTGGTAGTCCCATACGCTCCTGAACCTGCCCGCGTACAACAGTTCCTTGCGCCGGTTGGCCTCACCTGCCAGCGCGTCCTTGAGCCTGCCGATGGACATGGTGTCGCCGCCGGTGAGCAATGTGGACACGTGCGGCAGACCCCCGAGTGGTGCCATGGTGTTGTCGCCGCTGAAATCCAGCAGGGCGAAGTTGACCGTGTCCGACGAATGCGTGGCTGCCAGTCCCCCGACCAGCGTCTGCAGGAAATCCGCCCGCATCACATCACTGGCACCGATGAACAAGCCGTGCGGGCCCATCCCGCCGTACGGACTTGTCTTGATGTCCAGCAGAACCGGCTGCCCGTTCTCGTCGACGCCGATCGGCACGCGGAGCATGTCGTTCGGTGTCCGTTGCTGCCACGCCTGTTCGACGTCCAGGTTCCCGTCGGGGAAACCCAGCAGTGCCAGCAACTCGGGCTGAACCTCCGGCGTGGCAACCTCATCGCCGGTCAGCTGAGTGGCATTGCGAACGGGCGCCTTCGCGATCAGGACACCCTTGTGCCCGGCCATCCGCATCTGCCAGGCCTCGTCTGGCAATGCGCGCCGGAACAGCGGGGAGAGGATGCCTGTGTCTATCTCGCCATCTTCGTGCAAATCCGCTTCGCCGGAGGCAATGCCTTGGGCAAGCGTCGCGGTGAGTTTCTCCGTCGCGGACAGCAGGAACACACCGTCGCCAAGGTATTCGTTGAGCTTCGGTTCGGCTCCGATGCCGCAGTCCACCAGGACAAGCTTGCTCGCCGCCGGGCATTGAGCAAGCAGGTGCTTGAGCACCATGGCTGGGATGGCCGTCGAGTACGGCAACGCCGCGTCCGTGCCGACCGTGGCGAAGAACAGCTGGCCTTCGCTCCACACCGCACGCCCGGACACCAGCAGCAGCACTATGTCCTTGGGGCCGCAGCCCTTCAGCGCGCGTTCCAGTTCGCGCTCGATCCCCGACTTGGACTCGTTCACCACGAGACACACTTCGTCGAACCCGCCCAAGTCCGGGTTGATCAACACATCCCGCAACTTGATGCAATCCGCGACGGCCACCCCGCCGCCGCGCAGACTTTCATCGATGTGCTCGGTGGTCGCGATCAGCACCGCGACTCGACGGCCTGCCACGCCGCTTCCTCCCCCTGAACGACATCCGGGCCCGAGAGCAGCCTGCTCCCGGGCCCGGATGTGGTGCTTCTGGTTCTTACTTGTCTTCCGCTGGCGGCTCTTCCTCGGCTGGCTTCTCCTCAGCCTTGGGCAGCAGCGCGGTCAACGCCTCGCCGGAGATCCGGCGGAACGCACGCCGCGGCCGCGCCCGGTCGAGCACTGCGACTTCGAGGTTCTCCGACGCGAGCAACCCACCGTCGCCGTTGTTGGCGCTGTTGCTGCTCGACTTGCTCAGCGCGCGGACAGCCACGTCGATGGCGGCTGGGAGCTCCATGCCCTCGCTGTAGGTCTCCTTCAACGCGGTCACGATCGGGTCGACGTTGCCGCCCATGACCATGAACCGCGACTCGTCGACGATCGAACCGTCGTAGGTGAGGCGGAACATCTGGTCCTGCTCGGCCGTGACACCGACCTCGGCGACGCAGAGCTCCACCTCGTAGGGCTTGAGCTGCTCGGTGAAGATCGCGCCGAGCGACTGGGCGTAGACGTTCGCGAGCTGGCGCGCCGAGACGTCCCTGCGGTCGTACGCGAAGCCCCACAGCTCGGCGTGCCTGATGCCGCCACGGCGCAGGCCTTCGAACTCGCTGTAGCGGCCCGCGGCGGCGAACCCGATGCGGTCGTAGAGCTCGGACACCTTGCGCAGGGTGCTCTTCGCCGGGATCTCCGCGACGAACAGCACACCACCGGCGTACTTCAGCACGACGACACTGCGACCTCGCGCGATGCCCTTGCGGGCGATCTCGGACTTCTCCCGCATCAACTGCTCGGGCGAGGCGAACAGCGGCATACTCACAGCAGTGGCTCCTGGATCTGGTGCGGACGGGACACGTTAGCCACGCGGTCGTTGGCTGCGGTCGGCGACGACCGCCTCGGCCACCGCACTCGTTTCTTCTTCGGACAGGCGCACCGCGCCCTCCGCTCCGGTGATGGTGATGATCGACGGGAAGATCCGCCGCGACAGGTCCGGACCGCCGGTCGCGCTGTCGTCGTCGGCCGCGTCGTACAGCGCCTCGACTGCCCACCGGACCGCGTCGGCCTGCGCGCCTTCCGGGTCGTAGAGCTTCTTGAGCGCCGAACGGGCGAACAACGAGCCCGAGCCGACCGCGTGGAAGCCTGCCCGCTCCTCATAACGGCCGCCGACCACGTCGTAGGACACGATCCGGCCACGCGGCGAGTCCGCGTCGACGTCGTAACCGACGAACAACGGCACCACTGCCAAGCCGTTCATCGCCATGGTGAGGTTCTCGCGGACCGTCGTGGCGAGCTTGTTCGCCTTACCGTCCAGGGACAGCGGCACGCCCTCGATCTTCTCGTAGTACGCGAGTTCCACTGTGTACAGGCGGACCATCTCGACCGCGAGACCCGCGGTGCCGGCGATACCCACAGCCGAGTACTCGTCGGTGGGGTACACCTTCTCCATGTCGCGCTGAGCGATCAGGTTGCCCGACGTCGCACGCCGGTCACCCGCGAGCAGCACGCCACCGGCGTAGGTCACCGCGACGATCGTCGTGCCGTGCGGGACCTCCGAGAGAGCACCTTGATTGTTCAGTTCCGCCGCGCGGGCGCCCGGAAGCAGCTCGGGCGCCTGCGAACGCAGGAAGTCGCTGAATGACAATGACGCGGCCGAGAGATAGGCAGCCGGTAGCCCGGTGCCCGCCCCAAGGCGGGAGAAGGTGTGGTCCATGCCCTGCTTTCGTCGCTCTGCTGGTTCCTGCTTACCGGCGGAGGGAGGCGTGAGTTACTCGCCGCCCTTTTGCACGTAGGCGCGGACGAAGTCCTCCGCGTTCTCCTCGAGCACGTCGTCGATCTCGTCGAGGATCGTGTCAACGTCCTCGCCGAGCTTCTCCCTGCGCTCCTGACCGGCGGGCGCACCGTCGACGGCATCGTCGTCGTTGTCGCCGCCACCCTGGCGCTGGACCTTTTCCTGGGACATCTGGCCTCCCGGTTTTCGACTGGCCTACATGAACATTACCCAGGGGGACCGACATGTGTCCCACAGGTTCACGGGTGTTTCTCCACAGGTGAACTCACCCGCGCGGCGCTCCGGTGAGCGCGTCGACGAGTTCCTCGGCCGTGTCAGCGGCCTCCAACAGGGCTCCGACGTGCGCTTTTGTCCCACGAAGCGGCTCGAGAGTCGGGATCCGGACCAGCGATTCGCGGCCAAGATCGAAGATCACCGAATCCCACGATGCGGCGGCGATCGAGGTCGGGTACTTCTCCAGGCAGCGGCCACGGAAGTAGGCGCGCGTGTCGCTCGGCGGCTCGGTGATGGCCGCCTGAACCTCCTCCTCGGTGACCAGCCGTTTCATCGAGCCACGGGCGACAAGGCGGTTGTAGAGTCCCTTGTCCAGCCGGACGTCGGAGTACTGCAGGTCGATCAGCGACAGCCGAGGCGATGACCACTGCAGGTTGTCGCGGGACCGGTAGCCCTCCATCAGCCGCAGTTTGGCGGGCCAGTCCAGCCGGTCGGCGCACTCCATCGGGTCACGGCGCAGCGCGTCGATGATCTCCGCCCAGGTCTGCAGCACGTGCCGGGTCACCGAGTCCTGGTCGGTCTTGTCGATGTGGTGGGCGGCCATCTCCATGTACGCGGCCTGGATGTCCAACCCGGTGTACTTGCGGCCGTTGGACAGCTCGACCGTGGTCTTGAGGGTCGGGTCGTGGCTGAGGTTGTGCACCGCGCGGACCGGGTCGGCCAGCTTGAGGTGGTCGAACCGGATGCCGGACTCGATCATGTCGATGACCAGCGCGGCCGTGCCGACCTTGAGGTAGGTGGAGTATTCGGCGAGGTTGGCGTCGCCGATGATGACGTGCAGCCGTCGGTATTTGTCGGCGTCGGCGTGCGGCTCGTCGCGGGTGTTGATGATGCCGCGCTTGAGCGTGGTCTCCAGGCCGACCTCGACCTCGATGTAGTCCGAGCGCTGGGACAGCTGGAACCCGGCTTCCTCGCCCGCGACGCCGATGCCGACCCGGCCGGAACCGCAGATCACCTGGCGGGACACGAAGAACGGGGTCAGCCCGGAGATCACCGATGTGAACGGCGTGCTCCGGTTCATCAGGTAGTTCTCGTGCGTGCCGTAGCTCGCGCCCTTGCCGTCGACGTTGTTCTTGTACAGCTGAAGCCGAGGCTGGCCAGGGACGGTCGCGGCCTTGAGCGCCGCCTCCTCCATCACCCGCTCGCCCGCCTTGTCCCAGATCACCGCGTCACGCGCGTTGGTGACCTCGGGTGCGGAGTACTCGGGGTGTGCGTGGTCGACGTACAGCCGCGCGCCGTTGGTGAGGATGACGTTCGCTGCGCCGAGGTCCTCGACGTCCGGGTCCGACGGGGCCATGCTGGGCGCGCCGAGGTCGAAACCGCGCGCGTCACGCAGCGGCGACTCCACCTCGTAGTCCCAGCGAGCCCGACGGGCCCGCGGTATGTCTGCTGCCGCCGCGTAGGCAAGCACGACCTGGGTCGATGTCAGTACGGGATTGGCTGTCGCGTCGCCAGGTACGGCAATGCCGTACTCGACCTCGGTACCCATGATCCGCCGCATGGCCCCAGCCTATGAGTTGCGTGCCAGGGCCGTCGCAGCGAGTGGTGCGATTCGTGTCACCGCGGGCTTGGCCTTGGCCTCTGTGGCGGCCGTGACGACCACGACCGACAGCACCGGGCCGTCGGCTTCGAGCGTGGTGCACGAGGACTGCCGTGTGCTCGTGGCACACCAGCTGACCTGCCCATCCGCGACCGCGGGAGCGCTCACGCGGACCTCAGCACCGCTGGCCGTGTACTTGCCGCAGTTGAGCTTCGCACGAGCCGCGGTAACGATTTCCTCGGCATTTTCCTCGTACTGCGCCAAGTACTGCCGGACGGTCGATCCGCTCGGGTAGGACCACGCGGTCTGGTACGCCGATGTGGCCTTTCCGAGCGGCGCCTGGCAGTCCGGCAGCGTCGTCTGGACGGTCCGTGTCGGGCTGCCCGTCGGTTGGACACCTTCCTCGGCGAGGTCCTCGGCCGTCATCGCGACAAGGTCAAGCTTTGGGGCTGCACCCTTGACCGGCGGCGGGACGGCCGCCGGTTGCGGAGGCATGACCACAGCGGACGACGACGTGCTCGTCTGCGTGGGTTCCGGATCCTGGTAGTAGCGGTTGTCCCGCAGGTCGTTCGGCCGGTTCGAGCAGCTCGCAACCAACAGCGCCGCACCGACGCCAGCGAGTACGTGCACACGACGCAACTGTGTCGACCCCTTGAATTCGATCTTGGTCTAGGCCCCGCGCCCAGACCTTAGCCTGAATCCACCGATAGACCTTGTGTTGATCTTCCGGGGTGTTCTGGTCATGTGTGGATCTTGGGTTTTGGTGGTGGGCATGGTGAAACGGCTGGCTTGTCCAGCGTGTCCACGGGAGGTCTCCGGTCGGGCCCTGGCGGGCGGGTGGTGAAGAAAAGGTCAGGCGGCGGGTGGGCTGGCGGCGGTGTGCAGGGTGGTGAAAGCCTCGGCCCAGGGCCAGTGCTCGGGTAGGTGCAGGACCGGGCGGCCTTGAGGGCGGGCAAGGCGGGCTGGGACGCAGACGAGGTGTTTGCGCAGTGTCGCGCCGCGGGCTTTGGCGTGGAAGGTGCTGGTGAGGCTGCCTGCGGCGCGCAGCAGGTTGTGGGCGAGGGCGGTGCAGACGACCCACGCGGCGTTGGCGTCGAACTGCCCCGATGGCAGATGCGCCAGCGGGCCGTCGATGAGGTCGGCGAAGGTCGTTTCGACGATCGCGTGCTGCCGGTGGGCGAGATCAGCGTCTACTGTGGATAGTTCGGTGTTGGTGAAGAACGCGTGGTAACGCCAGATCGGGAACAGGGCGTTCTCGGAGTTCTTGTCCTTCACCCGGCGTACCACCAGCCGGGCGGTGATGACGTGGCGGGTTCCGGCGAAGGCGGTATAGCCGGTCTCGGCGACCTCGGCGTCAGAGATCAGCTCGCCGGTATCGGGATCTTCCACCGAACCCGGGTAGCGCACCGCGACCCACGCGTCCTCGGCGATCGCCGTGATGGCGGCCTGGATTGACGGGTTGGTCGCCACGGTGATCGAGAACATCGCCCCGGCGCGGCGTGCGGCACTGACCACTGTGCCGGCGTAGTAGGCGGAATCGCCGCGGACCAGGATCCGTCCCGCGCGTGCCCCGGCGGCTTTCGCAGTGTTCAGGGCTTGGGTCAGTAACCTCGCCGCGCCCCGCGCGGAACCGGCGTTGCCTGCCCGCAGACGGATCGCGGCGACGAGGGGTGCGGCCAGCCGGGTGGAGATCGTGACCACCAGCGGCGAGAGCCCTCGCAGCAACAATTGGTAGCCACCGACTTTGGCCGGCCCGAACCGCGCACCTCGTTTCTGGGTGCCGTACACGCGGCGCAGCAGCGAGTCGATGTCCACAAAGGTCATCTGATCCGCCCCGGCCAGCACCGGGGTCTTCGCCGCCAGCGACACCAGCATCGCGCGCAGCACCGCGGCCAGTTGCAGCGCATGGCCGTGGGTGAACGAGCGCAGAAACGATCCCAGCGTCGAGGGCGCGTACACCCCGGTGAACAGACGTTTCATCCCGCCGTGGCGGATCACGTCCAGGTCATCGATACAGTCCGCGCCCGCGAGCATCCCCGCGACGATCGAGGCGACCTTGCCTGCCGGGCTGGCCCCAGTCGACGGGATCGGAGCGTTCGTGATCTCTACCTTCTGCGCTACCAGTTCCGACATGCCCGCCCGCTCGGCCAGCGCCATCACCGGCACGATCCCGGCGCAGGACACGAGATTCTCCTCATCGAACCGCACCGCCGCCCGCGACCACCTGTGCGATAATTTCACTGAAAGTGCCTTCCATCCCCGGGTGATAATCGAGCCTCAGTAACTCGTATTATCACAGGTCAGAAGGCACTTTCACTTGTAACACGCCGCCCCGAACACCCACTCATCAGTGGATTCAGGCTTAGTGGGGCCCGGTCAGGTGATCGTCGGTGGCACGCACCCCGTGCTCAACTGGCCCTTGAGATGCAGACCAGGCACCCCGCGCTGGCCGCTCTGCTGCGTGATCCGCAGGGAAAGCATCCCGGGCACCGCACCGGCCGATCGCTCGAACGTGATCACGTCGTCCTTGCGTTCGGAGATCTTCCACTGGTCACCGAGCGCCGCGACGACCCGTTGCTCCCCCGTTTTCACGTCGGTCGTGTCGGTGATGAACCCGTCGACGACGTAGTCGGCCAACCAGCGCGCACCCAACGCGCCACGGTCGTTGACCACGCAGCCCTCGAGGTTGACCCGGGGAAAGTAGTCGGGCACCGGCGGCGGCCACGGGATCTCCTCCGGATCCACGTGCCCAGGGTCGAGCAGCGGGCCGATGGTGACGCCCGCGGTGCGCACGAGTTGGTAGGCAGCGGCGAGCCGTTGCTTCTGCGTCGGCTGCAGGTCGGGGTCGGCCGTCCGCAGCTCCTGGACCAGCGGGTTCTCCGGGCCGGACACACAGTTGGACTCCATCACCGCGGAGACCTTGGTGTTCTTGCCGTCCTCGGCGAACCCGACGATGATCGTCGCCTGGGACTTCCCGACCAGCAACTCCTCGCGGTCCTTGGTGCGGTACGGCTGCCAGCCGCGCTCGATCGCGGCCTTGCGGACCTGTTCCCCCGTCCCCTGCACGGTCAACTCGGCCGTGTACCGGTAGCCCTCCCGCCGGTCCGGCGCCTGCGTGGCGCAGGTCGAACCGGCGAAATCCGGGTCGGCGACACCGGAGATGTCTCTGATGATCTGCTGGAAATCCGCTGGTACCGGACTCTCGTCTGCTTGCGCACACCCACCCAACAGGCACAACGCCCCGAGCAGTGCCCCACTTCTTCGCACGGGCGGAATGCTAACGGCGTCCCGGTGATGATGCGGTCAGTTCCCGGAGAGAACCAGCACACTCATGGCGTGCCACACTGCCTGATTCGAGGTCAGGCAGGCCCTGATCAGTTCCAGGACAGCGCCGAACGGTGTTTCCAGTACTCCTGCGGCGGCTCGGCGAGATCACGCAGCAGCTCGTGGTCCACGACGTCCAACTCGACCGGCATCAGGTTGGCGTACAGCTGAGGGACGCTCGCGGCGCCGCTGAGCACCAGATCTGCCCACGGCTGGGCCAGCGCGGCGGCCATCGCGACCGCGTCAGGGCCGACGCCGTGCCGGATGGCGATGTCCGCGACCGGGCCAGGCGGCTGCATCGCCAGTCTGCCGTTGGCCATGACCTCCTTGAGCATCACGCGCGCGCCCGCCTCGTGCGCCTCAGCCAGTGCCGGTCCCGCGGAGGTCTCCAGCAAGTTCCAAGTGGACTGGACCGCTGAGAACAGCCGCCTGCCGCTGACTTCGATGTCGAAGGCGCGCCGGATCGTGTCGGCCTGCGCCGGTCCGCTCGTGGAGAACCCGACAGGAACGCCGATTTCCGACATCTGGAACTGCAAGTCCTTGTCCGCGAACAACGGGCTGTCGGCGGTCAGCGAATGCACTTGGTACAGGGCCACTTCCAGCAGGGCTTGGGTTTCCGCCCACTGGCGATCGAACCGGGCGAGGGAATGTTCCTTCACTTCGTGCACGGTCGCGTCCGCACGCCAGTCCGCTGTGTACTCGTATCCCCATTTACTGGAGACAGTCACGTCCGCAACGTCGCGTTCGGCCAGCCACGCGGCCACGAACTCCTCGGCACGGCCGTATGACCTCGCTGCATCGACCCACCGGATTCCGGCCGCGTACGCGGCATCCAGGACCGCGAAACTGGCCTCCCGCATCGCCTCGGGCGTGCGGTCGGCAGGCAACGCCGTGTCGCGGCCGAGGTTGATGTACGCGGGCCGTCCAAGTGCCGCCATACCCAGTGCGATACGCATGGACACCAACGTAAACGAGCGCCGCGACCGAACTGGTCGCGGCGCTCGCCTGTCTTGCCGGGTTTACAGGTACTGGCCGGTGTTGGTGGCCGTGTCGATCGCCCGGCCGGACTCCTGGTTCTTTCCGGTGACCAGCGTGCGGATGTAGACGATCCGCTCGCCCTTCTTGCCGGAGATCCTCGCCCAGTCGTCCGGGTTGGTGGTGTTCGGCAGGTCCTCGTTCTCCGCGAACTCGTCCACGATCGCGTCCAGCAGGTGCTGCACGCGCAGGCCGGGCTGCTTGGTCTCCAGCACCGACTTGATCGCGGCCTTCTTCGCCCGGTCGACGATGTTCTGGATCATCGCGCCGGAGTTGAAGTCGCGGAAGTATAGGACTTCCTTGTCACCGTTGGCGTACGTGACCTCGAGGAACCGGTTGTCCTCGCTCTCCTCGTACATCCGCTCCACGGTGTGCTGGATCATCGCGTCCAGGCACGCCCGGCGGTCCCCGGCGAACTCGTCGAGGTCGTCGGTGTGGATCGGCAACGTGGTGGTCAGGTACTTCGAGAAGATGTCCTTGGCCGCCTCGGCGTCCGGACGCTCGATCTTGATCTTGACGTCCAACCGGCCCGGGCGAAGGATCGCCGGGTCGATCATGTCCTCACGGTTGGACGCGCCGATCACGATCACGTTCTCGAGACCTTCGACACCGTCGATCTCGCTGAGCAGCTGCGGGACGATGGTCGTCTCCACATCGGAGGACACACCGCTGCCGCGGGTACGGAAGATCGAGTCCATCTCGTCGAAGAACACGATCACCGGGGTGCCTTCCGAGGCCTTCTCCCGCGCACGCTGGAAGATCAGCCGGATGTGCCGCTCGGTCTCGCCCACGAACTTGTTGAGCAGCTCGGGACCCTTGATGTTGAGGAAGTACGACTTGGCTTCACTGTGGCCTTCGCCGCGCGCCGCCGCGACCTTCTTGGCCAACGAGTTGGCCACGGCCTTGGCGATGAGCGTCTTACCGCAGCCGGGCGGACCGTAGAGCAGCACGCCCTTTGGCGGGCGCAGCTCGTATTCCCGGTACAGCTCGGCGTGCAGGAAGGGCAGTTCAACCGCGTCACGGATCTGCTCGATCTGCCGGAAGAGGCCACCGATGTCGGCGTAGTCGACGTCCGGCACCTCCTCGAGCACGAGATCCTCGACCTCTGCCTTGGGCACGCGCTCGTACGCGTACCCGGACTTGGTGTCGACCAGGAGAGAATCACCTGGCTTGAGTGGTGAGTCAGCCAGCGGATCGGCCAGCCACACCACCCTCTCCTCATCGGCATGTCCGACCACAAGTGCCCGCAACGAGGCACCATCGGATCCGGCGGCGAGCAGTTCACGCAACGTGCAGACCTCACCGGTCTGCTCGAACGTGCCACCCTCCACAACGGTCAGTGCCTCGTTGAGACGCACTGATTGGCCGCGCTTGAGCGTGTCGATCTCGACGGCTGGCGAAACCGCCACCCGCATCCGACGGCCAGCGGTGAAGACATCCACCGTGCCGTCCTCATGACCGGCGAGATACACGCCATAGCCGCTCGGCGGCTGCGCTAGCCGATCCACCTCCTCCCGCAACGCCAGCAACTGGCTTCGGGCCTCGCGCAGCGTGTCCACCAGCTTGGTGTTGCGCTCTGTGAGTTGTCCGACTCGTTCAGATGCTTCGGCGAGCCTCTGTTCGAGCAGACGCACATGGCGAGGCGATTCCGTCAACTTGCGGCGCAGCAGTGCGATTTCCTCTTCGAGGAATCGGATCTGCGCGGACTGACTAGTCTCACGGCCCGCGCCTTCATCGGCGCTGTGGTCGTCGGCCTCCTCAGGCCGACTGCCGGGACGGTCGTGCTGCATGGTCGGCACCTCCTCCCGAACTACGTACCCCATACGGTACCGGTGATCACTGACATTAGGAGCTCATCCAGATGTCGAGATCGGCGCGTCATGGTCAAGAAACCCCCGCTCGGAGGGATTGGATGCTCCATCCCGGTGTAGTAGGGAACCTCACACCGGCTACGGTGCGTCCAGTACTAGTCCGATGGCGCCCGGGCGAGCGCCGTTGAAACATGACATGTACACGATCGCCACAGCTAGGAGAACGTAATGTCTCAACCGCCGCAGCAGCCGGGCGGATTCGGCGACCAGCCCGGTTACGGCCAGCAGCCGGGATATGGCCAGCAGCCTGGCGGCGGCTACCCGCAGCAGCCGGGTGGATACCCACAGCAAGGTGGCTATCCGCAGCAACAACCAGGCGGGAACTTCCCGCCGTCCGGGCCCACGCCTGCGCAGCCAGGTGGCTACTACCCACCCTCGGGCCCGCAGCCCGGGCAGCCCGGTTACGACCCGAACAACCCGTATGCGCAGCAGCAGGGCGGCTACCAGCAGCCCGGCCAGTTCGTACAGCCCGGCCAACCCGGGTTCCCTGGGCCCAAGAAGAAGAGCCCGTTGCCGTGGATCCTGGCTGGGGCCGCGGTCGTGGTGATCGGTGTTGTGGTGACGCTGATCTTCGTACTGGGGGGTTCTGGGGGCTCCGGCTCGGCGAGCGCGACGGCCGACGCTATGGTCGCGGCGATAAACAACAAGGACGTCGAGGCGGCAAAGAAGGTCTCCTGCAACCCGGATGCCGGAGGCGGCAAAGAGGTTCTCGACCAGTTGAAGGCTGGCGGCATCGACTTCAAGCTGGCGATCGCCGAGCCACCGGTCGAGAACGGCGACACGGCAACCGGCAAGCTGAAGTTCGACATCTCGGTGCAGGGCGTGAACGTCTCGCTGAACACCGAGTTCACGTTGCAGAAGAACGGCAGCGGCTGGTGTGTCTCCGACATCAAGGAACCACAGATGGGCAACTGACCAAGCGTCGATCTGACTGACCAACTGGCGGAGGCCCGGACCGCCACCACGGTCCGGGCTTTCGCCAGTTCAGTGAGTACTAGTGTGGCTGCGTGCGCGAGCCCGCCAGACGCCGGACCACGGCGATGGTCATCACGGGCATGGTGCTGGGCGGAGCCGGAACGCTGGCGTACTTCGTCCTCACTCATTCAGACCCGTCGCCGCCCGCGCGCCCGGCGGCCGCGGGCAAGGGCCCGACATCGCCCGAAAGCGTCGCGCGGGCCGTCATCGATCGGTTGAACGCCAAAGACATCGACGGTGTGATCGAGCTCACATGCGCGCAGGGAAAATCAACAGGGCGCCGTGAGCTGATGAAAGCCGTTCCACACTTGGACCCCGCGGCCCCGGCGGACACGCGCGCCAAGCCGATCACGTTCGAACTGGGGGCACTGAGCAAATTCCCGGACGGCTACACCGCGACATTCACCGTCCAGTTCGACGGGGTGAGCCAGGACGGCACGATGCGTCTTCAGCTCAGTGCCGACGAGTGGACCTTGTGCGGGCTTGACTCGCCGCGGATCGGCGGGGTCGGGTGACGCCCATTTCACAACCGCCGGATACGGTGTGTGCATGGCCGAGCCCGAGAAACCTGAGGCCGACAAGTCTCCAGAGGAGCCAGCGACCGAGACCATCAGCCCGCCGACGTCGAAAGCAAGCCGGATCCGCTTGATCATCGCCATCGGGCTGGCCGTGGTCGTGCTTGCCGGTGGTGGTGTCGCGCTCGCGATCGTGGCTTCCCGGCCAAACCCGGCGGACATCGCACTGCAGCAAGAGAAGGCGGCTGCGCGCCAAGTCGTCGAGAAGTTCGCGGTATTGCTGGAAAAAGGCCGCAACGAAGGCTCATTCTCGTTGTCTCAGGCGGACGTCCAAGCGGTGATCTGCGCCGAAGAACAGCAGGCGCTCGACCAGGAATGGCGAGACCGCGAAGTCAAGGACCTGGCGAAGTCCTACGGGCCGACCCCGTCCTCGCACCTGTCGATCACGGTGAAAGACATCCGGATCGAAGGCACCAAAGGCCGCGCGACGCTGGTGGGCGGGACGGACAACGTCCGCGCCGACCAGGATTACGCGCTGGTGAAAGAAGAAACCGGGTGGAAGGTCTGCGGTGTGACATTCCGGCCGAAGCCGAGCACCACGCTGCCACAGCCCACCGATTTCCCGACCGAACCGTCGACGACGGTACCGTCCACTTCGGAAACCCCAGCGCAATGATCCAGAAGAGACCGCGCGCGGCGAAGATGACCCAACTGGGGCGGACCGAGGAAACCAAGCGCCGCAACGGAGTGATCTTGGTCGCCGGTGCGACGGTCCTTGTCGCCGGTGTGACGGTCGGCGGCATTCTCCTGCTGACCGGCGGCAGCGGTTCGGACGACGAACCGACCACAGTGGCCAGAGAGTTCGCGGCGCTTTACCAGCGTGGCCTGAACTCCTCGGGCCGTGACGTCGAAGCGGACGAGTTCGAACCGTTGGTGTGCACGGAGAACATGCAGAACCTTCGGGACGCGTTCTCCGAGAAGCAAAATCCGGTTCCTGGCATGCCTCAGTTCACGTTGACGGTCAAGGACGTCAAGACCGACGGTGACCGGGGCACGTTCACCATGGGTACGCACGTCACCTCTCCCGGCGTGCCCGACGAGAACGCGGACGAGCAGTTCACTCTGGTTGTGCAGGACGGAGACTGGCGGGTCTGCGGCCTTTGATGGTCGTGAGTGTTTCGGCCGGTTAGAACCGGCGAAACCACTCACGACCTACCTTGCTTCAGTGCTTGCCTGACCGCCGCTGAACCCTGGGCGCCACAACACCGTCAGCCAACCGGCGGGCGGTGAGCAGGAACGCGGTGTGCGCGATCATCCGGTGGTCGGGGCGAACCGCGAGCCCGACGACGTGCCAAGGCCGGTGCAGCGTCTCCCACGACTGCGGCTCGGTCCAGCATTGCTGTTCTCGCAAGGCTTCGGTGACCCGGGACAGCTGCGTCACTGTCGCGACGTAAACCACCAAAACCCCGCCGGGGATAAGGTTCTCCTTGACCACGTCAAGCATTTCCCACGGGGCCAACATGTCCAGCACTACCCGGTCCACTTCGCCGGTGTGCGTGGCCAGATCGGCGACGTTCAACGTCCAGTTCGCGGGCTGCTCACCGAAGAACTGGGTTACGTTGCGCCGCGCGTGATCGGCGTGGTCGTCACGGACCTCATAGGACGTCACGCTGCCGGTGTCCCCCACCGCGCGCAGCAGTGAACATGTCAGCGCACCCGATCCGGCGCCTGCCTCCAGGACGCGTGCACCTGGGAAGATGTCTCCCCACATGACGATCTGAGCCGCGTCCTTGGGGTAGATCACCTGTGCGCCGCGGGGCATGGACAGCACGTAGTCCGGCAGCAATGGGCGCAGTGCCAGGAATGACGTGCCGCCGACCGACGTCACCACCGAACCTTCGGGGGCGCCGATCAGATCGTCGTGCGCCAGCGCGCCGCGATGGGTGTGGTACTGGCCGCCTTCTTCGAGCACCAGCGTGTAGTGCCGGCCTTTCGGGTCGGTCAGTTGTACCCGATCACCTTTACGGAACGGGCCGCTCGCCCTGCTCACCGACACCTCGCGCACTACTCCCTCGTGACCCGTCTGGCCACATATCGTGGCATCCCGCCTGGATCAGGCGTTACGCAGGGCTGCTTTGAGGTCTTCGCGGCGCAGCACACCCGACGGGCGGCCCTCCTCGTCGAGGACGAGGAACTGCCACGCGGCCGTCTCGGCGACGCGTTCGATGATCTCCTCACCCGACTCGGAGTCGAGCAGGACCATTTCCGGACGGATCGGCTCGGCCGCGTGTTCCGCCGGGGACAACGGCGACTGACTGGCCAGCCGCTCCGCCGCGTCCCGGTCGAGCAACCCGGCCGCGATACCGTCCGCACGAACAAGAACCACGCCCCGGCCCGCTGAGGCGCCGAGCGCGTCCGCGACCGGGCTCTCCGCCGGAAGCTGAAGAACCGGCTGCACGAGGTCGGCCAGCCGCAAGCCCTCTGGCCACGTCCGGCGTTGTTCGGCGGAGAACTCCCCTGCCGCACCCGCGATCACGAACCACGCCGTCAGCACGCACACGCCGAGCCGCAGCCACTTGTCCGGGCTGTCCTCGGCGATCCCGATCACTGCCCAGACCAGCAGGGCGGCCGCGACGAGTCCGCCACCGATGGCGGCCGCGAGCGTGCCACTCGATCGGCGCCCGGTCATCGCCCAGATTCCCGCGCGCAGCATCCGGCCGCCGTCCAACGGCAGCCCTGGCAGGAGGTTGAACACGGCGACCACGAGGTTCGCGGCCGTGCATTCGAGCAACAGGACCCAGATCGCGCCTTCGTCCGGGCCGACCAGCAAAGCCATTCCGAACAAGGCAGCGAGCACGATGGACACGCCAGGACCAGCGGCGGCCACGAGCCCTTCATGCGCAGGCTTGCGGGGTGTTCGAGCGACTTCCGAGATCCCGCCGAGCAGGAAGAGACGGACTCGTCTCACTGGCAGGCCGAATTGCAACGCGACCACGCAATGGCCGAGTTCGTGGGCGAGCACGGACGCACCGAGCAGAACCGCGAAGGCCGACGCCAGCAGCAGGGCCGTGCCATCGCTGACGCCGGGCAGCAACCGGTCCACCAGCGGCGTGTACAGCAGCACGATGGCCAGCGAACCAAGCCACCACGACGGCGCCAGCAACACCGGGACACCCGAGATCCGGAACAGCAGCAACCCGCCATCGCCTCCAGCGACGCGGCCGCTCCTGCGGATCGTGGTCATGGTGTCGAGCCTAAGGGGCCTGATGTTGAACTGTCGTGTGCCGCGCTACGGGATACGGCCTAAGAATGCGACCAATCGGTCAGTGGGTGACGCGTCCTTGCTGATCGGCACGGGCGCGGCGAACCGGCCTGGCCGGTCGTGCTCTGTCACGAACAGCTCGGCAAGTTCCAGCAGGTCATGAGCCAGTCCGTTGGGCACGGGACGCTCGGCACCGCACGCCTTGGCCACGTCCCAACCGTGCATGGTGATCTCGACAGCGCCCGCGCAGCTGACGATCGCACCGGTGAGCTGCCGGTCGGCGATCGACACCGTGGATCGTTGCGTAGCGGTCCACGCCCCGATCAGGTGGCAGGCGCGGTCCTTGAGCTCAGCGACAAGATCAGCCGCCGGATCGCCGGTCGCCGCCTGAAGTCCGACGTGTCCACTGTCGACAGCCTCGTGCAGCGCGGCGAGCGAGTCGTTCATGTGCCGCAGCAACGCCTTGAGATGCCACGCACGGCAGGGCGTCGGACGGCCGAGCAGTTCGGGTTTGATGAGCAGCAGACTGCCGAGCGTGTACCCGACGGCCCGCTCAAGCAGCTCAGCCCCGCCGATCAGTGGTGAAGTCACACATAGTAAGACTCCTTTTCACGCCAAAACTCATCGCCAACCCGCCCCCAACGCCACCTCGTGAGTGGTTATGCGGGTTCTAACCCGCATAACCACTCACGAGGTCCCACCTGGGCTCAGTCCGTGCGGTCGAGCACGGTCTCCGTGCCCGAGTCCGGTTCGGGCCAGCCCGGGTACTCCGGCGGTGTGCCGCCGAACTCCGGGCAGAACGCCTTGTGGTCGCAGTAGTCGCAGAGCTTGCTCTTGTTCGGCCGGAAGTCGCCGGTCTTCGCCGCGCGCATGACCGCGTCCCAGATCGCTTCAAGGGTTCGTTCGAACCGCTTGAGCTCGGCCTCGTCCGGGGTGTACGCCAAGGACTGCCGGTCGGACAGGTACATCAGGCGCAACTGCCTTGGCACGACCCCGCGCAGCCGCCACAGCACCAGCGCGTAGAACTTCATCTGGAACAGCGCCTTGGCCTCGCCGATTTCCCGAGGCGCCGCGCCGGTCTTGTAGTCGACCACCCGGATCTCGCCGGTCGGCGCCACGTCAAGCCGGTCGATATAGCCCCTGAGCAGCACACCGGACGGCAGCTCGGATTCAACCAGCAGCTCACACGCCTCGGGTTCGAGCCTGCGCGGGTCTTCCAGGGTGAAGTACCCGTCGATCATCTCGCCCGCTGAGGCCAGCCAGTCGTCCAGGCTGTCGCCTTCGCCGAACAGCTGCCCGGCAAGTTCAGGGGCTTCTTCGCTGAGCTTGGCCCACGCCGGCTGCAGCAGCCGGTGCGCGGTCGCTGGCACACGCTCGGCGGCGGGCAGTGCGTAGAGCTGCTCGAGGACCGCGTGCACGACCGTGCCGCGGACCTGGGCCTTGGTCGGGATCTCGGGCAGCCGGTCGACGGCACGGAATCTGTACAGCAACGGGCATTGCTTGAAGTCACTGGCACGAGAAGGCGACAACGCAGGGCGCCGCCGTACCTCGGTCGTCACGTCCGATGGGACCGCTTCCTCAGGCACCGTCACGCCCAAAACAGTAGGCGAGGGGTCTGACAGTTCTGAATAGTCCTCGCTCCGCGAGGACGGGCTTTGTCGCCAAAGCCAGACTGTTTACATTCCGCCCCCCTGCGGGGCCGCCCACCCCCAACCGCAGGTCCACCCCGCCCCACACAGCCGACACCGCTCAGTACCTGCTCACCGCGGTGGTTGGGGCGGCGTCGGGCGTGTTGCGGTGCGTAAACGACCGGCGCGACAAAGCCGTGGGTATCAGGTTCGGCCAAGCCCCATGGCAACAAGTCGTCTCAGCTGGTGCTAGCGCTGCGGAACCGGCGATCGCGGGGCACAGTGACAGCGTGACGATTCTCGAGCTGCCGGACGGGCGCGTACTCGATGTGCTGGTCAGTGGACCCGAAGACGGGATTCCGCTGGTGTTCAACCACGGCACGCCGAGTGCTGTCGTCCCATTGAGCTACGTCAAACGCAACGTGCACGAGCGTGGCCTGCGGCTGGTGACGTTCTCGCGCGCCGGGTACGGCAAGTCCACGAGGCAGCTAGGCCGGGACGTCGCAGCGGCGGCGCCGGACGTGGCCGCGATCCTCGACCACCTCGAGGCACCGAGATGCGTGGTCGCCGGGTGGTCGGGCGGCGGGCCGCACGCGCTGGCGTGTGCCGCACTTCTGCCCGATCGGGTGACGGGCGCGCTGATTGTCGCCGGAATCGCCCCAGCGGGACAGCCGGATCTGGACTTCCTCGCCGGGATGGGTGAGCCGAACATCGAGGAGTTCTCGCTCGCCGAGAAAGGCGAAGCCGTACTGCGTCCTGCCTTGGAGGAAGCGGCGCCGTCGATGGCGGCCAACGATCCGGACATGATCGCCGCGGGCTTCGCGGGTCTGCTGTCTGCCCCCGACGAGGCGGCGTTGACCGGCGAGCTCGTCAATGACATCGCGGCGAACTTCGCTGAAGCGCTCGGCAGCAGTGTGGACGGTTGGCTGGACGATGACCTGGCGTTCGTCAAACCGTGGGGCTTCGAGCTGGCGAGCATCACCGTGCCCACGTTCGTCTACCAGGGCAGCGAAGACCTGATGGTCCCGTTCGCCCATGGCCAGTGGCTCGTCGCGAACGTCCCGAATGCCGTCGCGCACCTGGAAACCGGCGACGGCCATCTGTCCATCATGGACAAAGCGTTCACCACGGGGATCGACGAATTGGTCAAGACGCTATGACCTTGATCGACCTACCTGACGGGCGCCAGCTGGATGTGCTGGTGACCGGGCCGGAGAACGGCACTCCCCTGGTGTTGCACCACCGCACTCCAGGGTCGTGTGTCCAGATCAGCGTCCTGCAACGGACCGCGCACGAGCATGGCCTGCGCCTGGTCACGTTCTCCCGTCCCGGCTGGGGCCGCTCGACGCGGCAACCAGGCCGGACCGTCGCCTCTGCCGCCGGGGACGTCGAGGGCATCCTTGATCACCTTGCCGAGCCGCGCTGCCTGATGATGGGCTGGTTCAGGCGGCGGGCCGCACGCGCTGGCCTGTGGCGCGTTGCTGCGGGATCGGGTGACGGGCGTGCTGTCGATCGCCAGCCTCGCGCCTTTCGGCATCCCGGGCTTTTTCAAGAACATGGTGGCGTCGAACGAAAACAAGTTCAAAACCACCGCGGCGCATGGTGAGGCCGGTATCCGCCCGCTCAACGAAGCCTCGGCGGCGGCCGCCATGGCAGCCACCGGCCCGAATGCCCTGGTCGGGATGATGCCGCCGGTCGACAAGGCGGTGATGACCGACGAGCTCACCCGCGATTTCGCCGAGTGCTTCGCCGAAGGCCTGAGCACCGGCATCGACGGTTACACCGATGACTATCTGGCGTTCACGCAGCCATGGGGTTTCGAGCTGTCGGGCATAGCCGTGCCCACGTTCATCTGGCAGGGCGCGCTGGACACGAACGTCCCGCTCACGCACGGCGAGTGGCTGGCCGCGCACGTGCCGAACGCCGTGGCCCATCTGGAACCCGACGACGGCCATATGTCGGTGACCGGCAAGGTAATCCCGACCGGGCTCGACGAACTGGTGAAAACCCTTTAGCTGGGCCCTTCCTGGGAGCGCGGGCCGCGTCCAGGGCCGCCGTGGCGACGACGGCGCAGGTAGCGCTCGAACTCCGCGGCGATGACGTCGCCGCTGGTCTCGTTGAGGGTGATGGCCGCGTCGCCGCGCTCCTCAAGGGCGCGGACGTAGTTGCTCACGTCCTCGTCCTCCTCGGCCATCTCGCTGACCGTCCGCTGCCACTCGTCGGCCTGCTCCGGCAGGGCGCCGAGCGGGACTTCCACGTCAAGGACCTCCTCGACGCGGTGCAGCAGCGCGAGCGTCGCCTTGGGTGACGGCGGCTGCGACACGTAGTGCGGCACCGCGGCCCACAGCGAGATCGCCGGAATCCCAGCCTGTACGCACACGTCCTGCAGAACCCCGACGATGCCGGTCGGACCCTGGTAGCGGGACCGCTCAAGGCCGAAGCGGGCTGCTGAAGCCGCGTCGTACGCCGTCCCGGTCACCGGGACAGGGCGGGTGTGGGGCGTGTCGGCCAGCATCGAGCCGAGGGTGACCACCGTGGTCACGCCGAGGCGCTCGATGTGTTCCAGCAGCTCCGCGCAGAACTTACGCCAGCGCATGTTCGGTTCGATGCCGTGGACGAGGACGATGTCGCGGGACGAGCCAGGCGGACGACAGGTGGACAGCCTGGTCGTCGGCCACTCCACGCGCCGGGTGACGCCGTCGACCAGCTTGACGGTCGGCCTGGTCACCTGGAAGTCGTAGTAATCGTCCGGGTCGATGTCCGCGAGCGGGGACGCGTCCCAGGTAAGTTGGAGATGCTCGATCGCCGTACTCGCCGCGTCGCCCGCGTCATTCCATCCTTCGAAGGCGCACACCATGACTGGCTCGACGAGCGCTGGGGTGCCGGCGGTGCTCTGCGGGTCGTGATCGGTCACTTGCCAAGCCTACGACCCCGAGAGGGCAGTTGGACCACACCCGCGCTACGTACCCTGTTGATGTGCCATCTGCGCTGCTTGACGCCCTCGTTGCGCGTGTCGCGGTCGCGGATGGCGCAACGGGTGTGCCTGCCACATTCACCGAATCGTGAAGGACTACACGAAGGGGGACTCGTTGACACGCGTGCCTGAGGCCGTGCTGTGGGACATGGACGGGACGCTGATCGACTCGGAGAAGCTCTGGGACGTCGGCCTGCACGAGCTGGCCGAACAGCTCGGCGGGACGCTGTCGCAGCAGACCAGGGACGCGGTCGTCGGCTCGAACATGGACAACACCATGCTTGAGATCTTCGCGTCGCTTGACCTCGAGCAGGACCGCGCCGCGATGGACAAGGCGGCGACCTGGCTGACCGAGCGAACGATGGAACTGTTCCGGGTGAACTTGCCGTGGCGGCCAGGTGCACGGGAGGTGCTGGCGTCGCTGCGTGACCACAACGTGCCGATGGCGTTGGTCACATCGACTGAGCGTGCGCTCACCGAGGTCGCGCTCGACTCGATCGGGCGTACTTTCTTCGCCGCGACGATCTGCGGCGACGAGGTCGGCGGGCGTAACAAGCCGGACCCGACGCCGTACCTGATGGCCGCCGACCTGCTGGGCGTTCCCGCTGATAGGTGCGTCGCGATCGAGGACTCGCCACTGGGGATGCAGTCGGCGGTGGCCGCGGGCTGCACTGTCCTGGTCGTTCCCGCGGAGGTGCCGATCGAGCCGGGCGAGCGGTGGACCGTGCGGAATTCGCTCGTTGGTGTCGACGCGTTCACCCTCGGCGCTTTGAGTGCTGTCCAGCTGGGATGAAAAGATTCTCGGTGTGAAGACGTTCGACGAACTGTTCGCCGAGCTCAGTGAGCGCGCGCGGACCCGGCCTGACGGCTCGGGCACCGTGGCGGCGCTGGATGCGGGTGTGCACGCGCAGGGCAAGAAGGTGCTGGAAGAGGCCGGTGAGGTGTGGCTGGCCGCCGAGCATGAGGACGACGAGCATCTGGCTGAGGAGGTCTCCCAGCTGCTCTACCGCGTCCAGGTGCTGATGATCGGGCGCGGACTGTCCCTCGACGACATCTACCGCTATCTCTGAGGAGTCTTTGCCATGTTGCGTGTCGCCGTACCCAACAAGGGGGCGCTGGCCGCGGCCGCGTCGGAGATGCTGACCGAGGCCGGGTACCGGCAGCGGGGTGAGCAGCGCGACCTCACCGTGCTCGACTCGGCCAACGAGGTGGAATTCTTCTTCCTGCGGCCGAAGGACGTGGCCGCGTACGTCGGCTCCGGTGATCTCGACCTCGGCATCACCGGCCGTGACCTGGCGCAGGAGTCGGGCGCGCCGGTGGTCGAGCGGCTTGGCCTCGGTTTCGGCGGCTCGACCTTCCGCTACGCCGCTCCGGCAGGCCGCGAGTGGACGATGGCCGACCTGGACGGCAAGCGTCTGGCCACCGCCTACCCTCGGCTGGTCCGTGACGACCTGGAGAAGCACGGCATCAAGGCGGACGTCATCCGGCTTGACGGTGCCGTGGAGATCTCGGTCCAGCTCGGCCTTGCCGACGCGATCGCGGACGTCGTCGGCTCCGGCCGGACGTTGCGGCAGCACAACCTGGTCGCGTTCGGCGAGCCGATCTGCGTGTCCGAGGCGGTGCTGGTCATCCGGGCGGGAACGACCGCGTCGCCGGAGGCAGAGCAGCTGACCGCGCGCCTGCAAGGTGTGGTTTTCGCGCAGCAGTACATGATGCTGGACTACGACTGCCCGAAAACCTTGCTGGACAACGCACTCGAGGTCACGCCCGGTCTGGAGTCGCCGACGGTGGCGCCGCTGGCCAATCCCGACTGGGTCGCCGTGCGGGCGATGGTTCCGCGCAAGCGTGCCAACCCGATCATGGACGAGCTCGCCGCGATCGGTGCCAAGGCCATCCTGGCCTCGGACATCCGCTCCTGCCGCCTGTAAACCAATCGCGCGGTGGCCGGTCACGGCCACCGCGCTACCACTCAGAAACGACGCAGGCGCTTGTCCACGATGGCTGCCGTCGTGGACAACACGTCGCCCTGCCGAACGTTCGTACCCGGCGGGACGATCTCGTCGATCTGGTCGAGAACGTCCTCGCTGAGCCGGATCTCCGCGCCCGCGAGCAGGTCAGCCAGGTGATGCGGCTTGCTCGGGCCGATGATCACCGAAGTGACCGCCGGGTGCGACAGTACGAACGCGATCGCCAGGTTCGGCAACGAAATCCCGGCTTCGGCGGCCACGTTGGACAGTTGTTCGACCGCGACCAGCTTGGCCTGGTTCGCTGGGTCGGACCGGTCGAACATGCCACCCCACTGGGCACGGACCTCGCTCGTCGCAGCCGGGTCGGCCCGGCCGGACAGCCAGCCGCCCGCCAGCGGGCTCCAGGTCAGCACGCCCATCCCGTGGCGCCGCACGGTCGGCAGGATGTCGGCCTCGATCCCGCGCGTGAGCAGCGAGTACGGCGGCTGCTCGGTGCGGAACCGCTGGTGACCGCGTTTGTCGGCCACCCATTGGGCTTCCACGATCTCGCTGGCCGGGAAGCTCGACGAGCCGATCACCCTGACCTTGCCCGCACTGACCAAATCGGACAGTGCGGCCAGTGAGTCGTCGATGTCGGTGTGCGGATCGGGCCGGTGCATCTGATACAGGCCGAGCATCATCGCGCCGAAAGCGAATTCGCTGACGGTGATGCCGGTCGTGCCAAGGACTCGGTACTTCATGCCGTTCTCCGCAGGCGCTTGTCGGCGATGGCTGGCGGCGTGTAGTACGTGTCGCCCTGTCTGAGGTTGGTGCCCGGCGCGACGATCTCGTCGATCTTGTCGAGGATGTCCTCGCTGAGCCGGATGTCCGCACCGGCCAGCAGGTCAGTCAGGTGCTGTGGTTTGCTCGCGCCGATGATCACCGAGGTGACCGCTGGGTGCGCAAGCACGAACGCGATTGCCAAGTGCGGCAACGACATCCCGGAATCATCCGCCAGTTTGGACAGCTGCTCGACCGCGGCGAGCTTGGCCTGGTTCGCCGGGTCGGACATGTCGTAGATGTCCCCGACCAGCTGTGCGCGCTGGCCAGTCGCTCCGGCGGGCGTGACGCGGCCAGACAGCCAGCCACCCATCAGCGGGCTCCAGGTCAGCACGCCCATGCCGTATTTCTGGGCGGTGGGCAGCACGTCCCGTTCGATGCCACGCGTCAGGATCGAGTACGGCGGCTGCTCGGCACGGAACCGTTGGTAGCCGCGCTTTTCCGCGGCCCACTGGGCTTCGACGATCTTTTCTGCGGGGAAAGTCGAGGAGCCGATCGACCGGACCTTGCCGTCACGCACCAGATCCGTCAGTGCCGACAACGATTCTTCGATGTCGGTGTACGGGTCCGGCCGGTGCATCTGGTACAGGTCAATGTAGTCCATGTCCAGGCGGCGCAGGCTGTCCTCGACCGCACGCTTGATCCACCGCGCCGAACCGCCACGGTGGTTCGGCTCATCACCCATCGGGAAGAAGAACTTCGTCGCGACCACCACGTCGTCACGACGGCCCTTCAACGCCTTGCCGACGATCTGCTCGGACTCACCTTGGGAGTAGAAGTCCGCCGTGTCGATGAAGTTGATGCCCGCGTCCAACGCGGTGTGGATCATCCGGACCGACTCGTCGTGATCGGCATTGGCGAATTCACCGAAAGTCATCGCGCCAAGAGCGAACTCGCTCACCGAGATCCCGGTCCCACCCAGAACTCTGTGTTTCATGGCATCAACACAACCCGGGTCACGCTGGTCGTGACAGGGTCTGCCAGTACCCCGCACGAGCGGTGCGTCGCGAATAGGCTTGAAGGATGAACACCGAACTCCGGGAGTTCCTGACCTCGCGCCGGGCCAAGATCAGGCCGGAGGAAGTCGGCCTGCCCAATCTGCCAGGTACCCGCCGGGTTCCCGGCCTGCGCCGTGAGGAAGTCGCGCACCTCGCCGGAGTGAGCGTGGACTACTACGTGCGGTTGGAACGCGGCCGCAGTGTGAACGTCTCCGAGTCAGTGCTGGACGCGTTGGCGCGGGCGTTGCTGCTGAACGAAACCGAGCGCACCTATTTGTACACAGTGGCCAAACCTACGCGCAGAACACGCCCTATGCCGCCACAACGGGTCCGACAAGGGCTGCGGCTGGCGGTGGAGTCGATGGCGGACATCCCGGCGATGCTGCTCGGCCGCCGGATGGACGTCCTGGCGTCGAACATGCTGGCCAAGGCGCTGTACAAGGACTTCGACGCAGCGCCGCCGCACGAGCGCAACATGCTGCGGTATCTGTTCCTCAACCCGGCCGCGCGCGAGGTCTACGTCGACTGGGAAGACGGCGCGCGCAACTCCGTCGCTGGCCTGCAGTTCTACGCCGGACAGCACCCGCACGACCCTGAACTGGCCAAACTGGTCGGCGAACTGTCGGTCCGGGACGCGGACTTCCGGCGCTGGTGGGCCGATCACGACGTGTTCCGGCACGGGTATGGGTCGAAGACCCTGCATCACCCGGTCGTCGGCGAGATCACGGTGTTCTACGAATCCATGATCCCGCGCGACGAACCAGACATCATGCTCGCCATGCACACGGTCGAGCCAGGCTCGCCGTCAGAGCAGAAACTGCGGCTGCTGGCGAGTTGGGCAGCATCAAATGTCGACGCCAAGCAGAGCGTCGACGGCGTCGCGGAACTGCACGGGAGCTGACGAGTCGTTTCCGCGGCCCGCGAGCGCCTCGTCGGCCCACGCGTCCACCGCGCGCAGCGCGTTCGGCGTGTCCAGGTCGTTGGACAGGTGGTCACGCAACCGCGCGATGGTGTCCGTGGCATCCGGACCGGTCTCCAGCAGCGCCGCGTCCCGCCACCGCCCCAGCCGCCGCTCCCCCTGAGCCAGCAGATCCGCGGTCCACGCCCGGTCCTCCCGGTAATGCCCGGCGAGCAAAGCCAGCCGCACGGCGCCTGGGTCGACCCGGTCAGCCCGCAGCCGCGACACGAAGACGAGGTTCCCACGGGACTTGGACATCTTCTCCCCGTCCAAGCCGATCATGCCAGCGTGCACATAGTGCCGGGCGAACGGGAACTCGCTGCTGAGCGCCTCGGCGTGGGCAGCACTGTTCTCGTGGTGCGGGAAGATCAAATCCGACCCGCCACCCTGGACGTCGAAGGCAGTCCCCAGCCGGTTCAACGCGATGACGGAACACTCGACGTGCCAACCAGGCCGTCCCGCGCCAACCTCGCTGTCCCACGACGGCTCACCAGGCCGCGCCATCCGCCACAACAGAGCGTCCAACGGATGCCGTTTACCAGGCCGCTCGGGGTCACCGCCGCGCTCAGCGAACAGTTCGAGCATGGTCGCCTCGTCGTAGCGCGACTCGTAACCGAACCGTCCGGTGGCTTTGTGGTCGAAGTAGATGTCCGGGTACTCGGAGTCCTCGACGCGGTAGGCGTGCCCCGCCGCCAGCAGTTTGCTGATCGCCTCGACAATCTCGGGGATCGACTCGACGGCACCGATGTAGGAACGCGGCGGCAGAACACGCAGAGCGACCATGTCCTCACGGAACAGTGCGGTTTCCCGCATACCGAGAACAACCCAGTCGTCCTGATCCCGCTCGGCCCGCTCCAGCAACGGGTCGTCGATGTCGGTGACGTTCTGGACGTAGTTGACCTCGTGCCCGTTGTCCAGCCAGATCCGGTGGATCAGGTCGAACGCGAGGTAGGTGGCGGCGTGACCAAGGTGGGTCGCGTCGTACGGGGTGATTCCACAGACGTACAGCCCGGCTGTCTTGCCGGGCGCGGTGGGCCGCACCTCACCGGCGGCGGTGTCGTAGAGCCGCAGTGGCCGTGGCGTCCCTGCCACGCGTGGAACCGGTGTCGTCGCCCATGTCTGCATGTCAGTCAGGTTAATAGGCCTCCACGCATACGAGCTGGCCGCTCATAGGTTGGGAGGATCACAGCGCTGAAGCCGGAAGAGCCCGGCTCCAGCGCTGTGCCAGCTCACACGATCTTGATACCCAACGCGTACACGTCGATCGTCGCGGGACTCACGTGGAGGTGATCCTTGGAGCTGGCGGTGAAGTTCTGCGTGACTCCACTGGCCGGCTGCAACTGCCAGAGCATGCTGCCCCACCCATTGCCGTACTTCGCCTCAGCGCCACCGCCGGTCAGCACGAAACCCGGAGTCACCGACGCCGTCGCTGCGGGGTGCTGCGACTGCGTTCCGGACGCGATGCCCGGCAACTGGGCCTCTACCCGGCCGACTGGCAGGTTCCGTTCGATACCGACGGCATAGGTCTCGATCTGTCCCCAGTCCGCGGTGATGTGATCCTTGGCCCTGGCCTTCCATGAGCTCGCGCCAGTCGGGAACGAGGCAGTGGCCAAGACTCCCGCACCGTTGTATCGCACGTTGAAGCCGCCGCCCAGCAGAGCATGCGTGCGCCCATCGAGTCCCGCGGAGGCTTCCGGATGCGACCCCCAGCTGGATGTCTTCTTGTCGAAGTACAGTTTGCTCCGCAATTCCTCGGTACTCATCCCCTCAATTCTCATACCGATGACATAGGCCTCCATATAATGCGGGGACGCGGTGTAATGGTCCTTTGTGCTCACCTTCCAGCCGGAAAAATCTGTCGTCGGATACGAGGCTGTCACCATCGCACCTGCCCCGGTGTTCGCCCCGATGACACCGCCACCGATCGCGAGCATGCCCGCGTCCTCTGGCTGGATGATCTGGTCACGCCAGACCTGCTGGGCGTTGCTCGCCCGCAGGCTGTACACCGAGATGACGACCTTGCCGGAGGCGTCGCGGAACTCGTTGCGTTTGGCGCCGTACCACGTGTCACCAGCGACCGAACCCGATGCTTGCGCCATCGCGGCGGCCGGGACCGAACCGGCGACGCTCAGCACGGCAACCGCCGCGATCAGCGCCCTTCTTCCAATTTTCATCAACAATCTCCGTTCCCGTCGGAATCATTTCAGGAGGTGCAACCCTTTCAATGATCGTGATGAACACCGACCGGGAAAATGCCCAATAAAGCTCACCCGACGATGGGTGACCTCACCCAGTGAGCCGGGCGCGGGCGATGCGGATCAGCTCCGACCGGCGCCGGGTGCCGAGCTTGTCCCTGATGGACTCCAGGTGCCGGTTCACCGTCCGCACCGAGATCGCCAGCTCTGCGGCGATCTCCTGGTTGTCATAACCACGGGCCAGGATCCTGAGCACCTCACGTTCCCGTGGCGACAATCCTGGTCCCTCATGGAACTCCTTGACCAGCTGGACAGCCAACTCCGGTGGCACGACAGGACCGTCCAGCACAGCCGCGACAGCACGACGAAGCTCAGCAGTCGGCGCGGCCTTGCTGACGTAACCGTGCGCGCCCGCTCGGATCGCGCGCACGACCTCGACAAGCGAAGCCTGCGACAGCACGAGAATGCGCACATCTGGACAACAGTCCACAACGTGTTGGATGAAGTCGATACCGTCCAAGGCACCCAACCTCAGATCCACAAGCACCACGTGCGGCCGATCCACTGCCAGGCTGCGCGACGCCGCATCGACGTCACCGGCCTCGAACACTTGCATCAGGCCGCCATCCAGCCCGGCCCGTACTCCGTTCCTGGTCAACGGATGGTCGTCGACAATGAGTACCCGCATGATCTCCAGCTTGCCGAGGCGAACACGCGGGCAGGCGCCCTTCCGGGCACCGATCAGGGCAGCCGCAGCTCGATCTCGGCCCCTCGGCCAGGACGGCCGTTGATCGCGACCGTGCCGCCGATCCGCTCAATCCTGGCTCGGACGCTCACCAACAGCCCCAACCGCCCGGCCGCCATGGCGGCGTCCTCCACGAAGGTGAACCCGACGCCGTTGTCCCGCACGAACACGGTCGTGCCCGGATCCTCATCGAACACGGAAACCCATGCCTGAGTGGCCTTCGCGTGTTTGACCACGTTGGTCAGCGCCTCTTTGACCGCCGCGACGACCTCGGCTGTCTCTATCTCCGGCATGACTACCGGCCCACTCGCCAGCACCAGCACCTCCAGATCGCCGTACGAACCTGGCAGTTGTTCCAAGAAAGCCGTCAGCGAAGCCGAACCTGGTGGCGCGACCAGCGCACCAGGAACAACCAAGTCACGCAACGCTTTCTCCTGTGCGCGAACCTCAGCCATCAACGCGCGCACCTCCCCCGGCCGCACGTCACCGCGGGACGCCAGGTCCAGTCCTTTGCGCTGCAGTAAAGCCAGGTGTTGCAGCACATCATCGTGTATTCGCGCGGCCAGCCGTTCCCCCTCGGCCAACCGTGCCGCCTCCGAACTGCTGCGCGCCAACGCTTGCGCCAGCCGGTCGAACTGCGTGGACGCGGTCCCCACTGCCGCCCCGACGAGCACATAGGACAGACCGGACGCGGTCATGGCCAGGGTTTGCGAGAAGGACAGCTCTGCGACCGACGCGCGATTCAACTCGTAGGCGAACGGCAAGACGGCAGCGACAATCCCTCCGGCGAGCACGCCACCGCTGACTCGCCGTACCACGGCCCATGCCGCGACCGCTGCCATCGGATACGCGCCCGTCACCGACGGATGGTTTGTCAGAACATGCTGTACTGGATGGAAAAGTCCACCGGCGAGCACGAGCGCGACGGCCAGTGCGAGGTCGATGGCGAGAACCAGATCCGACCGGCGCACGGCCGCGAGCGTCAGCCACGCCGTCCAGCCCAACGTCAGTACCAATGCGGCCACGGCAAGTGTGGCTGCCTGCTCGCGTACCTGGCCGCCGATGGCCGCGACGATCGCCATCCATGCGAACGCGCACCATCGGAATACCAGGACAAGCAACATCGGCGCCGGATGTTCTCGTGTCGAAATGGCCAATCCCTCCCCCGCGGATCGAGCCTACACTCGGCCGGGTGCCCGCACCCGAACGTCGTCTCGCTGAGATCGCCGGAACCCAGATCGCTTGGTGGCAACTGGGTTTCCGGCAGCGCCGGGAAGTGGTCCGGCTGGCCGCGGCCGGTCGTGCGCACCCCGATCCGGGTGTCTGGTCCGATGCCCGGCTCTGGGCGGGCCAGATGCTGGACTCACCATGGTGGTGGCGCATCGCCAGAGCCATCGTGATCAGCGGTTTCGGCGTCGGCGGTGTGGCCGCGACGGCGAGCGTGGCCGTCGAGTTCCAGGCCGACTACGCGATCAGCACCGCCGTCCTGACCATCGCTCCGCTGGCGGCGCTCTGGGCGTCACGGCAGACAAGCACCGCACGCCTGATCATCCGCGTGGAACCGGCCGAGGCCAACCCACGTGCCAACCCGCGTTGGGTGCCGATTGTCCTGCTGTTGCTGGCTTTCGTCGCGATGACGACCTCGGTCGCCGTCATCGTCCATACCGCGAGGGCCAACCACGAGGCGGTCTTCGGCTGCCCGTCGGTGCCGAAAGACGCGCGCATCCGGGAATCCTGGATCAGGCATGAAGGCAAGTCGGGCAGACTCGGCTGCCCGACCGGGCAGACCGGTCTGACAGCGGGCGGACAGGCGTACGAACAAACCACCACGGGCTTCTTCACCATCACCGCGACAGTCGGCGATTTCCTCGCACCGCCGGACTTCTTCGCGGTGTGGCAAGCCAACTGGCAGACACTGGGCGAGCCGACCAGCACGATCCTGGCCGATAGGGACGTCCACTACGTGAACTTCGAACGCGGACACATCAGCAAGACCGCGGACACACCACCGGTCGCCGTGCCAGGCAACGGCTTTCAGCCCACGCAGGTCGCGGGCGGCCCGTGTTCCGGATACGACCGCCCATGCCTGGTCCGTGCCGAACGGGACGGCACGAAGATCCATCTGGCCTGGCACTGGGCAATCGCCGACGCGTACAACGTCAGCTGGCAGACGCTGAGCCAGATCGACGTGCCGAGTGTCGAAGTGGCAGGCAATGAGTACACAATAGACGATGCCGACCCCGCCGCCGCCTACATCGTGAACGTCCAAGCCTGCGACAAACGCTTCCTGCGCCGCTCGATCTGCACTCCGGCCGCACCATACGTCCTCACTCCACCGAAGTGACGTGTTCCGAGATCCATCCGACCATTCTGGTCTGCCTCACAGTGACCTTGTGGGGACCTTATGGGGACCTTATGGGCGACCGGCCTGCAGCGAGGGCGATGGCAGAGCACCCTCATCCAAGAATGGGCTGGATGTGATCATCGCGAGGACACTGGTGGACTCAGCGCGTGCCGCCTCCGCAGCGTCACGCGAGCCGACGGTAATGATGACGATCTTCATACATCCCAGGTCACGGGCAGGTTGAACACGCCGTAGATGGTCATCCGGTCACGGAACCGCACCTCACCGGCCAGCCTGAGCGTGGGCACGCGGCGCAGCAACGCCGCGAAGCCGATCCGCATCTCGATCCGGGCCAGCTGCTGGCCGAGGCACTGGTGGATGCCGTGGCCGAAGCTCATATGCCCCTGCGCGTGCCTGGTCAGGTCCAGCTCGTCGGGATCGTGGAACTTCTCCGGGTCCCGGTTGGCGCCCGGAACCGACATCGCGACCGCCTCGCCCGCTTTGATCTGGTGCCCTTCGATTTCCACGTCCTCGAGCGCGGTCCGTACTGGTCCAAAGTGGATGATCGAGAGGTAGCGCAGCAGTTCCTCGACGGCTCCGGCCGGGTCGGCCAGCAGCGCTTCGGCGCGACCGGGTTTCTGCAGGATCGTGTACGTGCCGAGGCCGAGCATGTTCGCGGTTGTCTCGTGGCCCGCGATGAGCAGGACCATGCCGATGGTAACGAGTTCTTCGTGGGTCAGTTCGTCTTCCGCGATCAGGCCGCTCAGCAGGTCGTCACCGGGCGTGGAGCGCTTCTCGTTGATGACATCACTGAGCAGGTTGTTGATCGATACCCATGCGGCCATCGCGTCTTCGGCGCCGGATTCGAGATTCAGCAAGGTGGACGCGTCGCCTTGGAACTGGCCGCGCCGGTCGTATGGGACGCCAAGCAGTTCGCAGATCACCAGTGACGGGACCGGCAATGTGTACGTGGGAACCAGGTCGACCGGCGGTCCGGCGCTGATGATCGCGTCGAGGTGCTCGTTGACGATCTGCTCGATCCGCGGTTCGAGCTGCTTCATCCGGCGCACGGTGAACTGGCCGGTGAGCATGCGCCGGATCCGGCCGTGCTCTGGGTCGTCCATCCGGTTGAACATGCCAGGCGGCATCGGGAAGTCCTTGATGGACTGGCTGGTCAGCCGCTTCGCCGGGATGATCGGGTGGGTCAGGTCGATCCGGTTGCTGAACGCCGGGTTGGCCAGTATCGAGCGGACCGCGTGGTGCCCGGTCGCCAGCCAGCCGAGATGACCGTCAGGGAACGTCATCCGCACCATCGAGTCTTGCGCGCGCAGGGCGCCGATCTCTTCGGGCGGGTCAAGCGGATTCGGGCGCTGGGTCGGCAGGCCCTGAATGCTTTCGGTGGTCATGCTTCAATGACTACACGAGATTCACAAAGTTGTGAAGTTAAGGAAGCGTCAAGAAGTCACCGATTGCTGCCATCTCACGGCAGGCCGACGAAGTCCGCCATCTGCCCGGTCGCGTGCGCGAAGAACTCATCCGTCGGGTCAACACTGCCGACGAACTGGCCGAACAGCTCGAAACTGAGCATCCCGAACAGCTGACTCCATACGACGATGGCGCGATTGACCGTCTCCAACGGCAAGTCCACGTCGAGCTCGATCGCCGCCAATTGACCAGCCAACCCGTTGGTCAGCGGAGCGCTCTCGAACGCGGGCTTCAACTCGGCTTCGCCAAGAATGCTGAGTAACGTCAACGGAACTCGGGCCGCGGCGGCGACCGTATCCGCCGGCGCCACATATCCCGGGATGGGCGAGCCGTAGATCAGGGCGTACTCATGCGGATTCGCCCGCGCCCACGCCCGGATCGCCTGACACGCGGCTGTCCACCTTTCCCGTGGCGTCTGGCCCACCTTTCCCCCCTCGGCCGCATCCCCAACCGCGTTGTACGCGTCGATGATCAACGCCGTCAGCAGCTCATCCCTGCTCGGGAAGTACCGATAGAGGGCCGACGACACCATCCCCAGCGCACGCGCGACAGACCGCAAGGACAGCTTCTGCGCGCCATCGATGGCCAACTGCCTACGCGCCTCGTTCTTGATCTCCTGAGTCAACTCCGCCCTTGCCCGATCCCGCGCAGTCCTCGCAGCATTCATAGGTCTCAGTGTAGAGCACTGCACAGTACCGAGAGCACCGCTCTTGACATCCAGGCGCCAAGAGTGTTCACTGATCACATCAGAGAGCACCGCTCACATCAGGAGTGCAGAATGGTCCGCAACATCAAGCCCTCAGGCGCCGACAAGATCTTCAACCCGGTCGCCAAGTTCCTCACCCAGATAGGCATCAGCCTGGCAGGCAGCCGAGTCCTGGCCGTACGCGGCCGAAAGAGCGGTGAATGGCGAACGGTGCCTGTGAACCCGTTGACATATAACGGAGAGCGCTACCTGGTCGCACCCCGCGGCCACACCCAGTGGGTCCGCAACATGCGCGCAGCCGGCGGCGGAGAACTACGCCTCGGCCGCAAAGTAGAACCATTCCAAGCAGTCGAGATCCCAGACGACGAAAAACCCGAGATCCTCCGGCTGTACTTAAAGAAGTGGGCATGGGAAGTAGGCCGCTTCTTCGAAAACGTGACGGCGGAGTCCAGCGACGAAAGACTGCGCGAAATCGCCCCCGACTTCCCCGTCTTCCGCCTACGCTGACGATCCGACCGCATAACCTGCGGCCGGGCAAAGGAGAACGTTGCCTGCCAACCCATCCCCGCAGATCACCCGCAGCGGCTTGGTGACACTCGCCGATGTTCCGGCCACATCGGACCTGAAGTTCACCTGCGCGCCCATAGACACATCGTCGGCGGGTATTCACTGGCAGCGCGAAGGCGACTGCGGACATGACCGATAAACCCGCTCTCGAACTCCCCCACGTACTTCGGTCACCATGGCGCTGGTTGATCCTCGCCCAAGGCATACTGCTCGTGTTGGTCGGGATGTCTGGCTTCGTCGCAGGTCCAAGTGCCACAGGCGACCTGATCGCTGTCGGGGCGATGGGTGTAGGCGGAGTCCTGATGATCCGCTCCTCCCGCCAGTCCCGGGTCGTAGTGCGGGCGGAACACGTCGAAGAGCATGGCCTGTTCTGGACGGTCCAACGGATGCCCTGGACCGACATCGACGAAGTCACCATCGGCGAGGGGCCATCAATCCTTCCATCGAAGACAGTCCTGCTGGTGGGCAAGAACGGAGCAGAGAACCTAACCCTGTCGTCCTTGTCGTGGTACTCGTTGCGACAAGGCAAAGTCCCGGCCAGAGCGGCCGAGTTCCAACGAACGGCAGCCATCCTGATGCGCAACAACGGACAGGCATAGCACCCGCCGGACAACCCCAACCCAGCCCATGCCCGAATCAGCGGATGCCGAAGCCATGCCCTCAGCCAACCCGGCTTGTTGTCCGACTCACCCACGCCCAACCCAGCTTCTTCCGAACCAGCGCATGTCCGGGCCACGCCCCAAGCCCCACCCAGGTAGGTGCTCATCGGCGGCGGGATCCGTTATCGGTGACGGTTCAAGGGCGGATGCGGCTGGCGAGCCAGCCAGCCATCGCGCGGACGCCGTAGCCGATGGCCCGCTCGTCCGGAGTGAAGGTGCCGAAGTGCGGATAGCTGGTTTCGATGGCCGCTCCGGGTGCACGAACGCCAAGAAAGGTATAGGTGCCAGGAATCTGGTCAAGGAACAGCGCGAAATCCTCGCCGTTGAACGGGATCGCGGCGTGCAGTGTCGCGACATTGTCGTGGCCGAATGCTTGTCGCAAGTACTGTCTAATGGCACGGCCTTCCCGTTCAGGACAGTGCATGGCGGGGAACGGGTCGTCGGGAAAGGACACTGTCGCCCCGTTGTATGACTGGGCCAGGCGGCGGATGTCCGCACGGACGTCGCGGTACCGCGACTCGGGCCAGCAGCGGTAGGACACAGACACCGCGGCTTGGCCGTCGGGCACGTTGGTCCTCATGAAAATGAACTGGGCCAGTGGTCCGTTCGGTATTTGGATCTCTGCCGTGACCCGTTCGAGGTCCTCGGGCGTGCTGGGGAACGACACCGTGCCCAGTTCGCTGATCTCTCTGGCGAGCCGCTGCGCCTGACCCATCGCATCGGAGCCTGTGAGGGTGATGGTGCCGCGGTCCAAGCCCGGCATCCCAAACCCCGGCGTGACAGCGAACTTGCCGACTGAGAACCCGGCACAATGCATGGCATGAATCTCTGACGGACGAGTCGCGCGGAGAACACCATCGGCGAGCATCGCGGCAGCACCGGCCAGTGACTCCTCGGCAGGCTGGAAGATGAACACGACGGTGCCTGCCATTCGGTCGCGCAGCCTCGCCAAAACCTCCGCGACACCAACGCCAACGGTGGTATGGATGTCGTGTCCGCACACATGGGCTGCATCCAAGCCGCCCGGTATTTGCGCGTCCGGCGGTACGGCGTCCATATCGGCCCGATACGCAACCGTCCGGCCGGGGCGAGCACCCTTGAGAACCCCCACGACCCCATGCCCGCCAACACCCGTTGTCACGGCGAGACCAGCCGAGCGAAGCCGCTGCGCCACCAATCCGGCTGTGCGCCGTTCCTGGCCTGCAACCTCGGGGTGGCAGCGGATATCACGACGTAACGCGATCAAACCACTGTCCAACTGGGACGCCACGGCCTCCACATTCAATGGTGCCGGAGCGTTGTCTGCGAACGCTACCGGCGTGCGCACCAGCCCGGCTCCCGCCAAAGCCGCGGCTCCGCCGAGCATCACGCGACGACTGATGCCACGGTCTTCTGAGTTCGACACGAATCCTCCAGTGGTAACGACTGCCAACGGATCTCGTCACCATCAGGAATGACGAGCCCCAGTCGATACGATTCTGGAGCGATCATCAGCAGGACCGCACTGAGGCCAGCCCGCTTCTCGAGTGTGGTGTTATGTCTACCCCGAACAGACCGCTAGGGTCGGAGCAGCAAGCGACTCCCGCAGATGCCCACTCGCCGCTAGTGGGCACCATCATCGACAAGGAACCCGGCCCCTGGCAACCAAGGGCCGGTTCTCCTTACCTTCAGCTGACTCGGCCGCCCACAACGGGGATGTCGAGGCTGCTGCCGTCAAGCGACACTGTCAGCGCACCCGCGGCCTGGTCGACCGAGATGTACGTCCGGTCATTGCCCATCAGCACGAGACCGATCCGGTGCCCGGCGGGGACGACGTAGTCCTTGCCGTGCAGCTTCCAAGAAGCCGTGTACGTCTGGCCCGGCACAAGCGGAGTCCCGGAAGACAGCGACGAACGGTTCTTCAGGTCGATCGCGCCACGCGTGATCACTGTGGCCGTAACTGCCGCGGCACGTGACTGATAAGGCGCCGCGCAACCGGTCTTCTGATCGATATCAGTCAGCGAACATTCCATGTTGATCAGTTCTTCCGGTGACATGTCCTGCACGCTGAATGCCGTGCCTGGACCGTAGTCCACCAGAAGCGCTGTGAGTGGCGCACTCGCGGTGTTCGACCGGACGGTCACGTTCACCTTCGGCGTACCCGACATCCGGGCCGCCTGGGTCAGCGCCGGCGTCACGTAGACAAGCCGGTTCGGCCCCGCGACCGTGTAATCGGCCATCGCCGTCGTCTCGGACTGGGTTTTGCTGTCGGTGAAGGTCTGGGTCGACGCTGCCGGGCGCGTTGCCTGCAACGTGCCCGCGACACCCGATGCGGCCGGGCCGAAGTTCAGCCGCACGTTGCGGGCCGCTGCGTCCGGCCAGCTGCGGTGGGTTTCCCAGGCTCCGTTCGGGCGCTGGATGTCGGCCATCGGCTCGTCCATGATCCCGTTGTTCATGCCGAACAGCCAGTGGTCCATCCAACGGTGCATCACGCGCTTCCACTCGTCCGCGCGAGCGCTGACCGGGTCGATGTGGGCGCTGCGGTGCAGCCAGATCTTGCGCGGGATGTTGCGCTGCTGCAGCAGGTTCCACCACGCGACACCGTGACGCAGCTTGACGTTCCAGTCCTCCATGCCGTGCACGAGGAGAACCGACGCCTTCACCTTGTCCACACTGGGCTTGTAGTCACGCTCGGCCCAGAACGGCGTGTAGTCCCAGCTGTCGTCGTTCGCGTTGTCACCCAACGACTTGATGAACGCGGCACACCGTTGCTTCGAGGCAGCGCTGGCGACGTAGTTGGCCAGGTACTCCGGATACCTGCTGCCCCACGCACCCTGGTAGCCGATGCCCGCGTCGCGCGTGTAGTCGTACCAGCTGGAGATCGCCGCGATGGGCACGATCGTCTTCAGCCCCTCGACACCCGTCGCGGCGACGGCGTTGGGCAGGGTCCCGTTGTACGAGACGCCGACCATGCCGACCGCTCCGGTGCTCCACGATGCCACCGCCTCAGACCCGCTGGCATAGAAGCCTTTCGCCCGCCCGTTCAACCAGTCCACTACCGACTTCATGGACTGCGTGTCCTCAGCGTCACCGGTCGTGGGGCAGCCGCCGGACCGGCTGGTGCCTTGCATTTCGGCCTCGATCACGGTGTACCCGCGCGGTACGAAGAACTCGTCGTACCAGCCGCGGAATCCGTATGGCTGCTCGGCGAGGGTGCCGGGCGCGCGATAGTACGGGCTCGGTTCCATCACCACGGGCGTCTTCAGCCCGGTATCGGTCTCCTTCGGCCTGATCAGCTGGATCGCGATCCGGTCGTTCTTGCCGTCCTTGTCGCTGTCCATCGGCGCTTCGACGAACACATCCTCACGGATGGCGTTCTGATACGAGTATTTCGGCGTGGTCTCTTCGATGTCCTGTGCGGCAGCGGGCACAGGCATGACCGTCGAGACCAGAATCGTTCCTAAGGCAGCGGTGACCGCGATTCGTAGTCGTCCCATGACTTTGAGCGAACCGACCAAGGCCGTCGAGCTGCCACGGCCGAAAGGACCGATTCATTCACAGTTGTCCGGTGAATTCCGATCACCGGAACACCCGTTGCGCCGCTTGACAAGCGCAGGGCCTCATCCCTCAGCCGAATTGGCCGCCATGCCATGCGAGGCTGCGCCGCTGCACGACCAGCAGCAACCGGTTGAGCAGGAAACCCAGTGCGCCGATCAGCACGATCCACGCCCACATGCCAGCCAGATCGGCATATCCCTGTGCATTGTTCAGCTGGTAGCCGATTCCGCTACTCGTACCGACAAGTTCGGACAACACCATCAGGATCAACGCGATCGACAGGCTCAGCCGAAGACCCGCGAAGATCTTGGGCGCGGCAGCGGGCAACACCACACCGAAGATCCACGAGGCCTGAGTGATCCGGAATGCCCGCGCGGTATCGGTTTTCGTCGCATCAACGGACCGGGCGCCATCCACGGCGTTGAGCAGGACCGGCCAGGTCGCGCCAGAGACAATGGTGACCAGCTCGGTCTGCGGGCCAAGCGAGAACATCACCATGAACACCGGGACCAGCAACGGCGGCGGCACGGACCGGGCGAACGCCAACAGCGCGCCGACATAGTCCATCGCCGTGCCAGCACGACCAAGCGCGATGCCCGCGATGATCCCCAAGACCGAAGCAATCAGCCAGCCACCGAGTAGCAGGCCAAGGCTGGGCAGGATATCACCGGTCAGCAGCGCGGGCGCGAACCAGAGATCGCCCGCACGAGAAGCGATCTGCGATGGCGGCGGGAAATACGGATCGGCAGCCGCACTGGCAATCGCTTGCCAGATAACCAAAACAGCGGCCACGGCCGCACAACTCAACACAAGCGTCCAGCGCCGACGGGAACCGGTGGCATCGCCCGACGCTCCCGACGTGGGCCACCCCAGCCAACGGCGTTGCACACCGGCGAGCGAAGCGTTGATCAGCAACCCGAACAGGCCCGCGAGCACTGTCACCGCAAGCACTGTGTCCATGCGGCCAGCGCTGAGGCCGTGGACAAAGACAAACTGGCCGACGCCAATGCTGCCGCCGAAGATGAACTCGGTTGCCACCACGGCAATCAAGGCGATCGACGCGGACAGCCGCACACCGGTCAGGATGAACGGTGCCGCACTCGGCACGATCACCGCTGACAACATCCGGCGACGGGAGGTCCTGAACGCACGGGCGGTTTCGAGCATGTTCCGGTCCACTTCGGCGACGGCATAGCTGGTGTTGAACAGGATCGGCCAGACCGCGGCGAACGTGGCCAGCGTGATCTTGGTCTGCGCGCCGACACCGAGCACCACTGTGATCAACGGGATCAACGCGACGCCAGGCAACGGCCGCATGAACTCGATCATCGGCATGGTTGCCGTGCGTACCAAGGGAATCCGGCCGATCACGAGTCCAATGGGGACAGCGATCACGATCGCAAGGCACAACGCGATCAGCCACGACAACGCCGTCGAAGCGACGTCGGCAAGAAACCGAGCCTCATTGACCAGAGTCAGGCACCGCACCAGGACTTCGGACGGCGGTGGGATCAGATCCGCGTCGACAATGAACCGGCTGGCGGCCTCCCACAGGACCAGGAAGCCGACCAGCCCGATCAAGGAACGAATCAGCCGCACTCAGCTGCCCGCTGGCGTCGGGGCGTACATGTAGGTGCTGGCGTCGATCTTCTGCGTCAGCTTGGACAGGTCGGGGTAACTCTCCATCAGCGTGACGACCCGCTGCAACCGCGTGGCGTCCAGCGAAGTCGGGAACACGCCGAGGTTGAGCAGCGGCACGGTGGCCTTGTCGACACCGGTCAGGTCGAGCATGACTTCGGCGAGCTTCCCGCGGTCGCCGGCTGCCTGCTGTGCCTTGGCCATCGCACGCTGGAAAGCCGCGACGGTCTTCGGGTTGTCCTGCGCGAACTTCGTCGGCGAGACGTAGCCGCTCAGCGGCATGTCCTGGGTCGGCCCGGAGATCACCTTGAGCACACGCTGCGCGCCGGTTTCCTTCTCCGCCTGCGTCATGAACGGCTCGATCGCGATGCCCGCGTCGATCTGGCCGGTCTTCAGCGCGTTCGGGATGTTCGGGAACGGCACCGGCACGTAGGTCACCTTGCTCGGGTCAGCGCCGTTGTCGCGCAACGTGCTGCGGAACAACAGGTCCGCGATGTTGCCCGGCGGCTGGTGCACGCTGACCTTCTTGCCCTCGAAGTCCTTGGCGGACGCGATGGTCACGCCGGGGCGCGCCAGCATCACCAGCGCGTCGCTGGTGCCCTGGTAAGCGTCGGCGACGATCTTCGCGTCGAGGGCCTTTGACGACGCGGCCTGGAAGTAGGTCACGTAGTTCATCAAGCTGAAGTCGAGGTCGCCGCCGTTGAGCGCCGGCATGGTCTGCGCGGCCGACTGGAACAGCTTGACCTCGGCATTGAGTCCTTCCGCCGCGAAGAAACCGAGCTTCTCGGCGACCTTGACCGGTGCGTCGTCGACTGACGCGATGATCCCGATCCGTACTGTGGGCTTCTCGACCTGACCGGTCGAAGTGGACGGTTTGTCGGACGAGCCGTCCAGGATGCCGCACCCGGCGGCGAAAAGCAGGGTGGCCACAGCCGCCGCGGCGAGACGGAGCCCCCTGCGCGCACGTGCCGTAAACATTCGATCCTCCGAAGATCCGACCTGTGAGGCGGCTCATGCTAGGCCGATCGGGGTCGATCTTGGCCAGTTGGATCGCTTCCGCCCCAGAAAAAAACATGCGAATAGTCCGAATGGATCAGCAGGTCAGCAACCAATACTGAGCCATTCAGGGGTTGGGTCCACCGAATGTCACAATTAGGCATCACCCAGCGTGAGGCACATTGTGGTGATCGTCATGCCGGGAAGTTATCAATTCGGGTAATCACCCACCGCGTGGCAGGCTGCGCCGATGCACGTGGTTGGCACCCTGAAGATCACCTATGACGCCGAGGTGGACGCGGCGTACATCTACCTGTCGCCCGTTGACGAGAGACATGCGGTCAGGGCATCGCTCCGGCAGCCGTTCGTGTGGAGCGGTCCGGGCTCGGACATGATCCTCGACGTCGAAGACGGCCGGAAGGTGCACGGGATCGAGATCCTGGGGGCATCGGCCTGTCTGCCGGAAGGCCTGCTGGAACTCCTGCGAACGCCGGAATAGGCGAGGTGGCCACCTACCGAAGGTGGCCACCAGAACTATCGCTGCCTGTTCCGCAAATAATCACTCACCACTGCCGCCCCAAGACCGTCCAGATCCGGTGCGACCACCCGGCCACCGCTACGCCGGGCCATGACGTCGACGAACGCCTTCAACCGCTCGTCCTCACCCAACATGAACACCGAGACCGAAGCGCCAAGCCGAGCCAGTTTGTCCACTTCAGCCAAGGTCAACCGCAGCGTCCGAGGCAGTGGCGGATAGTTGAACTCCGCATCCCCGTCCGGCTCCAGATGGGCCGTCGGCTCGCCATCGGTCACCACGATCACCACCGGCTGCGCATCCGGATGGCGCCGAATATGCCGCCCGGCCAGCAGAAGCGCATGGTGCAGGTTGGTCCCCTGCTCCCACACGCCTTCCAACGCGGTCAACTCGGCCATGTCCACCTTGGTGGCGTACCGGCCGAAGGTGATCAGCTCAAGCGCGTCACTACGGAACCGCGTCTTCACCAAATGGTGCAGCGCCAACGCGGTCCGCTTCATCGGCAGCCATCGACCGTCCTGGACCATGGACCACGACGTGTCCACGCACAATGCCACCGCGGCACGAGCCCGTTGCTCGGTCTCGATCACCTCGACGTCCTTGACGTCCAATGTGACCGTTCCGCCCGAACCCGCGGTCCGCAGCACCGCGTTACGCACAGTCCTGGACACTTCCCACGGCTCTGTGTCACCGAATTCCCACGGACGGGACGAGCCCGTCGGTTCACCGGCGGCACCAGCACGAGCAGTGTCCCGTTCACCACGCCTTGACGACAGCGAGTTGACGACGTCCTTCAACGCCGTCTCGCCCAGGCGACGCATTGCCTTGGGAGACAACCGCAACGATCCATCCGCGGCCCGTTCGATCAGCCCTTGGTCGCGCAGCGCACGCTCCAGTTCGGACAGTCGTCGAGCGTCCACAGCGGACTCCGGGCCGAGCTGGCGTTCCAGCGCCTCAAGGTCGATGTCCTCAAGGCGCGCACCGGGATAGGCCTGGCCCAACTGCTCGGCCAACGCGTCCATCTCGGCCATGTCCTGCATCGCCTGCACGCCGTCGCCCATCCCGAACGGATCCTTGCCACGGAAGCGGGCACTGGAGTTCCAGTCCTCCCCTGGCCGCAAGGACTGCAGGTGCGCGTCCAGCTTGCTGATCTCGCTGGCCAGCCGGGGATCGCCGAAGGCCTGCTGGATCAACGAACCCAGTTCGGCCCGTTGCTCGGCGGACATCGAGTTCATCATGCGCTGCGCCGCCGCGGCCCGTGCGGCCAGCGCGTCGATGAGTTCATCGACGTTACGCGGGTTCTCCGGGAAGAACTCGCCATGCTTGCGCATGAATTCCTCGAACTGCTGCTGGGTGTTCGCATCGCCACGGGCGTGCGAAGCCAGCAGGTCGTTGAGGTCCGACATCATTTCCCGGACCCGCTCGACATCCTCGGGTGTGGCGTCCTGCAACGCCTGCTTCATGCCACGGAACCGGGACTCCATCAGCTCTTGGCCGAGCATGTCCTGGATCTTCTGGTAGTTCTCCCTGCCTTGCTGGGACTGCCAGTCGTAGTTCGCCAGTTCCTGTACCTGCGCCGCGGTTCCCGACGGCAACGCGTCCAACTGGGCTTCACGGAACCGCGCGTCGTCCGACGGATCCGGGAACAGGTGCCTGCGCTCAGCCTCCAGCGCCTCCTGCAACAGACGCTGGACTTCCTGCAATGTGCCGTCGAGCCGATGCCTGCGTTGCAAGCGGGCTCGCTCCTGCCACAGGCGCCGGGTCATCTCGTCGAGGCCACGGGTACCGCGAACTCCTTGGCGCAGCAGCTCTTCCAGTGCGGCCCGGGGCGACGAGCCTTCCATCACGTCCCGGCCGATCTGGTCGAGCGCGGCCCGCAGATCCACTGGTGGCGCCAGTGGATCCGGACCGTCATTCCACGGCAGGTACGCGAACCGTGTCATATCCCGTACACCGCCGTGCCGTCCTCAGCATCGGCGTCCTTGGCCAGCCTGCGTGACAGGTACAAGGCCTCCAACGCCAGCTCAACCGCAGAGGCGATGCGGCCAGCGGAGTCCGTCGGCTTCACACCCACACGCTCCGCGACTTCGTGCAGAACAGGCAATTCCGGCAAGGCATTCAGCACATCAGTCGCCGGAACACGCTCACCTGTCGTCACGATCCGGCCTTCGCCGATCGCGTCCTCCAGTGGGCTCAGGTCGAGCCCAGCGAACGCGTACCGAGCCGTCTCCGCGGTCGCCATCCGCAGCAGGTGCACGAGGTGCTCGACTTCCCTGCCCTCTTCACCGGCCTCGAACTCGAGCTTGCCGCGCAACACGTCAGGGATCGCGTCGAGGTCGATCGGCCGCGCGACCGGCTCGTCCTCATTGGTCAGCGCCGCCCGCCGCAATGCCGCCGCCGCCAGGGTTTCCGCCGCGGCCACGGCAAACCGGGCCGACACGCCTGAACGCTGGTCAATGGCCGCGGATTCGCGGAGGTTGCGGACAAACCGGGCAACGACCTCGATCAGTGGGTCCGGCACTTCGGCGACCAACTGGGATTCCTGGCGGACCAGGTCGATCTCGTCGTCCACGTCCAACGGGTAGTGCGTGCGCACTTCCGCTCCGAACCGGTCCTTGAGCGGCGTGATGATCCGGCCGCGGTTGGTGTAGTCCTCAGGGTTGGCCGTGGCCACGAGCAGGACGTCCAATGGCAGCCGCATGGTGTAGCCGCGGATCTGAATGTCGCGCTCTTCCATCACGTTGAGCAGGCCGACCTGGATCCGCTCGGCCAGGTCCGGCAGCTCGTTGACCGCGATGATGCCGCGATGCGACCGAGGAACGAGTCCAAAGTGGATAGTCTCGGGGTCGCCGAGGCTGCGGCCCTGTGCGACCTTCACCGGGTCGACGTCACCGATCAGGTCACCGACGGACGTGTCCGGAGTGGCCAGTTTCTCGGCGTACCGCTCGGACCGGTGCCGCCAGGACACTGGCAGATCATCGCCAAGCTCGGCGGCCTTGCGCCTGGACTCGGCGGTGATCGGCTCGTACGGGTGCTCGCCCAGTTCCGAGCCGTCGATCACGGGCGTCCACTCGTCCAACAGCCCGACAAGTGTCCGCAGGAGGCGGGTTTTACCCTGGCCGCGCTCACCCAGCAATACGATGTCGTGCCCAGCGAGGAGTGCACGCTCCAGCTGCGGCAGGACAGTACGGTCAAACCCGACAATTCCCGGCCAGGGATCGCCGCCGGCCCGGAGGATGGCCAGCAAGTTGTCCCTGATCTCGGTTTTCACGCCACGCTGCTGATGACCGGCGGCCTTCAGCTCGCCGACTGTACGTGGCAGATTTCCACGATTCACCTCATTGACGCTACGTCGGATCTTGCGAAGCGCCAACGTGGAGTAGCTCCGGCTTCGCGCGCAGCAGGGCGAGTGATGTATCCAATGCCGCTTCGAGATGGTCACTTTTCCCAGTCGACAACAGCACCGCCACGCCGCCCTGGACAGCGGTGATCAGCCACGCGGCGATCCGGTCGGCGTCCAGCGACGGCGAGATCTGCCCGGCCGTCTGCATCGCCGTCACCCCGGCGCGCAGCTGGCCCTGCCAGCGCTCAAGCAACTGACCGGTCAACGCCTGCGCGGCCGGAGTCTTGCGTCCCAACTCGGTGATCAGCACCCCGAGCGGGCAGTGCACGCCCAGCTTGCGATAACGCCGCACCACCAGGTCACGCCAGTTCTGCCAGGCTTCCCACGAGGTCAGCGAGCTCAGATACGGCTCCTGATCGGCCAGCACCCGGTCGGCCTCATAGGCGGCGACCGCGAGCAGCAACTCCTCTTTCCCGCCGGGAAAGTAGTGGAAAATCTGGCTCTTACTCGTCGATGTCCGCGCGCACACGTCATCGAGCGTGGTCGCCGCCGCACCACGCTCACGAACCTCGACCGACGTGCCCTCGATGATCCGTTGCCGGGTCGCGGCACCCTTGGGGGTCAACCTCTTCGTATGGACTACGCGGTCCAGTTTACCTGCTGCGTTCGAGTGAATGAGCACGCAATACACTTCCCGCGTGCCATTCCCAAGCGCCACGTTCGCTGTGTGGGGCTCCGCCTGGTTGCACGGAGCCGCAGCGCCCGACGACACGCTCGACGCCCTCGCTGTCTGGGCTGAGCTGCACGAGGTCGTCGCGGACGATGAAGGAACCGCCACAGCGCTGGAACTGCCCGCCAAAGACGAGCGCGCTGGCCAGATGGCCGCGCTGCTTGCCGCACTGCGCAAGGCGGGTGCCACGACCGCGCACCTGGTGATCCCGGTACCGGGCGATGTCCGTGGGCTTGGCGGATCGACCAGGCTGGCCAGCGCGGCCGTTGACGCCGGTCAGGCGGTCGTTGTGCCTGACGCTGGCGTCGGGATCGTGCCGGAGAACGTGGCCGACGGCGTGATCCGATGGACCGTGTACGACCTGCCGACGCCCACGCCCGCGGAGCACACGCCGTTGGGCGAGGCCGACCACAACCTCTCGACCGCGATGCGTGAGGCCGCGGGCACGTTGGCCTCGCTCGACCTGACGAGCAACCGGCCCGGCGTGCGGCACGAGATCAAGGAACGCGTCGCGGCCAGCGCGCGGGCCCGTTGGCCAGTTGGCATGCCGCAGAAGGCGTTGCGTGTTCTGCAGCGCGCCGCCGAGGTCTCCGCGATCCTCGAGGTGGCTGCGGAGGACGACCCCGGCGGTGCGTTGTCGTCCTCCGCGGCGCTACGACGCTCCGAAGCTCTCCGCCCGCTTTCCGACGCTGTCCGGCTCGCCCGGTGCGCTGCCGTTGACGAGGCTGTCCGGGTTCTCTCCGACCACGCTGGACGGCACTGAGCTCATCCGCAGCCGCGCCTTGGCGGTGGTGGACGCCCCGATCGCGTCGAGGCCGAGCAGTGCCGCGCCGACAACCGGGGCGATGTCGACGACCCTGACCTCGGCCCGAGGCGCGGCTTCGACGCATTGGCGCTCGATGACATCGATGACATCCCGCGAAACGCCCGTCATCACGCCACCGCCAAGAACGATCACTGGCGCCTCGCCGGTCATGTCGAGCTTGCGCATCGTCGTGACCGCCAGGCAGCTGACCTCGTCGGTCAGCTGCTTGACCACGCCATTGGCGACCTCGTCACCGGTTGCCGCGACCTGGAACAGCACCGGGGACAGCTCGTGGATCACGTCCCGGTGCAGGCTCTCGAAATGCAGCCGTTCCACCACTTCGAAGACGTCCTTGGCGCCGAAGTGGCTGACCACAGCGGGAAGCAGCGCGGTCCGCGGGCCACGGCCGTCTGCCGCGCGCACCGCCCACCACAACGCCTCCGAGCCGAGCTGGTATCCGCCACCCCAGTCGCCGGAGATCTTGCCCAGCGCCGGGAACCGGTGCACGCGACCGTCTTCGGCCACACCGACACAGTTGATGCCAGCGCCACACACCACCGCGACACCGACACCGTCCGTGGTTCCCGCGCGCAGCAAGGCGAACGTGTCGTTGCCGACCACAGTGGAGGATGACCAGCCGCGCGCGGTCAGCTCACGCGACAGGTCCTCTTCCTCGATCGGGAGATCCGCACCGGCCAGGTAGGCCGCGAGGTGCGTGCCGTACGGCCGGGTGAGCGGCAGGCCTGCCTGCTTGACCACGTCGATCACGAGCTCTTCGAAGACCCCTAGGCCTTTTTCCATGCCGACGGTCTGTGGCGACGCACCGGGGCCTCGGGTTCGGCCGAGGATCGTGCCCGATGCGTCCACCAGCATCACGTCGGTTTTGCTGCCGCCACCATCGATCGCGATGACGACAGCGTCCTGCCCGCTCATTCGTTAGTCCATGGGAGATCAGCACGGTTGGCGGCGATCAGGTCGTCGGCCAGCCGGTCGGCGAACTTGTACTGGCCGATCAACGGATGCGCGAGCAACGCGTCGGCCACCCGGTCACGGCCGCCGTGCAGCGCTGCCTCCAGCGCCAGGTACTCGTAGGCGGTCACGTGCGAGATCAGCCCGGAGAACCGGGGTTCGACCGGCTTGATCGGCAGCGGCACGGCACCTGCACCGTCCACAATGGCCGGAACCTCGATCACGGCGTCGTCGGGCAGGAACGGCATGGCCCCGTTGTTCCGCACGTTGACGACGTGCTCTTCCGGTTGCCCGCCGCCGGTCAGCGCGTGCACCAGCTGCACGGCAGCCTCGGAGTAGAAGGCACCGCCGCGCTTGGCCAAGCTCTCCGGCTTGGTCACCACGCTCGGGTCGGCGTACTGCTTGAGCAACTCGTTCTCCACCTCGATGACGACGTCGGCCCGAGGTGGGTTCTCCAACTGGTCAGCCAGGACTTCGTCATGCGCGTAGTAGTACTTCAGGTAATAGGACGGGATCGCGTTCATCCGGCGCATCCAGTCGACCGGTGCGCCGAGCTCGGCCGCGACCTCGTCGCCGAACTCACCGAGCAGATCGGGCAGCCGGTCGACCGTGCCGTCCGCCGTGGTCACGTGCACGCCACGCTCCCACGTCAGGTGGTTGAGTCCGATGTGGTCGAGCCGGACGGCATCAGTGTCCACATTGAACAGCTTGGCGAACTTGCGCTGCAGGCCGATCGCCACGTTGCACAGCCCGACAGCACGGTGCCCAGCCTGGATCAGCGCCCTGGTCACAATGCCGACCGGGTTGGTGAAGTTCACGATCCACGTGTCCTCACCGGCCACGCGCCGGACCCGCTCGGCGATGTCGAGCACGACCGGGACGGTGCGCAGCGCCTTGGCGAGGCCACCGGCCCCGGTCGTCTCTTGACCGATACACCCACAGGCATGCGGAAAGGTCTCATCGGACCGCCTGGCTTTCTGCCCACCGACCCGCAGCTGCAGCAGCACCGCCGAAGCACCTTCGGCACCCTGCTCGAGGCTGGACGTGGTGAGCACCTTGGCCGGATGGCCCGCGTGCTCAAGCAGTCGCTGGCAGAAATCGCCGACGACGCGCAACCGGTGGGTGTCCGGGTCGACAAGCACGATCTCGTCGACGTCCAGACTCGCTCGCCGCCCGGCTATGCCGTCGACCAGCTCCGGCGTGTAAGTGGACCCGCCACCCACAACGGTCAGTCTCATCGCGTCAACCCTTCACTCCCGTGAACGTGATCCCCTTGACGAACGACTTCTGCGCGAACACGAACAGCACGATCGCCGGCGCCATCGTCAGAACGGTCGCGGCCATCGTGAGGTTCCACTCCACGTGGTGCATCCCCCTGAAGGACGCAATGGCCAACGACAACGTCCAGCTGTCCCGGTTCTCGGCCGTGTAGAGCAACGGTCCGAAGTAGTCGTTCCAGGTGAACAGGAAACAGAACATCGCCGCGGCGGCGATGCCGGGCTTTGCCATGGGTATGACCACTCTGGTCAGCACCCTGAACTCGTTGCAGCCGTCGATCCTCGCCGCGTCCAGATAGTCCTTCGGGATGGTCAGGAAGAACTGGCGCAGCAGGAAGATGCTGAACGCGTCGAACAGGAAGTACGGCACGATCAGCGGGACGAGCGTGCCGGTGAGGCCCATCCGCACCCACAGATCGAACAGCGGCACGATGGTCACCTGCGGCGGCAGCATCATCGCGACGACGACCAGCATGAACGCCCACGTCTGGCCGCGCCACTTCAGCTTGGCCAGCGCGTAGGCCGCCGGCACGGCCGAGACGAGGATGCCGAGCACGGCCAACAGCGAGTACACCAAGCTGTTGATCATGTAGGTCAGCATCGGTGCCCGCTCGAACACCTCGCCGAAGTTCTCGAAGTGCCAGGACTCCGGCCAGAAGCTTGAGGTCATCGCCTGGTCACTGGCCATGAACGAGGTCAGCAGCACCAGGATCACCGGCAGCGTGAACATGATGCCAAGCGCCAGACCCACGCTGTGCGTGGCGATCCAGAACAGCATCGCCCGCCAGGCTCGCTGGCGCTGCTGGATGACCGGCGACCCACCGGTACGTGGTCGCTCCAGTGTCGCGGTCATGCCGCCTCCTCAACGTGCGAGGCCTTGCGCAACTGCCGCACCAGGATCACCGTGAACGCGGCTGAGACGATGAACAGCAGTACCGCCATCGCCGCGGCGTAACCCATGTTGGCGTACCGGAAGCCTTGGACGTACAACCAGATCGGATAGGTCAGCGTGGTGTTCTGCGGCGCGCCGATGTACTGCGTACTACCGGCCACATCGGACTGGTTGGACGCCGCCGACCCGGCGACGACCGCCTGTGTGAAGAACTGCAAGGCGAAGATCATCGAGTTGACGATGCCGAACAGCAGCACCGGCGAGATGTTCGGCAGCGTGATGTGCCAGAACCGGCGCGCCGGACCGGCACCGTCCAAAGAGGCCGACTCGTACTGTTCCTGTGGCACGTCGAGCAACGCGGCCAGAATGATGATCATCAGCTCGCCGGATCCCCACAGCACCAACAGGGTCAGCGACGGCTTGGACAGCGCCGGGTCGCTGAACCACAGTGGACCTTCGAGACCGAGCCAGCGCAGGAACCGGTTCACCGGACCGAATTCCGGGTTGAACACGAACACGAACACCAGCGTCGCCGCGGCAGGCGGGGCGAGCGCGGGCAGATAACACAGTGTCCGGATCAACCCGAGCCCGCGCTTGAGCCGGGAGATCACCGACGCCACACCGAGGGCGAAGATCACCCGGCACACCGTCAGCACGATCACCAGCCACAGCGTGTTGTACGCGGCGGTACCGACCAACGGCTCGGTGGTGAACATCCGGACGTAGTTGTCGAACCCGATCCACTGTGGAGGGTTGATCAGGTCGTACCGGGTGAACGAGAAGTAGAGCGTCGCGATCAGCGGGTAGCCGAAGAAGATCAGGAATCCGACCGCCGCGGGACCGAGGAACCCGACCAGGACCCATCGGCGGCGGGACCGGACCCGGTCCAGCCCCCGTGCGGGGGCTGGCGCCGAGTCCGTGTCCGGATGACGCAGAGTGGCAGTCATCTCGCTGCTACTTGCCCAACTTCTGGGCCAGCTCGTCGTTGATCTGCGCGTCGACCTTCGCGAGACCAGCGGCCAGGTCGGGCTCCTGACCGGCGATCCACCGTGATGCGAAGTCGTTGACGGCCTTGATGGCCGCCGCGTTGACCGGCGATGCCGGGTTGGACTGCAGCTTGCCGCTGCCGTACATGTCGAGGAAGGTCTTGAACTGCTCGTTGACCTTCAGGTTCGGCGAGGAGAGCGAGTCCGTCGTACTCGGCAGGTTCTTGATCTGGTTGGACAGCTCGACGAGGGTGTCGGTGTCCAGCGTGACGTGCTTGATCAGTTCCCACGACGCACCAGGGTTCTTGACGCCCTTCGGCATGCCGATGATCGTGCCGGTGGAGTACCCGCCGCCGTACTGCGAAGTGCGGCTCGCGGACACGGGCGGCGGCGCGGTGCCGTAGTTCACGTCCGGCGCGGTGTCGGCGAGAAACGCGTTGCGGTACTCACCGTCGAACATCATCGCGAGCTTCTTCTTGTGGAAGGCGTTGTCCGGCGAGTACTGGTCACCGAGACCAGCCTTGAACCGCTCGAGCTTGTCCTTGCCGTAGAAGTCGACGAGCTGCTTCTGGAAGTCGAACAGCTCCTTCCACTGAGGACTCGACGCCATCGCGGACTTGCCGTCGGGGCCGGAAAGGTACGTCGCGCCCCACATCGGCGCCCAGATCTGCGCCTCGTTGGCGTAGAACGGCATCGACGGGATGAAGCCAGCCACCTCGATCGAGCCGTCGGCCGCGAACTTGGTGGTGCGCTTGGCGTAGTCGAGCAGCTCGGCCGTGGTCTTCGGCGGGCCGGAGATGCCAGCCGCGGTGAGCATGTCCTTGTTGTAGTAGAAGCCGTACACGTCGGCCAGGAACGGCATCGAGCACTGCTTGCCGTTGTACGCGGTGTAGTCGCGGACCTGCTTGGGGATGACGTTCAGGTCGACCTTGTCCCGCTGGATGTACGGGTTGAGATCCTGGAAAGCGCCGCTGTGGCACCAGTTGCCGAGGTTGTCGGAGAAGAACGAGATCGCCACGTCGGGCGGCGAGCCGCTCTGGATCGACTGGGTCAGCTTGTCGTCGTCCTGGTTGCCCCGGTGGTCGATCTTGATGTTCGGGAACTTCTTGGTGAACGACTGGAGGGCCGCGGTGACCGCTTTCTCCTCCCGGTCGGTGAACTTGCTGTACACCACGAGCGTCAGGTTCGCGTCCGCCGCCGGAGCGGCTCCGATCTCCCCGCCGCCACCACCACCGCCTGCCGCACCGGAACACGACGCGACGAGTAATGCCACCGAAGCGAGCACCACCCGAATGGGGGCCTTGCGCATTTGCCCTCCTGGGGACCTAGAAACTTGTTCGGACGCCGTTGCCATCGCCACTGGCGTCCAGCCGGCGAGATGGTTCGGTTATGTCGCCGGTCAGCCCGAAAACCTGCTCACGGACTACGGCGAGGGCGGAGTGCAACGCGCCCGCCCGCACGGCATTGCCGGCGAGCGCGCTGTACGCCACCGGAGTGCGGGGCACGACCATGTTCCGCAACTCAGTGCTGATCAACCGGCACAGCATCTCCCCGCCAGCCAAGCCGGTCTTTCCGCACAGCAGTACCAGTTCCGGGTCCACCACACTGACCACGCTGGCTACTCCGGTGGCGACCCGGCGTGCCAGGTCGGTCAGGAACTGTTTCCCTTGCTGCTGTTCGGAAGTCTCTTTCTCATCTATTTGGGCGACCGCCTTGCTCACGGCCGTCCAGCCATTGCGCGCGGCGATCCCGTACGCCCTGGCGAGCTTCACCACGTTCGGTGAGCTGACCAGATCACCGAACCTCGTTCCCGTCGCGGGAATCCCGGTGTCGGCGGCGGCACGGTCGGGCACGTGCATCCAGTCGATCTCGCCCGCACCACCGGTCGCGCCACGCAACAGTTTGCGGTCGACCACGATCGCGCCACCGATTCCGTGGTCGAGCCAGACCATCACGAAGCTGCGTACCGCGGTCGCCTGCCCGGCGATCATCTCTTCGAGCGCGACCAGGTTCACGTCGTTCTCGATGGTGACCGGGACGCCGAGTTCGGCGCCGATCCGGCCGGGCATGTCGAAGCCTTCCCAGCCGGGCAGGTGCGGCGCGAACCACAGGTGCCCGGTGCGCGGGTTGATCGCGCCTGGCGTGCCGACCACGACGTGCCGCAAGTCCTTGAGCGTCAAGCCAGCGGCCGCGCACGCGGCGACGGTGGCCTGCCGGAAGTTGCTGAGCACCTCGTCGGACGTTCCTCGTGGCGGAACGGCCTGCCGGTGTTCGGTCAGCACCGCCCCGGAGATGTCGGCGATGGCGATGTCGACACCGCGCGGCGTCAGGTCGATCGCCGCGACGTGCGCGACCGCACCCTTCACCGCCCACAGCTGGGCGCGCGGGCCACGGCCGCCACCACGCAGGCCTTCGCGCACCACGACGCCCTCTTCTTCAAGGCGGGCAAGCAACTGCGCGGTGGCCGGCTTGGAGAGGCCGATCGCGTACTCCAGCTCGGATCGCGTCAGCGGGCCGTCGCGCAGCAGCGCGTCGATGGCCGCGCGATCGTTGATCTCGCGCAGTAGCCGCGGACTCCCGGCTCTCAACTCGGCTCCCGGTTTAGGGTCAAATTAATCTGGTAACTTCCCAGACGATTTGTGGTGACGGTAGTCACCGAGCAAGGAGCGGTCAAGAGCAGTAACCGGAGCGAAACGTCAAAAGACCCTCGTGAGTGGTTAGACGGGTTAGAACCCGTCTAACCACTCACGAGGGTCTACCTGCGGGGACAGTCAGCGAGCCGGGCGTTTGGCGGGTTCGCAGCACAGCGGTGCGCAGGGGGCGCCGTTGATCGTGCAGCCAGCGGCTGGGAAGGCCGACAGCTTGCGAGGCTCGACGCCATCGGTGTGTTCACGGATCAGCTCGACCACGAGTCGCGCGAAGCGTGGGTCGCTGTTGGGCGTGGCCACGCGGGCGAACGCCATCCCCAACTCCCCCGCCTTCTCGGCGGCTTCGTTGTCCAGGTCCCAGATCACTTCGAGGTGATCGCTGACGAACCCGATCGGGCACACCGCGACCGCCGTGACACCTTGCCCATGCAATGCCTCGATGTGGTCCACGATGTCCGGGTCCAGCCACGGAATCTGCGGTGGTCCAGACCGCGACTGCCAGACCACGTCGTACTCCGCGACCCCGACGGCCTCGGCGACAAGCCGGGACGCTTCGGCGACCTGCTTGGAGTACCGGCCGCCGCCTTCCGAAGGCGGACCCGCAGCCTTGTCGGCCGAGACCGGGACCGAGTGCGCGGTGAACACGAGCCGAGCGCCGTCGGGCAATGTCGCCAAGGACGCACGGACGGCGTCGGCGAAGGACTCGATGAACAACGGATGATCGAAGAACTGGCGCAGCTTCACCAGTTCCGGCGCGTTCGGACCGACAGCTTCCCTGACCCGTGCGATGTCCTCGTCGTACTGACGGCATGCCGAGTAACCGCCGTAGGCGCTGGTCGGGAAGACCAGGACGCGCTGGACGCCGTCGGCGAGCATCTTGCCGAGCGTGTCCTCAGCCATTGGGTGCCAGTTGCGGTTGCCGAAGTACACCGGCAGCCGCACGCCCTGCCCGGCCAGCTCGGCCTCGACCGCGGCGATCGCCTCACGGTTGAGCCGGTTGATCGGCGAGACCCCGCCGAAGTGCTGGTAGTGCTTCTCCACCTCGTCGAGCCGCTCCGGCGGCACGCCTCGGCCTCGCGTCACGTTCTCCAGGAATGGCCGGACGTCGGCAGGTCCTTCCGGTCCGCCGAACGACAGCCACAGCAGCGCGTCGAAACTCACTGCCCCATCCTGCCCCTTGTCATTCGGCGGCTTCACGCCGGGACAGCCTGATCTCCTCAAGGTCGAGCTGGGTCTGGATGTGCCGCAGGACGGCGTCGTCGATCCTGCGCTCGTCGCGCAACCGCACGATGGTCGAGCGTTTGTGCGCGATCAACGCGAGCCGCAGTGCCTGGTAGTCGTTTTCCAACCGCTGGTACGGGTGCTCTTCGTCGTCTTCGGCGTTGCCCTGGCGCAGCAGTTTCAGGCGTTTCTCGGACTCGCGGCGGGCTCGTTCGATGATCAACGGATCGGTGCCGAGCTCAGCGGCCAGCTTGGGCATCGCCTCGTACGCTGCCTCAGCCGACGCCAGGATGGCCATCGCGCGTTCCTCGTCGAACTGGGTGTCCGGCGGCAGGTTCGCCCAACGCACCACGGGCGGCAACAACAGCGCCTGCACGACGAGCGTGAGCGTGATCACGCCTGCCGTGACAAAGATGATCAGGTCACGACCTGCCATGCCTTCCGGCACAGCGAGGGCCGCGGCCATCGACACCGCGCCACGGAATCCGCACAACGAGTTGATCAGCCGCGACTTGGGGTCGGCTCTCAGCTCACGTTGCTGTGGACGTCGATCGATTGCCCTGATGATGTACGGCGTGGTGAACAGCCACAGCATCCGGACGCCGATCACGGCGACGGATATCAAGCCGACCAAGGCAAGCCCGCGCCAGACACCGGTCGAGGTGAGGTCACGCGCGGCCGCGTTGGCCTGCAGACCGACGAGCACGAACAGCGAACCGTTGAGCAGGAACGTCGACAGGCTCCAGAAAGCCGAGTTCTGGGTACGGGTGTCGGCATGGATCAGCCGCGGCCCGACCTGACTGAGAATCAGTCCACACACGACAACCGCGAGCACACCGGAAGCGTGCACGACTTCGGCGAGCAGGAACGCGACGAACGGCGTGAGCACGCTCAAGGTGTTCTCGTGCAACGGGTTGTCCAGTCGCTTGCGCACCTGGACCGCGAGCCACGCCGTGATCACCCCAGCCAGCGCGCCACCGCCGAACGACAGCACGAACAGCCAGGACACGTTGCCGAAACTGAACGTCTCGCCGCCCGCGGTGATGCTCACCGCGACACCGAAGATCACCAGCGCGGTGCCGTCGTTGATCAAGCTTTCCGCGCGCAGCAGGTTCATGCTGCGCGACGGCAACCCGCGCGCGAACACACTGACCACAGTGGCGTCCGTTGGCGCGAGCGCGGCACCTAGGACCCATGCTGGGCCCCATTGCATTCCCAGCGCGTGCGCCACAGCGGCCACACCGGCGGCCGTGGCGATCACCAGGAGCGTGCTCGTCAGCAAAACCACGCGGGCGTAGCGCCGGATCTCCCGCAGCGAGGTGGTCAGGCTCTCCCAGTACAGCAACGCGGGCAGGAAGAGCAGCAGCATCACTTCGGACGGCAGCTCAACCTCACGCAGCATCGGGATGAAGCCGAGCACCGCACCGACGGCCAGCAGCAGCACCGGCGCGGCGATCCGAAGCCGCCGCGCCGCGACACTGCACGTCAGAACTGTGATGCCCAGGATGACGACAAGTTCGAGGCCTAACATGCGTCCTCCCGGGCGAAACGATCACATCCCAACAGCGTGGAATCCTCCGTCAACCATGACCATTGAGCCAGTCGTGGCGGGCAACCAATCTGACAACAACGCGCAAACCGACTTGCCGACCGGCTCGGGGTCGTCGACCTTCCAGCCGAGCGGCGCGCGCACGGCCCACTGGTCCTCAAGGTCCTTGAAGCCAGGGATCGACTTGGCGGCCATCGTGCGGACCGGGCCAGCGGCGACCAGGTTCACCCGGACGTGCTGCGGACCGAGCTCACGGGCCAGGTAGCGGGTCACTGACTCCAAACCGGCCTTGGCCACACCCATCCAGTTGTAGGCGGGCCACGCCTGGCGGGCGTCGAAGTCCATGCCGACGACCGAAGAACCCTCGGCCAGCAGCGGCAGCACGGCCTTGGCCAGCGACATGAAGGAGTACGTCGACACGTGCACGGCCGTGGACACGTCCTCCCACGGCGCCTCGAGGAACGGGTTGCCAAGGCAGGACGCGGGCGCGAACCCGATCGAGTGGACCACGCCGTCGAGGCCGTCGACGTGCTCGGAAACCTTGCCAGCCAACGAGTCCAGGTGTTCGGTGTTGGTCACGTCCAGCTCGATCACCGGCGCTGGCTTCGGCAGCCGCTTGGCGATCCGCTCGACCAGGCTGAGCCTGCCGAACCCGGTGAGCACCACCTCGGCGCCCTGCTCCTGCGCGATACGGGCCACGTGGAACGCGATGGAGGCGTCCGTGATCACGCCCGTGATCAGCAGCCGCTTGCCTTCGAGCAGTCCAGACATTGTCTCTTCCTCGCTAACGCTCGTCACGCGACCGCCCGGTCGACGCTGTATTGAATTGTTCGCTCGCAAGCTCGACTCACGAAGTTATCTCCCTTGCGATTTCTCAGTGGCCCATGCCGAGGCCGCCGTCGACCGGCAGCACCGCACCGGTGATGTACGCGGCCGAGTCCGACGCGAGGAACGTGACAGCCGACGCGATCTCCGAGGTGTCGGCGTACCGGCCCAGCGGAACCTGGCCGAGGATCTCCTGCTTGCGCTCTTCCGGCAACACGGCGGTCATCTCGGTGGCCACGAAACCCGGCGTGATCACGTTCGACGTGATGTTGCGGCTGCCCAGCTCACGCGCGAGCGAGCGGGAGAAGCCGACCAGACCTGCCTTGCTCGCCGCATAGTTCGCCTGGCCCGCGCTGCCGGTCAGGCCGACGACCGACGAGATGTAGATCAAGCGCCCCCAGCGCTTGCGCAGCATGCCACGGGTGGCGCGCTTGGTGACGCGGAACGCCCCGGTCAGGTTCGCGTCCAGGACGCGGCTGAACTGCTCCTCGGACATCCGCAGCAGCAGCGTGTCGTCGGTGATGCCGGCGTTGGACACCAGGATCTCGACCGGGCCCTGCTTCTCCTCGATTTCGGTGAACGCGGCGTCGACCTGTTCGGCGTCGGTCACGTCGCATTTGACGCCGAGCAATCCCTCCGGCGTTTCCGAGCCGCGGTGCGTGACCGCGACATTGTCGCCCTGGTCCGCGAATGCCCTGGCGATCGCCAGACCGATCCCGCGGTTACCACCTGTGACCAAAACCGACCGTGCCACCCTCAACTCCTTGAGACGCCCCGACGCTTGCTCGCGCCACAGGCTAGCGGCCTACTAGCTGGTCCGACCCATCCGGTCCGGCACTTGTGGTGGGGCTTACCCCACCGCGAATCGACGGCTCCGCACCATGGGTTGGGCACCGTCCGCAGCAATAGCGTCGAGCCACAAACAATTGGCTGCGAATTTGGGGACGGACCGATCATGCTGCGCCTGACGATACGAACACTGCGTTACCGCAAGGGCGGATTCGTCGCCACTTTCATCGCGTTGTTCTTCGGCGCGGCGATCGTGATGGCCTGTGGCGGCCTGATGGAGACCGGCATCCGGACCGCGATCCCGGCGCAGCGGCTCGCGCAGGCGGACGCGGTGATCATCGCCAACAAATCCATTCGTCTGGCCACCGACGAGCTGCCCGACGAGGACGGCGACAACAACTACGAGTACTCGACGCTGACCGAGGACGTTCCCCTCGACGCGTCGCTCGTCGCGAAGGCGTCGACCGTTCCAGGAGTCACCCGGGTCGTGCCGGATGTCGCGTTCCCGATCTCGATGGCCGGGTCGTCGACAACTGGCCACAACTGGTCGTCGGCCGCACTCGCCGGGCTGACCGACACGGCGCCACAGACAGGCCAGGTTGTCGTGCCTATGTCGACCGCACCGGTCGGCTCCCAAGTGGACATCTCGATCCGCGGCAAGATCACGCCATTCACCGTGTCGGGCACGTCCAACCAGTCAGTCCTCTACTTCGCCGACACCGACGCGCAGCGGTTCGGCCGGTTGCTGGCACTCGGGATCGTCGGCACTCCGGCCGTGGACCTGCAAGAAGCCCTCGGGGAGCCGGTGACTGTGCTGACCGGCGACGAGCGTGGCGTGGCCGAGCACGCGAAGGTCGAGCAGCAGAACGAAATGCTGATCACGCTGGCCGCCGTGTTCGGCGGGCTCGCGGTGATGGTGTCCATGTTGGTCGTGGCCAGCACGTTCAGTGTGTCGGTGCAGCAGCGCAAGCGGGAGATCGCGTTGCTGCGGGCGGTCGGGACCACGCCGGGCCAGGTCCGCCGGATGATCTTCGCCGAAGCGCTGGCGGTGTCGGTGCTCGCGACCCTCGCGGCCTGGTTCCCCGGCGCGCTGATCGGCAAGTTCCTGTTCGACCGACTGGCCGCGAACGGCGTGGCCAGCCCGGTCGTCCAGTTCCACCAGGGCTGGATCCCGTCGATCATCGGTGTGGCCACGGCACTGCTCGCCGGAGTGATCGCGGCGCTGGCCGGTTCGCGCCGCGCGGGCCGCACCCGGCCGACCGAGGCGCTGGCCGAGGCCGCGATCCAGCGCACGTGGTTCACCAGGACCCGGCTGATCATGGGCAGCATCGCGTGCGCCGGTGGCCTGGCTCTTGGCATCGTGTCGGTCGCAGTGAATTCCGGCCCGACGGCCGCGTCCACCGCAGGCCCGGCCGTGGTGTTCTGGGCGGTCGGGATCACGCTGTTCGCTCCCGGTGCGACCAAGGCCGTGATGGCGTTGCTGCGCCTGCCGATCCGGGCGTTGACGAAGGTCCCCGGCTCGCTGGCGGCCAACAACACGCGTGTCCGTGCCGTCAAGCTCGCCTCGGTGGTCGCGCCGGTGATGCTCGCGTCGGGTTTCGCCCTGGCGCAGATCTACACCCAGACGACCTCGGCTGAGTCCGCGCAGCGTGCGTACACCCAGGACCTGCGTGCCGACGCGGTGCTGGTCTCCGGAAACGGCGGCTTCTCCCCCGATGTCGTCAACACGGTCCGGTCCCTGCCTGGTGTGACGGCGGCGTCGGAATGGGTGACCAGCAAGGGATTCGTCGAGAGCCCGTACGATCCCGAGTTGGGCGACGACGGCCTTGAACTGCAAGGCATCACGGCTTCGGGGGCTTCACTGACCGCGATGCCGGTCGTATCGGGAAAGTTGACGGACTTGTCCGGTGACACCGTCGCTTTGCCTGCGGACCATGCGTCCTCGATGGGGCTTCGCGTCGGCGACAAGCTCACCATGCGCTTCGGCGACGGCCAGACCAGCCGGGTGACACTCGCCGCGGTGATCCAACCGCGTCAGGGATACGAGATAGCCCTGCTACCTGCGACCACGCTCGCCAAGCACACCTCCGCGGGCGTGGCCAGCCAGATCATGGTCTCCGGTGACACCGCGGCCGTGGCTGCCCGGTTCCCTGGCGACCACCTCACTGACCGGTCGACGCTGACTGAGGCCTACGCGGCCGACCTGGAAACCCAGGCGGTGATCAACTACCTGATCGCCGGAATGATCGTCCTGTACACGGCGATCTCGGTGATCAACACGCTGGTGGTGGAAACCGCCGACCGGCGAAGGGAATTCGGCCTGCTGCGGCTCTCCGGCGCCCGCCGTGGCCAGGTGCTGCGAATGGTCGGTGTGGAAGGCGCGGCGATCACCCTCGCGGGCCTGATCCTCGGCACGATCGTGTCGGCGGGGACGTTGGTGCCGTTCAGTTTGGCCACTACGGATTCGGTTGTACCGTACGGTCCGGTTTGGATCTATCTGGTGGTTTCCGCGGCGGTCGGGCTGCTGACGATGATCGCGTCGATGATCCCGGCATGGATCGCGCTACGGGCTCGTCCCGTGGACACCGTCGCCGTGCAGTAACTCACTCCACTCGAACCGCCGAGCCGACGTCGTCGCGCTCGGCGGCTTGGAGTACTGACAGCAAAAGTCCTGGGAAACGTTCGTCCATGTCATCGCCACGGAGACGGACGAAGCAGCGCGTGCCCTCTTCCCTGGTGCGGGTGATGCCAGCGGCTCTCAGCACTTTGAGGTGATGGCTCAGCGTGGATTTGCCGACGGGCACACGCAAATCACCCCACGCTTGCTCGTTGCCGTCGGCCAGCACGCGCACGATCCCCACCCGAATCGGATCGCTCAGTGCCGACATCACGTCGGTCAGTCGCATCTCGTCGGCATCCGGATGGACGTTCGCGCGGCTCACACCTGAAGGTTACAAACCCACGTGAGCACGAGCGCGGCGTGAACTCGCCCAGTCGCACTGTCTGGTGCGCAACCCGTCTTGTTCGATACCTATCGAACATCGCCGTACATCTTGACCTTGACCGGCCACCGGGGCTGGACTGTCCGCGTTGACGGGAAATGTCGGACGACCTGCTCAAGGAGCCAGTGGATGACTGACCACCGGATCACCCGGCGCAACGCGATCAAACTCGCGGGAGTGGCAGGCCTGCCCCTCCCGATGGCCATGCAAGCCCCTGCCAGCGGCGACGTCCTGGCCGTCGTGGAGAAAGGCGACCGGCGGCTGGCCTTCTTCGAAGCAGGCTCGGGCAAACGCCTGTCGGACATCGTGCTCGGCGACTACCCCCACGAGCTCGTGGCCGACCGTGCCCGCAAATTCGCGTACGTCGGCCACTACGGCGTGGAGTTCTCCTCGGTGGTCGGCCCCGGCGCCTCGGCGGTCTTCGTCGTCGACCTGCGCGCCCGAAGCCTCGTCCGAACCATCGAAATCGCGCCGTTCAACCGAATCCACGGTGTCGGCATGGACGAACAGGACCGGCTTTACGTTCTGAGCGAAGAAAAAGCGACCCTCATCGGCTTCGACCAACCGATCACCGGCCCGTCCCGCGCAGTCAACACCGGCGGCATCAAGACGCACCTGTTTTCCATTACCCGCAACGGAGAACGCGCCTACGTCACCGGGCTGCTCTCGCACACCGTGAGCATGGTCCGCCCATACGACGCCGCCATCGCGCCAGTCCTCGTCACGCCTGGCCAACTACCTGAGAGCTCCACCCTGAGCGCCGACGAACGAACCCTCTTCGTCGGCGCCCGTCGTACCCCCGCGGTCGTGGCCGTCGACGCGCGCACCATGCGTGTCCGTGACGAGATGAAAGTCCCGGGCGACCCGCTGCGCGTGTACACCGTCTCGGACGACCAACTGCTGGTGACAGACTTGGCGAACAAGACGATTTCCTTGATCAGCACCAGGTTCCGGCCCATCTGGACGATCTCGGTGCCCGGTCAACCGTCCGCGGCCTCGTTCCACCCGACGAAACCGATCGCCTACGTGTCCCTGTTGGATACTCAGAAAGTCGCCATCCTCGACCTGGACCAGCGCAAGATCGTCGGCACGTTCGACACCCTGCGCCAGCCGGACTCGTCCGTGCTCATATCGTCCTAAGCGAATGTTAGGTCTGGCGTTCACGCATTGCCCCGCACGGGGTCCGCAGCCGACGGTGAGGCGGGTCACGTGACGAGGAGGTCCGGATGGCGACTGCCAGCCAGCAAGCGAAACCGGTCAATGAACGCCGGGTCATCGGAAATGTTGTCCGAGGGTCCATCGGCAATCTCATTGAGTGGTACGACTGGTACGCCTACACCGCGTTCAGCATCTACTTCGCCAGCGCGTTCTTCCCGTCAGGTGACCAGACCGCGCAGCTGCTGAACACCGCGGGCATCTTCGCGGTCGGCTTCCTGATGCGGCCCATCGGAGGCTACCTGCTCGGGCGGTTCGCCGACCAGTTCGGGCGACGCAACGCGCTCACGCTCAGCGTGGTGATGATGGCGCTGGGGTCGTTGCTGATCACGGTTACGCCCGGATACAGCTCGATCGGTGTGGCCGCGCCGGTCATTCTGCTGATCGCCCGGTTGCTGCAAGGACTTTCGGTCGGCGGTGAGTACGCCACTTCGGCGACGTATCTGTCCGAAGTGGCCACTCCGCGCAAGCGTGGCTTCTACTCGAGCTTCCAGTACGTCACGCTGATTTCGGGCCAGCTCGTCGCGCTCGGCCTGCAGATCGTGCTGCAGCAGGTGCTCACCGAAGACCAGCTGACCTCGTGGGGCTGGCGGATCGCGTTCGCCGTCGGCGCGGTCGGCGCGATCGTGGTGATGTGGCTGCGCCGCGGGATGGACGAATCCGAGAGCTACCAGCAGGAGAAGACCAAGTCCCGCGAACGCGGCACGATCCGCGTCCTGCTGCAATATCCCAGGGAATGCCTGATCGTCGTCGGCCTCACCCTCGGCGGCACGGTCGCGTTCTACACATACAGCACATATCTGAAGAACTTCATGGTGAACACGAGCCACATCGACAAGGGCACGGTCACCTGGATCAACTTCATCGCGCTGTTCATTTTCATGGGTATCCAGCCACTCGCCGGGCGGTTGTCCGACCGGATCGGGCGACGGCCGCTGCTGTTGTTCTTCGGCATCGGCGGCGTGGTCGCGACGGTGCCGCTGTTGTCCATTCTGTCCGGCACAAAGAACCCGATCGTGGCATTTCTGCTGATGATGGTGGGCTTGTCGATCGTCACCGGGTACACATCGATCAACGCGATCGTGAAAGCAGAACTGTTCCCGACCAAGATCAGGGCGCTGGGCGTTGGCCTGCCGTACGCGCTGACCGTTGCGATCTTCGGCGGCACCGCCGAATCCATCGGACTGGCGTTGAAGAAAGCGGGGCACGAATCGGTGTTCTACTGGTACGTCTCGGCGTGCGTGCTGATTTCGCTGATCGTGTACTGGACAATGCGGGAGACCTCCAAGTCGTCCGAGTTGGAGAAGACCACGTAAGGACGAATGCCGTGCGGGTGTTGCTCGTCGAAGATGACGACGGTGTCGGCGACGCGCTGGCCGAAGCGCTAGCGGCCCGTGGGCACCTACCGACAAGGGTCCGCCGCGGCGCCGACGCGCTCACCCGCCACCACGAAGCAGACCTGGTCCTGCTCGACCTAGGCCTGCCAGACACCGACGGGCTGGAGGTACTGCGCATGCTCCGCAAAGTCGCGGACGTGCCAGTCCTCGTCCTCACCGCCCGCGGAGACGAACGCTCAGTCGTACGCGGCTTACGGCTAGGCGCAGATGACTACGTGGTCAAACCCGTACGGCTGGCCGAGTTGCTCGCGCGCATGGACACCATCACCCAGCGAGCGGCAGTACGGTCTTCTCTGACTGCGTTGACGCACGTGGTCCAGGTGTCCGATGTGGAGATCGACATGGCCGCCCGCCGAGTCCGTGCCGGTGGCGACGAGATCTCCCTGACCACCAAGGAATTCGAGCTGCTCGCGGTGCTCGCCCGCAGGCTGGGCACCGCGGTCAGCCGCCAGCAACTGATGGACGAGGTCTGGGGCGACGCGTACCTGGCGATCTCGCGGTCGTTGGACGTGCACATGACCCAGCTACGCGGGAAGCTGAAGCGGCCAGGACTACTCACCACGATCAGAGGCTTCGGATACCGGCTCGGTGAATGACATGCGGACACGCCTGCTCGTGGTGCTGCTCCTGTTGTCCGCGGCTGCGGTCGCGGGCTTCGCATGGCCACTGTTGGGCAGCACGGCCGCGTCGCGCACGCAGGAACTGTTGATCTCACGGACCGCGGAGCTTGACCGGTTTGCCGTGTTGGCACAGCAGGCCGATGACACGGGTGATACGAACCAACTGGCCAACGAAATCCGCGCGTACACCGATCTCTACGGCGAACCCGTGCTCGTGGTCGACGCGCGCAAACGGCAAGTTGTGGCGACAGGCGGTCTGCGCGCGGAGGACGTCCTGCCGTTGATCGACGGCGCTCTACGCAACCAACCCGGGCCCTCTCCCCTACAACTCCGCCCTTGGTCGTCGGACGCGCTTGTTCTGGCCCGCCCGGTTGGCGCCGGTACGCGGGTTGCGGGCGCGGTCGTGATGCGCGCGTCGGTGACAGCGGCCGCGTCGGATGTCGCACACGACTGGCTGCTCATTGTCGTAGGCGCGTTTGCGGCCGCGTTGTTGTTCGTACTGCTGGCGTTGGTTGTATCGCGGTGGGTGCTACGGCCGTTGGCACAGTTGGAACGAGGCGTACTCTCGTTGGCCGCGGGTGAACAACGCACACACGTGCCCGCCAGCGCCGGGCCGCGTGAGTTGCGAGCGTTGGGATCGTCGTTCAACAAGATGTCCGACGCGGTTGCCGAAGCAGCCGACCAGCAACGCAGACTCGTTGCGGACGCGTCACACCAGATGCGCAACCCGATGGCCGCGCTCCGACTGCGCGTAGATTCCCTTGCCGGACAAGTAAAACCAGATGGTTTGCGAACCTATAACGGGTGCGTGGCCGAGGTCGAACGGATGGAGTCGTTGCTCGACGGCCTGCTCGCGCTAGCAACTGCGGAGAATGTCGACCCGCAGACCTCAGAGGACACGTGCGACGCCGCGACAGTGCTCGTGGAACGGTACGACGCATGGCACGCAGCTGCGGACCATGCTTCGGTGGACCTTGAATTGTCTACTGTGGAGCATTTCATCGTGGCCACGCCGGACGCAGAGCTCGGCCAAGTCCTGGATGTACTGCTGGACAACGCTGTCAAGTACGCAGGCGCCGGCTCCAGGATCGGCCTCAGCTGTACGGACGGCACGATCACGGTGTCCGACAACGGCCCCGGCCTACCCCCAGAGGACCTCACGAAGGCTACGCAAAGGTTCTGGCGCTCCAGCCAAGCAAGCACCGGCGGCACCGGACTGGGCTTGGCCATCGCCGAACGCCTGGTCACCGCCCGCGAAGGCAAGATGTCGCTGGAAGCAACGAAACCCCATGGGCTGACAGTCAGAGTCACGCTGCCAGTGGAGTCGCCATGACCATCACCCGGCGGTCACTGTTGCTCGCCAGCCTTGCCACCCTGACTGGCTGCAGCACCGGCTACTCCGGTCCACAGCGGACCCTGACCATCGCGGCAGGCGAAGAAGGCGGCTTCTACCTGGCCTTCGCCAAACTCCTTGCCGCACAGATCACCGAAGCCGAGCCACAGCTGCAATGTACAGCCCTGACCACCCAAGCCAGCCAGGCCAATGTGGACATGCTCCAAGCCAACCACGCCGACCTTGCCCTCGTTCTAGCCGACACAGCCCAAACCGCCACAGCCGGGAACCGTCCATTCACGACACAAGTCCCCCTGCGCGCCCTTGGCCGAGTCTACGAGAACTACATGCAACTCGTAGTCCGAGCAGACGGCCCGGTCCGAACCATCGCCGACCTGAACGGCCGAGCCGTATCCCTTGGCGCCGAAGGCTCTGGCGCAGCATTGTTCGGCGAGCGCCTGATCGAGGCAGCGAATGTCCGGCCGAACATCGAAAGACTGCCCCTCGCCGAAGCCATCGCCAGCCTGACCCAAGGCCGGATCGACGCCCTGCTGTGGTCCGGGGGCGTCCCCACGCCCGCACTAGCCGATCTGGACGCGCGAATCGGAATCCTGTTATTGCCGCTCGACGGGGTCGCGCCAAAGCTACGAGAAGGACACGGTCCGGTATACGAGACCGTCCTCGTACCTTCCGGTGCGTACCACCATGTGCGGGATATCCGCACGATCGGTGTGGCCAACCTATTGGTCTGCTCGCCCTCCTTGCCCGACGATGTCGCGGGCGCCGTCGTATCCGTGCTGGTCAGGAGGGCTGCTGAGCTCGTTCCCCAGCAGGCGCTCGGTACTCAGTTCCTCGACGCGCGGACGTTGATCGCCACCGCCGGTGTCCCGTTGCACCCCGGGGCCGCTGATATGTACCGCGACCTGCATGGATAACGGTTTGTCGTTTCAAGATGCCGAAGTTGGGGACCCCTGGGACCGTAGGAGGAAGTGGTTCACCACCCTGCACTCAAAGGAGTGTGCGATGACCATTGAATCGATCATCGGCGCGATCGTGATCGGCCTGATCATCGGTGCGCTGGCCAGGTTGATCATGCCTGGCAAGCAGAACATCCCGATCTGGCTGACCATTGTGGTCGGTATCATCGCCGCGTTCCTCGGCAGCCTGATCGCCGGCTGGTTCGGCGTCCGGGACACCGCGGGAATCGACTGGATCGAGCTGTTGTTCCAGCTCGGCGCCGCCATCATCCTGGTCGGCCTGGTATCGGGTGCGATGGGCAGGCGCGGCGTGAACAGATAACCACTGGTCAACCCTCGTGAGTGGTTACGCGGGTTAGAACGCGGCTAACCACTCACGAGGTTTTACTAGGTGTTTTGTTCGAAGGCCACTGCCAGCCAGTAGCAGACTTCGTCGTCCACTTCCTCCACAGAGGACAGTGGGATCCGGTGGGTCATCGAGTCGTCACGCAGCAACCGCGCCGACTGCAACCGGGCGGCGAACCGTTGGTGCCCACCGGACAAATCCACGATCCGCAGCCCGAGGTCGACGCGGTTCTTCGTGGTCGGCTTGACCATCGCGAACTTCCGCCGCTTGGTCCGCAGCGTCACGAACGTCTTGCGCGCCTGCACCTCGACCAGCCCTTGGTGTGCGATGCCGACGCCTGCCTCGATCACCTCGTTGAACACCGGCCGGAGGTGTTCCCGGTCAGCGAACTGCTCGTCGACCAGCTCTTCCGCCGTCTTGAGCAGAAACTCCGGATAGCCGAACCGTTCCATGATCAACAGCTGCTGTGCGTAGCCGTTGATGTTGCGGGTCTTGAGCCACTGCTGCAGCTCGTCGCGCGAGGTGATGCCGGTTTCCTTGATCCGGATGTTCCAGTCGTCGACACTATGGCCGGTCTGACGCTTCAGCAACTGGGCGGACCACTCGTGCATCTCCCGCCAGTCCTTCGCGTCGACCATGCCAGGCCCTCCGGACACCGCGCTCGGTTACGGCAGGCGCTGCCCGATGAACAGCGCGCTACCGGCGGCGGTTATCGCCGCGATGGTGCCCAGTATCAACCATGGCCGACTGGCATCGGCATCTTTGATCTCATATCCGATTTGTTCACCCAAAGTGTCGTACACCTTGCGCAGCTCGTCGGCGGTCGCTGCCTTGTAGAACTCCCCGCCGGACAGCTTCGCCACCTGTTCGAGCGAGTCGTCGTCGACCGGGACCGGCGTGCGCCTTCCGTCGATGTCGACGGTGCCGTCGCTCGTGCCGAACGAGATCGTCGAGACCGGGATCTTCACGTCGGCAGCCGCGCGCGCCGCGGTGAACATGCCGCGCGGGTCGTCCTGGTTGTCGGTCGGGATCGTCTGCTTGCCATCACTCATCAACACGATGCGTGCCGGTGGCGGTCCTTCCTGACCACCGACGACCTGCGAGAAGCTCTCGATCGACTGCAACGCCGAGAAGATCGCCTCGCCGGTCGCGGTCGACTGGGCCAGCCGCAACGTGTCGATCGCCTTCACCACGCCCTGGCGTGACGTCGTCGGCGACACCAGCACGGTCGCTGTCCCGGCGAACGAGATCAGGCCGAGGTTGATGCCTGGCGTCAGGCCGCTCGCGAACGACTTCGCCGCGGCTTGCGCGGCTTCCAGGCGGTTTGGTTTGACGTCCGTGGACTCCATCGACAACGACACGTCGATCACGAGCATCACGGTCGCGCGGTTACGTGGCACGCGCGCCTCTGCCGTCGGGCCAGCGAGCGCGATCGTGAACAACGTCAACGCTGCCAGCAAGAACGCGATCGGCACATGCCTGCTTTTGCGTGCCCGCTTGGGCGCGACCTTCTCCAGCAGCGCGAGGTTGGTGAACCGCATCGTGTTACGGCGCCGCCTGCGCTGCAGCAACACGTAACCAACAACCAGCCCGGCGACCGCGATCAGCAGCAAGAACCACCACGCGTCGGCGAACCTGCCGAAGCTCAAGCCAAACATCAGGCAGCACCTCCTCCGGACCAGCCACGTTTGCGGGCCACCACAAACCGCACCGTGTCCGCCACCCAGTCGGAATCCGTACGTAGAACCAAATGCCCCGCACCGGCGCGGCGAATGGCCGCCGCGACATCGGCACGGTGTTGCGCGGCCGCGGCCGCGAACTCCCGGCGCAACAGCGGCGTGGCGTGCACCTCGCGCTGGCGGCCGGTTTCCGGGTCGGACAGCACGACCGTGCCCACCTCGGGCAGGTCGATGTCGCGCGGGTCGAGGACCTCGATGGCGATCAGGTCGTGCCGGGCCGAAAGCCCACGCAACGCCCGCTGCCAGTCCACGTCCCCGAGGAAGTCGGAAATCACCACGGCCAGCCCGCGCCTGCGCGGCGGACGGCGCAGTTGCTCAATCAATGTGGCCAAGTCACCGGCCGTGCCCTCAGGCGCGCTCGGTGTCTCTGCGACCTTACGAATCAAGCCACGCGCGTACGCGAGGCCACCACGCGCGGGCACGCGAACCGTGTCCTTGCCCGTCGAGATGACCGCGCCGATGCGGTTACCGCCGCCACGGGTCAGATGCGCGACCGCGGCCGTGGCCGCGACGACGAGGTCACGCTTCTCGCACGCGGCCGTACCGAAGTCGAGGCTGGGCGAGAGGTCGATCGCGAGCCACGTTTCCAGCTCACGGTCCGCGACCGTCTCCCTGATGTGCGGCACGGTCGTACGAGCCGTGACAGCCCAGTCCATCCGGCGCACGTCGTCACCGGGCTGATAAGGCCGCGCCTCCCCCGGCTCGGTGCCCGGGCCGGGCACCAGACCAAGGTGATTGCCCTGCAAGAGGCCGTCCAACCGGCGCCGGACGTCGAGTTCGAGCAAGCGTAGCCCGGCTTCCATCCGGTCGCCGCGCAGGATCGGCGGCGTCCACGTGGGACGCTCGCTGGTTTCCTTCTCGCTCACGGCCGGGGCGCCACGCCCGCCGGTGCGTGGTGCGCCTGCGGCGGCGGGGCCTGCTGGGGCCGCGCCGACACCTGCGGCAACGGCACGGTCTGCAAGACACGCGTGATGATGTGGTCGAGCGGGACACCGTCAGCCAACGCGTCGTACGACAGCACGAGCCTGTGGCGAAGCACGTCCGGCACGACGTCCACAACATCCTGCGGCAGCACGTAGTCACGCCCACGCACCAACGCGAGCGCACGAGCGGCGGCGACAATGCCGAGGCTGGCACGCGGCGAGGCGCCGTATGCAACCCAACCGGCGACGTCCGTCAGACCGTGCTCGGCGGGAGTACGCGTCGCGAGAACAAGCCGTACGACGTAGTCAACGAGCGCGTGGTGCACGAACACCTTCGACGCCACGCCCTGCAAGCGCGTCAGCTCGGCGGGCGAGAGCACCTGATGCGGCTGGGGCGCCTCGACACCCATCCGGTAGACGATCTCGCGCTCTTCCTCGGCCGTCGGGTACTCGACGATGATCTTGAAGAGGAACCGGTCGCGCTGCGCCTCGGGCAGCGGGTACACGCCCTCGTTCTCGATCGGGTTCTGCGTGGCCAGCACCAGGAACGGGTCCGGCATCGGGAAGGTTTTGCCGCCGATGGACACGTGCCGCTCGGCCATCACCTCGAGCATCGCCGACTGCACCTTGGCCGGTGCGCGGTTGATCTCGTCGGCGAGCACGAAGTTCGCCACCACCGGGCCGAGCTCGACGTCGAAGGATTCCGAGCCCTGCCGGTAGATCCGGGTGCCGAGGATGTCCGCGGGCACCAGGTCGGGCGTGAACTGCACACGGGAGAACGACCCGCCGACAACGCGCGCGAACGTCTCGACCGCCAGCGTCTTGGCGACACCGGGCACACCTTCCAGCAGCAGGTGCCCCTTGGCCAGCAACCCGACCAGCATCCGCTCGACCAGCCGGTCCTGCCCGACGATCACCCGCTTGACCTCGAACACGGTGCGTTCGAGCAGCTGCGCGTCAGTGGCCGGGGTGCTCGTCCCAGCCTCGGGTTCCGTCACGGGCCAACCTCCAACAAGACACGGTCATCCACCGGGTCCTATCGAATCCGATCAGCGGTATGACCTCTGTGAAGACGATTTCGGCGGCACGATCGGCACTACCCGACGCCGACATCGGAGGTCTTAACCAATCACCGACTCCCGTTCAACCAAAAACGGCCTCTTCAATCACGGAGCGTTTCGATTATGTTACTCACACGTTCGAGACATCCGATGGTTGGACCGATACGAGGTGAGACACCATGCTTGCCCGCGCGCTCGCCGTGATCTTCACAGTTGTTATAGCCGGTACAACGCTCGCTGCCTCCCGTGAACGACCGTGACGACGAGCCGTTCGACTGGTTACCGCTACGGCTCGACACCGGCGATGGCCAGGCGGTCAACCAGCGGGTGAAAACGTGGCAGGACGGCTGGCTGCCGATCCTGTCCGAGACCTTCGAACGCGACGGCGTCAAGCACACGATCAGCTTCTTCTCCGCGAAGGTCGACGGCGTCACAAAGGTGCCGTACGCACAGCGCAGGTAAACCTCACCAACACGACCCGCGACGCGGCCACAGCCAAGCTCGGCGCGACCCTGATCCCCGACGGCATCGACCAGGACCAGCCTCAACCAGGCCCGTCCTGGCCCCAATCACCCGTCTGGGACGCGCGCACAGGCAGCCTCGGCGGCGACGGAAAGCTCCTGCTCACCGCAAGCGACAACCCGGCGCGTGACGGCAACCGCCTCGGCTGGTCGGTATCTCTGGCGCCCGGCGCGACCAAGTCGATCCAGTTCAAAATGCCGTACCGGGTAGCGCGATCGAGCGACCTGGCCAAGATCACGCGCGCTGACCACAACACCACCCGTGCCGCGACAGAAGCCTTCTGGCGCAAGACTTTGCGTGCCGGAACCGACATCACGCTGCCGCTGGACGGCGTCGAGAACAAGCTCATCGACACCTACAAGGCAGCGATCGTCCAGTCGCTGATCTCCACCGATCTCGTTGGCGGACACTGTTTCTGGGACCGCAACCCGACCGTCTACGACAAGTACTACCTGCGTGACGCCGCGTTCGACATCGACGGCATGCTCGGCGCCGGTTTCCCCGACCTTGCCCGGCAGTGCACGCGCGACATGCTGATGTGGCAGAACGACGCGGGCCAGTTCATCTCCAAAGAAGGCGAGATGGACGGCAACGGGCAGGCGCTCGCCATGTTCGGCAACTACCTCAAACGCACCGGCGACACGGCTCTCGCGCGGGAAGTACTGCCCGCTGTCCACAAAGCCATGGCCTGGGAATGGAATCAGCACCAGGCAGCATGGCCCGTCTCCGGCGGCCTGTTCCCAGAGTCCTCAATGGAGGACAACGAAGGCGTCGCCGGTCACGTCCTCACCTATGACCTGTGGAACATCGCCGGTGAACGCGGCGGCGCCGCCATCGCCCGCGCTGCCGGAGACACCGCCGCCGCCGATCTCTGGACCAAGCGGGCCGACGAGTACGAGGCAATCCTGCGCGCGAAGCTGAAGCCTGCCGTCGACCAGGTCGGCTGGATCACGCCGACGATCGAAGGCCTCGCCGGACGCGCGATCCGCACCGGGTGGTACGGCAAAACCTATGGCCTCGACTGGGGCAACCTCGAAGTCGTTTCCCCGACCGGCGTGTTCGATCCCGACGAGGAATGGGTGACCAAGAGCCTGGCGAGCTGGCGGGAGAAGACTTTCGAGGGCGTCTTCACGTACCCGATGAACGGGCTCGAAGGACTGCTGCACTCGTACACGCCGATGTCGATCCTCGAAACCAACATCCGACGAGGCGAGCAGGCCACTACCCTCAAAGGCCTCTACAACCTGCTGGTCCACACATCCGCGACACACTCTGCCACCGAGGGCATGAACGCCGCCCAACGCTGGGACTGGTCCGCCGACGGGCACACTCAGCCGCACAACGAGTTCGCTGGGAAGTACCTGTCGCTGCTGCGTGACATGGTGGCGTACGAAGGCCACGACGGACGGCTCTACCTGGCCAACACCTGGAACAACGACTGGGCCAAGGCGGGTCGGCGGGTCGCGTTCTCCGGCGAGACCGACTTCGGCCGCGTCTCTTTCTCGTTGACTTCTCATGGTGGCGGCGCTGCTGGGTACGTCGTGCCGCCGTCGCGGTCCTCGGTGCCGTGCCAGTTGTCGTTCGGGTGCCTGAGGGCGCGAGCGTTTCCCGGGTGAAGGTCGTCGGCTCGGGGCAAGCCTCGGTGTCCGGCTCGCAGATCGTGCTCACTGGTCTTTCGGGGCCGGTGGGGCTCGACATCACTTGGCAGGTCCCTGATTCCCAGGGGTTGTCTTACGAGCGAGCCGTCAAGGACCACCGGTTGAACTATGCCCGGATGACGTCGCCGATCAATGCCCAGATCACCGATCTCAAGGGCACTCCGACGTCGGTCTCGGCAACCGTGGTGAACTCGGGCGGTGCCGGGTACCTGCCCGCTGCGACCGTGTCGCTGTGGCTGGACGGCCAGATCGTCGCTCGTGACACCCGGTCTTTCGCCCGTGGCATCGGGTTCACGACACCGGACGGCGTGATCTCCTTCAACCGCAACGCAGGCGGCGTGATCCCGGTCGGGTTCCCGTTGTCCTGCACGCATGGGACGCACACGGCCGGGATCACCGCACCCGCGCAGACGATCAAGGTGACCTGTCCGTGAAGTGCTCGAGCGGGACTTCCCGGAGGCTGGTGGCGGCGGCGAGCAGGTCCTTCTCCGGTACGAGATCGCCGCGCCTGAACTCGACCACCTGATCACCCTTGCGCGCCAGGTAAACGAGGTACTCGCCCCGGGAGATCCGCCAAACCTCCGGGGCGAGCAGCGTGCACGGCTCGGGTTCCATCCGTCCGTCCAAGGCACAGTGGGCGGGTGGATTGAAATCGGCGGGCACCAGACGTTGGTGCGCCTGGATCTCATTGCGCGGGTCCTCATCCGCCAACCGCGGTTGCAGGCGGTAAACGAACTCCCCGGATCCCGCGCTGGCGGCGGCGACGCGATGGTCCGGCACGTCCGGCGCGAAGAGCGGATGCTCATAGCGACGGAGTTCGTCCGCCTTCCGGTCGGCGATGTGTATGTCGGTCACCAGGGTCCCGAGCGGAAAGAGCGCGGCGACAGCGGCCACGACGACCACCCGCCCCCAGATTTTCAAGGTGGGCGCGGTGACCAGCGCCGCTACGGCGTAACCGGCTGCCGCGGCAACCACTGGACTGAACTGCATCGAGAATTCCGCGGCGCCGAGAAACTGCCAGCACGCCCAGACCGCCACCGGTCCAACCAGCGCCACCTGCCAGGCCTGCACGACCTTCGCCTTCTGCAAAATCGGCCAGGCCAGGAACACACAGACCGCCAACGTCAGCGGCGCCAGGATGATGAGCCAGCCGAGCCGAGCCAAGCTGGCGACCCGGGCGCCCGGCGCGATCAGGGCAAGCACGCCCACGTACACAAGTCCGAGGCCAGCACCGACAGCGGCGGCAACCGCACACCGGCGGATGGTCTGCTCAAGCGTCACACGGGCATCTTCGCGGTAAGCGGCTGTGGGAATCTTGCGTAGGTCTACTCAGAGGAGAATTCAGCCGTGGCTGGCCCCATCGATACGCAAGCAGGCCGGGCAGAATTGCTGGCTGCGATCGCCCCCGACACCGCTGAGCGGCAGCACGCGCTGATCCGGCAGATCTTCCACGCCGAGTTCGAAGCCCGTAGCAAGGCATGGAGCGTCGACAGCGACTTCGACGGCGACTACTTCGAGAATCTGTACTGGTCCGCCTTCCTGCTCTACCTGGTCGGCGATCCGAGCGACGTGCCGATGATGTGGCGCGCCAAGCACATCGACTTCGACACGGGATGCGGGTTCGACGTGCAGAACATGCTCGGCGCTGGCGCCGCGGCCACGCTGGCCTACCTGACCGAGCATGGCCACGACGACATCGCCGAGGCACTGTCGCGGTACCCAGAACTGCATGACGACCCGCAGGACTGGGAAGAGGCTCGCCGCGAGTACTTCTGGACTACCGGCTGACAGCGCAGCGATGCGCCCGCAGAGCAGCCGCGAGCCAGTGGAACGCGGGCACACCGGGCTCGCCCGGCGAGTATCCGTTGATCAAGTTCAGCAGCTCCCAATACCGTTCAAGCTCCGGCTTGGCCACCCTTTCCACCCAGTCGAGCAGCGTCGCCACCTCGTCCCCTGGCAGGTCCCTTGGCACGATGCGGTCGAGCACCTCCCGACCTTCGCCTGATTCGGGGCCAACGCCAGCCTTGATCGCGCCGCCCGCGTGCTCGATCACGACGGGGCGAATCGTGAGCCCGAAGTCGATCCGGTAATCCCGCGCACCACTGAGGACCAGTTGCCGGATCGTGTGCTGGAAACCTTCGTCCCCGACCAGTTCGGCCAGTTCCACCCACGCGTCCACCTGCTCAGCGGTGGGATCGTCGGGCAGCTCCGGTGGCATTTCCCGCATCAGGTCGGCCACGGCCATCGCGTCCTCGTTGTCGACTCCGGCGAAGGTCTCGCGGACGAAGTCGTCGATGATCTGCTGGCGTTCCCGCGCTGACAATTGGGCCAGCTTGTGCATCAGTGCGATCTCCTTTGTGGTGCAGCCGCGGTTCACGACCGCGCGCAGTACGGCACGGCTCAGCCGCAGCGCCCGCATCTCGGCGTCGATCGCCCTGATGTGCGTTTCCGCGACATTGGCCAGCGAGGACTGCCGGTCGAGGACCTGCCGCACTTCGTCAAGGCCGAGTCCGAGCTCACGAAGCGTGCGCACCAGGTCGAGCCGCTGGATCGCCGCCGCGTCGTAGAGCCGGTACCCGCCAGCGGACCGGGCTACGGGCGGGATCACACCCTGGTCGGACCAGAAGCGGATCGTGCGCGACCGCAGCCCGGTCCGCCGGGCGAGCTGCCCGATCGTGAAGCGATCCGTGCCGTTGTTCATGCCGCCAACCTGCACCTTCCACCGAGTGGAACCTCAAGCCGAATAGCTCACGATCCCACGGCAGGTCAGCGGTGAAGGTTAGATAAGCCTGGTCACGTACGGCACGAGGCCGCCGTACCTGACTGATGTGATGCGCACGCGAGACCCTGAATACGGCGCCTCGACCATCTGCCCGTTGCCGATGTACATCGCCACGTGGTGAATCCGGCCGCCGGTCGCCCAGAACAACATGTCGCCAGGTGCCATCTGGGACAACGGCAACTGCCTGCCCGCCTTGGCCTGGTAGCCGCTGTAGTGCGGCAGTCTGATCCCCACCCCGGCGTACGCGTAGATCATCAGGCCGGAGCAGTCGAAGCCGACCTTCGCGTAGTCGCCGAACGAGTCCGCGACGCCGCCGTCACGAATGCCGCGCGTCGGGCCGTTGGCGTTGCCGCCGCCCCACGCGTACGGAACGCCCAACTGCGAGATGGCCCGTGCGATGACGAGCGCCACCCCGCCGCCGGTGATCTGCGGACGACCGGGCGCTGGGCGACTGGGCCTCCCACCGGCCCCAGGGCGCTGGGCCGCGGCGGCCGCGGCCTTGGCGCGTTCCTCGTCCTCACGCTGCTTTGCCCGCTGCCACTCTTGGTAGCGCTGCAACTGCGATTCGAGACCGCCGACTTTCGCTTGCGCGTCAGCGAGTTCCTGCTCGGTCTGCTCACGGAATGCTTCGAGCTGCGCGGCTTCGCCCGCTTGGTCACGGCGCGCCTGCTCGGCGATCGCGGTCGCTTGGTCGGCGGCTCGTTTGGCGGTTTCCGCCTCGCCTTGCTTCTCGTTAGCCAGATTCAGCGCCGCGCGTGCTCGTGAGTCCTTATTGGCCTGTTCGACTCTCGCGCGTTGCATCCGGTCGAGGGCGTCGAGCTGGCTTCCGCTCACCGCGTTGAGAAATGCCGCCCGGTCAAGCAAATCCTTCGGGCTGGACGCGCCGAAGAACGCCGTCATGGAACCGACTGTGCTGCCCTGCCGGAAACTCGCGGCGGCGAAGTCGTCGACGTCCTTACGTACCTTGTCAATCGCCGCGCTCGCCGCGTCGGCTTCCTGCTTCGCCGCGGCGGCATCGGCGCGGGCCTTGACGGCGACGTCTCTCGCGGTGTCCAGGTCGACGAGCGCCTTGTTGGCGTCTTCCATCTTGACCTCGACCGCGGCCTGCAGGTCGACCAGTTTCGACTCGGCGTCGGCGAGTTTGCTGGTCAGCTCGCCGACCTTGCCCGCCTTGGCGTCCCTGTTCGCCTTGCTGTCCTGCAGTTCCTGGTCGCTCGGCTTCGGCGGCGGTGGCGGGACGGCGAACGCCGGTGCTGGCACGGCGAACGCGAGCATCACCAGGATCGGGATGGCCGCTCGACGGACCCGCACGGCGCCTCCTTCTCACTCACCACTTTCGTCACAGCAGATACTTGCCGTAACAGTGACAACTTAGTCACCGTGCATCACAAAATCCTCTTTGGACAGCCTTGACGTGCGAATTCGACCCGAAAGGGGGATATCGCGGTGGACTTTGGCACGATTCCCCGCGTGCGGACATCACTGCCCCGGATCGGGGCGACCGTGGCAGCGACCGGCCTGACACTCATCGTGCTCGGCACGTTTCTCGCCTGGGTTCGCTCGGGCACGACGTACTACTCGAGCTACCAATCCCTCGGCATACTGCGACATCTGGGCGCGCTGGACATGGTCCCGCAACTTCGTGTCCTATTCGACATCTGGTTCGGCGTTATTCCGGCGGTGGCGATCGCGATCGCGCTGTACGCTCTCCGACTACGCCGGACGGCTGCGGTGCTGGCAGTCATTTTGGCGGCGTTGATGGGAACGATCTCGGGGGCTGCTGCCGTCCAAGGGGATGACAAGGACGGCCTGATCGGCATCGCGAGCACTGGACCAGTCGTGACACTGGTTGGGGCCGTGCTGGCGCTGCTCGGGGCGGTGATCGTGCTCGTCACGCGAAACCGGGTGAAACAGCACAATTGATCTTCTGGAGGGGACCTGTGACCTACCCGCCTTCCGGCGGCCAGTGGCAGCCGAACGATCCGAACCAGCCACCGCAGCCTGGCGGCTACCCTCAGCAGCAGGGATATCCCCAGCAGAACTACGGCCAGCCAGGCCAGCCGCAGCAAGGCTGGGGCCAACCGGACCAGCAGCAACAACAACCCGGCTATCAGCCGCAAGGCCAGCCCGGCTATCCACAGCCAGGTCAACCCGGTCAGCCACAGCAAGGCTGGGGCCAACCGGACTACCAGCAAGGTCAGCCCGGCTACCCGCAGCAGGGTCAGCCTGGTTATCCGCAGCCGGGCCAACCGGACCAGCAGCAGCCTGGCTACCCGCAGCAGGGTGGCTACCCACAGCAAGGTCAGCCGCAGCAGGGCTACCCGGGGCAACCCGGTTATCCGCAGCAAGGCTGGGACCAGCAGGGCTACGGCCAGCCTGAATACGGCATGCCACACCAGCCGCCGCAGAAAAAGAAGACCGGCATGATCGTTGGCGTTCTCGTCGCCGTCGTCGCGCTTGTCGCCGGTGGACTGGTGTACTTCCTGGCCATCCGGGAGAGCGACAGCGTCGCCGAGGGCGCGCCGACGCCCGCCGCGGCCGCGCAGAACCTGGTCGACAAGATCAACGCGGGTGACGTCGCCGGCCTGTTCACCGTGCTGCCGCCCGGCGAGGCCGCGCTGATGCGTGACGCCAACACGCAGGCGACCAACGAGCTCAAGCGGCTTGGCATCTACAAGCAGGACGCCGACCCGAACAAGATCAGCGGCCTGAAGGCGACCGGGCTGAAGTTCGACGAGGCCCGCAAGCAGAAGATCAACGAGCACCTCGAGATCAACATGCTGGTCGAGGGGCAGTTGGAGATCAACTCCGACATGCGCGACCTTCCGCTGAACGAGAAGTTCCTCGAACAGGCCTTCCCGAACGGCATCGACACGGGCGCGCGGACCCAGAAGATCGACATCGGCAAGGCCGTCAAGCAGATGGGCGAGCCGGTCCGGATCGCGACGGTCAAGGTCGACGGCGAGTGGTTCCCGAGCCTCTTCTACACGATCGCGGACTACGCACTGCTGGTCGGCAAGCAGAAGTGGCCTGCGACCGGGGTGCCTGCCAACGGCGCGAGCAGCCCGTCGGAAGCGGTGAAGCAGTTCGCCAACGCGATCGTCGACGCGAACATCCAGCGGCTGATCGAACTGACCCCGCCGGACGAGATGGGCGCGCTGCACGACGCGGGCCCGGCACTGCTCGCGGCGATCGGCACACCGGAACCGACCGGCGCGAAGATCAACAAGTTCGAGGTCGACACCAAGGACGCGACCGGCGGCACGAAGGTGACGGTCAAGGAGATCGACCTGACCGTCAGGGGCGAGCAGTACCGCATCGTCCGCCAGGGCGACTGCTACGAGACCACCGGCGAAGGCAAGACGCAGCGCGCCTGCGCGGCCGACGCGGCGACGCAGATCAGCCAGAGCGGCATGCCGCCCGCAGCGGTCACGGCCATCACGCACGTGGTCGAGAGCGTGTTCAAGGACGGCGTCGGCGTGATCGCGACCGAGGTCGACGGCAAGTGGTACGTCAGCCCAGGCCGTAGCTTCTTCGAACTGGGCCTGCAGATGCTCCGCGGCTTGCAGCCGGGAGACATCGAGGCACTGCTCAAGGGCATCAAGTGAGAATGGGGCCCCGCGTTTGCGCGGGGCCCTTCGCCTATTGACTTCAAGCAGTCTTGAGGTTCAACACTGGCGTAATGCTGGAAATCGGAGTCGTACTGCCGTCGGTGGCGGTACAGCGAGCAGAAAACCTGGACCTCGCCGCCGCGGCCCGGCACGCGGAGGACGTCGGCCTCGCGAGCGTGTGGCACGGCGACCACTTGGCCGTCGGCGCGCCAACTCTCGACTGCACCGTCGCCCTGACCGTCGCCGCGACCTCAACGCGCCGTATCAAGGTCGGCGCGAGCGTGTTCGTACCCGCGATCCGGCCACTGGCATGGGCCGCGAAGCAGATCGCCAGCCTGCAGTACGTGTCCCAAGGCCGCCTGATCCTGGGCATCGGATCAGGCGGCGGCGCAAAACAATGGGCGGCCGCAGGAGTGCCGTTCGCACAGCGAGGTCAGCGCACAGACACCGCCTTACGCCTACTTCCCCGCCTCCTCGCAGGCGAACGCGAACTCGGTGTCGAACTGATCCGAAAATCGATGGTGAGTGGGCAGGCCGAAGGCACCCGGCGTAGCGCAGCGGAGCCGGGTTGGTAGTTGGGTTGTCAGGCCGCGGGTTCGAGGGTGACGCGATAGCCCAGAGCGGCCAGTTGGCTGATGTGGTTGCGGACCTTGCGTTGAGTGTTGGTGTGCTGGACGAAGTAGTCGGCGCCGAGGTCACGGAACCGGGCGTTGGGGTCGGATAACAGGTGCCACATGATCACGAGAATGGAACGGCCGACCGCGACGATGGCCTTCTTGGCGCCACTGCGGCGAGCGATGCGCCGGTAGCGTTCGCCGAGAAAAGTGTTGGTCCTGCTGGCGGACACTGCGGCCTCGCCCAGGATTCGGGCCAGGTAAGGGTTGCCGTGCCCGGTGGCAGCTTTGCCTTTCTTCTTGCCGGCCGACTCCGACACCCCGGGAGCGAACTTGGCCCAGGAACACAGGTGGCCCGGAGTTGGGAAGCGTGCCATGTCCAGCCCGATCTCGGCGATGGCTACCTGGGCGGCGGTGCGCCCGACGCCGGTGATCTCATCAAGCTGGTCGACCGCTGTGGCGAAAGGGGCGATCAACTCCTCGATCGCGGCATCCACTCGGGCGACGTCAGCGATCCCGGCATCCACCCGGGCCAGCATGGTCGACAACAGGAACGCGTGATGATCGGTGAAAAACCCGGTGAACGCCTCTTCCAGCCTGCCGATCTTGCGCCGCATCGAGGTGCGGGCCAGCTGCGCGAGTACCTTCGGGTCCCGCTGCCCGGCGACCAGCGCGGCCAGCATGGCCCGGCCGGACACCCCGAAGATGTCCGAGACCACCACCGAGAGCTTGATCTGGGCATCTTCCAGGAGCTTTTCCACCCGCTGCTTCTCCGCGGTGCAGACCTCGACCAGGTCACGCCGATACCGGGTCAGATCCCGTAGCCGGCGGATCGGTGACGGCGGGACAAAACTGGGCCGGATCATCTGCCGTTCGGCGACCTTGCACAACCACACCGCGTCCAATCGATCCGTCTTCGGCCGGCCGGGCAGATGCTTGACATCGCGGGCGTTGACCAGCCAGGTCTCGAACCCGTGCGCCTCCAACAGGTAGAACACCGGCTTCCAATAGTCCGATGTGGACTCCATGACCACCCGGGTCACGCCCAGCCCGGCCAGCCGATCAGCCAGCACCAGCAACGACCGGGTCATCGTCGAGTACGGCCGGACCTCCTGCAGCCGCTTACCCGGACGCGCCTCATCGGGCACCCGGACACAACACATCACCTCGGCCTTACCGATATCCAACGCGGCCACCCGCGCGATGATCTCCTCGTTGTCCTGTGTCTGCTCCAACATCGGCCTCTCCCCGAGCGTCCGGCGGGGCGGCTACCCGCGGGAGCCCAGGCAACAACGAATCTGATCCGCGTGCTCGAAGCAACAATCAAGGGCCCACCAAGGGCTCCCAGCGTCCGACTAACGCACGGCCTTCACAGACCATAGAGACAACGACGTCAGCGGGCAGCCAACACCGATTTTCACCCCTCAACGGGCGTCTTCACCAGAGGACAGACTGACTAATGCCCGCAGTAACCCGGCCGCCGTTTTGGATCGGCAACGCCTCGCCAGCTGCCATCGAACGAACCGTCCGCTACGGCGACGGTTGGTTCCCTTCGCTCATCACGTCAGAGGAGGTCGCCAAAGGCGCGAAGCAACTGTCCGGCCGCACCGTCGCAATCGGCGCCACCGGACGCCTCGGCACCGACGACACCCGCACCGAGATCGCCATGAGCATCAGTCAGGCGTACGGCATGCCCATAGAACGCGCCACGACCATCCCCATCACCGGCTGCCGCGAACGCGTCGCCGAGCGTCTCGCCGCCTACGAAGCCGCAGGCGCCCAGCACATGGTCTTCGGCATCTCGGGCGGCGACTGGCTCAAACAATGCGAACTCCTAGCCGACGCCATCCCCTAGCCGTGTCCACCGTTCCAGCACACCGTGTCCACCGTTGCTGAAGTGTGTGTCCACCTTTCCGACACACCGAAATACCCACTTCGGCACCCGCGATGCCGCATTCGGCCGGAATTTCCAGGTCGACATACCAAATTCCCGCGCCATGAAATCCCGACCTCACCGCTATCGCGTCGCCCAGCGCACAGCGGCCTCCCCGCGATTTCACAGTGCCGGAATGGTCAACACGGCATGCCGCAACGGTGGACACGGTGTTCCGCAACGGTGGACACGGTGTTCCGCAACGGTGGACACGGTGTGCTGGAAAGGTGGACACGGTGTTCTGGAACGTGCGACACGGTGTGCTGGAAAGGTGGACACGGCGGTTGGGCTTTGCGAGCTGGGCGGAAGTCCGCTTCGACGCCTACGTGCAGCTCTCCCCCGCCAGGGACCGCGAACCAGCATCCGCCGCGCGCCGCGAGCAGCGGAGGCTTCTCCAGTCCGGTCCAGCCGAGCACGCCGTGATAGAACGCCTGGAGTCGATCTTCACTCCCTGCCGGACACGCCACCTGGACATGGTGAATCATGTCTCTCCACCCCGCCTTGCCGTCGAATACAGGACAAGCGTACTGTTAAGCGCAAGGATGGGCCCGGGGTCTGCGAGTCCAGCTGGGATGCGCGAGACTCGGCCTAACCCGAACTGACTTTTGCTGCCACCCGCACACCGGCGCGCGAGATGGAGTTGGACGTGACTGCACCTACGAGCAAGGACAGCTTCGGTGCCCGCGGCACGTTGACGGTCGGTGACGCCTCTTACGAGGTGTTCCGGCTGAACGCGGTCGACGGCGCCGAGCGCCTGCCGTACAGCTTGAAAATCCTGCTGGAAAACCTGCTGAGGACCGAGGACGGCGCGAACATCACCGCTGACCACGTCCGTGCCCTCGCTGGATGGGACCCGAGCGCCGAGCCCGCCACCGAGATCCAGTTCACCCCTGCCCGCGTGGTCATGCAGGACTTCACCGGCGTGCCCTGCATCGTCGACCTGGCGACCATGCGCGAGGCGGTGACCCAGCTCGGCGGCGACCCGGACAAGGTCAACCCGCTGGCCCCGGCCGAGCTGGTGATCGACCACTCGGTGATCGCCGACATCTTCGGCCGCCCCGACGCGTTCGAGAAGAACGTCGACCTCGAGTACGAGCGCAACAAGGAGCGTTACCAGTTCCTGCGCTGGGGTCAGACCGCGTTCTCCGAGTTCAAGGTCGTCCCGCCGGGCACCGGCATCGTGCACCAGGTCAACATCGAGCACCTGGCGCGCGTCGTGATGACCCGCGGCGGCCAGGCCTACCCGGACACGCTGGTCGGCACCGACAGCCACACCACGATGGTCAACGGCATCGGCGTGCTCGGCTGGGGCGTCGGCGGCATCGAGGCCGAGGCGGCCATGCTCGGCCAGCCCGTGTCGATGCTGATCCCGCGCGTCGTCGGCTTCAAGCTGCACGGTGAGCTGCCCGCCGGCGCCACCGCGACCGACCTGGTGCTGACCATCACCGAGATGCTGCGCAAGCACGGTGTGGTCGGCAAGTTCGTCGAGTTCTACGGCACCGGCGTCGGCGCTGTGCCGCTGGCCAACCGTGCCACGATCGGCAACATGAGCCCGGAGTTCGGCTCGACCTGCGCGATCTTCCCGATCGACGCGGAGACCGTCGACTACCTGCGGCTGACCGGCCGGTCCGAGCAGCAGCTCGCGCTGGTCGAGGCGTACGCCAAAGAGCAGGGCATGTGGCACGACCCGTCGGTCGAGGCCAACTACTCCGAGACGCTCGAGCTCGATCTGTCCACTGTGGTCCCGTCGATCGCCGGCCCGAAGCGCCCGCAGGACCGGATCGTGCTGGCCGAGGCGAAGCCCGCTTTCCGTGGCGCGCTTGGCAACTACGTCTCGCACACCGAGGAGACCTCAAGCTCCACTGTGGACGAGGCGATCGACGAGACCTTCCCGGCCAGCGACCCGATCGCGGTGCACGAAGGCGAGAACGGCGACGGCAAGCCGCGCGTCGCGCACTCCGCCGCTGAGGGCAGCGAGGGCCGTCCGTCGACGCCGACCACGGTCACCGTGGACGGCAACACCTTCGAGCTCGACCACGGCGCCGTCGCGATCGCCGCGATCACGTCCTGCACCAACACCTCGAACCCGTCGGTCATGATCGGCGCCGCGCTGCTGGCGAAGAAGGCCGTCGAGAAGGGCCTCGAGCGCAAGCCGTGGGTGAAGACGACTCTGGCGCCGGGCTCGAAGGTGGTCATGGACTACTACGAGCGCGCGGGTCTGCTGCCGTACCTGGAGAAGCTGGGCTTCCACCTGGTCGGTTACGGCTGCACCACGTGCATCGGCAACTCCGGCCCGCTGCAGGAGGAAATCTCCCAGGCGGCGCAGGACGCCGACCTCGCGCTGGTGTCGGTGCTGTCCGGAAACCGGAACTTCGAGGGCCGGATCAACCCGGACATCAAGATGAACTACCTGGCCAGCCCGCCGCTGGTGGTCGCGTACGCACTGGCCGGGTCGATGGACCTGGACATCGTGAACGAGCCGATCGGCACCGGCTCGGACGGCAAGCCGGTGTACCTCGCGGACATCTGGCCGTCGCCGCAGGAGGTCCAGGACGTGGTCGCGTCCTCGATCTCATCGGAGATGTTCACCAACGACTACGCCGACGTGTTCGCGGGCGACGAGCGCTGGCGTTCGCTGCCGACGCCGACCGGCAACACCTTCGAGTGGGCCGAGGACTCGACGTACGTGCGCAAGCCTCCGTACTTCGAGGGCATGAAGAACGACCCGTCGCCGGTCACCGACATCGACGGCGCGCGCGTGCTCGCGTTGCTGGGTGACTCGGTCACCACCGACCACATCTCGCCTGCCGGTGCGATCAAGACGGACTCGCCTGCGGGCAAGTACCTCACCGAGCACGGCGTGGAGCGTAAGGACTTCAACTCCTACGGTTCCCGTCGCGGCAACCACGAGGTGATGATCCGCGGCACCTTCGCGAACATCCGGCTGCGCAACCTGCTGCTGGACGACGTGCAGGGCGGCTTCACCCGCAACTTCCTCGCCGACGGCGCCCCGCAGACCACGATCTACGACGCGTCGGTCGCGTACGCCGAAGCTGGCGTGCCGCTGGTTGTGTTGGCGGGCAAGGAATACGGCTCGGGTTCGTCGCGTGACTGGGCTGCGAAGGGTACGTCGCTGCTTGGTGTGCGCGCGGTCATCGCGGAGTCGTTCGAGCGCATCCACCGGTCGAACCTGATCGGTATGGGCGTGCTGCCGCTGCAGTTCCCGGATGGCGAGTCGGTGTCGTCGCTGGGCCTTGACGGCACGGAGACGTTCGACTTCAGCGGCGTCACCAAGCTGAACGACGGCGAAACCCCGCGCACGGTGAAGGTCACAGCAACCAAGGCGGACGGCTCGAAGGTCGAGTTCGACGCGGTCGTGCGCATCGACACGCCGGGCGAGGCGGACTACTACCGCAACGGCGGCATCATGCAGTACGTGCTGCGCAAGATGGTCCGTTCCTGATTGTTCTGCGCTAACACCGCCGGGGCGCTTGGTCGGCCCGGCGGTGTTTGGCATTCAGCGGCCGGTTGTTGCGCTCGCCTTGCGCCCCTCGCGGAGACTTGGTGCGCACCGTCGAGTCCCCGCTCGGCGGTGCCCAGTTTGATCAGACGCCGGTGTAGCAGCTGATTTCCATCCCGTCCTCGACCGGGAATTCCACGCTGACATAGCCATTGGCCGGGTCACGGACATAGTCGAGATAGGTGGCCATCGTCGCAAAGCTCACGTCGTCGCCGACCACGAGCGCGCCTGGCGAGAGTTTGGGCTCAAGCAGCTTCAGGACAGGCAGGCAGAGGTCCTTCCATCCGTCCAGCAGCACAACACCAATCGGCCCGGCGATCCCGGCGAGTGATTCGCGTGCGTCTCCCGGCAGGATCGTGACGTGGTCAGCCAGCCCGGCCTCGTTGAGATTCGCTTGGGCGGCGGCGAGCTTCGAGGCATTCATCTCGCTGCCGTACACGTGCCCAGTGCCGTTGTCGGCGACCGCGGCAGCCAGGTAAATGGTGGATATCCCGAATGAAGTCCCAAATTCCACAACGGTTTCCGGCCGCGCGGCGCGTATCAGCGAATACAGCAGCTTGCCACCATCAGCCGAGATGGGCATGTAGATATCCGCGAGCGCGTCGGCGTGCCCCTGCGGATCGGCGGGGTACGACTGCGGCCACGCATCTTTGGTGGCGGCCGCGAAGAGCCGATCGAGTATCGGTTGAACCTTCGCCAGAGTCATTTGGCCAGCCTAGACGCAACGTCTCGTCTAGGCTAGTAGTGTTGCGCGTGTGACGAACACGCGGCACCACGGCAACCGCCATGGCCGAAGCGAACAAGCCCGCCAGGCCGTACTGGAAGCCGCGGACGACATCCTGGTGGAGCGCGGCTTCGCCGGGGTGACAGTCGAAGGCATCGCCGCGCGGGCAGGCGTGGCGAAGCAGACGATCTACCGCTGGTGGCCATCGAAGATCGACATCCTGCTCGACGCCTTCGTAGCCGACATGAACGAAGAACTGACCCCACCCGACCTCGGCTCACTCACCGACGACCTAGCCGCTTACCTGCCGATGCTCGCCACCTTCCTCACCGAGACCGACCAAGGCGCCGTCTTGCGCGCGCTGGCTGGCCAAGCCCAGCACGATCCAGCAATGGCCACGCGATTCCGCGACGAGTGCGTACTTCCCTTGCGCGCCAGGGACCGCAGCTTGCTCGAACGTGCCATCGCCCGCAGCGAACTGCCCGCCGAGCTTGACCTCGACTCAGCGATCGACCAGCTCGTCGGCCCGATTTACTACCGCGTGCTGGTCACCGGCGAACCCATCACGCGCGAGTTCACCGACAGCCTCATCCGAGACTTCCTCGCCATGATGCGCCGATGAGCGCCAACATCCTGTCGGTGATCCCCACCGAACCACGGTGGCAGCCGGACAAGCCCGCGGCTGAACGCGCCATCGCGCTCGCTGAGCGATTCTTCGCGGACGATGACAGGGCCGAGATCGAGGCGTGCTGGTACTCGCCGATCATGGCCATCACCTCTGGTGAGAACCTCGTTCGCATCACCTGCCCTTCCTGTGATGGCGACATCGACTTCTGGTGGTACAACGATCTGCTCGAACGCAAGCACGCAGGGTTCGACACGCTGGCCGTGACCGTGCCTTGCTGCGGCATGGCGACAACGTTGGACGCCCTGCACTACGACTGGCCTTGTGGCTACGCCCGGTTCCAGATCGAGTGCATGATCGGCGGGTCCGAACGCGAGGAGTTCACCACAGAGGAAATGGCCGAGTTCGCCGCTGCTCTCGGCCACCCGGTCCGCCAGATCCGCGCGCACATCTGACCGCCGAAGCCCGGCGGTACGCGCCTACAACCGGGCGAGATCACCTTGGGCACGGAACAGCACTGATACCCACGTCCGATATGGCCGCCAGCCGTCTGCCACCTGGGCAAGATCGTTGACAGACGGACGTCGCAGCCCATAGGCGGCGGTGATCGCTTGGTGTAACCGCGGTTCCGCGGTGGCGAAGACGTCTGGATGGCCCGCGCCACGTAACAGGATCAGCTGCGCTGAGAAGGGGCCGATGCCTGGCAGGGTTGCCAAGTGGCGGAGTGCTTCGTCTGCGGGCATGGCTCGGAGTTTGGCCGCGTCGAGGTCCCCTGCTAGGGCTGCTTCCGCTGTTGCCCGCAGGCGGGTGCTTTTGACTTCGGGCAGGAGCGGGATTCTGTCCAGTGACAGGAGTCGCCGTGGGGCCGGGAACGTGTCGAGCTGTATCCCCGGCAGTTCGTTTCGCCCGGCCGGCACGGCGACCTTGGTACCGACCCTACGCGCGATCTGGTTCTTGAGCGCGGCCGCCTGGGTTGTCCGCACCCTTTGGCTGATGATGGACCAGCACGCAGCCTCGTACGGCGAGTGGAACAGCACTGGTCGCAGACCTGGTGCCAGTGCTTGCACCTCGCGGATCACTGGATCGTGTGATGCGAGATCGGCGAAACCTGAGCCGTCGACGTCCAGCGACAGGATGCGCTGGACGTGCGAGAGCACCGCGGGCACGTCCTCCGGGGCCGCGTTCAGCCGGACTTGCACTGGGCCGTTCGGCGCGGCCTGTCTGACCAGTGCCGCTACCGGTTCCCACGATGGCGACGCCGGGAAGGCCAGTCTCAGTCGGCCTTCTTGGTCCACAAAGGACTGGCTTGGGGTGAAGCCTTCGATGAACCGTGCGGACGCCGCCAGGTCGAACGGGCCGGTGAAAGGTAGGTCCAGCCAGTCTGTTTCCATGTCTCATCCCCTCCTCGGACACTGTGCCAGAGGGGTACGACAGTTTGGGGTTTTTCCTGGTCAGGGCTAGTCTGAGACGTCCAGCAGGTAGGCTCGGAGCACCCTTTTCAGCTCGCCGGTCATCTCGGCGCGCTCCCGGCCCGACGCGGCCAGGATCGACGGCAGCAGTGCTCCGAAGATCTTCACCGTGACCGTGGCGATCAGTCTTCGCCGCGACGGATCCAGTTCCGGCACCCGGGTCGCGATCGTACGGTCGACGTTCTCGGTCACCGAGTCCCGTAACTTGTCGCACGGCTGCGCCCAGAACATCGCCTCGAACGCGCGGTGCTGCTCGGCGATCTCGATCGCTGGATCGACCATCCGGTTGATCACGTCGTCCAGCGGCACACCGACGACCTTCGCCTCCGGGTCATGCACTTCGGCGAGCACGTCGACGTAACGATCGGCCAGCGCCGCCGCCATCGAGCCCTTGTTCGGGAAGAACTGGTACAGGGTTCCTGGTGAGACGCCTGCCGCCGCCGCGATCGCATTGGTTGTCGCAGCGTTGAATCCGTCGGCTGCGAAGACTTCCTCAGCCGCGTTCAGCAACTGCGCCATCCGCCGCTCGCCGCGAGCCTGGCGCCTGCGTGGTTTGACTGTCTCGACCACGGGTCCACCTCCGCACCCAGCAGCGTAACGATCAGCGGCCGGCACGCCAAAGACGTGCCGGCCGTTTGATCAGAACGGTTGCAGGTTCGGTTGGCAGACCTGCCCCGGTTGCGGGACTTCCAGCGTGGTCAAGTACCTCGCCGCGGCTTTGTCGACGCACTGGGACTGCCCGAGGATGCAGTGGCCGAACGCGTCCACGCTGAGCAGGACGGCGTTGCCGAGCTGGCGCGCCATTCGCTGGGAGAACTCGTAGTGGGTGAGCGGTCGTAGTAGTTGCCGATCACCAGCACCGGGTTCTTGGTCTCGCGGTTGCACAGCCCTCGGTACGGGTCGGCCTGCTTGACCGGCCACGTCGCACAGAACATCGGCTCATCGAAGGCCCGGAACCTGGCGAAGGTCGGCGACTCGCGCTCCCACGCGTCGGCCAGCGATCTGCTGCTTGGTCACCGGGACACGAAACCTGCGGCCCAAGACCTCGTTCGCCTCTTCGGCGGTCTCGAAGCAGCGCAACGGGGTGCTTCGGCCGACACCACGCGGGTCGAACCCGAGGAGGTCGAACCGTTCGAGCACCTCGGGCTGCAACGCGTATTTGCCCGCGGTCGGCATGTCCCACCCGCTGCCGCCCGGGCCGCCCGGGTTGAAGAACAGCGAACCGATGCGCTTGGCCTGGTTTCCCGCCACGCGACGCATCAGCGCGAGCGAGATGGTTTCCCGCGTGGCCTGTCGTGATCAAGGGGCACCGCGTATGTGGCGCAGCTGAACAGGGGCTTTTCTTCATCTGGAACGTCGTCGAGCGCCCCGTCCGGGCACGTACTCCACTGAACAGCCGGTTGTTGTGCCGATGCCGCCGGTGCCACCGGTGCCACGAGGACAGAACCAGCGGCCATGATGCCCGCGAGAAACGCGAAGCGGATGGCCAACGTCATCCCTCCTTGATCATGAGACAGCCAGACTCACAGTCGGCGCCGCTGCTCGGTACCTCCTCGACAGGCGACAAACTGCCAGTTCAGGCGTCCAGGATTCGGTCTTGGCCGAGCGGGACCTCGTGCAGCAGCAGGCGGCTGCGTGCTTCGCGGACGCCCAGTTCGGCTTTGAGCCGGTCGACGATGGACGATGTGCTCAAGTTCGAGGGCGTTGGCGCACACCACGTGCAGCAGGTAGTCGTAGTCGCCGGTCATCCGCATCGCGGCGATCACCTGCGGCACGTTGACCAGGCCGCGCTCGAATCCGGCCCGGTCGACCGTCTCGCGCAGGCGGATGTCGGTGAGGATTTGCAGACCGCGGCCGAGGACGGCCAGATCGAGTTCGGCGCGGTAGCCGCGGATGACGCCGTCCTTGCGCAGCCTGCGCACGCGGTCGGCGACGGTGTTGGCCGAGAGTCGCACCAGCCGACCTAGCTCTTGGTAGGTGGCCCGGCCGTCGTTCACCAATGCGGCCAGCAAATGCCGATCTATCCGGTCCATGATCTCATTCTAGGAAATCTCGGCCAAACGTGTGTTTGGGCGAGATTATCTCGGCGTGTGGGTGTTTTGTCCCGCTGATCCCGAGCCAATGTCGGCGTGATCGGTGTTTGAGTCGAAGGTATGGAGGTTCTCCTGCTCAGAGCGACCCTCGCTCCTTTGTTGATCCTGCTCACCTCGATCGCCGCGCAGCGGCTCGGCCCTCGGTTCGGCGGCCGTCTGCTCGGGCTTCCTTTGACCACAGCGCCTTTTCTGGTGGTGCTCTACTTGGAACATGGGCCGCTCGTCGCCGCTGACGCGGCCCATGGTGCCGCGTTGGGGCAACTGACGGTTGTTACGTTCTGTCTTGTTTATGCTTGCCTGGCAAGGAAAATGCGGCCGGTGTCGACGGTGGCGATTGCTGTCCTCTGTGGAGCCGCGGCGGAGATGCTTGTCGCCGTCACGCAGAGTTTGTGGCTCAGTGGGGTCGCGATTGGAACCGCGGTCGGCGCAACAGTATTGAAGTCACAGGGGTTCAATGCCTCGGTGCCGATGGCCTCCAAGTCGGTGGCTGCGGCTTCCGCTGATCAGCCGCCGCCTCCACGGGTGTCGCGATGGGATCTGCCGGTCCGGATGGCTGTATCAGGCACGGTGGTGCTGACCCTTGCGACGATCGCGCCGCTGGTTGGGCCTGTTCTTGCGGGTGCTTTGTCGGCGTTGCCGGTGCTTCTGGTTGTTATGGCGCCTTCCGTGCATCGTGCCAACGGAGGTCATGCGGCTGCCGCGCTCATGCAGGGCACTTTGGCGTCGGCTAGCGGGACCATCGTCTTTGTGATCGTCTTGTCCGTGATGCTTGTTCCGGCTGGGCCGTGGGTGGCGTTTGCGTTGGGGCTCGGTGCGATGGCTGCCGCTGACCCCGTCATTCGGTGTTTGGGGGCTGTGCGGCGGCTAGTGCCGCGTGACCCTGTTCCCTTGGCCTTGCTGGGGCTCAAATCGTCCCTGGCGGCACCGGCCGGAACGCCGAAAGACAACCAGTATTCCGACGTCCCGGCGTCACCACCAGGAACAATGTGATCTCCCAGCAAGGCGAAAGGGAACAGGATCACACGACACTAGAGGTTTCGGGCTATTTCGTCCGGGAGCGTGATCGGAAGCGGGGTGCGGACCGGCAGGTTCTCGTGGCCACGAACGACAATGGTCCTGCGTAGGGTGTCTCGGAGGGCGGCAGCGGCCTTGCCGGACGAACGGGGTGGAGCTGCGGAAACGCCGCGTAGCAGCCAGCCTGGGCCGTCGATGCCGACGATTCGAAAGACGGCCTCGTCCATCTCGCCGACGACTTCTTGGCCCCATTCGCCGGGTTCGGTGCGGACTGAGTGCATCGGTGGCATGTCGTTGACGAGTTCGGCGCTGATCTCCGGCCACAAGCCGCTGGCAGGTGGGGCGGCGAAAGCGCTGATTGTGAACTGGCCGAGGTCGGTCAGGAGGTGTACGGCCCGGACTTCCGTGCGGTCAGGGCTCATCTCGAGTTGGATTTGGACACCGTCGGCGACCGGGACGCGCACGGATCCCAGGTCAATTCGATGGAGTCCGTCGTCCGGCGCGACGCTGGCGTCGTAAGGCCCGGACGGATTGCGCTGGTCACGACGGCGGAACCATTTCACCCAGCTGACCCTACTGGTGGATTGCGGGAGCTGTCCCGCAATCCACCCGGGCGAATCAGACGGCTTGGGACAGGGACAGGCCGAATCGGCCTGCGGTGTCCGTCCACCAGCGGGTTAGCTCGAAGCCGGTGTCGGCCAACTCAGCCGCTATGCCTTCGCGGCGGAATTTGGCCGAGATCTCTGTGTGCAGTTCCTCGCCTTCGTCGAAGGACACCGTCATGCCGAGCGCGGGCACGGTGACCTGCATGGCTTTCTCGGCACGCAGGCGCATCTCGATCCATTCGTTCACCGGATCCCACAGCGCTATGTGAGAGAAGGCGTCGACATCGAAGTCGGCGCCGAGTTCACGGTTGAGCACGTGCAGGACGTTGCGGTTGAACTCGGCCGTGACCCCGGCGGCGTCGTCGTAGGCGACACGGACGGTTTCGGCGTCCTTCACCAGGTCGGTGCCCAGTAGCAGCCACTCCCCTGGTTCGAGGACGTCACGCAGGGAGCCGAGGAACTTGGCTCGTTCCTCGGGCAGCAGGTTTCCGATCGTGCCACCGAGAAAGGCGACCATTCGGGGCGCTTCGCCTGGCAGCAAAGCCAAATGCTCGGTGAAGTCACCGACCACACCATGCACCTTCAGGCTTGGGTAGTCGACGGCACACGCCGCTGCCGCGTCCGTCAAGGCTGTGCGGGACACGTCCAATGGCACGAACTGGCGCAGGGTTCCGGCTGAGCGCAAGGCATCCAGCAGCAGGCGGGTTTTCTCCGACGAGCCTGAGCCGAGTTCGACGAGGGTGTGCGCCTTGCTGGTCGCGGCGATCTCGCTGGCGCGGTCGCCCAGGATCTCCCGTTCCGCGCGGGTCGGGTAGTACTCGGGCAAGCGGGTGATCTGCTCGAACAGGTCACTGCCCCTGGCGTCGTAGAACCATTTGGGTGGCAGGGTTTTCGGCGAAGCGGCCAGGCCGGTCCGCGCGTCGGAGGCGAGCGCGCGGGCGGCGTGGTCCGCTTCCAGATGGACGTCGACCACCGGTTCAGTCATGGTTTCCCTTTGGTCGGGCGCCGAGCGGCTGCACGGCGAGTGAAGGCGGCCACGGGATTGCCGTGGCCGTGACGATGTGGTGATCCGGGACGGGTGTCCACCGTGGATCGTTGTCCCACGGTTCGGACGCGATCACGACGGCGTCGTCGGTGACCAGCGTCGAAAGCGAGTGGTACCAGGCGGTCGCGACCAGCGTCCGCCCGTCGGTGAGCATCAGGTTGAGACGGGAGTCCGGCGCCAGTTCCTCGACCTCGATCACAGTTTCCGCGATGGCTTTGCCGGGATCCTGTCCGTCCCGCAACCGGGCACGGACAAGCGCCCACAGCACAGCGGCGTCAGTCGGCGCGTCGAGCGTCATCAGATCTGTGACGGGCAAGCCCGCCGCCAATGACGCGATCGACGACGGCCAGCCCCGCACGACTCCGTTGTGGCTGAACAACCACTCGCCGTCGGTGAAGGGCGCGGCCGCGGTCTCGATGACCGGCATGCCAACGGTCGCTGAGCGCGCGGCCGCAAGCACTCCGGTGGCCTGCACCGGCCCCAGTAGCCCTGGCAACGCAGTGTCGGTCCACATCGGACTGGCACGGCGATACACGGTGGCACGGTCATCACTGGTATGGGCGTCAACGAACCACCCGACACCGAAACCGTCGGCGTTGATGGTGCCGCCGCCACGCATGTCCACGGGCGCCCAGCTCTGCCGCAGCAACGAGTGCTGCGGCTCGAGGACCAGGCTCGCCACGGACACGGCGGGGCCGAGGTAACCCAGATGGCGGCACACGTCAGCGCGTTTCGTCAGGCCGGGGATCTCGTGCGAGCCGGAAGCCACTGAAGATCTGTCTGCGGATCGGGTAGTCCCAGTTGCGGAACGTGCCACGGCAGGCCGCCGCGTCCGCGCCGAACGAGCCACCGCGCAGCATCTTGTAGTCCGGGCCGAAGAACACCTCGGAGTACTCGCGGTACGGGAACGCCACAAACCCCGGGTAGGCGTGGAAATCGCTGCTCGTCCACTCCCACACGTCACCGATCATCTGCGCGACCCCGTACGCCGACTCGCCCTGCGGATACGCACCGATCCGGGCCGGACGCAGGTGCGTCTGGCCGAGGTTGGCGTGCTCGGGACCGGGATCCTCGTCGCCCCACGGGTATCTGCGGGATCGTCCGGTCGCCGGGTCGAACCGCGCGGCCTTCTCCCACTCCGTCTCGGTGGGCAACCGCTTGCCTGCCCACGCGGCGAACGCCTCGGCTTCGTAGAAGCACACGTGCACAACGGGTTCGTCGAGCACGATCGGCTCAACCGCACCGAAACCGTTACGTAGCCAGCGGTCCCCGTCCCGCACCCAGAACCGTGGGGCGGTCAGGTTGGCTTTCTGCCGGTAGGCCCAGCCTTCCTCACTCCACCACCGCAGCTGGTCATAACCGCCAGACGTGATGAATTCCAGGTACATCCCGTTGGTGACCGGGTACTTGTCGATCACGAACGCGTCCACATGCACCTGATGCGCCGGGCGCTCGTTGTCCAGCGCCCATGGCTCGACGGAAGTGCCCATGGTGAAAGGGCCTGCTGGCACCAGGATCTCCTGGTTGATCACCGGGCCTGCCGGTGCGGGCGGTAACGGCGCGTGCAGCACCGGATCGCCGGTTCGCAGCTGGTGCGTGGCCAGCATGGTCTCGTTGTGCTGCTGCTCGTGCTGCACGATCATGCCGAACGCGAACGCGTTCTCGACCAGCTTGCGGCCTTCCAACGGCGTGCTGGCCAGCACGTCCATCACCTTGTCGCGGACCTCCTGCACGTACGACCGGGTCCCGGTCGGCGAGAGCAACGGCAGCGAGGGACGGTCGGCGCGCGCGTTCTGGAAGGCGTCGTACATGTCATCGATGTCTTGCCGGACCGGTTCACGCCCGCCGACGTCCCGGACGAGCCACAGCTCCTCCTGGTTGCCGATGTGCGCGAAGTCCCATACCAGCGGGGACATCAGTTTCGAGTGCTGACGGACCAGGTCGTGCTCGTCCACCGCGTCGGTGAGCGCGGTACTGCGGGCGCGCGACCGGGCCAGCTGCCGCGCGACCCGATCGCGCATCTTTTCCGTCTCTAGCTCGGTGAACGCGGTCATGCCTCGTCCCTCCAGTCCTGCAGCCTGCGTTCGATATCGCTGGTCACCCGCTGCGCCAGGTCAGGCGTCAGCCCGGTACTGCCGAGCTCGCCGATTCCCAGCTCGGCGACCCGCGCGGCGATACGAGCGAGCGCAGGATCACGCAGCCCGTCACGCGCCGCCGTCAGCCAGCGGTCCGCAACCGGCATGCAGATGTCGATGACCTCGTTGGCCTTGCTGAGCAGGGCGACGAGCAACGCGGCAGGAGCAAGCCATCGATCGCCTTCCTGCGCGTCGATGTACCGGATCTCCAGATAGCCATGCGCCCGGACAGGCGGGAACAGGGTGGAGATGTGGTACTCCAGGTCCGCGATAGTCGCCGGACGGCCGAGGTCGGCTCGTCCGATGACCCAGTCGGCGAACGTGACACCGGGCGGCGCGTCCCAACAGCCATCGTCGCGACGGACGCATAACAACGGCGTCTCCAGTACGCGACGCGCCCAGTTGGTCGCCGGGTCGCCGTTGATATCGCTCGGATACGTCCGGACCGGGTCAGTGCCCAGCACAGCCCGCAATCTGTTGGACACCCAGCCGGTTCTTCGGCCGAGCACCTGGGGTGAATTGGCGAACAGCGCGCTCAACGGCGGGCCAAGCACATGCGCGGCGGTCCATCGCGCGGCATGATCCTGCCGTTCTCCCGCATCCACGCACACTTGGAATCCGGCGGTGCTGCACATCATCGTGATGCCGTCGGTACCCAGCGGAGCGAACGCCTTCTCCATCGCCGCGTAACGCGGGACGGTGAGGATTCGCTGCGGTGTCCGATATGGATCGATCGCGGACGTGCCCAGAACGAGGCCATGGGCCGCGAGCAGGCCGGTCAAATATCCGGTGTCTGCCGTGACGGTGGCGTACAGGGTGGTCAGGGAATCCTCCGGCTGAGCCGAGATCTCGACCTGACCGCCGGGCTCGGCGGTGAGCGGTGAGCCACCTGGCAAAGAAATCTGGGGACTGTCGGAACGCAACGTGCGTGGCGCGTGGTCGCCTAGTGCCTGGCGAAGCACTTCGGCATTCAGTTGGCGTTGGGGATCATCGGCGTAGTGGACTGTCCATTCGAGCTCGACGCCGGTCAGTCTCGGTGGACCGTGCTTGAAACAGACGGAAGCGACATAGGCCTCGGCTTCCACCCGCTCTCGCAGCGGGCGAAACTCCGGCCCATCGATGGGCGTGTCTCGCAGTATGGTCACGTTTGCGCTCCTTCATCGGATCGCCTACGACGCTACCCCTGGGGTACGACAAAAGCATTGCGAAGAACTTACGACGGGCAGCGGACCAGGCGCGATTACTTAGCGCATCACGAGATCGGCGGTACGGAGCAACGTGTCACGCGGAAAGACCAGCCGTGGCCGCATGGTCAGCTGGCCGACCCGCCGCACGGTGGCCGCAATTCGCTGGAAATCCTTGCGGCGCAAGGAATCGTGGCGTCGCAGCGCCTCGCCGGTGTCGGTCATTGTCGCAAGGCAACGGCCGAGCACGGCGCCGTCCTCCAGCGCCTGACACGCGCCCTGACCGAGGTCGGGCGTCATCGCGTGAGCGGCATCACCCACCAGGGCAACACGATCCCGCACGCACGAGCGCAAACGTGGCGCCACGCAACAGAGGTCGGGCCAGATGATGTCCGATTCGTCCATGGCCGCAAGGATTTGCGGAACCGGATCACACTAGTGGTTGCGATCGGAAGGTCGTTGGGGTATTCGGCGGATCCAGGTTTTCGCTGAGTGTGCCGGACGAAGGGGCCGGTACCGGTGTTGTACCGGCGCCTTTGGTCGGTGCTGCCCAGAGGAAAATCTGGCTAGGAGGCCGCTGAATAATCGGCGTGTCGCCCCAGGATGTGGGTTTGAGCTGGGAGAATCGTTTCATGCAGGGTGTGGAGCGTGGTGATCGGGAGCTGCTGGACGCGGAGGCGCTGGTCGGTCATCTGGTCCCGGCGGGGAGCATGTTCGCGTTCCTGGCCGGGCATCGCCGGAATCTGTTCCCCGATGGAGAGTTCGAGGATCTGTTCCCCTCGGGCAAGGGACGGCCCTCGATCCCGGCGTCGGTGATGGCCTCCATCCTGGTGTTGCAGACCCTGCATGATCTCTCGGATCGGGAGACCGCTGAGGCGGCCCGGTGTGACCTGCGGTGGAAGGTCGCGACCGGGATGGCATTGGACGACAAGGGATTCGACCCCTCGACGCTGGTGTACTGGCGCAAACGACTGGCCACCTCGGGGCGGCCGCATCGGATCAACGACGCGGTGCGCACGGTCGTCGAGGAGACCGGGATCCTGCGTGGCCGCCGCAAGCGGGCGGTGGATTCCACGATCCTGGCCGACGCGGTCGCCACCCAGGACACCATCACCCAGCTGATCTCGGCGATCCGGCGGGTGGATCGGCAGGTGCCCGGCGCGGCGGGGCAGATCGCGAAGGTGTGTACCGGCCATGACTACAGTCGGCCGGACAAGCCGAGGATCGACTGGGACGACCCGGCCGCCAGGGACGCGCTGGTCTCCGCGCTGGTCAACGATGCGAACGCGCTGGTGGCGGCGCTGGCCGATACCGAACTGGAAGGCGACGCGGAGTTCGCGTTGGCGTTGCTGGCGTTGGTCGCCGGTCAGGATGTCGAGCCCGCCGAGGGCAGTGACGGCACTGATGGGCGGTGGCGGATCGCCCGCAAGGTCGCCCCGGACCGGGTGGTGTCCACAGTGGATCCGGATGCGCGGCATACCCGCAAGTCCCCGGAGAACCGGCGGGACGGGTATCGGGCGCACGTGGCGGCCGAGCCCGAGACCGGGATCGTCACCGACGAGAAGGTGACCACGGCCGCCGGCACGGAGAACTCCGACCCCGCTGTGGCCGAGGAGTTCCTCGACGCCGAGGACGGCAAGCGCGCGTGGTACGGCGATTCCGCCTATGGCACAGGGGATCTACGCGGTGGGATCGACGATGCCGGGCATGAGGCGGTGATCAAGCCCAAGCCGCTGCGGGCTCCGGTCGAGGGCGGATTCACCGTGGACGACTTCACCGTGGACGACTTCACCGTGGACGAGCAAGCGGGCACGGTCACCTGCCCCAACGACATCACCCGCCCGATCAGCCGGACCCGGGTCGCCACCTTTGGCGCTCTCTGTCGTGCCTGCTCACTGCGTGCACAGTGCACCACGTCCAAGACCGGCCGTAAAATCGTTCTGCACCCACGAGATGACCTGCTGCGCCAAGCCCGACGCGACTGGGCGGACAAGCCCGAACTGCGCGAGAGCTACAGGACGTTCCGCCCCAACGTGGAACGGGTCATCTCCCAGATCGCCAGCCGCGGTGGCCGACGTCTCAAACTCCGATATCTAGGCACCGGCAAGAACAACGCCTGGCTCAAACGCCGCACCGCAGCCTTGAACCTCCGCAACCTCATCGGTCGCGGCCTGACCCATACGGCGGGCGCTTGGACCCTGGCTACCTGAGGGAAACCACGGCCCAACCCCCAGTCTTGGGGATTGTGAACCTCGTCGAGCAACCGCCCTGGGCTCCCTGAACGCCCAGCATCACCCATGAATCAGCAAGGCCCAGGTCCTCGCCTGCCATCACTCGGTGACAACCAACCCGCAAACCACCCTAATTCAGCGGCCTCCTAGCGGGAAGCTGGGCCGTCGAGACCCCCGACAGGCTTCCGATCGTGACCACTAGTCGCCGAATATCCGGTGAAGGTCCGGCAAATTCCCGTCGGCAGAGCGCAAACCAGCTGACAACCAGACCGGCGCGTCCGACCGCCCTCCACCCCGTCACACCGAACTTGGCACCACGGCCGAGAATTTCGCCACCAGGACCGCGGTCAGATTGTCTACATCAGACACTTCAACACCGGTCTCGACCACACCGTCCGATAGCGCATCGTGCAACAGCTTGGTGAGCGCGCCGCGGGAAATCAGAACAACGCTGTTCCGTGGCCGAATCCGGGCAAGCCGAACGCCGTTCGGTCGCCGGCACACGGCAATGTCCATGAACCGAGGCTACTACACCCATAGTTCGGCTCGTAGTATGATCTGGGCTATGCGAGCCGAACGCCTGGTTGCCCTGCTGTTCACCCTGCAGAGCAAGCGCAGCGCGACCATCGCCGAACTGGCCGACGCACTGGCGGTGTCGGAGCGGACCATGCACCGCGACGTCGCCGCGCTGCAGGCAACCGGCGTACCAATCTGGACGGAAGCTGGCCGCAATGGCGGCGTGCGGCTGGTCGACGGCTGGCGCACCAGACTGGACGGCCTGACATCCCGGGAAGCCGTGGCGATCTTCGCCATGGGCGTGCCACGCGCCCTCGCGGAACTCGGCCTCGGCACGGCCGTATCCGCCGCACACGCCAAAGTGTCCGCAACGCTGCCAGCCCCGCTACGCGACCAAGCGCAGCACGTCGCGCAACGTTTCCACCTCGACGCCCCGGGTTGGTTCAAGCGCGAGGACGAAGCCGAGCACCTCGCGGACGTCGCGCGCGCGGTATGGGAGCAGCACCAGGTACGCGTCACCTACGGCGAACGCAAGGTCGTACGCGTGCTCGACCCGCTCGGGCTCGTACTCAAAGCGGGCGTCTGGTACCTGGTCGCGCGCGTCGACAGCAGCATCCGGACGTACCGAGTCAGCCGGATCGCGGCGGTCGAGGAACTCGACGAGCGCTTCGACCGGCCGACCGACTTCGACCTGGCCAGCTGGTGGCAGCATTCATCGGCCCAGTTCGAACGATCGCTGCACGAGACCGATGTACGCGTCCGGCTCAGCCCAGCCGGTGTCCGCAGCCTGCCCACGATCCTCGACGCCGACATAGCCGCCGAGGCGCTGGCCGGAACACAGCCAGGCCCGGACGGCTGGACCGAGGTCGTGCTCGGCCTTGAACGCCCGGACATCGCCGCGGTACAGCTGATGCCGCTAGGTATAGAGGTGGAAATCCTTGAGCCAGCCGCCGTGCGGGCCGCGTTCGCGGACGCCGCACGGCAGATGTGGGAACGTCACCGGTAGCCGGTCGGGTCCGGGTCCTTGCCGAGGTCCTGTACCTCATCGATGTATCGCCAGCAGTCCGGCCTGCTGCCGTCGATGTCGTCGACCTCGTAGATCTTCGCCAGCTGTCCGCTGCTGAGGGTCTGGCCAGAGAACCGTGTCTTGTCCGGATCCGCCGCCAGCGCCGCGACCGTGCGACCGGTGAACGTCGGCGTCTCCGAGATGATGAAGTACGGCACCTTCTTCGTCGCGTCACGCCAGTTGTCCTCGGTCACGCCGTACGCGTCGAGCATCGCCTCAGACCGCATCCAACCCGGCGTGACGGCTACGACCGTCGTGCCGTACTCCTTGGTCTGGGCTGCTTCGCCCTTCACCAACGGGTGCGAGGTCGCCTTCGCCAGATAGAAACCGAGCGAGCCGTACGCGCGGTAGTTCGCGTTGTACTCCTCCGTGCCGTCCGTCATCTCCACGACCAGACCGCCCGGGTTACGGATGATCAACGGGAACAGGTAGTGGCTCGTGATCAGATGCGCGTCGATGCTCAGCCGGATCATCCGCAGGGTCTCGTTGAGCGGCTGCTCCCAGATCGACTTGCCCCAGCCGAGGTACGCGTCACCGCCCCAGATGCCGTCGACCAGGATGTCCAGCCTGCCCTGCTCGCGGTCGATCCGGTGGGCCAGCCCGTCGACCTGATCCCGCTCAAGATGGTCGATCCTGATCGCCACACCCTTGCCGCCTGCCTGCTCGATCAGCTCGACGGTCTGCTCAATCGTCTCCACTCGGTCCACTTCGGAGCGTTGCGTGCCCGAGCTGCGGCCGGTGACGTACACAAAAGCGCCCGCACGGCCGAGTTCCACCGCGATCGCCCTGCTCGCACCGCGGGTCCCGCCCGCGACCAGTGCCACCTTGCCACTCAAATCCGTCATGGGATCAAAGATGGACACGAACCCTGACAGCCGCTGACATGGTTTACGAAAACTACAAATGCAGTACTATTCACGGGTGCCTACGCGCCGTAACGAGATCCTGATCGGGGCCGTGTCCGTGCTGGCGAGGGGCGGGCCACGGGCGCTCACCCACCTGTCCGTCGACACCGCGGCCGAGCTGCCCAAAGGCAGTACGTCCAACCACTTCCGCACCCGCGACGCGCTGATCCAGGGCGTGCTCGGGCATCTGGTGAAGACCGAGCAGTCCCTGCTGGCCGACCTGCTCGGCAAGGTCGAAGGCGTGGTCGACCGTGAGGCCTTCGCCCGCAGGCTGACCGACATGGTGCTGTACATGACCGACCAGGCCCGTGAGCTGACGCTGGCCCGGCGGGCGATTTTCCTTGAGGCCGCCTGGCGCCCGGAGATCGCCGACCAGATCCTTGGCTGGTCGGTGCGGTACTGGCAGCTTGGCGGGCGTTGGCTTGACCGGCTGGGATCGCCGGACCCAGAAGGGCACGCCCGGATTCTGCTGGCCTGTTTGGACGGTCTGATCACCGAGGTGTTGACGCGTCCGTTGCCCGCGTTGGACATTCAACGGGCCACCAGGATCATTGTGGACGGACTGCTGGACGAACGAGAAATCTCCTAAATGGACTCGCCAGGCCCGGCTCGCATGGGTCCCTGCGACGCGCGGAGACCGGGCCTGGCGAAAACTGGGTGCTCGGGTGACCGGATCGCCGCCAAGGTCCGGCCACCCGAGCGTCTCAGGTCGAGGCGTTCGACCGTCCACGAAGGACAGTGTTGGCCCCGCTGTTGGCGACGATCGCGTTCTGGATCACATCAAGCCCACTGGCCGAAGTGACGCCAGGAAGCGTCGCCACATTCACCGCGTACAGCGTGAACGTGTAAGGATTCGTGCTGCCGCCGGGACATGGACCGAAGTACTTCTGCGCGTTCGCGCCACTGCCCATGGCCTTTTGCTTGGCACCACCCTGATTTGGCACGTTGAATCCGGCGCCTAGATTCTCCGGCAGGGAAAGCGCGCTCGTCGGGATGTCCCAGATGATCCAGTGCCGTTTGTTTCCGTTGTTCACTCTGTCCGAGAACACGATCGCGTAGCTCTTCGCACTCCCGTCCGCTGACCACGCCAACGGTGGCGAAGGGTCCTGGCCAGCCGTTCCGTCACCCGCACAGGTGTACTTCGCGGGCATCATGGCGTTGTCGGCGAAGGCCGAACTGGTCAACGCGAACTCACCGCCGCCGCCCGAATACTGGATGTCCACGTGCAGGATCCGGTCGTTGTTCGCCGTGCCGTCCTTGTCGGTCGACGTGGTCAGCCAGATGTCGCCGTCGTGGTCGACTTCCACGGTCCGCAGGCGGTTGTACGTGCCCTGGAAGTACGTTTGCTGCTCGACGAGGTTGCTGCTGCTGTCGATGCGCATCCGGTAGACGCGCTGACCGACCGTAGTGGCGACGAACACGTGGTCGTTGATGATCGTCAGGCCGCTTGGGGACGCCTGACTGGTCGACCACGTCTTCTTCGGCGGGATGAAACCGCCGCAGCTTCCCGAAGTGCCTTCGCACGAGGGCCAGCCGTAGTTCCCGCCACGGGTGATCAGGTTGACCTCGTCCTGGCTGCTGTTACCGAATTCGGCCGCCCACAGCCTGCCTTGCGCGTCGAAATCAAGGCCTTGCGGGTTGCGATGCCCCTTGCTCCACACCGCGTTGCCGAACGGGTTGTCCGACGGGATGCTGCCGTCCGCGTTGAGCCGCAGGATCTTTCCGTTGGGCGAGTTGTTGTTCTGCGCGTTGTTGCCGTTCTGCGCGTCACCGACCGAGGCGTAGAGCTTGCCGTCAGGACCGAACCTCAGCCTGCCACCATTGTGGAACCTGTTGCGGGCAATCCCGGAGAAGAGCACCTGGTAGGAGCTCTGCACGAGCGTGCCGTTCTCGTACTTGATCCGGATGATCCGGTTGTCGTTGGCTGCCGTGTGGTACACGTACACCCAGTGATCGGTGGTGAAGGTCGGCGAGATCTCCAGCCCGAGCAGGCCGCCTTCGCCGCCCGTCCCAGCGGCCTGGCTGATCTTGCCCGCCAGTTGCTTCGTGCCGCCTTCGGCGATCCGGTAGATGTTGAACGTGTTGCGCTCGCTGAACAATGCCGAGCCGTCCGGCAGGAATGCCACGCCCCACACGACATCCACGCCGCTGGCGATGGTCGTGACCGCGCCTGGGTTCGGAACGCCCGTTGGGCCGCCGGTCGTCGGCGTCACCGCGATCTCGTTGCTGAACCCGGAGACGTTGCCTGCCAGGTCACGGGCCCGGATCTTGAACTTGTACTCCTTGCCCGCGATCAGGCCAGCAACGGTTGTCGTGGTCGCTGTGCCGTCTGCCGAACCTGACTGCGCGCCATCGGTGAAAATGTCGTAACCGGTGACTTTCTCGTTGTCGGTGGACGCGGTCCACGCCAAGTCCACAGTGGTCGCTGTCTTACGTGGCGAGGTCAGGTTGCCGGGCACTGTCGGCGGTTCGTTGTCCGGCGGGGCCGGGTCGGTCCGCACGATCACGTTGTTGCTTGCCTGCGAGACGTTTCCGGCGACGTCCTTGGCGAAGACCGTCCAGTCGTACTCGGTGTCGGGTTGCAGGCCCTCGACCGTGGTCGCCAGGACGTTGCCCGCCACGGTCTTCATGAGCTGACCATGCTGGTACACGTCATAGCCCGCGACGCCCACGTTGTCCGTGGCCGCGTCCCAGGCGAGCGAGGTTGTCTTGGCCGTCTTGCCAGTGGAGCGCAGGTTCGGCGGCGCGGTCGGAGCCTCGTTGTCCGTGCTCTGGACCGTCAGTTTGTCCGTATTGGGTCCGCCGTTCGCCGTGGTCGCCGACGCGCGGATCTTGTTCGCGCCTGCGGCCAGGGTCGCCTTCACGGTTACGGTCTGCCAGGTCGTCCACGCGCCGGTGCCGTTGAACGCCAGTCCTGCCGAGACGACCGTCCCGTTGACCGCGATGTCCATCGGCCGATTGATCGTGGTTCCGTTGGCGTAACGGAAGATCAGGTCGACCGCGCCTGGGCCGTTCACTGTCCACTCGACGTGACTGCCCGTCACGTTGTCGTAGTTGACGAAGCCGCGGCCGCTGAACCCGGCGTGGTTGGACTCCACGATGCCTTGGGCGATGGCCGCGTCTTCGGCCTCGAAGTCATTGCCAGGCTGCTGCGTCGCAATGTCTGTTTCGAGGTAGTCCAGGTTGGGGCCACCGTTTGCGGTGGTCGCCGTCGCTTTGATCGTGTTGGTGCCCGCTGCCAGCTGCGCGGTGACTGTCACGTCCTGCCACGTGGTCCACGCGCCGGTGCCGTTGAACGCCACCCCAGCCGCGACAACCGTGCCGTTGACGGCGATGTCCAAGGGCCGGTTGATCGTGGTTCCGTTGGCGAAGCGGAACTTCAGGGTCGCGCTGCCAGCCGTGGCTGCCTGAGCGGTGAACTCGACACTGCTGCCTGCGACGTTGTCGTAGTTGACAAAGCCGGTGCCGGAATGCCCGGCGTGGTTGGATTCCACGACTCCTTGGGCGATTGTCGCGTTCTCGGCCTCGTATTTGGTGACAGCAGAGCTTTCTGAGCTGGCGGCAGGCGCTAACGCAAGCACCGTGACGCCGGCCGCGACACAGGACAAGGTCCCACGCCATCGGGAACGGGGTGCCACTGAAGCCTCCTACAGGGTTGACGAACGGAGGTACTGCGGCGGAGTTCCTGAATTAGATAAGAAACTTTCCTATCTATGAGGGGATCAGACACCCTTGGCGGACCCTCTGTCAATCCCTGTTACTCTTTGTATAGCCAAGGGGGTCTCAATCCGTACGTACGGATTGCAATAAATGCCCATCACGTGGGACGATTGTTCGATGCCACGGGTCAGCCAGGACCATCTCGACGCCCGCCGCCGCCAGATTCTGGATGGCGCCAGGACATGTTTCGCGCGTTTCGGCTACGAAGGCGCCACCGTACGCAGGCTCGAGGAAGCCACCGGCCTGTCAAGGGGCGCGATCTTCCACCACTTCAGGGACAAAGAATCCCTGTTCCTCGCGTTGGCCGAGGACGAAGCGCGCCGGATGGCCGACGTGGTCGCCGAGCAAGGTCTCGTTCAGGTGATGCGTAACCTGCTGGCCGCGCCAGCCGGAGCGGAGAACCCCGGCGACTGGCTGGGCACCCGGTTGGAGGTATCCCGCAGGCTACGGACCGACCCGGAGTTCCGCGGCCGCTGGGCCGAGCGCTCGGAGGCGTTGACCGAGGCGACCCGCCAGCGTCTGCAGCGGCAGCGTGAGGCCGGGAACCTGCGTGACGACGTCGACGTGAAGGTGCTGACGGCATTCTTGGAGCTCGTACTCGAAGGCCTCGTCTCCCACCTGGCCATGGGTTTGCCCGCTGACGACCTCGAACCGGTCCTCGACCTGGTCGAGGAAAGCGTCCGCAGACATCGCCGCAGCGTGGAGATCAGCGACTGAAGGACCTCGTGAGTGGTTATGCGCGTTCTAACGCGCATAACCACTCACGAGGCTCAAGCTGCGACGGAAGTGCGCAGTTGGTCCCACCACCAGGCGATTCCCGGTGGAGGCGTGAACGGGCCGACGACGTAGTCCGGGTCGTCCGTGACCGAGATGGTCGGGCGATCCGGGCGGCGGTATCGGGCAGTGTGCACGGACCAGTCGAGATTTCCCCGTATCCACGCGGAAAGCCCGCTGATGTACCGCATTGTCTCCGGCCCGGCAACAACCTGGTCACGCAGCCGCAAGTACAAATCCAGCACAGCGTCCCGGAATGCGACAGCCTCAGGCAAAGCCTCACTCGGGCTGACACCTCGCTGATGCGCGATGACGTCGACAAGGTTGAGTTTGTCGCCGCTGCGCTTGTGTTCCTTGTAATACGAAGCGATGTCGTTGTCCCAGCCGACCAGCGAGCACGCCATTTCCATCAATGCTCGCACGTCCATCCGGTCGATTTCGTCGGCTGGGACTTCATCTCCTTCCGCGATGTCGAGGGTCATCGCGCAGACTTCCATACTGCCGTTGCGAATTCGCGCCACCGCGTACTGGTCAATGGTCGGCATCGTATTCGTGCTGCGATACGCGGCTTCCCAGACCTGGTAACCCAAATAGCCCTTCATCGACTGCACCCAGCGGGCCGTCGGCGCGGGGCCGGTCAATGTGTCGAGACGTTGCCGCAGGTCAGCCAGGGCACGGGCGAGCGGGCTCGACGACGTCGTCCGGCCGGTTTCGGCGATTCGGATCATCTCGGCGACGAGCATGGCCATTGTGGACGGACTGTGGCTGTAGCGGCCTTCGTCACAGTAGGCGTCGTCGAAGGCGAAGAGCCACATCAGGCTGTCGGTCGAGAACTGCGCGCCGGGTGGGTCGTCCGAGGTCAGGATCGTCCGTCCGGCTAGTTCGCCCGCGATAATACTGTGCAGCCTGCCCGTTTCGCGCTGCTCGCCGTCCAGGTCGAAGCTTTCCATCCACGCCACGGTGTCGCGTTCCCACTGGCGCCAGGAAGGGTGGATTCCTGGCGGCATCGGGCACCACAGCACAGTCGTCTCAGCGATGTCCATTGTGAACCCTTCAGTGGTCGCGGGACGTGATCATGCGGGCCAATTCGTGCAGCGCGACGGCGGCATCCTGTTGGCAGCCAGGAAGGTTGCTCAGCGCAGCGTCCATTTCCTCATCGGCTTTCGCCCGCGCCCACTCGCGTCCGCCTGCCTCTTCAATCAGACGAGCGGCATGGGCTGGATCGAAGTCCCCTTGGTACAGCGCGAAAAGCTCCTCCCCTGCCGCCGTTCCAGAATTCAATGCGAAGACGACCGGCAAGGACTTCTTGTGCCGCACGAGATCCGCGTGCACAGGCTTCCCGGTAACCGCCGGATCGCCCCAGATCCCGAGCAGATCGTCAACGAGCTGGAACGCCATACCCAGGTGACGCCCAAACGACTGCAACCGCCGGATCCGCCTGCTGTCCCCGCCACCAAGCAGCCCGCCGAGCGTGCACGCGGACGCGAGCAGCGACCCGGTCTTGAACGACACCATCTTGCAGCACTCGGCCAGCGAAACCCGGTCGCGCTGCTCGAATTCCACGTCCCAGGACTGGCCCTGACACAGCTCGATCACGCACCGGCTCAGCACTTCAACAGCGGCCGCGTTGTGCGACACGTGCAACATCGCCAACGCCAGCATCGCGTCACCGGCCAGGATCGCGTCCGCGACGCCGAACACGGTCCACGCGGTCGGCCGGTGCCGCCGGACCGGGTCGTGATCCATCACATCGTCGTGCAGCAACGAGAAGTTGTGCACGAGTTCGACCCCCACCGCGGCGGGCACAGCCGCGGCGGGGTCTCCGCCGGACGCCTGCGCCGCGAGGAGTGCCAGCGCTGGGCGAACGGCCTTACCGGCACCATTGCCGGGAGTGATCGCGCCGGTGGAGTCCCACCAGCCGAAGTGGTATCCGGCGATCCGGCGCATGGACGACGGCAGTTTCGAAACGCAGTCACGCAACGCCGGGTCGGTCATTTCCCGGCTCCACGCCAGGACTTCCGCGGCCGAGGACAGTTGTGTCGTCACCGCGCCACCAGCCGGATCTTGAGGTTGCGGGGCGTGAGCAGCAGCGACATCCGCTCAAGCGGCTTGATCTGCGTGCCGACCGGCTCGATTCGCCACTTCGCCGCGATCATCGCGAGCACCAAAGGCGCCTCGACCATCGTGAACGTGTCGCCGATGCACTTGCGCGGACCCTCGCCGAACGGCACGAACGAGCCCTTGGCCGGTCGTTTCGCGTGCCGGTCCGGGTCGAACCGCTCGGGATCCTCGAACAGGTCCGAACGGTTGCCCAGCACGAACGGGCTGTAAATGATCGTGCTGCCCGCCGGGATGTCCACGCCGCCGAGCGTGCTGTCCTTCGTGGTCTCCCGGGTCAGCAGCCAGCCTGGCGGGTACATCCGCAGCGACTCGCTGATGATTCCCTTGGCGTACGGCATGTTCTCGAGATCCTCGAGTGATGGCGACGGCCCGATGGCGTCGACCTCCGCGTGCAGCCTGTCCTGGATCTCCGGCTGCAACGCCAGCACGCACAAGGCCCAGCCCAATGTGGAGGCCACCGTTTCCACGCCACCAAGGAAAAGGGTGACGACCTGGTTGGAGATCTCCTCCTCCGACAGCGCGCCGCCATCCTCGTCCAGCGCCAGCAGCATCGACATCAGGTCCTGGTGATCGACGCCGGCCGAGCGGTAGTCGGTGATCAATTGGTCGGTGATCTCCCTGATCCGTTTTCTCGCGCGGTCGTATCGGCGTTTCGATCGGGTTGGCAGCTTGTCAAGCGGAGGTGGGATGAGCATGCGTTTGCCCGCGCCGGTCATGATTTCGTTCAGCGCGTCATAAGCGTCCTCGATCAACGCGGCCGACGCGGGCGCGGCGAACATCGTCCTGGCGGCGATCTTCGTGGTGATCGCCTGCATCGCGGCATACACATCGAGTACTTCACCGTGTTGCCATGAATTGGTGACAACGACGGTTTCCGTTTTCATCAACTCCGCGTAGTGGGTGAGCCTATTCGGGTGAAATGCGGGCTGCATCAACCGCCGCTGGCGCCGGTGTTCGTGACGCGGACACGTCGACACGCTTTCCCCGATGAACTCGCGCAACCGGTCCACGAACGGCCCGCCCTTGTCGAAGACCCGGTCGTTGACCAGGACCTGATGGGTCAGCTCGGCATTGCAGACCAGGTAGGCCTTGCTGGTGCCAAGCCGGATCCGGACGAGATCTCCCTGTGCGGGCAAGGACATCAGGAACTTACGGGGGTCGCGCAGCAGTTTGCCGACGTGCCCGAGGACCGGAAGCGCGCCTTTTGCCTCGGCGAACGTGAATGGGCTGGTCATTGTGGCCGTCATGGCACCGAGTGTGGGCAGCGAGAATGAACCGGTCCATGTGTCGTTCTGCCGCGCGGAACAACCCGCGCACAAGAAGTGTCAACATCCACTCGCAAAGTGGACATCCGAGCTCTAGGCTCGGCTCGCGACTTTTCTCCCATTACTGGGTGGTGGAGATGCGACGCGACAAGAAGCGACCTTCCCGCCCGGTGACCGGCGGGCGGCTGGCCACCGGACTGGCCGTTGTCGCGGTATTCGGTTTCGTTCTGTTGATGCCGCCGTTGCTCTCCGCTTTCAACACCGGCGGGCAGATTTTCGGCCTTCCGGTGATCTGGGTGTATCTGTTCGTGGTGTGGGCGGTGATCATCGGCGTGATCGCCGTCCTTGTCGGAAAGTCAGGATGACGTGGTGTTGCAGACCTGGGTCGTGGTCACGGCCTCGATCGCCTACCTCGGCATTCTGTTCGCGGTGGCGTTCTACGGTGACCGGCGCGCCGACGCGGGCCGCAGCGTGATCAACTCCGGCACAACGTATGCGTTATCCCTTGCGGTTTTCGCCACCTCGTGGACGTATTACGGCAGTGTCGGCCGTGCGGCGACCGACGGACTCGGCTTCCTGACCACGTATCTCGGCCCGACGCTGATGATGGCGTTGGGCTGGCTGGTGTTGCGGCGGATCATCCGGATCAGCAAACGCAACCGGATCACCTCGATGGCCGACTTCATCTCCGCGCGCTACGGCAAAAGCAGCGTGCTCGGCGGCCTGGTGACGGTGATCGCCGCGATCGGGATCGTGCCGTACATCGCGCTGCAGCTCAAAGCGGTCTCGGCGACGTTCGAGATCATCCGCGGCCAGCCGACGACCGGGCACGTGCCGATGTTCCAGGACACCGCGCTGTACGTGGCCCTGCTGCTGGCCGGATTCACGATCCTGTTCGGCACAAGGCATCTGGACGCCACCGAGCGGCATGAGGGCATGGTCGCGGCGATCGCCTTCGAGTCGGTGGTCAAACTGGTCGCGTTCGTCGCAGCGGGCATCTTCGTCACTTTCGGCCTCTACGGCGGCTTCGGCGACCTGTTCAGCCAAGCCGCGCAGGCAAATCTGTCCACATTGTTCACTCTGGGTACCGAGACTGGGACGTGGGCGTGGCTGATTGTGCTGGCCGCGTTGGCGAGCGTGCTGTTGCCGAGGCAGTGGCAGGTCGGCGTGGTGGAGAACGTCGACGAGCGGCACCTGAAGCGGGCGATGTGGCTGTTCCCGTTGTACCTGTTGGTCATCAACATTTTCGTGCTGCCGATCGCGGCGGGCGGGTTGCTACGCCTTGGGCCTTCGGCGAACCCGGACACCTACGTCCTGACGCTGCCGATGGACGCCGGGCAGGGTGCGTTGACGCTGTTGGTGTTCATCGGCGGGCTCAGTGCGGCCACCGGGATGATCATCGTCGAGATGGTCGCGTTGAGCACAATGGTCTCGAACTCGCTGGTGATGCCCACGTTGCTGCGGGGCGCGCCGAAGTTCGTGCAGCGCCGCGACCTCGGCAAACTGATCTTGCTCGCGCGCCGGGCGACCATCGTGCTGGTGATGCTGCTCGGGTACGCGTCCTTCCGGTTCGCAGGCGAGGGTTCGGCGCTGGTGTCGATCGGCCTCGTTTCGTTCGCCGCGATGGCCCAGTTCGCGCCTGCGGTGCTCGGCGGGCTGTTCTGGAAAGGCGGGACACGCGACGGCGCGCTCGTCGGGCTGGTCGGCGGATTCATGGTGTGGGCGTACACATTGCTGCTGCCGTCGTGGCTGCCTGGCGCCTTCCTGCGTGACGGTCCGTTCGGGATTTCCGCGCTGCGGCCGCAGCAGTTGTTCGGCATCAGCGGGATGGACAGCGTCAGCCACGCCATGTTCTGGAGCATGCTCGTCAACATCGGTGCGTACGTTTGCATTTCGTTGATACAGCGGCCGAACGTCGCCGAACGCGCCCAAGCGGTGCAGTTCGTCAACGCGCTGGCCGATCCGGTGGAGACTCGGGCTTGGTACGCCGGGGTGACCATCGGCGAGTTGCGTTCCCTGTTGGCGCGGTTTGGCCGGACAATCGACGGACCGTCGAATGCCAAGGCGGACCCCGAGCAGATCCGGCAGGCCGAGACCGAACTGGCCGGATCGATCGGCATCGCCTCGGCACGGATCATGATCGCGTCGGTGGCTGGCGAGGAACAGCTTGGCGTCGAGGAGGTGATGGAGATGATCGACGAGGCCTCACAGGTCGCGACGCTTGAGGAGCGCCACCGGCTGGCCCGTGAACTGCACGACTCGGTCTCCCAGGCACTGTTCTCGATGACGCTCTACACCCGCGCGGTCGAACTGGCCGCGCAGAAGGAAGGCGCGGACCCCAACGGTCCCGTTACGCGCGGCCTGGCCGAGTTGCGAAACCTCACCCAAGGCGCGCTGGCCGAGATGCGCGGCGCGTTGTTCCAGCTGCGTCCGGACACATTGCACGAAGAAGGGCTGGTGTCCGCGATCCGCAAGGGCGCGTCGGCGATCGCGGTACGTGAGAACCTGCGGGTCGAGGTCATCGCGCCGCAGGAACGGCTGCCGCTCAGTGCTTTCCGGGAAGAAGAGCTGTTCCGCGTGGTGCAGGAAGCGATGCACAACTGCGTGAAGCACGCCAGCCCGAGCCGGATCGAGGTCCGGCTGACGCTCGACGGCGACCTGGTGATCGAGGTGGCCGACGACGGGACGGGCTTCGACCCGGCCGCGCCGCACATCGCCGGGCTTGGGCTGACCGGGATGCGTGAACGGATGCGCCGGATCGGCGGCCAGTTGATGATCGACAGCTGTCCAACGGGATCGACCACCGTCCGGCTCGTGGTACCGGACGCTGCCAAGACTGACGACGCTGAGCTGGAGGAGCGCGCACGATGAGCCCGATCCGGGTCTTCCTTGTCGACGACCACGCGGTGGTCCGGCGTGGCATGCGCGCGTTCTTCGAGATGCTCGACGACATCGAGGTGCAAGGCGAAGCCGCCGACGGTCAAGCCGCTCTGGACCAGCTCGCCATCTGCGCGGCCGCTGGCGATCTGCCGGACGTCGTGCTGATGGACCTGCTCATGCCGCGTCTGGACGGCATCGCGGCCACCAAGGCGATCAAGCAGCGGTATCCCGGGGTCGAGGTCGTCGCGTTGACCAGCTTCAGCGAAGCCGAACGTGTCCACGTGGCCTTGGAGGCCGGCGCGGCGGGTTACTTGCTGAAGGACGCTGAGGCCGACCAGGTGGGTGCGGCGGTTCGTGCCGCCAAGCGCGGCCAGGTCCATCTCGATCCTGCCGTCGCCAGGACGCTCACCCGGTCTCTGGTCTCGCCGCACCGCACAGCGACCGCGCTTACCCCACGAGAGCGGGAAATTCTCATTCTTGTCGCAAAAGGACAGTCCAATAGGGACATCGCGGACGCGTTGATGATCAGCGAGCGAACCGCGCGGACGCACGTGTCGAACGTACTGTCCAAACTGGGCTTGACGTCCCGTACCCAGGCCGCGTTGTGGGCCGTTCGTGAGGGACTGGTCACAGGACCCTAAGAGGGCATCTGATCTTGGTTGGGGCGATATGTCTGTGTCGGGTGACGGCTGATACCTTGATCAACTTGTGGGGTCCCGGCGTGCGTACCGCAGCGACTTGTCCGATGCTCGCTGGGCGTTGATCGAGCCAACGCTGACGGCGTGGCGTGCTGCCCGGCGTGGGCCGGGAACCGTGATGCGCGTGCATGACTTGCGGGAGATCGTGAACGCGATCCTGTACGTGTGCCGGACCGGGATCGCCTGGGAGTATCTGCCGCACGACTTCCCGCCCTGCAAGACGGTTTATGACTACTACGCCAAGTGGGAAGCCGATGGCACAACGGAAACGCTGCATGACCTGTTGCGTGACCAAGTCCGCGTCGCGAAAGGCCGCGCTGCTGCCCCGACGGCGGCGATCATCGACTCGCAGAGCGTGAAAACCTCCTGCAATGTCAGCGAATCCAGTCAGGGTATCGACGCGGGCAAGAAGATCAAGGGCCGCAAACGGCACATCGCCACCGATGTGCTCGGCCTGCTGCTGGCGGTAATCGTGACCGCGGCGTCGGTGCAGGATTCCGCTGGCGGGCAACAGGTTCTCGATCATCTCGCCGCTGCGCATCCGACCGTGTCGGCGGCATGGGTGGACGGTGGCTACAACAACACAGTCATCCGTCATGGAGCCCAGCGGGGTATCCGGGTTGAGGTCGTCAAACGCCCTTCTGCCAAGGGATTCCACGTGTTGCCCCGGCGGTGGGTAGTGGAGCGCAGTCTGGGCTGGCTGATGCAACACCGCCGACTCGCGCGCGACTACGAAGCCCTGCCCCAGCGGTCGCGCACGATGGTCCACTGGGCGATGACTAACATAATGAGCCGCACCCTGACCGGGGAATCCACCCAAACCTGGCGAAACGATCCACCCAAAGCAGACATTCTTGCCTAACTAAAGACCTTTCGGTATTTGAGTGAGTTATGTCATAGGGAAAGGCCGGTGTGGTCGAGGAAGTTGAAGCACAGTTGGTAGCTGCTGCCGACGCGTTCCAGGCCGGCCTGCGCGGCGGTGTGGGCTTCGTCGAGGGTGTCGGGGCACAAGTTGGCCAGTTCGCGTGCTTTGACGTTGCCCCATACCGTTTCCATCGGGTTGAGGTCGGGGGCGTAGCCGGGCAACGGTTCCACGTGCAGCCAGTGTCGTTGGGTGGTCAGCCATGCCTTCATGTCGTTCGATCGGTGGGCGGGCAGGCCGTCCCAGATCAGGGTGACTTTCTGGCCGTCGAGGTGCTCGTGCAGAGCGGTGAGGAACTCGATCAGCGAGGCGGTGTTGTAGGCGCCTTCTTTGATGCCGAACACGAACACCGCCTCGCTGCGGTCGGGTCGGTAGGCCAGCGCGCCGGACATCGACAGGCGTTTCCAGGAGAACCGGTGGGTCAGCACCGGTGTCTGGCCGCGTGGCGCCCAGGTGGCCCGTACTACGGGCAGCAGGGAGAATCCGGACTCGTCCTGGAAGCAGATCCAGGCCCCTCGGCGCCGGGCGCTTTTTTTATGCGTGGCCACTCCTTTTTCACCCACCTGTCGATGGCCTCCTGGTCGCGTTCGGTGGCGCGGCGGGCGGGACGCTGCCTGCTCCAGCCCAGCCGCTCGCGCAGGATCGTCCAGGTCTGGGTTTGCGAGTACCGCACCCCGGTGAGTTTCTCGATGACCTTGGCCACCCGTGCCAGTGTCCACATGTCGGTCGGGAATCCGTTCGCCTTCGGTCCCTGCGCCAGCGCGCCGGCCACCTCGGCCACCTGCTCGTCGGTCAGCTTGGGCAGCCGCCCGGCACGGCCAGCCCCGGCCAATGCCTGCCGTCCGCCGGCCGACCACGCCCGGTGCCACCGTGAGGCGGTCTGCGCCGAGACTCCCAACTCCACCACCACATCGACCTGCCGCTTGCCGCGGTCGAACATCTCCGCTGCCCGCATCCGACGTTCTCGCAACGCCTCAAAATCACGGCGGGCAGCTACTTTCTTGCTGCTACGGCCTTTCCGACGCTGGCCGGCCGATCGTGACGGTTCTGGCACACCACGATTGTCCTACCAGGCAAGGCGAATCACCCGCAACGACTCACCCTATTACCGAAAGATCTTTAAGATCAGATGCCCTCTAAGCGGCATTGGGATCTAGGTCGTATGCCGGGCCCGATTCCCAGGCCCGGCATACGCATTAAGCGACGCTGGCCCGTTTCGACGCCAGCACAACCGAAGCCGCGCGGGCGGCGCGACGAAGCCGCTCGACGACGGCCTCCGGTTGGAAGCGTCCCGCGGGACCGCTGATCGAAATCGCGGCGATCGCGCGGCCCTTCGCGTTGACCAACGGCGCGGCGACACATTTCACCTCAGGGTGGGTTTCCCCACGGTCGTAAGCGAGCCCTTGCTGCCGTACGGTCCTGAGCTCGGCAGCGAGCCGCAGCGGCTGCACGATGGTGGCTGGCGTGTACGTCGCCAGCTCGGAAGTCAGGATCGCGCGTTGCGTCGCCATTGGTGAATACGCAAGCAGAACCTTGCCCAGCGCGGTCGAATGCGCTGGCAGCAGCCCACCGACCCGGGAACACACCGGTGCACGGCGGTGCCCGTAGATCTTCTCAACACAGTGGATGTCCACGCCGTCAAGGACTCCCAAGTGGATGGTCTCGTGCGTCAGCTCGTACAGGTCCTGCAGGAACGGCAGGCTTACTTCACGCAGGTAAGCCGGAATCCCCGCGCTCAGCACGCCGGAGATGCCACGGATCCGATCGCCTAACCGGTACGTGCCGGCGAGGCGTTCGACGACGCCTGCCGCCTCGAGGATGCCGAGCAGCCGGTGGCTGGTCGACTTCGGCAACCCGGTTCTGCGGGAAAGCTCGGACACGCCAAGGGTTTCGCCTCGGTGGTCCCAGCCTTCCAATATCGTGAACGCCTTCTCGACCACCCCGCCGGTGGCCTGCACTGCGGTATCGCTCAGAGTCATCGTCTGCACACCTCTGCTTGATCAGGCCGCCTGCGCGGCGGCGAGGCTTGCTTGGCATGCGGCCAAAAGCCGGACGGTGGCGGCACTACTTCCTCCGCCGCAGCGCGGACAGCGCATCGCGACTGTCCGGGCCAGTTCGTCGACGGTGACGGTCAAGACCATTGCGCAGTCACGGCACCAGCGGTGGCGCGTGACCGGGTGAGCATGCAGTGGCGATGACACGATTGGTGGATCCATCTGCCGTGCACGTGGCACGTGAGCCGGTCATCGGGGGACAGCCGGTCGGCTCGTTCCGCCGCGTCTTCGGCGGCGAGCCTGCCGGCCAGCACGGACGTCCTGCCGCCTACTCGGTCCGGTACGAGACCGCACGCAGTTCGAGCCTGCGGGCGTGCTCGTAGCTTGCCGCGGCGTACGCACGTTCCTGCGCCGCGTCCTGACCTGCGCATTCAGCGAGCCGTTCATGCATCCGGCCCTTTGCCCGGTACCACTCGGCGACCGTCTCGTCCGGCGCTCCGGGCTGAGGGCGCTGGTAGAACAGCTTGGTCATCTCGATCATCGCGTTCATCTCAGCCTCCCGCCGATCACAGTGCTCTTCATCACAGCGGTATTCATCGGACAGTCGACCGAAATCGTCCGATCCGTTGCGGCAATGTCGAATATGACCTCTGTCGTGGGCCGGCTACGTCATCTGTCGCAGGGCATCGAGGAGAAACTCGGGCACACTCGCCTTGTCGAGGAACCGCGAAGCACCAGCCGCCAGCGCACTGTGCCGCGCGGCGAGATCAAGACTGATCGCCACGACCGGAACCTTCATCTCCCCGAGGTCGTGTACGAGCTCCAGCCCGTTGTCCAGCTCAGGCAGGTGGACGTCGACGACGGCGACATGCGGGCCGAGCGTGCGAGCGATCTCAAGGGCGGCCTCGGATCCCGCGGCCTCGCCGATCACATCGAATCCGGGATGCGCGCCGAGGAAAGCACGCAGCGCTGAGCGGACCCGCAGGTCGTCGTCGACTATCAGCACCCGGATCATCGTTCCCATTTCACGCCTGCGACCAGAGCCCGAACCAGGACCCGATGACCCGGATCGATCGCGACAAATGACGTAGACCAACGCCGTGTCCACCGTTCCTGAACGGCGTGTCCACCGTTCCGGCACACCGTGTCCACCGTTCCGGCACACCGTGTCGACCTCAATGCCGCTTAGTTAAGCGATCTTGCTGAAGACGTGCAGCTCAGCCGGTTTGTCGTAACGTGCGCCGATGTGGTTTGGGCGTTTGATGAGCTTGTCACCGACCTGACTTCGTTTCACCACTCGGGGATACGAGCGATGTCGACGTCCACGGGTGCGGCGTTGTCTGATCTCTTCACACGTCTCGATGATCGCCCTCTTCAGGCGATGAGGGGAAAAACCCGCCTGGTTGGTAACCTGGCGGCGGACAGCGTTGAGGCTGCGAACGAACGACAGCTCGTCGACATCCAGCCCATCATCAGGTCCGGCGTCATCTGCGGCCTCATGCATCAGATCCCGCACCGCGTAATGTGTCAGCAGCAGAGCCCAGATTTCTTGCCGGACTAGATCGGCCGATTTCGACCGTAGCACCCTGCTATGGGATATCTGATGGGTTTCGACCTCGTCCAGTGTCAACTCGAACTCCCATCGCTGCCGATACAACGCCGCTAGCTCCGCCGCGGCCGCCAACTCGTGATCCATGATCGTGGTGATCAACCGGATCGTCTCGGGCTGATCACCACGGTTGGTCACCATGTACTCCACCACGCGGATTGGCAGCCGCATCTCTGGACGCACGGTGCGTTGCTTGCCACGCTTGAGATCCACCTTGACCTGTCTGGGCAACAACTCCGAGCGGAACGAGCCATCCGGCAACCACTCCAGCACCGGCACCTCAACGCTATTCTTCAACCGCCACAACAAATCAGCACCGGTCTCGGTCGCCTGTTTCCACAACTCATAGCCAAAGAAACCACGATCAGCCACCACTAGCATGCCCGGCTCGAGATCATCCAGAATGCGCGTCAGCAACTCGCGCTCATAGACCCGCCACGAGTCGATCGCCGCGGCCACGATCGCATGGGTGCCGCACTCGCCCAAGCCGACGACGCGCACCTGCGGGAACGGGCTTTCCCCACCACCATGCGATTTCTTACCGAACACCGCGACGTTGTCATCAGTATCCGGCACGTCCAGCACCAGCCCATCCACGGCCATCACCCGCCACCCGTGAAACCAGGCTCCCTTCGTGCCTGGCCGAGCCATCGGCACCGCGACCCGCTCGAACAAGACCTGCAACGGTTCCGCACCCAGCCGTTGGCGTGCTTGGGAAAGCGCACTCGTGGTCGGCACATGCCAGTCATCCCGCCAGGTACCCAGAAACCGCAGACCGTTGACCAGCTTGCGCATCACCTCTTCATAACTGTCTTCGAAGAACAGGCATAGCGCCAACACCCAATAGACAACCACCCTGGCTGGCAGCAACCGTGTTCGCTTCTCCCGTCGACCCGTGTCGGCCAGCACCTCGTCCACCAGATCACGATCCAACAAACGTGTGAGAACACCGATACTGATCCCGTCGGTGAAGCGCCGGGATGGTGTGGCGGGCACGGTCACATGAGCAACGTATACGCCACTATTTCCATGCGCTACAAGGGGTTTTCTCCGAAGCCGTACACGTCATCGATCCACAGGAGACAGAAATATTTCATGTCTCCGCACCACTCACCACCCGCTTAACTAAGCGGCATTGGTGTCGACCTTTGCTGACGGGTGTGTCCACCGTTGCTTGCTGGTTTTTCTTACTTTCCAGCTTGGCGTTCTGCGCTTCGGGGCTTTCACTTCAGGGCTTCTTTCATTGCTCCGCCCTAGCGCGTGTCCACCATTCCTTCATGGTGAGTCAAACTGCTCGACTCGCTACCAGCCCCGCTGGTCGCCGCCGTGCGCCGCTCGCGCGTTCAACTCACCACAAGGAATGGTGGACACGCGCGCTGTCGCGCCGTAACCCGTCGCTTCGCTCCGGGGGTTGGGCCACAGGTGGGGTGAAGTAGATCTCTGTTGCAATCGATTGTTCGTGCAGTAGCGTCGGCTTATGCGGGCGATCAGGCTGTTGCAGCTCACAACGTTTGTGAGCACGCTCGACCGATTCGTGATGCCGCCGATGCTGATCTCCATCGCCACCGACATGGCTGCTTCACTGTCCGAAGTGGTCCGTGCGGCCAGCGTGTACTTCCTGGTCTATGGCCTGATGCAGCTGGTTTGGGGCACTGTTTCGGATGCGTTGGGCCTGGTCAGGACGATGCGGCTGACGATGCTCGCCGCGGCGGTCTCGACGATCGCCGCGGCCTTCGTCGGCAATCCCCTGTGGCTCGCGATCACCAGGGGCCTGGCAGGCGGCTTCTTCGGCGCGGCCTACCCGGCGAGTCTCGTCTACCTCGGTGACACGGTCCCGTCCAAGGAGCGTCAGCCGGAGATCACGCGCCTCATGGTCGGCACGGCCATGGGCATCGGGCTGGCATCGATCGGCGCCGGTCTGATCGCTGATCTCGTCACGTGGCGTGCCGCGTTCATCGCAACCGGGATCGCGTCCCTCGCTCTCGTCGTCATGCTGCGCAAGCTGGAGCAGCCGCCGTTGACCCGTAAAGGCAGCAGCGTCGTCAAGGCCATAGCCTCGGTTGGCCGGACAAAGGCGGCGGTCTTCGTACTGTTGCTGGCGTTCACCGAAGGCATTGTGTTGCTGGGTGTTCTGACGTTGCTGCCGCCCGCGGTCGAACAGTCGGGTGCCACGCCAACGATCGCCGGAGCCGTGACCGCAGTGTACGGCATCGCGGTTTTCCTCATGACACGGTTGGTCGTCAAGCTCACCAGCCGATGGCATCCCGCGAAGCTCATTGGCATTGGCGCGAGCGCGGGCGTTCTCGCGTGCGCGCTGTTGTCAATCGAGCAATCGCCTTGGATCACGGTCATCGCCGCCATTCTCCTAGGACTGGCGTGGACGGCGATGCACTCGTCGCTCCAGACATGGGCGACCGAGGTGGTGCCGGACGCACGCGCCACCATGATCTCCCTGTTCGCCACCGCGTTGTTCGCGGGCAGTGCCGTGGCCGCCGCAGCGGTCGCCGGACTGGTTGAAGCGGGCGCGTACAGCACGATCTTCTTCATCGCCGCCGCGCTCACTGTCCCTTTGGGACTGTTCGCGACCGTCAGCCGTGCACGGTGGCGTGAACCTTGACCGGCAGTTTGTTCAGGCCGCGCAGGTTGATACGGTTGTTCAGCTCGATCTCCCCATCAACGGCCAGGTCAGGGAATCGTTGTACCATCCGGCCGATCGCGATCTGACCTTCCAGCCGCGCCAGCGCCGCGCCGAGACAATGGTGTGGCCCGCCGCCGAATGACAGGTGGTGCCGGGCTTCCTTGCGGTCAAGCCGCAGCTTGTCCGCGTCCGGACCGAAGACCTTCTCGTCACGGTTGGCCGCCGCCAGACACGCCACCACGAAAGCGCCGCGCGGGATCTCGAAACCGCCGACCTCGTACGGCGAGATCATGATCCTTCGGGTCTGCTGCACCGGGGAGTCGTAGCGCAGGAACTCCTCAACGGCATTGGCCGTCAGGTCCGGCTGTTGCCTGAGCAACGCGAACTGATCGGGGTTACGCAGCAACGCCAAGGTCCCGTTGGCAATCAGGTTGACGGTCGTCTCGTGGCCCGCGACATACAACAAAACCACCTGTGAGACCAACTCGTCCTCATTGAGAACTTGGCCTTCGTGTTCCGCCGCGATCAACGCGGTCAGCAGATCGTCAGCTGGATTGGCTCGTTTCCACGCGACCAGATCCCTGGTCAGCGCCTGCAACTCGGCGGCGGCGTCGCCGATCGCGCGCGCAGTCTCCTCGTCCGCGACCACCTCGAGCGACTGCACGAGAGTTCCGGACAGGTCACGGATCCGGGCGTTGTCGATCTGCGGCAGGCCGAGCATCTCGGAGATCACCGCGAACGGCAGCGGGAACGCCAGTTGCTCGACCAGGTCCGAACTCCCCCGCTCGGCCATCTTGTCGAGCGCGCCATCGACCAGCTCGGTGATCCGCGGCTCCAGCGCGGAGATCGCGCGCCGCGTGAACACCTTCGTCACGAGCGCCCGCAGCCGCGGGTGGTCGGGCGGATCGCGATCGAGCATCGACGCGTTCAACACGGCAGCCGGGTCTTGCTGCTGGCCGGACATGTTGCGGATCTCGACGGACTGACCCGCCCTCAGCAGAGCGAGCACGTCGTCGTACCGGGTCAACAGCCAGAAGCCAAGTGGGTGATCTTGGACAGGGTGCTCTGTGGCCAGCTGCTTGTAGTGCGGGTACGGATCGTCGAAAAACCCAGGTAAGAACGGGTTGAACCAGACTCTCTCCTGCTCAGACATAACCCCTCCCACATACGCCGTGTCGGTCACATACGCAGCGTATGTCTTATGCTTTGCGCATGTCCAGGGTTGCCAGCCGGCGCGAGCAGTACTCACAGGCCACACGGGCGGCACTGCTGGCCGCGGCCACCCGCCGCTTCGCCGAGCAAGGCTTCGCCAAAACGGCACTCGAGGACATCGCCGCCGACATCCAGGCGACGCGCGGCGCGATCTACCACCACTTCGCCAGCAAGACGGCGTTGTTCGAGGCGGTCTTCGAAGAGCTGGAACACACAGCGATGCAGGAGTCCGCCGAAGCTGCCGCTAAGGCAACCGATCCATGGGAAGCGGCCTTCTACGCGCTGGACGTGTTCCTCGAGCACTGCTGCGATCCGGTCTACGGCAAGGTCGTCTGGCAGGAAGGACCGATCGCCTTCGGCTGGCCGCAATGGCTCGCGGCGGAAGAGGCGCTCGCGTACGGCTTCATCCAGCGATTGCTCAGTGGCCTGATGGACTCAGGCCACTTGGTCCGGCATCCGTTGGAGACCACGACCCGGTTGGTGTTCGGCATGCTGACGGCAGCGGGCATGACGCTGGCCGACGCGGCGGAATCAGCGAAACCGCAGCTGAAGGCCGAGTACTTGGACATGATCGGCAAGCTGGTCGGCGCGCTGCGTCCGGCATTCGGGTGACGCACCACGCCGCGCGGGGCCCGGCTCCGAATAGGGAGCGTGACCACTCAGCAGCCAGAATGCGCGCCGATCATGCACTGCAAAGAAACTGCAATCGGCAAGGTAAGAATTCCGGACATGACCGGCGACCGATTACCTCCCGTGACGGTGGTGATCGCCGACCGCAGTCCTTCAGTGTCCACTTCGGACGGAATTACCATCGTCGGCAGCGTCAGCACCGGCCCGCAGGCTTTGAGCGCGGTCCTGCAGCACCGCCCTGACGTGCTCGTTCTGGATCCGCACGACGCCGGAATGAACACCATCCGAGACGTCGTGCGCGCCGCCCCCGACACCGCGGTCCTGGTCGTATCCACGCTGGACGACGACACATCGATCCGGACAGCCGTGCAAGCAGGCGCCCGCGGCTACCTGGTCAAAGGCACCGAAAAAGCGAGCATCGCGCCCGCGATCCGTGGCATGGCTGCGGGCGAGGTCATTTTCGGCGCCGGAATCGCATCCCGAATCGGCTCACTGCTCAGTGGCACGAACGAGCTGACCATCAGGGAAAACCAGATCATGAGCCTGCTGCGCGCCGGGCTGTCCACCGGCGCGATCGCACGTGAACTGCACGTCGCGCCCAAGACCGTGCGCAACAATCTGTCGAGCCTCTACGCCAAACTCAGGGTTTCCGGCCGCGCCGAAGCCACCGCCGCTTCGGCTGATGGTCTGCCGGAGGCGGCTTCGGACGGCTTTCCCACCAGCGCGCCACAACCTCCTCGACGTCCACCCGCCCAACCCGGACGATGATCGGACCTGACGGCGCCCGCAACCACGCGACGATCTCGGCATTGAGGTCGGCAACAACTTCGCGGACCTCCCGTTCGGACCTCAGCTCACGCACGGCCTCCGGCAACCGCTCGATCTGCTTGCGCAACCGCAAAGGCGTCGGCAGCAAGGTGTCCGAGGTCAGCCCTTCGCGCTTGAGGTAGTCCTTCAGCCACCAGTCCTCGTCCACCGGCTTGCCCGCACCGGGCAACGGTTTGCCCGCGCCAGGCAGGTTGTCGAAGTCGCCGCGTTCCTGCGCCATCCTGACCTGCCGGTCGACCCATGTCTCGAAGGAGATGTCGGACGGTTGCGTTCGGTCATAACCCCATGTTACGGACGAAACTTGTCATCGATCTCCGGAATCCAAAACGCCACCTCAAATGTGCGCAAGCTCGCCCAATGAGTCAGCATCCGGCCTTGGACAACCAAAGCGATCGAGCTCACGAGAAACAGTACGGCACAACTGATGGCAGCGACGGCATTGCGTCCGACGATCAACTCAACGATGGCCGTGACCGCCCCGAAAAAGACCGGCGGTGCACAGTTTCTGAGCATCAGGCCGGTTGCTCGGACCCGGGACGCGTCAGCGCCGACCTCCTGGTCCTGCAGCTGAATAGCGGCCAGTAGGAGGAACGGATCGGCCTTGGTGAAAGGACGGCCCTTCGCCGCCGGGTTGCGACGCAGGAACTCCTCACGAGCGTTTCGCTTGCGGCGCTTCGGGACGATCTTGTGTGCGAGCAGACCGAGCGGGTAGGCAAGGTAGCCGAGCAGGTAGCTCAGCAGGACGACCGCGATCACCAGCAGGAACGCAGGTGATCGGAGCATCGCGGCCAGGTCCATCCAGTGAGCGCGGGTCGCGATGTAGGTGAGCAGGGTGACGTAGAGCGAACCCGGGATCGCGTACGTGAAGAGCTCGAAGACGCCGACAGCGATGGTCACCGCAGCATTCAAACAGACGCGGCCATGTACCCCTGAAGTGGTTTACCGGCCTGAAGTACTGTGACTGCTAGGTTTTACTTTCGTGGAACAGAAACCTCTGACTTCCGTGCATGAGGTCACCGGCATTGACTACGGTCATCTCTGCGTCGAATCGCGAGGGCTGTTCGAGTCCCCTCGATTCGATTTCACCAACCCGCACAAGGTCCTTCTGACAGCGTCGAACGCGTTGGCGCTCCAAGTCGCAAGCAGGCACACGAAATACGCGCTTGTGCAGGTCGAGAGCTGGGCGACCACGCCTACCACGGGCGAACCAGACGGTGCCGAAGTCGATGAGGAAGACTGTCGCCGACGGGTGAATCCTGGTTCTGGCACGGTTTCCGTGATTTGGCCCGTCAGGTCAGTCGGCGAGTAGGACGCGTTTGCGGAGCAGGTCGGGTTTGGCGCGGCCGAACATCTGACGTTTGAGCATCTTCAGGCGGTTCACATGGCCTTCGACGATCCCGCTGTTCCACGGCAGGGTGAGCCCAGCGGTGACCGCGTCCAGATCACGGCGCAAACCGCGGACGAACGAGTGAAGTGCTGGCTGGTCGTCGGCGTCGACGGCGGTCATCCACGCCTCCAACTCGTGACCGCGTCGGTCACACATCATGGCGGCGAAGGAGCGAACGTGGTTGGCCAATGCGGCCAGGTGGGAACTGGCCGCGAGAACAGCGTCCAGCTTCTGCTGGGCAGTCCCGTCCATGGTCGGCGGATCGGTCATGATCCAGCCGACGACACGACGGACTGAGGGCGGCTTGCGCGGCGGCTGGGGAGCACACGAGGTCGTGCGGAACTGGCTTAAGTATTGGCGCACCAGGGTTTGGCCGCCGCGATAGCCGCGTACGGTGATCTCAGCGAACAGGGCGGTGGCGTTGGTGCAGCCCTCGTTCCAGCGCTGGTGCAGGTACGGAGCGAACGGCTCAAGGACGCTGGTCCGACGCCCAGTTCCATTGCGGGTCAACAACTCTTCGACGCCCTCGGCCCGCGCGAAGCGGCGGACGGTGCCGCGCGAGAGACCAAGCCGCCGGCAGATTTCCCTGATCGCAGTGCCGTCAGCTAAGAGCGCATGCACGGCCGCGTGCCGTTCGCGCTCGAACAGCCCACCGATCCGACCGGACTGCCGAGGCAACCGGTGCCGCGGGAGGCGGGTCCCCGGCTGGGTCAGGTTGCCCGTCACTGTCGGCCTGGCCTTCCGTGCTGCTGCTGGTGACGACGGTCACGGCGGCGGTCAAGCAGTCCTGGTGTCTGGCCACGGAGCGCTCGACGGCCTCGGCCAGGTTGTTCCAGATGTGCCACCGATCGGCGACCTGGATGGCGTCTGGTGCGCCGTCGCGAGCGCCATCGGCGTAGGCGCTGGCTCGGTCTCGGCAGACGATCTGCACGCCGGGATGGGCGCGCAGCCACTCGGCCAGTGTCTGGGCGGTGCGGTCGGTGAGCAGGTCGACCGGGCGGTGCGACTCGATGTCGACCAGGAGCGTGCCGTAGTGGTGACCTCGACGCAGGGCGAAGTCGTCCACGCCGAGCACTCTCGGTGTGGATCGGTCAGGGTCGGGAAGGCCACGAAGGATCCGAAGCAGCGTCATCCGGCTGACCGATGCCGCCAAGTGCCGAGTCAGCCGGGCGCCGGCACGGCCACCGAGCGCTAACGCGACCGCGGCCAGCGCCCGCTGCAAGATCGGAGTCCGGCGGGCGTGGCGGGATGCCAGCTCGGGTACCTGTTCGGCGAACGTCTTCTTGGTGCACTCGGCGTTGTCGCAGAACAACCGTCGTACTTGCAGCCGGATCAGCACTTCCTGACCTGCGGTGGCGGTGTCGGACAGATGGCGGTTGTAGCGGCTGTGCACTCTGCTCGAGGCAGTCCCGCAGCCAGGGCACGGCGCTGGCGTCTGGTTGGTGTGTGCCTCGATGCGCACCGCTGGCCCCGTCGTCCGCACCGCTTCGATCTGCACCTGGCTCAGGTGCGGCCAGAGAACCCGAACCACATCAAGATCAACGCACGTCACCCGTGATCAACCACCAGGCGGCTGGCGCGAGGGCCGGGCCCATCACGGAAACCGTGCCAGAACCTGAATCATGACCACTCTTCGGCATCTGAATGTTGACCCCCTGCACGGGAATTGATCTCTACTCTTCGGTTGTGCCGGCGGGGACGCGGCCGAGGTCGCGGTCCTTGAGCCGGTAGCTGTCGCCCTTAAGGGCGATGACCTCGGCGTGGTGGACGAGGCGGTCGATCATGGCTGCGGCGACCACGTCGTCGCCGAACACCTCGCCCCACCGGCCGAAGACCTTGTTGCTGGTGACGATCAAGCTGGCCCGTTCGTATCGGGAGGACACCAGTTGGAAGAACAGGTTCGCCGCTTCGGGTTCGAACGGGATGTAGCCCACTTCATCAACGACAAGCAGCGGGATTCGGCCCAGCTTCACCAATTCCTGTTGCAAGCGACCGGTGTGATGGGCCTCGGCCAGCCGGGCGACCCACTCGGCGGCGGTGGCGAACGCCACCCGGTGCCCGGCCTGGCAGGCCCGCATCGCCAGCCCGATCGCCAGATGCGTCTTGCCGGTACCGGGTGGACCGAGGAACACCACATTCTCTTTGCCAGCAACGAAATCCAGCGTTCCCAGATGGGCGATCACGTCCCGCTTGAGACCTCGAGCGTGGTCGAAGTCGAACTCCTCCAACGATTTACGCGCCGGGAACCGGGCGGCACGGATCCGACCCTCACCGCCATGCGACTCGCGTGCGGACACCTCACGCTGCAAGCAGGCGACCAGAAACTCCTCGTGCGACCAGGATTCGGCCCGTGCCCGCTGGGCCAGCCGGTCCACCGACTCACGCAGCGTCGGCGCCTTCAACACCCGGGTCAGATAGGCCACCTCGGCGGCCAGGTCCCGGCCGGTGGTCTTCGTCGCGGTAGCTCGAGTGGGCATCACGCCACCCCACCATCGGCACGATCAACGCCCTCGACACCCAACGCAGTGTCGTAATCGGACAGACGACGGACTTCGACCTCCGGCTCCGGTGCCGGCCGTAGCGCGCCGAGTCGCCTACGCCGCAACGACTTCGCCGCAGCGACATGATCCGGGTCGGAGATCGTTTGATGGCAGGCCCAGATCCGCTCGTGATCGGCAACGACCTTCCCGTCACAGAGCACCCGCACCCGGGCCAGGCCCGCCATGACCTCGACCCGGCGGCCGATCACCGCCGGATGCACCGAATAATCGTTGCTGTCCAACCGGATGTAGTGATCCCGCGCCAGCCGCGTCGAGCATCGCCAGCCGACCGCCGGCGCGACCGGCGGCAGGGTCAGCATCGCCGCCCGATCCGCGGTGATCCGCTCGGCCGGGGCGCAGCCCAACGCTCGCCGGGGCCGGGTGTTCACCGTCGCCAGCCAATCACCGAGTTGCGTGTTGAACATCGCCGGCGAGGTGAAGCCACGGCCCGGCAGAAACGAGCGCTCCAGATAGTCATGGGCCCGCTCGATCAGCCCCTTGGACCGAGTCGTCGAATGCACCCGATGGAGTCGGTGAGCAACGAGTTGTGCGGGTGACGCACCCGTTTCACCCGTTGTGCGGGCGGGAGTTCGAGTTCGTGGCGCGCCGCAACAACTGGGGTGAGGATCGGGTCTGCTTTCACGACGAGCGCGGCGAGCTGAAGTCTCTGCCCGCGGCCTGGACCGACGTGGTGGAGCCGGATCCGTTCGTGGTGCTGGCGGCCGGCCGTTCACCGTTCCGCGCCGAGGACCTGCTCGCACTGGCCGACGTGCTCTCGAGCCTGCGCCCCTGACCGTTGGGCCTGGCTCACGTGTCAACCAGTCTATGCCGCAGGTGTCTAGATAACTACGCCGCAATGATGTCCTGTCGTGTCTGTAGGCGCCCACTCGACTGAGTGAATAGTGCTTGTATCAGTGGAGAAACACGACTTGAGGTCGCTAGGGTCACCGCTCATCGCGTCAAAGTTAGCTGGACAAGATCACGGTGATGGAGTGGGAATGGGTGGGCGGCGGACGGACCCGAAGGCCGAGGCGTTGCATGAGTCACGGACGTTGAACCCGCGTCCGGAGTCGGTGACCGATGCGCGGTTCACCGACTCGGAGTTCTTCGATTCCCGTGACCTGATGCAGGTCAAGTACGAGATGGTGCGCCGGGTCGAGGTCGACGGACAGCCGGTGGCGACCGCGGCGGCGGCGTTCGGGTTCTCCCGCCAGACCTACTATCAGACAGCCGCGGCTCTCGCCGAGGGCGGGCCCGCCGCCCTGGTTCCCAGCAAACCTGGGCCCAAGGGCCCGCGCAAACTCACCAGCGAGATCGTCGACCACCTCGAGGCACTGTTGGCCGCCGACCCCGCGCTGCGGTCGTCCGCGCTGGCCGACCTGATCCACGAGCGGTTCGGGACGCGGGTGCACCCTCGCTCGATCGAGCGGGCACTGACCCGTCGACGCGACGAACCCAAGGAGCGGCCTAAAAGCAGCCCCTGACATCCCCGCCCACAGCGCGGACACGGCCGCGCGATACGAACAGCTGCGTGCGGCCGTGCTGTCGGGCGATGTTGAGGGATGGCGGCGGGGCTGGGGCGTGCTGGCCAGGCGCGGCATGGCCGCCTGGATGTCCGTTCAACATCAGATTTCCGTTGCCCAGCAACAGAAACCAGAAAACCATCCCGCGTCATCGAAGGCCGCGCCGAGCGGCCAGGCCGCCGAGTTGGTGCGGGTGCTGGCCGGGATGGCACTGGCTGCTCTGCGGCCCGAACACGATCAACCCCCACGCGATCAAGGAGAAGACTGTGAACACCAGCGCCGCCAGCACGGCGGGCAAGGTCACCCACGAGCACCTGCGGCGTGACGCCTATCTCTATGTCCGCCAATCCACATTGAAACAGGTCCTGTCCAACACCGAGTCGACCGCGCGGCAGTACGCGCTGCGCGGCCGGGCGGTCGCACTCGGCTGGGCCGAGTCGCAGATCATCGTCATCGATACCGATCAGGGCCAGTCCGGCGCCTCGGCCGCGGACCGGGCGGGGTTCCAGCGGCTGGTCGCCGAGGTCGGCATGGGACACGCCGGGATCGTGCTCGGGTTGGAAGTCTCCCGGCTGGCCCGCAACAACACCGACTGGCACCGGTTACTGGAGATCTGCGCGCTGGCTGGCACCCTCATCCTCGACGAGGACGGCCTTTATGACCCGGCGAACTTCAACGACCGGCTCCTGCTCGGTCTCAAAGGGACGATGTCGGAAGCTTTATGTGGACGTCCACATAAGGCCTCCTATGCGAACCCGTCCGTTATGCCGACCTGGCGGGGGAAGTTGTTTGCTCCCAGCAAAATCTGGCTACCAAGTTCGGCGTAATCAGCGTCCTTGATCAGCGTCTCCTTTTCGCTCAACACCTTGATGGAGAGGAGAAGGTCATGACGACAGTTCCGTGTTGGGCTCGGGTGTGCCTACCGTTAGCTCCTTATGCTGATGGTTACCGGGCTGAGCTGGAGCGATTGGGTTACACGCCGCTGACCGCGGCGGCGCATGTGCGGTTGATGGCGCACCTGAGCCGATGGCTGGCTCGGGAGGGTCTGGAGACGTCGGAGTTGACCCCCGCGACGGTGGATACCTACTTCGTTTACCGCCGCGCGGCCGGCTACGTCAACGAGCGCACCGCACGAGCGCTGCGGCCGCTGGTGGGCTACCTGCAGCATCTGGGGGTGGTTTCAGCGTGGGTCCCTGCGGCCGCGACAACCCCGGTGGAGCAGTTACTGGTCCGCTATCGCGACTACCTCACCACTGAGCGAGGACTGGCCCAAACGACGGTCGCGCTGAATGTGCGCCTGGTACAACCGTTCCTGCTAGAGAGGGCGAACAAGACCGAAGATGACGTTGATCTGGAGCGCTTGACCGCGGGTGAGGTGGCCGCGTTCGTGGTGGTGCAGTGTCGGAAGCGGCCTCGGTCTGCTCAGCGGATCGTGACGGCTCTCCGGTCCCTGCTTACGTTTCTGTATCTGGAAGGTGTCATCGACCAGCCGCTGGCCACAGCCGTGCCTTCGGTAGCGGGCTGGACGCTGAGAGGTCTGCCTCAAGCGCTGGAAGCCGACCAGGTGGTCGCGTTGCTGGCCTCGTGTGATCAGCAGACCTCGACAGGGCGGCGGGATCTGGCGATCCTCACGTTGCTGTTTCGGCTCGGGCTGCGCGCTGGTGAAGTCGCCGCGTTGGGATTAGACGACATCGACTGGCGACTCGGTGAGATCACGGTGTGGGGCAAGGGTAATCGGCGTGATCGGATGCCGCTGCCGGCTGATGTCGGGGAGAAGATCGTCGCCTATCTGCGCAACGGACGCCCTGCCGCTGCCCAGGGCCGGACGGTGTTCGTTCGTGCGCAGGCTCCGTATCGGGCGTTGAGCACCGGCGCTGTCACGACTGCGGTGGCCTCCGCGGGCCGACGGGCTGGTATTGGCGTGGTGCACGCTCATCGGCTGCGGCACTCGGCGGCCACCGCCATGCTGCGTGGAGGTGGCTCGCTGAGCGACATCGGCCAAGCTCTACGACATGTTCGCCCGCTGACCACCGCGATTTACGCGAAGGTTGATACCGAGGCGCTACGGGCACTGGCCCGGCCTTGGCCAGGTGAGGCGGCATGACACAGTCACGTCCCCCGCTGCGCCGCGCGCTCGCGGACTACTTGGATTTGCGTCGCGCTGTGGGTTTCCGCTTGGCCAACGCCGGCCGCTTGCTGGGTCAGTTCGTCGACTACCTCGAACACGACGGCATCGACACCATCACCACCGAGAACGCGTTGGCCTGGGCGACGCTACCCGCTGGGACATCCCTGCATTGGCTGGCGATCCGCGTCAGCGTGGTGCGCGGCTTCGCCGCCTACCTGCACAGCCTTGACCCCTGTGTGGAGGTTCCGCCGGCCGGGGTGATCCACGCCGTGGGGCCCTGCCGGGCTACTCCGTACTTGTATTCCGAGGCTGAGATCCGGTCACTCATCCAGGCCGCGGCCATGCTGCGTCCGCGCCTTCGGGCCGCCACCTACCAAAGCCTGATCAGCCTGCTGGCGATCAGCGGCCTGCGGATCAGTGAAGCGATCGCCCTTGATGACGAGGATCTCGACGTCGAGCACGAATTGCTGATGGTGCGTGACACCAAGTTCGGCAAACACCGCCTGGTTCCCTTGCACCCCAGCGCGATGCGAGCCCTGACCCGCTATCGACAGTGTCGGCAGGAACGGCTGCCACGACCGGCCAGCCCAGCACTGTTGCTCTCCAGCAGGGGGACACGGTTGCTACACAGCAACATCAGCCTTGTCTTCGCCCGCCTGGCCGAGGGGTGCGGGATCACACGCCGCTCAGCGTCCTGCCGGCCACGAATCCACGACCTCCGGCACAGTTTTGCGGTCGCGACCGTGCTGGACTGGTACCGCCAGGGCGCCGACATCCCGGCCATGATGCCCAGGCTGTCGACCTACCTGGGCCACACCGACCCGAAACACACATTTTGGTACCTCTCTGCCGCACCGGAACTGATGGCCCTGGCCGGGCAGCGCCTGGCCGAACACCTGGCAGGTGGCGCATGAGCGGCACTCTGGCCCCGACCCTGCAAGCATTCTTCACCGACCGACTGGCCCGGCAACGCCAGGCCAGCGGCCACACGATCGCCGCCTACCGCGACACCGCCAAGCTATTGCTGATCTTCACCGAGAAACAGACCGGCAAACAACCCTCCACTATGGACATCACCGATCTGGACGCTCCGCTGATCGGCGCGTTCCTGACCCATCTGGAAACCGACCGCGGCAACAGCGTCCGCACCCGCAACGCCCGACTGGCAGCCATCCACTCGCTGTTCCGCTACGCAGCGCTGCACCATCCCGACCAGGCCGCGGTCATCCAGCGGGTCCTGGCAATCCCACCCAAACGGTTCGACCGCACCCTGATCACCTACCTCACCGAGGACGAGATCACCGCGCTGCTGGCCGCCCCGGACCCGAGCAACTGGACCGGACGCCGCGACCACGCCCTGCTCATGCTGGCCTGCCAGACCGGGCTGCGCGCCACCGAACTCACCCGCCTGAGGATCAGTGATCTCCACCTGGGCACCGGCGCGCACGTCAGTTGTCTGGGCAAGGGCAGAAAACAGCGGATTACCCCACTCACCGCTGGCGCCGTCATGGTGCTTCGTGCCTGGCTTGCCGAACGCGCTGGTTTGCCTGCCGACCCGTTGTTTCCGACCCGCCGCGGCGGCCCCATGAGCCGGGATGCCTTGCAGCGCCGGGTTTCCATACATGCAGCCACTGCAGCGCGATCCTGTCCCACCTTGGGTGAGAAGAAGATCTCACCTCACGTCCTGCGGCACTCCGCCGCGATGCGGCTGCTCCACGCCGGTGTTGACATCTCCGTCATCGCGTTGTGGATGGGACACGAAAACACGGCCACCACGCAGGTTTACATCCATGCCGATCTTGCACTCAAGGAGCGGGCGTTGGCCCGAACCGCACCCCGCGACGCACCACCAGGCCGCTACCAACCCCCCGACACCATCCTCGCGTTCCTCAACGGTCTGTGACTATAACGAACTTGGTAGCCAGATTTTGCTGGGAGCAAACAACTTCCCCCGCCAGGTCGGCATAACGGACGGGTTCGCATAGGAAGCTGAACTGCATTTCCTCAAAGCGCGGTTGCGGGGCGGGGTGTTGTCCAAGGCCCGACGCGGCGAACTGGTCCAGCCGCTGCCGGTCGGCCTGGTCTATGACCCCGTCGGCAACGTCGTGCTCGACCCCGATGCCAGTGTCCAGGGGCCGGTGGCGCGCGTGTTCAGCACGTTCACCGCCACCGGCTCAGCGCTGGCCGTGGTCAAGGCATTCACCGCCGACAGTCTGCTGTTCCCCCGCAGACTGAAAACAGGCCCGCGCAAGGGCGAGCTGGTCTGGGGCCAGCTTCAGCACTCCCGCGTCCTGCAAGTACTGCACAACCCGCGTTACGCCGGTGCGTTCTTCTACGGCCGTCACACGCACGGCCGCGGCCCCGGCGGCACGACGACCACTCGTCTCCTGCCGCGTGAGGAGTGGACGGTGCTGATCACCGACTCCCATCCCGGCTACATCAGCTGGGAACAGTTCGAGGCCAACCAGGCCCGCCTGGCCGCCAACGCCACCGCCCACGGCAACGACCGCCGCGCCAGCCCACCCCGCGAAGGCCCCGCCCTGCTGCAAGGACTGGTGATCTGCGGCAAGTGCGGCGGCCGGATGACCGTGCGCTACCACACCCGCAAAGGCAACCACGTCCCCGAATACGTCTGCCAATCCGAGGGCATCCAGCACGGAAAGATGATCTGCCAACGCATCCCCGGCGCCGGGATCGACGCCGCGGTGAGCCGGTTTCTCCTCGACACTGTCACTCCGCTGGCGCTGGAAACCGCCCTCGCGGTCGCCGACGAGCTCACCGCCCGAGCCGACGAGGCTGACCGCATCCGCGCCACCGCCGTGAAGCGCGCCCAATACCACGCAGACCTGGCCCGCCGCCGCTACCTCGCGGTCGACCCCGCCAACCGGCTGGTCGCCGACCAACTCGAAGCCGCCTGGAACGCCACACTGCGCGAACTCAACGAAGCCACCGACACCTATCAACGCGCCCGCACCGGGCAAACCGGTCCACTGAGCCAAACACAGCGCGACGCCGTCACCGCACTGGCCGCAGACTTCCCCGCACTCTGGAACAACCCGGCCACCCCAATGCGGGAACGCAAACGCATCGCCCGCCTGCTGCTGACCGACATCACCCTCGCCCGAACCGACAACATCACCGTCCACATCAGACTCCGAGGAGGCCAGGACCACACCCTGACATTGCCGCTCCCGTTGGCCTCATGGCAAATCCGCCAGACTCCGACCGAAGTGGTCTCGGCGATCGACACCCTGCTGGAGGAACACACCGACTCCGAGATCGCCGCCATCCTCACCAGCAAGGGCATGGTCAGCGGCACCGGCCAGCCCTTGCACGCCCGGCTCATCCGCCAAATCGGAAAGGCCTACCAACTACGCAGCCACACCCAGCGCCTGCGCGAGGAAGGACTGCTCACCCTCAACGACATCGCCCGCCACCTCGGAGTCGGCCTCAGCACCGTCAAGACCTGGCGCAACGCCGGACTGCTGACCGGCCGCCGAGCCAACGACAAGAACGAGTACCTCTACCAACTCCCCAGCCCCGACCTCGCCCGCCCACGACGCGGACGACCACCCCGCAAACCATCCCCGGCTGGCAAAACAACCACCACATCAACCACAAGGAGCGCAGTCTGATGTCAACTGTTTGGCCTCCGGATCACCCGGGCGACACTGGATCACTTCAACACCGAGGGTTCCCCGGAAGGCGTTCATCGCCTCGGTCAGCACCGGACGTCCAGCCTTGCGGAATCCGACTGCGGACTCGTTATCCCAGACCAGCGCCTTGGGCACCCGCCCGAAGCCTCGGATCAGCACCCACTGCCCAGCCAGCAGATCCGGGCTTTGCCGGGACGGGATCATCCGGGCGGTGATCACCCGCGAATAGCCCGAGACCATCACCAGCACCGGTGGCCGCCCGACCTGGCCGAACCCGAGCGGGATGTCCACCGGCGGGAACCACAGGTCACACTGCGCCAACTCGCCCGGCTGATACACCGTCCGCGAGACTGGGTCCGGTGGCGTGAACACCGGCCGCAGCTCCCGGACCCGGTCTTTGAGCACCGTCATGCCACGCTGCCAGCCGATACGTTCCGCGATGACCGCCACCGGCATCGTCGGCCAGGCCGCCAGCAACTCCCGGATCTGAGGCTCGACCGCGTCCACGATCGAGCCCTTGGCCGGCCGCTGATACCGCGGTGGCCCGTCAGCGGCCAACGCCCGGCGCACCGTGTTGCGGCCCAGCCCGAGCTTGCGGGCGATCGCCCTAATCGGCATGCCCTCAGCGCGATGCAACCGGCGGATCTCCGCCCAGTCCTCCACGTTGATCACTCCCTACTGTCAGGGAGTGGGTCCATTTTCGCGCGTCCACACTGGATCAGGATTCAGGTTCTGGCACGGTTTCCGTGATGGGCCCGGCCCTCGCGCCAGCCGCCTGGTGGTTGATCACGGGTGACGTGCGTTGATCTTGATGTGGTTCGGGTTCTCTGGCCGCACCTGAGCCAGGTGCAGATCGAAGCGGTGCGGACGACGGGGCCAGCGGTGCGCATCGAGGCACACACCAACCAGACGCCAGCGCCGTGCCCTGGCTGCGGGACTGCCTCGAGCAGAGTGCACAGCCGCTACAACCGCCATCTGTCCGACACCGCCACCGCAGGTCAGGAAGTGCTGATCCGGCTGCAAGTACGACGGTTGTTCTGCGACAACGCCGAGTGCACCAAGAAGACGTTCGCCGAACAGGTACCCGAGCTGGCATCCCGCCACGCCCGCCGGACTCCGATCTTGCAGCGGGCGCTGGCCGCGGTCGCGTTAGCGCTCGGTGGCCGTGCCGGCGCCCGGCTGACTCGGCACTTGGCGGCATCGGTCAGCCGGATGACGCTGCTTCGGATCCTTCGTGGCCTTCCCGACCCTGACCGATCCACACCGAGAGTGCTCGGCGTGGACGACTTCGCCCTGCGTCGAGGTCACCACTACGGCACGCTCCTGGTCGACATCGAGTCGCACCGCCCGGTCGACCTGCTCACCGACCGCACCGCCCAGACACTGGCCGAGTGGCTGCGCGCCCATCCCGGCGTGCAGATCGTCTGCCGAGACCGAGCCAGCGCCTACGCCGATGGCGCTCGCGACGGCGCACCAGACGCCATCCAGGTCGCCGATCGGTGGCACATCTGGAACAACCTGGCCGAGGCCGTCGAGCGCTCCGTGGCCAGACACCAGGACTGCTTGACCGCCGCCGTGACCGTCGTCACCAGCAGCAGCACGGAAGGCCAGGCCGACAGTGACGGGCAACCTGACCCAGCCGGGGACCCGCCTCCCGCGGCACCGGTTGCCTCGGCAGTCCGGTCGGATCGGTGGGCTGTTCGAGCGCGAACGGCACGCGGCCGTGCATGCGCTCTTAGCTGACGGCACTGCGATCAGGGAAATCTGCCGGCGGCTTGGTCTCTCGCGCGGCACCGTCCGCCGCTTCGCGCGGGCCGAGGGCGTCGAAGAGTTGTTGACCCGCAATGGAACTGGGCGTCGGACCAGCGTCCTTGAGCCGTTCGCTCCGTACCTGCACCAGCGCTGGAACGAGGGCTGCACCAACGCCACCGCCCTGTTCGCTGAGATCACCGTACGCGGCTATCGCGGCGGCCAAACCCTGGTGCGCCAATACTTAAGCCAGTTCCGCACGACCTCGTGTGCTCCCCAGCCGCCGCGCAAGCCGCCCTCAGTCCGTCGTGTCGTCGGCTGGATCATGACCGATCCGCCGACCATGGACGGGACTGCCCAGCAGAAGCTGGACGCTGTTCTCGCGGCCAGTTCCCACCTGGCCGCATTGGCCAACCACGTTCGCTCCTTCGCCGCCATGATGTGTGACCGACGCGGTCACGAGTTGGAGGCGTGGATGACCGCCGTCGACGCCGACGACCAGCCAGCACTTCACTCGTTCGTCCGCGGTTTGCGCCGTGATCTGGACGCGGTCACCGCTGGGCTCACCCTGCCGTGGAACAGCGGGATCGTCGAAGGCCATGTGAACCGCCTGAAGATGCTCAAACGTCAGATGTTCGGCCGCGCCAAACCCGACCTGCTCCGCAAACGCGTCCTACTCGCCGACTGACCTGACGGGCCAAATCACGGAAACCGTGCCAGAACCAGGATTCACGTGCCGTTGACATGCCCCGCGACGGTACTCAGCGCCTCATGGTTTCCGCCACTTGTGCGCGCTTCCTGTCGCTGCCCGTACCCCGCGAACAGCGGTATCGGGGTACGCCTTCCCACGTTCCATGCGAGAGCAGCAGAACGGGCTCGCGTCACCTTCATGCCGGGTACCGCCTGGCCAGTAGCCGGGTGTCCGCCAGGCTCATCCCAGGGTCACGACCACACCCCGGTTCTGATACCACTTGAAAGTTTCGACACTTCATCAGTGATTCGCTTGCGCTCGCCTTCCCGTCCCCTACCTGACGCATCTCGTACGCCTTTTCCTCATCGCTCACCACGACGGTCTCCAACCAACGCAGCATGAGGCGGTTTGGTATCTCCCCCCGAAGGGCGACACCGAAGGGCCAATCCTTCATCTCTCACATACAGATCATGAAAGGCCAGGGTTGATCTTGTCCTTGGGCGGCGTGTCCTCCCGGATCCTGATCGATTCATGATCTACGCAGGGATGGATGAGGTACGCGGATGGAGGTGGCCTGTCCGAGCGGGGCAGGGCCACACGCGAAGCTGTCCGGTTGCAGGCGGCCCAATGGTTCGCCCAGGACGTGCCGGCCGCCGAGATCGCCCGCAGACTGCGGGTATCCACCAACGCGGTCTATACCTGGCGGCGTCGATGGCGTGCCGAGGGTGAGGCAGGGCTGGCGTCGAAGGGACCGGGCGGATCGTCCTGCCGGCTGGACCAGCCACGACTGGACAGGCTGGCCCAGGCTTTGGAACAAGGCCCAGCCGTGCATGGGTTCGGCGAGGATCAGCGCTGGACCCTGGCTCGGGTCGCCGATCTGATCGCCCGGCTGTTTCACACCCGCTACACGCTGCACGGGGTGTCGTATCTGCTGCACCGCATGGGGTTCTCGCCACAAGTACCCGCCCACCGCGCGATCGAGCGCGACGAGCAGGCGATCGCCACCTGGCGGCGGGAGGTATGGCCGGCGGGAAAACGGTAGCGGCGCAGCAAGGTGCTTGGCTGTGTTTCGAGGACGAGGCCGGGCAAACGCTGCGCCCGCCGAAAGCCCGCACCTGGGGCCGCCGGGGCCAGACACCACAGATCCCGGTGTCGGGCAAGGGTTCGGGCCGGGTATCGGTCGCCGGGCTGGTATGCGTCCGGCCCGGACACCGGCCCCGGTTGATCTACCGTGTCCGGACCCACCGCGGCCGCAAGGGGGAACGGCGCAGCTTCGCCGAAACCGACTACGCCGCCCTGCTGGACGCCGCACACCAGCAGCTCGGCGCCCCGATCGTGTTGATCTGGGACAACCTCAACACGCACACCAGTCACGCGATGCGCAAACTGGTCGCGGCCCGCGACTGGCTACACGTGATCCAACTCCCGCCCTACGCCCCGGACCTCAACCCGACCGAGCACGTGTGGTCCCACGTCAAACGCAACCTCGGAAACCTCATCGTGCACGGCATCGACCAGCTCACCGCCATCGTGAAGAACCGACTCAAACGCATCCAGTACCGACCCGGGCTGATCGACGCGTTCTTCGCCCACACCAGACTGAACCTCGAACCACAACCGCCGTAATCCTGGCCTTTCAAGATCTGTAGCACCACATCAAACAGAGATACCTACATTCCCCACTCTTTGTGTTCGTGGCGCACGGCCGCGGCTTTTCCCAAAAAATCCTTCTCCAACCGCAGCTCGCGAACTTCCTTCTCCAACTCCCGCAACCGCGCCCGCTCCGGCACCGTCAACGGCGGCTCCTCGCCGGCATGAGCTTTCCGGTACTCATTAACCCAATTCCGGAGACTCTGCTCATTCACCCCAAGCTCCCGCGCGACCGACGCGACGGGACAACACGACTCCACCACCATTTTCGCCGCTTCCTCCTTGAACTCCGGAGTAAACGACCGACGCTTCTTCGACACGGACATCCTCTCTTTCAGACGAAAACCCTAGTGGGTTCGCTGTCCGGAAGATCAACAGCCTCTCACAGACCCTCTCGGAACAGTCCCTCCTCGCTTGACAGAGGAGAGTTTACAGTCCCAGTCTGTTTGGTTTTGGTGGAGTGGTGGTGATGCTGTGCGGGTATGCTTGCGCCGTTTATTGGTCGCCTTGTCGTAGCAGTTGGCCAATGGTGTCGGCGAGCTCAAAAAGATTGGGAACGTCGTCGATTGCGGCGGCTGCGCCGCTTTTCTGAAGCAGTTCGAGTGCCTGGAGGAGGTACTCGTCGGTCGGGTGGGTGGTTGTTGCGTCGGTGTGTGTGTCTGGGTCTTGCTCTGTGGTGCTGTTGTCGCTCATCAAGCTGTTATCGGGCAGGTCACCGTAGTCGTGGTCGGCCGTGTCTAGATTCGTGACGAGCTGTTCGAATTCATGAAGCCAGTTCTCGTGCTCAATGACGGTGGTGGGTGGCTCGGTGGTGGGTGGCTCGGTGGTGGGTGGCTCGGTGGTGGGTGGCTCGGTGGTGGGTGGTTGTTGGAGGCTGGTGGCGGCAATTTTGAACAGGGTGGTGTACCAGTCATCTGTTGGCGGAGTAGTAGGCGTTGGTGTGGTGGCGTGGTCTATTGATTCTGGTGCCCGGTCGTGCTCGGGAAGCCAGAGCGTGGGGTCACCCTGGGCGAGGACGTGAGATTCCCATCCTGGGGCGTCGGGGTTGGGAACGAGGTCGAGCATGTCGAAGGTGGGGAATGTGTCGGGTGTGAGGGATGACATGAGGTTGGGGGATGACATGAGGGACAGGGTTGGGTCGGTGGTGGGTGGTGTGTGTGGTTGTGCTGGATCGAGGGGGGGCGCTGTCTGAGGTTGATGGGTTTGCGGGCGTGGCGATGTGGGGCCGGTATCGCTGGGCGGGTTGTCCTGTTCGTCGTCGCTGAACAAGCCGTCGTCGCTGAACAAGCCGTCGTCGCTGAACAAGCCGTCGTCGCTGAACAAGCTGCTGTCGTTGGCTGGGCCGCTGTCGTCGGTAGGGGTGTGGGTTCTGGGGGCGAGCAGGGCGCTGAATGAGTCGTGGTCTGGGGCGGCGGCGATGATTGGGCCGTGATCGTGGTGGTTGTCCGGTGTGGTGGGCTGCGGGTGGGGGGGGCTAGTGAGGGAGGATGGGCGTGTTGTGGTGCGAGGAGCGGGGGTGCGGGCAGGGAGGGTGTGAGCAGCGGGATTGCGGGTGGTGATGTCGATACGCAGTTGTCGTTGCATTGGCAGGTGTGCCATCGGCCGGTCGTTGTTCGGGAGATGGCGGACGCTGGTTGTGATGTTGTGGGGCCAGCTGCTCTGGCCCCGGCGTGCCTGGGGGAACGCCCAGTCGTGTAGTGCGTTGAGTATGGCCTGGGCGCGAGGCTTGCCGTGGGTACCGTAGCCGGTTATTCGGACGTGCCCCGGTGTGGTGGGGAGTGAGGTGAGCTGGGTAAGGCGGGTGAGCACGGTGACGAAGTGGTCACGGTCTAGGGCGTTTTCCTGGGAGCCGGGGTCCAGGGGGAACACAATGAGCCAGCCGTGGGCCTGATCATCGTGGTGAGGGGTGGGAATCACCATGGTGGTTTCGGCCATGGACAACCGGGTGAATCGGTAGTTGCCTACGATCTCGGTGATGTCTACCTGATTAGGGTGTTGCCCGGCCTGCAGCGGCAGTACCTGGCTGCCCACGAGTGCTGCGGCGATCCATCCTGATGCGTGGTCGCGATGATGGTCCTGGTCATCAGCGGTGAGGGTGTCGGTGGATGCCGGACGCAGCCGTGCTGTGAGTTGCCGCACCAGCTCGTCCCGCACGAGCCGTGCGCGTTGGTCGGCTCTCTGGAACGCGGTACCGTACGCGGTGACCATCAACCGGCGATCGGCCACGACCACCTCGTCGTTGCCAAGGCTGGTCGACAGCGGCCGTGGTGCGATTGTTGGCAGCCTGTCGGCTAGAGCGTTGACCCGATTGGCGAGAATGGGGTAGTGCTCGGTCAGGTCAGTATCGGACAGGATGATCTGGGACTGTGTCACCTGCCGGTCGTGTGGCCGGATACTGTCACGGGAACCGACATCGTCCAGGCCTGGTGCCACATGTTGCTGACTAGTTCTGGCCCGTTTGGTATCCCGTGCGTCCAGCACCGCTGGTTGCGGGCGTTTGGAGCGTGTGCTAACGGGAACCGGCGCGGTCGCCATCCAATGATCCACCCCGTTGCTGCGCACGTCCAACCGGACCAGCCGCACCACCCGCGTATCAGGCCTGTCGTTCCCCACCTCCTGCGGGGGCAGCCCGTTGGGATGATAGATGTGAATATTCACCCCGTACACTTTCGCGGCTACGATCGGGGTGATGTCACCCGCCGCGTTAGCGTACACACCGGACGTGGCGACCCAGCCGATCAGCTGGTCCCGGTCCTGGCTGGTCAACTCCTCTGTGATACTCCGACCTTGGTCAACACGCATCATTGTGCGGGCGGTCAACTCGAACTCTGCAGTCCACAGCTGGCGGTCTGCCAGCTGACGAGTCAGGTCCTGCCGCAACTCTGCCGCCAAATCCTTTCGCATCTGCACCGCCGACAACGGTCGCCCATCCGCGTCACGCAACCCCGCTGTCCGCACCAGCGCGTGCATAAAACAATCCCCATCCCGGTCAACATCCACCGGGACCAACCCATCCGCCACCAACCGATCCGCCTGCCCCCGCGTCAACCCCGCATCGGTCAACCCCAACAACCAGCCATAACCGTTGCCCCCCAGTGCCTTCCGTTCCTCCCGCCCCACGGATATCGACGGCTCTTTTTCGAGGTCGTGCAGGCGCTGGCCGATGTTGACCCTTACGTTGTCGATCTCGCGCCACGCCCTTATGTGGATGAGGGGACGCCGGCTTGTGCCATCCCATGCGGGCACCTCGCGCGCCTTGTTTTCGACCAACACATCCCGCAGGGCCTGCGCCAACTGCGCATCAGTCGGGTTTTTTTTAGCGGGCTCGGCCGCGTCAGGGAGCGGGCGCCCGCCCATATCCAACAACCATTGATAACCGTTGCCCCCCAGTGCGTCCCATTCCTCCCGACCCACCCGCGCCGTCGGCTTGTTTTTGAGGTTGTGCAGGCGCCGGCCGATGTTGACCGATATCTTCACTTCCTCGTTATCGATATCGTTGATGGTGTGGCGCAATGTTCCTGGAGGGAGGCGACGTTCACCGGACGTGTCCGGCTCGGGCAGCTTGTGCAGTACCTGCAGCAGGGCCTGCGCCCACTGCGCATCAGTCGGGTTATTTTTAGCGGGCTCGGCCGCGTCAGGGAGCGGGCGCCCGCCCATATCCAACAACCATTGATAACCGTTGCCCCCCAGTGCGTCCCATTCCTCCCGACCCACCCGCGCCGTCGGCTTGTCTTTGAGGTTGTGCAGGCGCTGGCCGATGTTGACCGTTACGTTGTCGATCTCGCGCCACACCCTTTTGTGGATGAGGGGACGCCGGCTTTTGCCATCCCATGCGGGCACCTCGTGCGCCTTGTTTTTGACCAACACATCCCGCAGGGCCTGCGCCCGCTGCGCATCAGTCGGGTTTTTTTTAGCGGACTTGGCCGCGTCAGGGAGCGGGCGCCCGACCATATCCAACAACCATTGATAACCGTTGCCCCCCAGTGCGTCCCATTCCTCCCGACCCACCCGCGCCGTCGGCTTGTCTTTGAGGTTGTGCAGGCGGTGGCCGATGTTGACCGTTACGTTGTCGATCTCGCGCCACACCCTTATGTGGATGAGGGGACGCCGGCTTGTGTCATCATCCCATGCGGGCACCTCGTGCGCCTTGTTGTCGATCAACACCTCCCGCAGGGCCTGCGCCAACTGCGCATCAGTCGGGTTTTTTTTAGCGGACTCGGCCGCGTCAGGGAGCGGGCGCCCGACCATATCCAACAACCATTGATAACCGTTGCCCCCCAGTGCGTCCCATTCCTCCCGACCCACCCGCGCCGTCGGCTTTTTTTTGAGGTCGTGCAGGTGCTGGCCGATGTTGACCGTTACGTTGTCGATCTCGCGCCACGCCGTTGAGTTGATGAGGGGACGCAGGCTTGTGTCATCATCCCATGCGGGCACCTCGTGCGCCTTGTTGTCGATCAACACCTCCCGCAGGGCCTGCGCCAACTGCGCATCAGTCGGTTTTTTTTTAGCGGGCTCGGCCGCGTCAGGGAGCGGGCGCCCGCCCATATCCAACAACCATTGATAACCGTTGCCCCCCAGTGCGTCCCATTCCTCCCGACCCACCCGCGCCGTCGGATTTTTTTTGAGGTTGTGCAGGCGCCGGCCGATGTTGACCGATATCTTCACTTCCTCGTTATCGATATCGTTGATGGTGTGGCGCAATGTTTGTGGAGGGAGGCGACGTTCACCGGACGTGTCCGGCTCGGGCAGCTTGTGCAGTACCTGCAGCAGGGCCTGCGCCCACTGCGCATCAGTCGGGTTATTCCTCTGGGTCTTGGTTTTGGAGTTGTTGCGGGCCGCTGCAGTAGGTGCGACCGTCTGCTGGTCGGTCCTGCGGGACCGTTTGACGGCTGATCCGTTTTGGCTTGTTTTCGGTGGGAGCTTGCGCTTAGCCCGCCGAGTACCCGAGGTAGGGCCCGATGGTGTGGTGTTGTGCGCCTGTTTATCGGTCGTGCGGGGGGCTGGGTGGGGCATGCCGGTCGCGCTACCCGCCCCTGTGGACGCGTCGGTGGTCGTGGTGGGGACTGCGTGGCTTGTCTCGAGATTGTCCGTATCGGCCTGGTCAGTGTTGGGGTGGTCGGCCGGATCGCGGGTGCTGTGCCAGGCCACTGAAGTGCGTGTGCCTTGCACGGTGGGTGTTTCCTTTGTGGTGGGCGCGGTATGCGTGGTGGCCAGGGTGGGCGCGGGTGTGTGTACCGGCACCGGTGTAGGTGCTGAGGCAGGGCTGTGCGTGGCGGCTATGTTGATGTCGGCGACGGTTTGGTGGGTTGGTGAGTAGGTATGCCAGTTTCCCGCGGTGGTGTTCTTTCCGGGGTGGCCGGTGTCGATCTGCCACCACGCGATTCCCGACGCTGGGGTTGTGGGGTCTGGGGTGATGCTGACGCCGAAGTGCAGGCGACCGGTCGGGGCGTGGACCACCGCATCCGGATAGTGGCTGGCTATCGCGGTCCAGAAGTCGTGGCCTAGCCGGCCAGCGGCGGCGCAGGCCCAGAGCACGATCGGCCGGTGCGCGCGCAAGGCGTCACGGAAGTCTTCGCTGGTCAGCATGATGCGGGCCAGCGTGCGTCCGTCAACCCAGGCCAGCTCGCCAGCCGGGTAGTTGTGTGGGGTGAGGAGTTGTGCGTGGGTGGGAGTGGCGTGTATGTCCACCAGATACGGTCGGTCCCGGTGATCCCAGGGCAGTGCGATTGTGTTGGCGGCGCGCGACCACTTCCCCGGCTGTCGCTGCCACCAGTCCGCCACACGGCCAACCTCGTCGCGCACGAACGTAGCTCCCACCGGCAGCCCGCTCTGGTCCGCGATCGCCGCCCGCCAGACCGGGCCAGCACCCCGATACCCCACGTAGCGGTCCTGTCCCAGCGAGTCGTGCGTCACAGCGACATCCATCGTCGCAGCGACATCCATCGTCGCAGCGTCCAGCTGCGTCGTGGGCTCGCCGTTGGACTTGGCATCGGTGTTGATGTTCCGACTGGGAGAACCGAGGCCGGTCTTCGCCGAGGTGCCGGACTTCGCCGACGGCTCAACCTTGACGGACTCTGTGTTGGTGTTCGCATTCGTTGTGGTCGTGATGACGTCGACCTTTTGCGGACCTTCGGCCTTGGGAGCGGCGATCTCCGTCTTGGGTGCGGTGTCGCTGTCGGGTGTGGTGCTCGCTGTGGTAATTTCGCTCGCCTGGCTGTCCAGCGTGGCGGGCTCGGCTTTTGGCGCGATGTTCGTGTTCGTTGTCGTCGCGGTCTGCTGTGACTGTTCGGTTTTGGCGCTGTTGACGTCTGTATTCCTGTCAGCTGCCACAACCTCTACCTTGGGCGCGGTCACACCGAACTGGTCGCCCCGATACTCGCCGAGCGAGGTCTGGTCCTCGTTGGGATCGAAGTCGATCAGAGTTTCGGTGTCGAGGTCATCGTAGTGGTCACTGACGAGCGTGACGACATCACTGTCGACATCGGACCGTGAGCCTTCAGTTGCCACGGACGTTTGATCAAACGGCCCTTCAAGGCCTGGTAGACCTTCCTGTTGCGGCCCGGTCGATCCCCGAACGGCGGGGTTTTGCGAAGACGTCGGACCCGAACCGGTTTCGTTGGTGGCTGAGGACTGAACTCCGTTGACCGCCGGGCCGGTTCCTCCGATCACACCGGGGCCACCGGTGACTCCGTTCGACAACTCCGTGGAAACCCTGCCTGTATCACCGCTTACAGCGTTCGGTCCGCTCGACGGCACTGCCGGACCTGTCGAGCCACCTGGCCCGGAGGTCACTGTGCCCAATCCTGTCCCACGATCGACATTGATCGTGTTCGGGACACCAGAGGCAACTGAACCATCGCCGGACCGGTCATTCACGGCTGCGTCTAGTCCGTTGCTTACAACACTCGGTTGGCCGCTAGGTACTGACGATCCACTCCCCGACACGTCTGGCCCCTTGTCGGCGACGCTCGGGCTATTCGACAACTCGTTGTCCCCGGCACCAGAGCCACCGAGGACATTCGAGCCACTGCCGGACCCGCCGTTTACTGCGGCCGGTCTGCCATCCACGCCAGAGCCGCCATTCGTGCCAGGAGCACCCGTGTCGCTGGACAGATACGTCGGGCCGTTGGCCGGGCCGCCCATCACACCGCCAGGGCCGTTCGACGACGGCATACCCAGGCTGTTGTTCCAGCCCTCGACCGACAGCCCGACTGGACCACCAGCGGCAGTCGGCGGCACGAGCGGACCTGAGCCCGGCGCAGGCGGTGGAATGAGCGGCCTACCGCCAGAGCCCACCAGACCGGTGACCCCACCAAAAGGCTGACTAGTCGGCGCGTTGCCCAGAGGCGGCTCGAGCGGGCCTGTACCGGGCGGGAGCGGCGGCGTGACCGGCCTGCCATCCGGCCCCACCAGGCCATGTCCACCACCGGACAGCGGCGGCTGATGCGTCGGCACGTTGCCGGGCGACGGCGCCAACGAACCAGTACCCGGTGCCGGTAGCGGCGTGACCAGTTGGCCATCCGGCCCCACCGGACCGTCGCCACCACCACCAGACGCACCACCGCCCAGCGGCTGATTGTTGCCGCCACCACTCGTATTCGACGGACCACCAGCCGGACCCACCAGCCCCGCAGGGCCCGAGCCGCCCATGCCAACCAGACTGTCCGGATTGGCCAATGTGGGCGGCGGCACCACCTCCCCGCCGTGCAACCCCGCCTGCTTCTGCCGCTCGTGGATGGCCTCGCGGGCCTTCGTCTCCACCTCATGCATCACCGGGTCAGTGAACGTACTGTTCACAACACCAAAACCAATATCCAACGGCGAACCCCCAACAGCCATCCCCGCACCACCAGCCGCGATCTCACCCGCCCACCCGGACTGCATCCCGTTGACCCGGTTCTTGTTGTGACTCCCTTTCAGACCCGCTTTACGGCCAGCACTACCCGCCGCAGAACCAGCCCCACCACCGACAGCGCCGATACCCGCCCCGGTCCCCCAGTTCTTGAGATCCACCCGGCCCGGATCGGCCAAGTTGTCGGCAATACCACCCTGCGCGAACTCCTCGCCCGCTTCCTCCGCCGCCTCATCGACGAACCGGCGACCGGTATACCACCAATTGTCCGGCGGAATCTGCTTGATCAGTTTCGGCACGGCGAACCCAGACGTCGGAATATCACCCAGCCCCTTGGACGCCGTCTTGACGAAGTCGTCGAAACCTTTTGTCATCGCTGTGACAGCGACGTTGTCGGTTCCCTTCTTGACGCCTTCCCACGCGATCCTCGCCGCAATAATCGCCGCCGTCTTGTAGCTGATGCCCATCCGCACCAGCCGCACCATCAACTGCCCGAGCGCGAACACAAACGGCCACGTCGCCCACAGAAAGATGGACGCCGCGATATACGCCAGCTCCGACACCGTCCAGACCACCTGGACATAAATCCCGTACCGGCCAGAGTCGATATTGGTGGCCTGCTCGTCGAGCTTCCACGCCTGCAAATTCGCGATATCCGCGAGCGCCTGCCCCCGGCCATCATTGAGCTCCGCCATATGCACACGGAACTTCTCCGCCACCTCGGGACTGACACTGTCCCCGACCCCGTCCACCAGACGCTGCAGGCCCTCGCCCGCGCTCAGAACCCGCTGCGCGTAAGCCCGATACGCCACAGCCTGCTCACGCATCAGCTCGATCTGCCCAGGCGGCAGCGGCCCACCCGCGATCAGGATCGGTAGGCCCTGCCAGCCATCCGGAATCAGATGGCTCTGGTCACCTGACGGTTCAGACATAACAACTGGTCTCCATCACCGCGCAGGTGGCGCTTCCAGCCGCCGGAACGCAGGAAACCCGCACGGCACACCACCTTCGCGTGCTCAGGGGATCATTTCTCGCGAGGCTCTACCTGCGCACTCGCTCGCTTCGTTTCCGTATTGCTCAAGAACGGCTCCATAGCCGAGGCTTTTGTCACCGGAACCGCCTCGGCGCCCGCATCCGACAACAGCGCGCGGTGCGCCGCGGGCTCGGCCGGAATCGGCTCGTACGAACCACTCCAGCGCGTCATAGGCGGATTGCCGCCACCGCCACCGCCACCGCCACCGCCACCGCCACCGCCACCGCCACCGCCACCGCCGGAAGTATCGCCGAACGGTGACATGAGCGCGCCCGCCAAACGGACGTTGTTGTCCTCGTTGTTCTCAAGGATGTCGACCATCGCCTTGACCTTGCCCGCGATGGCCCGATAGTCCCTGGCCCAACCGCCATGCAAGTCTTCCATCTCACCGCCGGAACTGGCGAAATCCGCGGCGAACTTCTTGCCGTTGTCGTCGTCGCCATAAATGTACTGCCCGCCGGTGACACCGCCCGGACCGTTCCTCAGCTGATCGATGCAGGTCCTGATGTAGTTCGCGGTCCTCTCGAAATCTGAAACCCGCGAGTAAAGGCCGGGAATGCCGACCCAGGTCAGTTCGCCGCTCATGGCATCCGCCTTCCGAACCAGCCGTTCGGATCGGATTCCCCCCGGCAGCAGCGCGTCCACATCAGCCGTACCGTCCATCATGCTCGTCAGATCAAAACCCGGCGGCGTCACCGGCTTCATCAACTCGGCCATCCTGTCCCGCGACTCCGCCTGCGCCTTGGTCATGGTGTCCATCACCGTCACGGGCGAGCTCCGACGGGGTCAACCGGCGATACGCCGTCAACGGGAACCGCACCGCACCAGACCGTGTTGACCAACAGTCACCGACACCACCTTGCGCGACGCAGTAACGGTCACCTCGATCTCAGCCATCCTGCGGTGCACATCGATCACCTCCCAACGACTCCACTGAAATTCGTCGAAGGCCTGCTAACGCTACTGTTCAAGGGAGGACGACATAAACACCACCTCAATCGGCTACACCAACCAGTAAACGACCACAACGGTCGACAAACAAGGAAGATGCCCTCGAACTCCTCGCCCGAATGCCCGTTTGACTCTGCTTCCGTCACACGGGAAGGACAATCCGGACAGCTCACCCGTGAACCGTTCCCGGTTTGGTGGACACAAGGGTAGGTGCCTCAGCACGGGCGCCCTTAACCTCGGCTATTCACGGGTGTGATCGTCTGTTCTGGCGCCGTGTCGTCAACCTCTTGTTGATCTTGTTTTGTGGTTGGTGGCAGGGTGTTTCGCCGGCTGTCGTGCCGGGTGGACGCCGGTTCCAGGGGCCGGGTTGGGTCCTTTCGGGTCGTTGGGTCGGGTTGTGGCTGGTCAGGGTGGTGGTAGGGCGAGGATTGTGGTGATGGCGGCGGCGAGGTGGGTGGCCCAGGGCCAGGTGGCGGGGATCTTGAGGGTGCGTTGTCGTCCGCCGTGGACCAGTCGGGTGGCGGTGTGCAGGAGTCGGTAGCGCAGTGTTTTCGGTTCTATGTGGGCGAGTTCGCCGTGCAGGGTGAGCAGTTGCAGCCACGCGAGCAGGTCGCAGGCGATGGTCGCGGTGGCGCACCAGGCTTGGTTGATGGCGAAGTCGCGGGAGGGCAGGCGGCCCAGCCCGGTGTCCTTGCCGCAGCGGATCCGGTCTTCGACACGGGCTTGGGTGCGGTGGCGGGCTTCGAGGAACGCGATCTGCCCGGTGGGCGTGTTGGTGGCCAGCAGTTGGTAGCGCCAGCCGTGGTGTTCCTCGAACAGCGACAGTTGTGCCCCGGGGTGGGGTTTCTCGCGGCGCACGATCACCCGCATGTCGGTGGGCCAGGTGGCGAGTGTGTCGCCGCCAGCGCTGTGGCGCAGCAGGCCGGTCAACTCAGCGACGCCGGCCTTGTCCAGGTCGCGGGCCTGCCCGTCGGGGTCGAGCACGGCCTGCCATCCCTGTTCGGGTATCCGGCCGATCGCGGTGCGGACACGGGCGTCCAGGTCGAACCCGATCGAGTAGTGCACCTGAAACCCGCGTCGGTCGTTGAGGGTGGTGATGTGGCGCACCAATTCCAGGGTGGCGCCGGCACCGTCGCAGGTGATCAGCAGGTCGCGGCGGCGTTCGGCGGGGATCTGGGTGATCGCCTCGCCCAGCACGGTGAGGTGATCGGCGACCGTGTTGGCGCCGGCGTTGCCGGGCCGTAGCTGGAAGGCCAGCGATTCGCGGGTGTTGTCACACCATGCGGTCAGTGGGTGAAATCCGAAGGTGTGTTTGTAGGTTGGTGCCGCGTGTTGTTTCTCGCTGTGGACAGTCTGCAGGGTGGCATCCAGGCGGATCACGACCGTCGCGCCGAGATCCCCACCGGCGATCCTGGCCGGCGGGATCCGGCCGTGCCGGGCCTTGATCAGCGTCCACACGTAGCGGCAGGTCTTCGCCCGAGCCGAGGCGATCTTCTTTAACCTGGCCGGCGTGACCTCGTCCAGGATCCGCCATGCGGTAGGCATCGAGGCCACCGGGCCCAGCAGTTCGCTCTGATCGCCCACGATGGCGATGTCGCTGATCGCCTCGCCACCATCGGCGATCATCACCGCGAGGTCGGTGACCACCTGGCCGCGATCATGTGTCGGCATGAATCCCTTGCGCCGCAACGCAGTCGACAACCCAGAGGTCAAACCAACCTTGGTAGCCAGCAGCCGCAGCGCCGCCGCCCCGACATGCGAAACCACACCGATCCCGCCCACCTAATGGGGGACGAACGGCCCGTGGCCCGGTCGGGAATGCCTTTCTCCCACCAGGTCGCAAGTCCTCAGTGGAGGCCGGCGCTCAACCGGGGTTGTGGGCCGTTCGCCAGCTCGGTGTGGCGCTCGACGCCTTGGGCGTACCGGCCTGTGTGATGCCTTCGGGAAGATCGGCGCGGGCGCCACACCGGTTGCTGGGTTGATGTCCGGCGTGTCGTGACCGCCAGTGCGCTGGTGATCGGCGATGTTGTTGATCGTGGTTGCAGCCCGCTCGCACGGTGCTATCTCTCGTAGTGCCCGAGCCGTGGAGCTCTCCAGTGAGACCGGGAGCCGTGCGGGTCGCTGGAGTCGCGAACGGCTAATCGGATGTCGGACTCAGAGTCCTTCCATTAGGGAGCTGCGTGGTTCCACTAGGGGTGCTGACCTGCACCGATACCAACACAAAAACGGGAGGCGATGCCGGTGTCGACGGTGTACTGCGGGGTGGACTGGGCCGAATCGCATCACGACATTGCGCTTGTCGACGAGCAGGGCAAGCTGGTGGCCAAGCGGCGGATCACCGAGCCGGCGGAGGGTTTTGCCGAGCTCGTCGGGCTTCTGGCCGAAGCTGGTGACGACCCAGCCGACCCGATCCCGGTGGCGATCGAGACCCCACGCGGCCTGCTGGTGGCCGTGCTGCGCGCCTCCGGACGGCCGGTGTATCCGATCAACCCGATGGCGGTAGCCCGGTATCGCGAGCGACGCACGGTCGCGCGGTCGAAGTCTGACCACGTGGACGCGATGACGTTGGCGAACATCCTGCGCACCGACATGCACGCGCACCGCCAGCTCCCCGCAGACAGCGAACTGGCCCGCTCGATCGCCGTACTCGCCCGTGCCCACCAGGACGCAATCTGGCGTCGCACTAAGGCATCCAACGAGCTCCGATCCCTGCTGCGCGAGTACTTCCCCGGCTTCCTCGCCATTTTCGCTCACCGAGACGGCGGTTTGACCAGCCGCGTTGCCCGGGCAGTGCTGGCGATCGCACCCACACCCGCGAAGGCCGCACGCTTGTCGACAGCGCGGATCGCCGCCGCGCTGCGTCGCGCGGGGCGTCAGCGCGGTATCGACGCACTTGCTGTCGAGCTACGCGACGCGTTGCGCGTTCCGCAGCTACGGCAGGAAGCCTTGGTGGAACAGGCAATGGGCTCTCAGGCTCTGCGGCTGCTGGCCACATTGGACACCGAGTGCGACAGCGTCAACGAACTCGCAGCCGCCACCGCCGACGCGTTCGCCCAACATCCGGATTACGCGATCATCACCTCGTTCCCGGGCCTGGCCGACACAACCGGTGCCCGAGTATTGGCAGAGATCGGCGACGACCGCGACCGATTCACCGATGCTCGCGCGCTCCAAGCGTTCGCCGGCTCGGCACCGGTCACACGGGCATCCGGACGCAGCATCGTGATCACGTACCGCAAGGTCAAAAACGACAGACTCGCCGCCGCGGGATTCGTGTGGGCCTTCGCCGCGCTCACCGGCTCACCCGGCGCCCGCGCCCATTACGACCGACGCCGCGCCGCCGGCGACCGCCATGCTGCTGCCTTGCGGCACCTGTTCAACCGCATGCTCGGCCTGCTGCTGGCGGTAATCGTGACCGCGGCGTCGGTGCAGGATTCCGCTGGCGGGCAACAGGTTCTCGATCATCTCGCCGCTGCGCATCCGACCGTGTCGGCGGCATGGGTGGACGGTGGCTACAACAACACAGTCATCCGTCATGGAGCCCAGCGGGGTATCCGGGTTGAGGTCGTCAAACGCCCTTCTGCCAAGGGATTCCACGTGTTGCCCCGGCGGTGGGTAGTGGAGCGCAGTCTGGGCTGGCTGATGCAACACCGCCGACTCGCGCGCGACTACGAAGCCCTGCCCCAGCGGTCGCGCACGATGGTCCACTGGGCGATGACTAATACGGCAGCAGCACAGTGTTATGTCTGTTGATATGTGCGGTGTTGTCGCTGGTAGTGGCTGTGGCGGGCGCGGGTTTGGTGGCGTCGGCGCCAGGTAGACCAGTGCTGGATGTGTGCTCGGGGGTGTACTGGACGGGTGAGGGTGGCCCAGAGTCGTCGGATTTCGTTGCAGGATAACGGGATCAGCCGATCAGGATCGGTTCTGGCGCCCCCTTTTCCGGTGTCCTATAGCGTGGTGGTGGGGTGCGGATGCGTTCAGTATGGGCGGTCACGGCCAGGAACGCCGCGGCGAGCATGGCCAGGGTGATGTGCCGGTACCACGCGATGTACTTGCGGACTTGATAATGGTCCAGCCCGGTCTCGTTCTTGGCGAACTGGAAGGTTTCCTCCACCGCCCAACGGGATCCGGCCACGCGCACCAGTTCCGCGAGTGGCACCGGACCGGCGGTGTGGCAGACGTAGTAGGCCAGATCGGTCGGATCGCTGATCGAGCGACGCACCAGCAGCTGATGCCGCTCGCCGGGACCGGGATCGATCAGCAGCCAGTCATACAAGCGGTGGCCCTTGCTGCCCCGCCCGGCCGAGAGCCGCTGCCAGCCCCGCGCCGGTGCCCGGCCGGCCAGCACGTCCGCGCGCGCCGGCCCGGTCGGCGTGGTCACCTGGTAATCGCAGGACACCGCCAGCACGTAGTTCACCGCCTGCTCGGCCAGCCAGTCGCGCAGGGCCGGGTTGTCGCCGTAGAGCTCGTCCGCGGTGAACCAGCCCACCGTGACCCCGGCCTCCAGCAGCCGGGCGAGCATCCGGCGGGCCAGCTCGGGTTTGGTCGCGAACTCGACCTCGTCGCCGATCCCGGCCTCGCGACAGCGATCCCGGTCGGCACACCAGGACTTCTGCGGCAGGTAGAGCTCCCGGTCGATCAACGCCCGGCCATGCCGGGAGACATAGGTCAGAAACACGCCGACCTGACAGTTGTCGATCTTGCCCGAGGTGCCGGTGTACTGGCGTTGCACACCCGCGGATTTGGTGCCCTTCTTGATGAATCCGGTCTCGTCGCCGACGAACACCCCACTCGGGTCATCCAGATGCGCCAGCACGTAGCCACGCACATCGTCGCGCACCGCCTCGGCGTCCCAGCGGTAGAAGTTCAGCAGGCGCTGCATGCCGTCCGGGCTGCTGTCCCCGGCGAGCTCCGCCAACGACCAGGAGTTCTTGCGCTCCACACCAGACAGCAGCCCGAGTAGGTACTTCTGAGCACGGGCACGCGAATCGGCCTGCGCGAACCGGCCAGCTACCAGCGCGAACATGTCGTCAAACCCGGCCTGCCAGCGGGCGAAACCCTCGTCTACTACAGTCTCCGACGCGGCCACCGCGTCTTCCTCGAGTCCAATCACACCTCGAAGTTGATCACGCGGTGGCCGCACCCATGATCACGACCCCACACCAAGATCACACTGTGCGGCTGTCGTACTAAACTAACCTCGGCCTTTCGCGCAGTATTTAGTTGATCTTGCTTGTGGTTTTGTCGATCTTGCCGTGAGTGTTTCCGACTGTGAGCGTGGCTAGCCCGCCGACCTGCTTGTGTCGGCCGCTCCGGTTCTTGCCGATCGTAGGGACAGGGGTGCGGATCAGGTGAAGGCGGCGCGGATCTTCAACCAGCCCTGGGCGATCGCGTGGGCATAGGCACAGGTTTCATCGATGCGGATCCGGACTTGCCGGGCACCACGAGTGATTCGGGCGCCCACGTGCAGCACCAAGTTCCGGAACGTAGCGATCTCGGCGCGCGCCAGCACGGGTGTGCCGGTGAAACCCAGGATTTTCGCCCAACACACCAGATCAGTGGCCGCCAGTAACGTCTCCAGCCAGGCGGTGTTCTCCGCGAACCCACGACAGGGCAGGTTGCGCAGGCCGGTGGCCTTGGCTTGGCGGATGCGGTCTTCCACCCGGGCGTGCTGGCGGTGGTGCAGTTCCAGACCGGCGGTCTGACCGGGGATGACCCGGTCGGGGATGTCGGTGATGAACGCGGTGATCCGATGCCCGTCCACATCGGTGAACCTCAACTGGGCGCCGGGATGGGGACGTTCAGCACGCACGATGACCTTCGATCCGGCAGGCCAACTCGACAGGTCGAGCATTCCGGTGATGTCGGCGACCCAGGCACCATCCCGGATCCCGCCCGCACGGTCGATGGCCGATTCCCATGCCTGGTCGGGAATCTGATCGACCACGACCTGGATGCGGGCATCCACCGGGAACCCGAAGGAGAACCACACTCCCCGCTCCCGGCACGCCTGCGCGAACGCGAGGGTGGCACCGGCGGAGTCCGAGCGGGCTACCACCCGCACCGAGTCCGGATCACCCGGACGTGGCCGGGCATGGGCGGGTAACGACGCCAACGCCCGCTCCAGCACCGCGATGTGGTCTGCTGCCGTGTTCGACCCGGCGTTACCCGCCCGCAGCAGGCCCGCCAGTGCTTCGCCTCCCGAGACCTCTGGGCGGTCCAGAAACGCCAACAACGGGTGAAAACCAAACGTCCGTTTCCAGGTTTTGGCCGCGTTCTCCTTGTCCTCAGCATGGGAAATCGTGACCGTGGCGTCGAAATCGATCCGCAGCAGCCCGGTCAGGTCCGGGCCGGCACCCGCGGCCCACGCCCGTTCTCGGGCCGCCGCCCGCGCGGCGAGTATCCCCGGCAGATGCGCTTCGTCGATCCGGTCCAGCATCCGCCAGGCGGTCGGCATGCTGGCCACCGGCCCGCACACCGCATGCTGGTCACCGAAGACCTCGATGTGCGAGACACAGTCGCCGCCATCGGCGATGGCCACGGCCATGTCGGCGAACACCTGTCCTGGTGCATGCATCCACGGACCGGCATACGTGTCGACCAACGCCTCGTTCACCCCCGCGACCAGGCCGGTGTCCTGGGCCAACTCCCGCAACATCCCCACCCCGGCATGCGACACCACACCACGCCCATCAGCACTGACCTTGACCCGCCTCGACCGCTTGCTACGCTTCACCTACGGAGTGCCCTTCTGCTTGGGATCTGCTGTCATCGCAAACAACAGTTTCCCTTGCAGGACGGCACTTCCGTGCATCTATAGCCCGTGTCGCACTATTTCGCGCGAAAGACGCAGGCTAACATAGAGCGTTATTCTGGCGACTTGATCACCTCAAAATAGGACAACGACCCCAGGCAAGTAAGATCGTTTTCCTCTCACAGAAGACAACTTACAGGCGGGGTCGTTGCGTTATCAGTCTACTACAGGGCTTGCTGCTGACCAGATCCAGGAGCTTGTCGCGCGCATCTGGCAGATCATCCAATGCCATGAGAACCAAGCGTGGCCTCCGACCGTGGGACTGTATCGCGCTGTCGTGATCACTTTGGTGTACGTCCGACAGAATCTGAACCAGGCGGCCGTGGGCGATCTGTTCGGCGTCAGTCAGTCGACCGTATCGCGGATCTATCGAGGCATTCTCCCATTGATTGGGCAGGCCCTGTGCCTGCACATTCCAAACCTCAAGGAGGCCATCCGCGGCCGGCTCGTCCTGGTCGACGGAACCGATGTCCCGACCGGCAACCGTGCTGGTCACGAAGACAACTTCTCCGGCAAGCGGCGCCGCGCGGGGCTGAACATCCAGGTCGCCGCCGATACGGAGGGAGGCCTGCTGGGAATATCCGCCCCTCTGCCTGGCTCGATGCATGACCGGAAAGCGTTCGCCGAGTGTGACTGGGAAGATCTTCTGGCCGAGACCTCAGTCATCGGTGCCCCTGCCTATCAGGGCACTCACACGATTACGCCTCGCAAAAAGCCAAAGGGCGGCGAGCTCTCGGCTGGCGACAAGGTGAACAATAAATTCATCTCCTCACTTCGATCCGCCGTCGAGCGATGTATCGCGCATATCAAGAACTGGAAGATGATTGCGACCGGCTATCGAGGACGCCTTTCCGAGCTCCCCAACATCATCCGGATCATCACATCGCTCGAGTTCTATCGACTCGGCTGGTAACCCTCATGAATAACGCTCATAATGAGCCGCACCCTGACCGGGGAATCCACCCAAACCTGGCGAAACGATCCACCCAAAGCAGACATTCTTGCCTAATACGGCAACGGCAGTCTGGGATGTTTGATGCGTTGTCGCTGGTAGTGGCTGTGACGGGCTTGGGTTTGGCGTCGTCGTCGCCAGTCTGACCAGTGTGCGATGTGCGCCTCAGCGTGCGCAGGGTGGGTCAACGCGGCCCACAGACGCCTGATTTCGTTGCAGGACAGTGGAATCAGGCACGCCGTGTCGGCTCTGGTGCCCCTTTTTCGTCGCGTAACCGTTCAGCGTAGGCGGTGACAGCGAGGAACGCGGCCGCGAGCATGGACAGGGTGATATGCCGATACCAGGCGTGGTACTTACGAACTTGGTAATGATCGAGCCCGGTCTCGTTCTTGGCGAACTGGAAGGTTTCCTCGACACCCCAACGGGATCCGGCGACGCGGACGAGTTCGGCCAGCGGCACCGGGTGATGGGTGTGGCAGATGTAGTAGGCCAGCTCGGTGGGCTTGCTGATCGAACGGCGAACCAGCAACAGGTGCTCATCTGCTCCGGGGTCCACCAGTAGCCAGTCATACAGGCGGTGGCCCTTGCTGCCCAGCCCGGCCGACAGGCGCTGCCAGCCCTTGCGGGGCGCGCTGCGGACCAGTTCGTCGGCCCGCACAGACTCTTTCGGGGTGATGAAGTGCTGGTCACAGGAGACGGCCATGACGTAGTTGAGGTTGACCTCTTCCAGCCATGCCCGCAGTCCAGGGTTGTCGCCGTAGGCCTCGTCGGCGGTGAACCAGCCCACCTCGACACCTGTGTTCAGCAGGCGCTCGAGCATGTTCTGGGCCAGCATGGGTTTGGTCGCGAACTCGACCTCGGCGCCGATTCCGGCTTCCTGACAGCGTTCCCGGTCACCCGTCCACGACGCCGGCAGGTAGAGCTCGCGGTCGATCAATGCCCGACCCTTGCTCGAGGTATAGGTCAGAAACACGCCGAGCTGGCAGTTCTCGATCCGCCCGGCAGTGCCGGAATACTGGCGTTGAACCCCGGCGGATTTGGTTCCCTTCTTCAGGAAACCAGTCTCGTCCGCCACCGCGATACCGCTCGGGTCACCCAGGTGCTCCAGCACGTACCCACGCAGATCATCACGGACCGCCTCGGCGTCCCAGCGGTAGAAGTTCAGCAGCCGCTGCATGCCATCGGGAGTCAGGTCGCCAGCCTGCTCGGCCAGCGTCCAGGAGTTTTTCCGCTCGGCACCCGAGAGCAGCCCAAGCAGGTACATCCGGGCCCGTCGCCGCGAGTCGGCCTGCGCGAAACGGCCCGCGACCAGCGCGAACATGTCATCAAACCCGGCCTGCCACCGGGCCAGGCGATCATCAACTACAGTCTCTGACGCGGCCACCGCGTCTTCTTCGAGATCCAACACACCTTGAAGTTGATCACGCGGTGGCCGTCTTCATGATCACGCCCCACCGCCGATGATCACACTGTGCGGTTGCCGTACTAACTAAGATCAGATGCCCTCTTAGCCTGAATCCACCGATAGACCTTGTGTTGATCTTCCGGGGTGTTCTGGTCATGTGTGGATCTTGGGTTTTGGTGGTGGGCATGGTGAAACGGCTGGCTTGTCCAGCGTGTCCACGGGAGGTCTCCGGTCGGGCCCTGGCGGGCGGGTGGTGAAGAAAAGGTCAGGCGGCGGGTGGGCTGGCGGCGGTGTGCAGGGTGGTGAAAGCCTCGGCCCAGGGCCAGTGCTCGGGTAGGTGCAGGACCGGGCGGCCTTGAGGGCGGGCAAGGCGGGCTGGGACGCAGACGAGGTGTTTGCGCAGTGTCGCGCCGCGGGCTTTGGCGTGGAAGGTGCTGGTGAGGCTGCCTGCGGCGCGCAGCAGGTTGTGGGCGAGGGCGGTGCAGACGACCCACGCGGCGTTGGCGTCGAACTGCCCCGATGGCAGATGCGCCAGCGGGCCGTCGATGAGGTCGGCGAAGGTCGTTTCGACGATCGCGTGCTGCCGGTGGGCGAGATCAGCGTCTACTGTGGATAGTTCGGTGTTGGTGAAGAACGCGTGGTAACGCCAGATCGGGAACAGGGCGTTCTCGGAGTTCTTGTCCTTCACCCGGCGTACCACCAGCCGGGCGGTGATGACGTGGCGGGTTCCGGCGAAGGCGGTATAGCCGGTCTCGGCGACCTCGGCGTCAGAGATCAGCTCGCCGGTATCGGGATCTTCCACCGAACCCGGGTAGCGCACCGCGACCCACGCGTCCTCGGCGATCGCCGTGATGGCGGCCTGGATTGACGGGTTGGTCGCCACGGTGATCGAGAACATCGCCCCGGCGCGGCGTGCGGCACTGACCACTGTGCCGGCGTAGTAGGCGGAATCGCCGCGGACCAGGATCCGTCCCGCGCGTGCCCCGGCGGCTTTCGCAGTGTTCAGGGCTTGGGTCAGTAACCTCGCCGCGCCCCGCGCGGAACCGGCGTTGCCTGCCCGCAGACGGATCGCGGCGACGAGGGGTGCGGCCAGCCGGGTGGAGATCGTGACCACCAGCGGCGAGAGCCCTCGCAGCAACAATTGGTAGCCACCGACTTTGGCCGGCCCGAACCGCGCACCTCGTTTCTGGGTGCCGTACACGCGGCGCAGCAGCGAGTCGATGTCCACAAAGGTCATCTGATCCGCCCCGGCCAGCACCGGGGTCTTCGCCGCCAGCGACACCAGCATCGCGCGCAGCACCGCGGCCAGTTGCAGCGCATGGCCGTGGGTGAACGAGCGCAGAAACGATCCCAGCGTCGAGGGCGCGTACACCCCGGTGAACAGACGTTTCATCCCGCCGTGGCGGATCACGTCCAGGTCATCGATACAGTCCGCGCCCGCGAGCATCCCCGCGACGATCGAGGCGACCTTGCCTGCCGGGCTGGCCCCAGTCGACGGGATCGGAGCGTTCGTGATCTCTACCTTCTGCGCTACCAGTTCCGACATGCCCGCCCGCTCGGCCAGCGCCATCACCGGCACGATCCCGGCGCAGGACACGAGATTCTCCTCATCGAACCGCACCGCCGCCCGCGACCACCTGTGCGATAATTTCACTGAAAGTGCCTTCCATCCCCGGGTGATAATCGAGCCTCAGTAACTCGTATTATCACAGGTCAGAAGGCACTTTCACTTGTAACACGCCGCCCCGAACACCCACTCATCAGTGGATTCAGGCTTAGGTCGCGAATCGATAGTAGGTTCGCTGGTCATACTACTTAGGTGATGACTGGGAAGCTTCTCTTCCATGATGGAGCCCCTCCTTTGCCCAGGCCCATGCAGGTTCGCGAACTAGCTGCACCTGGGTATGTCCTAAGTGGATAGTTGATCAGTTCGTCTGGCCCGGATCGCTCTCAGAGGGCATCTGATCTTAGTTAGGCAAGAATGTCTGCTTTGGGTGGATCGTTTCGCCAGGTTTGGGTGGATTCCCCGGTCAGGGTGCGGCTCATTATGTTAGTCATCGCCCAGTGGACCATCGTGCGCGACCGCTGGGGCAGGGCTTCGTAGTCGCGCGCGAGTCGGCGGTGTTGCATCAGCCAGCCCAGACTGCGCTCCACTACCCACCGCCGGGGCAACACGTGGAATCCCTTGGCAGAAGGGCGTTTGACGACCTCAACCCGGATACCCCGCTGGGCTCCATGACGGATGACTGTGTTGTTGTAGCCACCGTCCACCCATGCCGCCGACACGGTCGGATGCGCAGCGGCGAGATGATCGAGAACCTGTTGCCCGCCAGCGGAATCCTGCACCGACGCCGCGGTCACGATTACCGCCAGCAGCAGGCCGAGCACATCGGTGGCGATGTGCCGTTTGCGGCCCTTGATCTTCTTGCCCGCGTCGATACCCTGACTGGATTCGCTGACATTGCAGGAGGTTTTCACGCTCTGCGAGTCGATGATCGCCGCCGTCGGGGCAGCAGCGCGGCCTTTCGCGACGCGGACTTGGTCACGCAACAGGTCATGCAGCGTTTCCGTTGTGCCATCGGCTTCCCACTTGGCGTAGTAGTCATAAACCGTCTTGCAGGGCGGGAAGTCGTGCGGCAGATACTCCCAGGCGATCCCGGTCCGGCACACGTACAGGATCGCGTTCACGATCTCCCGCAAGTCATGCACGCGCATCACGGTTCCCGGCCCACGCCGGGCAGCACGCCACGCCGTCAGCGTTGGCTCGATCAACGCCCAGCGAGCATCGGACAAGTCGCTGCGGTACGCACGCCGGGACCCCACAAGTTGATCAAGGTATCAGCCGTCACCCGACACAGACATATCGCCCCAACCAAGATCAGATGCCCTCTGAGGGCGCGGCAGGCTCTCGGCGAGCGGGTGGGATTCGCCGGTGAGTGCGGCCACCGCCGAAGCGATTTCGTGCAGGGTCGCCCGCACGTAGGTCGCTGTGGCGCCCGGCTCTGTACCGCTGTCGGTATGTCCTGCGAAAGCGCGGGCGATCGCGTACCCGAAGTTGCGTTCGACCCAGGTGAGAGTGGTGTGCCGCAGCCAGTGCGTGGAGATCTGCTGGGTAGCAACCCATGGCAGGTGTTTGCCGATGCGGACCCAAAGGTGGTCGTAGCGGCGGCTCGTGATCGGTTCACCGTTCGGGTACCGCAACAGTTGCCCGTCCCTGGGCGCGTGGCGCTGCTCGGCGTGGTCTTGCAGGTGCGTCATCAGGGTGGGCGAGACCGGCTGCCACCGCACGGTTTCGCCCTTCTCCCGCAAGAAGATCAGACATTGATCACGGTCGAGATCCTGGGGGCGCAGGGCGAGAGCACCAGCACGGCGGCATGCGGTTTCGGTGTGCAGCCGCAATAGCAGAGTGTCGAGCGGCGGGTCGTTGCCGGTGGTTGCCGCGGCTGTGTTGATCTCGGCAAGACCGGAATCAGCAACGGCACGGCGAGTAGAGGGCAGCCGACGCGGCTTGTCCACCTTGCGCGCCGGGTTGTTGGCTTCGTCGATCAGGCCGTCGTCTTCGGCGTGCCGGTAAACGCAGCGCAGGGCGGCGATGAGGTGTTCGGCGGCGCTGCGTCCACCGCGAGAGTTGCGCCGGGCCACGACGTGGGTCTTGACGTACTCGACGAGCGCGCGCACGTCGGATGGAGTCGGCTCGTCGAGCCGACGTGCGCCCCAGTGCTCCAGGATCCTCTTCCAATAGGAGCTGTACACGCGGCGAGTGCCCGCACCCACAGCGTTGGACACGACCGGGATGTACTCGGCGAACGTCGGCGCTGGCGGCCGGTTGTCTGGTTCGGAGAGCAGGTCCTGAGCCGACAAGCCCATGCCAGCCAGGACGAGTTTGGCGGCCTCAAGGGCGGCCTGCCGCCCAGCCGCAGTATTCACGTGGGTAGCCGTCATCGCGCCCCACCACTCTCTACTGGCAGGTTGACTCGGATGGCATCGTGGACAGTGCTCAGCGGAAAGACCGCCAGCAGGTCCTCTTCGAGGGTCGCTGCCAACAGCACTCGGTCGCTGGGGTGGAGTCCACAGCGGCTGCGCAATGCGGCGGGGATGGCGAGGTAAGGCTTGCGCCCCAGGGTGAGCAAGCCGGTCGGGTCCCGGCGGGCGATGACCATGTCGGGAGTACCCGTCAGTGTGAGCCGATCACCGGGCTGCCAGCCCAACGCTTGGGTGACGACCCGATCAGCGACTCGCCCCGATGCGTCGATCCGGCCCATGCCGTAGATCACATCCACCGGTGCCGCGGCGGGCGAAGGTGGCGGAGCCGCCAAGGGCAGCGTTCGGGCCCCACGTGGATTGGCGGGGTCGCCGGGTCGAGATGGCGCCCTGTTTCCCAAGCTGGGGATCACGGGGGCCACGACATGTTGGATCATGGCCGCCCCCATGAGAGGGCATGCAACCAGGGGCTAGCGATGTCACCGTAGAGGTGTTCAAGTACCAGTTTTTGGTGGGTAAATCTCACCGATTGTGGTGTCCGAGGCGCGACGTGCACACTATTCACCCGTCTACGCATATAGCAAAGCGGCGAAACAGCCGGGCCTTCCGATTCAAGTCCCGTCAAGCGGCTGGGTTACGTTCGACGTGCCGATCTGCGGCGATCTGCGGAGCGTTTGCAGTGCTGCCCTGGTCTCAGACCTCGCCGATCACCTGTCGGTGACCTCGGCTGGCTCATGCACACGGACCAGCAATGAGACACTTCGGTAACCCTTTGGACGTCCTCGTAACGTCTCGGCGCGCTTCTTCGACTACGTGATCACTTCAGAGGAGTGCCACGGAAGGGGCGACTGGTGACCGTTGTGAGAAGTTGGCATATGGAGCGCCGAATTTTGAAATTCCTCCTCCGCCGCATCCCGCGCAGCCTCGCGAACCGTGCCGCCCGAAAGCTTTACGAGATAACCGGTCGTAAACTAACCGGCTTTCTAGCAGTCCCCGCTTACCGTCTTATTGACGCATTGCCACCGATTGTTGTCGCACTTCTCAAGCCAACGCTAGTTGTGGGCGCGACAGTTGGTATTCTGTTCCTTCCAGTGCCCTACTATCTCACCGGCTTAGGAAAAGAGTCGGACGCAAAGCAATTCATCGGACAGCTCTGGCAAGTGTCAGCCGCCTCTGTTGCTTTAACTATCGCCGTGGTCCTTTTTGCTTTCCAAGTCGTTAGCGCAATTCGTGCCGCAAGCCTTCGCGAGATGACTCGCGCCACGCCTTTTTTACTCGTGGTTTATATTGGAGTATCTGCCATCATTGTTCAGGCACTAGCGTTGCTCGGCCTTGGCTATCACGGACCAACACGGTGGGCTGGAACGTGGGCAACAATAATTGCACTGTTTTCAATTCTGTCTGTTGCCTATCTATTTGCCACGTCCCTAAGGGCTGTAGACCTTCGACATCTTCATGCGCGCAGGCTAAGGGTGGTTCAAAAGGAAGTTGATCGAACCATCAAGCGCGAGGCCGAGAATAGAATAGGGTACGGGTTACTTAAGGCTCACTCAGAAAAAGTCGGATATAGGTTTCGACCGTACATTCCAGTCGACAAAGGCGCTGGCACAATAGTCTACGCTGGCAAAGATGGCGAGATTGCGGACATTCGCCTTGACCTCATGGAGAGGCTAACCTGCGTCTTTCGCGCGAAATAGTGCGACACGGGCTATAGATGCACGGAAGTGCCGTCCTGCAAGGGAAACTGTTGTTTGCGATGACAGCAGATCCCAAGCAGAAGGGCACTCCGTAGGTGAAGCGTAGCAAGCGGTCGAGGCGGGTCAAGGTCAGTGCTGATGGGCGTGGTGTGGTGTCGCATGCCGGGGTGGGGATGTTGCGGGAGTTGGCCCAGGACACCGGCCTGGTCGCGGGCGAGAAGGGACGCGGTCCTTCTCGCCCGCGACGGTTGCCCGTCGGTGGGTGACGCCCATCATTTGGCCCGTCGGGCGACCACGCCGCGATCAAGGCGGATGATCTCGGGTGGCTGAAATCAGCATGTCGGGAATCCGGATCTTCAAACACGATCTTGGGACGACATACGGCGACATGAGCATTTCTGACCGCTCCGGAAGCGGGATATGGGCCAGTGGGACGAGTGCACGCCGTGCTTGTCCGGCCGTCCCACGTTAAGGTATGTGCAGGTCAGAAGGCTAGAGCGAGGTGTCCCGGTATTGGGACGCGTCAAGTCGTCTTCGGCTGCGAAAGGACAGGGTGGGACGGGGCTGGTTGCCGGTCATGCGAAACTGAAATCAGCTGGTGAGTGAGGGCTGTGCGTCATTCAGCCGGAGCGGATGGGAGGAGCTTCGATGCGCGCGTTCCGGACCGTGCTTGAGCAGATGATCAAGGAACGACGGCAGAGCATCGAAGAGTTCGCCGAATTCACCGAGGTTTTCGCCCGGGAACATCCGGAACTCAAGCTTGGCACAGTCAGCGCGCGGCACCTTCAGCGGCTGGCTTCTGGGGTTGGGCCTAAGGGACGGCCGCTTGGGGAAGTTCGTCCCGCGACCGCCCGGCTTCTGGAGAAGATCTTCGGTGTCGGCATCGATGCGTTGTTGGCACCGCCATCCACGCACAGGCCAGACATTGGGACTGTGGACGTGGGCAAGTTTGGTGGGGTTTTCGACTGGTTGGACAAGCGTGCCGGACGGCTGCCTGAGTCGAGTCAGTGGGAGGTGGCGGAGCGGCTGGCGTCTGTGGACACCGATGCACTGCATGACCGGTTGATGCGGCGTGGTCGTGTCGGTCGGAGTCGGCTCAGCGGAGCGTTGTGGGAGTACTACGCCGACCAGGTGGACGGATACTGCGCGTACCGCGTCCAAGTCAGCGACCGCGAGGTGGTCACGAGCATCGTGACGCGTTCAGACTGGGTTGATCTCGCTACTCCCCTGGTGCCGAGGAATGAGCAGTTCAACGTCGTGGCCGGTCCGACAGCTGCGAGCGGTGTCGACGTGATGCATGCCGTCGATCGACTGGCCGAAGCTGCGGCCTTGGACGTGCGCATGACCAACCTGCCGATCTACCGGCTGCTAGACGTCGCCGTGAAGTCTGGCGAGATCAGCGGCACGGTGACGCTCTCTTCATTCGCTGAGTACGCGCTATCGGTGGACCTATTGGACGGCGAGTTCGTGGACGCCTTCGCTGGTCAGAGCCGGAGTTTGCCGCTGAGGGATCGGCACTTGCGGGACATGGCCGCGGTGCTGGACCTGCGAGGACGGCTCTGCGCTGGTGGGGTGCTTGCCTTGTGCGCCATTGCGCGTCCGGCTGATCCTCTGCGTGGTCCGGCGGACTTCGCGCTCTTGGTGCAGGAGCGGTCGGCAACCGTGCTCAACGGCAATCGGCGGTTGTCGGTGATCCCTAAGTCGTTCCATCAGCCGTTGAAGGACGTGCGGGCCGATGCCCGGATTAGCGCGACTCTTCTACGGGAGATGGAAGAGGAGTTGTTTGGACGTGCTGAGGTCGACGGAACTGTTGGCGGACATAGGGTTGCCGCGCCGATGCACCCGACTCGACTCTCCGAGCCGATGCGATGGTTGATGGCGGAGGCCGGACGGCTGCGGATGGAGTGCACCGGGTTCGGGCTGAACCTGGTCAGCGGCAACTACGAGTTCGCGGGGCTGGTCGTCATCGATGACGACCAGTTCTGGACGCGCTTCGGCGGGCATGTTGAAGCGAACTGGGAGGCCGCGGGCCTCCGCGTGTACTCCAGTCTGGACGCTGAGCTGGTCGGCGAACTGATTGCGGACGAGTCGTGGAGCAATGAGGGGCTGTTCGCGTTCCTGCTTGGTCTGCGACGGCTACGTGAGCTGGGCGGCGACCGGGTCAGGCTGCCGGAGCTGACGGCCACCGTACGGTGATGATCACCGTTTCGTCGAGCGCTTCCCACGTGTGGTCGATGCCTGGTCCCCATAGGACGTAGTCGCCCTGCTTGGTCAGGTTGATGCTGCCTTCCGTGAGGTCGATCCGGAAGTTGCCTTGTACCAACAGGACCAGGGTTGTCCGTTGGTCGTCAGCTGTCCATTCTGGACGCTTGTCGCCGGCGGGGTGGATACCCCATTTGACCTCGACATCTTTCGACGACCGGATGCCTTCGGATGGGTCGATGAAGTGGCCGAGCAGCCAGCCGCGGGTGTCTCCGGTGTCTTCTCCGGCGTTTCCGTGCGTCCAGTTCGCAGCCACTTAACTCGTCTCCCATTCGATCTCGGGCAGGTTGACCCTACTGCCGCCTAGCTGTCTCAGGCGGCGAAGTCCTTGCAGGAGCGCGAAAAGGCCTTCGTTGCTCCATGCCACGTCTTGGATCAGGTGCTCTACCTGGTCGGTGTCGAGTGTGGAGTATTGGCGGAGCGTTGCCGCTTCCCAGTTCGCTTCGATCTGGCCGCCGTAGCGTGTCCAGAATTCCTCGTCGTCGATGACGATCAGACCGGCGAACTCGTAGTTTCCGCTGACGAGGTTCAGGCCGAATCCGGTGCATTCCATGCGCATACGGCTGGGGTCGGACATCAGCCACCGCATCGGTTCGGACAGCCTGCTTGGGTGCATGGGGTCGGCGAATCGCTGTTCGCCGATGGTGTTGTCGACGTCGTCGCGGCCGAAGAGTTCCTCTTCGATCTCGCGCCGGAGGGTCGCGCCGATTTGGGCGTCGGCGCGGTAGTCAGTGAGCGGCTGGTGGAAGCCCTTCGGGATCGGTGCCAGCCGACGTGCGGCGTTGACCACGTGTCCCGAGCGTTCCTGCACCAGGAGAACGTAGTCGACTGGGCCGCGATATGGGTCCGCCGGGCGGGCTATTGCAGTTAGTGCCAGGGTGCCGCCTGCGCAGAGGCGGACTGACAGATTCAGGACGCTGTCGAGATCGGGTAGGTACCGGTCCCGTAGAGGGTGTGAGTTCGCGCCCGTCGCCAGGACGTCTACGAACTCACCTTCCAGCAGATCCATGGTCAGTGCGTAGTGCACGAACGTGCTCACGCCGACCGTTCCGCCAAGTTCGCCGCGGTGAATGTCGGTGCTGAGCAGCTGGTAGAGCGGCATGTCGACCATTCGAATGCCCAGCGCGAGCGTCTCGGCGAGGCGCTGGGCGGCTTGTTCGGCTGCTTCAGCGTCGAGAGCGACCGCGGGCCTGGTTGCGCTGTTGAGTTTGAGGCGGTCGTTGCTGGCGATCAGCGGACAGGCGAGGTCCAACCAGTCGGGTTGGGTGAGAATGCTTGTGGTTACGCCGTTTCCGGCGCCGTACAGGCCGCTTGGGTTGCCGTAGTACTGGGCGAGCGCGCGGGCGATTTGCTGCTGGTCGACGCGACCGCGCTTTCGGCCGCGGTGTTCGAGTTCGTGCGGGTCGACGTGGTGAACTCGGTCGGCGACTTCTCGGCGGCTTGTTCCTGGTTGCCAGCCTGCGTGTTCGTCTAGCCAGTCGAGTGCTGACGTGATGTTCGGATCTGCTGACAGTCGGTCGTCTGGGGTTGAGCTGGTCTTGTAGCTGAGTTCGGCGAAGCGCTCTTGTGCGGCAGGCGGGGCCTGTTCGAGTGCCGTATCCAGGATTCGTTGCATCTCTGATTGCGGGCGCAAGGTGGGTTTCTTGTGCCATGCGGCGACTGTGCGGACGCCTATTCCTAGATGCTGCGCGAACGCCTCATTGCTTAAGCGTAGGGCCGCTTGGAGGGCGCCCGCGGTCTTACCGGTCCAGCCGTTTACCAGGCTCATTGCGTCCCCCACGTCGCTTTATGCATTGAACCTGCACCGGTTGTGCACTGGTGATGCATCGTTTCGCCGCGTAATTCGCAGTGGAATTAGTGGCATGAAAAGCACCGCGCTACCGGGTCTTCCGGACATGTTCGATCATCTTCGCGAGATCGGCTTTCAGGTCGTCGAGACGGTCTGTGATGTCGTCGAGTCGTCTTTCCAGACTGTCCAAACGGGACATCACGTTGGTCTCCCGTTGCGTCACCGGTTCTCCGGGCGACGGCGGGGTTCGGCCGTGCAACACCGCTTCGAGGTGTTGCGGGTGCAGGCCGAGGGCTGTCGAGAGCGATTCGAGGGTTCGGGCGCTGCGTCGGCGTTCGACGACGTGGTGCTGGATTTCACGGACGATGGCTTGCGACACCTGCGAGCGTTCGGCCAGTTCGCGCTGACGCCATCCAAGTTCGTTCACTCGCTCGTTGATGGCCTTCGCGACCGCCGCCCAATCCTCCGACACCTATTCCTCCGCGCTCCGCCTTCGCGCCGAGATTAGCGGTTCTGGGCCTTTCCGTGGCGTGACACGTCGCGTTTCGCGCTGCGGTGGCTATCTTGCGCGCTATTGAGCGCTGAAATCAGCATTATGTTGTTGAAATCATCAGACTTAAGGACTTTCGCTATGCGTACTTCTCTGTCTTTTTCGTATTCCGTTCGGCAGGCCGCGTGGATTCTGGGTGTCTCGCCTTCGACGCTGCACCGCTCCGTTCGGCTTGGCACCGTTCGCACCGTTGGCCGTCACGGTCGTCGGGTTGTTCCTGCGTCTGTGCTGGTCAAGCTGCTGGGTGAGCCTCTTGAGAACAGTCCGGGGGCTTGTCATGACGACTGACCATGGACTTATCGGTCTTGCTTGGCGGCTGGATCGGTTGCGTTGGGTGCCGCGTGAGGTGCTGGCGGCGATCGTTCTTCGCGATGGGCTGTGTATGTGGGGCTGGGCCGACGATGAGCCTGCCTGGCAAGAAGAGCAGCTCACTGACCAGGAATTGGCCGCCACGTTGTGTGCCGGGTGCCCTGTTCAGAACGAGTGCCTGGAGTTGGAGCTCCGGACGGCTGGTCTGGACACGGTCGGCGTGTGGGGCGCGCTCTCGGAGGACAACCGCCGGGCGCTGTACCCGCACTGGCGTCAACGTGGCGAACGCGCCGAGGACGGGGCGACGCCATGACGACGATCAGCTTGTCCGCGGTCGAGATCATGGCTGGTCTCGGGGTGCTTCTCGTGTTGTTCATGGTTTGGCGGGCTGGCTCTCGCCGGGCGAAGGCTGCCGCTGAGGCTGCTCGATCGGGCGCGCGGTTCATGTCGCTTGCCGGGCGGGTGCTGTTCTCTGCCGGGCTGATCGTCGCCGCTCAGTGGTTGGTGATCACGCAGGCCGGTACCGGATGGTTGCTGCTTGCGGTGCTCGGCGTGCCTGCGTTGTTCGCTTCGTACACGCTGACGCGGGCGTTGACCGTGTCTACGCGGGATATGCCAAGGCGGCGGCGATGACTGCCGAATCCGTGGAAACCGTGGCCGCTCAGGTGGATCGGTTGTGCTGGACCGGGATTCTGCTTGGGCTGGCGTTCACGATGACCAACGTCCAGCAGTTCGCGGCTGCCGGTTCGGCTCCGTGGTCTCTGCCTTGGCTTGCGGCGTGGCTGTTGGATCCGATGGTGTCGCTGGTTCTGCTGGCGATTCTTCGTGCCGAGCAGGTTCTTGCTCGGCACGGTGTTCGGACCGGTGGATGGGTGCGGGCGGCGAAGTGGTTCACGCTCGCAGCCACGTACGTCATGAACACCTGGGCTGCGTATGCCGCCGGTTCGGCAGCGTCGGTCGTGCTGCATTCGGTGCCGCCTCTGGTTGTGTTCGTCGCGGCAGAGGCGGTCACCGACTTGCGGGACAAGCTGGGCGAGGCTGTTGGTAGGGCGTCGAAGAGTGTCGAAGTGGCGGCGACTCCGCGGCGGACGACGTTCGCCGAGTATCTGGCCGTCGCGCGTTCCGCTCGGAAGCGGGACACGGTCGTCACGCCTGCGTGGGTTCGTGAGGTCACCGGTTGTTCGCGCGGCTTGTCGTCCAAGTTGGCTGCCGCACTCAAGGCGGCATCATGAGTGGGCACGAGGTTGTACGGGCCGTCTTGGATGCCGAACTGGTCGACGAGACGCCAGACGTACACGTGAACTCTGGCGGGTTCATGAACTGGTGGCGGCGTTCACGGCGTGTGCCAGACGTCTTCAAGTCCCGGCAGGGACTCAAGGACGCGGCGGCCTGGTTGGTTCGGGTGCCCTTCCGTTTCGTCGGTGCCGTTGGCCGTGGACTGATCGTGTCGGTTCGTGCGTGGCGTCGATGGGTTCGTGTGGTCGACTACCGCGAGGCGGCTGAGAACGCGGAGAAGCTTGCCGACAAGTTCGTGGAGATCCGGGCGCTGACGCTATTCCGATGGAAGGTCACCGGGCTCGTGGTCACGGTTGCATCCCTCACGGTTGCCCTGGTGGATCTCGTGTACGGCGGCGGGCCGCTGTGGATTGCGGGCGCCGTTGGGTCGGTGGCCTTGGCGATCGTTGGGCGTCGCAAGGATGGCTCACCGGGTCGTAAGGCGGTGTTGGCTGGGCCCCGGACGCTGACGTGGACGATGGACCCTCAGGTACTGGTGGACGCCTTCAGGGACGCGAAGCTGATCGGCAAGGACGAGTCGCTGCGGCTGGTTGAGCGTGCTTCCCGGGTCGGTGACGGGTGGTCGGTCACGGTTGACCTGCCTGCCACGCGCAAGGCCGACGACGTCATCAAGCATCGGGACGCGTTGGCGTCGGCGCTGGCGGTCGATGAGGTGCAGTTGATCGTTGAGCGCGTTCGTGGCCGAGGCGGGCACGCCGGGCGCGTGTTCCTGTGGGTGGCCGATGAAGACCCGTACGCAGGGCCGCCGTTGCGTACGCCGTTGCTGGACGTCGAGTACTGGGATGCGTGGCAGCCCGTCCCGTTCGGGCGGGACGCCCGGAACCGCCGGATCGATCTTCCGTTGGTGTGGACGTCGTTGTTGATCGGGGCAATTCCCAGGCAGGGCAAGACATTCGCTACGCGGCTAGCCGCAGCCGGGTTGATCCTCGATCCGTACACGCGGCTGTACATCTTCGATGGCAAGGGCGGCAAAGACTGGGACGCGGCCGAGCAAGTCGCTCACCGGTTCGTGTGCGGCGATGAGCTAGAGCACGTCGAAGCTGTCCGGGACTACTTGGTGGAACTGGCAGCAGAAGTCCAATCCCGCTACGCACGTATGGCTACTTTGGACGACGAGATCTGTCCGGAGTCGAAGATCACGCCCGGAATCTCACGGGACGTGACCCTGCGGATGCCGATCACGGCGGTAGTGATCGACGAGGTTCAGGTGTTCCTGGAGAACCCGACCAGGCAGGACGTCGGCGGGAAGAAAACCACAGTCGGTGCGTACATCGCAGACCTACTGACGTACCTGGTTCGGAAGGGACCAGCCGCCGGAATCGTGGTCATCCTGGCTACTCAACGGCCCGACTCGAACACGATTCCATCGCGCCTGCGTGCGGTGTTGGGATCGCGGTTTGCGCTGCGGGTCATGGACTGGCGGGACTCGAACATCGTTCTTGGCGAACAGATGAACACGCGCGGATACGACGCATCCACGCTGCTACCGAGTCACAAAGGCGTGGGCATCCTGCGGCCAGACGGTGAGATGGCGGGCGCGGACATGTTGGCCACGACCGTGCGGACGTTCTACATGCCGAATACCGAGTGGCGAACGATCTGCGCGCGTGGCCGGGCGCTCCGGGAAGCCGCAGGCACGCTCACTGGACACGCTGCGGGCGATGACTCGACACGGGCAGTTGATCCGTCGGCTGTGGTCATGGCACTGGGGCCAGGCGACGGAGGTGATGACCTGCCGGAACCGTTGGCGTCCGTGGTCGAGTACCTGGGCGATGACCTGCACACTCGGGAGTTCGTGCCCACGGCGGAGCTAGTCGAGGCGCTGGACGTTGAGCCGACGGCGTTCGCACGGCAGATGAGCGAGTTGGGATGCAGGCCAGTCAGGCAGTACGTGCCCACCGACGACGGCGGTACGCGCCGAGTCCGCGGATACATGACTGCCGACGTCAGAGCGGCTATTGATGATTTCGGCTCATCGGAGCGTGATGAACCGTGACCGGGCGCTCTGAACGCAAGGACAAGGTTACGGTCAACGTTCCGACAGAACTTCCTGAACCAACAACGCGAGGATGGCGCATACTGCTAGCCATACTGGTTGAACTGACCACGGTGGAAGTGCTGGATAGAGGAGCCTCTCGTGACTGCTGAAATCAGCGTGAACCCGTGGGCGACACTCGATGACCTGTGGGGTATCGAGGTGGCTATGGAGGCTGTCGACGACCGCGTGTGGGCGGTGGCCTTCTATGGACGGTGCTCGACCGAAGACAACCAGGACCCGGAAACCTCGTACGGCTGGCAGGTCGGCAACGCGCGGAAGTTCGTTGAACCGCTGGGCGGGGAGATCGTCGAAGACTTCTTCGATGTCGGCAAGTCCCGCTCCGTCCCTTGGGAACGACGCGATGAGGCCAGCCGACTGCTTGCCGCGCTGAAGGATCCGAACCGGAAGTGGAACGCAGTTGTTGTGGGAGAAGGGACTCGCTGCTGGTTCGGCAACCAGTTCTCGCTGATCGCTCCCAAATTCGCGGCCTATGGCGTGGACCTGTGGGTCCCGGAACTGGGCGGCAAGTACGACCCACGCAACCCCTCACACAAGATGCTGATGAGCGTCCTTGGCGGAATGAGTGAATCGGAACGCCAGCATGTGCAGGCGCGTGTTCGTGCCGCGATGGATTCGCAGGTCGTCAACGAAGGACGTCACCAGGGCGGCCGGGCGGCGTACGGCTACACGGTCGTGGACGGCGGGCCGCACCCGAATCCGCGCAAGGCGGCTGAAGGGTTCAGGCTTCGGGTTCTGGCCATCGATGAACCCGCCGCCGAGGTCGTGCGGCGGATTTTCCGGGAGTACCTGCAAGGCAAGGGCGACCGGGCCATTGCGAAGGGGCTGAACGAAGACGGCATCTTGTGCCCATCGGCGCGTCGGCCGGAGCAGAACCGGCATCGGCAGGCGGACGGCTGGCAAGGCAGCACAGTCCGGTCGATTCTGGAGAACCCGAAATACACCGGCTATGCCTTCTTCGGCCGGTGGACGCGGCAGGAAATGCTGCTCGACCCGGACGACGTGAGCGCTGGGCACGTAGTCCGGTTCAGGCGTGCACCCGCAGACAAGGTCGTCAGGTCTCGGCGACCAGCCCACCCGGAGATTGTGTCCGTTGAGGACTTCACGCTGGCGCAGGTGAAGCGGCAGGCGAAGAGTGCTGGAGGGCTGCGCACGGCTCGAAAGACGGAGCGGGCAGGCAGGACCACAAAGCACACCTACTTCTTCCGAGGATTGATCAGGTGCAGCGTATGCAAGCGGAAGATGGAAGGCAGCCCGCGGGCGCACGGCATGTACTACCGATGCCCGGCGCGGACACTCGCGCCCGGTTCACCGGCTCTTGTTGACCACCCGCCAACGGTCTATGTCCGTGAGGACCCGCTGTTGGAGGCGGTCAACGAGTGGCTCGGCGGCCTGTTCCATCCCAAGAACCGAGACCGCACGGTTCGGATGTTGGTTGGATCACAGGAGAGAGCAACTCCATCGGGTGATCGTGAGCAGGCCGCGAAGCGCGCGAGCGACGCAGAGGCCAAGCTCCGGCGGTTCCAGGCAGCCATAGGGGCGGGCGTTGACCCGGCTGCGCTGGTCGAGGTCATCAACCAAGCTCAGGCCGAGAGAGCGGCTGCCAGGGCCGAACTCGACAACGCGCCCACAGAAGGCGAACTGACCGACGCTGAGGTGTACGCCATGCTCGACTCGATGGGTGACGTAGCCTCGGTGCTGACGGGCAAGCATCCGGAGAAGTTGATCGAGCTCTACGCTGATCTGCAGCTGAACCTGTTGTATGACAACGAAAAAGAGGCCATCGACGTGATGGCCTCTCCACGGGTGAATAGTGCGTGTGTCCGAGGGGGGACTTGAACCCCCACGCCCGTTAAGGGCACTAGCACCTCAAGCTAGCGCGTCTGCCATTCCGCCACCCGGACCTGCTGTCTTGCTGCAGTGTGCATAGCCTAGCGGATGGTTGATGATCATCCCAAATCGGGGGTCGGGTTTGCTGAAATCAGTGGTAGGAAGGCCTTGTGACTGAGCAGTTGCCTTCCACCACGCCTGACGTTCCGGACACCGCGTTCGCTGAGGATGAGGCTGTACGCCTCACCAGCGAGCTCATCCGCATCGACACCACCAACACTGGGGATCCTGCGACTGTTGTCGGGGAACGGGCTGCCGCTGAGTTCGTGGCCTCGCAGCTGGCTGAGGTGGGGTATGAGACCACTTACGTCGAGTCCGGTGCCCCTGGCCGCGGCAATGTCATCGCTCGCCTCTCCGGCAGCGACCCCAGCCGCGGGGCTTTGCTGGTCCATGGGCATCTTGATGTTGTTCCTGCCGATGCTTCCGAGTGGTCCGTCCATCCTTTCTCCGGGGCTGTCCAGGATGGGTATGTCTGGGGGCGTGGGGCCGTCGACATGAAGGACATGGTTGCCATGTCGCTCGCCTTGGCGAGGAGGCTGAAGCGGGATGGGATTGCGCCCAAACGGGACATCATCTTCGCTTTCCTCGCTGATGAGGAGGCCGGTGGGCATTTCGGGGCTCAGTGGCTCGTTGAGAACCGGCCCGAGCTCTTCGAGGGCGCTACCGAGGCGATTTCCGAGGTCGGGGGGTTTTCCATCACCGTCAAGGACGGGGTGCGGGCCTACCTCATCGAGACCGCCGAGAAGGGCATCGCTTGGATGACCCTCCGCGCTCGTGGGCGGGCTGGGCATGGGTCGATGATTCATGACGACAACGCTGTTACCAAGCTCACTCAGGCGGTTTCTCGCCTCGGCACCCACCAGTTCCCGCTTGTCCTCACCGACTCTGTCCGGGAGTTCTTGCAGGGCATCAGCGAGATCACCGGGTTTCCGTTCAATGAGGACGACCTCGACGGGTCCGTCGCCAAACTGGGCAACATCGCTCGGATGATCGGGGCCACTCTGCGTGACACCGCCAACCCGACCATGCTGACCGCCGGGTACAAGGCCAATGTCATCCCTTCCGTCGCTGAGGCCACTGTGGACTGCCGCATCCTTCCTGGGCGTCAGGCCGCTTTCGAACGTGAGCTCGACGAGATCCTTGGTCCGGACATCGAGCGGGAGTGGACCGGGCTTCCTCCCCTCGAGACCACTTTCGACGGTGCGCTCGTTGACCACATGACCGCTTCCATCCTCGCCGAGGACCCTGAGGCAAAGGCACTGCCCTACATGCTTTCCGGTGGCACGGATGCCAAGTCGTTCGCCCAGTTGGGGATTCGGTGCTTCGGTTACGCCCCGCTCCGGCTTCCCGCCGATTTGGACTTCTCCGCCCTTTTCCACGGCGTGGACGAACGGGTTCCGGTTGACGCGCTGAAGTTCGGCACGCGCGTGCTCGACCGGTTCCTCCGCAACTGCTGACCCCCGCTAATCTGGGCAGGTGACAAGCTCGTTTCGCCTCGGATACGTGCCCGGCGCCACGCCTGGGAAGTGGGCGAGGATCTGGGGCGAACGGGAGCCTGACGTCCCGCTCGAACTCATCAGCGTCGCCGCCGCGGATGCCGCGGACCGGATTCGCGGCGGCGACGTCGACGCGGCCATCCTCCGGCTGCCGGTCGACCGGACCGGGTTGCACGCCATTCCTCTCTACACCGAGACAACCGTTGTCGTTGTGCCGAAGGAGCATGACTTCGCGGCCGTCGACGAGGTGTCCATTGAGGACTTGACGGACTCCGTCATCCTCCATCCCCTTGACGACACGCTCGATTGGGAGCAGCCGCCGGGGCAGTCCGCGCTCGAGCGGCCTGCCAGTACGGCGGATGCGGTTGAGTTGGTCGCCGCGGGCATTGGCTTGCTGGTGGTTCCGCAGTCCCTGGCGAGGTTGCATCACCGGCGGGATTTGACCTTCCGGCCTGTTGCCGACGTACCGGAGTCCCGGGTTGCCCTGTCTTGGCTGGACGAGGAAACCTCCGACCTGATGGAGCAGTTCATCGGGATCGTGCGTGGCCGGACCGTCAACAGCACGCGCGGACGCCAACAGGCTGAGCCGCAACCGAAACAGCGGAAACCGAAGCCACCTCCGAAAGCTCGCAAGCCCAAGAGCGGTCGTCGGCCACAACGCTGAGCCGGTATGGTCGGTGGTACACGCCTGTACCACCGGGAGGTGACGATCGTGCCCGCACGCGTCAAGCCGGTCGTGCGCTGGAGCATTGGCCATGCCATCCCCCGCTCCGCGGTACGCATCGCGGCCAGGCGCGGAGACCTCCAGGCACGTCTGATCGACGACTCCGACCGGATGCCGACGGCCGCGCTGAACGACTTGTTCAACGAGATCCGCGGCCGGGGACGGCTGCACAAGGCCAAATTCGCCTATCTCACCGCCAACCACGGCGTCGTGAAGGAGTTGCTGACCAGCAACGACTTCCGCGGCGGGGTCGGCGCCGGGGACGACAGCCTGCTGAACCGGCTGTTCAGGTGGTCGGCGGCCGACTACCTGCATCCGGCGTCGCCGCCGTCCCTGCTGGTGACCGAACCGCCTGACCACACCCGCTACCGGAAACTCGTCACGCGCGTGTTCACCGTCCGTGCGGTGGAGAACCTGCGTAGACGCACCGAGCAGATCGCGCAGGAGCTGCTTGACGCGATCGACCCCGCACAGCCGGTGGACCTGGCCGAGACGTACTGCAGCCTGCTGCCGGTGACCGTGATCGCCGAAATCCTTGGGGTGCCGCCCGAGCAACGACATCACGTGCTGGAGCTGGGCGCTGCCGCCGCGCCGAGCCTGGACGTGGGTCTGTCATGGCGCCAGTTCCGGACTGTGGACGCGGCGCTCGAGGCGTTCGACCGTTGGCTCGGCGAGCATCTTGACCAGCTGAAAGCCAATCCCGGCGACAACCTCCTGAGCCAACTGGTCGCCGCGCGCGAGGACGGCGTCGGCCTCAACGACCTCGAACTGAAAGCGACCGCTGGCCTCGTGCTCGCCGCCGGATTCGAGACGACCGTGAACCTGCTCGGCAACGGAGTCGCCTTGCTGCACAACAACCCTGGTGAACTGGCGGCGTTACGCCAGGATCCGGCGTTGTGGCCGAACGCGGTGGACGAGGTCCTCCGCATCGATCCCCCGGTCCTGCTGACCGGGCGCACCGCGGTCCGCGATACCCAAGTGGCCGGAACGCGGGTGCCGAACGGGGCCATCGTGGTCGGGATCCTGGCCGCGGCGAACCGCGATCCTGATCTCTTCGACGACCCCGTCCGGTTCGACGTCTCGCGTCCGAACGCCCGCGAACACGTCTCGTTCTCCGCTGGGCGGCATTACTGCCTCGGTGCCGCCCTTGCCCGGATGGAAGGTGAAGTTGGCCTACGCGCCCTCTTCGACCGATACCCGAACCTCCAGCTCAAAGCTGGCGCGCGCAGGCGCGGTACCCGGATCCTTCGTGGTTACGAGCGCCTACCCGCAGTCCTCGGCTAACCGGTGTAGCGGGAGTCGGAGCCGTAAAGCTCCCTGGTGAAGCTGGAGATATAGGTGTTCGCGTTGGCAGCACCCAGGTTGTACGTCAGGTACACGCCATAGCTCTCACTCACCGTCCGCCTGGCGAAGTTGGCGGCGGTGCTGGTCGGCGTCGAGTTGATGTGGACGGCCGCAGGCGAGAGCTTTGACTTGGGCAGCCCGAGGTTCGGCGGGCTCCACGTGCCGTAGTACGGGTTCCAGGCGTAGTCGAACTTCGACGCGATGTTCACTCCCCCGTACGACAACCGGGACGCCGACGGCCCGATGTTGTACAGGGTGATCAGCTTGTTCGGCATCGCCGCACGCAATGCCGTGACGAGGTAGACGAAGGAACTCGCGTTCGGCTGGCCGGTACCGTTCCTGCCGTATTCGGCGTACTCGTCGTCGAAGTCGATACCGTCCAAGCCGTACTTGGTCACGGTGTCGGACAGCTGCTTCGCGAACGCCTCCGCGGCTTGTTTGGTGGGGAAGTTGGCGAACCCGGCGCCTTCGTGGTTGCCGAGGATCGACAGCGTGACCTTGATTCCCTTGGCCTGCAGCGGGCGGACCTGGGTGGCCACGTTGTCAAGCACACGCTGCACGTTCGGGTTGAAGTACAGGTACGCCGAACGTGTCGCCACGTTGTAGTTGATGTTCGCGGCGAAGATCACGCCGATGTCGAACACGTTCCCGCTGCCGTTGGCCAGCGTGTATTTGCCTACGTTGAGCATGCTGTGGTTGTTCACTTCGACGTACGCCACGGAGATCGGGCCGGTCTTGCGGACGGCGGCAGCCGTGGCCGTGGTCCCTCCGGTCAGCAGCGCGACCGCCGCTATCAGCGCACCGATCCGACGAATTCTGGACATCGTTGATCAACTCCCGTCGACTGGGGGTTGGCAGGGTCAACTCAGTCAGCGAACCAGCATCGGAGTCCGGTCGTCTACGCGTGGTATTTGCCGTTTACCAAGATCGCCCGTGGATGGACGCGTGGTTCGCGGGCAGGTTGCGCTCAGTTGACCATGATCTGCGCCATGCAACCTCCGCTTCGAGTGGGCGTCTCAACAAGCAGCACCGACTCTGTCCACTAAGGAGACTTCGATGAACAAGCGACTGTTCGTCCTGGTCGCACCCACCGCCGCTCTCGCAGGCGCGCTGCTCCTCGGCGCCTGCGGCAGCCAGCAGCCTGCGGCACCGTCCCAACAGGACACTTCCGCTGCCATGAAACCGGCCAGCAGCACCGGGAATCTACTGTCGAGTGGCGACAACCTGCCAGGCACCGGTCACCAGTACGCGCCGAAAGCCAAGGCAGGCACGAATTGCGGGCCTGTGGAGTACACGAAGGGCGGCCCGAAGTACAACCTGATCACCGACGACACCAGCGCGGGCAACCCCGGCTGCACTGTGGCGTTCAACATTCTCGACGAGTACCTGAAGGCGCCGGTCGATCCGGCTGGCGGTTCCCAGGGCAACAAGAAGCTTTCGCAGGGCTGGTCCTGCGCGACCGACGGCGGCTCCGGCGCCAGCGCCACAGGCATGATCGCCTGCACGACCGGCAAGCCCAATGGCAGCGGCGGTGTGACCGGTGGTTTCGCTTTCCACACCGAGCGCGTCCGCTGACACGTTTATCGAAGCCTGGCGACAATCAGCCAGCCAAGTCTGCTCGAACCGCGTATAGCCTTTCGGAAAATGCACGCGAGACGACAGGTGTGGCGATGAAGATCCGCGAAGTGGTTCGAATAGGCGGGCTCGCTCTCGCGGCAATCATCGCCACTGTCGTCCTGCTGACCCAGCCTAGTCTGGCCACCTCGATCGTCGAGTGGATCGTATTCAAATGACCGTTTTGTCAGTTACCGGACAATCGTCGGTACTGACCGGGAGGCCAGCCATATTCCCGTCGGAACGCCGTAGAGAACTGGCCCATGCTCTGGTATCCGACGGCCGCCATCACCTCTCGCACCGATTGCGTTGTGGTTCGTAGCAGGTGCGCTGCGCGACGTAGCCGTAGCATCATCAGACATTGGTGCAGCGTGGTTCCGGTCGCGTTCTTGAACGATCGCAGCAGGTGATATTTGCTCATCGTCACGTGCCCCGCGAGCTTGTCGAGGGTGACGTCTTCCGTCAGGTTCTCGTGCAGGTATTCCATGATCGTGCGCAGTGTCGCCCGGTCGAGCGCTGCTCGTCGTTCCGTCGGCTGTGCGCCGGATTTCGAGCGCAGCATGTGTGCGGCGAGGGAGGTCGCGAGCGAGTCCGCGTAGAAGGCGGGCGCGCGGTCGTGGATGGCCCTTGCGACGGCGTAGCCGGTCGCGGCGACGAGCGGATCGTCCATGGCAAGGTTGTTTGGCAGGTCCTCGGGCTGCAGCAGGCCGAGACCGCCGAGTTCCCAGCTGACCTCGTCCACCAGCTGCGGATACAGGTACAGGTGCACTGACCGCGCCGGGTCCTGTTCCGAGACTTGCCATCGCAGCATGCAGGAGGTCTGCGGCGCGGAGATGCGGGCCGATCCGGGTTGGTAGGCGGCCCGCTCCCACTGCCTGCCCAACCGGCCTTCGACCGTGCAGCGCCCTCGGGTGGCCACCACGACAAGCATCGCGGCGGTCGGCACCGTCGAGAACTCCGCGACCGTCGGGTCGGCGTAGGTGCGGGCCAGCATGGTCGTCCAGCCAAGTCCCTCGCTGGTCGGCAAGCGCGAGGACGGCAACGTGGTGTCTGCCTGACGGGCTTCGGCGACAGCCTCCGTGTGCGATGACATCTTGTTTGTGGACATTCAGGCCGTCCTCGAGGCTGGGCGATCGACCATGGGACCGCGATGACAAAGCGTACGCACTATATGGACACCCCATCAGTGCCGCCACTGCGACTAGTGAAAGTCCGAGTATCGAGCCGTGCCGTTTTCCTGAAATTGCTTCATTAATTCCGAAGGTTGCCCACTGTGCTCAAAAATCGTTGAGCCGCGCGTCAGATAGCAACTCGCGCGACTGGTTGCCTGTCTGTCATACATCTGCCAGTCGTTTGCCAAGCGGCGTACGCGGCGATAACTTTTCGACACAAACAGCATTTTCTTGCCAGCCTGCGCAACTTTGCGATATCGTCGAGGAGTTCATTGTGGACAACGTGGCGGTGAACTCGTTTCGTGTCGCACCAAATGATCGCGCGGAGCTTGCACAGGTCGTCGTGGAGTTCATCGACCAGGGCCACCGCCGGATCTCCCGGCATCTCGCCCTCACCAGAATCCGTGTACTGGGCACGGTCGCCGCTCTGGAACCTGTCCGCCCGAGCGTGGTCGCCGCGGAACTAGTACGGCAGCAGCCATTCGTTAGCTGACCTGGGTGATCTTGATGTCGCGGGCGAGTCTGGCGCGTTTGTGGAACCAGCGTGATCGTGCTTGATGCCTGCGGCGCCAGTTCACCCAGTGGGTTGCGTGTCCAGGTGGTCGGGGTGTGGTGGTGCCGGCGATCAGATGCTTGATTTCGGGGATGGTGAGCGGGATCAGGCCGGGATCAGCGGGTGGGAGCTGGTCGGGGTGTAGGGGTTCGGGGGCTTGACTGTCGGTGCGGTCGCGGAGCAGTGCGGCGGTGACCGCGCAGACCGCAAGAGCGGCGCATACAAGCACGGCGTGTCGGGCGATCGCGGTGTAGAGCCTGACCTGAGCCTGGTCCAGGCCGAAACAGTCTTTGCCGAACTCGAATCCTTCCTCGACAGGCCAACGCAGCCCGGCGGCGCGGATCAGCCGGGTCTTGGTGAGCAGTGCGCTTTCGGGCACGTAGCAGTAGTGGAAGGCCAACTCGCCGGTGCGCAGGTGTTTGCGGATGAGGAGGTAGTGGCGGGCCGAGTTGGTGGCGATCCAGGCCCAGGCATACCACCGGTCGCCTTTGGAGCCCTTGCCGGCCGAGCGGATTTCCCACTGTCGCTCGCGTTTCAGCAATGTCTTCGTGGCCTGGTCGCAGGACAGCTCCATGCCGCTGGACAGGATGATCCGGAAGTTCTTCTGAACCCGCAGCACATAGGCTTGCTTGTCGGCCTCGAAGTGGGCCCGCAACTCGGTGCAGCTGCCGTAAACCTCGTCCCCGCAGTAGAAATCAGGCCGGAACCCGTCCGCGGCCACCGTCGTGCAGATGTCGATGGCCAACTGTCCTTTGGTGCGGAACGTCAGATCCAGGGGAAGCGCCGAGCGCAGCGACGTCACCGGGTCGCTGATGTGCTCTTCGGGAATCCACTGTTGGAACCCGATCAACGCATGCCCGACACCTTCGCGCACATAGGACAGGTGCACCGTGTTGATCCCGTTCTCCACCCGACCCGCGCAGCCCAGATGCTGCCGTTTGACACCCGCGGTGGCTTCACCTTTCTTCTGCTGCCCCGTCTCATCCAGCGCCCCGATCACCAACTTCCCGCGCCGGCGCCCGCCCTTGCGGGCCGCTTCCTCCAACCCGGACACCGCGAACCGCCGGATCTGCGCCATCGCCTCGGCCTCGTCCCACACCGCCCGGTTCAGCAGCCGCTGCGTCCGATCCGGTGTCCGGTCCCCGACATACTCAGCGATGGTCCAGCCGTTCCGTTTCGGCAGCTCGCTTGTCACCGCCCGCACGTACTTACGCGCCTGCACGAACGGCTCGATCCGCCGAAAACACGAACGCAGCCGTTCGGACAGCTCACCCAGTTTCCGCCCAGCCAACCGAGCACCTATCCTGGCAGCCGCAGCCGCCTGCGATCCTGTAGTTCTCACAAACACATGATCAACAGGCGGCTGCCCCATGTCGCCACCGGCCCCAGCTACACATCCCCACAGGTCACAACCCGAATGGCTGCTGCCGTACTAGGGCTCACCGCGTCGGCGATGAGTCGACACCTGACCGTGCTGGAGCGAGCGGGACAGATCTCGGTGGAGGCCGATCCTGCTGACTCCCGCACGTTCCTGGTCCGGCAGACCGAAGCGGGCCGCGCCGAGATCGACGCGACCGTTCAGGCAGGGACCGCCGTATTCATGGAGGTCATCGCCGACTGGCCAGACAAGGACGTGGAAATCGCACGGGAGCTGATCACACGACTGAACCAGTCATGGGCACTACGCGGCGACCCCGTCGCTTCCGAGCGGCAGGGCCCTCGGTGGCGCCGGACAAGGAGCTGACTCACGGCACCCTGACGGCGATCTCCTCGCCGAGCCGGGCGCCGTCCTGCAGTTCGAGGTCGTCGCCGCTCCAGAACCGGCCGGGGTCGTACCAGTTCGCACGGCGCGTGGGCAGCAGGCCCATCGACTCGTAGGTCAGCGCGACGATCTCAGCGCAGAACGCTGTCTCCAAGTTCCGTGTCGGCCTGCGGCTGGGCAACCGCCCCTTTAGCCAGCGGCCAGCGAGACGCGCGGTCGACGGGAAGGGCGTGCCGTCAAGACGGGCGATCGTGCGCAGCACGGCGTCTTCCATCTCGCGAGTGATCTCGTGGTCGAGCTGGCGCAGCCAGGCACGTTGCTTGTACTTGACCGACCACGTGGTGACCGCGGCGCGCAGGTCGTGCAACTGGGCACCGCGCTGGTGCATCCCGGTCCACATGTCGGGCAGGGAGCGGCCCAGTTCCGCGTGCCACATCAGTGGCGGGAGGTCTTCGATCACCACTGCCATGCCGACGTGGTTGACCGGGCTGTTGGTGGTCACGCGGATCGCGCGGTCCGCCGGTGAGCTGCCACGGAACACCCACACGTCGCCGGTCCGGGTCAGGTGGACGGCCTCGTCGAGGCTGATCGAGCTGTCAGGCACGGCTGTAGGCTACGCAAATGCGGCTGTGGAAGATCCTGGGCATCGCCGGTTTCCTCGGTGTCGCGGCCACCGGCGTGGTCATCGCCCGTGGTGAGCGGCGTCGGCGCGCGTACACGCCCGAGCAGATCCGGCTCCGGCTGCACGAACGGGCAGCCGAAGCCCAGGAAAAGTCCTAACCGGGCAGCCGGGCGATCCGGTCGTTGATCAGTTCGAGCAGCTCGCTGGGTGTTTGCGCCTCCGTGACCAGGTCGTCGGGGATGACAACGCCTCGGTCGCGCTTGAGCGCGGCGGCTGTCTCGATGAGCGCGAGTGAGTCGTAGCCGAGCTCTTCGAACGTGATGTCCGAGATGTCGCCAGGTACCTCGTCCTCGCCGGCACAGCTGGCAAGCAGGCCGCGCAGGTCGTCGATTGTCATGTCAGCTCCTGTTCTCGATGCCACGGATGACGGTGGCCGCGTTGAATCCCCAGCGGCCGCGGGCGAGGACGAGTGCGGTACGCACGGTCGCTGGCCGTGGCTCCCCCGTCACGAGGTCGATGCCGTACTCGTCAGGCACGTTGGCGGTGCCGAAGGTTGGCGGGATCACGCTTTCCTGGATGCTCGTCAGCGCGGCGACGACGTCGAGCACGCCGCCGCCGGACATCAGCCGGCCGGTGAGCGTTTTGGGCGCGGTGACCGGGACTCCCCTGGTACCAAAGAGTTCCCCCAACGCTTGTGCCTCGGTCCGGTCAAGCTTCGGTACACCCGCCGCGTCGGCGAAAACGACGTCCACATCCTCAGGGGTGATACCGGCGTCGGCGAGCGCGAGCGACGCGGCACGCCGTAAGCCAGACGGCAAACCCTTGTCCGGGTGCGGATCGAACGTCGCCGCGTAGCCGGCGAGCTCGCCGTAACCCTGGATTCCGCGCGCACGCGCCGATTGCGCGCTTTCCACGATGCAGATCGCGCCGCCTTCGCCTGGGACGTAACCAGTTGCGTGCGAGGAGAAGGGACGGTACGCGGTAGCAGGGTCGGGATCGGTGCTGACCTGGCCACCGGCCAAATGCGACAGCCAGCCCCATGGGTCGAAGGCGGAATCCACTCCCCCAGCGACCACGAGCGGCACGCCGTCACGGACCGTGCGAGCGGCCTGCCCCAAGGCATCGAGGCCTCCTGCCTGCTCCGCGACGAGCGCGCTGCTCGGGCCCCGCATCCGGTGGCGGATGGAGATCTGGCCGGTGTTCACGGCGTAGAACCACGCGAATGACTCGTACACGCTGACGTGATCGGGTCCTTGGGCCCACAGCTTGTTGAACTCGCGGTGGGTGAATTCAAAGCCACCGGAAGCATTCGCGGTGACGACGCCCATGTCGTAGTCCTTGAGTTCCGCAGTGTCCACTTCGGCATCTTCCAGTGCCCATTGCGCGGCAACCAGCGCGAGCCGGGTCGATACATCGGTCTGCGGCATCAGCTTGCGGGGTAAGTACTCCGCGATGTCGAGGTCACGTACCAAGCCAGCCAGCCGGGCAGGATAGCCCGACGTGTCGAACCGGTCCAGCTCGCCGATGCCACTGCGGCCGGACAGCGTCGCGGCCCAGAACTCCTTGAGGCCCAAGCCATTTGGCGCGACCACGCCAAGGCCGGTGATGACACTCATGCCGCCGCCCGCGTCAGCACCATCGCGCTCTGGAATCCGCCGAACCCGCTGCCGACGGTCAACACGGTGTCCACGCGATGTTCACGCGCGTGCACCGGCACGTAGTCCAAATCGCATTCCGGGTCGGCGGAATGCAGGTTCGCGGTCGGCGGGACGGCCTGGTTTTCCATTGCCAGCAAGGAAGCCGCGATCTCGACCGAGCCGATGGCGCCGAGTGAGTGGCCGACCATCGACTTGATCGAGCTGACCGGGGTGCGGTACGCGTGCTCGCCCAGGCTGCGCTTGAACGCGGCGGTCTCGTGCCGGTCGTTCTGTTTAGTGCCAGAGCCGTGCGCGTTCACGTAATCGACGGCGTCCGCGTTGAGCCGCGCCATGTCCAGTGCGACACGGATCGCCTCGGCCATCTCGCGGCCGTCGGTCTTGAGCCCGGTCATGTGGTACGCGTTGCAGCGCGTCGCGAATCCGCCGACCTCGGCGTAGATGTGCGCGCCACGGCGCTGGGCGGCGGTCAGCTCCTCCAACACGAACATCGCCGCGCCCTCGGCCAGCACGAACCCGTTGCGGGTGCCATCGAACGGCCGGGAAGCCTCTGATGGCACGTCGTTGTACGTGGTCGTCGCCTTGATCGCGTCGAAACTGGCGACCACGATCGGCGTGATCGGGGTGTCCGCGGCACCCGCGACCACGACATCCGCACTGCCCTCGCGGATCAGCGCGACGCCGTGGCCGACCGAGTCGAGCCCGGACGTGCAGCCGTCCGACACCATCGCGACCGGTCCCTCGGCGCCCACCACCCAGGCGACCTCGGCGGGCATCACGCTGGGAACCATGTAGTCGTACATCTGCGGACTGAGCTGGTCAGGCGACATCGTCCAGCGCTTGCCCGAGTCCGACAGCACGAGGTACTCACGTTCGAGGCTGGTCGCCGCCGCGACAGCCGAGCCTAAACTGACCCCGACGCGGTGTGCGGCAACGCTTTCGCCCAGTCCGCTGTCGGCCATCGCCTCGCGGGCGCAGACCACGGCGAACTGGGTCGCGCGGTCCATCCGCCGGATCTCGCGAGGGCTCAGGCCCTCGGCCTGTGCGTCGAAATCCACTTCGGCCGCGACTTGGGAACGGTAAGGCGACGGGTCGAAGAAAGTAATGCGCCGGGTCGCCGTCTGCCCGGCGGAGAGCAATTCCCAGAACGCGTCCTTGCCAAGCGATCCGGGCGCCCGGATTCCCATTCCGGTGATGGCGACCCGGCGGTTCAGCCTGCGGTGCATAGCTGCATCCTTCTCTGCGAGAACCAGGTTGGAGGAAATCGTTCCCCGTTACACAGAAATCTAGGCTTTCCGCCTCTATCCCCGCTCAACCTGAGCTCTAACGCAGAAAAAGTCGTCCCGTTATTCAGCGCGCGGGCGCCCACAACTGGTCGGCGTCCCCGGCTTCGAGACGGCCCCGGTACACGTCGATCTTGTGGTCGATCAGCTCAAGGTTGTCCTGCAGCACCGCGAGCTGCTCGAGCACGCTGGCGCGATGCTCTTCCAGCAGGGCCAGGCGCTCTTTCTCGTTGCCGTGCCCCTCGAGCACCAGTTGCGCGTAGCGCTGGATGACCTTGATGGGCATGCCGGTGGCCCGCAGTTTCGTGCAGACGCGGATCCAGTGCAGGTCACGCTCGTGGTAGCGGCGTCTGCCGCCGGTCGTGCGGTCGACATCGGTGACGACGAGGCCGACACGTTCGTAGTAGCGCAGCGTGTGCGCACTGACGCCGGTGCGACGGGCGGCCTCCGCGATGGTCAGGCCCGCCGCCGGGATGGGTGACGACTTGACTTCGAGCACGCTCTAAATCCTAGCGTGGAATCGACCACCGAGAAGCCCAGCAAGGGGGACCCCATGCCCGAACTCAGCCGACGCAGGCGGCTGCTGGTACTAGCCATCTGCTGCGCCAGCATGATCGTCGCGACCATGGACATCTCCATCGTGACGGTCGCGCTCCCGGCGATCCGCGCCGACCTGCACGCCACCGAGTCGAGTCTGCAATGGACAGTCGACGCGTACACCCTGGTGCTGGCTTGTTTCCTGGTACTGGCCGGGTCCGCCGCCGACCGGTTCGGCCGCAAACGGGTCTTCCAGATCGGACTCGCGGTCTTCGGGATCGGCTCGCTGCTGTGCGGGCTGGCCGCTGGGGCTGGCTGGCTGGTCGCGGCACGGGCGCTGCAGGCGGTCGGCGGCACGATGCTCAACCCGGTCGCGATGGCCATCATCGCCACGACGTTCCCGGTCCCCGCCGAGCGGGCCAAGGCGATCGGCGTGTTCGGCGCGACGTCCGGCCTGGCGCTGGCGCTCGGCCCGATCCTCGGTGGCGCGTTGGTCGACCACCTGGGTTGGCGGTCGGTGTTCTGGATCAACGTGCCGATCGTGGCCGTCGCGATCCTGTGCACTTACTTGTTCGTCCCGGAGTCCCGTGCCGAACGTGCCCGCCGGTTCGATCCGGTCGGCCAGGTCCTGGTGATCCTCCTGCTTGGCTCGGTGGTCTACGCGATCATCGAATCCGGCCGGCTCGGTTGGACGTCGCCTGCCATCCTCGGCTTGCTCGCGGTCGCGGTACTCGCGGTGGTCGCCTTGATCGCTTACGAGCCCCGCCGCCACGACCCGCTGCTTGAGTTGCGGCTGTTCCGCAGCGTCCCGTTCGCGTCGGCGATCGTCATCGCGATCGCGGCGCTCTGCGGGTTCGGGTCGTTCCTCTTCCTGACCACGCAGTACTTGCAGGACATCCGTGGGATGTCCGCGATCACGGCAGGCCTGAGCTTGCTTCCGGCCGGGGTGATGATCGCTGTGGTCTCCCCCATTTCCGGCCGGATCGTCGGGGCTCGCGGGCCTCGGCTGCCACTGCTGGTGTCCGGCGGCACGCTGACACTTGGCGGCCTGGCGTCGCTGTGGCTGGCGCCGGACACACCGTTGGTGGCTGTTCTGGCGATCTACGTGCTGTTCGGCGTGGCGCTGGCGACGAGTGCGGCGCCGATCACGAACACCGCGGTGTCCGGAATGCCGCGTTCGATGGCCGGGGTGGCGGCTTCGGTGGCGTCGGCAGGCAGGCAGACCGGGACCACGCTGGGTGTGGCGATCGCAGGTGCGACGGTTGGCGCGGCCTTGAGCCAGGGCGGGAGTGCCTTCACGAACGCTGAGCATGGGGTGTGGTGGCTTTCCGCTGGGCTCGGTGTTGCCGTTGTGGGGCTTGGGTTGCTGAGCACGGGGCCGTGGGCGAAAAAGACGGCCGCTCGGGCGGCGGAGTTGTTCGAAGAGGTGGATCTGGGCCGCCGAGTGCCCGTCGCCGGATAAACGAAAGACCTCGTGAGTGGTTATGCGGGTTAGAACACGCATAACCACTCACGAGGTCTTTGGATCAGCGGAATCGGATCCGAAGGTTTTCCACCTGTGGGAACGCAACCCTTGTCCGCGGCCTCGGCCGCTCGACGAGTTCCAAGTCCGTGTACCGAGTGAGCACCGCGTGGAACACCACCTCGGCTTGCAGGTTCGCCAACCGCCAGCCCAAGCAGAAATGCGTGCCCAGCCCGTAGGACATCAAAGCGCTGCCTTCACGCGTGACGTCGAACCGGTCTGGGGCGGGAAACCGTGCCGGATCGCGGTTGGCCGCAGCGATCATCACCATCACCCGCGCGTTCGCTGGGATCTCGACGCCGCCGATCTGCACCGGAGCTGTCGTCGTCCGCGGGATCATGTGCGCGGCCGGGGCGTAGCGTAGGACCTCGTCGATCGCACGGCTGAGCAGCGACGGATCCGCCCGTACGAGATCCGCCTGGTCCGGGTGCGTGATGAACTGGTGCACGCCGTTGGTCAGGAAGAACGTCGTGGTCTCACTGCCTGCAGCGATGATCATGTGGCACATCTGCACGAGCTCGTCGAACTCCAGCCGCGCGCCTTCGTCCTCGGCGTCGATCAGCGCGGACAGCAAGTCGTCGCCGCGTTGGCGCTGCCGTTCACGCACGAGGGCGCCGAAGTAGTCGTCCAGCGAGGCCGCGGCCTCGTTCGCCGTACGGAGCTCCGAGGCGGTCATGCCGACTTCGAACACCCGTTGGAAGTCCCGGATCCACTCCCTGAGCCGCGGCGCGTCCTGCTCGGGCACGCCAATGAGCCCAGCCACCACGCTGAAGGAGAGCGGGAAGAACACGTCGTTGCAGATGTCTCCCCCACCCGTCTCCTCCAGCGGACGCATGAGGTCGTCGAACCGGCGCTCGATGAACGCCCGGTGCTCCATCACCCGCTTCGCGGTGAAGGCCCGGTTCACGATCCGGCGCAGCCGCGTATGCCCGGGTGGATTGGCCCACAGCATGTTCGCGGCCAGCTTGCGCAATGCGTGGTGCTGGTCCCACTGGCCGCTGAACCGCCCGCCCATCCACGTGTACACGTTCTTGTCGACCTGTTTGCTACGCAGGAACTCGTCGACGTCGTCGTGGCTCGTGAGCACCCAGGTGCCCAAGGTGCTCTGGTGCACGGGCGCGGCCTCGCGGATCCGGTGGTAGCGCGGGAACGGATCGGCCAGGCCTTCCGGGGAAAACAGCAGTTCGGCCAGTGCTTCGTTGGCGGTGTGCGCGGCGTCGGTGACCGTCGCCGTCATCGGACTTTCCTGGCGCTCAGGATGGCCTGCGCGGCCCACGAGTCCGGCGGCATGTCAGCGGGGTTCTGTGCGATCGCGTTGGTGACCTCGAACCCGCAGTCTGCCAGCCATGTGCGGTAGGTCGAGAGCTTCTGCGGACCACCTTTCCCCATGGCGCAGCCAAGGAAAAAGGCCGGGAAGAAGTCGACACCGTAGGAGTCCTTGACGTTTTCCGGGTACACCGGGACGAGAATGTGCACCAACGACCCGATCTCGACCGCGGAATTGACGCCCTTGAGGATGGCGAACACTTCGTTCTTGTCGAACATGTCAAGGAAGTGCTTGATCATCACGACGGTGAAACCCGATGGCACGCCTTGGAAAACGTCCCCGCCAATGAATCCGCAGCGATCCTCGATGCCGTGCTCCCGGAAATTCCGCAGCGCGTCCTGTTCCTTTTTCGGCAGATCGAACGTGGTCACGTGCAGACCGGGCGAGCCCTTCAGTTTGTGGGTCAGGATCGCACCGAGGCCCGTGTTCCCGGCGAGGTCGAGCACCCGCGCACCTTCCGGGATCTCGACGTTCTCGAAGAACCACGGGTCGATGTGCGCGGTGTACGTGTCCATCGCCTTGCCCCAGGACTCACGCAGCTCCGCATGTACGGTCGCGGCGTCGTACACGTTCCCGTCGAAGCCGTAGAACTCCTTGAGCCCCACGGGTTTCCCGGCGCGGACGCTCTCGGTCATGTAGTAGCCCTGGCGCAGCATCAGGACCTTGATCATGGTCGAGATCGACAGCACTCGGTTCAGGTCGGCCCCGGCGATGTCGGCCAGCCCACCGAGCGTGTAGGTCTCGGCGGCCTCGTCGTAGGTGACGAAGTCATCTTTGACCATCAGGTGCAGCAACTGCTGCACGGCATCCGGCGTGACGCCTGCGACGTCAGCCAGTTGCTGCGCGGTCTGCGGCCCGGAGTCCCGTAGTGCGTCGACCAGGCCGAGCTCGAAGCAGGACAGCAGGGTGATGAACCTCGACGGCCCGACCATGTACTCGCGGAACCGGGTGAGGGTGGCTTCTGCAGTCATGGCAATCCTTTTCGTTAGTCGGGCGCGTGCGTGGCGCGGATCCGCGGCCCGAGCAGTTGCAGTCCCAGCCCGGGAACGTCCGGGAACGAGTCAGGGTCGTCGCCCTGTGCGGCGAAGAAATGCTCCAGCCCGCCAGGGCTGCAAATCGTGAGCACGGTGACGTCCCGCGCGGCCGCGTTGGCGAAGGCATGCGCGGTGCCGCCCGGCGCCCACGCCATGTGCCGCGGGCCCAGAATGTGGCGCTCGTGCCCGAGCTGGATCTCCAGCACGCCATCGACCACGTAGAACGCCTCGTCGAAGTCGTGCGCGTGCAGGTACGGCCCGGACTTCCACGCGCCGATCGTCCATTCAAGCAGGCTCAGCTTGCCGCCGGTGTCCTCGGCGAGCAGTTTGAACGGCGTGTTGCCCGGCGAGTTCGGGCGGTTCTCCAAGGGTTTCAGTATCACGGCTTGCACTGTCACCTCGCGTCGGATTGGCCAGGCTGGTCCTCGGTGTTGATCGCGACCACCTGGAAGGGAAACTGACTCCGCCATCGTCTGGCGTACTCACCAAGGGGCGGATGCGCGAACAGCCGCTGCAGCAGTTCGGCGCTGGCGCAACGGATCTGCACCAGCGCCGAAGCCGCGAAAGTCGATGCGTCGACCGCGCTTGGCACGCGAACACCGGGCCAGTACTGATAGGACTCCGCGATGCCCGAGCTGAGGACAACCTCGGCGCCTTCGGCGAAGAACCGCTTACGGTCCACTTCGGACATCGCGTCCGGGAAGGACAGGACCAGCGTGTGCGTCACCATGTCGTCCTGGCCCACAGCTCGGAGATGAACTGGTGGTAGTTCCCGGACTGCAGCACGACCATCAAGTCAAGTACCTTCGCCCGGTCCCCTGTCACCGCGAACTGCCCGGTCACGAACGCCGTCGCGGCATGCAACTCGCCGGACTCGAAGGCCAGCAGGTCCTGGTAGGTCGCCCGGATCTCCAGATCGCTGTCCGGTATTTGCCCGCGGCCCGCCTCGACGACCGCACCACCTTCGACCCGCAGGAAGTAGTCCACGTCGTCGGCGTGGAACTGGAACCGGCCGTGCACGTGCGGGATCGACACCTGGTCGGCCGGGCCAAGGCCGCCTAGGCCGTCCAGGTACTCCTCGGACAGGAACTTCACCGCGGTCATGGGATGGAGGTCTCCACGATATGCAACAACGTCCCGGCCGGAGTGACTCCCTCGACCCGCAGGCCCGCTCGCTCGGCGAGCGCGCTCACGCCCGCCTTTGTGTGCCGTTTGCCGTTGGTGTTGAGCAAGAACAACAGGTCGATTCCGGTGGCGTACCGGATTTCCGGGCTGTCGTCGATCAGGTTCGTGATGATCAACACCCGGCTGCCGGAATGGCCTGCGCGCTTGGCGTTGCGCAGCGCGGTGACCGTCAGCTCATCGTCCCATTCCAGGATGCTCTTGAACTGGTAGACATCCGCGTCCACCGGGATCTCTTTGAGACAGTCGCCTTCGACAACCTGCGACCGCGCAGCCAATGCGCCATCAGGGCCGAGGCGCGGATCGGGCTGTGCGACCGCGGCGGGCAGGTCGACCAGAGTGCCGTGCACATGCGGGTGTCGCTCCAAAATAGACGCCAGGGTGAAGCCGCGGCCACCGCCGACATCGGCGAAGGTCTTGACGTCGGTCAGGTCCAGCGCGTCCGCGATCGCCGCTGACGTGAGGACGCTGAGCTCGGTTTGCGACCGGTTGAAGGTCTCGGTCGACTCCGGCCACACTTTGTGCAGGTGCGTGAAGAAGTCCTCGCCGAAGCACTCGTCGAAATGTCCACGGCCGGTGCGTAGCGCCTGTTCGAGATCCGGCCACAGTTGCCACACCCACGGCTCGGTGACCCACAGGACCCAGTTCTTCAGCCGCCGCGGGTGATCCTCGCGCAACAGCCGGGATGTTGCCGTGTGGACGATTCCCTGGTCGGTGCTGTCGAACAGGCCGTAGCAGGACAGGTTTCGCAGTACTCGCACCAGGATCGCGGCGTCGACATCGATCGACTTCGCCAGCTCTTCGACCGGGACGGGTGCGTCCCCGAGCGCATCGGCGACACCGACCTTGACGACTGCACGTAAGGCTGCTGAGGCGGCGGACGCGAGCGACAGCTCACGTAGCGTCGTGATTGCGTTGTCCCCCGACATCAGGCCGGGACCTTGACTGCCTGCGCGCGCTTCTCGGCTTCGTCACGCACGGCTGCGAGGTCGGCATGGCTGTTGTTTTCCACGGCTGCCTGCAGCAGACGGGTGGCTTCCTCCTGGCTGGGCACCTGCTCGGTCGGCCGGGCCGCGAAGTCATGCGTGATGACCAGTTGGGTACGGTCGCCGTCGAGCGGCAGGGCCCGCCACTGGCCGCCCATGTACTTCACCATCGCCGCGTTGTCCAGCTGCCGGTAGGAGATTGTCCTGTTGGGACGGTCGAGGTCGCGTCGGGTGACCCAGCTCTGGATCTGCCCGCTGACATCCACCACGAGCCGCGCGATCTGGTGCGTCTCGGATTCCTCCAGCATCGTCGACGATTCGGTCGGCGGGAACAGTTTCGCGTAGCCTTCGATGTCGGCGAGTACCTCGTAGACGATGTCGGCGTTCGCGTTCACGGTTACGGTGTGTTCGGTGTGGAACATGGAATCCTCTTTCTCCGCACTGGAAAGCAGCACTTCGTGGTTCGCGTACGCGGCTTCGTAGTCGATCTTTCCGCGCCAGGTCGAGATGAAGTCGTGCACCGGCGCGGATTCGGAGAACTTGCGCAGCGTCGGGACGTCGGCGCAGGAGAACTGGGCGATGTGGGTGGCCGTCATTCCCTTGGAGTGCTCGTCCGCGGGCAGCAGCACGTGTTGCTGCCAGGCGAAGTCCCGGACAAGCCCGGATTCGCCAGCGAGCGTCCGCAGTCCGGCGAAGAAATCACCGATGTCACCTTCGTCGATCTCCGCCCCGAAACGGTAAAGCAGAGTGTGCACGATCATGATTGGTTGCCTCCGCGTGGTGATCGGTCCCTGACCTCGGATGCTGCTGTGCTGCGATAAAGCACGACTCAAGAGCGGCTAAGACAGCTTTCTTTAGCGGGCTTTGAGAGCGGCACGGTAAGCCTGTCGTGAGCGACGGATCACTTAAGGAGAGAGTCCATGATGGACGCACCACAGGTTCCAACCCTCTTCGAGCGGCTCGGGGGCATCTTCGGCATCGCACACATCATCGACGTGCTCGGCGACCGGCTCTACGACAACGACACACTCAACCGCAACCCCGCGGTCATGCGGCTGCACAACGAAAAAGGCCGCCCAGGGTTCAAGTTCACGCTGATCGCGTGGATGATCGAACAGACCGGCGGGCCCAAGGTCTACCCGGGTGCCGACATGCGCACGGCACACGCGAACATGACCGTCTCGGACTTCGAGTTCGACGTGGTGTTGATGGAGGCGGCCGGGGTGCTGACTTACTGCGGTGTGCCGCAGCAGGAACACAAGGATCTCATGGCCGTACTGGAAAGCGTTCGTGACGACGTCCGGGCAGGTTCGAAGGGTGCCTAGGCTGACTGTCATCATCGCCGCAACGCGTCCCGGCCGCGCTGGGCTCCCGATCGCCTCGTGGTTCACCTCGCAGGCTCGTGTCCACGGTGGATTCGATGTCGCTGTCGTGGATCTCGCCGAGCTTCAACTGCCGCTGCTCGACGAGCCGAACCATCCCAGGCTGCGGCAGTACACGCGCGAGCACACGTTCCGGTGGAGCGCGATCGTGGAGGCGTCGGACGCGTTCGTGATTGTCACGCCGGAGTACAACCATGGCTATCCCGCGACGATCAAGAACGCTTTGGACTACCTGCACCAAGAGTGGCACGGCAAGCCGGTCGGATTCGTGTCCTATGGCGGCGTTGCCGGCGGCACCCGCGCGGTGCAGCAGCTCAAGCAGGTGGTTCTGCCGCTACGGATGCTGCCGGTGGTCGAGACCGTCAGCATCCCGTTCCACTTCCAGCGGATCACCGGCGGCGCTTTCCAGGCCGATGAGAACCTGGAAAGCGCCGCCAAGGCGATGCTGGACGAGCTGGCCCGGTAGCGGTCAGGTTTCCTCGACGATCGCCACCACGCGTGTCCATCCCGCGCCAAGCCCAGCAAGCTTGGCCGGGAAACACGCGATCAGGTAGCCCGTCGCAGCAGGCAACTCTTCCAGATGGGCGAGCTTTTCCAGTTGGCAGTACGGCTTTTCCCGGCCGTAGAGATGCGCTGGCCACAGCACCGAGTTGTCACCATCCGCGCGATAGTCCGCCAACATCGAGGCAAACGGCCGGTCGAAACCCCACGCGTCGATGCCGATCACCCGGGCACCGCGTTCGACGAGCCATGCCGTGGCGTCGCGTGTCATCCCTGGGTGGTCTGTGCGATAGGCTTCCGTGCCCCACAACCGGTCCGCGCCTGTCCAAATCAGAGGGATGTCACCGGGGTTGAGCTCGTATGGGATCTTGGCGAGCGCGTCCTCGACGTCGGCGACGGTGATTCCGACGCCGGGTGGGATGTGGCGCAGGTCCAGGCGGACTCCGGGCGCGTAGCACCACTCCAGCGGGATCTCGTCGATCGCGGCCGCGGGCCGTCCGCCGCTGCGCAGGCCGTAGTGCAGTGGGGCGTCCATGTGCGTGCCGGTGTGCGTGGTCAGCGTGACGGTCTCGTTCGAAATGGACTCTCCCTCGGGGAAGTCCTCTTGGCGCAGGCCGAGTGCTGCCGGTGCCGAGGCGTGGTCGATGACGCTGACCTCGACTGGGGTCGCCTCGCTTGGACCGTCCACAGTGGGCACACAGAGATCGATGATCCGCACCTTCGCACTCTCCTTCTGCCAGGCTATTTCACTCGAAGTTAGGTGCGCGGCCTCGACCCGGTCTCTATTGGCACTCAACCTTCGCGTCCGGCTAGAGCGGCGTTTGAGGTGGCTGCGTCACTGTGACAGCATGGTGTTTGACAAAGATCTCATCGGAGCGTGGCGGCTGCTGGCCCACTACTACCTCGACGACGACGGCACTGTCGCTGAAGGTCCCATGGGTGACAAGGCCGACGGAATCCTGATCTACCACGCGGACGGGTACATGGCCGCGAGCCTGATGCGTACCGAGCCTGCGACGGATGGCGCGACCTACCTGGGCTCGGCTGACGACTACCTCGGGTATTCGGGCAGCTGGAGCCTGCGGGCGGGCGAGGTCGTGCACAACGTTGTCATCGGATCGCACGCTCGAGTCGTGAATACCGAGCAAGTCAGGGAAGTCACGTTGGCCGAGGGCGTTCTCAGCCTGCGGCGGCGGCTCGACGGCCCGCACGACTGGGTGGTGATGGACTGGCAGCGCACCGGTTAGTGGCCGACCAGGATTTCCTGGTGGACCCTGTTCACTTCGCGCGAGGGCTCAAGCCCGAGTTCCTTGTTCAGGGTGCTGCGCAGCTGTCGGTAGACGTACAGCGCTTCACCCCGTCGCCCGGAGCCGTGCAGCGCCTGCATCAGTCGCAAGTGGAACACCTCGTGCAGCGGATACGTGGCCACCAGGGACCGGAGCTCGCCGACAACCTCAAGATGACGGTCGATGGCCAGGTCGGCCTCGATCCGCAGCGAAACCGCCTCCAGCCGCTGCTCTTCGAGGAACACCGACAGCCCGCGCAGCCGAGGGCCGGAGGTCACGTCGGCGGGCACCGGCCCACGCCACAGCTCCAAACACTCGCGCAGCATTCCCGCGGCGCAGCTGAACCTCTTGTCACGTAAGGCTGCACGGCCATCTTCGATGAGATGCTGGAAGCGGTAGAGGTCGATGTTCTCCCTCGGCACGGACAGGACATAGCCATCTGGGGCGGTGGTCAGCAGATCCCTGCCTTCCGGCGAGGAGAAGTTGCCCTCGAACAATTTGCGCAGCTGATAGATGTACGTCTGCACAATGGTCCGGACGGTCTGCGGCGGGCCGGACGGCCACAGCTCGTCGATCAACTGGTCGGTCCGCACGGCCGCGCCCGCGTTGACGGCTAACAGCACGAGGACCTGCCGCGGCTTGGTCGCGGTGATCGTCACGTGCGGATCGGCGGCCGCCAACGGCGCGACTTCCAGCTTCCCCAGCACGTTGACCTGAACATCCTTGGCAAGCATGATCGACTACCCCCAGTTGATTGTGCCGCTGGTCGGGCTTTCCTGACTGAGCGGGTACCATCCGAAAAGAAAGCACCAAAGTCGCCGCCCCAGCCGCGACGCTCTGACAGTTCGTTAGCTGTCAACAATTAATTGATACACCCGATCCAGTTGACCGTCAAGCTATTCCAAAAAACGCTATGACCTGGGAAGATTAAAATGTCTTTAACGACCATAGACCTATTGTTCAACCGCACCCGATCATCATCGTGAATGTGCCGGGCGGTTCTGCTCGCAAAGCGCACATTCGGCATGTTGCCGACAGCGCGGTGTCGCCGAATTCAGCAGTGACTGACCCAGGCTGACCGGCCCGCCCTTTTGCCCAGCGTCGAGGCAATGGCGTGGAATGCCTGAATAGCACGCGATCCGCTGATCAGGACCGTTCGCGCGGCCCTGATCAGCGGATGCTTCCTTTGTATGCTCAGGCTTCGGCCGAAGCAAGCAGATCGGCCAGCTCCTGAAGCGCGTCACGCAGCGCGTCACCGAACGCGTACATCTGCTCGGCCACTGGCAGTGGCGTGCTCAGGTACACATTCAGCCGCTCGGGCAGCAATACATAGGCAACACCGATACAACGACTGCTGGTCGACCCGAAACCGAAGTGCTGGATATTGCTGGACGGGGCCGAGCTCGTACTCAGGTAGTCGTCGCGCATGATAAGCCAGCCCGGCGATTCGTACAGTGCGAGCGGCTTAGTGGCGCCCAATTCGCCGCCACGCCGTCGCTGGATCATCTGCAGCTCCCACAAGTGCTGCTCAGGCGCCTGACCAGCTTGGCACTGCTTGGCGCGGGCCACATGCTTCGCGCCCGCCTCACGCAGAGCAGCGCGGCGAACGGTCGCGTCCGGATTGTCCATAGCGGCCACGAAACGCACCATCTCCGGCGTCACAACCCGCATCGCCTCGGTACGGCCATTCTGGTACTGCCGCGTGGCGATCGACTCGTACGTGGCCCCGGTCAGGCCTTTGCTGCGCTGATGGGCCAATTGATACGCGGCTTGGACGAAACTGTCCGGCGACATTCCCAGTTGCTTGATCCGGTTGGCACCCATGTCCGCAAAGGACAGTTCGGTGGTCGCGTTGGCGGCTGCGTAGTCGGCGAACGCCTGACCTGCGGCTTTGACATCGGCGTCGAGCGCGTCGTCGAGGATGAACCGGATCGGCTCGACCTTCGGGGTGCCCTTACCTGGCGCGGCGGAGGCGGCCGGTGCGCCGACAACAGCGTCGACGAAGGCCAGAATCGTTGTGCCGTCGAGCAAGCAGTGTTCCACGTTGATCCCGGCTCGTCCGTCGGCGAACACGATGAACGTCACCGCCTTGTCGAACCACCGATTGGCGCTGTCGCCGTGCAACAAGGCGTCACACGCGGACAGCGTGTCAGCGGGCGCACTGTCCTCAAAGGACACACAGAACAGCGCGGTCTCCACTGTGTCCAGTGCGTCGGCGTTGGCCGGGTCCACTGCCAGCATGGCCTGCCTGCTTGCCGCCCACTCCGCCCTGGCTTTGGTGGTGAGGTGGCCGACCGGGCTGTAGTGGGTTTCGTCGGCTGTGAGGACAGCGCCAAGGCCGTCGGCGAGTTCGCTGATCGCGTACGGCAGGCCCAGTTCGTCGAGCACGTCCATGCGGAACATTCGCCCGCCTCGGAACACCACGATGTGCCGGGCAGGCGACGGGCCTGGCCATTCGTCGCTGTACGGCGCGCGCACGGTGTCCTGCTCGGCGCCCGGGATCCGGGTGGCTGAGAACAGATACTTGTGCTGTTCCATCGACTGGGGCTGGCCGCGCAACACCACCGGGGGCAGTTGCTTGGAGTCCACCAAAGCCTTGTAGGCCAGCGCCGAGGCGATCAGGTCAGCCGCCCTGCCCACCTGGTCAACATCGGAATCGTTGAACAGGAAGAAGAAGTTGGCGTTGAGCGCGATCCGGTCGCGACGGCCCAGGTACCGGGTCCGCCAGAAGTCGTCAAGCCAGCTGCGTACGCCAGGGCTCTCGTTGTAGCGCTCCAGATCAGCGTGCAGGATGTGCGCTGGGCTTTCCGGCGCGAGAAACTCGGACACCGCGGCCTGGGTCGTGGCCAGTTCGTCCTCGGTGAGCAGCGGCGCGCACCACTCCAGCAACAGCTCGCAGCTGTCCTGGAGAGTGGGCAGCGGTACGCGCGGAAGGTGATCCTCGTTGCTGAAGGTGTCGTTCACTCTCATCCTTGCCGTAGGTGCTGACCGGCCACGTTGTCCGTGGCCGCGGTGGAGTCGACGCTGCTCGGCGGTCGGCAGAGGTGCAACTGGGCATAGAGCCAGCCCGTGTCCTCCAACCCATGCGGATCGATGCCTTGCGCGTGCAGCGTATCCATGACCTGAGCCTGCTCTTCATCGGAGACGAACCGCCGCTGCCGGAACAGCGAGTCCACCCGCTCGACCTCATATCCCAGCGCTGACAGGTTTTTCTCGATCGGCTCGAACGGCACCATGCGCAGCACGAAGTGCGCCATCCACGGCATGCGGTCCTCGTCGATCGTGGCCAGTTGGGTGACGGTCTGGGCGCCGACGTACCCAATACAACCCGTGGAGATGACCAGATCTGTGCCGGACAGCTGGGCACGTTGGAGTTCGGTCAGCTCGTTGGTCTCCAGGTCGGCGCACACCGCGTCGTCCAAGATTCCGGCCGTGTACGCGTAGTCCAGTGCCGGTTGGGACGAGTCAAGGCCCACGATCCGGGCGCGCTTTCGATGATCCGCGAACCGCTTCCGGTCACGGTCCAGCAGGGCATCATGGTCCATGGCGTGTGCGTCTGGATCGCCGTACCAGTGGTACAGCTCGGCCATCGTGGCGCCGCCGTTCAGCAGCGTCGCGTTGATGCCGTATGAGCAGCCCATGTCGAGCACCCGCACGGTCCGGCCAAGACTCGCGTGCAGGTGGCTGATCAGGTCGGCGAAATGCGGCTCGGCGAGTTGGGGTACGCAGTAGTCAAGCCCGCGCAGGGTGGTGAAGTACGCGCGCGGATCGGGCTGCGTGTAGATGTGATCAAGGGTGACTTTTCCGGTGGTGTCGTATGGCACGCGCCGTACTCCTCTGGAGTCAGTCGAGCAGTCCGTCACCGCGGACCGCGCGGCCCTCGGCCGCCGTGTGCTCGGTTAGCACCCGGCCGAAAAGCTGCCTTGTTCGTTCGACACTACCGATCACTCCAGGTCGCTCGCTGTAGGCGAAGATCGCCGTGTGGCGTGCGGTACCGCTGGTCACCTCGGTGACCCGGTGCAGCGAGTACCGGCCCTTGAACAGCTGAAGATCGCCGGGGTTCAGCGTCAGCCGGTGCACGAGATCGTCCCGCGTGCCTGCCAGCACACCCGCGACATCCGCGAAGTTCTCCGCGCTTGCCGACCGGATGTTCGGACAGTACTCGAACTCGCCGCCGCCATTCGCGTCCTGGGTGAGCATGCTGACCGTGTACTCGTTGGTGTCGAAATGCCAGGGGTGGGCCCGGCCGGGCGCGATGACGTTCAGGCACAGACCGGACAGCGGATCAGCCAGTTCGTACACGGCAGGCAGCTGGAAACAATCCGCCACGAAGTGCTGGAACGCCGCGCTCGTGTAGAGCTGCTGGATGACGAAGTCGTCAGGAATGTGGTCGCGGGCCACGAAGGCGTTGCCGCGCTCCATCGTCACGCGACCAGGATGTCCTTCTGGCAACGGTGTGTCGGTCGCGATGTTGTAGGCGTTCACGATTTCTACCTGGTCGTATGCCAGGTGAGCGACGTCCGCGCACTGCCGCCGGAGCGTGTCCCGAAGATCCTGCCGGATGAAGTCAGGCAGCACGCAGCAGCCCACCCGGTCCAGTTCGCGCCGCGCGTGCTCGACCGCCTCGCGCCACGCGGCACTGCTTGGATCCGACAAGGGGTAGCGGTCCGTGTCGACTACCGCTGCCGCTGTCGTGACGACCGGTCGGCTCATGAATGCGTCCCTTCATGGTGGTTGCCGTCAAGGGTCGAGGTACGGGCTCCATTCTGGCTTTGTTTTTGTGACGAGCTCCACTCGGGGACTGGTCCCGGCAAGGGCATGTCACTGTGGCACGTGGTGTGTTCGAAGGTGATGGGATCCTGATGGGAATCGATACCGTGTGCCTTACGGTCGACTGGGCGTCGGCCGTAGCGGGCTTTCGTGAGAAACAACTGGATTTCTATTGGGACGCATGCCAGGCGCGTAACGAGCGGGGGAGGCTTCAGGCGCAACGTGGCCATATCCACCGGAACTCGACGAGCTGCCCGGCCTGCCGGGCGCCGAAGACCCGGATGTGTGGTGCGGTACCCGAGCAACCTATCTCGTGGCGGATTTCTACGCGGACGCGTTCCGGCCAGCGCTGACAGCCGAGCTGCGCCACGCGTTCGAGCCGGTGCTGCCATTACTGGCTTTGTGCAACGAGATTCCCGTGCCGTTCGACCGCCAATGCCTGCACACCGACGCAGGGCTCGCGCCGCCACCGGAGTACTCCAGTTACCCCCTCTACGCCCTGCGTCCCAGCACTGTCCACGATGTACTCGACGGGGCCAAGTCATTACCGTGGCAGGAATTGGACGATTTCGTCGATGGCGCGGGAGACATTGCCGGGCAGTACCTCGCCCCCTTCAAGGGATACAACTACCTCATGCTCCGGTCGTTCGCGCTGCGGCAACTGGAGCGCCTGCAGCACGCAGCCCAACGCGGCCACGGAGTCGTCCTGATCCTGTCCGTCTGACTGCTCTCAGACTGCTGGCCTGTGCGTGGCCACCTCGCTGAAAGGTGAATCGCTCGGACATTCTGGCCATGCGGCACCCTCCCAGGAACCTCATATCCCCGGGGAACCAGCCGCGCGACGACGGATCGCTGAGCCGGAAGCCGAGGTTGCCCCGGCTCCGTGAAACAAGGGCAGGATCATCCAGACTGTGCCATCAGGGAAGGCACTCGCGTTGACATCGCTGACCGGAGAAACCGTTCTGCTGCACGGTGTTCGAAGGCGACGCGACTGGGCACCGCTTTTCACGTGCGTACGCTGATCTCCTGTGGGGTGTGCCGGGCCTGGATTCTGCCTGCGTACCAGGCGGTCCAGCCGGATAGCAGGCCGATCACGGCCAGCAGCAACACGACGCTGAGACCGGCCATCACATCCGCGGACAGCACGTACACCAGCGGCACCCGCAGCACAGCCTCCAGCAGCAGGCCCACTCCCCACACTGCCGACATCAGCACGAACGCCCGGCGGAACTCCGGGACCTCGTTGCATAACCGGTCTATCTCCGCACGCTTGGCTGCCGACGAGCCCGCCCTGACCGCCACAAGGACCAGCGGCTTACCAGTCATACAACTGGCAAGCAGGATCAACGCGGCCGCCGCCGTGCCGAAGGACTCCTTCACAAGCACGAACCGCGCGTCACCGGTGATGAAGGACAACACGAGGCCGATAGCCAGGACCGCCGCAAGCAGGGCGGCGAACCCGTCGAACGAGCGGTGTCGCACCGCGACCCAGGCGATACGAATCGCGGCGAACACCGCACCGGCCAGCAGCGCGACTTGCTCACTCTGCCCGGCGAGACGCAGGCCGTAATAGGCCAGCAGCGGCAATCCCGCGTCCCACAAAAGAAGCGCGATCAACGGGCTTGGTGTTCGGCCAGTCATCGTCGCACCTCGATCTCGGCTAGGAATTCGCGCACGCGGGCGTTGACCTCAGCGGCTGATTCGCCCGCGATCGCGTGCGTTGCCGCAGGCCACAACTCGACACGGGCGTCTGGTAACAGTTCTCTGGCGCGGGCGGCCGCGTGTTCGCCGTCGTGTATGACGCTGCGGCCCGCGATCAGCGCGAGCACAGGGACTTTCACGCTGCGCAGTTGCGCGTCGGTGAACCGGACCGGGGTTGGTAGCGCGATCCGGTAGGTCCGCATGCCCTCGTCGATCACGGTTGCCACCGGGTCGTCGCTGTCTACTTCGGCGCCGTCTGAGACCCACTCCATGAACGACTGCCGGGCTCGGCGGCGGATGCCGGGAATGAGGGTGAGCGCAGTACGAACGAGCAGTGGGATCGGGAACCGGCCGAAGGTCTGCACCGGGTCGATCAATGTCAGCGAAGCCAGCCGGTCTGGTGCGCGGACAGCAAGGTTCGTCGCGAGCCAGCCGCCGAAGGAATAGCCGACGAGGTGCACGTCGCGTAGGTCGAGCGCGCTCAACACGGTCTCGAGCCACGCGGCCTGGTCTTCGGCGTTCCGGATGGGGGCCGTCTGCTCGCTGCGCCCCGGCTCGCCGATCAGGTCGAGCGCGTACACCGGGCCATGCTGCATGAAGGCAAGGAGATTGGGCTCCCACATGATCGTCGTGCCTGCCCGCCCAGGAAGCAGCACTAACGGGGCCGGTCCGGGCTCGCCGAAGCGGTAGACCCGCGCCGCGCCGAACGCGGTGAAGATGTCGCGCTGTTCAGTGGGAGCGGGCAGTGCGGCGAATGCACGGTCGTATGCCGTGCCGTACTCGACGCTCGCCTGCGGCGATGTGAATCCGCCGAGCTTCATTGAGTCCTCCAGCCGTTTGCGATACGATCACATCGTAAACCGCTCGGCTCGGTTTTTGCAATCCGGTTACATCGTCAAGAGGTGAAGAGGTGCCCAAACGGGTCGATCACGAGCAGCGCCGACGTCAGATCGCCGACGCAGTCCGTGGCATCGTGGCAGATCAGGGGCTTGAAGCGGTGAGCATCGGCACGGTGGCGACCGCGGCAGGCATCTCGAAGGGCCTGGTGCAGCACTACTTCCCGACCAGGGAAGCCATGCTGCGCTATACCACCGCGACCCTGCGCGACCACGTGGAAAACCAGGTGCGGCCGGAGTTCGCCGGTGGACTGCCCGGCCTGCGTGCCGCGCTGATCGCCCTGCTCCCCCTCGGAGCCCACAGCCGGGTCGAGGCGCTGGTGGCGAACGCGTTCGTCGTGCACGCGCTGAAAGACCCGGAGATCGCCGAGAGATTCCGCGTCGGCCACAGTCAGCTGCGCGAGGCGGTGGCGGCGATGATCGCCGCTGCTCAGGCCGACGGCGACCTGGACTCACAGCTGGACGCGACCCAGGAAGCAGACCTGTTGCTGGCGTTGGTTTCCGGACTCGGCGACGCGGTTCTGCTCGGGCACCGATCGGCAGCGGAGGCGACATCATTGGTCGACCACCACCTGTCCCGCCTGAGATCATCGCACTCCGGCAATATGCTCGTATTGCCCACCCAACAATACGAGCATATTGCCGGGTGGGATGGCGCGGAGGCACCCACTGGGCTCACCACCCGCGCACGGATCGGCAACGCGGCATTGGCGCAGTTCAGCCAGCACGGGTACGCGGGCACCTCGTTGCGGATGGTGGCCGAGGCAGCCGGTGTCTCGGTCGGCTTGGTGCAGCACCACTTCGGCACCAAGGCCGACTTGCGTGCGGCCTGCGACGCTTACGTGACCGAGTACTTCCAGGCGTCGAGCGGCGATTTTCTCGCCGAGGCATACCGGGTCGGACCGCAGGTGCTGGACTACCTCGCCCGCATTCTTGTGGAGGGATCTCCCGGCGCCGCTTCGCTGTTCGACAACCTGGTCGCGCAGCATCTCAAGGCAGCGCCCTCGCAGGAGGACCGCACTGTTGCCGCGGTCCTGACCGCGATGAAACTCGGCATACCCCTGTTACGCGATCACCTCGCCCGCGTCCTGCGCATCGGTGACGCGGAGGAGCGCTGGCACGAGATCGCGAAGGCGATGCTGGCGATCGTGTCGCCCGCCGTTCTCAGCGACCCTTGAGCTCCAAGCGAACGTCCGAGTATTTCCCGTCGAGCACGTCCGCTACCGCGATCCGTTCGCCCAAGGCCGCCGAAACATAGATCGCGCGAACGAATGCCAGCGACATCAACGCGTCCTCGATCGTCACGCGTGGCCGGGCACCAGTGGAGACAGCATGCGCAATATCGTCGTATTGGCGGCGGTGACCGAGCACGAAGTCGTGCTCGGTACGCGGGCCTGCCGGGGTGTCCGCGAGCCCGACCTCGGCTTCCGCCTGGTTGCCCGAGACCGCGCCGCCGGTGACGCTGCCCGCTCCCCCAGGCTCGTGGCCGGCAGCGGACCCCTTGGCGTGGAAGTACTCGAGCCGATCGTTGTCGATAACCGCAGATCCCTCGGACCCATGGATCTGGATACGCGCGGTCAGCCCAGGATAAGCAGCGGTCGTGGCCAGCAGGACCGCGATGGCGCCAGATTCGAACACCACGGTCGCGGCAACCGTGTCCTCCACCTCCACCCGTTCATGCGCCAAGAGCCGCGCCGAGGCCTGGACTTCCAGTGGACGGCCAAGAAACCAACACAGCAGGTCAACCGTGTGCACGCCCTGGTTCATCAACGCGCCGCCGCCGTCAAGCTGCCACGTGCCGCGCCAATCGCCGCTGTCGTAGTAGCTCTGCTCACGCCACCAAGACACCGTGGCGGCACCCGAAGTCGGCTTACCGAACCGGCCGCCGTGCACTGCTCGTGCCACAGCAACACTCGCCGGGTCGAACCGGTGCTGACTGATCACGGTGATCATCTGTCCAGCATCGGCGGCTTGTTTGGCGAGCCCGGCGAACTCCGCTGCCCTGGCGACGTTCACATCCAGCGGCTTCTCGATCACGACGTGCTTGCCCGCGGTGACCGCTTCTCGCGCAAGGTCCAGATGCGTGCCGCTGGGCGTGCAGATCACCACCAGATCCACCGCACACTCCCGCAACGCGTCCGCCAACGTGGAATACGCCACAGGCGACGGGAATTCCGCCAGCAACGCCGCCGAATTCTCCGGAACTGGATCCACCGCCGCGACCACCTCGAACGCCGGGTGCTCGCCGATCGCGCGTGCGTGGTTGCGGCCAATGACACCGCATCCGACGATCGCGACGCGAATCGAGTCCGTCATGACAGGTTCACTCCCAGGTTGTCGGTGATTCGCCGAAGAGCACGGGCGGCCTGGCCAAAGGCGGCGGGTCCGGACAAGTCGCCAGGGGCGTGGGCCGCGGACAGATGCGGTTCGAGCGACATGAAACCTTGGTAGCCGTCGTCACGCAGCGCCGTGAGGGTCTGTACCACCTCGCCATCCCCCTCCCCCGCCGCAACGACCCTACCGTCTGCTGCGAGGGCGTCCTTGATCTGCACGTATTCCAGGTACGGCCGCAGGTTGGCGTAAGCATCGGTGAACGGGCGACTGCCCACTTGCACGAAGTTCGCGCTATCCCAGGCAACCCGCAAGTGATCAGAGCCAATGGTCTCCATGAGATCGAGAACCCGCGCTGGCGTGTCGCCGTAAATGTGCTTCTCGTTCTCGTGCAGCAGGACGATGTCCGCACGCTCGGCCAATTCTGTCATCGCGCGCAGGCGCACCAACACGTCGTCACGCATGTCGGCGGGATCGCGCCCCTCCTGGTAGAAGGAGAACATACGGATATAGCGGGTCGAGAATGCGCGCGCGACATCGATCGCGGTCCGCAGCCGTGCCAGCTCGGCCTCCACCGGCAGATCCAGCGACACTTTGCCCAACGGCGAGGCAATCGCCGACACCTGCAACCCACGCTCGTCGAGCAGCTTCCGCAAGTCGCTTCGTTGCCTGGAATCGAGCTCGAGCACGCCCGTGTCCCACGCACCGCGCAGCTCAAGATGGCGTGCGCCCACCGCTTCGAGTACCGCGAGCTGCACAACGGGATCCGGGTCGATTTCGTCACCAAAGCCGGACAACACCCACTCGGTCATGCGGTCAACGCTAATCTCTCTACAAAGGACCTGGCACAGAACTGCCCGGTTCTTGCCCATTACTCGCACTGCGCGGGCCGACACGGCTACCCTGTGCCGCAATCGTGGAATGTCCCTTGCCGAGTTGCGTGACTTGCTGGGGCGGAACGGTCACCGACCTGCCGTCGGCGCAGCGATCGCAGGTGGCGTGTAGGCCACGTTGTTCGGCCCGGCTTCGGTGGCCTACGGGCTGACCTTGATGCCGGTCCGGCCGAGTGCGCGGTACTTCATCGTTGTTCTCCCTGAAGCATTTCGGCTCTGTACTTCCAGGAAAACCACGCTCAGGCGAACAGGCTATCAAGATCGTCTCGGCTACTTGCCTAATGCTGCTTGCGCCCTTCTACGACAGCAGGCGGTCGCGTACCTGCCTGAGTTGGGCGTGGCTCGCTCCGCCCGCCAGCAGGTAGGCGTGTGCGCCGCCATGTTGGTTTTCCAAGTGGGTCAGCGTTCGGAGGATTGTGTCGCCGCTGCAGCCCTCCGTGAGCGCATAGTCCGCGGCGATCGAGGTGGGTGGCACGCCTGCAACGCTGAGCGCGAGCGCCACGAGTACGCCCGTGCGGTCGCGCCCAGCACTGCAGTGCACCGCGAGTGGACCGGGTGGTGCGTCAGCCAGCTGAATGAACACGTCGGTGATTTGACGTTGGTTGGTGTCGAGCATGGTTCGGTAGGCGTCCGGCATGGTGGTGCCTTGGACTGCCAGCTCGGCGATCAGTGGGGCGTTGCTGTACATCGGATCGTCGGCGAATGGGCTGGGCTCCTGCGCGATCTCCTGTGCCCATCGGAGGTCGAATATCCGACTGATCCCCGCGGCGCGCACAGTCGCTATTCCGGCTGTGGTCAAGCGGCTGTGACTGTCGGATCTGAGCAGCGCGCCGAAGCGGATCGTCTGGCCATCGGACGTGGGCAATCCGCCTACGTCACGGCCGTTGACGCAGCCATTCCATCCCAACATCACCAAACAACTCTACGCAGTCTCAGGGGAAGACGACTTCGTGGAACACCCACCGCTGACGATGGTTGGCAATATCTGCTGGCGCGTTGACGACCGGGGTGGCGTTGCCCCAGCCTGGCCACGCCTTCATTCGATTGCTGCCTGCTGTGGCTCGGTTCGGTTTCCAGCTTGGTTGCTTTGCTTTGTTCCGGTTCCAGCTTGGTTGCTGTGGCTGTGTTCCTGTTCCAGCGTTTCGGTGGTCGCCGCGGCTCGATTTGACATGGGAACCCCGCGCGGCAATGCCACTGACTTAAGCATTCTGGCTGGTCGCAAGCGGCGCAGGGTCGATTGTCCGTGGCGTTGATGTCCACAATGGACGATCGATCGTCACATCAGTCTCACGTACCCCGCGCGTCACTCCTGTTACCCGGGTTGGTGCCGTGAAGGTCACCTTCGCGGCGTCCAACGCGCCAAAGGTTCCCCTCGCGGACCGTGGCGAGCCTGCATGAAGGCCACTGTGGCCAGTCCCGTCCATCGGTGGCGCGGGTACGCCGTGCTTGCGGGCTGGACCACTCGCGTTCCGCGCCTCTCAAGATCAACCTCGCGCCCCACGCCCGCAGGACACCGCTGAAGTGCGAGAGCTCTCTTAAGTCAGTGGCATTGCCGCGCGGGGTTCCCATGTCAATCGAGCCGCGGTGACCACCGAAACGCTGGAACAGGAACACAGCCACAGCAACCACGATGGAACAGCAACAAAGCAAAGCAACCAGGCTGGAAACCGAACCGAGCCACAGCAACCAAGCTGCTCAGGGCGAAAGCACGGGCGATCGCCGCAGCAGGCCCTGAAAGACCAGCAGCCGGTGAATATCGCCGACGCCGTCCATGAATTCGAACGCCCGAACGTCCCGGTACGTCTTGGCCAGCCAGGGATGTTCCAGAAGTGCAGTAGCGCCCAGCAGTTCGACGGCGAGCAGGGTGGCCTCCTCGGCCAGTCGCACGGCCGTCAACTTGGCGGACGAGGTGCCGGGGAGGTCGGGTTGTCCGGCATCCACGGCAGCCGCCACCTCACGCACCCGCGCCCTCGCCAGGTGGACGCGCCCGGCCAGCTCGTCAACCCTCGCGGTGTCACAAGTGGACAGTCGCCTTCGCTGAGCACGTACGTAATCCACCACCGCGTCTGCCACTCCGACCGCCATCGCGGTCAGCAAGGGCCGGTAGCGCAGCATCGTTTCCCGTATGCCATGAACTCCGCGACGACTCGGTTTACGGTCGGCGCCGAGGATCATCTCCGGAGTCACGCGCACGCCACGGAATGCGAGTTCGCCGGTGCGGACTCCGGCCAGGCCGACCGTGGGCAGGCGCCGCCCGCTGAATCCCGGCGCGGCAGTATCAATCAGCACCGCCTCGATCCCGAACGGCCCGGGCGCACGGCGGCAGAACACCACGCCGATCTGCGCGCTCGCGCCGTTGCCGATGTAGCGCTTGTCGCCGTGCAGCAGGTATTCCTCCGGCCCGGCCGGGTGCAGCTGGGTTTGGAGTTCCAGCGCTGCCGACCCTTTGCCGTGCTCGGTCAGCGCGAAGAAGGTCCACGTCGGTTCCTTGGCGAACCGCTCGAAGTATCGGCCGCGCTGCTCAGCGTCGCCGACCGCGTTCACCGCCAGCCCCGACAGGCTCGGCCCGGGGGCGGCGAGCAGCACGCCGGGATCGCCGTAGGACAGCCGATCCATCACCACCACCCCGGAACGGCAGGAACCGCCTGGGATCGGGTGACCGTCCACTCGATACGTCCGGTCGGTGTACTCGGGCGGGATGAACATGGCCTGGTTGAGTTCCACCGCGGGCAGGTTCAGGCACTGGGTGATCGCGTCGGGGTCCGCGTCCAGCATCAGTCCTGGTTCACGCAGGTCGCGGGCGATCGCCACGCAGTGACGGTCGAGCACATCGAGATCAGTCATGCACCGCCCCGCAATCCGAGAATTGCGCCGAGTATAGAAAATCGCGGCAATCGGGGGTACGTCCAGAAATACCCATACCGTGGTCACAATTACCCAAGAATGACCGGCTTTATTGACGTGACCGGCAAGCGGCGGTGACACTCGGATCATGGGGAGAGACGTGCAAGATTCCACCGTTTCGCTGCCCGAATTGCCGTTTTCCAGGGAATGCCCGTATCACCCGCCCAATGCGTACGAACAGCTGCGGGACAGCGGGCCATTGACGCGGGTCAGCACCTTCGACGGGACGGCCGTCTGGGCGGTCACCGGCCACGCCGAGATGCGTACGCTGCTCAGCGACCCACGTCTCTCGGTCGATCGGGACCACGCCGGATTCCCTGCGCTGACGCGGGTTGTGGCGCTGCGGCGCCCGCAACAGCACAGTGCCATGCGGACGCTGCTGCGCACCGATCCCCCGCAGCACACCGAACAGCGGCGCGCCCTGGCCCGCAGCTTCGCGCTCCGGAAGATCAAGTCGAGGCGACCGGCACTGGAAGCCACAGCGGACGCTCTGCTCGACAGGGTGGCGCCGGATGGGTCCGCGGAACTGGTCGAGTCCTACATCAAGCCGCTCGTGACCGCGGGTATGGCGCTCCTGCTGGGCATCCCTGATGATCAGCGGACCCGGTTGCACGAGTTGATGTACCACTACTTCGACCCGATCGCGCCACTGGCGGAGTACCTGCGCGAGCTGCTGACCAGCAAGGAGCCGGGCGACGGGTTGCTGGACGATCTGATCGCCCAGGTCGCGGCCGGGACCATGTCCGAAGCGGAGTACATCGACTCCGCCACGGTCCTCATCGTCGCCGGGCAGGAGGTTACCGTCAGCACGATCGCGCTGGCCGTGCCCACCTTGCTGACCCATGACAGCGAGCTGGAACAGCTGCGCACGGGTGTGGTGCCGTGGACGAACGCGGTCGAGGAACTGCTGCGGTTCCTGTCGTTGACAGGCGGAACAGTGCGGATCGCGACCGCGGATATCGAGATCGCGGGCGTGGTCATCAAAGCCGGAGAGGGCGTGGTGCTGCTCAATCCCGCGGCGAACCGCGACCCTGCCGTGTTCGAGCGTCCGAACGAGCTGGATCTGAGCCGTCAGCGCCGCAACCATTTGTCCTTCGGGATCGGTGTCCACCAGTGCATCGGGCACAACCTGGCCAGGATGGACATCGAAGTCGCACTGCAGCGGCTGTTCGAACGGTTTCCGACGCTGCGGCTGACTGTTCCGATCGCGGAAGTGCCTGTGCGCCAAGGAATAGTCTTCGGTGTCACGGCCGTCCCGGTGGCTTGGTGATGCGAGTAGCTGTCGTCACCGGCGCGGCGGGCGGGATCGGGTCAGCGACAGCCATACGACTGGCTCGTGCGGGAACCGCGGTCACTTTGGCCGATATTGACGAGGCGGGTGTCCAACGCCTGGCGGCCGACATCGTTGACGCGGGCGGCCGGGCCCGTGCCGCGGTGTGTGACGTGACCGATCCGGCGCAGGTCAAGGCGATGGTACGGACGACCGCCGAGGAGTTCGGCGGCGTGCACATCCTGGTCAACAACGCGGCCATCACCAGGGACAGCGCGCTGTTGACCATGTCGGTCGACGACTGGGACAGCGTGCAGTCGGTCAATCTGCGTGGGGCTTTCCTGTGCACGCGTGCGGCGCACAAGTACATGGTGAAGGCCCGTTGGGGCAGGATTCTCAACCTCTCCAGCATCTCCGCGGCCGGAAACCGTGAGCAGGCCAACTACGCGGCAACGAAAGCGGGGCTCGAAGGGATGACCAAGGCGCTGGCCATCGACCTTGGCCCGTTCGGCATCACGGTCAACGCGGTCGCGCCCGGGTTCGTCGTCACCCCGATGACAGTGGCCGCCGCTGCCCGCGTCGGGCACGACTTCGAGGAACTTCAGGCGTCCGTTGCCTCGGCCACGCCAGTGCGCCGGGTCGGGCGACCTGACGACGTGGCCGCGGTTCTCGCCTTTCTCGCCAGTGAAGACGCCTCATTCATCACGGGACAGACGATCCACGTGAACGGCGGCATGCCGCCGGGAATGCGGCTGTTCCTGAATTAATCACCCGAGACTGCCCGATAAGGCAGTGGGTAAATGTGGACGTGGTAGCCACCTCGGCCATTTGCCTACAGTGAACTGAAATCCGCGAATGCCGAAAACATCGCATATTCCGGACAGGGGGGAGCATTGGTCGTCGCGCGGCTCACGATCGAGTCCGTCACCAGTCATACGCCGGACAAGGTCATCGCCATCGACAGCATCGCCGATCGGCTGCGGCTGTCGCGGCCGAAACTCAAGCTGTTTCAGCGCATCCACGGCTTCGACCGCCTCAGGACCAGCGAGGGCACCAGCGTCCTCGACCTGATCGCGGAACCTGCGGCCCGGCTGGTCGACAGCGTGGACGACCCGCGCCGGATTCGCTACCTGATCTACAGCCACACGATCCAGGAAGTCGCTCCATCCTATGTGGACACCGCGAGCGAGCTCCGCGCCCGGTTGGCACTGCCGGACGCCCTAGCGTTCGCGTTGACCCAGCAGAACTGTGCCAGCGGCCTTGCCGCGATCGTCGCCGCTGGCCAGCTTCTGGCCGCCGATGAGCCCGGCGCGCTGGCACTCGTGGTCACCGGGGAGAAGGCCTTCTCTCCCATGGCACAGCTGATTCCCAACACCGCGATTTCCGGTGACGCGTCCGCGGCCTGCCTGATCAGCCTGTCCGGCAACGGCGATCACGTGATCTCCTACGCGTCGGCCACCGACGGGCGCTACTCCGACGGGATCCGGCTCGACCAGGAGCTCGTGCAGCAGTTCGGTGCGGAGTATCCGAAGCGACTGGCCGAGACCGTGTTGGCTGCGCTGGCCGACGCCGGGTTGGCCCTGTCCGACGTGGCAATGATCGTGCCGCACAACGTGAACAGATCATCGTGGCGCCGGGTGATCGAGTTGCTCGGGATCAGCGCGGACGACGTCTTCCTCGACAACATCGCGGAGTACGGCCACTGCTTCTGCAGCGACCCGTTCCTGAACTACACCCACCTGCGTGACCAGGGCCGTCTGGCCGACGGCGGCTTCTACGTGCTAACCGCGGTTGGGCTCGGCGCCACCTATGTTGCGATGGTGCTGCAGCGGGGTGAGCAGTGAGAACCAAGTACCTGAAAGCCCTGAAGCGCAGCCTGACCGGCGATTCGCGTACCCCGCTTGTGTTCGTGTGCAACTTCGAGGTCGAGCAGCATTGGTCGACGGGATTCGTTGGCCTGCCCGCAGCGCCGTTCTCGATGACCGGCCCGCTCGTGACCCGGATGGAGGAACTGGGCGCGCTGCTGGCCGGACCGGACGACTTCCTCATCCTCCAGCACCCGCTTGATCCGGGCTATGTGCAGTACGTCGGCGAGCTCGGGCTCACGCTACCGACCGTGCTGATCGCCGATGGACCCGGCGAGTCGACTGCCGCCAAGGCCATGAACTCCCCTGTCCTGCGGGATCTGGCGGCTCGGGGCGTCCAGCTGATGCCGATGGGCGTGTCGGATCTGGAGGTACGGCTCGCCAAGGCGACCGGAATGCCGTTGGCCGCGCCCGACCTCGAAACCGTGATCGCGGTGAATAGCAAAATCTACAGCAGGCGTCTGGTGGAGACCTCGGGTCTGCGTGCCGTGCCTGGGTGGTGCTGCGAGACTGTCTCGGAGTTCACCGAGTTGATGGCCGCGCTCGGACCGGAATGCACCCGTGAATCGCCTGTTGTCGTTAAGGATGCGTACGGCGTTTCCGGCAAAGGCCTTGTCCTGGTTGATGATCCGCGTACCGCGGACCGACTGGTACGCCAGGTGGTCCGGCGTGCCGCGCGGCGTAGTGACGATCGGCTGCACGTGGTGGTTGAGCGGTGGCTGCCGAAACGGGCCGACCTCAACTACCAGCTGACCGTGGACCCTGGTGGCGCGGTCCGGCTCGACTTTGTCAAAGAGGCGTTGACGCGCGACGGGGTGCACCTCGGTCACGTCAGCCCGGCCCAGCTGGACTCCGATCAGCTGGCCGAGATCGAAAAGGCCGCGCACACCGTCGGTGCGGCCCTGCACCGGGACGGGTTCTGGGGTGTCGCCGGTGTTGACGCGGTGGTGACCACGGACGAGGTCGTCTATCCGGTGCTGGAGATCAACGCCCGGTTCAACATGTCGACCTATCAGGGCGCCGTGTTGGAGACGTTCGACCGGCTTCCCGCGTCGCTGGCCCGGCGCCACGTGCTCCGGTTGTCCGCCCCACTCGAGTTCGCCGCCGTACGGGAGGCCCTCGGCGATCTGCTGATCATGGACCTGAGTGCGGGCGGCGTCGTGGTGACGTGCTTCGGCACGGTGAATGCCATGGCCGGTGATTCCGCGCCGTTCGAGGGCAGGCTCTACACCCTCGCGATCGGCCCTGACCGCGCCGCCGTCACCGCCCTCGCGGACGCGGCGAACCAAGCACTCGACGACTTGGCCGAAGGAGCATGATGACCGAGCTATCCGTGCAGGGCCTGCCGATTTCGGCGATCGCCGAGGAGTTCGGCACCCCGCTGTATCTCTATGACGGGGATGTGCTGACCGAGACGTATACGACGCTGCGGCGATTGCTGCATCCGGCGTTGGAGTTGTACTTCTCCCTCAAGGCCAACCCGAATGTGAGCGTCTGCGCCGAACTGGTCGCGCTTGGGGCTGGCGCCGAGGTTTCCTCCGACATCGAACTGCGTACCGCGGCGAGCGCGGGAGCGGGTCCGGAGTCCACCATTTTCCTTGGGCCGGGTAAGAGCGACGATGAACTGCGGGCCTGCGTCGACGCGGGAATCCGGGCGATCGTGGTGGAGTCCGAATCCGAGTTGCTTCGGCTCGACCGGCTGGTCGCGAACCGGGCACCGGTGGACGTGCTGCTGCGTGTGAATCCGTCTTTCACCACCAAGGGTTCTGGGTTGTCGATGGGCGGCAAGCCTCGGCAGTTCGGTATTGACGAGGAACAGGTGCCTGCGGTGGTCGCGCTGGCCGACAATCTGCCTGGGGTGCGGGTGCGGGGTCTGCACGCGTACATGGGCACGCGGTTCCTCGATCCGGCCGATGTCGTACACAACACCAGCCAGATCCTACGGATGGCCGAGGAACTACATCGTGAGTGCGGTGTCGAACTGAACACTGTGGACGTTGGTGGCGGTCTTGGCGTCGCCTATTTCGACAGCGAGAAGGATTTCGACGTCGAGGCGCTGGCCTCGGAACTGAACCAGGTGGTCGCGCAGTTCGTGGCGGCGCATCCAGACACACGGTTGATCATGGAACTCGGGCGGTACCTGGTCGCTCGGGCAGGTACTTACGTCGTGCGGGTGCGTGACGTGAAGCAGTCGCGTGGTGAGACTTTCGTGATCGCCGATGGTGGCACGAACCATCACATGGCCGCCGTCGGTGTTGGCAGTTACGTCAAACGCAACTTTCCTATTCGGTCGTTGACCAGGTCCGACGAAGCAGCGACGGAGCCGTGCACCATCACCGGTCCACTATGTACTCCCAATGACGTTGTGGGCAAGCGTGTCCAGCTTCCGCCTGTCGCGATCGGTGATTTGCTGGGCGTGGAGCGGTCTGGCGCTTATGGCCCGACCGCGTCGCCCGTGCAGTTCCTCAGCCACGGCTATCCCGCCGAAGTCCTGGTCCGTGACGGTGTCGCGCATCTGGTCCGGCACCGTGACACCGCCGACGACTTGCTCGGCCGCCAACTTCTGATCGAACGTCAGTAAGGAGATCCGATGACCACCACCCATACCGTCGAGGCGATCAGGGCCGCGCTCACCGAAGTGCTGAACCGCGACCTGCCTGAGCTCGACCAGACCACCCGGCTGTTCGAGGACCTGCACCTGGACTCCACCTCGGTCCTCGAACTCCTGATGGCCCTCGAGGACGCGCTCGACATCGAGGTGGATCCGGACGAGCTGCGCGCAGAGGACTTCACGACCGTGGAATCGTTGGCTGAGTACGTCCGACGGCTTTCCGGGAACTAGGTCGATGGCGCTTGCTTTGGCGCGGGCGAACGGATTGCGGGCCACTGGGCGCAATCCGTCACCGTTCGACGCCGAGCTGATCGAGTACTACGCGGATCTGCTCGGTCAATTCGGGCACACCCTGGACTTGGCGCAGTTGGCCTCGGGACGAAGTATCGGCTATCCCGAGCTGGCTTCGGCTGTGGTGGCGGATCTTGGCATTGATGAGCCAGATCTGATTCTGCTCGCGTACGCCATTCCGGACCTTCATCCGTTGAAGACCGTTGCTACATATGTGAATCACCTGTTTGGGGATCAGGCGTGCAGTATGGCGCTGTCCGAGCAGGGTTTGCAGGCGCCTTATACAGCTTTGCGTATGGCCGATGCGTACCAGTGTGATCAGGCGCTGATCTTGGTGTTGGAGCAGACCACGCTGCCTTATCGGGATCCTCTCGTGCACGATACTCCGCTGTCCGATACGGCTGTGGCTTTGGTCTTTGAACGTGCCGACGGGGATTTCCAGCGGCCTTGGTCGGGTACGCCTGCAGAACTCACGGCCATGATCGACCAGTGCTCGGACACGCTCGTGGTCGCCGGGCCTTGGGTATGCACGGATCGCGGGTTTGATTTGCATCGCTGTGGGCCGGGGACCTATTGCACGAGTGTGTGGCTTGCTTTGGCTGAGAATTATCAGCGCTGGCAAGGTGAGTACCGCCATGTCCTGCTGTGTGATGTGGATCCCCGGACCGGCGATGCCCATGCTGTGCGGGTGGATCTGCGGTGAGTTACGCCGTGTTGCTCGATCGCGCGCACCAGGCCGCTGGCGGGGTTGTTGTCGGTCCCGGCGGGTATGCTTATGCCACACAGGATCTGCTGGCTGGCGGATCGCCTGTGGACCAGCCGGTTACCGAAAGCGTTGGGGTGTCGTGCGTTCGGTTCGGTGCTGCCGAACCGGTGGTGTCCGAAGTATTCTGTAGGAGTTTGCTGGCCGCGCACGTCGATTTGCTTGATGACGTGCTGGCACAGGCCATCGACGATCTCGGCCGCCGCAGTTCCGACGGCAGGCCGCTGTTGAGCCGTCAATTGGTTCAGGCCGGGATCGCGGACGCGGGCATGCTGGTTGATCAGGTGCGTGGCTTGCTGGAGAGCGGTGAGCTGAGCAGTGGCGTGCGCGCCATGATCTTTCGCAGGCTGGTCCATGGTGGCCGGGCGCTGCTGCGGCTGTTGGGCGGGGCTAGCTTCCTGCTCGACGGTCCCGGCGGGACGTTGATGGCCGCGGAAATGGTCGGAGTGCTGTATCTCAGTGGAGGTTCAGCATGAATGGCACTGTTACCGCCTCGATGGCAACCGGTCCGCTCGGGGATCGAGACCTCAGCGAGGGTCCGGCATGAGCGCCATCGTCACCGTCGACCGGCCATCCATGGTCCGCCGTACTGCCTCGATGGCGGTGAGTCTGGTCGTCGGGATGACTGCCACAGGTGCGGCGCTGCAACTCGTGGCGCCTGCATTCCTCGGTCATCTTGGCGGACACGCCCTTTACCTGCAGTCCATCTATATTCCCTTCGGCTTCCTGAGTCTGGCCGTCAGTGAGGGGCTGACAGTCGCGGCCCAGGTGTCCGCATCGGCCGCACTTCGGCAGGACCAGTTGGCGACGGTCAGTGGGACTTTGACTGCATTAGCCGCTATCGGTTGCGGGTTCTTCGTGCTGGTTTCGGTCATTGTCTTTGGCGCGAGCGGCCTCCTGCAGGAGATTCTGAACGTGCCTGCCGCTAGCGCCGCCGACCTCCGTTCGTTCTTGTCCGCGATGCTACTGGGTAATGCCGTTGCTCTCATTCCTGCTCTTGCTAGTGCGGTTTTGCGTGGGTTCGGTCGGGCACGGGATTCGGCTGGGATCGCAGTCGCGCAGACAGTGTTGATCGCCGGTGCGATCTTCGGTGTTCAGGCGGTGTGGGGTGCTGGGGTGTTGAGTGTGCCGATCGGTTTCGTGGTCGGTTCGGTGCCGGTTGGGGTCGTTGGGTGGCTGATGGTCCGGCGTACTGGCATTCGTTTCGCTCCATGGTGGAGCTGGCGGCCGGTACTGGAACCGCTGCGCACGGTCGCGCTTCCTATTGTGGCCTCGTTTCTGGTGTTGTCGGCGAGCTCTCTCGGTTCGCTGTGGTTGCTGCGTGGGTCCGGTCCGATTGAGGTGGCGGGGTTCGGTCTGTTGCAGGCGATCCAGGCGTTCCTCGTCGTGCCCGCGATCGCGATCGGGTCCGCGACGGCGATTACCACCGCCTTGTCAGGCGCCAAGTTTGAAGGTCTGAGGATCCTGGTTCGTATCGCCCTGCCCGCCTACGTGATCATCGCTTTGAGCGTTGCGGTGCTGAGGATTCCGCTTGTGCACGCCCTGAGCTCAGACACCGCCGTGCGCGCGGCTACTACGGACTATCTCGCTGTCATCGGGCCGTCGTATCTGTTGTTCGGGTTGGCTCTGGCGGCACTGACCTATTTGGAGCAGACCGGGCATGCGGCGGGTGCTCTCGTGATCAATGTGGTCTTTTTCGGCGCCCTGTTTGTGGTGGCCGCCGCGCTTGGCCAACCATTGCACGCGGAAACACTGATCCTGCTCACGGCGATTGCTTACATTCCCGACTGCGCTGGTGTCCTGCTTTACGTCCGGTTGGTGACGCGAAGGAGTACCACGTGATCACCCTCGAAACCGTGGGCCACGACCCGTCGCCCTGCTATCCGCTGTTCACCGAGCCGGATTTCTACTTCTGTACCCTCATACCGGACCTGTTGTCCGACAGAGAACTTCAGGACCTCATCGACCCGCAGGCTTTGTTGTGCCGCAGGGACGGGATACCTGCCGGGCTGATCGTGTTGCCGTTGCCGGACGATGGCTATCGAACGCACTACGGCCTGCAGGCTCGGTTTAGCCGCGACTGCCCGCTGGAGGACGCGGTCACGGCGGTTCAGGAGGCGCTACGGGCGCTCATCACCTTCCGGCCAGTGCATCGGATCTCCCACGAGGTGTGTGAAGTCGATCAACGCGGGATCGAGTTGGCTGAGGCAATCGGCCTTCAGCTGGAAGGCACACTTCCTGGGGCGCTGACGGTCGCGGGCGGTCACCACGGGATCCGTTACTACAGCAAGCTTTTCGAGGAGACCGATGCTTGAGCTGGTCGGTTATCGCGACGAATACGCGGATCTGTGCGCCCGGGTGTGGCGAGGGCCGTTGCTGGTGAGTGTCGACTCGCCAGGGGCAAACCCGTTCGCGCCGCCGCTGCCTGACGCGGGCAGGATCTTGGTCGCACCGGGAGTTGGCATCGCGGTCTTTGACGAGATCGATCACGTGTGCCGCAGTGCCCGGCTGAGCGTCGCTACCCTCACCGATCCGGCTGGTGTGCTCGGCGCGGCTGTGGCCGTCGCCCGAGACCGGCTTCGGCTGCATCGGGTATTCGGGCTCCTCAGTGCCGAGGCTGAAGTCGTTGTCCGGCACGGATTCGAAGCCGAGGTGACGATTCCTCAACACCTGTGGCTCGACGGCGCTGTACGTGCGGGAACGATCTGGGGACGGTGCTTCGATGTCGAGTGAGCCACGGTTGATTCCCTGCTCCACTAGCGAAATCGCGACGCGGCTTGCCGAGTTGGCCGATGCTGGGATGGCCTTTCTCGGGCGCGATCTCTTGGTCGAACCGATCCCGATGATCTCGGCTCGGTTCGCGCGCGCCAAGACGCGGCTGTTCGCCGTGCCCGGCCGGGCTGGGTTGGTCGGGATCACTCCGCTCAACGTCTACCAAGCCGCGATCGATGTCGCATTGCCAGACGCGACCGGCTACGCGGACGTGATCGCTACAGCACTGAAGCTGTCCGCGACCCACTTGGGGCTGCGCACAGTCGTGCGGTACGAGCCGAATCGCGACGATCGGGCCGTCCACTTCGAACACGCTGGGCTGCGATTGCTTGGCGTCTTGCGCGGAGCGCGGTTCCAGGACGGCGCCTATCACGACCAACGCGTCTGGATAGGGGTGACGGGATGAAGCGACTGAAGATCCGGCCGATGCGTGACTCGGACATCGAGGAATGGGTCGCCATCTACCTCGACGAACGGGTGCAGAGCAACATCAACCACGAGGGCGTGCTCGCTGCACCGGACGAGCTGCGCGCGCGGGTCAGGGAGTGGCTGGCGTCCGACCGGTTGTTCTTCCGGATCGGTACCGGGGGCGGTGATCTGGTTGGCTTCGCTCGTTTGTCCAAACTGGATTGGATCAGCCAGCGCTGTGATCTGACGGTCATGGTCGATCCCAGGCATCGGAGCAGGCTCGGGCTGCTCGCACACATTGCCATGTACGACCACATCTACGACTCGCTCAACCTGCGCGTCGTCGTGCACGAGGTGCTGTCCGGCAACACGATGATGCGGACCGAGGAGTACTACCGATCTAGGGCTCACGCGATCACGCCGGACCATTGTTTCACCGTTGGCGTCCAGCGCACTTGCTACTGGTGGGTCGAGACACGGGCCGAGCACCACGCCATTCTCGCTGAGACTGCCGAGCGTGGTGCCCGGGTTCGGCGGCGTGTGGCCGGAAAGGCATGAGCCATATGCGAATCGGCATCGATCTCGCTCGTGTCGGCGAATTGGACCGGCTGCTGCAGCGCGCGTGGTTCCGTCGATACGTATACACCCCAGGCGAATTGCAGCGCGCTGACGGCTATCAGGCCACGCGGGCCGCCGAATTCCTGACTGGTCGGTTCGCTGCCAAAGAAGCGGTACTCAAGGTGCTGGGAACCGGCATTTTCGCTGGGGTCGCACCCAGGGAGATAGAACTGGAAACGGATTCAGCTGGCGCGCCGGTGGCTCGGCTCACCGGGGAAGCCAGTGCCGTCGCTCAGCGTTTGGGAATCGCGTCGGTGACGGTATCGATCTCGCACAAGGACAACGACGTCGTGGCCGTCGCGGTATCCACGTCATTGTCCCCTTTGGACGCCGTCACCGCTGTCGATGATCCGCGGTTGTGGGCGGCGCGTTGCAGCGTGGAAGCTTCCGCGTTGCTGCTGCGGGCATATCTGGTTGACGACCGTGAAGCGCTGCTTGATGCGGTTGGCGCCGCCCGCGCAAGTGTTTCCGCCGCTACCACCGCGGCTTGGACAGTGAAGGGGCACAACGGATGACAGTGATACTCGGCTACAGCGGGCTGGATGGCTCCGGCGAGTTCAAACAGGCCGCTTTCCCCGGACTGACCGCCGCGGAGAACAGGCTGTTCCAGGGACTGGATTCGGCAGCCGCTTTGATCGTGGACGACCACCTGGTCGCCGCTGTCCAACAGGAACGGTATTCCGGCGACAAATCGGACCATCGGTTTCCTGTGGATGCGATTCGTTCGTGTCTACGTATCGCCGGTCTTTCTGTCTCGGACATCGACGAGGTGCGGCACAATTTCGATTATGGGCCGGCGCGGATTTTCTCGCTCGGGGACCCGGTGAGCCGTCACCGGTACGACACCGTTTACGCGCCAGAGCGGCAAACTTCCTTGCTGCACCAGCATTTTCCGGAACTGAGTGGCCTTGCTGTGCGTGCGGTCGACCATCACCACACGCACGCTTTGACCGCCGCAGTGCCAAGTGGGTTCGACGAGGCATTGGTGGTGGTGCTCGATGGAATGGGCGAATTGCATTCGGTGAGCGTGCATCTGTGGCGATCAGGCACGCTGACCCGGCTCGCGGCGCTGGATTTCCGTAGCAGCCTCGGGTTGTTCTACGCCATGCTCACCCTGCACCTGGGTTTCTGGCCGAACAGCGACGAGTACAAGGTGATGGCTCTGGCTGCGTCCGGGGACCCGTCGCGCTTCGCCTCCGCGATGGAGCAGGCGGTCGTGCTGCGTGCTGAAGGCCGGTTCGAAGTGCCTGTGCTGCAACTGAATCGGGACAGCGTGAGCAAGGAGACTTTTGCTGGCTCGAGGCAATGGCTTGCGTCCCAGGGGTGCCCGGGACGCGATGGGGACGTGACCCAGACCCACATCGACTTGGTCACGGCCGCGCAGCGCAGGTTGGAGCAGGCAATCACTCATCTGGTCGACCATTGGGTTTTTCGCACTGGGGTTCGGCGGGTCGCCTTCGCTGGCGGGGTCGCGCTCAACTGCGTGGCGATCGGGAAATTGGCTGCTTCCGGAGTCGTTGATGCCGTTTATGTCCAACCCGCCGCAGGCGATGAGGGCACTGCGGTCGGGGCAGCTTTGTCCGGCGCCGATTTGCTGCGGGCGTCGGCCGGATACCCGGCGCTGACCTTCCTCGGTCCCGATGTGGATTCGGATCAGGTTCCCACCGACCAGCCGTACTTCAGCGCCTCCGTGGCCAACGCTGAATCTGTTGCCGCCCGCCTGCTCAGCGAAGGGTTGGTGGTCGGCTGGGCGCAGGGTCGGCTGGAGTTCGGGCCTCGGGCGCTCGGCAATCGCAGTATCCTCGCCGACCCCCGGCGCCGTGAGATGCGTGAGCGAGTCAATGCCGCCGTGAAGTTCCGGGAGGATTTCCGGCCATTGGCGCCCGCGGTGAAATCCGAGTGCGCGACAAGGTACTTCTCCATTCCCGCTGGCACGAACATGCGGCACATGACAGTGGCCGTTCCGGTGCTTCCGGACCGTGCCGCCGATATCCCTGCCGTGGTGCATGACGACGGCACCGCGCGCGTTCAGCAGGTGTATGCGGCCGAACATCCTCGGTTCTGGCGGATCCTTGATGAGTTCGAGCGGCTGACCGGGGTTGGCGTGTTGATGAATACCTCGCTGAACGTCAAGGGGCAGCCGACTGCGCGGTCGGCGAGCGAGGCCTACCGGACGTTCGATTCGTCCTCATTGGATGTTTTGTTCATCGGGGATCGGCTGTATGCCAAGGACAGTGCGGTTCCGACCGTGCTGTCTATTCTGGACTCGGCAATCCCTTTGCGCGGCTAGCAGGCGTGCGCGGTGCGGGCCAGACGGACGAGATGGGATCGGCGGCGAGTTCCGAGCTTGCCGCGGATCGCTTCCAGATGCCGGTTCACGGTGCGTACCGCAATGCCGAGCTCGTCTGCTATCTCGTCGTTGTCGTAGGCCTTTGCCAGGCAACGCAGCACATCTTGCTCGCGTGCCGTGAGCCGCCCGAGGCCTTCGTCGTGATAGCCGTCTCGGAAGGTCAGCAGAACCTCGGCAGGTGGCGTCTGCGACAACACCATGACCCTTACTTCAGGGTGCCGGTCGCGCAGTTCCGAGATGAACCGGAGGGCTCGGTGGTCGCCTAGGAGCAGTACCTGTGGGCGGAAGGCCGCCACTTGCTGTGCCGCCGTTGCGATGTCCGCCGACTCTGCATCGAGTCCCGCTCCGGCCAGGCTCGCGCGCGTCGATGATTGGTTGTCGACCAACAGAACTCGCATCTCGGCCCTTTCGTGTGATCACCCTCAGGATCGAGATTGTCGCGGCGCGGAATCCCAGCCGACCAGGGAGACGGGTCCTAGCAGTTCAGGAAACTTTCCCGGCGCATCGCTCCGCCAGGGCGTCCAGCGGTTTGACGATGTCGCTTGCGCACAGTAGTCGCCCGGCTATCATCGGTGGTTGGACTCTGGGTGGGGAGGCCCAATGGATGACGGTTTCCGGGTAGCGCTCGACGAGCTGCAAAGGGTGGGTGACCAGGCACTTCCAGCTCTTCGAGACATCATGGCCGTGCAACTTCCGATCTTGACGTCACACGAAGGACTTGGCGGTCCCGGCAGGCTCGAGGAGGTCGGCGCCTACCAGGTGACATATGCCCGATTCACCGACGAGATCGCCGCACGCCAGAAACATGGGGCAGAGGTCGTCGACGCGACCGCTCAAGCGGTGAAATCGATCGTGGCGCTGTACCGGCGCGCCGACGGGCAGGGCTGACCATGGGTGACTGGAAGAGCGATGACGAAGTCCGGTCCGCCGCTGATCGTGCGGCGCGCCGACTCATCGACCTGTTCAACCACGAGCAGCCAGGAGGCAAATGGCTCGGTTCACCCAAGGTATACCCCAGTGGCGGTGGCGCTGCCGTGCTACACGGCCTGCTTGGCGACGCCGACATCGTACTGAGCCTCGACCCGCAGAAGATCATCGATGAGTACCAGCGGATGCAAAAGGTCGGACGGGAACTCAATCAGGACACCTCGGCGGAGATCGTCGATGCGTTCCGCGCGATCGACTACTCTGTGCAAGACTGGGAGGGCTCTGGCGCGTTGGCCTTCCGACGCCAGGTATCGATGATCCAAGCGTTCATCGGACAACAGGCGACCTACCTCATGCGAACAGTGGAATCGCTGGCCATTTTGCTCGCGGCGTCGATTCAGGCACGGCGGGACTATGTCGCACTCGCCAATGCCACCAGCGCCGCCGTGGCCAAAGCGCTGAAGCAGCATGACGACGCCGACACCAAGATCGCGATCTCGGTAGGTGCGAGCGTGGTGTCCGCGATTCTCGGCGTCGCGACAGGTGGTGCCTGGTTCACTGCCTCAGCGGGTGTGGTGATCGGCGCCGTGTCCAGTGGCATGCAACTCTTGGTGGATGGCGAGAAATTCGGTGAGGTCGCTGGGGTTTACGCGTCCGGCCGCGACCAGGTCCACACGGCGTACAAGGACATCATCCGCAGTGCTATGACCAAGATCCAAGAAGCCGAACGAGATCTGCTCGGCGAAAAGAACGAACTCTTCGCACCCATCCCGGCCGCCATCGACATCACCTCACCGGCCTTCGGTTACCAGAACCTTGCCGCCTTGGGCCGTACGCTTGACCAATTCGGCCCGAAGGTCGAGGCGGAACACCGCAAGATCACGGAAAGCCAGAAACCGGCCGGAATCGTGAATCCGGACAGTCCAATTCGGAGGCGACTCGATGGTTGACGCAGCACGACCGGTCATGCCATGGCTCTGCACCTTGGTGATGCTGACGGTCACGGCCTGCTCAACTCCGGACCGGCCGCCGGAGCCAGCCCCCACGCCGACAACACCAATCCCGGCACCACAGCTCGACGTCTCGCGATATCTCTCAGATCCGTGCTCCGGCGTGCCCGCCAATCTCAGTTCTCGGCTCGGGCTGCGGTCTCGCAAGAGCTCGCACAGCAAGATCATCATCAACGCCGGGGACCAAGCCGAGTGCCAACTGACGACCGGGCCACCGCTGACCGCCGCGGCCGCGGTCCGCTTCTACCCGCATGCCAGGCCACTCACCCTGGTGTTCGGCCCCGGGAGCGGCATCAAGCCAACCACCGTCGCGGGATACCCCGCGGGCGAATGGATCCAGAGCACCGGTGCCGACGGCAGCTTTACATCGTGCCAGTACATCGTCGACATCGCTGAGACACAGGGATTCGGCACCCTCTACAACGGACCCTCTGGCGAGCCGATCGAGACTTCCTGTGCCCACGCCAAAGAACTCGCTGACAGCGTCATCGCTGCGATTCCCAGATGACTTGGCCCGCAGTCAGACGGTCAGAAGTTGGCGCACTGGTTGCGGGCACGGTCGAGTTCACCGATCGACTCCGTAGTCAGCCGGAGCCTACGGTTGATCAGCTCGTCGGCCCGCCCGACCGTCTCGCTGAACACCTTGTACGTGGAGTCGTCGCGGGCTGCCGCTTGGGCCAAGGCTTTGGCTGCGCTGAGCCGATCTGCTGCTGTGAGCGTGTAGTTGCTTTCGGGGAGTCGGTCCGCTCGGCCTGTCATGGGTTTCAGGTCGCCGACACGGTCCAGCGCCGCGCAGGCGGCAGCCGCATCTCCGGCCGCGCCCGAGGGCGAGCTGAAGTCCGTGGTTACCAACCAGAGCAGGCCGACGACCGCCGCGCCGATCACGACTCCGATTGCCCACTGGGTCAGCGGGGAGGACCGATGTTCCGATTCTGCGGGAACTACCACTGGGAAACCGCCTTTTTCGCTGTGACCTCGTCACGCTAGGCGCTCCTACCGGCGGGCGAAAACCGTAGAAATGCCCTAGTGCCAGCGACCGGCGAGTACTCGGGCAACGACCGCACTGAGCACGCGGACGCCTTGCAACGACCCAGGGTCCATGCCGACGAGTTCACGGACCCGGCGGAACCGGTAGTCGAGTGTCCTGGGGTGGATGTGCAAGGCTCCGGCGGTGTTCAGGCGGTTCATGTCGTGACGGTAGAACGCGTCCAGCGTCGCCACCAGGTCCGGGCCGTTCTCCAGGCGCTGCGCGAGACCATGCAGCCATTCGTCAACCTGCGGGACTTGCACGACACCGAGTTCCACGAAGGCATCGGCCAGAAGATGCAGGCGGCGCGGCACGGCCTCAACCGGCGCGACCTGGCTGATCTGGCGCGCCAACGCAACTGTGTCGCCCAGTGCGTGCACGCGACCTGTGGCCGCGCCAGGGGCACAGGGCCGTCCGACCAATGTCGCGAGCTCCCGGGCGAGGCCTAATGCACGTTCCTCTGCTGCTTCGCTGTCGGTACAAGGGATCAGTGCTACGAGCTCGTCGGGTTCGCGCCACATCATCGGCACCGCATAGCTTTCCAAGAGGGCTCCGATGACCTTCTCGCGTTCTTTGCTTGCTGGTAACGGGGTACCGGACATTCTTACGACCATGATCACGTATCGGTCCGCCACCCGCATATTCAGGCTTTCCGCGAAACCTGGCACGACTGAAACGTCCGATAATAGGGTCACTGCCAGGTCTTGAACCCGCTTGACGATCGGCAACGAGCGTTTCTGCCCTTTCAGGAAACCTTGGGCGTACGCGCTTTGCCCAGCCAGTCCGTTAGCTGCCAGCCAGCCGATCATCTCCGTGACGTGATGGGTTTCGTTGAAGCCTGCTGCTTCGTGAATCTCTCGCAGGGTCAACACGTCGTGCAGATCGAGGACGCGTCTGCGGGAGCTCAACGAAATGCCCTGCGACCCGCGTTCTTCGCCGAACTGGCCCAATATCGCCAGGTCCTTGCCGGTGAAGGACGCTCCGTCCGCCGCGAGCTCGACTTCCCTTCGCCGCAACAGCACCGCGAAGTCCAGCATCGATGCCTTGGCCCTCTGCTCTTGGGCCACCGCGCGGAAATCCTCGAGTTCGCTGGTGTAGACGTCGACCGCCCGGCGCGCGTTCGTGTCCACCCGATCCCATAACAGCTTGAAAAGGCCATCCATAACTTGGTTTTCCCCTCTGGCAGCTGCCACCCCAATGAGGAGGCTACTTGCCCGACGGGATTTCTGACCGGAAAAGTGATAAGTCGATCTTGGTTCGACCGCTCCAGATTCGCACCAAGTCACGTAGCTATCGGCGTCGGCCGCTTGAAACTCTGTGCCTGGAAAGAACATTCCTTCAACAAGGAGACTCTGTGCGTAGCTCGATCAACAAGATCACCGTTTTGCTCGCCGCCACTGCGGCGACCGTAACGCTGGCGCCGTCGGCAAGTGCGACGCCTCGGCCCAATTTCGCGTTATGTGTCCAATTGGCTGACGGTGGCGGCAACACCGAACTCGGCGCCGAACAGTGTACGAAGTTCGTCAACTTCGGCCCCAGTGCCTCGCTGTTCGCCTGTGACGCGAACTGCTTCGACCCGGACGCCATCCGCATCAACCTCAGGGCCGCGTTCGGCGGCGGTCAGCTCAACCCCGGCATCGACTTCCGCGCCTGCGGTCAGGCCGACGACAACGGCAAGGAACTCGGTGCCGTCCAGTGCACGGACTGGGCCAGCGGCGGCGGTGGGAAGTCCGGGCGGATCAGCGACTTCAACGGCTTCGATCCGGACCGGTACCGCGTGTTCCTCGAAACCCGGCCGCTGCCACCGGGTGCCGGGTTCACCGACTGGCGGTTCTCCGTCGAGACGTTCGACCGCGGTGAAGGCAACGGCATGCCCGCGTTCACCGGATGGGCAAGCGAGAACGGCGGTCCGAGCCGTCTCGCGGTTGACCAGAACCAGTTCGACTTCGACGGAATAGTGCTCGGGCTGGAGGTTGTCTAGCAGGTAAGACCTCGTGAGTGGTTATGCGCGTTAGGGCCTGTTTCACAAGTTGATCAAGGTTTGAGATGATCTTGATTCGTGGGGCGTGGTGATCTGACCAACGAGCAGTGGGCGAAGCTGGAACCCTTGCTGCCCAGGGGCAAGAAGCCTGGCAGGCCGCCGAAGCATGCGAAGCGGAAGCTTATTGACGGGATCCGGTTTCGGGTTCGAACCGGTGTGCCGTGGCGGGATCTGCCGGAGCGTTACGGCCCGTGGGAGACGGTGTATGGCTTGTTCCGGCGGTGGCAACGGGATGGCACGTGGAAGAGGATTCTGGTCGCGTTGCAGGCGGACGCGGACGCTGCGGGCCTGATCACCTGGGATGTCAGCGTGGACTCCACGGTGGCTCGTGCGCACCAGCACGCGGCTGGTGCGCGTCAAAAGGGGATCTCCAGAAGGAGTCTCCGGGCGGGGTCGAGGTCGAACCGGCCGATCACGGGCTGGGGCGCTCCCGAGGCGGGTTGACGACCAAGACTCACCTGGCGGTCGAGCAGGGACAAAAGCCCTTATCAATCGTGATCACCGCTGGCCAGCGAGGTGACTCGCCCCAGTTTCAGGTGGTGCTCGACCGTATCCGGGTACCCCGGCGGGATCGCGGTCGGCCGCGCTGCCGCCCGAATCGGGTGCTCGGCGACAAAGCCTACGGGTCCCGCGCCAACCGCGCCTACCTGCGCAGGCGCGGTATCCGCTGCACCATCCCGGACAAGGCCGACCAGGTCCGCAACCGCAAGAACAAGGGCTCACACGGAGGACGACCACCCGCATTCGACAAGGAGATCTACAAGCAACGGCACGCTGTCGAGTGCGGGATCAACCGTCTCAAACGAAACCGAGCCGTCGCCACCAGATACGACAAGCTCGCCGTTCGCTACGAAACCACGGTCACCATCGCAGCGATCAACGAGTGGCTCCCATGACTTTCGAAACAGACCCTAGAACACGCATAACCACTCACGAGGGGTCAGAGGGCAACTGGCTCCCGCTGAGGCTTGCTACGCGCCCAGCGGCGCATCACCGGGCGCTCAACCAGCGCGTAGAGAGCCCAGCCCGCCAGCAGGGTCGCGATGAACAGCAGCACCGAAACACCGATCGCGACCGGCTTGCTGAACGGGTCCGACGGCAGCAAAGTCCGGCCGTAGAACACGACAACACCCTGGCAGATATAGAAACCGAACGAGATCTCGCCAAGCCAGTGCCATCGCGGGCCTTGCAGACCTGTTCGACGGCCCTCGCTGTCAGCCACCGCGTATGCGCCGATCACCAGGCAGATCGGGATGATCGTGGCCACGACGAAGCCGTACATGAACGGCACGTTCAACGCGACCGCGTAACCCACCGGGATGCTCAGCAACGACAACTGAGGGTTGATCGCCGGAAAACGTCCCGCCATCACCGCTCTGGCCAGCAGCATGCCGGTGACGAACTCGAACAGCCGGGGAACCGGGAAGATGTAGCCGAACCAGAACTGCGCCCCGGAGACCGGGGTGATCGGCGACTTCGGCGAGTCCGGGATCAGGAACGTGTTGATCACCTGCACGGCGACCATGCCGAGGATCATCATGCCGGTGCAGAACCACAGCCTGTTCGCGCCGATCTTGGTGATCGGCTTGAGCAGCAACGGGAACAGCATGTAGAACAGCAGCTCGCTGCACAGCGTCCACGATGGCGGGTTGACGTTCACGTAGACCGTCGGGTCCGGCGAGAACGAGTGCAGCAGGAACATGTTCGCGATCCAGCCGGACGCCGGTGTCATCGCCGCAGCGAACAGGATCATCGCCGCGGCGAACATCACCAGGTGGTTCGGGAAGATCTTGAGCTGCCTGCGGCGCCAGAACGCGCGCATCCGCTCCCCCGGCTTGACCGACCAGGTCAGCACGAAGCCGCTCAGTACGAAGAAGAACGACACCCGAGGTAGCCGGCCTTGCTGAACAGCCACTCCAGCCAGTCCGCGAGAGCTTCGTCGGCGAACGGGTTGACGGGGTTGTTCGGCGGGATCGGCGAGTTAGACAGCGTGATGTGGAAGAAGAACACCAGCAGGGCCGCGACGAACCGCAGCCCTGTCAGCGAACGCAGGGAGGAGGGCCGGGACATGCTTACCTCGGGATTTCGTTGCGGTAGACCATTAACTTCGCGTCCTTGGCGACGTAGTAGTTCTGCACCGAGTACGCGATGGTGGCGAAGTCGAGCCTGCCGTCGCTGTTGAAGTCGGCCGTGGCGATGCGGGCGACGGACTCGTCGGCGACCCGCCACTTCGCCCAGATGCCCTGGCTGGCGTCGATTGCCTTGTAGTACATGACGCCTTGCCACGGCCACGGGCCGCGCAGCGCCACCAGGAACTCGTCGTCGCCGTCGCCGTCGAAGTCGGCGCAGACGATCTGGTGCCCCGGGCCTTCGCCGTTCTCGTTGGGATCGCCGTAGACGTCAAGCAACGTGCGCTGCCACGCACCCTCCGAGTCCTTTGTGTACACGGCGACCGTGTTGCCGTGGAACGGTTCGATCGCGGCGAGGTACGCGAACGGGTCACCACCAAGGCCACCCGCGTCGAGGTCGCCGCTGCCGCGAAACCCCGTCTGCTCGAACTGGGTCAGCTCGCCGGTGCCGATCAGTTCCTTGCGCCACTGGCCGGTCTTCTCGTCGAAGTACAGCCAGGTCACGCCTTCGTCGGAGGCGAGAAGGATCGATTCGAGGTCCGATCCGGGGATCAGGCCCTTCTTCTTCTCGGCGCCGTGGATCATCCGGAACGACCAGTCGTCGATGACGGTCTTGTCCCACTCCTCGGCCGCGTACACGTCGTCGGGCTGGGTGAACATCACCACCGGCAGCACCGCGTGCACGTCCGCTTCGGCGACAATGGGCAGGCCGATGACTTCCAGTTTCTCGGTCTGCGTGAAGTAGCCGACGCGCAACCGGTGCATGCCTGTCGCACGGCCGATGTAGTGACGCTTCCAGCGTTCCTCGGTTTTGTCCGCGCCGCCGGGGTTCTCGATCCAGTCGATCTTGCCGCCTGCCGGGTCAGGGTCGTGGATCGTGCCGATCGGACCGTAAAGCTCATAGCAGACAACGATGTCGGGGTGCCCGTTGCCGCTGATGTCACCGAAGTCGGCGCCGACCGGCATCCGGAACCCGTCGGTCACCAGCCGCTTCGGCCAGCCTGCGCGGTTCTGGTACCAGTAGATCTCGCCGAGGCGCAGGCCGTAGCCGAACAGGTCGGGCGTTCCATCGCCGTCGACGTCAGGTGCCTCAAGCCAGTACCCGTCGCGCAACTGCTCGGCGACGATCTCCGGGGTGAACTTCGGGGGTGTCACCACAGTTGTCTCCTTTCCTTTCGATAACTCAGACGGCGTGGTACTCGACGGCGAGCCAGACGCAGTCGGTGTCGGCTCGGTACTGGTGCCACGGGTAGGTGAACCCGCCGTCCGGCCTGGTGCGGAGAGAACGGCACGGGCGGGGTGTGGCCGGGACTCATCAACTGGTCCTCGTACAGCGTGCTGTGGTCGCGCTGCTTGAACTTCTGCATCCGGCCGTACCCGTGGATCTGGGAGTGGATCTCGATGAACTCGTGCACGTTGTGGATCGCGCAGTCGGTCCCGGCGGGTGCGAACCACAGGTTCACCGAGATCCGGAAAGTCCGAGAGTTCCCGGTTTTGTCGGACCCCTCGGGTAACGTAAAAGCAAGGGCTCCCCTGGATGGCGGGATTTGTCGGGTGGGGGCCAGTGCGATGTCCGGGTCGAACTCGATGGTGCCGATCTGGTCGACCGGTCCACGGTAGAGCTGGGTCGAGCGCGGGAACCCGGGCAGCAGGTCCGCGAACAGGCTCCAGTCCGGCTGGTTGACGATGTCCGCCATGTTGTCCTCGTCCAGCACACGGAACAGCAGCACGCTGTCGCCCTGCTCGATGGTCGTGTCCACGAGCACGGTCGACGAGAACGCCGGGATGTGCCGGACCGGCTCCTCCCCCACGGTCAGCGGAGTCAGGTTCGGATTGACCACAATGGTCCTTCCGAGAACCGGGAAGTCCTTGGGCGCCACCACGAACTGGGCATCGATGTACGCGTTGGCCGAGTTGATCGGCCTGCTCGTGCCCGCCATCAGGCCGCTATCCCAGCGGGCGTGATCAGGCTGCCCGGCACGAACGGCACGACCGCAGGCCCGTCGCCGAAGTAGTGGGCCAGCGCGCCGACCACGCGGTCGGTCGCTTTGCCGTCACCATAAGGGTTCGCGGTCGTGGCCATCCGCGTATACAGAGCCTCGTCGCGCAGGAGTGCGGTGACCTCAGCAGCGACGCGCTCACAGGTGCGTCCGACGAGCCGGGCGGTGCCTGCCACGACCGCTTCGGGGCGCTCAGTGATGTCCCGCAACACCAAGGTCGGCTTGCCGAGCGCCGGACCTTCCTCCTCGGCACCGCTGCTGTCCGACACGATGATGTCGCTACGCAGCATCAACCGGCAGAACTGTAAGTACGGCAACGGGTCGACGATCGTGATGTTCGGAACACCACTGATCTCCGGCAGTATCGCCTCGCGCACAACGGGATTGCGGTGCAACGGGACAACGATCCGGACGTTTTCGGCGTCCGCGACCTGCCGCAGCGCCTGGCCGATCTGGGTGAGCTTGCTCCACGACTCACGCCGGTGCGCCGACGCGACGATCACCCGGCGCGGGTCGTCGTCCAGGTCCTCCAACGCGGGGTCGCCGTAGTCGACCGCCTGCGCGCTCGCCCACCGCAACGCGTCGATGACCGTGTTGCCCGTGACGACGATCTTGTGTTCGCTGATGCCCTCGCGGATCAGATTGGCGCTGTTGCCTGCCGTCGGTGCCAGGTGCAGTTCGGAGATCTGCGCGACCAGCCTGCGGTTGGCCTCTTCCGGGAACGGCGAGTACAGGTTGCCGCTGCGCAGTCCCGCTTCGATGTGCACGACCGGGATCTGGTTGTGGAATCCGGCAAGGCCACCGGCGAGTGTGGTGGCCGTGTCGCCGTGCACCATGACCGCGTCGACCGGCGAGTCCGACAGGTGCTCGGCCAGGCCGCTCAGCGCCCGATGGGTTACCTGGGAAAGGGTTTGCCGCTCGGCCATCACGCTCAGGTCGACGTCCGGGGTGATCCCGAATGCCGCAAGCGTCTCGTCGAGCATCTGCCTGTGCTGGCCGGTGGACAGTACGACCGGAGTGAATCGAGGGTCATCCTTCAGCGCCCGGATGACCGGGGCGCATTTGATGGCCTCCGGCCGCGTGCCGAGGATGACAGCAACCTTTCGCGTGACGTCCTTCCTACGGCCGATGAAAGGGATTTCCTGACTCGGCCTTAATCGACTCGTTTACCCCGAGATGGTCATCACTCAGCTGATCCACTTTGAAAGCCAAGTCTGGCGAATACGGCTCGATGCTAAACGCAGCGGCGGACCGAAAGGAATCGCTGTGCAACAACTCATTTTAGACAGTTGAACGCACGCGTGAATTCAGTCAAATCACCGTATTAAAACCAGGAATCCGGATGTGTGACAAGGGTGGCACCGACAGGGACAGGCAGATCCGGCCGCCGATGCGGGACACTGGTGAAGTGGACACAGAGCTCGGTGACTTCCTGCGCACGAGGCGAGCCCGGCTGCAGCCGGAAGAGGTCGGCCTCGCCTCCTATGGCGCCCGCAGGGTGCCCGGCCTGCGCCGCGAAGAGCTCGCACAGCTCGCCGGCGTCAGTGTGACCTACTACACCCGGCTTGAGCAGGGACAAAGCCAGAACGCGTCGGACGACGTGCTTGACGCGATCGCCCGCGCGCTGCGCCTGAACGACGACGAGACGGCGCATCTGCGCAACCTCGCGCGGCCGGCGAAACGCAAGCGCAGGCAGACATCGCGCCCGGAAACCGCACGTCCGAGCACCCGTCAGCTGATCCTCGCGATGGACGGTGTCGCGGTCGTCGCGATGGATCGCCGCAGTGACGTTCTTGCCTGGAACACCCTCGGCCACCAACTGCTCGGCAGCCATTACGACGTCAACAGTCCCTATTCTGTCGGGACGCGTCCGAATCTCACCAGAATGCTTTTTCTCGACTCGCATACGCGCGAGTTGTACGCCCGATGGGACGACGAGGCAAAGCGTTCGATCGCGTCGCTGCGATTGGTGGCAGGCCGTCATCCGGACGATCGGCATTTGGCCGAACTGATCGGTGAGCTGTCCATGAAAAGCACCGAGTTCGCCGCGTTGTGGTCGCGGCATCCGGTGCTCAACTGCACGTTCGGCGTGAAGTATTTCCACCACCCGGTGGTCGGCCAGATCGAGCTGGCGTTCGAGGTCGTGCAGATGCCGGACGATTCGGCGCACCGGATCCTGATGTACAGCGCCGAGCCGGGCACCCCGTCGGAGGCCGCGTTGCGGCTGCTGGGCGCGAGCACCCAGCAGACCGCGAGCGAGAAGGCACCTCAGGACTCTTGAGCAGCGGCCATTTTGTGGCGCCGCTGCAGCTGTCCCGCGAACTGCCGCCACGCTCCCGCGCACTCGTGTGCCGCTTCGGACACCATCTCGGCGTAGTGGATCGGCACGGCGTCGGCCAGCCGAAGCCACTCACGCGACCCGATGGCGTGCGTATCCAGCAGCCGCAACAGCATCCGGCCGACGATCGAGTAGCGCAGCGACGGATCGTTGCGTAACGCGTCGACCGTCGCTCGCTGCTCCTCCACCGGCCGCGACGACGGGACCGGGAGCGCAGCGGACCCGCTGTCGTTCTCCAGCGCCGCCCGTTGCTTTGGCAGCAACGGGTCCTCGCCGCGACGTAACCCCTCACGCACGTCGCGTGCGGTGCCGACCGAGATCCCAGCGGCCTTGGCAATCGCACGCAACGACGCGTTCGGATTGTTGACCACGAACTCGCAAGCAGCGCGCCGTCCTTCCGCACTGCTCATCGGCCGTGATTTGCCGTCAAGCCCGACCCTGGTCGGGCCTTCTGCTTTGCCCACGCGCGCCCGGATCGCCGCGACCGTGCCGGACGCGAGGCCGGTGACCGACGCGATGGCCCGGTCGGACCATTCCGGCCGCCAGCACACGATCCGCTCGGCTGCCGCAGACCTGTCGGCCAAGGACAGTGGCAGGCCGTTCTCCACGTTGGCCCGCAAGGCGAACACGAACACCTCGAACGGCGACCCGTCGAAGAGCCGCGCCTCGATCGTCTGTGAGCCGCGCACGACCGCGGCCCGTAGCCGGTGCATGCCGTCGATCACTCGCATCGTGGCCCGGTCCACGATGATCGGCGGCAGTTCGGTGTTCGCCTCGGCAAGCAGTCGCACGTATTCGGCGACCTGCCCGCCGGTCCTCGGCGAGTCGGCCGGTTTCACGTCGGCGATCCTGAGTAGACGGACCGGGCCGAGCGCTGGCGATTCCACAATGGACATGTTTGGACGGTGTTCCGGCATCATGCTTCCCCCAACCCCCTTCAAGCCAGACGCCGTCAGACTGGTTGAATGGACAACGCGTGCCGGAAGTAGTTGGTCGGGTCATAGCGCCGCTTGACCCGCTGCAACCGGGGGTAGTTGTCCTTGTAGTACAGAGTCGACCACGGCACACCGGAACGGTTGTACGACGCGCTGGCGACATCGTTGTCCGGGTAGTTGATGTAGCAGCCGTCGGCCGTGGTGCCGGGAACAGGGACGCCACCGGTCGCGGCGAAGAATTCGCCGTAGAGCTCACGCAGCCAGCCGAGGTAGAACTCGTCCTGTTCCGGCTTCTCCCAGAAGGTCTGGAAGCACATCTTGAAGATGGAACTGCGCTGCGCGTTGGCTGTCGCGTTCGGACCGACCGCGTTCACCTTGCCACCGAAGGAGAACAGCACGAGCATCGTGTCCGGGTTCTGGAAGTCCGGGCGTGTCATGTGCTTGTAGAGCGCCGCGATCTGCGCGTCGGTGAAGTTCTTGAGCATGTACGCCGACTTGTGGCCGCCGCGCGAGCTCGGGTTGGTGATGGTGGGGTTGTTCGTGCCGACCATCCGGGTGGCCTGCAGCCACGGCAGTTCGCGAGGCGCCTCGAAGCCAGGCATGGCACCGATTTCGCCCATCGAGCGGGTCGCGGCCTGCGGGGTGACGCTGACGCCCTCGGTGATCGCGGCGATGTAGTCGTCAAGCAGCTTGCGCGCACCCGGCGCGCCCGCGTCGACCTGGGTGAACATCCCCAGGCCGCCGTGTGCCTTCGAGCTGACGTTGAACAGGCTGCTCAGGCTGGTCGCGGGCGAGTTCCGGCCCGCGTTGCGCTCGTGCCACGCGCCGAAGTTCTTCAGCAGCCGGTGGAATTCGCGCTCGTCGAGCTCGTCCCACGGGAACTCGATCGCGCTGACGAGCACCTTCGACGGCGGGGAAATCAGCTGGTCGGACGGGTTGGTCCCGGTCGCGCCGGGCGAGCGGAACCAGTAGCGCGTGACGACGCCGAAGTTGCCGCCACCGCCACCGGTGTGCGCCCACCACAGGTCGCGATGCGGGTCGTTCGCCTCGCGTGTTGCCACGACTGTCCGAACGCGACCGCCGTTCTCGACCACGACAACCTCGACCGCGTACAGGTGGTCGACCGTCAGGCCGTGGGCACGCGAGAGCAGGCCGTACCCACCACCGGCGATGTGCCCGGCAATGCCGACGCTGTAACAAATGCCGCCGGGGATGGTGACGTTCCAGCCCTTGAACAGTGCCTCGTAGACGTTGATCAACCGGGCGCCGGACTCGACCGCGAACGCGCGGCGCGCCGAGTCGTAGTAGACGCCGGTCATCTCCGAGACGTCCAGGCCGACCTCGACCTCGGGGTTGCACACGAAGTCGGAGAAGCAGTGCCCGCCGCCGCGGATCGAGACCCGCTTGCCCGCGCGGACGGCGTCGCGCACCGCGCGCTCAGCGTCCTCGGTCGACTTGATCATGCGGATGTAGTCCGGCTTGGCGACGAACCGCTGGTTGTTGCCGGTCGTCAGCTCCGGGTAGCGCGGGTCGTTCGGGCGGATGGTCGCCCCGGCCGGAGCAGCGACCGCAGGCTCGGCATAGGCCGTCCCCGTGCCTGCCGCCAAGGCGCCTGTCGCCGCGGCCGCGCCGAATAACAGTGATCTGCGATTCACCGCACTGGCATCATTCATCGTGGAGAATCCCCTTTTCTGTGCATACTTAATAAGCCGGACACATCAGCAACCGCCCGGAAACATGAAACAAACAATCACGCGGATATAACGCGGATTTCCCTGACTCCCCCGTATTCTGCGTCAGCAACGTACCGCGCGCCATAGAGGGGGTCAAGCGATCCACATTGCATAGCCGAAAATCTGCACCTTTGGACAAATTCGCAGGTGAAAGGGTGCCTTACCGAGCGCCCGCGACTGGGAATTCCTCAACGGCGGAGGAATGCATTCCCGACCTTCGGGACAGCCGGTCAAGCGTTCCGGACACGACCGCGACCGACAATCCGGACAAAGCGAGAAGCGCGCCGACCCAGTTCGCCGATGTGAAACCGAATCCGGCGTCGATGGTCAGCCCGCCGAGCCACGCGCCGATGGCGTTGCCGAGGTTGAAGGCCGCGATGTTGGCTGCCGACGCCAGCGCTGGCGCCCCTTCGGCCTTGTCCATCACCCGCATCTGCAGCGCGGGAACGGTCGCGAATCCGGCCGCACCGAACAGCAGGATCGTGATCGCCGCGGGTAGCTGTGCCTGTGCCGTGAACACGAGGATCAACAACACGACCGCGAGCAGCGTGAGGATGACGTACAAGCTCGGCATCAGTTTGCGGTCCGCGGCACGCCCGCCAACAACGTTGCCGATGCACAACCCGGCGCCGAACAGGATCAGCAGCCAGCTCACCGCGCCCTCGGAGAAGCCCGCGACCTGCGTCATCATCGGCGCGATGTAGGTGAAGGACGCGAACACCCCTGCGAAGCCGAGCGTGGTCATGAGCAGCGCCAACCACACCTGCGGACGGCGGAACACGGCCAGCTCGCCGCGGATCCCGCCTTCTGGAACGGGCTGCCGCGGCACGAGGGTGATGATGCCGATGATCCCGACGACGCCGAGGGCCGTGACCGCCCAGAACGTCGACCGCCAGCCGAAATGCTGGCCAAGGGCGGTGCCGAGCGGCACGCCGAGGACGTTGGCCACAGTCAGCCCGGTGAACATCATCGCGATCGCGCTTGCCCGTTTGTTGGGCGCGACCAGGTTGGCCGCCACCACCGAGCCGATCCCGAAGAACGCGCCGTGACACAACGCCGCGACCGCGCGGCCGACCATCAGCAGCGCGTAGTTCTCGGCCACCGCACACAGCGCGTTCCCTGCCAGGAACACCGCCATAAGCAGCACCAACATGGTCTTACGCGGCAGGCGCGAGCCCGCTGCGGTCATCAGCGGGGCGCCGATCACCACGCTCAGCGCGTAACCCGAAATCAGCAGGCCCGCACTGGGAATGGAAACCCCCAGGTCGGCAGCGACCTGTGGCAGCAGCCCGACAATGACGAACTCGGTGGTACCGATGCCGAACGCGCCGATCGCGAGGGCCAACAAAGCGACTGTCATCGCCGCACTCCCTGGTCTTTGACAGCACTGCGCCCTCGGGTAACACGACGTTGACTCATCGGTAAATTGAGCGCTTTACTAAAAGCGTCGTTTTGCATTTATCCCCCAGTCTTCCACCCGGCTGCCGAATGGCGTCATTGTGACCCGCCATCCCGCTGCGTGGGTATCCCTGCGAGTGCTATGCAGCGGAGTGCTCGGCAACGCAGGGTACTGGCTGCGCGGCTGGAGCTCGGTGGATTGTTGTATGACAAAGTCTTCATTCCTCCGGAAAGGAAAAAATCGGCATGTCTAGTGTCGAGCAGGTCACAAGCGAGGCCGGGGCCGTAACGGCCGCGCCGTCGATGACCTCGCGGCAACGCCTCACCCTCATCCTGTTGCTCAGCGCGAGCTTCACCCTCGCCGTCGACTTCTCGATCCTGAACGTGGCGCTGCCCCAGATCGGGTCGGCGGTCGGGTTCTCCCTGGAGAACTTGCAGTGGATCGCGACGGCGTTCGCCCTGTGTGCCGCGGGTTTCACGTTGCTGTTCGGCCGGGTTGCCGACCTGTTCGGCCGCAGGCGGCTGTTCCTGGTCGGCATGGCGTTGCTCGGCATCGGTTCTTTGGCTGGTGGCCTGGCCACCGACCCGGCGCTGCTGCTGGCCGCGCGGGTGGCGCAGGGTCTGGCTACGGCCGCGGTCACTCCCGCCGCGTTGTCGCTGCTGACGACGTCCTTCCCGGAAGGCGCGCTGCGTGACAAGGTCCTCGGCCTCAACGGCGCGCTCATGGCCTCGGGCTTCACCACCGGCGCGATCCTCGGCGGTGTGCTCACGGACGTGCTGAGCTGGCGTTGGGCGTTCTTCATCAACGTCCCTGTCGCGCTTGTGGTTCTGGTGCTCGCGCCGACTGTGCTCACCGAAAGCCGCCCGGAAGAGCGGCCGAAGCTGGACGTGCCCGGCGCCATCACCGTGACGCTCGGTCTGCTCGCCATCGTCTTCGGACTGACCACCGCGGGCGAAAAGGGTTGGGCGGACACGCTTTCGTGGGGTCCGCTGGCCGTCGGTGCCGTGTTGCTCGTGGCCTTCTTGGCGATCGAGAAGCGGGTCGCGGCGCCGTTGGTGCCGACGTCGATCCTCAAGCGCCGCAGCATCGGCTGGGGCAACTTCGCCGGGCTGCTCGCGTTCATCACCGAGACCTCGCTGGTCTTCCTGCTCACGCTGTACCTGCAGAAGATGCTCGGCTACACGCCGCTCGGCGCGGGCCTGTCGTTCGCGGTGCTCGGCGCGGGCACGGTACTCGGCGGCATCATCGCACCGAAGATCATCGGCAAGCTGGGCAACAAGAAGACCGTGATCGCCGGTTTCCTCGTCCAGGCCGCCGCCACGTTGCCGCTGGTGCTGCTCGGTGACACCTCGGCATCGATCGCGCTGCTGCTGGTGGCGACCTTCGTTGGCGGTGTGGCGAACCTGGTGGCGATCGTCGGGTTCATGGTGACCGCGACCGGTGGCTTGCCGGACAACGAACAGGGCATGGCGACCGGCCTTGCCACGATGAGCCAGCAGGTCGGCATCACCATGGGCATCCCGATCATGAGCGCGATCGCCACAGCCCGGGTGCACGCGCTCGGCGGCGAGACACCGTCGTCCGTGCTGGACGGCGTGACCACCGCGATCTACGTCAACACCGCGCTGTGCCTTGTCGCGGCCGCATTGATCGCGCTGTTCCTGCGTCCCGCCAAGCAGGACGCGTAACGAGTGGGCGTCACGTGGGAATCGGTCGTCGTGCGCGGCGTGCCAGCCCGGGTGTTCCGTCCAGCCAACGGACGGGACGAATGGCTGGTGTGGGCGCACGGCGGCAGCTGGATCCGCGGCTCGGTCGAAGGCTGGCACGAACCGTGCGCCGACTTGGCCGTGCAATCCGGCCGCACGGTCGTCAGCGTCGAATACCGGCTGGCACCCCACCACCCCCACCCCGCGGCACTGACCGACGTACTGACCATCATGGACTGGGCGTCCACCCAGAGCGGCCGGGTCGCGGTCGGCGGCGACAGCGCGGGCGGCACTATCGCCGCCTGCGCGGCGCTGACCTGGCGAGACCTCGGCCGCTCGCTGACCGCCCAGGTGCTGGCGTATCCACCGTTCGACCCGGAATGCCAGGCCGCCTCGTACTCACTGGGGACTTTCCCGACCAAATCGGACATGCAGGCGGCGTGGCGGCTGTACCGGGCAAACGGACCTGGGGACGCGTACAGCACGCCGTTCGACGCCAAGGACCTCAGCGGCCTGCCACCCGCGGTGCTCGGCGTCGGCTCACTCGATCCGGTGTCGGGCGACGTGCACGACTACGCCAAGCGCCTGCGGGCCGCTGGGATTACCGTGGAGTTGCGGCTGTTTCCGGGCCTGCCACACGGCGTGTTCCTGCAGCCGGGCGCGAACCCGTTGCGTGACTGGCTTGGTTCCGCGTTGCGGGACCTCACCGCCATCAAGGAGACATCATGACCCTGACCCATTCCGAAGCGCTGCTGCGGCACTTCGCCGACCTACGCGACGGCACCCACGGCGAGACCGCGGTATCCCGTACGGACAAGGAAAAACTGTTCGCCGATACGGTGGAGTTGCTGGATCCCGTTGCCCGGCAGGCACTCGCCGAGATGAACTCCGATCTACTGCTGGACACCGGGACCATCGTGGCCTCCGGGCTGACCCGGTCGCCGGATGGTGGCGTTGCCGCGGTGTGGGCGCTGTCATGGAAAGAGCAGGAGGGCGCGGGCATCAGTCCTGTGCTGATCCGTGCGCACTATGGCCGTGGTTTCCATCATCCGCACTTGTCCGGCGCCACTGTGGGTGAATGGCCGCTCAACGTGTTCACGCCGGAGCAGGCCGCTCACGAGTTGCCGACGATGCGGGCGATCATCGCCGCGGACCTGCACAATCTGGTGTTCGAGGCGGACTACCGGATCGTCCCGGCGACGACGGCGTGACCGTGCGGCTCTCGATCCTCGACCAATCCCCCATTCCCGAGGGCGGTACGGCGGCTGAGGCATTGCAGTCCTCAGTGGACACCGCGCGTGCCGCCGAGGGTTTGGGCATTGCCCGTTACTGGGTGGCTGAGCACCACAACTCGCCGGGTTTTGCCGGTACCGCACCGGAAATCTTGGCCGGGGCGATACTGGCGAACACTCGGACGATGCGCGTCGGATCTGGTGGCGTGCTGCTGCCACGGTACACTTCGGACAAGGTCATCGAGGTTTTCCGTGTGCTGTCGGCTTTGTACCCGGGGCGGGTGGATCTCGGTGTCGGTCGCGCGGGTGGCCCTGCCGGTGAATTTCCGCAGCAGGTCTCGGATATCGTGCGGGCGATGGGGCCTTCGGACGTGTGGCTGCTTGGCAGCAGCGGGTCTTCGGCCGGTCTCGCGGCACGCCTGGGAACTGGGTTCGCCTTCGCCCATTTCCTCAACCCCGCGCCCGGGGTCGCCGCTTTGGACGCGTACACCAGTCAGGCGGCGGATCCTCGTGGCGCGCTCGCGCTGCGTGTTGTCGCGGCCGACACGGCTTCGAAGGCTATTCGTTGGCGCAGGGTTTTCTGTTGTGGCGTGCGAGAAAGGACCTCGGCGACGACCGGCCGATGCCTTCGCCTGCCACCGTCAGCGCGCATCGCTGGACGAGCATGGAGCTGGAGCGCGCCGATCTACACAGCCGCGCGCTGCTGGCCGGGACACCGGAACAGCTTCAGCCCATCCTGCTCGGCCTGGCCAAGCACCATGGTGTGGATGAGGTCATTGTCAATACGTTGACACATGACCCTGCTGACCGGCTTCGGTCTTATCGGCTGTTGTCTGAGGCTGTCTGCTCGGTCAACGCTTGACCTGGCATCCCTTCCTCCCGTCTGGCGTGCCCGATGCGAGGAAGGGAGCCCTGTCCAGCATTGACACCTGATCGTGTGGTTGCCCTGTACTGCAAGGACTTTCACGTTTCGTCGGCCTACTCTGGAGGCATGGGGGAGAACGCATCGACACTCTGGCAGCTTCTCGACAATCGCGAGCTTGTCGCGCGCATCTCCGTTTCCGAGGGCGAGCTACGTCGGGTCTATGCATCCGGCGCGCCTTGGTCCTGCGGCTCGTCCACCGCAGCGAATGGACAGTCGAGCTGAAAGACGACGGCGCCTGGTTCACTCCACCGGACTTCGTCGATCCCAATGCCGCTTAACTAAGCGGCATTGTCGTCGATCCCGAACGCAGACCTCGGCGCAATTACTTACACCGCGGCTAGCTTCTGACTGGCATCGGGCCGATCAGCATGTCCAGATCGCAGTTCGGTCCGATGCCGGGCACGCGGCCCTCGTGGCTGTACTGGTGAATGACCGACTGCGGGTGCTTGAACTTCGGGTTGCCTGGCGTGGCACCGGTCCATTTGCCGGTGTCCGCGACCCACAGTTTCACTTCGGGATCGGCGTACGCCTCCGGCCCGATCTGCTTGCCGAACCACGAACCCGAGCTGTACAGCACATATCGCCGGTCACCCGTGACCCCACGAACACCCGCCATGTAGCTGCGGCACCATGGGCCACCGCCCATCACGTCGTTCTCGTAGTCAAGGGCGTGCGCCAGGTGCGGTGCGGGCGCTTCGTCCAACACTTGGCGCAGGCACGAAAGGAAGTACAGCGCGTGCTGTTCCGGCGATCCTTGGGTCGTGTCGATACGGTGGTACAGGCCAAATGGCACGCCGATCTGCGCGAAGCCTCGCATGTTCTGGACGGCCTTGGTGTCGAACTCGTTGAGGCCCTTGCACAACCTGATGTACGCGAACCTCAGCGCAGTACCGCCGGCCAATGCGGTGAAGTCGATGTCTCCTTGCCAGACGGCGACATCCACCCCAGTTATGTCCACCATACGGGGCCCCTCAGGTCCAATTGGACAGCCAGCGCTGTCCACCAACAATCCCATGTTAGTGGTCTCCGCTGATGTGGCTGAGCCAAACGTCCCACCTGTCTGGTCGCGTCGGGACCAGACAGGCGGCAGCGGCTAACGCTTGGCCCAGGCGAGCGATTCCGCCTGACGGTACACGTCCTGCACCTGCTTGGCCTCGGCGAGAATGGCCTCGAAGTCGCCACCGGCGATGGCCACGGCGTCGATCCGCGGCAACTGGCTGTTTGCCTTGGTGATCAACGCTTTCACGTCGGCATACCTGTCGCAGTAGTCGTAGCTGGACATGTACTCGCCGACGTAGCTCGTGACGTCGTTGACAACCCTCGGCACGTCGAGACCCGCATGGAACGCTATGTCCACATTGTACTCAAGGTGGCCGAGTTGGTAGTGGCCGCCAAACACGTACCGGGCGCACCATGTACCGGCAGGAGCCGCAGCGGCAGCAGGAGCGCTGGCAACGGCCGCCGCCGCGACCGCGACAACGAGCCCGATCAGTTTGCGCAAAGAAACCTCCGTGGTGATGGGGGAACGTCCGGGTTCCGCGCTGGCGGTCGCGGCACCCGGACGTGATCTACGCGCCCCCGTTGAACGAGGTTCGACAGCGAGATCGTCACCAGTTGCCAGTCGAACGCCCTACTCCGGACGGAGGTCGGTGACTGACAGGCCATGCTCGATACGCAGGCGAATGGCCACAAGTGAGCGGTGGCATGCCTCCGGATCACGCTCGACGCAGAACAGCGCGGTAGCCGCGTCAACAGGAAGTTCGGCCACGAGCCCGCGCAGGTCGAACGGATCGAGGATCTCGTCGGTGTAGCCCTCGACATACCCCGGGGCAAGCGCGATGCGGTTGCGCTTGCCCACACCTTGACGATCGTCCTCGCGGTACTGCAAGTGGCGCAGTTCGGTCGTCGGCGCCAACTCCTTCACGTGCCGATAGCCGATACCAGCCTCGGCGAGCGTGTGCTGCAGACGCGCGGAGTTCGCCCATGAGTACTCGCGGCCGCGAACACCGCGACGTTGGCGGAGGTCGAGCAGCAGCCCGACTCCCCCGCCAGTCAGCCGCTCGACGAACGCTTCAGCCGTGAAGCCGTAGACACCGATCGTCGCGATACGCCTCATCGCTACGGCACGAGTACCGGCTGGTCCACGACCCACAGCCATGACCCGTCTGCCTGGCGACGGGCGACCTCCACGGTCATCTCACCGGTGGTCAACGTGGACACCGTGAGTGCCAAGTCGCCGCTCACCAGCGCTGGATGCTGCCTGCCCGGCATGAGCACCGGGGCAGCCGCCACGAACTGCTCGTACACCTTGCGGATCTCCGCGTGTCCGCTCGCGAGGTTGCCTGGTGGGAACGCCAGCACGGCGTCCGGCTCGTACAACGCCACCAGCCCGTCGACATCGCCCGCATTGCCGTGCTCGATGAAGTATTTCCCCAGGTCGTTCGGCTCGGTAGCCACTTTCCTTGTCATGCCGACAAGCCTCGCAACTAATCATGACATCTTGTGTCGTGTATTTCAGTAGACTTTTCTTATGCGTGCCGACCGGTTGGTTTCGCTGGTGCTGCTTCTGCGCCAGCACGGCCGGATGTCCGCGACCGCCCTCGCCAGCGAACTGGAGGTGTCCACGAGGACCGTGCTGCGTGACATCGAGGCGTTGTCCGCGGCGGGCGTTCCGGTATACGCCGAACGTGGCAGGCATGGCGGTTTCGCTTTGCTGCCAGGTTTCCAGACCGAGCTCACCGGGCTGAACCACGACGAAGCGCTCGCGTTGCTCGTTGCCGGATCGCGGCGCGGGGCGCAGGCATTCGGGCTTGGTGCGGCGTTGGCGTCGGCCATGCGCAAGGTTGTTGACGCGCTTCCCGAGAGCTATCGAGCCACTGCAGCCGGTGCGGCCCAACGGTTGCTCATCGATCCGGAGACGGACCTCTTGGAGCGCCGACTGGCCAGTGAAGAGGTGCCTGATGCAGTCGTGAGCCAGGTGCGCAGCGCGGTCTTCGCCGGGCACAAACTGCGCATCCATTACGCGGCCGTGGACCAGAGTGCACAGTGGCGCACGGTAGACCCGATCGGCCTGGTAACCGCGCGCGGCCAAGGTTACTTACTGGCCAAGAGGTCCGGCGCCGATCGCACGTATCGGCTGTCCCGGATCTTGGCCGCCGAGGAGCTCGCCGAACCCGCGCAGCGACCCGACAAGGTCAACCTTGACCGGGCCTGGCAGGAACGCAGCACGCAGTTCCGGACCGGCGGCGACCAAGTCACCGTGCTGGTACGGGTGAATCCGGCACGGCGCGGGGACGTGGTGGGCACAGCGCTGGCCGTCCTCGCCGAGCAAGCTGACGCGGACGGCTGGCTGCGAATGGAAGTGACCTTCCAAGACTCACGACACGCCGAATGGGCGTTGTGGCAACTCGCCACGAACGCGGAAGCCCTTTCCCCACAATGGCTACGCACTTCCCTGCACGACCGCGCCACAGAAGTCGCCACCCACTACGAGGTGCCGTCTTAATCGGGAGTCGGACCGTATCGCGGTCAGATCGACCTGACGCTCCCCGGCGACAGTGCCGTCCGGCTTTCGGTGCGCCGGATGGGCGCAGGGTTGGCCGCGACGTACTCCTACGGTCCCGGCGAGATCCGCGACATGGTGATCCGTGCCGGGACATCAGGTGGCTTACGCCGGAAATCGACGTCGGTGCGTTGGCCCGTCAGCTCGCCGGCCGAGTCCGCGATGGACTCGGCTTCTAGGCGCTCCAGCGCTGATGACGTCGAGCTACCTTGAAGATCCACCGAATTGGCTTGCGACGGGTGGGATGGCGACGGCACAGCGCCACAACCTTCCGCCATGACGCCCACCACCGGAGATCCGGTGCCAGCAAGGTAAGGCTTCGCACCAGTTCCACGCCCGCTGACTCGGTACCTTGCTCGGCCTGTTCCGCAGTGCTGTAGTAGGCGACGCCCGCCAGCTTGAACAAGTGGTCAAGGGCGACAGGTCCGAAATCACGGTCCAAGAGCGCCCGCTCGGCGAGCACAGCGACCTCGGTCGAATGTTCCGTGATCATCTCAGCCGCCTCGACGTAGATATTGTTCGCGTTCGGCGTCAGGCCAGAGACCCACATTCCGACCTTCAGCGCGACCTGCCGCGGGCCGTCGTCAGCACCGGTGCGCCTTGCTGTCTCGGACCACGCGCAGAGTTCACTGAGCACAGTGGACCGATGCGGAGGCGCTTCCTCCAGCGTGAAGAGCAACGAGTGATACACCGACATCCGAGCGACCACGCTGTCCGTCTTAACCAAGATCGCGTGGAGTCGATCGAGCACCAAACTCGGATCTGTCTTGCTGTACCTCAACGCGTACGTCATCGCGGCGGTAGCCTTCCGCGTGGGGGACCCGGTGTCCACCCACTCCGTCAGCGTCTGATCCACCACCGGCTGCAGGTCGTGGTCCTTGGCCAGCCGCACCAGTGTCCAACTCGCCAGCTTTCGCTTCGCATGACTTCTGCTCGCGGCCAGCTGGTCGATCATGCGCAATGGCTCGTGCGCGGGAGTCTTGGCGATGATCCAGCACAACGCGTTAATGCAGGCTGAGGGAAATCGATCGAGCAGCGCGGGCACACACAACCAGCTCAGCAGGATGCGGTGCACCGACAGATACTCGCGCCAGACGTGGCAAAGCGCCGCCTCAGCCCAGTCCTGCCGGACGAACCTGATGGTCTCCTCCTGCAGGCCCGGATGCCGCGGATGCTCCCGGACAACCGTTTTCGCACCGACGTCGCGGAGCACCGCCTGCTTTGACTTGGCGAACACTTCACGAGGACTGAGTTCCTCATCTGGCGGCAGCTCCGCCGTGCGGATCAGTTCATCGAGCTCGCTCGCGTACTCCGCGACCTCGTCGTACGGCTGGTTCTCCAGTACAGCCACCGCCAACATCATCGAGAACTCGAGTACTGACCAGTCCTGATAAGTCGTCGCGATAGTCTGGTCGATGTTTTCGGTCAGCAACTCGATCGCTGCCGCTGTTGTCAGTTCCTTGTTCGCGACGGCAATGGCCAGCTCTGCCGCCCGCACCGCCTTATCAGGCGGGTCATCCTCGTTGAGGCCAATGCCCAGCTCACCGTTCAGCACCTCCCTCGCGGTGACCTGCACGTCTTCGTCCCGTCGACGAATAACCGCGAGGGCGATCGTCGCAGCATTCGGTGGCGACATCCGGACTATCCGATAGCCAGCTTCCCGTGGCACATACGACTCGTGATCCACGATGATCACCAGCCTGCTGTCAACCGAGCGCATGACATGCGCGACCTGTTCCAGGTGACTTCCCGTGAACGCCGTTGCACCAGTTTCGCCCGCCCGCCAGAGATATCCGGCACCGTTCCGCAGTTCCTGCGCCTCGACCGATCCCAGCCCCCGGGATCCGTTGAGATGCGCGATCTGAGAGTGACCATGGTGCAGCAAAAGCTTGCGACCGGTGAACGTCCGTCCAGTACCTATGCCGCACAAGACAACCACAGGGCTGTCGCGCAAAATGGTGCAAGCCCTGTCGAACTGGGTGTTGGGCACGAACTGCTCTTTGAGATCGGCGATCTCGTCCGCGTTGAGCCACAGCGTGACCAGGTCTGCTTTCGTCGGCCTCGCGTCGACCATGGTGACGTCACCATGGATGTCATTGGCTTGAAGCCCGGACATCGGGCCGTTGACTTCGTTCTTCTTCGATTCGCCTGTCTCGGCGGCGACCGTGCTGGTCTCCACTTCGAGTGCGGTCATTGCCCCATCCTGAACGAGACGTTGCCGGCGATGGTGTTCGCTTGCAGGCCGCTCATGGGACCGTTCGCAGTGTTCTGCATTGACCCGTTGGGCGTGCCAGCAGGCGCAGCCCCGGATGCGGACGCCGGCCCCTCGGCTGCGACTGACGCGACCAGACTCTTGGCCTCAAACCCCGGAACGCGGATCCATGCTGGCTGGGCGAATTCCTTGTCGGACGCGGCAACCGACGCGAACTCGGCTTGGGTGACCAGTCTCGTGTGGTCACCGCCGAAAACCGCGCGATACGCATTGTCAGAGACGATCAAACCTGTATTGACGTCACCGCGGCGCTCGGCCAAACAGCGCTCGACCACCTGCTTGAACACTGGTGCGTTGAGTAGCCTGCTAAGTGTGATCTTCGGCTCGTAGTAGCCGGGTTCGGGACCGACCGGCCCGACATGGACAGCGATGCGCAGCCGCACGTCCGGCTTGTGCCACCGATTGTGCTCCGCGGCCTTGACTTCGAGCAGGCTCGCCGCGTCGAACAGCGCACCTAGATCGCTGCTGGGCAGCGTCACCAATGCGCCGTCTCCCGTCGGTTCCCAGTTCGTCGCCCGCGACAGCTGAACCCCCGCGTCTGTCAACGCGGTACGCAGCATGGTGTCCGTGGACGATTGGAGCTTTTCCAGATAGTGACCTGGATTGCGGGCCGATCCGATCACGTCGACACCTAGCAGCGCGTGATGCTGAGGCAGGGAGTTCATCGCACCTCCACGTTCGTCATCCGGGAAGAGCGAGTGTGGAGAAGACGCGCCGCATGGTCTCCCGGAAATCCGGGACAAGTCTCAGCGACCTGGCTTCCAACTGGGTTGGTCCAGCTTCTCTTCGAGCCTGCGCACATCCGGCAGCAAGTACCAAAGCCTGCCGGTTTGGACTAGATGGTCCGACCTCAGCAACTGCAGCGCGGCGTCGACCGACTTCTCGGAGGCGTTGACCGTCTGAGCCAATTCTCGCTGTGTGATGCCACGTACCCGCAGACCGTCGGCAGTCTGCTCGCCGTGTTCCTTCGCCCATATCACCAGCTGGTAGGCGACGCGGTTCGGCACCTCACGGGAGGCCATGGCGAGTTGCCTGTGGTCGGCGTTGCGCAGTCTGCGGTCGAGTGTCTCGTTGACCATCAGCAAGACGTCAGCATGCTGTCTGGCTAACTCCCGAAATCTCACACCAGGAACGCGCACTGCCACACCAGAAATGTGGCCGACCACAGAGGCACTCCGAGGCCGCCCGCTCATGACGCCCAGTTCGCCGATCAACTCCCCTTGCCCGTACAGATCGACGATCAACTCCGACCCATCTCCTGCTGACAGAGACACCTTCACCACACCGGATTCGATCAGCAGTACATCTTGGCTGGCAGCACCGATTGTCATCAGACGGTCCTCCCGATCGAACTGCCGACGCTGACCCGCTCGCCGCAAGTGCTCGATCGCGTGCTCATGCATGACCGTTCATGGTGCCGTAGAAGGACTCTTGGCCAGCAGGTCGTTCACTCGATGGGCCCAATCGAACGGGTGGCCGGTCACGGTGTTCTCGCCATGACCGGCCAAACCTCGCGTCGAACAGCTCACTCTTCAGCCGGTGGGGCCAAGTGGCTAGCGATTGCGGTGAACGCCGCCGCGGCAAGTCCCAGCGCGAGCCAGAAAATGGCGGAGCCGCTCTCAAAGAAGGAAACGTCGTACCAGGCGGAGTAGGGAACTGTCGCACTCCAGAGCACGAACGCGGGCAGCGACAGACCGACCCGCAGCCAGAAGCGATCGAAGTTGTGCCGGTACAGAGCGCCGATATAGACGAACACCGGCGTTGCCGCCAAAGCAATCGACCATGCCCACCAGCTCACAACGGGAGGCTCGGTTGGCTGCCCTTCAGGAGTCAGCGGCGGTTGCATCATGGTCACGGCGGCGGCGTAGAATGCGAGAACCTCAGCAGGCAACCACTTGGCCAAGGCAGCCAAGCTGGCGCCTGCTTGACCAATGTCGGCGCAGTGGGTGCACCACCGCCGTTTCCTCCGTCACCGCCGCCAGGTGCGGTTGTGTCCACTGAGGTGGTGTACGACGTTTCCGCTGGTTGGCGGCGTGGCGTCTCCATAAGGGACGGCCACCGCGTGATCCTTTCGAGTACCGACCAAGGAACTCAGAGGAAGGATCACCACGATGGCCGCAGTCGAGGGTATCGACCCGACCGGCTGGTTGGATGACCAACTCGCCGCGGCGAGTCCGGATCTGTTGCGCAGCATGGTCAAGACGTTCGCTGAGGCGGTGATGTCGGCCGAGGCCGACCAGCGGTGCGGGGCCGAGTACGGCACCCGTAGCCCGGAGCGGGTCAACTCCCGCAAGGGCTACCGGACCCGGGACTGGGACACGCGGGCCGGGACGGTGGAGCTGGCGATCCCGAAACTCCGCTCGGGCTCCTACTTCCCCGAGTGGCTGCTGCAGCACCGTCGGCGGGCCGAGCAGGCCCTGGTCACCGTGGTGGCCACCAGCTACCTGCTGGGCGTGTCGACCCGGCGGGTGGAAAAGCTGGCCGAGCAGCTGGGCGTGAAGAGCCTGTCGAAGTCCCAGGTCAGCGAGATGGCCACGCACCTGGACGCGCAGGTCAAAGCATTCCGGGAACGCCCACTGGATGCCGGGCCCTACACCTTCGTGGCGATGGACGCGTTGACGATGAAAGTCCGGGAGAACGGGCGGATCGTCAACGTGCACGCCCTGATCGCCACCGGGGTGAACAACGACGGGCACCGCGAGGTGCTTGGCCTGGACGTGGCCTCGCAGGAGGACGGCGCCGGGTGGCTGGCGTTCCTGCGCGGGCTGGTGGCCCGTGGCCTGACCGGGGTCTCGCTGGTCACCAGCGACGCGCACACCGGGCTGACCGCCGCGGTGGCCTCGGCGCTGCCGGGCGCGTCCTGGCAGCGGTGCCGCACTCACTACCTGCGTAATCTGCTGACCAAGGTGCCGAAGTCGGCGCAGCCGGGCGTGGCCACGCTGGTGCGCACGATCTTCGATCAGGCCGACGCTCAGACAGTGCGTGAGCAGTTTGGCAAGGTCGCCGATTCGCTGGCCGACAAGCTGCCGGCCGCGGCCGAGCATCTGGACGCCGCCCGGGACGAGTTGCTGGCATTCACTGTGTTTCCGCGTGAGTTGTGGAAACAGCTCTGGTCCAACAACCCGCAGGAGCGGCTGAACAAGGAGATCCGCCGCCGCACCGATGTGGTCGGGATCTTCCCGAACCGCGCGGCGATCATCCGTCTGGTCGGCGCGGTGCTGGCCGAACAGACCGACGAATGGGCCGAAGGACACCGCTACATCGGGCCGGAGTTGTTGTCCCGCAGCAGAATGCACCTGCTACCCAACGACGACACGGCCACGGAAACCAAAGAAATCATGGCCACCGAGACCATGACCGCCTAAAGTCCACACTGGATCACGCGGAGCCTTCTCTTACACCACTCCGCAGGGCATGACCCCAGGTGCCGGACTCATTACCTTCGGACGTAGCCGACCAGCACCGATTCGCAACGCACTCATAACGGCCTCCCATACTCCGGCCGGGAATAGATAGCGGTGCCATCGCACAACATCGAACTGGTATTACGGCCACACTCTGAGATACCCGTTAGGCGCAGGACTTTCGCCCGAGCGTCCCAATGCGCGCATCCGCTGGACACGCAAAGTTGACCAGTGATGTCCGTTCCGTAACCCAGTGCGTGGCGTTCAGGTAGTCGTTTGTCATCCGGACACAGCTGCGGTGTCGGATGATCCAGGCCAAGGTTGTCCCGACGGCCCGGCGTCGGGACGGCACGCTGACCGAGACCAGGGACACCCCTCTTATTCCCACATTTACGTTCACTATATTCGGATCATCCCATTGGTCCGGCGGACGGAATACCGCCTCCGCCGGTAGGCGGTTGTTGAATCACAATCAGCTCCGTAATGTGGAGAGTTGACCGGGTAATTCGGCAGTATGAAAATCCTGTTTACGGGGGTTCCATGAGAATGACCCGAAGATCGATGCTCGTTGCCATTTCCAGCCTGACGCTGACGGCGTCGATACTGGTCACGACGCCAGCGGCGGCCGAATCCACGTCGGCTAACGAGGCGATCGTCAGCACGGCCGCGGTCGTCTGGGACGAGAGCGTCGGCGCGCAGCGGAAGGTTTCGGCTGAAGACGCTGAGCGGATTGTCAACGACTACTGGACGCCAGAACGACTCGCCGCCGCCATTCCCATCGTTCCAACCACCGGCACAACGAATGAAAAGGCGCCTGCCGCGCTTGCGAAAGAGGTGACCGCCTCAACTCCGGTGGCACCCGCGGCCGGCGGCCCGTCAACCCAGGACGCCTGGTTCTCCAACACCAACGGCAAGATCTTCTTCGTCGACCCACGGGACAACCGGGGATATGCCTGCTCGGGAAGCGCACTGAACAGCGGATCGAAACGCCTCGTCTCCACCGCGGGCCACTGCGCGGTCGTCGGCGGCGGCAACGGCCAGGTCATGCTGAACTGGGTCTTCATCCCGGGCTACCAGCGCGGCGCCGAGCCACGAGGCCGGTTCTCCGCTTACTGGTTCCACTACTCAACAGGCTGGTCGGTCCGAAACGACTGGCAGCGGGACTTCGCGTTCGTGGTGACGCACAACAACGGCTTCGGCCAGCAGGTGGTCAACGCGGCAGGTGGCCACGGATTCCGGGTGAACGGCAGCTACAGCCGTTTCGTGCACATCGCAGGCTATCCAGGAAACCGCGACGGTGGCGAGGTGCAGTGGTACTGCTGGGGAACCACTGACCAGTGGCCGGGAGCCAACGCATATCGACTCGGCTGTGATTTCGGCGGCGGCGCCAGCGGCGGACCATGGCTGGAGGATTACCAACCCAACGGCCTCGGTTACGTAATCAGCGCCACCCAGGGCATCCTTAATGGAGCCAATTCTGGCCCTTATTACGACAACCACGTTCTCGATGTCTACAACGCCGCGAAAGATCAAACTCCGTAGGAAAAATTCGTGACCTCTGAAGCGGCGGGCGATGGATTCGCCCGCCGCTTCGCAGCTAATTCACCGCCTACGGGCGGCGGTCGCTGAGGCGAGGTTGTGCAGGACCGTCTGTGTGGTGGTGAAGTCGATGCAGGCGTCCGTGATGGATTGGCCGTAGGTCAATGGCTGGCCTGGGCGCAGATCTTGGCGACCTGCCTTGAGGTTCGACTCGAGCATGACGCCGACGATGCCGCGCTGGCCGTCCTTGATCTGCTCGGCGATCTCTTCTGCGACAACAGGTTGTTGGTTGTGGTCCTTACGGCTGTTGTCATGGCTCGCGTCGATCACAACACGGGCAGGCTGCCCGGCGTCCCGCAGTGCGGCCAGTGCACTGTGGACAGACGCTGGGTAGTGGTTGGGCGCGTTGTTTCCGCCGCGCAGCACGAGATGGCAGTCCGGATTGCCAACCGTGTGCAGGATCGCGGGCAGGCCACTTGGGTTTACGCCGGGAACCACATGACGGGCCGCGGCCGCACGGATCGCGTCGATAGCCACCGTGACATCGCCATCCCGACGGTTCTTGAAGCCGACGGGCATGGACAGGCCGCTGGCCAGCATGCGGTGGTTCTGGCTTTCGACCGTCCGTGCGCCGATCGCGCCCCAGGACACTGTGTCGGCGAGGTACGCGGGGATGGTGGTGTCGAGCCATTCGACCGCGGTCGGCAGGCCGCGTTCGGCCAGCTCAAGCAGGAGGTGCCGGGCGATTCGCAGGCCGTGGTTGACGTCGCCGGTTCCGTCGAGGTGCGGGTCGTTGATGAGCCCTTTCCAGCCTCCGATCGTGCGGGGTTTCTCGAAGTACACACGCATCACGATCAGCAGGTCGTCGGCGAACTGGGTGGCCGCGGTGGCCAGGTGGTCGGCGTATTCCAGTGCCGCGGCGGGGTCGTGGATCGAGCATGGGCCGGCGATCACGAGCAGGCGGTCGTCCGAACCGTCGAGGACGCGCACGACCGCCTCGCGGCCTTGTCGCACCGTCTCCGCCGCGTCCGCGCTCAGCGGCAGTTCGTGGTGCAGCAGGGCGGGGGTGACCAGGGGAACCATGCGGTCGATGCGTTGATTGTCGAGATCAACCGCGGTGGCGGTGGGTGTCATCACAGATATCCACGGTTTCTGCCCGCACCGGGCGGTAGGGAGTGCCGGGACTTCCAGACCCGGCCTGCGGTCAAAGCCTTGTATCCATTTTCACTCGTAACGGCCTGTCCAGACAGGATTTCGCTTCTCAGTAAAGGCTCGGACGCCCTCGACCGCGTCGCTGCTGCGCCTGCGGCGCTCCTCCCACACGTACGACGTGGTGAACGCCTCCTCGAGCGGGAGGTCGAGTGACCGAAGAACAGCCTCCTTGATCGCGCGCACCGACAGCGGCGCGGCGCGCACGAGGCTGTCGGTCCATTCGGCGACGCACTGATCCAATGAGTCCACCGGCACAACCTCGTTGACCAGACCGTATTGCAGCGCTGTCGCCGCATCCATCCGGCGCCCGGTCAGCAGGTAGCCCATCGCCACCTTCTGCGGCAGCTGACGCGGCAGCCGGAACACCCCGCCCGCCCCGGCGATCAGGCCGAGCTGGACTTCTGGCAGGGCGAATACCGCCTCCGACGAGGCAATAACGATGTCGCACGCCAGCGCCAGCTCGAAGCCGCCGCCCAGTGCGTAGCCGTGTACCCGGGCGACCACGGGCTTGGAGAGCGTGAAACGGTCGGTCAGCCGGGGATGGCCTGCCTGGCCCCGGCTGCCGAACGTCGACTCCGGCTCGCCCGAGGAGTTGCGCTGCGCGCGTTCCTTGAGGTCCTGGCCGACGGAGAACGCGCGGGTCCCGGCACCGGTCAGGACCACCGCCCTGACATCATCGTCGGCCTCGACGTCGTCCCAGATCTCGGCGAGTTCCGTGTGCATCTGGCGGTCCATCGCGTTGAGCACTTCGGGCCGATTCATCGTCACGTAGGCGACGTGGTCTCTCTTCGAGTACTGCACCCGTGCGTAGCTCATCCCGCTCCGAATCTGCCGACTTTGCTGATCACATCCTCACCGTAGATCCGGAGGGCCTGCTGCAAGGCGAACTCGGCCATGTACCGCCGGAACTCGTCGGGCGGCTCCTCGGCCAGATTCAGCATGCGCCGGTTGGCCCGGACCGCGTCCGCGTCGAGGCTGGCCAGCGCACGGGAGATCGCCACGTCCATCTCCCCCGGCGCCACCACCTCGTCCACAAGCAACCGCGCGTCCGGTTCGTCCGCCCGGATCTGACGGCCGCCCAGGATCACCTGCCGGGCCACGCGTGGCCCGGTGATCCGGCTGAGCCGGAAGTTCGACGCGCCGGGAATGATCCCTTCCTTCGCTGCGGGCAGGCTGAAGTACGCGTCGGACGCCGCCACCACATGGTCGAACACCAGCAGCAGTTGAGCCCCGCCGCCGATGGCGAACGAGTCCACAGCGGCCAGCCATGGCTTGTCGACGAACGGCGAATGCCACGAATCGCCCGTGAACACGCCACGGACGATCTTGTGGATGTAGCCGAGTTCCCGCCGCAGCAGGAAATCCACCAGCGGGATGTCGCCGGAGCTCAGCTTCTTGAGGTTGATGCCCGCGCAGAACACCCGGCGCCCCAGATACCGGGGATGAGTCATCTCTCCACCCCGGACCATCCCGACCCGGACGGATGGATCAAGCAGCGCCAGGTCGACGGCGGTCTCCATGTCGTCGACCTGCTCGACGTCCTCGGCGTTCAGGCAGTCGTCCCGGCACAGCGTCACATACGCGACGCCATCCCGGCGCTCCAGCCTGACCGCTTCCATCTGCACCACACCGGATTCGACGAACTCTGGCAGCAGCTGCAAAGCCCTGGTGGTGGGCCGGAGCATGGCGTCGAGCAGGTGCTGACCGGCCTTCGGGGCGCGCAGGATCCCGCGCAGGAAGATCCCCTGGTCGATCTCGCGGCCTGCCTTCTCCGCCTGTGGCCGCGAGCGCTCGGCCGCCATCTGCTCATCCGTGGGCACAAGGCCGGGATAAGCGACGGCGGCCGCTCGGACGAGCTCGTCGATACGCAGGTACTTGGCGCGGCCAGCGGTCAAGGAGTCGTAGATCTCCTCCGCGTGGGTCTGCACGTAGTCCATGCGCATCGCCCTGATCTCGTCATCGACTCGCTCGACCGACAATGAAACCGTTGTCACGACGCAGCTTCCCGCCGCAAGGCTCGGTCCGCCGCGGCCAGGTGAGCACCGAGCGCGTCCTCGAAGGCGGTCGACCCGGCCTCGAAGATCAGCTGACGGCGAATCGCGATCTCCGCGCCATCGATCGCACCGGCCGCCTCGGTCAACGAGGCCAAAGTCGCCGCCGGGTCGTCGGACACCTCGTCGATCAAGTTGAGCGCGAGCGCCCGGTCGGCCTCGATCGGGACGCCGAGCAGGACTGCCCGCCGGATGGCGGCCGCACCGGCCTGTTGGGTCAGCCGGTGCAGGGTCATCCCTGGCCACGTCGCGCCGCCAGCCCAGGACAGCAGCAACCGCGTCCCCGCGGCGGCAATCCGCACGTCGGCGGCGAGCAGCACGTCCAGCGCGGTTCCGGCGCAGTCGCCGGACGCCACCGCGACCGTGACCCGGTTGAGCCGTTCAAACCGGCGCACCGCGCGTTCCCACTTGGAGACCAAACCGACCGTCAGTCCCTCGGACCAGTCTGCCGACGGGACACCCGTGACGTGAATCGTGACGGGACCGGATTCCCGGTGGTCCTCGGCGCGGTCGCACAGGCTGACCAGTTCCTCGACCGACGTGGCCGACAGTGGCTGCGCGCCATCGAGTCGCAGCACCAGATCGCTATTTACCATTGGATGAGCGCCATTTCGATTGTGGAGCCAGGCCCCATGGTCATGAGTACGCCGTAGTCCCCCGGCTGAGTGACGCCTTCTTCGGCGAGCCGCTCGTAGGAGAAGAGGAACGATCCGCTGGAAAGGTTGCCGTAGTCGCGCAGCACACCGGTGGTGTGGCGGACGTCGTGCCTGCTCAGGCCGAGGTTGATCACGACGGCGTCAACCACCTTCTTGCCGCCGGAGTGCACGAGCCAGTGACTGATGTCGCTGCGTCGCAGGCCGGTTCCGGCCAGCAGCCGGTCGGCGACGATCTCGGCGTGCGCGCCGACCACGTACGGAATCTGTGGGTCGAGGAAGAAGCTGAACCGGTCCTGGTCGCGGTCCCAGTCGTACCGCATCGCCTCGATGGCGTCGGTGATGATGTAGCTCGCGAACTTCAGGACACGCGGGCCTTCCACCCGGCTGTCACCGGAAACGACTGCGAGGGCAGCGGATCCGTCACCGAACAGGCTGTTGACCACCGCGGTCCGCATCGTGCCGTCGAGGGCGTATGCGGCCGAACACGCCTCGCTGCACAGGACGACGCCGAGCTCACGCGGGTGCGCAGCGGACCATCCGGAGACCACGTTGAGCGCGTTCAGGCCCGCGTTGCAGCCCATGCCGACGACGTCGGAACGGCTGCAATGCGGGTCGATGCCCATCTCGCGGATGATCAGCGCGCTCAGACCGGGCGTCAGGAACCCCGTCGAGGTCACGCAGCACAGATGACGCAAGTCCGAAAGCGTTGCGCCCGCCGACTTCAGGCACTCCTCGAGCGCCCGGCACCCCATGTCGACGGCGAGTTTCTTGTGTTTGTCCAGTAGATCGCCCTGCGGTTCGGACGACCGTGCGCCGCTTGGGCTCTCTGGTGGCAGCGTGAGGAAACGCCGATCGATCGCGCTGTTGAGAAAGACCGACCGGATCTTGGGATCCTCGATGTCGAGGATTTCGAGCAGCTCGGACTGCGTGTAGGCCGTGTCGGACACGGCGGTCCCGACACCGGCGAACCGGGTGATCTCGGTCAGTCCGGTGAGGACGGACAAATCCTGGGCTGGTGCGACGTCCACAGTCATCGATACATCCACCCCCACGTCCTGAGTTTGCTACGGAGTAGCTGCTTGACTTGCGCAGCGTCCATCGGTCTCACCTTTCCCCAGTATGGGCAGACGGAGTGAACGTAACCTCGGTTGATCTCGGTGGTCCAGCTCGTCCAACGACCGCACGGACACCGGAAGTCCGCCCAGCTTATGGCTACTGTGGCCGCATGCGCCTGATATTCACGGCTCTGGGGGCCTACGGACATTCCTTCCCGCTCATCCCGCTCGCCGTCGCCGCGCGTGACGCCGGGCACGACGTCGCCTTCGCGACCGCAGCGGAATTCCTGCCGAACATCGAGAAAGCAGGCATCACCGGCATCCCGGTCGGGCTCACGCCGCAGCAGGCGTTCACCGAGCTGCTGAAGGGGGTCGACGGGGACCCGAGGGCGCTTCCGCAGAAGAAGCTGTTCAAGCTGCTTGGCCGGGTGTTCGGCGATGCCGTACCACGGGCCGTGGTTGCCGACCTTGAGCCGGTTTTCGCCGAGCGACGACCGGATCTCGTGGTCTACGAGGCGGCGAACGCGGGTGGGGCGTACGCGGCCAAGCGGGCCGGGATCCCTTGTATCAGCCACAACTTCGGCCGGATGGCGGACTACGACGCTGGCAAGGAAATCCGCGAGGAGATGCGGGCCACGGCCGCCGAGTTCGGTCTGGAAGGTGAGCTTGAGGCCCCGTTCGGCGACCCGATCGTCGACATCTGCCCGGAGTCGGTGCAATCACAGGAGTTCGTCGCCACGGCGAACCGGATCCCCTTGCGGCCGGTTGGTTGGAGCGTGCCGGGTGACCTGCCTGCCGGGATCGCTGATCGCGACCGGAGCCGTCCGCTGGCGTACGTGACGCTGGGCACTCAGTACGGCAACAGCGACGTATTGGTCAAGGCGACCATCGGCCTCGCCGCGCTCGACCTCGACGTGCTGGTCGCCACCGGACCGTTCGTCGAGGCCGAGTTGCTTGGCGAGGTGCCGTCGAACGTGCGGCTCGAAACGTGGGTCCCGCAAAGGGAACTGTTGCCCCACGTGGATATCGTCGTGCACCACGGCGGAAGCGGGACGATGCTGGGCGCGTTCGGCGCCGGTCTCCCCCAGCTGTTCCTGCCGCAAGGCGCCGACCATTCAACCAACGCCGAGGCGTCTGTCAAGGCCGGTGTCGCCACCCAGCTCGTCGAGGACTTCACGGCCGACGACATCACCGAGCAGGCCCGTTTCCTGTTGGCGGACACCGCAGTGCGGGACGCTGCCCGTGCCCTTGCCACCGAGGTCGCCGCCATGCCAAGCCCCGCCGAGGTCGTCACCAGCCTCAAATGACCTCGTGAGTGGTTATCCGTGTTCTAACCCGGATAACCACTCACGAGGGTTTTCAAAGGTGGCGCTCGATTTCCTGGCTCTTGGCGTAGTCCGGCAGCAGACCTTGCTCCTGTGCTTCGGCGAGGGTGATGGCCACCTGGTCGCGTTCGGAAAGGATCGGCTCGACGCCACTGGTCTCGATCGGCAGCCCCAACGCGGGATCCAAGGGGGACAGCGCGAGTTCGTCCTTCGCCACATAGGTCCCCGAGATCATGTACGACATGACCGTGTCGTCCTCAAGCGCGATGAACGCGTGGCCGACGCCGACCGGGAAGTACAACGCCCGGTGGTCCTGCTGGTCCATCAGCACCGAGTCCCACTGCCCGAACGTCGGTGAGCCGACCCGGATGTCGATCACGATGTCCAACGCCTTACCGCGGGCACAGTAGACGTACTTGGCGACACCCGGCGGCGTCGCGGTGTAGTGCACGCCCCGCACCACGCCACGCTTGGACACGCTGTGGTTCGTCTGTGCCACACGGAAAAGCGGGCTGCCATGAGCCTCGACGAAGGCCGCTTCCTGGTACGGCGAGAGGAACGCCCCCCGGTCGTCGGGAAAGACGCGAGGAGTGAACTCGATCGCGCCTTCGACAGCCAGTTTGCGTGCTTGCACAGCTGCTCCTGGGTTCTAGAGGGTGGACAGGACTTCGCGGACCGCGTGGATCATCTTGTCCTGCAGGTCCGGCGAGAGCGCTGGATACATCGGCAGCGAGAAGATCTCCTTGGCGAGCCGCTCGGTCACCGGCAACGAGCCCTCAGCGTAGCCAAGCTTGGCGAACCCGGTCATGGTGTGCACCGGCCACGGGTAGCTGATGTTCAGGTGAATGTCGTACGCCTTGAGGCGCTCAAGGATGTCGTCGCGCCGCGGGTGACGCACCACGTAGACGTAGTACACGTGCGAGTTGCCTGGCACGGTCTGCGGCAGCTTCAGCTCGGTGTCGCCGAGTCCGTCGACATAGCGCTGCGCGATGGCCTGACGGCCAGCGATGTAGGTGTCCAACCGCTTGAGCTTGCGCCGCAGGATTTCAGCCTGTACCTCGTCAAGACGGCTGTTGTGGGCGGGCGTTTCCAGCGTGTAGTAGGTCGTGTCCATGCCGTAGTACCGCAACCGCCGCAGCTTGTGATCAACGGCTTCGTCGGACGTGATGGTCGCGCCGCCGTCGCCGTACGCGCCGAGCACCTTGGTCGGGTAGAAGGAGAACGCGGCCGCGTTACCGGTCGAACCCGCGATCACACCGTCCTGCTTGGCCCCGTGAGCCTGAGCGCAGTCCTCCAAAATGGACAGCCCGTGCTTCGCGGCGAGTTCCTTCAGCGGAGCCATGTTCACGCACTGACCGTACAAGTGCACAGGCAGCAGGCACTTGGTGCGGTCGGTGATCGCGGCCTCGACCTGGCTGGTGTCCATCAGGAAGTCGTCCTCGCGGATGTCGACGAAGACCGGCGTCGCACCCGTGCCGTCGATGGCGACCACGGTCGGAGCCGCGGTGTTCGACACCGTGATCACCTCGTCGCCCGGTCCGACGCCAAGCGCCTGCAGGCCAAGCTTGATCGCGTTCGTTCCGTTGTCGACGCCGACACAGTGCGAAACCCCGTGGTACGCGGCGAATTCCGACTCGAAGCCGCGCACGCTCGCGCCGAGCACGAGCTGGCCCGAATCGAAGACCGTCTCGACCGCGTCAAGCAGGTCGGTCCGCTCGGCCTGGTATTCGGTCAGGTAATCCCATACACGCGTGGTCATCCGCGAGCCTTTCCATGAACTGGTGTCGTCAATGCGGCGACAGTGCGACGCACTCCTTCGGACAGCGAAATCTCTGGGCGCCAGCCGGTGAGCGCCCGGAACGGCGTCGAATCGATGGTGACGCTGCGCAGATCGATCTCAGGCGCGTGCGACGGCGGTTCCACGCATGTCACGTCGACAGGGGGCTGTCCGGTGTGCTCGGCGACTTCGTCTGCCACGAGCCGGAAAACCTCGCCGAGCTGGTCGCCTCGGCCTGCGCCGAGCGGCCAGTGGCCGCCAACAAGGGAATCCGGGTTGGCCAGTGCAGCCGTGAACGCTGTCGCGACGTCCTCGACGTGCAGCAGATCGCGTCGAACGGTTCCGTCGCCCCACACAGTCAGTGGCTGGCCGTCGATGGCTCGCCGTGCCATGAAGGACACGACACCACGGTCGTGGTTCGCGCCTTCTGCTGTGGTCTCACCGAATACCGTGGGCAGACGCAGGCTGATGCCGCGCACCAGACCATCGGCTGTGGCCTTCTTGAGGATCAGTTCCGCCGCCAGCTTCTGCTGGTCGTACGGAGTCGCCGGGTTGTCGGGCTCGCTGCCGTCAATCGGTTCCCGGGGTGGCACACCGGCCTGCGAGGCGGCACCGGCGTACACGATCAACGGGGGCGTCCCGCTGTCGCTGCCGATGATGTCGATGAGGTCCCGCATGACGCCCACGTTCACACGTTCGGCTTCCTCGGTCTCGGCCACGCGCCATCCGCCGTCCGACAACAGCAGGGACACGACCGCGTCCGATCCCTTGACTGCGTTGGCGAGCGCGGCACGGTCGGTGAGGTCAGCGGAGATGACGGTTGTCTCGGCTTGGCCAGGCGCGAGCGTGAACTGCCTGCGCGCCACTGCTCGCAGCCGGATTGGCTGTTGTGCCAGTGCGCGCGTGACAGCCGAGCCGACGAAGCCCGACGCGCCGAGGACCGTGATCAGCTTCATGTCAGGCAACTCCTTGTGGCTGTGCCGACGCGGCGTTGATACAAGCGAGAAGCGTACGGGCCTCGACGTTGACGTAGTGCCCGTGCCGGGTGAGCGCGGTGAGCTGTGCGGGCGTCACCCAGGCGTAGCCAGGAGGTGGTTCGACCGTTTCGTCCGCTTCGACCGCGAGATATCGGGCCCTGGCGTTGAGGAAACGGCCGCCTTCCTCGGAATGGATTGCCTCGTAACGGATCCGTGACCGTGGCGCGTCCACGACGAAGTCCAGGAAGGGCGGACGGCTCTCCGCGGGCAGGTGCGCGTAGTTGCGGGGCGTGCACTGGACGGTCGGCGCCAACTCGACCGTGTCGAGGAAACCGCCATCAGCGCGGGCATGCACCAGAACGTGCGGCACGCCGTCGATGTCGCGAATGAGGAACGCGACGACACCAAGACCGACGGATTCGAGCAACGGCTGGGTCCAGGCGACCTTCTCGCGGTTGCTGCCTTTCACCCCTACCGCAACGACTTTGAAGTAACGGCCGTCCTCGTGCTCGATCGCCTCAACGCCTTGCTTCCAGCCGCAGACGTCCGTGAGCGGAATGCGGCGGGCACGCACATCGTGGCGCGAACGCTCGTTGGTGAACCACGACAGCAGCTGGATATCGGAGAACAGCGCGCCCGGAGCCGTGTCGTGGTAAGGCAAACACGCCAGCACGCTCCTGGCGTTCATGTTGATCGTCTCGTCCTCGTGCATCAGCTCCGCGATCTGCCCGAGCGTGAGCCAGCAGAAGTCGTCCCACATCGGCACGTCGTCGCGGGTCTCGACGATCATGTTGCGATTGGACTTGTGGAAGAACCACGATCCTTGCTCTGCCTGGAGAACGTCGACGATCACGCCGTCGGGTTCCGGCGGCGCGAAGTACTCGATCAGCTTCACGTTCGTGCCGCCGTGTGCCTTGGTGTAGTTGCTGCGGGTGGCCTGCACGGTCGGCGAGAGCTGTACGAGGTTGGGGTTGCCCGGCTCCATCTTGGCCTGCATCAGGAAATGCAGCACGCCGTCGAACTCCTTGGCCAGGATGCCGAGGATGCCCACTTCGGGCTGCTTGATGACCGGCTGCTGCCATTCCCGGTACGGACCGTCGCCGTGCGGACCATCGTGTTCGATCACGTGCAGGCCCTCGATGGTGAAGAACCGGCCGCTGCGGTGCACGAGATTGCCCGTCACACCTTCGAACCACCACTGGTCCAGGTCGGCGAACGGGATGCGTTCGACATGGAAGACGTTGGCATCACGGCGTTCGGCGATCCACGCGCGGACGTCCTCGGTCCGCATGTGCACGCCGTCGGTGGTCGCGGCCGACAAGGCGATCCGGTCCGCGTGGTCGCGGTGATCACGAGGGCGCAGCGTGGTGGGTAATGAATCGACGTAGGACGACATCAAACAACCCCCAGTTGATTGGTCATCGGGATCCCGCCGCCAACGGTCCTCGTGTCCAGCCGACGGGCCGCGCTCACCGATTCACAGCCCGCAAGCCCCATGGCGTCTCGGAGTTCGGTGGCGAGCAGGTCGAGCACCTGCCGGGCGCCGTCCTGGCCCGCCGCGGCCAGCCCCCACATCACGGGCCGCCCGACCAGCACAGCCGACGCGCCAAGGGCGGTCGCCTTCATGACGTCACCGCCGTTGCGGATTCCCCCGTCCAGCAACACCTCGCAGCCGCCGGACACCGCCGCGGCGATCTCGCCGAGCATCTCGATGCCTGGTACTGCACCGTCCAACTGACGACCTCCGTGGTTGGACACCACGATTCCGCTGACACCCGCGTCGACCGCGCGACGGGCATCCTCGACCGCGAGGATCCCCTTGAGCACCACCGGCAAATCCGTGTGCGCGCGGACAGCTTCCACGGATTCCCAAGTGGCCGCGGCGAATTCGCGCGCGGTGTGGTCAGCGACGGCCGAAACCCCTTGGGTACGGCGGTGTGCGGCCGCTCCAGCGTCGAAGTTGGCCGCCGTCACCCACTCCGGCAACGCGAAGCCGTTGCGCATGTCACGCAGCCGCCGTCCCATCCACGGCACGTCGACGGTAAACACGATCGCCTCGCAGCCCGCGTCTTCCGCGCGGCGGACCAGTTCCAGGGAACGTTTCTCGTCGCGCAGCCAGTACAACTGGAACCACGGCCGTCCGCCGACGGCCGCGATCTGTTCAAGCGCAACACTGCTCAACGTGCAGATGGTGTACGGCACACCGGCGTCACGAGCTGCCCGAGCCGCCGCGAGCTCGCCATCGGGGTGGAACAAGCGCTGATACGCGACCGGCGCGACCGCCATCGGCAGCGCGGCGCGCCGGCCGAGAATCTCGACCTCGGTGGTGGTGTCCGTCAGGTCACGCAGCATCCGGGGGATCACGAAGATCCGCTCGAGCGCGGTGCGGTTGGCCCCCAGAGACGCTTCCGCACCGCTGCCCCCAGCGAGGAAGTCCCAGATCTCGCCCCGCAGGACGTCCCGTGCGGCGTGTTCGAGGTCAGTCAGGCAGACGTACGTCATCGACGAGCGGCGCCGAATTCGCTCTGCCCAGTGCGTTCCAGCTCAACGGCCTCGTACAGGGCCTTGATGTTGGAACTGCCGAAGGTGCCTGCGCCCTGTCGCTCGATGACCTCGAAGAAGATGGTGTGCCGAGGGTGCGTGGACGCGGTGAAGATCTGGAACAGCTGGCCGCCGTGGTCCTCGTCGGCGAGCACGTTGGTCGCGCGCAGGTCGTCGAGGGTGTGCGTCGCCAGCTCGATCCGCTCGCCGAGCAGGTCGTAGTAGGCCCCAGGAGTCTTCAGGAACGCAACGCCACGCTCGGACAGCGCCTTGACCGCGCGGACCGCGTCATCGCTGTTGAAGGCGATGTGCTGAACACCCGCGCCCTGGTGTCCCTTGAGGAACTCGTCGATCTGGCCGGGGTCGGCGTTGCGGTCCGGCTCGATCAGGGTGAGGGTGACCGCTCCGGTCGTGCTCTGCACGACAGTCGAGTTCATCGCCTGTGCGCCGACCACGATGTGCTCGTCGAAGATCTGCTGGAAGCCGAGTGCCTGCTTGTAGTACTCCACGGTCGGGTCGAGATCACCCGCGTTGAGGCAGATCGCGAAGTGGTCGATGCCGAGCAGGTCGACATCTCCCCTGCCGTGGTTGGTCACCTCCAGCGAGCCGGTGAAGCCCGGCGGCATCTGGGGTGCCGATCCGTCGCGCTGGATCAGGGTGTGCACGACATCGCCGAAACCGCCGATGGTGGCCGTGACGATCGCTTCCTCCGAGTGCTGGCCCGGCTCCCGGATGGCTTCCGCACCCGCCTGCACCGCGGCCTTGTACGCGGCCGACACGTCCGGAGTGCTCAAGGCGATGTCGGCGACGCCGTCACCGTGGGTCTGGAGGTACGCCGCCGCCGGATGACGGTCCGACGTGGGCTCGGTCAGGACCAGCGTGACCTGCCCCTGCCGTAACGCGACGCTCCGGTGGTCAGCCGACCGGCTGGTACCGGCGACAGCGAAGGCGTACTTGTCCACCCAGCCGAACGCGGCGACCTCGAGATTTTCAACATACATTTCCACATAGTCGATCTGGAAATTCTGGACAGTCGATCCCGCAGTCAAGGTATTTCCTCCGTGAAATAGATGTCCTGCTGATAAACAGGATGGCGGCAAGCCAATTTCGCATCAATGGTTGTCAGCTTGACACCGCACGGGCAAGGACAAGCCACTTGGCCTGGCCAGACACACCGCGTGGAGTGCCCGAAAAGGCCGAGCTCAGTTCACCCACGGCCATAACCGAGGGTGTACGGCAAATCAGCCGGGTATTCCCGCGTCACCGCCCCGTGAATCGCACTGGCAGCGCTCGATAGCCCTGCACGACGATCGCGCGCAGCCACTCCGGCTCGCTCAGCACCTCGACCCGCGACACCCGCTCCGCAAGAACCTGCACCAGGACCGAGAGCTCGATCCGGGCGAGCGCGGAGCCGAGGCAGTGATGCATGCCGTGGCCGAACGTGATGTGCCGGTTGGGTTTCCGGCCGGGCAGGAACGTGTCGGGGTCGTCGAACTCGGCCGGATCCCGGTTCGCCGCGGGCAACCACGCGACCACCGGTGTGCCGGCCGGCAGGTCCTGGCCGTTGATCGTGACGTCCTCGGTGGACACCCGCAGGACGTGCATCGCGGGCGATGTCCAGCGCAGCAACTCCTCCACGACGGCGTCGACGTCCGCGCTCCCGTCCTGCAGCCCGGTCAGCAAGCCGGGAACCGTGGCGAGCACGTGCACCGCGCCGGTGATCGCGTGCCGCGTGGTCTCGTTGCCGCCGATCAACACGTTGTCGCAGTTGAGCAATACGTCGTCGATCGACAGGGCGTCATCGGTCACCAACGCGCTGACGAGATCGTCAGCGGGACGTTCGCGGCGCGCGGTGATCAGCTCGTCGAAGTACACGAGGATCTCGGTGTGCGCCTGGCGTGGCGTCATCCCGTCGAACAGCTCGTCCTCGCCGCCGAACGCGTGATTGGTCAGCTCGATGAGCATGTCCTCGTCCTGCGCGGGCACACCGAGGATCTCGCACACGACCGCGGCGGGAATACGCGGACCGATCGCCGTGGCAGCGTCCAACACTGCGCCATCGAGCACTTGGTCAAGCACTCCGTTGACCTCGGTACGCACCCGCTCGGAGAGCTTTCGCGCCGCGGCCCTGGACAACAACGGCCCGACCAGCCTGCGCAACTTGCGGTGCTGCTCCTGCTCGGAGACCACCATCATCTGACCGCCCGACTGGTCAGGGTGGTCACGGTCGAAGCCGATCATCATCCCGTACTCGGAGGTGAACGGCGCCGATGGCGCGAGGACCGCGGCGCAGGCCCGGTGCGAGAACACCGACCAGAAGCCGGAGGGCGAGGTGCCCGGCTCACTCCACACCATCGCGTCCTGCGCGGCGAGCTCACGCCAGCGGGCGTGCCGGTCCAGGCTCGTGTACAGATCCGGATTACCAAGATCGACGGCTGTCGTCGTCCGCATGAAGGGTCTCCCGGTCAGCTCGATGCGCCGTCGAGCACGGTGGCCAGCTGTGCCACGGTCGGCGCGTTGAAGAAGGCCTGCACCCGCAGCCGGACTTTCAGGCTTTCGCGGATACGGGCGACGAGACGGGTCGCGAGCAGCGAGTGGCCGCCGATGTCGAAGAAGCTGTCGTCGACGCCGACACTGCTGACGCCGAGCACCTCGGCGAACAACCCGGCCAGCAGGACTTCCGTCGGCGTGCTGGGCGCGCGCCCGGACGTCACACGCTCGGCGCCCTCCCGATCGGGATCGGGCAGCGCGGCCCGGTCGATCTTGCCGTTCGGCGAGGTCGGCAGCCGCGGCAAGCTGACGACCACGTCAGGTACGAGGTAGCCGGGCAGCCGCTTTCGCAGCGGTGGCAACAGGTCTTCGGCTGCCACCCGTTCGCCTCCGACGCCGACCACGTAGGCGATGAGCCTGTTGTCGTGCTCGGTCACCACGGCCTGGGCCACGTCATCCACCGCGAGCAGCGCGGACTCGACTTCGCCTGGCTCGATGCGATGACCACGAACCTTCAGCTGGTCGTCGACGCGGCCGACGAAGACGAGCTGGCCGTCCGAACCCGCCCAGACGCGGTCGCCGGTGCGGTACATGCGCTCCCCCGGACCGCCAAAGGGATTCGGCAGGAACCGCTCGGCTGTCGCGGCCGGTCGACGCAGGTATCCACGGGCGAGGCCGGGGCCGGTCATGTACAGCTCGCCGACGTCGCCTTCCGGGACGGGTTGCAGCCGGTCGTCCAGGATGTACGTGCTCACGCTGGTGATCGGCCTGCCGATCGGTGGCGTGCCTTCGCCGGTCAGCGGGTCGCTCGCGGTGACCGCGACCGTGGCCTCGGTCGGACCGTAGGCGTTGATCATCACGCGGTCGCGCGCCCAGCTCTTCGCGACAGGCGCCGGGCAGGCCTCGCCCGCGACCAGGAGCGTCAGTCCTGGCGGCAGGCCACCGCCTTCCTCGAGCGGTGCCAGCGCGGACGGCGGCAGCGTGATGTGGGTGATGCCCTGGTCGCGGACCAGCCGGGCCAGTGGCTCGCCGGGAATCAGGTCGGACGCGGCCGCAAGCACCAAGCAGCCACCGGCCAGCCAGATCGGCCAGAACTCGGCGACGGCCGCGTCGAAACTCGGGGACGCGAAGGCGAGCAACCTGCTGTCCGGCACCAGGTTCTGGCGACGCACGTAGTCGTCAGCCAGGTTCGGGATGCCGCGGTGCGTGACCAGCACGCCTTTCGGCTGCCCGGTCGAGCCGGACGTGTAGATGACGTACGCGGGATGGTTGGCCAGCAACGGGCTGAGCCGGTCCTGGTCGGTCAGGTTCGGCGCCGACCCGCCCGGCTGCCGTTGCACACTCATCACGACCGGCGCACCGGCAACGTCCTGCCCAGGCATGGCCAGCAGGCAATGCGCCGCGGTGTCATCGAGCATGTGCCGCCTGCGATCCGCCGGATAGTCCGGGTCGACGGGCACGTACGCGGCGCCTGCCTTGTGCACGGCCAGAATCGCGATGACGAACTCGATCGACCGTGGCATCGCCAGTGCGACGAGTTTCTCCGGGCCGACCCCGTGCTCGACGAGCCTGTGGGCGAGGAGATTGGCCTCACCGTTCAGCTCGGCGTAGGTCAGCGTGGTCGCCCCCATCGCCACGGCCGGTCGGTCCGGCACCTTGGCGGTGGTTGCCTCGAATAACGCGGGCGCAGTGGATGCCTCGCCGGTCATGCGGTCTCCTCCAGTCGCGCGGCGGACTCGGCGCGGAGGAACCGGATCAGCTCACGGTTCACCGCTTCCGGGTTCTCCAAGTAGCCGAAGTGCCCGCAACCGGGGATGGTGCGGTGCGTGGCGCCGGGAATCGCGGCGGCGAGCTCGCGTCCGGCGGCCTGCGGCGCCACGAGGTCATGCTCGAACGAGACGACGTGGCAGGGCACCTTGATCGAACGGTAGGCGTCGAGACGGTCGGGCAACGCGCTCAGCCGCAGCTGCGCCCGGACGCCGGGGCCCCAGTTGTCGGCCGCCTCGAACAGGTCGAGCCAGTCCCCGGTGAGGTCGTCGTCGGCGAGCGTCGCGGGCCCGAGGTTGTGCATGGCACGAACCGCGGGAAGGAAACCCGGCGGCAGCTCGGTGCCCAGTTCGATCAGCTTCGCCTCGCCCTCCGCGAGCACCCGCTGGACGAGGCTGCTTTTGCCGCAGGCCGCCATCAGCACGACCGCGTCAAGCAGCTCCGGGTGCTTGAGTGCCAGCTCCTGCGCGATGTACGAGCCCATCGACGTGCCGACCACGCGGCACGGCGCCACATCGAGGTGCTCGATCAGGGCGGCCACGTCGGCGACAAGGTCCTCGATGGTGAACCCGTCCGCGCCTTCGTCACTCGGCGGGATGCCACGGTTGTCCATGGTGATCACCCGGAACCCGGCGGCGCGCAGCGCGGGCACCTGATGCAGGTCCCACACCGAGCTCGGCGCTCCGGTCCCGGTGAGCAACAGGACAGGCGGGCCGTCGCCATGGTCGTGATACGACAACCGGATCCCGGTCTCAGTTGTCATCAGCATGAACGTCCTCCGTCGCCCACCACGCGTACACGGGCGCGCGGCGACGAGTTCTTGTTTCCCCTCAATGGTTGTGCCCTTCCCCAGGTGCTGTGGCGCACTCGCCTGACCGTACCCGCAGAGATCGAGTGTCTGGCGTAATTGACGATGGACAGTGGAAATCGGCGAGAATCGCGTCAACCGGCCGCACTTGACACGGCGACGGCAGCTGGAATCCTACTATTCATGGATTCATACGGTCTGTCCACCCAATTGAGCATGGAAACGCTACACGGATCGCTGAACGATCCGGCCATCTCATCGATGAACCTGCTGAACGAGTTGATCGAGGAATATCCGGTAGCCATTTCCATGGCGGCTGGCCGTCCGTATGAAGAATTCTTCGACGTGCAGCTCATTCATCAGTACATCGACGCGTACTGCGACCATCTGCGGCGTGATCGGAAACTGGACGAAGCGGTGGTCACCCGCACGCTGTTCCAATACGGCACCACGAAGGGCGTGATCGCCGATCTGATCGCCCGCAACCTCGCCGAGGACGAGAACATCAACGCCGCTCCTGAGTCCGTGGTGGTCACGGTTGGCGCTCAGGAAGCCATGTTCCTGATCCTGCGCACACTGCGCGCGAACGAGAACGACGTGCTGCTCGCGCCCGCCCCCACGTACGTCGGGCTGACCGGGGCGGCGCTGCTGACCGACACGCCCGTCTGGCCGGTCCGGTCGACCGAGAACGGCATCGACCCCGAAGACCTTGTGCTGCAGTTGAAACGGGCTTCGGACCAGGGCAAGCGGGTCCGGGCCTGTTACGTGACACCGAACTTCGCCAACCCGACCGGCACAAGCATGGACCTGCCCGCCCGCCACCGGCTGCTGGAAGTCGCCGAGGCCAACGGCATTCTGCTGCTGGAGGACAACGCGTACGGGCTTTTCGGAACTGAGCGTCTGCCCACACTGAAGGCACTCGACCGGTCGGGAAGCGTGGTCTACATCGGTTCCTTCGCCAAGACCGGCATGCCTGGCGCTCGCGTCGGCTACGCGGTGGCGGATCAGCAGGTGGCCGGGGGTGGCCTGCTCGCCGACCAGCTCTCGAAGCTCAAGGGCATGCTCACGGTGAACACCTCCCCCATCGCGCAGGCCGTGATCGCCGGGAAGCTGCTGCTCAACGACTTCAGCCTGACCAAGGCCAACGCCCGTGAGATCGCCATCTACCAGCGCAACCTCCAGCTCACGCTCGGCGAACTGTCCCGCAGGCTCGGCGGCCTCGACGGGGTCAGCTGGAACACGCCGACAGGCGGGTTCTTCGTCACCGTGACCGTGCCGTTCACTGTGGACGATGAGCTGCTGGCCACTGCCGCGCGCGACCACGGCGTGCTGTTCACCCCGATGCATCACTTCTTCGGTGGCAAGGGCGGATTCAACCAGCTCCGGCTGTCGATCAGCCTGCTCACGCCCGACCTGATCGAAGAGGGCGTCTCCCGGCTGGCCAAGCTCGTCACCGCGCGCCTTCCCTGAAGCCATTGGGAAAACCTCAGCGGCGATCATCTCGCTGAGGTTTTCCATGTGTCAGGCGGGCACCGACGCCTTGAGCAGCAGCACGTCCTGCGGCAGCTTCCCGGCGAAGTGCTGCACGGTGACGTCGAATCCGGCCGCTTCGCATTCCCGCACAATCCGGTCCATGTTGGGAATCCGCATGCGGTGCGTGCAGATGAGGAACGGGTCAGCGGTTTCGTCGGCGGGGTAGATGGTGATGTCGTGCACCTCTTCGTCCCCAGGGAACCAACGTTGGTGGTGCAGCACATACTCCCGGCCGCTCGCACCGGTCAAGTCCTGGAAGCGCTCAAGCGGCTCGTCCTTGTTGGGATTCTGCTGGCCGACGCCGACCAGGAACTGCCCGCCTGGCGCGAGATGCTTGCGAACCGAGGCGTACAGGCCGGCCCGGCCCTCGTCGTCAAGGACAGCGATCGTGCCAGGGCTGATGATCACCGCGCGGAACTGCTGGTCGAACGCGAAGTCGGCCATGTCGCCGACCACCGCGGTGCACCGAGCCTGGACCTCAGCAGGCGCCTCAGCCAACCGCTTGCTCAGTGTGGCAACCATTTTGGCCGAAAGTTCAAGAGCGGTGATCTCAAGACCGAGATCCAGCAACGGGAAAGTCAGGCGTCCCGCGCCAGCGGCCAGCTCAAGCACCGGTGCCGATCCAGCGGGAATGTGGTTGGCGAACTCCTGCGCCTCGGAGATGGCGCCAGTGTCCTCGCCCTCATCGTCCATGATGTCCCGATAGATTTCCGCGGCGGTCTCGCTGTAGTAGTCGCACAGAATGCCTCGCTCGCCCGCCGAGGCCAGCAAAACATCCGCGCGAGTGGTCCGCACCGCGTCCTGCGCCAATTGATCACTCATGCGGGCAAGAATACGGACCGAGATTTGGTGCGGGAACTCTCCGAAGATGGACGAGTTTCCCTCAGCCGCGGACCACTGCCTCAAGCAACAACACGCCTTCGGCACCTGGCGACGAGAACGGAGTCCGTGCGATCACATCGAATCCGGCCTGTTCGAGTTCCCGTACGACCTGATCTTGTTTGAGCAGCCTTACCCGGTTCGTGCAGACAAGGAAAGGGGCAGCGGTTTCGTCGGCGGGATAGATGGTGATCTCGTGGATCTCCTCAGTGGGAGACTGCCGTGCGTGCAGTACGTACCGGCGTCCACTCCTCCCTGGCAACTCCTGCTGGCGCTCAACAGCGTCTTGCTCGACAGCCTCAGAGATGGCCACACCGAGGAGGAATCGCCCCTCTGGCGCGAGGTGGTCACGCACCGACGCGTAGACGCCGGGCCGGTCGGCGTCGTCAAGGACGTTGATCGAACCTGAGCTGATCATGACTGTTCCGAAGAGCGTGTCCAAAGAGAAGGCCGACATGTCCCCGTGCACAACGGTGCACCTCTTTTGGATTTCCGTTGGCGCTTCTGCCAAACGTTTCTGCAAGCCGCCGAGCATCGCGGCCGACAATTCGAGAGCGGTGACTTCAAGGCCAAGATCAAGGAGAGGAAACGTGAGACGGCCCGTTCCCGCGGCCAACTCCAGCACCGGTCCCGCCTCGGGGCGAATGTGCGTGGCGTACTCTCCGGCTTCCGGACTGCCGTCCTTGTCGCCATCCCCCATGATGTCCTGATAAATGTCCGCGGCGGTCTCGCTGTAGAAGTCGCACAGAACGCCCCGCTCGCCCGCCGAGGCCAGCAAAACATTCGCGCGAGTGGTCCGCACCGCCGCACGCGCCATTTGATCAGTCATGCGGGCCAGAATACGGGCAGACATTAGGCACCGGAACGATCAGACGATGGACGACACCGGCTGAGTCACCGGCATGCCCCTGGTCGGACCTCGTGAGTGGTTAGGCGGGTTAGAACACGCATAACCACTCACGAGGAATTGGCCAATCCGGCTCAGCCTCCTGGGCCTAGCTCGCCCGGGCCTGGCGCACCGCCTCCTGGGCCTGGCATCCCTCCCTCGCCGCCGGGACCTGGCATACCGCCTTCGCCGCCGACTGGCATTTCGCCTGATTCCGGTCCACCCGGGATCTTGCCCGACTCCGGTCCGGCATTGGCGTCGTAGGAGGCGCCAGCGTAGTCAGGATCAAGCACGGAGAAGGCATACGTGGCAGGCGCGGCCAGAATGGACGCGACACCAATCGCAAGCGCGGCCGTGACCAGGCTGCTGGAGGCGTTCTTGAGCACACGCACCAGAACCAGCGCGACAACGGCGACCGCGCCGAGCGCGATCACGCTCCACATCGCCCACGGCAGGAAGTTGGGGTAGTGAGACCAAAGCCAAGCGCCCCAGGCCAGTTCGGCCGCGGCCACGCCCGGCAGTAGCCATGCCTGCCTGCCGACGCGCCGATACGACTGCCAGAACATCACAATGCCCAGGGCGGAGAGAGCGGCGACCGCGGGCGCGAGTGACGCCACGTACGCGGTGTGCGGAACCTCGCCAGCACTGAAGATCAGCCCGAAAGTCAGCAGCCACACGCCCCACATCACCAGCCCGCCACGCACCGGGTCAGTGCGCTCGGACCTGCGCCACCACCAAAGCCCGCATACCAGGGTCATCAACACGAGCGGGAACAGCCAGCCGACCGCGATGGCGAGGTGGCCGTCGAACAGCTTGCCCCACTCCTTCGGGCTCTCCCGGCTCTCTGCCTTCGTCGGGTCCTCCCACGGGTTTCCCCTGATGGTGGGAATGATGTCGACCATCGGAGGCGGCGGCACGTTGGGGTCCAGCACCGGAACGTCGGTCTCGCTGACCACCCTCGCTCCCGGTAGGTTGATGCCCAGACGCGCGAGACCGTTGTACCCGAACACCATGGCGAAGGCGCTGTTGTTCGTGCTGCCGTCGACGTAGGGCCGTTCGCTGGCAGGGGTGAAGGTGTAGAGCGCGACCCACGACAGCGACACCGCCAAGGTCACCACGCCTGCGACCGCCACATGCTTCACCCGGCGGCGCACTTCGATCGGGGCGCTCAACAGATAGCCGACCACAAGCGCAGGCAGAATCATCCACGCCTGCAACATTTTTGCCTGGAAGCCGATCCCGACCCACACACCGGCCCATACCAACGACCGCAGCCGTCCGTCCAGCACAGCCCGCTGATACTGGTCAACCGCCAACACCAAGCACATCGTCAGGAACCCGTCGTGCATGCTGTGCCCGAACATCGACGCGGCAACCGGGGTCAAGGTGAAAATCCCCGCCGCGATCAAGCCGGGAGTCACACCTGCCCATCGCCGCACGACCCGGTACATCACCAGTACCGAGATCACACCCTCGATCACCTGCGGCAGTGCCAATGACCACTCGCTGTACCCGAAGATCTTGGCCGAGATGACCTGCGGCACAAAGGATCCGGCCAGCTTGTCCAGCGTGTACGTCGCCGCCGGGTCAATGGCGCCGTACAAGAACGCCTTCCAGCTTCCGGACATGCTCCTGACGGCTTCCGAGTACAGCGGCGCGTAGTCGACCACCGGCAGGTTCCAGGCATAAAGCACAAGGGCGACCAACGCGATACCCAGCAACGCGGGCCGGGCCCACGGAGGCTGACCAGCCGGCGAACGCCAGAACGCCCAGCGGTTGGTTTTGCCTTCGGGTAAGGGTTCCTGGGACGGTGACGGTAAATGGGTGAGTGTTGCGGACACTCCGGTACCTCCGGGCGTGATATTCATCGGATGATCACTCGCCCTGATGCCGGTCCGGCGTTGGCGTCAAAGGAGTTGCCGGCGTAATCGGGGTCAAGTACGGAGAAGGCATACGTGGCAGGCGCGGCCAATATGGCTACGACGCCGATGGCGAGTCCGGCCGTGACCAAGGCGGGAGAAGCGGACCTGATCACTCGCGCCAGAACCAGCGCGACGAGGGCCACTGCGCCCAGCGCGAGCGTGCCCCATTTCGCCCACGGCAGGAAATCGGGGTAATGGGACCACAACCAGGCGCCCCAAGCTAGTTCGGCCACGACCGCGAGCGGCAGTATCCAGGCCTGCCTGCCGCCTCGCCGATACGACCGCCAGAACATCACAATGCCCAGAGCGGAGAGAGCGGCGACCGCGGGCGCGAGTGACGCCACGTACGCGGTGTGCGCGACTTCGGCAGCGCTGAAGACAAGGCCGAAGGTCACCAGCCACACGCCCCACATCACCAGCCCGCCACGCACCGGGTCAGTGCGTTCGGCCCGGCGCCACCACAAGAGCCCGCACAGCAGGGTCAGCAGCGTGAGCGGGAACAGCCAGGCGATCGCTACACCAAGGTGGCCGTCGAGCAGCTTGGCCCATCCCGTGGGACTCTCCCGGCTCTCCACTTTCGACGGGTCTTCATCGAAGGGCCCACCCGGCCCCATCCCCGGCCCCATCCCCGGCCCCATCCCCGGCCCCATCCCGGGTCCGCCTTCCTGACCCGGCCCACCCTCTTGACCCGGCCCACCTTCCTGACCCGGGCCGCCGAGTTCACCCGCTTCTCGACCTGAACCGCCGAGCGGACCGCCCGCCTGGTCACCGGGAACGGCGCCGGGCAGGTCGATGCCCAGACGCCCGAGACCGTTGTACCCGAACACCATGGCGAAGGCGCTGTTGTTCGTGGTGCGGCTGATGTAGGGCCGGTCGCTGGCTGGGGTGAAGGTGTAAAGCGCGACCCACGACAGCGACACCGCCAACATCACCACACCGGCGACCGCCACATGCTTCATCCGACGACGCATCTCGATCGGCGCGGTCAACAAGTAACCGACGACCAGAGCGGGCAGGATCATCCACGCCTGCAACATCTTGGCCTGGAAGCCGAGCCCGACCCACACACCGGCCCATACCAACGACCGCAGCCGTCCGTCCAGCACAGCCCGCTGATACTGGTCAACCGCCAACACCAAGCACATCGTCAGGAACCCGTCGTGCATGCTGTGCCCGAACATCGACGCGGCAACCGGGGTCAAAGTGAAAATCCCCGCCGCGAGCAGACCGGGAACCACACCCGCCCATCGCCGCACGACCCGGTACATCACCAGTACCGAGATCACACCCTCGATCACCTGCGGCAGTGCCAGCGACCACTCGCTGTACCCGAAGATCTTCGCCGAAATCACCTGCGGCACAAAGGATCCGGCCAGCTTGTCCAGCGTGTACGTCGCCGCCGGATCGACCGCGCCGTACAAGAACGCCTTCCAACTCCCGGACATGCTCCTGACGGCATCCGAGTACAGCGGCGCGTAATCGACCACCGGCAAGTTCCACGCGTAAAGCACCACCGCGACCAACGCGATACCCAGCAACGCGGGCCGGGCCCACGGAGGCTGACCAGCCGGCGAACGCCAGAACGCCCAGCGGTTGGATCTGCCTTCTCCCACCGGGTCTTGGTGCGGCGACGGCAGATGAGTGAGTGTTGCGGACACTCCGGTACCTCCGGGCGTGATACTGCTTCGGTTGTGTGTGTTCAAAGACCGTCGGCTCGCGCGAATGTGAACGTGAACTTGTCAGTCGCGGAGAACCGGCCAGGTCGTTTCGCTGTATCCGCCATCGGGTGAGTTTTTCCGAGCATGCGCGTCCAGTTGAGCGAACAAATCCTTGTCCGGCCCGGTGAGCATCAACATCTGCGACGGATAGAGCTTCAGCGCCTCGAACTTCCGCGTCCGCGCCGTCGGCTTGACGGAACTGAAATCGGGCGGACCGAGCCGGAAGCCCTGAGGCAGTTCAGCCGCCCCCCTCCCAAAGGTCGCGTGCGGAAGGTCTTCCCAAAGCCGCACCGGAATACCCTTGTCGTGTGCGACGATCAGCGCGGCATCCCGCGCGATCTCGTTGTCGATGTGACTGCTGATCGCCGCGCACGTGACGATCAGCGTCGGGTCGTACTCGTCGACAACCGACTTGATGTCATCCCGGACCGCGGCGAAGAGCTCCGGATCGTCCTGTGGCGATTGCTTGCTGATCGCCAGCTTCTGGCGACCTGCCACGTTGTCGGCCAGCCACCGGCCGTCCGGCCGCTTGCGGTAGATGGAATCAAGGAACCGGCCATGCCGGTAACCGACTCCCAGGTGATCGAGCGCGGCGATGTCTTCGTTTCGGCGCTGCAGCGGTGCGTCCTGGTCCGGCGAGAAGCCCCAGATCGAGTGCATCCGCTCAGCCGCGGGAGAGTAAGGGGCCGCCGCCGTACCGGCGAATACCGTATAGACGGTCACCTTCACACCGTCCTGCGCCGCCTGGGCGAGGCCGGCTCCGAAAGACAGAGCCGCGTCGTCCAAATGAGCGGAAATTGCCAGCAGGCGGGTCGCGTCAGGGTCTGAAGACATAGCGCTCACTTTGACGACAGCGGTGCCACGTTACAACGGGTGAAGTCTGGACATACCAGCACATCTTCACGGCTCGGGCCCGCCGGCACACTCCGAAGACGTGCAGCTGCCCCGCGCCCCGAATGCGGCATTGGCGGCGTGCGACACCACCAATGCGGCATTGAGGCACATCATTGGCACGTCAGATCACGTGCACATCCGGCACGTACAGGATCCATTTCCCACCGGCATCGCGGAAAGCCTGCTCCGCGTTCATGATCTCGTCGGCGTGGTTCCAGGCGTACAGCAGTGCGTAGTCCGGGTAGTTGTCCGCGAACTGCTTGTGCTCGTGGACCGGGATGTGCTGTCCGGGGCTGAGCTTGCCCTGCTTGGCCGGTGTGGTGTCGGAGATGAACTGCACCAGATCCGGAGTGATGCCACAGAAGTTGTTCACGGTGGCGCCCTTGGCCGTCGCGCCGTAGCCGACGACGCGTTTGCCCGCGTCACGAAGCTTGGTCAGCAGCGCGATCAGGTCTTCCTTGTTCTTCTTCACCTTGGTGGCAAAGCGTTCCAGCGTGGCGTACTCCGACAGCTCGCGCTCGGCTTCCCACGCGAGGAGCTCGGCCACGGCGTTGGTCGGCTTACGGGCGCCAGTGAGTGCGAGGGTGTAACGCACCTCGCCGCCGTGCACCGGAATGCGCTCGACGTCCACGAGCTCAAGGCCGTGGCGGCGAGCCATCTCCTGGACCGAGCGGGCCGTGAAGAAGAAGAAATGCTCGTCGTAGATCTGGTCGAACGACGTGCGCTCCACGATGTCACCGAGGTACGGGTCCTCGAACACGAACACGCCGTTCGGGCCGAGCAGCGTGTTGACGCCCTTCAGGATCGAGTCCATGTAAGGGATGTGGCAGAGGGTGTTGGCCGCGTAGATCACGTCGGCGGGGCGCTCGTTCGCGCGGATGTCGGCCGCCGTGGCCTCTTCGAAGAAGTCCTTGCGGACGCGGATTCCCTTGGCCGCAGCCAGATCCGCGACGCCAGACGGATCGACGCCGAGGTGGCGCACGCCCGCCTCGGCCACTGCCTTGAGCATGATGCCGTCGTTGCTGCCGAGCTCGACGATGAACGCGTCCTCGCCGGTCAGCTCGGTGGCCAGGAACCGCTTGGCCAGTTCCTCGAAATGCGTGCGCATGTACGCCGAACCGGAGGACAGGTACGGGTATGCCTCGTGGAACATCCGGTCCCTCGGGACCTCTTCCATCAGCTGCACCATCGTGCAGGTGTCGCAGATCCCGGTGGCCAGCCGGAAGAAGAACTCTTCCTGGGTGTCGCCGGGAACGACGAACGCGTCCGAGAGCGGCTGGCGCCCGAAGTCGATGAACTCTCTGACCGTGCCCGCACAGATCCGGCACTGGGTCGTGGTCGACATGAAGTCTCCTATGTGCTTGTCGTCAACAGGGTTGTGGCGCGGGCAAGTAGCAACTCCGCTGCCACCGCTGCCCCATCAGTGCGGATCTGGCCGGCCACGGCCGTCGCTCGCGTGTGGACTTCCGGGGCCAAGGCGATGGCGAGGGCGGCCGACAAGGAATCAAAGGTCGGGATCGACACGTCGTGTGCCGCACCGACGCCCAACTCGGCGACCCGCTCGGCGAAGTGCGGCTGGTCCCCTGACTGAGGTATCACGATCTGCGGGACGCCCGCCCGCGTGGCAATGTGGACGGTGCCCGCGCTGCCGTGGTGGATGGCCACGGCCACCCGGCCGAACAGCGCCTGAAGATTCACCTCGTCGACGGCGAACAAGTCGTCCCGGTCGTCGGGCAGGTCCAGTTCGGCCCAGCCGCGGGAGAGGATCACCCTGCGCCCCTGGGCACGGACCGCTTCGATGGCTGCCAGGGCGGCGTCATCGGTGCCGAGCCCGGACGAGCTGCCGAAACCCACGTACACCGGCGGTGACCCGGCAGCCAGAAACTCCTCCAGCTCAGCGGAAAGCGGCCGCGAGTCCGGCAGGATCCACACACCGGTCTGCACCGCGTCGAGATCGTTGGGCTGCAGCGGGGCCAGGACCGGGTCGGTCGCCAGCCAGGGCTGATCGGCGTGGCCGTAGTCGAAGACATTCGCCACCGGTGGCAGGCCGATCGCGGCCCGCTGGTCGTTGATCATCTCCCCGAAACCCTCGCAGAACCGGCGGCTGCGCTGGTCCCACAACGTCCGGTTGTCCACGCCCGGTTCGGTCTGCTCGTCCAGGGGCGGCGGATAGTGCGACGACGGCAGGTAAGGCTGGCTGCAGGCGGAGTAGACGTAGGGAATGCCCAGCTTCTCGGCAACCGACCGCACGGCGATGGCGGCGGCCAGCTCGCCGGTCGCCACCGCCGCGTCACATCCCTCGGCGGCCGCCAGGACCTGGTCGAACTGCAGGGCGATCGCCTCGGCCGCGAACCGGCGCCCCTCCTCGGGCGACGGCGGCGGCATCCCTTCCTTGAGCATCACGCGCTCTTTCGGGCCGACCGGCACCAGCGGGACGCCGACCTCGGCGCACCGCTCCGCGGAGTCGGCGGGTGCGCACATCCGCACGTCCACACCGAGGTCCTGCAACTGGACGGCAAGTGCCAGCAGCGGCTCGACATCTCCGCGGCTGCCGGACGTCGACAACAACACACGCATCACGTATCCCCGTTCACGCAGAAACAGCGGGCTTGTGCCGGTTGACCGCGTCCAGCAGCAGTTGCGCGGCCACAGTCGCCCCATCGGTACGAACGGTGCCTGTCAAGGCCGTTGCGCGGGCTCGGGTTTCCGGGGCCAAGGCCGTGGTGAGCGCGGTGGACAGAGAGTCGAAGGTCGGGATCGGACCGTCGTGTGCCGCACCGATGCCGAGCTCGGCCACCCGGCCGGCGTAGTACGGCTGGTCCGCTATCTGAGGCACCAGAACCTGAGGGGCGCCAGCGCGAGCGGCCGTGGTCGTCGTGCCCGCGCCGCCGTGGTGAACGACGGCGGCCACCCGGCTGAACAGCGCCTGGTGGTTCACCTCGTCAACGGCGAAGCAGTCGTCCTGCTCGTCGATCAAAGCCAGATCAGCCCAGCCGCGACCGAGGATCACTCTGCGGCCCTGGGCACGGATGGTCTCGATGGCCACCTTCGCGGCGTGAGCGTCTGCCCGCATACTGCCGAAACCGACGTACACCGGCGGCGGACCAGCCTCCAGAAACGCTTCCAGCGAAACGGAAAGAGGCCGCGAGTCGGGCAGGATCCAAGCACCGGTCTGCACGGCGTCGAGGTCCGTTGGCTGCAGTGGGGCCAGTACCGGATCGGCCGCCAGCCAAGGCCGACTGGTATAGCAGTAACCGAAGATGTCCTCGACCGGTGGCAGACCGATCGCCGCCCGCTGGCTGTTGAGCGTGTCCCCGTACCGCCTGTAGGCGCTCTGGTTGTTGCGGTCCCACAGCGCCCGGATGTCGGTCCCGGCCGGTGCGGGCGGCTCGCCGATGGGCGGCGGCGGCGCGTAGTACGGCGACGGCATGAAGATCGGGCAGTAGAAGGCGTAGAAGTACGGAATGCCCAGCTTGTCGGCCACCGACCGGACGCCGACCGCCGCGGGCAACAGACCGGTCGTCACCACCGCGTCGCACCCTTCGGCAGCCGCCGGGACGTGGTCGAACTGCATGGTGATCGCCTCGGTCAGGAACCGGGCCATCTCCTCGCGTGACGGGGGCTTGCCCCCGTCTGCCTTCGGGCGTGCGGGCTGCCCCACCGGCACGTGCGGCACACCAACCTCGGCGAGCCGGGAAGCGGAGTCCGGCGGCGCGCACATCCGCACCTCCGCGCCGAGTTCCCGCAACCGAACCGCCAGTGCCAGAAGCGGTTCGACGTCTCCGCGGCTGCCGGACGTCGACAACAACACACGCATCAGGTTTTCCCCCGTTGTGCAGAAACGGCCGGTTTTTCCCGGCTGACCGCTTCGAACAGCAGTTGCGCGGCCACGGTTGCCCCGTCGGTACGGATCTCGCCGGCCACGGCCGCCGCCCTGGCGCGGGTCTCCGGAGCCAAGGCCGTGGTGAGCGCGGCTGACAAGGAGTCGAAAGTCGGGGTCGGACCGTCGAGTCCCACACCGACGCCCAGTTCGTCCACCCGGTCGGCGTAGTACACCTGGGGAATGATGTGGCGTACCACGATCTGGGGGACGCCTGCCCGCGTGGCCACGTGCGTCGTGCCCGCACCGTCGTGGTGGATGGTGGCGGCAACCCGGCCGAACAGCACCTGCAGGTTGACCTCGTCGACGGCAAAGCAGTCGTTCCGGTCGTCGATCAGGTCCAGATCGGCCCAGCCCCGGGAGAGAATGACCCGGCGGCCATGGGCGCGGGCCGCCTCAATGGCGACCCGCGCGGCGTCAACGGCTTTGAGCGAGCTGCCGAAACCCACGTACACCGGTGGTGGACCTGCCGCCAGAAACGCCTCCAGTTCAACGGAAAGCGGCCGTTCGTCGGGCAGGATCCACGCGCCGGTCTGCACCGCGTCATACCCTGGCAGCAGCGGGGCCAGGATCGGATCCGCCGCCAGCCAGGGCTGATCGGTGTAGGCGTAGTCGAAGAGGTTCGCCACCGGCGGCAGGCCGATCGCGGCACGCTGACCGTTGACCGCGCCACCGGCCAGCCGGTCGGCGCCCTCGTTGTACTGGTCCCGCTGCGCCTGACTGTGCGCCGTCGGCAGATGGTCCGGACAGAGAACGGTGTAGAAATAGGGGACGCCCAGCTTCTCGGCCACCGACCGCGCCGCGACGGCGGTGGGCAGCAGGCCGGTCGCCAGCACCACATCACAGCCCTCCGCGGCCTCCGGGAGGTTGTCGAACTGCTCGGCGATCACCTCGGCCGCGACTTCGGGCGCGCCAGGCGGCAGAACTCCCGGCGGGCGTGCGCCTGCGCGCACTGGCCGGCCGATCGGCACCAGCGGCACACCGAACTCGGCGCACCGCTCGACGTAGTCCGGCGGTGCGCACATCTGCACCTCCGCACCGAGTGCCCGCACCCGAACCGCCAGTGCCACAAGCGGTTCGACGTCCCCGCGTGATCCGCACCCCGAGATCAACACACGCATTTCGCATCCCCTGTTCCACGAACTCGATCCCGCACCGCGGGCACGCACCTGAGTCAGTAAGGACGCGTCAGGCCGGGTGGTACGGCAGCCACTTCATGCCGTCCGGTGAGGTCACCAGACCACCGGGGAACAGCGGCAGCTCCGGTTCGGCGTCCTCGCCGAGCAGGGCCTTCATCTGGACCTGGCCCGCTTCCTGCATCGCCTGCTTGACCACTGTGGACTTGAACATCGGCACCATGTTGTCGCCGTCGCCACTGGCCATTTCGTCGACGGCCGCAGCGAATTCGGCGCTGCGCTTGGCGATCCGGTCGGCGGCCGTCAGCGCGGTCTCACCGGAGGACACGCCACCGATCAGCTCGACGAACGACTCGATGTCGGTGCTCTGGTTCTGGGTGACCTTCTTGGCCTGCCAGAAGTACGACTCCTCGTTGACGTTCATCTGGTAGAAGGACACGAGGAACTCGTAGAACACGCCGTACTCACGGCGGTAGCGCGCCTCGAACTCGTTCAACGCGGTCTTCTCGTCAAGGTCGCCCGCGAGGATGCTGTTGATCGACCGGGCCGCGAGCAGCGCGCTGTAGGTCGCCAGGTGCACACCGGAGGAGAACACCGGGTCGACGAAGCAGGCGGCGTCGCCGACCAGGATCATGCCCGGCCGCCAGTAGCTTTCCTGCTGGTACGAGTAGTCCTTGCGGATTCGCAGCTCGCCGTACTTGCCGGTGGTCACCCGGGTCGCGTTCTCGAGGTACTCGGAGATCAGCGGGCATTCGGCGATCAGGGCGTTGAGGGCCTTCTCGCGGTCACCCTGGATCTTGTCGGCGTCCTCGCGACGCACCACCGCGCCGACGCTGGTCAGCGTGTCGCTCAGCGGGATGTACCAGAACCAGCCGCTGTCGAAGGCGACGCTGAGGATGTTGCCGGAAACCGGTGCGGGCAGCCGCTTGCCGCCCTCGAAGTAGCCGAACAGGGCCAGGCTGCGGAAGAACTCCGAGTAGTTCCGCTTGCCACCGACTTTGGAGTACAGGCGGCTCTTGTTGCCCGACGCGTCGATCACGAAACGCGCCGACACCTCACGCTCATTGCCGTCGGCGTCGGTGTACTTCAGACCCGTGACGCGCTCGCCGTCTTCCACGACGTCGGTCGCGGAGCAGCCCTCGCGTACGACGACGCCCTTGCTCTTGGCGTTGTTCAACAGGATCTCGTCGAACCGCGCGCGCTCCACCTGGTAGGCGTGTGACGTCGCGCCGGACATCCGGGCGGAGATTCCAAAGTGGAACGTCCACGGCTCCGGGCGCGCGCCCCAGCGGAACGTGCCGCCCCGCTTGATCGGGAACCCCGCGTTGGCCAGCTCGTCGGTGATGCCGAGCATCCGGCACACGCCGTGCACGGTGGCGGGCAGCAACGACTCACCGATCTGGTATCGCGGGAAAACCTCTTTCTCCACAAGCAAAACCCGGTGCCCCTGCATGGCCACCAACGTGGCAATGGTCGAACCACTGGGCCCGCCACCAGCAACCACCACATCGAAGTCTTCGACCGACATCTCCCACCGTTCCTCTATCGAGTGTCCAATTGCTGGTTTTCACCCGCTACCAGGTGACTGGGACCTGATCGGGGCAGTCAATGAACGCGCTGCGGTACTTCACTTCCCCGATGGGCACGGCCAGCCGCAGCCCGGGGAATCGCTCCCACAGAGTCTGATACGCCATCCGCAGCATTGAGCGGGCCAGCGCGGCGCCAACGCAGTAATGAATGCCGTGCCCGAATCCGACGTCCGACACTGCGGGACGATTCGCGTCGAGAACGTTGGGATTCGGCGTCAGCGCTTCATCCCGGTTGGCCATCAGCACCGAGCACAGGACGTAGTCCCCCGCCCGGATCAGCTGTCCGTCAATCTCCACGTCCTTGATGGCAAGGCGTGGATTCGGTCCCTGTACCGGGGACAGATAACGCACGAGCTCGTTGACAACGCGATCGGCCTTGTCCTGGCCGTCGAAAAGCAACCGGATCTGGTCAGGATTCTCCAGCAGGGCAAGAACTCCGAAGCCGATCATGCCTGCGACAGTCTCGACACCGCCGAGGATCAGGGCCGTGCACAGGCCTTTGAGTTCTTCGTCGCTGATGTTGTCGCCGTGCTCTGCGACGATCGAGCCAAGCAGTCCGTCGTCAGGATCCTTGCGCTGCTTGGCAATCAGGTTGTCCAGGTACCGGTTGAATGCCGCGCTGTCGGCCGCCCGTGCCTTGAGCCCGCGGCTCAGATCGGCGTTGCGCCGGATCCGGCGGACGAACTCGGTCCGGTCATCGCGCGGGATGCCAAGCAGCTCACACAATGCCAGAGCGCCGACCGGGTCGGCGAACAACCCTTGGAGGTCCGCGGGCGGGCCCTCGGCCTCCAGCATGTCAAGGCGATCGTTGATCAGGCCTTGGATCGCGGGCTCCATTCGGCGGATCCGGCGGACGGTGAACTCCGGCGTCAGCATCTTGCGCAGGCGAGTGTGCTCGGGCGGATCGTAGGTCGAGATCTGGCCGACGAACTGAGCCTCGACGTGTGCCGCGGATTTCTCCTGCGTGAATTGCGGGCGGGTCGTGAAATTCTCGTAATCGCCCAAAATCCTGCGCACGACTTCGTAGCCGGACGCTTGCCAGACATAGTCCCTGCCCAGTTGGGCGGACGCGTCGCCGACCAGCTTGAACAGCGGGCCGTTCGCGAGGAGATCGAAGTTGTCCTTGTGCGGGTCGCAGTTCGTCCTCAGCAGATAGTTCGCCGGCTCCGGCACGAGGTGCGCGACCTCATCGATACCGTGACTCATACCGAGCGGAAGCTCCTTCACTGACCGGAATGCGTTTCGACCCCAACACGCTGATGCCCCAGTCTCATCGGTAGTCCGGCAGCAGGTCCAGCGCCATGCGTGGACAACGATTCTCCAGTCACCACGCGACTATCAGTTCGGTCAATCCATACGCGGGAGTGGTCAGGCGGAACTTGTCCTCCTGCGCGGGATCCGCGAGCCGCAGCGTGGGAAAACGCCGCCACAGCGCGGTAAAGACTGTGCGCAGTTCGAGCCGGGCCAAGGCCGCACCGAGGCAATGGTGAATACCGTGTCCGAACGCGACATGCGGCACGGGATCACGTGAGACATCAAGGCGATCCGGATCCGGCACCAGTTCGGGATCACGATTGGCCGCCGGGAGCGAGCAGATGACGCTCTCCCCAGTCTTGATCACTTGGTCGCCCACAGTGACGTCCTGCATCGCGATCCGGGGTGTTGGTGCATAAGGGACAGTCAGGTACCGAAGCAGTTCGTCGACCGCGCGTTGCGCCGCCTGATCGTCACCCTGGAACGCGGCGACCTGCTCGGGATGCCTCAGCAGGGCCAGCACGCCGAGCCCGATCATGCCGGAGATGTTGTCGTCACCCGCCAACATCACCTGAACGCAGAAGCCTCGCAGCTCGTCATCCGTCGCGTCGTCGCCGTACTCGGCAACGACCGCGCCAATCAGCCCGTCGCCAGGGTCCTTGCGTTCCCTTGCGATCATCGCCAGCAGGTAGCGCGAGAACGCCTCCCCTGCCGCCGCCCGTCTCTTCTGGCTTCGCGAGGCGTCGAGATGCCCGTGGCACAGCTGCATGAACATGGCCCGGTCGTCGCGTGGCACGCCGATCAGCTCGCACAGCACGGCGCCAGGCACCTTGTCAGCGACGAACTCGACCAGATCCGCGGGCGATCCCTCCTGCTCCATCTCATCGAGACGCTCGTTCACGATCTGCTCGATGTACGGCTGCAGCCGCTGCATCTTGCGCAGCGTGAAGCCAGAGGTCAGCTTCTGCCGTAGGCGTGTGTGCTCGGGCTGGTCGTAGTCCATCAGGTTGCCGACCAGTTCACGCGGCCGGAAGGTGCCCGTCCCGCCGATCTCGTCCTTGTCGTCCCAGCGCCGCCGCGTGCTGAAACTCTTGTGGTCGCCCATGATCTGCCGGACGGCGGCGTGCGATGTGGCCATCCAGCTGGTCTCGGCGTCCGCTCCGGTTCCGACGGTGACCTTGGTCAGCGCTCCGGCCGACATCAGTTCCTTCGCCGGATCCAAGCCCTGCCTGCGAATGTGCAGCGGGCGCGGGTCATCGTCAGTCACCGGGAAAGCTCCTCTGCCGGGCCAGATGCCGTGAAGGCCACCTTCGCGGCGTTCAACGCGCCAAATGTTCCCCTCGCAACGACCCACACCCCTTCATGGGCCATCGGAAAGATGGATTGCCGGGCCAACGATTCGGGGCAAGTGATTCGCACCGATTTTCTCCTCTAGGGCGTGTTTCGAATGTCCCGGTCGATGAGAGGCAGGATCGGGGTGGTTCCTGGCGACGCCGCGGTGACGCCGCGAATACTGGTTGTCTTTGGGCGTTGCCGCGGTGGCGTCAGGGGCCGCATCCGGCCTGGCTATCGCGATCGGGCATTTGAAACACGCCCTAGATCCGGCTACCAGTCGAGCAACAAGGCTTCGACGTCGAACGGCGGCGGGCCGAGTTTGATCTCACGGTCCGGTTCGGCCAGTCGCAGCGTGGGAAAGCGGTGTGCCAGAGCGGGAATCGCCGCCCGGAACACCATCTCGGCCAACGGGCGGCCAAGACAGTGATGGATGCCGTGCCCGAACGCCACATGCGCCGCCCGTTGCCTGGTGATGTCGAAGGCATCCTCGGGGTTTGGGAAGTTCGCGCGGTTCGCGGCAAGGAAAGAGGGTGTGACGGTGTCGCCCGCCTTGATCGGGCAACCGCCGATTTCCACGTCCTGCATCGCGATCCGTGGCGTGGTCTTCTCGTCGCTGGTCAGGTACCGGACCATCTCGTCAAGCCAATCCGGGACGGTTTCCGGCTTGTCCCGCAACACAGCGAACTGCTCGGGCTGCTCGACCATCAGCCACGCGCCCGCCGCGAGGAAACGAGCCACCTGATCCCCGCCCGCACCCATGACGAACGAGGCCACGCCGATCAGCTCCGCGTCAGTGATCTCGTCGCCGTGTTCACGCACTACGACACCGAACATGTCGTCGCCGGGGTCGCGGCGTGTGCGAGCGACGATCTGGCTCATGTAGGTCCAGAACTTGTTTCCCGCGGCCACCCGCCGCTTGCCTGACTTTTCGGCCCGGCTGGCGTGCAGTGCACGCGACAGCTCCGCCTGGTCATCCCGTGGAATGCCAAGGAAGTCACACGTCACCGTGGTAGCGATGGGCCAGCCGAACCGTGGCACGAAGTCGACGGGGCCGCCGCCTGCCTCGATGGCGTCCAGCGTGGCCTCGACGATCTTCTCGACCTGTGGCCGGAAGCCTTGGATCCGCCGGATCGCGAACGGCGGCGTCACCAGCCGGCGCAGCCGCGTGTGCTCCGGCGGGTCGTACTGGGTGAGGAACCCGGGGAAGGTGAATCCGGCGTCGGTCCCGCCGAAGATCAGCTTGGCGCTGAACTTGTCCGAGCCGAGCACTTGCCGGATCTCGTCGTATCCGGTCGCGAGCCACGCGGTCCGGGCTTCGGGAGCGTCCTCGACGCCGAGCACGGTCATCCCGCCTTTGGCCATCAAGGCGCGCAGCGGTGGCGCCGGGTCGAATCCGTCCCGGTGGTGGATCGCCATGCCCAGTTCGACGTTGATCTCCTCGAACGAACCACGGACAACGTCGTTCTCCTCGATCACCGCACAGGTCCTTTCCCGGAAAACCGGTTGGACGAGCCTCGAGCTCGTCCAACCGTCCGTATTGAGCGGCTGGACAGGTCAGGCGCCGAGCGCCTGGATCAGGCTCTTCGGCCGCAGATCCGTCCAGTTCTGCTCGACATACGCGAGGCACTCCTGCCTGCTTGCTTCACCGTGCACGCGGGTCCAGCCGGCAGGCACCTCGGCGAAGGTCGGCCAGAGCGAGTGCTGGCCCTCGTCGTTGACCAGCACGAAGAAGGTGCCGTCCTCGTTGTCGAACGGGTTGGTCATCGTTGTGTCCTTTCCGACTCCGGCCGCGACCGGAGTTTCTCGGCGACGATGGCACCAATCTGGGCCAACGCGGCGGGTTGCACCATGTCGTAGTGGTTGGACGCGATCTCGTGCGACTCGATGGCCCCGGTGGTGTAGTCCGTCCAGCTGGCCTTGGCCACCGGGACGGGCAGGTGTTCCGGACGGTCCACTGTGGCCACGAAGAGCAGGATGTCGCCGGTGAAGGGCGAGGCGGTGTGCCGTGGCCCGACCTCCCAGAGGTTTCGCATGACGGCCTCAAGGCGTGCCCTGGCGGCTGCGCCCTTGACCAGTTGGCCCGCGAGGTCGAGGTCCTGCTGGTTGCGTTTCTCCATGGCAGCCTCGTCACGCTCGGCTTGCTCACTCGCGGTGCCGGTCGCATTGCGTCCCATGTAGACGGGATAGGCGTCGAGCAGGGTCAGCAAGCCTACCTGCTCCCCTTGTGCCTCAAGCAATCTCGCGATGGCCTGCGCGACACGTCCGCCGAGCGACCAGCCGAGCAGGTAGTACGGCCCAGTCGGCTGCACGGCCTGGATCTGCTCGAGGTAGTCGGCCGCCATCTCCTCGACGCTGCCGGGCAGCGGCTCGGTGCGGGCCAAACCACGCGCCTGCACGCCGTACACCGGCTGATTCACCGGAAGATGCCGGAGCAGTGGCTCGTAGTTCCAGCTCAGGCCACCGCTCGCGTGCACGCAGAACAGCGGCGGGCGGTCGCCATCGACCCGCAACGGCAGCAAGATCTCGAAGTCGCCCGTCTTCACCGAGGCGCTTGACCGCCGCCGCTCACCCACGACAACCAGGGTCTTGGCCGAGGTCTTACGGACGAGCAAACCCGTGCGCAGCATCTGGTGTCCCGGAGTCCCGAACGGCATCGGCACGGTCGGGCCAGCGTCTCCCGCGTCCACTGCCGGACCGGTGACGTACAGATCGCCGACGGCACCGGGAGCGACCGGGCGCAGCTGGTCGTCGAGCACGAGCGCGCCGACCGGGCCCAGGTCGGCGACCGCCGCGGGCACGTGACCGGACCACCGCGCGGGTGCGATCGGTGGACGGTTGCGTTCGGTGTCGTCCAGGAAGATGTCCACCTCGCTGATCCGTCGCTGAGGATCTTCAGCGACCTGTTCAAGGACGCGGATCAGCCGACGGGCCACCGATTCGGCGGTGTCCTCGTCGAAAAGGTCGGCGGCATACCGAAGCGTGCCTTCGATGCCGTCCTCGTTGTCATCGTCGTCGCGGCGCTCGTCGAGACTGAACGCGAGGTCCAGCTCAGTGGCCTCAGGCCCGACGGGGTGGGCTTCGGTGCGCAGGGCGGGCAGTTCGGTCGCGTCCCACGAGCTGAGGTCCTCTTCCCGAACCTCGAGTCCCACCTGGAACACCGGGTGGCGGGACAGCGAGGCAGGCAGGTCCAGCAGCTCGGCGAGGCGCTCGAACGGCACGTCCAGGTTCTCCTGCGCGGCCTGCAGCGCCTCCTGCACCCGGGTGACGACCTCAAGGAAGGTCGGGTCGCCCGAGACGTCCGTGCGCAACGCGACCGGACGGGCGAACGGCCCGATCATGGGTTCGAGGTCGATCAGGTCCTCGTCGCGAGGCAGGGCCGTGCCGATCACCAGGTCGTGGCCAGCGCCGTATTTGCTCAGCAGCATGGCGAGCGCGGCGTGCACCACCTGGAACGGGTCCGCGCCAGCCTCTTCAACGGCGGCCATCAGCTGGGCATGCGGGCCAGCCTCCAGCCGCAGTTCGACCGAGCCAGCCCGCCGCGACGGGATCGCCGGGCGCGGACGGTCGAACGGCAGCACGGTCTCCCCGTCGATACCGGCCAAGTTGTCGCGCCAGAAGACAATCTGCTCGTTGATCAGGCTGTCGAGTTCACGCTCGCCCGCGAGCAGTCGCTGCTCCCAGATCGCGTAGTCGGCGAACTGCAGCGCCAGCGGCGCACGCTCAGGGACCCGGCCCTCGCGCCGAGCGCCGTACGCGGCCGCCAGGTCACGGAAGAACACGTCCATCGAGTCGTCGTCAGCCAGGATCCGGTGCACCTGCAGGTGCACAACGTGTTCCTTTTCCGAGAGCTGGAAAAGGTCGCAGCGCCACGGTATTTCCTTGGTCAGATCGAAGATCCGGCGCTGAGCGAGCAACCCGGGAAGGTTCTCTTCTGTCGCAGGGACCGGCGTCAACTCGACCACGGCGGCGTCGTGGATGTGCTGGTACACGGTCTGCGCGTCGCCAGGGAAGGTCGTACGGAAGATTTCGTGCCGTGCCGCGACATCGCCGAGCGCCGCCGCCAGCGCGGGCACGTCCAGCTTGCCGCGCAGGCGCAGCGCGACCGAGATGTGTTGGCCGGCAGTGTCTTCGCCCGGACGCGCCAGCAGCCAGGCGCGCAATTGCCGTGCGGTGAGCGGAATCCGGTCTGGCCGCGCGGCGGCTTCGAGCGCGGGACGTGACTTCGCGGCGAGCACTCGCGCGACACCCGCGGGAGTCGGAGACGAGAACAGCTGCCGGATCGGCATATCCACGCCGAGTTCCTCACGGATCCGCGCGATGAGCCGCATGGCCAGCGCCGAACTGCCGCCGAGGTCATGGAAGGCGTCATCGACACCAACCTGCTCGACACCAAGGATCTCGGAGAAGAGCGCGCACAGCACCTTCTCGGCCTCGCTCTCCGGCGCGTTCTCCGACGCGCGTCCGGCGAGATCCGGAGCGGGCAGTGCCCGGCGATCCACCTTGCCGTTGGGCGTGACAGGCAGGCCAGGCAGGGCGACAACAGCCACAGGAACCATGTACGCGGGCAGGACAAGGCCCATCTGCCGCCGGATCTCCTCCGGTCCCGCGTCAGTGCCGTCCGAGACGAAGTAGCCGACCAGGCGCTTCTCCCCCGGCTGGTCCTCCCGTGCCAGGACAACTGCCTCGACAACACCCTGCTGGGCCGCCAGGACGCCCTCGACCTCGCCGAGTTCGACCCGGTAGCCGCGGATCTTCACCTGCTCGTCGGTACGCCCGAGGAACACCACTTCGCCGTCACGGGTCCAGCGCGCCAGGTCGCCGGTGCGGTACATCCGTTCCCCGGCAACGAACGGGCTCGCCACGAACCGCTCGGCCGTCACGCCGGGGCTGTCGAGGTACCCGCGGGCCAGGCCCGTACCGGCGATGTACAGCTCGCCCGCGACACCCGGCGCGACGGGACGCAGGAACGCGTCGAGGATGTAGATCTGCCGGTTGGTCATCGGATGGCCGATCGGCAGCTCCCGATCAACCACATCACCAGGCTCGATCGGCAGCCACGTCGCGCACAGAGTGGTCTCGGTCGGCCCGTAGGTGTTGCGGACCCGAAGGCCGGGCTGGGCCCGCCGCAGGTTCTCCACGGACTGCGCGGGAACCACGTCGCCACCAGTCCCGATCTCGATCAGACCTTCGAAACATTCGGGGGACGTTTCCGCGAGGGCACGGAAGGTACCGGCCGTGAGGTGCACGAAAGTCGCGCCGCGTTGCACGGCCTGGCGTACCCCGGCCGCGTCCAGCACGCCCGGCTCGGTGAGCAGGACCCGGGCACCCGAGACGAGCGGCACCCACATCGCATAGAGCGACGGGTCGAAGACGTGCGTCGCGTGCATCAGCACACCGTCATCCGGACCGATCTGCCAGCCCGCGTCGCCAGCCAAACCAGCCACAGCCCCATGCGGGATGGCCACGCCCTTCGGCAGGCCGGTGGACCCGGAGGTGTACATGACGTACGCCAGATCGCCCGCGTACAGCTGGATTTCCGGAGCAGCACAGCCATCGATGGCCGCGCGCGTTTCCGGGGCGTCGAGGACGATCGAGTTCTCGGCCACTCCAGAGGTGTCCTGAGTGGACAGGACGATCGAGACCTTGGAGTCGTTGAGAATGAAGGCGATTCGCTCGGCCGGGTACTCGACGTCGACCGGAACGTAGGCGGCGCCCGCTTTCCAGATCGCCAGGAACGCGATCAGCAAGTCCGGCGACCGTTCCATGGCCACACCGACACGGTCCCCACGGCCGACGCCACGACCAGCGAGGTAACCGGCCAGCCGGTTCGACGCCTGGTCGACCTCGGCGTAGGTCAGGTTCGCGCCGCTGGCATCGGTGATCGCCACCGCGTCGGGTGCCTCGGCGACGCGGCGGGCGAACAGCTCGATCACCGAGTCCCCGGGTACCGGGCCCGCGGTCGCGTTGAACTCGTCAACCACCAAGGCACGCTCGGCCTCGCTGACCAGCGTCAGACGGCCAATGAGGACATCGGGCTCGGCAACCAGCCGCTCCAGCACACGAGCCAAGGCACCGACGACCGACTGCGCGGCCGCCGGGTCGAACAGGCCGCGGTCGTAGTCGAGGATCAGCGGCATCTGCTCGCCGGGACCGGTGATCAGTGTGAACGGGTAGTGCGAGGAGTTACGCCCGCGCTTCACCGGGATCAGCGAAAGGCCGCCGTCCGGGGCCTTGCCGAGTCCTTTGCGCGGGAAGTTCTCGTAGATGACGAGCGTGTCGAAAACCGCGCCCGGTCCCACAACTGCCTGCACGTCCTGCAAGCCGAGATGCTGATGGGCCATGAGTGCGGACTGGTCACGCTGCAGCTGCGCGAACAGTTCGACCGCCCGACGCCCGCCATCGAGCCGGACACGGACCGGCAGCGTGGTGAGCAGCTGCCCGACCATCGCCTCGACACCGGGCAGGTCAGCTGGCCGACCCGACGCCGTCGCGCCGAAAACCACGTCGTTACGACCGGCCAGCTGTGACAGCACAACGGCCCACGCGCCCTGCACGACCGTGTTCAAAGTGAGGTCGTGGCTGCGCGCCAACTTGTACAGATCGTCCGTCAACTGCGCGGACAGCTCGATCACCGTGGTGTCGATGTCCGGCACGCGGGTCGGATCCGCCGGGGCGACCGTGGTCGGCGTGTCCAGCCCGGCGAGCTCCTTGCGCCAAGCCGCGATGGCAACGTCCTTGTCCTGCTGGCCAAGCCACGCCAGATAGTCCCGATAGGACACCGTGGGCGGAAGCCCGGACGCGTCACCGCCTGCCGCGTAGATGGCCGCGAGCTCGCGGTGGATGATCGGCATCGACCAGCCGTCGACCAGCACGTGGTGCAGCGTGTGCACGAGCCGGTGACGCTCCGGGCCAAGCCGGACCAGGTGCAGCTTCATCAGCGGCGCCACCTCGATACGCAGCCGCTCGGCCACTTCCTGCGCCGCGAGCCGGTCCACCTCGTCGTCGGCGATGTCCTCCGGGAGGCCGGAAAGATCCGTCTCGTTCCACGGAATCTCGGCGCCGCGTGCGATGACCTGGACCATCTGCGCGCCGCTGACGTAACGGAAACAGGCCCGCAGCGCGGCATGCCGGTCCACGAGAGCCTGCCACGAGGCCCTCAGGCGATCAGCGTCCAGCGGGCCGTCGATGCCGTAGACGGTCTGCACGGTGTAGGTGTCCGGGCCGTCGTCGTCGAGGGCCGTGTGGTAGAGCATTCCTTGCTGTAGCGGGGAAAGCGGCCAGACGTCTTCCACACTGGAGCGCGGCTTCGCGCGAGTGTCGTCAACGGTCACGATCTGCTCCTTATGGAAGTTATTCACCGGCCAGTCCGGCCTCGAGTTGGTTCATCTGGTCAGGTGAAAGAGCAAGGAGTGGGCTTGCCGCGGGCTTGGGCGCCTCGGCGGGCTCCTCCTCGACCTGGAGCTCCTTGACCATGGCCGCCAGCCGTTCCGGCGTTTTCTCGTCGAACACCTGCCACGGCGTCAGTTCCAGCCCTTGGCGGCGGGCTCGGGCGGACAGCTGCATCGAGGTGATCGAGTCGCCACCGAGCTCGAAGAAGCTGTCGTCGACGCCGACCTGGTCAAGACCGAGCACGTCCGCGAACAGCTCGCACAGCCGCGCCTCCATAGCCGTGCTCGGACCACGCTTCGTTGACATCGCGGCGAAGTCGGGTGCCTGAAGCGCCTTGTGGTCGAGCTTCCCGTTGGGAGTCAACGGCATCCGGTCCAACGACACGAACGCCGCAGGCATCATGTACTCCGGCAGGCGTTCGGCCGCCAGCTCACGCAGCGACGAGGTCAGCGTGTCCGAAGCGTCAGCCGACGGCACGACATACGCCACCAACTGCTTGTCACCCGGCCCGTCCCGGCGGACCGCGACCGCCATCTGGGCAACCCCTGGATGCTCGATCAGCACGGCCTCGATCTCGGCTGGCTCGACCCGGTAGCCACGCACCTTGACCTGCGCGTCTACCCGGCCAGCGAACATCAGCTGGCCCTCCCGGGTCCAGCGGAACAGGTCGCCGGAGCGGTACATCCGCTCACCCGGGGCAAACGGGCTGGCGACGAACCGTTCCGACGTGAGGCCAAGGCGTCCGAGGTATCCGCGAGCCAGTCCGACGCCGGTGATGTACAGCTCGCCGACCACCCCGGGCGGCACCGGCTGCAGGTAGGCGTCGAGCACGTAGTGCTGCACGTTGTAGATCGGCCCACCGAGCGGAACCTGCTCGTGTCCCGGCGAAAGCGGGGCACTCATCGTTGAGCAGATGGTCGTTTCCGTCGGCCCATAGGCCTGGATCACCCGACGGCCCGGCGACCACCGGTCCACCAGCGCGGGCGGTAGTGCCTCGCCGCCCGTCAACACGGTCTGCAGGGTGTCGGGCAGATCGTCCTCACTCGCCAGGACACTCGGCGATACGGTCAGGTGCGTGATGCCCGCCTTGCGGATCGCGTCGCCCAGCGTCACCCGGGGCGGCATGCTCGCCGCGTCTGGCAGGACCAAGGTCGCACCGGCCAGCAGCGTCATGTAGAGCTCGGACACGATGGCGTCGAAGCCGATCGCCGACAACTGCAACACCCGTGAGGACGACGTCACGGCCATCCGCTCGATGTGCGCGTACCCGAGGTTGACCAGCCCGGAGTGGGCGACAAGGACACCCTTGGGCACACCGGTCGATCCCGATGTGTAGATCACGTACGCCGCGTCTTCCGGTGCCACGGAAGGCAATTCCACGCCCGGATCGGCAGCTGGCAGCTCGTCGAGCACGAGCACAGTGCCCGTAAACTCCGCGGGCACAACCTCGCGAGTCGTCTTAGTGCACACAAGCACTTCCGGTGCCGAGTTCGCCAGCATGAACTCGATGCGCTCACGGGGATAGTCCGGGTCGACCGGCACGAACACTCCGCCAGCGAACGTGACCCCCATCAGGGTCACGGCCAGTTCAGCCGAACGTTCGACAAGCACTCCGACCCGGTTCTCACGCCGAACGCCCAAACCCACGAGCAGCCGTGCCAGCGCCTCTACCTCGCCCAGCAACTGGCTGTACGACAGGCTCCGCGCCGCGTCCTGCACCGCCACCGCGTCGGGTGTCTGCTCGGCTTGCTGGCGGACAAGCGCGGGCAGCGTCTCGTTTGTGACTGGCGCGTCGGTCTGGTTCCACTCGTCCACGACCAGGCGACGCTGCTCCGGACCGATCAGGCCGACGCGGCCGACCGGGATCTGCGGATCGGCGACGACCTGCTCAAGCGCCCGCAGGATCGCCGCGAGCATCTCCTCGGCCTCGGCGCGGTTGACCACGTCCGGCCGGTAAATGAACTCGCCGTGCCCCGACACGCCCGCGCGCATGGAGATCGGATAGTGCCCGGTGTCGTTCGGAATTCCGGTGGGACGTATGACAAGCGCGTCCGGGCCGTCGGACCGAGGCGGCGGGGGCGGGTAGTTCTCGAACACGACGATCGTGTCGAAGGCCGCGCCCTGACCGGCGAGCTGGTTGATCTCGCTCAGTCCGATGTGCTGGTGCGACAGCAGCGCGATCTGCCGTTCCTGCAGGTCCGTCAGCATGTCGATGATCGGTTGCTGGCCGGTGAGGGTGGCCCGGACCGGCAGCATGTTCATGTACAGACCGACCGACGACTCGACACCGGGGATCTCGGGTGGCCGCCCGGCCACCGCGGCGCCGAAGACGACGTCCTGGCGTCCGGTCAGCCGAGCCAGGTGCAGCGCCCAGACTCCCTGGAAGAGCGTGTTCGCCGTGACACCGTGCCTGCGAGTAAACTCGACCAAGCGCTTGCTCAACTCGGTGTCGAGCTCGAAGCCGACGCGGTCCGGCTCGATCGGCGTGATGATCGACTCCGGCGGTACGACGTGCGTCGCCTCGTCGAGCCCCGCGAGCTCGCTCCGCCATGCCTCCCTGGCCGCCGCCTTGTCCTGGCGAGCGATCCAGGCAAGGAAGTCGCGGTACGAGGTCGCAGCAGACTGTGTCGTGCCCTCGTATGCCGTCAGCAAGTCCACCAGGATCAGTGGCAGCGACCAGCCATCAGCCACGATGTGGTGCGACGTGAACACCAACTGGTGCCTGCGGTCACCGATGCGCACCAGGTGCAGGCGCAGCTGCGGTGCCTTGGTCAGGTCGAACCGCTCGGCGTGCAACTGCTCCGCGAGACGGTCGAATTCCGCCAGCGCCTCGGCTTCGGGCAGGTGCGAAAGGTCGGTCTCCTGCCAGTCCAGCGTGACCTCGCTGGCGATCGCCTGCACGGCCTCGCCGGACTCGAGCTGGTGGAAACTCGCCCGCAAGGCCGGGTGCCGGTCCAGCAGAACCTGCCATGACGCCCGGAACCGGGCGACGTCCATCGGGCCGTCGATGGCCAGCGTCCGCATGCTCGCGTAGACGTCCGGGCCGCGCTCGTCGGCGGCGTGGAACAAAAGGCCTTCCTGCAGCGGGGAAAGCGGCCAGATGTCGACGAGGCTCGGCACGGCGGCCTCGACCTCCGCCACTTCTTGCTGCGTCAGCGTGGTGAGCGGGAAGTCGGATGGCGTGTGTCCCCCGGCGCCGCCTTGGTCGACGTGCGTGGCCAGGCCGGTCAGCATGTCCAGCCATGCCCGCGCGAGCGATTCCGCATCGGCTTCGTCGAGAATTCGCCCGGCCCAGGTGAGGTTCAGGGTGAATTCGGGTCCGTCCACTGTGTCCGTGACGACCGCGTCGATCTCCACGACGTGCCGCAATGCCGTGTCCTGCTCCGAACCACCGCCGGAGATTCCCGCGATCTGCCAGAGCTCGGCGTCACCGGTGTGGGCCGAGAAACGGCCGAGGTAGTTGAACCCGATCTCCGGCGTGGGCAGTGCCGCGAGGACCGGCGCGGTTTCGGCGTTGAGATAGCGCAGCATGCCGTAGCCGAGCCCGCCGTCGGGCAGGGCACGCACGTTTTCCTTGACCTGCTTGAGCAAGCGACCTGCCGCGACGCCGCCCGCGATCGCGTCGGCTGTGTCGACGCCGGTCGCGTCCAGGCGCAGCGGGTGGATGTCGGTGAACCAGCCGACCGTGCGGGACAGGTCCATCTCGTCGATCGGCTGGCGGCCGTGGCCTTCGATGTCCACCACGACGCCCGTGCCACCGCGCCAGTGGGTCACCGCGCCTGCCAGGGTCGCCAGCAGCACTTCGTGAACACCGCAGTGGAAGGCCGAGGTGGCTTTCTCCACGAGCACACCGGCTTTGTCCCTCGGCAACGTCCACGACTTACGTCCCGCGGTCGCGAAGGTGTCGCGCTTGGGGTCGAGCTCACCGAGGCGTGATGGTGCTCCGTCGAGGATCTCGGTCCACGTCGTCAGTTCCGAGGTCCGCAGCGCTGCCTGATCGACCAGTGTCCGCGCCCAGCGGCGGTACGAGACGTCCACCGGATCGAGCTCCGGCCTCCGGCCAGAAGCAATGGCTTCGCAGGCCGCCTGCAGGTCCGCCACCAGGGTCCGCCACGACACGACGTCGACCAGAAGGTGGTGCGCGGCAAGGACAAGCCTGCCTGCACCGACCAAGACCGCCCGGATCATCACGCCCGCAACGGGATCGAGCCCTGCGGCCGCATCACCGGCGATCTCGTCCAGGTCACCAGCCTCGACCTGTTCGACCACCGCGTCGACCGTTCCCCGGTCGGCCACGACCAGCCTGGGCCCCTCGACGATCCGGCTGCGCAGCATGTCGTGCGTGTCGATCACGGCGGCCAACCCGGCTGTCAGCACATCGATCGACAGGTCATTGGGCACACCGACGGTCACCCACTGCGCGCTTGCGTTGAGCGCGCTGGGATCGCGTTCGATCAGTGCCTTGATCACCGGCGTCAGTACGACTTCGCCAATGCCGTCGGTTTGGTCGAGCCGCTTCGGTCCGCCGCGCTCGGCAACCGCCGCGATCCCCGCGGGTGTCTTCTGCTCAAAGACCTGCTTGGCACCGAAGACGACGTCCTCGCGTCGCGCCCGAGCGGCTAGCCGCATCGAAAGGATCGAGTCGCCGCCGAGCTCGAAGAAGCTGTCGTCGGCGCCGACCCGGTCAAGCCCAAGGATTTCCGCGAACAGGTCGCACAACAGCCGCTCGGTCTCGGTGCGCGGTTCGCGACCGGCTGACTTGCCAGTGAACTCAGGGGCAGGCAGGGCCGCGCGGTCGATCTTTCCGTTGAGCGTCAAGGGGAAGCTGTCAAGGACCAGCACCACGCCCGGCACCATGAACTCCGGCAGCCGGGCAGCCAGGTGCGCCCGGACCTCATCAGGATCCAGCGCTTCCCCAGTCACGTACGCGAAGAGCCGCTTCTCACCCGCGAGGTCCTGCCGTGCCACCACAACCGCCTGCGCGACAGCGGGGACCTCGGCCAGCGCGGCCTCGATCTCGCCGGGCTCGACGCGGTAACCACGGATCTTCACCTGGGAGTCGGCCCGTCCGGCGAACAACAGCTCGCCCTGGTCCGTCCAGCGCGCCAGGTCACCGGTGCGGTACATGCGCTCACCGGAAGCGAACGGGTTGGCGACGAACCGCTCGGAGGTCGATCCGTTGTTGCCCACGTATCCGTGCGCAAGGCCAGCGCCTGCGAGGTAGAGCTCGCCGGTCACGTTGGGCGCCACCGGCTGGAGGAACGCGTCGAGCACGTACGCCTGCCTGCCAGCCAACGGCCCGCCGATCGGCAGGGTGTCGCCTGTTTCGGCCCCTGGCTCGATGACAAGCCACGTGGCGCACAGGGTGATCTCGGTGGGGCCGTACAGCTGCCGGACTCGCACGTCCGGGCATGCCTGGCGCATCCGTACGACAGATGCGAGTGGCACCGCGTCACCGCCGGTCAGGATCTCACGCAGCCCCGTGAAGGACTCGGGCGATTCCTCCGCCACAGCACGAAAAGCGCCTGCGGTCAGGTGAACCGTGGTCACGCCACGGACGATCGCTTCACGCAACCGCTGCGCGTCCACTGCGCCCGGTTCCGCGACCATCACGCGGGCTCCGTTGACCAACGGCACCCAGATCTCGACCAGCGACGCGTCGAACGCGTGCGACGCGTGCAGCAGCACACAGTCGTCGGGGCCCTGCGACCAGCCTGGGTCACCCGCCAGGGCCGCCACGCTTCCGTGCGGCACCGCGACGCCCTTCGGCACACCGGTCGAGCCCGACGTGTACATCACGTAGGCGACGTCGTGCGCGCCGATCGTGAGCGCGGGTGGTTCTCCCCCGGTCGCCAGTACGTCCACCGGCTCGACCCCATCTGGCACCCGGCTCGCTTCCCCACAGACCGCGACCGAGCAGCCGACAAGCATTTGTTCGATCCGGTCTGCGGGGTAGTCCACGTTCACGGGAACCTGCGCGGCGCCCGCTTTCCAGACCGCGAGAAGGGCGACGAACAGGTCCGCGCCGCGCTCCATCACCACACCGACACGGTCACCGCGCCGCACTCCCAGCCCAGCCAGGTGCCCCGCCAACCGATCCGATTCCCGGTCGAGGTCGGCGTAGGACAGCGTGCGTTCCCCGTCCGCGACCGCCACCGCGTCGGGAGACTTGCCAACCTGCTGCCGGAACAACTCCACCACCGACGGTCCGCCGTGCGCCTCGCCGGTCGAGTTCCATTGCTCCACAACGGAAGCACGCGTCGATTCGCTCGTCACACCAAGGCGGCCAACGGGCAGTGAAGGTTCCGCCACCACGCGTTCCAGGACGCGCACGACCTGCCGGGCGACCTCAGCGGCCGTGTCCGCGGCAATCCGGTCTGGCCGGTAGGACACGTTGATCCGCAGGCGATCCCCGAGGCTGACGTTCATCGTCAGCGGGTAGCTGGTGCCGGTCCGGGTAGCGACACCGCTGATCACGACGCCGCCGTCGTCACCGAGTCCAGCGGCGGTGTGCGGGTAGTTCTCGATCATCACGATGGTGTCGAAGATCGCGCCCGGCCCCGCGGCCTTCTGGATCTCCGGCAGCCCCATGTGCTGGTGCTCGGTCAACGCTGACTGGCGCGCCTGCAGGTCCTTGACCATCGCCAGCACCGGCTGGCTGCCGTCGAGCCGCACGCGGACCGGGACGGTGTTGATGAACATCCCGACCATCCGCTCGACATCCGGCACGTCCGCCGGACGCCCGGAAACCACGGACCCGAAAACCACATCGGTCCGGCCAGCCAGGCGCGCCAGCACCAACGCCCATGCGGCCTGCAGGATCGTGCTCGACGTCAAACCGTGGCCACGGGCCAATTCGGTGAGTGCCCGTGTGGCCTCTTCGGACAGCCATTCGGCGTGCTGGCCCGGCAGCACCATCGTCTTGGACGCGTCAATGTCCACAATGGTCGGTTCGTCCGACCCGGCGAGCTCGGTCCGCCACGCCGAGCGGGTCGTTTCTTCGTCCTGACGGCTCAGCCAGGCGAGGTAGTCCTTGTAGGACGGTGGTGTGGACGTGCCATGACCACCCGCGTAGGCAGTCGACACCTCGCCAAGGATGAGCGGTGTCGACCAGCCGTCCAGCACAACGTGGTGCGACGTCAGCACGAGCCGGTGCCGGTCCGCGGCAAGGCGGATAAGCAACAGCCGTAGCAGCGGCGCCTTGGTCACGTCGAACCGCTGCGCCTGATCCTCGGCGAGCAGGCGTTCGACGGCCGCGTCCGCGTCATCGACGTTCGACAGGTCCTCTACCCGCCAAGGGATATCGACCTGGCCGACGATGACCTGCACGGTCTGGCCCGATGCGAGCTGGTGGAAGCTGGCCCTGAGCGAGTGGTGCCGGGCGAGCACCTGGTTCCATGCCGCGTGCAGCCGCTGCGCGTCGAGCGGGCCGTCGAGGTCCAGGATCCGCTGGCTCTGGTACACATCAACGCCGTCATCGTCGAAGGCCCGCTCGAAGAGCATGCCTTCCTGCAACGGCGACAATGGCCAGACGTCCGTCAGGCCTGGCGCCGCGGCCTCCAGCTCCGCCACGTCCTGCTGCGTCAGGTCGACGAGGTCGAAGTCGGACGGCGTGTGCCCGCCAGCGCCCGCATCCTCGGCGAGGGCAGTCAATATCTCCAGCCAAGCCTCACCGAGCTGCTGCACTGTCGCGGGGTCGATGTCCCTGCCATCGATGGCGAGCCCCAGTCGTGGGCCGGTTGGCGTGTCCTGAACTTCCGCGCCGACCTCCACCAGATGGGCCAAGGCCATGTCCGGACCGCCGCCGAGCGGCCCTTCGCCGCTCACCTCCCACGCGGGATTCTTGAGGGACAGACTGGTCCGGCCGAGGTAGTTGAACCCGATCTGCGCGGACGGCATGTCGGCAAGCCGGGCCGCGGTATCAGAGTTGAGATAGCGCAACAGCCCGTAGCCAAGTCCATCGCCGGGGACAGCGCGAGCCTGTTCCTTGACGGCCTTCAGTGAAAGGTCGCCCAGATCGAGGCGGACCGGGTGCACGCTGGTGAACCAGCCGACGGTACGCAGCAGGTCCTCGCCATCGGCGGCTTCCCGCCCATGGCCTTCCACATCCACCAGCAGCCCGCCGCCAGCACCGCGCACCCGCGCCACGGCACCCGCGAGGCCAGCCAGAAGGACGTCTTGGATCCCGCAATGGAATGCCGCGGGCAACTGTGACACCAGGTTGCGTGCCACAGGGCCGGAAAGGGCGTCGGACCACGAGTGCGACTGCCCGGTTTGCTGCTCAAGCACCGGTTCGACGCCGTCCAGCAAGGCCACCCATTGGTCGAGCTCAGCCACCGTGCTGTCGCTGCGAGCCTGCTCGCTCAGCCGCAGCGCCCATTGCCGGTACGACGTCGTCGCGGGTTCCAGGGCAGGGGTCTCACCGGCGATCACCGCGTCATAGGCCGAACGCAGGTCCGGCAGCAGGATTCCCCACGAGACCGCGTCGACTGCCAGGTGATGCGCCACGAATGCCAACCGGCCCGGCTCATCGTTCCCGGCGTCGATCCACACGGCCCGCGCCATGATTCCGGCCGACGGGTTCAGCGTGCTCATCGCCGTGCTGACCTGGCCTTCGGCGATCTCGTCGAGGTTGCCCGCGCCAGCCGCCACCCGCGTGACCAAGGCGCCCGCGTCCACAGCACCTGGCTCGGCCACGATCAGCCGTCCGTCGGACTCCACCCTGGCCCGCAGCAGGTCATGCACGTCCAGCACCGCCTGCAGGGCTTTCACGAGGGCGTCCTGGTTCAAGCCTGCCGGAGTGCCGACGACCCTCGCCTGCGCGAAGTTCGGGCGCACCGCGTCGTCCCCGAGGGCACGCATTACCGGCGTCCACGGGATCTCCCCCACGCCGGTCACCGCGGCCCGTGGCGTCGGCTGGGTCTCTTGTGCCAGTGCCGCAAGACGTTCCGGGGTCCGAAGCTCGAACACCTGCCGTGGCGTCAGGGAAATGCCTTCGCGACGCGCACGGGCGGCAACCTGCATCGAGGAGATCGAGTCGCCGCCCAGTTCGAAGAAGCTGTCCTCGACCCCAACCCGCTCAAGGCCAAGGACGTCGGCGAACACTCCACAAAGGACTCGTTCGGCGTCGGTAGCGGGCTCCCGGCCCGCTTTGGACGCGAAGTCCGGCTCGGGCAGTGCCTGGCGGTCGATCTTTCCGTTGACCGTCAACGGCAACTCGCCCAGCACGAGGACAGCGGCCGGAACCATGAACTCGGGCAGCGTCTCGGCGAGCTGGTCACGAAGCCGCACCGGGTCAAGCTCGTGGCCCGCCTCAGCGACCGCGTAACCAATCAGGTGCTCATCCCGCGCGAGCACCACGGCCTGGCCAACGCCAGGCAGGCCTGCGAGGACGACCTCGATCTCACCGGGCTCCACTCGGTACCCGCGGATCTTCACCTGGTCATCGGCCCGTCCGGCAAACGCCAGCGCACCCTCGTCGGTCCAGTACGCCAGGTCCCCGGTGCGGTACATCCGCCCATGAGGCACGAACGGGTCGGCGACGAACCGCTCGGCCGTCAACGCCGAACGATCCAAATAACCTTGCGCCACACCGGCTCCGGCGACATACAGCTCACCCGCGACACCCGGCGGCACGGGCCGCAAGAACCCGTCGAGGACGTACACACGCCGCCCCGCGAGCGGACGACCGATCGGCAGCACCGATCCCGTCTCGTGGCCAGGCTCCAGTAGCAACCACGTCGCGCACAGCGTGGCCTCCGTCGGGCCATAGAGATGCCGTACCCGCACGTTCGGACACGTCCGCCGCACACGCTCCACCGCCGCCAACGGCACCGCGTCGCCACCGGTCAGCACCTCGCGCAGACCAGCCACCGACTCCGGCGACTCCTCGGCCAGCACCCGGAAGGCACCGGCGGTCAAGTGCGCGGCCGTAACTCCGTCTGCCACATACGCGGCCAGCGCAGCGCCGTCTACCGCGCCCGATCCGGCCAGCACCACGCGGGCGCCCGAAACCAGCGGCACCCACATCTCGAACAGCGAGATGTCGAACGCGTGCGAAGCGTGCATCAGCACGGCGTCGTCTGGGCCGACGCGCCATCCCGGCTCACCGACCAACGCCGCAACGTTGCCGTGCGAGACCGCGACACCCTTGGGCGTGCCCGTCGATCCCGACGTGTACATCACGTAGGCGACGTCATCAGCTGTCGTACCAACCGAAAGATGGCTGCATTCCGAAACCGCCTGCCGCGTCGGCGGATCGTCGAGGACGATCGGCTCGGTCCCGCCGTCCAGCACGGCATCCCGGTACGCCGCCGTGCACACCACTACCGCGGGATCGGCGTCCGCGAGCATGAACTTCACGCGTTCCAACGGGTACGCGGGATCCACCGGCACATAGGCCGCGCCCGCTTTCCACACCGCGAGCAAGGTCGCGATCAGGTCGTGGGACCGTTCCACAACCACAGCAACCCGGTCCCCGCGCCGCACCCCACGGCCGCGCAGGTAACCCGCGAGCCGCTCGGCATCCTCAGCCAATACCCCGTAGGACATCGCCCGATCGCGGTCGACAACCGCGATCGCGTCGCTGCAACGCTCCACCTGGCTGTCAAACAGCTCCAGGGCGAGGCGATTCGGTGCCGCTTCGGCTGCCGCACCCCACTCGTCCACGACCAGGGCACGCTCAGTCGCACTTGTCACAGCGACATCCGCCACTGTGATCTCACTGGTCAACTGCCCGAGGACCGAAGTCAGTCGCTCCACAATGGATAGAGCGGTGGCCTCGTCGAAGAGGTCCGTCAGATAGTCGAGCTTGATCAGCATCGACTCGCGCGGCACGGCGACGAGAGTCAGTGGGTAGTGGGCGGCCACCCGGCCCTGGTTTACCTGAATGCCAAGGGGTTTCGCGTCGGCAGGCGCATCGTGGAAGCGCTCGAAGACGAGCAACGAGTCGAAGATCGCGCCAGGCCCGGCCGCCTGCTGGATGTCCGCCAGGCCGACGAACTGGTCGGGGATCAGTGACGACCGACGCTTCTGCAACTCCGCCAACAGTTCGATGACCGGCTTCGAGCCGTTCAGCCGCACACGAACCGGAACGGTGTTGAGGAACAGCCCCACCATTCCTTCCACGCCAGGCAGGTCCGGCGGGCGCGCCGACACCACGGCCCCGAACACCACGTCAGTGCGGCCAGCCAGCTGCGCCAGCACCATCGCCCACGCGCCCTGCACGACCGTGTTCAGCGTCAGCCCGTGGCGCCGAGCCAGCTCGTCCAGCGATTGCGTGAGGTCCTCCGGCAGTTCGACCTCGACGCTCTCCGGAATGCCGGGCGCACGCCCCGGATCGGCGGGCGCGACCAGTGTCGGCTCCTCGGCGCCACGCAGCTCCGCCGCCCATGCCGAGAGCGCCTTCTCCTTGTCCTGTCGGCTCAGCCATGCCAGGTACTCCCGGTAGGACGTCACCTCAGGCAGTTCGCTATTTCCTTGGTACAGGGTCGAAAGCTCGTCGAGCACGATCGGCAGCGACCAGCCGTCCATGATCGTGTGATGGCAGGTCACCACCAGGCGGTGGCCGTCGTCGGCGAGATGGATCAGGGTCAGCCGCAGCAACGGCGCGTTCGCGAGGTCGAACGGCGTCGTGCGATCCTCCTCGGCCAGCTCCCGCACGGCTTCTGAAGCGTCATCGAGGTGCGAAAGGTCGACCACGCGCCACGGCAGTTCCGGCTGCCTGGCGATGATCTGCACGGTCTCACCGGATTTGCGCTGCCGGAAGCAGGCCCGCAGTGGGGCGTGCCGGGTCAGCAGCGCCTCCCATGCCGTGCGCAGCCGTGCCGCGTCCACCGGTCCGGCCAGGTCAAGGATCCAGTGGCCGATGTAGAAATCATGCCCGTCGCCGTCGTAGACCGCGTGGAAGAGCAACCCGGCCTGCAGCGGCGACAGCGGCCAGATTTCCTCGATCCGCGACTGAGCCATCAACGTCTCCCTCGATTAGCCCTCGTGAGTGGTTATGCGTGTTCTAACGCGGATAACCACTCACGAGGGTTTTCCTTACACAGCGTCGAACTCGGCTTCGAATTCGTCGATCTCGTCCTGGCTCAGGTCGACAAGGACGGCCGTGGACGTGGCCTGTTGTGCCACAACAGGTTCCTCTGCCTGCGGTTCGACGATGGCCGCGAGGCCAGCGGGCGTCCGGTGTTCGAACACCTCCGGCGCGGAGAACGTCATTCCGTCGCGCAGTGCCCGCGCCACCAGCCGCATCGCGAGGATGGAATCCCCGCCAAGCTCGAAGAAACTGTCATCGACGCCGACCCTCTCCTGGCCGAGCACCTCGGCGAAGAGCACGCACAGCATCCGCTCGGTCTCGGTGACCGGCTCCCGGTCCGCAGCACGGGCGGTGAAGTCGGGATCGGGCAAGGCCGCCCGGTCGATCTTCCCGTTCGCGGTCACCGGCAAGGCATCCAGCACGACCACCGCGGCCGGAACCATGTAGTCCGGCAGCACCTCACCGATCTGCGCACGCAGCTGTGCCGGGTCAACGCCCGCATCGGACACGACATAGCCGATCAAGCGCTCGTCACGAGCCACAACCACCGCCTGGCTGACGCCCGGCTGCGCGGCCAGCACGGTTTCGATCTCGCCCGGCTCCACCCGGAAGCCACGGATCTTGACCTGGTCGTCGGCCCGTCCCTCGAAGACCAGCTCGCCCTCGTAGGCCCAGTACGCGATGTCGCCCGTCCGGTACATCCGTCGGCCTGGCGCAAACGGATCGGCGACAAACCGTTCCGCAGTCAGCACCGAACGACCAAGGTAGCCGCGCGCAAGGCCCGCGCCCGCGATGTACAGATCGCCCGAGACGCCCGGCGGCAACGGGCGCAGGAAAGCGTCCAGCACGTACAGCCTGCGGCCCGCGAGCGGACGGCCGATCGGTAACACCTCATCGACCACGTCACCCGGCTCAAGTACATGCCATGTCGCGCACAGCGTGGTCTCGGTCGGCCCGTACAGGTGTCGAATCCGCGCTTGCGGACAGGCCTCACGAACCCGCTCCACCGCGCGCGGAGGCACCGCGTCACCACCGGTCAGCACTTCACGCAAGCCTACGAACGACTCCGGCGATTCCTCTGCCACCGCACGGAAACTCCCCGCGGTGAGATGGGCCCGCGTCACCCCGGCCGCGACCGCTTCCCGCAAGCGTCGGGCATCCACCAGATCCGGTCCGGCGATCACGACACGGGCACCAGACACCAACGGCACCCAGATCTCGAACAAGGACGCGTCGAACGTGTGCGGTGCGTGCATCAGCACCACATCGTCAGGCTTCATCCGCCAGCCGGAATCCCCCGCCAGCTCCGCGACACTCCGATGTGGAACCGCCACACCCTTCGGCGTCCCGGTCGAACCGGACGTGTACATCACGTACGCCAGATCATCCGCCCCGATCGGGACAGCGGAAACCTCGCCCTCGACAGCGTCGTTCACGAGGATCTGCGGATAGTCCACCGGCACCACACCGGACGTCTTCGGTCCACAAACCACTGCCGCGACTGCGGAATCGGCCAGCATGAACGCCACCCGATCGGCCGGATAGCCCGGATCGACCGGCACGAACGCCGCGCCCGCCTTCCACACGCCCAGCCACGTCGCCAGAACTTCCGGCGACCGCTCCAGCACAACCCCGACACGGTCACCGCGTCGCACGCCGCGATCCGTCAGAGCGCCCGCAACCCGATCGGACCACTTGTCGAGATCCGCATAAGACCAGGTCTGGTCCGCGGCCTGCACCGCCGTCGCATCTGGCGCCCGTTCCACCTGGCGACGGAACAACTCCACCGCCGTTGGCGCATCCGCGACAGCATCGGTCTGGTTCCACCGCTCGACAACCAGCTCGCGCTCGGCATCGGCCACCACGTCCAGACGACCAACCGCCGTCCCCGGCTCCGCGATCATCCGCTCAAGAACCCGGGCAAGCCGCCACAGAGCCTGTTTGGCGACTTGGTCGTCGATGATCTCCGGCTGGTACTCGATCAAGGTGTCCAGGCCTTTGCCGGGCAAGATTCCCAGGGTGATCGCGTACGGCGTCGCCTGATGGAATTCCCGCAACGACACAGTGATGGCGCTCGGCGAGTCCGATTCCGTCGTCGGATCGGCGTAGTTCTCGAACACCACGATCGTGTCGAAGCTCGCCCCGTCGATCTTCTGGATCTCCGGCAAGCCCAGGTGGTGATGCGACATCAGCGCGGACTGCCGCTCCTGCAACTCCGTCAGCGTCTGCAGAACCGTCTGCCCGCCGTCCAACCGCACTCGCACCGGCACGGTGTTGATGAACAGCCCCACGGTCTGTTGCGCGCCAGGTAACTCCGCCGGACGTCCGGAGACCACCGCTCCGAACACCACGTCACGACGGCGCATCAACCGGGCCAGAACCAAGGCCCACGCGCCCTGAACCACGGTGTTCAACGTCAACGCATGGCGACGAGCGAACTCGACCAGAGCCGACAGGAACTCCGGGGAATGGTTCAGCACTTCCTTGGTCGGCAATCCCGGTGCCAGCCTTGGCCTTTCCCGGATCCTCAGCGCCGACTCGTCGGCATCAGCCAGCTCCGCACGCCACGCCTCGCGGGCCGCTTCCTTGTCCTGCCGACCCAACCAGGCCAGGTAGTTGCCGTAGGAACCCGCGGGCCGCAGCTTGGTGGCGACACCGCCTGCCGCGTAGATCGCAAGGAGATCCGACTCGAGGATCGCCCGCGACCACCCGTCGATGAGCAAGTGGTGGCTCGTGGTCACCAGGCAGTGCTTCGCCGGACCGAGCTTGATCAGCACAAGGCGCAGCAGCGGAGGCCTTGTCAGGTCGAACTTCGTGGCACGCTCGGTGTCGGCGATCTTGGTGATCTCGGCCTGCGCGTCGTCATCGGCAAGGCCGGACAGGTCACGTTCGGCCCATGGCAGCTTCACCTGCCGGGGAATGACCTGGACCGTCTCGCCGTTCTTGCGCCGCTGGAAACTCGCCCGCAGCGCCGCGTGACGGCCGAGCAAGGCTTCCCAGGCTTTCCGGAACCGTGCCGCGTCCAAAGGGCCGTCGATGTACTGCGAGTGCTGGATGACGTGAATGTCGGGACCCTCATCGTCCAATGAGGCGTGGTAAACCATTCCCGCCTGCATCGGGGACAGCGGCCAGACTTCGGCGAGCGCCGATCCGGAGGACGTCGTCGACGTGTTCACGATGTCTACCCCTCACTGAGTTCCGCTGCTAAAGCCTCGAAGCCGGCGATCTCGTCCTGGTCGAGATCGAGCAGCCCGAAGTCGGACGCGGTATGTCCCCCTGCGCCGGGATCGTTGGCCTGACGGGCCAGCCCGGACAACACCGCGAGCAGTTCGCTTGCCAGCCGGTCGATCTCGGCATCGGCGAACTGTTCGCCCGACCATTCCACCATGAGCGTCAGTTCCGGACCATCAGGCAGATCCTGGACAATCGCGTTGACGTCCAACCCGTGCGGCAACCGCATGCTCGGATCGATCGAACCGCCGATGTCACCGATCAGTTGCCACGCCTGGCCATCACTCTGGTTACCGGCGACGAACCGGCCCATGTAGTTGAACCCGATCCGGGCCGACGGAAGTGCCGCGAGAACCGGCCTTGTCTCGGCATTGAGGTAGCGCAGCAGCCCGTGGCCGAGGCCGTCGCCGGGAACCGCGCGCGACTGTTCCTTGACCACCTTCAGCAACGTCCCGGCCGCCGGACCACCGGCCACCACATCGGCCAGATCGATCCCAGCGACATCCAGTTTCACCGGATGCGTGCTGGTGAACCAGCCGACCGTCCTGGACAAGTCCATCCCGATGTGTTGATCGGCGCAATGGCGGCCATGGCTTTCCACGTCCACCAAAGCCGTGTCGCCGCCACACCACCGGGCCACCGCTCCAGCCAGCCCGGCAAGCAAGACCTCGTGCACTCCACAGTGGAACAACGCAGGAGCCTGCCCGACCAACACGGAAGTCTCAGCCCCAGGCACGACCCACGACCGGGAACGGACGTCACCGCCCGGGGCATGCTCCGGCTGATCCTCGGAACCGAGAATCTCCTTCCACGCGGCCAATTCCCCGACCCGCTCGGCCGAGACCGCCCACTGCTCCAGCAAACCGGCCCACCGCTTGAACGACACCGCCACTGGCTCCAGTGCTGGTTCGCGTCCGGCGGCCGCGGCCTCGCAGGCTGCCTGCAAGTCCGATTGCAGTACCCGCCAGGACACGCCGTCGACCGCCAGGTGATGCGCCACCACGATCAAGCGCCCCAACTGATCCGGTCCGGCGTCCACCCACACCGCTTGGACCATGACACCCGCTGCGGGATCCAACCGGCTCACGGCATCCGCCACGACCTCCTCGATCGAGCCGTCAAACTCAACGCGCGTAACCAATCCGCCCGCGTCCACCGACCCGCGCTCCGAAACCACCAAGCGCTCGTCGACAACACGCGCCCGCAGCATGTCGTGCGTATCCATGACCGCCGCGAGGCCAGCAACCACCGTCTTCTCGGTCAAGTCCGACGGCGCACCCAGCACGATCCATTGCGCGAACCCGGGCGCCGCAACGCCTTCACCGAACATCCGCATCACCGGCGTAAACGCGACATCACCGACACCATCAGCCACAGTGGACTGATCACTCCGCGGCAGCGGCGATTCGGCCACCAAAAGCGCCAGTTGCTCAGGAGTCCGGTGCTCGAACACCTGACGCGGGGTCAGCGAGATGCCATCGCGCCGCGCACGAGCGGCGACCTGCATCGACGAGATCGAGTCGCCACCAAGCTCGAAGAAGCTGTCCTCGACCCCAACCCGCTCAAGGCCAAGGACTTCAGCGAACACCTCGCACAGAATCCGCTCGACCTCGGTCTCCGGGTCGCGGCCTGCCGATGTCGATGAGAAGTCCGGTTCGGGCAACGCGGCCCGGTCGATCTTCCCGTGCGGCGTCAGCGGCAGGACATCGAGCGCGACCACCGCCGCAGGAACCATGTACGGAGGCAACCGTGACGCGAGGTCATCGCGCAGCGCCCGCGGATCGATGTCACCTGGCGCCACATAGGCCACCAGGCGTCCATCGTGGACGGTCACCGTGGCCCCGGAAACCTCGGGGTGGCTGGACAGCGCGAACTCGATCTCACGGGGTTCGACCCGGAAACCACGGATCTTGACCTGGTCGTCGGCCCGCCCGGCGGACACCAGCTCGCCTCGGTCGGTCCAGTAGGCCAGATCGCCCGTGCGGTACATGCGTTCACCGGCAACGAATGGATCGGCGACGAACCGCCCAGCCGTCAACGCCGTCTGGCCCAGATAGCCTCGGGCGACACCAATCCCGGCCAGGTACAGCTCGCCGGTGACGCCCGGCGGCAGCGGACGCAGGAACGAGTCCAGCAGATAGCCACGAACCCCGGGAACCGGTGCCCCGAACGGGATCGGATGCTGGCGTGGCACCAACGGCATGCTCATCGTCGCGCAGATCGTGGTCTCGGTCGGCCCGTAGGCGTTGATCATCCGCCGGTCCGCCGAGAAGCGGTCCACGAGACCCGGCGGGCACAGCTCCCCCGCCGCGACCACTGTCTCCACCCTGTCGGGCAACACATCGAGGGTGGCAAGCACCGACGGCGGCGCCTTGACGTGCGTGACGTCCCACCGCTCCAAGGTTTCGGCCAGCGTCGCCTGGGGCGGCAGATCCTCGTCGGGTGGCATCACCAGTGTCGCCCCCGACAACAACGCCATCATCACCTCGGACACGATGGTGTCGAAGCCGAGCGCGGCGAACTGCAAGACCCGGGACGAGCGCGACACACCGAACCGGGCGATGTGCGCGAGCGCGAGATTCCCCAGGCCCGAGTACGTGACGACGACTCCCTTCGGAGTTCCCGTCGACCCGGACGTGTAGATCACGTACGCCGCGTCACGCGGGCCGAGCCGCGGCAAGATCGCGCTCGGGGCGGCCACCAGGTCCAACTCGTCGATCACGACAAGCCGGTCGCCGAACTCCTCCGGCACCGCGTCCCGGGTCTTTCCCTGACACACCACCAACATCGGATCCGCGCTGCCGAAAACCAGCCGTACGCGCTCGGCCGGATACGCCGGGTCGACGGGAACGAACACGCCACCCGCCAACTGCACGCCCAACATCCCGACCAGCCACCACGAAGACCGGCCTACCACCAGGCCGACACGTTCCTCATGGCCAACCCCACGAGCCCGCAGTACGGCAGCGAACTTCACCGCCCGGTCCCACAACTCCCCGTACGACAGCTCGCCATCGCCATCGACCACCGCGATGTCGTCCGGCCAGTCCTCGACCACGCGCCCGACCAACGCGGGCAACGGCTCGCCGGTCAGCAGCGCGGGTTCCCAGCGGTGCAGCGAAACCGCGCCCATACCTGCCCGCCCGACCAGACGGGACGGGTCGGCGACGATCGTCTCGAGGGTCCCGACGAACCAGTCGAGCGCCGACTCGGCGATGGCATCCTCGATCTGCCCGGGAAAGTAGGAAAGCATGAGCCTGCAGTCGTCCGCCGGGATGACGCCGAGGGTCACGGCGAAGTGCGTGCCCTCGATCGTGCCCAGATAGCGGAACTGGTCGGCGAAGTCCCTCGGGTAGTTCTCGAACACCAGCAGCGTGTCGAAGACCGCGCCCGCACCGGCCGTCTTCTGGATCTCCGGCAGGCCGAGGTGCTGGTGCGGCATCATCGCGACCTGCCTGGACTGCAAGCCGGTCAGCATGTCCACAATGGACTTATCGCCGTCCAGCGGGACGCGGACCGGCAGCGTGTTCATCATCAGCCCTGGCATCGACTCCACGCCTGGGAGCTCGGCGGGACGATTGGCGACCGTGGTGCCGAACACCACGTCAGTGCGTCGCACGAGTCGCGCCAGCACCATCGCCCACGCGCCCTGCATCACCGTGTTCAGGGTCAGCTCGTGGTCGCGGGCGAACTCAAGCAGCCTGCTGTAGAGATCCGGCGACAGGTACGTGGTGCGGTAGTCGTAGTCCGGCCCGGAGTCCGCCTTCGCGACCAACGCGGGCACGTCGATGCCGGACAGCTCGGTCCGCCATGCCACGCGTGCCGAGTCCTTGTCCTGCCGGTTGAGCCAAGCCAGATAGTCACGGTAGGACGCGACACCCGTCCGCTCTGGGAAATGCCCACCGGCCGTGTACGCCTCGGACACCTCGTTGAGGATCACCGCGATCGACCAGCCGTCGGTCAGGATGTGGTGATTGACGACCAGCAATCGGTGCCGCGTCTCGCTGAGCCGGATCAGGACCAGCCGGAACAGCGGTGGTTTGGTGAGATCGAACCGCCGCTGCTGTTCATGCCTTGCCAGCGCGTCGATGGCCGCTTCGGCGTCGTTCGCGTCGGACAGGTCGACCTCGCGCCACGGCAGGGCGACGTGCCCGGCGACCGCCTGCACCGCCTTGCCCGACGACAGCCGGTGGAAGCTCAGCCGAAGCTCGCCGTGCCGCGCGAACGCCCCTTCCCAGACCACCCGCAGCCTGGCCACGTCCAGCGGACCGGTCAGCTCCACGATCCACTGCGTCTGATAGATGTCGGGCCCATGGTCATTGAGGGCCGTCTGGAAGAGCAACCCGGCCTGGAGCGGTGCCAGCGGCCAGATTTCCTCGGCACCGGGGGCCGCGATCGCCAGCTCCGCCTCGTCTTCGGCGGTCAGCTCGATCAGTGGGCCGTCGACAGACTCCGAGACCGGGACGACACTCGCGACGGCCGCGAGCCGTGCCGGGGTTTTCTCCCCGAAGATCTGGGCAGGCGTGACCAGCAGGCCTGCTTTGGCCGCGCGTGCGGACAGCCGTACGGCGATGATCGAATCGCCGCCAAGCTCGAAGAAGCCGTCGTCGACACCGACTCGCTCAAGGCCGAGCAACTCGGCAAAAAGTCCACAGAGGACACTCTCGGCCTCGGTGGTGGCTTCGCGGCCCGTGACACTCGCGGTGAACACCGGCGCGGGCAGCGCGGCCCGGTCCAGCTTTCCATTGCTGGTCAGGGGAAGCGTATCCAGCTTGAGCACCACGGCCGGGATCATGTACTCCGGCAGCACGGCGGCGAGACGCTCGCGGACAGTGTCGGGATCCGCGTCCCCGACCACGTAACCGATCAGACGGCCGTCGATCGCCACCACGACGGCCTCGTGCACGTCCGGCTGCGCGGTGAGCGCGGCCTCGATCTCGCCGGGTTCGATCCGGAACCCGCGGATCTTCACCTGGGCATCGGACCGGCCCGCGAACATCAACTCGTTGTCAGCGGACCAGTAGGCAAGGTCACCGGTCCGGTACATCCGCTGCCCGGGTGCGAACGGATCCGCGACGAACCGCTCCGCCGTCAGCCCCGCCCGGTCCAGATAGCCGTCCGCCAGACCGGCACCGGAAAGGTAAAGGTCACCAACAACATCCGGTGCGACCGGCTGCAGCGACCCGTCGAGCACGTGAGCCTGGCGGCCAGCAAGCGGACGCCCGATCGGCAACATCGGGCCGAGCGCGTCGCCTGGTTCGAGCACATGCCATGTGGCGCACAGCGTGGTTTCTGTCGGGCCGTACAGGTGCCGGACCCGCACTCGTGGGCACGCTTCCCGAACCCGCGTGACCGCGTGCGCGGGTACCAAGTCCCCGCCCGTCAACACTTCGCGCAGCCCCGCGAACGACTCCGGCGATTCCTCTGCCACCGCACGGAAATTGCCCGCAGTCAGGTGCGCCCGCGTCACTCCGGCCGCGACCGCGTCCCGCAGGCGCCGGGCATCAACCGGCCCCGGTTCGGCGATCACGACACGGGCACCCGACACCAGCGGCACCCAGATCTCGAACAGGGACGCGTCGAAGGCGTACGGCGCGTGCACGAGCACCGCGTCGCTGGATTCCACTGCCCAGCCAGGGTTTCCCACCAACTCGGCGACACTTCGATGCGGGACAGCCACACCCTTCGGGGTGCCTGTCGAGCCGGAGGTGTACATCACGTACGCCAGATCGCCCGGCCGCACAGTGACCGCAGACGCGTCGCCCTTGTCCGTGACGAGGATCGGCCCGATCCCCTCCGGCACGGCCCCGCGCGTCGCTGCCGAACACACCATCAGCGACACGGCCGAGTCCGCGACCATGAACGCCACCCGTGGCGCGGGATAGGCCGCATCCACTGGCACGTAAGCCGCCCCGGCCTGCCACACGGCCAGCAGTGACACCAGCAAGTCGGCCGAACGGTCCAGCATGACGCCCACGCGGTCGCCGTGGCGCACGCCGTGGCTGATCAACCGTCCGGACAGCTGTCCCGCGAGCTCAGCCAGCTGCCGGTAGGTGAGAACCCGATCCCCGTCGGCCACGGCCACCGCGTCGGGCGTCCGGTCCACCTGCGCGGCGAACAGATCCAGCACCGTCGGCGTGGTCGGCGCTGCCGAGGTCATCGTCATCCTCCGAAACCAATGTGGAAGACCGGTTCGGGCTCAGGCTCGATGTCCTCAAGCTCGTCCTCGATGTCCGGCTTGGCCGCATAGCGTTCTGGGTTGGCGAACTGCGTGTGGTAGAGCTCCGCGTAAAGACCGCCCGCGGCCAGCAACTCCTCGTGCGTCCCACGCTCCCTGACGCCGCCGCCGTCGATCACGAGGATCTGGTCGGCCTCACGGATCGTGGACAACCGGTGCGCGATCACCAGCGAGGTACGGCTGCGCAGGGCAGTTTTGAGCGCCCGCTGCACGGCGGCCTCGGACTCGGAGTCCAGGTGTGCGGTGGCTTCGTCGAGCACGACGATCGACGGCTCCTTCAGCAGCAGCCGCGCGATGGCCAGTCGTTGCTTCTCCCCACCGGACATGCGGTAGCCGCGATCACCGGTGACGGTGTCGAGGCCGCGCGGCAGGGATTCGATCAGGTCCCAGATCTGGGCGCCCTTGCATGCCTCGATCAGCTCGTCCTCGGTGGCGGTCGGCCGGGCGTAGAGCAGGTTTTCCCTGATCGTGTCGTGGAAAAGGTAGGCGTCCTGGCTGACCACACCGATCGCGGCACGCAGCGAGTCGAAGGTGAGGTCCTTCAGGTCGTGCCCGCCGATGCGAACGGCCCCGGAGTTCGGGTCGTACAGCCGGGAAACCAGGTGGGTGATCGTGCTCTTGCCCGCGCCGGACGGGCCGACGAGGGCGGTGAGAGTTCCGGACTTCACCTGGAAACTGATGCCACGCAAGACTTCCGCCGTCACCTCGTTGCGATCTTGCTTGGTCCGCAGTTGCTCGAGCGACGCCAGCGAGACCTCGTTCGCGGTGGGATAGCGGAATTTCACGTCGTCGAACTCGATGTCCGGCGCCACGTTCTTCTCGAGGCCGACCGCGTCGGGGCGTTCCTGGATCAGCGGCTTCAGATCAAGCAGCTCGAAGACCCTCGCGAAGCTCACCAGGACGGTCTGCGCGGTCTCCTGCAGGCCGGACAGCTGGGTGATCGGCCCGAACAACCGCACGAGCAAGGTGGCGATGGCAACGAGCGAGCCCAGCGCCAATGCCCCGTCGATCACGAGCCCGCCACCGATGCCGTAGACGAGCGCGGTGGCGACCGCGGCCATCAGCGCCATCATGGTGAAACCGAGCCTGCCCCAGATGGCGATGCTCACGCCGATCTTGCGGATCCGCTCGGATCGGTCCCTGATGTCGGCCATCTCCTCGTCAGGCCGGCCGAAGAGCTTGGAGAGCATCGCTCCCTGGACGTTGAACCGTTCCTGGAGCAGCCCGCCAAGACCGGCGTTGGCCTCCATCAGGCGTCCGGTGCGTTTCTGGATCACCCGTCCCACGTAGATCCACGGCACGACGAACAGCGGAACCAGCACCACAGTCACGATGGCGACAAGCCACGACAGCCACACCAGCTCGGCCAGCACGAGCACGACCGTCACACCGGCGGTGGCCGCCATCAGCAAGTGACCGAAACTTTGCTGTGCCATAACGAGTTCCGTGTGCAACCGGCCGACGAGAACGCCGGTCTGGGTGCGGGTGAAGAACGCGATCGGCAGTTTGCGGACGTGGTCGATCGCCTGCACCCGCAGGTCGTAGGTGACTCCCTCACCGATCCGCGCGGAGACGTAGGCCGACCACATCGAGAACAGCGCGCCAAGCACGGCGAGCATGGCGGTCAGCGCGGCCATCCAGATCACGTGCCCGAGATCGTTCTTGAGGATGCCGTTGTCGATGAGCTCCATCATCAACAACGGAGACGCGATGACGGTGGCCACCTCCAACCCGGAGACGAGCACAAAGAGCCCCGCCATGCCGATGTGCGGGCGAAAGTAGGCGAGCACTCGGCGGACCGTGCCCGAGCGGACCGTCGTCGACCATGGGTCGGGGTCGTCGTCGCTCTTGGTCGGCGCACCGAAGCGCAACACTACGTCCATACGGGCATCCCTCTCACACGCGAAACTCGGCGATCTCAATCGTGCTGAATGCGGTCGATGTCCACGAGTGCATTTCCCGTTGTGGCGCGGTCTTTTCTCACGCGCCGTTACCTGCTCGGGCACGTACGAGCAATGCCAGGAGCGTTCCGGGTACGGGCTGTGGCGGCGATGGCGTGTGCGGGCCTGTTTTCGGGCTTTGAGCACCAATGCCAGGACCTTGACCAGGTCTGTGGGCGGCCGCTTTCGAGCATCTCAAGGTCCACTAAGGACAAAAAATCGCCTCGTCAGTCACACGTGTCACACCAGCCCCACCTGCGACGGAACCTGATGCCGCGAAGGCCACCTTGACGGCACTCAACGCACCCAACTCGGCCCTCACACCCCTGAACGCCACGCGATACCCGCCCCCTCGCCCGTGCGGCCAGTCCCAGCAGCAACCCAGAACCTTCGCAGGTCAACGGCACGCGCACGCTCCAGTATCGACCAAACTCCCGAACCCTGAGTTCCTGGCATCGGCATCGAACGCGTCAAGGGAGGCCCTCACGCCTTCAACGCCAACGCCAACGCCAACGCCAGGAACTTAACCAAGTCCGTGGCCTAGCCGCTTTCGAACATCTCAAGGTCCATTAAGGACAACAAATCACCTCGTCAGCCACACCTGTAACACCAGCCCCACCTACGACTGAACCTGATGCCGCGAAGGCCACCTTGACGGCACTCAACGCAGCAAACTCGGCCCTCATACCCCTCAACACGACGCACACGCCCGGCGCCCTCACCACGGCACCCAGCCCCAGCAGCAACCCACCCGCGCCCGCCACAAACCTTCGCAGGTCAACGACTCGCACACGCCCCCAGGCATCGACCAAACCCGAACCCTCAGTTCCTGGCATCGGTACCTAACGCGTCAAGGGAGGCCCTCACGCGTCTAACTCCGCGAAGGTGGCCTTCACGGCATCCCATGGCTAACGCCCAGCGACGGGCGGCACGTGCCAGCCGTGGAACCTCAGGGCCTCGGCGAGCCGGTCTGTGTCCTGTGGACGGACGAACATCTCGGCGACACCAACCGGAAGACCGGTCGAGTGCTCGATCCGGACGTCCTCGATGTTGACGTCGGCCAGCCCGGCCGCGTTGAACAACCGGGCCAGTTCCCCTGGCCTGTCCTGCAGTACTACCTGAACCGCGACGTAATCGCGCACGGGTCCGCTGTGCTTGCCTGGAATGCGGGCGTGGCCGTCGACGCCGCGCCGCAGCAGATCCGTCACGTCATCCAGATCGCCGGACCGCAGAGCCGAGGCCGCGGCGGCGAGATCGGCCGCGATCCGCTCAAGCACCCCGGCGACCGGCTGCATGTTCCCGGAAAGAATCATCCGCCACAGCAAGGGATCCCCGGCGGCGATGCGTGTCACGTCACGCAGTCCTTGCCCCGCAAGGCCAAGCGCGACGTCGTCACCGCTCTGCAGGCTCGCCGCGACCGCCGACGACACCACGTGCGGGGCGTGCGATACCAGCGCTACGGCCAAGTCGTGCTCGTCCGCATCGACCGTGACGGCCTTCGCCCCACACGTCAACACCAGGTCCCGCGCGAGTTCGACGGCATCCGCACTCGTCTCATCGCCATGGCACAGCGCCCAGGGACGGCCAAGGAACAGATCCGCGCGGGCAGCGGCCGGGCCGGAGCGCTCACGGCCTGCGAGTGGATGGCCTGGCACGTAGGTGGTCAGGTCGCAGCCGAGCCGCTGCGCGTCGGCGATCGGATCGGCCTTGACGCTGGCCACGTCGGTGTACGCCCGTGCGACTCCTTGTTTCTGCAGATCGGCCAGCCGCTCCCCGACCAGGTGCGGTGGCACGGCGATCAGCGCGAGGTCCACGTCCTGGCCGGTCCACTCCTGGCCCGCCCCGAGTTCCCGTGCCAGCCGCACGGAGTCCGCGTCGATGTCGGAGAGGTAGACCGCCACATCCTTCTCGCGAAGGGCGAGCGCGACCGAGGTGCCGATCAGTCCGGTGCCGACAACTAGCACCTTCTGCATGGTCACCACTACTACTCCTTGTGCCGCTCAGTCGGCGGGGCGTCCAGCCGCGGAAGTTGGACACCCCCGGGATGAGCCCGGTCCATCTGGACTGTCAACTGGCAGCGGGTTGCCGCGCCTGCTCGACGGCGTGATCCCGTTCGATCACCGCGGCCGGATAGATCACGCGCAGCAGCGGTCCGGCCATGGCCGTCGTGATGACCGCCATCGCCACCATGATCGAGTACAGCGGCTGGTCCAGCATGCCAAGCTGGAGGCCGACCGTGAGAATAATCAGCTCGGTCAGGCCACGGGTGTTCATCAGGGTGGCCAGTGCGGCGGACTTGCGTGCCGGTAGGCCATGCAAACGGGCACCCACGAACGCGCCGCCGAACTTGCCGGTGATGGCGACGAGCAGCACCAGGCCGAGTTCGACGAGCCCGGTCGTACCGAGTCCGGACAGGTTCACCTTCAAGCCGGTGACGATGAAGAACACCGGCAGCAGCAGCGCCGAGTTGAACTCGCCGACCCGTTCGATGATCGTGTGCCGCAGCTTCTCCGTGCCTTCCCTCGGCACAATCACACCGAAAAGGAACGCACCGAAGATGAAGTGCAGACCGATCCACTCGGTCACCGCGCCGGAAACCAGCACACCTGCCAGCACGATCGGGAGCGTTCCCGCGCGGCTGGCCGTGAACAGCTTCCGCAGCAGCGGCCGTACCACCCACAGCATGAGGGCGATGTAGAGCGGGCCGAGCACGATCAGCCACTGTTCGGTGCCACTGGCATTGCCCGACACGACCACCACGACCGCGAGCAGGCACCACGCCAGCACGTCACCGACCGCCGCGCTTGTCAGCGCCAGCCCGCCGAGCGTCGTCTTGAGCATGCCCCGGTCCTGGAGAATCCTTGCCAGCACAGGGAACGCGGTGACCGACATGGCCGCGCCGATGAACAGCACGAAGCCGAGCCGATGCTCGGCCTGGTGGTTCACCGCCAGGTAGAACGCCAGTCCGACACCGAGGGTGAACGGCAGCACGATCGATGTGAGCGACACGGTCAGTGCGAGCTTTCCCTTGCCACGCAGCAGGGTCCGCTCAAGTTCAAGGCCGACCATGAACATGAAGATGGCCACCCCGACGTTCGCAAGTGCCGCGAGGAACGGGCGTACGTCGGTCGGGAACAGCGCGGCGGAGAAACCCTCGCCGAACAACGTCGGCCCAAGCAGGATTCCGGCGAGCACCTCACCGATCACCGCCGGTTGGTCGAACTTCCGTGCCAACGCGCCGAGCAGGCGCGCCAGCACGACGATCACCGCCAGGTCGAGCAGCAAGAAGACCACTTGGTGGGTGTTCAAGACATTCCCTTACGTCCGTGTCGCGGCATGGGCGCTCATGGGTCCTCGCGGCTCCCCGCCGACAGCGAAGGCGGCAGGGAGTCCCGGCCGGTGATTCCCAGTTTCTTGAACACGCGGGTCAAGTGCTGCTCGACGGTGCTCGGCGTGATGTACAGCCGCTCCGCGATCTCCCGGTTGACGCACCCTTGCGCGGCCAGCGCCGCCACCCGCAGTTCCGCACGGGTGAGCGGCGGAGTATCGCGTGCTGCCGAGGTCCCGCGGTCAGCGTCCTTCTGCCGTGGCAACCACACGTCACGTTGTGCCGGAGACATACCGTCAAGCCGCGCGTTCATCCCGCGGCCAGGTCGCTCGCCCGGTTGTCCAGGCGGTCGGCGAACTCCGCCCACACCCGGGCGTGATCCCTGGCGAACCCGGCGACCGTGCTGCACAGATGCGGCGGGACGTTGTGCAGGACCCGCCCCCATTCCTGGCCGTCAATGGAGTGCATCGCGAACATCCGCAACAAGGTCCGGCCGGTCTCGGTCAACCGCAGCGCGGGATCGGCCTTCAGACGTTCGAGCATGGCGAGCCGGTCGCGGTCGACGACGCGGCCGAAGTCAGGCTCGCTCCAGCGCAGTGGCTGCGGCTTTGCCTGCAGTCGCCTGCTGCCGTCCGGCGTCGGGCTTTCGCCGCGCTCCAACCGGCCGCGCACATCCCTGACCGTCTCCGGCGAGATACCGACCTGCTTGGCCACCTGCCGCAGTGAAAGTCCCGGGTCACTGCGGATCAGTTCGGCGGCGAGCCGTCGGCCCTCGGAACCGTCGACCGGACGGATGCGCCCATCGCGCCCGATCCTGGCCTCGTTTCCATTTTCTCCGCCGCGCCTGCGCAAGTCAGCGACCGTGCCAGCGGAGATACCGGTCACCGAGGCCACTCGCCGGTCCGACCACTGCGGGTGCGTCCCGATGATCTGGACAGCCGCGTGCTTGCGATCGGTCAGCGACAGCGGCAGACCGTGCCGGATGTTCGCTTCGACGGCCAGTACGAAGGCGTCCGATTCGGTACCGTCGACCAGCCTTGCCAGTATTTTCGAATCGCCCCTTAAACGCGCGGCCTTCAGCCTGTGCAGGCCGTCGATCACCTGCATCGTCGGCCGGTGCACGAGGATGGGCGGGAGATCTCCTTCTGCCGACAGCAGCATCTCGACGTGCTCCGGATCCTCACCAGAGGTGCGTGGCGAGTACGCGGAAGACAGCCGCGACACTTCGATTTCGACGACCGGGAGAGCGACAAGGTCATCTCTCATCGGATCCACTTAGCCCCCAAACCAAATTGGATCTCTTATTCGTCCATTTTGCGCAGCACAGAACACGGCGTCACAGCCGCTCGCTCGATCTACGCTGATCGTGCAAATCAGACTTAATTGTCTTTCCGCACAGGCAAACCTGTACGTCTTCCCCAGTTAAAGGGTGAAAGGCGAACCAGAAGTTCCCGTCAAATGTCGACGTCTGCAATACTTACCGAATTGCAGAATGCCTCGCAGCCAGCATTCGAACGACCCCGGTTTGGCATTGGCCTTTCATCGACATGCTAAGGGAGATCATATACCAGATCCACCCCCCCTATTCCGGACAGCGACGTCCGCATGCCGGTTACCACGGACTGCCGATACAGTGTGGCGGACACCACACCGTCCAACTGCCCGGTGTCTGCGGTTGGACACCCGGAACCCGTCAACACGGACATCCTCCGCAGCGAGGATTTTGTTGAATGTTAACGAAAGTCCCGGATACCCGCGAGGGTCGCCCACGGACGCCGATGCGACCGTCAGCCAACCGCGAGTGGACGGTCCGGCGAAGCTCAGCACCATCTCGTGCGCCCGGCAAACCGGCCGGACCCGGCCCGGTGGTTGTGCCGATTGGAATCTCGGCGGCCCGATGGCCGCGAGTCACCGTCGCGCCTCTAGTCCCCAGTGAGTGCACACTGGTCAGCATGTCACGGCCAATCGTTGTTGGCAATTAATACACTTCGACATTGCACCGACCAGATGATCATGGTATCCGCCGCGCCGGAATCCCGGCCATCATCCAGGAAGGCCCCCTGATTCGCAGGTCCCGGCCGATTCAAGATCTACTGAAATGCGCGCCGGTAATGCGTGCTTCCTAACAACTGAGCGCTCACCACCGCTAGGCCGATCAGGTGAATTCAGGGTTTGGGACAGGCGATCAAGAACCCGTGACGAAGATCGTTGATTGCCGGAACATGCAATCTGGCCGGTGTTGCCGAGGACACCTCGGTGGCGGTGTTCGCCGTATTCGTCGTTCCTGGGTTCGATCGTCCGGAATGGCGTGCGGCATTTCAATGGGCCGATCGAAAGAAGCCGGAGGCGGGACGCACGTGTGGTTGCGAGGCCCTTGTGCGTCCCACCTTCGGATCGCCGGCCTCGATCTCGGGTTTGGGGGTGCCCGATCATGCGCGCCGGCAGATGCCTGCCGGGCCCGGCAGGCAGGTAAGCAGAATCCGATGTCTACAGTCAACGCGGCACAGTGTTGCCAGCATGTATCCGGTTTTCGATACGCCGACGACATGTGTCAAGCCGTACCATCCCAGCGCGTGCGTACTGATCTCGTAGCATCGGGCCATGCGCGTGTTGATCGTCGAGGACGAACCCTATCTGGCCGAAGCCATCCGCGACGGTCTGCGCCTTGAAGCGATCGCTGCCGACACCGCCGGTGACGGCGACACCGCGCTGGAACTGCTGAGTGTCAACGCATACGACATAGCCGTGCTCGACCGTGACATCCCCGGCCCCTCCGGCGACGAGATCGCCAAGCGCATCGTCGCCTCCGGTAGCGGCATGCCGATCCTCATGCTCACAGCGGCCGACCGCCTCGACGACAAGGCAACAGGATTCGGCCTCGGCGCGGACGACTACCTCACAAAACCCTTCGAACTCCAGGAACTGGTGCTCCGCCTCAGAGCACTGGACCGCAGACGCGCGTACAACCGGCCGCCCGTGCGGGAAATCGCTGGCCTGCGGCTGGATCCGTTCCGCAGGGAGGTTTACCGCGACGGCCGGTACGTGGCACTGACCAGGAAGCAGTTCGCCGTGCTCGAAGTTCTCGTCGCCGCGGAAGGCGGTGTGATCAGCGCGGAAGAGTTGCTGCGGCGGGCGTGGGATGAGAATGCCGACCCGTTCACCAACGCCGTACGTATCACGGTCTCCGCACTGCGCAAGCGTCTCGGCGAACCTTGGCTGATCGCCACCGTGCCAGGTGTCGGCTACCGCATCGGAAGTTGAAGGTGGCCAGGCCACCAGGGTTGAGTGTTCGTCTCAAACTAACCCTCAGCTACGCCGGATTCCTGATGGTCGCGGGTGTCCCACTGGTGGTTACGGTGTGGGCGTTGCTGCGCAGCTACCTACCCGATGTCGCGGCCATCCCCGGAGGGATCCTGATCCGCTCGGACCTCATGCGCGACTTCGCGTCGGTCGCGGGCACGGTGTTGGCCTGCCTGCTGGTCATCGGGCTGTTGGGCGGGTGGCTGCTCGCAGGCCGGATGCTCGCACCTCTTACTCGTATCACGGACGCCACCCGCATGGCCGCGACCGGCTCACTGTCCCACCGGATCCGACTGGAAGGCCGTGCGGACGAATTCCGCGAACTGGCCGACGCCTTCGACGCCATGTTGGCCCAACTCGAAGCCCACGTTGCCGGACAGCAGCGGTTCGCAGCCAACGCATCGCACGAACTGCGCACCCCGCTCGCGATCTCACAGACCCTTCTCGACGTCGCCCGAAACGATCCAGCACACGACCGCGGCGAACTGCTCGACCGCCTGCACGCGGTGAACGTCAGGGCGATCGACCTCACCGAAGCACTACTCCTGCTCAGCCGAGCAGAGGAGAGGTCCTTCAGCCGAGCACCCGTGGATCTCTCGCTGCTGATGGAAGAAGCCACCGAGACCCTGCTCCCACTGGCGGAGAAGCGTGGTGTCCGAATCCACACCTCCGGCGAAATCACCCCAGCCACCGGCTCGCAAGCGCTCCTGCTGCAACTGACAACAAACCTGCTGCACAACGCGATCGTGCACAACCTGCCCGACCAAGGCACGGTGTGGATCAGAACAGCGGCGCATCCCGACACCGCGGTACTGACGGTGGAGAACAGCGGCGAAGAACTCTCCGCTGAGTTGGTCTCGACCCTGACCGAGCCATTTCAACGTGGCACGGAACGAATCCGCAACGACCACGCGGGCGTCGGCCTCGGCCTGGCGATCGTCAAGAGCATCACGCAAGTGCACGGCGGAACCCTCACCATCGTGCCGCGCCAAGCGGGCGGACTCCGGATCACAGTAGAACTCCCCACACAGGACTGACTGGCGGCGGCAGCCATCCCCCGGCGCGCCCCAATCACCCATAGCCATCCCTCGGCACAACCCAAACAACCGCCACAGTCACCGCCACAAGCCAAACACCCACAGCCACCCCTTAACCCACCAGCTGCTCGCAGCCCACATGATTGCGAAACCGAGCCGCGACGCTATACCGTGAGGCCAGAAGTAGAACAGGTTACAGTTTTGCCTGGCTGGCCGGAGCGAGGAGCGGACATGGCGAACAGGGTGCCGCGCGGCGACGAGGCCGACTACATTGTCGTCGGCTCGGGCAGCTCGGGAGCCGCGATCGCGGGCCGGCTGGCGGAATCCGGCGCGAGCGTGATCGTCCTCGAAGCGGGCAAAACCGACGAGAAGCTGCTGATCCGCAAGCCAGGACTGGTCGGCCCGATGCACGCGGTGCCCCAGCTCAAGAAGCTCAACGACTGGGGCTACTACTCCGTGCCACAGAAGCACCTCCTCGACCGCCGGATGCCGGTACCGCGCGGCAAGGTGGTCGGTGGTTCGAGTTCGGTCAACGGGATGGTCTACGTCCGCGGCAACCGTGCCAACTTCGACTCATGGGCCGCAGAGGGCAACACCGGCTGGGACGCGGACAGCGTGAACGCCGCGTACAAACGGATGGAGGACTTCGAGGACGACGAGAACGCGTTTCGGGGCGCGGGCGGGCCGATCCGGGTCACCCGCAACAAAAGCCCGGAAGAGGGCGCGTTGCAGTTCATCGACGCCACAGCCGAAACGATCGGCTGCAAGATCCTCGACGACTACAACGCCGAGTCGCAAGAAGGCGTCAGCCGGATGCAGCAGAACGCGGCCGCGGGCCTGCGCTACAGCGCCTCACGCGGCTACATCCACCACCTCGCTCCCCCAACGCTTCAACTGCAGTCCGGTGTACTGGTCAAGAAGGTGATCATCGAGAACGGCCGCGCGACCGGTGTCGAAGTCGTCGACGCCGACGGCACCCACCGAACTCTCCGCGCAGGCAAGGAAGTCATCCTCTCCGCCGGGTTCGTCGGATCCGCACAGCTGCTCATGCTGTCGGGCATCGGCCACGCCGAGCACCTCAAGAGCCACGGCATCGAGGTGATCGTGGACCTCCCGGTCGGCGACAACCTGCACGACCACATGTTCCACGCGCTGACGTTCCACGTAACGTCGAGCCGCAACACCGGAACCGCGCCGTACTTCGCGCGCGGCCTGGTCAAAGAATTGCTCCGGCCCGGCACGACATTCTTGGCGAACTCGGTCTTCGAAGCGGTGGCGTTCCTCAAGACGTCCAAAGCCGACACGATCCCCGACTTGCAGTTGCATCTCCTGCCGTGGGCTTACGTGTCACCAAACCAGGACGCGCCGATCCGGCACGACGTCGACAAGCGCACCTCGCTCACGGTCCTGACGACACTGATATATCCGAAGAGCCGCGGCACGTTGCGACTCGCCTCCGCGGCCCCCACGGCGGCGCCGCTGATCGACTTCCAGTACCTTGCCGACCCCGCCGACCTCGAAGTACTCGGCGAAGGCTCGGAGATGGTCCGCGAGATCTTCGCGTCAAAAGCCTTCAAAGGTGCGGTCAAAGCGGAGATCCACCCAGGCACGCAGCTGCGGGGCCAGGAGCTGCGCGACGCGATCCTCAACCGGGCGACGTCGGTCTACCACGGCGTCGGCACCTGCCGGATGGGCGTCGACGAGCTCGCTGTCGTCCGCCCTGACCTCAAAGTGCGTGGTGTGGAAGGACTTCGGGTCTGCGATGCCTCGATCATGCCGTCGATCACCGGCGGTAATACCAACGCGCCCTGCATCATGATCGGCGAGATGGGCGCACAATTCATCCTCTCGGACAGCTGACCGGAGGAAGACGGCGGGTTCCGGTCGATCAATAGTTCAGCGGTGCCCCGGTCCGCAATTGTAGAAATAGGTACTGGTTCCCGTGCACGGAATCTCATCGCCGCTCGTGCCAAGATCAGTTTGGTTCCACCATCAACGGCCGCCCGTTTCGAGTGCGTCCCCGCCGCCGGGAATTGACGATCCGCGCCTAGTATGACCGGCATGACGAACGACTATCGGATTGTCCCAATAGGACACGTCGAATCATCGCTGACAGATCCGTCGGACGCACCGAAACAAGGGAAAGAGGGAGCGCCGGACGCATGGCTGGTGTTTTCCCCTGAGGTGGCGGCAGGTATCCGCGACCTCAAAGCTGGAACCGCGGTCCTCGTACTGACGTGGCTGCACAAGGCCGACCGCGATGTGCTGGAGGTGCACCCACGCGACGATCCCGGCAACCCGCTGACGGGAGTGTTCAGTACCCGGTCAGCGGACCGCCCGAACCCGATCGGACTGCATCTGGTGAATGTCAGGCAGATCGACGGTCTCCGGGTGCGAGTGGGTCGGATCGAAGCCGTCGACGGCACGCCGGTGATCGACGTGAAGCCCGTGCTGGAGGCCGAGGTGTCTCAACCAGAACATGGTTGAGACACAGGGAAATCTCGAAAGTGGCCCCGGTGATCTGCGTCACGAACGAGCCCCTATCATGACGCGCACTCCCTTCCCCGAACCCATCGCTCTCGAAAGGGGAACTCCCCGTGCCCGAGCTCATCAACTCCCTCTTCGGCCGAAACAAGACAGCCGCAGCGACCCCCGCCCCCACCCAGACCGACACAGCGCCAGCAGCGGGCGCGGACATAGTCGTCACGGACGAAGCCCTTGGCGCCAACGCGATCGAAGTCAAGCCAGTAGACACTGAGACGGTCGAAGCATCGGACGAAGCCACCACCGAAAGCACTGACGCGGACCACTCAGACGAAGCCACCACAGAGCTCGCGGAAGAAGAAGCAACCGCGGAAGTTGCCGACGAAGACACCGAGAGCGCGGAAGCCACCGACGAAGACAGCGACACCGCCGAGGACATCGAGGCCGAAGAAGACGCTGCGGTAGCCACGGAGACCGAGTCGGAAGACGCCGAAGAAGAGTCCCCAGTCGCCACCGAGGCCGAGCCGGAAGACGCGGACGAAGCCACCGCAAACGACGACCTCACCGAAGAAGCAGCCACCGAGGTCGCCAACGAGGACACCGAAAACACAGAAGCCACCGACACCGACGACACGCCGGAAGCCACCGACGAAGACGGCGAGCCCACCACCGCCGAGGCTGAAGAAGACACCGAGAGCGTCACCGCCGAGACAGCAGAAGAAGGCGCGGCAGCCAGCGAAACCGAAGCCGACGAAGCCACCACGGACGAAGACCTCGCACCAGAAGCAGCCGTCGAAGACGACAACGAAGACACTGAGCTCGTCTCGTCCGACGTCGAGGAAGACACCGCAGTAGCCACCGAGACTGACGACGACCACAGCGAACCCGCCACCGCCGAGACCGAAGAAGACACCGCGGCAGCCACGGAAGCCGACGCCGACGACTCCGAAGAAGCCACCGCAAACGACGACCTCACCGAAGAAGCGGCCGCCGAAGCAATCAGCGAAGACACCGACAGCGCAGACGCGCCGGAAGCCACCGACGCCGAAGACGCACCGGAAGCCACCGCAGCCACCGATGAAGACAGTGCGGCAGCCGCCGCCGATGAGGCCAGCGAGCCTGCCTCTGCTGAAGCCGCAGCCGAAACCGAAGTCCCAGCTGTAGCCGAAGCCGAAGCCGAGGTCCCAGCTGTAGCCGAAACCGAGGCGGCTGAAGTCGATCAGCCTGCGCTGGTCGCGGTGCCGGTTGCGGCCGAGAACCGGCCAGCCGCGGGCTCTCGCGGCAACATCACGGTTGGCGAAGGTGTAGTCGGCAAGGTCGTGACGGTCGTCGCGGCCAAGATCGACGGCGTGCACAGCCTTGCTGACCAAGGTATCTCGGTTGACGTTGTCGACGATGTCGCCACGATCAAGCTGTCCTTGGTTATCGAGTTCGGGCACGCGATCAAGGCTCTCGCCGAGCAGATTCGCACCGAGGTGATCGACGCGGTCGAGCAGTTCCTTGGCCTCGACGTGGCCGCGGTCGACGTCCACGTCAGCGACATCCACATCCCGACTGCCTGACGACTGCGGGACTAGGCCTTGACGGCCAAGGCCTAGTCCCGGAAGTCACCCTTGCCTACCACATACCGAGTATGCATACTCGGTATGTATGTCCATCCTTGAGTTACGTGACGCGCACCGGACCCACGGCCGAGGCGAAACCGAGGTCCACGCGCTAAAAGGCGTCACGTTGACGGTCAACGCGGGTGAACTGGTCGCGGTGATGGGGCCGTCCGGATCGGGCAAGTCGACCCTGCTCAACCTGGCCGGCGGATTGGATCGGCCGTCCAAAGGCGAAGTCGCCATCGACGGAACCCTGCTTGGCGACTGCGGCAAGCGCGAACTCGCAGCCCTTCGCCGCCGCCGAGTCGGTTACGTCTTCCAGGACCTGAACCTGCTTGCCAGCCTCACCGCGGCGGAAAACGTGGCGTTGCCGCTGGAACTCGACGGCACGAGCCCGCGGCAGGCCCGCGGTCAGGCACGAACAGCACTGTCCGAAGTGGACCTTGAGGGCCACGGGGAACGATTTCCCGACGAACTGTCCGGCGGCCAGCAGCAGCGGGTGGCGATCGCCCGCGCGCTCGTCGGCGATCGCCGGCTCGTACTGGCCGACGAACCAACCTGTCGGCGATCATGAAATTCCCCACCAAAGCTGGGTTTGCGATCACGTAATTCCCCACCTGTGGCGTCACGTAATTCCCCACCCGATTGGGTGACGGCGTGTACGTCGTGGATCTGGCCATGACGTTGCAGACTGCTCTGTTACCCGCGTGTGGCGAGGGAGCCCATGGCGAGAAGGACGTTTGACGTGGTCGATGTGACCGAGATCTTGATCCACTGGTATGCGGGACGCTCGAAGCTGGAGCTGTCCGCGAGTCTGGGTGTGGATCGCAAGACGATCAGGAAGTACCTCGAGCCCGCGGAGGCTGAAGGCATCGTGCCGGGCGGACCGCCGATCAGCGCCGATCAGTGGGCGGAGAAGGTGCAGGTGTGGTTCCCGCAGCTGGCGGACACCCGGTTGCGGCAGGTGACGTGGCCGGAGATCGCGAAGCACCATGACTACATCAAGTCGATGCTGGGTGTGGTCACGATGTCCACGATCCATCAGCGGTTGGTGTCCGAGCGGGGCTTGGACGCCTCGGTGGCGTCGTTGCGCCGGTATGTGCGGGCGAACCTGCCTGAGGAGAACCGGCGTGCGCAGGTGACGGTGTTGCGGGAGGACCCGCCGGTGGGTGAGGAGGCCCAGATCGACTACGGCCATCTCGGTTCCTGGATCGACCCAGGAACGGGCCGAGGACGCAAGGTCTGGGCGTTCGTGATGGTGCTGGCTATGTCGCGGCACATGTTCGTGCGGCCGGTGTTGACGATGGACCAGCGGTCCTGGACCGCGTCGCATGTTGCGGCGTTCGAGTTCTTCGGTGGGGTGCCACGCCGGTTGGTGCCGGACAACCTGCGGACTGGGGTGGACAAGCCGGATCTCTACGACCCGAAGATCAACCGGTCGTATGCCGAGTTGGGTGTCCATTATGGAACGTTGATCGATCCGGCGCGGGCGGTGAAACCGAAGGACAAACAGTTGGCATCAGACTGCGCTCCTTGTGGTTGATGTGGTGGTTGTTTCGGTGGGTGGGGCTGGTTTGCGGGGTGGTCGTCCGCGTCGTGGGCGGGCGATGTCGGGGCTGGGGAGTTGGTAGAGGTATTCGTTCTTGTCGTTGGCTCGGCGGCCGGTGAGCAGCCCTTGGTTGCGCCAGGTTTTGACGGTGCTGGTGCCGACTCCGAGGTGGCGTGCGATGTCGTTGAGGGTGAGCAGTCCTTCGTCGCGCAGGCGCTGGGTGTGGCTGCGTAGGTGGTAGGCCTTTCCGTTTTGGCGGATGAGCCGGGCGTGCAAGGGCTGGCCGGTGCCGCTGACCATGCCCTTGCTGGTGAGGATGGCGGCGATCTCGGAGTCGGTGTGTTCCTCCAGCAGGGTGTCGATCGCCGAGACCACTTCGGTCGGAGTCTGGCGGATTTGCCATGAGGCCAACGGGAGCGGCAATGTCAGGGTGTGGTCCTGGCCTCCTCGGAGTCTGATGTGGACGGTGATGTTGTCGGTTCGGGCGAGGGTGATGTCGGTCAGCAGCAGGCGGGCGATGCGTTTGCGTTCCCGCATTGGGGTGGCCGGGTTGTTCCAGAGTGCGGGGAAGTCTGCGGCCAGTGCGGTGACGGCGTCGCGCTGTGTTTGGCTCAGTGGACCGGTTTGCCCGGTGCGGGCGCGTTGATAGGTGTCGGTGGCTTCGTTGAGTTCGCGCAGTGTGGCGTTCCAGGCGGCTTCGAGTTGGTCGGCGACCAGCCGGTTGGCGGGGTCGACCGCGAGGTAGCGGCGGCGGGCCAGGTCTGCGTGGTATTGGGCGCGCTTCACGGCGGTGGCGCGGATGCGGTCAGCCTCGTCGGCTCGGGCGGTGAGCTCGTCGGCGACCGCGAGGGCGGTTTCCAGCGCCAGCGGAGTGACAGTGTCGAGGAGAAACCGGCTCACCGCGGCGTCGATCCCGGCGCCGGGGATGCGTTGGCAGATCATCTTTCCGTGCTGGATGCCCTCGGATTGGCAGACGTATTCGGGGACGTGGTTGCCTTTGCGGGTGTGGTAGCGCACGGTCATCCGGCCGCCGCACTTGCCGCAGATCACCAGTCCTTGCAGCAGGGCGGGGCCTTCGCGGGGTGGGCTGGCGCGGCGGTCGTTGCCGTGGGCGGTGGCGTTGGCGGCCAGGCGGGCCTGGTTGGCCTCGAACTGTTCCCAGCTGATGTAGCCGGGATGGGAGTCGGTGATCAGCACCGTCCACTCCTCACGCGGCAGGAGACGAGTGGTCGTCGTGCCGCCGGGGCCGCGGCCGTGCGTGTGACGGCCGTAGAAGAACGCACCGGCGTAACGCGGGTTGTGCAGTACTTGCAGGACGCGGGAGTGCTGAAGCTGGCCCCAGACCAGCTCGCCCTTGCGCGGGCCTGTTTTCAGTCTGCGGGGGAACAGCAGACTGTCGGCGGTGAATGCCTTGACCACGGCCAGCGCTGAGCCGGTGGCGGTGAACGTGCTGAACACGCGCGCCACCGGCCCCTGGACACTGGCATCGGGGTCGAGCACGACGTTGCCGACGGGGTCATAGACCAGGCCGACCGGCAGCGGCTGGACCAGTTCGCCGCGTCGGGCCTTGGACAACACCCCGCCCCGCAACCGCGCTTTGAGGAAATGCAGTTCAGCTTCCTATGCGAACCCGTCCGTTATGCCGACCTGGCGGGGGAAGTTGTTTGCTCCCAGCAAAATCTGGCTACCAAGTTCGGCGTAATCAGCGTCCTTGATCAGCGTCTCCTTTTCGCTCAACACCTTGATGGAGAGGAGAAGGTCATGACGACAGTTCCGTGTTGGGCTCGGGTGTGCCTACCGTTAGCTCCTTATGCTGATGGTTACCGGGCTGAGCTGGAGCGATTGGGTTACACGCCGCTGACCGCGGCGGCGCATGTGCGGTTGATGGCGCACCTGAGCCGATGGCTGGCTCGGGAGGGTCTGGAGACGTCGGAGTTGACCCCCGCGACGGTGGATACCTACTTCGTTTACCGCCGCGCGGCCGGCTACGTCAACGAGCGCACCGCACGAGCGCTGCGGCCGCTGGTGGGCTACCTGCAGCATCTGGGGGTGGTTTCAGCGTGGGTCCCTGCGGCCGCGACAACCCCGGTGGAGCAGTTACTGGTCCGCTATCGCGACTACCTCACCACTGAGCGAGGACTGGCCCAAACGACGGTCGCGCTGAATGTGCGCCTGGTACAACCGTTCCTGCTAGAGAGGGCGAACAAGACCGAAGATGACGTTGATCTGGAGCGCTTGACCGCGGGTGAGGTGGCCGCGTTCGTGGTGGTGCAGTGTCGGAAGCGGCCTCGGTCTGCTCAGCGGATCGTGACGGCTCTCCGGTCCCTGCTTACGTTTCTGTATCTGGAAGGTGTCATCGACCAGCCGCTGGCCACAGCCGTGCCTTCGGTAGCGGGCTGGACGCTGAGAGGTCTGCCTCAAGCGCTGGAAGCCGACCAGGTGGTCGCGTTGCTGGCCTCGTGTGATCAGCAGACCTCGACAGGGCGGCGGGATCTGGCGATCCTCACGTTGCTGTTTCGGCTCGGGCTGCGCGCTGGTGAAGTCGCCGCGTTGGGATTAGACGACATCGACTGGCGACTCGGTGAGATCACGGTGTGGGGCAAGGGTAATCGGCGTGATCGGATGCCGCTGCCGGCTGATGTCGGGGAGAAGATCGTCGCCTATCTGCGCAACGGACGCCCTGCCGCTGCCCAGGGCCGGACGGTGTTCGTTCGTGCGCAGGCTCCGTATCGGGCGTTGAGCACCGGCGCTGTCACGACTGCGGTGGCCTCCGCGGGCCGACGGGCTGGTATTGGCGTGGTGCACGCTCATCGGCTGCGGCACTCGGCGGCCACCGCCATGCTGCGTGGAGGTGGCTCGCTGAGCGACATCGGCCAAGCTCTACGACATGTTCGCCCGCTGACCACCGCGATTTACGCGAAGGTTGATACCGAGGCGCTACGGGCACTGGCCCGGCCTTGGCCAGGTGAGGCGGCATGACACAGTCACGTCCCCCGCTGCGCCGCGCGCTCGCGGACTACTTGGATTTGCGTCGCGCTGTGGGTTTCCGCTTGGCCAACGCCGGCCGCTTGCTGGGTCAGTTCGTCGACTACCTCGAACACGACGGCATCGACACCATCACCACCGAGAACGCGTTGGCCTGGGCGACGCTACCCGCTGGGACATCCCTGCATTGGCTGGCGATCCGCGTCAGCGTGGTGCGCGGCTTCGCCGCCTACCTGCACAGCCTTGACCCCTGTGTGGAGGTTCCGCCGGCCGGGGTGATCCACGCCGTGGGGCCCTGCCGGGCTACTCCGTACTTGTATTCCGAGGCTGAGATCCGGTCACTCATCCAGGCCGCGGCCATGCTGCGTCCGCGCCTTCGGGCCGCCACCTACCAAAGCCTGATCAGCCTGCTGGCGATCAGCGGCCTGCGGATCAGTGAAGCGATCGCCCTTGATGACGAGGATCTCGACGTCGAGCACGAATTGCTGATGGTGCGTGACACCAAGTTCGGCAAACACCGCCTGGTTCCCTTGCACCCCAGCGCGATGCGAGCCCTGACCCGCTATCGACAGTGTCGGCAGGAACGGCTGCCACGACCGGCCAGCCCAGCACTGTTGCTCTCCAGCAGGGGGACACGGTTGCTACACAGCAACATCAGCCTTGTCTTCGCCCGCCTGGCCGAGGGGTGCGGGATCACACGCCGCTCAGCGTCCTGCCGGCCACGAATCCACGACCTCCGGCACAGTTTTGCGGTCGCGACCGTGCTGGACTGGTACCGCCAGGGCGCCGACATCCCGGCCATGATGCCCAGGCTGTCGACCTACCTGGGCCACACCGACCCGAAACACACATTTTGGTACCTCTCTGCCGCACCGGAACTGATGGCCCTGGCCGGGCAGCGCCTGGCCGAACACCTGGCAGGTGGCGCATGAGCGGCACTCTGGCCCCGACCCTGCAAGCATTCTTCACCGACCGACTGGCCCGGCAACGCCAGGCCAGCGGCCACACGATCGCCGCCTACCGCGACACCGCCAAGCTATTGCTGATCTTCACCGAGAAACAGACCGGCAAACAACCCTCCACTATGGACATCACCGATCTGGACGCTCCGCTGATCGGCGCGTTCCTGACCCATCTGGAAACCGACCGCGGCAACAGCGTCCGCACCCGCAACGCCCGACTGGCAGCCATCCACTCGCTGTTCCGCTACGCAGCGCTGCACCATCCCGACCAGGCCGCGGTCATCCAGCGGGTCCTGGCAATCCCACCCAAACGGTTCGACCGCACCCTGATCACCTACCTCACCGAGGACGAGATCACCGCGCTGCTGGCCGCCCCGGACCCGAGCAACTGGACCGGACGCCGCGACCACGCCCTGCTCATGCTGGCCTGCCAGACCGGGCTGCGCGCCACCGAACTCACCCGCCTGAGGATCAGTGATCTCCACCTGGGCACCGGCGCGCACGTCAGTTGTCTGGGCAAGGGCAGAAAACAGCGGATTACCCCACTCACCGCTGGCGCCGTCATGGTGCTTCGTGCCTGGCTTGCCGAACGCGCTGGTTTGCCTGCCGACCCGTTGTTTCCGACCCGCCGCGGCGGCCCCATGAGCCGGGATGCCTTGCAGCGCCGGGTTTCCATACATGCAGCCACTGCAGCGCGATCCTGTCCCACCTTGGGTGAGAAGAAGATCTCACCTCACGTCCTGCGGCACTCCGCCGCGATGCGGCTGCTCCACGCCGGTGTTGACATCTCCGTCATCGCGTTGTGGATGGGACACGAAAACACGGCCACCACGCAGGTTTACATCCATGCCGATCTTGCACTCAAGGAGCGGGCGTTGGCCCGAACCGCACCCCGCGACGCACCACCAGGCCGCTACCAACCCCCCGACACCATCCTCGCGTTCCTCAACGGTCTGTGACTATAACGAACTTGGTAGCCAGATTTTGCTGGGAGCAAACAACTTCCCCCGCCAGGTCGGCATAACGGACGGGTTCGCATAGGAAGCTTTATGTGGACGTCCACATAAGGCCTCCGACATTGTCCCTTTGAGACCGAGCAGGAGCCGGTCGTTGAAGTTCGCCGGGTCATAAAGGCCGTCCTCGTCCAGGATGAGGGTGCCAGCCAGCGCGCAGATCTCCAGTAACCGGTGCCAGTCGGTGTTGTTGCGGACCAGCCGGGAAACTTCCAACCCGAGCACGATCCCGGCGTGTCCCATGCCGACATCGGCGACCAGTCGCTGGAACCCTTCCCGGTCCGCGGCTGAGGCGCCGGACTGGCCCTGGTCGGTATCGATGACGATGATCTGCGACTCGGCCCAGCCGAGTGCGACCGCCCGGCCGCGCAGCGCGTACTGCCGCGCGGTCGACTCGGTGTTGGACAGGACCTGTTTCAGCGTGGATTGACGGACATAGAGGTAGGCGTCACGCCGCAGGTGCTCGTGGGTGACCTTGCCCGCCGCGCTGGCGGCGCTGGTGTTCACAGTCTTCTCCTTGATCGCGTGCGGGGTGATCGTGTTCGGGCCGCAGCGCTGCCAGTGCCATGCCGGCCAACACCCGCACCAGTTCGGTGGCATGGCCGGTCAGCGCGGCCGTCGTCGGGGCGGGGCGAGGTTCTGGATCCTGTTGTGCGGCAACGGGAATCTGTTGTTGCGCCGTGGTCCAGGCAGCCATGCCGCGGCCGGTCAGCACGCCCCAGCCCAGCCGCCATCCCTCGCCGTGGCCGGACAGCACCGCCGCGCGTAGTTCTTCGTATCGCGCGGCGGTGTCCGCGCCGTGGGTGGGGATGTCAGGGGCTGCTTTTGGGTCGCTCCTTGGATTCCGTGTGGCGGCGAGCCAGCGCCCGCTCGATCGAGCGTGGGTGCACGCGCGTGCCGAACCGCTGCTGGATCAGCTCTGCTAGCGCCGACGATCGCAGCGTGGGGTCGGCGGCCAGGAGTTCCTCGAGATGGTCGACGACCTCGTCGGTGAGTTTGCGCGGACCCTTGGGCCCCGGTTTGGCGGGAACCAGGCCGGCTGGTCCGCTCTCGGCCACCGCGGCCGCGGCCTGGTAGTAGCTCTGCCGGGAGAACCCGAACGCCGCCGCCGCGGTCGTCACCGAGACACCGTCGACTTCGACCCGGCGCACCATCTCGTACTTGACTTGCACGAGGTCGCGGGCGTCGAAGAACTCCGAGTCGGTGAACCGCTCGTCGGCCACCGACTCCGGATGCGGGTTCAGTGTTCGCGACTCACGCAACGTCTCGGCTTTCGGGTCTGCCCGTCGCCTGCCCATGCCTGCTCCACCACCATGATCTTGTCTATCTAACTTTGACGCGATGGGCGGTGACTCTAACCATGCGATGTTGTACTTCTCCAGCAGGACAACCGCTATTCACTCGGTCGTGTGCCTCCGTGAGCAACGAATGATGACCATTGTCGGCATAGTTGCCCTGACATTCGCGGCGCAATCTGGTTGACACGTGGATCAAGCTCAGACGGTCAGGGACGCAGGCTCGCCAGCACATCGGCCAACGCGAGCAGGTCCTGGATCCGGAACGGCGAACGGCCGGCCGCCATCACCACGAACGGATCCGGCTCCACCACGTCGGTCCAAGCCGTGGGCAGGGACTTCAGCTCACCGCGCTCATCATGGAAGCAGACCCGATCCTCACCCCAGTTGTTGCGGCGCGCCACGAACTCGAACTCCTGCCCACGCAACGGATGGAACGGATGCGTCACCCGCACAACTCGTTGCTCACCGGCTCCATCGGGTGCATTCGACGACTCGGTCCAAACCCCGGGTGGAACGTCCGATGCCCTACATCCGCGACTCGTTCTGGCGCGGCCGGGAGTTCGGTTCGCTGCCGGAGATGCAGGCCGCCGCGGTGACATGGTGTCTGGAGGTCGCCGGCCGCCGGTCGTGTCGGCCGTTGGGTGGGGCGGCGCCGTTGTCGGTGTTCGAGGCGGCTGAGGCTGACGCGCTGGCGGCGTTGCCCACTTCGCCGTTCGTGCTGGCCACCTGGTCGACGGCCAAGGTCGGCCCGGATATCCACGCGAAGGTGGGGCACACGCTCTACTCGATTCCGTGGCGGTTCCTCGGCGCGACAGTGGATGCGCGGGAGGCGGGGTCGGTGGTGCAGTTCTTCCACGACGGCGCCCTGATCAAGACCCACCCATGGCTCGAGCGCGGGAAACGGACCGACACCGCGGATTATCCGCCGGAGAAGATCGCGTTCCAGATGCGCACCCCGGTCTGGTGCCGGCAACGCGCGGGCGAGATCGGTGAGCACTGCACCGCGGTGATCACCGACCTGCTTGCGGTGAACGCGTTGTTCCGGTTGCGGGCCGCACAGGGCGTGCTGGGCCTGGCCACCAAGTACGGGCCCGAACGTCTGGAGGCGGCGTGTCGCCGCGCGATCGAGGTCGGTGACCCGAGTTACCGGACTATCAAAGGGATTCTGGCCGCCGGCACCGAGAACATCGGCGCCGAGCGACCCACCGGCGACGGCGGTGCCGCGGCGTTCCTGCACGGCCCGGACGGGTTGTTCGCCAACGTCGTCCCCCTGTCCGCCACCGAGACGGCGCCCTTGGCCCCAGTGGCCACCAGCAACGACATACCCGGCGACAAACCCGCTGACCACTGCGACGACGTCCATGCCGTTGAACCCGGCGACTCGGCCGGGACGGGAGCGGCGTCGTGACCATCATCAAGAACGCACTGGACGACACGCTGCGGGCGCTGAAGCTCTCCGGGATGCTGGACACCCTCGACACCCGTCTGGCCCAAGCCCGCGCCGGTGAGCTCGGTCATCTGGAGTTCCTGCAGGTGCTCTGCGAGGACGAACTCGCCCGCCTCGGACAACAGGCGATGACCCGCCGGCTGCGCCGAGCCCGGTTCGAGCAGCAGGTCACCCTCGAGGAGTTCGACTACACGGCCAGCCCCAAACTGCCCGCCGCGCAGATCCGCGACCTCGCCGCGCTGCGCTGGCTACACGCCGGCGAGTCAGTCGTCCTCTATGGACCCGTCGGGGTCGGCAAAACCCATATCGCGCAAGGACTCGGGCATCTCGCAGTCCGTCACGGCGCCGATGTCCGGTTCCTCAAGACCAGTCGTCTGCTCGCCGATCTCGCCGGCGGGCACGCCGACCGCACCTGGGACAAACGACTACGCGAGCTCACCCGCCCGGACATCCTCATCCTCGACGACTTCGGCATGCGTGAGCTCACCGCCACCCAGGCCGACGACCTCTACGAACTGATCACCGAACGCACCGGCCGCTCGCTGATCCTGACCAGCAACCGGGCACCACAGGACTGGTATCCACTGTTCCCCAACCCCGTCGTCGCCGAGAGCCTGCTCGACCGGCTCATCAACACCAGCCACCAGGTCTTCATGAACGGACCCAGCTACCGCCCCAAGAAACGGCCCACCGGCCGCACCAACACCACCCGGAAGGAGGACGCCGCCTAAACTCCACATAGGCCAGGACCTGGGGAATTACATGAGCACCAGCCCTGGGGAATTACGTGATCGTTCACAATGAGCGGCGCGATGAACCCGCGGAACGCCTCGTAAGCCGGTCCAGTCAGGCCACGCTCGACGTGCGCCGCACCCGTCTCGATCTGGGCGATGACGCCGGCCACCCGCTCACCGGCGGCCCGCCATTGTGAGGCCATCGCCTGCAGGTCGGCGGCGTTGTATTCGGGCCAGTTGTTGCCCACGACCACGGCGAGCAAGCCCTGTACCGCGTCCGGAACCTCCTGTGCGGCCACGCTTCAGCTACTCAGGCTCGTGGCGATGATGATCGCGTTCTGCTCGGTCGTCTCGGCATTGCGCCGGATGGCGTCGAGTTTGTCAGCTGTGTCCTCAACCAACTGGGCCAATGCGCTGTGCCACCAACTGGATCACCGCGTCGGTCGGATCCGTCACTCCCCCTCGGTCGCGGGCTCGTAGCCCGGATTGGGCGTGAACCGCCTCAGCTCCCCGTTGTCGTGCAGCCAGCCACCCACCATCACCTCGGCAGGCGGCCCGTCGTCCGGCGATTCCGCCTTCCACACCGGATCCACCCAGCAGCGCCCAGTTCTCGTTGGTCTTCCGGGCGTTCTCGGCCTCACCCACCATCAGAAATCTCTTCCTTGTAATCGTCGGGGCGCGAGTCATCTCAGGTTGAACCGCTCAATGAGCTCCTGGGCAACGGTGCTGGCCGCGGCCTCGTTGTTCGTACGCGCCAGTTCGGCGCCGACCACCATTTGAACGTTGTTGTCAATCTCTTGCATCGCTGCCCGTTGCTCCGGTGAAGCACTGGCCAGCGGCGGTGGCACATATCCCTCGGCCAAGAGGATGCGTAGCGCTTCTGCCCGCAGATACGCGGCTTGATTCCGGTTCAGCGGAGTCACCACAGCCCGTGCACCCTCGATTCGCTGCTGCCACCTCTGTTGCTCTCGCATCGTCTGGATCCTGCCCGCCACATCGAGCACGCTCGGAGTCGCCAGTGGACCAAAGGAGCTTCGCGCCTGGCTGATCTCCGCCACCGACGCCGCGAGTTCACGTTGCCCAGCGAGAACGCGGTTGAGTTCGGGGACGAATGCGGACTGCGCCCGGGCCCACGTCCTGGAAGACACTGATTGGGATGAACGGCGGTCCTCATCGGTGGCCGGCTCCTGCGACTGGCTCGGCAGGGGAATCACCTGCGGGACCGGCGTCCGCTCGTCCGTGCTGGCGTCCTCGGGAAATTTGACACCGAGATCGTCCTCGAGCAGCTTCCGGAGCTCCGGGGATGCCGGGATCGGCCGGACGAAGACCTTGTTCTCGTCAACGTAACTGTTGACGATTCTCATGGGCTGCGTGGTGTACTTGCCTCCGTCGGGCAGGTCCACGGTCAACGAATTCTTCGTGCTGCGGGTGACGCGCCCCTCGGCACTCCACCACTTCCGGAGGACTGCCACCAGCTGATCGTCGCTGATCTCCAGCGCACGTCCCTGTTTCACGGCGTCGGGACCCAGCACGTGCGCCGGGTCGACTGTCCCCGACTGAGCGCGCGGAATCACTCTCCCGTCCCGGGTTGCGATCGGCGAGTTGCCCCGTTCATACGCATCGAGCACACGCTCGACCGTTCTGAGCCAGCGATTCGAGCTGGACGCCAGCTGTTTCGCCGTCAACTCACCAAGCAGTACCGGAAGAATCCACTTGACTTCCCACTCGGTGGCGATGTACGCGATATCGCCGGAATCCTGCGTACCGTCCCCGGGGTTGTCGTCGCGGAACGTGACGTTGAAGTGTTCTTCGAGGGGCTGGCGTGCGCTCACCCGCTGCTCGTCGAAGGCCCGCAGGTGGCGCCCCCGCGACGGAGTCATGTCGTATGACGTCTGGGTAGCGTGGTCATGACCGGTGTCGGCCACCGAGCGTGGTGTTTGTCCAGCGGATTCGGCCGGTCCGAACGCATCGGGATTGATCAATTCGTCCATTGTGTCCTGGAGCCGGCGCTCTGAGATAGCGATGCTCGTCGCACGTTCCGAGCGCGCGGTGGCAACCGCCTGGTCCACGTCTATTGGCTCCTGAAGAGCCGCTTGGTCCAGCAACCGCCTGAGGAAGACCACCGGATCCTCACTCCACGAGCGGTCCGAGCCTGCGATACCACGGCTGGAGGTCAGGTCACCCCCACTGATGGGCGCGGGTGCCGGCTTGGTCGCCACCCAGTGTTCCGCCCCTGGGTGGTCGTGGTTGGTGTGCAGGAGACCGACCGCCTCCCCAGGATTGATGGCACCATAGGCTGGCGCGAAGTCCATGGTCCGGCCTGTGGCCCAGTACATCCGGAGGTTGAGCTGGAATGCCTCCGCGGCGAGGGCTGGAGCCAGGTCTCCGGTGTTCTGCCAGGTCATCCGCCCGTTGTTCCATACGGTGTTCTCGCGAAGCTGATCGACCGCGTCCCAGGGGCCGGTGATCGCGCGCTGGCGCACGAGATCCTCCAAAGTGGCGCTGAGATGGGCGATCAACGGGCTATGCGACATGTTCAGATGCTCTTCCAGCGTGTCCGCGAGACGCTCGCGAACCTGCTGCTGAGTGAACGGCAAGTCAGCTGACACGATCAGCGCGCTCATGAAACAGTCGCCATCGCCTTGGACGTTGTGTGCGACAAGGTGGTCTCGCTCGATGGCCGCCCACTGCGCGTCCGTCAGGTTGGGCCACACCGACGACTCCAAGTGCCTGTTGGAACCAGGCTGCGACTGAGAAACCCCATCAGCGGCTCGCTCCTGCGAGATGTTCGCGTCCGGCTGCACGGACGCACCGCGACCGTACGACCGCACGGACGAGGCCCGATCTTCCCGCGGCGCGCCAGAGGAGCTGACCGATCCCCTCGACGAGTCGACGTCCATGCGCGAGGAACCGCTGCTGCTGCTCGACGAGGACGACTGCGCTGGCCGCTTCAGGCGCGCGGCACGGATGCGGTCCGCCAACTGCGTCGGCACGCCGACGACAGGGGGTGGCTGGTTGCGGAAGTAAGGGCCAGGAGCGAACGCCTCGGGTCGCAGCGCCTCCAGTCCGAAGAGGATCTCGCCGGTGGTCGCCCTCGGTTCGCCCAGTGAATCGAGGATCGGGTCGACATAGCGCCTGCCGAAGAGGATCGCCGCGATATGGCTGAATTCGTTGCCCGTCGGAACTTCGGTCAGCGCGCGGTATTCCTCAGTGGCGGACGTACGCTCGTCCGTGCCTTCTTTGACCATTCCACGGGAACGGAGCAATGTCGTCATGTCCACCTGCCAGGCGAGGACCCAATGATCACGGCCCGACTCGAGCTCCACCTCGACAATGTGGACACTCGTCTGCGGAGTCCAGTCGGGTGACACGAACTGCACTGGATCGCCGGAGAGCGGATAGACCCAGATAGTGGTGTTGAACACCGTCGCGGCGCCGATCCTGAGCAGGATGTTGTCCGTCCTGCTGCCGGGTGTTGGATTGAGGATGCGGTTGATGATCTGTTCACGGGTCAGGTGCTTGTGTTGCCCGAAGTTGTCGAGGTCAGTCCAGTGCCGAGCGTCCTGGTTCTGCCCCAGTACGTCGGCGATCCGCTCCCGGATCTCCGTCGCCGTCCTCCGCTCTCCGTGCCGGTTTGTGAGTTGCAGAGCGACCACGAGCGCGTCCGCGAATTCCTGTCGCACGCCTTCCGGTTCCAGGTCGACGGCGCGCGGATCAAAACCCGCTTGCTCAAGCGCCTTCTCCTGATCATGTGTCAGAGGGCGGGTGTTATCCATGTCCACCGAGGCGGAGTCGCTTCTGACTGACTGACTCCGGACCGATTGGCTCCTGACCGGCTCACTCCTGGCCGTGGCACCTCGCCCCGGATCTATGTCCATCGATCCACGATCAGCGACCGACGCCCCGGCCTGGGAATCCGACCAGGACGACGCTCGCCTCAAGTCGAATCGATGACCCAGCCGCCGAGCCAGGCTGACGGCTGCCGGTTCGCCCTTCACGCCCAGCTCACCGGCGATGACCCAACGCATCTGCTCCTGGAGCAACAACCGCTCTTCCTCCGCCGGCGAGTTCTCCGGATGACGGATTGGCGGTGCCTGCAGTTCTCGGAGCAGGATCACGTCAGCCTGCTGGATCAGCGAGTCGCGGGTATCCGGGTGCTTCGCCAACGCGTCTTCCGCGTGACGGGCCTGCTCACGCACGAGGCGCCGTTCACGGTTCCGGTGGATAATGCGTGCCACCCTGTCCGCCAACCCGGGATCTTGCTCTGTGAACGGGCCTGGGGTGAACATCTCCGGCTTCAACTCGTGCAGCGCTCGGAGAATCTCCTGCGTCGTCGGTACAGGGTGATGCGCATCAGTGAAGATTTTTTCAACAAAACGCCTGCCGAACACGACCATCGCCGCGTGACTGACCGGATGCCCAGGCAGGCGGTTGGCGACGCGCTCCACCTCAGCCTGAATAGCGGGGAGTTCTGTCTCCTCGAAAGGTATGTCGCGAGAACGAAGCAAGGCCGGGAGATCAGGCTCCGCGGCGACCCAGAGATCGACGCCCGGCGCGAGCTCATGGTGAACGAGGTGGGTGCTCCTTACCGGACGAGGATGGCGCGCCCGGAACCGGTACGGTACCGCGGAACGCGGGTAAATCCACAAAGCAGTATCGAACGCCAGCGCGGTCGCGGCGGCCAGCAGATTGCTGCTCATGGGCCGCCCGTCGCGGATGAGTTCGACAACTTGCTCCGGTGTCAGCTTCTCCACCTGCAACGCCGCCGACAGGTGCGGCCACACCTCCTGGGACTCGCCCGGATCCGGATCCAGATCCGCTTCCAGCAGTTCGGCGATCCTATCCCGCACGACCTTCACCGGCCTTGTCCTCCCGGATTGGTTACGCAGCGGAGCAGCTTTCACGAACGCCTCCAGGAACCCGTCACCATTGTCGGCGTCCTCCTCCACCCGTGGTTGCCGCGTCCCCGTTGACTTTCGCTTCCGGTCTGCGCTCGTCGAGGTGGCGGCACGCTTGGCCGGAGGCGCATGGTCGTCGGCCTCACTGACCTGAGCATCGCTGGGAACGATGCCAGCGTGGTCAACGGACGCACGCTGGCGCTGCGTCAGCAGCACCCGTGCTCTGCCCTTACGCGCGAGCACTTTCAGGTCGTTGGCCGACAACGATGACTGCTCAGTCGCGACGACGTTGCCGTCGCTGGTCAGAACCTCCACGCGATCTGTGGTCATCCGGATCGTGACACGCTTGCCACCCACACGTTCGCCGACGACGATTCGCTGCCCGCGGATGTTGACAGCACCAGAGCTTGGCACCGTCCTGCGCATCTCCGCGGTGAGTGCGTCAGTCCTCCTGGGAGCGCGCGGCCCGGTCCAACCAGAGGTCTGAGGGGCACGGCCCTGCTGCGTGTTGCCAGTCGAGCCAGCACCGGACCGTGCGGTGTTCGGCGCGGTCCGATCCTGGCGGCGCGGTCCAGTCCCCGTACCACTTGGATCCCGGCTTGATCCCGGGGCAGGCGAAACCTCGGGAACGTCGACGTCCATCGCGTCCGTGCCCGACACGGTCGCGGCAGGTTCGCCACGCCTGTCGGGAAAGTCCGAGGAAACGATCTCACGGTTGGTACGACGGGCGTAAGTTTCGAGGTCCTCGCGGTTCAGTCGCCACGCCACGCGGTTCACTCCACGCACGCGGATCACTCCACGCCTGTCGGGAAAGTCCGAGGAAACGATCTCACGGTTGGTACGACGGGCGTAAGTTTCGAGGTCCTCGCGGTTCAGTCGCCACACCACGGTCTTATCGATCCGTCCGTCGTCGCTCTGGACACGCACGTGGTCTGTTGCGATGTGGAGAGTGATCGGGGTACCGCCCAAGTGCACGCCAAGCTGGATTTGGATCGGCCCGACTGTGACCCTGCCCACCTCGGGCACCACGTCGCGCAGCACGAGCAGGACCGGGGCACGCTCCGTCTCGGCATGTGCCGCGGCTGGTACCTCTGAAACGGCGGACGAACTCTGGCCCGCCCACAGCTCCGGCGGATTCGTTCGAGGGTCATGCGGCGGCGGCTGCTGCTGCGGCGGCTGCTGCTGCGGCGGCGGCTGCTGCGGCGGCGGCTGCGGCGGCGGCTGCGGCGGCGGCGGCGGCGGCTGCTGCGGCGGCGGCTGCTGGCGGCAGCGCTGCTGCGGCGGCGGCTGCTGCGGCGGCAGCGGCTGCTGCGGCGGCGGCTGCTGCGGCGGCAGCGGCTGCTGCTGCGGCAGCGGCTGCTGCGGCGGCTGCGGCGGCGGCTGCGGCTGGGTCCACCGTTGTCGCCTCAGCTGAGTTTCATGGTCCGAATGGTAGAGGAGATAGAGACCCCTGATGGCCCGACCGCTGAGCTTCCGATTCCACGTTTTGTTGACGTAGTCCCAGACCGCGCCGATCTTGGCGTCGCGGTTGTCGGGATACGCGAGAATGTCGAACAGTTCTCGCTGGGCCGCCTCCGGCAGTTGGACGTCCGTGCCCGGGGGCATTGCCCAAAAGATTCCGCGCGCGTTCCACCTCCTGTTGGCATCGCTTCCGTAGATGACTCGATACGACTGACCGCTGGCTTCGCCGGTGATCCGCTGATCCGGACGGAGAGGTGGGGGCGGAGCCGTAGCCTGAACCGGCTGCGGCGGGATCGGCGGAGGCGCCGGGGCCTGCACTGGTACAGGCGCGATCGGCAGCGGCTGGTTGACGGGCGCTGCCCCGCTAGGCAGGGCGTAATGCTGATGCAGCCACGTTGTGTCCGCCTGACGCGGCGTGCGATCCCTGGGAACGGGAGTCCAGTTCCGTTCCTGCCGCGCGGCGATAACAGGTCCCGAAGTAGAGGACGTCTGCGGCTGCGTGCTAGCCGCACGACCAGTAGGCAACGCGTAACGCGGCTCCCGGGTGCTCCCCCTGCTCGGCTGCGCCGAGGTGGGAGTCCCGCTTCCCGGCTCAGTTCCGAAAAGCGGCGTCACAGCCGCGTGGCTGCCCTCCGGCCCCGGGGTGCCGCCCGCACTGCTCGGCTCGACAACGACAGGCAGACTCATGCTGTCGTCGCCACTCCGCGACGACCGAGTGCTGCGCTGGCCGGACACGGAAAGCGAACTCATGCCGTCCGGGCCAACCTGCTTTTGCCGACGTGGTCCGGCTCCCGCGGGAAACACCGGCCGCGGCAGGCTGGACTCCAAGCGCAACCGGACAGCCAGCTCCTGCGCGGGACTCAGGATGGAATTCCGGTCCTGCTGCAACTGGTACAGCCGGTAGGCCACCTGCAGGCGGATCTTGTTCCGCTCGTCGAGTTGCTCGGCCTGCTCCGGGTCGAGATCGATCTGGAAGTGCGGCGGTGGTTTGAAGTCGGCCCGCAGCATGATCTCGTCTGCCTGGCGCAACAGCTCGTCGACATCCTCTTCACGCCGCTTGCCGAACAGTCGCTCGGCAGTGCGGATGAGCTCTTCCCGCACCGGATCGCCAATGGCCACATCGGACTCGACCACATCGGACTCGGCCGTGCTGGGCCCGGGTGTTCCAGTGCTGGACCGTTCCCGGATCTGCCGCACGTACTGCTGTGCCGGCGTAAGGTCTTTCTGATCCGGGTCGGATTCTGTGCCGTACTCCGCCTTGGCCGCGTACACCTGAACCGGTGGGATGTCGAAGGTCTGCTCGGACGACAGCTTGTTCCCCGGCCGGTTGCCGAGCAACTGCCCCAGCACACCGAGCGCGCTCGTGAGCCCGGCTTTCGAGTCTTGGCCCTTCGGCGCGGGATCCCCGACCAGCGTCCGCGTTTCCGCGTCGTCGTCATCCTGCTGATTCGTAGCGTCCTGGTCCACGCCGACCTTGATGTCCACATCGGACGCTTCGTCGCCGCTGTAAAGGGTTGCGGCGTCGTCGTCCCAGCCGAGATCCGTTTCGGTGGCGGGCAGCTTGTCGCCCACCAACGTCGTCTCAAGACCTGGGAGGCCGCCGTGGCCCATCGTCAGGCCGTTCTGGGACGCCGTGGGACCAAAATCGGCTGGCGTGTTCTGGCCAGCACTCGCGACCGCCGGAGCGTTGTTGCCCGCGTGCGTCGCCGCTCCGCCGGACGGTTGCGCGACGCTGGCGGCGTTCGGCCCCGCGGCCGATGTCGTCGGAGGGCTGGTGCTCGGGCCGCTGATCGTCGCGTTCGGACCGCCGTTCACTGCGGCCTGCGGACCCGAGGACACCGCGGTACCGTTGCCGGAATCCAGTCCGTCGAGGCCCGCAGGCCCATTGGCCGCGTCGGCGTTCGAGCCGGTTCCGCCTGTCGTGGCCGGCGCATTGACCGACGCCCCGGTAGGAGCCGCCGGTCCACTGCTCACTGCCGGACCGTTCGATGACGTGTTGGGCGCACCATTTGCGGCGGCGCCAGGGCCATTGTTCACCGTTTGACCGCTGACTGAGCCATCGACCACACCCGGCCCGCCGGATGTCACCGTAGGACCAGTGTCTGGCCCGCTGTTCACACCAGCCAGGCCACCAGAGCCACCAACCGCCGGACCATTCACCGTCGGGCCAGACCCACCACTGATCGCACTCGGCCCACCCGGCGCACCGCCTGGACCACCGTTCACAGCCGGACCGTTGCCCGACAAACCAGGCCCGCCCGACGTACCATCCAGGCCGCCATTGACCGCGGGTCCAGGACCACCGTTGACGACACTCGGCCCACCCGGGCCGCCATCCAGGCCGCCGTTCACCGCCGGACCATTCACCGCCGGGCCAGATCCACCACTGACCACACCCGGCCCACCACCTGAACCACCGTTGACCACACTCGGCCCACCCAGCGACCCACCGGGATCACTCGACGAACCACTCAGCTCACCGGCGCCAACCGTCCCACCCAGGCCACCCGATGACACCGCAGGACCAACCGGACCCGAGCCACCACTAGATCCACCTGGGCCGCCGGGTCCACCACTCGACAGGGTGGCCGGCCCGCTGACCGGCCCACCGACCACACCACTGGGACCACCCGACGGCGCACTCGGCCCGGACGGTCCGTTCGTGCCTCCTGACGGCCCGACCGATGGCGCGACCGGACCGCCACCGGGAGCGGGCGGCGCCAGCGGGCCTGAACCTGGCGAGGGTGGGGGCGTGATCGGCCTGCCATCCGGCCCCACCAGGCCATGTCCACCACCGGACAGCGGCGGCTGATGCGTCGGCACGGCGCCGGGCGACGGCGCCACCGTGCCCGTGCCCGGTGCCGGCGGCGGCGTGACCAGTTGGCCATCCGGCCCCACCGGGCCGTTGCCGCCCCTACCGGACGCACCACCGCCCAGCGGCTGATTGTTGCCGCCACCACTCGTATTCGGCGGACCACCAGCCGGACCCACCAGCCCCGCAGGGCCCGAGCCGCCCATGCCAACCAGACTGTCCGGATTGGCCAATGTGGGCGGCGGCACCACCTCCCCGCCGTGCAAACCCGCCTGCTTCTGCCGCTCGTGGATGGCCTCGCGGGCCTTCGTCTCCACCTCATGCATCACCGGGTCAGTGAACGTACTGTTCACAACACCAAAACCAATATCCAACGGCGAACCCCCAACAGCCATCCCCGCACCACCGGCCGCGATCTCACCCGCCCACCCGGACTGCATCCCGTTGACCCGGTTCTTGTTGTGACTCCCTTTCAGACCCGCTTTACGGCCAGCACTACCCGCCGCAGAACCAGCCCCACCACCGACAGCGCCGATACCCGCCCCGGTCCCCCAGTTCTTGAGATCCACCCGGCCCGGATCGGCCAAGTTGTCGGCAATACCACCCTGCGCGAACTCCTCGCCCGCTTCCTCCGCCGCCTCATCGACGAACCGGCGACCGGTATACCACCAATTGTCCGGCGGAATCTGCTTGATCAGTTTCGGCACGGCGAACCCAGACGTCGGAATATCACCCAGCCCCTTGGACGCCACCTTCACAAAGTCATCGAAACCCTGAGTCATCGCGGTAACCGCGACGTTGTCAGCGCCCCTCTTAACGCCCTCCCACGCGATCCTCGCCGCAATAATCGCCGCCGTCTTGTAGCTGATGCCCATCCGCACCAGCCGCACCATCAACTGCCCGAGCGCGAACACAAACGGCCACGTCGCCCACAGAAAGATGGACGCCGCGATATACGCCAGCTCCGACACCGTCCAGACCACCTGGACATAAATCCCGTACCGGCCAGAGTCGATATTGGTGGCCTGCTCGTCGAGCTTCCACGCCTGCAAATTCGCGATCTCCGCGAGCGCCTGCCCCCGGCCATCACTGAGCTCCGCCATATGCACACGGAACTTCTCCGCCACCTCGGGACTGACACTGTCCCCGACCCCGTCCACCAGACGCTGCAGACCCTCGCCCGCGCTCAGAACCCGCTGCGCGTAAGCCCGATACGCCACAGCCTGCTCACGCATCAGCTCGATCTGCCCAGGCGGCAACGGCCCACCCGCGATCAGGATCGGTAGGCCCTGCCACCCATCCGGAACGAAATGGCTCTGGTCACCTGACGGTTCAGACATAACAACTGATCCCACTCACCGCGCAGGTGGCGCCTCCAGCCGCCGGAACGCAGGAAACCCGCACGGCACACCACCTTCACGTCATGCTCAAGGGATCACTTGTCGAGCGGCTCTACCTGCGCACTCGCTCGCTTCAGTTCCGTATTGCTCAAGAACGGCTCCATAGCCGAGGCTTTTGTCACCGGAACCGCCTCGGCGCCCGCATCCGACAACAGCACGCGGGTGTGTCGCAGGCTCGACCGGAATCGGCTCATACGAACTCCTTGGTCATCGTGTCCAGCACGACAGCCGCGAGTTCCGACGGCGTCAACCGGCGATACGCCGTCAACGGGCACTGCCCATCCCACACCAGACCATGTTGACCAGCAGTCACCGACACCCCCTGCGCGGCGCAGTGACGGTCACCTCGATCTCGGCCATCCCGCGTGCACATCGATCGCTTCTCGACGACTCCGCCGAAATTCGTCCAAGGCCTGCTGAAGCTACTGTTCAAGGGAAGACGACATAAAACCACCTCAATCGACTACACGCACCAGTAAACAACCAGAACGGGCCAATGGGTATAAGAGGTGACCAGCGCTTGCGTGGATGCTGCACGTGCCCCCGACAGAGCGTTATTCTGGCGACTTGATCACCTCAAAATAGGACAACGACCCCAGGCAAGTAAGATCGTTTTCCTCTCACAGAAGACAACTTACAGGCGGGGTCGTTGCGTTATCAGTCTACTACAGGGCTTGCTGCTGACCAGATCCAGGAGCTTGTCGCGCGCATCTGGCAGATCATCCAATGCCATGAGAACCAAGCGTGGCCTCCGACCGTGGGACTGTATCGCGCTGTCGTGATCACTTTGGTGTACGTCCGACAGAATCTGAACCAGGCGGCCGTGGGCGATCTGTTCGGCGTCAGTCAGTCGACCGTATCGCGGATCTATCGAGGCATTCTCCCATTGATTGGGCAGGCCCTGTGCCTGCACATTCCAAACCTCAAGGAGGCCATCCGCGGCCGGCTCGTCCTGGTCGACGGAACCGATGTCCCGACCGGCAACCGTGCTGGTCACGAAGACAACTTCTCCGGCAAGCGGCGCCGCGCGGGGCTGAACATCCAGGTCGCCGCCGATACGGAGGGAGGCCTGCTGGGAATATCCGCCCCTCTGCCTGGCTCGATGCATGACCGGAAAGCGTTCGCCGAGTGTGACTGGGAAGATCTTCTGGCCGAGACCTCAGTCATCGGTGACCCTGCCTATCAGGGCACTCACACGATTACGCCTCGCAAAAAGCCAAAGGGCGGCGAGCTCTCGGCTGGCGACAAGGTGAACAATAAATTCATCTCCTCACTTCGATCCGCCGTCGAGCGATGTATCGCGCATATCAAGAACTGGAAGATGATTGCGACCGGCTATCGAGGACGCCTTTCCGAGCTCCCCAACATCATCCGGATCATCACATCGCTCGAGTTCTATCGACTCGGCTGGTAACCCTCATGAATAACGCTCACAGAAATCGAATCTGCAACACGGTTTAAGGAATGAATTCTTCTCCGCCGTTTCGCTCGCATCCACCTGATCATTTGTTTTTGGCCAACTCGCACCACGGCCGCCAGCGTCGTCGTTAGTCTCCAGTTCGCACCACGATCCACGCCACGGCTCGCAGTGTCTACAGCGGATGCTTATGTTGTACGAGTTAGACGCCACTCAGATCACCGCAAGAACTTCTCAGCGCGGTTGGCATCGTTCGTCCAGCAGTGGCCAGGCGAGGGTACGTAGGACGTAAATCTGCGACGGTCGAAGAAACTAGGCCGAAACGGTGTAGTCAGAGCCATTGTTGCACAGCTTGAACGACGTCGTATTGGTCGTCGCGGCCTGCGCGGTTCCCGTAAGCCCCGAGGGCGAGGGCACTAAACACGACCGCGGCGGCGCCTGTGCAACTCTTTTAGTTACTGAAGACATAATTTGAGATTTCCTCTTCAGTAGAAGTGAAGCGATCCGGCAAATATTGCGATCACAGAATCGCGGCAAGTGAAGTCGCCACGCAATGCATCGGCCGCAACAGTGCCCATAAATACATCTCGAACTGCCCATATAGACGGCGAGACGTATGTCACAGTTCCGAACGATCGCCGAAAAGATGCGAGAGACCACTCCCACGAGCACCGAGTTGCCGCTACAGATCTTGAAAGGCCAGGATTACGGCGGTTGTGGTTCGAGGTTCAGTCTGGTGTGGGCGAAGAACGCGTCGATCAGCCCGGGTCGGTACTGGATGCGTTTGAGTCGGTTCTTCACGATGGCGGTGAGCTGGTCGATGCCGTGCACGATGAGGTTTCCGAGGTTGCGTTTGACGTGGGACCACACGTGCTCGGTCGGGTTGAGGTCCGGGGCGTAGGGCGGGAGTTGGATCACGTGTAGCCAGTCGCGGGCCGCGACCAGTTTGCGCATCGCGTGACTGGTGTGCGTGTTGAGGTTGTCCCAGATCAACACGATCGGGGCGCCGAGCTGCTGGTGTGCGGCGTCCAGCAGGGCGGCGTAGTCGGTTTCGGCGAAGCTGCGCCGTTCCCCCTTGCGGCCGCGGTGGGTCCGGACACGGTAGATCAACCGGGGCCGGTGTCCGGGCCGGACGCATACCAGCCCGGCGACCGATACCCGGCCCGAACCCTTGCCCGACACCGGGATCTGTGGTGTCTGGCCCCGGCGGCCCCAGGTGCGGGCTTTCGGCGGGCGCAGCGTTTGCCCGGCCTCGTCCTCGAAACACAGCCAAGCACCTTGCTGCGCCGCTACCGTTTTCCCGCCGGCCATACCTCCCGCCGCCAGGTGGCGATCGCCTGCTCGTCGCGCTCGATCGCGCGGTGGGCGGGTACTTGTGGCGAGAACCCCATGCGGTGCAGCAGATACGACACCCCGTGCAGCGTGTAGCGGGTGTGAAACAGCCGGGCGATCAGATCGGCGACCCGAGCCAGGGTCCAGCGCTGATCCTCGCCGAACCCATGCACGGCTGGGCCTTGTTCCACAGCCTGGGCCAGCCTGTCCAGTCGTGGCTGGTCCAGCCGGCAGGACGATCCGCCCGGTCCCTTCGACGCCAGCCCTGCCTCACCCTCGGCACGCCATCGACGCCGCCAGGTATAGACCGCGTTGGTGGATACCCGCAGTCTGCGGGCGATCTCGGCGGCCGGCACGTCCTGGGCGAACCATTGGGCCGCCTGCAACCGGACAGCTTCGCGTGTGGCCCTGCCCCGCTCGGAAAGGCCACCTCCATCCGCGTACCTCATCCATCCCTGCGTAGATCATGAATCGATCAGGATCCGGGAGGACACGCCGCCCAAGGACAAGATCAACCCTGGCCTTTCATGATCTGTAGCCTTGATCATTCACGTGGGTGACGTGTCCGCCTGTGCCGGTTCGGATGTTGATCTTGAGTTGGTTGCTGTGTGGTGATGGTCAGGGTTCGAGCCCGGCCGCCGGTGTTGGCTGGGCGCCGGGTTGGGGGGCGGGCCTTTCAGGTCGAGGGGCAGGGACAGGGGTCATCGAGTTGGTGGTGGCAGGGCCAGCGCTGCCCGGAGGCAGGCGGCGAGAGGGTCGGCCCAGGGCCAGGTTTCCGGGATTTTGATCTTGCGTTTGCGTTGGCCGCGGACGATGCGGGCGGCGGTGTGCAGTAGCCGGTAGCGCAGGGTTTTGGGTTCGGCTTTGGCGAGGGTGCCCTCAAGGCAGAGCAGGCGCAGCCAGGCGAGCAGGTCGATGGCGATGGTGGCGGCCAGACACCAGGCCCGGTTGATCTCGATCTTGGTGGAGGGCAGGTGACCGAGGCCGGTTTGCTTGCCGCAGCGGACGTGGTCCTCGACTCGGGCGTGCGGGCGGTGACGGGCTTCCAGGAACTGGACGGTGGCGCCCGAACCGCTGCCCGGGGTGTTGGTGGCCACCAGTTGGTAGCGCCAGCCGTCGGCTTCTTCGAACAGGGACAACTGTGCGCCGGGGTGGGGTTTCTCACGACGACAGATGATCCGCAGATCGGCCGGCCAGTTCTCCAGTTGGTCCCCGTCGGGGTGGTGACGTAGTAGCGCGGTCAGTTCCACCACGCCGGCTTTGTCCAGCGGCCGAGGATCGCCGTGGTGATCGAGCACTGCCTGCCATGCCTTCGCGGGGACACGGCCGATCGCGGCTCGTTCCCGCGCACCGAGTTCCCAGCCGACGCTGTAGTGCGCCTGCCTGCCTGGCTTGGCGTTCAGCGCGGTGATGTACTTGATGAGACCGTGGGAGGCGCCCGCGCCGTCCACGGTGACTAGAAGGTTCCTTCGATGTTTCGCCGGGATCTGGGCGATCGCGGCGTCGAGGACCTCGAGGTGATCAGCTGTCGTGTTGGATCCGGCGCTTCCTGTGCGCAGCAACAGGGCCAGCGATTCGCCGGTGTTGTCACACATGGCCAGCAGCGGATGATGACCGAAGCTGCCCTTGTAGGTTCCCGCGGCGAGTTGTTTGTCCGAGTGCGCGATCACCAGCGAACCATCCAACCGGACCACCACGGTCGTGCCCAGATCACGGTCGGCCACCCGCGACGGCGGAATCCGGCCGTGCCGTCGCTCGATCAACGACCACACATGCTCGCGGATCCGGGCACGCACACGGGCGATCTTGTTGCGCTGCACCTGACCGACCGCGTCCAACGTGCGCCACAACGTCGGATCTGAGGCGACCGGCCCGAACAGTTCGGCCTGATCGCGCAGGACAGCCAGATCCGACAGGACCCGCCCGCCGTCAGCGATCAACACCGCGGTGTCGGCGAACACCCGGCCACGGTCATGCACCGGCATGAACCCACGCCGCGCCATCGCCCGCGACAAGCCTTCCGTCAACCCGGTGCGGTCGGCCAGCAACCGCACCGCCGCGGTCCCGGCATGACTGACCACGCCACGCCCACCGACTTCTACCGCCAGATCCCGCGACCACCCAGTAACATCCACGTCGAAAGTGCTCCAGAGCTTCATGGGTAAGAACAGGCATTAGCAACCTCATCTTCCCAGCTCAGGAGCACTTTTCCCTGTTCCGACACGGCGCCCGAATCAAGATCGCCATGAATACTCAGGGCTAATGTCGGACAACCAACTCTGCCACGACAAGGCGCTGGCCATGCCATCGCCGAACGCGTCGACCAGGTCGCGATCATGGCGTACGACAGCGGAATGCCGTTCGACTCCACGTACAGCGGTTACGTCAGGGTCCAGACGAGACTGGCTTTGGCGGCCGTCCCGGACACAGTGACTGTGTTTATGGGTATTCCGGCTTACCACTCCGAAGGCCCCGGCCACACCGACGCTGAAACAGTTGCCGCGTCGCTCCGCGGAATCCGCCTTGCCTTGGACGACCAGGCGCCGACACAGCCGTTCGGGGTCGCGGTCTACGTCGACTTCTCCGCCACCCTGGACGACTGGGCGACGTACTTCCGAGACTGGGCACCTCGCTAACAGGTCCAGATTCATTGACTTACGTCCAACGACAATGACGGACAGATGTGCGGCTATAGACAACTTCTTGCCACGGAATTGGCTCGGCGTACCCACATCAAGGCTGCATGATGTCCATGCGTTTCGGTTACCGCATGGCCACTACCTGTGAAGGGCACCGACCCGTTGATCCGATTCCTTGCCCGGCGTCTGATCAATTACGTCGTGTTGTGCCTTGTGGCTGTTTTCCTCGCATTCACACTGGCCTCGGCAACCTTCGATCCGGTTGGAATACTGCAACAGCGCAATCCGCAACCACCAGCAGCCACAATCGAAGCCAAGTGGGTCGAGCTGCATCTTGATCAGCCGGTGCCGCAACGGTTCCTGACCTGGATCGGTGGAGTCGTCCACGGTGACTTCGGTGTCACGGTCACCAGCAGACCAGTTGCCGACGAACTGCCACGAAGGATCGGAGTCAGTCTCCGGCTGTTCTTGATCGGCACGGCTGTCGGCATGCTGTTGGGGGTTTCGCTCGGCGCGGTCAGCGCGATCCGGCAGTATCGGGTCAGCGATCATGTGGCGACCCTTTTCGCTTTCGTCGTCTTGTCGACGCCGGTTTTCGTCATCGGTACGTTGCTCAAACAGCCGGCGCAACAGTTCAACGACCTGATCGGAAACAATTGGCTGCAGACAACCGGCGAGTACACCCCGGGATTCTCCGGCGGCTGGCTGGCCGGGCTCGGTGACCGGCTGCGGTATCTCATCGTGCCGACCGTGACCATCGTCCTCGGGCAAATCGCGTTCTACAGCCGCTACCAGCGCAGCGCCATGCTGGACGTGCTCGAAAGCGACTACGTCCGCACCGCGCGGGCAAAGGGGCTGCCCCGGCGCCGAGCGCTGCTCAAACACGGCCTGCGGACCGCATTGATTCCGATGGCCACGTTGTTCGCGTTCGGTTTCGGCCTCCTGGTCACGGGTGGCACGTTCACCGAGAAGGTTTTCTCGTGGCACGGAATGGGCGAATGGTTGATCGATGGCATCGGCGCACAGGACGCCAACGTCGTCGCGACGGTCACCCTGTTCATCGCGGTGTGCGTGCTGGTCTCTGTCGTACTGGCGGATGTGCTCTACGCCGCCCTCGACCCACGGGTGCGCGCATGAGTACCCGTGGGCGGTTAGTGCTGCGACGGTTCCGGCGAAACCGGTTGGCGGTGGCGGGTTTGGTGGTCATCGTGCTGTTGTACGCACTGGTCTTCCTGGCTCCTTTGTTCGCGCCATGGGGTTATGCCGAGCTGGACTACACGGCGTTCCTGCGACCACCCAGCGCCGAGCATTGGTTCGGGACCAGCAGGATCGGCGAGGACATGTTCGCGCAAGTCACCCGCGGGCTGCAGAAATCATTGACGATCGGCCTGCTCGTCGGCGTCGTCTCCACCACCATCGCCGCGATCGTCGGCGCGACGGCCGGGTACTTCGGCGGCTGGGTCGACCGGGTTCTGATGTGGACGGTCGACGTACTGCTCGTGCTGCCGACGTTCCTGATCGTCGCGATCGCCAGTCCAGCGTTCAAAGGCGGGACCTGGCTGGTTTTCGTCGTGCTGCTTGCCGCCTTCAGTTGGATGATCACCGCACGGATCATCCGCGGCATGACGCTGACCTTGCGCGAGCGCGAGTTCGTGAAGGCCGCCAGATTCATGGGCCAGTCACCGTGGCGGATCATCACCAAACACATCGTGCCGAACGTGTCCTCCTTGCTGATCATCGACGCGACCATCACCGTCGGCGGCGCCGTGCTCGGCGAGACCGCGTTGAGCTACTTCGGTTTCGGTGTCCAGCCGCCGGACGTGTCGCTCGGCACGCTGATCGCGTCCGGCACGGAGTCCACACTCACCTATCCCTGGCTGTTTCTGGTTCCCGCTGGGTTCCTGATGGTGTTCGTGCTGTCGGTCAACCTCGTCGGCGACGGTCTGCGTGACGCGCTCGACCCAACTGGTGGCCGCAAGCGAGACAAGGAATTCGCCGGTGCTTGAGGTCAGCGATCTGACGGTGGATTTCCCCAGCGAGAACGGCCCAGTCCGGGCGGTACGCGGGCTCAGCTATGAGGTGTCCGCGGGTGAGGTGCTCGGCATCGTCGGCGAGTCCGGGTCGGGCAAGTCGGCGTCCTCGTTGGCAGTAATGGGGTTGCTGCAGTCGAAGGCTCGTGTATCCGGCTCGGTCCGGTTCCGTGATCGTGAGCTGATCGGACTGTCGGACCGCGAACTCTCACAGGTCCGCGGGCGCCGGATCGCCATGGTGTTCCAGGACCCGATGTCGGCGTTGACGCCGGTCTACACCGTCGGTGATCAGATCGCCGAGGCGTTACTGATCCACGGCATGTCCCGGCAGCAAGCGGCCAACCGCGCAGTGGAACTGCTGGACTTGGTGGGCATCCCGAACGCGGCACGGCGTGCTGGCGCCTTTCCGCACGAGTTCTCCGGCGGCATGCGTCAGCGGGTGGTGATCGCCATCGCGATCGCCAACAACCCGGACCTGATCATCGCCGACGAGCCGACCACCGCGCTGGACGTCACGGTGCAGGCGCAGGTCCTCGACGTGTTGAAGACCGCGCAACAGGTCACCGGCGCCGGGGTCGTGCTCATCACGCATGACCTCGGCGTGATCGCGGGGTTCGCGGACCGGGTGGTGGTGATGTACGCGGGCCGCGCGGTCGAGACCGGCCTGACCGACGAGATCTTCTACCAACCCCGGATGCCGTACACGATCGGCCTGCTCGGCTCACTCCCGCGCCTCGACGCCACGAGCAAGCGTCCGCTTCTTCCCATTGCCGGCCAACCACCGTCTCTTGTGGACCTACCGCCCGGATGTTCCTTCGCGCCGCGTTGCCCCATGATGATCGACGCGTGCCGGTCAGCAGAACCGGAACTGGACTCAGTGGACGGAGCACATCGCGCGGCATGCATCCGCATCGGCGAGATCTCCCCTGTCCAGATCAACACAGCCGAGCAGCCCGAACCCCTCAAAACCCCACGCGCACACCGTGATGTGGTCCTCGCGGTCGACGGCCTTGTGAAGCACTTTCCGCTCACCAAAGGAACGGTGTTCAAGCGCAAGATCGGCACTGTTCGCGCGGTCGACGGCATCTCCTTCGACATCGTTGAAGGAGAAACCCTTGCGCTGGTAGGCGAATCCGGGTGCGGTAAGACCACGACACTGATGGAAATCCTTAACCTCGAACCGGCCGTCGAAATACTCGGCACGCCAGTGGCCACTCTGTCCACAGCGGACCGCAAAGCGATCCGGCGTGACGTCCAGGTGGTGTTCCAAGATCCAACGGCGTCCCTCGACCCACGAATGCCAGCCCGCGACATCCTGGCCGAACCACTACAGGTCCACGGCTACCCACGCGACGCGATCAACAATCGCGTCACCGAGCTGCTCGACCTGGTCGGCCTCAACCCGCAGGACACGGACCGCTACCCCGCTGAGTTCTCCGGCGGGCAACGCCAGCGCATCGGTATCGCCAGAGCACTCGCCCTCAACCCGAAGCTCATCGTGCTGGACGAACCGGTGTCCTCTTTGGACGTTTCCATCCAGGCAGGCGTGCTCAACCTGCTCGACAAGTTGAAAGCCCGACTTGGACTGTCCTATCTGTTCGTGACGCACAACCTTTCGGTAGTCAGGCACTTGGCCGACCGGATCGCGGTGATGTACCTCGGCAAGATCGTCGAGATCGGCGACGTGTCCACGGTGTTCGACGCGCCATGCCATCCGTACACACAGGCCTTGCTGTCGGCGATCCCGATCCCGGATCCGGCAACCGAACGCAAGCGCGAACGGATCGTCTTGACCGGCGACCTCCCGGCGCCGGCCAGCGGATGCCGCTTTCTCCCCCGGTGCTTCAAGTACGCCGCACTTGCGCCTGCCCGACAAGCGCTGTGTGCCGATTCCGAGCCTGAACTGACTGTGCGGCAAGAGGACCACCAGGTGGCGTGTCACTACGCCACACCACGAGAAGTCTTTTGATCGCAGGAAAAGGAGAAAATCGCGATGAGCCGAACGGCAGTCGCCGTGCTCACTGCGGTTGCGTTGGTGGCAACCGCATGTACCAATGGCGGAGGCGCCACAAGTGGCCCAGTGACAGGCGCTGCGGAGGCCACTCAAGGAACATGGGATATCAACGAAACCGACCCGAGCAAGGTCAAGGACGGCGGCGAGCTCAAGTGGCCGCTGGACGCGTTGGTGGACAACTGGAATCCGCACCATGTCGATGGCAACGCGCAGGGTACCTTCGACATCGTCAACGCGATCACGCCGAACCTGTTCCGAGTGGACAAGTCAGGCAAAGTCAGCCTCGACAAGGACTACCTCGATTCAGCCGAGCTGACGTCGACCGATCCCCAGGTGGTCACCCTCCGGTTGAACCCGAGGGCACGCTGGAGCAACGGACGGCAGTTCAGCTGGGAGGACGTCGACGCCCAGGTCAAGGCGACGAGCGGGGCCGACCCGAAGTTCGCGGTCGCGGCGACGACCGGCAGCGAGGACATCGGTTCGGTCCGGCGAGGCGCGAACGACCAGGAGGTCATTGTCACCTTCAAGAACAAGTTCGCCGAGTGGCAGTTGCCGTTCGGCAGGCTGCTGCCCAAGGAGCTCAACGCGACCAGCGCGGAGTTCAACTCCGGCTGGAAGGAGGCGCCCAAGATCACGGCGGGCCCGTTCAAGATCGGCACGATCAATCGGACCGCCCAGGTGATCACCATTGTCCGTGACGACGCTTGGTGGGGTGAGCGCGCCAAACTGGACCGGATCACGTTCCGGGTGATCGCGCGCACCTCGTGGGCCGACTCGTTGGCCAACGGTGCGATCGACTGGTGCCGGATCGGCTCGAGCGTCGACTTGTACCAGCGAACCACCCGGATTCAGGGCGTCACAATCCGGCAGGCGCCGAGCCTTGACTACAACCACCTCACCTTCAACGGAGCGCCGACGTCACTCCTCGCCGATCCGAGGATGCGGGTCGCGCTGATGAAAGGCATCGACACCAGCACGATCACCAAGGGCGTGCTCGGGCCGATCGTGGCCGATCCGCAGCGGTTGGGCAATCACTTCTACATGCGGGGCACACCCAACTACCAGGACCACTCGGCAGCCGCGAACTTCGATCCCGAAGCCGCGAAACGCGCGCTCGACGAACTGGGCTGGCGCCAGGATGGCCAGTTCCGCAAGAAGGACGGCAGGCAGCTGGACGTCCGGCTGCTCAGCGCCGCGGGTGTGCCCATCTCCGAGCAGATCGGCAAGCTGATCCAGGCCCAGCTGGCGGCCATCGGGGTCAATGTCGTCATCGACAACCAGTCGCCGCAGGCGTTCTTCGAGGACTTCGTTACGCCGGGCAACTTCGACATGGTCAGCTTCAGCTGGAACACACCGATCTTCCCGATCAGTGGTTCGAAAGGTATATACTACCTCGATCCGCAGGCGGTCAAACAGAACTTCGGCAGGGTCGGCAGCGACGAGATCAACGCCAAGTACAACCAGGCGAATGCCGAGTTCGACGAGGGCAAGCGGATCGCGCTCGCCCAGGACATCGACAAGCTGCTGTGGGCGGAGGGACACACCCTGCCGATCTACCAAATCCCCGGTACCAGGGCAGTGCGCGGCACGGTGGCGAACTTCGGTTCGTTTGGTACGGCCAGTGTGGACTACGCCAGAATCGGTTTCACCGGATGACATCCATTGGTTGACCATCGTTCGTTGACCAGAATTTCTTGAAATAACAGCACTTTCCAGCCAATGACGCTCGTACTATGCGATGAGCGCCATATGGGAGGTTTGCTGGTGGCAGACGATGGCTCCGCGCACGTCCGGTTTGGCGTGCTCGGACCGCTCGAAGCGTGGCGCGGTGACTCGAAGTTGCACCTCGGGTCACCGCAACAACGGACTCTCCTCGCTGTGTTGCTGCGGCACGCAGGCCAGCCAGTGGCGATGAGCGATCTGATTCAGGCGGTATGGCCGGATGAAGCACCCAACACCGCCGCGAACCTGATCCACCGGTACGTCGGGCAGCTACGCAGGCTGATCGAGCCAGGGTTGCCAAATCGCGCCGAAGGCCGCTGGCTGACGCGTGCCGGTACGACCTATCGGATGCAGGTCGACGTCAATTCCCTTGACCTACTGCGATTCCGCGACCTGGCCCGGCAGGCACGCGAACAGAAGTCGCGCCGCGCGGCGGTTGGACTGTACGCCCAAGCTTTGGCTTTGTGGCGAGGATGCTGCGGGACGGCGTACACCACTGTGGACGAAGAGATTCTGGCCATTGTGGTCGAGGCTGCCGACACCGCACTGGCCTGCGGCGAAGTACAAGACATTCTGAAGGCCGTGCGCAGGATCGCACCTTCCGACCCGTTGAACGAGCCGCTGCACACACGGCTGATGTTGTTGCTGGCTGCTGCGGGCGAGTACGACGGGGCAGTGGCCGTGTACAAGAGGCTCGCCGAACAGTTGGCCGAGGAGTTGGGCGTCGACCCAGGTCAGGGCGCTACTGCCGCGTACCAGCAGGTTCTGCACCAGCGGGAAAACGGGCCCGCGGTGAGCCCATCGGCAACGGTCCCACCCGCCCATCTGCCCCGTGACCTGCAGGCGTTTTCCGGTCGGACCGCCGACCTCAGCCGGATAATGCACGCCGTCCGGTCGGCAGATCGAACGACGTCGGTTGCGCTGATCGACGGCATGCCCGGCGTGGGCAAGACGACCACAGCTGTCCATTTGGCACACGAGCTAGCCGATCACTATCCGGATGGGCAGCTGTTCGTCAACCTTCGCGGGTTCGATCCAGCCATGGTCGCGACCGATCCAGCGGACGCGTTGCGGTATTTCCTGCGCGCGTTGGGCGTGACGGACAGCCAGCTTCCGGCCAGTGTGGACAGTCTAGCCGGATTGTACCGAAGTCTGTTGGCAGGCAAGCGAGTCCTCGTCGTACTGGACAACGCGCGCGACGCGGAACAGGTCTCGCCGTTGATCCCCGGCTCATCGAGTTGTCTGACCATTGTGACCAGTCGCAGCCGGTTGACCAGCCTGATCGCGACTGCTGGGGCGTATCCGTTCACGCTGGATCCGATGCCGGTCGAGGACGCCCGTGCGATGGTACTCGGACGGCTAGGCGACCAACGCGGCGAGCAAGAACCGGAAGCTGTCGGCCAGATCGTGGCTATGTGCGGCCGATTGCCACTGGCGCTGGCCGTCGCCGCAGGCCGTGCGGCGATGTTCCCTGACGTGCCACTGCACGCGATCGTGCGCGACCTCGCCAGTGCCGGGGACAGTCTGGAAGCGTTCAGCCGGGACGAGGCCGTCGACATCCGAGCGGTGTTCAACGGCTCCTATCGAAGGCTGAGTCCGGACGCCGCACGGATGTTCCGATTGCTCGCACTGCATTGGGGACCAGACATATCCAAGGCGGTCTGTCCGAGCATGGCCGGAATGCCCGCGCGAGCGGCCCGCGCCGCACTGGGCGAACTGAGCCGGACCCGATTGCTGATCGAACACGCGCCAGACCGCTTCGAATTCCACGACCTGGTTCGGGTTTACGCTGTGGAACTCTGTTTCGAACTCGAGAGCCCCGCCGACCGGAACGCAGCGATCCGCCGCATGCTGGACCACTATCTGCTCAGCGCGCGAAACATGGCGCTTATCCAAGCAGTCGGCATCGATGTGCAGCTGTCGGAACCGCCCGCCCCAGGCGTGACCCCAGAGCCACAGCCAGACAGCGTGGACACAAAGCTTGCGTGGTTCGCCTCGGAACAACAGGTATTGGAGAACGCCGTCAGGCGAGCGGCTGACGCAGGGTTCGCCGAGCACGGATGGCAACTGGCACTGGCTCTGCAGCCGTACTACCAGCGTGAAGGGCTTTATATAGCACGGGTATCCACCGCGCAGGCAGGCTACCAGGCCGCGGAAGCCACAGGCGACAAGGCAGGGCAGGTTCTGACGATGCACAGTCTCGCCGGGGCGGAATACCAAGCGGGTGACTCCGAGCGCTCGTTGCGCCACCTGACGACAGCCGAAGAACTCGCAGACGAACTAGGCTGGCTCGCTGAGAAAGCGAACATCTTGCGGCACATGGGTTCGGTCGTGTCGGCGCAGGGACACCTCGACTCCGGCGACTACCCGAAGGCATACCAGTACTACGAACAAGCCGCACAGCTCTACCGCTCATTGGACGAACCGCGCGGGTTGGCGGCCGTGCTCGGCGGTATGGGCAATTGCCTTGTCGAGATGGGACAACCCGAACAGGGATTCGCCCTACACCAAGAGGCCATCGAGACGTACTCCGGCACAGGGGATATCAACGGCGAGGCCGTCATCTGGTCGGATTCCAGCGTCTATCACCACAAGGTCGGCGACTACGCCACGGCCGTCTCGCACGCGACGATCGCGTTGGCGCTGCACCGCCGCATGCACCACCAGGTCGGTCAGGTCGTGTGCCTCATCGGTATCGCCGAGGCGTACAAGGACCTTGGACAGCCCGATCGTGCCCGCGCCAATCTGCAGGAAGCACTGAACCTGATGACGCCCGACCGCGTACCCACAGGCGGCTGGCCGAAATCCGTGTCAGTAGACAAGATCAAGGAGTGGATGGCCAGCCTGGAGTAGGGCTTCATCTTCCTGCCCTTGTGAGGTTCAAGCCTCACAAGGGCAAGCATCGGTCAGATTTTGTTGTACTGGTAGTACCAGCTCTCTCCGGACTGATAGCAGCCCCAAGCCGGGAAAGCCTGGTTGGCACGTTCCTTGTCGGGCTGGCACGTTTCCCTGCTCGGGTACGGGCCGACGGTGATCCAGTTTGTCGCCTGTGCCACGCCAGGGGCGATGGCGATCACGGCCGCGGCGGCGAGGCCAGCGGTGATGACGCGCATGTCTCCTCCTCGGTCAGATTCGAAGACATCGTGCCCGCCGATCTCCTGTTACTACACCGCCGCTTGGTCTAGTCCAATTCGAACGACGTTTTCGTTCCGACACAACGGAACCGTCATAGTCAATCCACAATGGACCATTCGACGTGCAGTGCCTGCGGCTTGCGGAAAACCAGGCCGGTTGGGCGTTCCGCGTGAGTCAGCCGAAAGTCCGGCAGGTTCGCGGCGAGAGTCTTGATCGCGGTACGGGTTTCCAACCGGGCGAGGTCGGCGGCGACGCACACGTGCGGACCATGGGCGAAAGCCAAGTGCTGGCGGGCATTGGGCCGCCGGACGTCGAACACGTCGGGGTCCGGAAAAACCAACGGGTCACGGTTGGCCCCAGTGATCGAGACGACGACCAGATCACCACGCCGGATGGACGCGCCGCCGAGATCGACGTCCTGCGTCGCGTACCGGTCGACCACGGCAGCCGCAGGCTCGAACCGCAACGACTCCTCGACCGCGTTCTCCAGCAGCGCCGAGTCACTGGCCACTTGGCCGAGCCCGTCCGAACACTCGAGCAGATGCCACACCGCGTTCGTGATCATCCCCTCGGTGGTCTCGATGCCGCCGAACATCATCACGGCGGCGTTGGACACGATCTCGTCGGCGGTCAACCCGGCGGCATCGGCGAGCACCGAGTCGTTGCGGAGAGCGATCGTTTCCCGGACACGCGCCGACAATTGCCCAAACGCGGCGATGCCCGCCGGGTTCACGCCGTTACCCTCGGAAACTCCGGACACGGCACCGACAATCGCGTCGTACCACGCGAGCACTTTGGAAATCTCCACGTCGCCAAGACCAAGCACCTTCGCGACCACCGAAACCGCCAGCGGGCCAGCGATTCCGCGTCGCAACTCGGCCGTACCGGCCGGTTTGATCGAGGTGACTAGACGTTCGGCCTCCGCGGTGACGAAGTCAGCAAACCGCGTTCGAACCGCGGCTGGACGAAACGCGCTCGCGAACGGTGCCCGGTGCCGCGCGTGATCGGCACCGTCCAATGACAACATGCTCGGGCCGACGACTTGTGCCGTCGAGAATCGCGGATCGTCCACTGTGAACACCGCGGGATTCCGCATGACACGAACGGCTTCCGCGTGCCGGGTGACCAGCCAGCCGTTCAGCGAGGGCAGCCAGGAAACCGGTGCGTGCTCCCGCAGTCGGGCCAGTAGCTCATGGGGTTCGGCAGACAGCTCGGCAACCGTGGCGTCGATCGAGTCCATTCAGCCACCATAATCACCGGCCGCCGGGCTCAGAACGGAGTCCATCAGCTGGTCAAGGAACTCGTCGTCCACCGGTTCCTTGGTGACCACCAGGCGAGACAGCAGCGCGGCCACGAAAACCTCGGCCAACAATTCGGCCGATTCCCCTGCGGCCGCGAGGGCCGAGGCGACGGCGTTCCGTTTGTCGTCGATCAAGTGTCGCCGAACGGCCGATGCCAGGTCCGGCTCACGGTTTAGTGCGCCGACCAGGCCTAGCACCAACTCTCCATCCTGGCCGGTAAGTGCGTCGCGTACGGCCCGCAATAGCGCGCGTGGGTCAGGCGGCATGTCGATCGGTGTCTGTGAGTGAGCACGAATGACCGATTCGACCAGGTCCGCCTTGCCATCCCAGTGCCGGTAGATCGTCGCTTTGCTGGCGTTCGCGCGTTTCGCGACATCACTCATGGTCAGCTGGTCGTAGCCGACCTCGGCCAGCAGGGTTTCCGTGGCCAGCCGGATCGCTTCCTCACGGTCCGCGAAACCGCTCGGTACCGACTCAGGTGTACGCGATGGTTTCGCCGCAGGCTCACCGTCGGCACGAAAGCCGCGAACGCGGTCAATGACCTCATCCAGAGCGATTTCGAGTGGTGCACTGTCCGTCCTGGCCTGCGCGAGCAGCAGGCCACCCTGCACGGCGGCAAGCGCGGCGATGGCCAACCGCTCCGGATCAGCGTCCGAGCGCAGTTCACCCCGGTCCCGCATCGCCGCGATGCCGTCTCGAATGGCGCCTTCCCACCTGCCGAAACCGGAGGCCAGGTCGCTTTGGGCAGCTGGATCCCGGCCAGCGAGCTCGCTGGAGAGGCTGCCGATCGGGCATCCCCGCATGGCCTGATGTTTTCGATGGGCCTTGATGACGTAATCCCGCCACTCCCGCAGTGCCTCGACGCTGTCGAGGCTGTTCAGCAGCGCGACCTGCGGGTCGACGACATTCTCAACCTGCTGGGCGACGACGGCACGGACGAGCGACTTCTTGTCGGCGAAGTAGTGGTAGATCTGCGACGCGCTGACACCGGCCGCTACCTGCACGTCTTCGGTGCTGGTGCCAGCCACCCCGCGCTCGTACATCATCTCGGCGGCCGCGCGCACGATCCGGCCGCGGGTCTCCTGGCCTTTGCGGGTCAGCCGGCTCCGATCCGTCTGTGTCACGTTCACCACTCTACCCACAGAATGAAGTGTCCGCTCCAGACCGCTGCTACTCAACCATGATCGGATTCGCCGCGATCCTCGCAGCCGTCGCCACGGTCACGGCCGCGCTGAGAAATCAGCAGGCGCTCACCTAGCCGCCGACGTGAATTCCTGGCCTGCGCGCGGGATCCGACTCGCACGTCCGCAGGATTTCACGGACGACCGGCGGCGTGTCACCACGGCCGAGGATCAGGTAGCGGAACAAGTGGCCAAGCGGACTGCCTTCAGACCATTCGAAATGGCAGTGCGGCCGCACGCCCGTGGTGTCCTGAAGGGCCAGCAGGATCGCGGCGATGGCGTTGGGCACGGCCGGACTCTGGGCGCGCAGGATCCGGTGTCCGTCGACCTCGCAACCTCGAACTTTCAGAACACCGCTGAACTGCGACGGGTCAGTGACGTCGATCTCGAGGAACAACACGTCCGCGTCCCCGGGAACCGGGTTCATGCCACGCTGTTCCAGTTCCTTGACCAGGTACTCGGCCGCGTCACCGGTCTGCCGCTTGTTTGTCAGGATGGTGATCCTGCCGTCGCGGGCGATGGTGTCGGTCACGAATCGCCGGGCCGCGTCATCGAATTCGATGCGATCGGCCCGCAGCTCGGTGGTGCGGCTTACCCGCGATATCAACGAGATCACCACAACCCCGGCTATGAACGCCATGGAAATGGCGATACCGTCCGGCTTCTCGATGATGTTCTCGACCAGTGCGTACAACAGCACCGACGTCAACACCGTGAAACCGATCGACGCGGGCTTCTGGCGGTGGCGGATCGCGGAAATCGTCACCGCGAACGAGCCGGAGACCATCATCGCGAGGATCCCGGTGGCGTAGGCGCCTGCCTGCGAGTTGACGTCGGCACCGAACATGATCGTGATCAGGATGCTGATCGCGGTGTAGACCAGCACGACCGGCCGCACCGCGCGACCCCATTCCGGGGCCATACCGTAAGACGGCAGGTAACGCGGCACGATGTTGATCAACCCGGCCATCGCTGACGCACCGGCGAACCACAGGATCAGTACGCTGCTGAGGTCGTAAACCGTGCCGAAAACCTCGCCGAGGTGTTCATGCGCCAAATACGCCAACGCCCGCCCGTTGGCCTCTCCCCCAGGCTGAAACTTCTCGGCCGGGATCAAGACAGTCGTGACGAAGCTCGTCGCGATCAGGTACACCGACATGATCAACGCAGCGGCCGTGAGCAGCTTGCGGGTATTGCGGATCCGCGACTGCAGCCGCTCTTCGGAGGTCTTTCCGTCCGCGGCGATCAGCGGCATCATGCTGACCCCGGTCTCGAACCCGGACAGCCCGAGCACCAGCAGCGGGAAGGCAAGGATCGCTGGGGTGACGATGTCGCCAGTCGCGGTCAGCCGGTCGGTCCAGCCAGCGATCAGCTCAGGGTTCGCGGCGAGTTCGACCACTCCCGCGCCCACGATCACCGCGTTGAGCAGCAGGAAGATCGCCACCAGCGGGATCGCGACCCCGACAGCCTCGCTGAAGCCAAGCAGGAACACCCCGCCGAGAACGAGCAGCAGGATCACCGTGATGAGCACTTCCTGCCCGTGCAGAAAGCCTGGCGTGATCGGGTTCTCCAGCAGATGCACGGTCGCGTCGGCGGATGAGAGTGTGATCGTGACGATCCACGAGGTCGCCACGAAACCAAGCAGCACCAGCACGAAGATCTTGCCCCGCCAGAATGGCAGCAGATGCTCCAGCATCGCGACCGAACCCTGGCCATGCGGACTCTCCCGTGCCACTCGCCGGTACATCGGCAGCATGCCCAGCAGCGTCAGCGCGACGATCAACAAGGTCGCCAACGGAGACAGCGCCCCCGCGGCCAGTGCCGCGATCGCAGGCAGGTAGGATAGCGTAGAGAAGTAGTCGACGCCGGTCAGGCACATGACCTTCCACCATGCCTGCGGCTTGCCGTGCCCCTCACCAGCCTCCGGCCCGACCGGCTGCACCCGGTGCTGCAGCAGCCAGCGGGCGACGCCCCTTGCTGGCGGTTTGGCTGCGACGGGATTGTCAACGCTCGCTGGGATGGCCAGCTCAGGCGCGTTCGTCATCTGTTGTCGGCTCCGGAAACGTCGTCGAAACGCGACGCCCCCAGCAACCGTCGCTCGGCCGCAGGTTACCGACGGATCCCCGTTGTTTTGACGGACGCGGGCGTCAGGATTTCGTAAAGACGCTATCCAAGCCGAACCCTGACGACTGTGGTGCGAGCCACAACAACCGGCATCTGAATCCACCGAATCCCAGCACCGACAACGGTTGCCCCGACGGCGGTCCCACCGAGCACAAGCGCGGCATTGACGCTGGCATCGGTGAGCGCGACTTGTCCGGTGTGGCCGATCACGAAACTGGCGTACAGCAACCAAGTCTGCAGCGCGGTGGCGAATGCACCCAGGACAGTGGTCAAACTGGACAGTGCGGCGACCGTCAAGACCGATGGCACCAACGCATTCGTACCATCCGCCGTCGCCGACGCGATCGTCGCGACGATTCCGCACCAGAAACCCGTTCCCGCACCATAAAGTGCGGGCATCCTAGGCCAGCGCGCCACCCTTGTCCGCATAATCCGAGTGAACACCACGCCGCTGTTCATCGGCCGAAGCCATACGCCTTCTTGACGGGATCAGCCCCCGGATTGACGCCGTGGAGCAGGATGCCATTCCGCAAGCAACGGCCAACACACTCTTCAGCAACGGTGGACACGGTGTGCCGGAACGGTGGACACGGTGTGCCGGAACGGTGGACACGGTGTGCTGGAACGGTGGACACGGCCTTAGCGGAGCTGTGAAGCGCGCTCATTCCCCAGTGATCTTGGCGGTACCGGCCAGGATTCTGGTCACCCAGGAACGCGCGGCCTCGCACATCGCAGCCTCCGGACCGCGGGCGTGGGCTAGGACCTCGTCATCGCGCCACACGATCAACGCGACGGCGGACTGCACGGGCGTCAAACCGACTATCCAGCAGTGGCCATCGTGCTCGAAGGAGCGCTCTGCCACGCTCCATCGCCCGCCGGTCAGGACCGTCAGCCGCCATGCCGGATCGGCCGTAAGTCCCGCAACGCCCTCGCCGTTCACCGGCAGACCACCTCCCGTTTGTTCACCTGTCGTTCATCGTAAAGACAAGTGAGCGGGAAAGGTCACATCGTCGATCACGAGTTGCTTAGCACCGGCCGAACCCCTGCACGCAGGCCAGCACCACGTACCGCTGGACGCCTACAGGGTGTGACGGGCAATCGGGTATTCGTGTGGTCTCGCGGATCCCCCACATGTCGCCACCCGGTGTTACTGGGGCCTTTTTCCTGGTATTGCCAGGGGTTCACTCTCATCAAATCGGGAACCAGGCCCGACAAGCTCGCGGGCATGCGGTTATCCGTTTTGATGGCGGCGATACTCGCCGCGACAACGGTTCTATCCACTACGACGGCCACGGCGGCACCGAGGAGGATCATCACCACAGTCGCGGGAACCGGATCACCGGATTTCAGCGGCGATGGCGGGCCTGCCCGGCATGCGGCCATTGGCGACCCACGCGGAATTGCCCACGACAGGCAGGCGATTACAACATCGCGGACTGCTCAGGCAACCGGGTCAGAAAGGTCGACCGGCGCGGCATAATCTCAACGATCGCCGGTACGGGTGAAGCCGGATTCGCCGGTGACGACGGTCCGGCGAACAACGCGAAACTCCATTGCCCAGAAGGGCTTGCGACCGACAACAGCGGCAACCTGTACATCGCCGACATTTACAATCGCAGGATCCGCAAGGCCGACGCGAACGGAACGATCTCCGCGTTCGCCGGTGACGGCGGTTACGACTACAACGGCGACAACATCCCCGCGGTCAGGGCCTCATTGTCCGGCTTGCGTGGCGTAGCAACGGATCGCGCCGGGAACATCTACATCACGGATGCCTGTCGCCTGCGCGTCCGCAAGGTCGACACCAACGGTGAGATCACGACGTTCGCGGGAACAGGCGAGCCTGGGCCGCTCGGCGATGGCGGTCCAGCGACCGAAGCAAGCCTTCCGCTGCCAGTTGGCGTCGCGTCTGATGACGCCGGAAACGTCTACATCTCCGACATTTACGACAGCCGGGTCCGGAAAGTCGACACCGCCGGAATCATCACAACCGTGGCCGTAAACGGAAACTGGGGATTCAGCGGCGACGGCGGCAAGGCGGACAAAGCCCAGTGGCGGCGGCGCTGCGTGATGATGTCACCGAGGGCACTCGAAGCGTGCGCGAGGCGTCCAGACCGCTTGCTTGAGCAGCAGACTGGCCGGGGCCGATGGCGAGTGCTCGTCTCAAGTCGTTGACTATGTGACCGGCCTTCCGGTCTGTCCACAATGGACGATAAATCATCACCCGAGTCACACCTGTCACACATACCACACCGGTTCCCCATGTTGATGCCGTGAAGGTCACCTTGACGGCGTTGAACGCCACGAATTTTCCCCTCGCAACGGCCTACCACCCGCACGGCACCACGGCCCCCAAGCATGACCGCTGCCACGGCAGCCTCCACGCTGCGCCACCCAGAAAACCCGCAGCTCACCGACCCCGAACACCGGTCCACCAACGCCGATCAACAAGCCTGAAACTCCTGACATTGGCGTTCAACGCCCCTCACTCAGCCCTCGCGAACAGTCGCGGGCGTGACCGCACCGGACAACGCAGGAGACGGCCCTCCCGCCGAGGAATGGATCTTCCAGATATGCCAGTTGTTGTCGTCGTCCCAGTCGGCGAAGGTCTTCTTCGCTTCCCCCGCGTCACCGCCGCAGATGGAGTCGGCCTGGTCGCAGTCCACGCTGGGGTGGAAGTTCAGCATCGGCGCGCAAGCGGACGTCAGCGTCCGATTGGTCAACCAGTGCACAATCCCCGCCGAGGCGCTCAACCCGGCCGGAAACCGGACATCAGGCGCGCGAGGCGGACTCGTGCAGCGCCGACAGCGTGACCGCGGTCTGTGACCAGTTCACGTTCGGCAGCGCGCGAACCCGGTCGAGCAGCTTTTCCATGTTCTGGGTGCTCGACGCGCGCGCCCGGACCAGCAGCGACCAGTCACCAGCCACCCGGTAGCACTCGTCAACGAACGCCTCATCGTCGTGGAACCCGAGGATCGCCTCGGACGTGGCCTGCGCGGTCGGCCCAATCACGCGAACCAGGACGAACACGGTGAACGGATACCCCATCGCCGACCAGTCGAGCTCGACCCGGTAGCCCCGGATCACGCCCTCCGCCTCAAGCCGCCGCAACCGGTGGTGCACGGCGGGCCTCGACAGGCTGACCTGCCGGGCGAGCTCAGCGTGCGACAGTCGCCCGTCGATGGCCAGCAGCCGCAGTAGCTGCTTGTCCACATCGTCCATGACCGTTAGTAAACACGGTTATGGTTCAGAGCAGATCCGGGATCGCCCGTCGGGAAATCTTGCCGTTGGCGGACGTCGGCAGTTCGGACACCAGGTGATAATCCTTCGGCCGCTTCGCCGGGGCCAAGTGGGCCTTGGCGTACTCGGTGAGTTCGGCGGCGGTCGCGGTGCCGACCACAGCGGCACACACCCGCTGGCCCCAGTGCTCATCGTCCATTCCGAACACCGCGCTCTCCCGCACGCCTGGGCAAGCGTTGAGCACACGTTCGATCTCCAGTGGATAGACATTGACGCCACCGGTGATGATCAAGTCGTCGCGACGGCCGTCCAGGTACAGGTAACCGGCGTCGTCCAGCCGTCCGGTGTCCATCACCGTGAGCTCAGAACCGCGCCACGCGGCAGCCGTCTTCTCCGGTGCGCGCCAGTAGCTGAATCGGGCGTGGCTGGGCATTTCGCACCAGATCACGCCGCCACCGTCCACACTCAACCGACGCCCCGGCCGGGCGCGTCCGACAGTGCCCTGACGAGAAAGCCATTCGCTGGTACGGCACACCGTGAACTGGCCCTCGGTCGAACCGTAGAACTCGACCACTGCGTCGGCCGGAAACGTGTCGATAACACGTCGTTTCAACGCGTCCGGGCAGGATTCACCGGCGTGCGCGAGCAACCGGAACGAGTCGACCAATGGGCTTCCGGCCGCGAAGATCCGCTTCAGGTGGGTCGGCGCGCAGAATGCCGTGGTAGGCCGGAAATCGGTCATCGCGGACAGTGCGACGGCAGGGTCGAAACGGCCCGGAAGCAGCACAGTTCCGCCGACAAGCAGGGTGTGCATGGCGAACCGCAGCGGCGCCGAGTGATACAGCGGCCCAACCACCAGATGCCTGTCGGCTGCCTCGAATTCCCACAGCTCGACTTCCTCATCGAACAGTGCCTGCGCCACGGTCTCCGCCAGTACGCCAGTCCACACGCCTTTGCGTCGACCGGATGTGCCTGAGGTGTAGTGCATCGGACGCGCCAACGGAACGTCAGCGAGATCAACAGCCGGACCGTCCACGAGCTTCTGCAGAGTCTCCTGGTTGTCCACGACCAATGCCGCATCGGCGTCGGTAACCAGTTCGGCATGCTCGGCGGCGGTGAGTGCGGGATCGAGCATGACCGGCACGACGCCACTACGCAGCGCACCGAGAGCGACCGCGAGCAGGTCACCGGACGTCGGCAGGGACAGCACTACCCGCTCGCCAACGTCCAGACCTGCACGTTTGAGGCCGCCCGCCGCACGTCGCTGCGTCTTTTCGCTGTCGGCCGCCGTGATGAGTCGCTGATCCACATGGCCGAAGTTACGCGTACCGCCCGGGTCTCGCCGAGTCGCCGAACCAATCGTCAATGCCACGCGGGTGCTGCGAGACGTTGTCTGCCTGCGTGCTGACGGTTCGTTCGCGTTGCCGCCGTGCTCATTCCGGCGGGGTTAGCGTCGCGTCCGTGACAACGCAGATCGTGAAGGTGGTGACTGCCAAGGGGCAAGCTGCTTTCTATGCCGACGACCAGGCCGCGATCCGGGCAGGTGCCCGCCGTGACGGGAAGACCTACCTCGGCCAGCCCGTGACACCCGGCTTTCGCGCGGTCCGGCAACCAGCCGACGCCTTGTCGGTCATGTTGGTGTTGAACGACGGTCAGGTGGCGCATGGCGACTGCGTCGGCGTGCAGTACGCCGGGGTCGCCGGGCGGGAGACTCCGTTCAACGCCGACAAAGCCCGAACGTTCATCGAGGATGTCGTGGCGCCAGCCATCATTGGCCGGGATGTCACGTCGTTCCGAGCGGGCGCCGAGGTTTTGACGAGCTCTCCGGCCGCCGTGGCTTACGGGGTCAGTCAGGCGCTGTTGGACGCTGCCGCGTTGGCGACCAAGCGAACCGCCGCCGAGGTGATCGTCGACGAGTACGACACCGGCGTCGATCTCCGGCCGATCCCGCTCATGGCACAGTCCGGTGAGGACAGACACCACGCCGTGGACAGCATGATCATCAAAGAGGTCGACGCGTTGCCGCACGGGCTGATCAACAACGCCACACAGCTTGTCGGCGTCGACGGGCAACTGCTTGTGGATTACGTTCGCTGGGTCAGCAACCGGGTCAAGGTGAAGCGCGCGAACTCCGACTACCAGCCGGTGCTGCACTTCGACACGTACGGCACACCAGGTTTCGTGTTCGACACGACCGAAAGTCTGGGCTGGTATCTGGCACGGCTCGCTGAGGCGGCGTCGCCGTTCCGGCTGCGTGTGGAGCAGCCGCTTGACGCGGGCAACCGGGAGAAGCAGGTCGAGCAACTGGCGGCTTTGCGTGCCGAGCTCAGCCGGATCGGCGCTGACGTGCAGATCGTCGCGGACGAATGGTGCAACACCGTGCAGGACATCAAGGATTTCGTCGCTGCCGGGGCCGCGGACATGATCCACGTCAAAGTGCCGGACCTCGGTGGCCTGGACCAGACCGTGGTTGCTTTGCGCTATTGCGCCGCGCAGGGCGTGCGGGGTTACTGCGGCGGGAGTTGCAGTGAGACCGCGCGAAGTGCCCAGTTGAGCGTGCATGTGGCGATGGCTTGTGGCGCTGATCAGGTGCTGGTCAAGCCCGGGATGGGCGCGGACGCCGGGCTCAGCGTCGTCCGTACCGAGATGGCCAAGGTTCTGGCCCTCAAGAGCACGGGCCCCTGAGTTCCGTGCGTTCAACCCGGGCAACAGATCGACCATTATGGATAGACCCGAAGCGCAGTTACATGGCCAACGAGTTGAGGCGAGCCGCTAGCTCTCCGGGACCCTTGGCATCGCCACTTCTCCCCTCGCACTGACCTTGATGTCCGATATGGACACTCGCAGCATGACGTCCATCCACTCCCTGAGCCTGGTTTCCGTGACATTGTCGGCCCTGGTGTGCGCTGTCATCCTGCCCTCGAGCAAGGCGACAAGAGTGGGTCGGACGCTCACTTCCTGCCGCTCTGCCACGATGCGGTTCGCTTCAGTATCAGCGACATGACCGAACAACCAAGCGCCCTCGTCTTCTTCGGCAAGCGTCGACAAGAGCCGTTCGTCATTAACGAAACCCAGTACCACCAGCCGCGTGCAAGACTCGGCGATGATCTGGTCGTAGTTGTCCGGTGTGACGGCTATGGTGCCCATACTGGACAGTGTCCGCGAACCGGGCTAAGCACAAGATAAGCGCTACGACCGCTTGGCGTCGTCCGGCAATGGAATCCATTTGTGCGCCCACTCGACAACGGAATCGAGCACGGGCGCGAGGTCCAGCGCCTTCTCGCTCAGCTTGTACTGAACCTGAACGGGCGGCCCTTCGGACACCTCACGCACGACGAGACCATCGGATTCCAGGCTGCGTAACCGCGCGGCGAGCATCGTGTCGCTCAGTCCGGGGATGGCTGCTTTGATCTCGGCGTACCGGTGGTGGCCGGTGAAGATCGCGCGCAGGATCGCGCCGGTCCACCGAGTGCCGATCATCTCGATGGCGCTGTGGAACCGGACGCACACCCGGTGGATGTCATTCATCAGACCACTATTTTAGATGGCCCGTATCTAATTTGCCCTGCGCAGTGGCCGGAAGGCGTCGGTGATCCTGCGCAGCTCGTCGAACATCGCCTTCGCCGAGGTCACCATGACGTCGTTGGCCTGGATTTGCTCGTCCTCGTCGAGCAACGAGTGCACGAACGGGATGGACACCGCTTCGGTCAACGGCACCATCTTCAACGTCGTGACGACCTGCTTGATCATTTGCGCGGCGCGCGTTCCGCCGGACACGCCGCCGTAGCTGACCAGACCGACCGGCTTGTACGCCCACTCCTGGTGGAGGTAGTCGATCGCGTTCTTCAGTGGAGCGGAGAAGCCGTAGTTGTACTCCGGCATGACGAACACGAACGCGTCCGCCGAGTCCACTGTGGCGCTCCAGTCCTTGGTGTGCTGGTGCACGTAGTTGCGCAGCCGGGGGTGGTGCGGCTCGTTCATCATCGGCAGGTTCAACTCGGCCAGGTCGACCAGTTCCACCTCGTCGAATCCACCGTGCTCGCTCGCCGCGCCGTTCACCCACTGCCCGACCGGCCAGCCGATCCGGCCTGGCCGCACGCTCGCGATGATGATCTGCAGCTTCGCCACGAATCCTCCTAAGGATTTCTGAGTAACTCAGAAAAGCTTAGCATCATCCGTCTGTACGCGTTCGCTCACCAGGATTGCCCGGACACGAATCAACCCCTGACGAACCCGCACGCTAACCTTCGGGATCACGGGGAGGCAGGACCGGCTCCTTGTCCTCCGGCTGCCCCTGTTCGATCTGTTTGCCTCGGGCCAGTTCCGCGTCGAGTTCGGCACCGAACAGCACCGCCAGGTTGGACAGCCACAGCCAGATCAGGAAAACCACGATCCCGGCGAGGGAACCGTATGTCTTGTTGTACGAGCCGAAGTTCGCCACGTACACGCTGAACCCGACCGAGGCAAGCACCCATAACAGCACCGCGACCGCGCTGCCTGGCGTGAGCCAGCGGAAACCTGGATGCCGGACATTCGGAGCCGCCCAGTACAGCAGTGCGAACGCCAGGCTGATCAGGATCGCGATCACCGGCCATTTGGCGATGTCCCAGATCAGCACGAAGGTCGAGCCGATGCCGAGCAGCTGCCCGGCCCGGTCGGCAACCCCGCCGGTGAGCACGACGCCCATCGCGCAAACCACAAGCAGAACGACGATGGCCAGGGTGATGCCCACCCGCAGCGGGATGGTCTTGAACAGCGACCGCCCTTCCTCAACGCCGTAGATCGCGTTGGCCGAACGAATGAAGGCGCCGATGTACCTCGAAGCCGTCCACAACGCGACAACCACACTGATGATCGCGAACGGTCCAGCAAGGTAGTTCGCGTCCTTCAGCTCGCCGACCGCGTTGAGCACGAGCTCACGGGCGGGCCCCGGCGCCATCTGCTCGATGTTGTCGGTGAGCGCCTTCGTCGACTCCGGCCCGAGCAAGCCCAACAACGCCGTCAGCACGATGATGCCGGGAAACAGCGACAACACGCTGTAGTACGTCAGCGCCGCCGCCCAGTCGTCCAGTCTGTCGCGCTGGAATCCCCTGACCGCCCGTTTCAGCACCTGCCACCACGAGCGCTTCGGCAGGTCCGTCGGGCCCTTCACATGCTTCACCATCGCCGCCTCCGGCGCCGGAGTACCCACGCCAGCGGCGACCATGCCTGGCAGGCCAGTCCTCGCCAGTTATATATCGCTCAGTACATAACTGTCGTACCCTCGCGTACAGGCACTGAGAAGGAGTGGATCGTGCGTATCGAAGAGTTGGGTGTCCCCGCTGGCACCGACGAGGTGACCCGGTTCGATCTCCATGTTCCCGACGAGGTCCTTGACGATCTGTCGCGCAGACTCGCCACGACGCGCTGGCCGGAGCGTGAGACCGTCACGGACTCAACGCAGGGCGCGCAGTTGGACCAGATGCAGGCCCTTGTGGACTATTGGCTGCACAGCTATGACTGGCGGCGCTTGGAAAACAAGCTGAACACGTTCGGGCAGTACCGCACCCGGATCGACGGACTGGACATCCACCTGCTGCACGTCCGGTCCCGGCACCAAGACGCCATGCCGCTGCTGTTGACGCATGGCTGGCCAGGATCAGTGGTCGAATTCGTTGACGCTATCGGCCCATTGACCGATCCGACCGCGTTCGGCGGGCGTGCCGAGGACGCCTTCCACGTAGTCATCCCATCGTTGCCGGGTTTCGGGTTCTCCGGCCGTCCAGTTGAGACGGGGTGGACATTCGACCGGATCGCGCGGGCGTGGACACAGTTGATGTCCCGGCTCGGTTATCGGCAGTACATCGCGCAAGGTGGCGATTGGGGTTCGGCGGTCACGCTCGCACTCGGCGCACAGGCCGCTCCCGCGCTCAAGGGCATCCACCTCAATTTCTTCGACCTGGCCGGCGACATGCCGGTGACCGATGTGTCCACTGTGGATGAAGACGTCGCGCAGGCAAGCATCAAGCACTACTTCTCCGACGAATTCGGCTACGCGTTGCTCCAGTCGACACGGCCACAGACCGTCGGCTACGGTCTTGCCGACTCTCCGGTCGGGCAAGCCGCGTGGATCTACGAGAAGCTGGCCGCGTGGTGCGACGGCGACGCGCACGACATCCTCGGGCTTGACAAGATACTGGACGCCATCATGCTCTACTGGCTGCCGGGAACCGGGGCATCATCGGGGCGCATCTATTGGGAGTACTACCACTCCGCGATGGACAGCACCGTGCCCGCCGTCCCGGTCGGATACAGCGCGTTCCCCGGCGAGCTCATGCAACTGCCGCAGGCATGGGCCGAACGCACCTACGGCGACAACCTGATCTACTTCAACAAGCCGAACAAGGGCGGCCACTTCGCCGCGTTCGAACAACCCGCGCTCTTCACTGACGAAGTCCGTGCCTTTGCCGGGCTGCTGCGCTGAAAGCCTGGCGCACCTCCCATGTTCTAGAATCGATCGGTACACAACGGCAGGAGGTGCGCCGATGGCCCGGCCACGTGAGTTCGACATCGACGAGGCGCTGGAGAAGGCGCTGCACGTGTTCTGGGCGAAAGGCTACGAGGGCGCGGCACTGTCCGACCTGACCGAGGCCATGGGCATCAACCGGCCAAGCATGTACTCCGCCTTCGGCAACAAGGAGACCCTGTTCCGCCAGGCACTCGACCGCTACGCCGAAGGCCCCGCCGCCTACCTGCACGAAGCGATCAAGGAGCCAACGGTCGGCAAGGTGGTCGAGCGAATGCTGCGCGGCGTGATCGAGGCAACCACAACACCATCGGCCCCACGAGGCTGTCTCATCGTCCACGGCGCGCTGGCATCCGGGGATGGTGCCGCTTCGGTCCGGTCCGAGCTGACCGCCCGGCGCCTCGCGGCGGAAAGCGCGCTCCGGCGTCGCTTCAAGCAAGCCAAGGATCTACCGGCAGGCATCACCCCTGACGATCTGGCACGCGCGGTAGTGGTCGCCGTCCAAGGGATCAGCGTGGAAGCCGTGAACGGCGCCACCAAGGAACAGCTGCGCCGGGTGGCCGACTTGTTTCTGCGGATCTGGGATCTGTAGGTCCACTTCGGGCTCCTTGACATCGCTGCGATGCCCGAATGCCCCTGTGACCCGCACTGTCGGTGGCGGACATACGCTCAGGTATGCGACCTCCGCAATAGCCATATCCACGAGCCCTGCTGGCTCGGCGTGGCACGACGGCGTTAGTGTGCTGAGGTACCCGCACGAGCAGCGCATGGACTGTCGATCATGGATGGACGAGCCGCATCTCCCACGGCGGTTGACCATGCGCTTGTTCACCGCCTTGAGCGGACCTTCATCGTGCCGCACCGCGACGCACTCATGCGGATGGCACAGGATTGCCAGCAGCGGGCCGCGCGCGTGCTGAAGTCTGGTTTCGGGCGCTACAGCGCGTTCGTCGAATTCGGGCACGCTGGAACGCCGGACCGGATCGACGTGTACTACACCGCCGAAGCCGGTGTGCTGGCGACGATCGGGCCGGTCGACAGGATCGGCCCACCGCTGAAGATCTCCTTCGGCTTTGGGCACGCGGTGATCCACAGCGGCGAGTTGACGGAATGGTGGCTGCTGCACCGATCTGGCCATTTCCGGGTCTCCCCGATGGAGCCGCGAGACATGGTCGCCATACTCAGTTCCCCGCAGACAGCCACGCCACGGATTCCCTTCCGGAGGTCGAAAAGGTTCTTCGGTTTCACGGCGGGCGAGGCGTTGGCGGCTATTGGCGAGGTTCCTCTCGTCCGAAGTCTCGGCCACGCGCTGAGCGACGACGTTCCACCCGACAACGAAGAACTCAGGCAGATCGTGTCCAGGCACATCGCCGTGCTGATGACCTGCGCTGAACGCAAGCAGCGCGAGTTCGACGGCACCGCGAAGACGATGGGCCGCGAACTGCCCCAGGAATCGCTCCAAAGCTGCCATCTCTCACCCGGGTACTTCGTCATCGCCCAATTCACACGCACCCCTGGGAAGTTCGCGCTCTACTACAGCGGCAATGACGGCGCACCCGCCGGCTTGTGCCAAGGTGCGGTCGAGTTCGCCAACCACCAGTTGACCTCGTGGTGGTTCGTCACGCCGAAACGGCGCATCAAGATCGTCTGAGCTGACTTATCATCCGCGAGTGCAGACTGCAGCGGGTGTCGTACTGGCTGGTGGCCGATCCACGCGGATGGGACGGCCGAAAGCCGGGTTGGAATGGCACGGTTCGACGTTCCTGTATCGCACGGCGGCATTGCTGGGGCGCACGGTCGACGGGCCGGTTGTCGTGGTCGCCGCCCCTGGCCAGACGCTGCCCGAGTTGCCTCACGGGGTCGCAGTCGTCGAAGACCCGGTGGAAGGCCTCGGGCCAATGCAAGGCGTGGCAGCCGGGCTCGCCGCAGTGGCGGACCGCGCAGAGGTCGCGTTCGTCTGCTCGACGGACATGCCGTTCCTGCACCCCGCGTTCGTGCGACGGGTACTCAAGGGCTTGACCGACAGCAAAGCCGACATGCTTCTGCCGTTCGCTCGCGGCTTCCGCCAGCCGCTGGCCGCCGGATACCGGACATCCCTCGCGGAGCTGATCACCAAGCTGATCGGCGAAGGGGATCTGCGGCCAGGCCAGCTCTTCAAACACTGCGATGTCCAGCAGCTTGACGACCCGCGACTGCTCGACGACAGCGCACTCAAGCGCCTTGACCCGGACCTGGAATCGGTCCTCAACATCAACACCCCCGAGGACTACGAGGCCGCACGCAACCGGCCCTCGCCCACCGTCACCGTCGAGCGATTCGGCGCGTTGGCGGGTAAAGGCGGGCATCGGCCGACGGAGATTCAGGCGGCAACGCTCGGCGAGGCCGCGGAGCACGTCGGCCTGGCGCTGGATCGGCATGTTGTCGCCGCGGTGAATGGCGACCAGGTCTCTCGCGATGCGAAATTGCCTCTCGTGACCGGCGATTCGGTGGCGTTCCTGTCCGCAGACGCAGGTGGCTGACGGTATGCGGGCATAGAGTTCAAGTATGGCGCCGGGTGGTTTTTTCGGACGTGCACTGATCGTCGATGTCGACGGCGCGGCGGCGACTGGCACGCCGTTCGAGCTCGACGAGAAGGTCCTGCGCGCATACCTCGGCGGCGTGGGTCTTGGTACGTGGCTGATGCACCGGCTGGCGCCGCCGAAGGTCGACCCGCTGGCGCCCGAAGCGCCGTTGGCCTTCGTGTTCTCGTCCTTGGTCGGCACCCCGCTGACCACAAGCGCCAAGTTCGCGGTGGTGGCGAAATCGCCGTTGACCGGGCTGCTCACTGACGCGCTCGCATCCAGCCAGTTCGCCATCGCGGGCAAGCTGACCGGTCACGACGCGCTCGTGATCCGGGGCAAGGCCGCGCAACTCTCAGTGCTGCTGATCGACGGCGACGGGGTGCGTCTTGAGCCAGCGCCTGAGCTGGCGGGACTACCCGCCTCGGCAGCCGAAACCCAAGCGAGGGAACGGTTCGGGCGAGGCTGGCGAACGGCCGCGATCGGTCCGGCAGGGGAACGTCAGGTCCGCTACGCCACGATCAGCCACGACGGCAGGCACGCCGGACGTGGCGGCCTCGGAGCCGTGCTGGGGGCCAAGAACATCAAGGCGGTCCTGGTCCGATCGGCGACCAAGGTGGCCGTGGCCGACCAGGCCGGTGTCCTGAACGCCGCCAAGGACCTACGTAAGCGCAGTTTCGGCCCGGCCACGGCCAAGTACCGCGAGCTGGGCACGTTGGCGAACCTACTGGCGTTCAACGCGGTCAGCACGCTGCCGACTCGTAACTTCACGGCCGCGACCTTCGATGGCGCGCCGAAACTGGCCGCTGAGGAGCTGCACGAGATGCGCGGGGTCGCGCGCAACAGCTGCGCCTCGTGCTCGATCGGCTGCGAGCACATCTACTCCCGCAAAGGCGGCGGCAGCCAGCGGATGGAGTATGAAAACGTCTTCGCACTGGGCCCGTTGTGCGGGGTCTCAGACCCGGACGACGTCTTCGCCGCGAGCGCCCGCTGTGACGAGCTCGGGCTGGACACGATCTCCGCGGGCGGCACGATCGCCTGGGCGATGGAGTGCGTCGAACGCGGCCTGATCGACGAGCCCTGGCTGAAGTTCGGCGACGGCGCGGCCCTGCTGCGTGCCCTGGACGCCATCGGCGAACGGAAACCAGGTCTCGGCGAACTCCTTGCCCAGGGTTCCAGGAAAGCCGCCGAGCAGGTAGGCCACGGCTCGATCGACTTCGCGCCCCAGGTCAAGGGCCTGGAACTGCCGGGTTACGAGCCACGCAGCCTCCAATCGATGGCCCTCGGCCTGGCCGTGAACGCCCGAGGCGCCGACCACAACCGCTCGGGCGCCTACGAGGCCGACCTGTCCGGTGAGCTCAACCGATTCGACGGCGGTTCTGCCCATGTGGCCGCCGCGATCGGCACCGAGGACCGCGCCGCGGTGATGGATTCGATGATCCTGTGCAAGTTCCTCCGTGGCGTGTTCGACGACCCGTTCACCGAGTGGGCCACGCTGCTCTCGTTGGTCACCGGCTGGGACCTGGACGCCGACGAGCTGCGTACGGCCGCGAAACGCATCGTGCGCGCCAAGCGAGCCTTCAACCAGCGAGAAGGCGCGACGGCGGCGGATGACACGCTGCCCGCCCGGATGCTCGAGACGCCGTTGGAGCTCGCGTCAGGGCGGACCGCGACACTCACGGCCAGCCGCTTGCAAACGATGATCAACGGTTATTACGTTGCGCGTGGGTTCGATGAGGCAGGCCGCGTCAGCACGACCGATCTACCCGACTTACTCCTCGAAGCCTGATTGTATGACGTATGTTGTATGCGGCATACGCTCCAGTGACGGAGGTCCGCTATGACGGCAGTCGAAGAGCCCACCACCGCCGTGCGCACAGTCTCGGCGATCATCGACGGCCAGAACGTAACTGTGCCCGAGGGCACGACCATTTACGATGCCGCCAAGCAGGTCGGCGTGGATATCCCGGTGCTCTGCCACAACGAGCGCTACGACCCCGTCGGCGTCTGCCGCATGTGCGTCGTGGACACAGGTGGCCGGGTCTTCGCAGCCGCGTGTGTGCGGCCTTGCGAAGACGGCATGGAGGTCAAGACCAACACGCCTGAGCTGGAGCGCAACCGCGCCACGCTCACCGAGCTGCTGCTGTCCGACCAGCCTGACCGTGCCGAGGACCCGAAGCAGACCACGACCGGCGACAACCTCCTGCTGGAGCTGGCCGACCAGTTCGACGTGGCCAAGGAGACCACCGATCTGCCGTGCGGCTCTGGCCGTGGCATCGACACGTCCAACCCGGTCATCAGCGTCAACCACGACGCCTGCATCCTCTGCGACCGCTGCGTCCGTGCCTGCGACGACATCCAGGGCAACGACGTGATCGGCCGGTCCGGCAAGGGCTACTCGACCACGATCGCGTTCGACTTCAACGACCCGATGGGCCAGAGCTCCTGCGTGACGTGCGGCGAGTGCGTCCAGGCCTGCCCGACCGGCGCGCTGACCAACAAGTCGATCAACCTCATCCCGATCCAGCCGCGCGAGCAGCTCGAAGCTGTCGACAGCGTCTGCCCGTACTGCGGTGTCGGCTGCGCGCTGACCTACTACGTGGACCGCGAGCGCGGCGCGATCTCGTTCGCCGAGGGTCGTGACCAGCCGGGTTCGAAGAGCCGGTTGTGCGTCAAGGGCCGGTACGGCTGGGACTACGCGGCCTCGCCGCAGCGGCTCACGGTTCCGTTGATCCGCCGCGAGGAGTCGTACCCCAAGGGCGCCTTGTCGGCCGACGTGCGCGGTGAGTACAACGACCGCGGCCGGACCGAGGGCGGAAACCGAAGCGGCGGCAAGAAAGGCCGCGACGGCAAGCGCAAGCCCGGCGGCCTGGTCGACTACAACGAGGTCATGCCGCACTTCCGTGAGGCCACGTGGGAAGAAGCCCTTGATCTGGTCGCCAGCAAGCTCAAGGAGATCCACGCGACCCAAGGTCCCGGCGCGATCGCCGGGTTCGGCTCGGCGAAGTGCTCGAACGAAGAGGCGTACCTCTTCCAGAAGCTGATCAGGGCCGGGTTCGGCACCAACAACGTCGACCACTGCACCAGGTTGTGCCACGCGTCCTCGGTCGCCGCCCTGTTCGAAGGCGTCGGCTCCGGTGCGGTGTCGACGACCTATGGCGACGTGGCCAACGCGGACATCGTGATCATCACCGGGTCCAACCCGACCGCGAACCACCCGGTCGCCAGCTCGTTCTTCAAGCAGGCCCGCAGGCGCGGCACCAAGATCGTCTACGTCGACCCGCGCGCCAGCACGGTCGCCGAGCACGCCGACTACCACTGCCAGGTCAAACCCGGCACGGACGTGGCGTTCTACAACGCGATCATGCACGAGGTGATCCGGCTCGGCCTGATCGACCGCGACTTCATCCGCGAGCGCGTCTCCAACTACGACGAGCTCGCGCGCACGGTCGCGGACTACCCGCCGGAGCGGGCCGCGCAGATCACCGGCGTGGACGCCGACCTGATCCGCACCGTCGCCAGGGAGTGGGGTGAGGCCGGTGCGGGCGTCATCTACTGGGGCATGGGAATTTCCCAGCACACCACGGGAACCGATAACGCGCGCTGCCTGATCGCGCTCTGCTCGATCACCGGCAACGTCGGCCGTCCCGGCACCGGCCTGCACCCGCTGCGCGGCCAGAACAACGTGCAGGGAGCGTCGGACGCTGGCCTGATCCCGATGTTCTACCCGGACTACCAGGGCGTGGACCGGGACGCGACCCGTCAGCGGTTCGAACAGGCGTGGGGCACGCAGCTCGACCCCAACCGCGGCCTGACGGTCACCGAGATCATCGGTTCCGTGCTCAAGCCGGGTGGCGTGCGCGGGATGTACATGCTCGGCGAGAACCCGTTCCTGTCCGACCCGAACATCAACAAGGTTCGCAAAGCCTTGGCAGCGCTGGACTTCCTGGTCGTGCAGGACATCTTCCTTACCGAGACGGCCGAGTTCGCCGACGTGATCCTGCCTGCTTCCTCGTACCTGGAGAAGGAGGGCAGCTACACCAACACCGACCGGCGGGTGCAGCTCGGCCGCAAGGTGATGGCCCCGCCCGGCCAGGCGCGCGTTGACTGGGAGATCGTGCAGGACATCGCCCAGCGCATCGGGCTGGATTGGAACTACGGCTCCCCCAGCGAGATCTTCGACGAGATGGTCGCGCTGATGCCGTCGTACGCGAACCTGCGGCACGACAACCTCGGCCTGTCCGGGAAGCTCTATCCGAACGAGGATCCAGAGCACTCCGACGGAACTGTGGTGCTGTTCGACGAACGGTTCAACACCGACGACGGCCTCGCGCATCTCGTGCCCGCGCAATGGTTGCCGGCCAAGGAGCTTCCGGACGCGGAGTACCCACTTGTGTTGAACACCGGGCGATTGCTCGAGCACTGGCATACCGGGTCGATGACTCGAAGGTCGTTCGCGCTGGACACGATCTCGCCGATCCCCGAGGTGTACATGCATCCGAAGGACGCGGCCGATCGCGGTCTCGCGCACGGCGAACGTGTCCGGGTGCGTTCGCGGCGCGGTGAGATCGAGCTGCAGGTCCGGATCTCGCACCGGGAACAGCTCGGCAACTGCTTCATCCCGTTCCATTTCCGGGAAGCCGCGGCGAACCTGCTGACGATCGACGAGATCGACCCGTACGGCAAGATCCCCGAGTTCAAGTTCTGTGCCATCCAGGTCGAGGCCTTGGGCGCGGCGCACGCGCACGCGCACGACATCGAAACAGCGGGGGTCGGGGAATGACGATCAGTCCTGAGCGGGTTCCCGGCGTCGAGGCACGGGCGGGCAAGTTCCCTGGGCCGTCGCTGATCCCGGCCCTCAACGCGATCCAGGCCCGGCTGGGCTGGCTGCCGAGGGAAGAGCTGGAGGAGCTGGCCCGCGAGGTGCGCAGGCCGCGCTACGAGATCGAGGGCCTGATCTCGTTCTACCCGCATTTCCGCACCACGCCGCCGAAAAAGGTCCAGCTGAGCGTCTGCCACGACCTGTCGTGCTGGCTGCGTCAGGGCGACGACCGGATCGCCGAGGTGAAGGCGAAGTACGGCGCGGACACGGATGTCGAGCTGGTCGAGGTCTCGTGCCTCGGTCGCTGCGATGTCGCTCCTGCCGCCGCGGTGAACGAGTACCCGGCGCCAGTGTCCGAAGTGGACAACTTGGTGGTCTCCGCCCGCGGTGAGGGTGTCGGGCATGCCTCGGCTTCCCGGCGTGACGAGCCGTGGCCGAACGACCCGTATCCCGCGGGATCCGGTGTCGCTGAGCGATATCAGTCGCTGCGGGCTTTCCTGGCAGGCGAGATCAGCGCAGAGTCCATTGTGGCCACGCTGAAGGACTCCGGACTTCGTGGGATGGGCGGCGCGGGCTTCCCGACCGGGCAGAAGTGGAGCCTGGTCGCGGCGGCCCAGCCGGGCACGGTGAAGTACGCGATCTGCAATGCCGACGAGTCCGAGCCAGGCACGTTCAAGGACCGTCAGATCCTGGCTGATCAGCCACACTTGGTGATCGAAGGCCTGCTGCTGGGCATGGCCGTGGTCGGCGCCGAGGAAGGCTGGGTGTTCATCCGGCACGAGTACGGGCCGGAAGAGCACGTGTTGCGTGCGGAGATCGCCGCGTTGCGCGAGGCTGGCGTCATCGGGCCGGACGCGTGCGGCAGCGGGCGACGGCTGCAACTGGACATCTTCGTCTCCCCCGGCGGCTACATCCTCGGCGAGGAAACCGCCCTGCTGGAGTGCATGGAAGGCCACCGCGGCGAGCCGCGCAACAAGCCGCCGTTTCCCGGCAACTACGGTCTGCACGGCAGGCCGACGTTGATCAACTCGGTGGAGACGTTCGCCGACGTGCCGGTGATCCTGCAGCGCGGCGCCGGTTGGTGGGGCGAGCAGGGCATCGGCGAGTCCGTCGGCTGGAAGTTCTTCGCGGTGTCCGGGCATGTGCGGAATCCCGGCGTGTACTGCGTTCCAATGGGCACGACCGTTCGCGAGCTGATCGACACCGCTGGTGGCGTGCTGGACGGCGCCGAAGTGGGTGCGGTGCAGCCGGGTGGCGCGTCGTCCAACTTCATCGGACCGGACCAGCTCGATCTGCGGTTGGACTTCGGCACGCTGGCCAAGGCGGGCACCATGCTGGGCTCCGGCGCTTTGGTGGTCCTCGCTGAGGGTACGGATTTGCTGGCCGCGTCGACGAACGTGTTGCGGTTCTTCCGTAACGAGTCGTGTGGCAAGTGCGTGCCGTGCCGGGTCGGTTCGACGAAGGCACATTCGTTGTTGAGCGGCGTGATCGACTCAGGGTCCACACTGGACGAAGCACAGCGCGGAAAGATCCTGCAGCTGGAAGAGGCCATGCGGAAGACTTCCATCTGCGGCCTCGGACAGGTGGCGCTCGGCCCGGTGGTGTCCGTGCTCGGCTTGGACAAGGGTGGGGCCGCGGCACGCCCGCAGCCGAAGCCGGAAGGATCGAAGGAACAGCCGAACCGTTGAGCGGACGAGAATTCTTCACCACCCGCACGGTCGCCGAGGCACTCGCGGGATTCCGTCCAGCCCATCGCACTGCTGTCGAAGAGGTTCCGTTGTCGGCGGCGTTGCACCGCGTGCCAGCCGCCGACATCCCGTCACCGCACGCGTTGCCGGGCTTCGCTAAGTCCACTGTGGACGGGTTTGCGGTTCGGGCGGCCGATACGTATGGCGCCTCCGATGGCTTGCCGTCCTATCTGGACCTGCTCGGCGCGGTCCGGATGGGCGCGGCACCAACGGTTTCGGTCCGGCCTGGTGGCTGTGTCGCGATGCCGACCGGTGGCGTGATTCCCGATGGCGCCGACGCGGTCGTGATGGTCGAGTACACCGCTGAGACCATGCCAGGAACCATCGAGGTCACGCGTCCGGTAGCACCGGGTGGCGGCATGGTCCGGGCCGATGACGACGTCGCCGCTGGTACCGTGCTCGTCGCTGGCGGACGCCCGCTAAGGGCCCCTGACCTGGGGCTTCTCGCCGCAGCTGGCGTCACTTCGGTCCCTGTGCACGCACGGCCGCGGGTCGCGATCATCTCGACCGGGGACGAGGTCGTACCGCCGGAAACCGCTGAACTGACGGCGGGACAGGTCCGTGACGCCACAGCGTCGGCATTGGCCGGGCTGGCGATCGAGGCGGGTGGCGAACCGGTGATCGCGGGCATTGTGTCCGACGAGCCTGGGGCGTTGAAAGAGAAACTGACCGAGGTCCTGCCCTCGTCCGACCTGGTCGTGGTGTCGGCGGGCTCGTCGGTCGGCGCACGGGACGAGACCGCTGGCGCGGTGGCTGCCGTGGGTGAGGTCTGGTGCCATGGGCTGGCGATCAAACCTGGCAAACCGACGCTACTGGCGGAATCCAACGGGGTGCCGATGATCGGCCTGCCCGGCAATCCCTTGTCCGCGCTGGTCGTGTTCGGGCAGATCGGACTCCCTCTGCTGTGGCGGATCGGCGGTTGCCCGACGCCTCCCGTGCGGCCGAACGTGCGTGCCCGGTTGTCGCGCGATCTGGCGTCTGTGGCCGGGCGGCTCGACGTGATCCAGGTCAAGGTCACCGATGGCGTGGCCGAACCGCTGTTCGGGCCGTCCGCGCTGCTGTCCGTGCTCACCAGCGCCGACGGGTACGTGATCATTCCCGAACCGGCGACCGGGCTGGACGCCGGTATCGACGTGGATGTCACGCTGTACCCATGAACAGCCCGTTCGTCTCCGACGTCCCCGCCGCCGAGGCCCACGCCGCCTGGCGCGAGGCACGTGCCGCCGCGGGCTGCCCGGCACGGGTGGAGACGATCCGGGTGCCTGTCGGCGAGGCCGTCGGCCGCGTCACGGCAGCGCCGGTGTGGGCGCAACGCTCCTCCCCCGCGTTCGACTCGTCCGGTATGGACGGCATCGCCGTCCGGGCGTCGGACACGGTAGGCGCGTCGGAGACAACGCCGGTGGTCGTGACGGACTTCGAGGTCGTCGACACCGGCGACCCGCTTCCGCCGGGCTATGACGCGGTCGTGATGCGCGAACACGTACATCGTACGCCTGAAGGCGCCGAGCTACGGGCCGCTGTGCCGCCGTACCAGCATGTTCGGTCCATCGGCGAGGACATCAGCGCCGCCGAACTGCTGCTGCCGGAAGGCCATCGGCTGCGTCCGGTCGATGTCGCCGCCTGTGCCGCTGCCGGAGTAGTCGAACTCACCGTCCGGCGTGCACCGACCGTGGTGATCATCCCGACCGGCGACGAGATCCGCCCGATCGGATCCGACCTGAAGCCTGGGGAAATCCTCGACACCAACTCACTCATGCTCGCCGCGCAGGCCCGCGAGGCCGGATGCGACGCCCGCGTGACCGACATCGTCATGGACGACCCCGAAACCATCACCGCAGCGCTACGTGCCGCCGCCGAGGAAGCCGACCTCGTATTGCTGATCGCAGGCTCCAGCGCTGGCCGCGACGACTACACGGCACGCGTGGTCTCCAGTGCCGGAGCCGTCGCGGTACACGGAGTCGCTGTCCGGCCAGGACATCCTGTCGTGCTCGGCACCGCCAAAGGAGATCCGGCCACGCCGGTGCTCGGTGTCCCGGGATATCCCGTATCGGCGGCGTTGACGTTCGACATCTTCGCCGCACCACTCCTGGCCGAACTCGAAGGCGCCGCCCCACGCGAACGGCCCTCCACGACGGCCCGGCTCGCCCGCAAGCTCCCGTCCGCCATCGGCATGGACGACTGGGTCCGCGTCCGCCTCGGTCGTGTCCAAGATCAGATCGTCGCCACCCCTTTGCCACGCGGCGCTGGCGTACTCACCTCACTGGTTCGAGCCGACGGGCTGCTTGTCGTGCCCGCCGGAGTCGAAGGCCATCACGCCGGAACCGAAGTGCGCGTGGAACTCCTGCGCGGCCTCAACGAGATCAACCGGACCATCGTGGCGATCGGCTCCCACGACCTCGTGCTGGACCTCGCCGCGTCAACGTTGCGCGCCGCCGACCCGCTGATCACGCTGGCGTCCTCGAACGTCGGCTCACTCGGCGGGCTCGTCGCGTTGCGCGACGGCCTGTGCCACATCGCCGGTTCTCACCTACTCGACCCGGCAACCGGCGAATACACACTGCCCTATGTGGACAAACTGCTCGGCGACGACATCGCGGTCATCCGGCTCGTACACCGCGATCAAGGTCTCATCGTGGCACCAGGAAACCCGTTGGGGATCAAGGGAATTGACGATCTAGCCCAGGTTCGCTACGTCAACCGTCAGCGCGGCGCCGGGACCCGGGCACTGCTGGACTACGAGCTCAACCAACGAGGCATCGACCCGTCCACCATCCCCGGGTACTCCCGCGAAGAGCACACCCATCTCGCCGTCGCCGCCGCTGTCGCGGCCGGTCGTGCCGACGCGGGCTTGGGCATCCTTGCCGCGGCGCGCGCGTTCGACTTGGACTTCGTGCCGGTCGCCCAAGAACCGTACGACCTCGTCCTGCGCGCGAACGATCTGTCCAACCCTCTGCTCGCACCACTGTGGACTTTGCTTGACCGCACGGACTTCCGGGCGAGCGTGGAAGCGCTCGGCGGTTACTCTTGTGCGGAGACTGGTCGTCGTATCCGCTGAAAGGATCCGCCCGTGCTCGGACGACGTTTACTCGCGCCCTTGGCAGCCTTGGTGATGCTGACCGCGTGCGGCACGGATCAAGCAGCTGGTCCGTCCGCCGAGAAGTCGTTGATCCTGGCGACCACCACGAGTACCCAGGATTCGGGGCTGCTCGACGAACTGCTGCCCGCGTTCACCGCCGAAACCGGCTGGCAGGTCAAACCACTGGCGGTCGGCAGCGGCCAAGCGATCGAACTCGGCAGGCGCGGCGAGGCCGACGTCCTACTCGTCCATTCACCCGCGGCCGAGGAGAAGTTCGTCGCGGAAGGCACTGCCGGGCAACGACGGCTGGTGATGCACAACGACTTCGTGCTCGTCGGCCCATCGGCTGACCCAGCGGGAATTCGTGGCGTGCCCGCGGCACAGGCGATGCAGAAGATCGCCGCGGCGCAGGCGGGTTTCGTCTCCCGTGGCGACGAATCCGGTACGCACGCCCGGGAAAAGCAGCTGTGGCAGCAACAGCCGAGCGGTAGCTGGTACCGCTCCACCGGCCAAGGCATGGGCGCAACACTGCGCGTCGCGAGCGAGACGTCCGCCTACACATTGACCGACCGAGCGACCTACCTCGCCCAGAAATCGAGTCTGGCTCTTGAAATCTTGAACGAGGGCGGCAAAGCCCTGCTGAACATCTACCACGTGATCGAGATGACGAAGCGGGCGGGCGAGCGCGTACAACCCGACGGCGCCAAGGCTTTCGCTGACTGGATGGTCGCCCCACGAGCCCAGGAGATGATCGGCCGCTTCGGCGTCGCCCAAAGTGGACAGCCGTTGTTCGCGGCTGACGCGGGCAAGGACGAAGCGAGCCTGGGGAGCTGACGTGGACGTACTCGGCGACGGCTTGCTCGAAGCCCTACGGCTGCTAGTCACCGGCGACGAGGACACGTGGGCGATCACCGGACTCACCCTCCGGGTCTCCCTCACCGCCACAGTCCTGGCTGCGCTCATAGGCGTCCCACTCGGGACGGTCCTCGCGCTCGGGCGCTTCCGTGGACGCCGAGTCCTGCTCGCCATCGCGAACACAGGTATGGGCCTTCCACCGGTCGTGGTCGGGTTGTTCATCACAGTGCTGTTATGGCGCAACGGTCCCCTCGGCACCTTCGGTCTGCTCTACACCCCGACGGCGATGGTCATCGCGCAAGCCGGGATCGCCACACCGATCGTGATCGCGCTGACCGCCGCCGCACTGCAACAAGTCGACCCCGACTTCCTCCTGCAGATGCGCGGACTGGGCGCGACCAAGCTCAGGGCACTCGGCGCGCTGCTCCTCGAAGCCAAACTGCCCTTGCTCGCGGCAGGCATGGCCGGATTCGGCGCGGTAGTAAGCGAAGTCGGAGCAGCGCAGATGGTCGGCGGCAACCTGGCAGGCGAGACACGCGTGCTCACAACAGCGGCCGTGCTCGCCACAAGCCGTGGACAGTTCGCGCTGGCCATCGCGTTCGGCATCGTGCTGCTGATCATCGCGTTCGCCGTCAACCTCACGGTCACGCTCGCCCAACACCGTCAAACGGCGGCCAAGTGAGCATCGGTTGCCGTGATCTGCGCGTCACCGCTGGCGGACGACAACTCGTCGCCGTGCCCGCACTGGACATCGCCGACGGCGAAACCCTAGCGATCCTCGGCCCTAACGGTTCTGGAAAGTCCACACTGCTGCGTGCCCTCGCACACCTCGACAACGCATCACGGTCCGGAACCGTGCTCCTTGACGGCCAGCTCGCCACAACCCCTGACCTACGACGTGCGGTCGCCGCCGTACTGCAACGGCCTGTGCTGCAGCGCGCGAGCGTGCTCGACAACGCCGCTGCCGGACTCAGACTGCGTGGCGTAGGACGCGCCGAAGCCCGTCAACGCACAGAACCCTGGCTCGACGCGCTGGGCGTCGCGCACCTCGCCCAACGCAACGCGCGCACGCTTTCAGGCGGCGAGGCACAACGCGTCGCCATCGCTCGCGCGCTCGCGGTCGGGCCGCGCGTGCTGCTACTCGACGAACCGTTCACCGGTCTCGACGCAACCACGCGTACAGACCTGCTCGCCGACCTGCACGCCGCACTCACCCACCTAAGCGCGTCGGTGCTGCTCGTGACCCACGACCGCGACGAAGCCCGCTCACTCGCCCAACGAACTGCACTGCTCGTAAACGGCGAAATCCGGCAGACAGGCAGTACCGCCGAGGTCTTCGACGCCCCCGCCGATCCCGACTGCGCCACCCTGCTGGGCTTCACCGCACACCTGCCACCCGCACTAACCGGCCTCGACACCTTGGTCGTCGCCCGACCCGAACGCTGCCGCCCGCTGACCAACGGCGCACCGCCACCGCCCGACGCTGTGGTCTTCGAAGGCACCGTCCGCCGGGCCGTTCCCCTTGGCGGCGCGACCCGGCTTGACGTCGACACCACCACAGGCACCGTCTCCGCTGTCACCACCGCCATCATCGCCGCCAGGCCTGGCGACCCGATCCGCCTCGCGATCGCAGCGGAGCACCTGCGAGCTATGTCTACTGACGTTGCGTAAACCGTCGAATTTCTGGGTACACGGGAGCGGGCGCGCAAAGAAAGTGCCAGTGCGCAGAGAGGGCGGACGACTTGATGCGCGACGAGACCGAGGATGCCGACACTGCTCGGTTACCGTGGGCTGCCTGGGTGCGCATGCTCCCGGACACCGCACGTGCCGCGGTCTCTGAGGCCGATCTCACCGCGCCCTACATCTTCATCAGCCTTTCTGCGGTTGCCACCGAACTGCCGGCTGCCCGTGCCTCGCTGCGCCGCTGGTCACAGGCGATCCAGCTCTATGTACAGCAGACCGAGGACGTCGTGCTGGCTGTCGACGAAGCCGTGGCGAACGCGGTCGAGCACGCGTACGCGGATGAGAACCCGGGCGCTGTCACTGTTTTCGCTGGCTACGTGAAGCCTGGATCGCGGGTTTGCGTTGTGGTTTCCGACTCTGGTCGCTGGCGGCCGCCATTGGCGGATACCGGCGTACGGGGTCGTGGGGTGTCGATGATGAAGGCGTTGACCGATCATTTCACGTTGCACCACAACGAGAACGGCACAACTGTGCTGCTCGGGTGGGACGTGCCCGCTATGCAAGGAGGTACGGGTGACGGACACGAGCCACAGTGAAGCCGCCTAACCCATCGGAGATCCATCGACGCGGCCGTGATCATCGAACGGCTCGACGCCATGCTGCGCTGCTTTCACCCACATGGGTACACAACGCAGTGCGTCATCCCGCCGATGCTGATCGTGCTGATGACCGACGGGTTGCTGCGCACCTATGGTCAGAGTAAAGAAGACGACATCGCACTGCTGGTGTTCCGAGCGGTATGACGGCCGTCCCGCATAGGGTGGGGGTAGGACGCGCAGGGTCTAACGGAGGCGGACAGGTTGTGACGGATGCGAGACCAGAGCTGACGTGCGACGTCAACAGCGACGAACAGACGACGGTCGTGCACATCGCAGGCGAGATCGACATCAGTACCCAGGAGCTGTTCGACGAGGCGGTCCATGCCGGATTGGACGGCCCGTCACCGCTGGTGATCCTGGACCTGGCCGAAGTCACCTTTCTCGGTTCGATCGGCCTGCGGATCCTGATCCTCGCGCACAACGAAGCCGAGAGCGCGGCCCGTCAACTGCGGATCGTCGAAGGATCGGAGGCTGTCAAGCGGGTGATGGCGATCACTGGACTGGCCCAGATCCTCGCGCTGTACCCGACCGTGGAGGAAGCCCGATCCGCATAACCACGCAACGGCCGTTCAAATGGGACATCAGCGGGTATCTTCCCTGTGGGATTTCGACGACGACCGCGGAAAGCGGGTGACGACGCGCTGATGCTCGACGACCATAGCTCGCTGCCAGCGTCAGTCCGGTTGACCAAGTGGGCGGACACCCTGCCCACGTTCGCCGCGGAGACAGTCACCGACGCGGATCTGACCCAGCCGTACATCTATGCGGACCTGCCCGCCACACCTGACCAGGCCGGAGTCGCCCGAACCCGGATCACTGAATGGGCCGCGAAAATCGGCCTGTCCGGGGTGTTGGTCCAGGACATGGTGCTGGCAAGCGACGAGGCCATGAGCAATGCGATCGAGCATGCTTATGCGGCGGTTTCGGGGACGATCACGCTGTTCGCGGCGTGCTCGGCCGTCGGTGACCAGGCCAGGATTGTCGTGGGCGATCGCGGGGTGTGGCAGCCGCCGACGGCCGACCCAGGGTTCAGAGGCCGCGGGCTGGCCATGATGGAAAAGCTGGCGGCGGTGTTCCGGCTGTCGCACACGACGAGTGGAACAACGGTGTTGCTGGGCTGGCCCATGCCTGCCTGATGGCCGGCAACCGTTTTGCACCAATGGCCACGCCGAACTCGTAGCAAAACCCGGCGCGAAGAGAACGTCTCGTGTGGACTCGGCACGGCACGAACTACCGGCTGACCACCACAGCTGAGCTCGACCCGCTGCTACAGGCATCGATCGTGCAGACCGGATCAGACCAAGGCCGCCTGCCCGATGCGGTAGAGCGCATCAAGGTCGGCGACCGCGTCTGTCAAACCCTCAAGCTCACGCAAGTAACGTTGCGCCCTCGGATGTCCGGTGTTGAAAGCAGCCTCGGTAAGCTTGACCAGTCGCGCCTCCTCTCATCGCGGCACCGAATTTCGGCTTCGACGTGCCGGTGGACTGCAGGCCAATGCGAGAACAGCGCACACGGCCGCAGCAATGAGCGCAGTGTGGTAACCGGCCAAGTCGATCAACGCACCCGCAGCCGTCGGCCCGATGATCGTGCCAATGGTCAATGCCGTGTTGATCGCAGCCAAACCGGCCGACGGGCGCTCAGCGAAAACCCGCGCACTCCATATCCCGTGAGCGGCCACAACCGCGTTGTAACTGGTACCGAACAACACCGCAGCGATCAGAACCAGCGGCAGGTTCGTGGTCGCAGTACCAAGCAGCACGAGCGCGGCTGTCAGCAGCACTACGCAACCCAGATAGCCCGCACGTAACCCAAGCCGGTCAAAGACCGTGCCGCTCAAGGACGCCAGGATGCTCGCCGCACCGGCCACTGTGTACACAATCCGAGCCGGAGTCCCCGCGACGCCAGCCTCGCGTAAGGCGTCAACGCTGAACGCCCACCACACCGAACTGCCCAAGCCGATCAGTACCGCGGAACCCAGCAACGGTCCCGACCTTGGGCAGACAAACCATGACCAGTTCAACTGGACCGGGCGGTGCCTGATCACGCCACGCGCCGGAGCACGCAGCACCGCCAAAACTCCCACACCAACGGCCAGCGCGACGAACACCAGCCACGCGAAACGCCAGCGGTCCCCCGCGACGATGGCGATCGGCCCCGCGATGGCAACTCCCCACCCGGTGCCAGAGCTGATCGTCGACCACGCGAAGGCCCGCCGCGCACGAGGAACCTGATGCTCGACGATGTCGGCGTACGGCGGAAACGCCAAACCCGCCGCCGCACCCGCGATCAGGACACCGATCGCCAGCATCGGCGCGCTCTCGGCGGTACCGACCACAGCCATACCTACGATAGCCAGCCCAGCAGCAGCCCCCACCGCCCATTGTGGACTGCGGCGGACTGTCAGCCACACCACCAAGAAGTTCGCGGCCAGATAGGAAAAGTAGGCGCCCGAGGAGATCAGCCCGGCCATGTTGGCGGTGATTCGCAGGTCCGACTGCATCTCAGGCAGCAGCAACCCGTAGCCGTAGCGGGCGAGGCCGAACGTCACCGCGATCATCGCGGCGCCTGGCAACACCGTCCGGGCGAGCCCTGGTCCGGTGGACAGCGCGCTCGCCATAACGGTTCCCCCCTACCCTCGGCATTCTTCTCGGGTCCGGATACCCGCATTCATACGATGGAACACACGTGGTCACAAATTTCGTGGGTCGCCGGTCGTACCTGTGCGAGCGTCGGCGATACCGGGCCGAATCACGGCAGGCAATCAAGGGGAGTCTTGTGTCGATTTTGAAGCAGCGAACCATATCCACGGCACGACGATATGCACTTCCACTCCTCTGGCTCGCGTTGGCGGTCCAGGCCGTCTGGATTGTGTTGAACGAGTTCTCTCTGCATCGGGAACCAGGCCTGAACTGGCTTGGCGTTGTCGTGCTGACCCTGTTCACCGCGTACGCCGTCAGCCAGACCGGCGCGACCCGGCACCCATCGCTGACCAAATGGATATCGATCCTGGTTCGCGTGCTGACCTCGTGGCAATTCCCGTGGGGCTTGGCTGACAGGTTCAGCCTTCGAGGCCCACGTGGCCAAGACGGTGTTTCATGGGGTGACTATGGTGCCTACATCGACTACACGAGGCAAGTTGCCACATTCCTGCCCGGTGGCTTGCGCCGATACTCGCGCACGCGGCAACAGCAGCGGAACTCGTGGTCGGTATCGCACTCCTGCTGAAGTGGAAAACCCGCTGGGCCGAATTGGGCGCGGCGCTTGTGTTGTTGTCGTTCGCGGGTTCGATGACCCTGACGCTGCCTTTGCAGGACCAATTCGCTTACAGCGTGTTCGTCCTTTCCGCGGGGATGTTCGTCATGGCGACCCGGCCTTCGGTCACAGAGCCTCGCGTGACTTCACGTTCTTGATGGCGTCGACAATGAACTGGTATCCCGTGCACCGGCAAAGATTGCCGGAGATCGCGGCCCGGATCTCGGCATCGGTCGGATCAGGGTTGTCCTTGAGCAGTTCCCTCGCGGTGGCGAGCATGCCGGGAGTGCAGAACCCGCACTGCAGGCCATGATGCTCGCGGAAAGACTGCTGCAGCGGATCAAGTTCACCACCCGAAGCCAGACCCTCGATGGTGGTGACATCCGAGCCTTCGGCCTGAACCGCAAGCAAACAGCATGACCGGGCGGTGGCGCCGTCAACGGTGACAGTGCACGACCCGCACACGCCGTGCTCACAACCGACATGCACGCCGGTATAACCAAGGTCCTGACGCAGGAAGTCGGCGAGCGTACGGCGTGGTTCGCATTCGGCGCTGACCGGCTGACCGTTGACCGTCAATGAGACCTTCACGCGTGCACCGCCGTTCGAATCGCCCTGCGCGTCAGCACCGACGCCATTTCACGCCGGTAGGACGCAGGAGCATGGATGGAGTCAGGTGGATCGCAGCGCAACTCGGCGGTGGCCTCGGCGATCACGGAATCCGACAGCGTTTGCCCAACAAGCGCTTGCTCAACAGCAGTTGCCCGAATCGGTGTGGGCCCAACCCCGCCGACCGCGATCCGAGCCTGCGAGCAAACCCTGTCCTCGACGGTGATTGCGGCGACGGCCACGACAAGCGCGAGGTCCCGGCCACGAAACGACAGCTCCTGCACAGAGATTCCAGCAGCCGAGACCGGGAAACTCACGGAAACAAGCAGTTCGCCGGGTTCCAGGGCAGTCTGATGCGGGCCAAGGAAGAAATCACCAGCCGCGATGTCCCGGGTACCGTGAATGCCTTGTGCTTGAACGGAAGCGTCGAGGGCCACGGCAACCGTGGGCAGCTCAGCGGCTGGGTCGGCGTGCGCGAGACTGCCTCCGATCGTGCCACGGTTGCGGATGGATACGTGGCCGACGTGGCCGAGCGCCTCGGCCAGCAACGGCAGGTCCTGCCTGACGACCGGGGAGGTCTCGGCAGCCCGATGCCGCGTCATCGCCCCGATCACGAGATTCCCATTGTCCCGGCGCAGGTAGGCGAGGTCGTTCAGCCCGCCGATGTCCACAAGAAGACTCGGCCTGGCCAAGCGCATGTTCAGCAGTGGGACGAGGCTCTGCCCACCAGCGAGGACTTTGGCGTTGGGATCGGCCAGTGCCTCGATGGCCTCGGAAGTCGAGGATGCCCGCAGGTATTCGAAGGCAGCGGCCTTCATCGGCTGGTTCCCTTCAGAATGGGGGCAAGTATCGGGTAACCGAAGGCAGAGGTCATCAGCACGCCTCCATCCGCATCGAGGAGCCGACGGCCGTCCTCATCAGCCCGTGGCCTTGCGCATGGCTGCGAGCAGCCGGGGCGGTGTGATCGGCAGCGACGTGATCTCCAGGTCGTACTCCGGTAGCGCGTCCACGATCGCATTCACGATCGCCGCTCCCCCACCAATCACGCCAGACTCGCCCATTCCCTTGAAGCCGCCGGGAATGTGGTCCGCGGGCGTGGCCATGTGGTTGACCGTCATCGGGGGCACCTCGGTCGCCGACGGCAGCAAATAGTCCGCGAACGTCCGAGTCAGCATCCGCCCATCACCGTCGTAGACAAGTTCCTCGTACAAGGCGCCGCCGATCGCCTGGGCCGCACCACCATGCAACTGGCCGTCCACGATCAACGGGTTGATCACGGTTCCGCAGTCATGCGCGATCAGGTAGCCGAGCAGGGTGACGACACCGGTCTCCCGGTCGACCTCGGCAAGCACAGCCGTACAACCGAAGGCAGTGGCCACGTTGACCGGGTCGAAGACCTCACGTTCCTCCAGGGTCGGTGTTTCGTCCTCTGGCAGTTTTCCGTTGAGGCGCCGGTAGGCCGCGTCTCCTATCTCGGCCATCGTGACTGTTCTGTCGGGGACGCCTTTCACCGCGATGATCCCGTCGGTGATGTCCAGGTCGTCCGGGGAGGCTTCCAGGATGTACCCGGCGATTCGCAGGACTTTGGCTTTGAGGCGGGTTGCCGCTGTGCGCACTGCCGCGCCGCCTAGTGGGGCGCCGCGGCTTGCGCCTGTGCCGTATCCGCTGTACGGACTGGAGTCTGTGTCGCCCGACAGGACCGTTACATGCGCCAGTGGGACGCCTAGGGTGTGGGCCGCCACCTGGGCGAGAGTTGTGTGGATTCCTTGACCCATCGCGGACAGTCCCGTGTAGACAGTTACGTGTCCGGACGAGTCGATTCGGACGACTTCTTCGTCGAAGCCGGAATGTGCCGAGCCTGCCAGGGTTTGGATCCGGCTTGGGCCAAGGCCGGTCACTTCGTTCTGGAACGAGTAGCCGATGCCGACCGCCACACCTCGTGACCTGGCGTCCTCGCGGATCTGCTGCCAGCCCGAGTTGTGCACGGCCTCAAGGCACAGGTCAAGGCATTCTTCGTATCTGCCGCTGTCGAAGACGAAAACTGGGCTCTGGTAAGGGAATTCCTTGATGAAGTTCTTGCGGCGGACGTCGTGTGCGGGCATGCCGAGGTGTTTGGCGAGCTTTTCGACCATGTGCTCGTAGATGAAGTTCGCTTTGGGCAGTCCATATCCGCGGAACGAGCCGTACGGGGTTCGGTTTGTGGCCACGCCGACCAGGTTCATGTCCAACGTCGCGATGTCGTACGGACCGGTGACCGACGCGGCGGTCACCCAGCACGGGCTCAGACCGGCGGTGCCGAGCGCGCCGCCGAGAACGCCGTACACCGTGCCACGCATGCCTGTGATCGTGCCGTCGTCGCGGGCCGCGATTTCAACCTCGACCTTCTGCTCACGGGAATGCACCGTCGCCACGAAGCTCTCGGCGCGGTCTTCGATCAGCTTGACCGGCTTGCCCGATTGGCGGGACAGCACGCAGGCGACGACCTCGTCGCCGTAGAAGTCGAACTTGTTGCCGAATCCGCCGCCAAGGTCGGGTGTCCGGACGCGGATCTTGGCTACCGGCAGGCCGAGTACCTCGCCGAGTGAGGCCTGCGCGATGTTGGGTGCCTGGGTGGTCAGCCACACGTCGAGCCGGTCGATGAACGGGTCCCACGTCGCGACGACGCCGCGTGTTTCCAGCGGCATGCCCATCTGGCGGGCGAATCGGAAGTCCGCGCTGAGTACCACGTCCGCTTCGGCGAACGCGGTGTCGGCGTCACCCTTCTGGACTGCCATGCGACCAAGTACGTTGCTTGGCCACTCGTCGAACAGGCGCGGCGCGTCCTGCGCGAGCGCCTGTTCCAGTGTGCTCACCGCGGGCAACTCTTCGTACTGGACGTCGATCAGCTCGAGCGCGTCTTCCGCTGTCGCACGGTCCTTCGCTGCGACCGCCGCGATGCCCTGACCCGGGTACGTCACCTTGTCTACGGCCAGGGCGTACGTCTCCGGAAAGAACATGTCGGGGATGGTTCGCCAGATCACCGGCTGAGGGCCGCAGAGCGCCTTGACGTCGACGCCGGTCACGACCGCGTAGACGCCGGGTAGTGCCGCTGCTCTACTGACGTCGATCGAGGCGATCCGGGCGTGCGGGAGCGGACTTCGCAGGATCGCCGCCTCCAGCATCCCCGGCAACCGCACGTCGTCGATGAACTGCGCTCGCCCGGTCAGCAGCCGAACATCCTCGATCCTGCTGACCCGCGCTCCGATCAAGCCGTCAGACCTCACGTTGACCACCTTCTCACTGATCGACATCCACGTGAATCGCCCACAAGTGCAGCCAATGGGGAGGACTGTGTTACCGGACCTTGCGAACCAGGCCCGTATATCCCGCGAGCGCCAACGTCGCCAACGCCCACAAAGCCGCCTGGAGCAGCCAGATGCCGATGGTGAACCACTGTCCGGCCTGGCTCGCGGTGTCCAGGTCGCACTTCGCCCGGATGCCGGTGCTGGCCAGCGGAAGCCCTCGGTCAATGCCAAGGCCGAAAAGCTCCACAGTGGAGCAACTGCCGCCAGTCGGTCGCTGAGCGGCGAAACTGGCCGGCCCGGTCGGCGTATTGCCCGCCCACCAGCCCAAACCAGCGGCCAGCAGCAGTACAAGCACCAGCGCCACGGCTGTCCGGCTGGTCCGATAGCCGTATCCGGCGAGCGCACCCCACACGAAATGCGCGAACCGGCTCATCGGCCCGCCCACATCGCCGCGAGCACGGTGGTCACGCTGTTGGGTGATCAGGATTCGCCGGGCGTCACCGTCGTGGCCAGCGGCCGACCTGGTTGCCGCGAGCTGCCGGTACGGCTGAGGCAGATACGTGTGGGTGTGGAAGCGCAGCAGATGCAACCAGTCCTGCCAGCCGACACCGGCCACGTCCGTGTACGTGAAGCCGTCTACGAAGATCCGCCGTGCCTTGCCGGGGCAGCCGTCCCGGCTGTCCGGGCAGATCAAGTCCGCAGGCAGGACAACGTAGGCGCACTGTGCACTGTCCAGATTGAGCAGGAACTCACCCGCGCCGTCCAGGTGGGCATCGGCGAACTCCAAGGCACCGGCGACGTGCGCTCCCTTGAAAATCAGGGAGGACTCGGTCCCGCCGCTGGTGGCGGTGAATCCTGCGCGCAGGATGACACGGTCGTCCACCCTGAGCCGCTCGGCGTGCAGGGCGGGGCCATCGGGGTTGACCAGGTGGGTTCCTTCCATCGACAGCGAGCCGCCGATGCGAGCACCCACTAGATGCAACGCGCCTCGGTGTCCGTGCCCGGTCATGACCACGCCGCCACGTACCTTCACCGAACCGTCCACGCGGACCTGTCCTGCCTGGAGGCCTGGGCCGGAGGTGTTGGTGATTTGAGCTTCCCGCATCATCAGGACGCCACCGATGTGCGCGATCGACAGGTTCACCGCGCCTTCGATGCCGCTTCCGATGGCCGTGAACCCCTTGCGCAGGCGCATGGTTCCGTCCACGGTGATTCGCTCCGCATGCAGCGCCGGGCCCGAGTCGTTGGTCAACCTGGCGCCGCTCAACGACAAGGAGCCGCCAACGCTCGCACCCACGAGATTGACCGCGCCACGCTGGCCGACGCCTGTGGCAGTGAATCCCTGGCGCAAGTGCAATGCGCCGTCGACACGCAGTCCGGTCGCTGCCAGCCCTGGCACGTGAGTTCCGGACATGTCGAGTCGAGGGAAGCGCGCGTTGTTGAACAACGCCGGTTGATCAACAACGCACTCACGCAAGTAGAGGCCGACCGATGCCGTGACATAGCGAACGTCCAGCTCGCCGGTGATGCGCGCGTTGGCGACGCGTACTCCGCGCGGGTCGACCTCGCCATGCCAGCCAAGGAGCAGTTCGCGAATGACTTCGCCACGGACCTGGTGATCCGGCTCGTCGCAGGTCACCAGGTCCTCAGGCGCGAGCGCACTCGCGGTGTACCACAGGCCGAGGCGGGCGGACCTGATCAGCTCTTTCTCGCTGTAGGTCAGGTCCGCCAGCATTCCAGGGTGTTCCGCCACATCTCAGATGTGGTCTCCCAGGCTCGGCGTGTTACGGCCTCCCTGGGAATCTAGGTGGTCATCAATTCCTCCAGCGCTATCGCGGTGTCCGGGTAGCGGTCCAGCAGCACCACTCCAGTCGGTCCTACCTGCCACGGATCGGTGCACCCCAGCAGGCTTGCCAACGCGCCACAGGTCGCTGGGTGCTCGGCCAGCAAGGCCACGCTCGTCCCTGTGGCCTTGCGAGACGGCGTGATTTCAGGTGGCTAGCCGAATTCTGACCCGATTGATCACTCACGGTCTCTGACCAGGCAGGAACAAGGAGACGTTCCGATCGGGCGCCCGCACCGGGGCCTGCACATCAGGCAGTGATAGCAGCGCGTGCCCTCGACGCCGGGCGGCGGCCGGGGCGCAGGCCGACACCTCGCCTCTGGGGCTGGTCGGGCGATGACAGTGCGGTCCTCAACCCGCCGGGGCAATGCGACGTTGGGTGCGCGACCAGTGCCTGCGAGTGCTCGTCGCGAACACGGAGCCCTGGACTTCACACGCTCGGTAATCCACAAAGGACTGTGACATGCGGACTTCCGGATAACGGATCGACATGACAGGGATTCGCGATCCCGATATCCTTCGTGTGGCCCGTTCACTTTCACAGCCGCATCGAAGTGCTGAAGCCAGCGTGAAACCGGGCTGAAGTTCGCCCTTGGTATCTCATCTCCGACGTTTCACGCGTTCCTCGATATCGGGTGTCCGGCCCGTGACGCGTGCGGAGGGGCAAGGGCATGGACCTGAGGATGAATAGGCCTTGGCGGAGACGGTTCGTCGCCGGGATGGTCGCCGTAATGGCGGCTTCGATGGTGACGCTGATGCCGGGCAGCACGCCGTTTTCCACAGAGCAGATCGCTCCGGTTGCCGAGGCGCCAGATGCCGCCGCGGCGGTAGCAGCGGCCAACCGCCAGGGAACGCCGGTGGAAGTACTCGCCAAGCGCACGCAGTCACGCGCGGTGTTCGCCAACCCGGGCGGCACCATGACCGCCCAGCTCACGCCGGTGCCCGTCCGGGTCCGAAAAGGAGCGAGCTGGGCGAAGATCGACACCACCCTTGAGCGCCGGGCCGACGGGCGGATCGCGCCAAAGGCCTCCGACGGCGACCTGACGTTGTCCCCTGGCGGGAAGACTGCGCCCTTGGTGACCATGAACCGCGACGGCAAGACCCTCGCGTTGAGCTGGCCGGGCGAGCTTCCCGCGCCCGTTGTGGCCACCAACGAGGTGACCTACCCAGATGTCCTTCCCGGCGCCGATCTGGTGATCTTCGCTGAGCGCAACGGTTTCCGGCAGCACTTGATCGTCAAGAACGCCGACGCGGCGAAAAACCAGGCCCTCCACCAGATCCGGATGAAGATCGAGTCCGACGGGCTGACGGTCAAGGCCGATGACAGCGGCGCGCTGAGCGTGACCGACGCGAACGGCAAGGAGCTGTTCTCCGCGCCGCCATCGTCCATGTGGGACTCCGCGGGCAAGAGCACCGTCTTCAAAGTGTCCGTTGTGGACAGAGCCCTGGTAATGGAACCAGACGAGAAGTTCCTCGCCGACCCGGCGCTGAAGTTCCCTGTGACCATCGACCCGGTGCTGACCACGGCCTACAAGCAGGCGTGGGCCAACGTCCTGTCCGGCTACGCGGGCACCTCCTACTGGAACACCAGTGGCGACGGCTCCAAGGCCCAGGTCGGCCAGTGCCCGCGCGACCTGCCACCGAGTGGCAGCTGGTGCAACGGGATCGGCGAGGGATGGGCGTACTTCCAGTACGACACCGGCTGGCTGTGGGACAAGAAGCTCAAGGGGGCGACCCTGTCGACCACGGTGACCTCCAGCTCGGGCTGCGCCGACCGGATTCACGACCTGTACCACACCGATGGCCAGATCTGGAACGGCATGACGTGGAACACCAAGCTCAACGGCGCACACATCAGGGAACGCTGAATGCCGTCGGTGCACGGGGCCGCGCCCTGCAACACCGGCTGGAAGGAAGCGGGAATCGACATCCCGCTCGACCACGTGGAGAAGACCGAGCCGACGGTGTACTTCCTCAAGGCACGCAACTGGGACGACCAGTACGCGTGGCGCAAGTACGACCCCGCCCAGATGTACCTGTGGATCACCTACAACCGCGACCCCAGCCTGCCGACCGGCCTGAGCACCGACCCGCCGCTGCCCGCGCCGTGCAAGTTCTGCGCGGACTGGCCGTTCATCGGTAACCCGGACATCCGCCTGATGGCCACACTGTCCGATCCGGACGGTGACGCGCTGGATGTCAACTGGCGCCTGGACAGCAGCGGCACGGTCACGGACACCGACTGGTGGCGCAGCGGCCTGCCGTCGGGATCGGTGCACAGCCGTACCCTCGACCTGACCGGGATGGACGGCAAGGCCCTGAGCTGGGCCGTGGCGGGCGGCGACCGGGCCGATTCCAGCCCGTGGGCATGGGGGCCGCATTTCGTGGTCGACCGCGTCGGCGTCGACGTGGCGCCAACCGTGACCAGCGAGCAGTACCCAGAGGACAACAGATGGCACGGCAGTGCCGACGTCCCCGGCACCTTCACCTTCGGGGCTGCCGGAGTCCCGGACATCGACCACTACCTCTACGGCTGGCAGGAACAACCAGCGACCAAGATCGAGCCACAAACCCTCAGCGGATCGGTGTCGGTGACCTTGCCCCTGGAGGGTGACGGCCCACGCACCCTCTACGTGCAGAGCGTGGACCGTGCCGGGCACAAGAGCCCGCGACGCGACTACCGGTTCTACGTCCGCGCGGGCAACGGCCCGCTGGCACAGTGGTCATTCGAAGGCAACGCGCAGGACACCGCGTTCCTCGGCGACCGCCACGGCACGCTCGAAGGCGGTACGGGCTACAGCGCGACGGGCGCGATCGGCTCAGCCGCCCAGTTCGACGGCATCGACGACCACGTCAGCGCACCGAACACGATCCGCAACACCAGCGGATTCACCGTCTCCGCCTGGGTGAACCTCGCCAAGAACAACTACGCGAGGGCAGCGGTCAGCCAGGACGGCACCCTGTTCCCAGGTTTCGCGCTCTGGTATCGAGCCGAAGCCGACGGCACCAACCCACGCTGGGCTTTCGGCGTGCCGAACTCGACGACGTCGGACAAGGGCGTCCAGATCGCGAGCTCGCCGATCGGCATGCCAGAGCTGAACACCTGGACCCATCTGGCCGGGGTGTACGACCCTGGAGCGAAGCAAGTCCGGTTGTACGTCAACGGAAGCCTGGCCGGCAGCGTGGCCCACACCGCCACGCCGGAGTTGGCCGAGGGCCCGGTCCGCATCGGCCGCACGAAGTGGGGAGGCAACGCCGGGGTCGACCACTGGCCGGGCGCGATCGACGAGGTGCAGCTCTACGACCGGGTGCTCAGCCCGGCCGAGATCGCGGCAGCGGTCAGTTCGAGCAACGTCCAGGTGGCGCACTACAAGTTCGAGGAGACCTCCGGCACCACCGCACGTAACTCTGTGGTGACCGGTGCGGACGGCGTGTTGGAAAACGGTGCCGCGTTCACGGCTGACGGCGCGGTCGGGCGCGGTGTGAAGCTCGACGGCGTCGACGACTCGGTGTCGACCACGACCCCGCTGCTGCGTACCGACCAGAGCTTCTCCGTTGCGGCGCAAGTGAAACTCGACCGCGCGGACAACGGCACGTACACCGTGCTGAGCCAGGACGGCGAGTCGATCTGCTCGTTCTGCCTGCAGTACCAGAGCAATCGCTGGGTGTTCGTGTTCCCGAGGGACGACGCGCAGACACCGACGGGCTACGACTGGGTCGGGACCGAACCACAGCCGCAAGCCGGTGTCTGGACGCATCTCGCCGGTACCTACGACGCCACGACCGGCAAGATCCGGCTCTACGTCGACGGCGAGCTGATCGGTGAAACCACGCGAATCACGCCGTGGCAAGCCAAACGTGCGTTCCGCATCGGCCAGGCCCGTGTGCGTGGTGAGGCGCACCAGTGGCTACCTGGCTCGGTGGATGAGGTCCGCGTGTACAACCGGGCCATCTCACAGGACGAGGTGCGCGGTCTGCTCAGTGTGGACGGAGTCACGGCCGGAACCTGGAAACTCGACGGAAACCCCGACGACGTCAACAAGAAGCTCAACGGCACGCTGGCCGCTGGTGCGGACTGGGGCGCCGGCCAGGTGACCATCCCCGACCCCACCGACCTCGCGGCCCGGCTGAACGGAGTCGGCGGGCACATCAGCACGCCGAAGGCGGTGGACACGGACAAGAGCTTCGCGGTGACCGCGTGGGCACGGCTGGACAAGACAGGCGAACAGTCCACTGTGCTCTCTCAGGACGGCACCACCGTCAGCGGGTTCATGCTGCGGGCCATCAATGACCGGTGGACGTTCGTCGCGATGAAGTCCGACGCCAACATCGCGGGCGACCAGGCGACCGGTCCGCCTGTGCAGCGAGGCATCTGGACCCACCTGGCTGGCGTGTACAGCAAGGAACGCAAGCAGATCGAGCTGTACGTCAACGGTGTGCTGACCGCGACGGCGCTGCACGACGCCGGATTCGCGGCGACCGGCGGGTTCCAGATCGGCCGTGGCAAGTGGGACGGCCGCAACGTCGACCACTTCAACGGCGCCATCGACGACGTGTCGGTGTACACCCGCACGTTGTTCGCCGGTGAGATCCAGACGATGGCCGGGCGCGACGTCAGCCTCGGCCACAACTGGACTCTCGACGAGGGCAGCGGCACCAGCGGCGGTGACTCCGCAGGCGCCCGGCAGGCGAATCTGGCCAACGGCGCCGGATTCACCCGTGGCCGGGTCGGCAACGCGGTCCGCCTCGACGGCACCGACGACGTGGTGACCACGGCCGGAGTCGACGTCCGCACCGACGCGAGCTTCACCGTCTCGTCCTGGGTGAAGCTGTCGGGCAACGACTGCGACACCGACCGCACGCCAAGGTGCGTGCTGAGCGCGGTCTCGCTGGACGGCGGGAACAACCGGGCCTTCAGCAAGTTCCGGCTCGGCCTGGTCACCGACGACAACGGCCTTGACGGCAACTGGGTGTTCGAGATGCCCGAGCAGGACGGCACGATCACCAAGGCCGCGGTCGAGGTGATCCCCGGTGATCACGACAGCTGGGTGCACCTTGTCGGCGTCTACAACGCCTCAGCCAAGGCGATCTACTTGTACGTCAACGGAAACCGGAAGGACGACGGCACACTGCTCAACCCGTGGCAGGCCACGGGCGGGCTGCAGATCGGCCGGGCGCTGGAGGAAGGCTCGTACACCGGGTATTGGCGCGGCGAGGTCGACGACGTCCGGATGTACGGCGGCGCACTGACCTCTGACCGGGTTTACGCGCTGTACCACAGCTATCCGGCGCCGGAGGGCTCGACAGCCATGCCGGTCGCCGACCTGGGCCACTGGAAGTTCGACGACAACACCGGGACCACGGCAGTGGATTCCTCGGGCCGCGGCCGCAATGCCACCCTGTCCACGGGCGCGACCTGGCACAACGGCCGCATCGGCATGACCAGCTGGCTCGACGGTGTCTCGGGGTACGCCGAGACAGCTGGTCCGGTAATCAACACCGGCGCGAGCTTCTCCGTCTCGGCATGGGCGTACTTGAAGGACACCACGAAGTACGTGACCGTGTTCGGCCAGGACGCCAGCCAGATCAGCCCGTTCTACGTGCAGTACGACCCCACGGTGAAGAAGTGGGGAGCTGTCGTGCCGAACGTCGACCGGACTGATTTCCAGCCCCACTACGTGCTGTCGTCCGAAACGGCTGTCATCGGCGGCTGGAGCCATCTGACTCTGGTCTACGACGCGCAGCTTGGTCAGCTTCGCTTGTACGTCAACGGTGGGCTGTCCGGCGTGCAGACCGGTGTCTCGGTGCTGGCGGCCCCAGGCAAGTTCTCCGTTGGCCGCTGCAGGTGGGGCACCGGCAACCAGTGCTACTTCCCTGGCGGCATCGATGACGTGCGTGCCTTCGGCAAGGCGTTGTCCGACGGGGAAGTGCGCCGGATACACGATGACGCGCCGCCCGCGTTGCACGGCTACTGGCGGTTCGATGACGGTACCGTGAAGGACTGGTCGTGGGCGCAGAGCCAGATGACCATGACCGGTACGGCCACGTTCCCCGCCGGTGTCATCGGCAAGGCCGTCCAGTTCGACGGGGCCTCGTCGGCCACGGGCAGCCGCCCTGGCGTGACAATGCGGGACAGCTTCACGGTCGCCGCGTGGGCCAAGCTCAGCCGGACCGACCGGGTGGCCACCGTGCTCAGCCAGGACGGCACCCGCAACAGCGGGTTCGTCCTGCAGTACCGGCCGGAAGTCGGGCGCTGGATCTTCGGCGCGGCCAGCGAGGACGCCGACCAGGCCGCGTCAACGCCGATGATCTACGCCAACTCGTTGCAGCCGCCGACGCTGAACACGTGGACGCATCTGACCGGCGTCTACGACTATCCGGGCAGGCAGCTGCGGCTTTACGTGGACGGCGAACTTGTCGGCACCAAGAACAACGTGCTGATGTGGGCCGCGTGGGGTCCGTTCAGTCTCGGCCGGGCCATGGCGAACGGCGCCCCGACGGGCCTGTTCTCCGGCGCGCTCGACGAAGTCACCACCGACCTCGGCGTCGTGTCCGCTGACGAGATCCGTAAGCGCGCGGGCTGGCCCGCACCGGCAGGCGGGCAACTCGGCCGGTTCATCACGAACGGCGATCACCGCAGCGCGTACGCGAGCAACTCGATCTACGACCAGTTCCCGGCGGTTCCCGCGGGCTATCGTTTCGAGACCTCGCTCGGCGCGATGCTCACAGCCCAGGCTCCCGGGACGCGGCGGCTGTACAGCTGCTTGAGCAACAGCACCGACGCGTTCACCTCGACCGACCCGGCGTGTGAAGGCAAGAGCAAGCTGGCGGATCTGGGCTGGGTCTATCCCGAGCAGCCGACCGGTGTGGCCACTGTCCCGCTGTACCGATGTGTTGCTGGACAGGAGTTGTTCGACTCGAATCAGGCGTCCTGCGAAGGAAAGACTGTCGACGTGCTGCTCGGGTACGTCCTCGGGTACGCACCGCTGACGCGGTACTACCACCCGAAGATCGAAGAGCACGCGGTGTCGACGTCCATGGTGCCCAACAACTATCGGTATGAGGGCACGTTCGGTGTGCTCGCGTTGACGAACGAGCCAGGCACAGTGCCGCTCATGTCCTGTGTGGACGGTACGGACCGGTTCGTGTCCACGAATACGTCCTGTGACGGCAAGACCGTGGAAGTCCAGCTCGGCTACCTCTGGACAGCAGCGCCAGAAGGACGGGTGAGCATGCCGATCTACCAGTGCGCGCTGAACCTCGACTCGCCGGCGAAGGGTGAGCTGTTCGTGTCCTTCGAGGCTGCCTGTGAGGGCCAGACCGTCCGCGGGCCGCTCGGCCACGTCGTCCGCGTCCTGCCAGTCGGCTGAACCAAGGGGAAACCGTGAGAAACAGATCGAGATCTCGGCGTGGGTTCAGCCTCGTCATCACCGTGCAGCTGATCGCGGGACTGATCATGGGCGTGGTCGCGCCAGAGGCATGGGCCGGCGAACCGTCGACCCAACTGGTCAACGTCCCGTCCGTGCCGGTGACGAGCCCGTCGTTGCGGGCCATCGGAGCGGACCAGGCCTCAACGCAAGCGCTGTCCGGCAACCAGGCCGTCAAACCCGCGACTGAGGGGTCGGGTTTGGCAACCGCAACACCGCTTTCGCCGTCGGCGAGCTGGGCGGTGTCGCCGCACACCGGCGACTTCACCTGGTCCTACCCGTTGCGGGTGCCGCCCGCACCGGGTGGGCTCGTGCCGAACCTGGCACTGTCGTACCGGTCGTCCACTGTGGACGGCCGGACGACGGTGACCAACAACCAGCCAGGCTGGATCGGCGAGGGTTGGTCGTTGTCCGCGGGGTTCGTCGAGCGGTCCTACGGGCCGTGCTCGGCGGACACCGAGGGCGACGCGAAACCGACCGTGGCCGACCTGTGCTGGCGTAGCGACAACGCCACGGCGTCCTACGGCGGCGCGGGCGGGATGCTGATCCGCGACGACGCGACCGGGAAGTGGCGCCCGCGTAACGACGACGGGTCACGGATCGAGCAGCTGCCCAATGCGCAAAACGGCGACAACAACGGCGAGCACTGGAAAATCACGACCGTCGACGGGACCCAGTACTTCTTCGGGTCAGATACGAACTCGACGTGGACAGTGCCAGTGTTCGGCGACGACTCCGGCGAGCCGTGCCACGGCGCTTCGTTCGACGCGTCGTCGTGCACGCAGGCATGGCGATGGAATCTGACCAAAGTGGTGGACCGCAATGGCAACGAGATGCGGTACTACTACAACACCGACACGAACTCCTATGGCTTCAACGGCAAGGACAACGCCGTGTCGTACGTGCGCGACGGGCGCCTGGCCCGCATCGACTACGGCGTGCGCCCGGATGCCCCGCAACCGTCGGGTCAAGTGGTGTTCACGACCGCCGACCGGTGTGTGCCTGGCAGTGACTGCCGTCCCGAGGCACCTGGCAACTGGCCGGACGTGCCATGGGATGCCAAGTGCGACCAGACGACCTGCACGGACAAGCCCTCGCCGTCGTTCTGGACCACCCAGCGGCTGGCGTCGGTGACCACGAAGGTGTGGCGCGGCAACGGTTTCACCGATGTCGACCGCTGGGACCTCGACCAGCAGTACCCCGATCCCGGTGACGGCGAGAAAGCCGCGTTGTGGCTCAAGGGAATCAAGCACACCGGCCTGGTCGGTGGCTCGATCGAGATGCCCGCGGTGACGTTCAAGGGCACGCCGATGTACAACCGGGTGATCACGCCGGAGGACGGCGCGTCGCCGCTGATGCGTTACCGCATCACGGGTATCGTGTCCGAAACCGGTGGGGTCACGGCGATTTCGTACGCCTCGGAGTGCGCGCCGGGGAACATGCCCGCGAACCCGGAGACCAACACCAAGCGGTGTTTCCCGGTGCGGTGGGCGAAACGCAACCACGCCGAGCGCCTCGACTATTTCCACAAGTACGTGGTCACGTCGGTGATCCGAACGGATCGCCTGCACCTGGACGGCCAGCCGATATCGACGTTCCCTGAGGAAATCACCCAGTACGAGTACCTCGATGGAGCGGCCTGGCACTGGGACACCTCGGAGTTCACCAAGGACGACAAACGGACGTACAACGAGTTCCGCGGCTTCGGCCGCGTCCGGGTCCGCAAGGGCGCCGCGGACGACCCAGCAGGCCCGACGACCATGACCGAGCAACGGTTCTACCGCGGCATGGACGGTGACCGCATGCCCTCGGGCACACGGCAGGCGTCGGTGACCGACTCCGAGGGCGGCGTACGTACCGACTCCGACTGGCTGTCCGGTTTCGGTTTCGAGAGCTCGGCGTTCGAGCGAGAAGGGCCGTCGGACCAGCCGGATCCGCCGCGCGTGAGCAAGACGATCACCGAGCCCGCGGTGCAGGGTCCGCTCGCGACGCGCGGCCCGTTCAAGGCCTACCGGGTGCAAACCGGTGTCGAGCGCAGGTACACCCCGCTGGGCACTGGCTGGCGGCAGACGCGTACCGAGACCACGTACGACGATCTCGGCCTGGTGACCAAGGTGAACGACCTCGGTGACATCGACACCGCGGCCGACGATCGCTGCAGTCACATGGAGTACGCGCGCAACGATGCCGCCTGGCTGATGAACCTGGTCGGTCGCGTATGGATAGATCTTGTCCACTGTGGAGCTGACGCGGAGTATCCGCGGGATGCGTTGTCGGACGGCAAGATGACATACGACGAGCACGGCAACGTGGTCAAGACGGAGACCGCCAAGGAGCGACCAGCGGCTGGTCCGGTCTACTTCACGACCGGGACCACGGTCTACGACAAGCACGGGCGGACCACATCCAGCACCGACACGCTTGGGCGTACGACGAAGACCGCGTACACGCCCGAGCTCGGCGGCCCAGTTACCAAAACCGTGGTCACTACTCCGCCCATCGATGCCGCGCCCGGAGGCTTGGTCACGACAACGACGTTCGAACCGGCATGGGGCGTGGCGATACACAACAGCGATCCGAACTCGCGTGTGGCCGAGACGGCCTACGACGCGCTCGGTCGAGCGGTCGCGGCATGGACGCCGACCTGGACCAAGGCAGCCCATCCGAACGTGCCGTTCATCCGCACGGCCTACCTGGTACGCAACGACAAGCCGACTGTGGTCACCTCGACCGGAATCGGCCCGACAGGTGCCGAGATCAGCACGACCACGCTTTACGACGGGCTGCTGCGCGGGCGGCAGGTGCAGGCGCCTGCCTTCGGCGGCGGGCGACTGCTGACCGACACGCGCTACGACTCGCAGGGCCGTGCGTGGAAGAACACCCAGCCGTATTACAACGACAAGCCCGTCGACAACGAGCTACAGCTCGCGTCCGATGTGGACATTCCGGGGCACACTCGGGCGCATTTCGACGGAGCGGGCCGCGCTGACGCGTCGATCTACTTCGGCGGCGCGTTCGAGAAGCACCGGACCACGACGGCGTACTTCGGCGACCGGGTGGACGTCACTCCGCCGCTCGGTGGCACGCCGACGTCGACGATCGCCGACGCCCGCGGGCAGACGATCGAGCTGAGGCAGTACCACGGCCCGAAGCCGGAAGGTGGCTTCGACGCCACGAAGTACACGTACACAAAGGCAGGAAAGACCGAGACGATCACGGATCCCGCTGGGGCGGTGTGGCGGTTCGAGTACGACTTCCTTGGCCGTCAGATCAGCGGCGACGACCCGGACAGCGGGCGGACCACCAAGACGTACGACCCGGCAGGGCAGCTGCTCACCGCACAGGACGCGCGGGGCGAGGTGATCGCGTACACCTACGACAACCTTGGCCGTCAGACGGCCAAGTTCGCGGGCTCGACCACCGGCACGAAGCTGGCTGAGTGGACGTACGACACGGTGAAGAAGGGCCTCGGGAAGCCTGCTTCGTCGACCTCGTTCATCGACGGGAAGGCGTACATCGGCAAGGTGCTCAGCTACAACGCGGCTTACCAGCCGACCGGCACCTCGATGGTCATCCCGGCACAGGAAGGCCTGCTTGCCGGCACGTACAACAGCTACACCGGCTACAACCCCAACGGGAGCATCTCCAACCAGTCCTACCCGGCGGCCGGTGAGCTGCCCGCGGAGACGGTCGACTTCACGTATCACGAGCTCGGGCCGCTGGTCGCCAGCCAGGGTGGTTTCGACGGCCCGGACGTGCCGCTGGTGTCGGCGACCGACTTCACCCGCTATGGCGAGACGAGCAGGCTGACGCTTGGCTCCGGTACGAAACGCGTCTGGCTGACGCAGTACTACGACGAGCACGACCGTGGCCTCAAACGGTCCATTGTGGATGCCGAAGCGCCGTCGCCAATGCAGTCCGACGTGCACTACGTATACACCCCGGCCGGAACCATCACGTCCATCGCGGACAAGTTCAGCGGTGACGTGCAGTGCTTCCGTACCGACGGCCTGCAGCGGGTCACCGAAGCGTGGACGCCTGCCTCGGCGTGTGACGCCAACCCGTCGGTCGAGGGTCTGTCCGGACCGGCGCCGTACTGGCAGTCCTTCACCTATGACAAGTCCGGCAACCGGGTGACCGACACGCAGCACGCTGCCTCGGGTGACGTCGTCCGTACCTACACAGGTCAGGTGCCAGGGCACGCCCACGCCATCGGTTCCGTGAGCGGGCCGTCCGGTAGCACCGCGTACACCTACACGGCCGCTGGGCAGCTCGCCACACGGACCACGACTGGCGTCGCGGAGACGTTCACCTGGGACGAGGAGGGCAAGCTTGCGTCGGTCAAGAAGGGAAACAAGGAAACCTCGTTCGTGTACGACCCGAGCGGCAGCAGGCTGATCCGGCGTGACGCAACCGGCACCACGCTGTACCTGGGCGCACAGGAGCTGCACCTGCCAGCGGCCGGTGGCAACCCAACGGTCACGCGCTACTACACCCACGGTGGCAACATGGTTGCGATGCGCCAGGGACGGGGATCGCTGACCTGGCTGGCCTACGACCACCAGAGCACGGCTCAGACAGCGGTGGATTCTGGGACCATGGCGGTCACCAAGCGGCGTCAGCTGCCGTTCGGTGGTCCACGTGGTGCGGCGACGACGTTCCCGGGCAACCGCGGGTTCCTCGGCGGTTCACAGGACACGGGTACCGGGCTGACTCATCTGGGCGCACGGGAGTACGACCCGGACACCGGCCGGTTCATCTCGGTGGACCCCGTGCTGGCGATCGGGGATCCACAGCAGCTCAACGGGTACACGTACAGCAACAACAGCCCGGTCACGATGAGCGACCCATCCGGGCTGCTGCCGATGCGGTGTATGGACGACGGTCCGTGTTCCTTCGCCACCTCCGGCGGGCCGCAGTCCTCGACACCGCCACCGTCGAACTCGCCTGCGCCGACCGTGACCCCGTCCACGACAAAGGGCGGGCGAAACACGGCGCCGTACAAGCCGTCGCTGGTGTCCCGCAAGGATCAGGAGGACATCACGTTCTGGCAGGTCGAAATCGAGTCGTACGTGCGCGACACAGTGTGCGGCGGCGTTCCTGTCCGTCAGGCGACCATGGAGGACAACAACATCGAGTGCATGGTCGCGGTGAACGAACTGGAGAACGGCCAGCGGAAAGCCATCGTGATCAAGGACCTCCAGCAGCAGAAGCTCAAGGAGGCGGCCGAGAAGACCGGCATCACGCCGCCGCCGTTCGCACCGGGTGGCGGGCTGCTGTTCGCCTGCAACTCACTCGCTGGCGGTGAAGGCGTCGTGATCGGTGTCGAGACCTGCGTCGACTCGTCCGGGGCGATTTCGGACGGCTGGAAGATCGGGTTCGGCTTCACCACAGGCGTCTCCTGGTCGAGCTCGGTCAAGTACGCCGAGGGCGAGACGGACATGGACGGCGCGTCCGGACCTGCGCTGTTCGCCGAGGGCAGTTTCTTCGGCCTCGACGGATCCATGTCGCGCAGCATCATCGGGCTGAGCCCCGACCGCAGACACTGGATCTGCTTCGACTGGGAGGACTGCGACGAACCCGCCGAGATGGAGGTCGACGGGAAGAAGGAGATGCTCAAACCCGCCAAGACGATGCCGTGGCTGTTCATCACGGACAACACGACATGGGGCGGTGGCACGGCCATCGCCGAGTGGAACCGCAAGGGTGCGCACCAGTTGGAGATGGACTGGAAGGGCAAGAAGATCGGCTGGTCGCTGACCACCGGGTTCGAACATTCCTGGGTGCGGGAGTGACCCCGGGCGGTGCGGGCGGTTTCGGCCGCCCGCACCGCGCAGGCGAGGTCAAGCCATCGTGAGTGTTTTGGCCGGTCTGGTGTTTTAACGTTGTGAGGGCATGGTGGGCAGGGCCGTCGCGGAGCGGCGGCCCTGCTTTCGTTGCTGGGTTTAGGTTTTTGTCACTGGACGGACGATGCGATGCCGCGTCGCGGGGATGGATGTACGCCCTGTCGGGCGGCCCGGACCGGGCCGTGAAGGTTTTCGCGGTTTCGCCGGAGATCCCAGGCGCGGGTGAAGCCCACGAAACCCGCGTTTGACCCGTAGCGGGCTGAGCGGTCCCCGGCGTCGTTCCCAGGACAGTCGCTGATCGGCGATGAGCCCACGCGCCAGGACCAGGTGAACATAAGCCACAGCCACCAGCCAACTCCACCGCTCGGCTTGCTCGGGGCCACGCACTCGAGGGCGGGTCCAAGCCAGGTATTGCTTGAGGAACCGGAAGAGGTGCTCGATGCCGTAACGGCGCAGATACGCCCGCCACACCCGGTCAAGATCGAACGAGCCCTCAGGCCCGGTCCAGAACAACCACATCGGCGGGTACGCCGGGTCGGCCGAACACACCCAGACCACACTGCCCCGGGTCACCGGGCGGGAGTACCCGGGCCGGTAGCCAGGTTCCCGCAGTGCCGCCGATTCCGAGGCACGCGGGTGCATCCCATGCCACACCGACACACTCACCGCGGCCCGCCCAGGCTCGGCGGGCACCGCGAGGTATTCGTCCGGGTCACGCCAGCTACGGCGATCGGACAGTTTCATCTTTGGCCCGTGCACTCGCGGCCGCCCGATCGTGCCTGGTTCCCGCGGCGGCGGATCGGCCATCACCACCGCGTCCTTACGCAACCGGACCACGATCTGCACCCGCTCGCCGGTCAACCGGCCACCCAGATACACCGGGCTGTAGTCCCCGTCAGCACACACAATCGGAACCAGACCACCACCATCATCACCACCGTCCGGGTCCCGGTCGGCAGCCACCTGCTTCAGCAACGCCTCGATCTGCCCGACAGCAACCACATTGTGGTTCTCACCCACCGCGATACGCGCCACCGCCACCGGCGACGCCCACGACGAACCGCTCGTCCCGGTCGCGGCCAGCCACTGAAACCACCAGCCCGGAGTCACCACCCCGCTGCCACCGCCAACATCCTTGCCCGCGTCGTAGTTCAACGTCCGGTCCGGGCTGGTCGGCGCATCCGGACGCGGCCACTGCGAACAATCCAACGCGAACACCAGCCCCGAGGACCGATCCACCACACCCGCCAACACACCCGCCAACACCGCGGCGTCGATCCGGCCCCGATCCAACGCGGCATACACACTGCCATGCCCACGCCGCAACACCGGCTCCAAGCTTAGATACGGCAACGACTCCAACCGGCCCGGATGACACAACAACGCGTCCACCATCTCGAACAACACATCCGGCCACCTCGTGAACGACTCATACACCGCCCGGCGGAACCGCCGCAGCCGCCGGAGTTGGCCTACAAGGGATCCATCAGGCACACTGCCAGACACGGCCACCGCTTTCGTGATCAAAGTTCTGTGGAAGGAACCAAGATCATCGAGCGGTGGCCGCCTCCATGTCAAAGATCAACCACCCGGAACGTTAAAACACCAGGCCGGTTAGAACCGGCGAAAACACTCACGACCCCTGCCCGCACCTTAGCCACCACCCACCGTTCTTTCGTCCGCGCCACGCTCCCCTAGTCCCGCTACCCATCGGTCCACATATGTCCGAATACCAACTTTCGTAGGTTGTATACAGTATGGTGTCTTCTGAATGATCTAGCGGCATGGTGAGCAGACGCGCTGTCATCGCCCTCGGACCGTTGTCCGTGGCCACGGCCATGTTGAGTGCCCCCGTCGCACAATCTCAGTTACCGCGGCAGAGCCCGATCGACATCACGCGCAGGTCCATCCGAGTCGACCCGAGCCTCCCCCGGCTCCGGATCTCCTATGGCCGCTCCGAGGTCGAGATCGAGTACATCCGCAAGGACGCCGACAGCCCAACCGGCTGCACGACCCGGCACCACGAAGAAACCGAAGAAGGCACGGTCGCACGGGGCAGCGGACACGTGACGCTCGCCGGAACCCGCTACGACCTTGTGCAGTTCCACTTCCACACCCCGTCGGAGCACAAGTTCGAGGGCAGGCACGCGCCACTCGAGATGCACCTCGTGCACAGCAGTGCGGCCGGGAAGCTGCTGGTCATCGGCGTGCCCCTGGTGCCGGGCCCAGCATCGGCAGTGGACAAAGTGCTCGCCAAGTTCGCCCCCGAATGCGGCAAATCCGTCCACGTCCCGGCATTCGACCTGAACACGCTGCTGCCGGAAGATCGAACAACCGCGCGATATGACGGTTCGCTGACCACCGCACCCTTCGCCGAAGGCGTGCAATGGTTCATCACCAAGGAAAAGACCGTCACCATCAACACAATCCGCCGGTTCCAGAAGCTGTTCCCGCACGGCAACGCGCGCGAGACGCAACCCTTGAACGGGCGCACAGTCCAAATAGAACGCTGGTAGCAGCCAACGGTGGCCGGAACCACTCCGGCCACCGTTCAAGGTAACGATTGCCAGCTCCGCACAGCCCACCCCATGCTTGCTTGACGTCGTCAAACTCGCAGGGGCGACAAACGCGCGTACTCGCGCCGATTCCGGCCTGTCCACAATGGACGACCAATCGCCACCTGAGTCACACCTGTCACACCTGTTGCCCAAGGTGATGCCGTGAAGGTCACCTTGACGGCGTTCAACGCCACGAATCTTCCCCTCGCAACGGCCTGCCGCCCGCCCGGAGCTGTGGCACGTCGGCGTGACCGCGACCATGACAGCTTCCGCACTGTGCCACCCAGGAAACCTACAGGTCACCGACCTGAACACCGTCCAGCAACGCCCAATCAGCAAGCCTGAAACTGCCGGCATTGGCGTTCAACGACCCTCACTCGGCCGTCGCGAACAGTCGCGGGCGTGACCAGCACCGGGCGACGCAGAGACGGCCCTCCCGCCGAGGAAACGCTGCATTCGAGGTCACTCCAACCACCGCAGATTGACCCTGGCTAGCGGAGACCGGAAACGCGGCAACGTTCCGAGACACACCTATAGAAACGCGGCTATACGCAGACAAGTTCGGCCATCCAGAGCATCGCCACACCGCGGTTGGAGCTGACGGCGCCGCCCATTACCGTGTGCAGGCAGACGTAGACCAGGACGGCAGGACGTTGACTGCACCGATCATCCGGACCACCAAACGGCGGTTCCTGGTCGCCGCGGCGGCCGGGGCCGTACTGGCGGCCATCCTGATGGACTACGAAGTACCGGGCATCCCGCTGCCCGAACCGTCCACTGTAGAGGCTCCCCCGCCGCAAGCCGCCTCCTGCGACACGCTCATCGAACCGATGTCCGAACGGCAGCGCGTCGCACAGCTGGTGATGGTCGGCGTGCCGGGAGATGTCGAAGCGGCCACAAAACTCGTCACGGACAACCAGGTCGGCGGCATCTTTGTGCACTCGAATCCGATCCAGCTACTCGTCGAGGACCGGCTCGCGAAGGTGAAAGCGGCCGCGCAGCTCCCGCTGACAGTCTCGATCGACGAGGAAGGCGGGCGGGTACAGACCGTCGACCCGCTCGCAGGCAGCATCCCCAGCGCCCGCGAGATGGCCGCGACAATGTCGCCGGAGAAAGTGAAAGCCAAGGCCGTCGACCGCGGCAAATTCCTCAGCCGGATGGGCGTCAACATGAACCTGGCGCCCATCACCGATGTGTCCAGCCAGCCGGACAACACGGTCATCGGCGACCGTTCATTCAGCAGCGACCCGGCGACCGTCAAGCGGTACGCCGCCGCGTTCGCCGCCGGATTGTCCGAAACCGGCGTATATCCGGTGATCAAACACTTCCCTGGGCACGGCAACACCACAGGCGATTCGCACAAGACAACCGTGGTGACCGCCCCGCTCGCCCAGCTCACCACGTTGGATCTCGTGCCGTACCAACGTTTGACGGATTACGGCAAAGCGGGCGTGATGCTCGGTCACCTCGTCGTGCCCGATTTGACCGGCAACGAGCCCGCGACCGTCTCCCCTGCCGCCTACAAACTCCTGCGCGAACAGTTCGGCTTCGACGGGTTGGCGATGACCGACGACCTCGGCGCCATGCGCGCCATCTCGGACCGCTACGACCTGCCGGAGGCCGTTCTGCGCGCGATCACGGCCGGAGCCGACATGGCCCTCTGGTCCTCCGGCGGCCGCGTCGCTGAGGTCCTTAACCGGCTCGAACAAGCCGCCCGTTCCGGCGAACTACCCGCGCAACGGCTGCACGACGCCCTGCGTCACGTTCTGGTCAGCAAAGGCCTGTGCTGATTCAGTCGAACCATTCCGGCCTGGTGACGGCAACCGGGTCCAGGCGTTCGAGGATGTGCTGATAGGCGTTACGCAACTGCTGCAACTCACCGGTGTCCAGCGCGTCGATGACCAGTTCACGGACATGGTTGACGTGACCAGGGGCCGCCTGTTCGACAAGGGCCATGCCTGCGTCCGTGAGCGCGGCACAGGTGGCCCGGCCGTCGTCGGGGTCAGGCTGGCGGCGTAGCAGCCCGCGCGCCTCGAGCCGTTTCACCACATTGGACAGACGTGACAGCGAAGAGCTCGTGATCTGAGCGATCCGGCTCATCCGCAGCCTGCGATCCGGCAGCTCCCCCAACAGCGACAGCACGTGGTACTCGAAGAACGTCAGCCCGCTGTCGCGCTCCAGTTGGGAGTCAAGGGCAGCGGGCAGCCTGGTCAGCACACGGACCATGTCCAGCCAGGCCAGGCGCTGGTCAGCAGTCAGCCACCGCACCTCTGAGTCGCGAGTCACACCCACACTTTACTTGACGCTTGAACTAAAACGCACTAACTTCAAGATTGAAGTAACTACCCAAGGAGCCCTCAATGCGTATCGCGATCATCGGAACAGGCAACGTCGGCGGCGGCCTCGCAGCAGCAGCCACCAAGAACGGCCACGAAGTCACGGTCGTGGCCGCCCACCACGAACACGCCGTCAAACTCGCCGAACACACCGGGGCCAAAGCCGCGGCCACCACAGCGGAAGCCGCCGTCGGCGCGGAAGCCGTTGTCCTGGCCGTGCCAGCAAGCGCGGCCGCCGAGGTCCTCAGCCAACTGGGCGAGGACGCGATCGTCATCGACGCCACGAACCCGCTGAACGAGACCTACAGCGACCTGACCACCACCGGCACCAGCCACGCCGAAGCACTGGCCGCCGCGGCCCCCAACGTGAAGTTGGTCAAGGCGTTCAACACGGTCTTCGCCTCCCGGCTGAACAACTCCAATGAGGACGGTCAGCCACTTGACGGCTACTACGCGGGCGACGACGAAGCAGCCAAGGCGAAAACCGCGGAACTGCTGCAGTCACTGGGCTTCCGACCGATCGACGCAGGCAGCCTGCGCATGGCACGCGCACTGGAAGAGCTGGCGTTTCTGAACATCACCCTGAACGCGCGCAACGAGTGGTCATGGCAGAGCGCATGGAGGCTCGCCGGTCCGACCGCCTGACAAGGACAAAGCCGGAATTGTCGGACCCCCGCGGTAACGTTGATTTTGGGGGTTCCCCAGGGGGATTACTGTTGCGATTGACGCTGCCCGTCGCCAAGGGAATTGCCGTTGGGATCGAGGCCGCACGTCCCCAGCGGACTTACCGTTGCGATCAAGGCCGCACGTCCCAGGGGCATTCGCGCGCGTGGACCGAACTGTCAGACCCCTGCGGTAACGTGAAATCAGGGGGTCCCCCGGCGAATTCCTGTTGCGATGGCGCATGTCTGCCGGTTCTCGTCAGGAGGGTGGCAGCGACGGTCGGCTGACTGGCAACCGAGGATCCTGCCGAAGCGACGAAGCAAGCCGTCGCAAGGCGGGGTTCGGGTTGTCGGGACTCCAGCAAGCGTGCAAAGTAACCGAGTGCCCATCGTCGGCGGCGAGTTCCCGGTACCGCACGCCCTCGACACCCATACTCATGATCGACCGGGGAACGAGCGCACACCCCAAACCAGCCCGAACAAGCGCCAGCATGGTCGGCACCTGAGAAGCCAACTGGCTCACGGCATACCGATTCAGCCCGACCATGGCGGCGCAAATGTCGTGCAGGTACCGCGATCCTTCAGGCGTGTACCCGATGTACTCATCGGTGACATCAGCCAGCGTGACGGGAGCCTCCTGCCCAGCCAGCGGATGTTGAGCAGGCACGGCGATAACGAGATCCTCGGAGTGCACGAGCACCGACTCGAGCTGCTCAGGAATCGGCGGCCGAACCAACCCCAAGTCGATCCGAAGCTCAACCAGCGCGGCGAACTGGTCGATGCTGACCATCTCACTCAACGCCACGCTAACCCCGGGAACACGCTCGTTGACCAAAGCAAAGGCATCGGCAAGCACCGCGTAAGCCCCAATTGCGGTGAAACCCAGCCGCAAAGCCCCAGACTGGCCGGCCGCGGCCTGCCGAGCAGCCGAAGGCGCCACATCGACCAAAGCAAGTACGCGACGGCAGTGCGCCAGAAACACCTCCCCCGCCGCGGTGAGCCGCACTCCACGACCAACTCGGTCGAACAGGCTCACGCCAAGCGCCCGTTCCAGCCCCTGAACTTGCCGGGTCAGCGGCGGCTGCGTGAGGTTGAGCCGCTTGGCCGCGCGCCCGAAATGCTGTTCCTCCGCGACCGTGACAAACCCGCGGAGCTGGTGGATCGAGAAATCCATGCCTTAGACAGTATCGGTTGATACGAAATCGGGCTTGGACATGCATCACCGCAGGCCAATACGGTCAGCGGAGATCCGCTAGCAAGGGAGCAAAGTTGCCAAGACTCGCCGTCGCGATGACCCCGCAACGCGCAGATGACGTCTGCTCGCCAGAGACTCGCCGCCTGCTCGAAGACCGCTTCGACGTCGTATGGGCAACCGAGAAGGACGACCTGACCTCGCTGGTCAAGGGCAGCGACGTGCTGCTGACCAGCTGGGGCACCCCGCACCTGCCCGCCAGCCTCTGGGCCGAAGGCGGACCGAAGGTTGTCGCGCACGCGGCAGGCACGGTGAAAAAGCTGATCGACCCGGTCATCTTCGGCCAAGGTGTCGCAGTGTTCTCCGCGGCAGGCAGGATCGCCTGGTCAGTCGGCGAGTACTGCCTCGGCGCCATCCTCACGCTGGCCAGGAGACTCCCGCAATACGACCACAGCGTCCGCGACGGCGAATGGAAGCCCAGCTACCTGCGCGGACACGAGCTGCGCGCAAGCCGCGTCGGCCTCCTCGGCGCCAGCTCAACGGCACGAGCACTGATCACCCTGCTCAAGCCATTCGGCTGCGACATCGTCGTCTACGACCCCTACCTCGCCCCGGAGCGCGCCAGCGAGCTCGGTGTCCGGACCGCGACGCTCCCAGAAGCACTGGCGTGCCCGATCATCTCGATCCACGTGCCGAACCTGCCCGAGACCGAGGGAATGGTCAGCCGCGAGCTCATCGAGCAGATGCCCGACGGCACGATCATCATCAACTCCGCGCGCGGTCCTGCCGTCGACCAAAAGGCTCTGCTGGAGCACGCAGCCGCCGGGCGCCTGCTCGCAGCGATGGACGTCTACGACCCAGAGCCGCCAAACCTCACCGCCGAGCAGCTGGCAATCCCGTCCCTGCTGCTCACCCCGCACATCGCGGGCGACACCGCAGAAGGGCATCTCGCCCTGGCCGGTTACGTCATGCGAGACGTCCTCGCCTGGCTCGACAATGGCCAGCGCGGCCCGAGTTTCGTCGACCCAGCGGCCTGGGCGATCGCGGCCTGACATGTCGCGCATCCGATCAGTCGAAGTCTTCCCGGTCGACGTCCCCTTTGCCAAGAACTTCGTCCTCGGCAGCGGCCCGGTTGGCTCGCCAAACCAAGCTGGCACAGTCGTCTTCGTCAAACTGACCACTGAGGACGGTGTGGTCGGCTGGGGCGAGCAGCGAGCCCTACCAAGCTGGAGCTACGAGACCGCGGAAACGATCACGGTCGTGATCAAGCGGTATTTCGAGCCAATCCTGTTGGGGCTCAGCGTGTTCGACGTCGAAGCATTCCACGCGGCCGCCAACCGCCTGCTCAGCCCCAGTGTCTCCAACGGTTTCCCGTTCGCCCGAGCCGCCGTCGACCTGGCCATGCACGACGCGGCCGGACGAGCGGTCGGTCTGCCCGTGCACGCCCTGCTCGGCGGCAAGGTGCACGACGAAATCCCGCTTTGCTCAGCCATCGGGGTCGACAGTCCCGAGGCGGTCCGCGAGCGAGTGCGCCAATCGTCGGATTACGCGGCGTACAAAGTGAAAATCGGCGGCAACCCGGACTCCGACATCGCGGCGGTCAAAACGGTCGCCGAGGTCGCGGGCGGCAAGCCGATCTGGCTCGATGCCAACCAGTCCTACCGGCCAAGTGCGCTGCGTGAACTGCTCAATGCGATCGCGGACGTGCCGAAAGTTCATTGTGTCGAGCAGCCCGTGCCCAGCACGGACACGCTGGCCATGCAGCGCCTCCGCTCGATGATCAACCTCCCGATCGCGATTGACGAGGGCAGCTTCACCGCGGCCGATCTGGCCCGTGCCGTCCGGCTGGATGCCGCCGACCTCGTCGTGATCAAGATCTGCAAGTCCGGCGGCCTGCGCAACGCCCTCAAAACGGCCAACGTCGGCCTCGCGAACGGGCTGGAGCTGCTGGCCAGCGGCCTCACCGACTGCGGAGTCGGGTTCGCAGCCGCCTTGCACCTGTTCAGCCAGCTCGACCTGGCCCTTCCGGCCGAACTCAACGGGCCTGAACTGCTCGCCGACCTCTACGTGGACGGCCTGCGGATCACCAAGGCCGTCGCGACCGTGCCCACCGCGCCGGGGCTCGGTGTCGAGGTCGACGAAGACCGGATCCGCGCTGGCACAAAGGACCTATGAACCCTTGGGGAGTCGACGATGCCTCACCATCTCGCCCGCCGGGACGTGCTGAAAATAGCCCTCGGGACGGCACTGCTCAGCGCGTGCTCCGCCGCGCCGGACAACGCCGCCACCTGGTCCATGTGGTCAAACAGCGCGACCGAGGCCAAAGTGTGGGAGGACTTCAGCGCCTACGTCGAGAAAACGATGGGCGTCGAGTCGATCCCGACCCTGACGCCGGCGAGCGCATACCCAACGAAACTCGACCTCCAGCTCGTCAGCCAAACAGCGAGCATCGTCACCGCCCTCAACGGCTGGCTGATTCCGACCTATGCGGCACGCGGCGCGCACCAACCCCTCGACGAGCTCATCGCGAACGACTCCAGCTTCCACCTCGACGACTTCTACCCCGATATCCGCGCGATCTCCTCGTTCGACGGCCGGACGTACGCGATCGGCTTCGATGTCGCGCCCACTGTCCTTTTTGTAAACAAGACGATGTTCGCCCAACGCGGCATTCCCCTGCCGTCGCCGACCGTGCCGATGACGTGGGCCCAGTTCCGTGAACTGGCGCTGGAGTTCAGCAGCAAGCCCGGCCAGTACGGGTTCACCTGCGCTCCGATGATCGACGACCTGATCTCGTGGATCTACTGCGCGGGCGGGAATGTCATGACCTCAGACGGGTCGGCCAGCCTGCTCGACTCGCCGGAAACCAAGGAAGTGATCGACTTCGTCGTCGGCTTGTTCGTGCGCGACAAGGCGACCCCGCCGATCAAGAACCTGGTCACGGAGAACGCGCTGGCCAACTTCCTTGACGGCAACGTCGCGTTCATGCACAACGGGCCGTGGCAGGCGATCAACGCCCGCAAAGCCAAGTTCGACTGGGACATCATCCCGTTCCCGGCGGGCGCGGCGGGCAGCAAACCGCGCGTCTCCGGGTCGGGCTTCGCGATCCCGAGCAGCGTCCAAGGCCGCGACCGCGAGCTCGCCTGGACCTTGCTGAAGACCCTGACCAGTACCGACGCCCTGACGATCTACGCGAAAGCCGGGCGTAACAACCCATCCCGGTTCTCCGCAGGCAGCGCGTTCCAACCGCCGCCCGCCAATCTTGGCATCGTCCAGCAGATTCTGGCGGGCAAGCTGCCTGGCGCGGGCGGGCATCCGTACGAGGTCACGTCGAACTGGAACGAGATTCGCCTGCTGATGCAACAAGAACTGCCTCGCGCGTTCCTCGGTCAGCGCTCGGTCGACGAGACCATCGCCGCGATCACCCCGCGCCTAGAGGTCTTCCTGACCCAGCACCGGGAAAACATGCGCAACGCCCAGAAACGCAAGCGCTGACACCACTTAGGAGGGCAGTGTGGCCGTCCAGACCATGCAGGCACCCATAACGGTGTCCGCACCACCGGTCAAGCTCAAACGCGACCGGGAATCGTTGACCGCGTGGCTTTTCCTGTCACCGAGCCTGATCGGTTTCGTCGTCTTCACGGCGGCACCGGTCGTCGCGGCCGCCGTGATCTCCCTTTTGGACTGGAACTTGTTCAGCCCGCCTTCGTTCGTCGGACTGGACAACTTCAGCAGGCTCGGCTCGGACCCGACATTCTGGACCTCACTGGGCAACACGGCCTACTTCACGTTCGCCAGTGTGCCGTTGACGATCGTGGTCAGCCTCGCGCTGGCGCTCCTGCTCAACCAAGGCGTACGCCGGATCGCCGTGTTCCGGTCGCTGCTTTTGTTGCCGTACGCGACCATCACGGTCGCGGTGGCGTTCGTCTGGATGTGGCTCTACATCCCCACGGATGGTCTGGTCAACGCGTTCCTCGGACTGTTCGGAACAGAAGGTCCCGCGTGGCTGATCTCCGATGCCTGGGCGATGCCCGCACTGATCCTGATGAGTGTGTGGAAGGGTTTCGGGTTCGGCATGGTGGTGTTCCTCGCCGGGCTGCAGGCCATCCCGCAGCACCTCTACGAAGCCGCGAAGATCGACGGCAGCAGCCCGAGGCAGAGCTTCTGGCACATCACGATTCCGATGCTGTCGCCGTCGTTCTTCTTCGTGATCGTCACGTCGATCATCAGCTCGTTCCAGGTCTTCGACCAGGCGTACATCATGACCAACGGCGGCCCGGGCACGACAACGACGACGCTCGTCATGAACATCTACCGGACCGGCTTCGAGAACTACGACGAGGGATACGCCTCCGCGCAATCGCTCGTGCTGTTCGCGTTCATCGCTGTGATCACCGGTGTCCAGTTCGTCCTGCAGCGGAGGCTTGTCCACTATGACAACTGAGACTTTCGGCAGGCCCGTGGTCGTCCGAAAACTGGTGGTGTTCGCCTGTTTCCTTGTCACGGCGGTGAGCCTGATCCCGGTGATCATGATGGTGCTGGTCGGCCTGCAGTCCGACGCCGAGTCGATGGCCGCCAGCCCGACGTTCTGGCCGTCAAGCTGGCACTGGGAAAACCTCGAGCGCGCCTTCGATCTCGTGCCACTTGGCCATTATCTGCTCAACACCGTGATTTTCGCAGGCGGCACAACGATCCTGGAAACCATCACGGCCGCGCTGGCAGCGTATGCGTTCGCGCGACTGCGATTCCGTGGCCGCAACGCGCTGTTCGCGATCTACCTCGGCACGCTGATGATCCCGCACCAGGTAACCCTGATCCCCCAGTTCATCCTGGTGGCACGCTTGCAATGGGTCGACACGTGGGCGGGCATGATCCTCCCGCACGCGTTCACCGCACTTGGCGTATTCCTGTTGCGACAGTTCTTCATGGGCATCCCGCGTGACTACGAGGAAGCCGCCCGGCTCGACGGCGCCAGCCGCTGGCAGGTGTTCAGCCGGATCATCCTGCCGCTGGCCGTGCCCGCGATCGCGACGTTCGCGGTGTTCAAGTTCATCGGCCAGTGGAACAATCTGTTGTGGCCACTGGTGATCTCCAACAGCGACGCCACCCGTACCGTCGCGGTCGGCCTGCGGACGTTCCAGGACACCAACGGCACCCAGTGGAACCTGCTGCTGATGGCGGCAACGGTCACCACAGTGCCGCTGATCATCATCTTCTTCCTGACCCAACGCTGGTTCGTGCGGGGAATTACCATGAGCGGACTCGGAGGCCGCTGAACATGACACCTTTGTGGTCGGTTTTCACCAAGCCATGGGCCGAGCTCGACCCTGAAGCACTCGGCAAGCTGGTGGCCGGGCTCGGCTTCAATGGCGCCGAGATTCCGGTGCGGGACAACGCGTTCGTGACGCCTGGTACCGCGGAAGAACGGCTTCCTGGCTTCGCGAAGATCATGCGGGAGCACGGCGTCGAGATCATCAGCATCGCCGCGGATCTCAGCGAGTCGACGTTCGCCGCGGCTGGGGCAGCAGGCGTCCCGATCATCCGGATCATGGCGCCACTCGGCTCCGATGACTATCGCACCGCGGTTTCCCGGATCCGACGCTCGCTGGAGGCCGCGGTGCCGTTCGCGGAGCGGTATGGCGTTGGCGTCGGCATTCAGCCGCACCACGGCCGGTTCGTCACGTCGGCTCTTGGCGTGTTGAACCTCGTCGAAGGGCTTCCTGATGCGTTCACCGTGGTCTGGGACGCTGCCCACGATGCCCTCGCTGGTGACGACCCGCATGTCACGGTGCCGCTGGTGGCTCACCGCTTGTCCATTGTGAACCTGAAGAACGCCATGTATGTCCCTGCCGATCACGGCTGGCGGACGTGGTTCGTGCAGGCAGGCGAAGGGCTTTCGGACTGGTCGGCGGTGTTCGGCGAGCTGGACAAGCTGGCCTTCGACGGCCCGATTTGCCTGACCGGGCAGTACTCGGATCCTTCGGTCAGCGTTGAAGACCGGTTGCGTACGGACCTGGCAACAGCACAGTCACTAATTCTGTAGGCGTCAGCGCGATTCCCGAGCAGTCCATTTCAGGATGACCACCAACAGGAGCACCACGCCTGTCAGGATGAGTATCCCGATCCCCACACTGACACCGAGGAAAATCAGGAGCAGCGCGAGCGGCAAGGCATACCAGTGCATCCGGCCCCTGCCGCCGCCTCCGAACGACCGGAACAGCCTCGTCAGCCCTGGGTCATCGGCATTCAGACTCTTCTCGATGGCACGCAGCGCGCGTTGCTCCCGGCGTTTCATGGAACTCCTCGACGTCATGACCGACCCGTCCTGCAAAGAACGACCGGATCGAGCGCCATCCTGTGACACGTTAGCCCAGGGCCGATGCCACTGACTTAACACCTGTTACCCAGGTTGATGCCGCGAAGGTCTTCTTACCTTGACGGTATTCAACGCGCCCAACTCGGCCCTCACGAACCGTCATGAACCCAAGCGAAGGCCACCGTGGACAGCGAGCCGACCATCAACACCGCGACCACACCTTCCTGGCCACCCCGCCAGCGCACCCTCTCGCGTGCTCGCCCTCAGCACGCCTTGATTCATCGAATGATTGGATGATCATGGTTAACTGACCGCTGGTCACCGGACACATCCACCCGTCTCGACGGTGACCGCTGGGCGAATTCTTCGATTCGCCTGGAGCGGGCACTCCCGCTGATGCCGTATGGTCGAGCCCACGAGGGCTTGCCGAAACGCTGTCGGCACAGCCTTATTCTTCGACGGCGTAGCACGCGCCGACCTGGCGGAGGTTAGGCCAGGGCGTTCTCCCCGCAGCGATCGCGCGCCGAGACGAGTTTACTGAGTGACCACAGCCACCCCTGCCCGCAACGTGCCCAAGCCTTTGCTGTCCGACCGTGCCTCCCGTACGGAACTGATCACCATCCGGGCATTCCTGATCATCCCGTTCGTCGCACTGCTCACCGCGGTTCCACTGGTCTGGGGGTGGGGGATCACGTGGGTCGATCTCACCGTCGCCGCGGTGTTCTATGTGGTGTCCGCGCTCGGTATCACGGTCGGCTACCACCGCTATTTCACGCACGGCTCGTTCAAGGCAAACCGTCCACTGAGGATCGCGCTGGCGATCGCGGGCAGTTTCGCCGCGCAGGGCCCGGTGATCACCTGGGTCGCCGATCACCGCCGCCACCACGCCTTCTCCGACCGTGAAGGCGACCCGCACTCGCCATGGCTGTTCGGCACGTCGCCTGCCGCGCTGGCGAAAGGCTTCTGGCACGCGCACATGGGCTGGCTGTTCGGCCGTGACCGCACCAACATCGACCGGTTCGCGCCGGACCTGGCCGCAGATCCCGGGATCCGGTTCGTTGACCGGCTTTTCCCATTATGGGTCACGTTGAGCGTACTGCTTCCCGCCGTGCTCGGCGGCGTGATCACGCTGTCCTGGTGGGGCGCGCTGACCGGGTTCCTCTGGGCCGGACTTGCCAGGGTCGCGTTCCTGCATCACGTCACCTGGTCGGTGAACTCGGTCTGCCACATGATCGGCGAGCGTCCCTTCACCAGTCGCGACAGGTCGGCCAACTTCTGGCCGCTTGCGATCCTGTCCATGGGTGAGTCGTGGCACAACACCCATCACGCCGACCCGACGTCCGCACGGCACGGCGTCCTACGTGGACAGATCGACATCTCGGCCCGGCTGATCTGGTTCTTCGAGAAGTTCGGCTGGGCTCGCAGCGTGCGGTGGCCGACCCCGCAGCGGCTGGCCAGGCTGGCGCGCGGCGAGCGATAACCGGCTACGACTGAACTTCCCGAACTCCACCACAAGCGGATACCCCTTTCCCCTAACACAAATCGGTGGTCACCCATGACTGGCTTACCGGCTGTAGTCGCACGCGGCAGCGACTTCGCTGACCTGGCGAGAATTATGAAACAGGCCGGGCTGATGCAACGCCGGGTCGGTTACTACGCGGCGAGAATCGCCGCCAATGTCGTGATGCTGGCAGCTGGCGCGGTGATGTTCGTGATGCTCGGCGAGACGTGGTGGCAGTTGTTCACGGCCGCGTACGTCGCGATCGTGCTGACGCAGTTCGCGTTCATCGGCCATGACGCCGGGCACCGCCAGATCCTGAAAACCAAGCGTGGCAACGACATCATCGGCTACGTGCACGGCGCGCTGACCGGCATCAGCTACGGCTGGTGGGTCGGCAAACACACGCGCCACCACACCAATCCCAACACCGAGGACGCCGATCCGGACATCGACATCCCGGCCCTTGCCTTCAGCGAGGACCAAGCGCTGGAAAAACGGGGATTTCTGCGCTGGACAGCCAAATACCAGGCCTACCTGTTCCTGCCGTTGCTGATGACGCAGGCGATCATGTTGAAGGTGGGCGGAATCGAGTCGATGGTGCGACGGGACATCAAAGCCATCAGGCTTGAAGCGGCCTTGCTCGTCGGCCATCTGGCGGTTTACCTGACCGCGGTGTTCCTTGTGCTCTCCCCGCCTCAGGCGGTGCTGTTCGTTGTGGTGCATCACGCGGTTATGGGCGTGTACCTTGGCTGTTCATTCGCCCCTAACCACAAGGGAATGCCAATCCTCCCGGCCGGGCGGAAAGTGGACTTTCTACGCAGGCAGGTCCTGACTTCACGCAACATCTCCGGCGGCCCCTTGGTCGATTTCCTGCTGGGTGGGCTGAACTACCAGATCGAGCACCACTTGTTCCCGAGCATGCCGCGCCCCAACCTGCGGCGCGCTCAGCCACTCGTGCGCGCTTTCTGCGGTGAACGCGGGGTTTCCTACACCCAATGTTCCATGGCGGCCTCGTACGCGTGGGTGTTGCGGCACCTGCACGAGGTCGGCGCCCCGCTGCGGGCGCGCAGTGTGGCGGAGTGAAGCCCGTCCAAGCACGAGAACGGCGGTTTGCGCCATCCTTTTCAATTGCCACTTTCACCCACGCTCACCGGGGTGTTTGACTGGTGAGCGAAGTGTCCACTGTAGCCTTGCTTGGACGTGATCACGGCCAATAATCTGCATCGGTGACGACGCACCAAGTGGTGTTCCTGATGCTCGACATCGCCGTGATCATCATCGCAGCCCGGGTTCTCGGCGCACTGGCGCGACGGGTCGGGCAGCCACCTGTGATCGGCGAGGTTCTGGCTGGCATCCTCGCCGGGCCGTCCTTGTTCGGGAACAGCTTCTCCACAGCCCTTTTCCCGACCGACGTCCGGCCGATGCTCTCCGCGCTCGGCAGTATCGGCGTTGCCATGTTCATGTTCGTTGTCGGCCTTGAACTCGAGCGGAAACTTCTGCGCGGGCGCAGCGGGATCGCCTCGACGGTGTCGGTGAGTTCGATCATTCTCCCGTTCGCGCTCGGCGCCACCCTCGCGCTCACCCTGACGCACCACCACCCGCCAAGCACCAGCAGGCTCGGCTTCATCCTCTTCATCGGCGCGGCCATGTCGGTCACGGCTTTCCCTGTGCTGGCAAGGATTCTCGCTGACCGGGGAATGCTCAGGACCTCGCTCGGCGGGCTCGCACTGACCTGCGCGGCGATCGACGACGTGCTGGCGTGGTCGTTGCTTGCCGTTGTGGTCGTGCTTTCCGGCAACGCCGGAACCGAACAGTGGCTGATCGCGCTGCTTCCGGTCTACGTGGCGCTGATGTTCTGGTTCGTCCGGCCGATGCTGAGCCGGTTCTTCGCATCACCTGCCGCGAAAGGAACGGCACTGCTGAGTGTCGTGCTCGCCGGAGTACTGCTGTCCGGCGCGATGACCGAGTGGATCGGCCTGCACTTCCTGTTCGGTACGTTCCTCTTCGGCGCGCTGCTGCCCCGGGAGGGAACTGAGCGGCTGCGCGAGGAGATCATCGGTCGCGTCAGCGACTTCAACACCACGCTGCTGCTGCCCATCTTCTTCATCGTCGCCGGGCTGAAGGTGGACCTGTCCGCGATCGGCTCGGCCGGAGTCGTCGAACTCATCCTTGTCCTGCTCGTCGCGATCACCGGCAAGTTCGGCGGCGCGTTCGCTGGTGCCAGGATGCATCGCCTGCCGGTCAGAGAGTCCGCGACACTGGCAACGCTGATGAACACCCGTGGACTGACCGAGCTGATCATCCTGAGCGTCGGCCTGCAACTGGGCGTGCTCGACCAGAACCTGTACTCGATCATGGTCGTGATGGCGGTCGTGACTACGGCGATGGCCGGACCGTTGTTGAGTTTGTTCTACCCACGGCACTTCGTCGAACGCGACCAACTTCAGGCAACGGAAGCGGTTGCGCGCTAACCCGCCATCCGACGGTAGCTGCGCCTCCCAGACAGTGGTAGTGATTCAGAGTTACTCCATTCGTCTGGGAGGCGTCATGACGAAACGCGGATGGGGTCTTGCGACCACCACCCTGCTCCTGCTGTCCACCGTCACCTACAGCTTCTCCGCAGCCGCCGAACCCGCGGTCCCGTCGGATGAGCTCGCTCTTGTCCGGGTACAACTGCCGAACGAGGCCATGTTCGACGACCTGCTCGCCAGTGGCGCGGACATCGCCGCGAAGCCGCGCAGAGACGACGGGACCATCCTGGTCGATCTCGTCGTGGCCGGTAGCCAGCTCGACGCGTTGACCACGCGCGGCGCGAAGACCATTCAGGTGATCCAGCGTCCTGGCGACGCGCAGGCTCGATTCGCCGAGTCCAAGCGCGCCGAAGCGCAGCGTGCCGCCGCGGACACCTTGCACTTCCTGTCCGCCAACTGGTGGACGTCTGAAGGCCGTACATATCTGCAGACGCAGGTGACGACAACCGCAATCGCCAACCCGGATGTCGAGATCACGGTCAACTGGACGACCGCGAACGGCACAACCGGTTCATTCCCCTTGCAGCGCTTCAGCGACGCGGGCGAGTACCAGTACCACGTCGCCGTACCGCAACTCCTGCCCGCTCAGCCGACGAAGGTGACGGCCTCGTCCAGCCTTGGCGGGGTCACCCGCGCGATCACGCCCACGGCGTGGCCAGGGTCTACCCCACCGCCACCGCCTGCCGGGTACCAGAAGGACTTCATCGACGCGTACATGACGCCGACGGACATCAAGGCGCGGATCGCGCGCCTCGGGCGTCAGTATCCGCAGCTGGTCGATGTCCTTGACCTGCCGCACAAGACCCAGGGGTATCGCCGCACGGCCACGGCCTACCTCGGCAACCCGGCGACCGCGGCGGTTGTCGTGGAGTCCAAGCAATTCGGCGACCAGGGCGCGAATGGCTGGCAGGTCAAGACGGTCAACCCGGGCAAACCTAACCAGTCCGCGCAGGCCACTTGGCGTGACCGCGTCCTGACCGTCACGCTCGCGACCGACGCGGCCGGTGCGGTGATCAGTACGACCGATCAGGTCGCGGCGCTGATCTCGGCACGCTTCCCGCAGCGGTTCAACGCGTTCGTCGAGGACGGCTCGGCGGGCAAGGTCATGCCCGTCGCCGGACCGACGATGATGAGCGACGGGCTCGACGGTTCGGTGTCACGTAAGCCGTGGACCGTGCAGGCGCTGCGGATCGGCGTGCATCGCGACGGTTCTCGCATCGGCGTGCTCGCGTACTCGCAGGAGCATGCGCGGGAGTGGGCGACTCCGCTTGTCACGATGGAGTTCGCCGAGCGGTTACTTGCCAACTACGCCACGGATGCCGCGACCCGGCAGCTGCTGGAGAACGTGGACGTGTTCGTGCTGCCGACGGTCAACCCGGATGGCGCGAACTATTCGTTCTACGACGCCAATTTCCAGCGCAAGAGCCTGGTGAACCACTGCACGGGCGCGCAGCGCGATCCGCGTTTCGCTGATTCGTGGGGTGTGGACATCAACCGCAACTACACGGTCGGCTCGGTGTTCGACGGTTTTGTCGGTGCGACGAGCACGAACTGCCTGTCCGGCAACTACTCGGGCCCGGCCGAGCTGACGGAAGCGGAGTCGAGCAACGTCATCGCACTGGCCAAGGCACACGAGAACATCAAGTTCGCGATGAACGTGCACAGCTACGGCGGGTATTTCATGTGGCCGCCGGGTGCGTACGCCATGCCTGGCCGGATCACGTTGCCCCGGCCGTCGGCTGAGGAAGGGGCGATGTTCCAGGCTTCGGCCAAACGGATCGTTGGCGCGATCGCGGCATCCCGGGGCACGGTGACGTGGCCTTCGCAGACCGGGCCCGTCGCGGATGTGCTGTACTCGGCGGCTGGCAACTCGGCTGACCAGCTGTATTACGAGCTCGGGGTCTTCGCGTGGGACTTCGAGGTCGGCAATGACCGCTGGAACCCGCAGACGAACCAGTGGGAAGGCGTCGGCTTCCAGCCGCCGTACGACGAGGCACACGCGGAGTCCCAGGAGTACGCCGACGGCCTGATGGAGCTGCTAAGAGTCGCTCAGGATTATCAATAGGTCTGTCGTGAGTGGTTAGCCGTGTTAGAACACGGCTAACCACTCACGAGGTCAGTTTTGTCACTGCTGCCACTATTGCTGCTCGCAGCTTGGCGTCAGCGGATTCTCCCGCGGCCTCGCGCAGCTTCGTACGTGCCTGCCCAACAGGCCGCCTGGTCAAGCGGATGGTCGGCCAGCCATGGAAACCGGCCGGTCGCCTCGATCAGGGTCTGCTCCATCCACGACCAGTCCACAATGGTCTGATAACCGGGTGTCTCGTCCGGCCTGCTGAGTCCGAACAGCACGCGATCCCCTTCGCTACGAAGGAAAGCGCCGGTTGCGACGTCGACGGTCATCGGCAGCTTCCGGGTCGACGCGCCGGGTGCCGTCGCATAGATGTTGCGGCGTAAGTGACAGACCGGAACTTCAAGTCCCGCAAGGACTGCGACCTCACCACTCCAGCCACCGGCCGCGTTCACCACATGCTGCGCGTGGAACGTCCGCTCCCCCGCTGTGACAGCCCAACCATCATCGGACTCAATACTCGTCACCCGATGGCTGAACAACACTCGTGCACCCAAATCCTTGGCACGGCCGGGAAACAACGTCGTCAGGAGGTGTGGGTCGACCACGCCATCGGCAGGTCCGAGCGTCCCACCACCTACACCTTCCGGGCTGAACGGCGTAAGTCGCTGCGCGGACGGCACATCCAGTATTTCCACTGGCACGCCAAGCTGATGTTGCAAGTCGACGCTCGCGAGATGATCGCCCCACGCATGCTCAGGCACCAGAAGCACATAGCCGTGCGGGAAGTAGCCGGCCTCGTACCGCTGGAAGCAATCGCGAATGCTTCGCCAGGTCATCAGGATGTTAACCGGGTCAGCCCACCGCACGCGCACGCAGGCGAACGACCGGCCTGTACTGCCTTGCGCGGGCCCGGAAAACGCCTCGAGCACAGTGACGTCAAGTCCTGCTCGGGCGAGATGAAAGGCCGCACTCGCGCCGATTGCCCCGGCTCCGATGACAAGCACGTCGCTGCGCATCGTTCCTCCTCGCATGCCCCTTGAGCGCACGGTAGGACAGCGCGGGCGTCTTCGGCTTCGTCCCGGATTCGAACCGGATTCGAAGATGTGCCCGGAATACCTCGACGGCTGTCGAACCGGCGTTTCGCCTGGCGCTGGCTGGCAACACTGAAGATGGCCGAAAGGGGTGTGAAATGAAAGCAGTGACGTGGCATGGGCGGCGTGATGTCCGGGTGGACACGGTGCCGGATCCCGTGATCAAGAAACCGACCGACGTGATCGTCCGGATCACATCGAGCGGAATCTGTGGGTCGGACCTGCATCTGTACGAAGTCATGGGCCCGTTCATGGGCGAGGGCGACATCCTCGGCCACGAACCCATGGGCGTCGTGGAAGAAGTCGGCGCGGAGGTCACCGCGCTCAAGACAGGCGACCGCGTGGTCGTGCCGTTCAATATCTCCTGTGGCAAGTGCTTCATGTGTGATCAGGGCTTGCAGTCCCAGTGCGAGACCACGCAGGTTCGTGAACAGGGAATGGGCGCCGCCCTGTTCGGTTACACCAAGCTTTATGGGCAAGTTCCTGGTGGCCAGGCGGAGTATCTGCGTGTGCCGTTTGGCAATACCCTGCCGGTGAAAGTCCCGGACGGACCATCGGATGACCGGTTCGTCTACCTTTCCGACGTTCTGCCAACGGCTTGGCAGGGCGTCAAATACGCCGACGTCCCCGCGGACGGTAGTCTGGTCGTGCTTGGCCTCGGGCCGATCGGTGACATGGCCACGCGTGTGGCCCGCCATCTCGGGATACGCCAAGTGATCGGCGTCGACCTCGTGCCAGAACGACTGCAGCGCGCCAAGGACAATGGCGTCGAAACGCTGGATTGGTTGGAGCACAGGGGCGAGTTGACCGATGTGATTCGCGGTATCACGAACGGCCGTGGCCCCGATTCGGTTATCGACGCGGTCGGAATGGAAGCGCACGGCTCTCCCGTGGCCAAGGTTGCCCATCAAATCACCGGTTTGCTGCCGGATGCCGTCGCGGCCAAGTTCATGCGGAAAGCAGGCGTTGATCGGCTGAACGCGCTGATGTTGGCATTCGACATCGTGCGACGGGGCGGTACCGTGTCACTGTCCGGTGTGTACGGTGGAATGGCCGATCCGATGCCTGTGCTGACCCTTTTCGACAAGCAGATCCAGCTTCGGATGGGCCAGGCAAACGTCCGGCGATGGGTGGACGACATCATGCCGTTGCTCACTGATGACGACCCGCTTGGTGTGGACAGCTTCGCGACACATCATTTGCCGCTCACCGACGCCCCGCGTGCCTACGAGACGTTCCAGAAGAAGCAGAACGGCATGGTCAAAGTACTTCTGCGCCCGTGATTTCTCGTTGACGGTGTTCCAACCGGTACGTCCGCTCTGACCAAGCCTAATGCGCGTAACGCTGCGTGCGGTACGACCGACAGGGGTAGAGGGGTACCCGGACGTGGCACGAACAAACACCGGGTTTTCGGCTGCCACAGTGGGGTAAGTAGTATTTCTGCCCCAAAGGGAACGAGGTGACCGATGCGCGGACCTGCGAGACGGGTGGGTGTGCTGGACATCGGCTGTTTCAGTGCGCACGTCATGGTCATCGACCGGACCGACGGATCGCCGCTGCGGCCGACCTACAACCACAAGGTGCGACTCCGCCTTGACCACGCGCTGGACAAGAACGGCAGGCTCAGCAGCGACGGTGTCGAGCAGGTCAGCCGGGCCGTCACCGAGATTGTGCGACGGGTCCGGCACGACGTCGACCTGTTGGCGTTCGCGACCTCGTCAATCAGGGACGCGGTGAACGCGGAACGCGTGATCAGGCAAGTAGCCCGCCGAACCGGCGTCGAACTGCTGACATTCACCGGCGAACAAGAAGCGCACCTGTCCTACATCGCGGCCCGCCACTGGTTCGGCCACTCCTCAGGCCCACTCACCGTCCTGGACGTCGGCGGCGGCACAGCGGAAGTAGCCGCGGGCACCGGCACTCGGCCACACACCACGATCTCGCTTCCCTTTGGCGCCAGGACACTCACGCAGTGGGGCGTCGACAACGGCTTGTCACTACGAAAGCTGCGCGACAACGTCTCAGCGGATGTGGAAAAAGCTTTGCAAGACACAGATCTTGCTGGGCTCGCTGTGGGTTGTTCGAAGGTGATGCAGCAGTTGGCGCGGTTGACCGGGGCCCGTCCGCAGCGGGAAGGACCGTTCGTGGAGCGGAATCTGCGCCTGCACGACCTGCGCCGCTGGATTCCCCGGCTGGCCGGTCTCACCGCGGCGCAGCGAGCCGAACTGCCAGGGATCTCCCGCCATCGTGCCCGGCAGTCACTTGCCGGTGCTGTGGTGGTCGAGGCCCTGCTGGCCGCGACTGGCCACGAATCCGTCCGGATCTGCCCGTGGTCGACGCAAGAAGGGCTGCTCCTTGAACTGCTGGAATGGCCTGGGAGCGTTGCCAGCTGGGTATACGACGTGTCCGCCAAACAACCGGCGTAGGTTCCAACTAACTTCGCAGGAACGCGCACAGCTCGTCCGCCGCGTCATCGAGCGAGCCTGAGCCGTCGACCACCAGGTCGGGGTGCTCCGGTGGTTCGTAGGCCTGGCCGACGCCGGTCATGTTCGGCAGGGTTCCGGCCTTTGCCTTGGCATAAAGTCCTTTCGGGTCACGGCTGGCGCACACATCTGCCGGGGTGTTGACCCAGACCTCGGCGAAGTCGCCGGGTTGGAACAGGCTCTTGGCCACTGCGCGGTCGGTCCGGAACGGCGAGACCAGCGCGACGATCACGATCAGCCCGGAGTCCAGCAGGATCCGGCTCACCTCGGCGACGCGGCGGACGTTCTCCGCGCGGGCCTCGGGCGTGAATCCGAGGTCCTTGTTCAGTCCACTCCGGACATTGTCACCGTCAAGCACATAGGTGTGCAGCCCCAAGGCATGCAGCCGTCGTTCCAGGGCATCGGCGAGCGTCGACTTGCCTGACCCGGGCAGGCCGGTCAGCCAGAGCACTGTGGACCGCTGACCTTTTTGCTGTTGGCGCGCATCACGGTCCACAGTGTATGCATGGGGAACGACGTTACGACCGCGCCGCAACGCGTACCGGACCATGCCTGCCGCGACGGTTTCCTTGCTGACTCGGTCCACGAGCAGGAAACTGCCTGTTTCACGGCAGGTCTTGTAGCTGTCCAGGCAGATCGGGGTGTCGGTGGTCAGTTCGACCGTGCCGATGTCGTTGAGGCCCAGTGTGCGCGCGGCGAGTTTGGTGCCGGATACGACCTCAAGCCTGTCACGCACGTTCGTGACCACAGCAGGCACGGTCCGCGATCCCGCCGACAGCAAGTAGGAGCGGCCGTGGCGCAGTGGTTCCTCGGCGGTCCAGACCAGCGTGGCTGAGCATGCCGTTGCCGGGGCAAGTCCGTTGTGGCGGGTGTCGGGTGTGGTCAGCAGGTCGCCACGGCGGATGTCGACGTCGTCGGTCAACGTCACTGTCACCGGAGTGCCAGGCCGGGCCATATCGAGTTCGTTGCCGCCTGGGCCGAGCACCCTGTCGATCTTCGATTCCACGCCGCTGCCCGCCACCGCCACAGGGTCGCCCGGTTGGAGCGTGCTGCCGACCACCATGCCCGCGAAGCCGCGGAAGTCGTCCGCCCGGATCACGTACTGAACTGGCAACCGGTAGTCACCATCCGCCCGAGATTCGACAGGCTCCCAAGTGGACAGCGCTTCGAGCAGCGTCGGCCCCTTGTACCAAGGCAGATTCGGCGACGGCTCGACCACATTGTCCCCGCCGAGCGCGCTTGCCGGCAGCACGCTGGCCGTAACACCCAGATCGTTCGCTGCCGCAAGGACTTCATTTGACAGGTTCGTGAACAACGCGCGATCGTAGGAGACCGCGTCAAGTTTGTTGACCGCCGCGATGACAGTCCGCACACCCATCAGCGCACAGATCGCCAAGTGCCTATAGGTCTGTTCACGGACTCCTTTCGTGGCATCGACAAGTAGGATCGCGACGTCCGCTGTGGACGCTGCGACCGCCATGTTCCGCGTGTATTGCTCGTGTCCTGGCGCGTCGGCGATGATCACCCGCCGCCCGGACGGCAGGTCGAGAAAACGGTAGGCGACGTCAATGGTGATGCCTTGCTCGTGCTCTGCCTCCAATCCGTCCGTCAGCAACGAGTAGTCCACTTCGCCAACGGGAATCGTGGAACCGCCGCGCCTCGTCTGCGTCGCGTAGTCGAGCTCGTCCTTTGTCGCGCCACCGGTTGTGGCGAGTAAGCGACCGATCAAAGTGGACTTTCCGTCGTCGACCGAGCCGCACGCGATCACCCGAAGTACCGAGACCATCAGAAGTACCCCTCCGACTTCTTGCTCTCCATGGACGTACCGCCGCCATCGCCGTCGATGAGCCTGCCCGCGCGCTCGGACCTGTTGTCGACCCGCATCTCGTCGATGATCTCGTCGACGTTCGAAGCCTTGGACTCCACGGCGGCGGTCAGCGGGTAGCACCCGAGGGTGCGGAACCGGACTTGGCGCATTTCCGGCCGTTCGCCGGGTTCAAGCGGATAACGGTCGTCATCCACCATGATCAAGGCACCCTTCCGTTTGACGACCGGGCGCTGCGCGGCGAAGTACAGTGGCACCACCGGGATTCGTTCCCGCCGGATGTAGCGCCAGATATCCAGCTCGGTCCAATTGGACAGTGGGAACACCCGCATTGTCTGCCCCTCAGCCAGTTCGGTGTTCGCCGACCACCAGAATTCCGGGCGCTGGGAGCGTGGTTCCCAGCGATGCCCAGGCTCGCGCAGGGAGAAGACCCTTTCCTTGGCGCGCGAGCGTTCCTCGTCGCGCCGCGCACCGCCGATCGCCGCGTCGAATCCGCTGTCGTCGAGCGCCTTTCGCAGTGTCACAGTCTTCTTGATCCGCGTGTATTCGTGCGTGCCGTGGCTGAACGGCGTCGCCTCGTCCGGATTGGTGTGCACGCGTAGGTCCAGCCCTTGCTGTTGGGCCGTGTCATCGCGGAACGCGATCATTTCGCGGAACTTCCAGCCGGTGTCGACGTGCACGACCGGGAACGGCATCCGGCCCGGCGCGAAAGCCTTGGTGGCCAAGTGAAGCAGCACCGAGGAGTCCTTGCCGATCGAGTACAGCAACACCGGTTTGCGGAACGATCCGGCGACTTCCCGCATCACGTGGATCGCTTCCGCTTCGAGCACGTCGAGTACGCCTTCTTCGGCCACCTCTCGCCCCTCTGCTGTCGCTGGCACAGATAACCCCATGGCCCCAGAGTAACCCATAAAGTGCGTGTTTACGGTTACTAGCCTGTGGGTATCCCCTCGTCATGACCAAGACGAAATCCGGTGCACTGAAGGTCAAAGATCTGACCAAGGCGACCTGGAACGACTTCGAATCGGTGATGGGCAGCAACGGCGGCGCCAGCGGCTGTTGGTGCATGCACTGGCGACTGTCCATTGCGGAGTTCATGGAGCAGAAGGGCGACGGGAACAAGAAGTCGATGAAGCGGCTCAGCCAACGCAAACAGCCGCCGGGTGTCGTCATCTACGAAGACGACGATCCCGTGGCGTGGTGCTCACTGGGACCGCGCGGCGACTTTTCCAGGCTCGAGCGCTCGCCACTGCTCAAGGAAGTCGACGACACCCCGGTCTGCTCGATCGCGTGCATCTACGTGGAGAAAAAGCACCGCAAGTCCGGCCTGATGCCCGCCATTCTCGACGCCGTCTGCGACTACGCCGCGGCACATGGCTACACGACCGTCGAGGGTTATCCGATTGAGCCTGCCAAGGGGAAGAAGGCCGGTCCGGACAGCGTGATGACCGGAGTCGCCAGTGCTTTCGTCAAGGCCGGGTTCGACGAGGTGAGCCGCCCACGCAAGGACCGGCCGATCATGCGAAGGACCGTCAGCTAGGGCGTGTTTCGAATGTCCCGGTCGATGAGAGGCAGGATCGGGGTGGTTCCTGGCGACGCCGCGGTGACGCCGCGAATACTGGTTGTCTTTGGGCGTTGCCGCGGTGGCGTCAGGGGCCGCATCCGGCCTGGCTATCGCGATCGGGCATTTGAAACACGCCCTAGGGCCTGTTTCACAAGTTGATCAAGGTTTGAGATGATCTTGATTCGTGGGGCGTGGTGATCTGACCAACGAGCAGTGGGCGAAGCTGGAACCCTTGCTGCCCAGGGGCAAGAAGCCTGGCAGGCCGCCGAAGCATGCGAAGCGGAAGCTTATTGACGGGATCCGGTTTCGGGTTCGAACCGGTGTGCCGTGGCGGGATCTGCCGGAGCGTTACGGCCCGTGGGAGACGGTGTATGGCTTGTTCCGGCGGTGGCAACGGGATGGCACGTGGAAGAGGATTCTGGTCGCGTTGCAGGCGGACGCGGACGCTGCGGGCCTGATCACCTGGGATGTCAGCGTGGACTCCACGGTGGCTCGTGCGCACCAGCACGCGGCTGGTGCGCGTCAAAAGGGGATCTCCAGAAGGAGTCTCCGGGCGGGGTCGAGGTCGAACCGGCCGATCACGGGCTGGGGCGCTCCCGAGGCGGGTTGACGACCAAGACTCACCTGGCGGTCGAGCAGGGACAAAAGCCCTTATCAATCGTGATCACCGCTGGCCAGCGAGGTGACTCGCCCCAGTTTCAGGTGGTGCTCGACCGTATCCGGGTACCCCGGCGGGATCGCGGTCGGCCGCGCTGCCGCCCGAATCGGGTGCTCGGCGACAAAGCCTACGGGTCCCGCGCCAACCGCGCCTACCTGCGCAGGCGCGGTATCCGCTGCACCATCCCGGACAAGGCCGACCAGGTCCGCAACCGCAAGAACAAGGGCTCACACGGAGGACGACCACCCGCATTCGACAAGGAGATCTACAAGCAACGGCACGCTGTCGAGTGCGGGATCAACCGTCTCAAACGAAACCGAGCCGTCGCCACCAGATACGACAAGCTCGCCGTTCGCTACGAAACCACGGTCACCATCGCAGCGATCAACGAGTGGCTCCCATGACTTTCGAAACAGACCCTAGTGCCGCGTAACCCTGTTCCCTTGGCCTTGCTGGGGCTCGAATCGTCCCTGGCGGCACCGGCCGGAACGCCGAAAGACAACCAGTATTCCGACGTCCCGGCGTCACCACCAGGAACAATGTGATCTCCCAGCAAGGCGAAAGGGAACAGGATCACACGACACTGGCCGAATGCCGGTGGCGGCTCGCCTTTTCGCGGTTGCCGCAGGTGCTCATGCTGCACCAGCGGCGACGGCCGCCGCGCGAGGAATCCAGGAACATCCAGCCACATCGCCCGCATGCCCTGACCCGCTCGGCAGGCAACGTGAACAACGCTTGGACCGCCAGCAATGACAAGGCCGCGGGAATCGCTCCCGGCGCCGCCCAGTTGACGCGATCAAGGGCGGCGCCGGTTTGCTGCACCCGCTCGGTCCGTACGCCCACCCCGGCGCGTTCGAGAAGGGCACCGAAAGCCTTGTGGGGCAACGCTTCACCGCGTCCGAGCGCGTCGAACACGGCCCACACCTCTTCACGGACAACCTGAACCTGAGCAGGGAGATCCGCGTCCGCCCGCGACGGAATGTCCTCGAACAGGCCGACGGATGCGCACCACGTCAGGACGTCCGCCGGAGTTTTCAGCAGTTCACCGTCTTCAGCCGGATGTTTCCGGTTGAAGACGGTGTTCGTCAGGTCCAGCACCGGATGGCCGCCGACGAAATGTGCTTCCTGCCAGGGCAGCCGGGCTTGAACAGCGGCGAGAGTAACCATTGAAACAATGATATACGGTTTAGCCGCCAATAGCCATGACAGTGCTATGTAACCTCGCCCTTGAACCGCTTCCGGTACAGGACAACCATCAGCACCGCCACGGCCGCGACCCCGGCCGTGCACCACAGAGCCCAGCGCCAGCCCTCAAGACTCGCACCGCCAAAGCTGGCAGCCACCGACGTCACCACACCGATTCCGATGGCCAACCCCAACTGCTGGGATACGTTGATCAATGCACCGGCGGTGGCCCGCCTGCCCTCCTCGACCCGGTTGGTTCCGGCGATGCTCGTCCCGATCAGCGCGATGATGTGCCCGAAGGCGTTGATCGACGTACCGACCAGGATCAGCACGAGTCCGTAGCTCTCGGGCAGGCCGACCATGATCAGGATGCCGACGGTTTCAATGGCGATCGCGGCGACGAGAACACGGTAAAGCCCGAACCGTTCGGTGAGCCGGTCCCCGTAGATGCCCGTGACGATGGCGACCGCGCCCGAGACCGCGAACACCAGACCGGTCAGCAGGACGCTCAACTTCAGATGTGTCTGCACGTAAAGCGTGAGAATGAAGAGCATTCCACCGTACGAGCAGGTCAACAGGAGGTTGATCAGGTTCGCGGGCCCAATAGCGGCACGACGGAAGATGGAGATCGGCAGGAGTGCGCTGTCTTTGCGTGATTCCACCCAGATGAACAGGGCGACGGCCGGTATCGCGATCGCCGCGGACAGCACGATCGGCAACGACGTCCACCCATACTCGCCACCCTCGGTGACGGCGAACACGAGCGCGACGAGCCCGATGGTCACCAAGGCCGTGCCGGGGATGTCGAGATAGCGGGATGCTTTGGTATCCCGGCTCTCCTCAAGGAACTTCCTGGCGACGACACAGGCGAACAGCACAATCGGAACGTTGATGAGGAAGACAGACCGCCAACCGGCGAACTCGGTCAGCACACCACCGAGAACCATGCCCGAGACGAATCCCGCCGACAGCGCGGCACCGTAAATGCCGAGGGCGCGGTCACGCTGGGCGCCTTCCGGGATGGTGGCTTGGAGAAGCCCAAGTCCCGCCGGAGCGATGAACGCGGCGGCAACACCCTGCAGTGCACGGCCCGCGATGAGCACTTCCGGCGACCAGGCAAGCCCGGCGACGAGCGAGGCAAGCATGAAGCCCATCAGGCTCCAGATGAACACACGCTTTCGCCCGTACAGATCGGCGATCCGGCCACCAAGCAGCAGGAAACCGCAGAACGCGAGCGGGTAGGCGGACAGGACCCACGCGAGGCCCGCGCCCGAGGTGAGGCTCAAGCCGTCCCGGATGCTCGGCGCGGCGACGTTGATGATCGAGTAGTCGAGCGCGATCAGGAACTGCGTGCCGCAGATGACGGCGAGCTGCCAGACCTGCCGTGACTCCAGTCTGTTGGCAGCCCGTTCCGTCGTGCGAGCCGATGTTCGCGTCATGCCCCACTCCCCTCGCTTCCGCGACAACTAGTAACCGTTAAAAGCACAAAACAGGGTTACCCGGGTCGGTGTGGCGTTACACCGGTAACAGGCCTGAGGGTGAAGGGACCGTCACGGTACGTGAAGTGCTGTTACGCAAAGTGTGACTGTCCGTCAGCTTCGAGACGGCTGATGGCTACACCGCCGTCGTGCAAGTGAGGGAGCAGAGCACCAAGCACGTTGGGACTCTTGCTGCTGATCGGGATGGGAATGGTGTGGTACGCCTGGCGGCAGATGGCACCAACTGATCCGCCCAAGAAGAAACGCAAGACCGTCCGCTTCGGCACTGAGGAATACAAGTACTGACCGGCCGAGGCCCGGAATCCGGCTGGATTCCGGGCCTCGTCTTAGCCGACCGCACGTTCACGCGGAAGGGACGGCCACCGCTGGGCGGCCAAGAACGTGCGGTGCAGGTAGGTCACCGCGGTGAGGACGTCATGCTCAGCGCAGGTAATGGAGATTCGCCTGGCACTGACGGCCAGATCCCTGACGCCGATGTGGTGGGACTTGAGCGTGTCCAAGACCAGGGGCCGTACCCGGGGATGATGCGCGCGAAACCCGCGTCCCACCAAAGATACCTTCCCCACCGGCCCGGACCAGTGACATTCCGTGAAGGCATCGGCCGCCCGCAGCTCCGCGAGCATCCAGTCGACCTGCTGCCGGTGCGCGGCTTTCACCGTGAACCGCAGGGAGCCGACCTTGTCGCTTGGCGGATATTCGAGCACGTCCACCGACAGCGTCGGATCAGCCAACGCGGCCGTGACCGTGCTCAGTTCGGCAGGGGTGATTCCGTCGAGCTGGCAACGTAATTGGCCCGTCTGATGCGCGACTCCGACCGCGGTCAGCCGTTCGCTCTCGAAGGGCGCGGCTGAGTGGGCGCTGGTCACCCAGGTGCCGCACGTCCCAGTCGCGCTGGATCGCACGTGCACCGGAACGCGATGGTTGCTGGCGTACTCCACGCTCGGATGGGCGAGAACCGAAGCGCCGCTTGACGCCAGTTCGGCCATGTCCCCATAGGACAGATAGTCCATCTTGCGAGCTTCGGCCACATGCCGTGGATCCGCGGTGAACACGCCCTCGACATCGGTCAGGATTTCGCATTCGTCGGCATGCAGCGCCGCGGCCAGCGCGACCGCGGTGGTATCGGAGCCGCCCCGGCTCAAGGTAGTGAGCTCGCCGCTCTGGGCTGCGATGCCCTGAAACCCAGTAACCACAGGAACACAGCCGTCCTGGACGCATTCCCGGACCCGGCTGGCGTCGACGTTGATGATACGCGCGTCACCGTGCACTCCATCGGTGGTGATGCCCGCGTCGCGGCCACTGAACGAGCGAGCAGACACGCCAATTTCGTGCAATGCCATGGCAAGCGCGGCTGCCGAAGCCTGTTCACCGGTGCTGAGCAAGAGATCCAGTTCACGGGCGGGTGGTGCGTCGGTGAGGTCACTTGCCAGATTCACCATCGTGTCGGTGGTTCCGCCCATCGCGGAGACCACCACGACCACTGGTCTGTCCTCGGTGGCTATTCGCCGGGCCGCGCGCCTGATCTTGCTCGCGTCGCCCAACGAGGTTCCGCCGTACTTCTGTATCACCAGATTCATCGGTCACTCCCCCGTGGAGCGACTTTCGCGCCGCAATTCGGCAGGTGTCCCGAGCCGTACCGATTCGACCGCCGCCCGCCGGTAGTACAGCTGGGCGTCGTTGTCGGACTGCATACCGACAGCGCCGTTGATCTGCATGGTCTTTGTCGTCACGGTACGGGCCAGATCAGCGGCCGCCGCAAGGTTGGCCGCCGCGTGCGCGGCCGCGTCGGAGGAGTGCACCAGCAGGCGTGTCGCGTCGATGTGCATCGACATTTCGCTGAGCCTGAACGCGAGGCCCTGGAACTTGCCGATGGGCTGGCCGAATTGGCGGCGTTTCTTGGCGTAGCCGACGGCGTGATCAAGGGCGGCTTGGGCGAGGCCGACCAAGTACGCGGCTTGCCGAACGCGGGCGTTGGCCAGCGCTTTCTCCCAGTCTGTGGCGGCATAGACCGTCTCGGTCACGGGCGTGCCCGTGAATTCCACTTCGTACTCCTCGCCGCGGCCGGTTTCCTCGTACCGTCGCATGGTGATGGAAGGATCCCCAGCCTGCACGAGCGCGAGACGCATTCCGCCCGTGTCCGTGCCGCCCACGACAAAGAAGTCAACCTCCGCCGCGAACCCGACAAAGGTTCGCCGAGCGGTGATCAGACCATCCTTGGCGGACCAAGGATCGTCCGAAACGGCCAATGCCACCGCGGTTTGACCGATCTCACTCTTGGGAAACAGCTCCCGCGCGGTCAAGGTGTCCAGCATCGGGCCTTGGTACAGCACGGATCCGAGTAGTTCGGCCAGCTCCACGGAACCATCGAGTGCACCGAGCCCAACCAATCCCTGCCAAACCATCGACCGGATCTCACGACTGTCCTCATCGGTGTCGACGCCGTTGCGCGGCCGGTCAGCCATCCGCCGGACCATCGGCGCCAGATCTTCGTCAAAGAACTCGGCGACAGTCATGACGGCAACCCCAATTTCGATGTGGCGACAAAGAAAAGCATGATCTCCGACGAACCCTGGGCCAGCGTGAGGCCCGGAGCCTCCCGGAGCGCCGCATCGAAGATGCCGTCAGCGATGGCATCGGGATCACGTGCGTCCAAAAGTGCCTGCGAGCCAATGAGTTCGACCGCCGCGATGGACACTTCCTTGGCCGTTTCCGACGTGTACCACTTGGCTGTCGCCGAGTCCACTTCGTCCGGATTGCCTTCCTGTAGGTTGTTCACGCACCGCCACGCCAACAGCCGCGCCGCGCGCACCCGCGTCTCCAGCTCGACCAGCCGTTCTTCAGACCCCGCGGGCGCATGCTCCTGTAAGGCAGCCAGCGTTCGCTCTGCCTTGGCGGAGTGGTCCAATCCAGTGCGCTCCAACGGAAGCACCTTGTTCAGGACCTGCCAGCCGTCGTCGACGTCACCGAGCACGTCCTCAGGACCGACCCGGATCCCGTCGAGTGTCACGCAGTCGAACCGCTCCTCGGACATGTTCCACAGTGGCTCGATGACCACACCCATACTCTGCAACGGAACCAGAAACAGCGTGATTCCGAAGTAGTTCACCGGGCCGGTCGATGTCCGGGCCGCGCACAGCGCGAAATCACTGTGCTGCGCCTTCATGTTGTAGATCTTCTTGCCGTGCAGCCGCCATCCTTCGCCGTCCGGCTCGGCACGCGTGGTCAGCGAGGCCAGATCCGATCCGACACCCGGCTCGCTGAACAACACGTTGGCTGTGGTCTCACCGCGCGCGAGGCCTGGGAGGAAACGCTCTTTCTGTTCGTCCGTACCGAAGAAGTTGATGGCCGACCCGACGATGTCGATGCCCAACGAGTGCACGTTCTCGGGCACGCCGTGACGGATCATTTCCTCGGTGAGGATGGCCTTCTCCACGAACGTGCCGCCCGAGCCGCCATAACGCTCGGGCCAGTTGACCGCGAGCCAACCGAGCTTGCCCAGCCGCCGGTGCACGTCGAGCAGCCCGGCCTCCTGCCCATACGGCACCCTGCGTGACTGCGCCACTTCCTCGCGTACCTGATCTTCCCTGAGCAGCTTGCACACTTCAGCCCGAAAGCGTTCCTGTTCGGGCCTGGGAACCGGCATCATCGCTTGCTCACCTCGCTTAGGCTTGTGCGAAGCGCTTGCGCCAGCGCCTCGATGTTTGGGGGTTGCAGAATCGTGTAGTGGTTGCCCGGCACCACATGGATCTCATCGGAATAGGCACGCCAACGGTCGAGATACGCAGGCTCCGAGTCCTCCGCGCACAGCAGCACGACTCGGGCGTCCACATGCGACGGATGGTAGGCAAGGAAAGCACGCACGTTGGCTGCGAACACCGGGAAGCGCTCGGCCAGTTCGGCCTCGCTCAACTCGGCGCCCATTCCCGCGATGTCGGCAGCGAACGCCGCACGGAGTTCATCGTCATCGCCATGAGCGCCTACGTCGGCACCGAAGCCCGCGCCGGGTCCATCCTCATCGCCATGAAGGCAAGCACCACGAGCCCCTACGCCGCTGGCACCGCCAGGGCACACTTCGCCATCGCCCTCCGAATCGATGGACGCATCCACGAAGGCCGTGTCCAGCGCGACCACCAGCGCGACATCCTGATCCTGCCTTGCCATTTCCAGCGCCACTGCTCCGCCGACCGACCATCCGCCCAGGTACAGCGGCCCCTCTGGCTGGACCGCCCGGACCGCGGCCAAATACTCGGCCGCGATCTCGGGCAGTTTCCGCTCGGCCGCGCCGCCGTTCAGGCCCGGATCTTCGAGCCCGAAAACAGGTTGGTCGTCACCCAGCAGGCCTGCCAAGGCCGCGTAGGGTGCGACCGATCCGCCTGCCGCGTGTACGAGCAACAGCGCCGGACGTGTTCCTGTGGGCTTGAGCGGGACGACTGGTGAAACGTCCTGCTCCACCGCCTGCTTCTGCTGTAACCGCAGGAGCAGCAGCGCACGCCGTTTCTCAGCCAGGGTGGACATCAGCGGGACTCGTTCAACATCCGATCGATTTCCTCTTCGGACAGTCCGGCGATCTCGGCCTCAAGCTGCGAGACCTCGTCATCGCCCAGCAGCGCGTGCTGTGCCTCGTCGATTTGGCCCGCGTACTGGCTCAGCGTCGGGTAGCTGAACAGTCGCCGAGGGTCGAGCGTGACCTGGAAAGCGTCACGCACCCGTGAAACCAGCTGAGTGACCTGCAGCGAGTTGCCGCCCAGGAGGAAGAAGTTGTCCTGCGCGCCGATGCTACCCGGGTCGAGGCTCAGCAGGCCCTGCCAGATCTCGGCCACGCGGCGCTGCGTCTCGGTGGTCAGCTCGACCTGCTCGACGCCGCCGTCCGGGCGCGGGTTGGGCAGCTTCGCGTGGTCGATCTTGCCGGTCGAGGTCAGCGGGAGCTGGTCAAGCTGCACGTAGTCGGTCGGCACCATGTGCAGCGGCAGCCGATCCGTGAGGTGTTCACGCAGCGAATCCGTCTGGAACTCGCCGACCACATAAGCGGCCAGCCATGCCGAGGTCGTCCCCTGGTCCTGCACGGTCACGACACACTGCTGCACGCTGGTGTAGCTCTCGATGGCGTGCTCGATCTCGCCGAGCTCCACCCGCAGACCACGCAGCTTGACCTGGCGGTCGACGCGGCCGAGGAACTCAAGTTGCCCGTCGGCGTTCCACCGTACGAGGTCGCCGGTGGCGTACATGCGCTCGCCGGGGTTGGTGGCGAACGGGTCGGGCATGAACTTCTCGGCGGTCTGGTCGGGCCTGCCGAGATAGCCGATGGCAAGGCCCGCTCCTGCCATGAACAGCTCGCCGGGCACGCCGACCGGGACCGGCCGCAATTCGCTGTCCAGCACGTAGGCGCGCTGGTTGGCCATCGCGCGGCCAATCGGCGGCGAGCCGTCCAAGGGCTCCGGCGGGCACAGGTAGTCCACACAGGTCACGGTGACCTCGGTGGGCCCGTATCCATTGTGGAACTCACGCCCTGGCTTGGACCACTTGTTGACCAACTCGGGGCCGAATGGCTCCATACCGATGAAACACACCCGCAGATCGTCCAACTTGGACGGATCAAGCAGACCGAGCACGGCAGGCGGGATGTCCACCATGGTCACTCGTTCGCGCGCCAGCAGGTCCTGCAGCTTGTCGGGATCGAGCAGCTCCTCGCGTGGTGCGCCCACAATGGTCCCGCCAGCGGTCAAGGTCGAGAACACGTCCGACACGCTCACGTCGAAGGCAGGGTTGGAGAACTGCAGGATCCGATCGTCCGGTGTCACGTCGAACATCTGCTGGAAGGTCGTGCAGAAGTTCACGACTGCACGATGCGGGACGATGACTCCCTTGGGAGTTCCGGTCGAGCCCGAGGTGTAGATGACGTATGCCGCGTCTTCCTGCTTCACGGACACCGAAGGCGTCGAAGTGTCCTGACTTTCGAAGGTATCCATCAGGATCCGCTCGACCCCTTCGGGCAACCGGTCGGCCAGATCCGAAGTGGTCACCACAGCCGCCACATCGGCGTCGCCGAGCTGATAGGACAGGCGATCTGCCGGGTACTGCGGGTCGAGCGGCAGCCAAGCGCCGCCTGCCTTGAGCACGCCGAGCTCGGCGGCCGGGAGGTCGAATCCGCGTTCCAGCAACACTCCGACCACACGCCCTGGCACGACCTTGAAATCGTCCACAAGGGCATGTGCCAGGGCGCTCGACCGCTCGTCCAGTTGCCTGTAGGTGAGGTCCTCCCCCGCGAACCGCATCGCGACCGCGTCCGGTTTTTCGGCCACGCGTGCCGCGAACAGCTCGTGCAGCAGCCGGTCGTCCGTCTGACCGGGCTCGGGGTTCCATTCGGAGAGCACGCGCACGTGTTCGCCGTCCGGCATGATGTCCAGCGCGTCGATCCGGGCGTCCGGCCTGGACAGTGCGTCGGCCATGACCGTCTTGAAGTGTTCGACCAGTTGCTCGATCGTGCGCTGGTCGAACAGCTCGGCTGAGTACTCGATCCAGATGCCGAGGCCGCCGTCCGGCAGGTCGTTGATCTGGAAGGTGATGTCGAACCGGGTCGTTTTCGGCTGCGGTGTCAGCATTTCGACGTCCACGCCGGGCAGCTGCCAGCGCGCGATCATCGGCTCAGGCAGCAGCGTGAACAGGTGCGCGACCACCGGGTTGCGCCCTGGCAACCGCTCCGGGCTCAGCGCCTCGACCAAGCGGCCGAACGGCACGTCCTGGTGCGCCATCGCGTCGATGATGTTGTTGTTGGTGGACTGCACGAGGTCACGGAACACCGGATTGCCGTCAACGTTGCCACGCACCACGACCGCGTTGGCGAAAAACCCCATCATCGGCTCGGTCTCGGAGCGCGTTCGTCCGGAAAGGACGGACCCGAGCGCGATGTCGGTCTGGCCGGTGTAGCGGTTCATCACGACCTGGTAGCCGGCCATCGTCAAGGCGAGCAGGGAAACTCCTTCGGCCTTGGCCATGTCCCTGATGTCCTTGGCGAGATCGTCGGGCAGGCGGTCGGCGTGGATGCTTCCCTCGCCTGTGGGTGCGGACGGACGCGCCCGGTCGCCGCGGATCTCCAACGGCTCCATCCCGTCCAATGAGGACCGCCAGTAGTCGACCTGCTTCTCCGGCTCGTCGCTGAGCAGCCACAGTCGTTGCCAGGCCGCGTAGTCAGCGGGCTGAAGGGTGATCGGTTCGAACTGCGCGCCACTCGGATCGCTGTAGCGTGCCGTGAGCTCATCGGCGAACTGGCGTGACGACCATCCGTCGATCACGATGTGTTGCCATACAATGGAAAGCACGTGGTCTTCGGGTCCAAGACGCATCAGGCCGAATCGGTAGGGTGGGCCGTTGCGCAGGTCGAACTCTTCGCGGACGTGCTGGTCGATCCAGTCCTGAACGGACTCCTCGGTGCCGTCGATCACCGGAAGTTCCCACGTCTCGGGCGGCGGATCGACGGCCTGGAACGGCACGCCGTGCTCGTCGCCAAACCTGGTGCGCAGGCTCTCGTGCCGCCCGACAATCCCGCGCAGCGCCTCGGAAAGGGCATTCACGTCGAGCTTGCCACGCAACCGCATCGCGAACGGGACATTGTAGACCGGGGCGCCGCCAACCATCTGATGCAGGAACCACAGGAAACGCTGCTGGTCGGCGATCGCCATCCTGCCGGTCCGCGGGACGGAGACGATCCGCTCGCGCTCGGCCCGTTCCGCCACCCGCTGGCGGACCTTCTTCTCCAGCAGCGCCCGCCTGATCTCGGCAACGTTGCCCTCATTGGGTGTGGTGGTCATGATCTAGGTCTCCTCCCTTCACTTGCGGACGCTCAGCGGGCGCAGATCGGTCCACTCCCGCGCGATGTGCTCGAGGCATTCGGTTTTGCTGCCCGAAACGCCGTCCTCGCGCCAGCCGTTGGGAACGTCCCGGCCGGTCGGCCAGATCGAGTACTGCTCCTCGTGGTTGATCACCACGATGAACTGCTTTTCCATGACACGCTTACCTTTCCTGCGGTACCAAAGTGGGAATGCCGGCAAGGCCGGTGAGGTAGCGATCGAGCGTGGTGAGCCCGTCCGCCGCCGGTTGCGCCAACGAAACCGCGTGATGGCTGAACCGCTCGGTGTCGAACTGTTGGGAACTGTCGGTGAACATCTCGTCGAACTCGGCTGGCGCCGCGTCGCGGCCATCGCTGGGTTCGGGCAAGAGCAGGCTCAGCCCGGCGAGCCTGTCGTCGTGCTGGGCGACGGCTTGGACGCGGTCGCGGAACTGTGCATAGGTGACCCGTTCGAGTCCACATCGGTCGGCCAAGACCTCGAATGCCTCGGCGAAATGGAGCGTTCCTGGCCACAGCACGTGCAGCGTGCCGTCCGGCACATCGATGTCGCCTGTCGCGACATGTGCCACGAATTGGCTGACCACGTCCACTGGGGTCACGTCGGTCTTCGCTTCGGTCTGGAACACGCAGCCGACGCGCGCACACGCGTACAGGATGTTGTGTGCCAGTGAGCCTGGGTTGGCCAGGCCGATCGATTGGTGTGGCCAGACTTCGCCGAGCCGGTACGCCACCGAGGCGATTCCTCGCTTTCGTGCGTCGGCGAGCAGGCATTCGGCGACGTATTTCGACCTGTTGTAGCCGTCCGTGGTGACTTGGTCCGGCGCCGGAATGAGGTCCTCGGTGATGCGTCCGGTCGGATCGTCGGCCGGGAAGATGCTCAATGTGGACAGTGTGTGCACGCGCGCGCCGCCTGCGGCCAGCTTGATGAGCTCTTGCACGCCAACCACGTTGGTCGGGCGGTGGTCCACGTAGCCGGACAGGAAGTTCACCGCGCCCGCGGCGTTGACGATACCGGACACGTTCGAGGCGACCTTGTCGAACTGTTTTTGCGACAGGCCAAGCAGGTCGCTGCTCAGGTCGCCGGGAAGTACCTCGACCCGGCCAGTCTTGAGTGCCATTGGTAACAGCCGGCAAGCGGACGTCAGCTGATATTGTTCGAGAACCTCGGTCAGCCGCCGGGTTCCCTCGGTCTCGTCAGCGCATCGCACCAGGCAGATCACGGCTACGTTGGGATTCTCGAGCAACTCGGCCAGGATGTGCGCGCCGACGAATCCGGTCGCGCCGGTGAGCAGCAGTGTCTGCGGCGGGCGCCATTCAAGGTCGTGCTTGACAAAGGCCAGCTCGGCGGTGTCGTCGTCGATCCCCTTGGTCAGCCGCTCGGCCTGGGCGCGCACGGTCGACGCGACGAGTAGATCCCTTGGCCGCACCGGCTTCTCCAGCCTCGCGCTGACTGCGACGGTGAGCCGGTTGGCGATCAGCGAGTCGCCGCCGTACTGGGCGAACGGCGTGATCACGCAAACCTTTTCCACACCGAGCACTTCGCACCAGGCTGAACAGATCAACTCTTCCATCGGGTCGGCTGGCGGCTCGATGTGGTCGACAGGGAGCGCCTGCCGTGTCGTCTCTCCCGCCACGAGTGCCGTCAATGCCTTGCGGTCCGCTTTGCCGTTCTGGTTGAGCGGGAACGCGTCGAGCACCACGATCTGTTGCGGCACTTGCTCGGCGGGCAGTTTCTCGGCCGCGTACTCGCGGAGCTCGTCCAAGGATGGCGGGTTGTCCACTGCTCGTGGCGTGACGCAACCGACCAAAGTGGACTCCGTGGATTCGCCGAGGACGACCGCCATCGCGCTGCCCACCAGCGGGTGCTCGGTCAGTGCCGATGCGACGTCGCCGAGCTCCACTCGTACCCCGCCGACCTTGACTTGCTCGTCGAGCCTGCCTGCGAAGTACAGCAGCCCGTCTTCACCCAGCCGCGCCAGATCGCCCGTGCGGTACAGCTTCTCGCCAGGGATTTCGTCGAACGGATTGTCTACAAGTACCTGCGCGGTGCGCTCGGGATCGTTGAGGTAGCCCGCGCCGACGCACTCGCCACCCAGGTATATCTCGCCAGGGGTGTCCACTGGGACTGGGTTGAGGTCGTCGTCGAGCACGATCGCGGCGGTGTTGTCGATCGGGCGCCCGATCGGAATCCGGTCCGCGTCGGCGTCGGTGATCTCGTGGAAGACCGACCCGATCGAGCATTCGGTCGGCCCGAAGGTGTTGGTGACCTCCAACCCGGGCAGCAGCGCCCTCAGCCGTTGCACCGCACCGGGGCTGGCCGCTTCGCCACCGATCAGCATCCGCCGCAGACTCGACGTCGCGTCGCGCAGATCCTCGCGTAGTTCCAGCAGGGCAACGAACACCGCCAGCACGGATGGCACGAAATCGGTGACCGTGACGCCGTATCGGCCGATCGTCATCGCAGTCTGCTCAAGATCGAGGATGCCGTCGCGGTGCGGCAGGACAACTTGCCCGCCGGACACCAGCGGCCACAACACCTGCCACATCGAGGAATCGAACGTGGACCGGCTGTTCTGCAGCGTCACGTGATCGGCGCCGTCGCCGAACCGGCGCGACATCGTGGTCAGCCTGTTGACCAGGCCTCGGTGATAGTTGAGCGAGCACTTGGGCGTACCCGTCGACCCTGAGGTGTAGAACCCGTAGATCAAGTCCTCCGGCCCGGGTGCACGGTCTCCCGGTGGGGGCTCTGCCACATCGCGCTGCTCGGCGCAGTCCACGATCACTGCCGGGAATGTGGGCTCCAGCTCGGCGACGGTGTCCACAGTCGCGGGTGACACCACGATCGCGGGTGGCGCAAGCTCGGCCATGATCGAATTGAGCCGCTCGGTCGGCCATGCCGGATCGAGCGGCACGAAGGCCGAGCCGGTCTTCATCACGCCGAAGAGCGCCGTCGGGAATTCGGGGCCGTCCGCGACGAGTACCGGTATCAGCTGTCGTTTCGACACGCCGTTGCCGATCAGCCGATTGGCAGTCGTATTGGCAGCGGCATCGAGGTCGGCGTAGCTCAGCACAGTGTCCCGATAACGGATCGCGGGACGGTCCGGCGCGTTGTTCCTTTTCTCGCTGAACAGATCAAGGACCGTACTGTGCCGGGGAAACTCGTGCCGCGGCCCCAGTGATGTACCCAGTGATGTACTCAGTGACGGGCGAATGTCGGTCAAGGCGTGTTCGCCTCGGTGCATCTGCTGATGGCGTTGCATCACACCCCCGTTGTCTCGACTGGCAAAAGATTCTCGGTCACCAGATCGGTGAGCGGTCTTCTCGATGCGTTTCAGTGAACCGTGGCACCACTAGGCGCGCATGATGAAAGGTCCGAAACGGTGTCTGTCGTGTTCCAATGGCGACTGAAATGGCGCACTTTTCAGCCGCCGGGCACTATTCGGTTCGAGTCGATCATGCGCATGCCGAGCGCTGGTGCGTCCACAACGCACCCAACGAGACCGCCCAGCCGCCCGCGGCTGCGTCGTACCGAAGACCCGACCGGCCAACACCGGCAAGACGCGACCCCAGATCGCGGTCCGGGCGAGCGCGGTACGCCACTTCGACATGAACAGCCTGACATACAAGGGAAGAACGAGCATGACGAATCGGGCCGGGTCGTCATGCGACCGGCCGGCGACCCCAGTTCGGCAGGTGCCCATGACTGGCTCAGCCCGAGACACCTGAACCCGTAACCCCATGTTTAACGGTTACCCGAACATCCGGTCATCACGCAACCGTCACCCGAACAGAGCAAACTCATTTAGCGTCCACAATGGAGGACGATCTTCAATTCCGGACAGCGCGTTCACCGACCACTTAGCCCAGCTCAACACGCATAAGAGAACAACGGATAACATTGATACAGAACATAAGGATCTCCTGCCGGACACCGGCCAAAAAAGACGTGGGCACGCGATCTCCGGCGTGCGTTCGTCGTGCCGGGTCGTCGTCGTGCCGTTACAGTCGGCTGCAGGTTCGGCGTATTCGGCGCCGGATCACACACGTCAACCAGCGTTCACGGGGAGCTTGTGGTGCACGCGAATGACAATGAACGAATTGGATTGTTCCAGGCGGGTGGACTGTCCTCGCTGGCCGTCGGCGTCTGGCTGACCGAACTGCCGGCCCCGACGACACATTATGTCGCCGACATCGGCCAAGCGGACCGCTCCACAATAGACGAACTGATTTCTTCCTTACGAGCCTTCGGCGCCGAAGTCGTACTGGTGGATTTGCGATCGACGATGGCCGCGGTGGCCTCGGATCTGCTCCGATGCCGCGCCAGCCACGACGGCGGCTACTGGAATACGACCGGCGCCGCGCGTTTCGTCCTCGTCAGCGAACTGGCGCCGTTGATGCGTGCGGACGGGTGCACGATGTTCGCGCACGGGTGCGTCGGCGGAGGCAACGATCAGCGCCGCTTCGCGCGCTACGGCACCGAAGTCGCGCCGGAACTGTCGATCGTCGAGCCGTGGACAGACCCACAGGCCTTGGAGCGGTTCCCCCATCGGGAGGCAATGCTCAAGGCCGTCATCGAGCACAAGTTGTCGCTCGATCCCGGCAGCAGTGATGTGCGGTCAACCGACGCCAATCTCGCTGGTATCTCACACGAGTCGGCCGAGCTTGAAGACCTGGAAACGCCGGTAACCAAGCTCGATCCACGATGGAGCAGATGGCCTGGGCAAACCGCGGCCGACCCGGAGACTGTCACGGTCACCTTCCGCGATGGCCTTGTCGCCGACGTCAACGGAAGCGGGTCCGAGCCCCTGGAGTGGATGACGGAGGCCAACGAAATCGGTGCGCGGCATGGGATCTGGCTGTGCGATGTGGTCGAACGCCGCATCATCGGCACGGTCTGCCGTGGTATCTACGAAGCGCCCGGCCTTGAATTGCTCGACCGCGCGTGGACCCGCCTTCTGCAGGCCAGCCTTGACGTGGCAAGCCGCGATCTCTACGACCGCCTGTCCGTCGTGCTTGGCGCCGCGATGTACGAAGGCCGCTGGCTCGAACCGGCCGCATGCGCGGCGCGCGACGCGGTCGACCGGCTCGTCGGTGACATCAGCGGAACCGTGACCCTGTCCGTCCACCGTGGACTCGCTCAGGTCGAAGGTATGGAGGTTGCGGGAAACGTGGTACCGCAACAGACCCGGTTCGGCTCGGGCGGCAACCGGTGGAGCAAGGTGACCACAGTTTAGGAGGAAGGGATGCGTGAACGCCGATTCGGCCGACTGGGCTGGAAAGTCAGCGATGTCGGCTACGGTATGTGGGGTATCGCAGGCGGCGAGGGCGGCTGGACCGGCGCCGACGACTCGCACGGCAACACGGCCCTCGACGAGGCAGTGCGTCTCGGCTGCACGTTCTTCGACACCGCGTGGATCTACGGCCGCGGTCACAGCGAAGAGTTGTTGGGGCAGTTGGTGAAACGGCACCCGGATCGCGGCCTGAACATCGCAACCAAGCCGCCACCGAAGGACCGCGCTTTCCCATCCACTCGGGACTCAAAACTGTCCGATGTGTACCCGCCGGACCATCTCTGGGAATACCTGCACCACAGCCTGAAAGGGCTGGACGTGCCGAGCGTGGATCTGTTCCAGTTCCATGTCTGGGAGGACGCGTGGGCACATGACGCGACATGGCAAGACGCCATCGTGGAGATGAAGGAACGCGGGTTGATCAAGGGCGTCGGGATCAGCGTCAACCGTTGGGAACCATGGAATGTGTTGCAGACCCTGCAGACCGGCCTGATCGACTCGGTGCAGGTGATCTACAACATCTTTGATCAGTCCCCTGAGGACGAACTGTTCCCGGCGTGCCGTGAGTTGGACATCGCGGTGATCGCGCGGGTGCCGTTCGATGAAGGAACGCTCACCGGCACCTTGACGCGCGACAGCCGCTGGGCCGAAGGCGACTGGCGCAATACCTATTTTGTTCCGGAAAACCTCATCCCGAGTGTGGAACGCGCGCAACGGCTGGCGCAGATCGTGCCCGCGGGCATGACGATGCCGGAACTCGCGTTGCGCTTCATCCTCCAGAACCCGGATGTGACGACCGTGATCCCGGGCATGCGCAACGTAAAACACGTGCGTAGCAACATTTCGACCAGTGACGCCGAACCCTTGAGCGAGGAACTCATGGCACAGTTGCGTGATCATCGTTGGGACCGCCAGCCCACGGAGTGGTCGCAGTGAAGCCGATCGTGCTGTGGGCCGTTCCCCGGTCGCGGTCGACGGCGTTCCTGCGCATCATGCTCGAACGCGGCGACCTCGAAGTGGCACACGAACCATTCTCGTATCTGCAGGTGGACGGCCACTTCACCCTCGCCGGTCGGCACGCGACATCCCCGATCGAGCTGCTCGACGCGATCCTGGACGTGAATGCCAACGAGCGCCGGGTGTTCGTGAAGGACACATCGGACTACAAGTACACGTCACTGCTGTCGGACAAGCGCTTGTTCACCGAGGTGATCAATACGTTCATGATCCGGGAGCCCCATGGCGCGATCTCGTCGCACTACGCGATGAACGCCTCTGCGACCATGGACGAATACGGATTCGAGTATCTGCACGACATCTTCTCGGCCGTCCGGTCAGTCACAGGGGAGGTCCCTGTGGTGATCGACGGCGACGACCTCGTAGCCAATCCAGAGGCAACGGTGAAGGCGTACTGCGAACGAGTCGGCCTATCGTTCAAACCCGAGGCAATGCACTGGAACCCAGGCGAACAAACAAACTGGCATCGAACAAACCAGTGGCATGCGGAAGTAGCAGGCAGCAGCGGTCTGGTGGCGCAGGCGCCCAAGGAACGCGCGACACCGGACAACAACGAGCACTTGCGCCGCGTCGCCGCCCATCACCAACCGTTCTACGACGCCCTCGCCCGTCACCGCCTCAGCTAACACGCCCCCAATCCGGGTGAGCGTTGTACACAGATGCGACCAGTTTCAGCACGTCGGGATCCCGCATCACCCTAGCCTCGGCACGCAGGAACGCGACCTTGTCCGGAAACGGGACAGGGACGCGTTCTTCCCGTGCCTCGACCGGATCAGCCGCCACCAGCAGCCCTTCGCCCTGCTCGGCATACATGATCCGAATGCGGCCGTGCCGCTCGGCCTCATCAAGGTGAGGCAGCTCGCCCGCATCAAACCGCCGCTCATCCTCATCAAGCCGAGCAAGCACGAAGGCACTGAGGTCATCCAAGTCAGCCATACTCCCGGGATAGCCACTCGACGCTCGCCTCAAGCCTCCGCCCGCTGAGGCCTCGAGATTCGAGGCTGAGTGCTCGGTACTCGGGCTCGAGGCTCGGGCCTTGGGCCCGCCGAGCGCGAGCGGCACGCCGAGCCTCCTGCGCCGACCACCGAGCCCCCGTCGACCGCCCAGCTCCGGCGAGCATAAGGAACTCGGCTGCCCTTTACTTACCTTCATTTCTTGGGCCAGGCTTTTCGGCCGCATGTCCGTCCAGTTGGTTTCTACGTAGTCGAGGCAGGATTGGCGGGTATCGGGGCCGTGCACGGTCCGCAAGCCTGCCGGTACCTCGGAGAAGTTCGGCCAGAGGGAGTGCTCCGCCAAGCGGCGAGCGAGGCCACTTCGCGCGCGTTGACCTGCGCGAAGTCGCGACAATTTCCGCGCACTCGAACACATCACACAGTCTCATGTGCGCCGGACGCCTGAATTCACTGAAATAGCGGCGAGAAATGCCGGTATTGCAACCTCTCCCGCGGTTGTGAAAACCACAGGAAAATGACAGCGAACAAGCGGCAACGACCGACCTTGGTCCCTAGGAAAATCGGTTGCCGGACCGCCCGGCGGTCACCACCATGACGCGCATGGGTCGGTAACCAGTGGCGCACGCCCTCAGGCGTGCTTCTCATTGCCCTTCACGCGACGTGACGTGCCACGTCGTGCCAGCCGGCGTGCTCCGCATTCGCGCGCTGGCCATCCGCCACTGGCTTGCGGAGGCACCCCGCTGCCTCCGCCATAGACCCCTGGAACGCGTCATGAGTAGTACCCGTGTGCCCGCGGACGTCGACTGGAAATCGCTGTGGGTGATCAGCGAGCTCGGCCTGCCAGCCATCGTCAAACCATGCGTGTCGTGCCGCTCGACCCGGCACCATCCCACCGGAAAGATCCGGATGAACGCGAACGGCAAGCTCCTCGACGTCTGGCTGCTGATCGGCTGTGAGCAGTGCGGCCGCACGTCGAAAATCGCCGTCCACGAGCGCATCCACGTGCACGCGCTCGACCACGACCGGCTGCTGACGTTCGAGAACAACGACCCGGCCATGGTGCGTGAGCTGGTGCTGGGGGCGGGACACCGGCTCGACTGGACCGGTACCTGGCAGCTGCACACCGACATGCCGTTCTACGAGCTCGCGCCCGATGATCCGGCACTCGAGGTCCTGGTCAGGTTCGAGCTCCCGGCGCCCATCCGGGTCGAGAAGCTGCTGACGAGCGGGTTCGGCCTGAGCCGGTCCGCCGTGCGCGGCATGGTCGGCTCGGGGCGGATCCGCCTGCCCATGGCCCTTGACGCGAAGGCCCGCGAAGACTTCACCCTCTACGTGGCCGGCGCGGACGAACCGGATACCGGGCGCGCACAGCCGACCCCCTAACATCGGGTGTCGTGACAGCCGTCGTGACCGGGTCCGACCACAAGTCGGGCAACCATGCGGAGGAGGACCACCGGACATCAGCTCCGGGTGCCGATCCGGCCGAGAGCCTGCTCGTCAGACCGATGCCGACGGACCGGCTGCGTGGCTGGCTGGTCGCGGGCGTGCTCGCGGTCATCGGCGGGATCGTCCGGCTGCAGAACCTCGGCATCCCGACCCACAACGGCACCCCGGTCTTCGACGAGAAGTACTACGCCGCGCAGGCGTGGCAGATGCTGCGTAACGGCTGGTACGAGGACAACCCTGGCTACGAGTACACGGTCCATCCGCCGCTGGCCAAGCAGCTGATCGGGATCGGTGAATGGCTTTTCGGCTACACGGGCTGGGGATGGCGCTTTGTCGGCGCCATCCTCGGCACGTTGATGGTCCTGATGATCGTGCGGATCGCGCGCAGGCTGACCCGGTCGCCCCTGCTCGGCGCGGTCGCCGGAATCCTGCTGATCAGCGACGGCGTGCTGCACCTGATGAGCCGGATGGCGATGCTGGACATCTTCATCGCCTTCTTCATCCTCGCCGCGTTCGGCTGCGTGCTGCTTGACCGTGACCAGATGCGGCAACGCCTGGCCATCGCGATGCGCGAGGGCTGGGTCAACGACTCCGTGTACGGGCCGCGCATTGGCTTCCGCTGGTGGCGTTTCGCCGCGGGTATCAGCCTTGGTTTGGCGTGTGCGACGAAGTGGGGCGGCCTGTATTGGGTGGCCGCGTTCGGCCTGATGACCGTGATCTGGGACGCCACCGCCCGCCGCTCCGCGGGCGTCGCGAACCCGTGGGTCGGCGCCCTCCGCCGCGACCTGCTGCCCGGCCTGTGGGCGCTGTTGATCATTCCGGTCCTGGTGTACCTGGGCACATGGTGGGCGTGGTTCGCGAGCGAGACCGCCATCGATCGTCATCTCGTGACTGGTTGGTGGGGGCCGTTCGGTCCGGCACTGCGGTCACTGTTCGACTATTCCGCGAACGTCCTGAACTTCCACGAGAACCTGGTGACGAAGCCTGGCCAGCAACACCCGTGGGAGTCCAAGCCGTGGACGTGGCCGATGGGTCTGCGGCCGATGCTGTTCTCCTGGGACAGCACGACGAAGGCCTGCGGCGAGTCGTCCTGTGTGAGCGCCACGATGCTGATCGGCACGCCCGCGATGTGGTGGCTGGCGTTCCCGATGCTGGCGTGGGGCCTGTGGCGGATGATCGGCAAGCTGGACTCGCGCTACGCGGCCGTCATCGTGGCCTACCTGGCAGGCCTGCTGCCGTGGTTCCTCAACCTCGACCGGCAGATGTACTTCTTCTACATGACGCCGGTCTCGGCCTTCCTGATCCTCGGCCTGGTGCTGCCGCTCGGCCAGATCCTCGGCAAAGCCAGCGACAGCTACGAAAGACGCGGGACAGGCCTGCTCGTTGTGGCACTGTACGTGGGATTGGTCGTGGCCAACTTCGTGTGGCTGTGGCCGATCCTGAACGGCGACTCGATCACCAACGCCCGCTGGCAAGCCGAACTCTGGCTCCCATCCTGGCGCTAGCCCTCTCCGCGCCGTGTCCACCTTTGCAGCACACCGTGTCCACCATTCCGACACAGTGAAATGCATATAGTCAAGACGCCGCCTGTACCGCGGCGACCATGCGCTGTCGCATGACCGCGTGATCGAAGTCAGGAACGGTAGTCGTGCCGTTCTCGATGTCCTCAAGCAGCTGCACGTACGCGTGCGCGACTCCGTAACCTGGCATACCGTCGACGAGACCGGGGACGCGGTGATACTCGGCGGGCACCTGCAAGTCGGCCAGTTCGGTGTCGCTGCCGTGGCCGCCGCGGATCCGCAGCGGCGCGAACTGTGGATTGCCGAACGGTCCCGTGATCACGAGGTCGCCGTCGGTACCGTTGATCTCCCACTGGAAGTTCGTGCCACGGCACATGCCGCCTCGATAATGGACAGTCGCAACCGCACCACTGTCCAACTGTCCCGCGACGACAACCTGATCCGGCGCGGTCATCGGAATCTCGCCATCCCCATCACGCACTGTGGTACGCCGATTCGCGACGACAGCGCGAATCTCAGCAAACTCCCCCAGTACCAACGCAAGGCTGTCGACGGCATGCGCAACCGGGATGGTCAGCATGGTCGCGCCGTTGGCCGCGTCGAAGAGATACCGGCTACTCGGCGCGGGAACCTCGGCGCCCCAAGCCATCCCCGATCCCACGACCGTGGTCGACAGGACATCTCCGACATAACCGTCGGCAATCAGATCACGCAACCACCGGATCGCCGGAACCGCCCGCCCCTGCAATCCAATGGCCGTCCTGACACCACGTGATCGCGCCAACGCGGCCAGTTCCTCGGCCTCGGCGAGCCCGTTGCCCAACGGCCACTCGCACAGGACCATCTTGTTCGCCTGCACCGCAGCCGTGACGAGCTCGTGGTGACGCGGGGTCTTGACCGTGACGACAACCAGGTCGACCTCGTCCCGGCTCACGAGCTCATCCACCGACCCGAACGCGAGTGGCACGCCGTGCGCCTCCCCCGCCGCCCTCGCTGATTCCGCGGAACTCGCGCTCAACGCCCGAATCTCGTAACCAGGAAGTGCCCTCAACGCGGGAACATGGGCCATAGCGGCCCAACCACCATTCGCGCTGAGCCCGACAATGCCAACGCCGACAGCCATAGCCATCAGGGTATCTCCACTTCAGACGGCACTACTGAATCGCTCGGCCAGCGCCCGAGCCTCGACGGTTACCGGATTGTCCTCGCCGAGGTGGCGAACACAGTCGTCAACCAACTGAGCCGCGAGCGCCGCCGCACGCCCTGGATCTCCCATGACGCCTACCGCCTCAGCATGCGACAGTCGCTTGTCCAAGGTGCGCCTGTGGTCGGCACCGTAGACGTTCTGGGCCTCTACGACGGTGGTCGCGAGCACCTCGACCGCAGCCGCATCGCCGCACGCGAGTAGCGCTCCGCCCAGATTCCACCGACAGTCGACGATCAACGCTCGGTCCACCGGCGTCGAACGCTCAGCGTCCGCCATCAGATCGGTGAAGTGCTGAACCGATGCCAGCGGCCCTTCGATCCCATGCACCCATACCGCTATCTCGAATCGCGCACTCAACACCTGCCGATGGCTTCGGCCATAGCGTGCCACAGCCGCCGCGGCCGTTTCGGTGGCGAGCGCAAGCGCTTCACGCTCCGCGCCCGTCGCTCCGAGTTGACGCGCGTGCACAAGCCGGGCATGCAGAGTCTGCGGGTGATCGCTGCCGAGCAAGGCGGTCGTGTCCCGCACGATCTGATCGGTGATGCGCAGCGCACGTTCGGGATCCCCACGACCCGCGACTTTCTCACCGATCATCCACGCCAGATCGGACATCATGTCCAACAGTTCGGCAGCGGAGACCGCACCGCTCTCCCGAGCAGCCGCGATGATCGTTTCGAGCTGAGTGGAGGCGGTGTCCTCGTATCCCCCATCGCCAAGGCACGCTGCGAGATCGGCCGCGATCCTGAACTCGTTCGACGAGGTCGCCTTCGTCAAAGCCTGCTGCACGTAGTCGAAACGACCTTCGAACGCCGCCGCTCGGCCCACGTCGAACAGCTCAGCGGCAGCGGCGACGTCGACCACGGCTTGCCATGTGGCGTCGAGCACTCGGGCGGGCGCAGACGCCTTCGCTGCGGCATCGACCAGGTAGTCGAAGGCGAGGTACTCGTCACCCGGATGTGGTTCAAGAAGGCTGCTCGTCGCGTGCAACGGTTGTGTCGCCCAGTCCAGTGCCTCGTCCCAGTCCTCCGGACGCAGCGCGACGCCACCCCGGTCAGTCAGGTATGCCTCGTGGAGATCCCGTAACAGCGACAACGGCACGGGGCGGTGGTATTTGATCCGCCGGATGTCGACTGCCGCGGTGACCAACGCGGCACCCCGTGCCCGGCCCGTCCGCACCGACCACGCGTTCGTCAGCTCACGCAACAGCTCCGGACCGGCCGCCAGGTGCTCGGCGAGGCCGTATCGGTCGGCGCTGGCCAGCGCACGCCGCACGCGCACATCGCCGTGAAAAGCTTGCGCGGACGCCAGTTCCCGATCAGACCACCGGCGTTCAAGGTGGATCTCGCTAGTCACGGCGTTGAGCACAGCCCGCGCGGTACCAGCCCACTGACGCTCACCGTGCTCACGCCCGGAGTCGTTGCGCTCGCTGAACCACTCACGTTCATGGGCCCGCAACGTCGCCAAGACGATCGTCCGCCCCCGCTTGCCATCCAGCACATCATCGATTTCAGCCCGGTGAAGACCGTCCGCGCCAAGGTACCGTTCAAGATCGTCCAGCCAGAGCACGCTAGGCCGGTTCTGCTTCACGGCAGCGACAGCAGCGCCGAACGCCGCTGGGTTGTCCGGTACGACGCACACGTGCCGAGGCAGGCACACTCGCATGGTCTCGTAGGCAAGGCGGGTCTTGCCAGCCGTCGAATCGCCGACCACCAGAACGAATCCGCCGGCTTGCAAGGCCGCGGCGAGTTCGGGCGAACGATCACGTTCGATGAACGGTGGCACCCGATCGCTTGTGCCGTCGGTGCGCTCGACCGTGGCTGCGGGGTGCACACCCAGCCGAATCGGGTCGGTGATCCGGTCGACCCGGGACAGATAGAACGGCGACCGCTTTTTCGCGGCCGGCGAAGCCAACTGGGCACGGCCGCGTTCCGACAAGACGGCCGCGCAAGCCCCACCGACAGCGACAACGATCGCCGCGACCAGGCCTGTGTACTGCTTGCTCACTGCGGACATCACGCCCGTCACCGCCGCCGCGACAACCAGGAACCACCAACCGCGCAGGCGATGCCACCACGTTCGCAACCGGCGCATCGTGCCCCCTTGCAACTCGCAGCGTGGTGCAACACATCCATTCTGCCCGTTGGGACCTGCGCGGACGATGTTCACGGTCTATCTTGGACGTTCTCACCTGAGGTAAGGACCGGCCATGACCGACGACGCGAAGCCAACAGTCCTGCTCATTCATGGTGCCTGGCACGGATCGTGGTGCTGGGACACAGTGGTCTCGTTGCTGAACGACCGTCAAGTGGTCACGGTCGACCTGAAGTCAGTCGACGACGCATCGGTTGGGCTCGCTGCGGACGCCCAGGTTGTCCGGGACGCTGCGGCCGCCATCGACGGTCCGGTTGTCGCGGTGGCGCATTCGTTCGGTGGCATCGTCGCTACGGAGGGTTTGGCGGGGCTGTCCAACGTCAAGCACATCCTGTATGTCGCTGCCTTCGTGCTCGATGTTGGGGAGTCGCTGCTCCAGGCGGCTGGTGGGGTGCCGCTGGAGTGGTGGCTGGTTCGCGACGACGGTCTGGTCGATCCCGACACCCCGGCCGAGATCTTCTTCAACGATCTGCCCGCGGCCCAGGCTCAGGAGGCCATTGCCCAGCTCAGGCCACAGTCTTACGCGGCGTTCAAGGACCCGTTGTCCGTGGCAGCCTGGCGTGACACCCCGTCGACCTACCTCGTCGCCACGGCCGACAACGCGATCCCGGCCGTCGTGCAGCGGCAGATGGCGCAGCGGTGCGGGACCGTGCACGAGGTGGACTCGTCGCATTCGCCATTCCTGTCTCAGCCGCAGGTCGTCGCCGATTTGATCAGGACGGCAGGACTCGACGCAGCGCGTTGAGGGCGCTGGGCCAGCCACTGGGTGACGGCGTGCCGAATCCGACCACGAGGGCGTGCCGGTCCCGAGGGACGGCCGGGTGCCGGAATTCGTCGAGTCCGTGCACGGCCAGGCGACGCGCGGCGGCGCTTTTCACGGTCGCTTCCTCGGTGTCCCAAGGCAGCTCGACGAGCGCGTGCAGGCCTGCGGCGATGCCGGGCAGACGGACGCTCTCGTTACGGCTGGCAAGCATGGTGACGAGCTCGTCGCGACGTTGCCGGTACCGCGCCCGCATCACCCGCACGTGCCGGTCGTAGGCCCCTGAGTCGAGCAGTTCGGCCATGGCAAGCTGCTCGACGGTCCCGGTCACGCTCAAGCCGCCGATCACGCGGTTGATGTCGCCGATCAATCCCTCGGGCACGACCATCCAGCCGAGGCGCAGGCCGGGCGCGATGGCCTTGCTCGCTGTGCCGAGGTAGACGACGTGCTCCGGATCGAGCCCTTGCAGGGCGCCGACGGGCTTACGGTCGTAACGGAATTCGCCGTCGTAGTCGTCCTCGATGACCAGGCCGCCGGTCGACCGCGCCCAATCGACCACTGTGGACCGACGCTGCGGATCCAACGCGGCGCCGGTCGGGAACTGGTGCGCCGGGGTCAGCAGCACCGCACCGTGACCCGCCAACCGATCGGTACGGGCGCCGTGCTGATCCATCGGCAACGGCGGCGTGCGCAATCCAACGCGGGCAAACAGTTCCCGATGCAGCGGCAGGCCATAGGCCTCAACAGCAACAGTGTCCACTCGCCGGGTCCGCAATGCCGCGGCGAGCAACGCAAGGCCGTGGGATGCGCCGGAGGAGATCACGATCCGCTCTGGCGCGGAGTACACGCCCCGGGCGCGGGCAAGGTAGTCCGACAAGGCGCGTCGCAGCTCGATCCGCCCGGTCAGTGCTTGCTCCGAGAACGCGACGCTCGAAGCCTGCTCGACCGCGCGCCGGGTTGCCTTGATCCACTCGGCGCGAGGGAACGACGACACGTCCGGCCAACCCGGGCGTAGGTCGTATAGCGGACGGTCCTCGTATGCGGGTTTCGAGACGGGCGGCTGCGGCTCGACGACCGGCTGGCACGCGTCCGCGACCTGCGTACCCGCACCCTGTCTGGCCGTCAGCCAGCCTTCTTCGATCAACTCGGCGTAGGCCGCGACCACGGTATTGCGGGCGACGCCGAGGTCAACGGCGAGATTGCGGCTGGACGGCAGCCTGGTGCCCGGCGTGAGCCGACCGGTCCGCACCGCGTCCCGCAGCGCGTCGGTCAGCCCAGCCAGCACACCCGGCCCTCGCACGTCCAGGTGCAGGTCGACACCAGTCACCGAGGTACCTCACCTTTTCTCCGACGGTGGTATCGACCAGCTATGACAGGCTAGGACGCTCGTTCGTGACAGGCCGCAGCAGCAAACGTGACTCCGCCACCTTCTCCACCGCGGCCCGCGAATACGACAGCGGAAACGCTTCTCCCTGCAACCACGCGTCGAGGTGATCGTCGTAATGCTTGTTGTCCGGGCGACCGGACTGACCAGGGGCGTTGACCACCATCGACTCGTTCCACGCGCCGACGTCGATGACGATCCGGAACGACGCGCCTTGCACCTGGCGGAACGACTCGTCGAAGGGCGAGTAGCTCACGGTGTCGCCGCTGCCGCCACGAGGAATGGGCGGCAACCCAGCGAGCTCCGGCAACGGGTGCGCGAAGGTCAACGTGTGCAGATCACCCCACCGCCATGCCTCCGGCCGCCTGCCGTGGGCCGCGACCAGTTCGGCCACCGCGTTCGCGAACGTCGTACGTTCGGGTCGACGTGAGCGCGAGTCCAAATGTTTGCGGTACCACGTGTGGAACACGACAGCCGCGGACGAATCCGCAGACTCGACGAAATCCCATGCCCGCAACAATTCCAGCGCCTTACGCTCAGCCGGATCGGTTGGCTTGCCCACTGCGGCCAGCAGCGTCGGCACAACCGTGCGTGCCAGCGGGTTGAGCTCGTCGACCTGCAAGGCCAGGCTGTCCGCGACAGTCCAGCCCGATCCGCCGCTGAGCACCTCACGGATCCGGTTGGTGTTCTGCTCGTTCGCGACCACGATCAGGTCGTCGCTTCCAGTCGGCATCGCGTGTACATGGTCGCGGAACTCAAGCGGGTCCTTCGCCCGCATCAGCTGCACGGCACGAAGATCCAACCCGGCGAACGCTACGGAACCGTTGTGTCCCACGGAAATTCCCGGCAAGCTCGGTTCACCGGCACCGATCACGTTCAACCCAGGAGCGGCCAGGTGAGTGACGAACCGCGGTGACGGCAAGGTCATGTCGAGGTGCGGCTCGTGCGCCAGGATAGGCCGTCCGCTGCGCGTGCGCCTCGGGCCGATCACCCAGTTATTGCTGTCATAGCCGGGCGTCTGGATGCGGACGATGTCCTCGGCCCGCCAGCGCTCCGGCCGGTACCCCAGTTCCCGAAACTCGTAGGGCAGTTGGTCCAGATCAATGAACGCGTTCACACCAAGCACGAAGGCCTCGGTACACCGCCGCACATCCGGGCCGCAGGAAGCCTCACCCGTCAGGCCTAATCCCTTACGTCGCCATCGGTCCATTTGGAACAGACGTTCGCGTGCGGCGATGAAACCCTGCGCCACGAACAGATCGTGCTCGTTGGCCGCGTAGATGTGCGGGATACCCCAGCGGTCGGTGAGTACTTCGACGTTCGCGCCGATCTCGGCGAGTTCCTGGACGGTCATGCCCCTACTACAGCGGGCAGTTGCCCCATTCGGGCCGGTGGACCACGAAACCCGGTCCGAAATGGACCATTAGGGAAACCGTACGAATCGGATGGTCGCATTGCGTCTGTCGCACGGACAGTCTTGCTACGTCAAGAGCAGTAGTCCCACCGGAGCAGCCCTGCTAGGTTCGCTGGAATGCGCTTAGCCTCCAAGCAAAACCGGAAAAGGGTCCCAGTCATCGGGATAATCGCGGCATTACTGATGCTCGGCCTGACAGCACCGGCCGCACAGGCGACATCCGAGCGAAACTGTGAATGCGCGACGCCGTCGATCGACCGGCTGCAGCAGTGGATCGCCAGCGGCGAGGGCACGACCGTGCCCGCGACCGGCAGCCTGCTCGTCCGCGAGGGCAAGCGGTACGCGGCCAAGGTGGAGTTCCTCAACGTCGAGTGGCACGTGGTCGTGGTCTGGCTGGCCAACCAGTTCGAGGCGCAGGCCGATCTCGGCAAGTCGCGCGGCTTCTGGATGACCTACAGCGCGACCGACGATCTCTACGTCCAACTGCGGCCCGCGTCGCACTGGAGTGGCGGCGACAAGTGGCTCACGCTGGTGCCGTCGACCGGCGGCAAGCTCGTCCGGAAGTTCTTCAGCTTCTCCCCCAAGGCGTGGACGACCCTGCCTGAACTGGGCACTCCGTCGTACTCCTTCGCTTCCGCGCTGCGTGAGGCGCGCGGCTTTGTTTTCGTCGGCAAGACGCCGAACAAGCTCGACTTCCGCGGACTGAGCATTGACGGCTACCAGCCTCCCTGTCTCTAGTAGGAAATCGCGCCACGGGGTGATCCGTGCGTGCGCCCACATTGCGTGAGCGCGAGCACCCCGTGGCCTTCCATCTCGCCTTCCCAGTCCGTCGACGCCGGGTTGACCGACAGCTGTTCGGCGACGTGGGTGCCCCAGCACCCGTCCATGTCGTCCTTGAAGTCGTGCGGCAGACACAGAGTCCTTCCTCTGCCTCAAGTGGCTCGCCGATCTGCTTTTCCGGTAAGAAGGCGTCGTAGTACCGGATCACTTCGCCGTCCTCGGCGATACACCACGCGGTCCAGCCGTCGCCGCAGCTCATGCCGTAGTAGTGGGCCTCGCCGAACACCTTGCTCAACACAGCACACAGCTCCGGCACGGGTCGCGGGCTGTGCTTGAACGGCTCACCGAACACGAGCGTCCAGCCGTCGAAGACAGCCGTGCAGTACGCCCGGGCGCACTGCACGTGCTCATCTTCTTTCGCCCACTGATGATGGTCGCTGTTCCACGCGTCAGCGCCCAATTCCTTGGTCACCGGAACGGGATCCGACAGCCCGAACACGCCAAGCACGGCGGCTTGGTCCTCGGTGCGCAGCGCGAACCAGCCGCCGCACAGGTGCATCGGCTCGAACGTCCACCAGTCGTCCTGGACCTGAAGCCGGAGGAACCGCTCGATCACCACACGGTCCTTGGCCGAGATGACATCGGGTCCACCGACCTCCAGCAGCCCAACCAATGCACCCCGCCGGATGTCGCCTTTGGCTGTACGACGCGTCTCCTGCAGCAACGGCAGGACATCCGGTCCCATACTCGCGAACACCCACGCTGTCTGCCGTCGCACGTAGTAGTCCTCGTCAGCCAAGGCGGGCAACAACTCCCGCGCGTGGGCCAAGGCAGTTTGTCCATGCAACATCGAGACAGCATGCGTGCGCACTGTCGTATGTGGATGCTGAATCGCGTTCAAATACCGCTCGGCGCTGACGTCCAATCCTGTGAACGCACGGCACGCACGTCGTACGACATCACCGTCCTGTGCCGACGCGATCAGTTCGGCCAACGGGTCGAAAGCGGCATTTCCTATCTTTCTCAACGCTGGCACGCAGTCCAGTTGGGAGGCGGGGTCGGCCAGTTCGGCCAGCAACACGCCGAGAACCTCGGTTCCGCGCTCGGCAAGGAACTTCTCCGCCTCCAGCCGCGTGTCCTCATCGGCGAGACGGTCGATCAGCGTCCGGATCTCCACGGCCGCAGAGCCTAGTGGTCACGATCGCAACCACTGGTGTGCCTGTTGCGCGCGCCCGGAACGAAGTTGCGATAAGTTCGAGTGATGACTGTGCGTCTTGCCGAACCTTCGGATGCCGCCGCCGTGCGGGATCTGCTCGGACAACTGGGCTATCCGGACGACAACGACGTGGACAGTGTCCGGCAACGCTTGGAAAACTGGGCCGCGGAACCGGCGGCGACCGCATTGGTCGCGGAGCGCGACGGTCAAGTTGTCGGTGTTGTCGCGGTCGCCGCGATGCCCTGTTTCGAGCGCCCGGGCAAGACGGGTCGAGTCGTCGCGATCGTGACCTCGGATGTCGTCCGCGGGCAAGGAGTCGGCAAGGAACTGATGGCGCACGCCGAGCGAATCGCCAAGGAGTACGGCTGTAGCAAGATGGAGGTGACGAGCTCCAACTGGCGGACGGACGCGCACGCCTTCTACCGCGGCCTTGGCTATGACAACTGGTCTGACCGGGCTGGCCGGTTTATGAAGGAGTTCGCGAGTACTGGCTCTTGACCACGTTCATCGCGTGCCACACCTCGACATAGCTGGTGGTCAGCGGACTCAGGCCGATCCGGATCCCATCGGGGTTACGGAAGTCAATGATAACGCCATTGTCGATGAGTTCGCGGGAAATGCGCTCCGCATCGGGATGCCGGAGCAGGACGTGCCCGCCCCGCTGCTCGTCGGACCGCGGTGACGCGACCACGAACCCCAGCGGGGCAAGCCATACGTCCGCCAACTCGATCACCCAGCGCCCCAACCCTTGCGCTTTTGCCCGCACACGGCCGATCCTGGCCTCGGCCAGCAGCGCAATGCCCATTTCGACACCGGCCATCGCGGCGATCGACGGTGTGCCAGACAAAGCACGGCGGATTCCCAGCGCCGGCTTGAACTCGTCGGCCATGGCGAAGATGTCGTCCGCCCCCATCCACCCGGTGATCGGCTGACGGAAGTCGTTGTGGTGCCGGGAGTTCACGTAGAGAAAAGCGGGCGCGCCAGGCCCCGCGTTGAGAAACTTGTACGTGCAGCCGACCGCGAAGTCGACATCGTTGGCATCCAACTGGACCGGCAACACGCCCGCGCTGTGGCACAGGTCCCACACCACAAGCGCGCCGCGATCATGCGTGATTCGAGTGATCGCAGCCATATCCGCGATCGCGGCCGACCGATAGTCCACATGGGACAGCGTGACCACCGCGGTGTTGTCGCCGACGGCCTCCGCGATCTCGTCAATGGAGTCGATTCGGTTGACCGTCAGGCCGAACTGGTCCGCTATACCGTCCACAATGAACCGGTCGGTCGGGAAGTTCGAGGTGTCCGTGATGATCTCGGTGCGGCCTGGCCGCAGCGCCAGTGCCGCCCGGATCGCCTTGTACAGGCATACCGTCGTCGAGTCGGCGACAATCACCTGACCGGGCGTCGCACCGACGGCGACCCTGCCGATTTCGTCGCCGATTCGCTCCGGCAGGGTCAGCCAGCCCTCTTCCCATGACCTGATCAGGCGCGTGCCCCATTCGTGCCGCACGAGGTGCTGCAGCCGCTCGGCCGTGGCCAGCAGCGGGCGACCGAGGGAGTTCCCGTCGAGGTAGGCCACCACGCCGGGGTCCATGATCGGGACGAACCGGTCACGGTACACGGCGAGTTCATCGTCGGTGTCGAGTTGCTCTGCCCGCTCAAGCGTTGCTGCCACAGCACCCTTCTACCAAATCAGGAAGGCCGGTTGGTGTCCGGTATCTCGATGTCGATCTGCTTCCCGCCGGACAGATAGAACAGGATGTACTTGCGGACGGCCTCGTCGATCGTCCATGCGATCTTGGGCACCAACGGTAACAGCGTCAGGTTCTCCCGCAACGCCACCCAAGCGGGAAAACCGGTGCGGACCAGCGGGCCCCAGACCGGCTCACGAGGAATCGCGGCCAGATCGGCGACGTGATCGCCGACCAGGTAGCGGGCGAGCGCGTTCAGCAGCGGCCGGGTGCTTCCGCTTGGCGTGATTCCCTTGGCGGAGATGGTCAGGATCTGATCGGCCAGGTCGACGCCTTCGCGCGTCCGCGCCAACGCCGGATCAAGCACTTGCTTGGACTGCGCGTTGACCGCTTCCCAGGTCGCGGGAATGAAGTGGTCCTGTATGCCGAGCATGTGCGCGGTCACTCGCCAGACGTGCAGGAAGGCCGCGGATTCCGCGGGGGTGATCCGCACTCGCCATTCGGTCAGCTTGCGCATCACGAAGGTCGGCAAGGTGTGCCACGTGACCAGCATGTCGTTCTGGCTGATCGGGATTCCCTGTTTCCAGTACGGCGATTGCGGCAGCAGGTGCCGGACCGCCGCGTGCACCAGCCTGGTCTTGACCGCGGTCACCAGCAGGTGACCGTCGGGCCGGAAGGCGTTGGGCTCTTGGATGTCGTAGCCGAGTTTGCCCGTCTTCGCGGCACGGTCCTTCAGGTCCGCGCCGCCCTTCGAGTAGTAGACGGCCCTGGCCTCGTTGGGGATCGCGCAGCTCAGCATCCCGCCGCCCAGTCCGTACAACAGGATCAGATAGGTTCCTTTGTTCTCAACGAAACCGGCGGCACGGTCCAACGTGGACTGCTCGGCCCATGTTGGCAGGTTTCTCGCCTGTTCCACGAACGCGCGCAGATCCGCAGGCAGCCCGGCAGGCAACGGCTGGTCGTTGCGGGTCCATGTCCGCAACAGGCGATTGACCTCGGGCACCTGGCCGCGATCGAGGATCCCGGCGGCGACCGGATCGGCATCGGGATCCCACACCCAGCGCGGATCGGACCCATCCGCCTCGGAAACGCCTGCCCCATGGCCAGATTCGCCCGCCCCCAGGCCAGACCCACTCGCCTCGGCCGGACCGGCCATCCCCAACCCGCCGAGCACTCCGCCACTCACGATCAACATCTTGCGTCGGCTGAAACCCTCCACGACTCCTCCTTGAGTCCCGTGGACCGTGGCTGATACCGTGATACAAAACGTGTAACCGCGTATCATCAGGAGATGATAGAACGAGGCCGGGCACCAGCCCCGCGACAGATCAGGAAAGGCGATGACAGCGGACTCGGATTCGTTGCTAGAGCGCGCGTTGGCCGAAGCCATCGAACGCGCGGACGACAGCGACGAGATCACCACACGCGTGCTCGACGGCGCCCACGACCAGTTCTGCCGCGTGGGTATCCGCCGGTCAACCATGGAAGACGTGGCCCGTCGAGCCGGAGTTTCCCGCATCACCGTCTACCGCCGCTTCGCCACGAAGGACGCCCTCGTCGAGCAGGTGGTGCGACGAGAGTTCCGGCGATACTTCGACCAGTTCCTTGTCGAGATCGAACAAGCCAGAACCCTCGCCGACCGCGTCGTTCTCGGCTTCGTGAGCTCACTGCAAGCCATCCGGCGCAATCCGCTGATCGGTGGCCTGCTCGCCGTCGAGCCGGACGTGCTCGTGCCGTCCATGGTCAGCGACGACGGACGAACGCTGTCCACCGTTCAGCGGTTCGTCGCAGGTCAGCTGCGCCGGGAGCAGGCCGCTGGCAACCTGGCCGCTGATGTGGACGTCGAGCTCGCGGCCGAGATGATGGCCAGGGTCTCCGCGTCGTTCTTGCTCGTGCCCAGCCATGTCGTCGACCTTGACGACGAGGACCAGTTACGTGCGGTGGCCAGGCGTTTCCTGGTCCCGATGCTGGAACCTCGTTAGCGCCTGCTGGCGGTAGTCGCGCGCGGTCAGGCCCTTCGCGGCCCGGAACGCGCGGCTGAACTCCGCTGCCCGCGGGAAACCCCACTGTGCGGCGATCACCGAGATCGGCACGCCACGCGATGCTGGATTCGCCAGGTCCCGGCTGATCCGCTCCAGCCGTTGACGCCGGATGAACTTGGCGACGGACATGCCATCCGCCTTGAAAAGCCGGTGAAGGTAGCTGGTCGAGATGTGATGCGCGGCCGCGATGTCACCGGGCCTGAGGGTGTCGTCACCCAGGCGCTGCTGAATGAATGCCTTGATACGGAACAACAGCCCGTCCGGCGCGGGCGCCACTGGACTGTCCATGACGTGCGCGAACAGGGCAACGACCAGGTCCGACACGACCGCGCCCAGCCTTGGCCCGTCCGCGATACGGAACCCGTCGACGTCCGCCATCAGCCTGTCGAGCGTGCCCGCCAGCAGGCCACCGATTCCCGCGTCGGCGCGCAGACGCCCGTCCATGAGCTCATGTGGCTTGTACACCGGCCTGGGCAGCAGGCTCTTGGGCAGATGCAGGGCCAGGCCCCGATAACGCGACTCGGCACCGCTCTGCACCAGGCAGGGCTGGGCGCTGTCGTGGAACGTGAACCGGTCCCGACGATGCACGATCGACCACCCGGCCTGCTCGATGGTCATCGTTCCGTGCAGCGGAAGCCCGAGGTAGACGATGTCCGGATCGGACTGGCGGACCATCCGCGGGGTCCGCTCGACTGTCATCGGCATGTGCTGCGAGGCAGCCACCACGACGTCACCGAGCTGGAGAACCTCTTGGTGGGCAGGGAAATCACTCGGCGCCGTGACACGCATCCCGATCGGCGCGTGCATCCGCGAAAGGTGATCGACCCAGGCGTCCCTGCGCTCGCTCGGGTCGAAACTGCCGCTCTGGAACGTCGTGTGGTGGATCGGCTCGCCTGGTGACACACAGCAAGCATGCCCTAGGCGATCAGCGTCGAAGAAATTGTCGGTGGGCACCGGTAGCTTGTCCGTCGTGAACACTGGGGAACGGATTCAGGAACTCGCCGACCGCGTGATGGTGCTGCGTGACGCCTACTACCGGGGCTCGCCGCTGGTGGCGGACGCCGAGTACGACGCGGTCGAGGACGAGCTGCGGACGCTGATCGAAGCCAACCCGGAGTTGGCGCCTGATCCGAATCCGCTCGACCAGGTCGGCGCGCCCGCGGTCCTGCACGCGCCGATCCGCCACTCGAGACCGATGCTCTCGCTGGAGAAGGCGACCAAGCCCGAGCAGGTCGCGGCGTTCTTCGAGCGCTTCCCCGGCCAGCCGGTGGTGGTCATGCCGAAGCTCGACGGCCTGTCCCTGGCGCTTGTCTACGAAGACGGCCGATTGGCCAGGGCGGTCACCCGTGGCGACGGCACAACGGGCGACGACGTAACGGTCCTGGTCAAGGCGCTGACCGATGGCGTGCCCGAGCGGATCCCGGCCGAAGGCCAGGTCGAGGTGCGGGGCGAGGCGGTGATGCTGCGGACCACGTTCGCCGCGTACAACACCGCACACCCCGACAAACCCCTGATCAACCCGCGTAACGCCGCCGCTGGCACCCTCCGGGCGAAGGATCCGGCGACAGTCGCTGAGCGACGCCTGCAGTTCTTCGCCTTCGATCTCTACACGACCGCCGAGGCCAGCGCCGACCTCGCCGAGGGGCTGAGCACGCTCGGGTTCACCGCCGCCGACATGCGGCATTGCGACGACGCGGCCGCCGCGCAAGCGGTGATCGAACAGATCGAGCAGCAGCGAAACGACCTGGACTACGACCTCGACGGCGCGGTACTTCGCCTGGCCAACCGTGACGCCTACAAGGCCGCAGGCACCCGGTCGAGTTCGCCCCGCGGGGCGCTGGCCTACAAGTTCGCCGCCGAGGAGAAGACCACGATCCTGGCCGACGTGGTCTGGGACGTGGGCAAGACAGGCAAGATCGCCCCGGTCGCCCATTTGGAGCCGGTGTTCGTCGGCGGGACAACGGTCACCCGCGCGACCCTGGCCAATCAGGAAGTCATCCGCGCCCGCGACATCAAGATCGGCGACACAGTTCTGGTACGCCGGGCAGGCGACGTGATCCCGTTCGTCGCAGGCGTGCTCGACGCGTCGAAACGGACGGGCGCCGAGCGCGAAATCGTGCCACCCAGCACGTGCCCGTCCTGCGAGCAGCCGCTGACCGAGCAGGGCAACAGCCGCGAACTGTTCTGCACCAACGTCGCCTGCCCCGCACAGACCGTGCGGCGGCTGGTGCACTGGGCCTCGCGTGCGGCGGCCGACATCGAAGCGATCGGTCCGATGTGGATCGAACGACTCGCCGAAGCGGGCCTGCTCGAGCACCCATCGGACTTCTACCAGCTGACAAAGGAAACGCTGCTGGAGTTCGACCGGATCGGTGAAGTCTCGGCCGCCCGCATGATCGAATCGATCGACGCCAGCCGCCAAGTGGGCCTGCGCCGGGCGTTGATCGGATTCGCGATCCCGATGGCCTCCGAGGGCACAGCCACCCGAATGTGCCGCGCCGGGTTCACCTCACTGGAAGAAGTCGCCGACGCGGGCGAAGAGAAACTCGTTGCGGTAGAAGACATCGGCCCCAAAGTCGCGGCCTCGCTGTCGGCACACCTGGCCCGGTTGCGCCCGGAGCTCGAACGGCTGCGGGAACGTGGCGTCTCCCTGGATGTGCGCGAGGAAGACCTCCCACCAGTCGTAGCATCCAACGCACCGCTGGCAGGAAAGACAGTGGTGATCACCGGCGCGATCAGCGACCCACGCTCCGGCGAGAAGATCGCCCGCCCCACCTTCCAACGACTGTGCGAAAAAGCAGGCGCGACAGCCGCCTCCTCCGTCTCAGCGAACACAGACATGCTGATCACCGGCGCCGGGGTCGGCGCAAGCAAACTCACCAAGGCAGAGAAACTCGGCGTCGAGGTCGTCGACCAAGGCGTGATCTGGGACCAGTTGATCGAGGCAGGCATGGTCTAAAAGACCCTCGTGAGTGGTTAGCCGTGCTCTAACACGGCCAACCACTCACGACCTTTGACCTGGGGTTTCATTAGTACGCAAAGTCCCAGCGGGTAGCGCCATGCGGCTCGGCACCGGCCACACCGAAAGCCCTGTGCAGCGTGACGCGGTACAGGTACCAAGGAGGCGGGCCAGCGCTGGGCGCGGTGAACGAAGCCGTGAGAGCCTCGCCCTCAACGGTCGCGGGCCAGCCAGCGTGGCGATACACAGATGCCACGCGCTCCAAAGTCGCGGCACCAGTCACGCGGTGAGCGTCGCCCTCAAGCACGAGGTCGAGCCCGCGCAGGCGGACCGAGATACTGCACGCCGGGTTCGCGGCCAGGTTGCGTGACCTGCGGGTACCCGGCCCGCCGGTGAAGTACAGCGCGTCATCCACCCATACGGCGCCGACGCCCGCGGAGTGCGGTCGCCCGTCTTGGCGCACGGTCGACACGAAGAACGTGAGGTCAGCGGTAGGACTGTCGGTGGCGAGGATGTCGCGCGCACGGCTCCACGGCAGCTCCGCGTGGCCGTACTGGTCGAGGTTACGGGTGGCAACTGGTTCGTTTGTCATACCCACGCGTCGAACGTGACGACGGCGCATCGACACCGAAGGCAAGAAAAATCCCGGGTGATCTGTCGGCCACCCGCGAGGCGTGGTCAAACCTGATCCCACAGCCCGGTCAGTTCGGCGTCATTGGCCTTCAGAATGCGGACCCACGTCCGGATGAACGCACGTGCCTGGCCCGCGCTGGCCTTCCGCGCCTCCTCGAGCTTCTTCCGGACGTCCTCCCGGCTGTTGGTGCGGCGCAGCTGCGAGAGGCGGACAGGCGGCTCGTCGATGCTCTCGCTCTCCTCCAGCCGCTTGTCGTACGCGTTGGCTTCCGAGCGCGTCCCGGTAATCCGCCATGGCGTGCGACCCCGGATCTGCGCGTCCTGAACGAAGACGTCCTTGCCGGCAGTGTCGCTGTACAAGGCCTGCCACGCCTCGCAGCACCGTTTATAACCGAGATCCGGACTGTTCAAACCCTTGCCCTGCAACCATTTGAAGAGGCGGGTGTGCGAAGACTCGGCGATCGTGCCGAGTATCTCCGCGCCGAGTATCGTCATGCCGAGCTTCTCGTCCTCGTACCTGAATGCTCCGCCGACCGACGCTTCCAACGCGGTCCACGCGCGTTCGGCGTGGGCGACACCGTATTCGACGCGCAGGTCCCCGTTCGGCGTCGAATGCCAGATCAGGTCGTCCACCCATGACACATAGGTGTAGAGGTTGTCGCTCACACCGCCTGCGACGTCGAGCTCTTTGCCGCCGAGTTTGGCCCTGAGGGTCTCCCGTGCGTGCGCCAGCTCTTCCAGATAGGACTCCGGCAGGAGACCTATCTGCCATTCCTTGCGCTGCTTGCTCGGGTCGGCGAGGTCGACGTACCACTCCGTCGCCTCGATCATCGTCTGATTGTCGAAGACGAGGTTGACGAAGATGTTGTTCCCGCCGGTGTCCTTGTGAAACGCCAGAAATGTCTTGAACTCGGACCTGTCCGGGTAGTAATTCACATCGATACCGATGGCGAATTCACCACTGGTGTACCATTTCCGCCGCTTGATGTACGCCCACTGCCCGTTTCCTTCCATGAACTTCTCAAGGAAGTCGACAAGCTTCTCCAGATTGTCCTTGCCAAGCTGGTCGGCGTCTTCCTGGGTGTCGCGCGTCCAGATCACCCGCTGCCTGCCGTGCGCGTAGTAGACCGTGCAGAGGTTGACGACGTACTCCGCCCGTTCGTCCAGATCTTCGATCTCCTGCTGAATAGGCAGGAAGATGCCCTGCAACACCGGCGCGAGGGCAGGCCACTGACTTTTGTCGACAATAGCTGTCACGGATCCGCTGTCCATCAGCAAAGCGTCGATCGTTGTTCCACTGCTCGGTTTCACGGGTTCGAACGTGGGGTGCACCTGCGCCACTCCTTCGCCGCGTGACGAATGTCATCGATTCGTCCGGGATGTTTCTCGATCCGCGAACCGTAGCAATTGTTTGAGCACTGACCATTCAGCCGAATGTGTTTCGCTTTCGATATGGAGATCCATAACACTGGAAAGCACGAATGGCACCCCCGAACGGTCGCAGTACGCCGTTCCCGGATTGGGCTGATCGGATCACCCTTGCCTGGAACCATCCGACGCTGAAGCCTTCGCCGGTTGCTCAGACGCGCCTGCCAGTGACAGCTCGTCGAACGGGGCCGTACCCGCGAACACCGCCTCGGCCTTGGCGTGGTCGAACTCCTTCATCCACGATCCAATGAGGACGACCGCGACGGCGTTGCCCGCGAAGCTGGTCAAGGCGCGGGCCTCGGACATGAACCGGTCGATCCCGACGATGAGGCCGATGCCGTCGACGAGGTCCGGTCGATGCGACTGCAGGCTGCCAGCCAAGGTGGCGAGCCCCGCGCCGCTGACGCCCGCGCCCCCCCTTCGACGAGATGATCATGAAAAGCAGCAGTGAGATCTGGGATCCAAGGCTGAGTGGCGCGCCTTGGGCGGTCGCGATGAACAGCGTCGCCATCGTCAGGTAAATGGCCGTGCCATCGAGGTTGAACGAGTAGCCCGTCGGCACGGCGATGCCAACCACCGGCTTGCTGACCCCAAGGTGCTCCATCTTGGCGATCAGCCGTGGCAGCACCAGTTCCGACGACGCCGTCGACAGGATCAGCAGGAACTCCCGGCCGAAGTACTTGAGCAGCTTGAAGATGCTCACCCCCGCGGCGAACCGCAGCACGGGCCCCAGCACGCCGAACACGAACACCAGGCACGTCAGGTAGAAGCCGAACATGATCATCAGCAGGCTGCGCACGGCGTTCCACCCCGTCGCGCCGACGACGGCCGCGATCGCGCCGAACGCGCCAACCGGCGCGGCCCACAGGATCATCGACAGGATGCGGAACACCAGCCCCTGCACGTGTTCGATCCCCCGGCGGATCCCGAGACCGCGGTCGCCCATTTTCTGCAACGCGAAACCTGTCAGCAGCGCCACGAGCAGCGTCTGCAGCACCTGTCCCTCGGTCAGTGCCGACACGAACGAGGTCGGGATGATGCCCAGCAGGAAGGCGACTCCGCCTTCGGCACGGCTCGCCTGTGTGTGCGCTACGGACACGTCGGCGGGGTTGAGGTGCAGCCCGGAACCCGGCTGCAGGAGGTTGCCGACCACGAGCCCAAGAGCGAGCGAGAACGTCGACATCACCAGGAAGTAGACCAGCGCCGTGACGCCGACCTTGCCGACCTTCGCCGCGTTGGCGACTGATCCGATGCCGAGCACGATCGTGCAGAAGATGACCGGCGCGATCATCATTTTGATCAGGTTCACGAACCCGGTCCCCAGCGGTGCCAACTGCTTGCCTACCCCTGGCCAGGCGAGTCCCACCACAACGCCCAGCACCACGGCGACAATCACGGCAAGGTACAGGTAGTGCGTGCGGCCACGGGCGCGAGAACTCATTTCAGATCCCTCCGGCGCGAACGGCGAACCGGTTCCGGTTCCGTTCGCAGCACAGCAGGGTCGCGGCCGGCGAGCCTGCTCCTACGTTTCGTAGTCACGCGGGACGTAGGCACCGTGTCCCCCATGTGAGGGGCGTGGTTCGTGCGTAACCCGGCAGGGTTGGACCGGCCGGGTTACGGTCGCTTGGAGGAAACTCCAGGTCAGCGACTTAGGCGAGGATGACGGCGATGGCGCGATCGGCTCGCGGACAGGCTGGCGTGCCTGACTGGGTCGAGCCGATGCTGGCCAAACCGGACCGTGGCCGCCTGCCGAGCGGCCCGGACTGGGCCTACGAGTACAAGTTGGACGGCTACCGGGCCGCGATGCGCGTCGGACCGGACGGCACCACCATTCTGACCAGCCGCAACGGCATCGACTTCACCGAGGAGTTCCCGACACTGACCGGGGTGCTCGATCTGGCCGGGCGGACGGCCGTGTTCGACGGCGAGATCGTGGTCTACAACGAAGCCGGGAACGTCGACTTCGGGTTGCTGCAGGACCGCCGCGGCCGGTTCCGCAAACACCAGACCGCGGGCCGGGTCGACCAGTTCGAGGGCATTCCGGTCCGGTATCTGGTGTTCGACCTGCTGCGACTCGGTGACCAGAGCCTGCTCGGCCAGCCGTACGAGCAGCGCCGGGCGCAGCTCACCCAGATCCCGATGCCGGACCCGTACCGCATCTCGATCGTCCCCTCGATCACGTTCGCCGCGCTGGCCGCCGACCGGCTCACACCACAGCAGCTACTCAGCCGCGTCGCCACCGAAGGCCAAGAGGGGCTGATCGCCAAACACCGCTCGGCGCCCTACACGCCAGGCCGCCGGACCGATGCCTGGCTCAAGCACGCGCTCACCCACTTCCAGGAAGTCATCATCTGCGGCTGGCGGCCCGGCCAGCGCGGCTTCGACAACACCCTCGGTGGGTTGCTGCTCGGTGCGCACGATCCCGGCAGCGGCGACCTTGTTTACCTCGGCGACGTCGGCACTGGCTTCACCCAGCATGCCCGTGTCGAGCTGAAAGCACAGCTCCAGCAGCTCGAACGCGGAACGCACCCGTTCGCCACCGCGCCGCCTCGTGAGGATGTCGTACGTGCCCGCTGGGTCGAACCCATGCTGGTCGGCGAGGTCGAGTACCGGCAATTCACCCGCGGCGACGGCAGGCTGCGGCACACCAGCTGGCGCGGCCTGCGCCACGACAAATCCCCAGCCGAGGTGATCGCCCCGCACGCCCAGCCTCGCGACGAGCCCGAACCACCGCAGCCGCAACGCGTGACCGTGCGAGTCGGCGACAGACAGCTGCGACTGTCTAATTTGGACAAGCCGTTGTATCCGAGTGGATTCACCAAGGCCCACGTGATCAGCTACTACACGCAGATCGCACCGGTGTTGCTCCCGCACATCGCCGACCGGCCGGTCACCTTCATCCGCTTTCCCGATGGCGTTGACGGAGAACGGTTCTTCGAGAAGAACGTCGCCAACGGCGCTCCCGAGTGGCTGCGTACGGCGTCGTTGCCAAGCAGTGGATCTCGTGGCAGCGGCGAGATCATCAACTATCCACTGATCGACGACCTGCCCGCGTTGGTCTGGGCAGCCAATCTCGCCGCACTGGAGCTGCACACACCACAGTGGACAGTCTCACAGGGAGCGAAGGGCCTGCCTGACCGGCTGGTGTTCGACCTGGATCCGGGTGAGGGCACCACAATTGTGGACTGCGCACAGGTTGCCCTGCGCCTGCGCGAGCTGCTGATCACCGACGGGCTCACGCCGCTGGCGACAACCTCTGGTTCCAAAGGAATGCAGCTCTACGCGGGTATCCGCACCACGAATGCGAAAGCTCCGGCGGCCTATGCCAAGACGCTGGCCGAACATCTCGCCATGCAAACCCCAGAGCGCGTCACAGCCAAGATGACCAAGGCTGTTCGAACGAACCGGGTTTTCATCGACTGGAGCCAGAACAACCCGTCCAAGACCACGATCAGCCCGTATTCGCTGCGTGGCCGGGCGCAGCCCACGGTGGCGACGCCGATCACGTGGGACGAGGTCCGCGAGTGCCAGACGCCGCAGGACCTGACGTTCGTCACGGACACGGTCCTCGAACGCGTCGGACTGCATGGCGACCTTCTGGCCGATCTCGCGGCGAATCGAGCCGACCTGCGCTAGTACGGCAGCAGCCATTCGGGTTGTGACCTGTGGGGATGTGTAGCTGGGGCCGGTGGCGACATGGGGCAGCCGCCTGTTGATCATGTGTTTGTGAGAACTACAGGATCGCAGGCGGCTGCGGCTGCCAGGATAGGTGCTCGGTTGGCTGGGCGGAAACTGGGTGAGCTGTCCGAACGGCTGCGTTCGTGTTTTCGGCGGATCGAGCCGTTCGTGCAGGCGCGTAAGTACGTGCGGGCGGTGACAAGCGAGCTGCCGAAACGGAACGGCTGGACCATCGCTGAGTATGTCGGGGACCGGACACCGGATCGGACGCAGCGGCTGCTGAACCGGGCGGTGTGGGACGAGGCCGAGGCGATGGCGCAGATCCGGCGGTTCGCGGTGTCCGGGTTGGAGGAAGCGGCCCGCAAGGGCGGGCGCCGGCGCGGGAAGTTGGTGATCGGGGCGCTGGATGAGACGGGGCAGCAGAAGAAAGGTGAAGCCACCGCGGGTGTCAAACGGCAGCATCTGGGCTGCGCGGGTCGGGTGGAGAACGGGATCAACACGGTGCACCTGTCCTATGTGCGCGAAGGTGTCGGGCATGCGTTGATCGGGTTCCAACAGTGGATTCCCGAAGAGCACATCAGCGACCCGGTGACGTCGCTGCGCTCGGCGCTTCCCCTGGATCTGACGTTCCGCACCAAAGGACAGTTGGCCATCGACATCTGCACGACGGTGGCCGCGGACGGGTTCCGGCCTGATTTCTACTGCGGGGACGAGGTTTACGGCAGCTGCACCGAGTTGCGGGCCCACTTCGAGGCCGACAAGCAAGCCTATGTGCTGCGGGTTCAGAAGAACTTCCGGATCATCCTGTCCAGCGGCATGGAGCTGTCCTGCGACCAGGCCACGAAGACATTGCTGAAACGCGAGCGACAGTGGGAAATCCGCTCGGCCGGCAAGGGCTCCAAAGGCGACCGGTGGTATGCCTGGGCCTGGATCGCCACCAACTCGGCCCGCCACTACCTCCTCATCCGCAAACACCTGCGCACCGGCGAGTTGGCCTTCCACTACTGCTACGTGCCCGAAAGCGCACTGCTCACCAAGACCCGGCTGATCCGCGCCGCCGGGCTGCGTTGGCCTGTCGAGGAAGGATTCGAGTTCGGCAAAGACTGTTTCGGCCTGGACCAGGCTCAGGTCAGGCTCTACACCGCGATCGCCCGACACGCCGTGCTTGTATGCGCCGCTCTTGCGGTCTGCGCGGTCACCGCCGCACTGCTCCGCGACCGCACCGACAGTCAAGCCCCCGAACCCCTACACCCCGACCAGCTCCCACCCGCTGATCCCGGCCTGATCCCGCTCACCATCCCCGAAATCAAGCATCTGATCGCCGGCACCACCACACCCCGACCACCTGGACACGCAACCCACTGGGTGAACTGGCGCCGCAGGCATCAAGCACGATCACGCTGGTTCCACAAACGCGCCAGACTCGCCCGCGACATCAAGATCACCCAGGTCAGCTAACGAATGGCTGCTGCCGTACTAGGCCGTGTTTCAAAGCTGGGAGCTGGTGCGTTGCTGGGTGATCGCTGTCGCGGCGTGTCGTTGATCGAATAGGCGAGGTCTCCGGTAGATCGATTCTCGACCAAGACAATCGATGACACCGGAGACCTCGTGGCCACCCTAGCGGTGACGGGGCGAGCGGACTTGACTGACGCTCAGTGGGCCGTGCTGGCAGTGCTGTTGCCCGTTGGACGTAAGCCTGGTCGCCCGCCGAAATGGACGAAACGACAGCTCATCGACGGGATTCGGTGGCGGATCCGGGTTGGTGCACCGTGGCGGGATGTGCCACCGGCGTATGGCTCGTGGCAGACCGTGTACGGGTTGTTCCGGCGTTGGCAGCGCGCCGGAGTGTGGCAGCGCATCCTGACCGCGTTGCAGGCCATCGCGGACGCCGAGGGCGAGATCGTCTGGGATGTGAGCGTCGATTCCACGGTCGCGCGGGCGCATCAGCATGCTGCAGGTGCGCGGACAAGAGGCGATCTGCAGGCCGAACCGCCGAGCACCGAGACCGGTGGCGCCGAGCCGGACGATCACGGGCTGGGCCGCTCACGAGGTGGGTGGACCACCAAGGTGCACCTGGCCTGTGAGCAGGGCCGCAAGCTGCTGTCATTGGTGGTCACCGCGGGCCAGCGTGGCGACAGCCCGCAGTTCATGGCGGTGCTCGGCCGGATCCGGGTACCCCGTCTGGGTCCGGGACGGGCGCGCACCCGCCCCGACCGGGTGCTGGCGGACAAGGCCTACAGCTCGAAGGGCAATCGGGCCTATCTGCGGCGACGTGGGATCACCGCAGTCATCCCGGTCAAGGACGACCAGGCCGCCCACCGCCGCAAGAAGGGCTCGCGAGGTGGGCGGCCACCGGCATTCGACCCACAGGCCTACAAGCGGCGGCATGCCGTGGAGTGCGGCATCAGCCAACTCAAACAGCACCGGGCCGTGGCCACGCGCTACGACAAGCTGGCCGTGCGCTACGAAGCGACCATCCACATCGCTGCGATCAACATCTGGCTACGACCGCACTTATGAAACACGGCCTAGGAGGCCGCTGAATTAGGGTGGTTTGCGGGTTGGTTGTCACCGAGTGATGGCAGGCGAGGACCTGGGCCTTGCTGATTCATGGGCGATGCTGGGCGTTCAGGGAGCCCAGGGCGGTTGCTCGACGAGGTTCACAACTCCCAAGACTGGGGGTTGGGCCGTGGTTTCCCTCAGGTAGCCAGGGTCCAAGCGCCCGCCGTATGGGTCAGGCCGCGACCGATGAGGTTGCGGAGGTTCAAGGCTGCGGTGCGGCGTTTGAGCCAGGCGTTGTTCTTGCCGGTGCCTAGATATCGGAGTTTGAGACGTCGGCCACCGCGGCTGGCGATCTGGGAGATGACCCGTTCCACGTTGGGGCGGAACGTCCTGTAGCTCTCGCGCAGTTCGGGCTTGTCCGCCCAGTCGCGTCGGGCTTGGCGCAGCAGGTCATCTCGTGGGTGCAGAACGATTTTACGGCCGGTCTTGGACGTGGTGCACTGTGCACGCAGTGAGCAGGCACGACAGAGAGCGCCAAAGGTGGCGACCCGGGTCCGGCTGATCGGGCGGGTGATGTCGTTGGGGCAGGTGACCGTGCCCGCTTGCTCGTCCACGGTGAAGTCGTCCACGGTGAAGTCGCCCTCGACCGGAGCCCGCAGCGGCTTGGGCTTGATCACCGCCTCATGCCCGGCATCGTCGATCCCACCGCGTAGATCCCCTGTGCCATAGGCGGAATCGCCGTACCACGCGCGCTTGCCGTCCTCGGCGTCGAGGAACTCCTCGGCCACAGCGGGGTCGGAGTTCTCCGTGCCGGCGGCCGTGGTCACCTTCTCGTCGGTGACGATCCCGGTCTCGGGCTCGGCCGCCACGTGCGCCCGATACCCGTCCCGCCGGTTCTCCGGGGACTTGCGGGTATGCCGCGCATCCGGATCCACTGTGGACACCACCCGGTCCGGGGCGACCTTGCGGGCGATCCGCCACCGCCCATCAGTGCCGTCACTGCCCTCGGCGGGCTCGGCATCCTGACCGGCGACCAACGCCAGCAACGCCAACGCGAACTCCGCGTCGCCTTCCAGTTCGGTATCGGCCAGCGCCGCCACCAGCGCGTTCGCATCGTTGACCAGCGCGGAGACCAGCGCGTCCCTGGCGGCCGGGTCGTCCCAGTCGATCCTCGGCTTGTCCGGCCGACTGTAGTCATGGCCGGTACACACCTTCGCGATCTGCTCCGCCGCGCCGGGCACCTGCCGATCCACCCGCCGGATCGCCGAGATCAGCTGGGTGATGGTGTCCTGGGTGGCGACCGCGTCGGCCAGGATCGTGGAATCCACCGCCCGCTTGCGGCGGCCACGCAGGATCCCGGTCTCCTCGACGACCGTGCGCACCGCGTCGTTGATCCGATGCGGCCGCCCCGAGGTGGCCAGTCGTTTGCGCCAGTACACCAGCGTCGAGGGGTCGAATCCCTTGTCGTCCAATGCCATCCCGGTCGCGACCTTCCACCGCAGGTCACACCGGGCCGCCTCAGCGGTCTCCCGATCCGAGAGATCATGCAGGGTCTGCAACACCAGGATGGAGGCCATCACCGACGCCGGGATCGAGGGCCGTCCCTTGCCCGAGGGGAACAGATCCTCGAACTCTCCATCGGGGAACAGATTCCGGCGATGCCCGGCCAGGAACGCGAACATGCTCCCCGCCGGGACCAGATGACCGACCAGCGCCTCCGCGTCCAGCAGCTCCCGATCACCACGCTCCACACCCTGCATGAAACGATTCTCCCAGCTCAAACCCACATCCTGGGGCGACACGCCGATTATTCAGCGGCCTCCTAGGCGCCGGGGCCGGGTTGCCGCCGTTCTTCTCAGGGCAGTCACGCCCGGAACGCGGCTGTTGCTGCTGCTGGTCCGGCTGTGTCTGGCCCTGGTCCGGCTGCGTGGGCTGTTCCTGCTGAACGATCCGCACGCTCGGCGTTGGCTCGTCAGCGGTGCTCGCCCACGCGACGCCGCCGACGGTTCCCGCCATCACGGCCGCCCCAGCAACGAGCAGTCCTACGGTCCTCTTCCTCATCTGCTGATCCCTTCCGTGATTTCACGCTAACCCAGGTGTTTCATGTGATCCCGGGATGATCTTGTGTTGAGTCTGGTTGATCTCGCGGCGAGCGATTCGAGAGATAGGCGCGAGCATGCCGCCGACCTGCTGTCGTGTCGGCCGCTCCGGGGTCTTTCGGGTCGTCGGGACAGGGTGGACGGGTCAGGTGAACGCGGCACGGATCCTCAACCACGCCTCGGCGATGGCATCGGCGTATTTCCAGGTCCGGTCGATACGGAGGCGGACCTGCCGGGCGCTGCGGGTGATGCGGGCGGCCACGTGCAACACCAGATTGCGGAAGGTGGCGATCTCGGCATGCGCCAACTCCGGTGTGCCGGTGAACCCGAGCAGTTTGGCCCAGCACACCAGATCCGTGGCTGCCAGCAGGGTTTCCAGCCAGGCGACGTTCTCATCCCACCCCCGGCAGGGAAGGTTACGCAGCCCGGCGGCTTTGCCTTCCCGGATGCGGTCTTCGACCCGGGCGTGCTGGCGGTGGTCAAGCTCCAGCCCGGCGTTCTGACCGGGGATCACCCGCTCGGGAATGTCGGTGATGAACGCGGTGATCCGGTGCCCGTCGACGTCGGTGAACCGCAACTGCGCACCGGGATGGGGACGTTCGGCGCGCAGCAGCACCCGGGAGCCTTCCGGCCAGGCTGTCAGGTCCAGCAGGCCGGTGACCTCGGCGACCCAGGCGCCGTCCCGGATCCCGCCATCCGACTCGATCGCGGATTGCCAGCACTGGTCGGGCACCTCATCCACGATGGCCTGGATGCGGGCGTCCACGGGGAACCCGAAGGAGAACCACACCCCACGATCCCGGCACGCCGTCGCGAAGGCGTGGGTGGCGCCGGCGGAGTCCGAGCGGGCCACCACCCGCACCGTGTCCGGGTCACCCGGCCGAGGCCGGGCGTGCTCGGGCAGGGCGGCCAACGCCTGCTCCAGCACGGTGACATGATCGGCGGCGGTGTTGCTGCCCGCGTTGCCCGGACGCAGCAACCCGGCCAGGGCCTCGCCGCCGGAGACCTCCGGGCGGTCCAGAAACGCCAGCAACGGGTGAAACCCGAACGTGCGTTTCCAGGTTTTCGCCGCGTTTTGCTTGGTCTCCGCGTGCGAGATCGTGACTGTGGCGTCGAAATCGATCCGCAGCAGCTGTGTCAGGTCCGGGGTGGCGCCGGCGGCCCAGGCCCGTTCCCGTGCCGCTGCCCGCGCGGCACGCACCCTGGACAGATGGGCCGGGTCAACGCGGTCCAGCATCCGCCAGGTGGTCGGCATCGACGCGACCGGCCCGCATATGTCGGCGTACGGACTCATGTGACCAGCCACGTACGGGTTAATGTGTCCACTTTGTAGCGTGTCGGGGTGTCGGTACGCGCTGGTGATCGTCAAGCTGTCGTGCGACCTGGCGGGTGTGTATAGGGACGGCACTGGTGATCTTGGACGAGGAGCGGTGGGCGGAGCTGCGTCGCTTCCGTGGCTTGTATGAGTCCGGCGCGATGAGCATCTCTGCGATCGCGCGGGAGACCGGGCTGCACCGGCAGACTGTCCGCAAATACCTGGCCAGCGACGCGCGGCCAGGACCGCCGCGAGGCAGCAGCCGCAAGGGGACCCGCACGCCGGTGATCGCCGCGATGGCGCCGGTGATCGATGCGTGGCTGCGCTCAGAGCTGCTGCTGAAAGGCACGGTTATTCACGAGCGGCTGGTCGAGCAGTACGGGTTCACCGGCAACTATCAGCGCGTCAAGCTGTATTTGCAGGAGGCCCGTCCCAGGATCGCGGCCGAGCTGGGTATCGCCCCGGACGAGCTGGGGCTCCTGCACCGCCGGTTCGAGGTGATCCCAGGCGCGCAGGCCCAAGTGGACTGGGGGGACGAGGGTCAGATCCTCGCGCATGTCGGCATTCCGAAGGTCTACTCGTTCCACATGACCTTGTCCTATTCACGCGACCCGTTCTGCTGCTTTACCACCAGTCAGGACCTGGAGACCTTCTTCGCCTGCCATCGCCGGGCGTTCGAGCACTTCGGCGGGGTGCCTCGGGCGATCGTCTACGACCGCACCAAGACCGTGGTGCGTCGGCATGTCGCCCCAGGCAAGGCCGTTCCGTTGCATCCGGAAGCCGTGGCGTTCGCCGGGCACTACGACTTCGACATCGACGTGCTGGCCGCATACCGCCCGACCGGCAAGGGCCGGGTCGAGCGCCAAGTCGCGATCGTGCGCGATCACGTCCTGGCCGGTCGTGGGTTCGCCAGCCTGGAGGAGATGGACTCGGCGTTCACCGCCTGGGTCCCGTTGCGGCGCAAGCGCGTCCACAGCACGCACGGCGAGGTCATCGGCCACCGCGCCGCCCGTGACCACTCGGCCCTGCACCCAATCCCAGTCAGTCCGTATCTGGTCACGCAGCGGCATCTGCGGCACGTCGGCAAGGACTGCCTGGTCGCGTTCGACGCCAGCCTTTACTCAGTTCCTGCCCGCAAGGTCCGTCACCGCCAGCTGGTCGAGATCCGCGCCACCGCCGACACCATCAGCCTGCATGCCACATCCATCGACGCGGCCACGACCGGCAACCTAGCCGACGGCACCCTGCTGGCCGTCCATCCCCGGGCCACGACCAGAGGCCAGCGGGTCGTCGACGAAACCCATTGGGACGGTCTGCCCGACGGCCACACCCGCGCGGTTACCACCAGCATCGAGGACGACGACCACGACGGGAAGGTCATCCCGCTGCGGCCCAATACCGCGCCTGAACAGTCGTGGCCCCGGTCACTGGAGGCGCTGCTCACCCGCACCGCCGCCGCACAGATCAAGGTCGAACACCGCCCGCTGTCGGTCTATGAACAACTCACCGGCACCGGACCCAGCAGGACCACAGCACTACCGCAGACGAAGGATCACCGTTGAACGAGCTGGTCACCACCCGCATCCGCTCCACCGCCACCCGGCTCGGCCTGAACCACCTGCCCAGCCAGCTCGACACCTTCGCCCGCCGCGCCGAGGACAACCAGATGGGATACCTCGAGTTCCTCGACCTGGTCCTGGAAGAGGAAGCCGCCGTCCGCGACGAACGCCGCTTCCGCAGCGCCCTGCGCCTGTCGAAACTGCCGCACCACAAGACCCTGGACGACTACGACTTCTCCTTCCAGCCCGAGCTGGATCCGCGGAAGATCAAAGACTTGGCCACGCTCTCGTTCATTGAGGACAAAGGCAACGCCGCTCTGCTCGGGCCGCCCGGAGTCGGGAAAACACACATCGCCGTCGCTCTCGCGGTCGCTGCCTGCCGCGCCGGCTACACCGTCTACTTCACCACCCTGGACGACATGGTCCGCCGCCTGAAAGCCGCCGACGCGATCGGACGGCTCACCAGCACTCTGCGCACCTACCTACGGCCCAACGTCCTCGTGATCGACGAGGTGGGCTATCAGCCCCTCGAACGCGCCGAAGCCAACCTGGTCTTCCAGGTTATTTCGAAGCGCTACGAGAAAGGCTCCGTCATTCTGACCTCGAATAAGAACTTCGGGGAATGGGCCCAAGTCTTCAGCGACGAGGTCCTCGCCACCGCGATCCTCGACCGGCTCCTGCACCACTGCGACGTCATCCCCATCAACGGCCCCAGCTACCGGCTGAAGAACCGACTCGCCGCCATCACGGACACCGCCACCGTCGCTTGACACCTGGACACATCAGTTCGTACTCACCTGGACACATCACCGGATACGCCGACAGCATACCTCGTGCCGGTCGCCGAACACCTCGATGTGGGAGACACAGTCGCCGCCATCTGCGATCGCGACCGCCAGGTCGGTGAACACCCGGCCTGGCGCGTGCTGCCACCGTCCGGCATAGGTGTCGGCCAGCGCAGTGCTGATCCCGCTCACCAGCCCGGTATCCCAGGCCAGTTCCCGCAGCATTCCGACCCCGGCATGCGACACGACACCCGTACCGTCCGCGCTGACCTTGACCCGGCGGGACCGTTCGATACGCTTCATCCGCGAAGTGCCTTCCCGTTCGAGAACCTGGACCCTAGACAAGTCCCAGTTTCCCTTACAGGGCAGGCACTTCGTTCTATCTACGGCTCGTGTCGCGGCTATCCGCGTGAAACACCTGGGCTAAGGACCACTATTGCAGCAGGAAAGGCCGAAAAACCCGCGAAGCAAAAACCGTGTTAAGTGCGACAGTGAATCGACAGCTGCGCAGAGTTAATTGACCAGGCCCCGACGATAGGCTTCGAAAAACCGACGGGGAACCGATAGTTTTCGACCATCGGGAGTCGTCACTACGACGAGGTCGACGGCGCTCGCCTTCCACTGCGCGCGCCGGTGCCTGGTGTTGCTCCGCGACTTCTTCCGTTTGGGGACGGCCATCAGCCCCTCCTGTCGCCATAGCGCTGACGGAACTTCTCAACCCGGCCCGCACTGTCGACAAGCCGCTGCTTGCCGGTCCAGAACGGGTGCGAGTCGGCCGTCACGTCGACCACGATCAAGGGGTACGTATTGCCGTCCTCCCACTCGATCGTCTTGTCGGATGTAACCGTTGACCTGGTCAGGAACGACTTTCCGGTGGAGCCGTCCTTGATCACGACCGGATGGTAGTCGGGGTGGATGCCTGGCTTCATGGCCAGCACTATACCCTTGTTGGCAATGGTTGTCGTTTTCAGGAGGAACCGTGGCGAAGAAGTCGAAGATCGCGAGGGATGCGCAGCGCCGGGAGGTCGTGGCCCGCTACGCCGAACGGCGGGCTGAGTTGAAGAAGATCCTGCGGTCGCCTTCGTCGTCCGAAGAGGACCGATCCGCCGCGTCGGCCGAGCTTCAGAAGCAGCCGCGGAATGCCAGCGCGACCCGGCTGCGCAACCGTGATGTCGTCGACGGGCGCCCGCGCGGATATTTTCGCGCTTTCGGCTTGTCCCGGGTCAGGCTCCGGGAAATGGTGCACAATGGCGAGCTGCCCGGGGTTCGAAAGTCAAGCTGGTGATTCCCCAGCTCAGAGCTCGTGAGTGGTTATGCGTGTTAGAACACGCATAACCACTCACGAGACCCACGCTGGGAATTCAGCCCCCGGGCTCGCAGATCGAGTTGCTCTCGCGACTAGCGCTCGCCCGCGCGTTCGTCACCGTGACCGTGATGTTGGCGAACCTGTCCGGCCCACAGCGGTGGGTCATGAACGTCCTGTCGTTCTGGGAATTCACCGCGAACCCGTCGACCACCCAGCGGATCTGCAGCTGCGCCGGTGTCGCGCTCAAGTCACACGAGAAAGTGCCAGGCCCCAACGGTTCACAGGTCAGTCCCGTGATCCTTGGCGCCTCGATCAGGGTGAACGTGGCCGAGACGCTCTGTTGGCCGGTCATGGTCAGCGAGCACGTGGCGTCCTGACCGGCACAAGCTCCGCCCCACGAAGTGAAAGTCCGGTCGTTGTCCGGATCGGCGGTCAGCTGGATGGGAGACCCGGCGTTCCGGGTCACGGTGCACGTCGAAGGACAAGAACCCCCGCCACCAATGAGAATCCGGCCGCCCGTCGGCGAGCTGATCGTGAGAGTGGCCTGCGGCGTGGGCTTGGCCTCGAACGAGTACGTGACGTTCTTCGCGGTATCAACGGTCACGTCACACGACGCCCCAGAGCTTCCGGCACAAGCCCCGCCCCAACTGCCGAGCTGATGCGTCGCGTCTGGCTGCGCGGTGAGTGTGACCTGGGTGTTCGGCTGCAGGTCAACTGAACACGTCGGCGGGCAGTTGATGCCGCCGCCGCTCACACTTCCACCGCCACCGGGAATGCTGACCGCAAGCCGCACGGTGGGGACCGCGGACACGTTGACGGTGTTCGACGTCATCGCCTGCCGTCCGTCGGACAAAGTCGCGGTCACGGTGACGAAGTAGGAACCGGGGGTTGACCATCGGTGGGTCGTCGTCACGCCGCCACCTGTCGTACCTTCACCGAATGTCCACTGTGCATCGACAGGTGCTTCGCCGTTGAGGTTGTTGACCCGCAAGGTGACCGTTTGGTTCGCCGTCGGGGTCGTGGTGCTCATCGTGATCTCCAGCCGCGGCTCCGCAGGTGGAGGCGGTGGCGTAGTGCTCGCTGAAGGCACGCTCGACTCGGAGGGAGCCCGGGGCGGAGGCGGTGATTCTGAAGACAGCGGTGTCGGCGCAGGCGGCGCATGACCGGCGGACGTTTGCTGGACGACCTGAGTAGGCTCAACCGCACTACCGCCGCGAGACGGCTGCACAGCGGTTGAGCTGGGCACAGCGGAACTTGACCCGGGGGTTTGCTGTGCTGGCGGGGACGGCGTGGCCGACCCGTTCAAGCCACGCCCAGGGTCGTTGGCGTCGTATTTGGCCGCGTTGATGACTTTCCCGTCAAGCTGGATCACGCCCGCGCGCTCGGAGTTCGTGTCGTTGTAGAACACGACCTTGTCCCGGACCAGCAACTCGAACCGGACATCCGGCGTCAGCACGGCCGGTTTGGCGAGCACGCGCGAGCCCGGCACGTCGATGATCCAGACCTGCCCGGTCGTGTAGTCGGGGATGAAAACCTGGTCGCCCGACTCGACCGCGGGACCGAAAGCGTTGCCCTCGCTCAACGAAATCGCCTTGCTGCAACCACTCGCGGCGACATCGCACACGATCAGCAGGCCACGGTTGACCACCAGGTACAGCCGCTCGGAATGCCGCGATCCGGAAACATGCACGGTATCCGCAGGCGTGAACGGCAATTCGACGGGATCAGCGGGTCGGCCGGTGGCACTGTCGATACTTATTGCCTTACGCGCGGCGATATCCACCACCACCGGCTGCCCATTGACCATGACCAGCTCGGAGTTGCCGGGCTGAGCGACCTGGCGGCGAATGTTCAGTTTTCCGTCCCGCACATGGGATAAGTCACCGGTGCGGGCGTCGATCGCCCACAGGATGCCATTGTCGTCGACCGTGGCCGTGCCCGCGGCGAACGTAACGGCGTCACCACGTGGGGTCAGGTTCTTGGGATCGGTGTAGGCAAGCATGCCTCTGCGTTTGTCCACTGTGTACACAGTGTCCCGGCCGGGAACGGCCGTGAGACCCACTGTCGCGTCGGGAATCGGTGACCGTGGTTCAGTGAGATCGAACGTTCCGCCGTCGACCCGGCGCACGGTGCCCGCCGTTTGGTCGACGGCATACGCGGTCGAGCCCTGTTGTGCCACTTCAAGACTGTTGCCAGCGGGTGCGACTTGGACTTGGGCCGCGACTTCGACGTTGCTGCCGTCCAGCAACGTCACCTGGCCGACCTTCGACGAGGTCAGCCAGGCCGCGCCGGACAGCAGCCGCACGTCACGCGCGGACTCGCCGTTGTCCGAACCGATCACCACGATCACACCAAGCAGCAACGCGGCCGCGACCGCCAACCCAATACGCGCTAAACCACTCAACGCCCCTCCTCCGCCTGTGCCGTACCGGATTCGTCGCACGGCACCAAGCGGCTTGGGCGGAGATTATCAGCGCCAGATCTGCCGGTCAGCCCATTGTTTCAAGGTTGTTGTGCCACGCAGGACTATGGCCTGGTCAGGCGGTGCCACCGGGTTCGCGTACAACGCCGCGATCCCTTCAGCCGCCTCGGAACCGGCGATCGGGCGGAGCAATTCCCCATATTCGGCCGGAGTAATCGTGCGCCAACGAACGGACGAACCCAGCACGGCCGCGACCTGATCGCCTGTCAGATCCTCCGGCCCCGCAACGACTCGCACCGAAGGCGGCGCATCCTGGACGAGCAGATCGACGATCACAGCGGCGACATCACTCGCCGCCACCCACGGCACCGGCAACTCGCCGGGCAACGGATACACGACCTCGCCCGCGTCAATCAACGGCGTCGACCACGGCGCCGCGAGGTTCTCCATATATGTCAGGACAGGCCCGGTGATCGCGACCGTCTCGACAACGTCCGGCAACCCCGCGCTCATCAACACGCGCGCGTCTACATAGGGCATACCGACCGGCTCATCCGGCAAGGCCCCGCCCTGGTTGAACACGACCCTGGGCACCTTCGCCTTGCCAAGCGCCGCGAGAACTGTCCTCGCCTGGATGAACGCGGTCTCGTCGAAGACCATCGGAAGTTGGAGAACGACACCGTCCACGCCGGTGTACCCCTCGACCAGAGCGTCGACGTCGGCCAGATCGGCCGCGACCGATTCCACACCAGCGATGGTCCCGGGTTTCCGCGCCACCGCACGGACCACGTGTCCAACGTCGAGGAGGTTCTGGACGACAGCAGACCCTTGGGCGCCGGTCGCGCCGTACACGGCGATCTTCAACGAAGTCATACCGGCGAAGTTAGTTCCCGCATTGAACTAGTACCCAGAAAGTGCCATAGTTTCATTATGGAAACCGAGCTTGACCAGCGGGTTCATGCTGAGCTGATGGACGCGCGGAACGACCGCGAATGTGCCATCTCCCGAACCCTGCAGGTGCTCGATGGCAAATGGACCACGTTGATCGTGCGCGAACTGCTGGCCGGGCCGCTGCGGTTCACCGAACTGCGCGCAGGGATCGGCCCGGTCAGCGCGAAAACCTTGACCGATCGGCTGCGCGCGCTGGAACACCAGGGCATCATCACACGCACGATCTACCCCGAAGTCCCGCCACGAGTGGTCTACGAACTCACCGAACAGGGCCTGAGCCTGCGCAACGTCCTGCATGCCATGCTCCGCTGGGGCCGCACCAACCCCGCCTAGCCCTTGTCCTTACTTGATTGGTAACCCGCGCTGGCCCACCCAGCCGAAATTGAGGTCGCCGAGCTTCAGCGAGTCGACGATCCGGACAAGGTCATCCTTGCTCAAGGCCGCCTCCGGGTAGGGCCTGACGAAGATGGACAACCAGTAGGTCTCATTGATTTGTGCCACGATTCGGTTCGGTGAGGTCAGGTATGACCCTGGCTTGCCGAGTACGGTGACCGGCTCGCTCGGCATCCCCGGCTCGTCCAGACGTCTGGGAGCTATCGTCAAAGCCGCGAGCGCCGGAGCGTTGGTCGCGCTCAAACCCATGGACGTGTACACGTCCTTGCCGTTGGTGGACTCCGACTGGCCGCCGTCGAACTTGACACCAGCAGGCAGCCAGCCGAATTGGACCGGCAGCGATGCCTCGAACTCGACCGGCTTGATCGAGGCTGCCACCCGCTGGGCGACCGCCATCGCGTCCGGAACCAGCTGAATGTCCACGCGTGCCATCTCGTTGGGCGACACCCGCCAGGTAATCGCGGCATGAGTCGTCACCCCGAACTCGATCATCTGGCCTTCTGTGCCGTTGACCTGTATCGGCTTCACGTTCACCGCGGCGGAGAACTCTCCCCCTGGAACAAACGCCACGCTCACACTGCCCTGATCGGTCTTGTTCGTCCACGACCGGTGCATGCCGGTGTCCTGAGGCCCGAACCCTCGCTTGGTTTCGACGAAGCCGTCCGGCAGCCAGGTCGACTGGAGCCGCATCACCGGAGCGCTCTTGGTCGGTTCCGCCGACGTGGTGGCGGGGGTGACCTGGCTCGTCCGTCCACTGTCCGAAAGCGACACAGCGACGACTACGGGTACCGCCACCAGCAACGCCGCGGCAGCCGCCAGCAACGCGATCCGGCGACCCGACGGTCGAGCCCGCACCGGAGTTCGCGCTGCCACCGCCGCACGCACGCGCTCGGCGCTCGGCGTGAGTTCGGCGCGCCGCTCGTACACATCCTTCAACGCTTCTTCGATGTTCATCGGCTCCCCGTCCCCTCCATCGGCACCGTGGTTCGTAGCGTCGCCAGCGCGCGTGACGCGTAGGCCCGGACTGTGGCGGGACGGCAGCCCATCGTCTCGGCGATCTCCGCGTCCGGGAGGTCGTAGAAGTACCGCAGTACCAGTACGGTTTGTTGGGTCCGCGGCAATCGGTCTAGCTGGGCGGACAGCGCTTGCCGTTCGGCGAGGCGCCACGCCGGGTCGGCAACGACCCGGTCGTGCTCAAGCAGTTCACCCGGCGGTATCGGGGTATCCGAACCGGACTTGCGGCGACGCCAGGACAGGAACTGGTTGGTGATCATCTTCCGGACGTAGCGTTCCGGCAGGTCGAGCGAGCCGATCCGGCGCCACCTGCGATGCGCGCGGACCAGCATCTCCTGGACCACGTCCTCCGCCAGGTGCGGGTCGCCGGTGAGCACGGTCGCATACCGCAACAGCGCCGGTAACCGGGTTTCAACGAACTCGTCAAAACTCAATCGACGCCTCCCCGGTGAGTCTGTTCACCTCCCTAACACGCCGACAGACCACCGAAGTGCTGTGCCCGATTTCCTGAAGCTAGAGGCGGACGACCGTGCCGGTGCGGCGGGCATGTTCGGCGGCCCAGACAAGCCGGTGCGAATCCAGGCTTTCCCTGCCGTTGGTCAAGATCAGCCCGGTGTCGCCAGTGCGAACAGCCTCGACGAACGCGTCCACGATCGCTTGGTCGCCGCCGCCGTGTCCATCGGCCGCGCTCGCCCCGTCGACAGCGCCGAGATCCACGACGTCCGGGCCGTTGAGGAAGTCATGGATGGCGATCGTTTCCCCGTCGCCGTCGATCGAGCCTCGGGTGCCGAAGATCCTTGTCTTGCGGTGCGAGTAAGCGGCGAACGCTGTCATGGTGAACGACGCCGTCACGCCGCCCTCGTACTCGATGTTGACGACCTGGTGGTCGACCACATCGTTGTCGCACGAGTAGACGCAGCGCCCGTACGGCCCTTCCCGCAACGCAGTCATGAGACCTTCGGGCGTGCGATCCAGAGTCACGATGGACAACGGCCACTTCTTGTGCGGTTTGTCCAGGAACGGCGTGTAGATCCGTGGCGCCGAGTACGCGCAGGTCGGCTCGATCGCGCAGTCGAGGCAACGGTCAGCGGCTCCCTCGGGCTTACGTTCCGGCCGGAACTCGTACAGGCTGCCGAAAGACGAGACGCGTTCGGCGGGCCTGCCGATGATGTACGCCAGCCAGTCCAGGTCGTGGCAGGACTTGGTCATCAGCATGAAGCTCGACTCGTCTTCCCGGCGCCAGTTGCCCCGGACGTACGAATGCGCCTGATGCCACCAGCCGACCGGCTCCAGGTGCTCGACACTGACGATGTCACCGATCCGTCCACTGTCGACGACCTGCTTGAGGGCCCGCGAGTACGGCGTGTAGCGCAGCACATGACACACCGCCAGCATGACCCCGGCATCTTCGGCCGCCTGCACGATCCGCGAACAGTCCGCTTCGGACGTGGCCATCGGCTTCTCCAGCAACAGGTGATACCCCTTGCCAGCGAGCGCGACGGCCGGTTCCGCGTGGTACTGGTCCTGCGTGGCGATCACCGCGATGTCGGCGAGGCGTGGCCGCTCGAGCAGCTCACGCCAGTCCTCGAAGTGCTCGGCTTCGGTGAACTGCGCGCGCGCCGCGGCGCGTGGTTCGGCGACAGCGACGATCTGCGCGCCTGCCTTGACCGCGCTGGCCGCGTACGTTGTGCCACGGCTACCCGCACCCACGATGGCAATAGTGACTGGCATGAGGTCCAGCTTGGCCGAGCCTGCGTGCGGCCGATGAGGATTCCGGCGAGAATTTTTTTGGCGAGGCATGTCCGGGTCGCGAATTCGGCTTCGACGTCTCTGACGTACCAGCCGCAGAGAGGAGCACGACCGTGAAGTACATGATCATGCTGATGGGTTCACAGCGCGACTACGACGTCCTGACCGGCAACACCCCGAGCGACCGTCAGCCGTGGACGCTCGAAGAGATCCAGACCATGCACAAGTTCATGGGCGACTGGAACAACGCACTGGTCGAGTCCGGCGAGTTCGTCGAGGCCCGAGGCCTGAGCGACCCCGCCCACGCCCGCCGCGTGAGCGCCAAGGACGGCGTGCCTGTGGTGACCGACGGGCCGTACCCGGAGACCCAGGAGGTGCTCGCCGGGTACACGATCGTCGAATGCGAGAGCCTCGACCGCGCCACTGAGATCGCCGCGCAGCTGGCCAACACGCCGCATCCGGAACACGCGCAACTGGACAACGAGTGGTACGTGGACATCCGGCCGATCGCCGAGCACGCGCCCGAGCCGGAGATCTGATGCCCGTAACCGAGCTCGAGGGCCTGCTGCGGACGCTCGCGCCGCAGGCCCTCGGCGCGGTCGTCCGCCGCTACGGCCACTTCGACACAGCCGAGGACGCGGTCCAGGAGGCTTTGCTGGCAGCGGCGACCCAGTGGCCCGCCCAGATGCCGAGCAATCCCTTGGGCTGGCTGATCACGGTCGCTTCCCGGCGGCTGACGGACCTGTTGCGTAACGAGCAAGCCCGGCAACGGCGTGAAAACACTGTCGCCCAATGGGTTCTGCCCCAAGACTGGCTCGCCCCGGCGGCCGACCGGCCCGCCTCGGACTCCGACGACACCCTGATCCTGCTGTTCATGTGTTGTCATCCGGCCTTGTCAGTGCCCTCGCAGATCGCATTGACCCTGCGGGCCGTCGGAGGTCTGACCACGGCCGAGATCGCCCGGGCTTTCCTGGTGCCGGAGGCGACCATGGCGAGGCGGATCAGCCGGGCCAAACAGAGCATTAAGGACAGTGGTGTTCCCTTTGCCGTGCCGCAGGGTTCCGCGCGCGCTGAGCGGCTTGGGGCGGTGCTGCACACGCTCTACCTGATCTTCAACGAAGGCTACGCGAGTACCTACGGCCCTGACCTGCAACGGGCCGATCTGGCGACCGAGGCGATCCGGCTGGCCCGACTCGTGCACGGTCTGCTGAAAGATGACTGCGAAGTCACCGGGCTGCTGGCGTTGATGCTGCTCACGGACGCCCGGCGGCCTGCCCGAACCTCGCCTGACGGCGAGTTGGTGCTGCTGGCCGAACAGGACCGTGCATTGTGGAACGGCGAGCTCATCGCCGAGGGCGTGGCACTGATCAGCGCTGTCCTTCCGCAAGGGCAGGCTGGGCCGTACCAGATCCAGGCCGCGATCGCCGCTGTGCACGATGAAGCCCAGTCGTACGCGGAGACCGACTGGGCTCAAATCGTTGCCTTGTACGAGGTTCTGCTGAGCATCAGCTACAACCCGATGACCGCGCTCGGACACGTTGCCGCGGTCGCGATGAGCCAAGGCGCCGAGAAAGCCTTGCCCTTGCTGGACAAGCTCGCTGACGACATCGGCAAGCACCACCGGTTCTTCGCCGTCCGAGCGCACCTGCTGGAAATGCTCGGGGACCTCGACGGAGCCCGCTCGGCCTACCTCATGGCAGCCGAAGCGACCACCAGCCTCCCCATGCAGCGCTACCTCTTCACCAAAGCCGCAGGTCACCCCTCGTGAGTGTTTTCTCCGGTTCTAACCGGCGAAAACACTCACGAGGGGTCACTTGGGCGGAAGTCGCTTTGCTTCACCGATTTCGCAGGTGACCTTGCCTTTCAACGGGGTGTCACCGGGGATCTTCTCGGTGATGGTCTGGCCAGGGGTCATCCGGTTCTTGGCGAACCGAGCCTCACTCGTGCCACCACTGGCGTCCTTGATGTTCACGCCCACGACGTACCGCTGATCCTGGACAGTGCTGTTCTTGACTTCGAGGGTGACGTCCTGGCCGTACCCCTTGTTCTCGCACTGGGTGATCTTCACGTCCGCCGACGCGGATGTGTCCTCTTTGGCCGCGGGCGCCGAGGTGCCCGGCTGGTTCTCGACAGGGACGGGCGTGCCGCTTTCCTTGCTGCCACAGCCACTCAGCGCAAGCGCGAGTAGTGCGGTCGGCACAGCAACGGCTGCCAGTCGCTTCATTGTGGAGTCTCCCGGAATCGTCCGAATGGATCTTGCGCCGGGAATTCTCACACATTCGCACGACGATTTGGGATCGTCACAAGAATTCCGCAAGATGATCGAAAGCCTGGTCAAGGGTTTCGGCGGGATCGCCGTGCGGATCTTGGGCCCAGTCGAGCAGCGCACCGAGGGCGACTCCGACAACCGCGTCCGCGACGATCCGTGTGCCCGGCGCGCGGCTGTCGAGCGAGTCGGCGAGCATCCGGCGGCTCTTCGCGATCAGGCTCAGGTTCGCCGCCCACACCTCAGGAATCGTCAGCATCACGAGGTCACGTTCGTAGCGCGCGGCCCGATAATATGACTAAGCCAGTGCCACTCCCCATCGAACCGAGCGGCGGACTACCGCCTCGACCCACCACCTGACCTGGTAAAGCTTTCCGCCGGTCAGCCCGCTGCGACTGCCGGACGGCCACATCGGGCTGCTGGTGACGAGCCCATGCCGCAGCCCGGACCGTCATGGTCGATCCGCGCTTCAGCACTCGGCCCGACATCAAGCGGCCCGTGTTCAGTGCCGTCCCACAACCGGGCGGCCAGCACAACCCGGCAAGGCCTGGCTGGTTCGTCCATATGGGCGTTCACATTGCCAGTGCCCTCACTGGTTATCTGTGAACTGCTTGGCGTGCCCTATGCGGACCACACGTTCTTCCAGCAGAACACCACGATCATGGCCAGTGTGGACAACACGCGGGACGAAACCATGGCGGCGCTTGGCGAACTCTCCCGCTATCTCGGTGGTCTTGTCACCAGGAAACGGTTGCGGCCCAAGGACGATCCGCTCGGCAGTCTGATCACGGACACCGATCTGACCGATGAAGAGTTGACGAACCGCGCTGCCGATGCTCGTCGCCGGCACGAGACCACCGCGACATGTTGGCGTTAGACACTTTCGCGTTGTCACAACATCCGGAGCAGATCACTACTCTTGACAGCCCAGACGCAGTTGAGGAGTTACTACGCTATTTGTCGATCGTCCACCTTGGAACACCCAACCGGGCCGCGCTCGAGGATGTCGAGCTGGAAGGTCGGATGATCAGGAAAGCGGACACCGTCGCGATCGGACTGCCTGCGGTGAACCGGGATCCGAGCGTGTTCAGCGAACCCGATATCCTCAAGCTGGACAGGGAAGACGCGCGTAAGCACGCCGCGTTCGGCGGTGGTATACACCAATGCCTTGGCCAGCACCTTGCCAGGGTGGCGTTGCGAATCGGGTTTTCCTGTTTGTTCGCCAGGTTTCCGAACCCGCGGCTGGCCGTGCCCGCAGAGGAGATCAAGCTGCGCGAGCAGCCCGCGGCGTACGGCGTCTTGGCCCTGCCGGTTGCATGGGATGCATAGCAGATTCGTCGACTTAACTAGTGAGTTCTGACATATTTCAGTCAAAAGTGGGGTCCCCGGACTGGCGTTGAACAGGCACAATGTGGTCTGATCCGCCGAGATCATCTTTGCCCTGTCTGCCAGGAGACCCCGAATGTCGCTCGCCCGTCCGTGGCGCATTGCCCTGTCCTGCGTTCTCGCTCTCGCCGCCGCCAGCTGCTCGGCGCTCGGCGGTGGCGACGAGCCTGCCAAGCCCAATCCCGCAGGCAGCTTGGAGCAGACCAAAGTAGTCGTCGGCACGTTGCCCATTGTGGACACTGTGCCGCTCGCGATCGCACAGCAGAAGGGCTACTTCAAGGAAGAAGGCCTCGAAGTCGAACTGAAGACGCTGCCGGGTGGCGCCGCCGCGGTGCCCGGCCTCGCCAACGGTGAACTGCAGTTCGCCTTCGGCAACTACGTCTCGTTCTTCAACGCGCAGTACAAGAACGTGCTCGACGTGAAGCTGGTCGCGGACGCCTACCAGGCCGCGCAGGGCATGTTCCTGATCCTGACCGGCAAGGAATCCGCGATCACCAAGCCCGCCGACCTGGCAGGCAAGCGGATCGCGATCAACACCAAGGCGAACATCGTCGAGCTGACCGCACGCTCAGCGCTCGATGCGAGCGGTGTGGACAGCAAGTCGGTGACCTTCACCGAGATCCCGTTCCCGGACATGCAGACCGCGGTGGAGCGTAAGAACGTCGACGCGGCGTTCATGGTGGAGCCGTACATCACCCAGGCGCAGCGCAAGGCCGGGATGATGCCGGTTCTGGACGCGGCAACCGGCGCGACGCTGGACGTGCCGATCGCGGTCTGGGCGACAAGCGCAAAGTTCGCACAGGAGAAGCCGAAGACGGCCGCCGCGTTCCAGCGCGCGATCGTCAAGGGTCAGCGGGACGCGGCCAACCGTTCGCTGGTCGAGGAGACCGTGACCACGTACGCCAAGGTGGACAAGGACACCGTCAGCCTGATGCACCTCGGCACGTGGCCGACCGCGATGAGCCCGGTGCGCATGCAGCGGGTGATCGACCTGATGACGCAGTACGGCCTGATGGACAAGGCGAAGCAGATCAACCCGGAGTCGATGATCTTCAACGCGCCCCAAGGCTGATCATTCGGTTTCGTTCGCCAGAGCCAGATATAGATCGACCCGGTCACCGAACCGATTGGGATCACGCCCAGTCAGTTCGGTGATCCGGGTTATCCGGTAGCGCAACGTGTTCACGTGGACGTGCAGCTCGGCCGCGGCCAGCGTCCACGAACCCGAGTGCTCAAGGAAAACGCGCAATGTGCGCGTCAGTTCGGACTTGTGTGTCGCGTCGTATGTGGACAGTGGGCCGAGGATCTGGTTGCGGAACGACCGGCGAAGCTCATCCGGGACGGCCGCGAGCAGCAACAGATGCGAGGCCACTTCGTCGCCAGCCATCACCGTGACACGACCCGGTGATCGTTCCGCGAGCTTACGGGCGTACCGCGCTTGCAGAATCGCTGTGCGCAGGCCTGTGGCGTCCGTGCTGCGACCAAGCCCGAGCACAAGACCCGTTGGGCCAAGGGCAGGTTCCATGGTCCGGACCATGGCTTTGAGTTCGGCCGTGATGGGTTGGTTCGTGCCGAGCAAACCGAATGCCTCGTCGTCGACCGTGCCGACGAGCGCCGGTCCGTCGAATGCGGACAGTAGGTCGTCCACCACCGCAGCGGAGTGCTTGGTGGACGAGACTGTAACGACTTCGGTGTCGTCGAGTTCGGTGGCAGCGAGCTGTGACTGGATATCGTTCTGGGTCGTCTGCTCCGAAAGCAGTAGTCGTAGCAAGGGTTTCGCCGCGCGGTTCTCGATCCGGCGGGCCTCGTCGATGCGCGAGCGTTCAAGGCCGATCAGCGTGGCGAACTCGCTCGCCACGTCCTGGCGTTCCCGCTCCCATGTCCGGTAGTCCCCGGCCACCACCAGAAACCAGCCAAGCGCTCGTTCCTTCGCGGTCGTGGCGAACACCGACAGCCCGCCGGTCACGATCGGCAGCCGTTCAGCGTGCAGGAATCTCTTGGTCAGCTTCTCCGACGACTCCCCTTTGCCTGCGATGACCCGCCCGGCCGCACTCAGTACCCAGCATTCCGCGCCGAGTTCCGTCTCCCCTGCTTTGACCAGTGCATCGAGTCCCCCGCCCGCCGTCACCACCGCGACCAGGCGCCTGTGACGGTCAAGGTTCGGCGTCGACCGTTCCGCTGCGAGCCCAAGGATCACGCGCTCGCTGATGGTCGCGAAGGGAATGTGCACCGGCACCACGAGCAGCGGCACGTTGTGCCGTTTGCACGCTTCGACCACGTGCTCAGGCAGGACGCCGCCGGACTCGGCCGTGCCCGCTCCCAGCGCGGTGACCCCGGCTTCGGCGAGGCCAGCCACGAACGCCTCGGAGTCCTCCGGGGCCTGCCACCACTCCATCCCGCTGAGCACGAGCTCGCCGCCGGTCAGAAACCGGCGCGGGTCGCGCAGGGTCGCGGTGAAGACCCTGGTGATCGGCCGGTCAACCGCGTCCGCGCCAACCAGCAGGTCAAGGCCAAGGTCAGCGGTCTTGAGCAACGTTTTGAGGTTCATCGCGCCCGCCACGCTAGTCCAACGCCGTTTGGAGGAACCTCCAAAACGGTACTCCCCCGCTCACCTGCTTTTCATGGTTTTCGCCGCTGGTGACCGCGCTGGCCAGATTGTTGACTGGGTCACATGGTTCGACGACTGTCCACTACGGAACTGCTGGCGTGCTGTGCGTCGCGTCGATGGGCGCTGCACATGGACGCCAAGGCGCCGTACCCGGACGTGGCGAAGCTGCTGGCCACGTCGGACACCGAGCTGGCCGCCCTGGCCTGGCGCGACGTCACCGAGGCACTCGCCGCGCACCCGCGGATCGGTAGCCGGATGGCCGGGTCGAGCCGCGAGGCCGAATGGTCACGCCACGAGCAGTCCGCGGCCGTTGGTGCGGATGCCGAACTGGCCGCCGCGAACGAAGATTACGAGCGCAAGTTCGACCGCGTTTTCCTGATCAGTGCGGAAGGGTTGAGCGCCGCCGAAATACTCGCTGACCTGCGCAGACGGCTCGTGAACAACGAGGTCGACGAACGCGCCGAGGTGCGCAGGGAGTTGGCAGCGATCGTCCGTAAACGTCTACTGAGGTGCCTCGAATGAGCCTTTCGACCCACGTTCTCGATGCGGCTTCCGGCAAGCCCGCGTGGGGTGTTGTGGTCCGCCTGGAAAGCAGGGACGGGACCGTCCTCGAATCGGGCAAGACCGATGCGGACGGCCGGATCACCGGGTGGGACGCACCCGTCGGCGTGCATCGGCTGGTCTTCGAGGTCGAAGGGCCGTTCTATCCCGAGGTCGCCGTGACCTTCCGCGTTACCGACGCATCCGAGCATTACCACGTGCCGCTGCTGCTCAGCCCGTTCGCGTACTCGACCTACCGAGGCAGTTGAAAGGACCGAAGATGGCGATCGTTCTCGGCGAGAACCAGTACGGCAAGGCGGAGAACCGCCTGGTCCGCGTCGAGCGTGACGGAGACGAGCATCGTCTGGTGGACCTCAGCATCAGCACCGCGCTCGCGGGCGACCTCGCCGACACCCATCTGACCGGCGCGAACGACAAGGTCCTTGCCACCGATACGCAGAAAAACACCGTACTGGCGTTCGCCCGCGAGGGCGTCGGCCAGATCGAGGTTTACGGACTGCGGCTGGCCAAGCATTTTGTCGGTCAACTGGAGAGCATTCACCGTGCTCGCGTCGAGATTGAGCAGTATCCGTGGACTCGGCTCGGGCCGCATTCGTTCTCGCGTTCCGGCGAGGGCACTCGGCTGGCGACCGTGACGTACGACGGCTCGGCAACGGTCGAGGGCGGGATCAAGGATCTGACGGTCCTGAACACGACGGATTCCGAGTTCTGGGGGTATCCGCGAGACGAGTACACGACGTTGCCGGAGACCAAGGACCGGATCTTGGCGACCGCGGTGAATGCTCGGTGGCTGTTCTCGTCCACGGATGTCGACTGGGGCAAGGCTTACGACACCGCGCGGGTTTCGTTGCTTGAGGCGTTCGCCAATACGTACAGCTTTTCCTTGCAGCAAACGCTTTACGCGATGGGTTCGCGGGTTTTGCAGACCGTGCCTGAGATCGCTGAGATCCGGCTGAGCTTGCCGAACAAGCACCACTACCTGACCGACCTTTCGCCGTTCGGCCTTGACAATCCCGGTGTGGTTTTCCACGTCGGTGACCGTCCATATGGCCTGATCGAAGCGACCGTGAAGCGGGATTCGTGATGGACTTCCTGAGCCCGGACACGTTGGCAGAGGCATTGGAGCTCAAGGCCGCCCGGCCGTCAGCCGTGCCGATCGCTGGTGGTACCGATGTCATGGTTGAGCTCAATTTCGACCACCGGCGGCCGGATGCTTTGCTGAACCTCAACCGTGTCTCTTCGTTGTACGGCTACTCCACTGTGGATGGTCAGGTGCGGATCGGCGCGTGCATGCCGTACAGCCGGATCATCACCGAGCTGGGGTCCAGCCTGCCGGGTCTGGCCATGGCCGCACGGACGGTCGGTTCGCCCCAGATCCGCAATCGCGGCAGCGTTGGCGGCAATCTGGGCGCTGCTTCGCCCGCCGGTGACTCGCATCCTGCCTTGTTGGCAACGGATGCGACCGTGGAGATCGCGTCGACTCGTGGTGTTCGAATGGTTCCGGTCAAGGATTTCTATGTTGGTGTGAAACGGAATGTGCTTTCGCCGGATGAGTTGATCACGGCCGTGCATGTGCCACCCGCGACCGGGCCGCAGCAGTTCAGCAAGGTAGGCACGCGTAACGCCATGGTGATCGCGGTGTGCGCGTTCGCCATCGCCTTGCATCCCGCGCAGAAACGCGTCGGTACCGGGATCGGTTCGGCCGCGCCGACTCCGCTGCGAGCCTACGAGGCCGAGGAGTTCCTGAACGCCGAACTTCCTTGGGGTTCTTCGGAAGCGCTCTATGACTCGATGCTCCGGAGATTCGGCGAACTCGTGGCTGGGGCGGCGTCGCCGATCGACGACGTCCGGGGCACGGCTTCGTATCGGCGGCACGCTTTGGCTGTGATGGCCCGCCGCACTCTGGGCTGGACGTGGGACGAGTACAGGAGGTCAGCACAATGCGCGTGAACGTGACCGTCAACGGTGTGCAACGCGAGGCTGACGACGTCTGGCCTGGTGAAAGCTTGTTGTATGTGCTGCGTGAGCGGCTCGGGCTGCCCGGTTCCAAGAACGCGTGCGAACAGGGCGAGTGCGGCTCGTGCACGGTCTACCTCGACGATGTTCCCGTCTGCTCGTGCCTTGTCGCGGCTGGCCAGGCCGAGGGACGCGAGGTTCGTACGGTCGAGGGGTTGGCTTCCGATGAACTTCACCCTGTACAGCAAGCGTTTGTTGACAAGGGCGCGGTGCAGTGCGGGTTCTGCACGCCTGGATTGATCGTTGCCGCACACGACCTGCTTGAGCGCACGGCCGAGCCGACGGACGCCGAGATCCGCGAGGCGCTGGCCGGAAACCTGTGCCGCTGCACGGGATACGAGAAGATCATGGACGCCGTTCGCGCGGCAGCCGCGAAGAAGGCTGGTGTCGTATGATCACCGGCGGTATCGGCGAAAGTCCACTTCGGCCGGATGGGTCACTGAAGGTACGCGGCCAGTACGCGTATGCCTCGGATCTGTGGCTGGAGAACATGCTGTGGGGCGCGACCTTGCGCAGCCCTCATCCGTCCGCGCGGATTCTGTCCATCGACACGTCGGCAGCTTTGGCGATGCCCGGTGTCCACACTGTACTTACATACAAAGACGTGCCCGGCGAGAACGTCTACGGGCTCAAGTTCCAGGACACGCCGGTACTGGCCGAGGAAATCGTGCGGTATCAGGGTGAACCGGTCGCCTTGGTGGCCGCTGAGCATCCTGAGACCGCCAGACAGGCATTGAAGGCCATCAAGGTCGAGTACGAGGTCTTCGATCCCTTGCTGGACTGTGAACTGGTGGCCCACTCGCCTGAGGTGTCTCCTCTGCACCCGGGCGGGAACCTGGTGCGGTATCAGCGGATCGTCAAGGGCGACCCGGACGCGACGGCCGATGTGGTAGTCAGCGGGGTCTACGAGATCGGCATGCAGGACCAGGCTTTCCTTGGACCGGAGTCTGGCTTGGCCATTCCTGAGGACGACGGTGTGCACCTGTTGCTGGCGACACAGTGGTTGCACGTCGACCAGAAGCAGGCAGCCAAGGCGCTGGGGCTGCCGGTATCGAAGGTCAAGCTGACCATGTCCGGTGTCGGTGGTGCTTTTGGCGGGCGCGAGGACCTTTCGATCCAGGTACACGCCTGCATGTTGGCTTTGCGTACCCAGCGGCCAGTGAAGATGGCCTACAACCGGTTGGAATCGTTCTTCGGGCACGTGCACCGGCACCCGGCGAAGATGTACTACGAGCACGGCGCCACGTCCGAGGGCGACCTTGTGTATGTCCGCGCTCGGTTGTACTTCGATGGCGGTGCCTACGCTTCGAAGACCCCGGTCGTTGTCGGCAACGGCACCACGCTGAGTGTCGGCCCGTACAACGTGCCCCACGCGCACATCGAGGGCTGGGGCGTCTACACCAACAACCCTCCTTGTGGTGCGATGCGAGGGCTCGGCGCTGTCCAGCCGACCTACGCCTACGAGTCCCAAATGGACAAGCTCGCGGCCGCGTTGGGTATGGATCCCGCCGATCTCCGGATCCGCAACGCGATGAGCGAGGGTTCGACCACGGTCACCGGTCAGGTCGTGGACTTCCCTGCGCCAGTTGCCGAGTTGCTCCAGCGGGTGAAGGACATGCCGCTTCCTGATGCGTCTACTTCGAACATTTTGCAGCTGCCTGGCGGCGCTTCGAACACGACCCATGGCGAAGGTGTTGTTCGTGGGATCGGCTATGGCGTGACAATCAAGAACATTTCCTACGCCGAAGGTCTCGACGACTACTCCACGGCCCGGGTCCGGCTGGAGGTCATCGACGGCGAGCCGGTGGCGACCGTGCATACCGCGGCCGCCGAGGTCGGGCAGGGTCTGAACACCGTGCAGCAGCAGATCGCCCGGTCTGAACTGGGTGTTCAGCAGGTCATCCTGCATTCAACGGACACCGATGTCGGCGATGCCGGTTCGAGCTCGGCGTCACGGCAGACGTACATCACCGGTGGCGCCGTGCGTAACGCGTGCCGGGCCGTTCGTGCGAAGCTCCAGGAGATGGCCGGGACCTCGGAGGAACTCACCTCTCAGCAGATCGCCGCCGTGCTGGGGTCTGCGGTCATCGAGGAGACCCGGGAATACCATCACCGCAGGACTTATCCACTCGATCCCGAGAACGGCCAGGGCAATGCCCATGTGCAGTACGGGTTCTCGGCCCACCGCGCAGTGGTCGATGTGGACACTGAGCTGGGGCTGGTCAAGGTCGTCCAGCTGGACTGCGCACAGGATGTCGGCAAGGCGATCAACCCGGAAGCGGTCATCGGCCAGATCCAGGGTGGCTCTGCGCAAGGGCTGGGGCTCGCGGTGATGGAGGAAATCCAGGTCGCGGACGGCAAGATTCGCAACCCGTCGTTCACGGACTACCTGATTCCGACCATTTTGGACATGCCGCCGATGAACATCGACGTGATCGAACGGCCCGATCCTCATTCGCCGTACGGCGTTCGTGGCGTCGGCGAGCCACCGACCATCTCGGCAACACCCGCGATCGCCAATGCGATCCGCGCCGCGACCGGGCTTGAGCTGCCCCGCGTTCCCATTCGTCCCGAACACATTGTCGAGGAACACTGAAAATGTCGGAATCCCTTTGGCTGCAACGCTGTGTCGACCTGGCTACGTCCAACGTCGCCGACGGCGGCGGCCCGTTCGGCGCCTTCATCGTCAAGGACGGCCAGATCATCAGCACCGGCGTCAACCTGGTCACGCCGACCCTCGACCCCACGGCGCATGCGGAGGTCGTGGCGATTCGCCGCGCGTGCCAGGAGTTGCAGACGTTCAAACTGGACGGTTGCGTGCTCGTGACGTCCTGTGAACCCTGCCCGATGTGCCTCAGTTCAGCGCTGTGGGCCCGCGTGGACCGCATTATCTACGCGGCGGACCGGCATGACGCCGCCAAAGCCGGGTTCGACGACCTGGCGTTCTACGAGCTCTTCGAACAACCCCGTGACTCGTGGTCGCTACCCGTGACCCACGTGTCTGATGTGGACGGATTCAAGCCGTTCACCGCATGGCTCGACCGGCCCGACCGGGTCGAGTACTGAGCCGCTGGCGCTGACCGGAGCGCGCTTTCTGTAAATCCGTTACCCACCGGCAAGGGAACGATTCATGACGCAAACGGACAATGGTGACCGTTTAACCAGGCGGATGCCGCCTGCTCTCGATCGTCTTTTCGAAATCACCGGGCGGCGGACCACCATCGCCCGCGAAGTACGCGGCGGAATAACCACTTTCGTCGCGATGGCATATATAGTCCTGCTCAATCCCCTGATCCTCGGCGCGTCGGCGGACATCACCGGCGCCCGCCTGGACGCAGCACAAATCACGACGGCGACAGCGTTATCCGCGGCGGTGATGACAGTCCTCATGGGACTGATCGGCAACGCCCCGCTCGCTGTGGCCGCGGGTCTGGGAATCAACGGCGTGGTGGCGTTCCAAATGGCGCCGACCATGACGTGGGCCGAGGCTTTCGGATTGGTTGTGCTGGAGGGCGTCTGCATCGTGCTGATGGCCGCCAGCGGTGTTCGTGAACGGATCATGAATGCCATCCCGATGCCGTTGAAGACGGCCATCACGGTTGGCATCGGGCTGTACATCGCCCTCGTGGGCCTGGTCAGCGCGGGTTTCGTGACCCGCGTGCCGGACTCGGCGAACTCGCCTGTGCCTGTCCGACTCGGCGAAGGACACCTGTCCGGATGGCCGATCGTGGTGTTCTGCCTCGGTTTGCTGCTGATGATTGTCTTGGTGGCTCGTAAGGTCGCCGGGGCATTGCTGATCAGTATCGGGATCACGACCGTGTTCGCGGTCATCCTGTTCGAGGCCTTCGGAGTCTCCGGGTGGGGACGCACGGATCCAGCCCTGCCGGATCATGTGCTTGGTGCCCCCGACTTCGGTCTGTTCGGCAACGTGGACCTGTTCGGCGGATTTGTCTCAGCAGGACCGATAGCGGCGACAGTATTCCTGTTCACGTTGGTACTCTCAGGTTTCTTCGACGCGATGGGCACGATCACCAGCGTCTCGCAGGAAGCCGGACTGTCCAAAGACGGCAAAGTTCCAGGCATGGGCCGGATCCTGTTCGTCGATGGCGCCGGTGCGATCGCAGGCGGCATCACCGGCTCCTCCCCCAACACAGTGTTCCTGGAGTCAGCTGCCGGTGTCGGTGAGGGTGCACGGACCGGATTGGCCAGCGTGGTCACCGGCGGCTTGTTCGCCATCACGCTGTTGTTCACACCGTTGACCACGGTCGTACCCGCGCAGGCCGCAGCTCCGGCTCTGGTCGTGATCGGCGGCATGATGATGGCGCAATGTCGCGGAATCCCGTGGAACGACAGCGATTACACGATCCCGGTCTTCCTGACCGCCGCGATCATCCCGTTCACCTACTCGATCACCAACGGTGTCGGCGCGGGCCTGATCTCCTTTGTCCTGATCAAGACCTGCACCGGCCGGTGGCGCGAAGCCGGATGGCTGCTGACGATCCTCGCGGCCCTGTTCGCGGTGTACTTCGGCATCAACGGAATCGAAGCCCTGTTCAGTTAGGACACTCATGGCGCACATGTTCCTCAACGGCGGCGCGATGCGCGGCGGCCTCTTACACCACCTGCTGGCGGGATCCCCACTGATCGCCTCAACCAGAACCGCCGCAAAATACCGGTTCTACTCAGTGGACGACGTCTGCCCAGCCCTGCACCCAGTATCCCACGGCGGCGCGTCGGTAGCGGGCGAACTGTACGATGTACCGCTGGATGTCTTGCGAGACAAGCTCTTGCCCGCGGAACCACCGGCATTGGAACTAGGCGTCATCGAAATGGCCGACGGCAGCAGCTCATTCGCGATGCTGCTGCGCCGCGGCTACTCCGGCGCGTTGATCGACATAACCGCCCATGGCGACTGGGAGCTGTACCGATCGAAGAAGGGCAAGAATGTCTGACCTGGCAGCAAACGGAACAGTGATGGCGGCGAGCGACGAATTCTTCGCCGACAAGGAAAACCTGCTCAACCCAGCGCCTGCGACCTTCCAGCCGCACACCTTCACCCCGAAGGGCCAGCAATACGACGGCTGGGAAACCCGCCGCCGCTTCGGCCGCGCCCCAGGCCACGACTGGGTGCTGGTCCGGCTCGGTTCCGCGGGGATCGTACGGTCCATCAACGTGGACACAGCGCATTTCCTCGGTAACTACCCGGAGTCCTGTTCCGTCGAGGGAACCTGCGCTTCCGGATACCCCGGCCCGGACTCCCTGAAGTCATGGTTCCCTTTGGTTCAGCCGTCGCCGCTGAAAGGCGGCTCGGACAACGTGTTCGATGTGGACGTTCCGTGGCGAGTCACACACGTACGGTTGAACATCTTCCCGGATGGCGGCGTTGCCCGGCTTCGCGTATTCGGCAACGTAGTGCCAGATCCACGGGATCTGCTGGACATCCCGTTCGACCTAGTGGCGCTGCGAAACGGCGGAACGGTCATCTCCAGCAGCGATGGCTTCTTCTCACCACCGTCCAACATGTTGCAACCAGGCGAATCCCGATTCATGGCCGACGGCTGGGAGACCGCCCGACGCCGCTCCCCCGCCCACGACTGGGCCACCATCAAACTCGCATGCCCCGCCGTACCCGTCGTCGCCGAGATCTCAACGAAGCACTATCGCGGCAACTCACCCGACCGCATCGCCCTCTCAGGCTCCCCCGACGGAAAATCCTGGTCCCCACTCCTGCCCGAGACCAAAGTCCAACCAGACACCGACCACAGGTTCCGAATCAAAACCGACCAAGAGGTGTCATACGTCCGTCTGGAAAGCCACCCCGACGGCGGAATCGCAAGGTTCCGCCTCTACGGCAAACCAACCTCCCTAAAACCCCTAGAAGACCACTGGACCGCCACCACCCCCTAGCCCCACACCCCACCCCACCCCACCGAACCGTGTCCACCACTCCGACACACCGAAATGCACGTTCCGGCACACCGTGTCCACCACTCCGGCACACCGTGTCGACCAGCGCGAATGACCCCTTCATCCCACCTTTTATTTGCTACGTCGCCGTTATCGACAACGGGTAGCTTGATTCCGTTCGGGCGAGATGTGACTGTTGACACAAGTTGGGGTTAACGTCAGGATCTTGTCGAATCAGGGGCCGATGGGATCGAGGTCAGTGATGGCGGCACTTTCACGGCGGCAGATGCTCGGTTTACTCGGCGCGGCAGGCGCGGTCACCGCCATCCCCGGCTGCGGCAGCTCCCTCAGCGAGAATCCCGGCGGCGGAGGCGGGTCGGGTGGCGGCGGAACAGTCAAGATCGGCCTGGTCATTCCGCAGTCCGGCACGTACGCCGCGCTCGGCACGGACCTCAAGCGCGGCTGGGACCTTTGGCTGGAGCGCAACGGCGGCAAGTTAGGCGACTTCACGGTCACCACAGTCACCGCCGACGAGGGCGAAAACCCGCAGACCGGCGTACCCGCGATCCAGAAAGTCCTACAGTCCGACGGAGTCGACGTCGTCGTCGGCATCGTCAACTCCGCGACCGCCCTGGGCGCCGCGCCGCTGGTGGCTGAAGCGAAGAAGCTGCTTCTCGTGTCGAACGCGGGCGCGGCAGCCATCACAGACCCGGCCAAGCTGAGCCCGTACGTCTGGCGAACGTCGTTCCAGAACGCACAAGTGGCCTCGGTGCTCGGCACCTACCTTGGCAAAGAGAAGAAACAAGACGGCGTGTACGTCATCGCTCCGGACTACGCCGCCGGAACCGAAGTCGTGAACGGCTTCACCAAGGCGATCCAGGCCGCCGGAGGCACGGTCGCGGGCAGCGCGAAACCGCCCTTCGCGACCACGACGGACTACCAGCCATTCCTCTCCGCAATCCGTTCGTCGGGCGCCAAAGCGACCTTCTGCTTCTTCTCCGGCGCCGAGGCGATCGCGTTCGTCAAGCAGTATCAACAGTTCGGACTCGCCGGGTCGATCCCGCTCTACGGATCCGGCTTCCTGACCGAAGGCAAAGTGCTTGAGGCGCAGGGTGATGCCGCGTTGGGCGTCCAGACTTCGCTGCACTACAGCGATCAGCTCGACAACCCGGCCAACAAAGCTTTTGTCGAGGCTTACCGGGCCAAGTACAACGAGTCACCGAGCTGTTTCTCCTTGCAGACGTGGGATTCCGCGAACGTGCTGAGCCGTGCGTTGAAGGCCGCGCAGGCCACGACTGGCGACGCGCTCGCCAAAGCACTGGGCAGCATCGGGTCCATTGACGACAGCCCGCGTGGACCGTGGACTTTCGAAAACCAGAATCCCAAGCAGAACATGTACTTGCGGACCGTGGAACGCAAGGAAGGCAAGCTGGTCAACGCGATCACTACCGACCTCGGTCCGACCGGCCAGTTCAGCTGATCATGGGCGCGTGGCTGGACGCCAATCTTGTCGGCGTCATCAACGGGTTCGCCATCGGGTTCCTGCTGTTCATCGTGGCGGTCGGGCTGTCGCTGGTGTTCGGCATGATGGACGTGCTGAACCTGGCACACGGCGCGATCTTCCTCGTCGGGGCGTACGTTGGGGCCGCCCTGATCGGTGGGGACGCGACGTGGGGCAGTTTCCTTGGCGCGCTTGGCCTTGCCGCAGTTCTGGGGCTGGCGGGCGGCGGGTTGCTCTCGGCGATGACCGAACCGCTGCGCAAACGCTCGCATCTTGATCAAGCCTTGCTGACGCTCGGTGTCACGTTGGTCGTCGCCGAGGTTCTCGTGATGGTTTACGGCGACGACCCGCTTCCCGTTGGTGCGCCGCCAGGTTTGGACGACTCCGTGCCGGTGCTCGGGGCGGCTTATCCCACGTACCGCCTGGTGTTGATCGGGATCGGTTTGGTGCTGGCCATCGCGGTGTACTTCACCGTCGAGCGGACATCGCTTGGCGCGTTGGTTCGTGCGACGGTCGCGGATCGCGAGATGGTGGCGGCGCTTGGCGTGGACAACCGGCTGATCCGGGTCGGCGTTTTCGCTTTTGGTTCGATGCTTGCGGCGGTTGCTGGGGTTTTGGGCGGGCCAATTTACGGCGCCCGGCCGGGGCTCGACTCGACCGTCCTGATCCTGGCGCTCGTCGTGGTCGTCATCGGTGGGCTCGGGTCGGTACGCGGGGCGTTGCTCGGCGCCTTGGTCATCGGCCAGATCGACTCGCTCGGCCGGACGTTGTTTCCCGATGGCGCGTCGTTCATCTTGTTCGGCGCGCTGGCGTTGGTGCTGGTGCTCAGGCCGCAGGGTCTGTTCGGCGGCAAGGTTGGGGTGCGGTCATGACTCGGACAGCGCCGTCAGAGGCACCCGTGACCGTCGAGCCCGACACCACTCGGTCGCGGCGCTGGCTGACTCCGGCGATTCTCGCCGTGGTCGCTGTGGTTCTGGCGCTAGCGCCGATGTTCCTGGCACCGTTCGCCACGAGTACGTTGAGCCGGATCCTGGTGTTCGGGTTGCTCGCGGTGAGCCTGGATCTGCTTGTCGGCGTCTCCGGCCTGCCGTCGCTCGGGCATGCCGCGTACTTCGGCATCGGCGCGTACGCGGCCGGATGGGTGTCGATCAACGTCACCAGCGCCATCCCGGCCCCGTTGCTCGTCGGTGCTGTGGCTGGTGCTGTCGGCGCCGCGCTCACTGGCTGGATCACGGTCCGTGCACACGGCGTGTTCTTCCTGATGCTCACGTTGGCGATCGGTGAACTGCTGCACCAGCTCGCGCAGACCTGGGAGACAGTGACCGGCGGCGCCAACGGAATGGCCGGAATCCCGCCAGCTCGGGTCGGCAGCGAACCGCTGCTGCTGTCCGGCTACATCTATTGGTACGTGTTCGCGGCGTTCGTTGTGGGTTTCGTGATCGTCTGGATCGTCAGTCGTTCTCCCTTTGGCGCGGCGCTTCGGGGCATCCGTGACAACGAGCCTCGGATGCGCGCGTTGGGCTACCCGACACGGATCTACAAGTACGCGGTGTTCGTGTTCGCCGGGTCGATCGCTGGAATGGCTGGTGCTTTGCTTGCGGCGCAACAACGTCTCGTCACGCCTGCTGATCTTGGTTTCGCGACGGCGGCTTTGGCGTTGCTGGCTGTGATCATTGGTGGCGCCGGGACGTTGTGGGGGCCTGTTCTCGGGGCCGCGCTCGTGATCATCATCCGAGACGCGATCGGCCCCAGTCTCGACGGACATGGCGCACTGCTCCTCGGCCTCGTATTCATCGCCGTTGTCTATGTCCTGCCACGCGGCGCGGCGGGGATCTTGCGGAGGCGGCGCCAATGACATTGCAGTGCCACGGTTTGCGCCGCCAGTTCGGCGCTCTGAAAGCCGTCGATGACGTGTCGCTGTCCGTGTCCGATGGCGCGCGACATGCGTTGATCGGGCCGAACGGCGCGGGCAAGAGCACGCTGTTCAAGCTGATCACCGGCCTGCTTCGGAGTGACGGCGGCCGGGTCGAGCTCGCCGGTCAGGACGTCACCAAGGCGTCTGAAGTGCGGCGGTGCCGCCTGGGCATCAGCCAGACGCTGCAGCACGCCAGCCTCTTTCCGACGATGTCGGCTGCGGAGAACATCGTGCTCGCAGTGCAACGGCATGAAGGCAAGATCTCGTGGCTGCCCAGCAGGCAACGGTCGGTCCACGAACGCGCCGATTCCCTGCTTGACCAGGTTGGACTCACTGGTCGTGGCTCAGTGACCGTCAGCTCGTTGTCTCATGGTGAACGTAAGCAGCTCGAAGTCGCGTTGGCGTTGGCGTGTCGGCCCAAGTTGCTGCTGCTCGACGAACCCGCGGCCGGGATGTCCGCGGCCGAACGTGCCCGGCTCGTCGCGCTTGTTTCCAGCTTGCCTTCCGCGATCACGGTTTTGTTCGTCGAACATGACCTCGACCTGGTGTTCGAGCTCGCCGACACCGTGACTGTGCTGAACCTCGGGCGCGTATTGCTTTCCGGTGATCCGGCCGAGGTCAAGGCGAGTGAGGAAGTGCGCCAGGCTTATCTTGGCGCGGGCAGCCGGGAGGAGTTGTTCCGATGAGCCCGCTACTCGAAGTCAACCAACTGCGTTCTGGTTACGCGGGCAGCACTGTGCTTGACGGCGTCGACCTCACCCTGGACACCGGCGCGACGCTCGGGCTGCTTGGCCGCAATGGCGTCGGGAAATCCACTCTGATCATGACGTTGATGGGCCTTGTGCCCTTGAGTTCTGGGAACGTGTTGCTGGACGGTTCACCGATGCCCCACCGTCCACATAAGATCGCTCGGGCCGGTGTCGCCCTTTGTCCCCAAGGCCGCCGCGTCTGGGCGCCGCTCACGGTCGGCGAACACTTGAAGCTCGCCACCCGGCACGCCCGACCTGGCACATGGACCACCAAGACTGTGCTTGAACTTCTTCCCCGGCTCGCGGAACGCATCCGGCAACCCGCAGGTTCGCTGTCCGGCGGGGAACAGCAGATGCTCGCGATCGCTCGAGCCCTGCTGACCAACCCACGCCTGGTCCTGCTTGACGAACCCTCGGACGGTCTCGCGCCCGCGATCATTGAGTCCATCATGGACGTCATTCGCCGGATGCGCGCGGAAGGTGTTGCCGTGCTGCTGGTCGAACAGGATCTGCACTTGGCTTTCTCGGTGTGCGACGAGATCGCCGTGATGGATCGTGGTGTGATCGTGCACCGCACTGATACCGAGTCGTTCCGCTCCGACCCGACCACGGCCCATCGCTTGCTTGGTGTGGCCTAAAGGCCGGGGAAGACCTTCATCGCGTTGCCGGACAGGACGCCTTCGATGACGTCTGCTGGCAGGCCGATCTCGGCGATGGCGTCGGCGTTGCGCCGAACGCCGGGGACGCCTGGCCAGTCGGTGCCGAAGATCCACTTGGTGGCCAGGCGGCTGAGGTCGAAGCGGGCGTAGTACTCCGGAAGTTTCTTGGGTGGCAGGCCTGCGAGGTCGAGCCACACGTTGGGTTTGGCGAGCGCGAGGAACGCGGCCGTGTCGTACCACCAGCCTCGGCCACCGTGCGCGAACACGAAGTTCAGGCCGGTGAACTCCTCGACCACGCCGAGCATCAGTTCCGGATTGCCGTACTTGGACTGCGATCCCGGGAAGCTGGACACTCCAGAGTGGATGATCACCGGCACCCCGCGCTCGACGCAGACCTCGTACGCCGAGCGCATCTGCGGATCGTCCGGCGAGAATCCGGCGTGTACCGGGTGGATCTTCAACGCGACCGCGCCGAGATCCAGCTGACGCTCCACTTCGGACGCTATCGGGTGGTGTAGGTGGGGATTTATGTTGGCCACCAATCGAAACCGGTCCGGGTTGTAGTCCCTGATCGGCAGCAGGTCGTCGATGGTCTGGATTCCTGTTGCCCTCGGGCTGTACTCGCAGAACAACAGCGCCCGGTCGACGCCCTCGGACTCCAGCAAAGCGTCGAGCTTCGCGGGAACGGGATCACCGGACTCGTCGTACGCATCGCGCCACGCATAGCCGCAAGAGAACTCGGCCGCCCACTCCATCCACGCTGGCTTCAGCGTGGACAGCCTTGGCACGTGCATATGTGCGTCAACCAGCATGAGCAGGCTCCGCCGTCAACGTTCCGTATACGTGCTCCCGCAACACATTGCGCCGGACCTTACCGGTCGCAGTCTTCGGCAGCTCCTCGACCTGGACCACTTCGCGCGGCCGTTTGAACGACGCCAAACCGTCACGGCACCAGGCAATCAGCTCATCAGCATCGACCGCCGCACCTGCAACCGGGACCACGCAGGCAACTGGCTTGTCGAGCCCGTCGGCATCAGGTGCGGCGACCACCGCGACCTCGGCCACACTCGGGTGCTCGAGCAGCCGCTCCTCCACCTCGGCGGGCGAAACCCAGATCCCACCGGCTTTGAGCATGTCGTTGGAACGCCCGAGGCAGCTGTACGTGTCGTCCTCATTGCGCATGTACGTGTCACCCGTGCGCAACCACTCGCCTTGGAACACCTGCCGGGTGGTCTCCGCACGGCACCAATATCCGGTGGCCACTGAGGATCCACGCAAATACAGGTCGCCCGCCTTGCCTGCCTGCGTGATCACGCTGCCCTGCTCGTCCCGCAGTTCGACGTCATAACCGGGGACCGCGACACCCGATGATCCGGGACGCACCGCACCGGGACGGTTGGACAGGAAGATGTGCAACGCCTCGGTCGAGCCGATCCCGTCGAGGACTTCGAGGCCGAACCGGTCCCTGATCCGCTGGTACAGCACCGGTGGCAGCGCCTCGCCTGCCGAGATCCCTTGCCGGACACCGGCAAACGTGTCGTCGGGAATGTCGCTGTGCAGTAACGCCGAGTAGAACGTGGGCACCGCGAAGAAGAGCGTCGGCTGCTCGGACTTGACGTGTTCGGCGACGAGCTGCGGCGTCGGCCTCGCCCGTTCCAGGATCGCACTGGCACCCACAGCGAACGGGAAGAAGCACGAATTGCCGATGCCGTAGGCGAAGAACAGCTTGGCCACGGACAGGCACCGGTCGTCCGGCCCCATGTCCAGTACACCCTTGCCATACGCCTCGGCGACCATCCGGATGCTGGAATGCCGGTGCATGGCTGCTTTCGGCAGCCCGGTCGTGCCTGAGGTGTACAGCCACAGTGCCGGTGAGTCCTGCCAGGTGTCGTACGGTCTGGCCGGGCTGTCTCCCTCAAGGTCCAGCCACTGCTGGACACGCACACCCCGGCGGGCTTTGAACGGCACCTCGGCGTCCAGCAGGACATCGGTCACCTCGGGCGCAGCGGCCACAGCTACCTGGGCAACCTCCGCGAACTCGGCGGACACCGACAGCACCCGCGCGCGTGAGTCGGCCAGAACCTTGCCCAACTCCGGCCCGGTGAACATGGTCGACGTCGGCACCGGGACAGCCCCGATGTACATCGCACCGAGGATGCCCGCCAGCAACTGGATGTCGTCGGCCATGCAGAGCATCACGCGTTCTTCCGGCCGGACACCGATCGAACGGAGGGCGGCTGCGCTGCGTTTCACCTCTTCGGACAGTTCGCGGTAGGTCAGGGCACCGGAACTGGCCACGACTGCCAGGCGCTCACCGCGCCCGGCCTTGACGTGCCTGTCCACCAGGTATTCGGCAGCGTTGAACGGCATGCTGCTTGGCTTCGCTGGTGATACAGCCGATGGCACCGCAGTCATGTCGTCCGTCCTCCTAGTGGAAGTACACGTACTCGTAGTCGAACGGCTTGTTGTTGATCCCGTTGGTCGGCGGCGCCACCCAGCTAGCGATCTTGCCGCGTTCGTACACCGGATGCATCAGCGACCGGACGAAAGCGAGATCTTCGCTGGTCGGCAGCCACTTCTTGCGCCCCTTCTGCCAGGTCGCCTCATCCACGATCGAGCCGTCCGGGGTGATGTGGAACCCGGCGTGCATGCCCACGTGGCGGTTGAACCCGACATGCGGCAGCGCGAACCGGAAATCCAGTTCGGCGTCGGCCATGATCTTGTTCCACCGCTTGATGCCACTCTGACAGTCGGAGATGTACTCGCCGCGCAGGTCGAGGTTGAGCGCCAGCAGTGCGGAGAGCTCGTCGTTCGTCCACGTCCCGTCGGCGTTCGGCCGGTCCAGTTGTATGCCGTGCTCGGTGAGCTGGTGGTCGTCCTTGCGCCGCTCCTCCATCCACCGGCCCTTGAGCCCGGCGGTGAAGTAGTTGGCCGCGTTGGTGGACGTCTCACTGCCGAACAGATCCAGCGACACCGTGTAATGGAAGTTGATGTACTTCTGGATGATGTCCAGCGGGATGCCGCCGTGCTTGCCGATGTCCAACGTGTCGTGCTCGCGGATCAGCTGGGCGCTGCGGGTCACCACGCGGTCGACACCAGTGGTGCCGACGAACATGTGGTGTGCCTCTTCCTTGAGCATGAACTCGCAGGTTCGCGACAGCGGGTCGAAGGCGCTCTCCTTCAACGTACCGAGCTGGTACTTGCCATCCCGGTCGGTGAAGTATGTGAACATGTAGAACGCCAGCCAGTCCGCAGTCTCCTCATTGAACGCACCGAGGATACGCGGCGAGTCCGGACTGCCGGAATTGCGCACCAGCAACGCTTCCGCCTCTTCCCGGCCCTCTCTGCCGAAGTAGGCGTGCAGCAGGTAAACCATTGCCCAGAGGTGCCTGCCCTCCTCCACGTTGACCTGGAAGAGGTTGCGCAGGTCGTACAGGCTGGGCGCGGTCAGGCCGAGCAGTTTCTGCTGTTCGACCGAGGCCGGTTCGGTGTCGCCCTGGATCACGATCAGGCGCTGCAGATCAGCCCGGTACTCACCGGGAACCTGTTGCCAGACCGGCTGTCCTTTGTGCTCGCCGAACGCGATCCGCCGATCCGCCTTGGGTTCGGCGAGGAAGATGCCCCATCGGTAGTCCGGCACGTTCACGTGGTCGAAGTGCGCCCAGCCGTCCCGGCCGACGCTGACGGCGGTACGCAGATAGACGCCGTGCGTCTCCAACGCCGGGCCCATCTCGCCCCACCAGTTCATGAACTTCGGCTGCCAGCCCTCCAACGCGCGCTGCAGGCGGCGGTCGGATGACAGGTCCACATTGTTGGGGATCTTGTCCTCGTAGTTGATCGAGGTGGACATCTCAGACTCGTTTCCTGTCGAAGATCGCCTTCTGACCGGTGCCGTAGCGGCGGAGCGCCCCTTCGTCCCCAGACGCGTTCGGCCGGTTGAAGATCCAGTTCTGCCAGGCCGACAACCGGCCGAAGATCTTGGTCTCGGTCGTCTCCGGACCGGTGAACCGCAGATTGGCCTCGAGGCCGGTGCACGCGTCCGGGGACAGCGAGGCGCGGCTTTCGATCGCGATCCGGATCTCGTCCTCCCAGTCGATGTCGTCGGGGATGTCGGTGACCAGACCGAGCTCGTTGGCCTCAGCCGGGGTGAGCGGCCGATCGGTCTCCTTGCGCAGCCACTCGATGTGGTCCGGATGGCCGTAGAACCGTGACTCCAACCGGGAGATGCCGTTGCCCATCGGGAAGAGGCCGAAGTTGGCCTCGGTCAGCCGCAGTTCCGCACGCAGCGGGCTGTCCTCGTCGTCGACCGGCGGGCCGTCCAACATGTACTGGCGGTCGGCCGCGAAGGCCAGCTCGGCGAGCATGCCGGTGAAGCAGCTACCCGGCTCGATCAGCGCGATCAGGCTGCGACTGGTGACGTCGAGCCGTTTCAGCGTGCGCTTGTAGTAACGCAGGATCTCGTCGGCCAGCCAGTGGTCCTGGTTGTCTCTCAGCAGCTTCTCGTACGCGTCGACCGCACCGGCGTCCCCATCGGTCTTGATGATCCACGTTCCAAGCGTCGATTCGTTGGTGCGCAACCGAAGGATCAGGTCATCCAGCTCGCGGGTGACCGCGAGCGGCCAGAACGACGCGTCGACATCGGACACCGCGGACGGCGCTGGTGTCCGCGGTGCCCGAACAGTGATGACGACCGAGGAGGTCGACCTGTCAAAGTCCGCGGTGACATGCTCGAAGCGGATCCCGTCTTCGGTTGCTTCCCGGTTGAGCGGGGTCAGCTCGATACCTTTGGCGTCCTGCGGCCGGTTCGACCTGGCCGCGAGTTCAGCCGCACGCTGACGCGTTGCCTCTTCGAACTGGCGGGGCGCGGCGAGCTCGTCCACCAGACGCCATTCGAGCGCTGTCTTGCCTTTCACCCCGTCCGGCCTCGTGGAGAAGACGTCGGCCAGGTCCTTGCGGACCTTGCGCTTGTCGACCACTCTCGTGAGACCGCCCGTTCCAGGCAGGACGCCGAGCAGCGGCACTTCGGGCAGCGACACCGCGGAGGAGTTGTCGTCGACCAGCAGGATGTGCTCACACGCCAACGCCAGCTCGTACCCACCGCCGGCACAGGATCCGTTGACCGCGGCCAGGTAGGTCTGACCGGCCGAATCCTCCATGGCATTGCGGGTCTCGTTGGTGAACTTGCAGAAGTTGACCTTCCACTCGTGCGCGGAGGCAGCCAGCATCCGGATGTTCGCACCCGCGCAGAACACCTTGTCCTTGCCGCTGGTCACGACCACCGTGCGCACCTCAGGGTGCTCGAACCGCAGCCGTTGCGTCGCGTCGTAGAGCTCGATGTCCACACCGAGGTCGTAGGAGTTCAGCTTGAGCTCGTAACCGGGGACGATGCCGCCGGTCTCGTCGACATCGAGGACCAGCCAGGCGATGTCCCCTTCGGTGCGCATCTTCCAGTGCCGATAGCTGCCCGGGTGCGCGTCGAAGGACACGTCCATGTCGCCTCCTCGGCTACGAAGGTACCGCACCATTGTCTACAGAACTCTACTAAGTCGTCAACATTAAGTAGAAAGATTCGCCACGATATCGAGAGTGAACATGAGCCGGCGCCCGGTCATCCCCTTCATCTTGGTGATGCCGAAGGCGTAGCGGTCGACCACGCAGATGGCTGTGACGCGCAGTCCGTTGTCCACCGTAGTGATGGGTAAGTCGACCGGCCGCGTCTGGCCACAGACTGTCAACTGGCCGTGCAGGACCCAGCCCTTGTCCGTGTTCTCCACCCGCGTCGACGCGAAGCCGATGTCAGGGTGGTTCGCCGCGTCGAGGTACTGCCGACGGACCGTCGCGTCCCGCACGGAATTACCTGTGTCGATGCTGTCCGCCGCGATCGTCGCGCGCGCCGCGGACTCCTCGATTCGATCGGCTACATAGATATAACCGTCACGCAGTTCGAAACTGCCCCGCACCTTGCCAAGGCCGAACATGTGCCGGGTAGTGAACTCGATCTTGGACTGGGCGCGGTCGATGCGGTAGTCGCCGACGACCGGACTGGGGAGTGTGCTGCCGCGTTGTGTCATGTGGCGAGCCTGCCGCCGGGCGGCGCGTTCCCGCATCGACCAATAGTCGATAGCGATGTGAACTTTGGTCGCTATGCCACGAATCACCGCACGTCCTAGGCTCGCCAGCGTGGATCTCTGCGGACGGCACATCACCCTGATCACCATTCTGGTCGGGGTGTGCTCAGTGGCGACCGGGTACGGCGAATACGCGTCTGGTTCCCTTGTCGCGCTGGACATCGCGATCGGCATCATCGCGTGTGCGTTGGTACCGTTGCTGTTCCGCTGGCCTGTCGCCACAGCGCTCGTGCTCGCTGTGCTAGCAGCCATCTCCCCGACCGCCACGCCACCTTCGACAATAGGAACGTTGCAGGTTTCCTCGAGACAGCCATTCCCTGCCGCCCTTGGGGTCGCCGTCTTCGGTATCGCCGCGCACGCCGTGCGGTTCGCCTGGCACCCGTTGCCAGGCCTGTCCTTCGCGTGGTGGATGGTGCTGGTCGTGATCACCCATCTCGGGTTGCTCGGGTGGGGCGCGTTGGCCCAAGCACGCCGTCAGGTCATCGCGTCGTTGCGGGAACGGGCCGAGCGCGCCGAGGCTGAACAAGGCAGACGCATTCTCGAGGCCAGAGCGGCTGAACGCACCCGAATCGCGCGCGAGATGCACGACGTCCTCGCCCACCGATTGTCATTGCTGGCCACGTACGCGGGAGCACTGGAGTACCGGCCGGATCTCGCGCCGGAGAAGCTCTCCCAAGCCGCTGGGGTCATCCGATCGGGCGTACATCAGGCCCTCGACGAGCTTCGAGACGTGATCACGGTGTTACGTGATAAGTCGTCCCCCGAAAACACGGACCGCCCAGTGCCCGTGTTGGACGACTTACCCACCCTGGTCGAGGAATCCCGCGCGGTCGGTACACCGGTCGACGTCAATGGCGACGTCACCGAGGTCCCTGGCGCGACGAGCCGCACGGCTTATCGCGTCCTGCAGGAAGCCTTGACCAACGCCCGCAAACACGCACCGGGTCAACCGGTGAAGATCGACATCAATGGCAACCCAGGACGAAACTTGATCATCGAAGTGACCAACCCCTTGTGTCACGCGGACACACCCACATTCCCAGGCACTGGCACCGGCCTGATCGGCCTGACCGAACGCGTACGACTCGCAGGCGGAAAACTCGACCACGAGGTAACCGCACGAGAATTCCGCCTGCACGCACTGCTGCCGTGGCCGACATGATCCGAGTGCTCATCGTCGACGACGACGCTGTAGTCCGCACCGGACTCACCATGATGCTCGACGGCTCCGACGGCATATCAGTCGTCGCCGAAGCCGCCGACGGCATCGACGTACCTCGGGTTCTGGACGCCCACCTTGTCGACGTCGTGCTGATGGACATCCGGATGCCGCGGATGAACGGAATCGATGCCACCCAGCATGCCCGCGCTCGCCCCAACCCACCCGAGGTGATCGTGCTGACCACGTTCGACACCGACGACAACGTCCTACGAGCACTACGAGCCGGCGCGAGCGGCTTCCTGCTCAAGGACGCGCTGCCGTCAGCCATCGTCAACGCCGTCGTGCGTGTCGCAGCGGGTGAACCGATCCTGTCACCCCACATCACGCGACGCCTAATGGACCGTGCCGCCAACTCAGCCGAGAACTACACCAAGGCCCGAAAAACACTGGGCGACCTCAGCCCGCGTGAACACGATGTCGCAGTCGCCGTCGGCCAAGGCAAAACGAACGCAGAGATCGGCACCGAACTCCACCTCAGCACCGCAACAGTGAAAGCAAACATCACCCGCATCCTCACCAAACTCAACCTAGGCAACCGCACCCAAATCGCCCTCCTCGCCCACGACGCAAACCTTTGCTGACAAAGGACGCAGACCTTTGCTGACAGAGCAAACAACCACCCGCCACCGCGAAGCGCCATCACCGCCTACCTACACCCAGCACACCACCTATACGATCACGCGGTCGGGCGACGAAGTCGGCGGCATTCCGGCAGCCTCACTGGCAATCCCACTGATCCCCGCCGTGGGCTGGCAGATGACGTACCTGTCGGCGCCGCCCGCTCCCGATCATCATCCCGCTGGCACTGCGCTACCTACCCGAATCAGTGGAATACCTGGTATTGCATGGCCGGACCGCACAGATCATGCGCCAACCAACTTCCCGCTCGGCTCAGCATTGAGCTTCCTGCTCGTGGTCAACGTCGGCTTGATCGTCGGCGGCCGCGCGGCCGACCGCGTCGGCTCCAAAGCCAGTACTGGTGATCTCGCTCCTCGCCGCCGTGCGCACTACGACCCTGGCCGCCCCCTGAACATCGCCGCGACCTAAGCCTGAATCCACTGATGAGTGGGTGTTCGGGGCGGCGTGTTACAAGTGAAAGTGCCTTCTGACCTGCGATAATACGAGTTACTGAGGCTCGATTATCACCCGGGGATGGAAGGCACTTTCAGTGAAATTATCGCACAGGTGGTCGCGGGCGGCGGTGCGGTTCGATGAGGAGAATCTCGTGTCCTGCGCCGGGATCGTGCCGGTGATGGCGCTGGCCGAGCGGGCGGGCATGTCGGAACTGGTAGCGCAGAAGGTAGAGATCACGAACGCTCCGATCCCGTCGACTGGGGCCAGCCCGGCAGGCAAGGTCGCCTCGATCGTCGCGGGGATGCTCGCGGGCGCGGACTGTATCGATGACCTGGACGTGATCCGCCACGGCGGGATGAAACGTCTGTTCACCGGGGTGTACGCGCCCTCGACGCTGGGATCGTTTCTGCGCTCGTTCACCCACGGCCATGCGCTGCAACTGGCCGCGGTGCTGCGCGCGATGCTGGTGTCGCTGGCGGCGAAGACCCCGGTGCTGGCCGGGGCGGATCAGATGACCTTTGTGGACATCGACTCGCTGCTGCGCCGCGTGTACGGCACCCAGAAACGAGGTGCGCGGTTCGGGCCGGCCAAAGTCGGTGGCTACCAATTGTTGCTGCGAGGGCTCTCGCCGCTGGTGGTCACGATCTCCACCCGGCTGGCCGCACCCCTCGTCGCCGCGATCCGTCTGCGGGCAGGCAACGCCGGTTCCGCGCGGGGCGCGGCGAGGTTACTGACCCAAGCCCTGAACACTGCGAAAGCCGCCGGGGCACGCGCGGGACGGATCCTGGTCCGCGGCGATTCCGCCTACTACGCCGGCACAGTGGTCAGTGCCGCACGCCGCGCCGGGGCGATGTTCTCGATCACCGTGGCGACCAACCCGTCAATCCAGGCCGCCATCACGGCGATCGCCGAGGACGCGTGGGTCGCGGTGCGCTACCCGGGTTCGGTGGAAGATCCCGATACCGGCGAGCTGATCTCTGACGCCGAGGTCGCCGAGACCGGCTATACCGCCTTCGCCGGAACCCGCCACGTCATCACCGCCCGGCTGGTGGTACGCCGGGTGAAGGACAAGAACTCCGAGAACGCCCTGTTCCCGATCTGGCGTTACCACGCGTTCTTCACCAACACCGAACTATCCACAGTAGACGCTGATCTCGCCCACCGGCAGCACGCGATCGTCGAAACGACCTTCGCCGACCTCATCGACGGCCCGCTGGCGCATCTGCCATCGGGGCAGTTCGACGCCAACGCCGCGTGGGTCGTCTGCACCGCCCTCGCCCACAACCTGCTGCGCGCCGCAGGCAGCCTCACCAGCACCTTCCACGCCAAAGCCCGCGGCGCGACACTGCGCAAACACCTCGTCTGCGTCCCAGCCCGCCTTGCCCGCCCTCAAGGCCGCCCGGTCCTGCACCTACCCGAGCACTGGCCCTGGGCCGAGGCTTTCACCACCCTGCACACCGCCGCCAGCCCACCCGCCGCCTGACCTTTTCTTCACCACCCGCCCGCCAGGGCCCGACCGGAGACCTCCCGTGGACACGCTGGACAAGCCAGCCGTTTCACCATGCCCACCACCAAAACCCAAGATCCACACATGACCAGAACACCCCGGAAGATCAACACAAGGTCTATCGGTGGATTCAGGCTAAGTTGCCTCACATCTTCGACCTGGCCGCGATAGCGTCGAGCTACAGCGGACCGATCACTGGGGAACGAATGATCACCATCAACGCTTTGGCACCGGCCGACCGCCCCGCGTGGGAGCGGCTGTTCGCGGAATACAACGCCTTCTACGGCCGCGACACCATGCCGCCAGGGTTCTACGACGACGCATGGGCCGAATTCCAGGCCGGTCAACGGATGCACGCGTTGGGCGCGAAGGTCGACGGGGAAATCGTGGGTATCGTGCACTTCTTCGTCCACCCGAGCACCACCTCCGCCGATGTGTGCTACCTGCAGGATTTGTTCACATCTCCGGAGGCGCGCGGGAAAGGTGTTGCCCGGCAACTAATCGCCGCCGTCAAGGAATGGGGGACCAGCCAAGGGTGCGTCCAGCTTTACTGGCACACCAAGCAGGACAATCACACGGCACGTCTGCTCTACGACAAGGTTGCCGAGAACAAAGGCTTCATCCAGTATTCGATTCCGCTCGAGCCGTGATCAAGACAACATCGGAGGTCCATCGCACGCCCGACGATGTTTCGAGCGGCCGGAGCGCGACGCGGATTTCCGGCATGTCACCGACGGAAGCCTGCTCCAACGCGTAGCGAACCGGACCCCACGTGAGGATGAAGTCAGTCGTGTAGGCAGCGTCCTTGCCAGCAATGGCAACGGTTTCTCGGATTTCGACGACGACGGCGCCGAATCCTGCCTCGCTGAATACCTTCGTGGCGTAGACAGGGTCGGACAGTGCGGCGAGGCTCGGGGTGGTGTCCTCAAATTCACGCGCAGGCCTGGGCACAAACGAAGACAAGGCTTCGAACGCGGCCATGCTGTCACTGTCAGGTTCGAGCGCGCCACCAGCAAGGAAGGCGACGCGGCCAGTTGGGCGCAGACAGCCGTACTCGCGGCCGCTCTGACCAAACTCACCGACAAGGGCTACGCCAATCTCACCGTCGAGGACATCGCGCGCCGCACCGGCGTGCACAAGACGACGATCTACCGGCGGTGGGGCGATCTGCAGGCGTTGCTCCTCGACACGATGACCGAGCACGCCGAGATGGACATCCCGATTCCTGACACCGGTTCGATCGAGGAGGATCTGCGCGGCCTCGCAAGTTCGTTCATCGACTGGATAACCAGCGCAACCGGCCGCGCCATCCTCGCTGTGCTGCTGTCGGACGCGGCCAGGATTCCGCAGATCGCTGAGATACCCCGGAGGCTCTACGAAGCCGGTCCCCAACGAGCGGCGCCCATGATCACCGCCGCGGTCGATCGTGGCGAGCTGCCAGCAGACGTCGACCCTGCGGTGCTGGTGCAGACGCTGCTCGCGCCGATCTTCTTTGACCTGGTCGTCACCGGCGTCCCGGTGAACGAGAAAACCGCAGGTCACGCCGCAGCGATCACCCTCGCAGCGGCACAGGCGGACCTGCTGAAAGCTCGATGAAAGGCGATGGCGTCACCCTCGGATCCAGTCGATCAGTCCGAGGGAGCCACAAGTGTCCACCACGCCACCACTTGGCCAGTTATACGAGGTCAGCGGTCGGCGACTGGCTTTGCACAAGAACGGCACCGACGGACCACCCGCGGTGTTCCTTCCCGCCGAGACCATGGTCGGCTTGGACTACCTCAACATCCACGAACGCGTCAGCCGGTTCACCACCAGCGTGCTCTACGACCGGGCCGGAACCGGCTGGAGTGATCCAGCCGCCCCACCCCGCAACGCCACCGAACCAACCCTCGAACTCCGAAACCTGCTCAAAGCTGCCAAGATCGACGGGCCATACATCCTTGTCGGGCACTCGCTCGGCGGCGCTTATGCCCGCCGCTACGCGCAACTCTTCCCAGCCGAGATAGCCGGATTGCTGCTACTCGAAGCCTTGCACGAGGATTGGGACAACTATCTACCCGAAGGCTCGCGTCTGGCAGAAGTCCCCGAGCAGCACCAAGACCCGGAGTTCACGCCGGAACTGCTCGACTTCCTGCGCGAAGTACTCCGGCAGCGTCTCACCGACTGGAACCCGAGATTTCGCGACCTGCTCATCGAGAAACACCTGTCCGACGAGTGGTTCAAAATCGGCGCGACCGAACGCACCAACCTCGCCCAACTCGCGGACGAGATGCGCGACCACGGCGACTTCCCCGACGTCCCATTGATCGTGATGACCGCCCTCAGCGCCGACCCCGGACAAGAACTCTTCGTCACCGAGGAACAGGTCCAGCAGATCAACGACGGCAAACTCGCACTCGCCGCAGCCATCGCCCGCTCGGTCCCACGCGGCGAACACCGCGTCGTCGACCACGCGTCCCACACCACCCTCACAATCGACGCCGCAGACGAAGTAGTCGCAGCAATCCGCGACCTTGTCGACCGCACTCGCACCAACTGATGGCCAAGAGCGAGCCAACGGGCTGCCCGACCTCGCAGGCTTTACCGATATAGCCATGGGCCGAAGCGTTCGCGCTCTGCGGGGACAAGGGTAGCCACGGATCGAGCCGGTGATGGTTAGGGGCGGCCCGCGGAGAAGACGCGCGGCCAGTTCGTTCGCTTTCAACATCGGCAGTGTGCTTGGCGGTGGCGCCGCGCCTGTCGTCGCTCAAACTTTGGTGACCGTGTAGGGCAGCGGCTGGGTGGTCGCCTGGTACATCGCCATCAGCTGCCTGATCGGCGGCGTCGCCGCAACGGCCTTGCTTTTGGCTGATCGGAAGGAAGTGCTGCGCAGTGCTTGACGTCCAGGAATTCCGCGCCGAACCAAAGGGCTTCGACCCAGGCCCACGCAGGGACATCGCCGAGATAACCGAAGTCCGGCCGCCAGGTGTGCGGATCTGCCGCTCCACTGAGGACACGAACACCGCTGTCCTTGTCTACCTGCACGGTGGCGCTTTTGTCCGAGGCGATCTTGAGGCGTCCGACGTGCTCTGCCGGGAGGTGGCTGCCCGGGGTCCGTGCGTCGTGGTGTCCGTGGACTACCGGCTCGCCCCGGAGCACCTCTTTCCGGCCGCCCTCGAAGACGCCAACGCGGCCATCGCCTGGACCCGCAAGAACATCGAAGAATACGGCGGCGATCCCAAACGTATCGCGCTCGGTGGCGACAGTGTCGGCGCCAACCTCGCGACCGTGACCGCCAACCGAAATCTCGCTGGCGAGATCCTGGTCAGCGGTCTGTTCGGCCTCGACGACCACCTGCCTGAAAGCCTCGTCACGAACAATGAGCAAGAAGTCCTCGACGGCGTCGCCGAACTGTACGCGGGCGGCGTGCCACTGGGCGACCCACGGCTGAGCCCATTGCGTCGCAAGGATTTCAGGGACGCTCCCCCAACCTTTCTGGTCACGTCGGGAGGCGATCCGTTCGTCTACCAGAGCCAGATGCTTGAGGGTGCTCCGCTTCGTACTCGCGCCTCCGACCAGATCTTCGCCATGTTGCGTGACCAGATCTGTGCTGGCGAGATCGCGCGGGGTGAGCGGCTGCCGACCGAGAAGGAACTCGCCGCGCGATACGGCGTCAGCGTGAACACCATCCGCGAGGCGGTCCGTGGATTGAGCCTGATGGGCTTGATCGAGATCCAGCATGGCAGTGGCGCCTACGTCACCGGGTCCGCGTCCGGTGTCGTAGGCACCTCCCTCGGCATGCTCCTCAGGTTCGAGCACTCCGGGGTCACGGATGTCGTGTGCCTCGCCGGAGTCCTGCACGGTCATGCCGCGACGCTTGCGATCGAGCGTGCGACCGAGGACGACATCAACGCGCTCAGGGAAGCGATCGACGGGATCACGGGTGAGACGGCAGGCGTGCTCGGCCCGCAGGTTGAGCGGTTCCTGGTGACGTTCGTCGACGCCACGCACGATCCGCTCTTGGGCGCGCTGTCACGGATGCTCGATCGCGTCGTGATCACTGTCATCACGGATGTCTACGGGCCGGATTCCAGCACGCTGACCGCCGAGATCGGGATATCAGGCCGATCCGGCTCGCCATTCTCGACGCGTTGACGCAGCGGAACGCCGAACAGCTCCTCGTAGCCGTCGCGACCCATCACGCCGTGTCCGAGCGCGTGGTCCGCGGCCATCCGGAGTTGAACGATGCCAGGCTGTCCGATCCGCACTGGGCACCTCTGCTCAGCGGGTTGGGATAAGCGAAGCCGCTGACCGTAGCTCGTCATCCGCCAGGGCCGCGTACTCCGTGACTGGCACCCCATATGTAGCCTTGTCCACGCGTTCGGCCAGCGATCGCACCCGATCCGAAGCCATGGTCGGCCGATAGCCGCGCAAGTAATGGCACCGCTCGGCCAAAGCGATCATCCGCGGCGCACGTTCCGGGTTGACGTAGGCCAGCGCGACGAGCAACGCACCGATCACTTGGATGTCCTGAACAGACGCGGCCGACGAGGTCGATCGTTCGGTCAGCAACCCTGCCAACGTGTCCGGCAGACCCGCGGCCACGTCAGCGACCAAGTCGAGCCTGCCATGCTGGGCATGCGCCACCACCGCCGCAGCGCGGCATTCCAGTACCCACACCTCCAACCCTGGGGTGGTGGCGAGGAAACCTTCCCCACGCTGGGTGCCGAGTTGGTCGATGGCGTGCCGCCAGCGCCGCAACCCGGTGTCGATGTCGCCACGCGCCAGCGCCACCTCCGCGCGCAAGCCCGGCCCGGGCAGCAGTTCACCAGCGAAGTCGTCGACCCCGTTCAATGCCGTGAGCGCCAGCCCGTGCTCGGCCTCGTCGATGTCACCGAGGCCGAGGCTGATCGCGACCATGGCCCAGCGGATCTGGGCGACTTGCCAGGTTGCCCCCATCTGCTCGTGGAAGGGCAATGTGGCGAGCATGTACTCCTTCGCCTGCGCCAATTGGTCGCAGTGGAAATAGGTACTGCCCAGATACGACCGCGCGGCGGTGTGCAGCCAAGGGTGATCGACCGGGGAGAACGCCTCGACCGCGCGTTTCGCCGAGGCGATCGCACGACCCGGGTCCTTCACAGACCCGTATCGGTAGTTGAACAGGACGTTGGCGAACCCGGCAACGAACGGGTGCGGGTCGGCGCACAGTTTCTCCAGCGAGCTGTACTCGTCGCCCCAGTACTCCGGTGCGGACGCCAGCACTTTCGCAGACGCGCGAACCACGCTGTCACCAGGATCGCCGACAGGAAGCCTGCGGAGGTTGTACAACGACCGTCCCGCGCGAGCGCCTACCGTCGCGAAAGAGCCGTAAATGCACAACGCGGAGGCCGCCAGCAGAGCGTCGACCAATTCCGGCTCGGGCTGGTAGTGCGACAACATCCACGCCGTCTCATTGGTCAGCGCGGCTACACGCTGATAGCTGGACTCAGCCACCCACAACGCGGCGAGCGCGGCAGTTGTCGCGGTTACGGTCGGAGCGTCACCAAGCGCGACCCCGAGGCGCATCGCGTGCATCAGGTTGTCCTGCTCGGCCCGGATCGTCTCGACCGCGGCAACAGAGCCACTGAGGAAAGGAGCTTCGAAGTACGTGATGCCGAAGTCCTTTGCCCAGGCCAGGAACGACGTCGTGACTGCCGGATCACGGCGCAGCGCACCGAATTCGCGGACCGTCTCCAGCATCACGAACCGCGTACCCGCCTTGTCCTCCCGAACCTTGAGCAGAGAATGGGCCACCAGGTGTTCGAGCACGTCGTCCGACCCGAGCAGGTGTGCCGCAGCCTCAGCTGTGAAACCACCGGGGAACACCGACAGGACTGGCAATGCTGCCTGTCCAGCCGGGTCCAACAGCTGCCAGCTCCACTCGACGACCGCCGAAAGCGTATGGTGCCGATGCGGCAAATCGCGCGCTCCCCCGCGCAGCAACGTGAACCTATCTGCCAGTCTACTAGCGATCTCCTCCACGGACATCACACGCACCCGCGCCGCGGCCAGTTCCAGCGCTAGCGGGAGCCCGTCGAGCTTGTGGCACAACTCTTCCACGACAGCGCTGGGAAGCGTCACATCATGACGGGCGGCCAGGGCGCGCTGTGTAAACAGCTCGACTGCGGTCGGCAAATCCAGTTCCGGCAACGGGTACACGGCTTCGGCAGACAATCCCAGTGGCGCACGGCTGGTCGTCAGCACTCGGACATCTTCGGTCTGTGTCATCAGCCTATGGACAAGATCGGCGACCTCGTCGAGGACATGCTCACAGTTGTCAAGCACCAACAACGCGCGACTACTGCCTAGTGCCTGCACGACATCGACATTGTCTACTATGGACTGAACTTCGGCCAGCACTCCCGATGTGATACCCGCCAACGACACGAAGTATACGACTCGTTGCTCGGCATGTCTGCTCACCACGTGTGCGAGCCTGGTCTTGCCGAGCCCGCCGATGCCCACGATAGAGGTCACTCGCGAGGCCCCAAGCAGCTTCGACACAGCGGTGACATCGTCTTCTCTGCCCAGCAAAGGATTGGGGTCGTGCAGCACTCCAAATCGGACAGCTGGTGCCTGCCCTTGCAGCAACCGCTGGTGCAGTGAGCGCAGTCTCAGACCAGGCTCGGTACCGAGCTCTTCGCGCAGTGATCTTCGGTAGCCCTCGTACCGAGCCACCGCCGCCGAAGGGCCGACAATGGCTTCCTCACAGCGCAACAGCTCCAACAGGAGTTCCTCATCGCGCGGATGGTCGGCGACCAAAGGAGACAGCGCCGAGAGCGCTTCGGCGTAGCGGCTCAGGCGAGAGCGACAGCGCGTGTATCCGAATAAGTGATTGGTACGTATCCGCCCGCTCGGCACGCAGTACCGAAAGAGCATCCTCGCCCGGCTCGATCGACGGCGGCTCAGCCCAGAAAGCCAGTCCCACCTTGGCATGCATGAGCGCGGTCGCGTGGTCGCCATTCCGTGAATGCCGAGCGGCATCGGAAGCACTGGACACCACCACTGACACGTCAACGTCCGTTTCGGACAGTGCGAGCCGATAACCGGTCGATGTGTTGACGATAACACCCGGCCCGAGTTGCGAGCGAGCCCTTGAGACAAGAACCTGAACCGCGTTGATCGGATTTTCCGGCCGTTTGTCCCGCCACAGGCCGTCGACCAGCCGGACGAGCCCACACCCGGTGCGCAGGTCGCGGGCCAGCATGGCGAGCAGGCCGATCAGCCGGGCACCATTGATCTGTCTGCCGCGAAACTCCACTCGCGACAGTAGAACCAGCTCGGTCACCGCGCCTCCAACATGGCCAGCACTGCGGGGCGAAGATCGATCGTACGCATGGTCGCGAACTCCGCGACCGCCTGCTCATAGGCCTGTGTGTCCACACTGTCAGGCAGTTGACGGACACGCGGGACGGACATGGTCGGCTGAAACCCGCCCAGGTACTGGAACCGCTGGGCCAATGCGACCATCCGTGGCGCGTCGCCGAGGTTCACATAGGACAGTGCGATGAGCACGACGCCGATCAGCGCGTGGTCGACAATGTAGGGCGATGGCGCGGTTGTCGGGTTTTTCAGCAACGTCACCAGTTTGCCCGGCAACGTGCCGACCAGATCCGCCACGAGGTCGAGCCTGCCGTACTGAGCGTGCGCCACGATGGCGATGGCCTCGTGTTCCAATACCCATGGCGCCATGCCTGGTATTTCGACAGTGAACGTCCTGGACTTGGCGTTGCGCATCTGTTCGACGGCACGCCGCCACTGGCGCAGCCCAGCGTCGATCTCACCACGCGCCAGCGCGATCTCGGCACGGGCACCGGCAACGGGCAGCAACCCGTTGATGATGTCGTCGGCCTTGTTGAGCGCCGTCAGCGCCAGCCATCGTTCGGCTTCGTCGATCTCGCCGAGGTGCAGGTTGACCTGGACCATTCCCCAGCGGATCTGGGCGACGTCCGACCACGCGCCCAGCCGCTCAAGCAACGGCAACGACATCTGCATGTACGCCCGCGATTTCGCCGACAGGCCCGCGTGGAAGCACATCCCGGCGCCCACCCCGAACGCGGCGACCTGTAACCACGGACAATCCGTTGTGGACAACGCTTTGATCGCGCGGTCCACCGCCGTGACCGCCGACTCAAGGTCATTCAACCCTCGGTAAACATAGCTGGCGACGCCGTTGGCGAATCCCGCCACAAGTGGATTCGTGTGATCACACAACGCTTTCAGCGTAGCCTGGTTGTCCGCCCAATATTCCGGCGCGGCGGCAAGGGCGAGCGAGGCTGCCCGCAGCGGACTGTTGCCAACTGGTTCAGCAGGCAGCCTGCGCAGCACAAGCAAGACGCGGCTTGGCTGGGGTCCTTCGACCGCGAACAGGTTCGAGGTGCACAGGACGGCAGCCGCCCTTGTCACGTCGACGAATTCGGGTTCCGGGTGGTAGTGCGAGAGAATCCACGCGATCTGCTTGTTCAGCGTGTGCAGCCTCGGATAGTTCGACTCGACCGTCCACAATGCCGCGAGCACGGCGGCCGTTGCCGCGACGGTTGGGGCGTCGTCGGTCGCGAGCCCGATGCGCAACGCGTGCAGCAGATTGTCCTGCTCGGACCGGATGAGATCGGCTCCAGCATAAGGATTGGTATAGAATAACGACTCGTAGTTGGCACGCCCGAAGTCCCTTGCCCATGCGAGGAATCGCGCGAGGGCGTCCGGACCACGTCGCAACGCACCGAACTCGCGGACCGTCTCCAACATTCGGAACCGAGTTCCGGCCTTGGTCTCGACCACCTTGAGCAGCGAGTGGTCCACCAAATGTTCGAGCACGTCGTCGGAACCGAGCAAGTGTGCCGCGGCCTCAGCGGTGAAACCGCCAGGAAACACCGACAGCACAGGCAAAGCCGCCTGCCCGGCAGGGTCGAGCAACTGCCAGCTCCACTCGACAACGGACTGCAGCGTCTTGTGCCGTTCGGGCGAGTCCCGCGCTCCTCCACGCAGCAACGTGAACCGGTCACTCAGCCGGTGGAGGATCTCCTCGACGGACATCACCCGCACCCGCGCGGCCGCCAGTTCCAACGCGAGCGGAAGGCCATCAAGCCTGCGGCACAACTGCTCCACTGCTTCACTCGGCAAGCTGACGCCAGGGCGGGCAGCAGTGGCGCGCTGCCGGAACAACTCGACAGCGACCGGCAAGTCCAGTTCTGGCAACAGGTAGACAGCCTCGGAGGACAGACCAAGCGGCGCACGACTGGTCGTCAGCACACGCACGTCCTCAGTGGACGACACCAAGGTCCGCACCAGGTCCGCGACCTCGTCTAGGACATGCTCACAGTTGTCAAGGACCAGCAACGCTCCGCTGAGCGCGTTGGCCAGGTCCGTGGTCTCCACTGCGGACTCGACCGCTGCGGAAACACCCTCGGCAAGTCCGACAAACGGGACGAAATACACAGCGCGCTGATCTGCCTGCCTGCTCACGACGTGCGCAAGCCGCGTCTTGCCCAAACCGCCTGTCCCGACAATGGACGTCACTCTTGACGTACGCATTAACGAAGTCACAGCTGCGATGTCAGACGACCTGCCCAGCAAAGGGTTTGCGTCGTACAGCACTCCATATCGGACAGTAGGCGACCGTCCTTCCAGCAACTGCTGGTGCATGGCTTGCAAGGCCGGGCCAGGGTCAGTGCCCAGTTCGTCCCGCAATAACCGCCGATACTCGTCGTATCGTGTCAAAGCCGCGGCCGCGCCGATCGTGGCGTGCTCGCAGCGCAACAACTCCAGCAGCAGTTCCTCGTCGCGAGGGGACTCTGCCACCAAGGCCGTCAGATCCGCAACGGCGGCGGCGTGCCGTCCCAACCTGGACAGGGTCAGGGCACGAACTCGAACAAGCGATTGGTACGTCAGCACCCGCTCGGCCCGAAGCGCGGTCAACGGATCGTCAGACGATTGGACCGAAGGTACCTCTTCCCACAACGCCAATCCGGCCTCGGCATGCGCGAGCGCGGCCACGTGATCGCCCGCACGGGATTCGCGGCTGGCGGCGGACGCGCTGAGCAGCACCGTGGAGGTATCGACCTCGTTCTCAGCGAGCGCGAGCCGGTAGCCCGTCGCTGTGCTGACGATGGTCTCCGGGCCGAGTTGCGCACGGGCACGTGACACGAGGACCTGCACCGCGTTCACCGGGTGTTCTGGCTGCTTGTCCGGCCACAATCCCTCGACCAGCCGCGCGATCCCGCACCCGGTGCGCAGGTCGCCCGCGAGTAGCGCGATCAACCCGATCAGCCGGGCACCCTTGATCTGCCGACCACGAAAGGCCACGCGCGGCAGCAGGATCAAGTCGGTCACCGCTCAAGCTTAAGCGCCACATCCCTGACCTCGGATGGCGTGCTGCCGCGCAACCGTTTGAACGCGGCACTCAGCGCGAAAGCGTTGCCGTACCCCACTTTCCGTGCGATCGACGCGACCGTGTCGTCCGTGTCCCGAAGAAGGTCCGCGGCCATCGCGATGCGCCAACTGGTGAGGTACGCGATCGGCGGTTCGCCGACCTGCGCGGTGAACCTGCGGGCGAGCGCTGCGCGGGATGTGCCGATCTTGGTCGCCAAGTCAGCCACGGTCCACGGACGTGCCGGATCTTCGTGCATCAGCCGCAGCGCGTCGCTCACGATCGGGTCCGCGGTTCGGTACCAGACCGGGGCGTCGTGCTCGTCGAACCACGTACGCAGGCTCGTCACGAGCAGTAGATCCAGCATCCGGTCGAGCACCACCCGCTGCCCTTGCCTGGTCAGCGCCATTTCCGCGGTGATCAGATCGATCAGGGGGTTCGAGCGCACCACGACCACGGGCGGGAGCGCGTCGAGCAGCCGCTCGCTGATCGGGCCTGGATACGCGCCGCTCAGCAGTAATGCCGGGCTGTCGGTTACCCGGCACGCGGCGATGTCCGATTCGGTGATGCAGTAGTCATCGCTCCTGACCAGGTATTGCGGTGGCGTGCCTGGATCGTCGGCGATCGTGTACGGCCCTTTGATGATCGCGATCTCGCCCGTGCCCAGCTCGACCGGCTGATCGCTGATCACCCACGCCTGGCCGCGCAGCATCGCCGCCAGCGTCACCTGCACGCCGAGTTCGATCCGCAACGACCACGGCGGGTTCATCGATGTCTGGTTGAACAGCGCACCTCGGGCCCGAACACCGTCCAGCAAGTCCGCGAGCATGTCCACCCGGTCAAGGGTAGACGCTCACGTATCGCAGCGAGCGTTTCAGCCATGGCTCGTCTCACCGATCGTGGTTTGACTAGCGGCATGGATCCGATATTGGTGCTCGGCGGCACCGGCAAAACAGGCAAGCGAGTGGTCTCCCGGCTCGAAGAACAGGGAGTGAGCGCCCGGGTTGGCGCGCGGCAGACCGGTTTCGACTGGCTCGACGAGTCCACGTGGGACCGGGCGTTGGCTGGGGTCAAGGCGGTGTTCGTCGTTCCCCTTGACGGCACGACGTTGACCCGGGCGTTCGTGGACAAGGCCGTGGCCAACGGGGTCGAGCGGGTCGTGCTGTTGTCCGGCAGGGGTGTCGACAACCCGGAATACGGCAGCGACACCAACGCCACCGGCCTGACGCACGTCGAAGGCGAGAAAGCCGTACGGGAGCTGGAGATCCCGTGGACGATCCTGCGGCCCGGCTGGTTCGCCCAGAACTTCAGCGAGGGCTTCTTCGCCCCGGCCGTGCAGGCCGGGGAACTCCGGCTGCCCGCGGGCGGTGGTGGGGTGACGTTCGTCGACGCACAGGACATCGCGGACGTGGCCGTCGCAGCACTGACTGAGGACAAGCACGCGGGCGAGATCTACGAACTGTCCGGGCCCCAGGCGGTGACCATGGCCGAGGCGGCGGAGGCGATCTCGGCGGCTGGTGGCCGGCAGGTTCGATACGTCCCGCTCACTGTGGACGAGTTCGTCGCGGAGTCCATTCGGGACGGCTGGCCGCCACAGGACGCCGCGGACTTCGCCGAAGTGGTCAGCGCGATCGAACGCGGCCTTGAAGACCACGTGTCCGACGGGGTTGACCGTGCGCTCGGCCGGGCGCCCCGCGACTTCAAGACGTTCGCGAACACCACGACGTGGTAGCGGTCTGCCGTCCCGTCCCCTTGGCGGGACGGCAGACCATCCACTCGACCGGATGCGAACGAAACACTGTCCGCCGTCCCGCCCCGACTCGGGACGGCGGACCGCGAGTCAGACGTTCACGCTGACGTACTGCTTTCCGGTCGTGGTCTCGACGATCACCGATGCGACGTCCTCGGCTGGGATCAGCGCCGAACCGTCCAAGGTGGTGCCGTCAGCTTTCTCCGTCGGCGGCACGACCCAGCTGCCCGCGGACTCGCGGGTGCCGTTCTTGCTGACGATGATCAGGCGGCACGGCTCACCTGCTGGGATCCCGCTGACCGCCGCGTTGATCCGCAGCCAGTGCATGGCTGGCGTGATCCGTGCGGTGATCCGTGCACCGGTCACGCTGTCGGTGGCACTGGCGAACCGCACACCTGGCGGCTGGGTCGCTGTCGGCTGTGCGGTCGTCGGGTCCGCTGACTGCTCGGTGGACGAAGTGGACTGACCGACGAAAACGCCTCCAGTGACAAGCACGGCGGCAGCCACGACCGCGGCCGCGACCGTCAGTAAGCGGGTGCGGCGCTGGGCGGTCGTCGACTCGGTCCGCATCCGGCGCAGCGTCCGCTGCAAGACCAGGTCCGCGTCCTCCGGGTACCCCTCGAGCAGTGCCTCTGGCGGCACTTCGCCCAAGATCTCCTGCAACTCCCGCAATGTGTCCACCTCCCTTCCGCACTCCTCGCATCCGGCGATGTGCTGTTCCACGTCGGCGGCCTGCTCCGGCGTCAGTTCGCCGGCCACGTAGGCGTCGATCTCGGCGTGCTGCTGTTCGGACGCACTCATCAGGCCGCTCCTTCCATGCCGGTGCCCCGTGCGGTGAACAAGTCACGTAACGCCCGTAGCGCGTAGTGCGAGCGTGACTTCACCGTTCCCGGTGGGATACCTAGCGTTTCCGCGGTCTCGGTGACGCTCTGACCGCGGACGTAGATCTCGACGAGCACCGACCGGTGCACGTCCGGCAGCTGTTCGAGTGCGTCCAGCACGACCATCTGGTTGACCACCTTGTCGGCATGGTCCTTCTCGACCGGTCCGGTGGTCGGCGACTCGGCGACCTCCTTGGGGCGAGCGTTCTTGGCGCGTACCCCGTCCAAGACGAGGTTGCGCACCACGGTCAGCAGCCAGCCACGCACCGACCCTTTGCCGTTGACCAGCGCGTCGGGGTGTTTCCACGCCCGGATCAGCGCCTCTTGCACGACGTCCTCGGCCGTGGCCCGGTCATTGGTCAGCCGGGTCGCATAGGCGAGCATGGCCCGGCCATGTTCCTCGAACAATGTCCGGACCAGCGCCTCATCGGCGACTTGGCGGTGACGAGTTCTCAACCCGCCCATCCGTTCACACCTCCACGGCCTAAGTTCTCGACCAACACGCGTTTCGGGTCGAAACGGCTCACCAGAATTTATGTGACGCCGGTCACATCTGCCCGTTGTGGGATTATCAGACGTGCCGTTACGGATCACGTTTATAACCATGCTGTGCACGTTGGCCGCGGTCACGTCCGCTTGCAGTAGTGAGTCAGGCAATTCGGACTACATCGACATCGCCCAGGTGTCCGTGCGACAGCGTCAACCAGCCGTCGGCACGTGGCAGATTGACTGCGGTACCAACGAAAACCAGCACCGCAACGCGGACAACGTGGTCGCACAGCCGCAGCTGCCGGCCGGGGCCCACCACGTGCACGACTACGTGGGAAATGTGTCCACGAACGCGTTCTCGACCAACGACACGCTTGCCGCGTCGGCGACAACTTGCCAGTTCGACGACAAATCCACTTATTACTGGCCCGTCCTGCGACTGGTGGACGAACAAGGCGCCGACGCGCACGCCCCTGGCGGCGGAATACACGGCAATCACGGCCGGATCCTGCGGCCGGATTCCGTGCTGATCCAATACCGCGGCAACGCGGCCAGCAACGTCGTTGCCATGCCACGGTTTCTCCGGGCGATCACCGGGAATCCGGTTGCGGTGTCCCAGAAGGGCGAGCACGCCGAGCGCGTCCAATGGACGTGCTCGGGCGAACGGACCCGGGTCACCAATCTGTATCCACGCTGCGCCGACGGGCAGCAGGTGGTTCGGATCTTCGACTTCCCGAGTTGCTGGGACGGCCTGCAGACCGACAGCGAACTGCATCGCAGCCACCTCACGTTCCCGACCGGCGACGCGTGCCGTGTGGGTACTTTTCCCGTGCCACAGCTGCACATCGAGGTTTCGTACTCGATCCCGCGTGGCGCACGGTACGCGATCGACTCGTTCCCGGAAGAGGGTCGTAAGCCCCTCACCGACCACGCGATGTTCATCAATGTGCTGCCGCAGCCGGTGATGAGCCGAATGGTCGAGTGCGTGAACAGCCGCAGGACCTGCTGAAACTTCTGCTTCAAGATTCTTTTGAACCTGGTTCGAGGCATTTGCGTGTCAGGGCGAAACGGGCAGGCGACCGACCGCCTGCCCCAGGCTCGCACTGGAGTGATTCCCATGGCGCGCAAGCCTTCCGTCCTCGTCGCCGCCCTGGTGGCGGTTGGCCTCACGGCATGTACCGGACAAGAACCTGACCAACGGGACGCGACCGACTTGGCCGTCGAACCGCAGAACAACGCTGCCGGGCTACCGCAGGCCGGGCCACTGAAGTTGTTCGGCACGGCCGAGATGTACAACGTGCCACCGGATTCCACCGGCTGGGCACAGTTGCAGGCGGGCAAGGTAGGCGCTCTGAACTCGGTGCTGGTCGACGTCAAGGGAATGACGCTGTACCGCTTCGACAAAGACACCGCTGACCCGCCGCAATCCAACTGCGATGGTGACTGCGTGACGTCGTGGCCACCGGTGCTCGTCGCACACAATGGCCGGATTTTCCTGACGGGCGTGGACAAGTCCGATGTCGGGGTGGTCCGGCGGGCCGACGGATTCCTGCAGGTGACCGTGGGTGGCTGGCCGGTTTACCGGCACATCGACGACAAGAAGCCTGGGGACACCAAGGGACAAGGCGTTGGCAAGACGTGGTTCGGCGTCACACCGACCGGCAAGAAGGCCGGTGCCCCCGCAGGCGCGACTTTGTTCGATGCCGCGAACTTCAGCGAGGGTTCGCAGGACGTGGGCGGCCAAGGATGCCAGAACCTGGACCGGCCAAAGGTCACCTCGTCAGTCTCGGCCTCAGGCTGGGTCACGCTCTGGTCGGAAAAGGGCTGCACTGGCAGGTCGCTCGCGGTCAGGGGAAAGGTCCCCGACCTGACCAAGGCGCGCTTTGACAACCTCGTCGCCTCGGTGTCCCTGGACTAAAAGCTCGTGAGTGGTTAGACGTGTTCTAACCCGGATAACCACTCACGAGGGGTTCAGGGCAAGGTGACGAGGGCGTGGATCGGGAAGTGGTCGGACGGGATCTGGCCAGCGGAGGCGAATGTGTTGATCGCCGCGTAGGTCGTGCTCGCGCCCTTGGTCAGGATCCAGTCGATCCTGTTGCCACCGGGCCGGACCCCGCGATATCCGTGATACGTGGAATACAGCGGGGACAGGCGTTGCTTGGCCGCGACCCACGAGTCCGCGAACCCGCCTTCGGTCACCAATATCTGGTAGCTGCGTGACTTCAGCGCCGGGTCGTTGAAGTCGCCGATCAGCAGGACCGGCAGCCCGGGCGCGAACTGCTTCAGCCGTTCACGCACCAGGTACGCGCTACGAATGCTCGCTTCCTCGGAATGGTTGTCGAAGTGGGTGTTGACCGTGACGAATTCCTTGCCAGTACGCAGGTCGAGGAACCGTGCCCACGTGACCATCCGCGGCACGGTGTTGCCCCACGACTTCGAACCGACCACTTCCGGCGTGTCCGACAGCCAGTAGTGCTGGGATTGGAACGCATTCAACCGCTGGGAGTCGTAGAAGATCGCGGAGAACTCGTCGCGCGTGCCACCCTGCCTGCCGACTCCGATCCATTCGTAGTGCGACGGCAGATCGCGGTCGATGTCCTGCAGTTGCGCGTACATGCCTTCCTGGGTGCCGATGATCGTCGGCAGTTCCCCGTTGAGCATCTCGGCCATCACCGGGCGGCGCTGGTCCCACGAGTTCGGTTTCTTGTCCGACGCGAACCTCAGGTTGTACGACATGATGTGCAGCCCATCGGCTTGCGCGGGGCCGATGATCGGTGACGGGTCGGCGTCGGCCGTCCCCATCAGCAACGCGAAACTGACCCCAAGCGTCGCCGCCAAACTGAGCACACTCTTGCCGACTCTCCTTGACACTCCCCCACCGCCCCCACGTGTCAGCCCTGCCGTTTACATTCCGTGTACAGCTGTTCAGCCACGGCGGCAAGCTGTTTTCCGACCGGGCCAACCAGGTCTGGGTCCATCAGGTCGATCACGCGGCGGCGGACACTCGCCAGATGGGTTGGATAGGCGGACTCCAGCCGGGTCATCCCGGCAGGGGTCAGGACGGCGTTGTACCCCCGGCCGTCCGTACACGTGCGTTGCTTGTCCACAAGACCACGTGCTTGCAGGTTGTCGACCACCCTGGTGATCCGGCTCGCGGACAACGCGGTCGCCGTCGCCAGGTCTGCCATCCGCAACTGCCTGTTCTCCGCCTCGGACAGATGCATGAGCACGGAGTAGTCGGTCAACGACAATCCGGTGTTGCGGAGCAGATCATCGTCGAGGCCTCGTGGGAGCGAGACCATCACCCGCGTCAGCGCCCGCCATAGGGCCTCTTCACGCGCGGACAACGGCTGATCGCTCATAACCGTGAGTATAGCGGCTTTTGGTAAGCGACCGCTTATATTAGCGGCCTGACCTGGTTCGCCGCAAAACGAACAAAGCCTTCGGGGTCGGGTTCGTCGGCCGTCGGTTGCAGCACGACGGTGCCCGCGCCCGCCTCCGCCAACCTCAGGACAGCCGCGGCGATGTCTTCGGCGTTGCCCGCGACGCCAGCCTCGGCTCCTTCGCTGTCGGCCGCGATCCGCTCGGCCGCGTCTTGTCCCGTGGCTGCCAGGAGGTACACGACCACCTCGTGCGGATCGGACTTGCCTGCGGCGGCCCGGCCTTCGTCGATCAACTCGCGGGATTTACGCAGCGAGTCCGGTGTTGTGGCGCACGTGAGGATCGTCCCGTCCGCGATCTCGCCACACAGTCGGATCGACTTGGGCCCGGTCGCCCCGGCGAAGAGCGGCGGCACGCTCAGCGGCGGCCAATCCAACGCCACATCCCGGAGTTTCACGTAGCGTCCCTCAGTCGTCACCCGCTGCCCCGCGAGCAATGCCCGCATCGCGACGGCGTACTCCCGCAACAAGGTCATCGGCGACTCGACCCGCGCACCGACCTGTCCCATCCAGTCCTGCACGCCGTGGCCAAGACCGATCAGCGCGCGGCCGGGGAACATCCGGTAGAGGGTCGCAGCCTCCATTGTGGTCAGTGCGACATTTCTGAGCGGCACCGGAAGCAGGCCGACGCCGACCTTCAACCGCTCAGTCCAGGCAAGCGCGGCGGACGCGGCCGCGATGCCACTCTCGAAGAAACAGTCCTCCCACACCCACAACTGCTCGAGCCCGGCCTGCTCGGCCGATTCGACGACACTACGCAGCCGCTCAGGCGGAAGCTGGGGACGGAAGACCGCACCAAGAGTTGTCACACGATCTTCATACACCATCGAACGGCCGGCGGTCGGGTGCACAGGAACTGCCGTCGGCCGGAAGTTTCAGGTCGATCAGGTATTCGGCGCGGACCTTGTCGGTGCACGCGTTCACGATCGCGTGACCGTGACCCTCGACCACAAGCAGCCGAGCGTTGCCCATTTCCCGCTGCGCCTTGACTGCCATGCTCAATGGAGTCACCGGATCAAAGCGGTTGTTGATGAGCAAAGCCGGGACGTCCGACGTCAACCGCCAAGGCCCGGTGTATCGCTGCTTTACCTTGGCCCATGTGGCACACGGCTGCGTCATGTACAACCAATGCCGTCCGTAGTTCGGGATGCCCGCGTCGAACGCCTTCGCGAGCAGTGGCCAGAGTTCCGGTGTTTTCGGCACATCGATGTCGGCACACGAGATGGCGATGAACGAGGACAGGAAGTCGAACCGGAATCCCGCACCGCCAAGGATGGCACCGGCGATCTCCGGATCGCCGTCCGGGCCGCGTTCGATGGCGTCGAGGATCGCCGCCAACACTGGCCATCCCTGCGTGTCGTAGAGCATCTGTACCTGCGCGGGAACAAGGTCCTGGTACCGGACCTGCACGGCCGCCTCGCCGCGCCCGACCGTCATCGGGCCGTTCTTCAGCTTTGTGAGCAAAGAAGCGTTGCGGCCGTGGACATCCGGTCCCGCGAACGCGCAAGCGGGCTTTCCCGCCTGGGTGCAGAGCCTGGCGAACTCAGCCCACACGCCAGCTGTGCCCTGAGCTCTTTCCGACAATGCGCTGAGGGTCGATGTCGAGTAGCTCACCGGATCCATCATCGCGTTGAGCTGCAAGGCACGCACCCGGTCGCCGAAGAGCGCGCCGTAGACCTCGCCGATGTAGCTGGCGTACGACCCGCCCGTGTAGGTCAGTTTCGCGTCACCGACCGCGCGCCGCAACAGATCCAGATCCCTTGCGACGTCCACAGTGGTCAGATTGTTGACGAGGTCAGGGTTGTGCCGTGCGCATCCTTCAGTGAATGCCTTGGTTCCCTTCGTGGTCCGCTTCTCCTCGGCCTTCGTCGCCGGAGGCATCGGGACCGTGTCCCAGAAATGCGCTTGTTCCTCGGGAGAAGCGAAGCACTTCACTTGACGGCTGCGCACGACACCGCGCTGGTCGAACGTGACGACATCGAACCGCTTGCTGATTTCCGGCGACGCGAGGCCATCCTTTGCCGCGTCGATGCCCGACCCACCTGGACCGCCCACCGCCGTGAACAACGTGCCGATCCGGTCACCGGTGGCGCGTTGACGCAGCACGGCGACCCCCAGTTTGGCGCCGTGCGGCTTGGTGTAGTCGAGGGGAACGTCAGCGATCGCGCATTCGTACTGCCTGAGGCCTTCTTCGGTGCACGGCGCCCAGTCCAGTTTCGGCGTAGGCGCCGCATCCGCTTGCGCCACCAGGTTGTTCTCAGCGGGCACGACTGTGCCTGCGGCAAGGACGGCGATCGTCAGGAGCTGGAGCATCATGCGATCAAGGGTGGCGTGGGTGCTACCTTTCGCGCGTCCTACTTTCGACCGACTTACCAGGTGACTGGCAGGGAGTGGACGCCGAAGATGACCATGTCGTCGCGCAACGGCACTTCTTCCGGCGACACGGCCAGCGTCAGATCAGGGAAACGCCGGAACAACGCGGGAAACGCGACCCTCATCTCCACGCGCGCGAGTTGCTGCCCAAGGCACTGGTGCACGCCATGTCCAAAAGCGACATGGCCGTGCGTGTCCCTGTGTAGGTCCAAAGTGTCCGGATCGGCGAACTTCTCGGTGTCCCGGTTGGCTCCAGGCAAGGAGAGCATGACCGTCTCCCCTGCCTTGATCTGCACACCGTCAACCTCGACGTCCTCAAGGGCCGTACGCGCGGTCCCCGGAACCACCGGCAGGTAACGCAAAAGCTCCTCGACGGCGTTCTCCGTGTTCGCGGGGTCGGTCAGGGCTGGGATCTGTGCTTTGTCGAGCAGCAAGGCGAAGGTGCCGAGCGCCAACACGTTCGCTGTGGTGTCGAGGCCGCCACCGAGCAACAGCAAGGCGACGTTGGTGACTTCTTCGTCGGTCAGGTCGCTGTCCTGGATGAGGCCGCTGAGCAGATCGTCGGACGGCGACTTCCGCTTCTGTTTGACCAGCGCCGCGAGATAGGTCAACACGGACGTCAATGCCGCGGTGCGTTCGTCCTTGGACACGTCCGTCCTGGACATCGTCATCATTTCGGCCATGAACCGCTCGCGGTAGTCCAGTGGCGCGCCGAGCAGTTCGCAGATCACCTGGGCCGGGATGGGCGCGGAGAACGCCTTCACCAGGTCAGCCGGTGGGCCGAGTTCGGCCATCCGATCGAGGTAGTCGGCCGTGACCTGCTCGATGTGCTCGGTCAGCAGCCGCATTCGGCGCACGGTGAACTGCCCGGTGAGGTGCCTGCGGTAGCGGGTGTGGCCGGGCGGGTCCATCCCGATGAACATGCCTGGCGGTGCCGGTGGGGTGTCGGCGGCACTGGCGAAGAAGGTGCTGCGGAGTTCCTGGCGCGCGCTGAACCGCGGATCGGCGAGGATTTCGCGGATCATCGACCGTTTGCTGACCAGCCAGCCGAGGTCACCGTCCAGATAACGCAGGCGGGACACCGGGATCCGGGCCTCCTTGGCCGGACTGAACGGACCGTCACTGGTGAGTGGGTACGTGATGGGATCCATGCGGCCATGAAACTACATCGAGTGCAAGTTTGCAATGTGAGTAAGAATATTGTTGATGTAAGGTTCGCGCATGGATTCTCGGCGGGAGCGTAAGAAGCAGCAGACCAGACGGCTGATCTCGGAGGTCGCCCTGGAGCTGTTCATCTCGCAGGGGTACGAGCAGACAACCGTCGCTCAGATCGCCGCGGCCGCGGACGTGGCGACGAAGACCTTCTTCAACTACTTCCCGTCCAAAGAGGACGTCTTGCTCTCGGACAAAGGCCACTACGGCAGCGAGATCCCGGTCAAGGTGATCGCCGAGCGCCACAAGGACGAGAGCATCCCTGACCTGTTGGCCAGGGCATACGAAGCCTCGATCGGAACCTATCTGGCCGACGGGCCCGGGCTGGACGACCCGGACAAGGTGGGGGCGTACCGGGAGTTGGTCATGTCGGTGCCCGCACTGCAGGCCAAGGCGCTACAACGAGCGCACCAGGTCCAGCGTGAGGTAGCCACGGCACTGCTCGCGGCATATCCAGACAAACTGGATCCGGTCAGTGCCGCGGCCATCGTTGGCGCGGTGGCTGGGGCGGCTCAGGCCGCGTCACTGGAGGTTCTGGCACGTGGCGAGGGGGACGAGAAGATGTGGGAAGCGATGCGACGCGCGATCAACATCGCGTTGTACGGCCTGGAAAATGGCTAGTTGGCGCCGCTATCACACTAGCGAGTTGCCCCGCAGAACCGTCACCGCCGACACCGTTTTGTATCCCCGCCACTCCATCTCGGCCGCGGGCGAATAGCTGTGGAAGTCCACGGTCCAGCCGCCGTCGTCCTTCTGCTGGTCCGCCAGCAGCCGCAACTCCTCGGTGATCACCTCAGGCTTGTAGAGCCGCCGTGACGGGCAGTCCGGCAACGGCGAGAAGTCCAGCGGCCGCAGGGTCTCCCCTTCCTTGCCTCCGGCAACTGGGACAAGCCCGTCCGCCGGAATGAACTGCCCAAGCTTGTCCAGCAAACCCTGCGCCTCCGGATACCGCTCGTGGGCAGCGTCGAGCATGTGAACGGCGAAGCACATCTCGATAGCGAAGGGCTGATCGGTGATCGCATCGATCGTCCGGAAGCAGTACTCGACAGCCTTGCGGAGCCAAGAATGCTCAGCGACGGCCGGGTCGAACTCGGCTACCCGCAAGGCAACGGCCGTGACAAACGCAGTGCTCTGCAACGCGGCCTGCTTGGGATCAGCTTGCAACCAGAAGGGCGCACACCCAGCGGGATCAGCGACGGGCAGCGCGAACGGAACTCCGCCATCCGGCAAGGAAACCGACTCAAGCCAGTCGCACAACTCGGCAGCACGCGGAGTCCGCATCTTGGCCTCGGCGAAAACCTCGAAAGCATGCAAGGCACCACCCGGCTGGCTTTCCGGAGCACGAAGATCCGGCTCCAAACCCCAGCCATACCCACCATCGGGATTGCGGTACCCATCGACTGCCGCGAGCACAGCGCTTGCCTCCGCCGTGCCCATGAGCAGTTCGAACCGGCGACGATCCAGAACGCGGGCATGAGTGGCCATGAATGAAGTGGCCTTGGCGATATCTGCAGTCATGCTCCCACCATCACATGCCTGTCTTGAACGGATCGGACCACGGACCACCCGGCGCCAACGTACGTAACACGTGCACGATGTCGACGGGCTCGATCCGCTCGGTTGTCCTGAGCAACTCTGGCCACGTCCACCACCTGCTGCCGACGAGGGTTTCAACCTCGGTGTCGGTCAGCTCAGGCGTGGTGATGGCTTGATCGTCGGGAATGCGTGCGACGAAGAACTGCTCGACGTTGCGAAACCGTCGCCCCCGCCACGGCTGGTCTCGACGTACAGGAATGCTGTCCGGGCTGATGTGGACGTTGAGAAACCCCGTCTCCTCAAGGACTTCACGATGGGCGGCCGCGATATAGCTCTCCCCCGGCTCGACGCCACCGCCAGTGGGCTCCCACAGGTAGGCGCCGCTGACCGGATCCCGCCAATGCAGCAACAGCAAGCGGTCTTGCTGGTCGAGGCACAGGACACGGACGGCTTCGCGGTCACGGACCTCCGGCATTGTCCGGTCCATCAGGTCACGGGCAAGCCAGTCATCGAGGACTTCTTTGAGTTCCGATGCGGTCCTGAAAACGTGACCGCTCATGCCGAGACTTTGTGCGGCTTCGGTGTTCGCGGGCGTGTCATCAACCATCAGGCACCGCTCAGCGGGGATGCCCGCAAGCCTCGCGGCTGCCGCGAAGATGCGCTCGTCTGGTTTGGCGATACCGATGTCGGCCGATGCGACGACGTGATCGAAACGGTCGGTGCTGCCAAGCGCGACAAGGTCTCTGTGCAGACGGTCGGTCGCGTTGCTGACCAGACAGACCGTTGCGTGTGGACGGGCCGCGTCGACGATCGCCATGACCTCTTCGTCGATGTACCCGATGTCCCTGAAGTGGTCGATCGCCCTTGCTACATCCGCTGCCAGGTAACGCTTTTGGAGTTCGTCAGCGATCCGGGATTCCCACTCTTTCTGAGTGATTTCGCCCGTGATGGCAAGGTTCACCAGCTCGGGCCGAAAGGCAGTCGCCAGCAGGGCACCGTCAGGCAACCCGCTACCTAGGGCATGGTGGTGGCGCAGCACGCCGTCGAAGTCGATCAACAACGCTCGGGTGGTGGTCACGGTCCCCCTCAACCATTTCAGGCACGACAGACTCCATTCTAGGTTGAGAAATGAAGTGCCCACGTGAGGACCCCACGGCATCCCATGCCGAAATTGTGACTTGCCTTGAAATATGCCCATAAAGGCTCGCAGCCATCTCTACTTTGCGAAACCAGCCAGGCCAACCGGCCACACCCCTTTTCCCTTCAGCCCCCCAACAGGCACTTCTCCCCCACCACAGCAGCTTCCCCACCCCGCACCCCGAGACGACCGGTCATTTTCCCTCCTCAACCACCCAGATAGCATGAGGTGTAAAAAAGCCAGAAATGCAAGGGATTTCCTAAAGCAAATAGCTATGTGCGCCTTGTTCGTATTTTTCGCTAGCGTCGGGGCCAATCCCACGAAACGAAGGATTCCCCGTTGAGAATTCTTGTCACCGGCGCCACGGGCACGGTCGGCCGTCACGTCGTCGATCAACTCCTCACCGCTGGCGTCACTGTCCGCGCATTGACCAGAAACCCGGAAACCGCCGCACTTCCGCCCACAGTCGAAGTCGTCCGTGGCGACCTCGACTCCCCTACGTCCGAGATGTTCGAAGGCATCGACCGGATGTACCTACTGTCCCTCGGTGACCCGAAGGCCGCCATAGATCGAGCCAAAAACGCTGGAGTGCAACGAATAGTCACCTTGACCTCAGCCGTGGAAGACGAAGCGCACCAAGCAACCGAGCAAGCCGTAGAACACTCCGGGCTCGAGTGGACGCACATCCGGCCGGGAATGTTCGCGGCGAACCTGCTCGACTGGGCCGAGGGCATCAAGACCGAGGGCGTCGTCAAGGAGCCCTACGCCAACGCCCGGCAAACCCCGGTGCACGAGCAAGACATCGCCGCCGTCGCCGCCACCTCCCTCCTTTTCAATGGCCACAATGGACAGACATACGCCCTGACCGGCCCGGAATCCCTGACCAAGAAGGAACAAGCCGAGTCCATCGGCCACGCGGTCGGCCTCAAAGTCAGCTTCGACGAACTCACGCCCGACGAATGGCGGACGACATCCGGCATTCCTGACTTCGTCGCTGACTGGCTGCTGGACATCTGGCAACAAGCGACCGTAACCCCAGAACCCGTGCTACCAACCGTCGAGGACGTCCTCGGACGCCCGGCCAAGACCGTCTGCCAATGGGCCGCCGATCATGTGGGGGACTTTCGATGACCATTCTCATCACCGGCGGGACGGGCAACATCGGCCGTTGCGTGGCAAGGCTTCTGGCCGATCACAACCCACGCGTCATGACGCGCAGCCCACAACGCAAGAACGCCGTCTACGGCGACTTCGAACGTCCGGACACCTGGGCGGATGTCCTCAAAGGAATCACAAGCATCTACCTCTTTCCCTTCGCGGACGCCAAGTTCGTCAGCGCCGCACATGATGCCGGGGTCCGAAGGTTCGTCGTGCACTCCGCCGCGGCCGCTGGGTTCGGGGTGGAGGACGACGGTACGGCCCTCGCCGAGCACCTCAACGAAGAACGCGAATGGCACCGATCCGTGGAAGCAATGGTCGAATCCACCGGTGCCGAGTGGACCCACATCCGCCCCGGCCTCCTCGCGGCCAACGCCCTGGACTGGGCGGAGCAGATCCGCGCGACGGGCGTCGTACGCGAGCCCAACCCCGACACCGGCTACCCGTGGGTCCACGAGCTCGATGTCGCCACGCTTGCCGTAGACGCCCTACTCACCGATGACCACGTCAGTGCCGCGTACACGATCACTGGTCCGGCCAACGTGTCCCAGATCGACCAGGTCCGGGCCATCGGCGCTGCCATTGGCCGGGAGATCCGGTTCGAGGAGTGCGTCCCCTCTGACTATCCGCAGTGGCTGGTCGAGCTGAAGGCGGGCACGAACGTCTTACCGCCTAATGACACTTTCGAGCGACTCACCGGGCGCAAGCCGCGCACGTTCGCTCAGTGGGCCAGGGATCATGCTGCCGATTTCCGGTGATGGCGCGAACTCGTCACGGTCGGCCGCGATTCACCGACACCCGTATCGTGGAGCCATGATCGAGCTGCTTCGTTCCAATGATCCCGTTCTGATGTCGTTCGCCGCTTCCGTTCTCAAGGACGCGGGAATCAACCACAGCCTCACCGACAGTCACATGAGTGTGATCGACGGCTCCATCGGCGCGCTCCAGCAACGAATCCTCGTCGAGGACGACCAGCGGGACGAAGCCGAACGGCTGCTGACCGAAGCGGGGGTCACGCTCACGTCCTAGCCCGTGCCCAGCTTCGCAGGATCACGGGCGTCAGCACGAGCAAGAACAGGGCGAAGTAGTTCACTCCGGGCACGACCAGCGCGAGTACCAGTGCGACAGCGATCAGTGCCGTTGTGGTGACGCCGTTGGCCAGGTGCCACACGTCGAGCGGGTTCTCCGGGTCCTGGATGTCCGGGGAACGGTAGATCACGGCGGTCATCGCGGACAGGCAGATGCTGCTGGCCAGGACCGTGCCCATGTAGAAGGCCATGGTGAACGTGTCGCTGCCGTACTGGCTGACCAGTTCGGTCGGGAACGGCAGCAACACGGCCGTGAACAGCCAGGCCATGTTCCACAGCACCAGGCCGTTGGTGTAACGCGCCACGTGCGCGAGCATCCGGTGATGGGTCAGCCAGAGCCGGGCGATGACGACGAAACTCAGTGCGAAACTGCCGATCGTCTCCCAGTTGCCGGTGACGATCTCGACTGGATGGTCCACGCGCTCGTTGGCGAGGTCGACGAGCGGCAACAGCGTCAGTAAACAGCACCAGGCGATCAGGATCACGGGTCACGCGGAAACCTAATCGCACACGCTACCGCTTGGCATCTCGGACACCCAGGTCGTGACGGCCGTCGGACGGCTCAGGCAACCACGACATGGCCGACTGCTTGGTCTCGTAGATGTCGAGCACCTGGTCCAGCCCGGCGACTGTGAGCACGCGCTGGGCGAAGGATCCGCCGTGGGCGATCCGCAGGGCCTGTTTGCGGCGGTGTGCTTCTTCGTTGGCTTGCAGCAGAACGTGCAACGCGGCCGAGCCGAGGAACGTGACCTCGGCGAGGTTCACGAGCACGACGGGCGTCGGCATGTCCAGCGCGTGGGCCAAGGCCTCGGCGAAGTCGTCCTCGCTCGCCAGGTCGATCTCGCCGGCGATGTGCAGGACGACGACGTCGGAGTCTTCCTCGACGTGCCAGTTGAGCAGGCCGTTCTCCGACACCGGTGAGGTCCCTTCATAGGGGTGTTGCCTCGGTTGACCTCCACAGTAGTCCCTCACCGACGGGCCTGTCAGTCGTCCTGCCGCGTCACGTCCGGGCGGCGCCCACCCTCCGGTTTGTCGCATGTGGACAGACCATGGCCGCCGCCCGGCGGGCTCACTGCTGTCCGAGCAGGGTGAGCATCTGCTGGATCTGCCCGCTGCGGGACTTCACGATCCGGTCGGCCAGTTCCTTCACCGGCTGGCTCGCGCCTTGTTTGACCTCGCGCTGCGCCATTTCCACCGCGGCACCCTGGTGCCCGGTGAACAGGTTGAGGAATTTGCTTTCGAACTCGGAACCGGAAGCCTTGGCGAGATCCGCGATCACCTCGGGGTTGGTCGCGGGCAGTCCGCCATGGTTGACGTGCGCGTCCGCATGGGGGTCGGCCGTGGTTGGCTTGCCCCACTGCCGCAGCCACGCGGTCATGTTCTTGGCCTCGTCGGCCTGGGTCAGCTCGATCGCGGCAACCAGATCCTTGATCTCCTGCCGTGCCGCGTTCTTGGCGGCCAGCTGCACCATTTCCATCCCCTGCGCGTGATGCGGGATCATCATCTGCAGGAACATCACGTCGACATCGTTGAAATTGCCCGCTGGTGCCGACTTCGCCTCGGCGTCGACGGGCGCCTGCGTCGGCGGTACGGCCGGGGACCCGGAACCCGGCTGCGTTGAAGTACATGCGGCGACGGCCATCAGACTCGCCGCGGCGATCGCGAGGTAGAAGCGCTTCACTTCAGTTGGTTCTCCTGATCAGGGGACCGCGCCGGGCTCTGCAGCGCGGTCCGCCAATGGCTACCGGGTCAGAGCTTCTGCCAGAGTGCCGGCGTGGCAGGCGGTTCCCAGCCGGTCAGCGAGGTGTGACGCTGGATGATGCGGTAGCGCGCGCCCTTGAACGTTACCTCGGCACCCGCTGGGTAAGCGGTGTTCGGCTTCCACTCGGCGCCGCTGGCAGGCGGTGCCTGGGTGTTGGTCGGCGGCTTCGGGGTCGTCGGCTGCGTGGTCGGCGGCTTCGGCGTCGTGGGTTGGCTGGTCGGTGGCTTCGGCGTGGTCGGCTGGGTGGTCGGCGGAGCCGTTGCACCGCCGCCAATCTGAAGGTCGACGCACGAGTAGAAGGCCATCGGCGTATCGGCGATGTTCCACACCGCCAGCAACGTCTGCCTGCCGGACACACCGCCGAGGTTGACCGAGTGCTTGACCGTTGGTGCGGGCTGACGGCCCGCGCCGTCGATGTCGGCGATCTTGCGCCCGTTGAGGAAGTACTCGTAGTTCTTGGTGGCGTGGCGGGCGGTGAAGGTCCACGTGAAGTCGACCGTGCCGCTGACCGACGTGGCACGCCACGGCTTGCCGTTGTCGTCGAGTTCGGCGAACCGGCCGACGCCACCGCTGCAACTGGTCAGCCCCTTGGGGCCTTCCACGCTCTGCGGTTCGAACTTGATCTCATCGCAGGACACCGTGCCTGCCGCGCACTGGGCCTGGCGGCTGCCGGGCGAAGACATAACCATGCGCACTTGCCTGGCCGAATGGCAGCACAACGAGCAATGCGGGAGCGAGTCCAGCCGCCGCGGCGGCCACGGACAATTTGCGTTTGAGAGACATGGGAAAAAGAACTCCTCAGAGCAGCAAAAAACATTCTGGCGGCGGACAGCTCGCGCCGTGCTGCCCAAGTGGTCACGACCGGGAGGCCGCAACCACCAGACCAATCAAGATCAGCAATTGGTCTAGACCACATAACCGTTGCGGCACAAGTCAAGCGCTGACATCTGCCGTCCACTGTGGTCACCTCGCTTTCGGCAGTTCTTGCCTTATCGATGAGTACGAGCGGTCAACGACCTCGGTTCAGGTATGCGCGGATGGAATATCAAGATCAACCGCAAGAGCGCGACCAGGGCGTTCACATTGATGAAATGGTTTACACCAGTCAAGGCCCACTGTCCGCCAACGGGTTGCGACACTTAGTTCAAGACTCGACGTCGCCGGCCGGTGCACTCCCGGCCACATCCGACTCCGGAGTGGACGGCCGCCAATTCTGGGTAAATCTGTTATGGACTGTGCCGGAGAATGGGATTCATAGAGTCGTCGGATCATAATCACGACGACATGAGGAATTGTCCGAAATCGCGTCGCGCAAAGTATTGCTCCATCCGTCGGCTTTTCTTGTCCGGCGATGGGGCTACCCTGCGTGCAGGGCCCGCTACCGGAATGGTTTGTGTTTGAAAGGTGCCTCATGATCAGTACGTTGCTTGCCCTTGTTGCGGCGTTATCCGTCAATGCGCCAACGGTTACGGCCGCGGACGACGTCCCGGTCGGGCGGGTGACCGTGGATGTCGTGACCGCCAACGGCTCCGGCTGCCCGGCCGGAACGACCGAGGTCACGGTCGCCGACGACAATTCCGAGTTCACCATCGCGCACCGCAGTTATGTCGCCAGGGTCGGTGTTGGCGCGGACCCGACCGACTTCAGGAAGAATTGCCAGCTCAGCTTGGATGTCCGGGTGCCGAGCGGATTCACGTTCGGCATCGTGCGCGCGGACTACACCGGCCGGATCAGCCTCGCCGCGGGCGCCCAGGCGTGGCAGGGCGCGAACTACTACTTCCAAGGCGACTCGGACACCGACCGGCGCGTGCACGCGTTCAACGGCCCACTGCGTGATGATTGGGCCACAACCGACACGACCAATCCTGGACAGGTCGTGTACGCGCCATGCGACGCGCACCGCCTTCTCAACATCAACACCGCGCTGCGCGTGAGCGCGGGAACGTCAAACCCGCAGGTCACATCGAGCTGGATCTCGATGGATTCCCCCGACCGCAATCCCAACAGCCGCTACCGGTTCATCTGGAAGCGCTGCTGAGCGGACACCCACAAGGGCCGCCGTCCGCCCTCGCACGGCGGCCCTGCTCCATCGGTCCATCAGTATGATGATTGGGCCATAACGGCTTGGGTATTCCAGTGAGACAGTTCTGTTGTCAGACACTGGGAGTAGCCATGTCACAGACAGCCAGACCGCAGCCGGTCACCGGCGCCCGCGTGTGCTCCATCATTTCGTTCGTCCTGTCCGCCATCGCGATTCTGTTCCTGCCCATCGTGTTCGGCCTCGCGGCGATCGTGCTCACCGTCGTCGGCTTCGCGATGGGTGACAAAGTCCTTGGCAAATGGGCGATTCCGGTTGCCGTCGTGGCCACCGCGCTCGGCTTCTTCCTCGGCTATCTGGCGATGAGCTGAGGGATCTCAAGCCTGACCCCTTCCACCTTTTCCAGTGGGAGGGGTTTTTCACGTGAGGGAAGACCATCAGTCTTAAGGGCAGCTTGTCATATCACGGGTTTCCGTGCCGGGACTACGCTTGATCTTCACTGGCCCCGCCGCCTGACCGCCCGGCCAGCTTCACCCTGCACGCCTTGTGAAAGGTCTCCCGATGCGAAGAAGCCGACCTGTGGCGCTGGTCGGAGCGATTCTCGTCGTCTTCCCCCTGTCCGCCACAGTAGCACCTGCTCAAGAACAATGTTCGACCACCACCATCCGCACCCTGGATGGCAGCTGCAACAACCTGGCCAACCCGAACTGGGGCCGTACCAACACGCCATACATCAGGGTCGCACCCGCGAACTACGCGGACGGGATCGGGCGACCGGTCGGCGGGCCGGAACCACGGGCCGTCAGCAACCGGGTGTTCAGTGACGTATCCCAGAATCTGTTCTCCGAAAGCCGGGTCACCCAATGGGGATTCGCATGGGGACAGTTCATGGACCATACTTTCGGGCTGCGTCAGGAAGCGGGCGGCGAGAACGCGCCGATCCGTTTCAACAGCAACGATCCGCTCGAACAATTCGTCAACGATCTGGGATCCATTGGTTTCCTGCGCACGCCAGCGGCTCCTGGCACCGGAACGGGCAATGTGGTCCGTGAGCAGATCAACACGGTGTCCAGCTACATCGACGGGTTCTCTGTCTATAGTGGAACACCGCAACGACTGGAATGGCTGCGTGAAGGTCCGGTCGACGGCAACATGGCCAACAACAGTGCCAGACTGCTGCTGGAAAACGGTCTGCTGCCACGCCGTTCCGCACGCGGCAACGTCAACACCGCGCCGCCGATGGACGCGGCCGGGCACCTCCGGGCCAACCCTGGGCGCGCGATGGTCGCCGGTGACGTGCGAGCGAACGAGAACTGGGGCCTTACCGCGACACACACCCTGTTCGCGTTGGAGCACAACCGGATCGTCAACCGGCTGCCGAACACACTGTCTCAACAGGACAAGTTCGAGATCGCCCGGCGGGTGATCGGCGCCGAGCAGCAGTACATCACGTACAACGAGTTCCTGCCCGCAATGGGTGTTCGGTTGTCGCAATACAGCGGCTACAACCGGAACGTGAACTCATCACTGTCCAATGAGTTCGCGGTAGTCGGTTACCGCGCGCACAGCATGATCCACGGGGAGCTCGAGCCGAGCGCGCCAGCGGATCAGTACACCGAGGCGCAGCTCGCCGAGTTCGAGGCGGCCGGTATCGAGGTCGAGCACGAAGGCGACGAGGTAGCACTGGTCGTTCCGCTGAACACCGCGTTCTTCAACCCGGACCTGCTTGCCAAGGTCGGGATCGGACCGGTGCTCAAGGGCCTCGGCGGCGAGTCGCAGTACAAGAACGACGAGCAGATCGACAACCAGCTGCGCAGTGTGCTGTTCCAGATCCCGGTACCCGGCAACCCGGAATGCCTTGACGGACCGGAATTGCCGAAGTGCTTCCGTGGCGTGAGCGACCTCGGCGCGATCGACATCGCCCGCGGCCGTGACCACGGGCTGCCGCTCTACAACGATCTCCGGCGGGCGTACGGCCTCGCGCCGAAGACCAGCTTCACCGCGATCACGGGCGAATCGACCAGCCAGTTCCCGCGTGACCCCGAGATCGACCCGGCCAATCCGAGCAACGACCCGGACATCATGGACTTCACCCGGCTGTCGGACATCCGTGGCCGCGACATCCTGCTGGGCAGCCCAGCGGCCGACAGCCACGGTGTGACCGGTGTCCGGCGCAGCACCCTGGCCGCACGGTTGAGCGCGACACACGGCGGCAACGTGAACAATCTCGACGCGTTCACCGGCATGATCGCCGAACGGCACGTGCCCGGATCCGAGTTCGGTGAACTGCAGAACGCCATCTGGCGCAAGCAGTTCGAGAACCTGCGGGATGGTGACCGGTTCTTCTACCTCAACGACCCGGCGCTCGCCGAGATCGAACGCCGGTACGGCATCACCTACCGGCAGACGCTCGGCCAGATCATCCGCGCCAACACCGGAGTGGAGACGCAGGACAGAGTGTTCGTGACCGATCCGACACCGGATTGGGCCGTGGGTATCGCGTACGCCATCGGCGACACGGTCACTGTGGACGATGTGACCTACCGCTGCCGCCAGGCACACAGGTCCCAAGAGGACTGGGCACCGCCTACCACACTCGCGCTGTGGCAGCCTATTTAGTGTCGTGTGGCCGCGCTCCCTGTCGCCTTGCTGGGAGATCAAATCGTTCCTGGTGGTGACGCCGGGACGTCGGAATACTGGTTGTCGTTCGGCGTTCCGGCCGGTGCCGCCAGGGACGATTTGAGCCCCAGCAAAGCCAAGGGAGCGGGGTCACGCGGCACTTAGCCTACGAGTCCTCTCCTGAATGCGTACGTGACCGCTTGGGCGCGGTCACGTACGCCTGTCTTGGCGAAGAGATTGTTGATGTGGGACTTCACGGTCGCCTCGACATCGTCCATTTTGGGCATTCCGAGGTCCATGAGGACGACGTCCGGCCGTTCGGTTGCCACGAGCCGGAGCGCTTCCTCCCCGCCAGCCGCGGCACCGAGGACCTCGATGTCCGGCAACAGTCGCAGCAGCAGGACAAGGCCTTCCCGGACGACGGTCTGGTCGTCAACCACGATCACCCGGGTCACGCGGGCACCCGCAACCGGACCCGGAAGCCCTCATCCACCGGTCCCGCGTCGAGTGTTCCGCCGATCAGCTCGGCTCGTTCCCGCATTCCCACCAACCCGTAACCGTTCCCTGTGGACTCGCCTGAGGTTCCGCCCGTGTCACGGACTTCCAGTTCACACCAGTCTTGCGCGCAACGCAGGTCCATCATGACCTGCGCGTCGGGGGCGTGTTTGTGCGCGTTGGTCAATGCTTCTTGTGCGGTACGAACCACGGCAAGCCAGGCTTCTGGCGCCAACTGCCCCGGCGTCGCCGGATACCGAGACCTCGCAGGTTCGGCCGGTGGTCGACCGGAACTGCTTTGCCAGGTCCTGCAACTGGTCCACGAGCGCGTACCGGTCGCGGCAATCCTGTTGGCTGGCCACGACTATCCAGTGTGGACTTCGGACGTGCCGTTGGTGCTTCTTGGTTCCGTTGCGAGCACTTCGCTCTGGTGCTTGTTCGGTGCGGCTGTGGGCGCGTTGGTACGCAACATGGTTGCCGCGATCATCGTCGCGTTCGTGTGGGTGATGTACGTCGAGTGGGCACTGGTGTCGTTTGTTCCTGATGTTGGCCGCTGGACCCCGACCGGTGTCGCGAAGGCCGCCAGCGGCTGGACGCGAGATGCTCTTTCGTCAGGCCCGTTCCCGGCTGGTGACCTGTTGCCCGTGTGGGCAGGCGCCTTGGTCATGATCGCCTACGCCGTCATCGCGGCTGTGGCGGCCAGGCTGATCAGCGTGCGCCGGGACGTGACATGGAAGAAGGCGGGGGCCAGCAGGCCCCCGCCTCATGTCGGCGCGAGGAAAGTGGGAGGACTATGACCATTCGAAGTGAGAAGGAAGTCCTTCCATGGCCTCGCTTTGTTCAGTTTACCTCACGCGGGGATCAGCTGGTTGAGCCGATCCCTTGTGAACACCTCAGAGCCGTCCGGCAGGCCTTCCGGGCGGTCGAGTCCGACGAACACGACCGGCTCGGTCAGCCGCAGACCCGGCTCCCACACGGTCACCGATCCCGCCTTCGCCTTCAGCATGTCGACCAGGTACGACATCGTCAGGTAGTCGCGGTGGAACAGGCTGCGCGCGAGCAGGCTCGCGCTGGACTGGTTGCCCTCGACCATGTTGAAGTTCACGCCTCCGGTCAGGTAGAGGTGCATCCAGTTCGCGGTCCACGTGCCGTTCTCACCGCGGGCGAACATGATCGGCAACGCGACTCGGCCCGAGCCCCGCATGTCCGAACGTGTCCGTACGGTCCGCGCTTCGAACGGCGCGCCCTTCTGCGCGCGCTCACGGGTCATCCAGCCGAACATCGACTCTCCGACCTCGTCGAACCCCTCCCCCGCGTAGATGTTCACCTGTGGCACGACGTACGCGAAGTCCACAGAGTCCAGTGGAATGTCGATGAACTCCGTGGCGCCGTTCTTCGACTCGGTGATGTCACCGGAGTAGACTGCGCCGTCGTTACGGTAGTTCGTCCACGACACGTGCCCCGCGTACTGGAAGTTCTCGTCCAGGAACAGGGCCGACAAGTCGTAGTCGGTCCGGCGCTCCTGTTCTTTCCAGTACGTGAAGAATCGCAACACCTCGCCGTCGACCGGAGTCCGGGTACCGCGCGGCAGCACGGCGAAACCGTCCTCTGTGGCCTTACCAGTCAGCGGCAACGCCACGTCAAGCACCGCCGGGTCCACCACAAGCCGCTCGTACGCAGGCATGCGGTTGAGCAACTCGATGTCCAGCGCTGTGGTCGCACGGTCGATCACGTTACGCGACAACGGCTTCCGGTTGTCCTTGGTCACCCACGCCCGACGCGCACGAGTCGTGAACACGCGCGCAGCGTCCGGCTTGTTACGGTTGACCAAGTGCTCACGCAGCGAGCACAGCACGCGTCCAGAGGTCGACTCGAACGCCTTCGTGGCCGCGTCAACCACGGCCTCGATCTCGTTCGGCTCGGCCTCACGCAGCAACCGGTCCAGCGACCGCACCAGCAGACCCGGCGCGTTGGCCAGGACGGACACGGCCTTCGTCACGCCGTCGGTCGCGAACGCCAGCTCAGCGCGACCCGCGAGCGTACGAACCTTCCGCTCGCCACGGGCAACCGCGAACACGTCCTGCGCGTGAGGGAACTGCGGGTACTCGTGCGGGTGCAGGTACTCGCCGAGCCGCTTCCACGGCCCCGCGTACATGGTCACGTCACCGAGCTTGCCGCTGTTGCCAGCGATGACCGCGTCCAACGCCGCAAGCAACACGCGACGCTCACGCCGTTTAAAACTGCGGAACTTGGTGCGCTCCTGCAGCGTCACGTCGCCGCCGCTCGTCTGGCACGCCACGCGCAACACGTCGGTGACCGTGTCCACGAACACCAACGGCTGACCGTCTTCCATCCGTGCCGCGTTGACGACCGCCCGGTTCTCCCTGACCGGAATGGCGTCCAGCTGTACGGTGGCTGCCGTCGTCAGGCTCTTGAGCGCTACGAGGTCCGCCTCGCCGAGCGGGGTCACGCTGCCCGTGAGGTCTACGAACAGACGGTCGAGCTCTTCCTGGAGCATGTCACCCAGGTGCAGGACAGTCACGCGGTCCTTTACCGATGGGATCAGCTCGTCGTGCGCGGCGAGAAGCTCCTCGTACGTGTGCTGGTAGCGGCCGTAGCGTGGCAGCTTGAGCAGGTCGATCCAGCCCATGGTCAGCAGGTCCCGGTCGCTCCGGAACCACTTGCGTGCCGGTGTGAGCGCCTCGCGCAGGCACTTCACCCAGAACTCGACGGTGTCCGGGACACCGTCCGGGAACTTGATGAAGTACGAGTTGTGCGGCACGTTGTCGCCGACGAGTTCACGCACCGCGCCGATCACGTCGACCGCGAGGTCCATCGCCGCGCCGGGCTCCAGCTGCGAGACGTGCGCAAGCAAATCGCCACTCGCCTTGAAGACGACCCCGGCCAGCGCGGCGTCCATCTGCCGCGCGACACGTGCGCCGTCTCCCGGCGCACCCGCACTTCGCGGCACCCGCAAGGTCTTGCGGATCACGACCTTGGTGTCGGTCATCGTGATTCCCCTGGTAGTAATGGAACTTCTGCGGAGGGCGCGCGGATCGAACGCGCGCCGGATGTTAAGCCGGACCTCTCATTAGCAATGAGGTGCCTTGCCGCTCGGCCAGCCCTCCACTGTGGAACGTACCCCTGGCAGGACTTGAACCTGCATGCCCGGTGCGGGCGCGCGAGTTTGAGTCGCGTGCGTCTGCCACTTCCGCCACAGGGGCCTTCTTTTTGGTGAAACGCTGCCCGTCAAGGGTTCGAACCTCGGTCTCCGGAGTCAGAGTCCGGCGTCCATGCCAGCTGGACCAACGGGCAATAAAACAATGGAAATAGAACGGCCGGCGGGAATTGAACCCGCGTCTCCAGGGTGGAAGCCTGGCGCGTTAGCCGATTACGCAACGACCGCATGTTCCGCACAAGCAAAAGCCGCCCTTATCGGCTGACCGATGGGCGGCTCTCGCAACATGACAAAGATTATGTCACTGCGGAGAGCCACGCACGACTGTGCAGTTGCCAACCTCGCAAGCAGGGCGAAAGCAACTGGGCGGAGTATCCCCGCTGTCGCATGTTCGCCATGATTTCTCCTTGCTCGGTGTGTAGCTGAATCATGCCGGGCGCCCCGACAGCGGTCAAGCCATATTTACCGTGACAAGCCAACCCGGATGATCAGTGGTTCCGGCCATGTCTATCTTCGTACCGCTGACGAATGCCAGATCGGCACTCGCGAAGATATGTTGCAGGCTGCCGTCACCCTTGCGGTAGAAGCCGCTCGGATTGCAGTCCTGAACGTTCGGCGAGCCCTGGTACCGCATGTTCATGTCCCCGGCGATCACCGTAGGCCGCGGGTAGGTGACGGCCTTGGCCATCAACTCCTTGCACTGCGCCATCGCCGTCGACCCGCTCCGCGCGGAGAGGTGCGTGGTGCAGGCGCTGATCCGCCCAGCGGGAAGACATGCCCAGACCCGCCGCTCCGTGCTGGTGTCCTGCGCGTCGTACCTGCCTGTCGCTGTGGTTGAACCCGCGAGAGATTCCGAGACCATCACGATGTTGCCGTATTGCTGCCCGTTCGTGCACAGCACAGGCGAACCATCAGGACGTTGCGCTGCAACGAATGCCGCCCTGGCCGAACCCATCGCTTGGCGGAGCGGTTCGACGTCGCCAGAACAGGATTCGTTGACCGACAAGACCTGCGGCTTGGTCGACGTGATCACCGAGACCGCTTTGGACAGTGCTCGGCCGGTGTAACAGCCAGCCACACCGCTGTTGCAGATGTTCAGCTGAAGGACTTTGACCTGTGTCGCCGCTGTCGCCACCGGTGCCATTCCCACCAACGCGAGCACGACCGCCAAAACCACTCGAACCTTCATGGTCACCTCCCAGTGAGGTGAGACAAGCAGGTTCACAGGCGAGGTGGCAAGGGATCGGCATCGAGCTGCAAACAGGCGAGGGCTCGCCACCCTCCCCCTGCGTGGCGAGCCCGAAGTCTGATGCGAGGAAAGCGAAGAACCTGTGGTCGATTTAGAGTCGAAGTGAGGAGGAAGGTCCTTCATGGCCTCGCAGACATCAGGTTACGGCGTCGGCCGTCGTCGGCTCAACGGATTAAACGCCCCGCAAAACTCGGTGTGATTAGGCTATGCCCATGATCCGCACGGTCCATGTCCCTGACGTCGACGATCTGGCCAAGGCGCGGGAACGGGTGTCCGCCGTACTGCGCCCGACGCCGCTGGACACCACCGGGAACATCTGGCTGAAGCTGGAGACCGCGCAGCCGAGCGGGTCCTTCAAAGTCCGTGGTGCCATCGCGGCCATGCAAGACCTGCCGTCGGACGTTGAAGTTGTGACCGCGTCCGCCGGGAATCACGGGTTGGGAGTCGCGACGGCGACGGCATTGCTGGGAACCCGGGCGACGGTTGTCGTGTCGGGCCACGCATCGTCCGTGAAGGTGTCGAAGTTGCAAGCCTTCGACAGCGTCGAGCTCATCCAGGTAGGCACGACGTACGACGAAGCCGAACAGCACGCCCTCACGCTCACGCACGGTGTGTTTGTATCGCCGTACAACGACCCGGCCGTGATTGCTGGCCAGGGAACCATCGGCTACGAGCTCGACGCGCAGGTTGACGGACCGATGACGGTTGTGTGCGCGGTCGGAGGCGGCGGGTTGGCATCCGGTCTCGGGTTGTGGGCGTCGCAGCGACCAGATGTACGGATAGTTGGCGTCGAGTCGGCTGAGTCGGTCGCGATGTCGGAAACCATCAAAGCGGGCCATGAGGTGGAGATAACGGTCGGTGACACCATCGCCGATGGCATTACCGGCAACCTCGAACCCGGCTCGGTCACCGTCGGCCTCATCAAGAAGCACGTCCACTCGCTGGTCCAGGTCACCGAGGCGGAACTGCATCACGCCATCCGGTACCTCGCGTCGAACCATGGCGTGATCGCGGAGGGCGCGGGCGCTGTCTCGGTCGCGGCCTTGCTCGCCGGGAAGGTCGACGTCGTCGGTCAGCCGGTCGCGGTTGTCTCGGGACGCAACATCGCACTGCCCGTCTTGGCGAAGATCCTCGCCTGACGGTTCGAAAACACACTGGGGTCCATCTTGTTCACCAAAGGCCACATGGCCACTCTCATGGCGACCACGTTCATCAGCTGCGGTTTCGGTATCGGCTGGTGGTTCTACGGCGTGACGTCAGCGCCCGAGCAGGCGACCATCCTGCGGATTGTCGGGATCGCGATTCTCATTGGCCTGGTGGCGTGGGTGATGAGCCTGCGTCGGCACGGCGGTCAGCTGCCGGATCCTGGCGAAGGCGCCAAGAACCCCTTCGGCAAGCAGTACGGCATCGCGGTTCTGCTCATGGTTGTCGCGATCTTCGCGGGTTCACGGGTGCTGACCGGTCTCTTGGGCAAGCCTGAGGCCGTGGCGACGTGGATCCTGTTCTGCGTCGGCGTCCACTTCATCCCGTTCACGAAGATCTTCGGATCGACCCGGTTCCGCACGATGGCGCTGTTGTTGTGCGGCGTCGCCATTCTCGCCACTGTTCTCGGGTCGTCCGGGCAGCCATTGGCATGGCCTGCCGTGACAGGTTTCGGTGGCGCGATTGTCATGTGGGGCACAGTTATCGCGAGCCTGCGGGCCGGTCACACAGAGATCACCCGACAGATCAACGGTTCACCCCTCTGAACGCTGCGTCACGGGCAGTCAACCGATAGTCTCACCGGCCGAAGGGAGACTGCCCCAAGATGACCAATTCGTCCAGTTGCGATTCGTGCGGCCACCCGCATGGCCCATGGGCAACCGACCGCCTGACCTTGTTGCTGGACAGGTGGGGATGGGACGCGCAGGCACCACGGCTGCTCGCGGCGTCCGCATCGACCGCGTTGGTCGTCGTCGACCTCGACAACTTCAAACAGGTCAACGACAAGTACGGCCATGTCGCGGGTGACGCGGTCCTGAAAGGCGTGGCGAGCACGTTGCGCGAGGGCACTCGAAAGGGTGACCTGCTCGGCCGGTACGGCGGGCACGGCGGCGACGAGTTCCTGCTGCTGCTCCCGGAGACCACTCTGGACGAAGCCATGGTCGTGACCGAACGCGTCCGGCAGGCCGTCCGGTCGTTGATCGTGCACGCCCCCACCGAGGGCGGAACCGTCCGGATCGACTCGATCACGGCGTCGTTCGGCGTCGCCATCGGACATCCGGACACCGACCTGGAGGCCTTGATCGTCGAGGCCGACGCCGCCCTGCGCCGCGCGAAGAAGAGCGGCCGGGACCGGGTCAAGACGCCGTCGCGACGGTCTCTTCGCGTGCCACTGGCCATTGCCGGGGCGTGCGCCGCGTGCCTTGCTGTGGTGGCGATGGTGGGCGACGCACCGTCCGCGAGTCAGGTCACCGCGTCCGGGCCAGCTCCGGCGCTGCCGACCGTGACGCTTCCTCCCGTGACCGTGCCGACGACCGTCACGATGACGGCGACCGTGCAGCCGCCGAAGCCGTCAACCACGCACAAGCCGCGAACCACTGGGCACACCTCTCCTACTCCGACGGAGGAGCCCGAGGCCCGGACCGTCGAACGGCCTGCGGCGACGACCACAACGCCGTCGTGTCCCTTGTGCGACATGGTCAACGAGGCCGTTCGCTTCCTCGAATCCCGCTGAATTCAGCATCCCGTCACCGCGACTTCGCGTCGCGCCACGCTCGTGAGAGCGCTATCATCACGGTGCTCCACGTCGCGCACATGAGCGTGTCGCCGCCAGGTGGATGGGACGCCGCTGTGCGCTTGACCCTGCCCTGTTAGCGAGCGGCAGCGGCCGACGTTAGGAGATTCTGGTGATCTCACGGCGACTTCTCCGGCTGGGGGTCCTCACCTCGCTCACGGCGGCGCTTCTCGTGCCGACGCAAGCGATGGCGGCACCGCCCGACCTTGGCCCGAACGTCATCATCTTCACGCCAGGTACGCCGCAGTCGACCATTCAGCAACGCGTGAACCAAGTGTTCACGCAACAAGAACGCAGCCAGTTCGGCGCGAACCGGTACGCGTTCCTGTTCGAGCCCGGTTCGTACAACGTCAACGTGAATGTCGGGTACTACACCCAGGTTATCGGTCTTGGCATGTCGCCGGACAACACGAACATCAACGGCGCGGTGCACGTCGAGGCCGACTGGTTCGGCGGCAACGCCACGCACAACTTCTGGCGTGGCGCGGAAAACCTCGCTGTCGCGCCGACCGGTGGCAATGACCGTTGGGCCGTTTCGCAGGCGTCGGCGTATCGCCGCATGCACCTGAAAGGCAATCTGCAGCTCGACGACGGCGGATGGTCCAGTGGCGGGTTCATCGCCGACAGCAGGATCGACGGACAGGTCCGGTCCGGCTCGCAACAGCAGTGGTACACGCGGGACTCGCAGATCGGCAGCTGGGCCGGGTCCAACTGGAACATGGTGTTCACGGGCGTCGCAGGCGCTCCGGCCAGCACCTTCCCGAGCCCGCCGCACACCACGGTCGCCAACACACCGGTCATCCGGGAGAAGCCGTTCCTGTACTCCGACTCGAGCCGTAACTACCACGTTTTCGTTCCAGCTGTCCGGAACAACGCGCGTGGCACGACCTGGCAGAGCGGCGCGCCCGCGGGCACGTCGATTCCGATCTCCCAGTTCTTCATCGTCAAACCGGGCACCACGGCCGCGCAGATCAACGCGGCCCTCGCCCAAGGACAGCATCTGCTTGTCACGCCTGGCATCTACCGGCTGAACCAGACGATCCAGATCACCAGGCCGAACACCGTCGTCCTCGGCCTCGGGCTGGCGACCTTCATCCCGGAGAACGGCATCACGGCCATGTCAGTGGCCGATGTGGACGGTGTGAAGATCGCCGGGATCCTGGTTGACGCCGGTGCCACCAACTCCAACACCCTTGTCCAAGTTGGACCGAACGGATCGACCGCCAATCACGCGGCGAACCCGACTTCGTTGCACGACTTGTACATCCGGGTCGGCGGCGCCGGTGTCGGCCGGGCAACCAACAGCCTGGTGATCAACAGCAACAACGTCATCTCGGACCACTCGTGGATCTGGCGTGGCGACCACGGTTCCGGTGTCGGCTGGAACACCAACACCGCGGATGTCGGGCTGATCGTGAACGGCAACGACGTGACCGCGTACGGCTTGTTCGTCGAGCATTACCAGAAATACCAGACCATCTGGAACGGCAACCGTGGCTGGACGTACTTCTACCAGAACGAAATGCCGTACGACCCGCCCAACCAGGCAGCCTGGATGAACGGGGCGACGCGGGGTTACGCGGCCTACAAGGTGGGCCACAACGTCACCAACCACGAGGCGTGGGGCCTTGGCAGCTACTGCAACTTCAATGTCAACCGCAGTGTTGTCGGTGAACGCGCCTTCGAGGTGCCGAACGTTCCCGGCGTCCGGTTTCACAGCATGGTGACCGTGTCCCTCGGCGGCGCGGGCACGATCAACCGGATCATCAACAACACCGGCGGCCCCTCCAACCCGCAACGCAACGTGGCCAACCTGGCCAATTACCCCTGAAAGACCCTCGTGAGTGTTTTCGCCGGTTAGAACCGGCGAAAACACTCACGAGGGGTGTACCCCCAGTTTTGTGGGTGAACACGTCACGCGGGTCGTATTTCGCTTTGATCCGTGCCCTTGACCTGGCGGTACGCGGCGGCCAGCGGCATACCGAAGCACGGATCCACCTCGGCCTTGCCGCCGCACTGGAAAGCCTGAACGACCACACCCAAGCCGCCGTGCACACCGCGACAGCTCTGGAAATCAGCCGGGAAGCCGGATTCGCCTTGGTCAGAAGCTGATTTCGATGATCATCGCCAGTTCGGTGGCGAGTGTGGCCTGCGCGTGCAACTGGCTGGCCAGCAAGGCCACATCGGACCCGGCCGGGAAGTCGTCGCGGTTCTTCATCCATCGCGCCAAATCCCGTACCCACACCGCGAACTTGCCGTCCACCCGGCTGCTGCCCGGGACATGCACCGCACCGAAGGAATCCCACGGCACGAACAGCTCGTACCCATCGAAAAGCCGCTCGAAGTCGTCGTACGAACCATCGCAGTACGGCAACGCATCGACCAGGGCACGGGCCTCGGGGTCATGGTGGACCGTCGGCTCGGTGCTGGGCAGGAAATGGATGCGGTCGTTGCCGTGCAGGATGTTGAGGCCGAGGTCCTCGTAGGACTGCTGCGCGAGTGGACCCCACTCCTCGATGATCTCGGCGCGGTCGGCTGAAGCTGAGTAGGCGACTACGCCCCAGGGAACTCCCATTAGTTCATCGTATGAACAGCCGTTGCAGAACCTTTGCAGCAGAATGAACGGATGAGAGTGGTCGTACTCGCCGACACGCACTCGCCACGGCGCTGGAAGTCATGCCCGCCCCGAGTGGCCGAGCATCTGCGCGATGCTTCAGTCATCTTGCACGCTGGCGACGTGTGCACACCAGATGTTTTGGACGAACTGGCAGCGTTCGCACCGGTGCATGTCGTGCTGGGCAACAACGATGGACCGGACGTGGCCGCGTGGGGCGCACCGGAGACGCTGGAAGTGGAGTTGGATGGCCTGCGAGTCGCGATGATCCACGACAGCGGCCAGGCAACCGGTCGGACCGCACGGATGCGCCGCCGGTTCCCGGACGCGGACCTCGTGGTGTTCGGGCATTCGCACATCCCGATGGACCAGACCGGCGACGGCGTACGGATCTTCAACCCGGGGTCGCCGACCGACCGCCGCCGCCAACCCCAAGGCACCATTGGGATCCTGGACATCGCCAACGGCGAACTCGTCGACGCGAGGATCATTCCGGTAACGGACTAGCCGTGCATTGGCTGATTCGCTCCGGCTGGCAGTGGAACCGTCACCACACACTTCCGCCAAGCGGATGGCCAGCCACCTGGCTCAACGTCAAAGTATGGGTGACCGAACCACCGAAGATCGCAAGCCCATCGTGGCGGCCCATGAAGACCTAAGCAGGCCTTGGCCGCAGCTTCCGTTGCATCCCACGGGCCACCGGCTCGACAACACGAGCGGCCACTGGACCGAGCACGGCCATCAACAGCACGTAAGCCGTTGCCAGCGCGGCAAGTTGCTCATCCACAGCCCCAGCGGTCACCGCAAGCCCAGCGATGACAATCGAGAACTCGCCCCGGGCCACGAGAGCAGCACCCGCCCGAGCCCGCCCCAACCGGCCAATCCCCTGCTGTTTAGCGGCGAACCAGCCCGTCGCCACCTTCGTCGCGGCAGTCACGAAAGCCAGCAACACGGCGTACCCCAGCACAGGCGGAATGGTCGTCGGGTTCGTGTTCAGCCCGAAAACCACAAAGAACATCGCCGCGAACAAGTCCCGCAAGGGCTCAAGCAGCTTGGTCGCGTTCTCTGCCGTAGAACCAGAAATCGCGATACCCAGTAGGAACGCGCCCACCGCGGCCGAAACCTGAAGCTGCGAAGCGACTCCGGCCACCAGCAGCGCCGCCCCGAGCACCCGGAGCAGGAACACCTCGGGCAACTGGCTGTCGACCAGCATCGAGACGTAGCGGCCGAACTTCAGCGCCACGATCAGCACGATCGTGATCACGATCAGCGAGATCCCGACCGCGGTCAGCCCGCCTGCCAGGGTCGCACCGGCCAGCAACGCCGTGAGAATCGGCAGGTACACCGCCATCGCCAGGTCCTCGAAGACCAGGATCGACAGCACCACCGGCGTTTCCCGGTTACCCAGCCTGCCAAGGTCGCCGAGGACTTTCGCGACGATCCCGGACGAGGAGATGTACGTGACCCCAGCCATCGCGATCGCCCCGACCGGGCCCCAGCCCAGCCACAGCGCCACCAGCGCGCCGGGCGTGGCGTTGAGCACGATGTCCAGCACACCCGCCAGCCAGGACCGGCGCATTCCGGTGACGAGTTCGTCCGCCGAATACTCAAGACCCAGCAGCAACAACAGCAGGATCACGCCGATTTCGGCGCCGAGCGAGGCGAATTCCTCGATGCCGTGTAACGGGACGAGTCCGCCAGCGCCGAACGCGAGCCCGCCGATCAGGTACAGCGGGATCGGCGATATGCCGATTTTCCACGCGATACGTCCGAGTAACCCCAGGCCGAAAAAAACCGCTCCCAGTTCGATCAGGGAGATGGCGGTGTCGTGCACTTGTCCCCTTGTGGTGGATCAGATCAGCCGGACTCGAGAACATCGGCGGCGTTGCTCAGCCCGTCGGCTGTACCGACCGTGACGAGCATGTCGCCGCCGAGGAGCCGGAAGTCCGGCCGGGGCGAGGGGTGGGCGGTGCCGTTGCGCACCACCGCGACGACGGACACCGCTGTCCTCGTACGCAACGCCGTATCCCCGAGAGTCTTGCCGTCGTACGGTGACCCCGGCGCGAGCGGGAGCTGGCGGGTGTTGATGCCGGTCACTTCCCTGTGTTGGTCACGCAACTGCGAAACCAGCTGTGGCGCGCCAAGCAAGGTCGCCAGTGTCGCACTCTCCTCGACGGTCAGCGGGATCGACGCGACACACGAGTCCGTGTCGTCCTGCTTGGAGACGATCATCTCCATCTTGCCGTCGCGGTACGTGATCACTCCGATCCTGCGGCCGCCGCGCGAGACGAAGTCCTGGCGTGTGCCCAAACCCGGCAGAGGTGTCACCTCGACGTTCACGTTATCGACTTTAGCTCGACAGCTGGGTCAAACACCGCATCGAACCCCTGCACCAGCTGCAATGCGGTGCCGAGCCGGACACCCAAGGCAAGTCCAGCGCCGAGGTCACAAGCGCGGTCGAATGGGAAAGCCGCACCACGAGCGGAATCGTGATGAGCAGGATGAGCGCCAATGGCGTGACGTCTGTCCACGTGCGACCAACCAGACTGCCGGTGAGCCATGTCAGCGCGTCGCCACGCGAGCAGGTAAATGATCACCGCTGTACCCAGCGCACCGACGAACGCCCCAGCGGACACCGTGATGCCGGTCAGGTCGAGCAGCAGGATGCAGGTCTTTCTCCGTTCCCCCGACGATCAAAGTTAGGTTAGGCTAACCGACAGAAGCCTGGGAGGGGTGCGGATGAGCGTGAAAAACCGGCAGCGACCGATGTTCGTGACAGTCACGGCCGTCCAGCGACTGTCCGAGCAACTGGCCCGGATCACACTGGCCGGTGACGACGTCCCGAACTTCGAGTACGCCGGCCCTGATCACCTGGCCAGGGTCTTCTTCCCGGTCGCGGAGGACTTCCGCCTGCCGGTCACCGAGGACTGGTGGCCAGAGCTGCAGGCGATGCCGGTCGAACGCCGTCCGGTCATGCGTAACTACACGGTTCGCCGCATCGATCACGAGCGCGGCGAACTGGACATCGACTTCGTCCTGCACGGCGACAGCGGCCCTGCCTCGAAGTGGGCGTGCGCGGCAGCTCCCGGCGACCGGATCGGCGTGCTGTCCGACCGTTCGGAATACTCGCCGCAAGATGCCGACTGGCAACTACTCGTCGGCGACGAGACGGCGCTGCCCGCGATCGCCGGAATGCTGGAAAGCCTTAAGCCGCAGACAAAGGCGCTCGTATATCTCGAGGTCGCCGACTCCTTCACCCAGATCGACCTCACGGTGCCCGACGGCGTCGAGCTGGCGTGGCTCAACCGTGGCCGCAAGCGCGGCATCGAGGTGATCAAAGCCCTCGATTCGGTGGAATTCCCCGAGGGCGAGCTGTACGCGTGGGTCGCCGGTGAGTCCAAATTGGCCACGTCGATCCGTCGCTACCTGGTCAACGAGCGTGCCGTGGGCAAGAAGCAGATCTACTTCTGCGGCTACTGGCGCGCGAACCGTCCGGCGTACGACTGAGTCGCGGGGTTGCCTGACCGGCATTACAGTCCGTGCTCATGGCACTGAGCATTCGTAACAAGCTCTCCGGCACGGTGAGCGCGGTCCAGCCCGGCGAGGTCATGGCGACGGTCAAGACGCGGCTCGCGGGCGGGCAAGAGATCACTGCGGCGATCACCCGCGAGGCCGTCGACGAGCTGGGTCTCGCCGATGGCACGCCGGTCAGCGCGCTGATCAAGTCGACCGAGGTGGCGCTGTCCACCGAACCGATCCCCGGCATCAGCATCCGTAACCAGCTGCGCGGTGAAGTCACCAGCGTCGCGTCTGGTGGCGCTATGGCCACGGTCAAGGTGTCGGTCGACGGCGGCGAACTGACCGCCGCGATCACCCGTGACGCCGTGGACGAGCTCAAGCTGACCGCAGGTGCCCAGGTCGTGGCCTTGATCAAGTCGACAGAGATCTCGCTGACAACTGTTTAGAAACTGTGTGGCACCCCCGTGGCACGCGGGCGTCACGCCGTATGGGTATGAGCTGGTACTTGCGGCTGGTCGGCGTGGTGAGGGTGTCCAACACAGCGGACGCATGGGAGGCCCATGCGGTCGGTAGCCGGAAAGCGCGGACGTTGCTCGCGCTGCTCGGCTCGCAACGTGACCGCGCGGTGCCGATGACGGACGTGGTCACGGCGTTGTGGGAGGACGCGCCGCCACGTGAGCCCGAAGCAAACGTGGCGACGCTTGTCAGCCGCCTGCGTGGCCGGTTTGGTCAGGACACGATCGTCGGCGGCAGGCGTGGCTACCAGTTGGGCGACTCGGTGCATGTGGATTTGCACGAGGCTGCGACGTGCGTGCTCAAGGCGGAGCGCCTGTTGAAGGAGGCCCAGCCCGCGCACGGCCTGCTCATTGCCGAAAAGGCTATGCGGCTGCTTGACGACGGGCCCGTGCTCACCGATCACCGCACGGCATCTTGGGCCGAGCAGGCTCGTGACGTGCAGAAATCCTTGCTGCGGCGGTCTCGGCACGTGGCCGCCGAGTGCTCTTTGCGGACCAGCGCGCCACGCTTGGCCCAGGTACTTGCCGAGACCCTCGTGGCTTCTGATCCCCTTGATGAGCCCGCGTACCGCGTGTTGATGCGGGCTTGTGTCCTGGCGAATCAGCCCACCCGGGCCGTTGCGGCGTACCAGCGGCTACGGATGACACTGGCCTCCTCCAGCCGTGGCCCGGATCAGGCGAGCCGTGACCTGCTCTGCCAGATCCTGCGGCCGGAGGTCGGACATGCGACAGGCTGAGCGTCTGTCCTCTTCGGAATCGGACGAGGAGTCGGCCTCGCCGGTCCGCGGGCCCGGTTTCTTCGCTGCGGGCAACCAAGCGATCAGCCGGTTGATGGGTGCGGTGGGTACGGTCGTGCAAGGGGTCCTCGGGCAGGAGATCAGCGGCTCGGTGGGAATCGGCGGCGAGAACAAGCCTGGTGACATCGCCGTGGTGATCCGGTTGCTTGCGTCGGCCGGATACCTCGAACCAAATCTCGGCACGGGCATCAGGAAGTTCCAGCAAGAAGTGCTGCAGTGGTCCAAAGCGGACGGACGGGTTGATCCAGACGGCCGGACGTTCAAGGCGTTGAAGGGATACGAGCGGCCAGGAGAATCAGCGGAATCGACAGCTCCGGGAGGCGGCGCGACACCAATGGCTCCAGCCACCTCCTCCCCACCGGCACCTCCTTCTGGTACCTCCCCTGCCACCGCTATCAGCGACATCGAGGCGGAACTCGACGCCCTCGAAGCCTTGGGCCAGCAGGCAACCAAGCGCAAAGCCCCCGTCTACCAGCAAACCTTCGAGGAGAAAGGCCCCGAGCGCGCCCAGTTGGTCGAGCGGATCGGCGCGGTCCGCGCGGCGATCAACGGCGTCCAAGACGCGACCCAGAAGGCCACCTATTTTCGTCGCCTCAACGCGATCGCCCCGTTCTACACGCAAGCGGCCAACGCGGGCATCGTCAGTGCGCAGGCCGCAGGAGCCACGTGCAACGTCACCGTGGTCGCGATGTGCCTCGAACACCTGGGAATGAGCGCCGACGACTATCAAGGCGACTGGGAAACGATGCGGATCGTCGAAGACTGGGCGCAACGCAAACTGAGCACCGAGACCGACTTCGAACGCGCACGCCTCGCCGACTTCATGCAACTGGTGGCGACCGTTGAAAAGCTCGGCGGCACCAAGGATCCGACCGACGAGCGGATCGAGCAGGCCAGACTGAAAGCCTTGTACTGGATAGCCAAGGGAAACAAGCCGCTTCAGGAGATGTTCGCGAAGTTCGGCGTGCGGGCCGAATCGGTCTACAGCCCACAGCAGAACGAACTGCACGCCATCGGCAAGAAGAAAACCAGCATGGTCTGGGAAATCCTGAACAAACGCCAAGCCGCCGAACGCAAAGGCGCGACGCCGGACATCGTCGCCGCAGGCCGCGCACTGCCGGGTGCGGATGCGGACGAGGCCTCGGTTCCGTTGGAGGGCTACAAGGAATGGGCGCTGTCGACGTTCGGCCCGATCCTGGACGCGGGCATGCCGGTCGCGGTCGGCCAGTACAACCACTGGATGCGCCTGCAGTCGGTCGACGAGGACTACGTGATCGTGGACGACCCAGGCGGAACAGGCAGGCTGAACCGTAAAACGGCATGGGAGGAAGCGCGAGGAGAAGGGCTGTTTCACAAGTCCCTGGTCATTGGAAACTAGGCACCCGCTGTCCCGATGTCGTCGTACATGTTCTTCTTCTCCCGCACCGGATACAGCACGTGCCGGGCGAACGCGTCATCCTCCTCGATCTCGTCCCTCGTCGCCGTGACGATCTCCGCGGCGGCCTGAACAGCCCGCCCACTGGCACCATCCGCGAACCCCAGCAGCCGATGACCAGGGTTCATCATGTCGTACGGCCCGATGATCGCGCCGTTCTTCAACGTTTTCGCCCACTTCGGCGACTTCGCGGCCAACGCGTACTGCTGGTGGTCTCCCTGCCAGCGACACGAACACGCCCGCGCGGCCGACTGAGGCGCGGATCTCCTGGTCGAAAACCCCTTGAACGACAGTGTCGATCAGCCAGCCGACCGCCTGCTTTCCCGCGGCGAGCCAACTCGGGACGACACCTGGGTTGTCCTGATCAACCTCTGTTTCCTGCTCGGCTCGACGCGCCGCATGCCACATTGCCGAACTGTCACAACTTTTGTTGGACGATGCCAATCTCCTTGGGGCGTGCCCGGTAACCGAAGCTGCGATCGGATGCACGCGCAGTTGCCGCTAACCTGACCATGAGCGTCGTCATCGACCAGGTCGAGCGCGAGGGGCCGCAGTGGAACTACGGGAAGTGGAGACCTTCCTGGTCCTTGCCGATGAGCTGCATTTCGGCCGGGCCGCGGATCGCCTGCACGTCACGCAGGGCCGGGTGAGTCAACTGATCCGGGCGCTCGAACGCGAGATCGGCGGCGCGCTGTTCGAGAGAACCAGCCGTACCGTAAGGCTGACCGCGCTCGGCGAGAAATTCCACGATGGCGCGAGACACGGTTTCGATTCGCTGATCTCGGCATTGACCGACTGTCAGGTCGCCGCGCACGACGTCCAAGTCGAACTGTCCGTCGGCTACATGCCTTCGATCGGCGCGAAAGCCGTCACCAGGATCGTGACCGCTTTCGAACACCGCCATCCCGGATTCACGGTCAAACTCCGCGCGATGGTCAACTTCGATATCGGGTCGGCTGGCCCGTTCGCGGCACAGGACACCGACATCAAGCTGGTGTGGAGCCCTGGCGGTGACGGAAAGGCCATCGAGGCGCCCGGCCGGACGGTCGGTCCGGTGCTGCATCAGGTGCGCCGTGGCGTGATCGTCCCGTCGGGCCATCCGCTCACTGAATTCAAATCGATCAGCATCGAGCGGCTTGTCGGCTATCCGCTGCTGAGCCCGAGCAATTCGTGGCCAACGGAGTTGCTGGACTCCTGGATACCGGACGTCACGCCATCCGGCGTGTCCCTCCATCGGCTGAGCCAGGACATCCCGCAGATGGCTGGCCGGACCGTGCTGACGGTCGAGGACGCTTTGACATCGGTCGCCCGCGGCCACGGTCTGCACGTCACGGTCAGTACCGCACTCGATCGGCTGGCGTTCCCTGGGCTTTCCGTCGTGCCGATCCACGACATGCCGCCGATGGTCGTTGTGCCGATTTGGCGCACTTCGGCCCGTAATGCGGCAATCCGTTCCTTCGTGGACACCGCAAGGGACGTTTCCTTCAACGTCGACGATTAATTCGCGGCATGAACTCAATGAACGTAACCTCTGCGAGTCGCGGCCAATGTGGCTACGGTCACGCCCAGCGCGACGGGGCGCAGTTCGCGGAGGACTCATGAAGACGGTTTCACTTATCGCCGCCTTAGCGGTCGGACTGACAGCGATTCCTGCTGCAGCGGCTGCTGCGGACCAGTTGCCGACGGCAGCGTGCCCGGACACCGTGTCCGTGGAAACCACGTGCTACGGCGGCAAAGACAGCAACGGCGCGTTCTACATGATCGCCGTCCCCCGTAACTGGAACGGCACCCTGGTGCTGCACACCCACGGCGGGCCCGACCTCGGCGCGCCAACGCAGGAGCGCAGCTTCGACGACCTGAAGCGCTGGGCCGTGATGGCGAACGAGGGCTACGCGTGGGCAGGTTCCGCGTACCGCCGCGGCGGTTACGGCACCCAAATGGCCATTCTGGACACTGAGAACCTCCGCACGCTGTTCACCAAGACCTTCGGCAAGCCGAAGACCACCTTGCTGCACGGCCAGTCCTGGGGCGGCAACATCGCCGCGAAGGCCGCCGAACAGTACAAATACGACGGTGTCCTGCTGACCAACGGCGTGATGGCAGGCGCGACCCGCGGCTACAACTACCGCGTGGACCTGCGTGTGATCTACCAGTACTACTGCCAGAACCACCCAAGGCCGACCGAGCCGCAGTATCCACTGTGGATGGGTCTGCGCAAGGACTCGACCATGACCGGCACCGGCCTGCGGTCGCGGCTGCAGGAATGCACCGGTATCGAGTCCAAGCCGGAAGAGCGCACGGCGCAGCAGGCGCAGAACCTCAAGGACATCCTCAGCGTGACGAAGATCCCGGAGCGCACGCTGACGTCGCACCTGAACTTCTCCACGTTCACCTTCCGCGACATCGTGTCCAACCGGCTCGGTGGCCGTAACCCGTTCACCAACCTGGGCGTCTGGTACACCGGCTCGCACGACGATGTGGCGCTGAACCTTGGCGTGCAACGCTTCCTTGCCGACCCGTCAGCCGTTCGTGACCTCTCGTACGACAGTGACCTCACCGGCAACATCAAGGTGCCGGTGCTGACGATGCACGCGATCAACGACCCGACCGCGTTCATCGAGCATGAGGCCGCATACAAGGCGACGGTGACCAATGCGGGCAACGCGCGCTACCTCGTGCAGACTTTCACTCAGGAGAGCGAGCACAGCTCGTTGAGTGACTCTGGGTACGCCTCGGCCATTTCGGCCCTGTCGACCTGGGTGCACACGGGTAAGAAGCCCACGCCCGCCTCGGTCGCGGCATCGTGCCCGACGTTTGACGCGAAGTACCACAAGGGCTGCTTCTTCGAGCCCGGATTCACGCCCAACAGCTACGAATCCCGCGTGCCCCCACGGATCGGCGCGTTCGGCTGGCCGGCGCTGACCGAGTTCCAGGCCAAGATCTGGAAAAGGTTCTACCCGAACATCGGTATCGCCCCGTAAGACCCCGTGGGTGCCGGACCACCCCGACTGGCCCGGCACCCACGGTCTCCACCAGACAGACCTGACGACCCCCTGCACCCTGCATGCAGGGGTCGTTTTCAGTGAACCGGCGCCATTGCTTTCGGGCTCAATGTCGACAGCGCCTCGGTCAATGACGAGGACGCGGACGTGACGAGCCCCGCGTCCAGCCTGGCGATGGCTTGTCTGACGTTCTCCGCGGCTCTCGCGATCATGGCCGTCTCGCCGATCGCGGCGGTGTAGGCCAGCGCGCCGCGAAGGTTGTCAAGGACCGTTCGGACATCCGCTTCTTGCTCAAGGTCGTGCAGCGCGACGCCGATTTCGGTACGCAGCCGCAGGCCGGGCGTGAGCGCGACGGCGGGCAGGTTCCCCCGATGAGTGATGGTCAAGGCCACTCCCCTTGTGGGTGGCGGACCCCGTTGTCCGCCGAGATCAATTTTCCCGCAGGAAGCCCGCCCCAAACGATGATCCCCTGATCGAGGGGCGCAACCAGCCGTGCTCACGCTGCGTAAAAACCCGGTGCCGCTAAACGGAGGAATAGATCTACGACGGAACGGGTAAGCCATGGGCGGACTTGTCAGCGGAGTCGAAGGTGTTGGCAACGATGCGAAAGAAGGCTGCGCTCTCATTACAGGACTGGGGTTCGACGCTGCCCAAGGTGGCGGCCAGGGTCCTGGCGGACGCCGATGTCACGCAACCACACGTCTACCTGCGCTTTTCCGCCGATCCAAGCAAACTCGGATCCGCCAGGCAGGAGATCAACCGATGGGCGAGCAAGCTGGACTTGGACGTCGCCCTGACGCAGGACATCGTCCTCGCACTGGATGAGGCAACCACCAACGCGATCGAGCACGCGTACTTGAACCGTGCTGGCCCGGTGGCCCTGTTCGCCGGTTGTGACCGGTCACGGCATTGCGCGTGGGCGGTCGTGTCCGACAGCGGCACATGGCGCACGCCGCGAACCGAACCGAGCACCCGGGGGCGGGGATTGCTGCTGATGGCCGCCCTCGCGGACGAATTCGACGTGACGTCGACCGCGAGCGGCACGACGGTAGTACTGGGATGGCCGATCGAAGACTTGCGGCCAGTAGGAGGTAGCGACCGGTTGCAGGTGGCGCGCAAGGTCTCCTGATCATGGGCCGGGCATTGCGCGGGGACCGCGGCCTTCGCTCATAACGGCGAGGTCTCCGTTCAGGGGAACGGCCCGGGTACTTGGCGTACCCGGGCGAATTCCGTGTCAGCCTTCTTCGCCGCCGCCTTCGTCCTCGCCGAAGCCGTCCATCATTTCGCCGATCATCATGCCGCCGACGACACCGGCCGCGGCACCGGCGATCATGCCGCCCATGCCACCACCGCGGTGACCACCGTGGCCGCCGTAATGACCGCCGTGGCCGCCGAACATGCTGGCGCGCCTGCTGGCAACTTTGTCCATCCACTCGTGGAACATCCGCGCCCAGTCCAGCTCGGCCGCTTCACGGTGCGAGGCTTCCCAGCGGCCGATCACGTCTTGGCCACCGCCACCGAAGCCACCACGCTTGTCGGCCTCGAGGACAACCACCAGGCCCTCATGCGAGGCAACCAAGGTCAGTTCGACTTCGTTGATCCGACCGGCGAACTGCTGCGGCGGGTAGAACTCGATCTCTTGGAAGAACGGCAGTTCCTGCCGGATTCCGTAGATCCGGCCTGCTTCGAGGTCGGCCGACTTGAAGTGGAAACCCAACTGCCCGAAGGCTTCGAGCACGGCGTCCTGTGATTCGAGCGGAACCACGTAGACCGGGTCGAGGTCGCCTTTGTCCACGGCCTTCGCGATCGACAGCTCGGTACGCAGTCCGAGTTCCATCCGGGGCAGGCGCTGGCCGCCGACCTCGGTGATCGGCGTCTCCCACGGAACAGGGATGCTGAAGGGGATGGTGCGGTCCTGCTTGGCCGCCAGCTTCGTCGGGCCGGCGACGACGACACGGTGGAATTCCACCATGTGCTGGCCCTGGTCCCCACGCTCGACCCTGGTGACCAGCGACAACGCGATGTGCTCGATCTCGGCCTCGCCCTCACCGCCGACGATCCGCACCTCGCCGGTGAGCGTCCCGCCAGGGGTGACCCTGGGGTCGGCCAGCACGGTGTCGACGGACGGCCCGCCGACTCCGAGCTTCTGCAGCATCTTCTTGAACACCATCCGGAGGTCTTCTCCTTCACTGAACGGCAGGGGCGGACATAATGCCAACGCAACTCTAGGGCTCAGAAGTTCCGGACAAATCGCCCGCCCGGCTGACGCCCCGCGTGTCCACCGTTCCGACACCCCGTGTCCACCGTTCCAGCACACCGTGTCCACCGTTCCAGCACACCGAAATGACCATTCCAGCGCTATGAAATGCCCGGCCGGGTAGCGATGGAGCGATCAAGGCACAGAACAGACGACAGGCCGTGTCGCAACGGTGGACACACTCTTCAGCAACGGTGGACACGGCCTTCAGCAACGGTGGACACGGCATGTCGGAATGGAGGACACGGCGTGGAGCAGCGGTGGGCATGCCGCGATCTCGTCATGCGGGACGCGGAATAGCGGGCGCAGGTGCTCGTTACACCTCCTATGTCGAACTTCGTTTCCGAGTGGCAGGACTGGCACACCCGCCGCGAGCAGGACCTCGCCCAGCCGTACGGCTGGCTGGCGTTGACCTCGCTCGACTGGCTCGACGAAACTCCACGCACCTACGGCGACGTACCCGGGGTCTGGTGGCAGGACCAGGACGCGGCCTACGTCGACCCGCAAGGCAAGGACCTCACCTACACCGGTGAACCGATCACCGGCGTCCGCAGGTTCGAGCTGATCAACAGCGGCCCAGGAACCCGGGTCATCGCGGGCGACGTCGAGATCGAGGTGGCGAGGCGTTCCGGCTATCTGATCCGCGTGCACGACCCGAAAGCCAAAGCCCTGCAGGACTTCCGCGGCGTCCCGGCCTACGAGCCGAAGCCCGAGTGGGTACTGCAAGGCAAGTACGAACCGTTCGACGAACCACGCCCAACGACGGTCGGCGCGGTTGTCGAAGGCCTCAGCCACGTCTACACCGTGCCAGGAATCGTGCGCTTCGAATTCGACGGCCAAGAGCACACCCTGGCCGCGTTCAACGGCAAAATCCAGGGACTCACGCTTCTCTTCACCGACGCCACAAGCGGTGTCACGACGTACGCGGCCAACCGGGAAGTACGGATCCCCGAAATCGCCGAAGACGGCACGGTCACGATCGATTTCACCCGCGCGCTGAACCTGCCGTGCGCGTTCACCGAGTTCGCCACGTGCCCGTTGCCGCCTGCGGGCAACAACCTGCCGTTCGCGGTGGAGGCCGGGGAGAAGACGCCTTACTGAGCCCTGAGGTTCCAGGTCGCTATCTCGGTACGGGTGCTGTAGCCGAGTTTGTTGAGGATGCTGCGCACGTGTGACTCGACAGTCCGCTCGGACAGCACCAGCCGTTCGGCGATCTGCCGGTTCGACAGGGCCTGCCCGACGAGCTCGGCTACTTCCGTTTCACGGCGGGACAGCGGGCTTGCGTTGGACGCTCCGCGAAGCAGCGTGTCCGCGGCAGCTAGCGGTTTGGGCATGTCGAGGCGGCGGAACTCGGCCGCCGCCTCAGCCGCCAGCCGACGCAGTTCGGGTATGTCGGTATGCTCGCCTCGTTGCAGCAATGCCTTGGCCAGCCCCAGTTTGCTCAACGCGAGGAACGGACGAGCGCCAATCTTCGCGTTCATCGAAACAGCATCGCGGTAGTGCCCGATCGCCTCGGTCACGCGGCCTGTCGCGAGCGCGAGATCGCCGACCCACCGGGCGGTCGAGCCGCCACAGAACGCCGCGCCCGATCCGTCGGTCCCGAAGTCTGGTTCGAACGGCGCGAAGATGCGGTAGACCTTGTCGGCGGTCGGCACGTCGTCGAGCAGGATCGCGCAGATCCCGATGTGGTAGACCAACGGCGCCCATCGAGGTCCGATTTGGACAGTATCGGGCATGTGCCGGAACTCTTCGAACGTCGCCGTCGCCGCGGCCATGTCTCCGGCCAGTGCGTACGTGATCGGCGTGAACACCCTGGCGAGCACGACGTCACGCACGGATCCGAGTACCGCGAGCACCGCGGCCGCGTCCTCATCGCTGATCGAGCCGCGCAGCAGGTGGATCTGGTTCAGGAACGCGAAATACAGGCCTGCTGTGGCCTCGGTGTCGATCCGCTCGGCGATCCGGCGCGCCGATTCGTTGTACTCGATCGCCTGCTCGATGTCGCCGACGAGCGCGGCTCGCGTCGCACGCAACCTCGTCACGTGCCACCACGCCAACGCGTGCTGATTGGTTGTGGCGAACTGTTCGATCTGGCCGAGTTCGTAGTCGACCGCGGCGAGGTCGCCACGCTGGAACGACGCGTCGACCAGCCAGACGTGCCCCCACATCGCGGCAAGCGGTTGCCGTGCCACCTCGGCGAGTTCGACGGCGCGCTCGGCCAGTTTCGTGCGCTCAGCGAGGAATTGCGGCGCGCACAAGGTCATGTGTCGTGAGTGGATCCCGTCCAGGATCGCATCGGGGTCTCCGCTGGCTTCGGCCACGGCAAGCGCTTCGGCGGACAGCTCTCGGGACCTCTCCGCGGCCGTACCTGTTTCGGCCGCAGCAAGCGCTCGCTTGGCCAACAGCCGCGCGCGGATGGCGTCGGGTTGGGGCGCCCGCAACGCGGCCGCGCACATTTTGTCCACTGTGGTCAATGTCTTGCTGTCACCGAGTCCGGTGATCACGAGTGCGGCCTCGGCAAGTAGTGCCGGGTCAAGCCTTGCCGCTTGTTCACAGTGGACAAGGCTCGCATGGATCTGCCCGGCCATGTACTCGGCCTTGGCCAGCTCCAATGTCAACTGTCCATCTGGGAACTGCAACGCGAGCTTGGCGAACTCGACCGCCTCCTCGTACGCCAGATCGTCCATAGCGGACGCGGCGGCCTTGCGTGCCCAGTGCACGGTCTTCGTCAAATCACCAGCACGCCGCCAATGGTTGGCGACCTGCCCGGCCGTACCGGACTCCTCCAGAGCTTCGGCGGCACGCTGGTGTAGCGTCAATCGTTGGGACGGCGCCAGTTGTTCGTAGAGCGCGTCACGGACCAGTGCGTGAACGAACGAAATGGACGGTAGCGCGCGAAGAATTCCCGCCTGTACCGCCTGATCGAGCAATTCACCAACACGGTCCTCGGCCAGTCCGCAGACCTTGGTCAGCAGCGGGAGATCGATCTCCTCCCCCAGCACGCTGGCCGCGCCGAGCAACTCCTTTGCCTCTTCGGGCACCCGGGCGAGCACGAGCCTGCGCAGCTCCGGGTGCCCGCTGATGTCGTGTCCACAGTCGACGAGCAGGCGCACGTACAGCGGGTTGCCGTTGGTCTTTGCTTCCAGCTGCGAAGCCATGGCCACGTCCATCGCCTCGATCCGCAGCCAGTGCGCGATGTCCTGGGTGGACAGCCCGGCCAACCGGATCGACTTGCTCACGCCCGCTCGCATCAGGTCCGGCAGGTACTCGGCCAGTGGCGTGCCGTCGGCGTCACGGAAGGTGCAGAGCACAAGCAACTTCGTCCCGGCCAGTTCCCCGGCGAGGTGGCTGAGCAGGCGCAACGACATCCGGTCGGCCCAGTGCAGGTCCTCAAGCACGAGCACCATGCCTGTCTTGGCGGTGCCGGCCAGTACATCGGTCGCGTCGGTGAACATCGCGAACCGGGCCGACGCAGAGCCCAACGCCGTGTCCGCCGCCAGAGCTTCAGCCAAACAGGGGACGTCACGAGCGAGCCTGCGCCACGGCCAGAGCGGCGGCATCCCCGGATCGTCCACTGCGTACCCACGCGCGACGGGCACGTCGTACTCGGCGGCCATCTCGGTCAGCGCCGTGGCCATGCGCGTCTTGCCGATCCCGGCATCGCCGCTGACCAGCACCAACCTGCCCGATCCTGATGACGCGGACAGCAACGCGGCTCGCAGCTGGGCGAGCTCGTCCGCGCGTCCGACGATCGGCAGATCCATGCCATCAGTATCGCTACCGGGGGCAAGTTCAGTACCAATCCTCGGTACTGACACTGATCCGCTCAGTGCCGCGTGACCAGAGACTTCTTGGCATGCACGCACAACTCACCTACTTCGACGGACCCCGTAGTCCGGAAGAGATCGCTGCGGCCGAATTCGCCGGCACGCACCGCATCGAGCCGCTGATCGCCACGTTCGACAACGTCAGCAGCTACGTCCTGCAGCGCGAGGACGGATCGTGGTTCACCGTCACGATCGCCGACAGCGAGCAGACCCTGCGCGAGATCCAGAAAGCGATCATGAGCATGGACCTGCTGCCCGGCGAGGACGTCGCCCTGCTGCGCGGGCCGGACCGGGTCGAGCTGTTCCCTGTGGTCGCGGCACACCTCCAAGGAGCATGAGATGACCACCGCAGTCACCCTTCCGGCAGGCACCTGGGTCATCGCCCCGGGCAGCAGCGTCGCCACGTTCGTGGTCGGCGGCAACTTCGGCAAGCAGGCGAACGGCACCGTGCCGATCATCGACGGGTCCGTCGAGGTCGGACCGGACGGGGCGCCGACGTCGGTGCGCGGAACGCTGAACCTCAGCGCCATCGACACCGGCATTCCCCGCCGTGACCAGCACCTGCGTAAGCCCAGCCTGCTGGACTTGGACGCGTACCCGACGATGACGTTCCGGTCAACCGCGGTCACCGCGACCGACGAAGGCTGGCACGTCACCGGCGAGCTGGGCGTTCGCGGCATGCTCGCGCCGATCGAAGGCGACCTCCGGTCGTCCGTGACGGACGAGGGCACGGTACTGATGGTCGCGACCGCCAAGTTCGACCGCAGGCACATCGCGTTGCGGGCGCCCCGGTTCCTGATCGGCCGGATCGTCGACATCACGATCACCGCGAGCGTGCGTCATGTCGGCTAAACCACCGCCCCACTCCCGGTCCGGACTCGCTGGCCTGTTCGCTTGGGCGCACGCGCTGCGCCTGGACAACGCCGGTCCAGCAGGATGGCCACGGGCCCAGCAGTGGCTACTGTGGACACCGTACCTGCGAGCAAGCCAAGTAGCAGAGCCAATGCGAAGTCAGCAATAGAACCATCACCGAGGATGAGCAGCGCCCCGAGGACAAAGAGGACACCAATTCCGGTGTTCACCGTACGCGGCAACGTCTGCAAAACAGCGGAGCCGACAGTTCTCGCGAACGGATCCTTCGGGCGCTTGCCCCTCAGCTCACGAACCCGGTCGAACACAACGACGGAGTCGTTGACGGAATATCCGATCACGGTGAGCAAAGCGGCAAGGAAGACGCCGTCCATGGTTTTGCCGAGCCACGCGAAAATGCCCAGGATGATCACAACGTCCTGGGCAAGCGCGGCAACCACCGCGACGCCAAGCCGCCAGTCGAACCGGATGGCCAGGTAGGTCAACTGGGCGGCGACCGCGAGTCCCAATGCGATCAGGGCCTTGATCCGCAGCTCTGCGCCGAGACTCGGGCCGATCTGCTCATCCCTGATCTGGGTGGCTTGTCCCTTTGCCGAAATAGCGTCACGGATCCGTTCCATGGCTGCCTGATCGATCGGCTCGGTCCGCACCGAAACGGTGTTGTTGCCCGAGGATTGCACGATCGTCCTTGGGAAACCGGCCTCTGCCACGGCTTCGCGGACTTGGTTGGCGTCGGCCGAGGTGCTGTATTCGAGGACGCGCCCACCGGTGAACTCGACGCCGAGCTTGGGTCCAGCGAATATCATGCCCGCCAAGGCAATCAGCACTGCGGCGGCGGCCGCGACCAACCATGTGCGCGGTGTGGACAGGAAGTTCGGGCTCCCGCGGTTCACCCATTGCCTTACTCGGCCGTCCCTGGTCAAGCCGGAGATTTTGGGCGAGCTTACAGAGAAATGCATGAGCACACGGGTCAGGACCAAGGTGGTGAACATCGCCGCCAGCACGCCGATGGTCAACGTGACGCCGAAGCCTTGCACGGGACCGGATGCGAGCAGGAACAGCAGACCTGCGGCGATCAGGGTCGTCACGTTGGAGTCGACGATCGCCGACAGGGCGCCCTTGAATCCTTTCTCGATCGCCTTGGGTAGCGGGCTATCTCGTTCCTCTCGGACCCGTTCGAACACGAGAACCGTTGCGTCGACCGCCATTCCAATCGCGAGGACGAACCCGGCAAGACCGGGCAAGGTCAGCGTTGCCCCGATGGCTAGCAATGCCGCGTACGAAACCAAGGCGTAGCAAAGCAATGCGAGTACGGCGATGAACCCGGCGAACCAGTAGACGATCATCAGAAATGCGGCCGTGAGTGCCAACCCGATGACCGCGGCTCGGACACTGTCCTCAATCGCCGCCACGCCAAGAGTCGGGCCGACCGTCCGCTGCTCGACGATTTCGACCGGAACTGGGAGAGCGCCCGCGTTGATGAGGAGGGCCAGGTCCTTCGCTTCGGCTTGGTTGAACTGTCCGGTGATCCGGATCCGGTCGCCGATCATCCCAACGTTGCACTGCGCCCGCACGTCGACTTGGGGCGCGGAGATCACTTTGCCGTCAAGGACAATCGCGACCTGTCGCCTCGGGTCGCCAGCCGGAAAGCATGCGGCTTGGCCGGTCAGCTGCTCCCATTTGGTGGTCGCGTCGCTAGCGAAGCCGATGCTGACAAACCAGCCTGGGCCTTCTTGCGGGTTCGTCTCATGCCGAGCGTCCTCGACTCCTTCGCCAGTCAACGCAACGGGCCCGAGTTGCTCGGCCGGGCCAGTTACGGAATGGAAGGCCAGTTGAGCGGTTTTGCCAATGGTTTCAACAGCCTGTTTGGGATCTTGCAGGCCTGGGAGTTCGATGATGATCCGGTTGTCGCCGGAACGGGCGAGCATCGGTTCGGCAACACCGAGCGCGTCGACCCTGCGCCGCAACACTTCCAGGGTCCGCTCGGTGGCTTCGTCGTCAACCTCGGCTTTGGTTTCCAGAACGACCTGCGTACCCCCACGCAGGTCCAGCCCCAGACGGGGCGCGGTGGTGAGAAGAAGGTAGACAGCCGCGGCAAGGACGACCAGGCACGTGATCACGCGCCCAGTCATCCTCGGCCGCGCTTGTGCGCGCGACAAAGAAGGCTCCTATATGGATTGTCGGACAGGGTGCTACGCAACGACCTGTCGGACTGGCGGAGCACGACCATCCGCAACCAGAAGCACGGCGTCGCGCGAAACCAGCGGCACAACCTCATCTTGCACACCAAGCGGCATCAGCACGGGCTCGGCGGTCTGGGCTTCGGTGCGGCACTGCACTTTCAGCAAACCGGGGTCGGCCGCGGGCCGTCCGACATCCCTGACCGGCGGAATCCCGTGCACCACCGACTGATCGAGCGCGACGGTCTCAGTATCGGATTCGCGGTCGGAAGGAACATTGGCCGCAGGGTGCCCCACTTCCGTGACCGGCACAGACCCTTTGGCCACGAGCACACCGAGCGACACAAGGACAGCAGCAACCAGCAGCAGAAGCAGGCGCCGGGCTGTCATGCCGCCACTGTACTCAATCCCCCCACACGACAGCCACAACCTCCTGCACCGGCTCCAATTTCAGTTCCGGCAACGGATCCGCCGCGCCGAGCAAACCGAGCGCCATCTCCACGTAACGCCTGGCCAAGTCGTCCAAAGTGAACGGACCATCTGGCGAGTACCACCGGGAAATCCCGCTGCACATCTCCAACAACGCCAACCGTGCCACTCGGCGGGAACTCGGGCGCAGCTGCCCGCGCGTGCAGCCATCGTCGATCGCGGACTGCCACAAGGCTTCATACGCGTCACGCAGCGAAATGATCTCCGGCCGTCGCGCATCCGACAGGGCACGGATCTCGCCATCGACCACCCGGGTTTCCAACTGTTGCGACGCGTGCGTGAACACGTGCAGCGCGACCAGGCGGGAAATACGGTCGAGCGGGTCCGAGGCATCCGAGGTCACCCGCTGGGCCGCGGTGATCAGGCGTTCGAGGCTGCCGCGCATGATCGAGACCAGCAGGTCTTCCTTCGTCCCCATGTAGTGATACAGGGTCGCCGAGGACAGGCCTGCGGCCTCCGCCAGGTCGCGGATGCCGGTGCCGTGGAAGCCTCTGGTCGCGAAGAGTTCGATCGCGGCCTGGCGCACCCGGCGCTCCGTGGTCTGCGACATCACTACCCCGCTCTCTTGACCGGCTCGGCAGGCCCAGCTTACCGTCAGGGTCTATCGATCGATCGATCGAACAACGGGAGGATGTGCGGTGGTCGTCGACTACGAATGCCGGGACGGCGTCGCCCGTATCCATCTCAACCGGCCGCAACGCCTGAACGCGGTCGTGCCCGCGCTCACCGAAGGCCTGCTCCAAGCCCTTGACCAGGCACAAGAGGCCAGAGTGATCGTGCTGGCCGGGCGTGGCCGCGCGTTCTGTTCTGGTCACGACCTCAAGGAGCCGACGCCGGCGGAAACCAGCCTGGAAACCCGGCAGCGCCTTGCACAGATCCAGGATGTGACCAGGAAGATCAGGGCGTTCCCCGGGATCGTGATCGCCGCGGTGCACGGTTACGCGCTGGGCGCGGGCTGCGAGTTCGCGCTTGGCTGCGACCTGATCGTCGCCGACGAGCACGCCCAGTTCGGGTTTCCCGAGGTCGAGGTGGGGTTGAGCGTCACGGGAGGCATCTCCGCGCTCCTTCCCAAGATCGTCGGGCCGGCCCGCGCCAAGGAACTCCTCGTGCTGGGTGAGCGCATCCCCGCCGAGAAGGCCGCGGCCATGGGCCTGATCAACCGGGTGGTACCTCCGGGCGAGCACGAGAAGGTCGCGCTGGAGATGGCCGCGCAGATCGCAGACAGGCCGCCTGTCTCGGTCAGCTTGGCGAAGCAAGCACTTGATCGAGGCCTGGACGCCACGTTGGACGAAGCGCTGGCCACCGAGGTCGACCATGCCATCCTGACCAGCGTGTCCGGCGAGTACCGACATGGCTGACCTGGTCGAAGTCGTCGCCGAAGCGGCACGGAAATGGCCTGCGAGAACCGCGTGGACCTTCGATCCGGGCAGCCGGTTCACCTTCGCCGAGGTGCACGAGCTGTCATCGGGTTACGCACAAGCGCTGCGAGACAAAGGAATTCAGCGAGGCGACCGGGTCGCCGTGCTGCTCCGCAACCAGCCTGAGTTCCCGCTGATCTGGCTCGCCCTGATCAAGCTCGGCGCCGCGATGGTCCCGGTCAACGTCAAGTACCGGTCCGTCGACGCGTCCTACCTGCTGCGTTCCTCCGAAGCCGCGGCCGTGGCGACCACAGAGGAATTCCGGCCGCTGCTGGAATCCATCGACGCGCCACCAGTTCACTACGTCGAAACCCTTGCCCCGAAAGCAGGTTTCGTCCAGGGACCAGTCAGCCGAGTGGTGAACATCCAGTACACCTCCGGCACCACCGGCAACCCCAAGGGCTGCGTCCTTTCCCACGAGTACTGGCAACAGCTCGGCCAGAGCCTGGTGAACCACTTCCCTTACCTGTCAGAGAACGACGTCATGCTGACGGCACAACCGTTCCACTACATCGATCCACAGTGGAACGTGATCACCGCGTTGCTCGCCGGGGCGGAACTGGTCATAGTGGACGGATTCCATCCGTCCAGCTTCTGGGCCAAGGCCAGGCAACACCACGTGACCTACTTCTATTGCCTCGGCGCCATGCCAACCCTGCTGCTGAAAATGGCGCCAGACCCAGCCGACCGTGATCATCGGGTCCGGGTTGTCCAGTCGTCAGCGATTCCGCCGACGCTCCACAAGGAACTCGAAGACCGCTGGGGCGTCGGCTGGTACGAGGCGTTCGGGATGACCGAGACCGGCGCGGACATCCGCATCACGGACGAGGATCACGACTCCTTCATCGGAACCGGTTGCCTGGGCAAGCCCGCCCCACACCGCGAGGCCAAGATCGTCAACGGTGAATTGTTGTTGCGTGGTCCGGGAATGATGGATGGCTATCTCGGAAAGCCGGACGTGTTCGACGACGGCTGGTTCCACACGGGCGACCTCGCTCGGATCGACGAAGACGGGCGCGTCTACCACCTCGGCCGGATCAAAGACATGATCCGGCGCAGCGGCGAGAATATCGCAGCGCATGAGGTCGAGGAAGTCCTGATGAGCCACCCCGCGGTACGGCTCGCGGCAGTGGTCGGCGTGCCGGACGAGATCCGTGGCGAGGAGGTCAAGGCGTTCATCGTGGGCGATGTCACCGAAGCCGAACTCACGGAGTTCTGCTCGGACCGTTTGGCGTCGTTCAAAGTTCCGCGATACTGGGAATTCCGGACCGACCTGCCGCGTACGGCGTCCGAACGCGTGGCGAAGGAGCGGCTGCGGTGAGCTTCAAATGGGACAGTCCGGTGTTCTTCGACGAACTCGATCTCAACGGGACACTGCACAACTCACGGTTCGCGGTGCACGTCGAACGCGCGCAGTCCGCGTTGTTCGAACGGCTCGGTAAAGGCTGGGCGCAGTCTGCCGACCGCGACGAGGATTTGAGGTACGTGGTCAGGGAACTGCATATCGAGTTCCTCGCCGCGTTCACGTCACCGGGAATCCTGCCGATCGAGCTGACCGCCGACAAGATCGGCACAACCAGTGCGGTCTATGGATTCCAGTGTGGACACCATGCTCGCGGTTATCGGGTGATCGTCAAAGTGGACACTGAGGGCAAGCCGACCCCGTGGAGTGACTGGTATCGGGAGATGTTCACGGAGCTGCAGCAATGATCAAAGCCGATCTCCTGCTCAAGAACGCCAACGTGATCACCTTGGACGGTCCGGACACACGAGAGGTGGCCATTCTCGGCGACCGGATCGTGGCCCTTGAGGAAGTCCCTGCCCGACAGGTCATCGATCTCGACGGCGCCACGGTCACGCCCGGATTCCACGACGCCCACAACCACATGAGCTGGTACGGGCTCACCCTGTCCGAAGTAGACGTCCGGGTCACCAGCCTTGACGCCCTGTACGCCGCGATCGCGCAAGCACCGCCGGGTGAGTGGATCATCGCGTCGGGTTACGACCAGAACAAGTGCGGCGGCCATCCGACCCGTGAAGGCCTCGACCGCGCCGCACAAGGCCGCAAAGTCCTGGTCAAGCACACCTCCGGGCATATGTGCGTGGTCAACTCGCCTGTCCTGAAGGAACTTGGGATCGCCGAGCGGGCGATCGAAGTGGACGGCGGACTGGTCGTTGTGGACGGTTCCGGCAGGCCGACCGGTCTGCTCCAGGAACAGGCCCAGCAGCTGGTGAATCCGCTGATCCTGCCGTACCCAGTGGGCACTTTGGTCGACGCGATCGACCGCGCCGGACAACGGTACCTGCGGGAAGGCATCACGAGCTGCACCGAGGCCGGGATCGGCGGCGGCTGGATCGGCAAGTCCCCTGTCGAGCTCGAGGCCTATCACCGCGCCCGTGAGCAGGGAAAACTACACGTCCGAGTGGAGCTGATGGTCGCCGCGGACGTCCTGCACCCGGTGACCGAGCTCGGCATCGGCCTCGATCTGGGAATCCGCACCGGCTTCGGCGACGACTGGCTGAGCATCGGCCCGGTCAAGGTCTTCTCCGACGGCTCGCTGATCGGCCACACGGCTGCAATGTGTCACGACTTCTCCGACACACCAGGCGAACGCGGCTACCTGCAAGGAGATCCGGACGCGCTCAGGTCCACAATCCTGGCGGCGCACAAAGCGGGCTGGCGCGTGGCGACACACGCGATCGGCGACGCGGCGATCGACCTCGTCCTCGATGCCTACGCAGCCGCTGGTGACCCGACAAGGCGGCACAGGATCGAGCACTTCGGAGTGGCCCGGCCGGATCAGGTGCGCCGAGCGCGCGATCTTGGCGTGATCCCTGTGCCACAAGGACGGTTCGTCAACGAGATCGGCGACGGAATGCTGCGCGCCCTCGGGCCGGAACGTACACAATGGGCATACCGGCAAAGGTCCTTGTTGGACGCTGGGATCGTGGTACCTGGCAGCTCCGACCGGCCAGTCGTCACCGGCGCTCCCCTGCTCGGCATGCACGACATGGTCAACCAACAAACGGCCTCGGGCGTCCCGTTCAACCCATCGGAAGCGATCACCGGGCTGGAGGCGTTGCGCGCCTTTACGTACGGCTCGGCATATGCGTCCAAACAGGAACATCGGAAAGGCACGATAAGCGTGGGCAAGCTGGCGGATCTGGTGGTGCTTTCGGACAGTCCGGCCACCGTGGAACCCGGCCGCATCAAGGACATCGAGGTGCTGCGGACCATGGTCGGCGGGGTGTTCCGGTGAAGCTCGTCCCCGCGACCTCCCTGCCAGATCTGGCGCAGGTCCGAAAGATCTATGAGGACGGTTTCAGCGCACGCCTGCGTACCCCGTTCGAGGACCTTCTCGCTGACCGCGCACTGGTACTGACCGATGGTTCCCCTCGCGGTTTCGCCGTACTGCGCGAACTAGGCCCGACGGGCTGGGTGTTCCTGCGGTATTTCGTGGTCGGCGAGCGGGGTCGTGGCCTCGGCGCGGTCCTGTGGGACGAGGTTCGCCGGGAAATGGCCGGATTCACGCGGATCGTCTACGACGTCGAGGACCCTGCCGAGGACGGCATCGACGAGGCCGAGCGGACGATCCGCGAGCGCCGAATCTCGTTCTACACGCGACTCGACGCGGTCTTGTTGCCCATCAAGGGATATCACCAGCCCAATGAGGACGAACCGCACCCGATGCTGCTGATGGCCGCGGATCTGACGCAGCCTCAGACGGCGCCGATCGTGGGCGATGACCTGCGGGACACGATGCTGGCGGTCTACCGGTACCGCTACGGCTTGACGGCCACTGATCCAGTGGTGAGCGACACCCTGAGAGCCAGCGGCCTGTCCGGGACGTAGACTGCGGGGTCTAGCCCGAACAAAGCAGGACAGGAGCGGCGGTTTGTCCGCAGAACGCCCCGACGCGGCCGATGTGGTCGCCGAGGATGTAAGAGCAGCGGCACGCCGGTTCGCCGGAGTCATCGAACCAAGTCCATTGCAGCGCAACGAGCGGTTGTCGCAGCGGTACGACTTGGACGTTTGGCTCAAACGGGAGGACCTGCACAAGGTGCGCTCCTACAAGGGCCGCGGCGCGTACAACCTGCTCAGCAACCTGACCAAAGAGGAGCGCGAGCGCGGCGTCGTGTGCGCCAGCGCAGGCAACCACGGCCAGGGTGTGGCGTTCGCGTGCGCCTCGCTCGGGATCTCGGCGCGGGTGTACCTGCCCAGGACCACGCCACGGCAGAAGCGCGAACGAGTCGCGAGCCTCGGCGGCAAGTTCGTGCAGATCATCGTCGAAGGCGAGACGTACGACGAGGCCGCGGACCTCGCGCACACGCACGCCCAGGCGACCGGCATGACGCTGGTCCCGGCATTCGACGACCCCCGAACGATCGCTGGCCAGGGCACGGTCATCAAGGAGGCGATCGAGCAGCTCGGGCGCGCGCCCGACACCGTGATCGTCCCGGTCGGTGGCGGCGGGCTGCTGGCAGGCACCTTGATCTGGCTGCGTGAGAACCATCCCGAGGTCACCGTGATCGGGGCCGAACCGCTCGGCGCGACCAGCATGGCCGCCGCCCTGGAGCACGGCGGGCCGGTCGACTTGGACCACCTCGATCCCTTCGTGGACGGCGCCGCGGTCCGCAAGGTCGGGCAGCACACGTTCGCCGTGGTGAACGCCGGGCGGCCACGCCTTGTCGCGGTGCCGGAAGGCCAGATCTGCGTCGAGATGCTCGACCTGTACCAGTCCGACGGGATCATCAGTGAGCCCGCGGGCGCGCTCGCCACGACCACCCTTGGCCTGCCGCTGGGTCTCAAGCCGGGTTCGACGGTCGTGTGCATCTTGTCGGGCGGGAACAACGACGTCAGCCGGTACGCCGAGATCGTCGAGCGGGCGCTGGTGTTCGAGGGCCGCAAGCACTACTTCCTGGTCGAGTTCCCGCAGGAGCCCGGCGCGCTGCGCCGGTTCCTCGACGACGTCCTCGGCCCGGACGACGACATCACGCTGTTCGAGTACGTCAAACGCAACAACCGGGAGACGGGACCCGCGCTGGTCGGCATCGAACTCGGCGCTCCGGAGAACCTCGAGGCGATGCTCAAGCGGATGAGCGCTGTCCCCCATCGGATCGAGCGCGTCCCGCCGGACAGCCCACTTTTCACGTTCGTCGTTTGAGCGTGCCCGCTGGTCATTAGGGTGGCGCGCATGAACGCAACGCCCAGCCGCAGGTCGATTCTGAAAGGGGCCGCGCTCGGCGCGGCCGCCATCGCCGGGTCGTTCCGGGTATTCGACTTCGAAGCTGCCGCCGCGCCCGCGTCCAACGGGATTTTCGGGTACGGCGTGGCCAGTGGCGATCCACTGGGGACCGCCGTGGTGATCTGGACGAGAGCCACACCACCCTGTGAAGGCAGACAAATCGCGACGCCCGGCAGCGGGCTCGGCCGCCCGATCTTCGTGCGCTGGGAGGTCGCACGAGACCAGGCGTTCCGGCATGTGATCAAGCGCGGCGGAGTGCTGACATCCGCGGCCTCCGACCACACCGTGAAGGTCGACGTCACCGGTTTGCGGCCGTACACACGCTACTACTACCGATTCCACGCCGAAGGTGAGACGAGTCCCGTCGGCCGCACACAGACTGCGCCTGACGAGCGCGATCGCTTGCACGCCTTGCGATTCGGGCTCGTGTCGTGCAGCAACTACACCGGCGGCTACTTCGCCGCGTACCGCGCTTTGGGACAGCGCGACGACCTCGATTTCGTCCTGCACCTCGGTGACTACCTCTACGAGTACGGCAATGGCGCCGACCGGTCCGGGCCGCCGGAGCTGATCGGGGTGCGCGACGGCATCCCGGAAACCGAAACCATCGACCTGACCGGGTACCGGCTGCGGCACGCACTGCACAAGGCCGATCCGGACCTGGCATTGGCCCACCGGCAGCATCCGTTCATCACGATCTTCGACGACCACGAGGTCGCCGACAACGCGTGGAACGACGGTGCCGTCAACCATTCGCCCGAGACCGAAGGCTCGTTCCAGAGCAGGCGAAAGGTGGCGTATCAGGCGTACCTGGAGTGGATGCCGTTCCGGTTGCCGGAGCAGCGCGTGATTCCGCACCAGGGCACCAGGTTCTTCCGCAGCTTCAGCTTCGGGCCACTCGGCGATCTGTCCGTTCTGGAGACTCGCCAGAACCGGACAGAGCAGGTGAACGTGCCGCCGTTCTCGACGCGAGGCGGTGGTTTCATCCCGATCGGCGCGCCCGAAGTAGAGGCTCAGCTCAACGACCCGGCCAGGCATTTGCTAGAGTCGGAGCAGATGACATGGCTCAAGGGCTCGTCGCGCGGCAAGCCATGGCACCTGATTGGCAACCAGACCGTGTTGAGCCCATTGATGATCCCCGGGCCGTTGTTGAACCTGCCACCCACCATGACCTTGATCAACTCCGACCAGTGGGATGGTTACCGCGCGCAGCAAACAGAACTGATCAACCACATCGCTGCCGCGTCGAACAACGTGGTGGTGCTGACGGGCGACATCCATTCATCGTGGGCGGTCGAGATCCCGTCGAAGGCTTCGGCGGACTACACTTCGGTCGGTGTCGAGTTCGTCTGTCCTTCCGTGACAAGCGACGGCTTCTACGAACTGGCCCGCACAAGGGTTCCCGCCGGGACACCACCGGAGACAGTGGTTGCCACAACGCGGCAACTCACCGGTGTGTTGAGCGGCCGTAACCCGTGGATCAAGTACCTCGATGGTGTCGGTCACGGCTATGCGTTGATCGACGTGACACCGGATCGGGTGCAAGCCGACTTCCACCACACGCCCGTGCCGACGACCGCCCAACCTGACCCACGCGTGCACAAGGATGTGACGACCGCGTACACCACCAGCTGGCAAACCCTTGCTGGGACAAAGAAAGCCACTCTGGCTGCCGGTCCGGTCGGCGCCAGGCCAGACGAACCGGCCTAGGTTTCCTCGTGAGTGTTTTCGCCGGTTCTAACCGGCGAAAACACTCACGAGGATTTCAGCCAGCTTCGGCAAGGTCGTTGAGGGCAGCGACGACCACGTTCCATGCGATCCGTACCGTGTCGTCTTCCGGTGTGTATCCCTGCGTGATCTGTTTCTTCGGATGAACCAGATTGCGATGATCCCGAAGCACGTGCGCGTAGTCACTCACGTCCTTCGCGATCCACTTCTTCTCTTGCGCCAGATTGATCAACGATTCGAGGTGGTCACTGGGTCTAGGACCTTCACCGCGCCTGCTGATCGCGAACTCGTAGAGCACACCTTCAAGAAGGCTGCCAAGCATGATGATCGCTGCCGTGCACGCGCCCGCACTCCAGCACGTGTGTGCCTCGTCCAACCTCGCCCTGAGGTGCTTGCCGAATTCGGCATCGCTGACGATGTCGCCAAGATCGGCGACGAGCTCGATCGGCTCACGCATCTCCGGTCGTTGCATGGTTTGCGGGCGCTCAACCAGTTTCGGTCTGCTGCCCGAGTACACGACCTGATACCCCTCGACGGCAAGCAACTGGTTGAGCTCCTTGACGACCAACACACGGACGTCGTCCTCGTCGAGATACTCCCGCGGATCGGCGAGCCGGAGAATGACGCCCTGCAGTGCCTGCGAATCGCGGCGTCGTCGTTTGAGCATGTCCGAGACCCACGCCCGGCGCGGACCTTCCACCTCGCCAACGCGGCGCCACCCTGCTGCTTCAAGGAATGCCGATATCTTGTAACCAGGGCGGTAGTACGGCGTGCTGTCATCGCCACAGATCAAACTTGCCAAGCGGTCGAGCACGTTGTCGTCGAGTTCCACTGCAATCTCCGCGGTGTCGTTCACTTGTCCCCTCCTCGCGGGTGGATGCCTCGTTCGTCAAGCCGCTGCCACAGCGGCGCCAGCTCTTTTTCCGGGTCGAACTCGAACTCGCTTTCCCTGATCCGGACCACTTCCCAGCGCATTCGACGCAGCTCGAGATCGCGCCGCGCGTCGGAGGCTTGTTGGGTAAGCGAAGTGTGCCAGCGGTGCCCGTCACACTCCACGGCCAACCTGCCTCCATCCCCGACCACAACGAGGTCCAGCCGTCGGGTGCCGACAGCGTACTGCGGCACCACGTGGTGGCCGCGTTTCTTGATCTCCCGAAACACCCGCTGCTCGAAGAGTGACTCGAACGGCTCGCAGTGCTCCGTCTCGCTGACCTCCTCCAACGCCGGCGAAGTACCGAAAACCGATGGCGGGTCGAGCATGTAGCTCGCCAGTGAGGCCCGAAGATCTCCAGGCTTGTACTCATGCGGCGGAACCGAAGTGAACAGCCACATCTGGTCCTTCGCCCGGCTCGCCGCGACATTGTAGATCTGTTGCCAGATCGGTGCCGCCTGGGACCTCGGCGCCTCGGTGGCCACTGTGGACAAAAAGATGATGTCGCGTTCATCGCCCTGGAAGTTGGGCGCGTTGCCGACCCGGATCTCCCGCGCAGCGCGTTCCTCCGCACTGATAGCGGCACTGATCTCGTGTTCAAGGAGTTTGACTTGGCCGGTTCCCAAAAGGACTACGACGCCGAATGTCTTGCCCTGGTAGCGCGGATCCGCGATACAGGACACCATTTCGTCGACTATCCGTTTTGCCTCTACGGTATTACGCCTTGCCGCGTCCCTTCCATCGACGTACGCGTCCTCAACATGCACAACCTTCAAGGGGTCCAAATCTGCCGCGGTCCGTTCCCGCAACGGAATCAGGCTGCTGTCGTCCTCGCCGTAGAACTCGCGCGATGACCAGTTGATGATCTCAGGCATACACCGGAAGTGCTCCCTCAGCCGGACGACGGCATTCTTCCCTGACCGCGCGGTGAGCACGCCGTACAGGTTCGACTTGGAGGTGAAGGCTGTCCTGATGTCGTTGTCTATGTCCGCGAGGTGGTTGCGCAGGCTCTCGAAGAGATCGTCCAGTTTGCTCATCCGGTTTTCACCTGGAGTGCACTGCTTGTCGTCACCTACAACGATCACCCTGGGCGCCATCCACAGCAGGAAGAGTTGCTCAAGACCGACTTGGCTGGCCTCGTCGACGATCACGACGTCGAACGCGTCCTTGTTCGGGGTGATGTTCTCCAGCAGATTGGGCAACGGGACCACCCACGCGGGCACTGCGTCCTTGGCTTTCTCCATGGCTGCCCGTGCGGCTTTGCGGTACTCACGGGCCTTCTTTCCTGAACCCGCACCAACATTGCGCATGTGCTCGCCGTAGCTGCGTAGCGCCCTGGCGTGCAGGTCACTCATCCGGCTCACACACGCGTGCAACGCCTCCGCAGCGGCCAACTGCGTTGTCAGTTGCTTGACTCTGGCCTCGGCCTGGTCGAATTCGCGGACAAGCCGTCGTTCCTCATCGGCGTTGCGCCACTTCCGCACGAACTGCTGCGCCTTCGACCACGCCCATGCCGAAGCCAACTGATTCAGTCTGGTCTCCCACTCCTCTTGCCCGGCAGTACTTTCCAGTACGTCGTACAGCACGGGGTGGATCCCACGTAGTGTCCTTGCCAGACTCGCCCGATGGTGTTCGTCCGCGTGCTCGGCTCTGGCCGACGACACCGCGTCCAGCCCACGACGGTAAGCCTCGGGATCACGTGCGCCGATGGCTTGAAGTAGGCCCCCCAGTTCCGGACATGCCGCAGGCATGGTCGCAAGCCCGTGGACCCTACGATAGAGCGCGTCGACTTGGGTCCGCGCCTGTTCCAGTTCAACGTACTTCAGCGCCCCGGGCACCGCGTCCAACACCGCGGTCAGGTTCGCGACGGTGGACACATCGATAGCGAGCCCAGAGCGGACCAGTTGATCACGTACACGGTCGTGTTTCTCTCCGAGCTGTTCTGCGGCAACAAGCATCTGCTCGTTGTCGGCCAGCTCGGACAACGTCCACGTCAATCCATTCTCCGGCAGAACGACGCCAGCTTCCGCCCACTTGCGCACCAGTTGTGCTGCAGCGACTTGGGCCTCCAACTGCCCAAGGGCGGCTTCTAGTTGAGGCAGCTCAGTCGGTGGCTTGCCATCGACACGGACAGCGGCGAGGAAGTCGGCCGCCTGTTTCTGTGCCGCAGACTTCGGCAGTACCGAACGTAGCTTTCTGCCTTGTGCCACGTGATCTCTGAGCTGCTTACCGGCCTGCAGCAGGCCACGACCGGCACCAAGGCTCTTGAACGGCTCGATCTCGACCTCGAACGAGACGCCTCGCGTCTGCAGCTGGGCCTGCAGGCGAGCGGCCTCACCCAGCACCTCGTACAGATGGCCCCACAGTCCGGTTCGCCGTCCCGCGAGCCGGTCGTCGACCACTCGTCCGACCCAGTCCCGTTCCGGTCTCACGGTGTGGTCCGCACCGAAACCGAGTCCCGCCAGCAGCATCCGGACCTCGTCGCGAAGTCCCTGCAGGTCACGTAGCCGATCGAGGCCGAGCTCGGCAAGCCTTGTCGTTGTCTCACTGGTGTCGGTGTGTGCTGTTTCGAGGGCCTGACGTTCCGACAAGATGGTGTCCGCGAGCTCACCCGCTTGCGGCAACTCGTCTGCGGATGGGATCTCCTGACCTGCTCGTGCACGACGAGCTGGCGTGTCGGAGCGCAGCAACCTCAAGAGCGTCAACAGTTGCGGGACTTGCAATGGCGGCAAGTCCGGCAACGACGGATCCACTGTGGGTATCCAGTCGCAGGTGGGAGCGTCGCGTTTGACCTCACGAACGATCTCGGTCAACGTCCCCGCGTACTTGGTCGCGCTGAAACCCGGGGTCACCGCGGGATGTCTAACACTCTCCACCTCACGTAGTTCCCGAATCCTGTTGTTCAGACCGGCGGCACGAGATCGCATCTCATGCCGTTCGGCTGCAAGTTCCCTGATCTTCTTCGGCAACTCACCCGTCGTCGGTGAGGCGATCGCGTTGGACAGCGACTGCAGTCCTTGTTCGAGCTCCTTGGCCGCGTCCCTGCTCCCACCCGCGAGCAGTACACACAACTTGCGCAGTTCGTCCGGGATCTTCTCCCGCAGCACTTTGAGTGCCTGATCTTTCTGACTGGTCACCAGTACTCGCTGGCCTCTGGCCAGCAGCGCCGACACGAGATTGGCGATGGTGTGCGTCTTTCCTGTGCCTGGCGGTCCTTGGACCACCACACCGGTCTCGGTTCGCAGCAGCTCGATAACGCGCATCTGCTCATCGTTGGTCGGCAGCGGAAAGAGCGGATCGGTGCCGAGCACGTCCCCGGCTGCGGCGCCCTGCTCCATGAGCCACGTTTGTCGTTGCTCAGTATTGGTTTCCGCGACCAGTTGGGCGAGCGCCACAGGCACCTGCGCGCCCGGTTCACGCAGCGCTTCCGCGATTCGACGATACGCTTCGGCGAGCAACGCACGGCTACGCGGCCGAAGCAGCAATGCCGGCGCGCTGGACACCGTCAGTGCTGTTGGCAGCGTTTTGTCTCGTCGCCGTGCCGCAGTGGATTCGAACGGCACATCGAGTGTGAGTCCAAGCCAGTCGTGCGTGTACCGCATGACCTGGTCGCTGAAAATGTCGCCGTCACAATCGAGCACGTCCTGTCTCACGGCACGGCCTCGATCAGCGTGGTAAACGTCCTGGCCAGCAAATATCTCCTTGTCCTCGAATCGTCTCTTCCCGCTGACGAACGAAACTGTTATCTCGGCCGTCAACCGATCGAGGTTAGCCAGGACAGGCTCACTCACCAGGTGACGGCGGATACCTTCACCGTCCGGCGCTTCCCATTGCACCAAGCCGACAGCCAGGACGAATTCGTACTCGTCATCTTGCTGTTCCAGCTTTTTCGCTGCCTCTTCCAGCTGCTGATAGAGCTGCCGCTTGGCACGCTCCCTGACTTGTTCCTTCGACCACGACCGCCAAGCTGACAACCATTGCGTAAAACCTCTGACCACGCTGTTTGGTGGTTCCCGCAGTTCATCGGCCGGCGCGCCCGCTGGACCGCGCTCAATCAGAACAGGTTCAAGGCCATCCGCACCACGTGGCAGATCCGAGTGGATCCAGCCAGCCACATCTGCTGGTGGCGGTGGTTCAGGGACGATCTTCGGTGGCCGAACCCTGAGCACGACGTCGTCGGTTGGCCGCTGGTTCAGCTGAACGCCGTCCGGCAGTTCGTCCAGCCAGACAATTGGTTCCGGCGCGCCGGATTGATCCGAAAGTATGTCACGTACCGGATCACGCTCCGCGGCATCAGTGACCTCGGCCAGATACTCCATCAAACTGGTCGTTTTCCGCAGAGCGTCGTCAGCGGGCGTCGCCGTCATAACCACTGGATCCCCTCCTCGAAAGCAACAGGAGATCCTGTCAACAAATGCCTACGAGCACAAGGTCGTACGACAAGTAACGACCAGTTGGATGACTGACCGCATACACCTTCTACAGTGAGAACACCAACATTCAATCATTTGTAAACAGTTTCCACTCTTCACATGTTCATGAAACAGGAACTTCTGTTCGAGCCGCGACGATCGCGACATTGGTGGTGCGAGTAAGGCGCTCGTAGGGCGCGGATTCGTGACCGAAGAACACCGCGAGCGGGGTCCAGATGCCGACCACGAACAAAGAAACCACGGCACCAACGGGAATAAGCAACTGCTCGGGGTTGGCGAAAACGTCCCATTCGTCGACGGACAGCGCGATCCACAGCAACCACAACGGAGACAACAGGATTCCGTAGCGCGCCGCCAACGAGATCGGGCCTGCCCGATGGCCGTTGGTGCGTTCGATCCGCAGGAGCATCGCGCGTTTGCCTGGCGTGGACCCGGTCAGGGTTGGCACGAGCAGGAACCAGACTCCGGCCAGGACTACGACGACTGGTCCCTTCGGTGAGCTACCGAGCAGCGTCATGATGCCGAGGACGAACGCGGTCAGCGTGGCGAATCCGACGATGTCAGCCAGGAGCGCGAAGACGCGGCGGCTTGGGGTTACCCTTGCCGCGTAACGCTTCCGGTCTCGATCGGGTTCGAGGTTGGGTAGCACGCGGATCAGTGGGCCTGCGATCAGCCAGCCGATCATTGCTCCGGCCGTGTTCAGGATCAGGTCGTCCACACTGAACAGCCGGTAGGCACATGGGTAGACGAACCACAGGCCGGTCAACTGGGTCAGTTCGAACAGCAGCGAGGTGCCGAAGCCGATCGCGGTGGCTGCGAGGAAACGGCTCTTTGCCATGTAGCGCAGGAAGAAGCCGAGCGGGATCAGCAGGACGACGTTGAGTGCGGTGCTCCACAGCGCTGGGTTGCGGATCATCGCCCCCGGCGTCCAGCGGCCTCTCGCCCGTTGGTCGACCACTTCGATGAAGTAGAAGGGCCGGAGTTGGGGCGTGCTGGCGTAGTTCTGGGTCGCGCAGTACCACTCCGGGTTCCGTGGCAGGGGCATGATCGTCTGCATGACCGCGGCGAGGAGGTAGAACAGGAAGGCGTAGAAGATGACCGTCGCCCAACCTCCTGCGCGGCCTCTGCGGCGGTAGCTGACCACGGCGACCGGCAGCATCACGAGCAGCACGACGATCGGGAACAGCAGCAACGCCGTCTGGACCGGCAGCAGGTAGGTTGCGACCACGACGCATTGTTACCCAGCCAGGGGGAATTTAATACGTGTGATCTTGGGGTGCGGGAATGTGCATCTCCATGTTCTGCAAAGGTGGACACACTGTGTCGGAATGGTGGACACGGCGGGGGTTAGGTTCGGACTGTGGCTTCGGCCAGGTACTTCATTGACGCTGCTGGGTTGTCCAGCCATCCGGTGTAGCCGACCGGGTTTTCAAACAGGTGGGCGAACCTGTGGGCGACCTCGGGCACGCGCTGTGCTGTGGCCAGGGTGGCGAGGACGTGCTCTGGGGGCGGGGCGAGCAGGGCGTTGTTGAACGCGGTCGCATGTTGGGCCACAGCCCAGTACTTCCCGAATGCCTCGTGCATGAACTGCTCGTCGAACTCCTTGTCCCCCTGGGCGAGGATTGCCTCCTGGTACGACCTTGCCGCGTGCGCGGCCATGTTCGCGCCCTGGCCGCCGACCGGGTCGTTGGTCACCGCGGTGTCCCCCATGGCCAGCACCAACTTGCCGGACGGGAGCTTGCCGACGGGATGCCGGACGATCGGCGTGATCGCCCCATACAACGCCTCCAGCGGGCCCGCGGGCTCGGCTTCCTCCAGAATCCCCGCGTCCCAAGGGAAGTAAGAACGCAACAGGCGAAGGCCGATCTCCATGTGCTGGTCGATGTCCTTGACGTCCTGCCAGACATCCATCGGGCTTCCCGGAAGGCCGAAGAAACCAATCCCATGCACGTTCCCCTGCACGGAAAGCACTGGCAGCACGAAGTTCTCACCGAACGGGCCGAGGTTGAACGTCAAACCCGGCAACATCGGATGCTTCGTGCGGACGTAGGCGATCCCGATCGCCCGCTGCGGCTCCGAGTACGGCGAAAGTTCAGCGTTACGCGGGAACAACGCATCGAACTGAGGTCCACGGCCCGCGGCCACGATGACCAGGTCAAACGAGACGGCGTAGGAGTCGAGGTCAGCCGGAGTCACCTTCTGGTAGCGGATTTCGCCGCCCTGGGCCTCGAACAGGGTCATCCAGTCGGAGACCTTCACCCGCTGATCCACTGACTGGGCTTGGTGATCGAACTTCTGCCCCCAGGAGATCACGGGTTCCGTCGTGCCAGGGGCGCCCGCTGCCTTGAACGCGACTTCTTCGACCGGCTGGACTTCGTCGTCCCAGAAGTTGATGCCGAGCTCACGTTCCCGCTGCAGCGCCGGATGGAAGACGCACTGGTTGGAGATCAGCCGCCCTTGCCTGACCTCATCCGCTGTTTTCTCGGCGACGACCGTCACCTCGTAGCCGCGTTTCTGCAAACCCAGTGCCAGCACGAGGCCTGCCTGGCCCGCTCCAATGATCCCGATTCGGCGCATGTCCCCCACAGTTTCAACGCCATGGGAGGCACGTATAGGTCCACATGGCTTGACTTAAGGGCGATCCGTCGGACACGCTAGGTCTCGGAGAGCGCTCTCCCAGATTCATCACCCTGCATGGGAGCTGACTATGCGCCGAGTTCTGGGTTTGGCGCTCGCTGTCGTCATGCTGCTGTCCCTGGTCGTGACGGCGCAGGCGGCGAGTGTTCTGCTGTCCCAAGGCAAAACGACAACCGCGTCGTCGATCGAGAACGACGCGACCACGGCCGCCAGCGCCACCGACGGCAATCCCGCCACCCGATGGTCCAGCCAGTTCACCGATCCGCAGTGGGTGCAGGTCGATCTTGGTGGCACCGCACGGATCGACAGCGTCACCCTGTCCTGGGAGGCCGCGTACGCCAGCGCCTTCCGGATCGAGACATCGAACGACGCCACGAACTGGACACCGATCCACACCACCACAACCGGAACCGGCGGCACCGAAACACTCACCACCACCGGCACCGGCAGATACGTCCGAATGCTCGGCACCGCAAGGGCGACTGGCTGGGGCTACTCGCTGTGGGAGTTCCAGGTCTTCGGCGAGCTCACCGCGGACGCCGGGACGTTGATCTCCGAGTTCAAGCAGGTCACCGCCTCGTCATGGGAGGGCGGCAACGCGCCTGCCGCCGCGCTCGACGGCAGGACGACAACCCGGTGGTCCAGCGAATTCAGTGACACGCAGTGGATCCGCGTCGACCTCGGCGGACCGGCGATCATCAACCAGGTCAGGCTGGTCTGGGAAGGCGCGTACGCCAAGGGCTACCGGATCGAGACATCGAACGACACCACGAACTGGACACCGATCCACACCACCACAACCGGAACCGGCGGCACCGAAACACTCACCACCACCGGCACCGGCAGATACGTCCGAATGCTCGGCACCGCGAGAGCAACCGGATACGGCTACTCCCTCTGGGAATTCCAGATCTTCGGCACGGTCGACAGCACCACAACCACGCCGCCTTTGCTGTCACCGCCGACAAAAGCGCCAGCCAACACCGGCCGGTTCGCGCTGGCAGCACCGGCCGACGGCGCGATGATCACGACCACCCGGCGCCCGACACTGGCATGGAACGCGATGCCTGGCGCGACCCGCTACCAGGTGTGGATCAACGTCAGCCGTGAGGACTACAACTTCGCCGCGTCCGGCAACCTCATCGACCTGTATACGAAGGTCGCCGACGTAAGCGGCACGACTTACACGCCCACCTGGGATATCACCGACCGGTGGACCTACAAGTGGTTCGTGGTGGCCAGTGACGGAAGCCCGTCCAACATCCGGCAGTTCAGCGTCTACGTGCCAACGCTGGAAAACGTCGCCGACGGCGTGTCGATCGTCAACGGCAGCAGGGATTTGAACCGCAACGGCGCCATCGAGCCGTACGAGGACTGGCGCCAGCCGGTCGGGGCCCGCGTGAATGACCTTCTCGGGCGGATGACGGCCGAGGAGAAGGCGTATCAGATGTTCTACAACGCGCAGGCATTCCCGCGGGCTGGGTGGCACTTCGGGCCCGCGGAAGCGCAGGACTTGCACACCATCCTGCTGGCGTCCTCAGGCACGAGACTCGGCATCCCGTTCATCTCCGCAGGCGACACGATCAGCGGCTACAAGACCACATACCCATTGCAAAGTGCCCTTGCGGCAGGCAAGAACTACCCGCTGGACTACAAACTCGGTGACATGCAACGCCGTGAGCAGCTCGAAGTCAGTGCACGCGGCGTGCTCGGCCCGCTCGCCGAGGTGGGTACGAAGGTGCTGTATCCGCGTATCCAGGAAGGCAACGGCGAAAACGCTGAAGTCGCGGCCGCGCAGGTGCGGGCTTTGGTCGCCGGACTGCAAGGCGGCCCTGAGCTCAACCCCTCGTCCGTGCTCGCCACGGTCAAGCACTGGCCGGGCGAAGGCGCTGGCGGCGAGGCACTCATTGTGTTCGACGCGGTGACCATCAAGTACCACATGGTTCCGTTCCGCGCCGCGATGGAAGCCGGTGCGGTCAACATCATGCCGGGTTACGCGGGCAGTTCGTTCCTCGATCCCGGCGGCCCAGGGGCGGGCGACAGCGCGAAGATCCTCGCCTATCTGCGGCAGAATCTCGGCTTCGCCGGCCTGATCACGACCGACTGGCTGCCTTCCGGCTCCTGGGTCGGCGCGGCCAACGCGGGATCCGATGTCATGGGCGGCGCCGACCCAGGCGCGCCGGGTTTCAGTATCGGGTCGTTCACCGCGAACGTGCCCGCGGCGAGGATCAACGACGCCGTTCGCCGGGTGCTGCGGCTGAAGTTCCAATTGGGACTGTTCGAGAATCCGTATGGTGATCCGGTCAACGGCCCATATCGCTTCCACACACCGGCGTACACCGCCCTGGCCAACCAAGCCGCGCGCGAGTCGATGACTTTGTTGAAAAACAACGGTGTTCTGCCACTTCGCTTGAACCGCGGTGACAACATCGTCGTCGCCGGGCCACGCGCGACGGACTCAAACGCTTGCTGTGTCTGGACAAGCTACTTCCACCAGGAGTACGGCTCGCTGAACATCCTTGACGCGATCAAGGCACGAGCATCCCAGGCAGGCGTGAACGTCTATCAGGACACGGGTCCGGCACCGAAGCTCGCGGTGGTCGCGGTCGGCGAGGCGTCGTACACCCATGGTACGAACTGGGTGAAGGAACAGCCTTATCTGCCACCGGATCAGGTCGCGGTGATCCAGAACTTCCAACGCCAAGGCATCCCTGTGGTAGTCGCTTTAGTCATGCCTCGGCCGTACGTCATCACAGAATGGCATGGCCTCGCGAGCGCCATCGTGGTCACGTACCGCGGCGGCGAGGAGATGGGCCCGGCATTGGCCAGCCTGCTGTTCGGCGACTACACGGCTCGCGGCAAGCTGCCGTGGCAGTTGCCGCGAGCATTGGGTGATGTTCTCAGGCCAGGCGGCAGTGACATTCCCGCTGACGCAACGGAACAGTGGGACCTACCATACGATCTTGCCGCGACTCCCGCACAACGCAACGAGATCAGGGCCCGAATCGACGCCGGTCAACAACCACCGAGCACCTACGGCAACCCGCTCTACCCCTACGGCGCAGGCTAAATTCCCAGCGTGCGACTCGTGAGTGGTTATTCGTGTTAGAACACGGCTAACCACTCACGAGGGTGGACCTGGGGTTTTACCAGATGTGGGCGACGTCCACGACAACCTTGTTGTCCCACGTGAGCACGCGGAACGGCAATCGCGCGCGAACACCGAGGCCGACCGTGGTGACCGCCTCGAACGAACCAGCCCAGGCCAGTTGTCGGAAGGTCTGGTACCCGGCGAAATTGAGGAGCTCACGGCGGTTGGCAAAGGTGTACGTCGGCTGACCGTTCGCGTCGTACGCGGGCCCGAAAGCAGCGACCGACAGCTTCGCGCCGCCGCGCAACGGGATCGGGTTCCCGGTCGGGTCCTCGGTCATCTGATCCACATAGGACACGTGGAATCCGTCGACACGGGACCGGAAGTCCAGCACCAGACGGTCGTAGCAGTCGTGCCTGCCCGAGCGGATGTTCACCAGTTCACCCGTTACCGACGTCGGTGCGCTCTTGGGCAGTGAACCCCATGTGATGCCGCAATAGGGTGCCGCGGTCGCGGACGTCGGCACCAGGAACGCGGCCAGCATTGTGATCAACAAGAGAAATGTCGTTCGTGACATCGTTCTCGACTCCCTCGAGAATGCGCCGGCAAATCCGGCTTCCCAAGAGGACGCTCGATCATGCCCGGGGTTGCTAGACCATTGTGGCGAGCCGCGCTTCGATGTCCGTGGCCCGTGGGTCCGCCAGCTCGGACATGATGCCCATGGCCGACTTCAGTACGCCACGGGCGATCCGGGAGTGCCCAGCGTCGTTGAGCGCGACCCCAAGGTCGACCATGGTCGCGGCTTCCCAGCGACGGTTGGCGGTGGTGCGGTGCAAGGAGATCGAGGTATGGAAGGCCCGGATCGCTTGTGGGACATTACCAAGACGTGCGTACGCCAGGCCAAGATTGTGCTGGTTGAACGCCTCGATCGTCACATCGCCGGTGCGCTGGAAGCGTTCGTGCGCCTGAAGATGGCATTCGACCGCCCCGGCGTAGTCGCCGGACATCGTCAGCCCGATGCCGAGGTTGTCCAGGTTCTGTGTGATACCACGGGGATAGTCGAGATCCTCGGACAGCTTCAACGCGGTCTTCGCGTAGTCACGAGCGCTCTCGCCATCGCCGAGCTTCGCATGGGTGATCGACAAGTTCCCGAGCGTCATGCCCAAGCCGCGATCGATGTCCAGCTCACGGAATCGAGCAAGTGACCGTTCGAAGTAGGACTTCGCCCGGTGGTACTCCTCCTTGTCCAGGTGGATACAGCCGACTGAATTGAGCAAGTACGCCTCGCCCACCCGCTCGCCCGCGGCCCTTGCGCTGTCCAATGCGGACTGGAAGAACCTGAGGCCCTCGCGCCACGGCACCACGCTGTCGAACAAGGTCGTCAACGCCAACGCGATCCGCCACGCATGACCGTCCCACCCGTTGGCCACGGCCCACGCGGTGACCGAACGCAGGGACTCGTACTCCTCATTAAACCAAGCGGCCGCTTCCTGGGCATCGACGAAGACCGGCGGCGGGATCCGAGCCTTGTACGGCGCCACGAAGTCGCGGTTGCGGTGCGGGACCATGACTTTGTCCGCAGCTACGGCTGCGTGCAGGTACCAGTCGAGCACGCGCTCGACCGCCTCTTCCCGCTCGGCCTGCAACTCGTAGGTCATCACCAAGTTGGTCGCATACAAGCGAATCAGGTCGTGCATCTGATAGCGTCCCGGCTGCGGCTGCTCCAGCAGGTTGGTCGCGATCAGTTGGTCGAGCGCGTCCTTCGCCTGCCCACGCGGCAATCCACTCAACGCAGCGGCCGTGTCAAGCCCAATGTCGTTGGCAGGCAACAAACCGAGCTTGCGGAACATCAACGCAGCCGACTTACGCAAGGCGCGATAGGACCACGACAGCGCCGCACGTAGATCCGTATGCGGATCACCATCACCGCTGCCGAGATTGTCCAGCCGCGCTTTCTCGTCCTCCAGCGCCAGCACGACGTCGGCCAACGAATCGGTGCGATGGGCGCGTTCAGCCACAATCGCCAGTGCCAAAGGCAAATAGTCACACAACTTGACCAGCCGTGCGGCCGCTGTGGGCTCCTCGGCCACGCGGTGCGGCCCGATGGCCGACGACAGCAGGTCGATGGCCTGCCGGTGCGCCATCGGGTTCAGCGTCACGCGATGGGCGCCGTCCCGCACCGACAGCCCACGCAACTGGTTCCGGCTCGTGACGATCACCAGCGCTGATGACCCCGGCAGCAACGGCCGCACCTGACCGGCGTCCCGCGCGTTGTCCAGCAGGATCAACGGGCGCCGGTCGGACAGTTTGCTGCGCAGCAACGCCGACCGCTCGTCCACATCGGACGGAATGGCTTCGCCAGGCACCCCGAGCTCACGCAACAGCGCCTCAGTCGCCGCGTTCGGCCGGATCGGCTCACCCGGGCCATAGCCGCGCAGGTTGAGGTAGAGCTGGACGTCGGAGTACTTGTCAGCCACCCGATGCGCCCAGTGCAGAGCCAGCGCGGTCTTGCCCATCCCTGGGGCGCCGTCGATCGAGACGATGATCGGCGCGCCGTCGAGGTTCGTCAGCAGCGCGTCGAGCTTGGTGAGCTCTTCCTGCCTGCCGGTGAACTTGGCGATGTCGTGCGGGAGCTGACGCGGCGCTGGCGACCAAGGCAGCGTCATCCGGTTTCCCTGCAGGATCTCACGCCGCAGCCGCTGTAGTTCGGCGCCAGGATCGATGCCGAACTCGTCGCTGAGAATCCGGAACACCTGGGCGTACGCGACCAGCGCGTCTTCTCGCCTGCCAGCCCGGTGCAGGGCCGAGATCAGCCGGACCCACAGCGATTCGCGGGTTGGATATTGATCAGTCAGCTCGTGCAGTTCGGCGATGATCGACTCGGGCTGCCGGACGTCCATCTCGATGTCGATCCGCCGCTCGGTCGCGGCGAACCACTCCTCGGTCAGCCGCGGCACGACATCCCGATCGACCCAGGACGAGGCCACGTCGGAGAACGGCCTGCCGCGCCACAGCCGCAGCGCCTCACAAAGAAGTGCCAGTTCCTGCTTCGAGTCCACCTGCGCACGGGACTGGCGCAGCAGCTCGCGGAACCGATAGACGTCGACCCGGTCAGACTTGACGCCAAGCTGGTAGCGACCGGCGGAGACGCGCTCGATGACGTTGCGGCCAAGTAGCTGCCGGAGACGGCCTACATAGGTGTGCAAGGACCCGCGAGCGTTGCCAGGCTGCTCGTCGGGCCACAGTCGTTCGGCCAGCGTGTCCGTGGTGACTGGGTGGTTGGCCGAGACGACCAACGCGGCCAGCAGGACACGCAACTGCCCCGGCGGGATCGCCACGACCTCGCCGTCACGCCGGATCTCCCATGGCCCAAGGACCTGGATATCGGTTTCCGGCCCCATCACGCCGCGTTCACTGTCCACACTTCGGGATAAACCGGGTCCAAACCCGCCCGACGCACATACCGCATTGCACTCCCGTCCCATTGCCACTGCAGGATAACCACCGCGACTGGACTGGACCTGTACTCGATATCCGCAGGTCACGAGCCTTGGACCAGCAGTTATCGGCATCTTCGGGACAAGATCGGTATCTTTGTCGCGTTTTCTGGCATGGTTGCCATGCTGGTGTGCGACAGGCGGGGGAGTTCGAGATGGCTGGCACGGCATTGGGGGTGGCGGTTCGGCGACGACGCGTGGAGTTGGGATTGACCCAACGCGATTTGGCCGAGCTCGCCGAGCTGAGTGTCCGGACCATCGGCAAAATCGAACAAGGCAAGCTTCCCGACACCCAGTCCAAGTCGATCGACCGCGTGATCAGCGCGTTGGGGATTGACCCGGCGATCGCGTGCTCATGCTCGGACTCGGCCATTCGAGTGAGTGTGCTCGGGCCATTGGTCGTCCGGCTGGCAGGTGAGGTTCAGGAACTGGGCGCGGAAAAGCAGCGATGCCTGCTCGGATTGCTGGCTCTGCGCTACGGCATCACCGTTTCCCAGCACGAGATCGTGGAGCTGCTCTGGGGCACCAAACCACCGGCGACCTGGCAGAACCTCATCCACACGTACGTCACCCGGCTGCGGAAAGCGCTCGGGAATGGCGGTTCCCATGGGCACAACGCAATCGTCACGGCGCCAAGCGGCTACCGGTTGGCCCTTGGTGCGCAAGAACTGGATATCGCGACATTCGACGCGTTGGTCCAACAAGGTGAAAAGCCGGAGAATCTCGCGGCCGCATTGGACCAGTGGCGCGGCCCATTGCTCGCGGATCTGCCGGACCGGTTGCGGTTGCATCCGGCCGCGGTCTCGGCGCAAGAACGCCGGATAAGCGCGGCAATGGCATATGCGGACGCGGTTGTCGAGCCAAAGCGCCAGGACGAGGTCATCCGCCGGTTGCAGGCGTTGATCGTCGAAGCGCCGATGCACGAGGGCTTGCTGGCACGGGTCATGCTCGCCATGGCCGCCGCGGGCAGGCAGGCCGACGCGATCAGCCTCTACTCGGGCGCACGGCAGTTGCTGGGCAGTGAGCTCGGCGTCGACCCCAGCGCCGAGCTGCGCAGTGCGCACGAACGCGTGCTACGCCAGGACGTTCCGGCCAAGGCGAACCGGCTCGTGCCCGCACAGCTGCCTGCCGACGTGGTCGGTTTCTCCGGCCGCAGGAGCCAGCTCGCGGCGCTGGATTCGTTGTTGGCCGAGGTCCGCAGCGGAAATTCGGCCGCGATGGTGATCGCCGCGATCGCGGGCACCGGCGGTGTCGGCAAGACGGCATTGGCCCTGCATTGGGCGCACCAGAACAAGCACCACTTCCCCGACGGCCAGTTGTACGTCAACCTGCGTGGCTACGACCCTGACGAGCCGGTCGATCCCGCCGACGCGCTCGCCGCGTTCCTGCGTGCGCTGGGTGTGGAGACTCACTCCATACCGCGTGATGTCAGTGAGCGTTCGGCGATGTTCCGCACGATGGTCGCGGACCGTCGGTTGCTGATGATCCTGGACAACGCGCGCGCCGCCAATGTCGTACGGCCGTTGCTGCCGGGCACGTCCGAGGCGTTCGTGGTGATCACGAGTCGCGAGTCCCTGCGTGGCCTCGCGGTTCGCGATGGCGCGCGACTGATCGACGTGGGGGTGCTGAACCTGGCCGAGTCCCGTGCGCTGATGACGACCCTGATCGGCCAGCGTGTCGCCACCGCGCCGCGGGCCGCTGACGTGCTGATCAAGCAGTGCGGCCACCTGCCGCTGGCGATTCGGCTGGTCGCGGACCTGGCGGCGCGCAAGCCCGATCTCGAACTCGCCGATCTGGCCGAGGAGCTCGCGGACGAACAGCACCGGCTGCGCCTGCTGGACGCGGGCGACGATCCGTACGCTTCGATCGGCCCGGTGTTCTCCTGGTCCTACAACAAGTTGTCCGACGAAGGCGCCCGGCTGTTCCGGTTGCTCGGCTTTCTGCCCGGAAACACCCTGGATGTGTACGCGGCCGCGGTGCTGCTGAACACCTCCCGCGAGAAAGCCAGCACGCTGCTCGCCGAACTGGTCGACGCGCATCTGCTCGACCAGGACGTCAACGGACGATTCCGGTTCCACGATCTGTTGCGCGCCTATGCGAGGCAGAAAGCGGGCAGGGAAAACCAGGGCCAGGAGAACCTGATTGATTTCTACCGGGCCGCCCGATCACGGGCCGCCAGTGTGCTTGCCGGCGCACGGGTGCCGAAAACACCCACAACAACCCAGCCCAATTCATTTGCATCGATCCCGATGCACCGCTTCACCCACATTATCCGGGAAGGGACACATCCGTTCGTCACGCGGAAGCGGCCATGACTCCAGATCCGCCGGAACGCCACATGCGCGGATGGTCTCCGGCGCTGGAGATCGAGTCATGGCCGCTGTGCCCCCCCCCTTGCCCTCGCCCAATTCGTTCCTACCCCGGTGGCGTCGTGTTACCGCAAGGTGAGTGCCGGTGACACCTTGAGGTAACTCGGCGATGTTCACTCATTCGGAGGTACGCTAGGGCTCCCGTCGAAGGGGGTGCGCGATGGCAGGCGAAAATGTCCCGTATCGGCAAAGCCTGCTTGACGCGATGGCTGTGCTCAACGGCCAATGGGTGCCTGCCGTACTCGCGTCATTGGCGCCCGGACCACTGAACTTCACCGATCTGCTGAATGCGATCAATGCCGTCGAGGAACGGTCCGGTTGGGTCAACCATGTCCGGCCGTTGACAAGGAAAGTGCTCACGGAAACGTTGTCGAGGCTGCAACGGGACGGCATTGTGCAACGGCAGAACACACCGGACGCCTTGTTCCAGCCGGTGTACTACGAACTGACCACGATGGGCAGTTCGCTGCTCAGATCGGTCCGCCCATTGATCAAATGGGCTCAGGACCACCAGGCTGAACTTTCCTCCGCGCGGCAGCGCCGCGCCCCTTAGCCTGCGGCCTGCTCACCACGACCCGGTCACGGCCCGCGTCCTTGGCACCGAACGCGGCAAGGTCGGCCGCCAGCAGCAGCTGATCCAGGCCGCCCCTGGTCGCTGGATATGCGGCAGCGCCGATGGACACGGTCAGGCCGTCGACCACTTCGTTGTCGTTGACCGTGACCCGCAGTTTCCTGACCCGCTCGCAGATGCGTTCGCCGATCTCGACGAGTTCCTTGTCTTCGACCTCGGGCAGGCCGACCACGAACTCCTCGCCGCCGAACCGGCCGACCACGTCGTAACGGCGGGTCTCGGCGCGTAGTGCGTGGGCGACCGCTTCGAGGACTTCGTCGCCCGCGAAGTGGCCGTAACCGTCGTTGACCTGCTTGAAGTGGTCGAGGTCGATCATCAGGACGCCAAGCGTGGCGCCTTCGCGCTTGGCTCGCTCGTACTCCTTCGTGATGACGGTGTGCCACGCGGCCGCATTGAGCAAGCCGGTCTTCGGGTCCGTCGCCGCGGCCTGCTCGAACTGGCGAATCAGCAAGCTGCGGTGCAATACGTGCAGCGCGGGGATGAACAACGCGACCAGCAACGGTTTCCACGCCAGCAGGATCGCCGCGAGGGCGCCAAGGCAGATGGTCGCGAATTCCAACGCGTTGGCGTGCCAGCTCCCCAGAATCCGCACCGGTTTCAGCGTCCGCTCGGACAACGCGATGGCACCGGCGATCAGCCCGGTGTTCACCGCCGAGAACGCGGCGATGGCAAGGGGAATACCCCACAGCGCTCCGGGGAATACCGCTTTGACGAGGGTTTCCGGTCCGAGCAGCTGCTGGATTCCGGTGGCCGCGTGGCAGGCGAGAACAATCGTGGCCGCGCTGAACGTCAGTCGATAGGCGTGTACGCCACGTACGCGATACCAGCTGCGAATCCACAAGTGCAGATACAGGACCGCGACAACCGCGGCCGCGAATCCGGGTGAGAGAACCAAAGCGGCCGCGACGGTCCAGATCGAGGTGAGATTGACGTGCGGAGTGTCGGAAAACCTCCGGCGCATACGCTCGACATGCCGGGATATCTCGGCGTTCACCAGGCCAAGGCCAATGATCGCCGCAGCCATCACAAGATCGCGCGCCGCGGGCGGGTTGGTGATCAGCAAAACAGCCGTGATGATGACCGCGAACGCGTCGACAGCGAGGACATAGCAGAGAAGATGACGCGGGAGCGACCACACCGGCCAGCTCGCGGGGTTCACGAGCCCTTTGTGTCGTCGGCCTCGAAAGCGGAACATAGTCACAACTTCTTCTCACCTCCCGCCGATCGAACAGTGTAACTGCCCGGACACAAACCGTACTAGCTGCAGAAGGGAGGTGACAGAGATGCGCGGAAAGGACTGGTGAGCACCGACGTGTGCCTCGCGCTCGCCAGACACCCATCGTCGCGAGGACAGAATCCGAGATCACCCCTGGCGGGCGCGAAGCCACGACATACCGACAAGGACGGCAATTCCCGCGCCACTGAGGCCGGCCAACGCGACGGCCGCACTCGGACTGAGAGCGTCGGCGACAACACCGCCCAACGCGATCGCGACACCCTGCGATGCCTGGACACCCGCACTGCCCAAGCCCACGGCGGTTCCCCGGCAATACTCGGGGACCCGTTTGACAAAAGCGGCCTGGGTTTCGATGAGGTACGCGGTCGAAGCGACACCGGAAATCCCCCACAGCAACACGGAAATCAAGACCCCGGGTTGCAGAACGCAGAGGATGAGGGGAACCCCGGCGAGAATCGCGAACGGAACGAGCATGCGTTCCCGCGCCCGCTCGGTCATTCGAGCGGACAGCCATGCGCCGATGATGCTGCCCGCGGGGTCGGCGGCCATCAGAAATCCGACGGCAGCGAGGCCTGCCGCGAGTTCGCCGGCGTACGGCGCGGCCAACCCTTCCGGCACCACGAAGAGTCCGACCATCCAGGCCAACGCGATCAGGCCGCGAAGCCTCGGATCCCGCCAGATCAGTTGCACGACACCGCTGGTGCTTCTCCTGTGGTTCGTGCCGGGGCGACTGTGCACTGTCAACCGCACCAAGGCTGCCGCGATCACGAAGGTGACCGCGTTGAATCCGAGTACCGCGTACGGGCTGACGAGGGTGAGCACCGCTCCCCCGGCCGCGAACCCGATGAGCTGGGCCAGTTGCGTGGAAATTGAACGGACCGAGAGCCCTTGGACGTACTGCCTGCCGAGCACTTGGTACATCAGGGACAGTTGGGCGGCTTTGAACGGCCCTCCCGCGAACGACAGCAACGCGATGAGGACGCCGAGAACCGGTAAGGGCAATCCTGGAATTGCCATTGCCGCGGCGAGCACTCCCCTGCACAGGTCCGTCGCGACGATCAGTTCCCGCTTTTTGAACCGATCGGCAAGACTTGCCAGGAACACGCTGCCCAGGAGGTTCGGCAGGAACGTCATGGCGTAGCTGAGCGTTGTCCACGTCGCCGACTCTGTTTCCCGGTAGACGAGGACCGCGACGGCGACCCGTGCGAGCTGATCTCCACCGACTGACAACAGTTCCGCGAGCCACAAGCCCCGGAACTCGCGCACGCACAGGACAGCCGTCAGCCGGACCCCGCTGTCACCGCGCACAACCTCGCAGCTTACAGTGGCGAATCGAGCACATGCAGTAACTTTGGTCTACATCTACAGTGGCCTGCATGGACTTCGGGTGCGCCGAGTGTTTCGGTGCGGAGACTGAGGACGCGGGTGTGGTGATGCCACGGTGCCTGCAGAAGGCGGCCGTGCTGCGAACGCTCACGCTCGGCTGGCCGACCGAGGTTGTGCACCTGCGGCAATGCGAGTCCTGTGGACAGGACTATGTGGTCGTCTACCTCGAGGAAATCAACTGGGAAGGCAGCCACGACGCCGAGTACGACACCCTCGTGCCCATCACTCGGGCCGAAGCCGCGTCTCTTGCAGACTCACGAATCCTGCGCGCGGACATCGAAGACCTTTCGCCCCGCCGGTGGCTCTACCACGAACGACAAGTCGACCGGCAAAGCGAGACCTACCAATGGTTCAAAGGTGCCGTCACCCTCCCCGAAACCCGCTAGGATTCGGCATGGAATTCGGGTGCGCGCAGTGCTACGGCGAGGACGCCGAGACCGTGATGGAGTACTGCACCAAGAACCTTGAGACGACACAACGGATCGTCTCCGACTCGCACTTCGGCGTCTCGGTGCGCAAGTGCCCAGAATGCGGCCAGGAGTTCATCGCCATCTTCACGGAGTTCGTTGACTGGCAAGGGGGTGACGACGCACAGTACTTCGACATCGTGCCCGTCACCCCCATCGAGGTGAAGTACTTCCTCGAGGCTGACCTTGTCATACGAGAACTCGGCAAGCTCGGGCACGCTCGTCGCCGGGTCTCGTCGGACTGGCCGACCGGCGGCACGTACCAAGTGTCTTGGAAGCACGGCACCTTTCACGTTGAAGAAGGCCACTAGTTGTCTTGTAATTCTGTTGGCTTTACTTCGCGTTGTTGTTGAGCAGCTTCTTGACACTGGCTTGGACGACGCGGACCTTGGCCAGGATCTCCTCGGCGGTGGCGGTCCAGATGAAGGGCTTGGCCTTGGCGTTCCAGTGGTTGATGTAGTCACGGATCTGTCCGATGAGGACTTTGACCGACGTGAAGGTGCCGCGGCGGATGGCCTGGCGGGTGATGATGCCGAACCAGATCTCGATCTGGTTGATCCACGACGAGCCTTTCGGGGTGTGGTGGAACCGCACATGCGGGTTGGCCTCCAGCCAGGCCATCACCTCGGGCGTGCCGTGGATGGACAAGTTGTCCAGCACCACATGGACGTTCTTGCCCGCGTGCGGTTTCACGGCTTTCTTGAGGAAGGCCAGGAAGTTCGCGCCGTCGCGGACCGGGTGGCATTCGCCGTAGACCTCGCCGGTGGCCACGTCGAGTGCGGCGAACAGGTTCGTGATGCCGTGCCGGCGGTAGTCATGGGTGCGTTGCTCGCTGGCGTCGAAGGTGATCGGCAGCAGCGGCTGGGTCCGGTCCAGCGCCTGGATCTGGGTCTTCTCATCGACGCTGAGAACGACCGCGCCGCCCGGCGGGTCCAGGTACAGACCAACGATGTCGGCTACCTTGTCGGCGAACTCCGGGTCCTTGCTGAGCTTGAACGTGCCCTGTCGATGCGGCCGCAACCCGTTGTCGCGCCACAGCTTCGCCACATAGTGATGCGAGACCGACACCCCTTCGACGCGGGTGATCCACGCGGCCATCTCCCGGCTCGACCAGTGCGACAACCCGGTCTCGATGGGTGGGCTTGTGCGGCTGGCCGCCAGGATCCGCGCCCGCACCCGCACCGGAACCTGCTCCCGCCCGGCCCCGCGCGGCCGGTCCAGCAACCCGCCCACACCGTCTGCCGCGTAGCGTGACAGCCACAGATCCACCGTCGGCCTCGACACACCAGCCAGCTCCGCGATTTCCTTCTTCGCCCGCCCTTCCGCCGACCACATCAAGATCCGCGCCCGCGTCGCGACCGTCGCCGCTACGTCCGGACTGTTCACCAGCGCCCGCAACTCGGCCCGCTCGTCGGCTGTCAACTCCATGCCAACAGCCAACACCATCACCAGTCACACCAATGTAAAGCAAACAGAATCACACGACACTAGGCGACCTGAGCGGGCAGGCACCCGGCCCGTCGAAGTCCACTGTGTACAGAAACAGCCACATTGACCGGATCGTGTCAATCGCGTGAAGTTGCCTCATGCCTCGACACAGCGATACCGTTCAGCCTGCGCGTCACATCTGACTCAGATCAAGATCGATCACGCTGACACATGCCGCGATATCGCTACAGGTGAAGGTGTTTCACATCGTCGTGAGCCAGCCTGTTACCGCCAACGAGCTGGAGGATTGATCATGGCCGTTCGACTCGGGTCGCTACTGGCGGCGTCCATTGTGGTGCTGACCGCCTGCAGCGGCGGATCGACAGCCGAGCCGGGCTCCGGCAAGACCACGCTTGTCGTCAAGACGTTCGGCGAGTTCGGCTATGAGCAGCTCTACCAGCAGTACGAGGCCACGCATCCGGACGTCACCATCAAACAGGAGAACATCGGCAAACTTGGCGACTACTTGCCCAAGCTCCAGCAGTGGATGGCGACCGGTTCGGGTGCCGGTGACGTTGTTGCCCTGGAAGAGGGCATTCTGACCCAGTTCATGGCCAAACCGGACCAGTTCGTCAACCTGCTCGACCACGGCGCCGCACAGCTGCGCGGCAACTTCCTCGACTGGAAGTGGCAGCAGGCCAGCACTCCCAACGGCGACAGGCTGGTCGGCCTCGGCACAGACGTCGGCGCGCAGGGAATGTGTTACCGCACAGACCTGTTCGCCAAAGCCGGTCTGCCGACGAACCGGGATGAAGTCGGCAAACTCTGGCCGACCTGGGACGCCTACCTGGCCACCGGCAAACGGTTGATCGCCGCGAACACCGGTTCACAGTTCTACGACTCGTCCGGCAGCCCGTTCTTGAACATGATGCTGCAGCAAGGCGATCACACGTATTACGACCGCAACAACAAACTCGTCATCGACACCAATCCCGGCGTGAAGGCCACATGGGACAAGACGATGGAAATGATCAAAGCCGGACTGTCGGCGAACGTCGACCAGTTCAGTCCACAGTGGAACGCCGGGTTCAAGACCGGAAAGTTCGCCACCATCCCGTGCCCATCGTGGATGCTGGCGACCATCGAGCAGCAGTCCGGGCCGGAGAACGCCGGAAAGTGGGACGTGGCAAGGGTTCCTGGCAACGGCGCGGTGCGCGGAGGTTCGTTCCTCGCTGTGCCTGCCCAGAGCAAGAACCAGAACCAGGCCGCCGAGTTGGTGAAGTTCCTGACCAGCCCGCAGAGCCAGATCGCAGCGTTCAAGGCCAAGAACAACTTCCCGTCCTCGCCGCAGGCCATCGATGACCCGGCGGTGCAGAACTTCACCAACGCCTACTTCAGCAACGCGCCGGTCGGCAAGATCTTCGGCGAGAGCGTGAAAGCGCTGCGGCCGGTCTACTTGGGACCGGACAACAACCCGATCGGTGACCGGGTTGGCAACGCCTTGACCGCGGTCGAGCAAGGCAAGCTCACCCCGGATGCGGCATGGGCCAAGGCCGTCGACGACGCCAAGCGCTTGGTCAAGTAGGTGGCCGATACGGAACAGCGACGCGGGTGGCGTCTATCCAAACTGGACGCCACCGCGTCGCCCTACCTGTTCGTCGCGCCCTTCTTCATCATCTTCCTGATCTTCGGCCTGTTCCCGCTCGGCTACACCGCGTGGGTCTCGCTGCACGACTGGGATCTCGGCGGCAGCAACGGGTTCGTCGGGCTGCAGAACTACGTCACGCTGTTCGGCGACCCGGATTTCTGGAACGCGGTCGTCAACACCCTCGGGATCCTGCTGCTGGCCACGGTTCCGCAGCTGTTGCTGGCATTGATCCTGGCCAGTCTGCTCAACCAGAAACTGCGCGGTCTGACGTTCCTGCGGATGGGTGTGCTGCTGCCGATCGTCACGTCGGTCGCCGCGGTCGGAATCGTGTTCAGCCAGATCTTCGACCGCGACGCCGGAATGGCGAACGGCCTGCTCAGCCTGGTGAACATCGACGCGATCGACTGGCGCGCGGACAAATGGTCCTCGTGGACCGCGATCGCGACCATGGTCAACTGGCGCTGGACCGGCTACAACGCGCTGATCTACCTGGCCGCGATGCAGTCCGTGCCGCGTGAACTCTACGAAGCCGCGACCGTGGACGGCGCGTCGAAGGTGCGGCAGTTCTTCAGCATCACCGTGCCGATGATCCGCCCGGCGATCGTGTTCACCGTGATTGTGTCGATGATCGGCGGAATGCAGCTGTTCACCGAGCCGCTGATCTTCGGGCAGGGCGGTTTCGCGATCTCCGGCGGCAGCCTGCGGCAGTTCCAGACGGTCGCGATGTACATGTTCGAGAAGGCGTTCCGCGACTTCGACCTCGGTTACGGCTCGGCGATCGCGTGGATGCTCTTCCTGCTGATCACCCTGCTGGCGACGGTGAACTTCCTGATCACGCGCAGGGGGCGCTGATGCTCGTCTACCTGACGTTGGTCGTGGCGATCGCCTTGTCGGCGTTCCCGCTGTACTGGTTGTTCGTGGTGGCCACGCGTTCCAACGACATCGTCGGCGACTGGCCGCCGCCCTTGCTGCCTGGCCCGCACTTCGGCGAGAACGTGACCAGGCTGTTCACCGCACCAGACGCCAACTTCCTGCTCGGCCTGGTCAATTCGGCGATCGTGTCGGTGATCGTGACGGTCGCGGTGGTGTTCTTCAGCTCGCTGGCCGGGTTCGCGTTCGCCAAACTGCGGTTCCGCGGTCAGAACGTGCTGCTGATGATCATCCTGGCGACGATGATGATCCCGGTGCAGATGGGCATCATCCCGCTGTACATGATCATGGTCGAACTAGGCTGGCAGAACAGGCTCGAAGCGGTGATCGTGCCGTTTCTGGTGTCCGCGTTCGGTGTGTTCCTGATGCGCCAGTACGCCCAACGTGCCGTGCCCGACGAACTGATCGAAGCAGCCAAGGTCGACGGCTGCTCGACGTTCCGGATCTTCTGCACAGTCGTGCTGCCAGCACTTCGACCAGGCGCGGCGGTACTTGGGCTGTTCACATTCATGGGTACGTGGAACGAATTCCTGTGGCCGTTGGCGGTGCTGGAAGCCGACAACCCGACCGTGCAGTTCTCCTTGGCCCAGCTCTCGACGCAGTACTACACCGACTACACGTTGATGTTCACCGGTGCGCTGATCGCGATCGTCCCACTGTTCCTGGTGTTCCTCGCCTTCGGCAAGCAGATCATCGGCGGCATCATGGAGGGGGCGGTGAAAGCATGAAGGATAGTGTTGAGCAGGTGAGACCCACCCTTGACGAAGTCGCCCGACGGGCCGGCGTGTCGACAGGGACCCACTGTCGAAGATCGCCGCTGAGGGCGGGGTCCCGGTTGTCCACGGCGGCCGCTCCTTGGATCAGACTCCGCCGTTTTACGTCGATGCTGACAACCGCGGCGAGGCTCGGCAGGCCGTCGAGTATCTGATCTCTACCGGCCGCCACCGGATCGCCACGATTACTGGCGCGCTGGACATGCATGTGGGCGTGAGCCGGTATCTGGGCTATCGCGAGGCGATGGCCCTGGCTGGCTTGGCCGACAACCGGGTCGCCCATGGGGACTTCAGCGAGGCCAGCGGGGTTTCGGCGATGGGCTCACTGCTGGACTCGTACCCGGATCTGGACGCGGTGTTCGTCGCTTCGGATGCGATGGCGGCAGGGGCTTTGACGGAGTTGCGTTCCCGCGGGCTTGCCGTGCCGGAGGACGTCGCCGTTGTCGGCTTCAACGACATCGTCACCGCCCAGCACACGCAGCCCGCGCTCACCACGGTCCGCCAACCCAACGAAGCCCTCGGCCGGGAGATGACCCGCATGCTCGTCCGTCTTATCAACGGCGACGAACCCACGTCGCGCATCCTGCCGACGGAGTTGATCATCCGAGACTCGGCGTGAGTGGGTCAGTATTCCCACTCCCAGCCGCCATCCATCCAACCTTGCTTGAACACGACCACCCCGTGGGCATGCTTGGTGTCCAGGACGACTTTGCCGATGTACTGCGACGACGGGGAGTAGTTTCCCAATGGCAGCATCTCGGACATAGCCATACACTGAGAACTTGACGTGTTCTGGATCGTGATGCCATCCGGACCGACGATCGAGAACTCAAAGGGGTTCAGCGAAAAGTATTGGGCGTGGCCGGAAAATTTGTCCGTTGTCTTCATCGTGAACGACAACACGACAAAGTGGCCGTTCTCAGGCTTGGCGTCCGCCGAGTATTTGTCGGTGCACTTCGGATTCACCTCGATCTTGTCGAGAGTGAAGGTCACCGAGAGGTCGGTGCAGTTGGTGTCAGTGCACAGCGCTGCCACCTCACCGACCGTCTTCTTGATGTTGCCGCGGGCCGAGGTCACTGGCGAGCTCTTCGTTGGCGCGGTGGTCGTTGAACTGGGCGGGGTCGCGAGGCCGGAGGAGTGCACCGCGTTGATGTCCGGTGGTTGCGGATTCGCCGTGTTGTTTCCACAACCGGCAACCATCCCTGCCGCAATTATGGGCACAGCAAACAGAACCATCGCGCGCATTGTCTGCACCTCCGGCTTGACAAACCGCTTGGGACGTTTCCACCATCTGCCCGTTGGTGTCTCCAGCGACACCAACGGTGTTACCGGTGTATGCCGGCTCTTCGAAGTTATGCGGGGTTGAGGCATCCTCGGCCTTTGCGGGTGGTGGCGCAGCGGGTGCGCAGACGTTGACTGACCGGGTTACGGAAGCCGTAGGCGTCGCGGGCGACGGTTTTGATGACCCGGTTGGTGCCCTCGGATCCTGCATTGGTGATGCCGGTGTCGAGGAAGGCGAGGATTTCGGGCCACCAGGCCGAGACCGTGCTGGCCAGTCGCTCCAGTTCGGGCAGGCCGGCTGTGGCGCACCGCTCGTAGAACCGCGACAGCCGGGGCCAGATCACGGCCCGGTCCGGGTGGGTGCGCGCCAGGTCGAGCAGGTCGAGCAGGTCTTCCTTGGCGTTCCACGCGGTCAGGATCGGTGTGCCGATCCCCGTCGGGAGTGCCCGCAGGTCGTCGATCATCGGGTCGAGGTGTTTCTCGTGTATCCGGGCGGCCGAGCGGGTCAGCCGGTTGCGCAGTTCCCACTCCCGGTTGCCTTTGCGGCCTCGCCGGCCCCGCACCTGCAGGGTGACCCGGCGACGGACCTCGGTGAGGGCCTGGTTGGCCAACTGCACGAGATGGAAGTGGTCCACGACCAGCCTGGCCTGTGGTAACACGGCGCGGACCGCGGCGGCGAAGACGGTGCACATGTCGATCGCCACGACCCGGATGCCCTGGCGCCAGGCCTGGTCCCACTGGGTGATCCAGTCCCGCACGGCCACGCTGGTGCGGCCCTCGACCTGCCCGAGCAGGCCCTGCCCGCCCGCGAGGTCCACGAACCCGACATGCCACCGATCCACTGTGACCTCCCAGCACTGCTGGTCGTCGTTCCAGGTCCACTGCGGACGGCCCCGGCGGATCTCGTCGATCCCCAGCACCGCCACCGGGTCTGGCCTGTCCGGCAGCACCGCGGCGGCGTGGGCGGTGAACGCGGCCGACACCACCGGCCAGGACAAGCCGTGATCCCGAGCGGACTGCACGATCGTGCGCCCACCATCGGCCACCGCCGCACCGGCCGCCCGCCGCAACCGACCGGTCACCCGGGCCCGCGCCGGAACCTGCTCGACCGCCTCGGTGAACGTCTTCCTGCCGCAGTCCTGCTGGTCACAGTGCCAGCGACGTTTGCGCCACCGCAGATCGACCTGTCTGCCAACCACCGGCAGATCCCTCGGCTGTGTGGTCACCCACTCCTTGATCCTGGTCGCTGTCACGCCGCATCCCGGGCAAGCACGGGCCTGCTCGTCTGCGGTGACCAGATGGACCACCGGCCCACCGTGTGCTGCTTCATCGACCCGAACGACAACCAGGCCGGCCAGGCCCAGCAGACGGGTCGTATCGTTAACCATGCCCGTGGCTCTTCTGTCGTGATCTTCCTGCGTAGACAACAGAAATGATCACGCACAGAGCCACGGGCCCTCACACTGGGCAGAAACCTCACGACCCAGTCAAACCCCGGCCAAGTTCGAAGAGCCTGTATGCCTCGGAGACCGAAAAGATGTCGAATGTCCATCTTTTCGTACCAGCCGAATACCTGGGTTTTTCATGACAGAATGCCGGTACACCGAGTGAAGGGTTGACTTTCCAGATGAGCACCCGTGAGCACTGGATCTCGACCGCTGACCGGCTGCTTGAGGCGGCTTGGCGGTGGGCGACACCGGACAGCGCCCTGCTTGACCTGCCGGGGCGGCCGTCCAAGAGCGGGGTGCAGTCGGACGGGCTCGAAGGCTATGCCCGGACGTTCCTCGCCGCGGCCTTCCGGGCCGCAGGCACGCAGGAAGACCGCTGGCTGGACCGCTACGCGGAAGGACTGCAAGCCGGTGCGGCCGGAGCTTGGCCGAAGATCCAAGGCCACGATGTCTTCGGGCAGCCGATGGTCGAGTCTGCCTCGGTCGCCCTTGGGCTCCGGCTGACTCGGCCGTGGCTCTGGGACAAGCTCGACGACAGCACCCAGGACCAGGCAGAGGCCTGGCTGCGGGATGCGCTGACGAACGTCCCCGCGCCGAACAACTGGTATCTCTTCCCCTTCACGGTCGCGGGTTTTCTGGAAGATGTGGGCCGAGGCGACGAGGTCACGAACCGCGCCCGAGAGCGCGCCCTGGACCTGCTCGAAAGCTGGTACCGAGGCCAAGGCTGGTACTCCGACGGCGACGGCCGGGCCTTCGACCACTACAACGGCTGGGCGCTGCACCTCTACCCCGTGCTCGACGCCTATCTGGGCAACAAGGAAACTCCGCACGGGCAAAGGCTCAAGGAGCACCTGGAAAGCTTCTCCCTGCTGTTCGGTTCGGATGGTGCACCGATCCACTTCGGACGGTCCCTCACCTACAGGTTCGCGGCTGCGTCAGCTGTCGCCCTTGGCGCGGTCACCGGCCACACTCCCCTGTCTCCCGGTCAGTCTCAAGGGCTGATCAACCGCTCGCTGGACTACTTCCTCAACAACAACTCCCTGACCGATGACGGTCTGCTCAGCCTCGGGTGGCACGGACCGCATGAGCCCACGCTGCAGAACTACTCGGGCCCTGCCTCGCCGTACTGGGCGTCCAAGGCGTTCGTTTGTCTCCTTGCCCAAGAAGACCATCCACTGTGGACGGCACAGGAAGAGTCCATAGAAGAGAAAACCTTGGCTGTCCCGGCGCCGGGGTTCCTGATCCAAGTGGCTGACGGGATCGCAAGGCTGCACAACCACGGCAGCGATCACATCAAGCCGCACGAGGGTGAATTCGCCGCAGACGATGACCCACATTACGGGCGACTCGCGTACTCCACGAAAACCGGGCCGACCGCCAAGACCAATGTCGCGGACAACCACTTCGCGGTCGTGATCAACGGCAACAGGAGTGTCCGCAGGCGCATCCATCCCATCCATGCCGCTGACAACTGGGCCGCGTCCTGGCATCGGCCCGCTTTTCCCAGCGGCCCGCCCATGTTCCCTGGGCTCAAGGTCGAAAGCATCACTATCGCCCACGGCCGTTACGAGCTACGCGTGCACCGAGTCCACAAGGCACCCCATGGAACCCGGGTCGAGGAAACCGGCTGGGCCACAGAACTGCACTCCCAGCTCGTCCCAGTCCACGGCTGGACCGGAAAGGACGAAGTCCGCGCACCCCAAGGAACCGCGTACACGCCATGGGTGACAATCCCGAGGCTGACAGCCGAAGTTGAAGGCACCGCCATCTTCGCGGCCCTTGCCGTCCTCAGCGAGGAGCGAGAACAACTCCCGGAAACCGGCACCATAATCACCGGAAACAGCCTGGAAGTCCACTGGTTCAACACAACAACGAGGATCACGTTCGGCGAGGAAGGCATCGAAGTCGTCTAGTGGCTCGTCTCAAGTCGTCGACCATGTAACCGGGCTTCCGGTCTGTCCATAATGGGTGATCAATCGTCACCACGTTGATGCCGTGAAGGTCACCTTGACGGCGTTCAACGCAAGTAACTCGGCCCTCGCGAACAGTCGCGGGCGTGACCAGCGCTAAACGACGCAGGAGGCGGTCCTCCCGCCGAGGAAATGCCTCATCCGCAGTCACTCGGACCACCTCAGATCGATCCTGGCCAGCGGAGACCGGCTCCGCCGAACAAACGCGGCAACCTACGACACAAGCCACCAGAAGGCCCGCCGGTCTAACCGCCGGTCATTCCTTGCATCTCGGGCAACCTCGGCTGCCGGGAGTCCAGCACCTGCTGGGCGTACGCCCGGGCAGCCGGGTTCATGCCGTGGCTGAGTTCGTTCTCCGCCATGGTGATCGCGCCGCGGTGGTGCACGATCATCGTGTCAAGCCAGCGACTGGTGAACCCGTGTCCCGACAGCCCTGTCAGCTCACCCAGATCGCCGATCTCGCCGGGCACCGAGCCGAGATCTGGCGCCGCGCCCCATTGCCGAGCCCATTCGGCCAGTTGCGGATTGAATGCGCTTTGCTCGATCTGGGTGGCCAGTTTGATGATTCTGGCATTGACTGTCCGCCCCTGGACGAGTCTCGCCGCTTCCACCGACTGTGCGTTGTGCGCGATCATCCGATGGGTGAAAAGCACGTCCGTCGAATTGTGATCGACTGGCTCAGCCGCGCAACCTGTCAGCAGCAAGCCAACAACAATGAGGAGGACACGCAAACCCGAGACACGGCCCGGACACGCGTGCGGTTCATGCCTGTTTGGTCGGCGCGGGATCCGGTGGCGGTATCGGCGTCTGCGTCGCGCCGTTGTGGCTCAGCATCGCGAACAGAATGAAAGACACCACCAGAACAGTCGCCACCAGACGTACCAACGATCCCAACTTGATTGCCAGCAACATTTCTCTGCTCCCTCCTCGAACACAAGCCATAACTCTCGTCCGAATGGGGTGCATCCGACAGAGTCCAATTACTCTGTGTGCGTGGGCCAGAAGACACCGCACGAGTACGCCCGGCTGCTCGACGAGTCGCGGCGTAGGGAGGCGTGGCTGCGTGCGTCCAATGAGATCACTGCTGCCCTGTTGGCAGGCAACGGATCTGACCTTGAACTGATCACGTCGCACGCACGCAAGGTCGCGGGCGCGCCACTGGCCGCGATCGCGGTCGCCGACGACGCGCACCCAGGCACCCTGGTCTTCCACGTGGTCGAAGGCGCCGAACACCTCACCGGGACGTCGATCACCATCGAGGGCACGGCGTCCGGGCTCGTCTTCGCCTCGGGTGAACCACTGCTGATCGACAACTACGGCGACGCCGCCGCGACCTTCCAGGGTGACAGCGGTTCCGTGGCGCCATCGGACCTGAAAGGCCTCGGCTCGGCGGCGATCGTCCCGCTGAAAGCTGGTGAAGACGTTCTCGGCGTGCTGTTGCTCTGCCGTCTGCGGGACGAGCCGCTGTTCGGGCAGTCCGACCTGGACCTGCTGGAGAACTTCGCCGCGCACGCTGCCCTGGCGCTGCAGTACGCCGCCGCCCGCGCGGATCAGCAGCGGCTCGTGGTGCTCGAAGACCGGGACCGGATCGCCAGGGACCTGCACGATCTGGTGATCCAACGGATCTTCGCGACCGGGATGGCGTTGGAGGCCGCGGCCGCGGTGATCCCGACCGACCCGGCGGACGCCACCGACCGGATCCGTCAGGCCGTCGACGACCTTGACCTGACGATCCAGGAGATCCGCACGACCGTCTTCGCCCTGCAGCACGCGCCCGCCGAGAGCCTGCGATCGCTGGTCCTTGAGGCTGTCGAGGCTGCGGAGCACACCCTGGGCTTCAAGGCCTCGGTCCGTTTCCGTGGCCCGGTGGACACGTCGGTGTCCAGCGACGCGGGCGAGCAGATGCTGCCGGTGCTGCGGGAAGCGTTGTCCAATGTGGCCAGACATGCCCAGGCGACGATGGTCGCCATCGAGGTCACGGCTGGTGACGAGCTGTCCCTACGCGTGACCGACAACGGCATCGGGATCCCGAAAGGCGGGCGGCGCAGCGGCCTGAGCAACATGGCTGTCCGCGCGCGAAGGCTGGGTGGAACGTTCTCGCTCACGCCAGCGGAACCGGGGACGGTCCTGCATTGGCGCGTTCCGCTGAAGTGATCAGGGCCTGCGACGGTTCTGCCGGAGCTCCGTTGCCAGCACAGCCGCCTGGGTCCGGCGTCGCATGCCGAGCTTGGCCAGCAGATTCGACACGTAGTTCTTGACCGTCTTCTCGGCAAGGAACAGGCGCTCGGCGATCTGCCGGTTCGTCATTCCCTCACCGATCAGCTCAAGCACCCTGCGCTCCTGCTCAGTCAGCTCGGCCAGCTTGTCGGTCGGTCCCTTCCGCAACCGCATCAGCACCTGAGTGGTCGCCGTGGAATCAAGCAGCGACCCGCCCTGGGCCACCGTCCGGATGGCCCGCACGAGGTCGCCCCCACGAACCTCCTTGAGCACGTACCCCGCGGCCCCAGCCATCACAGACTCGAACAGAGCCTCGTCATCCGAGTACGACGTCAGCATCAGGCACTTCAGGTCAGGCATGTCCGCACGCAGGTCACGGCAGACCTGGACGCCGTCGCCGTCGGGCAGGCGGACGTCGAGCACCGCGACGTCCGGTCGGAGCGCGGGCACCATGGCCAGCGCTTCCGCCGCGGTCGATGCCTCGCCGACCACGGTGATATCCGGATTGGTGCCGAGCAGGGCCGCCACGCCCTTGCGGACTACTTCATGGTCGTCGAGCAGAAAGACCCGGATTGCCACCCGCCCACGGTAGTAGCCGAGGCTGGGCCGACGGAACTACGTTTGTCACACAAGTGGGGGATCTGCGGCGAAGTCCCAGATAAATCGGATACAACACGCTGACAACAAGCGTCCGCCACCACGACGAGTCACCGAACCGCACGCGATGGACCAAGCCCCAGATCAATCCGGGGACCAACAGCGCAGCGAGCCACACATACGTTCCGGTCAGCAGCGTGACCGCGACCAGAGCACCGCTAATCACAGCGGGCGCCCATTTCCCGAGTCGCACGGGTGGTGCGTCCTGACTGATCACCGCGTCAGTGGCGTAGCGGATGCTCATTCCGGCCTGATAAAGCCGGTGCTCAAGCGACCCTGACCAGGGCCGGTCACCCAGTCTGGCCAGCGCGTCCAGTCGTACGAACTGGCCGTTCTCCCCCAGTTCGACACTGCCGATGAGGTCACGCATCCGTTGCGACGAGTCACCGACCACCGCGAATTCCAGATTTTGCAGAAACCCGAGCAGGCTGGTCTGTGCATGAATCCGGACCCGGCATTGCACCGCGCCGACGTTGCGCCCGCCGAAGTAACGCGCGACTTCCGCGATCAGGCCAGGTTCCGGCTGCCCGTCGAGCACGCCGATCACGGTTCGCCGCTCAATGCCCTGCTCGAAAGCGGTGTCCCGGATTAGCTGGTACGCGGCGTTGAGCCCGTCCTCGGCGACAAGGGTTCTTACCGGATATTCCGGCGAATCCAGTGCCAGTTCCCGCGACGCTGGAATGACGATCCAGAAATGCAAGCCGGTGGTGTGTTCGGGCTGTCTTGGGCGTGGTGCCCGCCAAGCGAAGAACGCGAGGAAGACGTTGTACAGGGGCCACGCAAGCAGCAGTGCGATGGCGATCAGGGTCATGGCCTTCATCGTGGCGGTCCACCTGGCCGGTGCGCCTGAGGCGATGTCCTCTAGGAGATTAGGGACTTTCGACTCGGTTGCCGCAGCCGGTGAACAGGCAAGATCGTGCCAAGCCGGCTCCTCGTCCAGGTTGGGCGTCCGCAGCGACAGTGCGGACGCTCAGCCGGTTCGGGCATTGGGAAGAAGGAATTGGGGGTGGGTCATCGTGGACTCCGCGGGACTGGAACTGCTCTCGGGGCAGGAGTGCTTCCGTTTGTTGGCAAAAGTCCCTGTAGGAAGGGTTGTGTACACCGACCGCGCCCTGCCCGCCGTGCAGCCGGTCACTTTCACACTGCTTGAGCAGACGGTGATCATCCGGACGTCCGCGCACAGCCGGCTCGCGCACGCGGCCACTGGAAAGGTCGTCGCGTTCGAGGCGGACGAGTTCAAGGACACCGGTGTCCGGAGTGGATGGAGTGTTGTCGCAATCGGACACGCGGTGAAAGTCACCGACCCGACAGAACTGGACGCGGTCAAGCAACTGGGGTTACGGGCGTGGACCCAAGATGCGGAAGACTGCTACCTACGTATCTCAGTAGAGATAGTCTCCGGCCGGAGGCTGCCCACGTGAGTGTCCGCCAGGCCCCGGCAGACACTCACGAGGGCCTGAGGCCGTGTCTGCCGGACCCCGATCCCGGCTCATGAGCAAATCATCGGACAGGCCCTACTTGGAAGGCGCCACGATCCCATATTCGTGGATCTTGCGATACAGGGTGGCCCGTGACATGCCGAGCAACCGGGCCGCCCGGTTCTTGTTGCCGTCCGCATCTTCAAGGCTGTGCACGATGGCGTCCCGCTCGATCGACTCCAACCGGTTCAGCGGCCGCCTGGCCACCGCCCGATACTCGGCTGGAAGATCCGAAGGCTGAATGACGCCACTGCGCTTGCGCCGAGCCACGTACTTCAGCACCTGATACAGCTGCGGAACGTTGCCCTGCCATGAAGAACGCATCAGCAGATGCATCGCCGCGGGCGAACACGTCAGCTGCCCGCCCCGGCTCAGCCTGCTCAAAAACAGCGGAACAAGCTCCCGCAAGTCCTCGACGTGCCTGCGCAGCGGCGGAATCTGGACCGTACGCGGGAAGAACCCGAGCAGGTCATCGAGCTCAACCGAGTCATCGTCCACAGTGACCGCGACCCACATCCGCTTGCCCGAAGCCCGTACCTCGGCCAAAACCGCTGCCAGATCGCGCAAAGCCGATGGTTCCAGATGGTCAACATGCCTGATGATCAACGAATCGACCGGATCGTCGAGCAGGTCCTGCCGGATCTGGGTCACGTTGTCGACAAGGTGCAGCCTGCCGGTGGGATTGCGGCGCTGATGCACACAGCGGACCAAAGTGGACTTGCCGACGCCCCGCTCCCCTTCCAGTGCAAGCCATTCCCCACGACCATAAGCCGCATCGACCTCGTGACACGCCCGCAGCCACAACGGCGCCGAACCCACCACACCAGGCAGGAACATCGGCAACGGCACTGCGGAGGCGCCCTCATCCTCCGTCTCCACAAGCTTCACGCGCACCACGTTGCCCGCGTCACCACCGCGCGGGCCGGGAACCGCACGGCACTCCATCCGGACCTTGGAACCCGTTGGCAGCACAACAGTCGCGCGACTCCGGCCATCGGCCAACGCCTGCGAAGCATGCCCGAGCAGAACCGCCTGGTCCGCGGGATCCAGCAGCCGCCGAGCCCGGTCGTTCATCATCACGACATCATCGTTGAACGCCAGCAAGATCCCGGTCGTCCGACGGCAGGCACGCAAATAAGCCTGAAACAACGCCAGTTCGCGGACATCGGTGTTGCCGAGCATGGCTTGACGGATCTGCTCGGCGGTCGTGCGCGCCAGCGCCACCAGCAACTGCCCGGCGTCCTTACGCCAGCACGTCAGGTCGACCGCGCCGATTGTCTTGCCGGAAATCGGATCATGAATCGGCACGCCAGCACACGCGAGGTTTTCCAGGTTCTCCGCGTAGTGCTCATGCCCAAATACGTGCGTCGGTCTGCCGTCCTCCAACGCTGTACCGATTCCGTTCGTTCCGACAAATTGCTCGCCATAGCTGAAACCGGGCGCCAGTTCGACGCTTTGCAAATGGCGGTGCAGGTCCGGATCGCCGGTACGTTGCGTGAGCACCACACCATTTGGATCGGTCAGGATCAGGCTCACCGGCTGGCCGTCGAGTTGCTCGCCGAGCCGCTCCAAAACCGGCTCGGCGGCCCGGATCAACGGCGTGTCGAGGTTCTGGTCAGAGATGTACGGCAGATCGATCCGGTCAGCGGGAACGTGGCTGTACCGCGATCGCATCCATGAGGCCAGTATCGGATCCCGTACCCGTTCACGCTCGATTGACTCGGAGGTCAAGAACTGAACCCGGGTACGGGCGAGCCCATTCTCGTCGGCCGGCACTGGCCGTGCTTTCTCCACGCGAGTCCTCCTGCCCGCCGCCGCGAGCACGCTGCGTCCTCGCCACAGGGTAAGCCCAACCCGCAGGGCAAAGTGTCTCAAATTGAGACACCCGCCCTTGGCAAGCAGGCGTCAGATGGGGAGATGGCCGAGGAGACCTACAACCCGTGGACCGTTGTCAACGTCGTCTTCCACCACCTTGTCGAGCAGGGGTTGCACCCAACGCTCGGCGAATCCGGCCATCCGGGTGAACCTGCCGCGGCTTTGCTGCGCGCCTTCGGCATCCAGCCGCGCGCCGAAGGTGATCTCCGCGCCGCTCAGAACGTTCAAGAACACCTCGCGCAACTGCGCGCGTCGATGTTCGAGCAGCCGTAACCGTCTCAAATTGAGACGCGTGAGCCCGGTCACTGAGGGTTGTAATCGCTGAGCAACCCGGCGGAGAGGAAGTGACATGAGCCGCCAAAGTGTGGCGAGAGCCCACCAGAAGATCCAGGAACTGTCCTGGGAACCGGCATACCACACGCCGGTGTCGCATTACGGGACCGACTACACCTTCCGCAAGGCCAAGAAGAAGGATCCGCTCAAGCAGGTCCTGCGCTCCTACTTCCCCATGCAGGAAGAAAAGGACCACCGGGTATACGGCGCCGAGGACGGCGCGATCCGGGGGAACATGTTCCGGCAGGTGCAGGAACGCTGGCTGGAATGGCAGAAGCTGTTCCTGAGCATCATTCCGTTGCCGGAGATCTCCGCGGCGCGGGCGATGCCGCTGCTGTTCCGCACGGTACCCAACCCCGAGCTGCACAACGGTCAGGCGATCCAGATGATCGACGAGGTACGGCACTCGACGATCCAACAGAACCTCAAGCGCCTGTACATGAACAACTACATCGACCCAGCGGGCTTCAACTCCAGCCTGCGCAACTTCCAGAACGACTACTGCGGCACGATCGGCCGCCAGTTCGCCGAAGGCTTCATCACCGGTGACGCGATCACCGCGGCGAGCATCTACCTCACGATCGTCGCCGAAACCGCCTTCACCAACACGCTTTTCGTCGCCATGCCGGCCGAGGCCGCGGCCAACGGTGACTATCTGCTGCCGACGGTTTTCCACTCGGTGCAGTCCGACGAGTCCCGGCACATCAGCAATGGCTACGCCACACTGCTGATGGCGCTGTCCGACGAGTCGAACCACCAGCTGCTCGAGCGGGACCTGCGGTACGCGTGGTGGAACAACCACCGAGTTGTCGACGCGGCGATCGGTACGTTCATCGAGTACGGCACGAAGGACCGCCGTAGGGACAGGGAAAGCTACGCGGAGATGTGGCGTCGGTGGATCTACGACGACTACTACCGCAGTTACCTTGTGCCGCTGGAGAAGTACGGTCTCGTGATCCCGCACGACCTGATCGAGGAGGCCTGGAACCAGATCTGGAACAAGGGCTACGTGCACGAGGTGGCCCAGTTCTTCGCCACCGGGTGGCTGGCCAACTACTGGCGCATCGACCCGATGACGGACAAGGACTTCGAGTGGTTCGAGCACAAGTACCCGGGCTGGTACGACCGGTACGGCAAGTGGTGGGAGAACTACAACCGCCTGTCCGTCCCGAATGGACACCACCCGATCGTCGCCGAGAACGTCGACTACGTGTACCCGCACCGCTGCTGGACTTGCATGGTGCCGTGCCTGGTCCGCGAGGACATGGTCGTGGACAAAGTGGACGGTCAATGGCGGACGTACTGCCACGAGGCCTGCCGGTGGACCGACGCCGAGGCGTTCCGGCCGACCTTCCAGGGCCGCAGCACCCCGAACATGGGTCAGCTCATCGGCTCGCGTGAGTGGGAGACGCTGTACCACGGCTGGAACTGGGCAGATGTCGTGTCCGACATGGGTTTCGTGCGTGACGACGGCAAGACCATGGTCGCCCAGCCACACCTGGATCTCGACCCGAAGAAGATGTGGACACTGGACCACCTGCGCCGGATGCCTGAGGTGCAGAGCCCGAACGTCCTTTTGAACCAGATGACCGACGAACAGCGCGCGGCGTTCGTCGCCGACTACAACCGGCAGGGCCCTGCCGGCCGTCCCGCCCCTGCTCAGTAATTGCCATGGGCGACAAGCACAAGGTTCGCTTCGAGCCGGTCGGTGTGGAGATCGAGGTCGACGAGGACCAGACGATTCTCCGCGCCGCGGCCGAGCAAGGCGTCATGCTGATGCACGGGTGCAAGGAAGGCCAGTGCGCCGCCTGCAAGTCGTTCATCCTCGATGGCGATGACGTCGAGCACGACCGGTACTCCACGTTCGCGCTGCCCGACTACGAGAAGGAAGAAGGCTTCACGCTTCTGTGCCGGGCGCACGCGTACGAGGACCTGACGATCGAGCTGCTCAACTACGACGAGGAGATGATCCATTCGGGTCTGCCAATCCAGCAGGCCAGGGTGGAGGTCGTGTCCAAGGACCGGGTCACCCACGACATGCGGCATCTGGTCGTGCGGTTGATCGAGCCGCAATCGCTGAAGTTCTTTCCAGGCCAGTACATGGACTTCGCGATTCCCGGCAAGGACGAGACCCGGTCCTTCTCCATGGCGAACACGTCGAGCGGGCCGGACGGGCTGCTCGAATTCGTGATCAGGATCTACCCCGGCGGCCTGTTCTCCCAGTTCCTGGACACCGAAGTCGCGGTCGGTGACCAGCTGGAGATCACCGGGCCGTTCGGGGTGTTCACCTTACGCGACGCGCCCGGCACGGACGTTGTCTTCGTCGGAGGCGGAGCGGGCATGGCACCGATCCTTGCGCTGCTGCGATCGATGGCGGAGCGCGGTATCGACCGCAAGGCGACGTTCTACTACGGCGCCAGGCGGCGCAAGGATCTGTGCTTCACCGACGAGCTGGCCGAGCTGGCCGGGAAGTTGCCGGATTTCCGTTACGTGCCAGCGTTGTCCGAGCCGGAGGACAGCGAGGAGTGGGACGGCGAAGTCGGCTTGATCACGGACGTCGTGCGGCGCCACGAAGGCGATCTCACCGGTACCGACGCGTACGTCTGCGGGCCGCCGCCGATGGTCGAGGCGGCGATCGAGCTGCTGCCCGTGCTCGGCGTGGCCGACAAGCGAATCTTCTACGACAAGTTCACCACGACCGGTGAAGCGGAGGACCGATGACATCAACCCAAGAGCGGAGCGTTCCTAAACCCGTCTTCACCGACGCGGAAGCGGGAGCGAAGGTATTCCCTGATTCAGGTGCGCGCCAGTTCAACTACTTCACCCCGGCCAAGCGCAAGCAAAGCCACTACGAGGACGTCACCGTCGAAGTGCAGCCGGATCCACGGCACTACCTGTCGCAGGGCTGGCTCTACGGCTTCGCCGACGGCAAGGGTGGTTACCCTCTCGAATGGACAGTCCTCAAGGCATGGGGTTCGGATCGTCCGGTGCCGGAACGCAGTCCCGGCTCCGGCGGCAAGGGCTACGACTGGCCCGCACTGGGCTGGCACGAATTCCGTGACCCCAACGAGGAATGGGAGCTGACGCTCTACCGGTACAACTCCAATGTGGTCCGTCAGCTCAACCAGAACATCGAGGCGGCAAGGCAAGCCAAGGCGTTCGAGCAGTGGAACCGCAACTGGACGCAGTTCGTGGCGCAGCACGTGGGCGCGTGGATGCATGTGGACCACGGCCTCGGGCTGTACCTGTTCGCCAACGCCAACCGCAGGGCGCCAACGAACATGCACAACAACGCGATCTCGGTGAACAGCATGCACCGGATCCGGGCGGCCCAGGACCTCGCGCTGTACAACCTGACCCTCAGCGAGGAACTGGAGGGGTTCGACGGCTCGGCACACCTGGAGACCTGGAACAACGACACGGTCTGGCAGGGCGTGCGGGAGACCGCCGAACAGCTGACCGGGATCTGGGACTGGTGTGAGGCGATCTTCGCGGCGAACATCGTGTTCGAGCCGTTGGTCGGTGAGATGTTCCGCAGCAACCTCGTTCAGCAAGCGGCACCGTCCAATGGCGACTTCATCACGCCGACGCTGATCGGCGCGGAGGAGTACGACTACGCCGAACGGGATCTTCGCTACACCAAGCCGATGTTCCGGCTTCTTGTCGACGACAAGGAGTTCGGCACGGAGAACAAGAAGATCATGCAGCAGTGGCTGTCCACATGGGTGCCGCGCTGCATCACGGCCGTGCGCACGCTGCAGCCGTTGTGGTCGCAGCCGGACGCACTGCCGCCGCGATTCGAGGACGGGCTCGACCGGGCGAAGAGCCGCTTCAACGCCATCCTGACCGAACTGGACCTGCAAGCGCCGAAGGAGTTGGGCCAGTGACCGCGACATCACCACTGAAGAAGACCGTCGACAGCCCGTTCTCGTCCAACAACACCGCGTCGAACATGTGCGGCTTCACCCTGATGAACAACCAGGTCGGCGCGATCGTCGCCGAAGTGATGCGGCACAAGGACAACGTCACCATCACCCCGCTGCCGTCGATGATCAGGGTCGACGCCACCGGCCGGATGGACGTGGTCTACGCCGAGATCGACGAGGCCGCGGGAGAGGAGGAAGGCTGGTTCAACGCCGCGGAGTTCGAAGAGAGCATGTCGACGCACTACGGCCGGATGATCCACGAGGACGATCGGACGATCATGTTCGCCAATCCGGAGGACGCCGCCGAGTACCTCGATTTCGACCTGGTCGCCCGCAACTGATTCCCCACCACACCCCTCGTGAGTGGTTACGCGTGTTCTAACCCGCGTAACCACTCACGAGGGCCGACCAGCGGAGACATCATGTACGAGAAAGATGGCGAGAAGTATTTCGTGGTCGACAGCCACACCCACTTCTGGGATGCCAGCCCGGACAACTGGGTGGCCGGCCAGGAGCAGTACGCCAAGGGCTGGATCGAGTGTTTCCACGCCTACCAGGGCCTCGGGCCTGCCGAGACCCACTGGTCCATCGAAGAGTTCATGAAGTACTCGGAAGAAAGGATGATGAAGGACCTGTTCGACGAGGGGCACGTCGACGTCGCCATCTTCCAGCCGACGAACCTGCGGCAGTGGTACAAGGACGGGTTCAACACCACCGAGGCCGACGGTGCCATGGCCGAACGGCACCCAGGCAAGTTCATCGTCAACACCACATGGGACCCACGGGAAGGAGATGATGGCCTCAAAGGACTCGAAGAGCGCGCGAAGCGCTGGGGCTGCAAGGGAGTCAAGCTCTACACCGCCGAGTGGCGCGGCGACTCCCGCGGCTGGAACCTGAAGTCCCCCGAGTCGGCCCGGTATCTGGAGAAATGCCAGGAACTGGGTATCAAGAACATCCACGTCCACAAGGGACCGACCATCTGGCCACTGGACAAGGACGCTTTCGACGTGTCCGATGTGGATTACGCGGCAACCAACTTCCCCGAGCTGAACTTCATCGTGGAACACGTCGGCCTGCCGCGGATCGAGGACTTCTGCTTCATGGCCACCCAGGAACCCAACGTGTACGCGGGTCTCGCGGTTGTGGTCGGCGGTCTGATGCACGCCCGGCCGCGGTTCTTCGCCAAGGTGATGGGCGAGCTGATGTTCTGGCTCGGCGAGGACCGGCTGATCTTCGGCGCGGACTACGCGATCTGGGAACCCCGTTGGCAGGTCGAGGGCTTCGTCGACTGGCAGATGCCGGACGGCGAGGAGTTCTCCGACTACGGCAAGCTGAACACCGACGTGAAGAAGAAGATCCTCGGGCTGAACGCGGCCCGGTTGTACGACATCGACATTCCGGCCGAGCTGCAGCCGACGGCGGAGCCAACAGTTGAACCCGTTGGCGTCCCGTCGTGACCGGCGCGCTCAAAAGCGCAGCCCAGACAGCCTCCGCTTCAATTTTGGCGGAGGCTGTCTGGGCGGCGCTCGGCACAGTCCTCGACCCGGAACTCGACGAACCGTTGACAGACCTGGGATTCGTCGCGCACTGCTGGGTCTCGTCCGATGGCAAGGCTGTGGTGCGGCTGCGGCTCCCAACCTACTTCTGTGCCCCGAATTTCGCGTTCCTGATGGTGGCCGACGCCTATGACGCCGTGCGTTGCGTGCCGGGCGTGTCCGCTGTGGACGTTAGACTGACCGATCACTTCGCATCCGACGTGATCAACAACGGCGTCGCCGCGCGGAAGGGTTTCGTGCGATCCTTCGAAGGCGAGGCCGTCGAGGAACTCGATTCCTTGCGTGCCGACTTTCTGCGCAGGGCCGTGCTGGCCGGTACCGATCGCATGTGCCGGTCCCTGCGTCTGTCCCCTGTGGAGCTTGCCGCGATGACTCTCGGCGACGCTCCGGCGGGCCCTGACCTCGAACGGTTGCGGGACCGCAGGCGTGAGCTTGGTCTGCCGTGCACGGACCAGGATCCGCTGCTCATCGACCCGGCCGACGGTTCGCCCATTCCGGTGGCGAACCTGCGTCGGCACCTCGGGCTGGCCCGGGTGACCAGGGTCAGTCAAGAAGCCAATTCCGGAGTGTGCCGAGGCATGCTGCGGGTCAGATACCCGGAGGACGAGACATGAAGGCCGTCCGGCTGCACGCTTATCACCAGCAGCCCGTCGTAGAGGACGTGCCGGAACCTACGATCACAGGACCGTTCGACGTGGTGGTCAAGATCGGTGGGGCCGGGGTGTGCCGTACCGACCTGCACATCATCGAGGAACAGTGGGCGGAGAAGTCCGGCGTGCGGTTGCCGTACACGATCGGTCACGAGAACGCGGGCTGGGTCCATGAAGTCGGTTCAGCGGTGTCCAATGTGGCCGTCGGCGATACGGTGATCCTGCACCCAACGCCAACCTGCGGCCTGTGCCATGCATGCCGCGCAGGCAACGACATGCATTGTGAGAACAGCACTTTCCCAGGCATCAACACCGATGGCGGGATGGCCGAATACCTGCTGACGTCCGCACGTGCGTGCATCAAGCTCAATCCGTCAACGCGTCCAGAGGATGTGGCGGCGCTGGCGGACGCGGGAATCACCGCGTATCACGCGGTCCGCAAAGCAGTTCCGTTGTTGTATCCCGGAACGACGTGTGTCGTGAATGGAGCCGGCGGCCTCGGCCATATCGGTATCCAAGCTCTTGCTGCGCTGACCGCCACGAACATCGTCGTGGTCGACCGCAACGAAGACGCGTTGAAGCTGGCGTCCAGTTTGGGCGCCGAGCACACGGTTGTCGCCGATGGCAAGCAGGTCGAAGCAGTGCTTGACCTGACTGGCGGAAATGGCGCCGAGGTGGTGCTTGACTTCGTCGCCGAGCAAGGCGCGCAACAGGATGCTTTCGCGATGACACGCCGGAACGGATCGCATTTCGTGATCGGTTACGGCAGCAACATCGACCTCCCGACGATCGACATCATCTCCACCGAGCGCAACGTGATCGGCAACCTCGTCGGCACGTACAACGACCTCGTCGAGCTGATGGTTCTCGCCCAAGCAGGCAAAGTCACCTTGCACACCAAGCAATTTCCCCTCGATGCCGCGCTCGACGCGCTGGCCGACCTCGATGCCGGCCGGGTCCGCGGCCGTGCCATCCTCACCCCCTAAGGAGTGTCATGGCCAAGGAACTGCGCTTCGGCCCGGATGCCCGTAGCCTGCTGCTGTCGGGGGTCGACAAGCTGGCAGACGCGGTCAAGTCCACATTGGGCCCGAAGGGCCGCAACGTGATCATCGAGAAGATCACCGGATCGCCCGTGGTGACCAACGACGGCGTGACGATCGCACGGGAGATCCATCTCAAAGACCAGTTCGAGAACATGGGCGCGCAGCTGGTCAAGGAAGCCGCGATCAAGACCAACGACGTGGTCGGTGACGGAACAACTACCGCAACTGTCCTTGCCCAAGCGATCGTTCGCGAAGGCATGCAGGCCATCGGCAAGGGTGCGAACCCGGTGCTGGTCAAGCGCGGCATCGATCTCGCGGTCGGCAAGCTCGTGACCTATTTGGAGAGTGTTGCCCATCCGATTAGGACAGAGCAGGACTACGCGCGGGTCGCCGCGATCTCCGCGAACGACGACGACGCCGTCGGCGAGGTCATCGCCAGCGCATTGCACACAGTCGGCGACGGCGGCGTGGTCACGGTTGAGGAATCGCCACGGATCGGGATGTCCGTGGACTTCGTCGAGGGTTTCGAGTTCGACAACGGGTACATCTCGCCATATTTGGTGACCGACCCGGGCAGGCTGGAAGCGGTCATTGACGACCCGTACATCCTGATGTGCAGCGAGAAGATCACCAAAGTCCAGGAACTGATGCCGGTATTGGACAAGATCATGCGCGCGCCCCGGCCACTCGTGCTGATCGCGGAAAACGTCGAGGGCACAGCGCTGTCGATGCTCGTGCACAACCACGTCAACGGCAATTTCAAGGCCGTGGCCGTGCGCGCGCCTGGCTTCGGCGACCGTCGCCTGCACAAGCTGGAAGACCTGGCCGCGGTGGTCGGCGGAGCGGTGCTGTCCCGCCAGTCCGGGTTCACGCTCCAGACCATGACCCTCGACCAGATGGGCCGCGCCAAGCAGGTCCGGGTCACCGAGAACAGCACAACCATCATCGGCGGTTACGGCACAGCGGAAGACGTCGAATTCCGCGTGACCCAGTTGCGTTCTGAGCTCGAACGTGCCCAGTTCGGAGTGGACGAAGACGTCCTCACCGAACGAATCGGCGCGTTGACCGGCAAGGTCGCGGTGATCAAGGTGGGCGCGGCAACCCCAGCGGAGCTCAAGGAGTTGCAGCACCGCGTCGAGGACGCCCTGTCCGCGACCCGTGCCGCCATGGCCGAGGGCATCGTCGCAGGTGGCGGCGCTGCCTTGCTGCACTCGGCCCACGTCCTTGACGACCTGGACGTGCAAACCGACTACGCGATCGGTGTGGGCATCGTGCAACGGTCGTTGTCCGAGCCAGCATTCCTGATCGCAGCCAACGCGGGCCACCAAGCAGCCGATATCCTGGCCCAGTCCAAGCAACTCAGCCACGACGAAGGTTTCGACGCGTTGCACGAGCGCTACGGCAACATGATCGAGATGGGAATCGTCGACCCGCTGCGGGTCTGCCGATCCGCCCTGCAGAACGGCGCCTCGGTAGCAGGTCTGTTGTTGACAACGGACTCGCTGATCGCCGAAGAGCAAACCCCGTGGGGCGGCAGTGCGGCCCTGATGACCGAGTTCGGTCCACTGGACGAAGGCCTGCACCAGCCATCGCCTGACTCGAGCACCCCACAGTCGCTTGGCCTCGGGCCATCCGTCGGCTAGTTCCTCGTGAGTGGTTATGCGCGTTCTAACGCGCATAACCACTCACGACCCGGAGAAAGGCTGCCCTGTTATGGCGGGAGTAGCGGCATCAGCGCGGCCCCGTACGGTGGCGATGCTCGGGCCTGCATTCGTTGCGGCAGTGGCCTACATCGACCCCGGCAACTTCGCCACGAACATCACCGCGGGAGCACAGTTCGGCTACGCCCTCGTCTGGGTCGTTGTGGCGGCGAACTTCGTGGCGATGCTGGTGCAGTACCTGTCAGCAAAGCTTGGCGTGGCAACGGGAATGGACTTGTCCGAGCAGTGCCGTGAACGCTATCCCAAGCCAGTGACCATAGGTCTGTGGGTCCAAGCAGAACTTGTCGCCATGGCAACGGATCTCGCGGAATTCGTTGGTGCGGCGCTGGGATTGTACCTGCTGTTCGGTGTGCCGTTGCCCATCGCAGGGTTGATCACGGCTGTGGTCTCGTTCGGACTTCTTGAGTTGACCAGGCGCGGCTACCGTCCCTTTGAGATCGCCATCGCCGGGTTGCTGGGGATTGTCTTCTTGGGCTTCGCTTATTCACTGCTGTCAGTTGGCGGCGGCGCCGCGCCTCCCGACCTGGTGTACTCGACGTCCGGCGACGAGATGCTGCTGCTGGCGGTGGGCATCATCGGCGCGACCGTGATGCCACACGTGATCTACCTGCACTCCGCGTTGACGAAGGTCCGCAAGCTGCCGCCAACACGCTCGGTGCTGCGCTCCCAGCGGCTCGACGTGTTCCTCGCCCTCGGCACCGCCGGGCTGATCAACGTCGCCATGCTCGTCCTCGCCGCGGCCGTTCTGCCCGGTCTCGGCGAGGCCGATCCCATCATGTTCGCGCATTCCGAACTCGGCCGCTTGCTCGGCGGCGGGGCCGCGCTTGCCTTTGCCGTGGCGCTACTGGCATCCGGGTTGTCTTCGTCCAGTGTGGGCACTTACGCGGGTCAGGTCGTGATGAGCGGATTCATCCGACGCAGCATCCCGCTGTTGGTTCGGCGTGGCGTGACCATGCTGCCCGCGCTCGTGGTGCTTTCGCTGGGCTTGCCCGTCACCGAGAGCTTGGTCATCTCACAGGTTGTTCTGTCGTTCGGCATACCGTTTGCCTTGATTCCGCTGGTTTTGCTGACCCGGCGGGCTGACGTGATGGGGCCGTACGCGAACCGGAAGCTGACGACCGCGGTCGCCGGGTTCTTCGCTGTGGTGATCAGTTGCCTCAACCTGTATCTGGCTGGCTCGGTCGTCATCGGCTGACCTGACCTGGGCTTTCTCACCGAGATCTGCGAGATCTCGCCACTATCGGACATAGTGTCCGATGGCGCGCTAGGCTGAAAAGCGCAAGGGGGAAAGCACGTCACGGAGGCGACCGAAATGTCCGAACACACCCTGACCATCAACGGCGAGGGGATCGCGGGAACCGCGAGCTTCGACGTCATCGACCCGTCGACCGGTGAGGTGTTCGCGACGGCGCCCGAGACGTCAGCCGAGCAGCTCGACGACGCATTCGCGGCAGCTCAGCGCGCCTTCAAGACCTCGTGGCGGAAGGACGAGGACGGTCGGCGCGCGTTGATGCACAAGGCCGCGGACGCCCTTGACGCATCCGCCGACCAGATCGCTGCGGTGCTGACCACCGAGCACGGCAAGCCCCTTGCGGAATCGGCGTTCGAGGTGCACGGCGGCGCTATGTGGCTGCGGTACTGCGCGGACTTGGATTTGCCGCGTGAGGTGCTCAAGGACAACGAGAACGAGTACGCCGAAGCGGTCCGTCGGCCGATCGGCCCGGTAGCCGCCATCTCGCCATGGAACTACCCGATCTACATCTCGCTCGCGAAGATCGCGCAGGCGCTACGGCCGGGCAACACCGTCGTGCTGAAGCCGTCGCCGTTCACGCCGCTGTCGTCGCTCGCCATGGGTGAGGTGCTGCGGGGCGTGCTGCCTGCCGGTGTGCTGAATGTCGTCAGCGGTGGCAACGAGCTCGGCGCGCTGATGACCCAGCACCCGCTCGCCCGCAAGATCACCTTCACCGGCTCGATCGCCACCGGCAAACGCATCGCCGCGGCCGCGGCCTCCGATCTCAAGCGGATGACGCTGGAGCTCGGCGGCAACGACCCGGTGATCGTGCTCGACGACGCCGATGTCGAGGCCGTCGCCACCAAGGTCTATGCGACCGCGTTCGCCAACAACGGCCAGACGTGTATCGCGCCGAAACGTGTCTATGTGGCCGAGGCCTTGAAGCCCGCGTTGGTCGAGGCGCTGGCCGAACGCGCCCGCGCAACGCGTATCGGCGTCGGCACCGACCCGGAGACCGAGCAGGGGCCGCAGAACAACTTGCCGCAGTACAAGCGGGTGACCGAGTTGGTCGCTGACGCCCTCGCGCACGGCGCCAAAGCAGCCGCCGGTGGAGGGCCGATCGACCGGCCTGGCTACTTCTTCGCACCGACCATCCTCACGGACCTGCCGGAGCACACACGGATCGAAGACGAGGAACAGTTCGGTCCCGCGCTGCCGGTGATCGGCTACCGCACGGTCGACGAAGCACTGGAACGGGCCAACAACACCACGTTCGGACTCGGCGCGTCGGTGTGGGGCACGAACATCGACCGCGCCACGGCGGTGGCCGAGCAAATGGAAGCAGGCCAGGTCTGGACCAACACGCACAACGCCATCGACCCGTCCTTCCCCTTCGCAGGGCAAAAGTGGAGCAGCATCGGCGTGGAGGGCGGCCACTGGGGTATCGAGAGCTTCACTGAGGTGCAGCTGCAGTATCGGGCGAAATAACCGGGCGGCGGAACACGCCGTACCACCGGTGGATCGCCAATTCCTGTGCGACGGCGGCATCCCGGTCAGGATCACCGGATGCCGCCTGCCGGGTGATGACCTGTTCACCACCCCAGGTCATCACGTGCGCCGCCAGCAGCGGGTCGATGTCGGCTGACGTGCGCCCGGCGCGCTGCTCGTCGGCGATGCATGCCGCCATGTGGTCGGCGAAGCGCTCCACTGTCGACTGCCACGCGTCCCGTACATCCGGGTCGCTCGCCACGACCTGGGAGATCGCAGCGAGAATCGGCATCCGTGGCCGATAATACTCGATCATCCGCACGTAGATCGCCGCGAGCGCGGCCAAACCGTCGGACGGCGCCCAGTCACTGCCCAGTTCGAACAGCCCTTCCTTCAGCTTCTCAGCCAGCCGCTTGATCAGCTCCGGCTTGTCGGCGAAGTACAGATAGAACGTCGAGCGCGCGATACCAGCGGCCGTCGCGATCCGCCCGACCCCGAGCGCGTCGTAGGTGACGCCACTGAGCAGCAGCTCCTCGGTAGCCTGCAGCACACGGCGTTCGACCGCGGCACGTTTGTCCGGGTCAGGGTGAGCACGCTTCGCGGACGATCCCATGACCCGTGAGTCTACTTAGTGGGTGATCGTCACTCCGCTGATTCCCGTGCGTGGTTTCAGCTTCAGCAGCAGCCCGCCGAACGGGCCGGGCTTCATGGTCCATCCCACGTCGACCGCCGCCAGTGGCCCAGTCGTCTCCGGGGTGGGACGGCCGTCGATCATGACCTTCTTCGGTTTGACCGAGGTCGTGACCATTACTTGGGTCTCCGCTGGAGCGTTGGCGACGAGCATGGTCGTCGTGCCGTAACGGCTGTGGACGACAAAGGTACCGCCGGTCGGGCTGGTGGAATGGGTCAAGCCCGCACCCGGGGCGTACGTCCAGCCACTGCGGTCGTGCCGGTCGAGGTCGTTGAGGCCCCACGGCTGCGGCCAGACTCCGTCGATCCGTTGGTTGAAGCCGATCGCCGCGCCCGCGCGAAGGTACAGCGGAAAATCGTCCAGAGTGGAGGGACGAACCAGCCGCTGTTTTCCTTCATGGACGGCCCCAGTGAACAGGTCGATCCAACGGCCTGCGGGCAGGTACACATCCACCGGAGTCGGTTGGCCCGCAGCGGCATCGGCCTCGTTGCGGTCCGCAGTGGACGGAACCGCCAGCAGATCCGAGCCGATCATCATGTGCTGATCCGCCGACCAGGCATTCTCATCTGCCGGATAGTTGTAAGCCATCGGACGAGCAATCGGTTCACCAGTCCGAGCCGAATTCTGGGCCAATCCGTACAGATACGGGAAGAGTGCATAGTGCAGCAGGACACTGTCCCGGAAGCGCGCGACGGTCGCGTCGTCGTAACGCCACGGGGTCGCATTGCGGCCTGCGCCACCAACCTCGAAGACTGGTGACACCGCGGAGAACTGGGACCAGCGAGTGAACAACGTCGGGCTCGGAGCACCTGGGCCGCCGCCATTGAAGCCGCCGGTGTCAGTGCCCCAGGCAGGATGGCCGGACAGCCAGGAGTTCAGTCCACGTCGGACAGACAGCCGCAGACCGTCGTAAGTCGCCTGCGGGTCACCACCCCAGACGCCGTTCACAATGGACGGTAGCCCGGTGTACCCGCCACGCCACAGAGTCGTGAACTTGTCGCCGTAAAGCTTCTGCAGCACGGAAACCGTGGTCTCGGCGTAGCGGACCGGGTTGGTGTTCATCAGCACGGTTCCTGGGCCTGCGGCGAAGGTGGCGTCCTCGAGTTCGAACTCCTCTCCCCTGTCGGCCTTGACCATGTCTATCCCCAGGGAAAACAGCTTCTCCAGCTTCGCCTCGAAGTGCGCGCGAGTCGCAGTGTTGGTCAAGTCCAGTTGCAACGGATCGGTCCGGGAGGTCTGAATGAACGAACCCGGCGGATAGTCGGGCACCGGACACGGCCGCTCAGCAGCGACCGTACGCACGTGCGGTGAAATCCAGATGCCCAGATGCACCCCGCGCGAGCGAAGATCGGCGACCATTTTGGCCGGGTCAGGGAACTGGACCGGGTCGAACGTCAGCGTCCCGTTGCAGGCGTACCGGCTGTTCTGGCTCTCCCCCGGCAGCTTGGTCGAGATCTCCCACGGGTTGTCGATCCACTCCGTGGCCAGCGGGATTCCCCGGTCCAGCAACTGGTTCACGTCATCGACCACAGTGGCCTGATCGGCAACCGTGTCACGCCAATGGGTCAGAGCGAACTGGCGGACCGGCGGCAACTTCGGCAGTCCGGCCCTGGCGCTGTATGCGCTGACCACTTGGGACGGTCCACCCGAGTAGATCTCATAGTCCAGCTTGTTGGTCTTGAAGCACAGTTGCGTCCGATCTGGCTGACCGAGCTCGACCGGGCACGGTGGCGGCGTCGAAGAACAGTGCGGCGGGTCGTCGACGGCGTTCGGGAACGCGATCCGCCCGATGGCATCGGTCTCCGGGAACACCGCGTAACCGCGCGAGCTCAGGAAGAACGGGCTCGGCATGCCACTCTTGTTGCAGCGCCCCAAAGTCGACGCGCCCGTGAAGAACGCCTTGTTCAGCAGCACGCGATGCCGCAGGTCGGTGTAGATGAAGTTGGCGCCACCGCCCAGGAAATGCTCGGCGTCATCGCCGGTGAGCGTCTCGTGGACCTGCACGACATCGGAGGCAGGCGTAAGCCGCCACTCGACCCGCACGCCACGAGGCGTCCGCTGCACGGAAACCTGTGCGGTACGAGCAGCTTCATCGGTCGCCACGACATACGTGGAGCCCTCGGTACGCACGATGTTCGTGAGCGAATGCGTGCTGCCGTCGGCGAGGGTGTAGGACATCCGACCGGCGGCCTGGCCAATCAACGGACGGCCCTTGTCGAAGAACTGCAACCGGAACGGCGAATGATCGACCTTCCAGTGCAAACCTGGCTGAACGGGTTGGGCGACGGCCGGTAGCCCGGAAGTCAGCAGCACAAAAATGACCAGCAGCACGCGCACGCGTTCTCTCCTCGCAACTCCGTGCGGCGGAGTCAGTGCTGATACGCAGCCTACCCATCCGATGTCTGTTGGCGGAAGCCCATACGCTGGCCACGTGATCCAACTCGGCCCATCACTGGCAGTCGTGCTCACGGTGTTCGCCGCCGCGGCGGCAGCGCTCGTCTGGCTGGGGCGGCTCGGCGCGTGGCACGCCATTCTCACGGCCGCTGTCCGGGCGACGGTCCAACTCGCGGCGGTGTCACTGCTGATCACCGCCGTCCTGCACTCGGGTTGGCTGACCGCCGCTTTCGTGCTGATGATGTTCACGGTCGCGGCCATCACTTCCGGACGACGCTTCGGCGACTGGTCGGACGCAATCTGGGCCGCCGCGGCGATCGCGGCCGGAGTCGCACCGCCGTTGGCCGCGCTGGTCCTGTCCGGCTTGGTCCCGGCGACGCCGATTGCCGTCGTGCCAATCGCCGGGATTCTCATCGGCGGCGCCATGACAGCCACAACGCTCGCCGGACGCCGTGCACTCGACGAGCTGAAAACCCGCCGAGGCGAGTACGAAGCCGCGCTGGCGTTGGGTTTCATGCCTCGCGACGCCGCCTTGCTGATCTGCCGCCCAACGGCCGGGCAAGCGCTTGTTCCAGCGCTGGACCAGACCAGAACCGTCGGCCTGGTGACGTTGCCTGGCGCGTTCGTCGGCGTCCTGCTCGGTGGCGCATCGCCGATGCAAGCCGGTGCGACGCAACTGGTCGTCCTGATCAGCCTGCTGCTCGTCGAGGCGGTCGGCGTGCTCGTGATCGTCGAGTTGATCGCGTCCGAGCGGGTCCGGCGACCGATACCTTCGGAGTCATCACCCCATACCTGAATCGTCATTGCACCCGGCTGAAACCTGGCGCTGAATTGAGGCATGGGTCAGCTAGACAACAAGTCGCGATAGTCACCGGCGCGAGCGACGAAATCGGATTGGCGATCGCGCAGCGATTCGCTGACGAAGGTGCCCGCGTGTATATGACCGGCCGGCGTAAGCAGGAATTGGATTCGGCTGTCGCGAAGGTCGGTCACGGCGCGATCGGTGTCCAGGCCGACGCGACGAGTTCCGAGGACATGGACCGGCTGTACGCAGCCGTCGACGGGAATATCGACGTCGTGGTCGCGAACGTCGGTTTCGGGGAATTCGTCCGGCTCGAAGACGTCACCGACGAACATTACCAGCGGATCTTCGACATCAACGTGAAAGGCACGGTGTACACGGTCAGGAAAGCCCTGCCGAAGCTCGCCGACCACGCCTCGATCGTCCTGGTGACCTCGATGGCCGGCCGCGGCGGCCAGGAAGGACTCGGGACCTACGCCGCGTCGAAGGCCGCCGTCCGGAGCTTTGCCAGGACCTGGGCGAACGAGCTCAAGGACCGGCACATCAGGGTGAACGCCCTCGCGCCCGGCAGCACCGACACACCCGCGATGGACGCGGTGCTCAAGCAGAACGGCATCGACAGCGAGGACGCTGTTCAAGAGTGGAAGGCCAAGCAAACGTCCAATGCCAGTCTCCGGCGAATGGCCCAGCCAGAAGAACAAGCCTCGGCCGCGCTTTTCCTGGCATCCTCGGAGAGCAGCTACATCACCGGCACCGAACTAACCGTTGACGGCGGCGTGACCGAGACCATTACGTGGGGCAGTCACTAGCTTCTGAGCCGTTTTCACAAAGGCGTTGCGAGCCTCGAACGGAATGCCACGCGGCCACGCCAGCAAAACCGAGATCGGCGGGCTGTCGATAACCGGCACGGCCACAGCGGTGTGACCGAGTCGATTGGTCACACCTTCGCCGACAACGACCGTGATCCGCCCAAGGGCCACCGACTCGACGATGTGGTCGAGGGTTTCCAGCGGCGGCTGGTGCACGAATTCCGGGTCGCGGGCAAGGTCTTCGAGGGTGACAGCCGCCTGACCAGCGAGCCTGTGGTGCGGCGGGAGCAGCGCGACGGATTTCTCCTCGGCGAGCAGGATGGTCTCGAAGCCCTCGGTGTCGGTCGTGCCGCACGCGAGCCCGATGTCCGCGGCGCCGGTGCGCAGCGCGCCGATCTGGTCCGTGGTGAAGACGACCTTGACCTCGGCGGCGCCGGGCTGCTTGCGGTATTCGCGGATCATGGCGGGCAACAGGCCGGAAGCTGTGCCTGGCCTCGTTGCGAGGATGAGCCGGTCGACGTGCCCAGCGCGCTGCGCCCGACGCACGGCGGTGTCGACGGCTGCCAGGGCTTTACGGCTCTCGGTCAGGAAGACCTGGCCTGCCGGGGTCAGTGTGACGGCTCTGGTCGACCGGTCGAACAGCTGCACGCCGATCCGGCGTTCCAGGCGGCTGATCGCGCGGGACAGGGGCGGTTGCGCCATCCCGAGCCGGTCAGCCGCCCGGCCGAAGTGCAACTCCTCGGCCAGGGTCACGAAGTAGGACAGTTCGCGTGTCTCGACCCGGTCCATGCATCCGAGGGTAGATGTTCCCGTCGCCAAGCACCCGGCGTCATCCCGAACTCCCGCCGGAACGCCAGTTCGAACGTCCTGCGGCCGAAAAACCCAACAGCGTCGGCGATATCCGAGATCCCGAGCCGCAGAGCACGAGGATCCGACAACATCGCCCGGGCCGTGAGCAACCGCTGCTCACGCAGATACGCACCAGGCGTCGTGCCGATCCGTTCGAACAGGTTGTACACATGCCGGACCGAGACGTGGTGTCGACGGGCCAACTCCTCAACCCGCAGCCCTGAATCGGCCAGGTTCTCGCGCACATGCGTCCGCATCATCTCCAGCACCACGCCCGCCGAACCATCGCCGCTCGGGACGGACGGCTGGACGTCCCGCAGCGCCATGGCCAGCAGGTCGATCGCGGCCCGGCCTGCGTCGAGCCGCTGCTCCGCGGTGAGATGCTCAGCCATCCCGAACAGCCGATCCAGATAGCCGGACACCATCTGCATTCCCGGCGCCGCCGGGTCGATGCCGCGCGCGCAACTGTCGGTGATCTCCGACGTGCGCAGCGGGAGCAGCTCGCGGGCGAACGTCAGGATCATGCAGGTGCTCTGCGTCGAGCCAACGATCTCCCACGGGCCACGCGACTCGCTCAACACTCCTGTGCCTGGTGCCAGTTGGGCGAAGCGGTCGTTCTGGTGCACGCCGATCTCGCCGTCCAGATGAACCATGAACAGCAGCAGGTCGTCTCCCGGCGACTTCGCGGTCCGAAGCATGCGATGCGGTCCACCCGAGTCGCCCCGCGACAGCGTGACGGCCTCGCCCATCTCCTGCACCGCGACGCGGCCCGTGCGAAAGCCTGGACCCGCCCGGAAGCTCACCGGCATGAAGCTGTCCCTGGCGATGTCTTCGAACTCCTCCCCGGAGTACTCGTGAACCTGCACATCTCCGAGCATCCGCCACAGCCCGGCTGCCTGCCACTTCTGTGCCCGTCTTGCCCTGGCGATCTGTCCCCGCGGGGCACGTCAGCCGAGCAGTCGCATGAACTCCCAGTGCGCGGTCGGGGCGAGGCCGGAAAGCCATTTGCCGCAGTTCTGCAACACGACCGGTCCCGACGTGACGTGCTGGGTACCGGCATGCAGGTCCCGGAAGAACCGCTGCAGGTCGCCGCGCCGCAACGCCGCCGTCGCTGCCCATTTGTACACCGTCAGGCCGACTTCCTGGATTGAGGTTGTCACGTGGATCTGCATCAGCTTGGTCGTCGTCTGCTGCTCGGTGCTCAATGGGTCGCCTTTGTCCACTGTGGCCTCGTTGCTCTGCCACACTTCCCGTGTCCACGCCACCGATGACCGCAGTTTCGCCTCTGCTTGCGCGTACTCGGCGTAGAACTGGCTGGTGTCGACCGCGGCACCAGGGTGGCCGGTTTTCACCTCGGCCAGCTTTTTCATCTCGTCGAGCATGCGCGTGCCCACGCCGAGCGCCCAGCCCGCGTGGCCGATCGAGGTCGTGTTGGTTGACCCGAGCTCGTAGAAGGCGCCGCCAATGCGTGGCTTGGCCGTGGACAGGTCGTAGATGCGGGAATCGGGGACAAAAAGGTTCTCGCAGTGGTAGTCGATGCTGCCGGTGGCACGCAGCCCCATCACATCCCAGTTGTCGACCACCGTGACTTCACTCTTGGGGAAGATGAGCACAAGCAGTTGGCCAGTCGGCTCATAGGGAGCCACGGCAAGCAGATGGCTGGCCAACGCCATCCCGGACACGAAGCTCCACTGGCCGGTGAGCAGGAACCCGCCCTCGGCCCTTGTCGCGGTGCCGAACCGGGTTCCTTGCCCTGCCACCAGCGCGAACTGGTCGTTGGCGACGTCCGGATACAGCTCCTCAACGCCTTCCTGCCCGAGGAACGCGGCGGTGCTGCCGGTGATCGTCTGCATGGCGTTGCAGATCCAGCCGACCGATGCGTCCAGATAGGACACCTTGGCGATGAGCTCGATCAGCTGGGTCGGCGAAAGCTCGTATCCGCCGAGCTCGTGCGGAATGCTCGCCTTGAAGATGCCGCTCTCGTGCACGGCCTTGATGGTTTCCTTGGTGAGACCCGCCTGTTCGTCGTTTGTGTCGGCGTTGGCAAGGATGATGGGGCTGACGGCGTCCAACCCCGCGATGACGGTGTCGAACTCGTCGCTGACGTGCAATCCACTCATGGTGGGCAAGTCGATCACGCAGGCCGCCAGCCCCGGCAGACCTTTTCCAGCACACCTATGCGAAATTTCCTGCACATCCCTCGTGAGTGGTTAGCGGAGTTAGAACACTGCTAACCACTCACGAGGCCTGACCAGGCACAATGCTGCTGCGCGCCGCTGGCGACCATCGCCGCGGAGTTGGCTTAGAAGTGGTCGGTCCCTGCGAGCTCTCGCTCAAAGCTGTCCGCCCTGGCGACTACGAGCTTCAGCGGGCGCTCGAACTCCTCACGCACGCTCAAGTCCTCAACCGGCACGGTGTGCTTGAGCAGCGCGACGCCGTCGACGACCGCAACCCCGCCGACTACCGTCGAACCGGCGAGTTCGAGGAGTTTTCGCAGGTCTATCTTGTCCGCCCAGCCGACTGGCGAGGAGATCTCCAGCCAGGCGCCGCCGTCCGCGTCCGGTACGTGGTGCACCGAGACCTGCTGGCTGCGTTCACCGTCGGTGTCCAGGCGAAACCGCAGCCAGTCGTCGTTCTCCTCAAGGACCTCGTAGCGGGTCCGGACATAGTTGATCACTTCAGTCCAGCTGCTCACGCGTGCAGCATCTCATGGTCGTGGGGGTGGCACTACCGGCATGGGTCAGGCGGGCCGGATGGTTCACGGCAGGCTGAATCTCCAGTCTGAACACATGCGAAGACTCTTATCGATCACCCTGCTGGTCGGCTGCGTGTCAGCGACGCCCGCGATGGCGGACAACGGGCCGGACTGGGCGCCGTGCGCAGGTGACCAACGCCAAGAATGCGCGACCATCGAGGTCCCCTTGGACTACCGAGGTGACGGCCGGATCAGGCTGGCGATCTCCCGGATTCGAACGGCGAAGCCCGAGACCCGTCGTGGCGTGTTGCTGCTGATCCCGGGTGGTCCCGGCAATTCAGGGCTCTATCGGCCACTCACCCACGGCATGCGGCTACCGCGTGAAGTGCTGGACCGCTACGACCTCGTGGGATTCGATCCACGTGGCGTCGGTCAGAGCACGCCCATCACCTGTGGCTTGACCGGCGACGACGCCCATCCGCGTAACTTCCAAGCGTGGCCAGGGCCCGGTGGTGACATCACGGCCAACATCGCCCGCGCCGAGCGCGTCGCCAAGGCGTGCACACGCGACCCGCTGGTCCGGCACATAACGACCCGCAACGAGGCCAGGGACATCGACCAGATCCGTAGGGCCCTTGGCGAACGGAAGCTCTCGTACTGGGGCGTCTCCTATGGCACATACGTCGGCGCCGTCTACTCGACGATGTTCCCTGACCGAGTGGACCGCGTTGTGTTGGACAGCAGCGACGACCCTGACCCGCGTCGCGTCGCCTACGGCTGGGTGAACAACTTCGCGATCGGCGCGGAGGACCGTTTCCCTGACTTCGCCGCATGGGCCGCGCAGCGCGCGAACACGTACGGCCTCGGCGACACGCCCGCGGCGGTCCGCCAGACCTACCTCGAACTCGCCGAAACGCAGCCTGATGTCCGGGCCTACCTGTTCCAGGCGTTGTACGCGGACACGACGTTCCCCTTGATGGCCGAGTTCATGAGGGCGGCACGCGCAGGCGATCCGCTGCCGACCATCCCGGTTCCTCCGCCGGACCAGTACCAGAACACGTACTCGGTCCTGATCGCCACCGGCTGCAACGACGTCGCCTGGCCGCGATCGGTGAGCACCTACGCCAAAGCGGTGGCCCGCGACCGGCTCGAATACCCGTTGACCGCGGGCATGCCACAGAACATCACGGCGTGTGCGTTCTGGCCGTACCCGCCAGCCGAGCCCGCCACCAGGGTCAAGCCTTCGCCGAAGGTTCTGATGATCCAGAACCTTCGCGATCCGGCCACGCCGTACTCCGCGGGCCTGAAGATGCGTGAAGCGCTGACAGCACCGCTGGTGTCGGTCAATGCGGGCGGACATGGCGCGTACTTCGCCAACGGCAACGCCTGTGGCAACGAGGCTGTCACCGCGTTCCTCGTGCACGGGACCCGTGTCAGCAAGGACTGCTAAGCGAGCGTGACCTCGACCGGCAGTTTCTTGATCCCGTTCACGAAATTCGATCGGACACGGGGAACATCGCCAGTCAGCCGGATGTCGGCCAGCCGTGGGACGAGTTCCTCGAACATGATTCGCATTTCGACACGAGCCAGCACCCCGCCGAGGCAGACGTGCGGGCCGCCTTTGCCGAACGTGACGTGCGCGTTGCGGCCCCTGGTCACGTCGAACGTGTCGGGGTCGTCGAAAACGTCGGAGTCACGGTTGGCGGAGGCGTACCACATGACGACCTTGTCGCCTTCCTTGATCTGTTTGCCGCCGAGTTCGACGGAACGGGTCGCGGTGCGCCGGAAGTGATAGATCGGCGAGGCCCAGCGCAGGAACTCCTCAACCGCGCCCGCGATCAGCGACGGGTCGTCCCTGAGCTTCTCCAATTGGGTCGGGTTCTGCAGCAGGGCGAGCATCGCGTGCGAGATCGCGTGCCTGGTCGTCTCGTTGCCAGCGACCACAAGGAGCAGGAAGTAGTTGTCGAAATCCCGCGCGGAGAGCGGAATGCCGTCACGCGGGGTTTCGTTCACGAGCCGGGAGACCAGGTCAGTCCCCGCCCCGCCACGCCGCTGGCGAGCCAATTCCCTGCCGTACTCGAAGACCTCGATGGACGCGGGCGACCGGAACGGCAGGTCGCGGTACTTCTCGCTGTCCTCGCTGTCCAGCAGCACGTCCGCGTAGTCGGGATCGGTGTTGCCGATGATCCGGTTGCCCCAGTCGATCAACTGCTCGGTGTCGTCGTCCGGCACGTCCAGCAGGCGCGCGAGCACGTTGATCGGGAAGTCAGCGGCCACATCGGCGACGAAATCAAAGCGCCCCTTCGGCAAGGCCGCGTCCAAGGTGCGGGCGGTCAGACCACGCAGGAAATCCGCGTACTGGTTGATCGCGGGCGCGGCGAACTGGCGTTGCAACAGGCCACGCAGTGCCCGGTGGCGCAGGCCGTCGGTTTCGAGGAGAGACGCCCGGATGGCGATCTGGTCGTCGTCGACCTCTTCCAGGTTGGTGAATCTGGTCGAGGTGAAGGTGTCCGTGTCCTTGCTGACCGCGACGACATCCGCATGCCTTGTGACCGCCCAGAAACCGGAATTCGGCGCCGGTTCGGGCTGCCAGTGCACAGGATCGTGCTGTCGCAGTGTGTGGAACATCCGGTACGGCGTCACACCGTCGATGAAGTTGTCCAGGTTGACGAGATCGACGTCCTCGAGCCTGTTCATAGGTGGTAACCGTATTCGGTGAACTCCCAGTCCGTGACGTAGCGTTGGAACCGTTCGACCTCGTCTCGCTTGTAGCTCAGGAACGACGTGGTGAAGTCCTTGCCAAGCATCTCGGTCAACGCGGTGTCCGCTTCGAAGGCGTCCAACGCCGCAGTCAGATTCGACGGCAGGACAGGGGATTTGGCTGTGTCGTAACCGTAACCCTCAAGCGGCACGGGCGGTTCATCGCCTGCCAGCACGCCAAGCAGAGCCGCGGCGATGGTTCCGGCGATGGCCAGGTACGGATTGGCGCTCGCGTCCCCGAGGCGCAGCTCGAACCTCGCGCCCGCACCACGTTCCGGCGGGATCCGGACCATCGCGCTACGGTTGTCCAGACCCCAGTCAATCAGCCACGGCGCCAACGTGTCGGGGCCGAAACGCTTGTAGGAATTGATGGTCGGGTTGGCCAACGCGGCCAGCGCGGGAGCGTGCTTCAGCACTCCGGCGATCGCGTGACGGGCCATTATGGACAGTCCATAGGGTGCGGCCGGGTCGTCGAAGCAGTTGCCAGAGTCGTTCTCACACGACAGGTGGAAGTGGAATCCGGATCCACCGGCGTCGTTGAACGGCTTGCCCATGAAGGTGGCGAGCCTGCCCTCCTTACGGGCCAACTCCTTGATCGCGGACTTGAACCGGAAGGCCCTGTCCGCGGCGGACAACGCGTCGGAGTGCTGGAGGTTGATCTCGAACTGGGCGCCGTCGTACTCGTGGTTCCCGCCGGTCACCCCGATTCCCAGGTCACGGACGTTCCGCAGGGTCCGGAGCAAATGATTGTCCGGGTCCGCACGGAGACCAGCGGTGTACACCGCGCCCGTGACCGATGTGTACCGGCGCCATCCACTCGGGGATGACGGGTCGGGATCGCACAGGAAGTACTCCAACTCCGGGCCGATCACCGGACGCACCCCATGCTCAGCCGCACGCGCGATCACCGATCGCAGCAGATCCCTTGGCGACTCCGGGGCAGACGAGTCCGCAAGACACCAAGCCACACCCGGTTCCCACGGGATTGGGACCACAGTGGACAGATCGGGACGGACCGCGATGTCCGGCAGTCCCGCATCCAGGCCACCGGGAACCGCGACCGTGTCGCCTTGCGGGCTCGTGTGGTACACCGCGCGGCAGAACGCGAGCCCGTGCTCGTAAGCCGACGGGAGGTGCTCGATCAGGACGTCCTTGGCGCGGTCCGTGCCGATCATGTCGGGGTACGAGACGCGCACGACGTCGATTCCCTCACTGGACAGCCGGTCCACGAGCTGACTGATGCTCACCGATGTCTCCCTCGGGCAGCCCATCGTTTGGGGTCAAACCGTATGCGGTCCGGTGCCGCACCACAAGGCCATTGTCGCGATTGCCGAGACAACCCGGGCCCGCCACACTGAGTAAGTGAGACTCCGCTCTGTGATTGCCATCGTGGCGGCCTTGGCGGTGGGGTTGGTCGCGGGATTCCTGATCGCACCAGGCGAGATGGACACCAAGCTTGACCGCAACCTGCGACTTTATGCCGTCGCCGAGCAAGCCAGATCCGCCATCCTGGCCAGTTCATCGGCCACAACAACGCTTCAGACCTGGTGCCGCGACCACCAGCTGGCGCCCGAGCCCCGAATCGTCGCGACGAACGAGGCCGGGGCGACCGCCCCGCTCAGTGCCGCCCAACGAGCCGACCTGCAAGTCGGCCCCGTCGAGCAGGTCCGCTACCGCCGAGTCCGGTTGACCTGCGGCGATCGCCTGCTGTCGGAAGCCGAGAACTGGTACGTGCCCGACCGCCTCACCTCGGACATGAACGTCCAATTGGACCGCACAACCACCCCATTCGGCACTGTCGTTCAGTCACTGACGCCCAGCCGCACCACGTTGCGTACGACGTTCGATTGGCAGTTACTGCCTGGAGATTGGCCGCAGGAGGACATTTCGGAACTGCGCGAGAACGCCACAGAGACCACGTTTGACCCGAACCGGACGGTTTTCAGTGTCGAGGCCGTGCTGCGGCGGGCCGAGGACCGCATGCCGATCTCGCTGGTGCGGGAGAACTACAAACAGGGCCTGCTCGCGTGGCTGAACTGAGCCGCGGTACTTCGCTGGTAACCGAGCGCGTCGACACCCGCCCTTGACCCTGATCGGCCGTCACCTTACATTGTTTGAGGCCAAACGATGACCATAGAGGAGCGTGATGACCAGCGGATTCTTCTACCCGAAGACTGCGACGGGTGCGTCGTCGCTGATCCCGTCGCCGCCGTGGCACTACTCGGGCGACCTGCTGACGGTCGAGTACCGCACGAACCCCGACCGCGTCCGTGAGCTGCTGCCCGAACCGCTGGAGCTCGCCGAGGAGGATCCCGGTGCGGTCGCGTTGATCTGGGCGGACTGGCAGTCCTGTTCGGACAGTCGGGACGAACTGCTCGATCCGGTCCGCTCGCAGTACAAGGAAGCGTTCGTGGTGGTGCGGTGCCGCTACCAGGGCACGACCTACTCGCGCTGCGTCTACATCTGGGTGGACAAGGATTTCGCCATCGCGCGCGGGATCCACCAGGGCTATCCGAAGAAGTTCGGTTCGATCCATCTGACCCGGCCGCACCCGTACGGCCCGGCGCCGAAACTCGAAGCGGGCGCCCGGTTCGGCGCCACGCTCGCCGCGGCCGACCGAAGGCTTGCTCAGGCCGTGATCACGCTCAAGGAACCCTCTGACACCAACGGTTTCGTCAACGGCCACCCGATGGCACACCACCGGCAACTGCCGTCGATCGCGGGTGACGGCCAGGCGTTGAACGAAGTGATCGAGTCCGGTGCCAAGTCGTTCGAGGCAGGTCCGGCGTGGCGCGCCCAAGCGGAGCTGGAATTGTTCGAGGCACCGACCGAGGAACTCGCGAGGCTGACCGTGGACGAGCCGATCGCGGCGTACTTCCGTCAGGTGGGCGTGGTGTGGGACGGCGGCAAGGTGTTGGAGAACCGATGATCGAGCACTGGATCGGCGGCGAACGCGTCGGATCCGCGGAGACGTTCACCGACATCTCCCCTATCGACGGCCGCGTGCTCACCGAGGTCGCCCGTGGCGGCGCGACCGAGGCTTCTCAGGCTGTTGAGGCAGCTAAGAAGGCGTTCCCGGCATGGGCACGGACGTCCAAAGTAGAGCGTGCGGAGATTTTGCACGCCATCGCGGACGGCGTGGAGAAGCGTCTCGAAGAGCTGGCGATCACCGAAACCGAGGACAACGGCGCCCTGCTGCGGTCGCACCGCCGAGGCGTGATGCCGCGGGTCGCGCACAACTTCCGGTTCTTCGCCGACTGGCTCGTTCAGTTGGAGCACAAGGACTTCGACACACGCGGCCACACCAACCACGTGTCTTGGGATCCCGCAGGGCCATGCGCGTTGATCACGCCATGGAACGCGCCGCTCATGCTGGCCACGTGGAAGATCGCGCCCGCCTTGGCAGCCGGGAACACCGTGGTTCTCAAGCCTGCCGAGTGGTCGCCGCGCACGGCCTCGATCCTCGCCGACATCACAGCCGAGGCAGGCCTTCCGGATGGCGTGTTCAACGTCGTCCAGGGTTACGGCGCCGAAGTCGGCGGTCCGCTGGTCGCGCACCCGGACGTCCGGCGGATCAGTTTCACCGGTTCGGTGCCGACTGCTCAGCGGATCGCGGCAGCCGCGGCAGCCAACCTGACGCCGCTCAGCCTGGAACTCGGCGGCAAATCACCCTTGTTGATCTTCACGGACGCTGACCTGGATCTTGCCGTCGACCTGGCGGTCGAGCAGTACGACAACGCCGGGCAAGTCTGCCTCGCCGCTACCCGCATCCTCGTCCAACAGGAGATCGCGGACGAGTTCACCGCGCGTTTTGTGGCCAAGGCTTCGGCTTTGCGGCAAGGCGATCCGCGGGATGAGGCGACGGACATCGGCCCGAACGTGCACGAGCATCAGCTCGCCAAGATCGACGGCTACGTCAAGCGAGCGCTTGCTCAGGGCGCCAGGGCGGTCATCGGCGGCGGCCCGAACGAGGATCTCGGCGGCCTGTACTACCGGCCGACCCTGCTGACCGATGTCGCCCAGGATTCGGAGATCGTGCAGGACGAGGTGTTCGGCCCGGTCCTGACGCTGCAGACCTTCACGACCGAGGGCGAGGCCGTGGCGCTGGCCAACGACACCAAATACGGCCTGGCAGCAACCCTGGCGACTGGCTCAAAGGAGCGCGCCGACCGCGTGAGCAAGCAGTTGGTTGCTGGAACGGTCTGGGTGAACTGCTTCTTCGTGCGTGACCTGCAGGCACCGTTCGGTGGTTCACGTCAGTCCGGTATCGGCCGCGAGGGCGGGAACTGGAGTTTCGACTTCTACTGCGATCTGAAGAACACCGTGACCGCGCCGAAGGGGTGGAACGACCGTGGGTGAGATTGTCGGCGCAGGCCTGCTCGCGCACGTTCCAACCATTGTGCTGCCACTCGAAGACCGCCTGGATATCAACGAGGGCAAGGAGATCTCGCTCGTCACTGGCCTGCAGCAGCTGCGCGAGGACGTATTCGAGACACTCGACTACGACACCGTGGTCGTCCTTGACTCGCATTGGGCCACGACCGTCGAATTCGTTGTCACCGCGCAGAATCGGCGTGCCGGACTGTTCACTTCGGAGGAACTGCCGCGCGGAATGTGCCGGATGCCATACGATTTCCCCGGCGATCCCGAACTCGCCCAAGCTATCGCCAGTTTCGCGGACAAGCACGACACCTGGATCACCCCGATCGACGACGACTACCTGCCGATCTACTACGCGACCCTGAACCTGTGGAAGTTCCTCGGCGAAGGCTTGCCGGACAAGCGATGGATCACCATCGGCGTGTGCCAGACCGGCGACATGGAAGACCACCTCAGGCTCGGCCGTGCCCTCGCCGACGGCATCGCCGCGACGGATCGCAAAGTGCTCGTGATCGCGTCCGGCGCGATGTCCCACACGTTCTGGCCGTTGCGCGAACTGCGCAGCCACGAGGCCAGCGATCCCGTGCACATCCGCACGCCGGAGGCAAGGGACGCCGACTACGAGCGGATCGCGTGGTTCATCCAAGGCAGGCACGACAAGGTCCTGCAGACCATGCCGGACTTCTGGAAACACAAGCCGGAAGCCAAGTTCTTCCACTACATCATGCTGGCAGGCGCGCTGGGCGAGGAGCGGTGCACCGCACCGGCCCGGCAGTACGGCGAGTACGAGAACGCGATCGGAACCGGGCAAGCGCATCTCTGGTTCGATCGGCCACAAGGAGGCTGGACCGCGAATGCCTGAGTACCGTCGAATCCTGCTCGATGGCGCCGTCGTCGAGACCGTCCGTGACGGCGACGAGCTCGTCTCCGGCGACGGCCGTCGGGTCAAAGCCGCTGAGGCAACACATCTTCCGCCGGTTGTTCCGTCCAAAGTGGTCGCTGTGCACCTCAACCACCGCAGCCGGGTGGAGGAATTCCAGATCACGTTGTCGGACACGCCAACGTACTTCCACAAGCCGACGTCGGCCCTGAACGCCCACCAAGGCGCGGTGGTCCGGCCAGAAGGCTGCAAATGGCTGAACTACGAGGGTGAAGTCGCCATCGTCATCGGCCGGACGTGCCGCAACATCGCTCCGGAGGACGCCGGGGCGTACATCGCGGGCTACACCGTCGCCAATGACTTCGGCCTGCACGATTTCCGTGACACGGACGCGGGTTCGATGTTGCGGGTCAAGGGTTCCGACACGTTGTGCCCGCTCGGCCCCGGCCTGGTCACCGACTGGGATTTCCACGGGAAATACATCAGGACGTACGTGAACGGGAACGTTGTCCAGAATGGATCGACCGACGAGATGAAGTGGGACATGCACTATCTCGTCGCCGACATCGCCAGGACGATCACGCTGCACCCCGGCGACGTGCTGCTGTCGGGCACCCCAGCCAATTCCCGGCCGGTGCAGCCGGGTGACGTGGTCGAGGTGGAGGTGGAAGGCCTCGGCAGGTTGACCAACCACATCGTGTCCGGCCCGACCGCGATCCGTACCGACATCGGCGCGCAGCCAACGGAATCCGAGGAAGTGCTGTCCACGGCATTGGGCGGCGACTGGGAATTCCGGGGCATCCGACCGCCTCGGAAGTGAGTCAGCTGGGGTTCTTGGGGCGACGGCCGCTGCGGCGCGGCGGCAACGTTGAGCCCGCCAGGATTTCCTGGCGCCGCTCGTCGCCATGCATCTCAACCTGACGGACGACCTTGCGCAGCGACTCGGCGGTGCTGCGCAACTCGTCCGGGCTCAGCTGTTTGGTCACGAAGACCTCTTCGGCGTTGAAGGCCGGGAAGATCCGCTGCATCAGCTGCTCGCCTTCCTCGGTGAGGCTGAGCAGCACGAGCCTGCCGTCCGACGGGTGCGCGGCGCGTTGCACGAAACCCCGTGACTCCAAGGTTTTCGCCACGCCGGTGAGGGTTCCCTTTGAGATCCCGGCTTCCTCGGCCACGTGCCGGGTTTCCGACTCGCCCCAGACCCAGACCACCCACAGCACCACGAACGTGGTCCAGGTCAGGTCGACTTCGCGCAGCACGCCGCCTTCGAAGTGCTGGCGCACGGCCATCGCCGCGCGGTGGATGTTGGCGACCGTGGCCATCTGTTCACGGCTGATCGCGATCCCGCCGAGCTTGGCCTCGGCCAGCTTCTCGGCCTCGTTGATCGATCGGTGGCCCGGCATCGGCCCAGTCTACTGGCCGCAAGACCAGCGTACTGACCACAGACCGGTCTGGACATTTTGTCCACCCAAGACGTATTGTCCACGGCATGGACGTGTTCGAACGGCTGGCGCCCGCGGCCGAGGCGATGGCCCGGCTGCTGTCCCCGCACGCCGAGGTCGTCCTGCACGACCCGGTGACCGGCACGATCGCGGCGATCTGGAACCCGATGTCCGGCCGGACGATCGGCGATCCGTCGCTGCTCAGCGAGCTCGACGGGATCCGGCCGGCCAGCCGTGACGTCTACGGCCCGTACCCGAAGTCGCTGGCCGACGGCAGGCGCCTGTCCAGCGTGAGCGCGGTGATCAGGGATGCCTCCGGGCACGCCGAAGCGGTGTTCTGCGTGAACGTCGACCGGACCGCGTTCGACGAGGCCGCCCGCTTCCTGGCCGCGTTCGCCGCGCCGACCACCGAACAACCCAAAGCCTTGTTCGAGAACGACTGGACCGAGACGCTCAACGACCTGGTCGGCGAGTACGTCCGCGAACACAGCACCCAGCTGGACAACTTGTCCAAACAGGACCGGCTCGTCCTGGTCGGGCAGTTGGACGCGGCCGGGATCTTCACCCAGCGCCGATCTGTCCCCGTGGTCGCGCGGGCGCTGCGTATCTCGCGATCGGCCGTCTACCAACTACTTGCCGAATCCCGGAAGGAAACCCCCGATGCCCGTACTTCCTGACTTCCGGCTCGAGACGTACTTCTCGAAGTGGGAGTTCGCGGCCCGCTACCACCTCACGGCCTCCGACGCCGAAACTCTCGCTTTGTCGGAGCTGTTGGCAATGGCCAGTGATGAAAGCCGGGAGCGCTGGGACACGCTTCGCCTCGGTTACACCGAAACCTGGGGCATGCCTGCATTGCGTTCGGCTATCGCGGACACGTATTCGGACGTCACGCCGGATCAGGTGCTGTGTTTCGCTGGCGCCGAAGAGGGCATCTACCTGGCGATGCAGACCTTGCTTGAGCCAACCGACCACGTCATCGTGATCACGCCGAACTACCAGGCCGCCGAGACCATTCCGCTGTCCATTTGCGACGTCACCGGGGTCGCCCTGCAGCCTTCGGACTCCTGGGCACTGGATCTGGACGCCGTGGTGAGCGCGATTCGGCCGAATACGCGGATGATCTCGGTCAACTTCCCGAACAATCCGACCGGTGCTGTGCCTTCGGAGTTTGTCTGGCGACGGCTCGCACAGATCTGTGACGAGCGCGGGATCATCCTGTTCAGCGATGAGGTCTACCAGGGTCTTGGGGCCATTTCCCTGCCGCAGGCCGCCGATATTTCGGCTCGGGCGATGTCCCTCAACGTGATGTCCAAGGCTTATGGCTTGCCTGGACTGCGGATCGGCTGGATCGCATGCCGTGATCGGTCGATGCTGGAACGGCTTGAGCGCGCCAAGCATTACACGACCATCTGCAACTCCGCGCCCAGCGAGATTCTGGCGTTGATCGCGCTGGCGGCTCGTGATCAGATCATTGCTCGCAACCGGTCCATCATCGCCACCAACATTCCTTTGTTCGACGCTTTCTTCGCGCAGTTCCCCGAGCTTTTCTCGTGGTCTCCGCCGCAAGGTGGGTGCGTGTGTTTTCCTCAGTACCTAGGGGCCGACGGCGTCGAGGCTATGTGCACTGAACTCGTTGAGCAGGAAGGGGTTCTGTTGCTTCCGGCCAGTATCTACGCGTCCTCGTTGACTGAGACGCCGTCCGACCGGTTCCGGGTGGGGCTCGGCCGCAAGTCGCCGGAAGCCGCCCTTGATCGGTGGGCCACGTGGTTGGAGAAGCGTTCGTGAAGATCATCGATCTGCCCGCGCTTCGCGCGATGGCTTCCTTCGACCTGGTGTTCGGCGCGGTCCGGGACGCCTTGATCGCGCATGCTTCGGGCCAGACACAGACTCCGCCGCCGATGCACCTCGTGTTTCCTGATGTGGACGGTGACTGTCACGTCAAAGCCGGGTACATGTCGGGTGCGCGGCACTTCGCGGTCAAGATCGCCAGTGGGTTCTACCGCAACGCGGAGTTGGGGCTGCCCAACAACAATGGCCTGGTCATGGTGGTTGACGCGACGAATGGCGTGCCTGCGGCGATCTTGGCCGACCAGGGTTGGCTGACGGCTTGGCGGACCGCGGCGGCTGGCGCGTTGATCACACATGCCCTGACTCCGCCTGAGGTCAGCGATATCGCCGTCATGGGGACGGGTTTGCAGGCGCGTCTTCAGGTGGTGTGGCTGCGTGAACTTCGTCCTCTGAGTTCGGTTCGGGTGTGGGGTCGGCGGCCCGCCGAGGTCGCCCGGTTGTGCCGGGAGCTCACGGAGGACGGGATCTCGGCTTCTCCGGGCGATATCAGCGGAGTCCCATGCGTGATCACGGCAACCGCGGCCACCACTCCCCTGGCACCGGCCTCAGCGTTCAGCTCTGCTTTGCACGTCACGGCTCTCGGCACAGACCTGCCCGGCAAGGGCGAACTCCCGTCGGAACTGTTCGCGTCGGCTTCGATCATCGCGACCGATGATCACGAACAATGCCTGCACCACGGCGACTTCGGCAACGCCGTCCGCGCAGGCATCGTCGCTCAGGATGCCGACGTATCGGTGGGAAGTGTCCTGCGTGACGGCGTACGGCACCGATCCGGTCTGTCCATTGCGGACCTGACCGGAATCGGCGCCGCCGACGCAGCCGTCGCCACAGCTCTACTCTCGTGAGTGGTTATCAGCGTTAGAACACGCCTAACCACTCACGAGGCTCAAGCAGCTGCGATCTCGAGTTCGGCCACTTGACCCGCTGGCCATCCGGTGTTGCCTGTGAAGTGCAGCCGGACGAACCGTGGGGACGTCGTACCGAAGCTGACCGAAGCCGTGTTGCCGCTCGCGGGGTCGAAGGTGTATCCGCGAGAAGCCACGATCGTGCTGTAGGAGCCACCGTCGCTGCTGCCCTGGATGGTCAGCGTTTGGGTGCGTGTGCCCCAGGATGGCGGCAATTTCAGCGTGACCCGGTTGACTGCGGTTGCCGCGCCAAGGTCGACCGTCAGCGTCTGTGGGAACGCGTTGTTCGTGCTTTCCCAATAGCTGCTGGTGTTTCCGTCGTTGGCGTTGCCCGGCGGGAAGCCGCCTTGCGAGCCGCTTGCCGTGATCGACTTGCCGAGGGCGACATTGCTGCCTGGGCCAGGCGGCTGCGGCGCGCCGGAGTTCGGCGGTGGCCACACCGCACAGTTCGTCCAAGTCCCGGTCCATCCGCTGTTGCCCGCGCCGGTGAATGTCATCTTCGGGATGTTCGTCGGGTATGGACAGTTGTACGTTCCCGTCACGCCGATCCCGGACGCCGTCAGGTTGCTGATCCCGACCGCGCCTTGGGTCTGTGACTGAACGACGAACGTGCCAACACCTTGGATGGTCGCACCGTCGATCGTCACGCCTTGGATCGGTTTGCCTTGGCCGTTGCCGTCGATGAAATGGATTGCGGCGTAAGGGCTTTGGACCTCTCTCAGGCCCGTGATCCTGATCTGGGAGTTGGTTGCCGAGTCACGGGCGTCAATCCACAGCGCGCCAACGCCGAACTGCCAGTTCGGGTCTAGCGCGCCTGCTCGCAGGGTCGCGTTGTTGGACACGGTCGTGGTGCCCGACAACGGCGACGAGTTGAACCTGTTTCCGATGTGGATACCGCCGCCGAGGGCGTTGGTGTCCTGGACGCGGTTTCCGGTCACGGTGTTGTTGGAGCCGCCGTAGAGCGCGATTCCGTTGGCCAGGTTCGGCTGGATCACGGTGTTGTTCGCGATCGTGTTGCCGGAGTCGGCGCCACCGTTCGACCAGAACGCGATGCCGTCGTCGCCGTTACCGCGGAAGTAGTTGTTCCGCACGGTGGAGTTCGTGGCGACGCTGTCGAAGTTCAGGCCGTCGGCCTGCGTGCTCATGATCCGGTTGTTCTCGATGGTCACGTTGTTCGACGGGCCGTTCATGATCCAGAAACCGCACTTGGTGTTCTGGATCCATAAGCCTGACACCACCGAACCTGTGCCGATCGCGCCGTGGAACGCGTTGTCCGGGTTGTTGTCGACGCGTTCGGTCACGTCACCGAAGATCGCGAAGTTGTGCAGCCGGATGTTTCCTTGCGCGCTGCCGTTGTTGAAGATGTTGTTGCCGTATAACGAGGTGTGCCACTGCCCGGCGCCGCGGATCGCGACCTGGTCGACCTGTAACGCAGACCTGACATCGAATCGGCCCGGTGGGATCCAGACTTCGCGGGCTTGGGAGCGTGCGGCCGCGATCGTGTTGCGGAACGCTTGGGCGTCGTCCGATGTGTCGTTGGGCGTGGCTCCGTAGTCGGTCACGGACAAGGAGTTCGCGGGTCGTGTTCCGGCTCCGCCGACCTGCTCGAAGTCGGCGAGGTCGATCGTGGCCTGGCCGACGTCACCGCCGTCGGCTTGGACGCGGACCCGTGCACCCGCGGCGGCGTTCTGGCCGAAGAGCAGCCGGGACTCGTCGAAGAAGTGGTGGGTTCGCGAACCGGTGATCCAACCAGTGTCCACATAGGTGTACCGGGTCGTCACGGCAAGCCCGGCGCTGAGCTTGGTTCCGTTGACGTACACCGAAAGCCTGCCGCTACTGCCGTTCGGCAGGTTGTATCTGACGTTGATGGAGTTCGCCGCTGTTGGCAGAACGAACTCGACATACTGACCTTGGCCGATCCGGATGCCTTGGCGCCCAGAGGCTTCGGACGCGACAGTGCCTTGCGTGTGATCAGGGCCGACCAACGTGCCGTTGGTGGACGAACACTCGGCCTCGACCGTCCGGAACGGCACCGAGGCGCCGCCCGAAATGGTCGTCGGGCATGCCGCGGCATTGACGGGACTCGTTGCGATGGCGAGTCCAGATGCGGTCAGCGCCGCGACGGCTAACGCCGCCCGGGCGCCGACATAGGTGGGAGACATCGTTGGCACACACCTTTCCGACGTGCAGGGGTGTCGGACTTCTGTGCTGCGCTTTGTGCAGGATCATACGAATCCAGAACAGCAAGACGCAATACTACGACGATCCTCAGAAATCTTTCGACATTACCTAGATGCAAGCCTGGTCGACCGCTAGAAAGGTTAGGCTTACCTATATTTATTGGGCGGGCGTTGCCACTGGTACTGGCAGGCGCGCTGCTGACGGGGCGCGGCGCGACCAGCCAAGAAGCGACGCCAACCGGAATGTTCTCGGTGACGATCAAAACCGCGTTCGGCGACGCAGTGATCAAACAGAAGCCACAACGCGTCGTGGCACTCGGCCTCGGCCTCGGCGACATCGCCATCGCGAACGCACTCGGCGCGAACATCGTCGGCGCCGTGAAGAACTACACCGGCGACCCAATCCCGTACCTGCAGGCAGCTGGACGACACCGTGTCCACCGTTCCAGCACACCGTGTCCACCGTTGCAGAACAGGGAGATACACATTCCGGCACAATGAAATAGCGGATCCAGCACCATGCGAAGGCTCATCCGGCCGCCAAGTGCACAGTCCGGCCATCAAGTCCCTTGTCCGGCGAAGTGCCCGGTTCGGCATTGCGAGCTTCCGGCCTGGCACCATGAGTTGCCCGTTCCGGCAGCGGGCAACTCACTATCTGGCACCATCGGTTACCCCCTCTGACGCCTTGTGTTCCTCCTCACTTCCAATCCTGATCAATAGCAAGAAAACCGCAAGCGACCTGTGGGACTCTCCTTTCAGGACTCACAGGGAGGCAAGACCATGAAGCGGATTGTCCAGGCCGTTGCCGCCGCCGCGCTTGCGGCGGGTGCCGTTTTCGGTGTGGCTGCCACGATTTCCGATTCAGCTCCGGCTGAAAACACCGCAGCTTCGATGACGGAGTACGCCGTAGAGATCGTCGCGGGCGCATACAAGTAACCAAACGGACGCCCGGTCAATGGCGACCGGGCTCCACATCACAGGAAATCGGCGGTCGGCCGCTCACAGCAAGTCGGCGGCTCTTCCACCTCACTGCAAATCCGCGTTGATGATCGCTTCCACCAACACTTCACCATCCGGGGTCAACCGTATTCCCGCGTCGTCCGCCACCAGCAAACCGCGCGACACCAGCGAATCCAGCTGATCACGCCACGGCCCATCCTGCACATCACGGCCGAATCGGCGGCGGTGCACGTCATTCCGAACGGGTTGTAAGGTCGACAAGGCCATCTTGATCGCTCGTGCTTCCTGGGCCACTGGGGAAAACCGGGTCGCTGAGCCCAAAGGAACAAGGCCCGAGTCGACAGCCTCGCCATAGCGCTGCCAGTGCACGTCAGTTATCGCTTCCGAAGCACGGCAGCTTGAACTGCCGCCGAGTCCAATCGCGACCTCTGCCTCCTGCCTCTCCTGGTCGACCATGATGGACTTCCACTCCTCCGGGCCATGGCCGTCACGAGCGAAGTACATCGTCGGATGCTCGCGATATCCCGCGTCGCGCAGGCCTTCGGTGAGGACCTCACGCATCTGGTACTGCTCACCCAATGAAGGCCAGCGGTGCCCGTCGCGCACAAGTTTGTCCCGATAGGACGGGATCTGCCATGCGGCCGGTTGCACACCCGCTACGCCAGTTCGAGTGTCCGAATAGGTCTTCAAGTGCAGCTTTGTACAGACGACTGCGGTCATTTCCAATGACAGCACAGTCTCCAGGTCTCGACGGACGCTGTCGACGTCTTGGTCCAGCAGGCCGTACATCAGGTCGATGCTGATCCACGGGAAGCCGATCGACTGTGCGGTACGGACAAACGACACGCACATTTCAGCGCTGTGCTCTCGGCCGCATTCGGCTAGCACCTTGTCGTCGAAGGACTGGACTCCGCTGGAGATCTTCGTGACACCAAGTGAGGCAAGCAGTTCCAGTTTGGACGGGGTGAATGTGCTTGGGTCGCCTTCAAACCTGATCGCTGTTTCTGGGCCGAAGGCGAAGTTCGACTGGTAGAAGTCCAGCAGCCTGCGGATCGCGTCCGGAGGCAACAGTGACGGCGTTCCACCGAACACGTTGAACTCACCGATTGGGGCCGTTCGCAACGAAGGCACTTCACGCAGCCACGACTTGGCTTCCTTGATGTTCCAGTCGACCCATTGACGAGCCTTGGTATCGGCGTTCTCTCCCTTGGCCAGCACAACCGGGTACTGGCAGAAGCGGCAGCGGTACGCGCAAGTTGGTATGTACGACCACAAGTGGATCGGCGCCGTGTCAGCGAGTTGTGTGTCCAAATCGGCCAGAAAGTCCGTGGGCTCGTAGTCTGGTTCGTTGCCAGGGAATACGTGCGCGCCGAACGGATCCTCCACAACGTACTCCAGCAAATGCCGGTTCTCCGGCATAGACAAGGCGTCCGCCACTTTCGGACGAGGGCGCGACGGGTCCAGCACGCGCAATGAAGCCAATGCCGTTGCGTAGTCCATCAGAACACACCTCCATTGCCGAAGTAGTTGTGCGCTTCGCCGGATTCCCTGTCCTCGCAGTAGTACTTCACGAACTCGGTGAACCGGTCCGGCGCGACGTCCTGCAGGCACGGCGGAAGCGGCGGCGGATAGCCGATGTCCTCGCCGACCGTCGCCCGGAGGCGCGCGAAGATCTCGTCGGCGAACTCGAAATACAGCCGGTAGGACGGTGTTTTGTACGAATGGATCGGCGTGAAGTCCGTCATCCGCATCTCGTCTTTGATCTCGGCGATCCGGGCAGCCAGGCGCTCGGCCAGCGACGGGCCGAAAAACTCGATCACCGCACCATCGTCCAAAAGCGACGGCGTAAGCAGGACCGGCAGGATCGTGTTCTTCGGCGTGAAGTCCTTGACGGAATAGTCCCACGCCTGCTGTGCCTGTTCCTCAGTGAGATCGACGGCGACACCAGCGGTTCGCGGGCGGATGTCACGCATCACGATGATTCCGTCCGAACCGTATGCCCGGCCCGCGATCACCTCGTCGATCGCGTGATCGACGCGGCGCGGGTTGATCTCCACACCGGATCGTGGCACGTAACCGATATCCTCGCCGCTGCCGCGGACCTTGATGCCGAAGTCCCAGTCGTCAGAAAGGTGGTTGACGAACCGGCCGTCCTGCAACTGGTAGCAGATCTCGATCCCGCCGACCCGGTCGTGCACGTCCCGGTCGACCGCGAATCCCTTGCCGTCAGGGAATCCGCCGAACAGGGCGAACGTCACCGCCCGGCATCGCAAGGTCTTCGTGATCGCGTCCCACAACCGCGGCCGCCCGGCGAAATGCGAGGCGGAGTAGTAATAGTCGCAGACCCCGATCGCGGCCTTGCCGGATTCCATGGCCACGAACAACTCGTACAACCAGTCCTCATCAACGCGACAGTCGGCGTCTGCGGATACGAGGTAGAACCGTTCCTCAGCATTGACACGTCCGCGGCTGCGGACGCTCGCGAACCGCATGCCGGTCCGGCGGGCACAAGAAACCCCTTGCTCAGACTCAGGAATGACGTGCACAGCAAGGTCGGGATGCGAGGTCGCGAACTCAGCAGCGATCGAAACAGTGTCGTCAGTGGAATTGTTGTCCACCAGCACAACCTCGTACATCGACCGATCCATCCCGCGCTGGTGGTAGTTCGTCCTCAGCCACCAGTACTCGCATGCCGCGTGCCTAGCGGATCGGACGTTGCTCCCGCGTGAACGTCACTTGAGCAGCGCCAACGCCTTCGCCACCCCGGGGTCACGGCCTGCGGAAAGGTCGGCGGCGGTGATCGGCGCGAAGTGGTCGGGCGGCACGCCGACGGTGTCGACCTTCGCCCGGTCCGGGCCGACCTCGTGGATCTTCGGCAGCCCGAGCATGCTGCCGTCATCCAGCACCCACCCGGCCCCAGGACCGGAGACAGCGCCGGCGGTGCGTTCCCCGACAAGCGTGCCGAACTTCAGGCTCTTGACCGCGCTGGAGAAGGCGTCGCACGCCGAGGCGCATCGGCGATCGGTCAACGTGACCAACGGCAAGTTCACCAACGGCACGGAATCATCGGTGCGGTTGGGCGCGCACTTGTCCTTCACGTCGCACCAATAGCTGTACGTCTTGCCGTGCACCCACGAGCTGACCAGCTTCTTGACCTCATCCGGCGATCCACCGCCGTTGCCCCGCAGGTCAAGCACGACTCCACGCACTTTGCCCAGGTCCTTGATGGCTTTGAGCACCTTGTCCGCGGCACCGGGCGCGAACCCGCGCATAGATACGTACGCGATGTCCCCAGGCAGCAGTTTCGACGTGACCACATCTCGCTGCGGCGGCTGCGGCGGCGTGATCACGATCAGGTCGTACGTCTTGGTCTCGCCGGTCGACGGCCTGCGCATGGTCAGCTTGATCTGCTGCCCTGCCTTGGCGCTCATCACCCACTCAGCGACCCTGGGCACCGCGACGCCTTCGATGAACAGTGGCACGTCGTTGACCGCGAGGATCTCGTCGCCCAGCTTGATACCCGCGTTCGCGGCCGTGCTGCCTGGCAGCAGGTCGATCACGAATGCCGGTCCGGTCGCCGTGGGGTCCGTGCGCCCTGGACCTCTTAGGTGCGAAGGGAAGAAGCCAACTGGCACGGCGTCCGACTGCATCGGACGCATCCACCTGGCGTGGTTGTCGTCGAGGCTGTCGACCATCGCGTTGATCGTCACCTCGGCGATGGCCTGGTGCACGTCAGCTGGCAGTTTGGCGATGATGTCCTGGTAGGCCCGGCTGAACGCCCGCCAGTCCGCGTCCCGCTTGCCGGTCAGGACGGGAGCGTTCGCGTTCGCCAGATCTCTTCCGAGACGTTGCAGTTCGGTGGTGAGTGCGGCGAAAGCAGCTTGTAAGAGGTCACGGCTGTCCAGCACGGGACCGCTGAAGTAGTTGTCGAAGATGCAGTAATACGCCTGACCGATCGTGGTCACGGTAGTCGGTGTCACGGGCGGCGGCTGCTCCGGCGGAGTCCGGCAGCTTGACGGTGTGGTGGTTTCCGGGCTGGCGCTCACCGTGGCGGTGCTCGCGATGGCGGCCACGACAGCGAGTGTCAGTAGTTTCAAGGTTTTCACGGTGGCGACTGTGCTTCGGGTGCCGTTACACGAACGCGAACGGAATCGTTAACACCGCGGCAGCCGCATGTGAAGTATTCTGGCCCGTTCCAGGCAACCTCGGTAACACCCTTGTGCGTGGAACACGATGTACGTCACCAAGGGGAGGGGTCGTCGATGGAAGAATGGTGGGCAAGACAGCAGCACGAACAGCCCAGTACCGATGGCTGTGTTGCCGGTGTTGTTGGGTGTGCTCGCAATGGTCGTGTTGCGGTGGCTCAAACCACCGGGTTTCGAGTTGTTCGCGGTCTTCCGCACCGGCGGCCCGGTCGATGTTCACGCGGCACCGGCCGTCATCCACCATGCACAGTGGCGTCTCAGGCGCATGGATCCCGCGCGCCGGGCGACGATTATCGGCACGGTCCCGGCGCTACTGCTCCTGGCTGCGATCGCGCACATCGCCATCGGCGAGCCTGCCAGTGGCATGTGGTTCCTCTCGATAGACGCCCTACCAGCTTGTTTGATCCCGGCAATCGCCCGTGACATCAAGTACCGCAAGAATGCTGAAAGAGTTCACTGGCACGCTGTACATGTGCTCGGTGTACCTCAATGGCGGTGAGTATGGTGGAGAAGTGGGCAAGGCTTCGCTACGACCGGCCCGAATATATGGCCATGCTGATTGGGCTTGCCTGCGTGGCCGCGACGGTTCCCGTGATCGCACGTGAGATCAAGTGCCGTGAGAACGCCGAAAATGTTCACTCGCAAGCAGTTCAGCTGCTTGGCGTACAACATGGCTGAATGGTGGGCGAGGCGACAGTTCGAACAGCCCGTGACGATGGCGCTGCTGGTTGGCTTGGTCAACGTCGGTGTTCTGGTCGGCACGTGGGCCATCGCGTCGACCGGCTTCGAGTTGTATTTCTTGCCGCTCGCCGCGTTCTACGGACTGGCCATTACTTACAGCACAGGCTTTCGTCCCAGGATTTTCGAGGACGCGTTCCCGCCGGGCACCGGTATCGACGAGAAGATGCACATCTGGCGGATCGTCCGTAATGGCGGCCCGGTGGACGATCCAGAGTTGGCTCCGAAGGTCGCGCACCACGCGAGGTGGAGGTTCAGTCCACGCTCCCCCGCGCCGGTGCTGGCCTCGTTCGGACCTATCGCTGCGCTTGTGGTCGTCCAAGCCGCGTTCACAAGCGACTCGTGGAACGACACTGCGATGTACGTGATCGCGGCCGCGATGCTGCTCGTAACGGTGCCTTTGCTCATCCGGCGCAGCCAGCATGCAAAGACTGCGCGGCGCGTCAACGATCAAGTGTTCCAACTACTCAAGGGCACGTACGGTCCGCAGTGACTGAGGGGGATCAGCGATGGAAGAATGGTTGGCCAGACTGCAGTTCGGCTCGCGCGGCCGGTATGCGTTGACAATGGGCTTGTTCATGACCGCACTGCTGTGGGTCTTGTGGTTGATCGCAGCGCTCGCCGTCAAGCCGGAACACTTGATCTACGCGGTCGCGTCAGGAGTAGGCGCGGGATTTGGTGTTTTTCTTGGGCACGGCAAGCTGCGGCTTTTCCGCCCGGCTTGACCCTCGATGCCAGGATGCGAGTCTGGCGGATCGTGCGCGATGGCGGGCCTTTCGAATACGCCATGGATATGTCGGCAGCCGCACACCACGCGCGCTGGACACTCTCGCGCCCCAAGACCGCCGTGGCTGCGACGATCTTCACCGGGGCGATAGTACTGCTGTTGGTCATCGTCATCGTCACATTCGAGGACGACCCAGTATTCGGCAGATTCGCCGGATTCGGCCTGATTCTGTGTCTCTTGGGGCTGGCCCCAACCGTCTTGGGCGTTGAGAGGTGGCGCCGGAGGTCCGAGCACGTACTTCGGCTGCTGGCAAGATAACTGGGGGAATTCCGGATGTTCGAATGGTGGGCCAGGCTACAGTTCGGGCCTGTCCGCAGGTATGCGGCGCTGAAGGGCCTGATGACGGCCGGGCTCACGTTGACAGGGCTTCTGGTGGCAGCCATGGACTTCGAGGTTCGCTACCTGATCCTCGCGCTGGCCGTCGGCGGAAACGGCGCGATCGGCGCGGCGGTCACCCACCACAATCTGCGCGCGCTTTTCCCACCAGGCCTGGACTTCGAGCGGAAAATCAAGGCCTGGCGGATCGTGCACCACGGCAGTGCGGTCGAAACCGACGACGAACCGGCAGTCGGCGGTTACGTCCGCTGGGTGCTCAGCAGGACCAAGACATCGGCCATCGGAATCGTGACTGCTTTGTCTATGGCGGTGGCGGGGACCGTCATCGCCTTTGTGCCCACGGAGGATCCGTTCTACGTCAGGGCAGCGGGGTTCTGGTTGGCCGTGTGCGTGGCGGCGATCCCGCTGATCATGCGGCGCGGGGAATGGCGCCGGGAGGCGGAACGCGCACTGGAACGACAGAAGCAGTAACCAAGGGGGAACGCCAGCACAAGAGCACGGAACGTGCCCTCACAGCCAGCCATGCCGCGATGCTTGCACGCCCAACTGGAAACGGGTCTGCGCACCCAGAATCTCCTGCAACCGGCTGATCCGCCGAGCCACAGTCCGTTCACTCACGCCAAACTCCCTGGCAATGGCCTCATCCGTCAGCCCAGCGCTCAAATACGTCAGCAGCCGCTGAGTATCCCGGCTCGGCGTGTCCCCGTCAGGCACAGTCTCCGTGCCTGCGGTGATGGGCACGGCCATCCGCCAGTAGGCGTCGAAGATCCCGACAAAGCCGGTCAACAAGGGCGACCGATGCACGACAACCGCCGCAATGTCCTCATCGGACCGTGCGGTGAGCAGTGCCCATCGCTCGTCCACAATGGTCAGGTTCATCGACACGTGTGGGAAGACCCTGGCCTGCTCCCCCGCGTCCACGCATCGCTGAACCATCCGCAGCGCCTCGGGGTCGTGCAGCACCCGGGTGCCGTAGACGACCTGATAGGACACTCCACGGGCCAGAGCGTCGAACAGCCCATCGACAATCTTGTGCCCGTCGGGCCCAAGATTGCCCACGCTGATAGCCCGCACCTGCGACTGCGCATCTGTCTGCACGCGGTCAAGGACCGCGCGACCGGCCGAATAGGACGGCAGGACCTCCAGGTAGGTCTCGCTGGCCTTGTTCCAGATACGGGTCAACATGGCGGCGCTTTGCCGGGCCAGAGCCGCGTAGCGCTCGGCAAGCGCCTCCATCGCCAGCTGTGGCGGGCAGGCCACGAGCGTGTCGCCGCTGCGTTCGATCAGGCCTGCGGCTTCGAGCTCGGCGACGGCCATTGTTGTCGCCGCGTGCTCGAGTTCGGCCGAAGGAGAGCCCGAGACGAGGTCCAGGTACACCCGTTCCGCGTCAGCCGAGATACCGAGGGCCTGTAGCGGCTGCATGCGACCTGTTCTACCACTGGGAACGCGCTGGTAGAACACCCTCAGCCCTGGACAAGCGCTGGTAGCGCCTGTTCGAACCGCCTGGCGAACTCGATCGTGGACATGATCCTGAAACTCTGCACCTGGCCGTAGCCCCATTCCGAGGCGCGCTGGCGTTGCGATGGCGTGCCGTGGTGGCTCGGGTCAGTGAACAGGCAGTCGCCGATGTTGTAGAACGTTGCCTGGAAGTCCTGCACACGGTTGCGCCGCATGTTCGCGCCGAGCGGGTGCGACAGGTAGTACGAGGCGTACGCGTCGGCCATCAGTTCGAGCCGCCGGGTAGCCTCGGGACCGGTCAACGTGGTCTTGAACAGGTCACGGGCGTACTGGATGTGGTGGGCGAACTCGTGCGCCATGATCGCCTGCGGTGCCACGTCGCCGAGGCCGATCGCGGCGAATCCGGACATTACGCCGTCGCCCATCACGATCTTGTCGGGCAGCACACCGAGGCCCGGATAGTCCTCTTTGCCCTGTGCCGAGTACGCCACCGAGTTGAACGTGAACAGCGGGTGCCTGCCGTCCCGGTACGCCGGGTTGGCCTTGATCAGCTGGTTGATCAGCCCGCCGAGCTGCGCCGCGGTCTCGTCGGTGACCTTGAGCGTGTACTTCAGCGTCTTCGCGATCCGGGCCACGTCGCTCAGCGCGTCGCCGTGCATCGCGGCCAGCTGGATCTGCCACGACTTGATGTCCCAGAAGACCTGCAGGTGCCGGAAGGTCGAGGTGACCTGCCACGTGAACTCGCCACGCGGGCCGTAGTACTGCGGCTGGTAGGGCTTGGAGTAGAAGACCGCGTCGTACGTCGGCACTTGCACAGCGCCGCTGAAGATGAACACGATCAGGTCGTTGAGCGGCAGTTCCTTGATCGACGCGGCCAGCCAGTCACTCAGCGGGGTGCTCGAACACCCCGGGTCGGGGTCGATCGCCTGCTCGACCACGTCGCGCAGGTCGCTTTCGCTGATCCCGGCCTTCTGCTCGGCCTCGGCGAGCCTGGCCTCGTAGTCGGCGGGCAGCAGCGCCTTGATCTGGGCGACGAGATCCTGTGGCGCCGCGGTGGCGGGAACCGCCATGCCGAACGTCAACGTCAGCACTGCGATCGCGGCGGCTAGCCATCGGAAGGGTCTTGGCACGCAATGGAGTATCAACCGGAAATCACGTCGTTTCGCTGGCGGAAACCGGCATGGCAGAAAGGTGCCCCGCGGGGACAACACTGGGCCGATCGGGCGACTAGCAGCGAGAACACGTTTCAGCACACGGGACCACGGGCAGTCAAAGAGCACTCCAGATCAACGCCCACTCCGCTGAGAGGAGCGTCCGTCATGGCTCGCCGATTCATCAACCACCCCGCGGGACGACGACGTCGACGCTCGGCCGAGGATTTCGAGTCCCCTGGGGCGTGCACGTGCCGGGCGTTCTCCGGCGGCCGGGCTGTGCACAACTACGGTCAGCCCGGATGCCGCTACGCAGCGCTGGACGACCGGACCTCGACGCACTGATTTCACTGTTACTGCAACAGATTTCCCCCGTACGGCCGTGGCAATTCGCGCCGGAAAAGGGATAGCTGAACCCGTGACGTTCTGCACGGGGGCGGTTGATGGAGATCATGGTGCTGGGGCGGCCGATGGTGCACGTCGGCGGCAATGCGTTACGTCCACTCCGGCGGATGGCCCGGGTCTTGCTCGGGTTGTTCGCCTTGCGGCCGAATCGGCCGCTCACACTCGAGTGGCTCATCGATGGGTTGTGGCCGACGAAACCGCCAGCGTCCGCGGCGGCCAACGTCCGGTCACACATAGCCGAGCTACGTCGCCTGCTCGCGGGCGGGACCAAGCCGAGCATCGAGACACTCGACGACGGCTACATGCTCGTCACGGCGCCGCACGGGGTCGATGCCTTGCTGTTCCGGGAACTTGTCGCGCAGGCGCGTAAGCACACCGGGCCGGACGCGGCGCGGTTGCTCACCGAGGCAGTCGGGTTGTGGCGCGGGGATGTGCTGGAGGGCATGTCGATTCCGGCTGTGCTGGAAGCCGAAGCCGCGATGCTTGAGGACTTGCGGCTGTCCGCGACCGAGGAGCTCGTCGAGGTCCGGATGTCCTTGGGGCACGAGCACGATCTCGTGCCGATCTTGAAGGGGCTGGTGATCGAGCATCCGTTGCGGGAACGGCTGTGGCACCAACTGCTTCTCGCATTGTGGACGACCGGGCGGCGAAGCGAGGTTCTGGAGGAGTATCAGCGGCTGTGGTCGTTGCTGGACCGCGAGCTCGGAGTCCGGCCGACGCAGGCGACCACCGAGCTGAACGAACTGGCCCGGCGCGGTTGAGCCGCTGTATGCACACCTGTGTGCGCGGCTGTATGCGCGGCGTTCTTAGTGTCGTTTTTCCCAACCCAGCAAGGAAAGGGGAAAACCATGACAGCTGCCATGCTTGCCGACGCCGAGGAGCTCGTCGCCCGCTGGCGTGAAGGTATCGACCTGGACAGCCCAGCTGGCCCGATCTTCGCGAGCGGTGAGTTCGCCGAGGGTGACATTGTGGCCTGCAACCCGCCCGGTAGCCGGTGCTCGTCGTGCACCGCGTCCCGGCCGGTTTTCTGCTGCTGAGTCATTCCATGGCGATTGACGAGGTCGGCGAGCTCGACCGTACTGTGGAATGGCTGATCGGACCGGCCCTGCACCGGCTGGACAGCCGCCTGGCCGGGCTCGCCGGCCTCGTCGACACCGAGGTCGGCACGTTTGTCGACGCGACCCGCGAGGTCCTGCTGGATTCGGTGCGCCGCAAGGTGAACCGGGTCATCGTGCTCGAGCTCAACGCGGCACGGGTCACCGGCAAACTCACCGCGCCCGACCCGGTCGGCCGCTGGCACGAGTTCCTGCGAACCGCAGCCGAACCGGCGTTCTGGCACGGGCTGACCGAGCACTATCCGCACCTGCTCGAACGTCTGCAGGTGGTGGTGGACAACCGATGCGCGGCCGTGCTGACCATGGCCACCCGGTTCGCCGAAGACCGTTCGAAGCTGGGTTCGTTGCTCGGTAACGATGTCGGCGAACTGCTGAAGATCGAGATCGGCGCAGGTGACAGCCACCGTGGCGGTCACACCGTTACGTTGATGCACTGTGCCGGTGGGACAGTGGTCTACAAGCCACGGCCGATGGAGGTCGACGCCCAGCTCGCCAAGCTGTTGGAAGTCCTTGACCCGCAAGGCATCAGGGTACCGAGTGCGCTGGTGATGGACGGTTACGGATGGGCCGAGCACGTGGCACACCGTTACTGTGACAGCGATTCCGAACTCAGCGCGTTCTACCGCAACCTCGGCCACTGGCTCGCGGTGATGCGCCTGGTCTCCGGAACAGACCTGCACGCCGAGAACATCATCGCCTGCGGCCCGATCCCAGTCGTCGTGGACTGTGAAAGCATCTTCACGCCCCGGCCGCCGCATCCGCCGACTGGCGCTGGTGAAGCGACTGACCGTGCGGCCGAACTGTTGAACGGCACGGTAATGCGGACCGGTCTGCTGCCCGGTCGTGGGGCAGGTCTTGGCTGGCGCGGTGTGGACGGTTCCGCGATGGGCATGCTGCCCGGGCAACAGCCGGACATCGGCCTGCCAGACCTTGTCGGCGCCGGAACCGACACGGCCAGAATCGCCATTACGCCACAACAACTTCCGCCGACCCAGAACTTGCCGAGCCGCAATCCGCAACTCGGTCGCTATTGGGGTGACGTCGTCGCCGGGTTCGACGAGATGGCTGAACGGATCAACGCGCTGGACCATTCGGGTTGCCTGGAACCCCTTCTTCAAGGGTTTTCTGGCTGCGTCGTGCGCGTTGTCGTCCGCGATTCCGAGGCGTACACGGAACTCGCCCGCATGCTGTGGCACCCGGTCGGCCTGCACAACCAGGCCGCTTCCGAACAGAAGGCCCTCGCACTGATCGCGCGGCACTCGATGAACACCCGCGGCCCGGCTGAGCAGGCCGTGCACGCTGCCGAAGTCGCCGAGTTGCTGATCGGTGACATCCCGGTGTTCACCACGACACCGGCCGAAGGCTGGCTGCACACCCCGGCCGGAACCGTGTGCGGGCCACAGCAGGACCAGATCCAGCTCTGCCTGCAGCGCTGGCGTGAGGCCGATTTCGCACTGGAACGCCGGGTCACCCACGCCGCGTTGGTCAGCGCCTACCTGAACCAAGGCGCCGAACCCGACCTGCGCCAGATGGAAGCGCCCGTCATCGAGTCTGATGTAGACGCTCGGCGCCGGGCACTAGCCGCCGCCGAAATCCGCACCCTGGCCGAGGAAGCGGTCCGTGGCAGCGATGGAACCGTAACGTGGTTCGCGCCCATTTTGGACCGTTCCGGTTGGCAGACCACACCGCTCACGCCGGACTTGTACAGCGGAACGCTCGGCGTGGCAGTCTTGCTGGACGGTTACGCGCGGGAAGTCGCGGCTGGGCGAGCAGACCCCGTACCTGAGGCAGACGGGCTGCTGGACGGCGTTATCCAGACCGCGCGCCGGACCCAACAGTGGTGGGCCGAGCAGGCGACGCACACCAAGCGGCGGCCCGACCCGCCCGGTGGCTACATTGGACTTGGCTCGCAGATCTCGTGCTGGCTCACGCTCGGCCACGTCGAGGACGCGTTGTTCCTCGCCGAGCAACTGCCTGCGGCGATCGACGCCAGCGAAGGCCCCGACCTCGTCGTCGGTTCGGCCGGGTCGATCGTGCCGCTGCTGATGCTGGCCAAGCGGACCGGTGACGACCGATGGACCGATCTGGCGGTCAAGGTGGGCGATCACCTTGCCGCAACAGTGTTACGCCCAGCTCCCCGCCAGGTCTGCTGGTCTGTGGCCAACTTCCCCGACGGGATCGGCGGCTTCGCACACGGGTCAACGGGCATCGGCTGGGCACTGGCCCGCTTGTCGCTCGTGACCGGCGAAGCCCGGTTCGCCGTGCTGGCCGACGAAGCCGCGGCGTTCGAGGAAACGTGGTACTCGGTGGAGCGCGGCGGGTGGTTGGACCCGCGTGAGCCGACGTCAACCGTGGCCGCGTGGTGCCATGGCGCCCTTGGTGTCGGGCTCGCCGCCGCGGATCTGCTGGCCAGGGGCTTCGCACCGGACCGTAACCACGACGTCCTGCGGCGAGCCGTTGTGGCAACGGAAGAAGGCGGCTTCGGCTGGACGCATACCTTGTGCCACGGCGACATGGGGTCCTGGGAGTTGCTCGGTTCGGCCAGGACCGCCCAGATCATCACCAGCCTGGAGACCCACGGAACGACGACCGGGCTGGCGCGTGAGGTGTACTCGCCGAGCCTGATGTCCGGATCCGGCGGTGTGGCGTATCAATTGCTGCGCATGCACCCGGATTGCACGCTGCCATCGATGTTGGTGCCCGGTGAGTGAGGACCCGCGGGAGCTGAACACCCCACATTGGCAGATCGACGAGAAAACCGAGGGGCCGCGCCGAGTCATCCGCAGCCTGCCGCGTGTCACGTGGCCAGTGCTGAAGATGATCTGGGCCGCGGCGCCCCGGTCCGCCCTGCTCATCGCGATCATGCAGGTCACCTCCGGCCTGGCGGCGGCCTTCGGGCTGTTCGCCACGGCCGGAGTCCTGACCGAACTGTTCTCCTCAGGCCCGACCGCCGACCGTGTCGTCGCCGCGCTTCCGTCCTTGCTGCTCGTCGGTGGGGCGTACGCGTTGCGCGGCGCGATGGATATAGGTGTCGCGATCGCGCACGCCCGGATCACCCCTGCCGTGCGTCGGTTGGCCGAGGAACGGCTGTATCAGGCGAGTTTGAGCGTGGAATTGGCCGCGTTCGACGATTCCCAGTTCTACGACCGGATGCACCGAGCGCGTGATCGTGGACTGTTCTACATCGAACGGTCGGCCGACAACATGGTCGAGCTCATCGGTTCAGTGCTGGGAATCATCGCCGCGGCCAGCAGCCTCGCGGTACTGCACCCAGTATTGCTACCAGTGTTACTACTCGCGGTCATACCTGACGCGTGGGCCGTACAACGATCAGCAATGCTGGCATACGCGAGTATGGCCCGAGCGGTCACATTGGACAGACGAGTGCAGATGGTGGCCGAACTGGCCACCGAACGCGAGCCAGCCGCGGAAATCCGGGCATGCCAGGCCGAACCATTCGTCATGAACGAGTACCGCATTGTCGCGGATCCACTGCGCGACGAGGACATCCGGCGCGGGGTCGCTCAAGCCCGGGTCCGCGGTGTCGGCCGAACGCTCGCCGGAGTCGGGTTGGCCGTCACGTATGTCGTTCTAGGACTGCTGGTTCACGCTTCCTGGGTTCCACTCGCCGTTGCCGGAACCGCGGTGATTGCCATCCGCGCGTCGACGACTGCCTTGAACCGCCTGGTCCTTGCCTCGAACCAGCTGGTCGAGCAAGGCATGTACGTAGCCGACTACCTGGCATTCCTGGATTCCGCGCAACGCCACCCGGTGGCACTGCCCGCAGTAGTCGCCGATCCTGGCAGGGTCCAGCTGTCCAATGTGAGCTTCACGTATCCGACAAGCCCACAGGCGGCCCTGCGTGACGTGTCACTGACCATCGAACGCGGCCAGACCATCGCACTCGTCGGCGAGAACGGATCAGGCAAAACCACCCTGGCCAAGCTGATCGCGGGCCTGTACACGCCCACTTCAGGCCTCGTGTGCTGGGACGGGACGGATGTGCACACATTGGACCGACCATCGATCGCCAACCGGGTGATGATGGTCCTCCAGGACCCCATCCGCTGGCCACACACCGCTCGCACGAACGTCCAAGCAGGACGTCATGATCGTGACGATCCAGTGGCTTTACTAGCTGCCGCCGTCCAGGCTGGCGCCGATGAGGTCGTCGACCGCCTCCCAGCAGGCTGGAACACCTTGCTGTCCAAGCAGTTCCGCGGCGGCCAGGAGCTCTCCGGCGGCCAATGGCAACGCCTCGCGGTGGCCCGTGGCCTGTTCCGTGACGCCCCACTGCTCATCTGGGACGAACCCACGGCGCCGTTGGACGCCAAGGCAGAGTTGGCGGTGTACGAGTCGTTGCGTTCCCTTGCCGAGGACCGAACAGTCGTCTTGATCACCCACCGACTGGCCAGCGTGCGTCACGCGGACCAGATCTACCTTCTGCACGAAGGAAAACTAGTCGAACAAGGCACCCACGCGGACCTGATGGCATTGGGCGGTCGCTACGCCGAACTGCACGAACTCCAAGCGAAGATGTATGCCAATGCTTGATCTCGTACTTCCGGAAGATCCGCGCTATGCATTGTCCCGCAACCAGTTCATCGGAACACGGCACGAAGTCCTTCCCCAAGCCGTCGCCCGCTGCGCCACACCCGACGACGTCCTCGAAGCTCTCACACTCGCAGCCGATCGCGATTGGCCGTTCGCGATCCGAGGCGGCGGCCACAGCAACGCGGGCTATTCCAGCAGCACAGGCCTGGTCATCGACCTATCCCCCGCCTCGTCGACAACCTTGTCTGATTCCTTGGTCACCGTCGGCGCCGGGGTCCGAACAGGACAGTTAGCTTCGGTCCTCGCGCCCTTGGGTCTGCTGGTCCCGACCGGATCGTGCCCTTCGGTCGGCTTGATCGGCACGGCCCTCGGCGGCGGCTTCGGCAGCCACGGCCGAATGCACGGCCTGACGTGTGATCATCTGGTGTCCGCCGAAGTCGTTCTCGCGTCCGGAAAAGTTGTCACAGCGTCCGCGACCTCAGAGCCCGACTTGTTCTGGGCGCTGCGAGGCGCGGGTAGCGGCAACTTCGGCGTAGTCACCAGCGCGACCTTTTCAACCGTCGAATCGGCACCCCGCACCCATTTCCGCTACTCATGGGACCTGTCAGCCGCGTTGATCGACGCCTGGCAGGACTGGGCACCATTCGCACCGCCCACCACGTCAGCCGAACTGATCCTGCTGAGCCCCGACTACATCGACGACCCACCAGAAATGCTGCTGATCGGCGCAGGCGACCCAACAGAACTGCTGGCCCGCCTCCCATCACCCAACCTCGCCGAAGTGAAGCACCTTTCGGCTACGGAAGCCGCTTTACTGCACGCGACCCCTTACTCCGCAGCCGCCCACGACCCATCGAGCATCCCCCTCGTCCACACACGCCCAGGCATGAGTACCGCGAAGACAGCGTTCTTCAAAGAACCGCTGCCATCCTTCGACGCGCTCCTCGCACATTTCGTCGCGGGACGTGTTCCTGGCGAGATGCGTGAAGTCGCCTTCACCCCCTGGCGCGGCGCGTACAGCACAGGCCCCGACACCGCATTCCCGCACCGCGACCCGTTGTTCATGGTTAAACACACGGTTCTAGTCGGCCCGAACGGTGCCATGAGGCGCGGTCACGAAGCCCTCGCCTGGCTGGAGGCAAGCTGGGCGACACTCGGTGGCACGGGTGCGTACGCGAACTTCCCCGACGCGTCACTACCTGACTGGGAGACGGCCTACTACGGCCCCAACGTCCCCCGGCTACGGGAGATTAAGTCCCGCTACGACCCTGGCCACCTTTTCCTGTTCGACCAGGCCATTCGGTCTGTCGTGAGTGGTTATCCGCGTTCTAACACGGCTACAGATCTTGAAAGGCCAGGATTACGGCGGTTGTGGTTCGAGGTTCAGTCTGGTGTGGGCGAAGAACGCGTCGATCAGCCCGGGTCGGTACTGGATGCGTTTGAGTCGGTTCTTCACGATGGCGGTGAGCTGGTCGATGCCGTGCACGATGAGGTTTCCGAGGTTGCGTTTGACGTGGGACCACACGTGCTCGGTCGGGTTGAGGTCCGGGGCGTAGGGCGGGAGTTGGATCACGTGTAGCCAGTCGCGGGCCGCGACCAGTTTGCGCATCGCGTGACTGGTGTGCGTGTTGAGGTTGTCCCAGATCAACACAATCGGGGCGCCGAGCTGCTGGTGTGCGGCGTCCAGCAGGGCGGCGTAGTCGGTTTCGGCGAAGCTGCGCCGTTCCCCCTTGCGGCCGCGGTGGGTCCGGACACGGTAGATCAACCGGGGCCGGTGTCCGGGCCGGACGCATACCAGCCCGGCGACCGATACCCGGCCCGAACCCTTGCCCGACACCGGGATCTGTGGTGTCTGGCCCCGGCGGCCCCAGGTGCGGGCTTTCGGCGGGCGCAGCGTTTGCCCGGCCTCGTCCTCGAAACACAGCCAAGCACCTTGCTGCGCCGCTACCGTTTTCCCGCCGGCCATACCTCCCGCCGCCAGGTGGCGATCGCCTGCTCGTCGCGCTCGATCGCGCGGTGGGCGGGTACTTGTGGCGAGAACCCCATGCGGTGCAGCAGATACGACACCCCGCGCAGCGTGTAGCGGGTGTGAAACAGCCGGGCGATCAGATCGGCGACCCGAGCCAGGGTCCAGCGCTGATCCTCGCCGAACCCATGCACGGCTGGGCCTTGTTCCAAAGCCTGGGCCAGCCTGTCCAGTCGTGGCTGGTCCAGCCGGCAGGACGATCCGCCCGGTCCCTTCGACGCCAGCCCTGCCTCACCCTCGGCACGCCATCGACGCCGCCAGGTATAGACCGCGTTGGTGGATACCCGCAGTCTGCGGGCGATCTCGGCGGCCGGCACGTCCTGGGCGAACCATTGGGCCGCCTGCAACCGGACAGCTTCGCGTGTGGCCCTGCCCCGCTCGGAAAGGCCACCTCCATCCGCGTACCTCATCCATCCCTGCGTAGATCATGAATCGATCAGGATCCGGGAGGACACGCCGCCCAAGGACAAGATCAACCCTGGCCTTTCATGATCTGTAACCACTCACGAGGGCATTGAGCTACTCCGTGACCCCTGAGTCGCCCAGTGCCACCTTGCCCGCATAGGACAGCGTGACCTCGGGGTTCAAAGGATGGAAAGTCCCGGCACGAACGTCCCGGAAGGCGCGTTCCATACCGGCTCGGCGGAAGAAGGACCGCCCACCCAGCAGATCCATCGCCAGGTTGACGACCTCGACGGCCTCAAGCACAGCCTGACGCTTGGCAAGCATCACGGTCGTCAACGTCTGCGGATTCACCGTGTAGTCCGAGCCAAGCTCGTCGATCGACCCCATCAAAGCCCACCACGCCCCACGCAGCTTGGCATCCATCAACCCAACCTGACGGTAGACCTGTGCTGCCCGGCGATCCACGGAAACCTTGGACACGGCCAAATCTCGGGCCCCAGCCGCGATCCCGAAATACGTGGCCCCGACCACAGGTGCGAAGTGGACAGTCGCAGCCAGCAACGGCACCCCGAACTCGCCGTAAGCCCGACGGCCCGCGATCTTCGAGGCAGGTACGAAAACGTCCTCAATCACGACATCATGGCTGGCCGTTCCCCGCATCCCCAGCGTGTCCCACGTTTCCTCGATGCGCACGCCTGGCGCGTCCAATGGCACGCTGAAGTGCAGAACCTCCGACTGGTCCGGCAGCACCGCGCAAGTGGCGACCACGTTCGCCCGAGGTGCCTGGCTGCAGAAGGCTTTCCGGCCCGTCACCCGGTAACCGTCATCCGTGGGGATGGCAACTGTTGTTGGCCACAGCCAATCTGAGCCTCCGCTCGTGGCGATCACCATGCCCTCGGCGACCTTTCGCAACACGGTCTCGGCGTCACCCGCGCCCATTCGGCGGCGGTAGCATTGCATCAACGTCAGGTAGTTGTGCATCGCCGCCGACAACGCTGTCGCGCCGTCATGCCGGGCCAGTTCTGCTTGGGCGTAGCAGACTTGGCGGATCGTCGCGCCTAACCCGCCTAACTCTCTGGGCACTGCGAGGGCCAGGTAGCCGTATTCCTGCATTGCCGCGTAGGCCTCTGCCACAAATGTCGCGTCGCGGTCGTGTGCAGCCGCGTGTTCCGCGGCGATCGCGCCGGCTCGGGTTGCCAGGTCGACGAACTGGGTGTCGTCGTCGCGGACTGGTGTCGGGTACGTGCCTGTCTGAAGCGTCATTGTCGTCATGGCACACGACGGTATGAAGGTCCAGAGCGTTCAGGTAGTTCTAAAACTGAACCCGGCGTAACGGATATCGTGCCTGGTCACGACATATGAACATGCGGACCTACGCCCAGTACTGCCCGATCGTCCGCGCCGTTGAGTTACTCGGCGACCGGTGGACGTTGCTCATCGTGCGCGACATGCTGATCGGTTCCACTCGGTTCAACGAGCTCGCACGCGGCCTTCCCGGGATTTCACGCGCCCTTCTCGCTCAACGCCTCCGCCAACTGCACAAAGCTGGGCTCGTCACACGAACGGATGATGGTTACGCGCTGACCAAGGCAGGCGCTGACCTTCGGCCGATCGTCTTCGGCCTTGGCGAGTGGGGCGCGCGGCACGCTTTCGGCGACCCGCAGCCTTACGAACTCGACCCCGAGGTGCTGATGTGGTGGATGCACGGCCGGATCGACACGAGCGAACTGACTAAACGCGCCGTCATCCAAATCGACATCACCGACCGTCGCAAGCAGTTCTGGCTCGTGCTCGAACCCGGTGACGCTTCCATCTGCTACACCGAGCCTGGCTTCGACATCGATGCCGTTCTTCGGGCTGACCTGCCCACTCTCTACCGCATGTGGGAGGGCGAGATCGACCTGTTCGACGCGGTCAAGTCCGGCTCGATCGGCCTCACCGGCGCTCGGTGGATCATTCGCGGCCTGCCGACGTGGCTGATGCTCAGCCCGGTCGCACCCATCGTGCGGGCCGTTCGCAGCGGCTGACCAGGCGAGAAACCCGGGCTCAGAGTGCTTGACGGCCATCCGATACGCTGGCCATGGCCGAGTGGGCAAATATGATCATGCTCACGTGAGCCAACCTTCTGCAGGGCTACGGCATCTATTACCTACACAGTTGCCGCACGGATCGGGAAGCCACGGGTGAGTTGCATTCACGGTCGGGGGGATCGACGTTGAGCCTGCTACGTGCCGCCGCGCGGCCGACCACGCTCGGCGTCGCGCTGGTGACCGCGCTCAATCTGTTCGCCATCCTCTGGATGCTGACCGCTCGGACGGACGACGGCTTCACGTTCGACGTCTACCGGATCGACATCGACGCGTACCGGATCGGGCTGCAGGTCTGGTGGGACGGCGGCGACCTGTACGGCCGCATGCCGGAGACGGCGGTCGGGATCAGCTTGCCGTTCCTGTACCCGCCATTCGCCGCCGCGATCCTCGCGCCGCTCGGCCTGCTGCCGTTCGGCCTGGTCAGCGCGCTGTGGACGCTGCTGACGATCGGCTGCGTCGCCCTGGTGATAGGGCTGGTGCTGCGCTCGCTCGGCGCTGCGAATGCCTGGTGGCTGACCGCGGTCATCCTGCCGTTCGCGCTGTTCATCGAGCCGGTCAGGGACCACATCTTCTTCGGCCAGGTCAACATCTTCCTGATGGCACTGGTCATGCTCGACCTGCTGGTCACAAAGCCGCGCTGGCCTCGGGGTCTGCTGATCGGGCTCGCGGCGGCGATCAAGTTGACGCCGCTGGCGTTCCTGCTGATCCTGCTACTGCGGAAGGACTTCCGGGCGGCCGTCGTCTCGGTGCTGTCGTTCATCGCGTTCGGCATCATCGGCGCGCTGGTCACGTGGGAGAACTCGGTCACGTTCTGGACAGGCGCGATGTTCGGCAGCGACCGCGTCGGTGCCGGATATGCCGGAAATCAGTCGATTCTGGCGGTTTTGCTGCGGCTCGGCGAGGAACCACCGCTGCGCACGATCGTCTGGCTGACATTGTGTGCCGTGGCGCTCGTGCTGGGCGTGTTCGCGATGCGCAACGTGCTCGCGGACGGCAAGATCGCGCTCGCCGTCGGCATCAACGCCCTGGTCATGCTGCTCGTCTCGCCGATTTCGTGGTCGCACCACTGGGTCTGGTGTGTGCCGCTGCTGCTGGCGCTGGCGTGGCATTCGAGGGTCCTCGCGATCAGCGGCCTCGTCGTGTTCTCCCTGTCAGCGCACTGGTGGTGGCCGACGACGGCCAACCGTGAGAAGACCTGGGACTTCTGGCAGCAGCTCGCTGGCAACAGCTATCCGATCTTCGCCATCGCGGTGCTCGTGGTTCTCGCCGTCCGTGTTGCCAAACAGCCCGCGCCTGTTGCCTTTCCTGGCAAGACCAGTTCACCGGAGTTGTCCGGACTGAGCTGAATCTCCGCGTAGGGTCCCGATGAGTTCTCCACACTTGAAGGGTCTCTACTGGCATGGCTACGACGAAAATCCTGGAAACCGCCGAGGTCGACCTCGCGTACGACGTGCACGGCCCGCTGCCGACCGCGGACGGCCGCCCGTTGCTGGTCATGATCGGCCAGCCGATGGACGCGACCGGCTTCACGAGATTGGCCTCGTACTTCCCCGATCGCACGGTGATCACGTACGACCCGCGTGGCCTCGGCCGAAGCAACCGTAAGGACGGCCGGGTCGACAGCAGGCCGGAGGTCCAGGCCAGCGACCTGCACGCGCTGGTCGAGGAACTCGGCGCGGGCCCGGTCGAGGTGTTCGCGAGCAGCGGCGGCGCGGTGACCGGGCTCGCGTGGGTCGCCGAATACCCGAACGACGTGGTCACGCTGGTCGCGCACGAGCCGCCGCTGGTGCACGTTTTGCCCGACGCTGAAGCTGCGGAGCGCGCCCTCAACGGCTACCTGGAGGCCTACCAGGCCAAGGGCTTCGGCGCCGGGATGGCGACCTTCATCGGGATGACGGCGTGGAAAGGCGAGTTCACCGACGAGTACTTCGCCCAGCCCGCGCCCGACCCGGCCCAGTTCGGCATGCCGACCGAGGACGACGGCACGCGTGACGACCCGTTGCTGTCCGACCGTGCCATCTCGATCGTCCAGTACCGGCCCGATGTCGAGGCGCTGGCAGCAGCCCCGACGCGTGTGGTGATCGCGGTCGGCGAGGAGTCCAAGGACGTCTTCACTGGACGAACCGCGGTCGCCACAGCCGAGTTGCTCGGCCAAGAGGTGACCGTGTTCCCGAGCCACCACGGTGGATTCCTTGGCGAGGAGTTCGGGTACGCCGGTCAGCCAGAGGCTTTCGCAGCCAAACTACGCGAAGTCCTCTAAGAGGGCATCTGATCTTAGTTAGGCAAGAATGTCTGCTTTGGGTGGATCGTTTCGCCAGGTTTGGGTGGATTCCCCGGTCAGGGTGCGGCTCATTATGTTAGTCATCGCCCAGTGGACCATCGTGCGCGACCGCTGGGGCAGGGCTTCGTAGTCGCGCGCGAGTCGGCGGTGTTGCATCAGCCAGCCCAGACTGCGCTCCACTACCCACCGCCGGGGCAACACGTGGAATCCCTTGGCAGAAGGGCGTTTGACGACCTCAACCCGGATACCCCGCTGGGCTCCATGACGGATGACTGTGTTGTTGTAGCCACCGTCCACCCATGCCGCCGACACGGTCGGATGCGCAGCGGCGAGATGATCGAGAACCTGTTGCCCGCCAGCGGAATCCTGCACCGACGCCGCGGTCACGATTACCGCCAGCAGCAGGCCGAGCACATCGGTGGCGATGTGCCGTTTGCGGCCCTTGATCTTCTTGCCCGCGTCGATACCCTGACTGGATTCGCTGACATTGCAGGAGGTTTTCACGCTCTGCGAGTCGATGATCGCCGCCGTCGGGGCAGCAGCGCGGCCTTTCGCGACGCGGACTTGGTCACGCAACAGGTCATGCAGCGTTTCCGTTGTGCCATCGGCTTCCCACTTGGCGTAGTAGTCATAAACCGTCTTGCAGGGCGGGAAGTCGTGCGGCAGATACTCCCAGGCGATCCCGGTCCGGCACACGTACAGGATCGCGTTCACGATCTCCCGCAAGTCATGCACGCGCATCACGGTTCCCGGCCCACGCCGGGCAGCACGCCACGCCGTCAGCGTTGGCTCGATCAACGCCCAGCGAGCATCGGACAAGTCGCTGCGGTACGCACGCCGGGACCCCACAAGTTGATCAAGGTATCAGCCGTCACCCGACACAGACATATCGCCCCAACCAAGATCAGATGCCCTCTAAGACATCACACCTCGGCGATGCCCGCCGCATGTCGGCGGGCAAGCTCTTGGTACAGCGCGGGATTCGTGTCGATCCATTCGCGCGCGCTGTCGGTGAGCGGGATGTGACGTTTGGCTGGCGAGCCCATCGCCATCACCTCGGCAGGCACCTCCGAGGCCGGAGTGACGGTCGATCCGGCGGCGATCATCGCCCGCTCCCCCACACGCGAACCGTCCAGCACGGTCGAACCGTTGCCGACGATGGCGTAGTCGCCGATCACGCAGTCGTGGACAAGGCACAGGTGCCCGACCGTGGCGCCGCGGCCGACCGAGCAACCGTTCGGCCCGGTGTGGATCACCGCGTTGTCCTGCACGTTCGCGCCTTCGTGGATCACGATCCGGCCGAAGTCCGCGCGGATCACCGCGCCGTACCAGACTGAAGCATCGGCCTCGACGATCACGTCACCGATCAGAGTCGCGGTCGGCGCGATCCAAGCCGACGGATGTACCTGTGGGCTCTTGCCTTCGAACGAGAACAGCGGCATGCCGCGGAACTTACTTCACGAACTCGGCCGCCACCTTCGGCGGCCACGTCCCGGCTTCCAGAATTCCCTCGGCATAAGCCTTTGACACAAGGGAAGTCCGATTCGGCGCGCTGAGTTTCCTGAGCAGACTCGTCACGTGGTACTCGACGCCACCGCGACTCAAATCGACCATGATCGCGAGTTTGGCCGTCGAAACACCGGCGGCAACGCCTTCGAGGATTCGCGAGTCCATTTTGGTCAGCATCTTCTTTGTCCGCGTCCCAGTAGCTTCCGGTTGGTTCACCGGTTCCGGCGCGACCATCACGATGATCGTCTCGCCGCGCAGGCCCGCTCGCCGCACGACGTCCAAGAAGTACCGTCCACGCAGGTCATCCGGGTGGCAGCCGAGTCGCCGGTACAACTGCTGACTGGCCGTCACCACGACGCCTCGCGCGTCGACCTGCGCCGCGCACATGCCAGGCATCGCATTGACCGACCGGAAAACTTCGTTGTCCACTAAGACGACCCACCTCTCACCCCGAGACCAGGTCCCTCCGCACGCCCATGGCCGAGAGTAACCAGGCGTGTGTGGCTTCGCAAGGCTTCTCAAGTGGCCCGATGTGGCTTGCCGTGTTTTTGAGTGGGGTTCAACGGGCGGTCTTCATAGCCGTCAAACAAGCGCATCCATCGCGGGCACCAAGTGCGACAACGCATTCCGCAACAAATCGGCCAGCGGGACACCGGGAACCACAACAAGGCCCGATTCCGTACGGGTCACCCAACGTTCAACAGCCACTCGCGCTGCGGCCGAGATCGCGGCGGCAAGCACTTCGGTGGCCAGTTCGTCGTCACTGCCTGTCCGCGCCGCGAGAGCGGACGCCAGTGGTGACTCGATCAACAAGACCGTCTTGACGAACTCCTCGCGCAGCGCGGGTGCCGTGGTGATCAACGTGAGCGCGTCGCCTGTCGGCTCGCTCGTGTACTGCTCCGCGACCGCCGCCACGACAGCCTCGGCCAGAGACTCGGAAGCGGGCCTTGCCAGCAGTGCGTCCGCGACCCGGTGGGCTCGTTCGGCGCCGATGGCCGCGACGATCGCCTGCTCGCGGCTGGAAAAGTAGTTGTTGTACGTCCTCGGCGAGACGCCCGCGGCCTCGGCGATGTCATCGACTCGCACGTTCTCCGGACCGTGTTCCAGTGCCAGCCGCAATGCCGCGCCGCTGATGGCCTCGCGAGTAGCGATCTTCTTGCGTTCACGCAGTCCGCTCACACCCGAAACCATATCTTGCGTGCACGCACTTTGGCCTGTCGTGAGTGGTTAGCAGGGTTAGAACGCGCATAACCACTCACGACCTTCTACCTGCGGGTGCAACTAAGCGGTTGCACATTACTGACTGGATGTGCAACCATCGGGTTGCACGACGAACCTGGGAGGGACTCATGGTTTCCGACACCATCCAGCGCGACATCACCATCGCCGCACCCGTCGACAAGGTGTGGGCCGCGTTGACCGAGGACAAGCACATCAAGGAGTGGTTCGGCGACGATGCCGAGGTCGACCTGCGGCCGGGCGGCGCGATCGTGTTCGGCTGGGACGCACACGGACGCTTCCGCGGCAAGGTCGAAACCGTCGAGCCGCCGCACCGGTTCTCCTACTGGTGGGCCCGTCCCGCGGACACCGAACCCGCGCCAGGCAACCAGACGCTGGTCGAGTTCACGCTGTCCGAAGACGGCGGTGGCACGCGGTTGCGCGTGGTCGAGAGCGGTTTCACCACGCTGGACCGGGATCAGGAGCAGTCACACAAGGACAACACGGAAGGATGGCGTATCGAACTCGACGAACTGCGTACCTACGTCGAGGCGTGACGGGAGCGGATGATGACCAACGGTGTCGACGAGGTGCTGGCGGCGCTAGCGGATCCAACCCGTCGGCGCCTGCTCGACGCCCTCGTCGCCCGCGGTGAAGCCACCGCGACCACACTGGCCGCCGACGTCCCGGTGACCAGGCAGGCGATCGTCAAACACTTGTCCGTCCTGCAACAGGCGGGCCTTGTCGACGGCGGACGGCACGGCCGGGAAGTCCGCTACTCGGTCAAGTCCGACCGGCTGGCCGAGACCGCGAACTGGATGGCTGGCCTCGCGGCCGAATGGGACCGTCGACTGCAGACCATCAAGCGGATCGCGGAGTCCTAGCCAGGTGCCTTGAACTGGGCACCACGGCGGCCAATGCCGGTGCCAGCACACACATCGCGGCGCACGCGGCAAGGACGGCGCTCAGCCCGAAAGCGTTGATCGCGGGCGCGAACAAGGCAAGGCCGATCGGCGCGAGCCCGTACGACACCATGAAGTCCAATGAGGACACACGAGCCAGCTTGGCAGGCTCGACTTCCCGTTGCGTCGCGGTGAACCACGGCACGTTGAACAGTTCGATGCCGATCCCGACCGCGACGAAGGCGGCCACGATCACCACCGGGTGCACCGGAAACAGCATGCTCAGCGGCGCGAGCCCGAACAGCGCGAGCCCGCCGAACGCTGCCCAGCCCTGGTTTCGTGGCCGCCACCGGGCCATGATCAACGCCCCGACCAGTGCACCAACCGAGTACGCGGTCGTCGCGGCGGCCAGAACGGCTTCCGTGCCATAGCGGTCACGGCTGACCAACGGCAACGCGACGGCGATCGAGGATTGCCCCACAGCGGCCGTGAGGGTCAACGCGCCAAGTCCGGCCAGAAACCATGGGTGCCTGCGCGCTTCCCGCAGACCGTCAAGGAATTCCCGGTGGAACTTGGCACGTTCGCGGGTGACCTGGCTCGTTCCGCCAGGCGGGACGAGCACGACGATCAACCACAGCGCGCAGGTTCCCAGCAATATCCCGGAAGTGCTCGCCACGGTGGCAAGCAGCGCGGTCAGTCCAGGCGCGACAAGGGTCGAGACACGTACGGCAAAAGTCATCGCCGCGTTCGCCTGCTGCCGCTGCTCGGAGTCCACGACATCGGCCGTAAACGCCTGGAAGGCGGGCCTGCACGCCCCCTGACCTGCGCCCAGCAACGCGGCAGCCGCCACCATCACCGGCAACCAGCCGTACGCCAGCAAAGGCGTGCTCACCAGCGACAGAACTCCAGCCCAGAACACGATGAGCCGACGTGAATACCGGTCAGCGAGCACGCCGCCAATTGGCACGGCCACCAGGAATCCGACAATTCGTGCCGCGAGCACAACGCCGAGACCAGGCACGGTCAGCGTCCGTTCGAGCACGGCCAGGCCGAGAATGAACGGCAACGCCCAGGTCGCGACGGCGGACGCGGTGGTCGCCAGCCACAGGCGGAGGAATTTGGTGTCTCGCAGGACAGAACGCTTCGCCGGAAGGGTCGTCACCTGACTACAGTGGCACGCTCCTGCGCTGCTGTGGCAAACATCCGCACAATCGGATGTGGTTGTCTCTCGGCCAATTCCGGTTGGAAGAGCGTGGCCAGGAAGAACGGGTGGTCGTCGAGTTCGACGATCCGCAGCTGTCCCGCTTCATCCGTTCCCGTCACACGCAGGCCGTGCGATTGCAGCTGCTGCAAGTACTTCTCGCTCAGGCCGTAGCCGCAGTGATACCGCTCGACAGTCCGGCCAGCGCCGAGAATCCTGTGCGCCAACGAATCCGGGACTACCGTGACCGCGCCTTCGTGGCCGACCAACGAACATGTCAATGCGACGATCAACAGGTCGTCGGCATTCGGGTCGTTTTCGGCATGGTGTACGTCCAACCCGCACACATCGCGGGCGAACTCCAGCAGCGCGTGTTGCAGACCGCCGCAAGTTCCGAGGAAGGGAATGCGCTGTTCACGGGCGATTCGTACGGCCCGCAAGGCGCCTGCTTCGCTGCGGTACGGGCTGCCCGGCACCAGCCAGATGGCGTCGAACCCGGCGAGGCTTTCGTCGACGTCCTCGGTCGGGATCCAGTAGGCGTCCAGGTCCAGGTCTGGCAGGAGCAACGGAATCCTGGTGTGCGCGCGGACCGCCGCGGACCGGTCCCCCACCAACGCGAGTCGTGCTGTCATGCCGTCATCCTCACCCGCAAGCGAGTTCAGCACCAACGATGATCCCTGCACCGAGTATCAGAGATACTTATACACGTGGATCCGCACCTGTTGAGGACGTTCGTGGCCGTCGCCCGCTGCGGCTCCTTCTCCCGCGCCGCCAGCGAGCTCGGCTACACCCAGTCCGCTGTCTCGCAACACATCGCCGCGTTGGAGGCCGATTTGGGGACTTCGCTGGTCAATCGGCGCCCGGTCGTGCCGACGCCTGAGGGGCAGCGGCTGCTGGAGCACGCCGGACCGATCCTGTTGCGACTGGACGCTGCCAGGGCGGAAATCACCAAAATGGTCCAGGCACCACCGGACAGGCTCGTCGTGGGCTTGTCGCCACTGGCGTTCATGGCCGACATCGTCGCCGCGAACCACGTCCGGGTACTGCCGCGCGCCGAGGTCGTGACGGGTGTCGCGCAGGGGACGCTCGATCTCGGCCTTGTCGACGGGATCGCGGCGCCCAGCGATCCGTTGAACCTTCCGGATGTCGCGCCAATGGCCACTGTGGGCGTTGCGGAACGGCCGTTGGTCGTGGTGTTTCCGCACGATCACCCATTGGCTCGCCGTAAACGGATCAACCTGGCGGATCTGGCTGACGCGCAATGGATCGACGCGCCTGAGTCCGCGATTCCGTTGGCACAGCTGCGTAGTGCAAGCGGCACGGATGGTTTCCGCGCAGCCCTACGCTACGAAGGAACGCACGTCCCCGGGCTACTGCAGATGGCTGCCGCCGGTCATGGCCTGATTCTGTTGCCACAGCCCATGGTTGATGGTTTGCCCGCAGTGCCCATCACGCGTCTAGTACACCGCGTCGAACTGATATCCATCCCCTCCTCCGGCGTGTCCACCATTCCGACACACTGAAATACACATTCCTGCACCCCGGCGAGCACCGGCGGGGATTTCGTGGTGCAGCAACGGTGGACACGGTGTGCCGGAACGGTGGACACGGTGTGCCGGAACGGTGGACACGGTGTGCCGGAACGGTGGACACGGCGGTGGGGGCGGTTGGGCATGGGTGATTGGTGACATCCGCACATCGGTTTTGTGCATGTGCTTCGTCAGGCTGAAGGTATGAATAGCATCTTGCCGGTGGAACCGATGCTGCGCCGGGCCAGGGCGGTGACGCTGGGCTCGCTGGCGGTGACCGTGCTGACCAGCCTGATCATGCCGGGCATCGGGATACTGCGTGACCAACGTCCGCTCTGGATCGTGCTCGGAATCATCAGTGTGCTGGCGTTCGCGGCCACGCAGGCGGGCGCGCTCTACGCGACCGTCACGCCATGGTTGCCCGAGGGCGCCCGCAGGCGTTTACTGCTCGCCTTCGGGATCGCGTCGGTGTTGACGCTGCCCCTCGCGGCTCCCGTTGGGGGCGGTCGGTGGGAGACGTGGGCGTGGATCGGCGGCTCGATCATCGGGTCGCTGCCGATGCTCAAAGTCGGCCGAATCCCTGCGATTGCCGTGTCCCTTGGTGTCTTCGTGGCCGCTGGGCTGCTGGCTGACCGGCTGATCCCGGCGCTGGTGATCGTGGCCAGCGTCGCGGCGGCCGTGATCGCGATGAGCGTGGCGCACCTGTGGCTCTGGGACATGCTGCTGCAGGCCCGTAAAGGCCGCGAAGCGCAGGCTCAGCTCGCCGCGAGCGAGGAGCGGCTGCGGTTCGCACGTGACGTGCACGACGTGCTGGGACATGACTTGTCGCTGATCACGCTCAAAGCAGAACTGGCGGCACGGCTCGCACAGGGAGACGCCGCGCGTGAAGCGGCCGAAGTGCAGCAGCTGGCGGTCAAGGCACTGGCCAACCTTCGAGCTGCCGTGCACGGTTACCGCGCTGTTGACCTGGGCAAACAGCTGGAAGCGATTGCCGAGGTACTGCAGTCGTCGGGCGTGCGGTGCACGGTCACGCAACCGCCCGACGAGTTGCCTGAGGTCATCGCCACGCGGCTCGCTGCGGTCCTAAGGGAGGCCAGCACGAACATGCTGCGGCACAGCAAAGCCAAGTGGTGCAGGATCGACGTGACACGCGAAGGCGAGGAGGTGCGGATGACCGTGGCGAACGACGGCGCCCGCGACGTGGCACCCGATCCGCACAGCTCCGGGCTCGCGGGGCTTGCCGACCGGCTGGCCGAAACCGGCGGCAGGCTGCGCACGCGCCAGGAGAACGGCGTGTTCACGCTGGAAGCTTCGATAAAGCCGTGATCCGGGTACTGCTCGCCGACGACGAGGACCTGATCCGCACGGCATTGGCCGCATTGCTGAACTTGGAGCCGGATCTCGAAGTGGTCGGTCACGCGTCCGACGGCCGGAAAGCCGTCGAGGCCGCCTTGGCGCACAAGCCGGACGTGGCCGTGATCGATCTTGAAATGCCCACCCTCGACGGTATCGAAGCCGCCGCGGAACTGACCAAAGCCATGCCGGACTGCGCGGTGGTCATCCTGACCGGGCACGGCAGGCCACAGCACCTGAAACAAGCTCTTTCCGCGGGCGCCAAGGGCTTCGTGCGTAAAGGATCACCTGGTGGCACGTTGGCCGACGTGATCAGGCGGGTTCACGGCGGCGATCGCTATGTCGATCCGTCGCTCGCCGCGGACGCGCTGACCGCTCCCGAGTGCCCGCTGACACCTCGGGAACTGGAGGTTCTCCGGCTCGCCGAGTTCGACACTCCTGTCGCCGTGATCGCCAAGCAGACCCACTTGTCCAACGGGACGGTCCGCAACTACATCGCCGCGGTGATCCACAAGCTTGGCGTGTCCACCAGGGCTGAGGCGATCCGTACTGCTCACGAGCATGGGTGGCTCTGACCGTGTGTGACTGATCGGGTGCGTGCTGGTACCGTTGATCACGATGAGGACACGACGGTTGGCCATTCTCCTACTGCTGCCGTTCCTGTGGCTCGTGATCGCTTCCTGCGCACCGCACACGGAAGACCATCCCGAGTCGACAGGTGTCGTGTCCACTCTCGACGGTCACTGTCACCATGAGACGGAACCGCACTCGCATGACTATTTCGCCGCCGTCCCAACAACAGTAGCCCCGATACCGGTCACGGCACCGGTCTCGGTCGAGCCCGAGCATCTGGCGACCGCCGTCGCACCTGTCCGCGTTGCCCAACCGCGCAGCAGGACCGGCCGCACTGTCCTCATTGATCTGTCCATAGCGCGGACCTGAGGGGTCGTGAGTGTTTTTGCCGGTTCTAACCAGCAAAAACACTCACGACAGACCCTCCTACCCCACCTAAACGTTGTGAGACAGACAGCCTCATGAATACCGTGCTATACACGCCTGCCCAAATGCTGGTGCCCGCCGCGAACTGCCACTCCCCTGCCACCGCCGTCGGCAACACGCCGGTGCTGTGGGTCAGCGAGGACGGTCGTGGCTACTGGGCGAAACTCGAGGGCAACAACCCCGGCGGCATGAAGGATCGGCCCGCGCTGCACATGGTCGAGAAGGCCACTGAGCGCGGCGACCTGAAGCCAGGAGCCATGATCGTCGAATCGACCAGCGGCACGCTTGGCCTCGGCCTCGCGCTGGCCGCGACCGTCTACCAGCACCCGGTCACTCTGGTCACCGACCCGGGCATGGAGCCGATCGTGCGCCGATTGCTCACGGCATACGGCGCCCACGTCGAGCTGGTTGAAGACCCGCACCCGACCGGCGGCTGGCAGCAAGCCCGCCGTGACCGCGTCGAGAAGGTCATGCGCGCCAACCCCGGGTCGTGGTGCCCAGATCAGTACAACAACCCCGACAATGTGGCCGCGTACGCGTCGTTGGCCATGGAACTCGTCGCTCAGCTTGGCCGGGTGGACGTGCTCGTGTGCTCGGTCGGCACTGGCGGTCACTCCGCCGGGATCGCCCGTGTGCTCAGACAATTCTGCCCGCACATGCGCTTGGTTGGCGTCGACACGATTGGCTCGACCATCTTCGGCCAGCCCGCGAGCACCCGGCTGATGCGCGGCCTTGGGTCCAGCATCTATCCGAGCAATGTGGACTACGCGGCTTTCGACGAGGTACATTGGGTCGCGCCTGCCGAAGCCGTGTGGATGTGCCGCAAGCTCGCGTCCACCCATCACGCCAGCGGTGGCTGGAGTGTCGGCGCGGTCGCGCTCGTTTCCGGTTGGCTGGCAAAGAAAAGCTCGCCGGAGACCCGCATCGCTGCTGTCTTCCCCGACGGTCCACATAGGTACTTCGACACGGTCTACAACGACGAGTTCTGCGTGCAACACGGCCTGTTGGACACCAAACCGGCCGAACCGGACATCATCGACAGTCCCCAGGACCGGGTTGTCGAGCGATGGACGAGGTGCGCGACTGTCACGGATCCGCTGGCTGGTGCCCGGTGATCCGGCAGTTCCGGTCGTTCGACCGGCCAAGCAAGCTGTTGATGGTCAACCAGTTCACCATCAACGTCGGCTTCTACATGCTGATGCCCTATCTCGCGGGTTACCTCGCCGGGCCGCTCGGCCTGGCTGGTTGGGCGATCGGGCTCGTCCTCGGCGTCCGCAACTTCTCCCAGCAGGGCATGTTCCTGCTAGGCGGCACGCTGGCGGACCGGTTCGGGTACAAGCCGCTGATCGTGGCTGGATGTCTGCTCAGGACGGCCGGGTTCGCATTGCTCGGCGTGGTGAACTCGTTGCCCGCGTTGATCATTGCCTCCGCGGCGACTGGATTCGCCGGAGCGTTGTTCAATCCGGCGGTCCGGGCGTATCTCGCGGCGGACGCGGGCGAGCGCCGGGTGGAAGCGTTTGCGTTGTTCAACGTGTTCTATCAGGGCGGGATTTTGCTAGGCCCGCTCGTGGGGCTCGCGTTGACCACTGTGGACTTCCGGCTGACGTGCCTTGTCGCGGCCGCGGTCTTCGCCATGTTGACCGTATTGCAGCTACGCGCGTTGCCCAGTCATGCCGCCGAGACCGAGCGGCGGACCATGCTGGGCGATTGGCGGACTGTCGTGAGCAACCGGCCGTTCCTGTGGTTCGCGTTGGTCATGGTCGGCTCGAATGTGCTGTCGTTCCAGGTGTATCTGGCTCTGCCGTTGCAGGCCAGCTCGCAGAGCCTGGTCATGGCGTTGTTCGTGGTGTCGGCCGTGGTTGCGATCGCTGGACAGTTGCGGATTACGGCGTGGTTCCGGAATCGGTGGGGTCCCGGCCGGTCGATCGCGATCGGCGCGGCCGTGCTGACGTCCGCGTTTCTGCCGCCGTTGCTTGTTCCTGGCGATGCGGCGTTGCTGGTGTCGTCGGCGTTGCTCGCGTTGGGCACGGCTGTGGTGTTCCCGTTCGAGATGGACACGATCGTCCGACTCTCGGGCAATCGCTTGGTTGCCACCCATTACGGTTTCTATAACACCATTGTCGGCGTCGGGATCATGCTCGGAAACCTGTTCGCTGGCACCGTTTTCGATCTTTCGCCAACCACCGGGTGGATCGGATTGCTCGTCATCGGCGGTGTTTGCGTGCTCGGCCTGGTCGCCTTGGAGCGCAGTCGTACCTTTGTAACCGTCAGCTAGTGGCAATTGGTGAACCTTGCCCAACTCCTTGTGAGCGACTACACGTCGACTATGGGATTCGGTAAGCGCACGGCAATTGCCGCCTTGGCACTCACGTTGGTCGCGCCGGTTCAGGCGACTGCTGAACCGGCGCACCGCTACATCGTGGTGCTCAACCAGACCGGCCAGGTCGACACACTGGCCAGCCGGTTTGACGTCACGCACACGTACCACAGTGTGCTGAACGGTTTTTCGGCCGCGTTGACCAAATCCCAGCTGCGCAGCCTGTCAACCGACAAGTCAGTGTCCTACGTGGTGCCGGACTCCGAAGTCCACGCGTTCGGCGAGCAGCTCGACCCGACGTGGAACCTCGACCGCATCGACCAACGAAACCTGCCTTTGGACGGCAAATACCGGTGGGTGACCGAAGCGGCGAACGTGCACGCGTACGTCCTCGACACCGGCGTCCGGCGCACGCACTCGGATCTGGCCGGTCGGGTCGCACCGGGTGTCGATCTCGTTGAGAACGACGGAAATCCCAACGACGACAACGGACACGGCACGTTCATCGCCGGAATTATCGGCGGCACGAGGTTCGGCGTGGCCAAGAAGATCACTGTCGTGCCGGTGAAGGTGCTCGGCGGCAACGGTTCGGGCAGCATGTCGACCGTGATCGCGGGCCTCGACTGGATCACCCGCAATGCCAAGAAACCCGCCGTGGCCAACATGAGCCTCGGTGGCGCCGCCAACCAGGCACTCGACGACGCCGTGCGCCGATCCATCGCGTCCGGTGTGACTTACGGTGTGGCAGCGGGAAGTTCCGGCAGCGACGCGGGCAACTTCTCACCGGCGAGGGTGAAGGAAGCGATCACGACCGCGGCGACGAACGCCAACGACTGCGTGCACAGCGCGTCGAACTACGGGCCGCTGATCGACTTGCACGCACCCGGCGTGAACATCACTGGCATCTGGAATTCCTCAGACACCGCAACGAATACGCTGACCGGGACCTCGTTCTCCACGCCACACGCGGTCGGCGGGGCGGGCCTGTACCTGGCGACCCACCCCACCGCGACACCGGCTCAGGTGGAAGCAGCGCTGATCGCCAACTCCACCAAGGACAAAATCTGCGGCCTGCGGCCAACCACCCCGAACCGCCTGCTTTACACGTTGCCGCAGTAGAAGCTCGTGAGTGGTTAGACGTGTTCTAACCCGCATAACCACTCACGAGAGAGGTGAGGCGGTTGCGCCACATCGCCTTCATCCGCTCGGCTTCCTCAGGGCTCTCCAGCCGCTCATGTGCCAGCGCCACAACGCTCTTGTTCGGCCCTTTGGCCGTGAACCCGACGTTGACGCGTGTCCGGCCGTCCTGCCAGTCGAAGCGCGCGGATCGACCGGGCTGCGAAGTGCGCACACGCAATTCCTCGCCTGCGGTGTCCATAAAGGCCTTGTACAGTTCGTCGACTGGGACGTCGACGGTCTTGCTCGCGCTGATTGTGAACAGGCCATCCCGTCCGCTTCCCGGTGCACGGAGCCCGCGTGCCTGCTCGTAGGCAACCGTGATCGACTGCGCCCACCAGCTGCCGACACCTCGTTCGCCCATCAGCCAGGCCACGATCTCCTTGTGGCTGCGTCCGGTCGCGTCCCAGGCGTCCAGCTCGGCGTTCCACTCGTCCCATTCACGGCCGGTCGCGGTCCGGACGGCGTCCACGGATGGGCGGTTGACCTGCTTGTTCATCATGTCCTCCTCGGGTGTCACCCGAGACGTAGAACCCGGCACGGCGTTCTCGACATCATCTCCCAAACTTTTTCAGACTGACCGTTCCCGGTTCGCCCAGTAGGGCGCGCGCAGGCTGCGTTTGAGGATCTTGCCGGTGGCGTTGCGTGGCAGCTCCTCGACGAAGTCCACGCTGGTCGGAGCCTTGTACCCGGCGAGACGCGAGCGGCTGTACGCGATCAGCGCGGCGGGATCCAGGTCGCCGTCAGCCACCACAATCGCCTTCACGGTCTCGCCCCACTTGTCATCCGGCACGCCGATCACGGCGACTTCCTTGACCGCGGGATGGCCACCGAGTACGCGTTCGATCTCGGCCGGATAGATGTTCTCGCCACCGGAAATGATCATGTCCTTGACCCGGTCCTCGACGAACACGTACCCCTCGGCGTTGACCCGCCCGGCGTCGCCGGTGTTCAACCACCCGTCAACCAGAGTCGCGGCTGTCTCCGCGGGATGCTGCCAGTACCCGGCCATCACCTGCTCGGTCCGGACCTGGATCTGGCCAAGCTCCCCAACCGGAACGGGCTCGCCGCTCACCGGATCGACAATGCGCAGCTCGACGCCGTCAACCGGGCGCCCGCCGGACGACTGGAGCGAGGGCTGATGGTGATCTTCGGGGCCGAGCAGGCAGAACATCCCGCATGCCTCGGTCATCCCGTAGATCTGGTAGAAGTCGACCGGGAATCGCTCCAAAGCCTTGCGCAGCAACGGAGTGGGGATCGGCGAACCGCCGTATGCGATGTTCTTGATGCCGGTGATCTCGCCGGGCACGTCCAGCAGGAAGCCGATCACCGCCGGCACCAGGAAGGTGTGCGTCACGTGCCGGAACTGCTCGACCATCGCCGACGGCACAACCTCGCGGATGATCGTGATCTCCGCGCCTGCCCACAACGCACCGAGCGCCCAGCTGATCCCACCAGCGTGGAACAACGGCATCGGGACCATGACTTTCGAGTCACGGGTGAAGCCGAGAGCGTTCGTGTTGCGTGAATGGGCGGTCATGGCGCGGTGGGTCAGCATGACGCCCTTGGGATAGCCCGTGGTACCGGACGTGTAAAGCTGCAGAAAGGTGTCGCCGGCGGCTGGCTCGTGGCTGATTTCCCCGTCATCGGCAAGGAAATCCTCGTAGTCGACGATGATCCGCTCGACCTTCGGGAGGTCGAGCTGGTCGACGACCGGCAGGAACTCCGGGCCGACGAACAACAGGCGCGCCTGCGATTCGTTGATGACGTACGCCAGTTCCTCCGGCGCCAGGCGGAAATTGACGGCGGCGTTGACCGTGCCGATCTGCGCGCACGCGAACGTGGTCTCCAGGCAGGCCGGGTGGTTCTTGTCAAGGAACGCCACCCGGTCACCAGGCCGCAGCCCGGCTTTCAATTGACCGTTGGCGTTGCGCCGGATCCGTTCGTCCAGTTCACCCCAAGTCGTTGTGCCGCCGTCGAACCGCACGGCGACTCGGTCTGGATCGGCTGCGGCCCATTTCCCCACCAAGTCCGAAATCACACATTTGTTATACGCCCAAGTGATGTCAGCCAGGTGTGCGAATAGATGCCATTAAGCGGCCGAGCCCACCGGGCTTTCCACCGCGGGGGCGGTGAGCAGCTCGGTCATCCGTTCCCGGTAGGCGGCGACGTTGTCGAGCTTGATGTGCTCGTAACCGCGAACCATGTCCGGCAGCTCGGCCAATTCCAGCTGTACGGCCGGGTTGGCGTGGCGAACGGCGTCGCGGTATTCGCTGATCAGCTCACGTTCGACCTTGCGGACATGGGCGTAACCGAACACGTCGAGCTTGGTGCCGCGCAGCTTGCGCATTCCGGTCAGCAGCCGGAACGCCGGGCGGAACCAGCGGCCGAGGCTGATCTTGCGCTTCATTCCCATCGCACGCAGGACCGGCGGGTGCAGCCGGTAGGAAACCTTGGCGCCCTTGCCGAACTGCTCTTCGACACCGGACAGGTCGAGCGAAAGCCGGGCGACTTCGTACTCGTCCTTGTAGGCCATCAGCTTGTACAGGTTGCGGGCGACGGCTTCGGCGACCTCGATCGGACTCGTCGCGCGGATCTGCTCGACGAAGGTCGCGTACTCGGTCGCGTAGCGCTCGTCTTGGTAGGCAATGAGTTCCGAGACACGCAGCCGAACCAGCCTGGCCAATTCGCCGTCAGCTTTGACGATCCCGGCGATCCGCTCGGTCGACGGGTGCAGCGGGGCCTCAACCACCGGCGGAGCAAGAAGCGAGGCGAGGACATCGGGGGAGGCAACGACTTGACGGCCGCGCCGGAAGGCCTGCAGGTTACGTTCGACGGCCGTGCCGTTGAGCCGGATCGCTTGCTCGATGGCGTCCGCGGACAATGCCATCGCGCCGGTCTGGAATGCCGCGCCGACCTGGAGGATGTTGGCGTATTGGTCGTCGTCGAACAACGCCTCGGACAGGCCGCGTGCGTCGAGGTAGACCGTGCGGCGCGATGCCGAGTCGATCACCGAGCGGACGTCGTGGGAGTCCGGATAGGACACACTCGTGTCCACAACCATCGCTGCGGTCGGCACTTCCGTGGTCGATACGACCGCGGTCGTCCGCTCAGAATCCGCCGCGCCGAGGTGCGTCGGGTCTGCGCCGACCAGGGCGTCGCACGACAGGTAGAGATCCGCTTCGCCGGAGGCCAGTTTCGCCGCTTGCTCAACGCGTTCGGCCGTGACCTTGACGTCGGAGACGACCGCGCCGCCCTTCTGCGCGAGGCCGATCTGGTCGAGGGTGCGGACGTGCTTGCCGTCGATCGCTGCCGCCGTGCCGAGGATCTGGGACACGGTCACCACGCCGGTCCCGCCGATACCGGTGATCCGTACCGTGAAGTCTTCGCTGGTCAGGACCGGCTCAGGCAGTTCGCCGGCCGCGATGTCGGGCAGTTCGCGGTGTTCGGGCCGCTGACCTGGGACGACCGTGAGGAACGATGGGCAGTCGCCGGACAGGCACGAGTAGTCGACGTTGCAGGACGACTGGTGGATCCGGGTTTTGCGGCCGAATTCGGTGGCGACCGGCTGGACCGACAGGCAGTTGGACTTCGCGCCGCAGTCGCCGCAGCCCTCGCAGACGCGTTCGTTGATCACGACCTTGGTCGCAGGCGTCGGCACCTTGCCGCGACGCCGCTTGCGACGCTTCTCGGCCGCGCACTCCTGGTCGTGGATGAGCATGGTCACGCCACCGACCGCGGCCAGATCCTCCTGGCTGCTCAGCATTTCGTCGCGGTGGCGGACTTCGACCCCGCGTGGCAGCGCCAGTTTGCGGACGCGGTCGGGCTCGTCACTAGTGATGATGATCTTGCGGACGCCCTCGACGAGCATCATCGCCGCGATCTTCTCGATCGGCAGCGCGCCGACCGCCTGCTGGCCACCGGTCATCGCCACGGTGGAGTTGTGCAGGAGTTTGAAGGTGATGTTCGCGCCAGCGGCAACGGCTGCGCGCACGGCGAGGCTGCCGGAGTGCGTGAACGTGCCGTCGCCGATGTTCTGCACGAGGTGCGTCGAGTCGACGAATGGGCTCATGCCGATCCACATCACGCCCTCGCCGCCCATCTGGGTCACGCCGAGAACGTTGCCGACCTGGTCGGGTTCCATGAACAAAGCCATGGTGTGGCAACCGATCCCGGCACCGACCAGGGTGCCTTCCGGCACCTTCGTCGAAGAGTTGTGCGGGCAGCCCGAGCAGAAGTACGGCGTCCTGGCCAGCAAGGGCACGGAGATCCGTTCGCGCTTGCGTCGCTGCTGCCACGCACGTACAGGCTCGAAACCCTGGAGCCGCTTGGCGAACGCGCCCGCGATCTGCTCGGGGCTCAGTTCTCCCGACTGTGCCAGCAAAGTCCGGCCTTCTGGGTCCTGCTTGCCGTGCACCCTCGGCGCGTCCGGCATGCCGTAGAGGATGTTCTTCACGGCCGTCTCGACGAACGCCCGCTTTTCCTCGACCACGACGATCTCGCTCAGCCCGTTGGCGAACTGTTTGACGATCTCCGGCTCGACCGGGTGGATCACGCCCAGCTTGAGCACACGCACCCGGCCGGACATGCCCAACGCACGCAAGGCCTGTTGTACGTCCAAATAGGACTTACCTGAGGTGATCACTCCGATGTCGGTCGTGCCGCGTTCGACGATCTGGTTCACGCCGCTGACGCGGACGTACTCCATGGCCAGCGGGATACGCGTGTCGAAGAAGCTGCGCTCCAAGGCAGTCTGCTGCTGACCGAGCAGGCGCGCGGACGGGACATGCTTGTACGCGTTGGCAGGCAGCTCGGGCGCGGCCCAGCCGTGTGGCAGGACAACGGTTCCTGCGGCGTCGGCGACATTCGCGACGACCTTCATCGACGTCCACAGACCGCTCGCTCGGGACATTTCGACCGCGTGCAGGCCGTATTCGAGCAGGTCCTGTGAGTCGGACGGGAAGAAAACCGGGATTTCCAGGTCGGCGAGGGCGAGCTCGGATGCGTTCGGCACGGTGGAGGACTTCGCATTGGGGTCGTCACCGACCAAAGCGACCGCTCCTCCACGCGGGTCGGTGCCCGCGAGGTTGGCGTGCCGCAAGGCGTCGGAGGCGCGGTCCAAGCCGGGCGCCTTGCCATACCACATGCCCACGATGCCGTCGGGTCGTTGCGTGCCCGTGCTCGCGGCCAGCTGGCTGCCCATCACGGCCGTCGCGCCCAGCTCTTCGTTCAGCCCCGGCTTGTGCACGATGCCGTACGTGTCCAGCAGCTTCTTGCGGCGCCCCAGTTCCAGGTCGAACCCGCCGAGCGGCGACCCTTCGTAGCCCGAGACGAAGGCTGCGGTCGTCCGGCCCGCGGCACGGTCGTGCCGGATCCGGTCGAGCAGAACCCGCACCAGGGCCTGGATCCCAGTGAGATAAGCGGTCCCGGTTTCCCGGACATAGCGGTCTTCGAGAGTGAAGGTCATGCCTGGCCTCCCTGGCACGCGTGTTGCGCACACCACACAGCGACTCCGTGCGTGGCGCAACAACCCTGGCACCCTGGCGCCACAAAGACGCAAAAAACCCGGGGCCGCATTGCGATACCGCGCACACTTTTTGCGCGCCGCGTACAGTCACCGCTCATGGATGTCGAGCTTGACCCGACCGACCACGAGATCTTGGCGCTGCTGCGGCAGGACGCGCGCCGGACGTTGTCGGACATCGCAGGCAGGGTCTCGCTGTCCATCGCGGCGGTCAAGCGCCGGATCGACCGGATGCAGGAATCGGGCGTGATCCTCGGGTACACAGTGCAAGTTGATCACGCCAAGCTCGGCTGGGGAATCGAGGCCTTCACCGAACTCCGCTTCTCGGGCACGACGAATGTGGCCGAGATCGTCCAGACAACGACCGCCATGCCGGAAACGCAGGCGGTGTTCACCATCGCGGGCGACCCGGACGCGCTGATCTGGCTACGCGTCCGGGACCTCGCGCACCTGCAGGAACGGATCGACGAGATCCGCCGCAGCCACCGGGTCACCGGGACCAAGACGCTGATCGTGCTCGACGCCTGGTCCCGTGACCAGCAGAACTGGCCGAGCCGCGGCTAGCCACGGCCTCGGGACAGGCCCCAGCCGCTGCGGTTGAGGGTGTCCTCGAACCCGCTGAAGCCCTCGTTCGGGTTCAGCACGTCCTCGACGAAGTCGACATCGACGTCGTCAGCGGTGCCGCCGATCTTGTCCGGGCCGACGCCGAACATCAGCGTGGGGGTTGCCGCCCTGGTCCATCAGCCCGGCGACCTCGTTGAACTGGTCGACGTGCCAGCTGCCGATGAAGTGCCCGACCTCGTGCGCGGCGATGTTGCCGACGCCCTGCGCGACGAACTTGATCTTGTCGCTTGCCGAGGTCAGGTACGTGTTCAGCGAAGTCCGCCCGGTGGGGCCGCTCAGCACGTCAAGCAGCAGCAGCGCGGATTCCTCGGTGCCGAGGTTGCCGGGGTCGATCGACTGCGCGATACCCACGGTCGGGATGCCCGATTCGGCGATCGAGCCACCGATGATCAGCCTGCTCACGTTCGGCTGGCCGAACGGATCGGCGTGGTCCCGGCTGTTGAGGATCCGGACGCCGAAGTTCCGGTTGGTCGACTTCTGCGCGAGATCCTTCTCGATGTTCTCCCTGACGACGTCGATGATCCGGTCGATAAGGACGTTCTCGTCTGCCGGAGTCAAACCCCAGCCTTTGAGGAAGGTCGAGAACGGGGACAAAGTGCGCACACCGGTCGCTCCGGCGTTGAAGATCCCAACGTCGATCTGGGCGCCGTCGAAGTCCAGGAAGAGCGTCTGGACGGTGCCGCGCGGCTTCGTCTCAGGCCCCGGCCGGTACGCCTCGATCGCGGCCTCGTATGACCCTTCCCCGTTGCGCACGTGCAGCGTGTACTTGCCTGCCGTCGGCGCGACGAAGTCGACGACCGCGTTGCCACCACGGGGCAACGGTGAGTTCGCCGGGTGCAGCATGGTGAAGTCCTGCGACGAACCGAATACCTCACGCCCTGTGAAGTCGTGCACCTCAAGACGCGTCGCGCCGCCCGTGACGGCCGCCCCAATCACGTCACCAGCGCGCAAGACGAACGAGTAAACGTCCTTGTCGTAGGTCTCCGGGCCGGACAACGTGACGGTGTACGCGCCCTCCGAACCCGTGCCCAGGCCGCTGCCCGAGTCAGACGGGTTCTGCGGGAACGTGGTGCCGTTCTCGCCGAAACCGCTGACCAGGATGTAATAGTCACCGGGCGTGGACAGCGGCACGGTCACCAGGCTGTCGGAGCTGTCCGGGCCCTGGTCGTCATTGGTCGCGATCTGCGTCCCGGCCGCGTTGTAGACCGCGACCACCGAGTCGAGGTCGCTGTTGGGCGTGTCGACATCGATGGTGACCGAGCTGAGGCCGGACACCTTGTAGAAGTCGTAGTCCCCCTTCTTGTCGCCGCCGCTGCCGTGTGGCCCGTCGCCGATCACGCCGCTGGTCCGGATCCGGCGGCCCATACCGACCGCGGGCGCCAGCGCGATCGAACCATTGTCCTCAGCGAACGGAGGCAACGTCTTCGTCTCGGAATCCGGAACAAGGTTCCCGGAAAGCAAGAACTTCTCGTACGCGGCCGAGCCGAAACCGAACAGGAAATCAGCGGTCGCGTCCGTGTCGTTACGACCACGCACGCCGACCGGTTCCCTTTCGGTGTAACGCTTTGCCTGCGGCGACCGGCCCCGCAACGCCGCCTGCTCGGCAACACGCGCCCGCCGCGCGCCCGCGATGTCCACATTGGACAAGTCCGGTAGATACGCCAGCAGCGGGTCGATGCCAGAAGCGTGCGATCCCTTCGGCACGATCTGTACGCCTGCAGCCAATTGGCGCGCTTTGGCCTCGGCAATGTCCTGAGCGGACGCCGGGCCAGCCAATGCCACTCCCCCAGCCGAGACCATTGTGGCCACGGCAACGACAACCACACTTCTTCGCAAGGTTGACCTCCCAGTAGATCCCCGGGCGGGTATATCGAGATCACCGAGTGCGGTCAACGGGTTTCAAGCACGACTGAAAGCCAGTCTTCCAACGTCAGCAGGCCAGGATGCGCGGCACGCAACGCCGGAATGTCGGCGGCGTAGCCGGATTCGCCGAACCAGAACAACATCCGGGACTCCTTGCCCATCGCCTTGAGCATCAGCTTGGGCATCCGACGGTATTTCCCGTTTCGACCGGCGCCGTGCAGAACTTCGGCGATCCGGGGAACGCTCAGCGAGTCGCCAGCGAGCTCGATCTCTTGGCCTACATAGGTATCCGGATCGTCGAACGCGAGCCGCGCGAACACGCCGATGTCCAGAACGGCGATCATCTGCAATGGTTTCTCCTGCCCGATCGCGGTCGCCATCATGCCGAGGCCGACGCTCGCGCCCCGCATCGTGAACACGTCCATGAACGTGGTCGGCCGCAGGATCGTCCACGCCATTCCACTGGCGCGCAGGTGGTTTTCGATCTCCCACTTGGTGTCGAAGTGCGGGATGCCGCGGACTCGTTCGGCGCCGCCGACCGACGAGTACACGAAGTGCTTGACACCGGCGGCCTTGGCGGCGTCGATCAGCGTCTTACCTTGCTGCACTTCACCTTTCAGGCTGCCGTGCGCGAGTTCTGCACACCGAAAACGCCGTACGCCCCCTTCAACGCGGTTCTCAGAGAGTCAAGCTCTGCCATGTCGCCTGCGACAACTTCAATCCCGGTCAAAGCTCGCGCGGCCGCACTGGAGGTGTCTCTCGTCAACGCCCGCACGTGCCAGCGGTCGACGAGCGCGTTGACCACGGCGCCCCCCTGATTGCCGGTCGCGCCCGCCACCACGATGACCCGCTTGTCCGTCATCCCAGCTCCCCAGATATACTGAACTAGTCGATAGTTACATATTCTATTATCTACGACGGGACTTGTTCGGTGTCAAGCGCAACCGAGCTCGGCGAGCTGCTCAACGCGGCCGCACGAGCGTTCTCGCAGCAAGGACGGGCTCGATTCGGCGAGCACGGCCTGTCCCCAGCCCGGGTTCGACTGTTGACCACGCTCGGCGAACGCACGGACGTCCGGATGCGTGACCTGGCGGATTTGCTGGGTGTGACCGGGCGCGCGGTCACCGCGACGGTGGATTCACTCGAGTCGGAGGGGCTGGTCGCCAGGAAACCCGATCCCAGCGACCGCCGCGCGTTCCAACTCGTGCTCACCAAGGAAGGCCTCGCCGCGCTCGACCGGATCAAGCAGCTCCAGCAGCAGGTCAGCGAGGAGATTTTCCGCGGGCTGAGCGCGGCCGAGCGTGATCAGCTTGCCGCGCTGTTGCGAACATTCCTGAGTGGACGAACCTGCTAGCGCACCACGCGGTGGCGCAGGTAGACGACCTTGCCGATGGCGCGGGTCTCCACGAGCTCGAGATCGACCCGACGCTCGCGCCGGGCGAAGTACGGAATGCCGCCGCCGACCAGCACCGGGTAGACCCTGGCCCGGTACTCGTCGATCAGGCCCAATTCAGCCACCTCAGCGGCGAGAGTCGCGCCGCCGATCGCGATGTCGCCCTCCCCCGGCTCGGCGCGCAACCGCTCGATCTCCTCGGCCAGGCTGCCCGAAGCCAGCCGGGCGTTGCCCCGCACTTCGGACAGCGTGGTGGAGAAGACCACCTTGGGCAGCGGCTTCCACAGCCTGGCGAACTCGATTTCCGCCTCGTCGAGCGACCGGCTCTGCTCGGCGTCCTCCCAGTACAGCATCGTCTCGTACAGCCGCCGACCCAGCAGGTGAACGCCGACGCCCTTGATCTCCTCGACGGAGAAGCGAAAGACCTCTTCGTCGGGCACCGTCCAGTCGAAGCTGCCATCCGGCCCGACGATGTAGCCGTCGAGCGAGACGGCCAACGAATAGATCACGCTGCGCATCAGAGTCCTCCTCGATAGCGGGTTTCGACAGTACGACCATCGAAGCTCGCGAAACTCATCGCCTGGCGCGGTCGCGCCGCATTCTTGATCGATCGTTCCAATATGGCCTAGGGTGGTGGCATGCCCAGGACCAAAGAGTTCGATCCGGACGCCGTCCTGCGTTCGGCGCTGAACCTGTTCTGGCGTAAGGGATACGAGGCCACGTCGATCCAGGATCTGGTCGACCACCTCGGGATCGGCCGAGCGAGCATGTACGCGACGTTCGGCACCAAACACGACCTCTACCTGCGTGCCCTCGACCTCTACTGCGAACGTGTCAGTGGCACAGCGGGTGCGACCCTTTTCCCGAAGACAACGCGTTGGCGTCAGTAAAACAGCTGGTCAGGAGCTTCGCCGAGGAAGCACTTGACGATCCGGACCGCAAGGGCTGTTTCGTGACCAACGCGGCCATCGAATCCCTGCCGCATGACCTCGAAGCCGCCCGCCGCGTCGATACCGGCATCGGCGGACTGGAGGCCGCCATCCTCGGCGCGCTGGTTCGTGCCCAGGACCAGGGCGAATTAGGCCCGGACAAAGATCCGCGCTCCTTAGCCCATTTCCTGATCACCTTCATCCAAGGCATCCGCGTGATCGCCAAGCGACCCGACCGGCACAGGCTCACCGACGCCGTCAATCACGCGCTGTCCCTCCTCGATTAGTGGTTGCGATCGGAAGTTCGTTGGGGTATTCGGCGGATCCAGGTTTTCGCTGAGTGCCGGGCGAAGGGGCCGGTACCGGTGTTGTACCGGCGCCTTTGGTCGGTGCTGCCCAGAGGAAAATCTGGCTAGGAGGCCGCTGAATAATCGGCGTGTCGCCCCAGGATGTGGGTTTGAGCTGGGAGAATCGTTTCATGCAGGGTGTGGAGCGTGGTGATCGGGAGCTGCTGGACGCGGAGGCGCTGGTCGGTCATCTGGTCCCGGCGGGGAGCATGTTCGCGTTCCTGGCCGGGCATCGCCGGAATCTGTTCCCCGATGGAGAGTTCGAGGATCTGTTCCCCTCGGGCAAGGGACGGCCCTCGATCCCGGCGTCGGTGATGGCCTCCATCCTGGTGTTGCAGACCCTGCATGATCTCTCGGATCGGGAGACCGCTGAGGCGGCCCGGTGTGACCTGCGGTGGAAGGTCGCGACCGGGATGGCATTGGACGACAAGGGATTCGACCCCTCGACGCTGGTGTACTGGCGCAAACGACTGGCCACCTCGGGGCGGCCGCATCGGATCAACGACGCGGTGCGCACGGTCGTCGAGGAGACCGGGATCCTGCGTGGCCGCCGCAAGCGGGCGGTGGATTCCACGATCCTGGCCGACGCGGTCGCCACCCAGGACACCATCACCCAGCTGATCTCGGCGATCCGGCGGGTGGATCGGCAGGTGCCCGGCGCGGCGGAGCAGATCGCGAAGGTGTGTACCGGCCATGACTACAGTCGGCCGGACAAGCCGAGGATCGACTGGGACGACCCGGCCGCCAGGGACGCGCTGGTCTCCGCGCTGGTCAACGATGCGAACGCGCTGGTGGCGGCGCTGGCCGATACCGAACTGGAAGGCGACGCGGAGTTCGCGTTGGCGTTGCTGGCGTTGGTCGCCGGTCAGGATGCCGAGCCCGCCGAGGGCAGTGACGGCACTGATGGGCGGTGGCGGATCGCCCGCAAGGTCGCCCCGGACCGGGTGGTGTCCACAGTGGATCCGGATGCGCGGCATACCCGCAAGTCCCCGGAGAACCGGCGGGACGGGTATCGGGCGCACGTGGCGGCCGAGCCCGAGACCGGGATCGTCACCGACGAGAAGGTGACCACGGCCGCCGGCACGGAGAACTCCGACCCCGCTGTGGCCGAGGAGTTCCTCGACGCCGAGGACGGCAAGCGCGCGTGGTACGGCGATTCCGCCTATGGCACAGGGGATCTACGCGGTGGGATCGACGATGCCGGGCATGAGGCGGTGATCAAGCCCAAGCCGCTGCGGGCTCCGGTCGAGGGCGACTTCACCGTGGACGACTTCACCGTGGACGACTTCACCGTGGACGAGCAAGCGGGCACGGTCACCTGCCCCAACGACATCACCCGCCCGATCAGCCGGACCCGGGTCGCCACCTTTGGCGCTCTCTGTCGTGCCTGCTCACTGCGTGCACAGTGCACCACGTCCAAGACCGGCCGTAAAATCGTTCTGCACCCACGAGATGACCTGCTGCGCCAAGCCCGACGCGACTGGGCGGACAAGCCCGAACTGCGCGAGAGCTACAGGACGTTCCGCCCCAACGTGGAACGGGTCATCTCCCAGATCGCCAGCCGCGGTGGCCGACGTCTCAAACTCCGATATCTAGGCACCGGCAAGAACAACGCCTGGCTCAAACGCCGCACCGCAGCCTTGAACCTCCGCAACCTCATCGGTCGCGGCCTGACCCATACGGCGGGCGCTTGGACCCTGGCTACCTGAGGGAAACCACGGCCCAACCCCCAGTCTTGGGGATTGTGAACCTCGTCGAGCAACCGCCCTGGGCTCCCTGAACGCCCAGCATCGCCCATGAATCAGCAAGGCCCAGGTCCTCGCCCACCATCACTCGGTGACAACCAACCCGCAAACCACCCTAATTCAGCGGCCTCCTAGACCACCTTGCGCCGCGCGTAAGCACGGGCGGCGCGCACCCGGTCACCGCAACGCGTGGAGCACCAGTGCCGACGGCCGTGCCGCAACAGGTAGCGGATGCACGGCGGCGAATCGCACGTAATGAGCGACTCCGCGTCAGGACCGGTGAGCAGGTCGGCCGCATTGGCCGCCAGGGCCGCGAGCGCACGGTCAAGAATCTCGTTGGTAGGACAGGGCGTCGCGCGGTACGGACCGCTCTTCTCGTCCCAATACAGCAGTGCTGCCGTAGGCACCCGACTCAGCGCGTCATTGACGGCCGCGAGCGCCGCTGGCAACGCCGTCAGCCCGGCGACGCGCGCGGCGAACAGGGACCTGAGGTGCTCGCGTAGCGACCGTAGCTGCGCCGCGCACATCTCCTGTACGCCCGCGTCGGCTGGAGCCAGTCCGTGCTCGGTGAGCCACTCGTTCACGCCTTCGGGAGTGCCAAGGAAGTCGATGAACTGCCCGCCAGGCAAGGCGATCGTGCTGTTGACGAAGTCCAGAGCTGGGTATCGCTCGGCTCCAGGCGCGGGTGGCAACACAGTTCTCATGGTAAAGCTTGCGCCTATCCGTGAGAAACCACTAACGTTCTCACGGATAGTTCATCATTCATCCATGAGGAGTCCCCTGTGGTGTCTGTGCGCGTGTTCGGCGGCCCAACCGCTCTGTTCGAGTACGGAGGACTGCGGTTCCTGACCGACCCCACCTTCGACCCGCCCGGCGACTACGCGCGGGATGGGCGCAGGGGCCTGACGAAGACCGCGCCGCCGTCAGGAACCGTCACTCAGGTCGACGTCGTCCTGCTGTCCCACGACGAGCACCCCGACAACCTCGACAACTCCGGCCGGGCGCTGCTGACCACCGTCCCGCTCACCCTCACCACACCCACCGGCGCGCAACGACTGGGAAACAAGGCAAAAGGCCTGGCCGACTGGGAATCGGTCGAACTCAAAGGCGGCATCACCGTGACCGGCGTGCCCGCCATCCACGGCCCAGGGCGGCGTGCGGACGTCGAACCGATCACCGGCCAGGTCGTCGGATTCGTCCTGACCGGAGACGGGTTGCCAACGGTCTACGTCAGCGGTGACAACGCCTCGCTTGACGCGGTTCGCGAGATCGTCGACCGCTTCGGCCCCGTGGACACCGCGATCCTGTTCGCTGGCGCACCCCGCATACCGGTCCTGTTCGACGGCGAGCCACTCGTGCTCGACAGCGCACAAGCAGCCGAGGCCGCCAAGATCCTGGGCGCGAGCCGCTCGGTGGTCATCCACTGCGACAGCTGGGCCCACTTCACCGAAGGCCGTGACAACGTGGTCGCCGCGTTCACCGCAGCAGGCCTGATCGACCGTTTGGACATCGGCTGACCATGTCGGTTCAAGCCCCCACACAGCGCCGCATCCTGACGGTGTTGGTCGCCGCACAGGTGCTGAGCGGAGTGGGACTGACGGCGGGCGTGGCATACGGCGGTTTGCTCACCCAAGACATGCTCGGCACAACGAGCCTTGTCGGGTTGTCCAGCGCGGCGTCGACGGCCGGTGCCGCGCTGGCCGCGGTGGCAATAGGCCGCATCTCCCAGGCCCACGGCCGCCCCGGCCTCGCCGCTGGATATCTGACCGGAGCCGTCGGCAGCCTTGGCGTCGTAGCGGCCGCCGTCGTGGATAGCGCCGCGATGCTGTTGCTCGCGTTGTTCGTCTACGGCGTCGGCATGGCGACAAACCTACAGGCGCGCTACGCCGGTGCGGACCAGGCCGCTCCAACCCGCCGTGCACGCGCCGTATCGACCGCGCTCGTCGCCACGACTGTCGGCGGCATGGTCGGCCCCAATCTCGCGACGCTTACGAGCGAACTCACCGACCGTCTGGGCATCCCGTACTTAGCCGGACCGTTCGTGCTCGCAAGCATTGCTTACGCGACGGCGGCGCTGATACTCATCATCTGGCTCCGCCCCGATCCGCTCTTGCTGGCTTCCCACACCACCCCGTCACGCCCGACGCCCGAAGGACAGGGCCTGCTGTTCGGGGCATCGATCATGGCACTCACCCAACTGGTCATGGTCGCGGTGATGACGATGACGCCCGTCCACATACACAACCATGGCCACGGCACGGCCGCCTCGGGCTTCGTCATCGCCGTCCACATCGGCGCGATGTACCTGCCATCCCCGTTGACGGGCTGGCTCGTCGACCGCTACGGGCCGCGAAAGATCGCCGCCGCGTCCGGCTTGACCTTGCTGGCGGCCGGAATCGTCGCAGCCAGCGTGCCGGACGACGCCATCCTCCAGTTCGCGGTGGCCCTCGCCCTGCTCGGCATCGGCTGGAACTTCGGACTGGTCAGCGGCACCGCGGTGATCGCCGACGCGGCCCCTACGTCCACTCGCGCCAAGGTTCAAGGCACGGTCGATGTCTCCGTCGCGATCGCGGCCGCAACCGGCGGAATGGCCTCAGGACTCGTCGTCACCGCCGCCAGCTACCCGTTCTTGGCCCTCAGCAGCGGCATCCTGGCCATCGCCATCGTCCCCGCTGCCATCCACAGCCGGACCTTCTAAGATCCTCCCGGCATTCAACGCCAATGCCAGGAACTTAACCAAGTCCGCGGGCTGACCGCTTCCGAGCACCTTAAGGTCCACTAAGGACAAAAAATCGCCTCATCAGCCACACATGTCACACCAGCCCCACCTACCACGGAACGCAACGCCGTGAAGGCCACCTTCACGGCGTTCAACCTGGATTCACCGTTGATCTTGGGTTGTGGTCGTGGTGGTGGGTGGTTGTGGTGGTGGGCTGGTGGTGTGTGGTGTGGTCGTGTGGGAGTTGCTGGTCTGCCCAGCTTTTCCACTGTGGTCTTTCGGGTTGGGCCTGGTCAGGCGGGTGGTTAGGGGTTCAGGCGGGGTGGGGTGGGGCGTGGATGGTGGTGAACAGGTGGGTGAAGTCGGTGGCCCAGGGCCAGTCTTGTGGTAGTCGCAGGGTGATGTGGCGGGCGGTGCGGGTGACGCGGGCGGCGATGGTGATCAACCGGCGGCGCAGGGTGGTCAGCCGTGTTCGGGCGTGGGCAGGGCCGGCCAGGCAGGCGGTGGCGCGCAGGAGGTTGTGGGTCAGGGCGGCCAGGGACAGCCAGGCGGCGTTGGCGGCGAACAGTCCGGACGGGAAGTGGGCCAGCGGGCCGGCCGCGAGTTCGGCGAAGACGTGTTCGATCGCGCCACTGCGTTGGTCGTGCAGACGCCAGGCGGTGGCCGTGTCGAAGCCGGCCGTGTCGGGCTCGGTGGTGTCGGGCTCGGTGGTGGCGGGCCTGGTGGTGGTGGGTGGGAGGTTGGTGAACACCGCGTGGTAGCGCCAGGCTGGGAACAACTCGCCCTGCTCGTCGCGGGTGGTGATCCGGGTCCGGCGGACCAGTAGCCGGGCGGTGGTTTTCTGGCCGGGATTGACGGTCGGGTTGGTGAACGCGGTATGGCTGGTCTCGGCGATCTGGGCGGTGTGGATCAGCTGTCCGGTGTGCGGGTCGAGGACCGGGTCGCGGTAGGTGTGCTGCTGCCAGGCGTGCTCGGTGATCGCGTCGATCGCCGTGCGGATCGCGGAATGTTGTGGGGCGGTGATGGAGAACCAGACCCCTTCCCGCGCCAGCATCGTGATCAATTCCCCGACATAGAACCCGGAATCGCCGCGTACCAGCAGCGGCCCGGTCGCGCCCGCGGCGCGGGCGGTGCCCAGCGCGCGGCGGGCCAGCGAGCTCACCGCCCGGCGGGTATCGGCGTTGCCGCCCCGTAACCGGGTCGCCACGATCACCGGCCTGCCCGCCGCTGTGGTCAGGGCCGCGGCCAGCGTGTTCAACCCCAACACCCCGGTATAGCCGAACGCGGCCCCGTCTTTGCCCCGCCCGTAGACCTGACTGATTTTCGAGTCCAGATCCAGCAACCCCAACCGGTCGGCCCCCGCCAGCAGCGGCGTCAGCTCCGCCAAGCGGGCCAGCAGCCGGGCGGAGAGTTTCTCCAGCTGAGCGACATGACCCATGCTGAACCAGCGCAGAAACGTGCCCACAGTGGACGATGCGCGGATCCCGCTGAACAACCCCGCCATCCCACCATGCCGCACCAGGTCCAGATCACTGATCGAGTCCGCGCCCGCGGCCATCCCGGCCACGATCGAGCTGATCTTCGCGCCCGCGTTCGCCCCCACCGAACCACCCAGCCGCACCAGCTCACCGGCCAGATCCGACAACCCCGCATCCTCGGCCAGCCGCATCACCGCCACCACACCCGCGTGCGACACCAACCCCGGATCGTCGAACCTCACCGACACCGCGCCACGCGTATGCGATGCTCTCACTCAGCAGATGCCCTCTCACTCGGACCGATATGTTTCTCTCGTAAGAACAATCGTCCCAAGTCAGAGGGCATCTGCCCGTTCACGACACGACCAACCCACCAAGATCTTCGGTGAATCCAGGTTCAACGCACCCAACTCGGCCCTCACACCCCTGAACGCCACGCCACGCCAAGCCCTCGCCAGCCAGCCCCAGCACCGGCCTACCCGTGCCAGCCGCAAAACATTCACAGGTCAACGGCCCGTGCCCGCCTCAAGTCTCGACCAAGGCCAGGCCCAAGTTACTGGCATGCGCGAGGGCCTCCCTTGGCGCGTTCAACGCCGCAAGGGTGGCCTTCACGGCATGAGACAGAGCTCTGCCCGCCGCCGGGCTAGACCTCCGTACGTGGGCGCAGTTCGGCCAGGCTCTTGAGCCACAGCATGGACTTGTGCGCGGCGTGAATACGCTCGCTCTCGCCAACCAGCTTCAGGCCTTCATCGGCGATCTCGCCGAACGCCCCGAGGCTGTCCAACTTGCGCTGGATGACCTTGTGCCACGCGTCGTCCTCGATGCGGTAGTACGCCGTCCGGTCCCCCAACCGACGGGTCCGCCGGACCAGCCCGACGCTGGTCAGGAACCGCATATTCGATGTCAGCGAGGCTCGTGAGGCCCGGATCGCGTCCGCTATCTCCCCCGCTGACTGCTCCGCCGGGTCGCAGACCATCAGCCAGCCGACGATACGGCCGGTGATCGGGGGCATGCCCCACTCTTCCACCAGGAACTCAGTCACTCGCTCGACCCAGGCTACGAGCTCGTCGTTGGCCGCCATGCCACCCCCAGTTAAACGTCCTACCTCACGGTAGACCTGCTGGGATGCCGGCAAAACATCGTTCAACCACGGCTTAAACCGGATGGAAGCAATATGCACGCATTGTCCGCTGTGACCAATGCGACCCGATCCGGGCCGTGGCCTTGGGCACCATTCGATTGCAGTCCTCGAGCGTGGGTACTCCACTGTTACCGCAGGACAAACGGTTTCAATCCGGGCATAGCCGACTAGCAGAGATCAACCACACAAGCAACGCCAAGTGTGACAATTCGTCACTTTGAGTGATGTGACTGTACACACCGACCAGGACGCTCGTACGGATTGTATGCTGTAGGCAGTCGACAAAGATGATCGATGAAAGCGAAAAGGAGTGAAGGTCAGATGAGCAGGATCCGGGAGATCTTCGAGACTCTCGCCAGCGGTCCGTTGGGCGCTTCGGCGGACGGCGGCAAGCTCGGTGTGGGACTCACGGCCGCCATGGCGCGCGCCGAGCGGGATCTCTCCGTTGAGGTCGAGACCTACCTGCGTGACACCAAGAAGGCAGACGCCAAGGCAGTTTGACAAGCACTGCCCTGACGTCCACCTCTTCTGTTTACCGCGTGTCAGTCAGCCGCTGAGACGGTCACTGACTCGGGTTCCGTTTCCTTCGGTTGCCGCCGAACCTTGAGCAAGCTCGCCACCGTCGTCACCGCCAGTGTGCCGAGAATGATGCCGAGCGAGACCAAGATGGGAATTTCCGGAGCCCAGCTCACACCGTCGTGGTGCAGAGCCTCGAACACGAGCTTCACGCCAATGAAGGCGAGAACGATCGACAGCCCCTTGCTGAGGTAGACGAGCTTGTCGAGCAAGCCGCCGATCAGGAAGTAGAGCTGGCGAAGGCCCATCAGGGCGAACGCGTTCGCGGTGAACACCAGATACGGCTCTTTGGTGAGGCCGAAGATGGCCGGGATCGAGTCAAGGGCGAAGAGCAAGTCGGTCGTGCCGATGGCGATCATCACGATCAGCATCGGGGTGACCATCTTGCGCCCGTCGATCCGGGTGGTCATCCTGGCGCCATCGTAGGAGTCCGTGGCTGGCAGGAATTTCTTGGCTATACGGAGAACCGCGTTCTCTTTGAACTCTTCCTCGTCGTCGTCCTGGTGGCGAATCAGCTTCCAGGCCGTGTAGATGAGGAAGGCGCCAAAGATGTAGAACAGCCAGTCGAATCGGGAGACGGCCTGGGCACCCACTGCGATGAAGAGGCCCCTCATCAGCAGTGCCAGGACGATCCCGATCGACAGCACCTTCTGCTGGAACTGCTTCGGTACAGCGAAGGCACCCATGATGATGATGAAGACGAACAGGTTGTCCACCGAGAGCGAATACTCGGTGATCCAGCCTGCGAAGAACTCACCACCACTCTGTCCACCCGCGAACAGGGTCACGCCGAGTCCGAAAAGGACAGCGAGACCGACGTACGCGGACACCCACAAGGTGCATTCCCGCATGGAGGGTTTCCGCGGATTGCGCGACACAAGATAGAAGTCGAACAGGATCATTGCGGACAGACCGGCCACTGTGACCAGCCATACCCATGTGGGGATGTTCATCGGGCTTTGCTCGCCTCCCGCCTGCGTTTACGGGCCTCTCGCGCCTCCCACATGACACGCGCATGTGAGGCGTAGCGTTCATAGACCCGCAAGGCAGCGGGGTTATGTTCGGACAACCGGCGCCACCACTGTGGAGCCAGGCGTTCGTGCATCCAGAGGAACCCGAACGCGAATCCCGCGCTGATCAACCCTTGGTATGCGAGGAAACCAAGGACATCGGGCGGGAAGCCGGGTTCTCCGGTCAGCACCAGGCGGGTCAGTACCTCCTGCGAGAGCCTCGCGAGGGGGAAACCGATCAGCCAGAACAAGAAGGCGGGCGCGAACTGACCGATCCGCACCTTGCCGAGCGCCACGAGGACACTGTAGACCGCACCGAGCACCCCGAGCGGCACTCCGAGGGTCAGCATCGCCACCATCGCCCAGCCGATCGGCTGACCGACGATCCCGGCCATCAAACCCGCCGCGGCGCCAGCGAAGAAGCCGACGGCGAAGCCGGGAAGGCCCAGTTGCGCCAACTCGCGTACTCGTGCGGTCTCCATCGGCTAGATCACCACCCCGAACTGGATCAGGCTGAAGAACAACATGCCGAGGTAGAACACCGCACCGAAACCGATGATGAGGTTGGTGTACCACTTCGGACGGATCGGCTTCGGCAGCATCTTGTTGTTCACCAACAGAAGCACCACGCAGTAGGCACCCATCGCGAACGCGGAGAGGAACGCGAGGATGTCCAGCACGGCCTCTGGTCCTTCGGCGATGCCGGAGACCAGCGTGATGATGCCGAACACGATCAGACCCCAGAGGAAGCCCGCGTACAGGTGCGACATCTTGAACCGCTTGGCGCCCTTGACGAAGTTGTACGTCATGTCCGCCTGGCCACGCGAGAACGAGTCGAACAGACCAAGGGTCGCGTTCATACCGATCAGCGCGATGAATCCGAAGAAGACAGTGCCGAGCACCGGACCACCCGCCTGCGCGAACGCAGCCGACATGGCATCGAGTGCGGCACCTCGGTCGTCACCCTCGATCAGCGTGCGGACGTCTGGGTTAGCCCTCGCGGCCGACTGAGCGAGCACGGTGAACGAAACGGTGACGAGCATCGTGATGCCCCAGAAGAGAAGCAGCGCGTCGAAGGTGACCCAGCGCCGCCACCCTTTCCACTTGCGCATCTCGTCCGGGTTGTCCGTGTCGAACATGAACCCGCGGTTGGGCATCTCCTCTTCTTCGCCGGAGTGCCGCAGTCCCCTGATCTTCGGGATGTGCGCGCCCATACCGGCGCCACTGTCCCGCAGGTGCAGGGTGTACCACATCTGCTGCATTCCGGACGGGCCCGCGAACGCGATGGATCCCACCACGACCGGGAACCATGCCGAGGTCATCATCTCGGACGGGAAGTAGCCGATGCTGAACATCCCGCTGATGGTGCTGGTCAGGTCACTCCAGCTACCCACCATCGACGCGATCACGGCGGTACCGACGACAAGCAGGCCGATCAGGATCGCGAGCACGTTCTCAAGCAGGTTGTAGACGACCCTGGCGAGGCTGAACAGAATGCCCACCAGGACCAGGCCAACGCAGGCCGACACAACCCAAGGTATGCCCGTTATCTCTTCGAACGCCGCCGCTCCGGCGGATAGGTGGCCTGGCCAGATATAGACCAGGATCGCCACACCGAAGAAGAACCACATGATCGGTTTGAAGACGCGAGCCGCACCGGTGAAGATGCTCTCGCCTGTCGCCATCGCGTAGCGCGCCATCTCGAGCATCACCACTGCCTGCAGGGTGACACCGACTAGGAACAGCCACCTGATGTCGGGGCCGAAGACCAGCACCAGCCTCGGCCACATATACGACTCGCCCATGCCGACACCGAGCGCCACCAAGAACACTGTCGGTCCCAACAGGTGGATCGACGGCGGCGCTTCTGGCAATGGGCGGATAGGCATGGGATCGAGCCGACCGGCCCGCCACACTCTCTCCTCGCCGGCGACTACATTCGGCCCGGCTGCCGGGGTTTTCGAGGTCTCCATCTCAGACCCCTCTCCTTTGAGGAATATCGATGTACTTCCCGGTCGGACAACCCCTGTGCTACTTGCCCCTTCTACCTCGAAGCGGGTACTTCGTGTCAAGAGCCGGAAGTACCCGCCGCGAGGAGCTTTACTACTGAACGGTTGTCAGCCGAGCAGTCCTGCCGCCCTGGCCCACCGATACTTGGCGCCAAGTACAGCCACCGGCTTCTCGGTGGTGTACGGGTACGCCACAATGCGCCTGTCGTACAGGTATTCGCAAGCGCGTTCCACTTCGACGTCACCGGCGAGTGATGCCACGACCGGCTTGTCGATGCCCTTCGCCCTGGCCTCCTCAACCACTCGCGCGGTCAACTCGGCGAACACCATAGGGGGTGTGACAATGGTGTGCCAGTAGCCGAGAATCAGCGAGTGGATCCTGGGGTCCTCAAGTCCCAGGCGGATGGTGGCCTCGTACGTTGACGGCGGTTCACCACCGGTGATGTCGATCGGGTTGCCCGCCGCACCGAACGGCGGAATGAACTTGCGGAACGCTTCGTCGAGGTCCGGCGGAATGTCCATCAAGGACAGTCCTTCGGCGACGACGGCGTCCGAAAGTAGCACACCCGAACCACCCGCGCCAGTAATAATTACAACGTTTTCGCCTTGTGGCGTGGGCAGAAGCGGCACGCCACGGGCATACTCCAGCATCTCGTTCAGTCCGGGCGCGCGGATCACGCCGGCCTGCTTGAGGATGTCGTCGTACACCTTGTCGTTACCGGCCAAGGCACCCGTGTGCGAGCTCGCCGCGCGGGCACCCATGTCGGTACGTCCCGCTTTGAGCACGATGACCGGCTTCTTCTTGGTCATCCGCTTCGCCGCGTCGACGAAAGCCCTTCCGTCCTTGAGGTCTTCAAGGTGCATCGCCATGACGTTGGTGTTCTCGTCCTGCTCGAAGTACGTGAGCAGGTCGTCCTCGTCGATGTCGGACTTGTTGCCAAGACCGACGATCGCCGAGACACCCATCTTGGTCGAGCGGGCGAATCCGAGGATCGCCATGCCGATACCGCCGGACTGCGACGTCAGCGCGACGCCACCCTTCACGTCGTACGGCGTGCAGAACGTGGCACACAGGTTCTGCGGCGTGTAGTAGTAGCCGTAGATGTTCGGGCCGAGCATCCGGATGTTGCGCCGCTCGGCGATCTCGACGATCTCGTCCTGCAGCTCGTGGTTTCCGGTCTCGGCGAAGCCGGACGGGATCAGCACGGCTGCCGGGATTCCCTTGTCGCCACACTCTTCCAGCGCGGCGGGCACGAACTTCGCCGGAATGGCGAAGACCGCGACGTCGACGTCACCGGGGATGTCCTTGACCGACTTGTAGGCCTTGCGGCCCATGATCTCGTCGGCCTTCGGGTTGATCGGGTGGATCCCGCCCTGGTAGCCGCCGTTGATCAGGTTCTTCATCACCGAGTTGCCGATCTTGCCATCCTGGTCGGAGGCACCGATCACGGCAACGGCGGTCGGGTTCATCATCTTGGTCATCACCCGCAGGATTTCCTCCTGCGGGATCTGGCGCTTCTGCGGAACCGGTCCGGTCTGCAGGATGATCCGCACGTCCGCGGCCACCGCGCCATCTTTCGATGCGAACACCGGGTTGAGGTCGAACTCGCTGATCTCGGGGAAGTCAGTGACCAGTTCGGACACTCGGCGCAGCACGTCGGCGAGCGTGTCCGCGTCGACGGGGTCGGCTCCACGAGCTCCCTTGAGGACCTCCGCGGCGGCGATGCCGTCCAACATGGACAGAGCCTCGTCCTGCGAAACCGGCGCCAGGCGGAAGGTGACGTCCTTCAGCACCTCGACGAGCACACCGCCGAGTCCGAAAGCGACGACCTTGCCGAACGTCGGGTCGGTCGTCGCACCGATGATGACTTCTTGGCCACCACCGACCATCTGCTGCACCTGAACGCCGTCGATCTGCGCGTCAGCCTTGTAGTTCTTCGCGTTGGCGATGATCTGGTCGAAGCCGGCCCGTGCGGCGTCCGAATCGGACACTCCGACGAGCACGCCGCCTGCCTCGGTCTTGTGCAGGATGTCCGGCGACACGATCTTCAGCACGACCGGGAAGCCGATCTTCTCGGCCAGCGCGACCGCCTCGTCGGCGGTCGCGGCCAGTCCTTCGCCGGGTGTCGGGATGCCATAGGCATCGCAGACGCGCTTGCCCTCAGGGGCGGTCAGCGAATCGCGGCCTTCAGCCCGCACCTTGTCCAGGATCTCCCGGACCGTCTCGGCGTCGTAACTCATGACTCTAGATCACTCCGTTCGCGGAGAGCTCGGTCAGCTCTTCCTCGGCGACGCCCAGTTCCTGGACGTAGATATCCTTGTTGTGTTCGCCGAGCAGCGGTGAGCGCTCGACCTCCGCAACCGAGTCGGACAGCTTGATCGGCATACCGACCGTGGTGAACGTGCCCCGCTGCGGGTGTGGGACATCGACGACCATGTCGTTGGCGCGCAACGACTCGTCCTCGATGATCTCCTTTGTGGACAGGATCGGTCCACACGGGATGTTGTGCTTGTTCAGCATCGCAAGCACGTCGTACTTGCTGTGGTTGATCGACCATTCCTCGATCATCTGGAACATCTTGTCCAGCTTGTTCAGCCTGGCCTCCGGGGTCGCCCACTCGGGGTCCTCGGTCAGGTCGGTCCGGCCGATCAGCTGCGTGATCGGTTCCCAGCCGACGGGCTGCACGATCACGTAGACGTAGTCGTTCGGCCCACCCGGCGCGGTGCGCACCGCCCATCCCGGCTGGCCACCGCCGGAAGCGTTGCCAGAGCGCGGAACCGTGTCGCCGAACTCCTTGTTCGGGTACTCCTTGAGCGGGCCGTGGGCCAGGCGCTGCTGGTCGCGAAGCTTGACGCGGGCCAGGTTGAGCACCGCGTGCTGCATCGCGACCGTCACGCGCTGGCCGCGTCCCGTCTGCTCACGCTGGTACAGCGCGGCAAGAATGCCTGCCACGGCGTGCATACCGGTACCGGAGTCGCCGATCTGCGCGCCCGTGGCAAGCGGCGGGCCGTCTTCGAAGCCGGTCGTGCTCATCGAGCCGCCCATGGCCTGAGCCACGACTTCGTACGCCTTGTAGTGCGTATACGGACCTTCGCCAAAACCCTTGATGGACGCGTAGATCAGGCGCGGGTTGAGCTCCTGGAGCTTCTCCCACGGGAACCCCATCCGGTCCACCGCACCGGGGCCGAAGTTCTCAACCATGATGTCGAACTTGCCGATCATCTGGGTGAAGAGCTCCTTGCCCCGCTCGCTCTTCATGTTCAGCGTGATGCTGCGCTTGTTGCAGTTCAGCATCGTGAAGTAGAGGCTGTCCGCGTCCGGCAGGTCCCGCAGCTGCTTGCGGGTGATGTCGCCGGTCGGAGCCTCCACTTTGACCACATCAGCGCCCAGCCACGCCAGGATCTGGGTGGCGGAGGGCCCTGACTGGACATGAGTGAAGTCCAGGACTCGAACACCGTCTAGTGCTTTGCCCATGACAGTCGATGCCCTCCCTGCTACTTGTACATGGTCTGGTTCATCGTGCCTGGCGCGTAGACCTCGGGGTCCACCCAGACGTTGATCAGCGAGGGCAGCCCGGACTCGCGGGCGCGCAGCAGAGCGGGCCCGATGTCCTTGGGGTCACGCACTTCCTCGCCGTAGCCGCCGAGCATCTTGGCGAACTCGTCGTACTTGACGTCGCCGAGGGTGTTGCCGACGCGGCCGCGGTCAGCGCCGTACTTGGCGATCTGGCCGTAGCGGATCTGGTTCATCGACGAGTTGTTGCCGACGATGCCGACGAACGGAAGGTTGTAGCGCACAAGGGTTTCGAAGTCCCAACCGGTCAGCGAGAAGGCGCCGTCACCGAACAGGGCGACGACCTCCTTGTCCGGGCGGGCGTACTTCGCCGCGAGGACGAAGGGAATGCCGACGCCGAGCGTCCCGAGTGGACCCGGGTCCATCCAGTGCCCCGGCGACTTCGGCTGCACGACCTGGCCGGAGAACGTGACGATGTCGCCGCCGTCACCGATGTAGATGGAGTCCTCGGTGAGGAACTCGTTGATCTCGTGCACAAGGCGGTACGGGTCGATCGGGGTGGCATCGGAGTGCTGACGCGGCAAGCGCTTCTGGTACGCGGCGTCCTCGACGCCCCGCAGCTCCTCGAGCCACGCCTTGCGGTTGGCGGCACCGGTCGAGGTGCGGCCGGACGCGGCCTGGGTGACCGCGGCGAGAACGGCGCCGGCGTCACCGACGATGCCGAGGTCGATGTCGCGGTTCTTGCCGACCGTGCGGTAGTCAAGGTCGATCTGCACGACCGTGGCCGACGGCGAAAGCCGCTTGCCGTAACCCATCCGGAAGTCGAACGGGGTGCCGACGATGATGATCAGGTCCGAGTTCTGGAACGCGTAGCGGCGCGCCAGCTGCAAGTGGTGCGGGTCGCCAGGAGGCAACGTGCCGCGGCCAGAACCGTTCATGAAAGCCGGGATGTTCAGCGTGCGAACGAAGTCGATCGCGTCGTCGCTGCCCCGAGTGGTCCAGACCTGGCTGCCGAGCAGCACACAGGGCTTCTCGGAGTGCACGATCAGGTCCGCGAGGCGCTCGATGTCGGCAGGGTCGCCGATCGAACGGGTCGAGGCGCGGTAGCGGCCTGCCTCGGGGATGCGGGCCTTCTCCAGCGGCACCTTCGCGTCGAGGATGTCGCGGGGGATCTCGAGGAACGAGGGGCCGGGGGCGCCCGCGTTGGCCTCACGGAAGGCCATCGACACCAGGTCGGCGATCCGCGCGGTGTCCGGGATACCCGCGGCGAACTTGGTGATCGGGGTCATCATGTCGACGTGCGGCAGGTCCTGCAGCGAGCCCATCTTGTGCTGGCTCAACGAACCCTGGCCGCCGATCAGCAGCATCGGGCTCTCCGCACGCAACGCGTTCGCGACACCGGTCACCGCGTCGGTGGTTCCGGGTCCCGCGGTGACGACTGCGCAACCGGGCCTGCCGGTGATGCGGGCGTATCCGTCAGCCGCGTGCGCCGCCACCTGCTCGTGGCGTACGTCGACCACTTCAATGCCTTCATCGACACAGCCGTCGTAGATATCGATGATGTGACCGCCGCAGAGCGTGAAGATCACATCGATGCCTTCGGCTTTGAGCGCCTTAGCCACGAGGTGACCACCAGAGATCATCTCGGGCTCAGCGGCACCATTGGTGGCCTCGACACCTGCATTCTCGGGCACCGCCTGGGCCGTTTGTGCCATCTGGTCATCTCCTCGGGTCGCATACTGCATACCGTATGTACTTCATAGTGGACCTCTTAATGTCCCTTTGTCCAGACTTCAATCTCGCCAGTCGACGCCGCGCCAGCGTTCCACCAATGTGGACACTCGGGATGTCGCCTCGGACAAGGACATTCCTCGCCCGACCGCGACTCCGAGTAGATAACAAGTCAGTGGCGCGGCCGAGCCGCCCACGTCTCTCGCGACACAGCGCGCCAAAGTAAAGAGCGCGTGTCTGTCCAGTTCGTCCGGTCCGACACCGAGTTCGGTGACGGCCAGTTCCGTCCACTCGTCAAGGACGCTGCTGTTCTTGTTGACACTGTTGTTCTTGTTCTGTTGTGAAAGTGAAAACTTCACGACCTTCGCCCCTTCCGCAGTCGCCGTTGACTTGCGTCGAGCCGTTCGGTCACCCCCCGCGCGTCCAGCAGTTCCAGCAACGGAACAGCCACTCGCCTGCTCGTCCGCAACGCCGTGCGCACCTCGGCGACCGTGAAGGTCTCCGGCAGTTCGGTCAATACGGCCTTCGCCAGGTCGATCGAGTCCGGCCTCAGGTACACACCATCGGCAAGACGGATCAGCATTCCCCTTGCCACCGCGGCATTCAGGCGCTTGGCCGTCAGGCCGAGCTCGTTGAGGCGCGGTTGTTCCGGCGCGGCAAAGGGTTCCATCGCCAGGTCGTCGATCAGCTTCTCCAGCGCGTCGCGTGGGCCGAGCACAAGGCGCCCACCCAACATACGCACGCCGAGGCCGCGCGACGCCCGCGCCAGCGGCTCGACCAGACGGCGGTCCGGCAACCCAAGCACCTGTGCGGCAATGGGTTTCGGCATCGCCGGGTCCTCGGGGTGGCGTGCGGCGTACTCACGCACAGCCTCGAGCAACGTCTGGCGCAGCTTCTGGAAGCGGTCCGGATCGAACAGCCACTCCCCCACCGATGGCGCGCGCGGCACCGTACAGCCCATAGCCACAAGGTCGCTTCGCCGAACCATCCCGCGCCTGCGCAACTCCTGCATCCCGTCCGTCGTGATGTCCCGTTTGGACAATTCGACGGCACGTTCGACCATCGCGCCACCCAGACGCAGGTCCGGCGGCAGGATGTCCAGGACGGTCACGCCGGCGACGACGAGATGCCGCTGCGGATCGTGCAACAGGCCGGAGTCGCCGATCCGCAGCGGCAATGGCGAGCGCAGCGTCAACCGCGCGACGGACGGACCGAGATGACGGACATGGGCGGGTATTCCAGCCGAACCGATGTGCAAGACCAGTTCTCGCGCGGGCATCCCGGATTTGTCCAGCATCTTGAGCCGGACGTCGATAACGGACACGAATCTCCAGCTGTTGAGCGCGACCAAAGCCTGTCCCCTGCGCATCCGGCGGGGATTGATTCCGTCCACTTTCAAGGCCACCCGGCCGGCACCGGTCACTTCGGTCATCGGCTGTCCGAGTGACTCCAATGACTCAATTCGGACACGGCGCCCGGTCGGCGCGACCACCAATTCATCACCGGTGTGCAAAGTGCCAACCGGAAGCGTCCCTGTGACGACTGTTCCCGCGGTCTCGTCGACCCACAATCGCACCGCGGCGGCCGGGTCGGGCAGCGGCATCCGGTCGGCCAGCCGGTCGAGCGCGTTGCGCAGTTCAGGGATGCCTTCGCCGGTCAAACCGCTGACCACGACCGGTTCGGCCTCCGCGAGCGACGTGCCTGCCAGCTCCGCGCGCGCCCTGCGCAGCGTCGGCAGCGGGTCGGCGAGATCGCTTCTGGTGACGACGAGCAAACCTTGACGAATTCCTAACGCGTGCAGTGCCGCCAAATGCTCACTTGACTGCGGCATCCAGCCCGAGTCGGCGGCCACCACAAGGAGCACCGCGGAGACCGGGCAAATGCCAGTCAAAGCGTCCGCCGCGGGCAAATCGACCAATTCGACCATGCGCCCGGACGGCAATTTCGTCCAGGCCGATCCCAGTGCCGGCGCCATCCCCGTAAGCCGTTCCACCAGTGTCGACTTTCCGTGGTCGGCATGGCCGGCTGTGGCTATCACCCACATCACTCATACCGCCTCACACCAGGCATTCGGCATGCCTCCTCGACACCGTTGACCGAAGGTGTTCATACGGTATACTGAATACACTATCGACGCAAGAACGGAGCCGCCCGTGAGAGTTGCTGTTCTTGGCGCCGGTGCAATCGGCGCGTATGTCGGAGCCGGGCTCCAGCGAGCTGGAGTCGAGGTTCATCTGATCGCCCGTGGAGCTCATCTGCAGGCGATCAAGGCGTCGGGTCTCAAAGTACTGTCTCCTCGCGGAGACTTCGAGGTCCATCCGTACGCTACCGACAACCCAGAAGAGGTCGGGCCAGTCGATCACGTCTTTCTCGGCCTCAAAGCCAACCAGTACGCAGCAGCGGGACCGATGGTCAAGCCGTTGCTGCACGACACAACAACACTGATCACCGCGCAGAACGGCATCCCGTATTGGTACTTCCACGGGTTGCCGGGTCCCTATGAGGGCCACCGGATCGAGAGCGTGGATCCGGGTGGTTCGGTGAGCGAGGCACTACCGGTCCACCGGGCCGTCGGCTGCGTGGTCTACGCCGCCACCGAGATCGAAAAACCAGGGGTGATCCGTCACCTCGAAGGAACGCGGTTCTCGATCGGCGAGCCGGACGGCACGATGTCCGTCCGCTGCAAGGAGTTCTCCGACGCGATGATCGCGGGCGGGCTGAAGTGCCCGGTCGAGGCCGATCTTCGCAACGACATCTGGATCAAGCTGATGGGCAACATCGCGTTCAACCCGATCAGCGCACTGTCGCGGGCCACGATGGCATCGATCTGCCGTCACGACGAGACCCGCGAACTGGTCGTCAGGATGATGACCGAGACCCTCGAGGTTGCCGCCAGCCTCGGGTGCCACCCGAAGATGTCGGTCGAGCGCAGGCTCGCCGGCGCCGAGAAAGCGGGTGAGCACAAGACGTCCACTCTCCAGGATCTGGAGAAGGGCAAGCCCCTCGAGTTGGACGTGATCATCAAGGCGGTAGTGGAGCTGGCCGATCTGACCGGCGTCAAGGTACCCACGTTGCGCACTATCGGCGCGGTGGCTGACCTGTTGAATGAGCAGTTGACCGCCGCCTAATCCCGTTTCGGGTAGCCTTCGGGCCGTGTTGCTGCGTCAGCTCGAGTACCTCGTGGCCTTGGCTCGCGAGGGGCATTTCTCGCGCGCAGCGCAGGCGTGTCACGTTTCGCAACCGTCGCTGTCCGCGGCGATCCGCAAGCTCGAACATGAGCTCGATGTGCCGATCGTCCGCAGGGGTAACAGATACGACGGGCTTACGCCGGAAGGCGAACGGGTGCTCCTCTGGGCGCACCGGATCCTCGCCGAGTGCGAGGAGTTACGACAAGATCTGTCCACAATGGAGAATGGGCTGGCCGGGACGCTCCGAATCGGGGCGATCCCGACCACCCTGACCGTGGCCCCGTTGCTCACCACACCGTTCTGCGCGCGTTACCCACGTGCCAGGGTGTCCATCGAGTCATTGTCCTCGCAGGAGATCGTCCACCGGCTCACCGAGTTCGAACTGGACGTCGGAATGACCTATTTGGACGGTGAGCCACTCGGCCGGGTTCGTACATTCCCCTTGTACGAAGAGAAATACCTGCTGCTCGTGCCAGTGGACCACGAGCTGGCCGAGCAGCAGGTGGTCGGCTGGGCGCAAGCGGCGAAGCAGCCGCTGTGCCTGTTGTCCGAGCAGATGCGCAATCGCCGCATTCTTGACGAGATGTTCGCTTCCGCTGGGGCAATGGCCGTGCCGTCGATCGAGACCGACACGGTGTCGGCGTTGTACGCGCATGTCGCGACCCGTAACTGGTGCAGCGTGATCTCCCACGCGTGGCTGAACATGTTCGGTGTGCCCCAAGGGATGCGTGTGGTTCCTCTTGAACGAATCAGACCGTCGCCGCGGATCGGGCTGGTGATCGCCGACCGGGATCCGGAGCCGATTGTGGCGCGGTCTCTTGTCGATGTCAGCGCGAGCGTGGACGTGCGGGCGGCGCTGGCCGCGCACCTGCGATAGTTTCTACCTCTCGCGGGATAGACAAGTTCGCTTTGACCAGGGTGTCTGGTCGGGAGAACGCTGATGGCATGGCGAAAATCCTCTGCGTTCTCTATGACGACCCGGTGGACGGCTACCCGGCCACGTACGCCCGCGACGACCTCCCGGTGATCGAGCGTTACCCGGACGGCCAGACCCTTCCTTCCCCGAAAGGCGTCGATTTCACGCCGGGGCACTTGCTCGGCAGCGTGACGGGCGAGTTGGGCCTGCGGTCCTATTTGGAATCGCAGGGCCACACTTTGGTCGTGACGTCGGACAAGGACGGCCCCGACTCGGTGTTCGAACGTGAGTTGGTCGACGCGGATGTTGTTATCTCCCAGCCATTCTGGCCCGCGTACCTGACTCCGGAGCGGATCGCGAAGGCGCCGAACCTGAAGCTGGCGGTGACCGCGGGCATCGGCTCGGACCACGTGGACCTGTCGGCGGCGATCGACGCGGGGATCACGGTCGCCGAGGTGACGTACTGCAACTCGATCAGCGTGGCCGAGCACGTGGTGATGATGATCCTCGGGTTGGTGCGCAACTACATCCCGTCGTACAAGATCGTCGTGGACGGGGGCTGGAACATCGCGGACGCGGTGGCCCGGTCCTATGACCTTGAGGGCATGCAGGTCGGAACCGTTGCGGCTGGCCGGATCGGGTTGGCCGTGTTGCGTCGGCTGGCGCCTTTTGACGTGCGACTGCACTACACCGACCGGCACCGCCTGCCAGCCGCGGTTGAGGAGGAGCTGGGTCTGACCTTCCACGCGAGCGCCCAGGAGATGGTGCCGCACCTCGATGTCGTGACAATCAACGCGCCCCTGCACCCGGAGACCGAGGGGCTCTTCGGGGACAAGCTGTTGAGCACGATGAAGCGCGGGGCGTACTTGATCAATACGGCCCGGGGAAAGATCGCCGACCGCGACGCGATCGTGCGGGCCTTGGAGAGCGGCCAGCTGGCAGGATATGCCGGGGATGTGTGGTACCCGCAGCCCGCGCCTGCCGAGCACCCTTGGCGCAGCATGCCCCACCATGGGATGACACCGCATATTTCCGGGTCGTCCCTGTCGGCTCAGGCCCGGTATGCCGCTGGAACCCGGGAAATCCTGGAATCTTGGTTTGACGGAACGCCGATCCGGGATGAGTACCTGATCGTCGACGGCGGCAAGCTCGCCGGGACAGGCGCGCACTCCTACTCAACCAAATAAACCCTCGTGAGTGGTTATCCGTGTTCTAACACGGATAACCACTCACGAGGAGCACGCTGGGAAAACAGGGGCCTGCCGCCATCTCCGGCAGGCCCTTCCGCTATGCCCGCAGGTCCATCGCGTAGGTGCACCCATCCCCGGTGTTGTCGATCTCCGTGAACCCCAGATGCCGGTAGAACCCGATGGCACGGTGGTTCTGCGACCACACCGAAAGGTGCACACCGGGCGAACCCTTGGCCCGCAGGGCGTCGAAAAGCGTCTGCATCAGCCGCCCGCCGACCCCCTGCCCCTGTGTCCGAGGCAACAGGTTGATGTGCAGGTGTGACGGGTACGAGTCCAGGTACTTCTCGGGCGTCCGGAACGGGTGATGGATCGTCCGCATCAGCTTCTCGTCCTCCGAAACCGGCGAAATCGGGTCCGGATACTGCTCCCGAAGCTCCGGCCACCAGTCACGCTCCATCTCCGCCTCGAAGGCCCGAGTGTCCAAAGCGCCGAGGATGAACCCGCTGACACCTTCCGCGTCTTCGGCCACGAACGCAAGTGACGGTTCGAGCACCGCGTACGGGCCCACGAAAATGTGGCCGAGCAGCTGCGGGTCTTCGTGCAACGCGGTGGCGTCCTCGCCCGCGTCCCCGGTCTGCAGACAGATCCGGTACAGGGCGTCGAGGTCATCCAGCCTGCCAGGCCTCACGGTGATCACGGGGACAACTTACTTCGCATACGTAACGCACATGTTCTGTGACCTTACGGATATGCCTGACCGCGTCGTGCGGACGTCAGCCGGGCGTGGGATCGTAGACGGACTTCTTCCCTGACACAAAGGGGCTTGATGGCACAAGATCCATTTGTGCACCCGGCGCTGTTCTATCGCGGCACCGACGAGTACATCGCCGGAACTGTCCCGTTCATCGCCGAAGGACTGGCGAAGGGCGAGCCGGTGGCTGTCGCCGTGCCGGGGCCGCAACTGGATCTGATCCGCCAATCGCTCGGTACGTCGGCCGCGCAGGTCAAGCTGCTGGACATGACCGAGGAAGGGCGTAATCCCGGCCGGATCATTCCCGGCGTGCTGCGGGCGTTCGCGGACGAGCACAGAGGCCGGGTCCGGATCATCGGTGAGCCGATCTGGCCGGATCGCTCTGTCGTCGAATATCCCGCCTGCGCCCAGCATGAGGCGCTGATCAATCGTGCCTTCGCGGGTCGCAGGGCCACGATTCTGTGCCCGTACGACACCGAAGGCCTCTCCCCCACTGTCCTGGCAGATGCGTTTCGCACGCATCCGACCGTGATCGACACCGACGGGCCACGGGCCAGTGCGTCGTTCGCGCCCGATGTTGTTGTCGCGACGTACAACCAGCCATTGGTCGCGCCACACGATGCCGAGTGCCGGATGGTCGACGCGACCAGCCTCGGCGAACTGCGCAGGTGCGTCAAGAAGTTCGCCGCCCACGCCGGGCTCGCGCCCGATCGGACCACCGATCTCGTGCTGACGGTTGACGAGCTGGCCGCCAACAGCGTGCGGCACGGCGGCGGGATCGGCACGGTCTATCTCTGGATCGAGCCGGACACCCTGTTGTGCCAGGTCAGCGACGCCGGCTACATCCGCAATCCGCTCGCCGGGCGGGTTCCCGCGCTGGCAAGGCAGCTCGGTGGACGTGGGCTGCTGCTGGTCAACCAGCTGGCCGACCTGGTCAGGATGCACACCACGCCGACCGGGACGACGGTCCGCGTCTACTTCAGTCTCCCCCGCCCAAGGGGACCGCTGCTGGGCGGTCACACATACTGAGGACGTCCACCGACTTCCCAGAATCCGCCGCAGCCAGCAGTGACTCCATCACGTCGAGGACGTGGTGTGCCAGTTCGCCGCTGGCCCGCGACGGCATTCCATGATCGATCGCCCTGACCATGTCCACGACACCACAACCACGGTTCGCACCAAGGTATCCGGCGGACGGCTGGACGACACTCCACTGTGGATCAGATGGGTGGAACACAGACACAGTGCCCTCGAATCCGTTGGGATCCGGGACGGACAACGCGCCCTCGGTTCCGTAGATCTCGATACGCGGCAGCTGTCCCGCCCATACGCCGAAGCTCATCATCATTGTGGACAGTGCACCGGTGTTGTGTTCCAAGACGCCGGTCACGTGCGTAGCCACCTCGACCGGAAAGACTGTTCCGGCACGAGGTCCGCTGCCGATCGTCCGCGTCGCCTGTGGTGTTGACGCCATTCCGACCACCCGGCGAACTGGGCCGAGCAAGGTAACCAGAGCGCTGATGTAGTACGGACCCATGTCCATCAGCGGCCCACCGCCGTGCCGGTAGTAGAACTCCGGGTCCGGGTGCCAGCGCTCATGCCCAGGTGTGGTCATGAAAGCCGTTGCGGCGAAAGGAGCACCGATCCCACCACTGTCCAAAGTGGCCCGCGCGGTCTGCACTCCGGTGCCCAGCACGGAATCCGGCGCGCAGCCCACCTGCACGCCCGCATTCTCGGCCAGCGACAGGATTTCCCGCGATTCCACAGTCGAGATGGCTAGCGGTTTCTCGCCGTAGACATGTTTGCCGCCCGCGATGGCGCTTCGGGCCACCGCGCTGTGGGCAGTCGGAATTGTGAGGTTCAGGATCAGGTCGACGTCCGGGGCCGTGTAGATCTCGTCAACCGAGGTCGCCCGGGCGCCCACGACCGCTGACGCACGCTCCGGCACGAGGTCAGCGACGGCGGTGACCGTGGTCTCGGCGAACTCCCGCAGGGTTTCCAGGTACACCTTGCTGATCACACCGAGTCCGACGATCCCGATCCTCATCGAACCACTCCTCGCCATCCGTAGATCGGTTCGAACCCCAGCACCCTACGACACCGCTGACCGGAGTACACCGACTCGAATTCGCCAAACGGCCGCGTGATCACGGCCGTCGGGTGGTAGGTGCCCAACAATTCGGCCGTCGAAACCAAAGCGGTCGTATCGGGCGCGACAACGTTCAGCAGGTGGTGTCCGTCAAGAGGAACAGTCAGCGCGGCCTCGACTGCCCTGACCGCGTCACGCATGTCCAGCCACGCCCACAACCCGCCGCGGTCGACGCCTGGATCGTCGTGGATGGGCTTCAGGTGGTGTTCCAGCCGCTCTCCTGTTCCGATGAACGGGAACCGCAGGCTGACTATCGTTGTCCGCCAACGCCTGCTCGCGGCTGCCGCAATCGTTTCACCGACCTGTTTGGACAGGCCGTAGACGTCGTCTCCGACAAAGGGATGGTCCTCTGTGACCGGTGCCTCGATCGGCGAGGCGTCCAATTGCGACCACGCCAGGCCTAGGGCGGACGCGCTGGAGATGTAGACGATCCTGCCGACTCCGGCCCGGCCCGCGGTGTCGAGAACGTTGTACGTCGATTGGACGTTGTTGCGGAAGATCTCGTCGTCCGGATGGTCCACAGGGGACGGAATGGCTGCGCAGTGCACGACCGCGTCCACACCGGCCACAACGTGTTGAACGTGGGTCAGATCCGCCAAGTCCCCGACCGACCCGGAGATCGTCTTCTTGTCATGCGCCCGGACACTGTGTCCCCCGGCGGAAAGCTGCTCGGCAACCAAGCCGCCAAGTGCCCCGCCAGCCCCGGTGACCAGCACCTTCACCCTTTGACCGCCCCTACGAGTCCATTGACGAAGTACCGTTGCAGCAAGACGAACAGCACGATCACCGGCAAGACGATGATCAGCGACGCCGCCATGATCACGTTGTACTGCGGCGACGTGGTCGAGGTCAGGCTCTGCAGCCCCAGTGGCAAGGTGAACACGGCCGCGTCGTTGAGCGACACCCTGCTCAGCACATACTCGTTCCACGTGGGCACCGCGGTCAGCAACGCGATCGCGATCAGCGCCGGGCGGGACACCGGCAAGTAGATCGACAGGAACGTGCGCAGTTCGCTGGCGCCATCACATCGCGCGGATTCACGGAGCTCGCTCGGCACCGAGCGGAAGGCGTTGGTCAGCAACAGGATCGCCAGCGGTGCCGTACCGTTGACGAACGGCAGCACCAGGCCGAGCTGCGTGCCGAGGAGTTGAAGTTCCTGCTGCAGGATCACGACCGGCAGCAACACGGTGATCCCCGGCACGAACAGCAACGAGACGAACCCGGCGTAGATCAGCTTGCTGCCAGGGAATTTCAGGACCGCGAAGGCATAGGAAGCCAGTGAGTACACCACCAACACGCCGATCACGGTGGCGACAGTGACCAGCAGGCTGTTGACGAAGTACGGCAGGAAATCCAGCTCGCCCCAGGTCGTGGCAAACGTGTCGAGCGTCGGCCTGTCCGGGATCAGATTGCCGCCTTCGAGCACTTCCTTGCGGTCTTTGAACGCACCCGACACCATCCACGCGAACGGGTACAGGCTGATCAGGGCATAGACGCCCAGCAGAACATACGCGATCACGCGGGCTTTCATGTGCGGCTCCGCAGCATCCGGACGTTCACGAACGCCAGCACGATCGCCACGCCGAACAGCAACCAGCCGATCGCGCTGGCGATGCCCAGTGTCGGCCGCAACTCTTTGAAGAACGCCTGCTTGTAGATCTCCAGTCCGAGTACGTTGGTGTGCCCGCCCGGCCCGCCGTTGGTCATCAGCAGGAACACCTGGAAGTTCTGCAGCGCGTCGCGCAGCCCCAGCAGGATCACCGCGGCGGTGATCGGCCGGAGCAACGGCCAGATCACCGATGTCGTGGTGCGAAAGCCAGTCGCTCCGTCCACTCTGGCCGCGTCGAGCACGGCAGGATCGATCGCCTGCAGACCGGTGAGGTAGAGCAGGATCGCGATCGGGATCCCTGACCATGCCATGACCGCGATCAACGTCGGCAGCGCGGTCGCCGGGTTACCGAGGAACCCTTGGGGCTGAGCCAATGTGCCCAGCCCCAACGATTCGAGGATGAAGTTCAGCGACCCCTGCGGCTGTAGGACGTAGCTCCACGCATAGAACACCGCGATGCCAGTGGTGACGAACGGCAGGAAGAACACCGTCCGCAACGTGGTTCGCAGAAACGTGACGCGGTTCAACGCGAGCGCGACCGGCAAGCCGACGATCACCGACAGGACCGGCACAGCGATCATCACGAACAGCGTGTGCACAGCCGCGTCTTGGACATATGGCGCGACATTCGGATCCCGGAACAGCACATCCAGGTAGTTGTCCAAACCCACCCAAGTCCATTTGGGACTGAACCCGTTCCACCGCGCGAAGCTCAGCAGGAGGCTGTAGCCGAGGGTGTACACGCCGAACACCGCGAAGAAGATCACCGCGGGGACGATGAACGCGTACCCGGTGAGCGCCTCGCGAATCTTGCGGCGTCGCTTTACTTCCACGAGTCGGCGATGATCGTGCCGAGCTGACGGTTGGTCGACTCGGGCGATTCTTGCTTCAGGGGCGACATCTTGACAAGCGCGTCACCCGCGATCATCTGGTCGTAGACCGGACTCTGGAACGCCGTGTCGAACGCGTCGTACGTTTCCGGTCCCGGTTTGCCGAAACTTTGCTGCAGCGCAGCCAAGTCCGGGCCAAGTAGCTCGCCTGCCTTGTCGCCCAGGTCGACGCCGGGAAGGTCGAGCGATGCCTTGGCGAACGCGCCTGCCTGGTCCACTGTGGTCAGAAAGTCCATCCATTTGACGACCGCGTCCGGATTCTTGGTCTGCCCCGACATCGACAGGCCGGTCAGCGCGAGTGGCGCGAGCTTGAGGTTCTTCACCACGCCGTCCGACGCCGCTGGCAGGCTGAACGCGAGCACGTCGCTTGCCTTCATGCCTTCCTGCTGGATGGCCGAGAGGGTGAACGTGCCGCCGATGTTGAAGGTCGACTTGCCCTGAGCAAACGCTCGGTCAGCGTCGTCGATGCTCAGCGTCTGCGTTCCCGGAGTCCAATAGGGAGTGAGCTGGTCGTACAAAGCAAGCACTTGCTGGCCGTCCGGACTGCCGAACGTCTTGGCCGCGTCCTTGCCGAACAACGCCTGGTAGCGGTCTTTGCCAAGGTAGGCGTACGCCAGCGGCTGCAGCGCCCAATTGAAGCCCGTGCTGGACGACTTGAGCCCCAAGGTCAGTCCGCCGGACTGCGCGTCCTTCTCCTGCGCGGTCTTCAGCCACGAGATGAACTCCGACCACGTGGTCGGCGGCTTGCTTGGGTCGAGCCCGGCGGCGGTCAGCTTGGTCTTGTTGGCGTAGACGATTCCGAAGGCACCCGTGGTGAACGGAATGCTGAACAGCTGGCCGAGCTTGATGCCCGCGTCGGCCGCTTTCGGCTGCAAGGACCGCTGATAGCGCAGGTCGGAGACCAGACCGGCGTCCGATGTCCCACTGAGGAACCGGGCTTTCCAGCCCTCGTTCACGTTGTCCTTGATGTCGGCGAGGATTCCGGCGCCGCCAAGCACGAAATCCTCGCCTGCCGCGTGCACCTCCATCACGTCCGCCAGATTTTTGGTGGACGCGGCGCTCATGACCTTGCTCTTGAAGGCGTCGTCAGGGGTGTAGGCGGTGATCTTGACCGTGATCCCGGACTGCTGTTTGAACGTCGCCGCCGCTGCCTCGAGCGGTTTGACGTGGGTCTGTTTGAAGGTCCACATCTCCAGCGTGACGTCGCCGGAATCGCCGCCGGACGACGAACCACTGCACCCACTGATGAGCAGAGCCGATGCGGTTAAAGCAGCCAGAAGCCGGACCACGGTGTCCTCCCAGTGCCTGTATGGGGGCAACCGTAAGGTCGGCAGATTTAGCATGTCAAGGACAATTAGCATGTTAAAGTCGTCCGGTGACAGGAGCCCAACCACCGCTCTACCAGCAGGTGAAGCGGGAGCTTTTGGCTGCCATCGCGGCAGGCGAGTACTCCCCCGGCAAGCCGTTCGTGACCCAGCGGGAGATCTGCGAACGCTTCGGAGTCAGCCATGCCACGGCCGTGCGCGCGCTGAACGAACTCGCCGCGGAAGGTCACGTGATCCGCAGGCGCGGCCAGGGAACCTTTGTCGCGGAACGCAAACCAGCACCCGGCGACCAGACCGTGGCGTGCATCCTGCAGTACCACGGCCCGCACGTGTCCCAGTTGCTCGCCGGAGTGGAAGCAGGCTGCGCCGAATTCGGCTACCGGCTGTATCTGACGCACTGTGAAGGCGATACAGCGCGTGAGGAACACGCGTTGCGGCAGGCATTGGCGCACAACGCGAGCGGGATAATCATCTACCCGGCCGAAGGCAGCAGGATCGAGGGTGTCTACGAAGAGGTCCGCGCACAACGGGTGCCGTTGGTGATGGTCGACCGTTACCGTTCGGACCTGGCGACGGACGCGGTGCTCGTCGACAATTTCGGCGCTGGCCACGACCTCACGGTCGAGCTGATCGAGATCGGTCATCGCGTGATCGCGACGCTCTGGGACGAAACCGACGCGACAAGTGTCCGTGATCGCCTGGCCGGACACCTCCAAGCCTTGCGGGAGAACAACATCCCGGCTCGACCTGATCTCACGGTACTGCGTCGCTATCGAAGCCAGCCGGTCGAACAACGCCGGGCGATGTTGAGCGAGCTCCTCAATGGACCGCAGCCACCGACAGTGTTCTTGTGCTCCAACGGTTACGCCCTCGCCACGGCGGCGCACGATCTGGCTGCATTGGGATTGGACATTCCCGGTGACGTGGATCTGGCCGGAATGGACGATGCGGGACCGTTCGATGTGCTGCCGTTGACGGTCGCCGCGGTCGAGCTCCCGTCTCGGGAATTGGGCCGCCGGGCGATGAGACTGTTGCACTCGCGGGTCACCGAAGGACCGGCCGATCCCGAGATGATCGTGCTGCCAGTGACCGTGAAGAACCGCAAATCAGCGCCGGGACACCTTCGAGTCGTTGGCGCGCCTTGGGAAGGCCGTTGATACTCGCGTCGGCGCCGTGGCCTGGCACGGGAGTGCGGATCACCGCGGTTCGGACGTTTCTGACCGCGCCACAGGGATCGCCGTACCTGATCGTGCGCGTCGAGACTTCGACTCCTGGCTTGTATGGCTTGGGGTGCGTGAGCGATCCGCAGCGTACTTTGGCTGTGCGGTCGGTAATCGACAACTACCTCGGGCCAACGGTAATCGGCCGCGATCCTGCGGACATTGAGGACATTCACCGGCTTCTGCTCAACTCCGGCTACTGGCGCGGCGGCTCGATCGAAGGCAACGCGCTCGCCGGAATCGACGTAGCCCTGTGGGATATCAAGGCGAAGACCGCTGGGATGCCGCTGTTCTCCTTGCTGGGCGGACGAGTCCGTGAGTACGCATCGGCTTATACCCATGTGGACGGTAGTGACGTCGGCGAGATCATCGACGGCGTGCATGCCGCGGCGGAGCGCGGTTTCCGGCACATCCGTGTCCAAGTCGCCGTGCCGGGGACGGACACGTATGGTGCAGGCGCCTTGTCCCGGTCACGGGATGGCCGCTGGGATTCGTTGGCATATCTCCGTTTCGTTCCCAGTGTCCTCAGCGCGGTCAGGTCAGGCATCCCAGACTCGCTGAAGTTGTTGCACGACGTCCACGAGCGCCTGCCACCCGCACAGGCACGAAGTTTGCTGTCCGCAGTGGAGGAACTCGACCTGTTCTTCCTTGAGGACCTGTTAGCTCCCGAGGACGCCAGCTATTTCCCGGATTTCCGGGCTTCGCCGGTTCCGTTGGCGATGGGTGAGCTGTTCCACGACGTCACCCAGTTCCTGCCGTTGATTCAGGCACGGGCAATCGACTTCGCCAGGATACGAATTCCCACGCTCGGCGGCCTGACACCGGTCCGGAAACTCTCGAAGTCTTCCCCGGCACCCCGATCCCCGCACAAGGCGCCCTACACCCCTCAACGAGCCCCGGCCTCGGCGTGGACTTCGACGAAGCAGCAGCCAAGCACTACCCACCACCAGAGCCCGGCGAACACGACCGCTGGGCCCTACTCAGAGCAACCGACGGCCACCCCCACCGCCCCTGACCCCACCCAACACACCGTGTCCACCATTCCAGAACACTGTGTCGACCATTCCGACACCATGAAATCGACGTTCCAGCACCATGAGTTGCCTGGCTCCAGCCTGGCGATGCCGCAGCAAGAACCTCGGCATGCCGGAATGTGTATTTCGGTGTGCTGCAACGGTGGACACGGTCACAAGCAACGGTGGACACGGTGTGTCGGAACGTGCATCACGGTGTGCCGGAACGGTGGACACGGCCGCAAGCAACGGTGGACACGGTGGTTGGGGAGGCGTTTGTGGCTAGTGGAGTGGGAGTTCGATGGCCGCTTGCTGGTCCGGGTGTTCGGCTATCACTGTCAGAAGGTCTGCCTCTTCGGGCGGACTTGGGAAGAACGCCCGGTTCTCGAACATGAGATCACCGGTGCCGGAACTGCCACCTCCGGTCACGCTTGTGCTTCGATACTGCGTGCCTTGGTCGTCCCAAGCGCGCCAACGGATCCGGCCGTCGAACAGCTGGCGGGTGATGTCCGGCCGCCATTCGCCGTCCTGCGGTACGGCCGATCGCAGGATCAGCACGTCACTCCACACCTCAAGGCTGATGAGCGTCCGGATGACGTCGCCATGCTTGATGTTCCTGCCGACCAACGGAATCACCCTGAGCAGGTCGTGGGAATCCGGCGGCAAGGCGGGCACGACGGGTCGGCTGACCGGCGCAGCATCGGACGTTCGGCGGACAACAGGCCCGAAATGACTGGTTCGCGCGGAAAACTGCCGGATCACCCCGATCCATCCGGCGCGTTCCATGGTTTTGCGTAGGTCGGTCAGCAGGCGCTCGGCGTCCTGCGGGGTCAGTACGCCCGCGGCGATCAGGCCGGTCGCCATCCCTTGGATCTCCGGCAGCAGAAGCGAGGCGCCGAGGCCGGGTTCAGGCTGTTCCCGTGCTGCCCGCAGTCGATCGCTGATCACCTTCTCCAAGTACGCCTTGCCGTCCATCCCGCCATAGTGCCCGATGGCGCGCAACAATCGTGGCACGTTCGGTCGCGATGATCAGGCACGCGCCACCGGCTCCGGCCATCACGACCGCCACGATGCCAAAGACCATGCTCAGTTCGTGGCCAAGCATCACCGACGTGAACAGCCAAATCGCCAAGCCGATCAACGCACCGAGCAGCCCTGCGCTGTACCGAGCAGACGGACGACGGTAGCCGCGGCGGATTGTCCGCGAAGTGGATTCCAGGTAGGCGACGGAAAACAGCGCCAGCAGCAGACTTCCGGTACCCATCACGGTGACCAGCGGATGTTGTTCCGCCTTGAGGGTGAACGTCTGGACAGCCTGTGGGCCGCCGCCTTTCGGCGTCCACCGAAGCTCCCCGGTCACCGTGCCGCCGACGAGCCAGCGGGCGATCGGCGGCATCGTGATCTCGGTGGTGAACTTTCGGTCACGATCGGGCTCGACCTGACTCGATCCCGAGCCGAGCGGGATGCCCGCGCCGGACATCGACATCGTCAGCGAACCGTCGACCACGTCATCTCCGGTGACCTCAATGGGTTTCGTGAGATCAACGGTCGCCGGTCCAATGCTCGGCGCATTACGCACCGACATCGCCGAGGTGCTGTCGTGTGACAAGGTCGCTGGCGCGAGCAAGGACACCACGACTACGCCAAGCAGAGCAGCCGCCGCGATCCAGCCGGGCACGCGCGGGCGTTTCAACGTGGGCGAATCCGGGTCCACAATGGTCGGATCGGCCGTGACACCGCCGATCTTCGGCGTGGCGATCGTCAGTTCTTCACGCGGTGCCGCGCCAGTCGCCAAAGCGGCCACGACCCGAGGCGCGAGGTGCAGCACCGGAATACCGGATCGTTCCAGCCAGCCTTGGCCGTACGCACTCGTCGCAGCCGAGGCCAGATCGGTCGCGAATGCCTCAGCTTCCTTGTACCTGGCCGGAAGTTCACGCGCGATGCTGCGCATCACGACAGTCGCCAACGGTTCGGGGACACGTTCGATGTGCTTGGGGTCGGCGAACATATGCTGGCGGATCAACGCCAGCGCACCGCGATCCCGGTCGAACGGCAACTCACCGCTGAGCAGTTCGTACAACACTGTTCCGGCCGCGTAGACATCCGCGGCCGGGGTCAGCGCATTGCCCATCGCCTGTTCTGGGGCGATGTACGCGGGCGTGCCAAGGATCTGACCGCCGTGCGTGACAAGCGTCGCACCTTCGCTGATCACCTGCGCGATGCCGAAGTCCGCGACCTTCACCACACCAGCGGTGTTGAAAAGCAGGTTCTTCGGTTTGACGTCCAAATGCAACACACCCGCGACATGCGCGGCGTGCAGTCCGGACAGCATCGCCAGCGTGATCGCGCAGGCTTGTTCCTGGTCGATCTTCCCGGCGTGAAACCGGTCGAACACCGTGCCGCCGTCCAGCTTCTCCATCACGAGCAGGTTCTGCACGTAGTCGTAGACCGGCACGATGTGCGGGTGGTCGAGACTGGCGAGAACCCTTGCCTCGCGGTCGAACTGGACGAAGGCACCGACACGCCCGGCCATGTCGGGTGGCAACTGCTTGATCGCCACCTGACGGTTGAGCGTCCGGTGCACGCCGGAGAAGACCTCGCCCATTCCGCCGGAGCCGATCTGCCCGCCGATCGTGTACTGCGGCAAGGCATTGACCATGCTCAGCGGCGCTGTCATCCGTAAGCCTCGGTGGTGCTGTCCATTCGGCGGGTGGTCAGACCGATCGTGGGATCATCCGGGCCGCCCATCGGGGCGGTCGGCGGCGCGATCGGGTGCGGCGTCAGGTATCCGAGCACTAGGCCGATCGCAGCAGCCGCGATAACGATTGGGATCTCAACCGTCGGCTCCGGCGGCACGAGCCGCAGCACCGACAGCGAAACCACTGCCACAAGGCCAGTTCCGATGCCCGCTGGCAAGAAGCGCAGTGCCCGCTTCCACCGGTTGGGCGAAAGCTTGTGGCGCGCAAGGGCGATCAGCGCTGTCACCCAGATGAAGGCGGTGAGCACCAACAGCGCGAGGCCGAACACGCCATAGACCGACCACAGTGAACCGCGCACGTCGGTGACCGTCTTCGAGCTGCCGATCACTTCCCGTTGCGTGTTCAGGACTTCCACTGTCGCCGGCAGCAGGCCGATGGCCTGGCCTTCCAGCTCGGCCAGGTCGAGGACCAGTGTCCTGGTCACCGTCTGACGTGCCGGGACGTCGTAGCGAACCACTGTGTCGTACGAGAAGAAGGTCAACGCGAGCGCCACTCCGGACACGCGCACGCTGCGCACGTTCACCGGTGTGTCGCCATCGTTCGTCGCGGTCACCGTGAGCTCGACCGGCTTGCTCGGTTCCACTGTGACAGTGTTTCCGGTGATGTCCTTGCCATCAAAGGCGATCGTGATCCTCAGTGGCTCGGCGGCGGCCGCTGGCGACGACAACCCACCGAAAAGGACAGCGGACACGCCGAGCGCAACCCCTGCCGCAATCACGCGTCTCATTGGGCATCCCGATTGTCGGTGTTGATAACTGGATGGGGATGCTACAACCTGTGGCGGACGTATTCAGGGGAGTAGTAGCCATGCGCACTGGTTCGCGAACAATCGCTGCCCTTTCGGGCGGCTTAGCCGTACTTTTGGTCGCCGCACCGTTCGCGGACGCGCAGACCAGCAGTAGTCAGCCGCCCGCGCCCAACCCGGCGGTGACGGTCAGCCCGGCCAGCGGTCCGGCCGGGTCGAACATCACCATTGGCTGGTCCGGGTTCTCGAGAAACAGCGGAAGATCCTTGTGTAAGACCGGGATCGTGTTCCGCTTCGACGGCGTGGAGATCGCCAGCGCGGCGCCGGGCCTTGCCAGCGGGACGGTCGCAGCGAAGGTGCCCACCGACGCCAAGGTGGACAGCCACACAATCACCGGAACCTGTCCCAGTCTGGAATTGATTGCCCGAGTGCCGTTCCGGGTGACGCCACCGCCGTCGAACCCGCCGAGCGATCCACCAAGCAATCCCCCGGTCACGCCACCGGTGACACCGCCGGTGACGCCTCCGGTCACCAATCCGCCGAGCCGGCCGCCGGTAACGACGCCGCCGTCCCGGCCACCGGTCACCACACCGCCGGTGACGACACCGCCGTCGATCCCGCCGACCGAGCTGCCGCCACTGTCCACAGCGGACCCGAAGCCGACGTCGGACGGCACGCTGCAGCTCGACCGCGTGACCATGAGCCCGGGTGACACGTTGCGGGCGACCGGCAAGGGATGCTCGCCCGGCGCGCCCGTAACACTGATGTCAAAAGGAGAACGGATCGGCGCGACGATCGCGGACGCCGACGGCAACTTCGTCGCCGACGTCCAGTTCACCCGGTTGGAGGCAGGCAGGCACTGGGTCACCGCGAACTGCGGTGTGGTGCTGACCGCGGCGGTTGACCAGCTGCTGACCAGCTCGTCCGGTGGCCAGAGCAGCTCGTTGATCATCCTGGTGTTCTTCGTGCTCGCCGGGGTCGCGGTGCTCCGCTTCAGATAACCGAAAATCCTCGCAATCCGCTGAGCCGGGCGCACCGAAGACATGGTGCGCCCGGCTCTTTGCCTGCCGGGGCGGGGAGGAAAGTCATGATTGCCTTACGTGGGCGGCGAAAGCCGCTGGCGATGGCCGCCGCACTACTGCTCAGCTGCGGACTCGCCGGGTTCATCCCCGGTTCCGCGAGTGCCTCAAGCCATCGGGAAGCACCGCTCATCGCGGCGGATCCCACGGTCGACAACACGGACGTGTACGCGTTCGTCAGCCCGGACAACCCTGACACGGTCACGTTGGTGGCCAACTGGTTCGGGTTGCAGGAACCCAACGGCGGCCCGAACTTCTATCCGTGGGCCGCCGACGCGAACTACGACATCAACATCGACAACGACGGTGACGCCAAGCCGGATCTGACCTATCGCTGGACCTTCGAGAACGACGACCGGCGCGGCAAGAGCACCTTCTTGTACAACAACGGTCCGGTCACCTCACTCGACGACGAGAATCTGCTGTTCCGGCAGAACTACAAGCTCGAACTGATGGACGACAAGGGCAACGACAAGACCTTGATCCGCAAGGGCAGGGTCGCACCGTCCAATGTGGGCCCAGCGTCGATCCCCGACTACCGCCCACTTCGCGACCAGGCCATCACCAAGCTGCCTGGCGGCGGCCAGACGTACGTCGGCGCGGCCGAGGATTCGTTCTTCCTCGACCTGCGCGTGTTCGACCTGCTGTACGGCGGAAACCTGAGCGAGGTCGGCCAGGACACCTTGCGTGGCTACAACGTCAACACGATCGCCATCCAGGTGCCGAAGTCCCAGTTGTCGTTGAAGGGCGACCCGAAGCGCAACCCGGTTATCGGGATCTGGAGCGACACCGAGCGCAAGACCCTGCGCCTGTCCCCCGGCCAGGCGAAGCCGGAAGGCCCGTTCGTCCAGGTTTCCCGGCTGGGCAACCCGTTGGTGAACGAAGTCGTGTCGTCGGTCGCGTTGAAGGACGCGTTCAACGGACTGACTCCGGACAAGGACGGGACGATCAAACCGTTACTGGACCGGGTAACCAACCCTGAGGTGCCCAAGCTGCTCGAAGCGATCTACAAGCTGAAGGCACCGGCGACACCGCGCAACGACCTTGTCGAGATCTTCCTCACCGGCATCACCACCAAGGCGAACGGCCCGATCAAGGCGGATCTGAACTCGCAGCTGAACAACGCCGACGCGAACCCGAAGAAGTTCGTGCCGTCGGAGATGTTGCGGCTCAACACGTCCATTCAGCCCAACGACAAGCCCAACCGGCTCGGTGTGCTCGGCGGTGACCTGCAAGGGTTCCCGAACGGCCGCAGGCTCGCCGACGACGTGGTCGACATCGAGCTGCAGGCGCTCGCGGGTGCCGCGCAGACCGGCCAGATCGTGCCTGAGCTGGCCGCTGGGGACAAAGTGGACGCCAACGACAAGTGGTTCGAGCCCAAGTTCCCTTACGTGGCACTGCCACACAACACCGCGGTGAACTCGAACACCGTGATGGTCGACGTCGCGCCGAGCGCTGGCGTCATCGGTGACATGCCTGCCGGTCCAATGATTGGTGGCGCCTTCGGTGCCCTTGCGTTGGCTGGTGGCGGTTTCTGGATGTGGCGCAAGCGCAGGACGCGCCAGTCATGAGGGTTTTCCTGATCGTGGTCGCGGCGGTGGCGCTGATCGCCGCCGCGGTCACCCTCACTCAGTCCAATGAGTCCAGTGTCGCGGTCGAGCCGATCAGCCGGACCAACCGGCTCAAGCAGAACGTGGACTCGTTGCAGGCCAGGCTCAACCGGGTTCCCGGTGACGCCTCAGGCTGGGCCCAGCTCGGCAGCTCGTACGTCGAACTGGCCCGTACCACGACCGACCCCAACTATTACGCCAAAGCGCAGGGCGCACTGGACCGGTCCGTGAAGCTGATGCCGGAAGGCAATGGCGAAGCCATGACCGGGATGGGCGCGCTTGCCAACGCCCGTCACGACTTCGCTGAGGCGAAAGACTGGGCGACTCGGGCGCAGGCCCTCATGCCTGAGACAGCTGAGGTCTACGGCGTCCTCGCGGATGCGTTGACGCAGTTGGGCGATGACAAAGGATCGATGGACGCCGTGCAGCGAATGCTGGATCTGAAGCCCAACGTGGCTGCTTTCACCCGCGCCGCTTACTACTTCGAGCTGCACGGTCAGCAAGCCGAAGCGCGCTCGGCGATGCGGCGTGGGCTTGACTCGGCCACCTCCTCGGACGAGGCCGCGTTCTGCGAATACCAGCTCGGTGAACTGGCCTGGAACATCGGCCAGGTCGAGCAGGCGCACGCACTTCGAGCAGGGTCTGGCGACCACGCCGAAAGATCTGGCTTTGCTACATGGTCGCGCCAAGGTTCATGCGGCGCAAGGCCGTGTGGACGAGGCAATCAACGGCTATCGGGAGCTGACCGCACGGGCGCCACAGTACATTCCGGACTACGCCAGGCTGCTGTCCCAGACTGGCCGGAAGGCCGAGGCGGACCAGCAGTACGACATCTTGGCCAAGCAGCAGAAGCTCCTGGAGTCCCAGGGCGCGAGCGATGATCTGGTCGCTTCGATGGTCGCTGCGGATCGTGGCGACAAGGCGACGGCGTTGCGTCTGGCTGAGGCCGAATGGACCAAGCGGCAGAGTGTTTTCGTCGCTGACGCCATGGCTTGGGCGCTGCATCTCAACGGGCGTCACGCCGATGCGCTGTCCTATTCAGACAAGGCGGTCGCGTTGGGCTGGCGTAACGCGACTGTGCTCGAACACCGAAACGCCATTCTCGGAGCGATTCGATGATCAAGCGTTTGGTGGTCGTAGTCCTCGGCCTGTTGCTGTTGTGGCCGAGCGGAACGGCGTCGGCTCATCCGCTCGGCAACTTCAGTGTCAACCACTATCACGGCCTGCACCTGCATCCTGACCGGGTTGACGTGAAGTCCGTTGTGGACTTCGCTGAGATCCCTACTCTTCAGGAGAAGCTCGGCGACGCTGGCCGCCAGTGCCAGGACCTGGCTGGAGCGGTGCGAGCCACTGTGGACTCGCGTCAACTGTCGTTCGCGGTCCGTTCCGCGCAGATCGAATTCACGAAGGGCCAAGCAGATCTGGCGACGACCCGTTTGACCTGTGACCTGAGCGCGCCAGCCGAGATCCGCGGGCATGTGCGGCTGGCGTTCACAGACTCGTATCGTGCCGACCGGGTCGGCTGGCACGAGATCACTGCGGCCGGGACCGGCGTCCGGGTCGACTCGGATGTGCCTGCGCAGAGCATCAGCAACGAGCTGCGCAGCTATCCAGAGGACTTGCTGTCCTCACCGCTGGATATGCGTAGCGTTGAACTCATGGCGGAGCCGGGCGCGGGATCGGCTCCGACTGGGCCAATCGCGGCGCCGGAGAGTTCGTTTGGGCTGGCCGCGGCTTTCAACGACCTTGTCGGTACGGCGGATCTGACGCTGTGGCTGGGTGTTCTGGCGGTCCTGCTCGCGCTGATGCTCGGTGCGTCCCATGCCGCGCTTCCTGGGCACGGCAAGACGGTCATTGCCGCTTATCTGGTGGGCCGCAAGGGAACGCCGCGGGATGCCGTTCTGGTGGGCGCGACCGTGACTCTGACGCATACCGCGGGCGTGCTCATTCTTGGCCTGTTGATCAGTGTTTCCAGTGTCCTTGCGGGTGAAACGGTCCTGCAATGGCTCGGGGTGGCCAGCGGGTTGCTCATCACCGGCATCGGCGTGGTGCTGTTCCGATCAGCTTTCCGTAAGCAGCACGGCCACGGACATGGGCACGGTCATGGCCATGGGCATTTCAGCAAGGCCGGTCTTGTGGGAATGGGTGTGGCCGGTGGGCTCGTGCCCAGCCCGTCGGCTTTGGTCGTGCTGCTCGGGGCGATCGCGTTAGGACGGACGTGGTTCGGTGTGCTGCTCGTTGTCGCGTACGGCTTGGGAATGGCCGCGACCTTGACCACCGCCGGGCTGCTTCTGGTGAAGGTCCGTGATCGAATGGACCGGTTGTCGAACGGGATCCAACGTTACACCCGCTTCGTCCCAGTACTGACCTCGGCGATGGTCCTTGTTGTCGGCACCGGATTGACCATCCGCGCCCTAATTCCCTCGTGAGTGGTTATGCGCGTTCTAACGCGCATAACCACTCACGACAGGCTCTCACAGCAATTTGTCCAGCGTAATCGGCAACTCCCGAATACGTTTGCCGGTGGCGTTGTGGACCGCCTCGGCGATCGCGCCCGCGGCGCCCACGATGCTGAACTCGCCGATTCCCCTGGCACCGAGCGCGCTCAGCTTGGTGTCCGGATAGTTGAGGAAGTGCACGTCGATCGGTGGCACGTCCGCGTTGACCGGGACGAGGTAGGACGCCATGTTGGTGTTGGCGAACCGGCCGGATGGCTCAAGCCGAGTGTCCTCAAGCAGAGCGTGTCCCATGCCCATGATCAGGCCGCCGACGATCTGGCTGTGCGCGGTCTTCTGGTTCACGATCGTGCCCGCGTCCACAACGCACAGCATCCGGGACACCCTCGGCTCGCCGGTCCATCGGTTGACGCGGACCTCCACAAAGGTCGCTCCGAAGGACCGGTAGGCGTAGACCGGGTCGTTGAGCCGTGGGGAAGTCGCGGTCGCTTCAACGGCCGGGACATCCAATTCAGCCAGCAGCGCACCGAAGGTCATTGACTGTCCACCAGCGACCAACAATCCGTTCGCGTAACGAGTTTCCTTGCCTTGGAATGGCGATCCCGGTGTCTCGGTGGCGAAGTTCACCAGTGCCTGGATGGCCGCGTCGGTCGCTACCTGGACGGCAGGCCCGTTGGTCGATGTGGACGATGAGCCGCCCGCGTTCGCAGCGGTCGGCGAAGTCGAGTCACCCAGCTCGGCAATCACCCTGCCGACCGGGATGCCGAGCTTGTCGGCAGCGATGATCGAGAACACTGTGGACTGTCCAGTGCCGAGATCCGCCGCGGTGCCAGACACTTTCACCGTACCGTCGGACTGGAAGCGGACCTTTATGGACGCGTCTCCCCTGCCTGCCGAGTAGGTCGCGGTACCGACCCCCATACCGACGTACCAGTCACCGTCCATGACCGACTTCGGCACAGGGTTGCGACGCGACCAGCCGAACTTCTCGGCACCAATGCGGTAGCACTCGTCGAGATGCTTGCTCGACCAACGCCTGCCGTTGTTTGGCGCTACCGGCGAGTCGTTCTTCCGGCGGATTTCCAGGGGGTCCATGCCCAGCTTCTCGGCCAGTTCATCCAGGGCACTCTCCAGAGCGAAAGACCCGTTGGACTCGCCGGGCGCTCGCATGATCGTGGTCGGTGGCACGTCCAAGCGCACGATCCTGCGGGCCACGTGAATGTTCGGGCTCGCGTACATCGCCAGCGAGGTGTTCGCGACCTGCTCGTAGAAGTTGCTGGCTGGGGACAACGACGAGATGCCGACGTGCTTGATCGCCGTGAGTGTGCCATCGCGTTTCGCGCCAAGCGACACCGTTTGCGCGCAGGCAGGGCGGTGTCCGACCACAGTGAACGTTTGCTCCCGGGTCATGACTGTCTTGATTGGACGCCCCAGCACACGTGCCGCCGCCGCGGTGACCGGAACCTGGGCCCAGTTGCCCCACTTGTTACCGAAACCACCGCCAACGTGCGGGTTGTGCACGTAGATCTTGGCCTGGTCGATTCCCAGTGTCGTCGCGAGCCGGGCGGTCACCAGCCGCACGCCCTGGCTGACGGTGTAGATCGTCAGGTGATCACCGGTCCAGCTGGCCAGCGTGGCGTGCGGCTCCATCGCGATGTGATGGTTCACTGGTGTCGTGTACGTCGCCGTGACCGTCACTTCGCTTGCCGCGAGGGCCGCGTCGATCGACGGCACGCCGGGAGCGAGGACGTTGACCTCCGACGTCCCGCTGAGCGGTGGAGTGGCCTTGGCTGGATCGAAGCGGGCAGCCGGTTCCCTTGTGGCGTAGGTGGTTTTGATCAGCCCGGCCGCGTCTCGGGCCTGCTCGAAGGTCTCCGCGACCACCATGGCGATCACCTGGCCGTGGTAGCGGATCTCCTTGTCCTGCAGCGGAGGTTTGTTCTCGTCGTTCTGGTTCTGGGTGTACGCGAACAGTTTCAACGGGTTGTCCGGGCTGTACACCGCCACCACACCGGGCGCTTTGAGCGCGTCTTCCGTGCGCATGCCGGTGATCGTGCCTAACGCGATCGTGCTGGTGACCAGGTAGCCGTACGCCAGGCGATCAACCTTGTTGTCCGCCACATACAGCGCGTTTCCGGTGACCTTCAGCGGACCGTCGACCCGATCAACAGGTTGTCCCACAACGCTCATCGCACACCTCGCACTGACATCAGCGCGCGCACGATCGTTCGTTGCACAAGAACGGCTTTGAACCCGTTGTGTTCCAACGGCCTTGCACCCTCGGCAGCTTTCTCCGCAGCGGCCGTGAAGCTGTCTTCGTTGGCAAGATTACCTTTTAGCGCTTGCTCCACTTGGGGCAGTCGCCATGGTTTGGTGCCCACTCCCCCGACCGCGATCCGGGCGTCGAACACCTTGTCGCCCCGGATGTCCAGCACGACCGCGGCTGAGGCGAGCGCGAACTCGTACGACGAACGGTCCCGGACTTTCACATATGCGGAGAACCTGGCCCAGTCCAGCCGGGGCAGGTGGACGTGCGTGACCAATTCGCCCGGTTTGAGAACGTTCTCAACAGACGGCGTGTCCCCAGGGAGCCGGTAGAAGTCATTCAATGCGACAGTCCGCTCGCCTTCTTTGCTGAGCAACCGGACTTTCGCGTCCATCGCGACCAATGCGACAGCGAGGTCACTCGCGTGCGTGGCGACACAGGCATTGCTCGTCCCGAGGATCGCGTGCCCACGATTTTCCCCAGTCTGCGCGGGACATCCACTGCCTGGCTGGCGTTTGTTGCACGGCATGGTCACGTCACGGAAGTAGTCGCATCGCGTACGCTGCAACAGGTTCCCGCCGATGCTCGCCATGTTGCGCAGCTGCCCGGACGCGCTGGCGAACAACGCCTGCGAGACCACCGGGTACAGCCTGGCGACGTCGAGGCTCAAGGCGACGTCGGTCATCCGCTCCAGCGCACCGATGGTGACGCCGTCGCGGCCGCGTTGTATCCCGCGCATCGGGAGGTCGTTGATGTCGATGACTTTGGCCGGCGTCATCACGTCCAGCTTCATCAGGTCGACCAGCGTCGTCCCACCGGCCAGGAAAGCCGATCGGTCGCTTGCTTCGGTGAGCGCCTGGGTGGTGGTCGTCGGTGCGGCGAAGGCGAAGCCGTGCATCAGGCGTCACCCCTGGCCTGCTTGATCGCGGCGACGATGTTCGGGTACGCGCCGCACCGGCAGATGTTGCCGGACATGGCTTCCTTGATCTCGTCGTCGGTTTTGGCGCGTCCCTCGTCGATCACCGCGGTCGCGGACATGATCTGCCCGGCCGTGCAGAACCCGCACTGGAAACCGTCGCACTCGACGAATGCCTGCTGCACCGGGTGCAGTTCGTCGCCCTTCGCCAGGCCTTCGATCGTCGTGATCCGCTTGCCGCGCAACGTTGCCGCAAGGGTCAAACAGGACACAACCCGGCGGCCGTCCACGTGCACAGTGCATGCGCCGCACTGGCCGCGGTCACAACCCTTCTTGGTGCCGGTCAGCTTCAACCGCTCCCGCAGCGCGTCAAGCAACGTCACGCGTGGGTCGATCCGCAGCGTTTCGGGCTTCCCGTTGATGACGCAGGAAACCTCCACAAGGCCGTCATCCGCGACGGCCTCAGGCGCTTGTCCGCCAACAATGGCGACGCCCGCCGTAGCAGCAGCGGCTCGCCCGAAGAAATGCCGCCTAGGAGGCCGCTGAATTAGGGTGGTTTGCGGGTTGGTTGTCACCGAGTGATGGCAGGCGAGGACCTGGGCCTTGCTGATTCATGGGCGATGCTGGGCGTTCAGGGAGCCCAGGGCGGTTGCTCGACGAGGTTCACAACTCCCAAGACTGGGGGTTGGGCCGTGGTTTCCCTCAGGTAGCCAGGGTCCAAGCGCCCGCCGTATGGGTCAGGCCGCGACCGATGAGGTTGCGGAGGTTCAAGGCTGCGGTGCGGCGTTTGAGCCAGGCGTTGTTCTTGCCGGTGCCTAGATATCGGAGTTTGAGACGTCGGCCACCGCGGCTGGCGATCTGGGAGATGACCCGTTCCACGTTGGGGCGGAACGTCCTGTAGCTCTCGCGCAGTTCGGGCTTGTCCGCCCAGTCGCGTCGGGCTTGGCGCAGCAGGTCATCTCGTGGGTGCAGAACGATTTTACGGCCGGTCTTGGACGTGGTGCACTGTGCACGCAGTGAGCAGGCACGACAGAGAGCGCCAAAGGTGGCGACCCGGGTCCGGCTGATCGGGCGGGTGATGTCGTTGGGGCAGGTGACCGTGCCCGCTTGCTCGTCCACGGTGAAGTCGTCCACGGTGAAGTCGTCCACGGTGAAGTCGCCCTCGACCGGAGCCCGCAGCGGCTTGGGCTTGATCACCGCCTCATGCCCGGCATCGTCGATCCCACCGCGTAGATCCCCTGTGCCATAGGCGGAATCGCCGTACCACGCGCGCTTGCCGTCCTCGGCGTCGAGGAACTCCTCGGCCACAGCGGGGTCGGAGTTCTCCGTGCCGGCGGCCGTGGTCACCTTCTCGTCGGTGACGATCCCGGTCTCGGGCTCGGCCGCCACGTGCGCCCGATACCCGTCCCGCCGGTTCTCCGGGGACTTGCGGGTATGCCGCGCATCCGGATCCACTGTGGACACCACCCGGTCCGGGGCGACCTTGCGGGCGATCCGCCACCGCCCATCAGTGCCGTCACTGCCCTCGGCGGGCTCGGCATCCTGACCGGCGACCAACGCCAGCAACGCCAACGCGAACTCCGCGTCGCCTTCCAGTTCGGTATCGGCCAGCGCCGCCACCAGCGCGTTCGCATCGTTGACCAGCGCGGAGACCAGCGCGTCCTTGGCGGCCGGGTCGTCCCAGTCGATCCTCGGCTTGTCCGGCCGACTGTAGTCATGGCCGGTACACACCTTCGCGATCTGCTCCGCCGCGCCGGGCACCTGCCGATCCACCCGCCGGATCGCCGAGATCAGCTGGGTGATGGTGTCCTGGGTGGCGACCGCGTCGGCCAGGATCGTGGAATCCACCGCCCGCTTGCGGCGGCCACGCAGGATCCCGGTCTCCTCGACGACCGTGCGCACCGCGTCGTTGATCCGATGCGGCCGCCCCGAGGTGGCCAGTCGTTTGCGCCAGTACACCAGCGTCGAGGGGTCGAATCCCTTGTCGTCCAATGCCATCCCGGTCGCGACCTTCCACCGCAGGTCACACCGGGCCGCCTCAGCGGTCTCCCGATCCGAGAGATCATGCAGGGTCTGCAACACCAGGATGGAGGCCATCACCGACGCCGGGATCGAGGGCCGTCCCTTGCCCGAGGGGAACAGATCCTCGAACTCTCCATCGGGGAACAGATTCCGGCGATGCCCGGCCAGGAACGCGAACATGCTCCCCGCCGGGACCAGATGACCGACCAGCGCCTCCGCGTCCAGCAGCTCCCGATCACCACGCTCCACACCCTGCATGAAACGATTCTCCCAGCTCAAACCCACATCCTGGGGCGACACGCCGATTATTCAGCGGCCTCCTAGACCAGCCATCGCTGGTGTCCATCGAACCTCCTGTGGTGGGTTGCGGCAGTCCGGTGGCGGCGGGTAATCGCAGCATAACCGGGCGGGCAACGCACCAGGAGGAGCTCAGGCCTCGTCGTGCGCCTTGGACTCCGCGATCACCTGACTGGCCAACTCGACACAGCCATCGCAGATGAACACGCCAGGACCGGCGACCAACTTGGCGACCTTGTCCTCAGACTTGCCACAAAAGCTGCACGCCAGCTTCGTCTTGGTACTCATCTGCCCAGACTAGGGCTTGCGCGCGACAGCGCCAACGAACAAGCGCTGCATGGGGCCTGGGTTGCTGGTCTGTGGCCCGTCCGGCCGCCAGTTGCCGACGGGAACGAGGCCTGGCCCGAGCAAGACAAGGCCGGGCATGAGGTCGAGAATTCGCTCCGTGCTGCGAGGCCAGCCGGTGCCGATCCCTTCCCGGTAGGCGGTGCCGACGCGTTTGATGGTGGCTGCCAGTTCGTGCTCGGGGCCGGGATCTCGCATATGGGCGAGGACGACGTACGACCCTGGGGCCAGGGCTTCGATGTATTGGGCCATCGTGAGCCAGGGGTCATCGTGGTCCGGCACGTGGTGCAGGGTCAGGACGTGCAGCAGGCCCATCGGCTTGCTGAAGTCCAGGTGCCCGCGGACTGTCGGGTCGGAAAGGACTCGGTCCGCGCGACTGATGTTCGCTTCGGTCACGTGTGCGTTGGCTGGCATGCCTTCCCGGGCGTGGGCCAGGACTATGGGGTCCACGGAGGCGTAGACCACCTCGGCGCCCGGGGCGACGGTGTGGCTGTTCTCGCGGATGGGTAGCCGAAGCCCGCAGTCCAGGATTTGCGTGATGCCCGCGCTCGTCAGGTATCGGACCGTTCGGAAAAGGAAGGCTCGGGCATCTCGGGCGGCGTTGGGAAAGCCGGGATCGATGGTGAGCAGGTGGTCGCGGACCGCGCGGTCGGCGGCGAAGTTGTCAGTGCCGCCGAGCATGGCGTTGTGCACTCGCGTGACGCTCGCACGGGTCGTTTCCATGGCGCCTCGACACTAGCCTGGTTTGATGGATCTTCTCGCGCCCGCCATGCGGTTGCTGGCGATTCCGTCCACCGCCGACAAGCCCACCGAGCTGCATCGGGCGTTGGAGTTCGTGCTCGACTTCGTTGGACCGGGGTTCACCGTCGAGCGGTTCGAGTCCAACGGCAAGCCGAGTGCCTTGGTCTACGCCAACAAACAACGGTTTCCGGTGATCCTCAATGGCCATCTCGACGTGGTCCCCGGCCGCGCGGACCAGTTCGTGCCCAGGATCGAGGGCGATCGCCTCTATGCCAGGGGTGCACACGACATGAAGGTCGCTGCCCTTGTCGAGGCCTTGGTTTTCCGCGAGCTCGGGCACGACTTACCGATCGCGCTACAGCTCGTCACCGATGAGGAGGTTGGCGGCCGTGACGGCACCAAATACCAGCTTGACCAGGGTGTTGTCGGCGACTTCGTGATCATCGGCGAACAGAGCGGGCTACGCCTGGTCACCGAGTCCAAAGGCATCCTTGGCGCGAACCTGCGCGCCACCGGCCGCGCCGGGCACAGCGCGTACCCATGGAACGCCGACAACGCCCTGCTCAAGCTCATGCGCAGCATCGACAACCTGCTCGCGCGGTATCCCTTGCCACAGGAGGAGGTCTGGCAAACCACGATCAACGTCGCCCGCATCGAGACCGACAACAGTGCACGCAACCAAGTCCCGGCCAACGCGGAAGCTCGCCTCGATATCCGGTTTCCGCCCGAGGACCTCGCCCTCAACGGCCGGACCGACCAGGAAATCGTCGCGTACCTGGAGAGTTTCTGTGAGCCCGGGGTGAGCGCGTCCGTCATCTTCGCCGATCCGCCGCACAAGGCCGATCGGGCACGGGCCGAGGTGAAGCAACTCCAGCAAGCGGCCCGCAACCAGGGATTTGACGGGGATTTCCTGGTCAAACACGGCGCCGCGGACGGCCGGTTCTACTACCAGCACGGTATCGACGCGGTGATCTTCGGGATCGGCGGCGATGGTCTGCACGGCCCGCAGGAGTACGTCGACATCACCACCATTGAGCCCTACTACCAGGCACTTCGGGAATTCCTCTTGTCCCGTACATACTGAGTATGCATACTCAGTGACTGTGTCAGTCAAGTATGGTCTGCTCGCATTGCTCGAACGCGGCCCCATGTACGGCTACCAACTCCGTGCCGCGTTCCAGGAGTCCACCGGCGGTTCGCTGAACATCGGGCAGGTCTACACCACGCTCTCCCGGCTTGAGCGGGACGAGTTCGTGCGCGCGCTGGAGGAGAACGAGAGCGGGCAGCGCCCTTACGAGATCACCGGTGCCGGGCGCGCGGACCTCAAAACCTGGTTCAGCACGCCGATCAGCCGGTCCGACCGGCCGCGTGACGAACTCGCGATCAAGCTAGCGCTTGCTGTGACCACTCCTGGTGTCGACGTCCGGGCGATCATGCAGGCGCAGCGAACCTCGACCATGCGGGCCTTGCAGGAGTACACGCGGTTGAAGTCGCTTTCCGACACCGATCTGGCGTGGCAGCTGGTGCTCGAATCGATGATCTTCCAGTCCGAAGCGGAGATCCGCTGGCTCGACCACTGCGAGGCGACGCTCGCCAAGCACACCCCGAAACCTGTGGAAAACCGCCAAGAGAAGACGGTCGAACTACGCTGACGGGTCATGTGGATGTCCTGGCGTGCGGCGACCGAGCGGGCGCTGTACGCCAAGGACGGGTTCTACCGATCCGCTGGGCAACCCGCCCGGCATTTCCGCACGTCCGTGCACGCGTCACCACGGTTCGCGGCGGCGTTGCTGAGCCTGATGCCCGACGCTGCCTCGATAGTCGACGTGGGCGCGGGCGACGGCGGCCTGCTTGCCCAGCTCGATACCGACGCACGCCTGATCGCGGTCGAAAAGGCCCCGCGACCTGCGGACCTCCCCGCTCGCATCGAATGGGTGGCCGAACTGCCGGACGAGATCACCGGCTTGGTGATCGCCAACGAATGGCTCGACAACATCCCGGTCGACGTGGTCGAACTGGCTTCGGACGGCCCGCACTTGGTCGAGGTGTCCCGCGACGGCACCGAACGCCTCGGCGGCCCGCCCGACGAAGCCGATGTGGCCTGGTTGGAGCGTTGGTGGCCGCTCGCCGAGGAGGGACAACGCGCCGAAATCGGCCGTCCTCGCGACGAGGCATGGGCTGACCTGGTCAAACGCGTTCATCGGGGTGTGGTGGTGGCCGCGGACTACGGGCACACTCTCGACAGCCGACCTTTCTACGGTTCCCTGACCGGCTACCGGCAGGGTCGCCAGGTCGCGCCTGTGCCGGACGGTTCGTGCGATATCACCGCGCACGTCGCCCTCGATTCGTGTGCGGCCGCCGTGCCCGAAACCGGGCTGACCACACAGCGGGATGCGTTGCGGTCATTGGGAATTATCGGCAAGCGGCCGCCTATCGAGCTCGCCAGGGCCGATCCGCAAGGGTATCTACGTGAGTTGCAGCGGGCGGGCGAGGAAGCCGAGTTGATCGACCGCCACGGACTCGGCTCGTTTGGATGGCTTGTGCACTCGTTGAGTGCAAAGATCGGGCTATGAGCACGGAACGCACTGTCGCGATCGGCTCGGGCGCCACGCACCTCGGCGGCGAGGACATGGTGCTGAACATCGGGCCACAGCACCCGGCGACCCACGGTGTCCTGCGGCTGCGGCTCCGTCTTGACGGCGAGCAGATCTCCGAGGTCGAACCGATCATCGGTTATATGCACCGCGGTGCCGAGAAGCTGTTCGAGGTCCGTGACTACCGGCAGATCATCGTGCTGGCGAATCGGCACGACTGGCTCTCGGCGTTCGCCAACGAAATTGGCGTCGTGCTTGCCGTAGAACGGATGACCGGGATCGAGCCGCCTGTGCGCGCGGTGTGGGCACGGATGCTGCTCGCCGAGCTCAATCGGGTGCTCAACCATTTGATGTTCGCGGGTTCGTATCCCATCGAACTCGGTGCCATCACACCGATTTTCTACGCTTTCCGCGAGCGCGAGACCCTCCAGGCGGTGATGGAGGAGGTTTCCGGCGGCCGGATGCACTACATGTTCAACCGGGTCGGCGGCCTGAAGGAAGACCTACCGCTTGGTTGGCTCGACCGGGTGCGACAGGCCATCGTGGACGTTCGCCGTGGCTCGCGCGAGATCGAGCGGCTCATCCGTGACAACGAGATCTTTCACGCCAGGACAAAGGGAATCGGCGTCCTGTCACGGGAAAGTGCTGCCGCGTACGGTGTTTCCGGTCCGATCGCACGGGCCAGCGGGCTCGACTTCGATCTGCGCAGGGATGAGCCGTACCTCGCGTATGACGAATTGGACATTCCAGTGGTGACCCGGACATCGGGCGATTGCCTCGCCCGGTTCGAGTGTCTCGTCGACCAGATCTACGCCTCGCTTGACCTCGCCGAGGCGTGCGCGGACCGGCTGGCGGCACTGCCACCCGGCCCGATCAACGTGCGAACGCCGAAGATTCTCAAAGCCCCCGAGGGCGAGACGTACGCGTGGACCGAGAACCCGTTGGGCGTCAACGGGTATTACCTCGTGTCGCGCGGTGAGAAAACACCGTGGCGGATGAAACTCCGATCGGCGTCGTTCAACAACGTGCAGGCGATTCCCGAGCTGATGCGGGGTGCGCTGCTCGCCGACATGATCGCGATCCTCGGTTCAATGTTCTTTGTGGTCGGCGACATCGACAAGTAGCTTGGCCAACAGGCCTTTCGGGTCGTACAAGATCCTCGCTCCATCTGCGACAACTCTTCTCGTGCCCGCGTCGACGGGATCCGTCAAGGCCCAGTCGGGCGATCCGACACCGAATTCGACCTCTAGTCCGGACGAGCTAATCAGCCGCCATTCGGTGATCGGCCCCCAGGCTTGATTCCTTGTCAGCGGGCCGATTTCGACCTCGTCGTACCAGCCTTCCGTGTACTGGTCCGGTATTTCGGTAAGTATCACAATATCGACGTCAGAGTCGGGTCTCGCGGCGTCGCGGGCGTACGAACCGACGAGTAGGACGCCCGCGATGTCCACACGGGCGCGTGCCCACGACACGACCCGGTCGAGGATTTCGTTGATCACCCGGCAAGTTTACTTTTGCCAGATATGTATCTGGGGGCGATCAGGACCGTCCTATGTGCCGGGAGACGACGAAGAAGCGTCTCCACCGGCAAGGATTGGGAGAACATGACGAGTGGATTGACCCGCCGCCTGGCGATCGCAGGCCTTGGCGCGGCAATGACCCTGCTGACACTCACGCCGCTGGCAACCGCGGCACCGTCCTCGGATGCCCCGGAGTTCATCGTCAAGTTCCGTGACGGTGTCGCAGCTAGATCTGAGGCGTTAGGCCTGCGCGTCGTCGGCGAGGTTTCAGTTGGCGCGGTTCTGGTTTCACCGAACAAGGCACTGGATGCCAGAGGCACCAACAACTTGCTGGCGTCGTTGAAGGCACGACCGGACGTCGAGTACGCGGAAGTCAACGGCAAGATGTACGCCGACCTGACACCGAATGACACGATGTATCCCCAGCAGTGGCACTACTTCGAGGCAGCCGCGGGCGCCCGCGTGGACACCGCGTGGGACAGCGGCCTGACCGGAGCGGGCGTGCGTGTGGCAGTCATCGACACAGGCCGCACCAGCCACACAGAACTGAATTCCCGTTACATCGGCGGCTACGACATGATCACCAACGCGGCCGCCGCCCGTGACGGCAACGGCCGTGACGCCAACGCCCAAGACCAGGGCGACTGGCAGGCAGCGGGCGAATGCGGTGCCGGTAGCGCTGCCCGTAACAGCAGTTGGCACGGTACCCATGTATCGGGAACCATTGCCGCCGTTCGTGGCAACGCTGCTGGCGTCGCCGGTGTCGCGCCGGGTGCCCAGATCGTTCCGGTGCGCGTGCTCGGTCGTTGCGGTGGCACGTTCGCTGACATCATCGACGGCATCACGTGGGCTTCCGGCGGTGTCGTTGCTGGTGTTCCCAACAACGCGAACCCGGCACGGGTGCTGAACCTGAGCCTCGGCGGCTCGGGTGCATGCCCGGCAGCTCTCCAGGCCGCGATCAACGGTGCCCGCAACCGCGGTTCTTCGGTCGTCGTGTCCGCGGGTAACGCCAACGCCAACGCCGCCAACTCCACCCCGGCCAACTGCGCCGGCGTGATCACCGTCGCCGCCAGCGACCGCCAGGGCAACCGTGCCGTGTACTCCAACTTCGGCGCGACCGTGGAAATCACCGCTCCTGGCGGGGAGACCGCACCTGCGGCTGCGAATGGTGTTCTGTCCACTCTGAACGCTGGCACCACCGTTCCTGGCGCGCAGTCGTACGCGTTCTACCAGGGCACCAGCATGGCCGCCCCGCACGTCGCGGGCACGGTTGCGCTGATGCAGCACAAGAAGCTCGCCGCGGGCCTGCCTCAGTTGACGCCCGCTCAGGTACAGACCGCACTCCGGGCTCGGGCCATGCCCGGTAGCTGCGTCGGCGGATGCGGGATCGGCTTGCTCGACGCTCGCGCAAGCGTAGCCGCCGCCTGATCAACCCTCGTGAGTGTTTTGGCCGGTTCTAACCGGCCAAAACACTCACGACCTGCGGCCTCGACAACCAAGCTGCGGATAGGGTGTAATACGTGGTAGACGTATTACGTGTCGCGGAGGAGGTCACCATGCGGCTCAACAGCAAAGGCCAGGTCACGATCCCTGCCGCGCTCCGGGAGAAGTATCACCTCCGCGAAGGCGACGAGGTTGAAGTCGTCGAAGACGGCACCAGTCTCCGGATCGTCCGCATCCAAGGTGGTCAAACACGCGGCCGTCGCCTCGCACAAGGAATGCGAGGACGGGCGACGACCAAGATGAGTACCGACGAGCTGATGGAACTCCTTCGTGGTGACTGAGCGACGTTTTCAGGTGGTCGCTCCCGGCAATGGCACGACCGTGACGATGGTCGACACCTGTGTCCTGCTTGACGTACTCACCGACGATCCACAGTGGGCTGATTGGGCTGAGGAAGCCATCGCGACGGCGAGGGACGAAGGCGACCTCGCTATCAATCCGATCATCTACGCCGAGGTTTCGGCGGGCTTCGACACGATCGAAGACCTCGACGAGGCGCTTCCCGCGACGGACTTCGCTCGCGAGCCCCTCCCCTACCAAGCAGGGTTTCTCGCATCACGGGCCTTTGTGGCATACCGCAGACGCGGCGGCGCCCGACGTTCGCCTCTGCCTGACTTCTATATCGGCGCACACGCCGCGGTCAACAACTACAGGCTGCTCACTCGGGACACTGAGCGTTTCCGAACGTACTTTCCCAAACTGGATCTGATAAGCCCCTCGTGAGTGGTTACGCGCGTTCTAACCCGTCTAACCACTCACGAGGTCAGTCCAGCGGAAGGGCGATGTGGTTGATGGCTTCGACATGGTCGTCGACGACGCGCATGACTACTCGTTGACCGAGCCGGAGCATTCGCAGGCCGCTGCGGTCGAAGGCGTTGGCGTCGAACGAAAGCTGGCGGCCGTCGTCCAGCAAAACTGTGCCGCTGCGGGTTTCGGGTGAGTAGGTGGCGACGGTTGCTTGCATTTCAGCCTCCGAGAGAGATGCCGAGGACGAGCTGCGGTGCCACGGACATGAGTACGGTCCCTGCTGCGGCAACTCCTATCGCGGCGCCGACGGGGCGGGCGATGCGGTCGAAAGCTGCTCCTTCCGGCAAAGGGGCGAACAGGCGGGTGGCCCAGGATAGGTAGTAGAAGAGGCCGATCACTGTGTTCACCGCCATGATCACGGCGAGCCAGCCGTAACCGCCGAGGATCGTTCCCTGGAATACCACGATTTTGGCGAACAGTCCGGCGAGTCCTGGTGGTAGACCGGCTAGGCATGCCAGGAAAAACGCCAGCGCCACGGCTGTCAGTGGGTGCGTGCGAGCTAGGCCACGGTACGAGTCAAGCGTCCCTCCCCCATGCTCGCCGATCCACCCGACGACCGATATCACCGCGAACACGCCGATGTTCATCAGGGCGTAGATGGCGACATAGCCAATTGTGGCCGCGACCAGACCGTCCAGAGGCGCACCGCCACCGGCCGCGCCCAGCGGCGCGAGCATGTATCCGGCCTGCGCGATGGAGGACCAGGCCAACAGTCGCATCGCGGTCTTCTGGCGCAACGCGACCAGATTGCCCACGGTCATCGACACAGCGGCGAGCACGGCGACCAACGGGCCCCACACCGAAGCCAACGGTCCAAAAGCGATACTCAGGACCAGAGCCAGGCCAGCGAAACCGGCAGCCTTCGAGATCACGGACAAGAATGCGGCCACCGCGACCGGCGAACCCTGATAGGTGTCCGGCGCCCAGAAGTGGAACGGAACCGCGGACACCTTGAACCCGAAGCCGACCAAGACGAGAACCACGCCAACACCGGCGACGGACTCCAAAGGAGACGGTGTGGCCAGCACTGCCCCGATGCGGTCAAGGAAAAGCGATCCCGTGGCGCCGTAAACCAGGCTGATACCGAACAACATCACAGCCGTCGACACTACGGATACCAAGAACATCTTCACGCCAGCCTCGGACGACCGGCCGTCATAGCGCCGCAACGCCACCAGCGCGAACAGAGGCAGCGAAACAACCTCCAATGACACCAACAAAGTCACGAGGTCCCGGCCCGCGGCCAGAGTCAACGCACCCGCCATCGCCGCCAGGGTCAGAAAGTGGAACTCCCCCGCTGGCAACCTGGTGTCTCGGATCTCCACGTGAGCCGTCAACAGCACCACGAGCCCCGCGATCAACGTCACGGTCTGGAACAGCAGCGTGAAATCGTCGACCACAAAGGAGCATGAACTGTCCACACAGAACGTCCGACGTGGAGCGCTGAACAACAACACAACCTCGAAGGCACCGGCAAGGATCAGACCCACGAAACCCGCATAGCGCACGAACAAAGCCGCCAAGCCGAACAAAGCCAGAATCAGGGGCGGCGCGATCGCCAAGTAGTCGACCGTCTGGACCATCACAGCCCTCCCAGGTAGAACCCGACGGCCTCGGCGGTTGGCCCGAGCACGAGCCCCGGCCAGATCCCGACCACGAACACCAGTACCACCAGCGGCGTCCACGCCGCCCACTCCACCCGCGTCACATCGAGGATCCCCTGGTCACGTCGCCATGCCGCGAACGTCCCCTGAGCGACCTCGCGCAACATGACAAGGAAATAGGCGGCCGTCAGCACGGCCCCGATCCCCGCGACCACCATGAAGACCAGGTAGAGGCCGCGATTGAGCCCCGGTGCCGGGTCGAAGGCGGCCAGCATCGCCAGCATCTCGCCCCAGAACCCAGCCAAGCCCGGCAAGCCGAAGCTGGCCACCGAAGCAATGATCAACAGGACGCTCAGCCGAGGCGCCAACGTCAGCGTCCCACCGCCGATCTGAGCCATATCCGTGCTGCCGAAACGTTCCGCCATTCCGCCGACCAGGAAGAACAGCAGGCCCGTGATCAATCCGTGCGCGATGTTGGCGAACAGGGCCGCGTTGATGCCAGCAGGAGTCAACGTCGAGATCCCCAGCAGCACGAATCCCATGTGCCCGACGCTCGAAAACGCGATCAGCCGCTTGAGGTTCCGCTGAGCGAGACACGCCAGCGCCGCGTACACGATCCCGATCACGCCGAACGCCCCAAGGAAGGGAGCCACAGCCAGTGCGCCATCCGGCAAGATCGGCACCGCGATCCGGATCAGGCCGTACGTCCCCATCTTGAGCAAAACCCCGGCCAGCAGCACAGATCCGACCGTCGGTGCTTCGCTGTGCGCGTCCGGCAGCCAGGTGTGCAGCGGCCACATCGGCACCTTCACCGCCAGCCCGCCCGCGACCAGGATGAACGCGATCACCTGGACCGCGCGGCTCATGCCCGAGCCATCCTGCGCGGCCAGTTCCACCATGTTCAAAGTGGACGTATGGCCGTAGATCACGAGCAGGCCCACCAGCAGGACACCGGAACCAAGCAACGTGTAGAGGATGAACTGCCGGGCCGCGGGCCCACGCGAAGCCCCGCCCCAGCCCGCGATCAGCGCGTACATCGGGATCAGCACGACTTCGAAGAACACGAAGAACAACAACAGATCCAGTGCGACGAACGTGCCGAGCATGCCGACCTCGGTCAGCAACAACAGGGACATGAACGAATGCGCCCGCTCAGGCACACGCCGAACCAGATAGATCATGCTCAAGAAGCACAGCAAGGAAGTAAGCACGATCAACGGAACGGAAACACCGTCAACCCCAAGGTGAAACCGCAACCCGAGCGGCGGAATCCACGGCAGATCCGTCTCCAGCTGCATGCCTGGCCGCGCGTAGTCGACCGAGAACGCGATCACCACCGAGACGGCGAAAGTGATGCCCGTGACCACGACACCCACAGCCAGGTGGCGCAGCCACAGCACGAGAAGGCAACCGGCCAGTGGGACAGCGAGCAACAACACGTTCATTGCAGGATCACCACCCCCACCGCAATCACCACAACGCCAGCAAGCACGGCGGTCACGTAGAACTGGGGATTTCCGTTCTGGGTCCGCCGAAGCACACCGCCAAGCGCCCGTGCCCCGAGCCCGGTCCCTCGAACCGACTTCCCGACAACGGAATCGTCCACGCGGACAACCTCGTTGGCGAGCCGCATCACGCCCCGAGCAACCGTTCGCTCGTACAACGTGTCGGTACCGAACGCGGAACCGAACACGCCACGCAACCGGCCAAGCGAGTCCGCGGGATCCTGAGCAGGGTCACCCCGCCAGATCAGGAACACCCCAAGGACACCAAGAGCGGCCAGCACCAACGACAGCACCGCGCTGAGCAATTCTGGCCGCAAAGACTCGAACCACAGTCCGACGAAACCAAGCAGCAAAGCCACCAAAGCCAGCAGTGTCAACGGAATGGTCATGATCTTGGAGACCTCGCGGACATCGGGACCCGCCCCGAAGAAGGTCCGCAACCAGGCCCGAGTCGTGTACGCCGCCGTCAACCCGACGGTCAGCAACAACCCGATGAACACCAACCAGTTCGGCGCGTGCTCAGCCGCGGCGATCACCGCGTCCTTGCTGAAAAACCCGACCGTTGGAGGTATCCCGGCAAGCGCGGCGAAACCAACGGTCATTGTCAGGAACGACAACGGCATCCGCCGACGAAGCCCACCCATGTCCGACGTCAGATTGCTGCCCACAGCGACAATCACGGCACCCGCACAAAGGAAGAGCAAGGCCTTGAAAGCCGCGTGGGACAACAGGTGCGCGATCGCCTGGGTCCGGCCGCCGACCGCCAGAGCCGCGAACATCACGCTCAGCTGGCTGATCGTCGAATACGCCAGCACCCGCTTGAGATCATCCGTGACCAATGCCGCCAAAGCCGCACCAAGCATGGAAATCACCGCGATCACCGCAAGGACGTCCAGCGCCAGCGGGGCCGCGAGAAACACCGGATACAACAGCGCCACCACGTAAGCACCCGCCGCGACCATCGTCGCCGCGTGAATCAGCGCGCTGACGGGTGCAGGACCAGCCATCGCGTCCGGCAACCAGCTGTGCAACGGGAACTGTGCCGCCTTGCCCACGACCCCGACCAGCAACAACAGTGCCGCAGTCAACACAGTGCCCGAGGACATGGTCGGGACCGCCGCGATCACGTCCGTGATCCGGAACGACCCGGCCGCGACGCCCAATACGAAGATCCCGAACAAGAAACCGACGTCACCGAACCTGGTCATCAGGAACGACTTGATCGCGGCCGCCGACGCTGACGGTTTCTCCCAGTGATGGCCGATCAGGAAGTACGAGCAGACGCCCATGATCTCCCAGCCGACGTACAGCATGATCAGGTCGGCCGACAGAACCACGGTCAGCATCGCGAGCGTGAACAGCCCGACCAGTGTCGCGAACGTCGGATACCGCACGTCGTGCTTCATGTACCCGACCGAGTAAATCTGGATGGCCAGCGCGACCATGGTGACCATCACCGCCACGGTCGACGACAGCTCGTCCACCCGCAGGCCCACCGTGATCGGGATGGTCCCGGTCGGCGTGAGCAGCGCATAAGTCTCGAACGGCTCGACGAAAGCGAGGAGGATCGCGCCGACCGCGCTGAGGGCGGTGCCGAGGATGGCCAGAAGCGCGATCATTGCTTGTCCTCGGCGAGTTCGGTCAGCGCGTCGACCGAGATCGTCGCGCGGTTGCGGAAGACCTGCAGGATGATCGCCAGGCCGAGGCCGACTTCCGCGGCCGCGATGACGATCACGAACAGCGTCAGGATCTGCCCGGAGCCCAGCTTGTCGGCCAGCCAGACGTCGAACGCGACCAGGTTGAGGTTGACGGCGTTGAGCATCAGCTCGACCGACATCAGGACCAGGATCGCGTTACGCCTGGCCAGCACGCCGTAGATGCCGATCGAGAACAGCAGCGCCGACAACACCGCCGGGTAGAGGACGTGCATCAGGCATCACCGTCCTTCGGCGGCCCGATGTCCGTGCGGGACAAGACAATGGCGCCGACCAACGCGGCGAGCAGCAGCACCGACAGCACTTCGAACGGCAGCACCCAGTACCGGAAGATGCCCGCTCCGATCGAGCTGGCCGACCCGGCGGTCTGCTCCCCCACGTCGAAATACGCATCCTTGAAACCGCTGACCAGGACCGTCACCAGCACTCCTGCCGTGGCCACGGCGACCGCGATCGCGGCAGGCTTGTTCCGGCTGTCCAAATCGGACGACGGGCCGATCGGCGCTCGCGTGAGCATGATCCCGAAGAGCAGCAACACAACGACCGCGCCGACGTAGATCAGCACCTGCACCCACGCGACCAATTCCGCTGTGAGCACGAGAAAGCACGCTGCTATGGCACCGAAACTCACCACAAGATAGAGCGCCGCACGGACAATCTGTTTCGTGGTCACGACAAGCACAGCCGAGCCCAAGGCGACCACGCCGAGCAGCACGAAGACGATCTCCGCGGCGGTCATGCCTGCTCGATTTCCGGCGGTGGCGGCACCGTCCGCATCCAGTGGCCCAACAGGTCCATCTCGTGGGTCAGCGATCCGATCTCGTGCTCGGCGTACTCGAACTCCGGCGACCAGAACAACGCGTCGAACGGGCACGCTTCGATGCAGATCCCGCAGTACATGCACAGCGAGAAGTCGATCGCGAACCGGTCGAGCACGTTGCGGCTGCGTTCGCGGCCGCCTTCGACCTGCGCTGGCAGTGTTTCCTTGTGCGATTCGATGTAGATGCACCAGTCCGGGCATTCGCGCGCGCAGAGCATGCAGGACGTGCAGTTCTCCGCAAGCAGCCCGATCACGCCCCGGCTGCGCGGCGGCAGTTCGGGTTTGGCCTCGGGGTACTGCCGGGTTACCGATCGGCGCGTCATCGTCCGCAGCGTGACCACAAGGCCTTTGAGCAGCCCTTTCATGAGATCGCCACCTTCACCACACCGGTCAGGGCGAGCTGGGCGAGGCTCAGCGGGACGAGCACCTGCCACGCCAGCTTCTGCAACTGGTCGGCCCGCAGCCTCGGGTTGCTGACCCGAAGCCAGATCACCACGAAGGCCAGGATGAACAGCTTGATCAGGAACCAGATCGGGCCCAGTTCATCGTTGCCGAACGGCCCGCGCCAGCCGCCGAGGAACAACACCGTGGTCAACGCGCAGAGCACGACGATCCCGGCGTATTCGGCGAGCAGGAACAGCGCGAACCGCAGGCCCGTGTATTCGGTGTACGGACCGAGCACGATCTCCGAGTCGGCGACCGGCATGTCGAACGGCGGCCGATGCAACTCGGCCAGCCCGGCGACGAAGAAGATCAGCAAAGCCGGTGCCTGCCAGGCAAGCCACCACGGCGACCACGCCTCGACAATGCCGGACAACGAAAGCGTGCCCGCGGCCATCGCGATCGACGACGCCGCAAGGACAAGCGGCAACTCGTACGCCATCAGCTGTGCGGCGCTGCGCAGTCCGCCGAGCAGCGCGTACTTGTTGCCGCTCGACCAGCCGGCCATCACCGACCCGAGCACGCTCACACTCATCACGGCGAGCACGAAGAACAAGCCGATGTCGAGGTTGAGCGCGACCAAGCCCGGCCCGACCGGAATGACGACCAGAACAACCAGGTAGGGAATCAAAGCAACAGCGGGCGCCAGCGAGAACACTGTTCTGTCAGCCTGTGTCGGCACGACGTGTTCTTTTTGGACGAACTTCACGCCGTCCGCGATCAGTTGCGCCCAGCCGTGAAATCCGCCCGCGTGCATCGGTCCGAGCCTGGCTTGCATGTGCGCCATGGCTTTGTGCTCGAGCTGGCCCACCAGTAGCGGCAGCAGCAGGAAGGCCGCAACCACCAATGCCAGCCGCAGCACGATCTCCAGTAATGTCATGGCCGCACCCAGTTCTCAGGCACGCCAGGCGGCAGGTTGCGCCGCCGCTTCGGCTTCTTCAGCTCGGTAAGGGACTGACCCGGGTCGACCTCACCCGGCCACTGCTTGGCGACCCGGCTTGCCAGTACGAAGTCCTTGCGCAACGGGTGGCCTTCGAAGCCGTCCGGCAGCAGCAACGGGATCAGGTTCGGATGTCCTTCGAAGTGCACGCCGAACATCTCGCAGGTTTCCCGCTCGTGCCAGTTCGCTCCCTTGTAGACAGTTGTGGCGGTCGGCAGGGTCAGCGCGTCCGGCGGCAACAGGGTCCGGATCTTCGCATGCTCTTTGGTGCTCGTCGAGAAGACGTGCGCGACGATCCGGATGCCGTCGGCCAGCTCGTCGACGGCCGTCAGGAAATCGAAGAAGTCACAGTGCCTGGCGTCCCGCGCTCTGGTGAGCGCGGCTATCCATTCCTCCGGGGCGACGTCCTCGTTCATTCGGCCACCCGCTCAAAGGTGGGATATTGGGGCGATCCGCGCTCGGTCCACTGCTCGTCGCCGATTTTCGCCTGTAGTTTCATGATCCCGTGCAGCAGCGCTTCCGGACGCGGCGGGCAGCCGGGGACGTAGACGTCGACCGGGATGAGCTGATCGACGCCTTTCGTGACGCAGTAGGAATCCCAGTACGGCCCGCCGCAGTTCGAGCAGGCGCCGAACGAGATCACGTATTTGGGCTCGGGCATCTGTTCGTAGAGCCGCTGGACCGCGGGCGCCATCTTGTCGGTGACCGTGCCGGACACGACCATCAGATCGGCCTGGCGCGGGCTTGGCGCGAACGGGATCACGCCGAGCCGGATGAAGTCGTGCCTGCTCATCGAGGTAGCGATGAATTCGATCGCGCAGCACGCCAGCCCGAAGCTGAACACCCACAGCGAATACCGGCGGCCCCAGTTGAGGATGAACCGCATCGGCTTCGGAACCTGGTTGATCATTCCGAGATCGATCACGCCCATGACAGGACCCCCTTGCGCCAGGCGTACAGGATTCCGACGGCCAGGAAGCCGAGGAACACGAACATCTCGACGAGCGTGGCGGCACCGAAGCCAGGAGCGGCGAAAACGGTCGCCCACGGGAACAAGAAGACGGCGTCGACGGCGAACACCACGTAGAGGAACGTGAAGACGTAGTAGCGCACGTACGACTGCGCCCAACCGCCGCCGACGGGGTCGACACCGCATTCGTACGTCAGCAGTTTCTGGGGCGTCGGCCGCTCGGGCCGCAAAACGCGGTTCGCTGTCAACGCCACTGTTACGAACACAGCGCCGACTACCAGGAGCAACGCGACCAATCCGTATGCTCCGAAATAGCCGTGCACGTGGTCACCTCCGGGAGGGCCTGCCGCACTGTGCGTTAGATCACATCTTGGTCGATTGATCGCCTTTCGTCCACCGGAAGCCCGCAAGCCGGATATGTCGGATTGACATAGGCCTTATTACTGGTGAGCGGGGGTTAGGGGACCACCTCACACGCCCCTTAGGGGTCACCCATTAGGGTGCGCAAGTGCATTTCGATTCGATCTCGACTCGATCTCTAGTTATGGCTTCGCGCCGCGTCACGCTTTTGGAGTTCGCACGGTGACGTTCTGGCTCGTGGCGGCCGTAGCCGGAGCCCCGCTCGTCGCACTGGGTGCTGCTTTGCAGCAGAACGCGGCCACGCACTGCTGCAAAAGCCTCGGGTTCCTGCAGCTGCTCGGTCAGCTCGTGCGCAGGCCGAAGTGGGTGCTCGGTTCGGCGACCACGCTCGGCGGCGCGGTCATGCACATCATCGCGCTGTCCAACGGCCCGCTGACCATCGTGCAGCCGCTCGGGATGAGCGGCTTGCCGATCGCGGTCCTGATCGCGGCGGCCATTGACCGCAGGCGCGTGCGTGCCGCAGAGATGTTCGGAACGTTCGCGGTGAGCGCCGGGCTGGTCAGCCTGCTGTTGCTGCTCCCGCACGAGTCCGCGCGGCCAACCCTCGACGGTGGTTCCGCAGCTGTGCTGTGCGGTACGACCCTCGCCATCATCCTCGGCGCCGCGGTCATGGCTCGCCGTAGCACTGGCGCGGTCAACGCGCTGTTCCTCGCGATCGCTTCTGGCGTGGCGTACGGCGTGTTCGCGGCCCTCACGCGCGTTGGTGGCAGCTCGGCCCTCAACGACATGTCCGCGTCCGTCTTCTGGGTCATCGGGCTCGCTGTCGTGTTCTGCGCGCTCGGACTGATGTTCCAGCAGAACGCGTACCGCACCGGCCGGTTCGCTCTGAGTTACGCGACGCTGCTGGTCGCCGACCCGATCACTGGCTCGTTGATCGGCGTGATCGTGCTGAACGAGCAGCTGCCGACCTCGTTCCTGGCCAATGTCGGCGTGCTCGCTGCCTGCGTGGTGACCGTCGCCGGTGTCGTCGTGCTCAGCCGCCTGCGCCAGCACGTCCCAGCGGCCCCGACACCCCCGCCGACCAGGGAACTCGTCACCGTCTAAAAAATCTTGGAAGTTCTTGTCGATGTGGCGTCTGCTCGATCGACGCGTCAGTGTCAGACCGAGACAAGGAGCTTCCAGATGCGCTACATGATGATCGTCAAGGCCAACCCGGAGACCGAAGCAGGCGTCATGCCCTCGCCGGAAGAGCTCGCGGCGATGGGCAAGTACAACGAAGAACTCGTCAAGGCAGGCGTCATGCTCGACGGCAACGGCCTGCGGGACAGCTCCCACGGGTTCCGTGTGCAGTACGGGCCCAACGGTGCGTCGAAGGTCATCGACGGCCCGTTCGCTGAGGCCAAGGAGCTCGTCGCGGGCTACTGGATCATCCAGGTGTCCTCGCCGGAGGAAGCCGTCGAGTGGGCCCGCCGGATCCCGTTCCAGGAGGGCGAGGTCGAGATCCGCCGGGTCTTCGAAGACGAGGACTTCGCCTGATCGTCTGAAGCCAAGCCCGCCGGTCTTCTTGAAGACCCGGCGGGCTTTCTTCATTTCCCGCCGATTGCCTCGGTGATCGTGACGGGCAGTTTCGGCTGGCCGTCCTGGTCGCCGCCGTAATCGGACGGGATGACGCCCGCCGCCGCGATCTTCTCGATGGTGGCTTTGCCTGTGGCGTCGAACGTGCCGATCACCGGGTATTCGCGGGGCAACGTGGCGTCCGCGTACACCATGAAGAACTGGCTGCCGTTGGTGTCCCTGCCCCGATTGGCCATGGCCACAGTTCCAGCCGGATAGATCCACAAGCCTTGTTCCTCGGCTTGGGGCAGGCCAACCGGGTATTCGCTGTCGAACATGTACCCGGGCCCGCCCCTGCCTTCGCCTTTCGGGTCGCCACACTGCAGCACCGAGAGCGTGGGGCTGAGCGTGAGCCGGTGGCATGGTGTGTCGTCGTAGAACTTCTTTTGGGCCAGGAACAGCATGCTCTGCACGGCGCATGGCGCCTGCGCGCGGTCCAACGTGATGCCGATGTCGCCTTGGGTGGTCTTCAACGTCAAGGGCACGGTGCCTGTGGTCCGCGTCCGCGAGCCGTCGGGTTTGCCGACGTCCTTGGTTTTCGTTCCGATCGGGTCCGGCCGGTACGTGCAGTTCGCGCCCGGCAGTTCCGATGAAGGCGCCCCAACGGCGATGCCAGTGACCGGGGACGGCCATCGCACCCAGATGGCCACGGCGGCGACCACGAGCAACACCGCGGCAGCAATGATCAACGGCTTTCGGGCAGCCATGCCTCTCCTTACCTTCTTCCTGTGTCGATCGGGGCTGGTCGTAGGGTTCCGACGACCCAGGGGTGCTGGGTATGGCTTCCATGCGTCCGCCGTGGATGGCCCAGGGGGATTGGCCGCCCAGCACCCCACGACGACCCGACCGCTAATTGGGATGCGCGAACAAATCGCTGTGTAAGGACACGACGGCGTGGTCGTTTGCTGGGACCATGAACCTGACGAACAGGAAGGTGACGCTCGTGCCCGGAGTATGGGCAGGCATCGATGCCGGCAAGACCCATCACCACTGCGTGGTGATCGACGCCGCCGGCAAGCGGCTGTTGTCGCGGCGGGTGGCCAACGACGAGGCTCCGCTGCTGGAGTTGGTCGGCGAGGTCACCGCGCTGGCAGACGAGTTGGATGGAGAGCTGACCTGGGCGGTCGATCTCAACTCCGGCGGGGCGGCGTTGCTGATCGCCTTGCTGGTCAACCACGACCAGCGGTTGCTTTACATCCCCGGGCGCACCGTCCACTACGCGGCCGGCATGTACCGCGGAGACGGCAAAACCGACGCCAAGGACGCCGCCGTGATCGCCGACCAGGCCCGGATGCGCCACGATCTGCACGTCGTGCACACCGGCGACCCGGTCAGCGTCGAACTGCGGATCCTGACCAGCCGCCGGGCCGATCTGGTCGCCGACCGCACCCGCACCATCAACCGGCTGCGCGCGCAACTGCTGGACTACTTCCCGGCCCTGGAACGCGCCTTCGACTACAGCACCTCCAAAGCCGCCCTGGTGCTGCTGACCGCCTACCAAACCCCTGCGGCATTGCGACGAATCGGTGCCAACCGCTTGGAAACCTGGCTGCGCAACCGAAAAGTCCGCAACCCCAGCACCGTCGCCCAGACCGCGCTGAACGCCGCCAACGCGCAACACACCACCATCACCGGACAAGACCTGGCCGCCGCGATGGTCGCGCGGCTGGCGAAGGGGGTGATGACTCTCGACGAGGAGATCAGCGAGATCGACACCTTGATCGAGAGCCGGTTTCGCCAGCACAAACACGCCGACGTGATCCTCAGCCTGCCCGGCTTCGGCATCCAGCTCGCCGCCGAGTTCCTCGCCTACACCGGCGGCGACATGACCGCTTTCGGCAGTCCCAACCGGCTGGCCGGCGTCGCCGGACTCGCACCAGTACCCCGCGATTCCGGCCGGGTCAACGGCAACCTGCACCGCCCCCGCCGCTACAGCAGACGCCTGCTGCGCGTGTTCTACCTTTCCGCCATGGTCAGCATCCGCTGTTGCCCCGCCTCGCGGACCTACTACGACCGCAAACGAGCCGAAGGCAAACGACACACCCAGGCCGTCCTCGCCCTGGCACGCCGCCGGCTGAACGTCTTGTGGGCACTGCTGCGCGACGGCACCACCTACCAAGCAACCCCCGCCGCAACGGCAGCGTGACCCCCTCACCACCGCAGCTCCCAACTACTTGACAACTTCATTGGGAATCCCCCTTGTGGACCAAACCCCAGGAAGAGCCTACAAGCGCCGGTCAGCGCGCCCGAAACTGTCGTACCCCCTTGGTAACGTAAAAATCAGGGGGACCCCCTCGGGAATTGCTGTTGCGGTGCAGCATGGCCGCTGCGCCCCCTCAAACCGTCGCCGTGGGCTCTTCCGATGCTGGTGGGTCCAATCGGAACAGCGGGGTTTCCGCATCGATGGGTGCCGAATTGAGGCGGGCGGCGTGGATGTCGGGCACGAGGGTGTCCCACTCATCGGTGCCCGGCGCGACCCTGGACACTCGAGCCTCCCATTCCACAGCTCGCGCACCTGTTGCCTTGTCACGCGTGATCACCGTAACGCAATCCACGTCCGACAAGTTCACAAGGACGTATGCCGCATTGTTGTGCCAGTGATGCCAGGTTGGGACGGCGCGGGTTTCGCCCGGACGGGTGATCCAGATGAGCCCGGACTTCTTTGTCGCGTCGGCTATCAGGCGCATGGGTTAAATCGTAGGCTATCCGGGTGAAACCGGCGATCTACTCGATCGTAGAATGGTTCAGTCGTCGCACAATTACCTCGTGCGCAACCGAGTCGTGGCCGCTGCGGGTTCAGCCGGATTCTTCGTTCTCGCACCAGGCATTGTCGCTGGTCTCATCCCCTGGTTACTCACCAGATGGGACGCTGAACCGATCTGGTTGCCGCTGCGCGTGATCGGCTGGATCCTCCTCGCGGCCGCGCTCGCCGTGCTCATCTCGGCGTTCGTCCGGTTCGTCGCGGAGGGACTCGGCACACCCGCACCCATCGCACCGCCGGAAAGGCTTGTGGTTGGCGGGTTTTACCGATACGTGCGCAACCCGATGTACCTCGCGGTGTTGAGCACGATCATCGGCCAGGCACTGATCCTTGGCCAGTGGATCCTGCCGTTGTACGCGGTCATCGTCAGTGCCGCGTTCTACGCGATGGTCCGTTGGCACGAGGAACCCGTGCTGCGGCGTAACTTCGGCAGTCAGTACGAAGTGTACAAGGCTGCCGTGCCCGGGTGGCTGCCCCGGATCCGACCGTGGCAGCCACCCAAGTCCGCGTAACTACGGCAGAGGCTCGAACTCACGAACGTTCGCGATGGACACACCGTTCGCGGTGTTCGCCTCACGCTCGATCATGATCTCGACGAGCACCGGCCTGCTGGTGGCCTCGGCCTGCTTGCGGGCCCACGCCAACGCATCCGAGATCTCACCCGGCTGCGTGACGCGACGACCGGAGCAGCCGTAGGCCTCCATCACCTTGATGTTGTCCGTGCCGACCGTGTCGTAGTGGATGTCGACTTCGTAGTTCATGTCGTATCCACCGTGGTCCTCGGCCATCCTGATCAGGCCGAGGTATTCGTTGTTCAGCATGATCAGCACGAACGGGACGTCGTACTGCGCGGCGACGGCGAGCTCTTCCACAAGGAACTGGAAGGAGTAGTCGCCAACGATGCCAACGACTTCCGCGTCCGGCTCGGTATTCTTCAACGCCTTCTTCACGCCGATCGCGGCGGGGATTTCCCAACCGAGCGGACCGGCCTGGCCACAGACCTGGTAGTGCCTTGGCTTGTGCGCCAACTGGTGCTGGCCCGACCAGATCTGGTACAGCCCGATCGCGGTCACGAAGTACGTGTCCGGACCGTAGAACTCGTTGATCTCCTTGAACACCCTCGGCGCCTTGACCGGCACGACGTCGAAGTCCTCGCGACGGGTCAGCGTCGCCTTCAACTCCTGCACGCGAGCCACCCAGAAACCCGCGGCACGACCGGCGTTTCGTGCCTTGGCCAGGTCCAAAATGGCCTGCAGGAACAGTTTCGAGTCCGACACTATGCCCAGATCCGGCGCGAACACCTTGCCGATCTGGGTCGGCTCGATGTCCACGTGGATGAACTTCCGCTCGCCTCGGTACGTCGGCAGGTCACCGGTATGCCGGTCACCGAACCGCGCGCCGACCGCGAGCACCACATCGGACTCGAGGAACGACGCGTTGCCATACCGTTGGGACGTCTGAATTCCAGTCATCCCCGCGTACAGCGGATGATCCTCATCCAGCGCACCCTTGCCCATCAGCGTTGCCTGCACGGGGATCTGCAAGTACTCCGCGAGTTCCTTCAGTTCCTCGTGCGCCTCACCGAGGATCACGCCACCGCCCGCCAACAGCAATGGAGTTTCCGCGGCCAGCAACATGTCCAGCGCGCGCTCGACCCGGGGGCCGTGCGGCTCAACGGCACTGATCGGCAGCGGCGCGTCGATCGAGCCGTCCCACTCGATCTCCTGCTTCTGCACATCCAGCGGGAGGTCGATCAGGACCGGCCCCGGCCTGCCAGATCGCGCGATCCGGAACGCCTCACGGAAGATCCACGGCGCCTGGGCGGCTTCCTTGACCTGCACCGCCCATTTGGTCACCGGCTTGGCGATCTCGACGATGTCGACCGCCTGGAAGGCCTCCTGGTGCAGTTTGGACGACACCGCCTGGCCGGTGATGCAGATCATCGGGATCGAATCGGCGATCGCGGTGTACAAACCGGTGATCATGTTGGTACCGGCCGGACCGGACGTGCCGATCGCGACGCCGACCTTGCCGTTGGTGCGCGCCCAGCCGTCGGCCATGTGGGTCGCGCCCTCTTCGTGCCGCACGATCAGGTGTTCGATTCCGCCGACCACCTCAAGGGCCTTGTACAGCGGCAGAATCGCGGCTCCGGGGCAGCCGAACGCGGTGTCCACGCCCTCGGACTTGAGGACTTCGACAACCGCTTGCATCGCGGGAACTTTAGGCATCTGCGATGTCCTTTCTGAGCTAACCGCGGCCGGACAATTGCTCAGTGACCTTGAGCAGGGCCGAGTGGTCGAGTGAGCCGTGACCCATCGCCCGTGCAGCCGCGACCAGCTGCGCGATCAGGCCGGTGACCGGCAGCGACACGTCGGCCTGCCGGGCGGCGGCCAATGCGATGCCCATGTCCTTGTGGTGCAAGTCGATCCGGAAGCCCGGCTGGAACTGCCTGGCAACCATCGAATCACGCTTGAGGTCGAGGATCCGGCTTGCGGCAAGACCGCCCGCGAGCACGTCAAGACCCGTCTTCGCGTCCACTCCGGACGCTTCGAGCAGCACGATCGCCTCGGCGACCAAGGCGTACGTGCCACCGACCACGAGCTGGTTGGCCGCCTTCACGACCTGACCGGCGCTGTGTGGTCCAACATGGACAACCGTCTTGCCCAGTACGTCGAGAATGGGCTTCGCGGCCTCGAAGTCGGCGGCATCGCCACCGACCATGATGGACAGTGCCGCGTTCTTCGCGCCTGCCTCACCGCCGGAAACGGGTGCGTCCAGCACGCGGATTCCCTTTGCCTTGGCGGCTTCCGCGATCGCCAGTGAGCTTTCCGGGCGGATCGTGCTCATGTCGATGAGCAGAGTGCCTTCCTTGGCGTTCTGCAGCACCCCGTCGTCGCCGAACACCACCGACTCGACGTGCGGGTGGTTGGGCAGCATCGTGATCACGACATCGGCGCCAGCCACTGCCTCCGCCACGCTCGCGGCCGGTTTGCCGCCAGCCTCGGCGAGTTTGGTCAGCGACTCCGGCACAACGTCGAAGCCGACTACCTCGTGTCCTGCGTTGACCAGGTGTGCGGCCATCGGGCTGCCCATGATGCCAAGGCCGATGAATCCAACCGTCGTCATGATTCCTCTTCAGTCACGCCCGCAAGTCGCGGGGAAGCCAGTCGAAGCTGTCAGCACTCGCACCGCTTGGCTTGTACTCCAAGCCGATGTAGCCGCCGTAGCCGTTTTCGGCGAGCCGCTCGAACAGATCGGCGAAGTCGAGGCCGCCCGTGCCCGGTTCGTTGCGGCCAGGCGCGTCCGCGATCTGTACGTGGCCGATGTGTTTGCTGTAGTCGTCGATCACGCGCGCGGGGTCGTCGCCGTTGACTGCCAGGTGGTACAGGTCCGCGAGCAAAGCGACGTTGTCGACGCCGCCTTCCTGGCGTACTCGCTGGATCACAGCAAGCGCTTCGGCCGCGGTCTTGAGCGGATACGCCGGTGCGCCGCTCAACGGTTCGATCAGGACAGTCGCACCGATCCGGCTCGCCGCTTTCGCCGCGATCGCCAGGTTCTCGCGCGCCACCTCGTCCTGCTGATCGGCCAGGACACCGTCGATCCTGTTGCCGTACAACGCGTTGAACGCGCGGCAGCCGAGCTGGTCGGCGATCTCGACAGCGACCTCGATGTTCTCCCTGAACTCCGTACTGCGCGCGGGATTGGACAGCACACCGCGGTCGCCGCCGGGCATGTCACCGGCGAAGAAGTTCAAGCCGATCAGCCGCACGCCCTCTTCGCGCACCGAGCGGACGAATGCGTCCACATCGGCGTCTTTGGGCACGGCTGCACTGAACGGCCACCAGAACTCGACCGCGCTGAAACCCGCGGCTTTCGCCGCGGCCGCCCGGCTATTCACGTCCAGTTCGGTGAACAAGATCGACAGGTTCACGTCATACCGGAAGCGATGGTCCACCGTCGCTCCTTAATTTCGCTCTACGGAACTCACCTTCCATCTGACGAAACAGTACTTCCACAGACCGGACCCCGTCAACCATGCGAACACCCAAAAAGCCCTCGTGAGTGGTTAGTCGTGTTAGAACACGCATAACCACTCACGAGGGCTGAGCTGGGAAAATAGCGAGCTAGGTGGCGACCACCCGGACTGACGTGAGCTCGCCATCGACGGCGTCAGGGATGTACATCCCAGCCGCGAGACCCGACCGCAAATAGTCCAGAACGGCCGTGGTGATGACCTCGCCAGGCAGCACAGCGGGCGCGCCGGGCGGGTACGGCGTGATCATCTCCGCTGCGATCCGGCCGACGGCCTTGTCCACCGGGACCTGGTCGGTCTCGCCGAAGAAGGCGTCGCGCGGCAGCATTTCCGTGCGAAGCTCCAACTCGCCAGGCGTCGGCAGATCGACCCGCGGCGGCCTAGGCAGCGACTCGGCAGACTTGGCCAGATCCTTCATCGCGCGCAGGAAGGCCGCTGCTGTCTCCTGGTCGTCGGCGTGGGTGAACGCGGCGACGATCCGGCGGTGATCCGACAGGCCGACAGTGATCCGCCGCTCCTCGCGCAGCCAGTCGGCCGCCTGGTAGCCGTTGATGCCCAGCTCGGTGACATCGACCATCACCTTGAGCGGGTCGAACGACGAGGCGTACGCAGGCCCGACGACTTCGTCCCCGACCAGGTGCAGCCCAGCGATCCGGTCGACTTCGGCCCGGACAGAGCCCACCAGCGACAGCGCGGCGCCAAGCAGCTCCTTGCCGTGCTCGACCATCTGCCTGCGCCAGCCGTCCAAACCCAGGTAGACCAGCGACGACGCGCTCGTGGTGCCAAGCAGGTCCTCCCGCATCTTCAGGACAGCCGGATCGACCCGGTCGCCTTGCAGGTGGAACACCGAGCTTTGTTCGACGGCCGCGCCCATCTTGTGCACGCTCGTGACACACAGGTCGGCGCCGCAGTACATCGCCCACGGCGGCAGATCGCCGTGGAACGGCAGGTGCGCGCCCCACGCTTCGTCCACAATCAACGGCCGGTCGAACTCGTGACACACCTCGGCGATCGCGGTGATATCGCCGCACGTTCCGTAATCCGTCGGCGTCACCATCAACATGCCCTTGGCTTCGGGTTCCCTGCCGAAGGCCGCCCGGACGTCTTCCGCGCCTGGTGGATGGGACATGTGCCGCTCGGTGTCCCAGCGCGGACGCACCCACACCGGGTCGACACCGCTGATGATCAAACCGGCGATCACGGACTTGTGCGCGTGCCGGACCACAAGGATCTTCTCGCCAGGACCGGCGACCGAGAGCATGGCGCTTTTCACCGACAACGAGCTGCCACAGGTGGAGAAGAACGTCTTGCTCGCGCCGACCGCGTCGGCCATCAGGTCCTGCGCGTCCTGCAGCACACTGTTGCCGACTCGCCGGGTGTCCAAACCGTTCGGTGTCAGCACATCGGAGCGGAAGACATCCTTGCCGACGACTTCGAGCACTCGCGGGTCGATCCCGCGACCCTGCTTGTGGCCGGGTGCGTTGAACGGCACAAACGCTTGCTCGTGGTAGCGCTGCAACGCTTCAAGCACCGGAGCACGGCTGTGGTCCATGCCCACTGGGTCACCCGCGACGCGTGATCTCAAACGTCGCGCTGCGGCAATGGTTTGGTGGCGGGTCCTTCAAGGACATTACCGTCCACATCGAACCGTGAACCGTGACACGGACAGTCCCAACTGGTCTCCGCGGCGTTGAACCTCAACAAGCAGCCAAGGTGCGTGCAGCGCAAGGAAACCGCGTGCTCGCTGCCGTCCGGATCGCGATAGATGCCCTTTTTGCCGAGCCCGTCACGTTCGATCCGGACATCGGCTGCCGGTTTGTCGGTCGTCACCAAGTGATCGCCGACCAAGTCGACCGCGACTTTGGCGTTCATCCGGACCAACTCGGGGACGTAGTTGAGCGTGAGGCGATGCGGATCGAACCGTTCGGCCCACGGATTGCCCTTGCCAGTCATCAAGTCCGCGAGAATCATCCCGGCGAACGTGCCGGTCGCCAAACCCCACTTCATGAACCCGGTGGCCACGTAGACACGGTCGGACAACCGGTTGTAGCGGCCGATCATCGGAAGTTTGTCGTAGGAACTCGGGTCCTGCGCGGACCATCGATGCGTGATTTCCTCGACATCCCAATACTCACGGGCGAAATTCGCCAGTTCCTCGTACCGCCGGGGACTGACACCGGGCTGACCGACAGGATGGCTCTCCCCCGCCACGATCAGCAGATCACCCGATGAACTCAACGACCGTGTCGGCATTCCCGGGTTGATGGCCAACGCTTCCGGTGGCGTGCCGGACCTGAGTTTCGCGGCTATGCAGTAAGAACGCATCGGTTCCAGGCGCGCGAAGTACAGTCCACGATCGAGGATCGGATAGTGCGTGGCCACCACGACCTTCTCGGCTTCGACTGTCCCGCCTGGCGTCCTGACGCGTCCACCCTCTACTTGGGACACCCGGGTGTTCTCGAAAATCTGACAACCGTCGCCAACGAACTGTTTCGCAAGGCCGAGAACGTACTTCAAGGGGTGGATCAGGACCTGGTCGGCCAGCTTGACCGTGGCGTGCACCGGAAACGGCACATCCATGGATTCGGACGTAACCGCAAGCCCTGCCTTGGCTGCCGCCTGCGCTTCCTGTTCCACAGCTTCTACTTCGCCGGGCGCCAGAGCGTAGGTATAGGCGGGCCGACGCTGCAAATCGCAGTCGACGGCCAGCTCCGCCACCTTCTCAACGCCCGCGAGACTCGCCGCCGCATAGTCCCTCGCAGCGAATTCACCGTGCTTGTCCACAATCGTGGAGTACATAGTGGACTGCAGAGCGGTCACCTTCGCGGTGTTGTTGCCGCTCACGCCAGCGCCCACCCGGCCGGCCTCGAGCACAGCGACTCGCAGGCCGGCCTGCTTGAGCAGCAAGGCGGTGGTCATGCCGGTGATGCCGCCGCCGATCACGGCGACATCGAACGTCTCATCGGCCTGAAGAGGCGGGTAGCCATCGGCCGGAAGGGCTTTGAGCCAGAGGGACTGAGCTGCCGTTGTGGTGGTCACGGCTTCCGAGTACCCAGTCCAAGCCCGTCAACCCATCGTCTTGGCACCATCCAGCGACTCACGAATGATGTCGGCATGCCCCGAGTGCTGAGAAGTCTCAGCGATGATGTGCATCAGCACCCGGCGGTTGGACCAAGCAGCGCCAGCCTCGAACCACGGAGCCTCCGGCAGCGGGTGCGATTCGTCCAGGTCAACGCTGGCGACAAGCTCATCGGTCCGCCGCGCGATCTCCTCGTACTGCGCCAGCAACTCGGCCAGCGTCTCACCCTCGCGCATGGAGAACTGAGCCTCCCAGTCGATGGTCTCCTTGAACATCCCAGCGGCCCCCTCAAGGATGAAGTTGGCCCACCCGCGTTCGGTGGCGGCGACGTGCTTGATCAGCCCACCGAGGGTCAGCTCACTCGCCGTGGTCCGCCGGTTCGCCTGCTCATCGGTCAAGTTCTGAACCGTGAACCTCAAGAACCCGCGGTGCTTGGCCAGCATCTGCAGGAAGTCCGCACGCTCGCCGGTCACGGTGGTGGTGCTGCTCATTGTCTGCCGCCTTCCTTGTTTGCCCTGTTGAGGACAACACTAGAAGCCATATAGGTCACATTCCGTCCGCAATCAAAAACCACCCCACCAGCTGCAACCAAGCGTGCGCGCGCGTGCGCGTCCGCGTGTCCACCATTCCTTGTGGTGAGTTGAACGCGCGAGCGGCGCAACGGCGGCGACCAGCGAGGTTGGAAGCGAGCCGAGCAGTTTGACTCACCATGAAGGAATGGTGGACACGCGTGAGGGCGGTGCAATGAGAGATGCCCTGAGGTGCAAGCCCCGCAAGCGGCAGCCAACACGATCGCAAGCAAAGGCGGACACGCCCTTCAGCAACGGTGGACACACCCTTCAGGAACGGTCAACACGGCCTTCAGGAACGGTGGACACGGCCGCGCGCAACGATCACCTGTCCGCGCCACGGTAAAGACGCACAGAAGTTGTTGCGAGCCACGTGAACGCGGCAATGACCCCAGCAGTGAAGATCAGGATACCGACCGAGCCGAGAGCCATGGAACCAAAGGAAAGCAGAAACGCCACGCCGGTGATCCGCGAGTACATCGCCCACCCAAGACCAGCGAACCTCCTGGCGATGACGAAAGTGGCGACCGCGAAGCACACAAACCCAATCGCCCCAAACGCAAAGTGCAGTGTGTTGGACATACTCGGCATCCGCAGGGAGACGACATCGCTCGGGAACCCGGGCACCGGGTCAGCGGCGAAGATCCCGCTGGCGACCATGCTCACCCCAAAGGCGCCGATCAATCCGGGCCCCCACGTCCCGCCTACTCCCCCGCGAAGTAACCGGCGCATGCCGACCGCGGCGGCCAGGACCATCAGGCCGGTGAGGATGAGGTTCGTGGTCTGGATCCAGCCGAGGTCGCCGTTGGCCAGCACGCTCCACGGGTGTTTCGTGAAGTCGAACCCGGTTCTGGTGAGCCCTTGCAGTACGGAGACGACGACGTAGAACGGGCCGGCGAGCACGCCGTAGCCGAGCAAGGACCTGGTGATACGGACCGGCAGCTCGCAGTTGGTTCCGACGGTCTGCGGAGTCCAGATGGCGTGTGTCATGACATTTCCCCTGTTCAGCGGCTTAACTGGAACTAGACCGTACAGTACTCTGACGGGTACTGAGCCGTCTAGTACCATTTTCGACAAGGAGGCTGATCATGGAAATCGCGGGTGTGGGTGTCGGAAACGAAGAGGGCCGCTCCGCCCGTAAACGACGGTTGATCATGGAGGCGGCCACTACGCTCTTTCTACGCCACGGCTACCAGGGCACGAGCATGGACGAGGTCGCCGCGCTCGCAGCGGTCTCCAAACAGACCGTCTACAAGAACTTCACGGACAAGGAAGGCCTGTTCAGCGAGATCATCATGAGCGTCACGACCACAGTGGACGCTTTCATCAAGCTGATCGGCGACAAGCTGCACAACACCGAGAACCTGGCCGCCGACCTGCCCGTGCTGGCCCGCCAGTACCTGCACTCGGTGATGCGCCCGCAGGTGCTGCAGATGCGGCGGCTACTGGTCGGCGAAGCCTCCCGCTTCCCCGAACTCGCGCGCACGTACTACGAACGAGCGCCGGAACGCGTGCTCACCGCCCTGGCGCCCGAGTTGAAGCACTTGGACGAACGCGGCTTGCTGCGCGTGCCCGACCCCGCGTTGGCCGCCAAGCACTTCGCATTCCTGGTCCTCGGCGTAGCCTTGGACAAGGCGATGTTCTTCGGCGACACGGCTCCGTTCACCGACGAGGAACTCGACCACCTCGCCGACGAAGGCGTCCGCGTTTTCCTTGCCGCGTATAGCACCTCGTGACAAACGGAGGCAGTCTCCGTATAGTCGCGGTATGTACGTGCAGCGGCCGGACTTCGCCGACTACTCCCGCAAGTACAGCGACTACTTCGTGATGCGCCGCGAGAACGGGATCATCGAGCTGCGGATCCACACCGATGGCGGGCCTGCGCAGTTCGGTTTCGGCGCGCACAACGCGTGGGGCCAGGCGTGGCAGGAGATCGGCAACGACCCGCGCAACGAGATGCTGATCCTGACCGGCACCGGCGGCGATTGGATCGCACCGGCCGAAGCAGGCGACACGCTGCCGAGCGAGCCGGATTTCGCGTACGAGCGGACACTTCCTCACCGGTGTCGCGCCGGGCGACGGCCTGCATCTGACGTTCCAGGAGCTAATGGGCACCAAGCGAGCCGCGTACTACCTGTACACCAGCGGCCAGATCGACGCGGCTACCGCGCTGGAGCTCGGGCTGGTCAACGAGGTGCTACCGACCGACGAACTCCTACCGCGGGCATGGCAGATCGCTGAAATGATCATGACGAAGCCGCGGGCCGCCCGCAGGCTGACGCACGCGATCGTGCAGCGGCCATGGAAACGGCGGCTCGTGCAGGACTTCGGGTTCGGGCTGACGCACGAGATGTTCGGGATCTCAGCCGATAAGCGTTTCGGCTGACGTCGTACTCCGGTCACGGACACGTTCGCCGCGCTGCACCATGGCAGTGGCCACGGCCGTCGCGATCACACGCCCGGCGCTGTCGGTGAGTTCACCGCGCAAGTGACAGACCTGCTTGCCACGGCGGACAACCGTCGCACGGCCGATCAACGTTCCCGGCCACGCCATCCGAAGGAACTGCACATGCAGGTCCAGCGTGGGGGCGAACTGGCCGGGTCCGAGCGTCGCGGCCAGCGCGGGGCCCATGGTGTCGTCGAGCATCGCGGCGAGGAAACCGCCTTGGACGTGCCCGGCGGGGTTGGTGAACTTGTCCGTCGCGGCGAACTCAACCTCGATCGTTCCCGCGTCCGGGTCGACCTCGCGCAGCTTCCAGCCCAGTGTGTCGGCGGCGGCAGGCGCGGGCGTGCGGCCGGCCATCATGTCCCAGAAGAATCCCGTTGGCGTCGGCATGCGCGTCACTATGCACGACTGCGGGCCGCACACCAGGTTCACAGCGAAAAAGTGTGAACGCCACTCATCGGGGTTCGATCTTGGTGCTGTGCAAGTGTTCGTAGACCACGCTCGTTCGTACGTCGGCGACCTCGGCACGCGCGGTCAGCTTGTCGATCACGAACGCGTACAGGTCCTGGTTGTCCCGTACCGCCACATGCACGAGAAAGTCCTCACTGCCGGACACCACGAACACTCCGATGGTTTCGGGCAACGACGTGATCCAGTTGCGAAACGCTTCGATGTTCCGCCGTGACGGCGGCCGGATCCGGACCGCGATGAGCGCTTGGACAGCGCGTCCAATCGCGGCGAGGTTCACGTCGAGCACGGCACCGCGGATCACGCCACGGTCGCGGAGCCCGCGCGTGCGCTCAAGCGCCGTCGACGGCGCGACACCAACCGCGGCCGCGATGTCACGGTTGGTCCGTCGAGCGTCCACCTGCAACTCACGCAGGATCGCCGTATCAAGTTCGTCGAGATCCACGACGGTCACCTCGCTACCGAATTAAGTTCGCTCTGCTTGGAATTCTCCCAGGAATCAGATTAGCGTTTTCGACATGTCCCGCATGAGTGAGAGGTCCATCGTGTCCGATGACGTATTTGGTTTCGCCCCGGATGAGGTCGTGCTGGACGAGCCGACCAGGGCTGCCCGGCTGAAATGGGTGGTGATCGTCGACGGCGACATCCCCGCTGGCCGGATGGTCAACGCGGTCGCGTGCATCGCCGCGTCCACCGGCCAAGCGGTCACGGGCATCATCGGCCCCGAAGCTCCGGACGCGTCCGGCCATCTCCATCCAGGACTGCCGTGGGCCGGATGCACCATTTTGCACGCCACCGCACATCAACTCGCCGAGCTGCGGGCCAAAGCCGTTTCGAGCGAAGGTGTTCTGGTCACCGACATGCCGATGATCGCGCAGACCAACCGGGTCTACGCCGAGTACATGGCCGAACTCGCTGAGACCAAGCCAGCCGACTTGGCCACGTGCGCGGTCAGCATTGTCGGACCGCGCAACCGCGTCAGCAAGTTGGTCAAAGGCCTCGACCTGCTATCTTGAAAGCACTGCCCAGGAAGGAGGACGCCGTGACGCAGCTGCAGATGCTGTTCGCGATGTTCCTCCCGGTCGCGCTCATTCTGCTGTCGGGCAACACATCAGACACCATTGTCGCGGCGGTCATCGCCGGTGTCGCGGTCCTGACCCGCATTGGTGTGCCGACAGCCGCTCCCGCCCGGGTACGGGCGATTTCCTTGCGGGAACGCGCTCGTCAGAGCGTCTTCCTGCGGTTACGAGACCCGGACGCCGCAGGTCGTCCGCGTCCTCGAGCACCCGGCGCAGCCCTCGCGGCTGCGTAGCTGAAAGCAGCCGCTTCCGTTTGTCCTCCAATCCTTTCTGGCATGACGGAGTGCTGCCCACATGTTCGATTTCCTTGACGTGCCCGCACATGGCGCGTACGACTTAGTTTCCTTGATCGCTGCCGGGACCGGAACGGCCGCGGCGATCGTGTTGTTCACCGTGGCCGTCCGCGTGATGCTGCATCCCCTTGCCCGCTCGGCGATGCGTGGCGAGAAGGCCCGCGCCGCGCTCGCCCCGCAAGCCGCGAAACTGCGTGAGAAGCACAAGAAGGATCCCGAGCGGATGCAACGGGAGATGATGGTGCTGTACCAGGACAACGGCGTCTCGATGTTCGCCGGATGCCTGCCGATGCTGCTGCAGATACCGGTGTTCATGGTGCTGTACCGGCTTTTCACGGCCGGTTCGTTCGACGGAACACCGAACAACCTGCTGTCCCAAGTGCTGTTCGGGGCGCCGCTTGGCAGCCACTTCTTCAGTTCCGGCTCGGTCGTGTTCATCGGCTTGTTCGTGGCGTTGCTTGTCGTCGGTTACTTCGCCGCACGCGCGATGCTCGCGGAAACCCCCAAGTTCTTGCGGCTCTTGCCGTTCGGCACGTCCTTCGCCGTCGCGGTCGTCCCGCTGGCCGCCGGGTTGTACCTGCTCACCACGACGACGTGGACAGTGATCGAACGGGCTTACCTGAGACGGTAAGCCTCAAGGCGTTCCATGAGTTCCAGCGGCCGGGCCAGCGCGACGAGGTGCCCGCCGGGCATCTCGTCCGGCTGGAAACCCAGGCGCTGCTTGACAATCCGGCGCTGGAACTCGGCTGGGAAGAAGCGGTCGTCCCGCGCGAGCAAGAACTTGGTCGGTACGTCCGGCCAGTCGGTGAGCGGCCACGGCTTGCCGAGCGGCGTACCGGACTGGACGATCTCGCCTTCGGCCATCATTTCGGTGGCCACATCCAACGGAATGTCGTGCAGGAAGGAGAAAACCGGGTCGAAGGGACCGTCTGCAGCATGACCAAGAGCTTGCTTGACGGCGGCTTCCGCCTCGCCCTGGCCGGTCGCGCTCCACCACTCCCCGGCCGATTCACCGGGTTTCGGGGTCATCGCGGCCAGCAGGACAAGCAGATCCACCTTGAGCCGCGCACAGACCAAAGGCGCGCTGAAGCCACCTAGGGACTGGGCAACCATGATCAGGTCCGTGCGGTCGCCGATCGCCTGCACGATGACGTCGGCGTATTCGTCGAAACCGGCGCTGTCGTCACCGGCGGGCAGCTCGACCGCGACAACGTCATGCCCGCGAGCACGCAGCTCCGGCTCGACAAATCGCCAGTACGACGCATGCCCGCCCGCACCAGGAATCAAGACGTACGTGGCCATCAGCTGTGCCCCCAATTTCGTGCCCGGCGACCTCTTGGTGAAGTCAAGCACAACCCGCCCGATCTGCTGCCCCGAAGTGATCCACGCCCGAGCGACGGCCTCCGTACGGTGGCCGCATGCTGCGGTCCCCACAAGCACGTGATTGCCAAGTTCTGCACGATCATCGGCCGCAGCCTGACCGACGTGGTGTCCTACGAGGACCGTGTCGCGGTGCGCTACCTGCGGTCGCGTACTGACCTGGTCGACGGGCCGATCGGACGTCGGGCTGTCCGGTGGAGGGTGCCGTGCGGCGTTGTTGCGGGCGCCTATCCCGTTGCTCGTGCAGTACCTGCTCGACGACGACCTGTTCCCGCTCAGCGGGATGCGCGCCGCCGATGCGCAGCTGGCCGGGATCTACGACCCGGTCAGCGGGATACACCGGGCAGTTCTACCCTGGACAGCACAGGTTCGATCCGGAAATGCAGCGGGCCGCCGTGTCCTGGCTGCGGAAATGGCTATTCTGATCACGTGCGCGTCACTATCGCTGAAGTAGCCCGCCGGGCACGAGTGAGCAAGGCGACCGTCTCGCGGGTGCTCAACAACAAGGGCGATGTCGACGCCGCGACCGCGATCCGGGTCAGGGAAGTGATCGCCGCGACCGGCTACACGCCCAGCGCCCGCGCGGTCGGCCTGGCCAAGGGCCGTACCCAGACTGTCGGCATGCTCGTCCCCGGCTTGACCTGGCCGTGGATGGGCGACGTGCTGCAAGGCGTGGCCGACGTGCTGGAAGCAAAGGGCTACGGGCTGCTGCTGAACACGGTGAACCGTGGCGCGGAATCCCTGACCCAGTTCAGGAAACACGTGTCGGCGAACGCGTTCGACGGGCTGCTGCTGGTCGAACCACCCGACACCCTGAGCTATCTGAGCAGCCTGCACGAGTCCGGCTTCCCGATGGTGATGATCGACGACCGCGGCCACCACCCGGAATTCCCCTCAGTGGCGACGAGCAACTGGGAAGGCGCGGCCTCCGCGGCCCAGCATCTGCTGAACGCCGGCCGAAAGCACCTCGCCGTCGTCACCGGCCCCGGTCAGTTCGGCTGCACACGGGACCGAACCGACGGCTTCCAGGCCACAGTGGACAAATCCGGTATCCCGGTTGACCCACGTCTGCTCGTCGAAGGCGACTTCACCCGTGACGGCGGCCGAGACGCGTTCCAGTCCATTCTGGACTCGGGTGCGACGGTCGACGGTGTGTTCGCACAGAACGACTTGATGGCCGTCGGCGTACTGGACGCCTTGCGCGCAGCCGGCCGTTCCGTGCCGGATGACGTTGCCGTGATCGGCTTCGACGACATCCCGGTCGCCGCGCACACCCAACCGGCCCTCACCACCGTCCGGCAGCCTTCGCGCGAGATGGGCGAGGCAGCGGCGCTGATGCTGCTCTCGCGGCTGGCAGGCGAAGCACTGCCGGAGGAGCCACAGATCATTCCGACATCGCTGGTCGTCCGGGAATCCGCGTAGCCCGCCTCAGCCGCACCCAGTTGATCCGGCGCGCCGCATGCCCGCGTGAATCCAGCTCGCACTGGACATCGTCGATGGCCGCGGACAGCGCAGCGGCTTCGCGCAGATTCTTGGCGCTCCGGTTAGGCCGATTGGTCCGGTCATGGGACGTGCTGAGCCACGAGCCACGAAAGCCTTGCAGCTACAGCGTTTCCCCGCCCACCCCCTTGACTGGCGGATTTCCGCGTTGTTAACTCCACACATCCCCGTAACCGGTTCCGGAGCCATACCGGGAGAGCGCTCTCTGTATCGATCAACCCTGCACACGCTGCATAAACCTCCCGACGACGAGAGGCAGGCAGATGAAGTCGTCCCGGCCTGGTCGCTTATCCGCTCTCGCGGCAGCGACGGTCACCTTGCTCAGCACGTTCACCCTGATCATCACCGCCAACCAAGCCTCGGCCGCGTGCGGCACGGCCAACGCCGCACTCAACCGTCCTGCCACCGCCTCCTCGACCGAAAACGCTGGTACGCCAGCGAGTGCGGCCGTTGACGGCAATACAGGCACCCGTTGGTCCAGCGCTTTCTCCGACCCGCAATGGATTCAGGTCGACCTTGGTTCGGCGCTCGCCGTGTGCCGGGTTGGGTTGAGTTGGGAGGCCGCTTATTCCAGCGCGTACCAGGTTCAGCTCTCCACCAACGGCACGACTTGGAACAACGCCTATTCCACGACGGCGAGCACTGGCGGAAATCAGTCAATCGATGTCGTCGGGACCGCCCGCTATGTCAGGATCAACGGGACCGCCCGAGCAACCGCATGGGGCCACTCGCTGTGGGAGCTGAGCGTCAACGTCGACGACGGTTCAACCGATCCTACTGTCCCGCCAACGGATCCGCGGAACCCCAACTTCGGGCCGAACACGTTCATCTACAGCCCGTCCACTCCGCAGAGCGAGATTCAGAACCGGCTCAACGCCATCGCGACGCAGATGCACACCAACCAGTTCGGGCCGCAGCGGTACGCCGTTCTGTTCAAACCTGGCACCTACAACGCCGATGTCAATCTGCGGTTCTACACCCAGGTCGCCGGGCTTGGGCTACTGCCGGACCAGGTCAACCTCAACGGGCATGTCCGGGTCGAGGCCGACTGGCTGCAGCAGGGCGAGGACCCGAACTACAAGGGCAACGCGACGCAGAACTTCTGGCGTGCCGCCGAAAACATGTCGGTTACGCTGCCCGCCGGTCAGATCGAGCGGTGGGCTGTCGCGCAGGCCGCCCCTTACCGGCGGATGCACCTGCGCGGCCAGGTCCAGCTGTGGGATGGCTACATGGGCTGGGCCAGCGGCGGCCTGTTCGCTGACTCACGGATCGACGGGCTGGTGGAATCCGGCTCGCAGCAACAGTTCCTGACCCGCAACTCGGATCTCAATGGCGGCTGGTCCGGGTCGGTGTGGAACATGGTGTTCGTGGGCGCGAACGGGTCGCCGCCCCAGAACTTCCCGAACCCGTCGCACACCGTCGTCGCGAACACGCCGGTGATCCGGGAGAAGCCGTTCCTCTACTTCGACGCCGCTGGCAACTACAACGTGTTCGTTCCCGCGTTACGCCAGAACGCCCGCGGCACCTCGTGGGCTAGCGGAAACCCGGCGGGTCAGTCGACTTCGCTGAGCCAGTTCTACGTCGTGCAGCCCAGTTCACCGGTCGCCACGATCAATGCCGCGCTGGCACAAGGAAAGCACCTGTTGTTCACGCCTGGCGTGTACAACCTCAACGACACGATCCGGGTGACGCGGCCCAACACCGTCATCCTCGGCCTCGGCCTGGCTACTTTGACGCCACGGACCGGTTTGCCCGCGATCACCGTGGCCGATGTGGACGGTGTGAAGGTCGCCGGTCTGCTGATTGACGCCGGTCCGACGAATTCACCGGTGCTGATGGAGGTTGGCCCGGCCGGATCGACCGCCAATCACAGCGCCAATCCGACCTCGTTGCACGACGTGTTCTTCCGTATCGGCGGCCCTGGCGTGGGCAAGGCGTCGACGAGCCTGCGGATCAACAGTCACAACGTGATCGGCGACCATCTCTGGTTGTGGCGCGGTGATCACGGCGACGGCATCGGGTGGGACCAGAACACCGCCGCGAACGGTTTGGTCGTCAACGGCAACAACGTCACGATGTACGGCCTTTTCGTCGAGCATTATCAGCAGTACCAGGTGATCTGGAACGGCAATGGCGGGCGGACGTACTTCTTCCAGAACGAGATGCCTTACGACCCGCCCAATCAGGCGCAATGGGGATCACCCGGTGGTGGAACACAAGGATGGGCCGCGTACAAGGTCGCCAATTCGGTGACAACGCACGAGGCTTGGGGCGTCGGCAGTTACTGCTACTTCAACGTCAATCCGGGTGTGGTGGCGAGCCGGTCGTTCGAAGTGCCGAACACGCCAGGCGTGCGATTCCATGGCCTGGTATCGGTTTCCCTCGGCGGCGTCGGCACGATCAACCGGGTCGTCAATGACACCGGCGCCGTGGCCAACCTCGCGAACCAAGTCAGCTACGTGCCGAATTATCCGTGATCCCGGCCGCGATCGAGGTCGCGAGCCAATCCAGTGCGGCCTCGGTCTTGGCATCGTCCCGATCAATCAGCCACGCGAGGACAACGCCGTCCACAGTGGAAAGCAGGACCCGGCCGATCACCTCGGCCGGGTCCCGCAATGTCGTATTGTTGCGCTCGGCCACGTCGAGCAGGAAACGTTCGGCGAGGCCACAAATCCGGTCCTCGTACGCACGGACGATCATGGTCGCCGAAGGTCGGCGTAATGCGTACTGAACCAGATCGAACACTGCCTTGTATCGCGCCGGATCCGCTCGGTACGGCGCCCAAAGCCCGTGCAACGCCGCCTTGATCGACGGCTCGACTCCGCCTTGCACCCGCAGGGCGACCGCCGCGGATTCGGCCATTTCGCCGAACAGCAACGCCGTCACAGCATCGAGCAGGTCTTCGATCGAACGGAAGCAGTAGTGCACGACGGCAGGCGGAAGTTTGGCCTCGCCTGCGATCCGGCGGGTGCTCGCGGCAGCCACGCCCTCCGTAGCGACCACCCGCAAGGCAGCACTGAGCAACTGCCGGCGACGTTGTTCTGCAGGGACACGCGCCACCACAAGAGCATAACCTGCGGGAACAGCAGTTCACGGCCAATCGGCGACGATCAGTCGAATTCGCGACTTTCGGCTCTGCACAAGGGTGAGCGGCCCTGCATAGCGTGCGGGCACATGTGGAGACGTGCGCTCGTAACCGCGGGTGTCGTCGTGATCCCTTTCCTGGTGGCGTTACCGGCTCCGGCGAATGCCGAAGCCGCGACCGTCGTCCCGGTCCGGATCACCGGCGACCCGGCCAAACGCTTCAACATCGTGATTGTCGGCGACGGATACACCGCAGCGGAGATGCCGAAGTTCCGGGAACACGTGGACCGGCATGTGAACGTGTTGCTCACCCTTGAGCCATTCAAGACATACCGTAGTTATCTCAACGTCTATTCGGTCGAAGTGCCATCAGCCGAGTCCGGCGTGAGCTGCGACCCGGACCTGACTTCGCCGCGCCGCAACACGCCGCTGGGCATGGGTTTCTGGGGCGGCTGCAATGCAGCGAGCGTGCAGCGGCTGTTAACTGTGAACAACGCGGCATTGACTCAGTACGCCAATCTCGTGACCGGTACGAACTCGGGAAACCGTCAGCTGCTGGCGATTGGTAACAGCAATACTTATGGCGGTGCTGGCGGTGTGTACGCCACAGCCTCTGGTGGGAACGCGCTCTCCGCGTTGATCACGCCGCACGAGCTCGGTCACTCTCTGGGCGACCTTGATGACGAATACGACTACTACTCCCGTGGCGTGCGCGGTGATCGGTACACCGGCGCCGAACCGCCGTCGATTCACCATTCTTTGCTGACACCCCAACAGATGCGCGCGCAGCGCACGAAATGGTGGCGGTGGCTCGGCGAACCGAGTGAATCCGGTGGCACGATCGACCGGTACGAAGGCGGCCTGTACAGCGGAACCGGTGTCTGGCGGCCAAGCAAGCACTCGATGATGAAGTCGCTCGGGTACTACTTCGACCAGATCAGCCGCGAGCGGATGACCCAGCGAATCTCCGGCAAGACATCGATTCTGCAGGGTGGAACACCGAACACGGCGCCCATCGGTGCCGATCGCGCGGTCTTCGTGGAAACCCTGCACCCGGTCGGGCACCCATTGAATGTGACCTGGCGCCTGGACAATCGCGACTTGCCGACCAACGGCGCCCGCAGTGTCGATCTGCGGCAGGTCCGGATGAGCCCCGGAAAGCACACACTGACGGCGACAGTGGTCGATCCGACGCCGTTCGTGCGTGATCCGGCCATTCGCACCGCGCTGACCAAGACTCGCACATGGACAGTGGACACAACGATCAAGACACCGCCGGACACCACTCCCCTGGTGTTCACCTCGTCGACGCCGACCGATCGGCCGGTGAGCAATGAGGACGTCGTGTACGTCGAGACGTCAAAGCCCGCGGAAGTCTCATGGGCTGTTGACGGCCGCAGGGTGCCGACGCCGGGCAACGACCGTGACTTCGAGCTGAAGCGGTTGCCGCTCAAGGGATCCCACACGCTCACGGCATCGATTCCCGGCAAGACGTTGACCTGGAAGGTGGACGCCACCGACCCGGCCGCCAAGTTCGAACTGTCCAAACCGGTCAGCACGGTCAACCGGCCCGGCCAGCCGCCGGAGTACGTCTTCGACGGTCCATTCACGATGAAGCTGACGTCCACAGACGACACACCTGGCGCCGGGATCATGGAATTCCGTGTCAACGGCGACGGATGGTACAACTACTTCGGCTGGCCGACGGACGCCAACGCGCCCTTCCTGTTCACCGCGGAGGGCACGAACATCGACAACCTGGTGTACGGCAAGCTCGGCACACCTCGACTGTCCCCATGGGACGATGTCCCACCGGGATACGGCAGGCACACGATCGAATACCGCGCCGTCGACCCAGCAGGAAACATCGGCGAGGCAGGCAAGTTCATCGTCACACTAAACCGTCCATAGTAGAACCAAACGCCGTGTCCACCATTGCGACACACCGTGTCCACCATTCCGGCACACTGAAATGACCATTCCGGCACAGCGAGATACACGCTGACGAGCGGACGGGGAATTTCACAGTGTCGGAACGGTGGACACGATGTTCCGGAACGGTGGACACGGTGTGCTGGAACGGTGGACACGGCTTTTCTGAATACCTGGTGGTGGAGTGTGCCCTCGACTGCCCCATTGCAAAGCCGAGGACACACCCCGGCGAGCGCTAGTTGGTCACTCGCACGTAATCCACCGTGAGGGTGTTCGGGAAAGGCGTGCTGCTGTTGGGATCGCCTGGCCAGTAGCCGCCGACGGCGAGGTTCAGGATGACGAAGTGCGGCTTGTTGAAGACCCAACGCCGTCCACCGAGGTCAGCAGGGGTGCGACGCTGGAACTCGCGCCCGTCGACCTTCCACACCAGCAGGTTTGGCGACCATTCCAGCCGGAACGTGTGGAAACCGTCAGCGAAACGCGGGCCGTTGAAAGCCGCGCCGATCCCGCCTGCGCCCGAGTATCCGGGGCCGTGGATCGTGCCGTGAACGGTGTTCGGTTCGCGGCCGATGTTCTCCATGATGTCGATCTCGCCGCAGGCTGGCCAGCCGACCTGGCCGATGTCGTTGCCAAGCAACCAGAACGCCGGCCACATCCCTTGGCCGTGTGACATCTTGATCCGTGCTTCGAAGGTGCCGTACGTCTGGCTGAACTTGCCGGACGTGTTGAGCCGGGCCGAAGTGTGCGTGCACCGGCCGTACCAGCAGTTGTAGTTGCCCGGGTTCTCTCTGCGGGCGGTGATCACCAGTTGGCCCTGGCCGTTCATGGCCGCGTTGGCCGTGCGGTTGGTGTAGTACTGCCGCTCGTGGTTGTTGACGTTGTCGCCGACTTCCATGTTCCACTTGCGAGTGTCGACAGCGGTTCCCGCCGCACCATTGAACTCGTCGGCGAACGTCGTCGCCGCGATGCCGACGTCGGCACCGGCCGATTGGACAAGTGTCATCGGCCCGCACACGACGGCCATCGCGGCAATGACCACAACGCGTGATATTCGGGAGAAGGGTTTGGACATCGTTGTCACCTCTCTTCTGGACTTCCCGGCGGCGCACTGGCACGCGAAAAACCCCGATGACACAACGAAAGCGCAGGGATCGCGTCCAGGACACGATTTGTTGTGGCAGCCAACAAAGTATGGCGGTCCAGACCACTCAGGGCAAGGGGAGCGCTCTCACAAGTTGTCCGTCGTTGAGATCAACTCGACAAAGACCCGCGCTGCCGGGCTCAGCGGGCCTCCTGCCCGCCACGCCCATGCCAGTCGTCCACGCAGCTCAGCGCCGGTCACGGCGATCGCGTGCAAGTCAGACCGATTCCGTACCAGCGACTGCGGCAAGATCGCGACCCCGAGCCCATTCGCGGCAAGATCGGCCAAACGGACGGCATCCCCGCCTCGAACGCCACCCGAGGCCGGAAACCCGCTGCGGTACAGGCGTTTTCCAGAATCGCGCGGATGCCTGTCCCGCCGGGAAGACAGATCAGCGGCCGGTCACGCAGGTCCGTGATCGGCATCCGCTTGACCTTCACGAGTGGATCGTCACGGCCGACCGCGGCTACAAGGCGCTCGTCGGAAAGCATGTGCAGGTCCAGACCAGGCAGATCCGCCGCGAGCCCGACGATCGCCACGTCAAGACGCCCGGCGTGAAGATCATCGACGAGCGTGCCGGAATTGGTCTCGACCAGCGAGATCTCCACGGCCGGGAAGTCGTCGTGGAACCGCGCCAGCAAAGCCGGAATGTCGACGGGATGTGACGTGACCATGCCGATCGCCAGATGCCCGCGCACCAGCCCCGCCAGCTCGTCGACGGCCAGTTTCGCCCCATCCACAGCCTGCAACGCCGCCCTGGCGTGCGGCAAAACCGCGGCGCCCATCTCAGTCAGCCGGACAGTACGGCCGGACCGGTCGAGCAGCTGATGGCCGAATTCCTTTTCCAGCTGGCGAATCTGCGCGCTGATCCCGGGCTGCGCCACGTGCATCCGCTCCGCCGCCCTGGTGAAATTCGCTTCCTCGACCACCGCGACGAAGTACGCCAGCTGCCTGAGCTCCATAACCAACGATTCTAGCTTCTAGACGATCTAGCTCTTGGACTTCTAGCTGATCCGGGCGCACGCTGAAGTCATGAAGAAGGCAATGAACCCAGAAGACCTGGCCAGGCTGTTCGTCGAGTACGCAAACGCAGGCGACGCCGACAGCATGGCCGAGCTGTACGCCGAAGACGCCGTCCTCGACTTCCCCGCAGGCAACCCAACGGTCGGTCGTGACGCGATCCGTGCGGTGCTCAAGCAATTGGTCGCCGCACGCCCGCAGTTCACAGTGGAGCAACCGCTGCCGACGCTGATCAGCGGCGACATCGCGCTGACCGCGACCGTGCCAGCGGACGGCACCGGTGGACGCACCCAGGTCGCGCGTCGGCAACCCGACGGGACCTGGCTGCGTATCCTCGACCGGCCGGAACGGGCTACGAAGTGAAGAACTTCTGAAGCGCCGCAGCGGTTTCCTGCGGCGCTTCCTCCGGGAGGTAATGGTTGCTTGGCAACGCCATGCCCTCAACCCGATCGGCGTACGAGCGCCAGACCGCAAGCACGTCGTAGGTCTGTCCGACAAAGCTGTGCTCGCCCCACAAAGCGAGCAATGGCATGGATACCGTGCCGCCGGAGGCGTCGTGCTCGAGGTCGATCGTTGCCGCGGCGCGATAATCGGCACATGACGCGCTGATCGCCGCGGGATCGGAGAAACATCGCACGTACTCGTCGATCGCCGCCGGTTCGAACGGCGTGCCGCCGCCGTGCCTGCTGGTCATCCGCGCCTTGATCCAGAACTCAGGGTCCTGCCCAATCAGACGCTCGGGAATCCCGTTGCCCGCGGCCAAAAAGAACCAGTGGAAATAGCCGAGGCCGAACTGCTTGTCCGCGTGCTCGAACGTGTACCTGGTCGGTACGATGTCCAGCACTGCCAAGGCTTTCACGGCTTCGGGGTGATCGAGCGCCAGCCGGTGCCCGACTCGGCCACCCCGGTCGTGCCCGGCGACATGAAACTCCGAGAAACCCAACTGCCGCATCACGCCAAGCTGATCATCGGCCATCGCACGCTTTGAATACTCCACATTGGATGGACTCGGCACGGGCTTCGAGCTGTCCCCGTAACCACGCAGATCCGTTGCGATCACAGTGAAGTCGTTGGCGAGAATTGGCGCCACGTGATGCCAGATGATGTGCGTCTGCGGGTATCCGTGCAGCAACAGCACTGGCGGCCCCACACCGCCTATCGCACAGTTGACACGCACATCGCCGACGTCGATCTGCTGGTAGTCAAAGGGAAGCCTCACGGCAGGATGTCCAGCAACGCGTCGACGAACTGCGCGGTGGTTGCCGTGCCGCCGAGGTCACGGGTCCGCAGGTTCGTCTTGGCAAATACTGAAGCAATCGCTTGCTCGATCTCATCCGCGGCCTCCGTGTGCCCGAGGTGCCGCAGCATCATCGCGCCGGTCCACACGGCGCCCACCGGGTTGGCCACGCCTTGCCCCGCGATGTCCGGAGCCGAGCCGTGCACAGGTTCGAACATGGACGGAAAGTCGCGTTCGGGGTTGAGGTTCGCCGCTGGCGCCATGCCGATGCTGCCCGCGACCGCCGCCGCGAGGTCGCTGAGGATGTCACCGAAAAGGTTCGACGCGACGAACACGTCAAACCGCGCTGGATCAAGAACGACCTTGGCGCACAACGCATCGATGTGTTCCTGCGTCCACGCGATGTCCGGGAAGCCGCCCGCTCGTTCGGCGACGACTTCGTCCCAGAACGGCATGGTGTGCACGATTCCGTTCGACTTCGTCGCCGAGGTGACGTGCTGACGGCGCCCTTGCGCCAGCGTGAAGGCATAGTCGACGATCCTGGTCACGCCAGCGCGCGTGAACACGGCTTCCTGAACTGCCATCTCGGACGGGAAGCCGCGGTTCATCCGGCCGCCGATCTCGCTGTACTCCCCCTCGACGTTCTCCCTGACCACCACGAAGTCGACCTCGGACGTGGCCGCGCGCACCGGGCTCGGCACGCCGTCGAACACGCGGATCGGCCGGAGGTTGACGTACTGCTGGAACTGGCGGCGGATCGGGATCAGCAGGCCCCACAGCGAGACGTGATCGGGCACAGCCGGGTCGCCGACAGCTCCGAGGAAGATCGCGTCGTGGTGGCGGATCTGGTCGAGGCCGTCGCCGGGCATCATGGCGCCCACATTGCGGTAGCGCGCGCACGACCAGTCGAAAGTGTCATAGGTGAGTTCGTAGCCGTGGCGTTTGCCCACGGTGTCGAGGATCGCGCAGGCCGCGGGCGTCACCTCCTGGCCGATGCCGTCGCCGGGGATGAGTGCGATGCGGTGCGTGGTCATCGTCCGATAGCACCACCTCCGGAGCGACACGTCCAAGTGACATTAACGTCCAGACCTATAGGCGATGCCTATAAACGCCTCGGCCGCGGGGCTCAGCCAGGCCTTACGGCTGACCAGCGCGATGTTCAGATACGCGGCCGGCTCGAGATCGAGCACGTCGGCGCCCGCCTGCCGAGCCAACGGCGCCCACGATTCTGTGACAACCGCCAGCCCAACGCCGCCGAGCACCAGCGGCAGGATCGACTCCCGATGCTCCGACTCGACGACCGCGGTCAGCTCGATCCCATCCGCCCTCATCTCGTCGACGACTCGGCGCATGCCGGTCCCGATCTGGCCGACGATCACGCGCTGGCCGTCCAAGTCGGAACGTTTGAGCACCTTCCGTCTCGAAAACGATCCGTTCGGTGCGACAACAACGAACCGCTGTGGCCGCAACAACTTCATCGTCAGTCCGACCGCGACGGGCTCCTCGCTTGTACCCAGCAAGCCAACTTCGGCGATGCCCGTACGGACCATCTCGATCACGTCCGGCGCCGTGAACGCCGATCGGACCGTCACCCGGAGTCCTGGATGATGTTCAGTGAACGCTTTGATCATCCCACTCAGCGGTTCGACGGCCTGTGACGGCATCGAGGCGATCTCGACGCAGCCGGTGGCGAGCCCGGCGACCGACGACACGCTGTCCCGTGCGACCGCCAGGCTCCTGATCACGTCCCGCGCCGGTTCAACCAACGAACGCCCAGCGTCAGTGAGGACAAGCCGGCGGCCGACGCGATGGAACAACTCCTGCCCAAGGTCCCGCTCCAACGCACGGATCGCCTGGGACAGCGACGGCTGCGTCAGGAAAAGGGCTGACGCCGCCCGGTTGACTCCACCGTGGTCGACGACCGCGAGAAAGTACTCCAACTGCCTGGCGTCCATGCTGGACGATGATTCACGCTGCACGCAGTGGCCGCCACGCGGCAACGCAGATCAGAACCATCACCCCCGCCCCAATCCAGAACGGCGCCGTCACGCCGAGCGCCTGCGCGAACAGGCCGCCGAGCAACGAACCCAGGGCCGCGCCTCCAACGTCGAGCAGCATGTAGACGCTCGTAACCCGGCCCAGCAGGCCATCGGGCACAACGCGCTGGCGCATCGTGACGACAATGACGCCCCACACCATTGTGTGCACGCCGAAGATTACGAGGGTCAGGGCGGCGACTACAGTAGCCAGTTATCGGTGATGGCCAACGTGAGGTGCGTGAGCGTCTCGACGATTAGGCCGGTTCTCAGCAAGGTTCGGTTGGGAACCTTTCTTTGCAGACGCGGTGCGATTGTCGTCCCGATCAGTCCACCGATGGCGAATGTGGTGAGGAGGAAGCCGTAACCGACTTCGCTCAACCCGAGCCGTCGTTGGGCATAAAGCACGAAGATGGCAAAGGCCGCGCAGAAGACTACGTTGGCCAGGCTCATGGTGATGGCCAGGGTTTTGAGCACGCGATGGTTCATCAGCCAGCGAATGCCCTCTTTGACGTCCGCTTGTTTCTTGGGGTGTTCGGGCGTCTTGGCGATACCGGCAATCAGGGCTGCCGCGATCAGGAAGCTCACCGCGTCGAACGCGAAAGGCAATGCCGCTGCGGTGATGAAGAGCCATGCTCCCAAAGGTTTTGCTAGGAATTGATTGCCGATGGTGAAGGTCGCCATCAGCTTTGCGTTGGCTGACGCCAGCTTTTCTTTGGGCACAATCACAGGCAGCATTGCTCCGACGGCGGTGTCGGCGAATGTCTCGCCAAGGCCGAGCAGGAAGTAAATGGTGTAGATGATGGGAATGGTGACGACTTCGGCCGCTGTGGTCGCCGCGAGCGCGGCGAGTGCCAGGCCACGCAGGACGTTGACTTGGACGACAAGCTTGCGCCGGTCGACTCGGTCCGCGTAGGCACCACCGATCAGAGCGAACAACAGCCACGGTAACTGTTGCATGAAGGCGGCACCGGCCACCCAGGCTGGGTTTTCAGTCAGTTGGGCGACCAGCAGCGGTCCAGCCGCGATCGTCACCCCGTCGCCTATGTTGGAAACAGCCGACGCGGTCCACAGCTTGGCAAAGTCGGAGGGCGCGGAAATCCGGGCTCGCACAGGAACTCCTCGGATGGGAAACGGTCATGGACAATCGACCGCTTCGTTCACGAGGTTCGGCTCAAGCCAGAAGGTCGACTCCAAGCCCCAGGTCGGCCTCAGCCCTAGATCGGCGGCCCCAGCCCTACATCGGCCTCCGGCCCCCGGAATCAAGCCTAGCGGTAACCATCGACACCGAGCCCCGCACAAAGATCAACGGAGCCAAGTTGTCCACAGCCAACGAGTTATCCCCATCGCGCGCGACCTAACCGCAGTTCACCCCCCACCCCCGATAGACTGGCGTGGCGGGGTGCCCCCCGGGAAGGGCGGGGGCCGCTTTGCGGGCGATTCGTTGGCAGAGCTGGGGTTTTAACCGCTGGGCTTGGCTTTCGGGCGGCAAAGCGGCCCTCGAACCAGCCAGGGCTTCGATCGCACAGCTGGATTCTTTGACCGCTGAGCTCGGCCTTCAGCCAGCCAAGCCGCCCTCGAACCAGCCAGGACTTCGATCGCACAGCTAGGTTCTTTGACCGCTGAGCTCGGCCTTCAGGCAACCAAGCTGCCCTCGATCCAGCTAGAACCTCGACCGCAAAGCTGGGCTTTTTGCCTCAGTGGCCTCGTGTCGAAGCGGTGATCGTTGCCATGTCGATGCGCACTTCGACTCCCCTCGCCAGCCGTCAGGACAACCGCGAGTATGCCCGCTCAGTACTCGTCGCCGCCAAAGAATTCTGATTCCAGCTCGTCCGCCGCGCCCGCGATCAGCGTCAACGGGTCGGTGAACTCGTTGATGTCCAGGTTCTCGAGTGGCAGCGAGTGCCGGATCACGATGTGGTCGCCCATGATCGCCGCGCCGCCCGACACAGTCGTGTGCCCGATGGCCGTGAGCAACGCGTGCAGATCCACGTTCCGCGCCAGGCCAAGCGGCGTTGCGATCTGGACCCATTCGTACTTCCGGTCGAGCTCCTCCCGCGCAATGATCATCACCTGGGTTCGATCGCTTTCCTCATCGAACGTGTACAGCAGGCGGATCTCCCCCGGCTGCTCGGAGATGACCTCATATTCTGTCCGCACGTACTCGGCCAGTTCGTCCCACGTTGCCACGAGGCGGAACTCTACTAAGCGGCTCCCGTTGTCTGCTTGGCTATGTTCGTCGGCGCGCCGAACTTGTAGGGGCGCACCCGATATGTCGCTTTCTTCTCGTCCGGCTGGGTGATCAGGCCGAAGGTGTTCACGTTCGGGTCAGCCATCGCGACGTTCACGAAGTCCGGTTTCCCGTCAGCCTTCAACTCGACGAGGAAGCCGTCCTCATCGGTCGTGTGGTCTGTCCACGTCAGCTTCACGCCGTTCGCGTGCAACATCGTCACCGTGAAGTCCGTCGGCGCGCCTTGGGCGTCACGGGTTGTGGCGCGCGCGGGTGGGCCTGGACGGGTCGACGCCTGCATGCCTTCTTCGGACTCGGTTCCAGTGATGTCGCCGGGTGGCAGGATCAGCGCGATCTCCGGAGACGCGGTTCCGTAGTACGGCCTCACCCGGTAGAAGAACTTCGTCTGTGGGATGAGGTCCTTGTGCTGATAGGTCGTTTGCGTCAACGGCAGGAAGTCGAGGATCGTGTACTCCCCTTTTTCCTCGTTGGCGTATTCGACGACTTGCCCAGCGGCCGCGGTGTCCGGCGCTTTCCACGCCAGGTCGATTGTGATCGGGGTTCGCAGGGTTGCCGTCAGGTTCGGGGCATCGCCCGTGGGGCTTGCCGAACATCCGGCAAGCACCACGAGCGACACCACTACCAGCTTTTTGATCACCGCTGCCAGAACCTGACGTTGCTCCAGGTCACTGAGATCGCACCGCGACCGCTGTCGGTGCGGTAGGCACCGAACTTGTCGTAGTGGCAGCCGCTCAGGCCCGCGTACGACAGCCGTTGCGAGCCGTTGATGTAGATCCGGTGTGTCGACCCGGAGTGAACGGTGTTGACCGTGACCGACCGACCGTTCGGTGCGGTTCCGGCGGGCGAGATGGTGGCTCCGCCGTTGCGCACCGAGTACAACCGCCTGCCGCTGTCCACAGCGAGCATGAAGTCGGCGTCCGACGGCCCGAACGTCTGCTTCAGGCTGAGGCGGTCACCGGTCATGCTGTTGATCCGGAACGTGCCCTGGAACTGGCGCACGCCACCGCAGTACGTGTCGTAGCGGCGCTCGGCGCGCTGCACGCCACTCGTGGATGTGCAGCTGAGGCTGAAGGTCAGGCCGCTGACCGTGCCACACCCTTGCTGCTGGACCGAGAATCCAGGGCTGTACGAACTCCACGGCCCAGTTTCGACCTGCGCGTTGGCCGCGGGCGCGGACAGCACAAGGCTGCCAGCGGACGCGAGCGCAGCGGCGAGAATGGGGGTTTTTCTTGCCACAGATGTCCTCCGGTGCAGGGTTCCCAGAGGCGGTGGGAACAACAGAGTAAGGGCACCGATCGTTGCGAAGCAAGAGTGTCGCGTCGCCTGCTGCTAACGTCGTTGAAATGACGGATGGGCCGGGCGCACCCAAGCGGATCACGATCCGCGATGTCGCGAAATCGGCCGGGGTGTCGTACCAGACGGTCTCCCGCGCGCTGAACGACAAAGGCGAAATCGACGGCGCGACCAAGCAGCGTGTGCTCGACACGGCCAAAAGGCTTGGGTATCGGCCGAGCCGGTTCGCGCGCGGCCTTGTCCGGCAGGACAGCACATCTGTCGGCTTGGTCATCCCGAACCTGTTGAACCCGTACTTCACCGAGGTCGCGGCGGGCGCGTTGGAAGCCGCGCGGCGCAAGGACTGGCACGTCGTGGTCTACGACACCGCCGACGACGAGCACCAGGAACTGTCCACTCTGGCCATGGTCGGCTCCCAAGTGGACGCCGTGGTCGGCTACTTCAGCCAGCCGGACGACGTGATTGACCAATACACCAGCGGAATGCCGGTTGTCCAGATAGGACGCACGAAAGTCGGCGGGCGCTTCGGCGAGATCCGGGTCGATGGCGAGGAAGGCGTGCACGCGGCGATCGCGCATCTGGCATCGACTGGCAGGCAGCGGATCGGCATGCTCGACCATGATCACCACCACCAGCCAAGCGCCCGCTACGGCTGGTACTGCGACGCGATGCGTGAACACGGTTTGCCGACGTACGTCGGCGAAGCGCCCCAGTCCATTGAGGGCGGGCAGCGCGCCATGGCGGGCATGCTCGAGAAGCATCCCGAGCTCGACGCGATCTTCACGTACAACGACGTGATCGCGATCGGCGCGATGTTCCAGGCGCGACTGCTCGGCAGGCGTGTCCCCGCCGATTTCGCCGTGATCGGGTTCGACGGCCTCGCGATCGGCAACATGGTCGAACCACCGCTGTCCAGCGTCCGGATCGACACCCGCGAGGTCGGTGCCATCGCGATCGACCAGGTCGGCCAGCTGCTCAGCGGCTCGAAGCCGCAACCGGCGACCATCAAGGCGACGCTCATGCTGCGAGGTTCCGCATAACCCCTGATCATCCCTCGTGAGTGGTTATGCGTGTTCTAACCCGCATAACCACTCACGAGCAGTGACGTGCGGTGATGCTTGACATTGGGACGCTCGCGGCTCAGACTCGCCGGACGTGACCGGTCACGTGACCGTTCACGGAAAGCCTGGGCAGCGCTGGCCGGAGGTGATTTCGTGGCCGTGAATCGACGTGGATTCCTGGCCGGAGCAGGGGCGTCACTGTTGGCGCTCGCGGGGTGTACGAGTCCGCAGACCACCAGTCCTGGCAGGCTCACGCTCTGGTACTGGACGCGTGGTCTGTCGGACAACGTGCTCGACGAGGCGAGGGCCCGGTTCGCCGACGCGCGGTTCAATCCGTCCAATGTGGGCCACAACCTGCGGCACCGGCTGCTTGCCGCGATCTCCGGCGACGCGTACATCCCGGACATCACGATGCTCAACGACGACATCGCCGGGTACTTCGAGGACGCCGACCAGTTCATCGACCTGAACACGCTGGGCGCGGACCGGTTCAAAGACCAGTACCTGCCGTGGAAGTGGCAGGCAGGCACCACACCGGACGGCAAACTGCTCGGCTTCCCGATCGACACCGGCCCCGCGGCGTTGTTCTACCGGCACGACCTGTTCCAGCAGGCCGGGTTCCCGAGCGAGCCGGATGACGTCGCCCGCGCGGTGTCCACATGGGACCAGTACTTCGCCTTCAGCGAGGAGATTCAGAAGGCACTGCCCGGCCGGTACATGATCACCGACGCCAAAACGGTGTTCACGTACTCGATCGCACAGGAGCCACAGAAGTTCCTCGACCGGCAACACCACTACATCGGCGACCAAGCACATGTTCAACTGGCGTGGGATCGCGCGCTGACCGCCGTCCGCAAGGGACTGACCGCGGGACTCGTTGACACCGGGCAGGAGTCGGGCTCGGTCGACCGGCATGCCGCGTGGAGCAACGGCAAAGAGCTGAGCTTGGTCAACGCCTCCTGGATCACCGGTGAGATCAAGGAATCCGCGCCGAAGACGGCGGGCGCGTGGCGAATCTGCCGCAGCCCCGGCGGCGCCGCCAACCAAGGTGGGTCGTTCATGGCGCTCACCAGCCACTGCGCCGATCCGCAGAAGGCGTTCGAGATCGTCAGCTGGGTGCTCAGCCCGGCCAACCAGGCCCGACACTATGTGGACGCTGGCCTGTTCCCCTCCGCACCTGGCGCGTTCGACGATCCGCTGATGCGCCAACCGGATCCGTTCTTCGGCGGACAGGTCACAGTGGACGTTTTCGGGCAGGCGGCCAAAGAGGTCAAACCGGCCTACTTCAGCCCGCAGGACATCGACATCAGCAACATCATCACCGACGAACTGGTCAATGTGGAGTCAGCGGGCAAGGATCCCGGGCAGGCGTGGCGCGACGCCCAACGATCGATCACCCGGTTGCTGCAGCGGCGAGGAGTGCTCTGATGCCAAGCAAAAGGCTGAAGTACCTGCCGCACTACCTGGCGATCTCGCCGTTCTTCATCCTGTTCGCGGTGTTCGGCGCCTATCCGGTGCTGTACTCGCTGTACCTGGCTTTCCAGCGGTGGGACGGGATCGGGCCGACCGAGTTCATCGGCATTTCGAACTTCGAGTTCCTCGTCACCGACCTCGAGTTCTGGAACTCGGTCGGCAACACCTTCATCATCTGGATCATGTCGACGGTGCCGATGACGATCTTGGCGCTGCTGATCGCGGTGGGACTGAACTCGGCGGTGCGTTTCAAAGGCGCGTACCGGATCGCGTACTTCACGCCGAACGTGACGTCCATTGTGGCCATGTCCATTGTGTTCAGCTCGATCTTCTCGCCAGAGTTCGGCATCCTCAACGCCTTCATGTCCTGGCTGGGCCTCGACCCGGTGGAGTGGTCGACCGATCCGTGGGGCATCAAGATCGCCATCTCGGTGATGATCATCTGGCGCTGGGTCGGCTACAACGCGATCATCTTCCTCGCCGGCCTTCAGGCGATCCCACAGGAGATGTACGAAGCAGCGAAGATCGATGGCGCCGGTCCAATTCAGACGTTCTTCAAGGTGACACTTCCGTTGCTGCGCCCGGTGTTGTTGTTCTCCGTGGTGATGTCGGCGATCAACGGCCTGCAGATCTTCGCCGAGGCGCAGATCCTTGTCGGTGAACGCGGCGGACCGGAAGACGCGGGTATGACGATGGTTCTGTACTTCTACAACCAGGCGTTCCTCGAGAACGACTTCGGGTACGGCGCCGCGATCGCCTGGGGCATCTTCGTGATCGTGTTGCTGTTCGCGATCATCAACTGGCGATTGATCAACCGGCCTGAGCGGGCGGAGGTGAAGAAGTGAACCCGACCTTGCGCAGCAAGCTGACCATCGGCATCCTGCTGGCGATCGGTACGATCGTGGTGTTGTTCCCGTACTACTGGCTCGCGGTGATGGCAACCAACACCACCGGGGACATCTTCACCACACCACCGAAGTTGACGTTCGGCACGCACCTGATCGACAACATCAAGGAAGTGCTCAACCGCATCGACTTCTTCGGCGCGCTGCTCAATACGGTGATCGTCTCGGTCGGAACAACTGTGCTGGTGCTGTTCTTCGACTCGCTCGCGGCCTTCACGTTCGCCAAATACGCCTTCCCCGGCCGGAATCTGCTGTTCACGATCCTGCTCGCCACGTTCGTCGTGCCGACGCAGCTCTCGGCGATCCCACAGTATTCGATCATGGCATCGATCGGCTGGGTCGGCGGCCTCCAGGCGTTGATCGTCCCGGCGGCCGCGAACGCGTTCGGCATCTTCTGGCTGCGCCAGTACGCCTCGCAAGCGATTCCGGACGAGCTGCTCGAAGCGGCCAAAGTGGACGGTGCGGGTTTCTTCCGTACCTATTGGACGGTCGCGATGCCGATCCTGCGGCCAGCACTGGCATTCCTTGGCATCTTCACGTTCGTCGGAACATGGAACGACTACCTGTGGCCGCTGATCGTGATGGTCGACCCGACCAACACGACCTTGCAGGTCGCGTTGAACCAGTTGAACGGCCTTTACGGCGCCGACTACAGCCTCGTCATGGCCGGAACATTGATGGCAGTGATTCCGCTGCTGATCGTGTTCCTGTTCGGAGCACGCCACTTCATCAAGAACATCGCCGCGGGAGCGGTGAAAGGCTGAAAGGTGACCATGTCCTACATCGACGACGTGTCCCCGGGATACGGTGCGCTACCACCGCGCGCCGCCTTCTCCTCGGACGCGCCATCGTTAAGGCTCAACGGGGACTGGCGTTTTCACCTCTCACCTTCATTAGCCGAAGCCCCATCAGGCATCGAGCACGATTCGTTCGACGACACGGCCTGGTCCACTTTGGCCGTCCCATCGAACTGGCAGATGCACGGCTTCGGCAAACCCGCGTACACGAACGTGCAATATCCGTTCCCGGTCGACCCACCCTATGTGCCGTCGGACAATCCAACCGGTGACTACCGACTGACGTTCGACGTGCCAGCCGCATGGCTCACGCAGCCCGTGGTGCTGAGGTTCGACGGCATCGACTCATGTGGACGGATCTGGCTCAACGGCACCGAGTTGGGCGTGACCCGCGGAAGCCGGTTGCCGTCCGAATTCGACGTCGGTTCCCTTTTGCGGGAAAACGGAAACGTACTCGCGGTGCGCGTACACCAATGGTCTTCCGGAAGCTACCTCGAAGACCAGGACATGTGGTGGCTCTCCGGCATCTTCCGTGACGTGACACTGCTGGCCCGACCAACCGGCGGAATCAGCGACTACTGGCTACGCGCGGACTACGACCACGTCTCCGGCCGCGGCCACATTCGGGTCGAAGTGGACGGTCCAGCATGGCTGTCCATTCCAGAACTGGGAATCCTGCGCGCGTCCACCGACTCGTCGATCGACGCGGGCGTTGTCGAACCGTGGACCGCCGAAACTCCTCGACTGTACGAGGGTTATCTCGCTTCGGACCACGAACGCGTACCGCTGCGCATCGGATTCCGAACTGTGACCATTGAGGACGGCGAACTCAAGGTCAACGGCAAGCGGATCCTGCTGAAGGGCGTCAACCGGCACGAACACCACCCAGAGCTCGGTCGGGCCGTTCCACTGGAGACCGCGTTGACCGACGTACTGTTGATGAAGCAGCACAACATCAACGCGGTACGGACTTCCCATTACCCGCCGGATCCGGCTTTCCTCGACCTGTGCGACGAGTACGGGCTATGGGTGATCGACGAGTGCGACCTGGAAACCCATGGTTTCTCCGAGGTCGGCTGGGCGCGCAATCCCAGCGACGATCCACAGTGGGCAGACGCCTACCTCGACCGTATGAAGCGAATGGTCGAGCGCGACAAGAACCACCCCAGCATCATCATCTGGTCCCTCGGCAACGAAGCCCACACCGGCCGCAACCTCGCCGCCATGTCCGCATGGACGCGTTCGCGGGATTCGACTCGGCCCGTGCACTACGAGGGCGACGCCGGTTGCGAGTACGTCGACATCTACAGTCGGATGTACGCCTCGCACGCCGAGGTCGACGAGATCGGCCGGACGACCACGATGCCGTTCATCCAGTGCGAGTACGCGCACGCGATGGGCAACGGCCCCGGCGGTTTGCTGGAATATCGTGAGCTTTTCGAGAAGTACCCGCGATGCCAGGGCGGCTTCATCTGGGAATGGCTCGACCACGGCATCCGTCAGGTCGATGCCGACAGCCGACCGTACTTCGCTTATGGCGGCGACTTCGGCGAGACGATCCACGACGGCAGCTTCGTGATCGACGGCCTGGTCTTCCCGGACCGCACGCCCTCCCCGGGCCTGCACGAACTCAAGAAGATCTTCGAACCCGTCCGAATCTCGCCCTCACCAGCAGAAACCGCCACCCAGGCAGCCCCCGCCCTTCCCGGGGGGCGTCCCGCTTCCAGCGTATCGGGGGTGGGGGGCGGCGAGAAGGGTTCTGCGGAGGCTGTGGACAACCTCAAAGTTGTTGTGGCTAATCATTATGATTATTCCGGGCTTGAGCAGCTGAGTTTCGGTTGGAAACTCGAGGAGGACGGGGTTGAGGTCGCTTCGGGCATGCTGCCGACGCCGACCGTCGGGCCCGGCGCGGAAACGATCCTTGAGCTGCCGAAAATGCCGGAAACCGATGGCGAGTCATGGGTGACCGTCACCGCGAGCTTGGCCAAGGATACGGCTTGGGCGACCGCAAATCACCCGATCGCATGGGGACAACTCAACGTCAAAGCCCGCCAGAAACCGCAAGGGCAAGGGCAAGGGCAAGGGCAAGGGCAAGGGCAAGGGCAAGGGCAAGGGCAAGGGCAAGGGCAAGGGCAAGGGCAAGGGCAAGGGCAAGGGCAAGGGCAAGGGCAAGGATATCGCCGTCACAACCTGGAACCCGTGGAAACCCCGCAGCACATCGGCGGAATCCCAATGCAAGCTCCCAAGCTGGACCTCTGGCGAGCACCAACCGAGAACGACAAGCCGTCCGACGAAAAAATCTGGCGCAAGAACGGCCTGCATCGCCTGCAGCACAGGCTGATCAGCGAAGAAAACGGAGTGGGGAAAACCCGGGTCGCCCCACCGGCAAGGGCGTTCGGCATGCACGTCACCTACACATGGACAGGCGACGAGACCACGCTGAACCTCAAGGTCGACATCGAGCCAGAAGGCGAATGGCCATGCACGCTGCCCCGCCTTGGCCTGAGGATGGCGATCCCCAAGGAATTCGGCAACGTCGAGTGGTTTGGCGGCGGCCCGAACGAGGCCTACGCGGACAGCAAGCAAGCTTCAGCCATCGGCCGTTACAAGTCCACAGTGGACGAGATGCAGACGCCCTACGTGTTCCCACAGGAAAACGGTAACCGCAAAGAAGTCCGCTGGGCAAAGCTCACCAACGACCAAGCCGAAGGCATCAAGATCGCGGGAAACTTCGATTTCACCGCAAGGCGTTGGACAAGCGAACACCTTGACGCAGCCAAGCACACAACGGACCTGGAACCGACCGACTGGATCTACCTGAACCTGGACATCGCGCAAAACGGCCTTGGCACGGCATCCTGCGGGCCAGGCGTCCTGCCGCAATACCAACTGCACGCACACAAAGCGAGCATCGAGCTGACCTTCACACGACTAGGGTCGTAAGCGACTCCCCAGGAGCGCCAGGCCTGTACTCGTGCCAAGCTGCGGCCAGTGACTCCACGGCGCCAGCAAGAACGTCCGAGGGTTCCAGGAAAGGAATCCGGAGATAGTCCTTGCTGGCGCCCGACGCGTCCATCGCACCGCCGGGCAACACGGCAACACCGTGCCGCAAAGCCAATTGGGCAAATGACACGGCGTCGCCAAAAGGCAACCGGACCCACAGGCTCTGGCCGCCTGAAGCCGGAGTGAACTCCCACGAAGGCAAGTGTTCCCGCAAAGCCGAACACAGCATCGAATGCTGCGACAGCAACACCGAGGACCGAGCAGCGCCCAAAGTGTCCAAAGAAGACACCAAGGAAGCCGCAGCGACCTGTCCAATGTAGTTACTGCCCAAATCATGCACAGCCTTGTGCCGAGCCAATTGCATGATCACCGATTCGGAAGCACGTACCCAACCGACGCGCAGTCCACCCCAGACGACCTTGCTCAGCGAACCGATCGTCACCGCAGGCCCATATGCGGCAATAGGAAGCGGCAACGACCCGTCAAAACTCAAGTCGGCGAGCACCTCATCCTCGATCAACCGGACGCCCAATTCCAAGGCCGAAGCAGCCAACCGCTGACGGGTCAAAGTGGACATCACCAATCCAGTCGGATTGTGATGCGTGGGAATCAAGTAAACCGCCGCGGGCCGACGCCGCATAGCGCGCACCAACCCGTCGGCATCACCAACCGGCACGGGCAAAAAGGACGGCGTGGTCTCACGGAAAGCATCCAGCGCGCCCGGATACGTCGGCGTCTCAACGACAACCCGGTCCCCAGGCGCGACGAACAGCCTGGCAAGCAAAGCAAGCGCTTGTTGGCCGCCAGTAGTCACCAGGATCTGCCCAGGCTTGGTAGGCAATCCCCGTGCGGTGAAACGGTTCGCGAGTGCCACACGCAGTCCGTGGTAGCCGAGTGGATGATAGCCAGTGTCATCAGTGATCTCGGTGGCCAGCGCCGCACTATAAGCCTCGGTCACGGCACGAGGCATAGCCTTCGGCGCAGCACAAGTCAGCTGGACGATCTTGCCCATCGGTTCCAGCAGGTGCATGAACAACGGGTTCGCGGCATCAGGCTGCGGGTCAGGTTGCAACGCAGCCGGAGCAACCCGAGTCCCACTCCCCTGCCGCCGGACAATCCGGCCTTCCTGCGTCAGCAGGTCGTACGCGGACACGACGGTCGTACGCCCAACGGCGAGAGCCGAAGCCAAGGAGCGATCCGGGGGCAACGGCGCGCCCGGTTGCAGCTCGCCCTCGTCGATCAGACGCCGGATGCGCCCGGCGAGCAGCAGATACAGCGGGCCGCGGCCAGCCGACCAGCGGCCAAGCCGAGCAACCAGGTCATCCGGTCTCGTCACCAAACCAATTCTGCCAGATTGGCTCTGCCATAGGTCCAATTCGCGGACCAGACTCACGAGAATGCATCCAGAGACCCGCGCGGCCCGTCTCGCCGCTCCCGCCCCTGGTCAGCCGGTCGCCGTGCCGCTGTACCAGTCGTCGAACTTCCGGTTCGAGAGCCCGCAACAGCTGGCCGAGGCGATGACGGATCCGGATTCCTTCGCGTACAGCGGCTACGCCAACCCAACCAACCGAGCGCTTGAGCAAGCTATGGCCGACCTGGAAGGCGGCGAGAAATCGCTGGTCACGGCCTCGGGATCGAGCGCGATCGCGGTCAGCCTGCAGACGATCCTGCAACACGGCGACCACATCATCGCCCAGAAAGCGCTCTACGGCGGCACGGTCGCGATCTTCAACCAGCTCGTCGAAAAGTGGGGCATCGAGGTCACGTACATCGACGGCGTCGACGCGAACGAAGTACGACAAGCACTGCGCCCGAAGACCAAGCTGCTGTACCTGGAGACCATCGCGAACCCGATCGGCCACGTGCCCGACATCCCCGCACTGGCCGCGGAGGCCAAGCAGAACGGCCTGCTCACCGCGGTCGACAGCACGTTCGCCACGCCCCTGCTGTGCAGGCCGATCGAGTACGGCGCCGACATCGTGATCCACTCGGCGACCAAGTACCTCGGCGGACACCACGATGTCGTCGGCGGTGTCGCAGTGTTCGCCGGCAATGCGCTCTATCGCCAGGCCCAGCAGCAGGCGGTCAAGCTCGGCGTCGTCGCCGACCCGTTCGCGGCCTGGCTGATCATCCGCGGCCTCAAGACATTGCCGCTCAGAATCGCGCGCGCGTGCGAGAGCGCCGCCAGGCTCGCCGAACGCATGGCGGCGCACCCGGCGGTGTCCGTGGTCCACTATCCAGGCCTGCCAACACATTCCAGCCACGCCAGGGCGACCAAACTGCTGAGCGCTTACGGCGCCACGATTGCCGTGGAAGTCCACAAAGCACAACGGTTCATGTCCAATTTGGAATTGATCATGAACGCCCCTTCCTTGGGCGGCACGGACAGCACGGCCATGCACCCGGCGACCACGTCCCACCGGCACCTGAATGCCGACGAGCTGCGAACCGCCGGTGTCAGCCAGGACATGGTCCGGATCGCCGTCGGCGTCGAACATCCGGACGACCTGTGGGCCGACATCGAGCAAGCACTCAGTCCAAAGCGGACATGACGTGCTTGATCCTGGTGTAGTCCTCGAGGCCGTACATGGACAGGTCCTTGCCGTAGCCGGAGTGCTTGAAACCACCGTGCGGCATCTCCGCGACCATCGGGATGTGCGTGTTGATCCACACGCAGCCGAAGTCGAGCCGCCGGGACATCCGCATCGCCCTGGCGTGATCACGAGTCCACACCGAGGAGGCCAGGCCGTAGCGCACACCGTTGGCCAGCCGCGTGGCCTCGGCCTCGTCGGCGAACTTCTGCACGGTGATGACCGGGCCGAAGACCTCGTCGGTGACAATCTCATCACCTGGGCGAAGGCCTGAAACCACGGTCGGCGCGTAGAAGTAGCCGCGAGAGCCCACGACAGAGCCGCCGCTGTTGATGGTCGCGTTGTCGGGCAACCGGTCGATGAACCCGCTGACCCTCGCCAGCTGCGAGGCGTTGTTCAACGCGCCGTAGTAGACGTCCTCGTCCGGGCTGCCGGTGCGTGTTTCCGAAGCCGCCTCGGCGAGGGCCGCGACGAAGTCGTCGTACACGCCCGCACCTGCGATAACGCGGGTCGCGGCGGTGCAGTCCTGGCCACCGTTGAAGTACCCAGCGGCCGCGATCGCCTTGGCTGCGGCGGCAATGTCGGCGTCGTCGAACACCACGACCGGTGCCTTGCCGCCCAGTTCAAGGTGCACACGCTTGACGTCAGCCGCAGCCGCGCCCGCGACCTCGATACCCGCGCGCTCCGAGCCGGTGATCGACACCATCTGCGGCGTGGGGTGAGTGACCAGCGACCGCCCGGTGTCCCGGTCGCCGCAGACGACGTTGAGCACGCCAGGCGGCAGGAACTCGGCGGCCAACTCGGCCAGCAGGACCGTCGTGGCAGGCGTGGTGTCCGAAGGCTTGAGCACCAACGTATTACCCGCTGCGATGGCGGGCGCGATCTTCCAGATCGCCATCATCAGCGGGTAGTTCCACGGCGTGACCTGCGCGCAGACACCCACCGGCTCGCGCCGGACGTACGAGGTGAAGCCGCTGAGGTACTCCCCTGCCGACTTTCCTTCAAGGACACGGGCCGCGCCAGCGAAGAACCGGACCTGGTCGACGGCGACCGGCAGCTCCTCCACCCGGGTCACGGCCATCGGCTTGCCGGTGTTCTCGCCTTCGCGCTGCACGAATTCCTCGGCGCGCGCTTCAAGGGCGTCGGCGATCCGCAGCAACGCGAGCTGACGTTCGGCCGGAGTGGTGTCCCGCCATGTCTCGAACGCGTTCTCGGCCGCGGTGAACGCAGCGTCCACATCGGACTGGCCGGACAGCGGAGAGGTCGCGTAGACCTCACCGGTCGCCGGATTGACGAGGTCGAGCGTGCGCCCGTCGGCCGCGTCGGTGTGCTCGCCGTTGACGAAGTTGCGGAAGACTTGCTTGTCAGACACCAGAATCTCCGGTCTTTGTCATTCGGTCGGAACGGTGACGACCCAGCGGTCGGCTGGTCGCCTGCGAAGGTAGGCCACCCAGTACACGGTAGCCGCGACGAGCACGCCAAGCGTGATCCACAAGTCCTCGGGCGCCTGCTGGACCACGACATAGATCAGAACAAAGGCAATCAGGGCGGGCAGCACCGGCCAGCCTGCCATCCGCCACGCGAGCTTGCCGCGGTGCTCGCCTCGGCGGCCGACAAGCGTGGCGATGGCGACACCAAGGTAGAGCGCGGCGACCACGACGCTGGTCACGCCGCTGAGCGTGGCCACCGGAACGAAACACAGTGCCGCACCGCCGACTCCGACGACCACAGTGGACACCCACGGCGATGAGAACCGGTTGCTGACCACGCCGAATGCCCTGTTCAGAGCGTCCGGCCAGGCTCGGTCACGGGCGGAGGCGTACAGCACGCGGGAGTTCTGGATGACCATCACGATCACCGCGTTGATGATCGCCAACGCGATGCTGAGGCTGACGAACACACCGACGCCGGTGTTGCTCCAACTGGTGACCATCGCGGCGATGTCACCGCCGGTCAGCGTTTCGATGTCCGGCGCGCCCAGCGTGATCGCGATGACCGGGATGATCACCACCAACGCGCCGATGCCGAGCGTCCACAGCACTGTCCGCACGACTGTCCGGCGCGGGTTGTGCATCTCCTCGGACAGATAGACAGCCGTGGTGAAGCCCTGCAGGACAAACAGTGCCACTGCTAGCCCGGCGATGATCGTGATCGTGTCGACGGCATCGGTCGTGACGGGGTTGACCAGCACAGATGCCGGGCGCTGCACGTTGCCGAAGCCGAGGAACGCCACCACGGCGATCGCGACGATCTCCAGTACCAGGAAGATGCCGGTGATCCAGGCGTTGGCCCGCAGGTTGAGCAGGCCCATCAAGGTGCCGAGCAGCATCACGACCGCGCCCGCGATCCGCGGATCCACGTCCATCACCGAATGCAGATAGTCGGCCGTGCCCAGCGCGATGATCGGCGGAATGATCAACACGATCACGAACGACAACACGAACATCATCCAGCCGGCGAACCGGCCCGCGACGATGCCGACCATCGCGTATTCACCACCGGCGCTGGGTACGAGCGTGCCTAACTCCGCATAACAAAGGGCGACGCCGATGCAGAGCAACGCGGCTAATGCGATGGTCAGCGCGGTTCCGGTGCCGGTCTCGCCGAGCAGCGGCGGCACCACGACGAACAGCGAGGACGCTGGCGTCAGACAGCTCAACGTCAACAGCGTTCCGCCGAGGACGCCGATCGACCTGGTCAGCCGCCGCGGCTCGGAACTGCCGAGCGCGGCCTTGGCGGGAGTCGCCGTATCGGTCATCCACACTCTCCTCGCGTCACGACACAGTGGTGTGACGCACTAAACAACGCGGATACCGCAATGTCAACGGCCAGAAAGCTACGAAATCCGTTGTTGACATCCCGGTTGCGCCGGATAGCCGAGCCGAGCTGACCGACCGGTCATAATGCCTGCGTGAACCGGAAGAACTCGGCAGTCGAGCGGACAGCGACCCCGGTACTCGATGACATCGCCAAACAGATCATCGAGCAACTGCAGCAGGACGGCCGGATGCCGTACTCGACGATCGGCAAGATCGTCGGGCTGTCCGAGGCCGCGGTGCGCCAGCGGGTACAGCGGCTGGCCGACACCGGCGTGATCCAGATCGTCGCGGTCACCGATCCCATGCAGGTCGGGCTGTTCCGGCAGGCCATGATCGCGATCAACGTGGAAGGCCCGCTGGAACCGGTCGCCGATGCGCTCGCCGAGATGGACGAGATCGACTACGTGGTGGTCTGCGCCGGCCGGTTCGACATCCTCTGCGAGGCGATCTGCCCCGACGACGAGGGCCTCCTGGAACTGATCTCGACCCGGATCCGCACGATTCCCGGCGTGCGCAACGCGGAAACCCTCGTCTACTTGAAGCTGCGCAAGCAGTCCTACCAGTGGGGCACCCGGTAACTACGAAATCCGTAGTTTGGTCGCGATCTGAATCTCGAAAACGACGGTCACGAGGGTGATTCACTTGCGTATCCGTAGCAGGTGTGCGATAAAGCAGGCATGACCGCCTACGACGCCGCACGCCTGGCCCGTTCCGCGAGTGAGCACCTGTGGATGCACTTCACGCGCCACTCGACCTTCGCTGACACGCCGCCGCCGGTGATCGTGCGCGGCGAGGGGGCGTACGTCTTCGACGCCGAAGGCAAGCGCTACCTCGACGGCCTCGCTGGCCTGTTCGCGGTCCAGGTCGGGCACGGCCGCGAAGAGCTCGCGCAGGCAGCGGCAGAGCAGACGCGCCAGCTCGGCTACTTCCCGTTGTGGGGCACCGCCCACCCGAAGGCGGTGGAGCTGGCCGAGCGCCTGGCCGTGCAAGCCCCCGGCGACATCAACCGGGTCTTTTTCACGGTCAGCGGCGGCGAATCCGTCGAGACCGCGTGGAAGCTGGCCAAGCAGTACTTCAAGCTGACCGGCAAGCCAACCAAGCACAAGGTGATCAGCCGTTCGCTTGCGTACCACGGAACTTCACAGGGCGCGCTGTCGATCACGGGCATCCCTGCGGCCAAGCAGGACTTCGAACCGTTGGTGCCCAGCGCGGTCAAGGTGCCGAACACCAACATCTACCGCGCGCCGGTGTTCGGCGACGACCCCGAGGCGTACGGCCGGTGGGCCGCCGACCAGATCGCCGCGGCGATCGAGATGGAAGGCCCGGACACGGTCGCGGCTGTCTTCCTTGAGCCCGTGCAGAACACCGGCGGCTGCTTCGTACCGCCGCCCGGGTACTTCGAGCGGGTTCGCCAGATCTGCGACGAGTACGACGTTCTGCTTGTGTCCGATGAGGTCATTTGTGCTTTTGGGCGGCTGGGGCACGACTTCGGCGCCAAGCGTTACGGCTACCAGCCGGACGTGATCACTGTCGCGAAGGGACTCACCTCCGGATACGCGCCCCTGGGCGCGGTTCTGGTGAGCGACCGGTTGATGGAGCCGTATCTGCAAGGCACCACAACGTTCCTGCACGGTTCGACGTACGGCGGGCACCCGGTGTCGTGCGCGGTCGCGATGGCGAACCTGGACATCATGGAGAACGAAGGTATCTACGACCACGTGCTGGCCAACGAAAGCGCCTTCCGGTCCACTCTGGACAAGCTGAGCGACTTGCCGATCGTTGGCGATGTTCGTGGCGCGGGCTTCTTCTACGGCATCGAACTGGTGAAGGACAAGGCGACCAAGGAGACCTTCTCGGCCGAGGAGTCCGAGCGGGTTCTGCGCGGGTTCCTGTCCAGCGCGCTGTTCGATGCCGGGCTGTACTGCCGTGCCGACGACCGGGCCGAGCCGGTGATCCAGTTCTCGCCGCCGCTGGTCTGCGAGCAGCAGCAGTTCGACGAGATCGAGCAGATCCTGCGCAAGGTCCTCACCGAAGCCTGGGACCGCCTCTAAACCTCGTGAGTGGTTAGGCGTGTTCTAACGCGGCTAACCACTCACGAGGGGTGAGCAGGCACTGACCCCGCGTAGAGCTGCCACGGCAGATCCAGGCCCAGCTGCGCGTTGATCGTGGTGTCGGCGAAGTAGGCGAAGATGCCCACAATGGACGCCTCGAACACGACGTACGCCAGTACCGCCAAAAGCCCGCTGGCCAATCCCATCACCCGGCCAAGGCCGTGGGAAATGAAGCCGTAGAACGCGACCGCCGACGTGATTCGCCGTGCCATCGCGACGAATCCGATGCTGAAGACCGTCAGCACGACAGTCGCGAAGATGTAGCCCGCGGGCGCGCCGATGCCGTTGCCGAACGCGACCGCTACGGGAACGTTTCCGGTCATCGCGGTGATCGGCGCCGCGGTCGCCCACGGCCATGAAAACGACGCCGAGCAGGCCGACGGAGTTGGGCTTGAGACGGTCCATGGTCAGCCCAGGATTTCCGCGGCCGCGCGTGTGCCACTTTCCGCGGCACCGTTCATGTATCCCTGGAAGTCCACTGAGGTGTGTTCACCGGCGATGTGGATGTTTCCTTGCCGCATGCCCTCGTAACCGGCGTAGCGATGGCAGTACCCGACCGGATAACAGCTGTAGGCGCCGTACGAGTTCGGGTTCAGGTGCCACGCGGCCAGCGTTGCCTTGCCGGTCCAGTCCGCGGCCACGCCAGGGATGACCTTGGCGAACTGGTCGAGGTTCTGCCGGGCCGCTGCCCGAACGTACCCGTTGCGTGAATCCAGGAACGGCTGTGACGGCCGGTATCGCAGGGCACTGTCGCCGCCGCCGTACTGGATCGCGATCCCTTTCGTACCCGATTGTCCGGCTGTCGCGTCCCAGATCTGTTGGTAGCCAAGGTCGGAGAAGCTGGCGCCGTTGGAGATCCCCGGCCAGACGCCTCGGCCGAGCCAGTCGCGTTCCCCGAACTGCATGTTGAGTTTGGAGCAATAGCCCATGTGCAGGTCGCTGATCGCGCGTTTCATCCTGGCGTCGAAGCCCGCGCGCCGGTAGTCGATGTGTTTCAGCACGCCGATCGGCACGGTCAGGATCGTGTGATCCGCCTTGACGGTCTTGCCGCCTTCGAAGGTCAGGGTCTGACTGCCGTCGGTATTGCGTTTGATGGCTTCAAGACGCCAGCCGTGTTCGATCGTTCCCTTGGGCAACGCGGCCGCGATCGCTTCCGGAAGCCGCTGGTTTCCGCCAGTGATGTGATAGCGCTCGTCGGACGCGCCCCAGACGTTCGGATCTTCCAGATCAGCCTGGTCGATCATCATGTACACGAGGTTGACGGCGGTCTGGTCGTCGGCTTGCCTGCCGTATTCGACGACATAGGCCTCTTCGAGGAACTTCGCGAGCCAGCCGTCGGGCACGCGGGTCGCGATCCATTCGGCCACGCTCATATTGCTCAGTGCCGTCGCGCCAGGCGTGGTCGCGTCCCATGTCGGCGCGTCTGGCGCGTTCTTGACATCCGCTTCCAGCGCTTTGTACACGGGCCGGAAGTCTTCGACGAACTCCTTGTGCGAGCGGTAGCGTCCGCCGAAGTACAGCACGTCCCGGCTGTCTTTCGGCGCGGCCGCGCGGATATCGGTCAGCCCGAGGCCAAAGCGGACACACAGGTCCCGCACAGCTTGGTGATCAGTGTCGATGAATTCGCCGCCATGTTCGGAGATCTGCCCGGCGTCCCAGTACGTGCGTTGTGAGAACATCCGGCCGCCGACCCGGTCGCCGGCCTCATACACCGTGGATTTCACGCCAGCGTCGGCAAGTGCGAGCGCCGCGTTCAGCCCGGCAAGGCCAGCGCCGATGATCGCGACCTTGGGTTGCGTGGCCGCGCTTGCCGGTTCCGGAAGACCGAGCATCGCGGCGCCCGCGAGGACACCACCGATTTTCAGGGCATCGCGACGGCTGAACGTCCGTTCTTCGGCGGCGCGTGCCAGCCGTGCCTCGCGGAATTCGAGGACAGGCATGCCGAGTCGCTCGGCGACAGCATGGTCCACCGCAACTTGACGTACGAAGCGGAACATCTCGGTACGCGGCATGGCGAAGATGCAACAGCACGAATACCGCACTGTCAACGCCTTGATACGACGAAATCCGTAGCCCTCGACGATCGCGAGGCGCGGTTACCTCGGTTGCAGCCCGAGCCGTTCACCGAAGCGGCCAATCCAGGCCTCGACATCGTCCGCGGCACGGTCGGGCAAGCCGAACACGACCTCGGTCACGCCGATGGACGCCCAGTGCGCCAGGCGATCCCGATCCGGCCGTCCACCGAACGCAACGACTTCCGGCTTGCCACGACGACCCGCGTCCCGCCAGATCGCTTGCAGCGTGGCCACTTGGTCGGATATGTCCACTTCGTACGGCGTGGTGATCCAGCCGTCGGCCGACCGGGCGATCCATTTGAAGGTTTTCTCGGTGCCGCCGGCACCGATCAGCACCGGGATATGCGCCTGCGTTGGCTTTGGCCACGCCCAGCTCGGACCGAAAGACACGAACTCGCCCGCGTAGCTGGCCTCGTCGTCCGTCCACAGTGCACGCATGGCTTCGAGGTACTCGCGCAGCACGGTCCGCCGCTTCGCGCCAGGAACACCGTGGTCACTGAGTTCGTCCACGTTCCAGCCGAATCCCGCGCCAAGCGTCACGCGGCCGCCGGACAGGTGATCCAGGCTCGCGATTGTCTTGGCCAGCGTTATGGGATCGCTCTCAACCGGCAGCGCCACAGCAGTCGCCAGCCTGATGTGACTGGTCACCGATGCGGCAGTGGCAAGCGCCACCCAAGGATCGAGGGTTCGCATGTAGCGGTCGTCCGGCAGCGACGAATCCCCGGTGCGCGGATGCGGCGACTCCCGTTTGATCGGGATATGCGTATGTTCCGGCACATAGAAGGAATCCAGCCCGGCCCGCTCGGCGGCAGCAGCCGCCACCGCGGGCGCGATGCCCCGGTCACTTGTGAACAGCACGATGCCAAACCGCACATCGGGCACAGTATTAGAACACGTTCCAGTTTCGCAACGCCCAAGCTTCAAGGCGCGCCGCACCGCGGATAGAACACGTTCCGCTAGATGTCACCCATCGCGGGGTCGTGGTACTGGCCGAAGAACGTCGACTCGTCCAGTACCTGCAACCTCCCGCGACCAAAGACCAAAAACCCGGTTGGCCGAAGTTCGTGCTCGCCATCGCGATCGTTCAGCACGCCAACCTCGCCATCCCGGATGACGAAGTCGACGTCCGGCGGGACGAGGCCCCGCTCTCGCAACCTGTCCACCCAGGCATCGATTTCCGGCAGCACAGCCGGATCGGTGTAGCACGCGGCACGGACGGGCGTCGGCCACGGCTGGTAGATCCTGATCACTCGACTCCGCATGTCGCCCATTCCCCGTCGGCTTGCGAGCACGGTAAGCACCAACGGAGAACCTAGCACATGTTCGAACATACGTTCGAACGAAGGCTCTAGACGGCGACAGACTTCGGATGCTCGTCGACCCTGGCATTCACAAGCAGGCCAAGGCGTTCGGCCGCGGCACCGGCCTGGAACCGGTTGTCCGCCTGGAGCATCTGGTACAGGCTGGAGATCCGGCGCGCCAACGTGCGCGGCGCGAGAGACATCCGGCGGGCGATCGCGGTGTCCGGCAGGCCAGTGGCGAGCAGGCGCAGCAATTCCCGCTGTTCCCGGTCGAGAACGACAACTCGTGGAGTAGTAGAGGGCTTCATTTCGGTTCGGCTCCCGATACGGCGTCGGTAGGACGCCTGGTGTGATGCCAGCGCCGACACCACACCAGGCCGTGCCTCATACGCTGGCCCCGTGCCGAAGGGGGCATCGGCACCGAGCTGTGAGCAGATACGAGCCCTGCCCTCATATCTGTTCGTAAGCGTTTATTGAGGCTGTCGCACCCCATCGCAGTGCGACAAGAACGACGCTACACCCGGAAAGGCGGTCGGCAAGGCGTTCGGCCTGGAGTTTTCGCGCACTGTGTGGTGACCATTCGGGCATCGGGCCAGGATGGATGTCGAGAGTGGACAGTCCATGATGTCTATGGACTCAGAATGGACCATGACGAGAGGAGAAAACAGATGCGGTTAGCCGCACTCGCCGGAGCTGTGCTCACCACGGTCGCCTTGTCCGCGACCGCGGCCAACGCCACTCCGTCCAGCGGGGTCACCGGGACAATCATCAGCGAAACGACGGTCGCCGGCAAGGACATCATCGTCAGGGAGATCACCATCGCGCCCGGTGGAACGACCGGCTGGCACCACCACGACGGGACGCTGTACGCCTACGTGCGCAGCGGAACGCTGACCCACAACAAGTCGGACTGCTCCATCGACGGCATCTACCACGCTGGGGACGCGCTTATCGAGCAGGCCGGTGCGGACAACGTGCACGTGGGCCGCAACCTTGGCACCACACCGATGGTGTTGGACGTCGTCTACGTCCTGCCCGCGGGGGCACCGTTGGCAGTGGACGAGCCCAACCCCGGCTGCGACTTCCAATAGGACGTCCGCACTTCGGAATCGTCATATGACTTGACCATCACCATACTTGTCCATGACTGATTCATTTCCGAAAGCCTGTGAAAAAAGCGTGAAGCCGGTGCGGGGCACCGGCTTCACGCTTGTCATGGCAGCAGGATCGGTCGCAGCGAGACAGTCACCGCGCGCCGGTGCAGTTCGTCCAACGGTTGAACAATGTCGCCGAGCCGCCAATCCTGGGACAGCGTTGCTGGTGGCCAGACGTCAACCGCAGCGTGCAACTGGTCCATGATCTGCGTAGTCAGCCGGTCGAGTTGCGGGCGTACCTCGCGGGCAAGATCCGGCGTGCGGGCCGGCCGCTCGTGCGGATACCGATCCCACCTAGCGAAAAGTCCACGTTGGACTATCTTGCTCGCCTCGATCTGGGCATGGAACAACCGCCTCGGCGGCTCGACTGGAATGCCCAGCCGCACCGAATCCGCCGCCACCGCGTCCAGGATCTGCTGTTCCCGCACCGGGTCGTGGATCTGCGTGCCCGTGTTGTACTTCGCCGCCGCGACCAGATCGCCGAGCAGCACCCGTCGCACCGCCAGTTCGGCGAGCAACTCAAAAGAACCTACGAGGCGCACGAATTCACGGTAGCCGTCCGATCAGTTTTCGTCTCCTGTCCGGTCTGTATTGGCATGGAGGTGCACTTATGTCATTAAACTGGCTGCTGACCGGTTTATTCCTGGCGACCGGTGTCTGGTTCACGATCGGGTGCGTGACGGCCCGCGGCGCCGATCGGGTCACCAACGGCGGCCACGCGCTGATGAGCTTGGCGATGGTCGCGATGGTCAAGGGTGTGCCGGTGCCGGTCTGGCTCCCGGTAGCCGTTTTCACGGCGATCACGGTGTGGTTCGCCGGGCTGGCGACCATGTCTGACCAACTGCACGGCTTGCGCGCGGTGCACGACTCGCTTATGGGCGCGAGCATGGCGTGGATGGTGCTGCCCGTTGGCCATCAAATCATGGCGGCTTTCGCCTGGTATCTCCTGATCGTCACGATCCCACTGGCCGGGAAACCGGGCCACGCGGCCATGAGCGCGGGCACAGGCATCATGCTTCTGGCGATGTGAGCGGCGATAATGCCTGGCATGGGCTTCACGTTGGTGTTCGTACCCCCGCATCAGGACGAGACCGAGACTTGGCCACAGCGGCTGGCTGAGGCCGTTCCCGGCCTTCGCGTGCTGCGTCCGGATACTGAGACGGAAGCAGCCGAGGCGCTACGGGAGGCGGACGCGGCCTACGGCGCGCTGCCCGAGGAGCTTCTGGCGCACGCCGGGCAGCTCCGGTGGTTGCAGGCTCCGCAAGCCGGGCCGCCTCCCGGGTTCTACCACCCCAAACTCATCGAGCACCCGGTCCAGATCACCAATATGCGCGACACGTACACCGACCATGTCGCCACGCACACCATGGCACTCGTGCTGGCATTGGCCCGTGGGCTGCCACAGTACGTTCGTGCACAGATCCGGTCCGATTGGGCACCGGACTGGGATCCCGGCTCGGTGCTGGCGCTTGCCGAATCGTCCGCGTTGATCGTCGGAGTCGGGGCGATCGGCAACGAAGTCGGCCGGATGCTTTCGGCATTCGGAACGCGTGTGGTCGGTGTTGACGCGCGGCAAACCGACCCGGTGCCGGGGTTCGCCGAAATCCTGCCTGCCTCGGCTTTGGATGACCAACTCGGTCAGGCCGACCTGGTCATCATCACGGTGCCGCACACGCCCGAGACCGAGGGAATGTTCGACGCCTCGCGGCTGGCTCGCCTGCGCGGCAACGCTTTCCTTGTGAACATCGGCCGCGGTCCGACACTACGTCTCGACGCGCTCGACGACGCGCTGGCGGCAGGCAGGCTCGCCGGGGCCGCGCTCGACGTCTTCGAAACCGAGCCACTCCCGTCAGATCATCCACTGTGGACACGCGAGAACGTGTTGATCACCCCGCATGTGGCTGGTGCTGGTCCACATGCCACAGAGCGCAGGTTCGCGGTCACCGTGGAGAACGCTCGGCGGTTTGCCTCGGGTGAGCCGTTGATCAACGTCGTGGACAAGGCTCGTTGGCACTAATTCGCGCCACCCGCTCAGGCCAAGCGGCAGTCCGTTGCCGCGGAACAGCTTTGCCGCTTGGCCGTACCACGATCATTCCGGCTCCTGCCTGTCCACAGAGGACCACGAGCACCATCACGAGCGACATGTCCCATGACTGTGTGAGGGTGTGCACAAGTCCACAAGCGAGCGCGCCGACCCCGGCGATGAGATATCCGCCTCCGTGAACCATCGCCGATAACGCTGTTGTCCCTTGCGGATCCGCCCGTCTCGGGATCATGGTCAACGCCAAGGCGATGCCGCCCATTCCGATGCCGAGCCCAGACGCCCACAACCACGGCATGAAGGCTGGCGCCACAAGCAACCCTGCGACACTGACTACGCTTGGCAGCACAAGTAAAGCGAGCAACGCGTGCTGACTGCTTTCGCGATGCACCCACCACGGCACCAGCCACATCATCGGCAGGCCGAGAATCATGGCGAGACTCAGGCACGCGCCCGCGACATCCGCCGACACTCCCGCGTCCCGCAGAATCGCCGGTAACCACCCCATCACCAAGAACGTCACGGTCGAGACAAGTCCGAAGTAGACCGTCAAACTCCATGATTTCCGCGTTGTGCCCCGATTCGGCTTACCCCCGTCCAGCTGCCGGGAAAACGGGACCGTGATGGCAGCAAGGATCGCCCACCCGGCCAGACCGAAACGCCACGACGATTGGCTCACGATCCATGGCGTGACGAGCGCTCCCGCCGTGCTCCCACAGCCAAGTGACAGCGTGTAGCAAACACTGAACGCCGTGGACTTTCCACGAATCAGCAAGGGAAGCATGGTCGCGATCAACGCGATTGCCACGCATACCAGGACAGTCCCGGCCACGAGCAGCACCGGGCCATCGGCGACACGGACCAGTTGCGCGCCAGCCAGAAGGACGAGCGCGAACCGAACTGTCCTTTGTGCACCGGTCGCGGACTGTAACCACGGGGTGAGAAAACCACCGATTCCGCACACCCACAAGGGAAGTGCGACCAGGACCGCCGCGATCCCCGACGCGGTCGGGATGTCCGGCAGCGCGGACCCGAGGCTTGTCACCGCGGGTCTGAGGTTGAGTCCCAAGAGGAACACGACCGCAGCAGACCAGATCGGGCCCCGGACCATCTCTCCCCTTTCGCCGCCCGGAGACCCTAGCAGACGTTCGAACGTATGTTCGACTCGGGTTTACGTCGGCTCGGTGAGCGCGGCACGAGCGGTCAGCACCTCACCGGACCGCGCGTACGTCACCTCAACCTCCTCACCGATCGGATGTTCCCGGTTGAACAGCCACAGGTCACTGCGCGAAAAGACCGGCGCGGTGCCGAGCTTGAGAATGATGTCGCCACGCTGAATCCCAGCTTTGGCAGCGAAAGCACCGTCATCAACCGACAGTACGACCGGACCCGCGAGCAGGTCGTCGGTGAGCATTCCCAGTCCGGATTGGAAAGTGAAGAACCGGTCGAAGCGCGCCCCGGTGCGGAGGTAGAGGTCGAGCGCCGCCAACGTCTGCACCCAGGCAAGCCCGACGTTGTCGAGATGGGTCTGCCAGTTCTCGCCCTCCCCGAATCCCGCCTGGGTAACAGTGATCTTGGTGCCGCTCTGGCTTTCCTCGAAGGTCACGGTGACATCGGTGGGGACGGGCAGGATGCTCGAACTTTCCTTGTACACAAGCTTGTTGGGTGGATCCGCCTCGACGATGTCCCACACGAGCCTGCCGTAATCATCCTCGGCCCACGCGATCCGCCCGCCTTGACGAACGTCGGCCTCCTGAACGGTGCCGGTCAGCCACACCTCGAGGTCCTTCGCGTCGGTGAACGCCTGCCACGCCCGGTCAACCGGGACGGACAACGCGAAGGTTTTCTGAAACTTGCCGTACGTCATGACTTCTCCTCCGGATGAACAGCGAGGACGACCCGATACGCATCGCCTTGCGGGTCCCCATATTTTTTGAGCAGCGGCCCGACGGCCGCCATGTACTCCTTGAGAAATTCGGCTCGCTGGGCGGCATCAGCGAACCGCACCTCAGCTTCGACGGCGGCACTGGCGATCTTCTCGCCGTCGAAGGCCGCCCGATCAAGCAACAACGCGGCCGCCTGCTGCAACCGCTCCCCCACCGCGACAAGGTTTTCGAGCGCCACTTGCTCAGCGAGAGCCTCGATGCGCGGCCGGTCGACCCAGGCGAGGCGAGGCGAGATGACGTAGGTGGCGGCGGTGGCCTGGTAGAGGCTTTCCACCAGGTTGCCCGCCCGCCGCTCGCCAACCCGTTGGGCCAGGCCGACCCGTTCGAGCTCCTTGACGTGATAGTTGACCTTTTGGCGCGCCTCGCCCAGATCCCGCGCGACGGCCGCCGCCGAACTCGGTTCCCTGAGCGCGGCAAGGATTCGCAACCGCATCGGATGCGCCATCGCCTGCACAGCGCCGGTGTCGGTAACCTCAGCGATCGACTCCATGACAGTGATACTCGTCCGGAAAAGAAATCTTGTCAAGGACTTGTGCCGTGAAGGTCACCTTCACGGCGTTCAACGCCAGTAACTCGGCCCTCACGGTATTGAGTCGATCTTGTGAGGGTCGGCGGCATCCCGGTTGCACCCCCGAGACTCCGCGACTGCCACTCGCCACCCCGCCCTGCGCCCACAGGTCCGCTGAGGCTTCAGGGAGTCCTACGGGTTCGCAAAGGAAGCCTCTGAGGTGGGGTTCTGCGGACCGAAGGCTTCGAAGGACCAGCGGGGTCCCGCAGACCGATGGTCTCCAAGGGCCAACAGGGTCCCGCAGAGCCAAGGTTTCAAGGCACCCAGCGAAGTCCGGCCTGCACGAACCTCATCTACGGCCCGTAGAACGAGCTCATCCGCCCGAAACTGTCGTACCCCCGGTGTAGCGTTAAATCAGGGGGTCCCCTGGGGAATTCCTGTTGCGGTGGAGCATGCTTGCTGGTGTGGATGGCCGGGATGTTCTGCGGGTCTTGGACTTAGTGGCAGGCTTTGACGTGTGGATCGGTGGTGGGTGGGGCATCGACGCACTGATCGGCCATCAGACCCGCGACCATCGGGACCTCGACCTCATGCACCGGCACGAGCACGAACACGGCGTCCTCGAAGCCCTTGCCGCTGCCGGGTTCGTCGAAACCCTGGACTGGCGGCCGATCCGGTTCGTGCAGACGCACGAGGACGGGCGCGAGATCGACCTGCATCCTTTGGTGTTTCAACCCGACGGCAGCGCTCGGCAGGCATCCCCGAAACCGGACGAGCCCTTCATCTACCCCGCCAACTGCTTCACGAGCGGCGTCATTGAAGGCCGCGAGGTTCCATGCTTGTCCGCTGAACAGCAGGTTCACTTTCATCAGGGATACGCGCCGAGTGAACGCGATCGGCATGACATGGCTCAGTTGCGCGAGGCGTTTGGCATTCATACGCACTTCTGATGGCGGATGTTAGTTTCAGGCCATGGGGCGTACTCAGGTCGTCATCGTCGGGGCGGGGCCTGCCGGACTTACCCTCGCCAACCTGCTGCATCAGGCGGGTGTCGGCTGTCTTCTGCTTGAGCGGGAGACGCGTGCGTTCATTGAGCAACGTCCTCGAGCCGGGTTCATCGAGGAATGGGCGGTGCGGGAACTCGAGCGACATGGGCTGGCCGGTCGGTTGCTCGAACGGGCGCCTCAGCACGGGCAGTTCGAGTTTCGGTTCGAGGGTGAGCGGCATTCGTTCAACTACGTCGAGCTCACCGGGCAACGGCATTTCGTTTACCCGCAACAGGAACTGGTGAAGGATCTGGTCGCCGCCTATCGGGGCGAGGTCAGGTTCGGCGTACACGACGTGACGTTGCACGATCTGGCGACCGAACCGTTCGTCACGTTCACCGACGACGAAGGTGATCACCGGATCGACTGCAATTTCGTGGCCGGATGCGATGGCGCACGAGGTGTCACACAGGCTTACGTACCAGCGCAAATCGCCCGGCACGACTACGGCATCGGTTGGCTGGCATTGCTTGCCGAGGCGCCGCCGTCGGCTGATGGCGTCATATTCGGGATTCATCCCCGTGGTTTCGCCGCGCACATGGCGCGCACGCCGACCGTCACCCGCTACTACCTGCAGTGCTCCCCCACTGATACCGATGCTGACTGGTCGGATGAGCGCGTGTGGACCGAGTTGCACGCTCGGCTTACCGTGACCGACGGGAAGATCATCGAAGGGCCGTTGATCGAGAAACGTGTGCTGGACATGCACAACTACGTGCTCGACCGGATGTCACACGAGCGGCTTTTCCTTGCTGGCGAGTCCGCGCATCTCGTCGCCCCGATTGGCGCAAAGGGCATGAATCTAGCCGTTCACGACTCGCTTCTGTTGGCTGAGGGCTTCATCGCACACTACGCGGGCGATGACTCCACATTGGACAACTACACCGCCGCGTGCCTTGGCCGGGTGTGGCAGTATCAGGAGTTTTCCCAGTGGCTGTCGGATATCTTCCACGGGTCGCCGGACCCGTTCATGAACGAACTCTCCCGTGCGCGGCTGCGACGACTGCTGGGGTCCCGGAAGGCCGCGGAGTCCTTTGCCGAGATCTACATTGGGCAGCGCGCCGACTTCTGACTACCGCAGGACCGTGTCGAACACGACCGTGAAGAAGTCCTCGATCGGTTGGGTGTTCTTGTCGGCTTTCGCCCGCAGCAACGTGCCTTCCCATGCGTTCAGGACGAACCGGCCGAGTTGACGGGCGTCCAGCTTTTCGCTGATCTCACCCGCGGCCTGTGCCTGTTCGATCTCCTCGGTGATTCCGTCGGACCACGAGGTGAGGCTGAGGGCGACCTGCGTCCTGATGACGTCGCTGTGGTCGGCACGCTCGGCGGCCATGTTTCCGATCAGGCAGCCTCGGGTGTACTCGTTGCCGATCAGGATGTCCTTCATCGTGGTGAAACGCGCCCTGAGCCGCTCAAGCGGTGACAGTCCCGGCGTCGTGCGGTTCCACTCGGACTCGGCGGCATACCGGCGGACGACCTCCGCGCCGAGGTCTTCCTTGCTCTTGAAGTGGTTGTAGAAGGAGCCTTTCGGCACGCCCGCGGCCTTGGTGATCGTATCGACCGAGCACGCCGCGTAGCCGTACTTGTGAATCTCCTGCACGGCCGTCTCTACGATGACCTCACGAACACTCGCCCTGGGCATACCCCCAATGTGACCAGTCGTCTTGAGTTTGTCAAACGCGCTAATGGTTGCGATCGGAAGTTCGTTTGGGGGTATTCGGCGGATCCAAGGTTTTCGCTGAGTGTGCCGGGCAAAGGGGCCGGTACCGGTGTTGTACCGGCCCCCTTGGCCGGTGCTGCCCAGAGGAAAATCTGGCTAGGAGGCCGCTGAATTAGGGTGGTTTGCGGGTTGGTTGTCACCGAGTGATGGCAGGCGAGGACCTGGGCCTTGCTGATTATGGGTGATGCTGGGCGTTCAGGGAGCCCAGGGCGGTTGCTCGACGAGGTTCACAACTCCCAAGACTGGGGGTTGGGCCGTGGTTTCCCTCAGGTAGCCAGGGTCCAAGCGCCCGCCGTATGGGTCAGGCCGCGACCGATGAGGTTGCGGAGGTTCAAGGCTGCGGTGCGGCGTTTGAGCCAGGCGTTGTTCTTGCCGGTGCCTAGATATCGGAGTTTGAGACGTCGGCCACCGCGGCTGGCGATCTGGGAGATGACCCGTTCCACGTTGGGGCGGAACGTCCTGTAGCTCTCGCGCAGTTCGGGCTTGTCCGCCCAGTCGCGTCGGGCTTGGCGCAGCAGGTCATCTCGTGGGTGCAGAACGATTTTACGGCCGGTCTTGGACGTGGTGCACTGTGCACGCAGTGAGCAGGCACGACAGAGAGCGCCAAAGGTGGCGACCCGGGTCCGGCTGATCGGGCGGGTGATGTCGTTGGGGCAGGTGACCGTGCCCGCTTGCTCGTCCACGGTGAAGTCGTCCACGGTGAAGTCGTCCACGGTGAAGTCGTCCACGGTGAATCCGCCCTCGACCGGAGCCCGCAGCGGCTTGGGCTTGATCACCGCCTCATGCCCGGCATCGTCGATCCCACCGCGTAGATCCCCTGTGCCATAGGCGGAATCGCCGTACCACGCGCGCTTGCCGTCCTCGGCGTCGAGGAACTCCTCGGCCACAGCGGGGTCGGAGTTCTCCGTGCCGGCGGCCGTGGTCACCTTCTCGTCGGTGACGATCCCGGTCTCGGGCTCGGCCGCCACGTGCGCCCGATACCCGTCCCGCCGGTTCTCCGGGGACTTGCGGGTATGCCGCGCATCCGGATCCACTGTGGACACCACCCGGTCCGGGGCGACCTTGCGGGCGATCCGCCACCGCCCATCAGTGCCGTCACTGCCCTCGGCGGGCTCGACATCCTGACCGGCGACCAACGCCAGCAACGCCAACGCGAACTCCGCGTCGCCTTCCAGTTCGGTATCGGCCAGCGCCGCCACCAGCGCGTTCGCATCGTTGACCAGCGCGGAGACCAGCGCGTCCCTGGCGGCCGGGTCGTCCCAGTCGATCCTCGGCTTGTCCGGCCGACTGTAGTCATGGCCGGTACACACCTTCGCGATCTGCCCCGCCGCGCCGGGCACCTGCCGATCCACCCGCCGGATCGCCGAGATCAGCTGGGTGATGGTGTCCTGGGTGGCGACCGCGTCGGCCAGGATCGTGGAATCCACCGCCCGCTTGCGGCGGCCACGCAGGATCCCGGTCTCCTCGACGACCGTGCGCACCGCGTCGTTGATCCGATGCGGCCGCCCCGAGGTGGCCAGTCGTTTGCGCCAGTACACCAGCGTCGAGGGGTCGAATCCCTTGTCGTCCAATGCCATCCCGGTCGCGACCTTCCACCGCAGGTCACACCGGGCCGCCTCAGCGGTCTCCCGATCCGAGAGATCATGCAGGGTCTGCAACACCAGGATGGAGGCCATCACCGACGCCGGGATCGAGGGCCGTCCCTTGCCCGAGGGGAACAGATCCTCGAACTCTCCATCGGGGAACAGATTCCGGCGATGCCCGGCCAGGAACGCGAACATGCTCCCCGCCGGGACCAGATGACCGACCAGCGCCTCCGCGTCCAGCAGCTCCCGATCACCACGCTCCACACCCTGCATGAAACGATTCTCCCAGCTCAAACCCACATCCTGGGGCGACACGCCGATTATTCAGCGGCCTCCTAGCGGGAAGCTGGGCCGTCGAGACCCCCGACAGACTTCCGATCGTGACCACTAGGTTGCACGTCATGAAGCGCGACGCCTACTGCTCATCCTGCGGGACCGCCTACACCGACACGTCCACCTATCCCCGCGTCTGCCCTGGATGCGGCATGCAGACGTGGGCGAACCCGACACCGGTCGCCATCGTCCTCGTGCCGGTCAAGGACGGTTCCCGGACCGGTCTGCTCGTGGTGCGGCGATCCATCCCGCCGGTCGGGCAGCTCGCGCTGGTCGGCGGCTTCGTCGACCAAGGCGAGACGTGGCAGCAGGCGGGCGCGCGCGAGCTGTGCGAGGAGGCCGGGATGCTCGTGGACTCGGCGACCCTGCGGCCGCTGTGGTTCACCTCGACCGAGCCGGATCCACGGCACGTACTGCTTTTCTCGGTCGCTCCCGAGGTTCAAGCGGCCGATTTGCCACCTTTCACGCCGAACAGCGAGGCGTCCGAGCGCGGCGTGATCTTCGGTCCGCGTGGACTCGCGTTCTCATTGCACGAGGAGGCCGCGCTGAAATTCTTCGGCTTCGACGGGCCAGCGGAGTTCAAACCACAGTGACCGGATGCGGCACGATCGCGTCGAACAGGTAGCCCTGCGTGTTGTACGGCGTGACGTCAGGCTGAGTCACGCCGGTGGAATCGGTTGCCCGTGCGCGAAGCGCGTAAGCGCCCGATTGCTTGGGGTGCCACGGGAATTCCCATTGCAGCCAGGCGCGCTCGTGCGCGTAGCTTGTTGGCTTGGCGGGATGCCAGTGGACGCCGTCCACGCTGACGTCGACCTTGCAGATCCGGCCGTTGCCTGACCACGAACGGCCGCGCAATATGTGCCGCTGCCCTGCTTGCAAGGTCGCGCCACGAGCCAGTTCGAACGCGCTCTTGACGACCTGGCATGCGACCACTGTGCCCTCGGCTGGGTAAGTGGGGCCGATGAGCCGGTAGAACTGCGTGCTCCACGGCGACACGAGCGGCGTCTCGGATACTTCGATCTCGCCGAGCCACTTGATCGACGAGATTCCCACCCAGGACGGGACCACCAGCCGGACCGGGAACCCGTGGTCGGGCGGCAGCGGCTGGCCATTCATCTCGTACGCCAGGAGCACGTCGTCCAGCGCTTTGTCGATCGGCAGCGGCCTGCGGACCCTGCCGAGGTTGACGCCGCCGGTCACGAAGTCGGCGTCAAGCCCGGACGGCAGCACGTCGACCGCGTTCCTGCTGAGCCCGGCTCTGGCGAGCACGGTCGACAGTTTGACGCCGCGCCATCGTGCGACGCCGATCGCACCGAGTTTCCATGGCGTGCCAGCCACTTGCTGCCCTTGCTGGCTGGTGTAGTAACTGCGGCCGTTGCCCGCGCATTCGATGAACGCCGTCGTGGTCTCGGTTGGCATGCGACGCAGTTCGCGATAGCTGAACTCGACGGGTCCGTGGCGCAGTCCACTGCCGAACACCCTGAGCCGCCACGTGTTCGCGTCGATCGTGGGCGTGGATGTGTGGTTGCGCACGAAGAACCGGTCGATCGGCGTGAGGTATCCCTGACCGCTCAACGATTCCCACCGGGTTTCCGCGTTGGTTCCGTAGACCTCGAACAGCTCAGGAGGCAGCGGTTTCACGATCGGACCGGCCGCGGACGCTGTTTCTGGTGTCCCAACGGCCAATGCGGTCCCGGCCAGGGCCGACATCCTGAGCACGGTACGGCGGGACACGCCACGTGCCTGGCCCGCTAGCCATTGCTGGTGTCGCGTTTGGTCGTATGTCGACTCGTCGGTCAGCATGCGGGCAGTCTCTGGCCCGCCGCCGGTTACTTCCAGCGCGTCCACATAGCGGACTTTGGCTTGACGACGTAGAACGCCAGCACGTACAACGCGAACGCAGCCACGGCGCCCTGGATGCTGCCGAGCAGCAACTGGCGTACCCAGTCGTAAGTGCTGACCTGGCTCACCAGGTCAGCCAGCGCGATGACCGCGCCCGCGACTGTCGCCGCCCCGATGCCCGCGAAGATCCAGGGTTTGCGCCGCGCCGCAGGCCGACGCGGCTCGCTCGGTGGCGTCCGGCGATACCAGCGACGCAGCACAATCCCCAGGATGAGCATCCCGCCGATCGCGGAGACGTATCCGAAGACGTTGTACAGCCGATGCGGCCCGACCACAGAGATCCGCATCAGCGACCAGTTCTGAACGATGAACCCGTGCGTGTGCGTGAAGGCGTCCCACACCACGTGCGTCGCCGCGCCCACCACCAGTGAGGCCGCAAGGATTGGCAACGTGGGCGCCTTCATTCCGTTTGCTCGGCGGCGGACACCGTCACCGCACAACGCCAGGAACGGGCGTTGAGCCACCCACGCTACGAGGACCATCAGCGCGCCCACGACCACGTCGACGGTGACCACGCTGACAAGCGCGTGCGTGTCGATCGGCAACGGCAGGTAGTAGGCGACATCCGGCGCCATGGCTCCCGCGGCGAGCGCGGGAAACCATAGCCAGCGTTTGAAGGGCAGGACGGCGGCCGGATGCGCCAGCGTGAAGGGCATCGTCCTATGTGGTCAGCTCGATCATCGAGATCTCCGGCGGCGCGCCCACTCGCACTGGCGGGCCCCAGAATCCGGCGCCTCGGGTGACGTAGACCCACGTGTCGTCGATCTTCTCAAGACCTGCGGTGACCGGCTGCTGCAGCGGAACCGCCAGGTGGAAGGGGAACATCTGGCCGCCGTGCGTGTGCCCGGACAACTGAAGGTCGACGCCGTGCTGCGAGGCTTGTTCGACCTGGATCGGCTGGTGTGCCAGCAGCACAACGGGGTTGGCGGTGTTGCGGCCTGCCAGGGCTTTCGCGATGTCCGGACCGTCTTCGAACTGGCGGCCCGCGACGTCGTTGACACCGGCGAGGTCGAAGCTGGCGCCGCCGCGTTCGATGGCCAGTCGTTCATTACGCAGCGGGTTCACGCCGAGGCGCTCGAGTTCGGCCAGCCATGGCTCGTAGCCGGAGTAGTACTCGTGGTTACCGGTGACGAAGAAGCTGCCGTGCTTGCTGACCAGGTCACGCAGTGGTGCCGCTGCCTCGCCGAGCCGGTCGACGCTTCCATCGACCAGGTCGCCAACCACCGCGACCAGGTCCGGCTGCTGCTCGTTGATCATGCGGACGATGCGCTCGGTGTGTCCGCGCCCGGCGAGCGGCCCTATGTAGATGTCGCTGACCACCACGATCCGGAAGCCGCTGAGCGACGGGTCGAGCCGACGGATCGGCACGGGAACCGACGTGATCTCGGGCGGACCGAGGGCTTTGGTCGCGCCGTAGCCGACGATGCTGCCCGCCGTGATCCCGCCTGCCACGGCGAAGGACCGGGCGACGAACACGCGCCTGCTCGGCAGCGGGACCGCGTCCGGCTCGTCCGCGCCGACCAGCGCGGGCGCCTTGACGCGGCGATTGACCAGCAGCCTCGGGATTTCCAGCACGCCCATCACGAGCGTCAGGTAGAACATCAGCGCGAGCCACATGAATCCTGGCCACGCCAGGACCGCGACATCCCGCTGGAGCAACAGGGCGGCCAACATCATCACGAAGGCGCCGGCCAGCGCCACAGTTCCGTACAGCCTGCCTCGGCTCCCCGTGAGCGTCGTGTCTCGCACGAGTCTTCGCCAGAGGTAATAGTGAGCGAGCGCGGCAGGCACACCGAGCAACAAAAAGAACAAGGACAGTGACCTTCCGGACAAAGATGACCTTCCGGGCTCCAAGCTACCGTGCGTCCGGCTTAGCCTGTTCGTCGAGCAGCAAACCAGGAGGACCGATGGCGCTGGCAGCACGATTTCGCGAGGTGGACACCACCGCGATCTGCGACGCGGACAAGACACTCAGGGTGATGGAAAGCGCGATCAAGCTCCGCTCCGCGCAGCCACGGATTTTCGGGCCCGCGTACACCGTGCGGTGCCGTGAGGACTTCCTCGGCGTCCTGCGTGCCATCGAATCCGCAGCTCCAGGCGATGTGATCGTGGTCGACGGCGGCGCCCGTGAACTCGCGCTGGCCGGTGAGATGTTCGCTCGTGGCGCACTGACGCGCGGCCTCGGCGGGATCATCGTCGACGCCGGTTACCGGGATATCGGTTTCGTGTCGACTTGCGAGCTGCCGATCTACAGCCGGTTCGTCACCCCGATGGCAGGCACCACCGGCAAGCTCGGCGAACTGCAGATCCCGGTGACGTGTGGCGGGGTGGTCGTGAACCCAGGCGACATGATCCTGGCCGACTCAGAAGGTCTCCTCGTCGTCGATCCCGATCGCGTCTCGGACTTGCTCGACGCGGCACACGCGGTGAAGGAAGCCGAGGCCAAGCTGACCGAGCACCTGATCGCGGGCGGCACTTTGAGCGACGGCACCAACCTCTCCGCGCACGTCGACGCGCTCAAGCGTGGCGAGCCGAGCAAGCTTTCATTCGACTGAGTCCCATGGGAACAGCGCCGCCTCGACGTGACCGCTTCCCGGGTTGAAGTACGAGACCATCATGTGAGTGTCCGTCGACAGCTCGGGATGCCCGGTCAGCGCTCGGCACAAGTCGTGCCCGCTGCCGCCCTGGCAGGCGACTTTGCCCGTCGAACGCTGGAACCACGGGCCAGCCGGGGTGGCCGCTCGCCAGACTTCGAAGCCGCCGCCGAGGTCCTTCTGCAGGATGGCGTGCAGTCCATTGGCACCGAACCGGTGGATCGAAACCCCGGCAGCGGCCGACGGAATGATGTTGGTCGCCTGTGCGTCGTCGTGGACGAACGCTCCCTGCCCGTACCACTGGTAATTCCCGGCTGTACGCCAGGAATCGGTTCTGGCGACGTTCGTGACGCCGTTGACGCAGACTCCGCTGAACCAGTTCGTGCATTCGAAGCCGTAGAGATAGAGGAACCCGCCGTTGTAGATCGGCGATCCGAGGACCTTCGCGGCAGGCAGCTGGGTTCCTGGCGTGGAGAACACTGTCGTCCGCGCGGTCACTGTGTTGGTGGTTGGCGTGTATTCGGCGATACCGAATCCCTGGATGAAGAACGGCTTCTCGGTGTGCGTGACGCAGAGATCCGCGTAGGTGATCAGCAGGTTGTTCTGGCTGGTGGTCACGATCCCAGTGATCCACGAAGCCGGGTATTGGCCGATGTTCGGCGTGCACGGCTCGCCACTGGGATTGAGCAGACCTGGTGGCGCGGGCAGGAATTGCGACGGGCCGCCGTTGTAGGGCGGCGTCGGCGGGGCGCCCGGCGGCGTCGGCAACTCGTTCAACTGGGTGGGGACTTCGCCGGGAGTGTACGGGCCGACCGCCGCGGTGGATCCTGGAATGAAGTGGCTGCCGTTGAAATCGGTCCACGCTGTATCGCAGAACAACCAAAGGGCCTGCCCGTTGGCCAGCGGTTCAGAAAACCCGCAGTCCCGGTTGAGGCTGACACCCCAATAGTTCTCGAAATTCGAGGTCACCTTGACCGGCAATGCCGTCACCATAGAGCGTTATTCATGAGGGTTACCAGCCGAGTCGATAGAACTCGAGCGATGTGATGATCCGGATGATGTTGGGGAGCTCGGAAAGGCGTCCTCGATAGCCGGTCGCAATCATCTTCCAGTTCTTGATATGCGCGATACATCGCTCGACGGCGGATCGAAGTGAGGAGATGAATTTATTGTTCACCTTGTCGCCAGCCGAGAGCTCGCCGCCCTTTGGCTTTTTGCGAGGCGTAATCGTGTGAGTGCCCTGATAGGCAGGGGCACCGATGACTGAGGTCTCGGCCAGAAGATCTTCCCAGTCACACTCGGCGAACGCTTTCCGGTCATGCATCGAGCCAGGCAGAGGGGCGGATATTCCCAGCAGGCCTCCCTCCGTATCGGCGGCGACCTGGATGTTCAGCCCCGCGCGGCGCCGCTTGCCGGAGAAGTTGTCTTCGTGACCAGCACGGTTGCCGGTCGGGACATCGGTTCCGTCGACCAGGACGAGCCGGCCGCGGATGGCCTCCTTGAGGTTTGGAATGTGCAGGCACAGGGCCTGCCCAATCAATGGGAGAATGCCTCGATAGATCCGCGATACGGTCGACTGACTGACGCCGAACAGATCGCCCACGGCCGCCTGGTTCAGATTCTGTCGGACGTACACCAAAGTGATCACGACAGCGCGATACAGTCCCACGGTCGGAGGCCACGCTTGGTTCTCATGGCATTGGATGATCTGCCAGATGCGCGCGACAAGCTCCTGGATCTGGTCAGCAGCAAGCCCTGTAGTAGACTGATAACGCAACGACCCCGCCTGTAAGTTGTCTTCTGCGAGAGGAAAACGATCTTACTTGCCTGGGGTCGTTGTCCTATTTTGAGGTGATCAAGTCGCCAGAATAACGCTCATAGTGCTGAACACCATGAGAACCGCGCTCAGCAACCATGACATGAGTGCCCCTTGGTCCATAGTGGATGCTCTTCACGCTAGTGATCACGCCGAGTCCGTCAAGACCCATTTGCCCGAAATAGAGTGGTCGCCTGGCGTTGCCTGATGCCAGAGTGCGGCGTGAACCATTTCGGTGAGGATGTCGCGAAGGACTACGACTCGGACGTCAAGGACCGGCCCGTCACCCCGGTCGTGGAGTTCCTGCGGCCGTTGGCGGGCGACGGGCGGGCGCTCGAATTCGGCATCGGCACCGGCCGGATCGCGGTGCGGTTGAGCGAAGCCGGTGTTGAGGTGCACGGCATCGACCTGTCGCCGGAAATGCTCGCCCGCGTGCCCGCCTCGGCTGGGATCGACGTGACCGTCGGCGACTTCGCGACGGCCAAGGTTCCCGGCCAGTTCCAGCTTGCCTACCTGGTGTTCAACACGATCACGAACCTGACCACCCAGGACGCGCGGGCTTCGACGAGTACGACATCGCGAACCAGGCAATGGTCTCCCGTCACTATCGACTCGCCGATGGCGTTGTGCAGAGCCAGTTCTCCATGCCGTTCCGCTATGTCTGGGCCGCGGAACTGGACCGGATGGCCGGGATGACGCTGCACGAACGCTTCGACAACTGGGACCGCACGCCCTTCACCAGCGACAGCCGTCAGCACGTCTCGGTCTGGCGCAAGCTGTGACGCCCTCAACGCTGTGACGCACTGTGTATTTCACACGCACGCAATGGTGGACACGGTGTGCAGGAACGGTGGACACGGGGTCAGGCTGGGTTGTCGCCAATGACTACCGTTGCGGCTAGGTCGGCTGAGCGCTCGATTCGGGGCTGTAGGCCGTGCTGCGCGAATGCCGCCGCCGTGTGCTCGGCTTGGCGGTCGCTGGTCTCGATCAAGAGATGCCCGCCGGACGCCAGCCAATCCACAGCCTCGGCACTGACCCGGCGCTGAACATCAAGCCCGTCAACCCCGCCATCAAGCGCTACCAAAGGCTCATGGTCCCGGGCTTCCGGTGGCATCAACGCAATCGCTTCCGTCGGAACGTAAGGAGCGTTGGCCACAAGGACATCCACCCGCCCCCGCAAGTCCACGGGCAGCGGCGCGTACAGGTCTCCCAAGTACACATTGGACACGTTGCGCCGCGCGCACTTCACGGCCGCGGGATCGATGTCGACGGCATGCAGCTCAACCTCGGCAGCGGCTGCCAGAGCCGCGCCGACCGCACCCGAGCCGCAACACAGGTCGACGACAACGCTCCCCGGTCTCACTAAAGCAAGCGCTTGGGAAACCAGGAACTCCGTACGGCGGCGGGGAACGAACACGCCCGGATCCACCGCTATCCGGTGCCCGTGGAACTCGGCCCAGCCAAGGACGTGCTCAAGCGGCAAGCCCGCCACTCGACGCTCGATCATCTCGGCCAGGTCAGCGGCGTCTTGTGCCGCGTCGATCAAGAGGCGTGCTTCGTCTTCGGCGAATACGCAGCCGACGGCACGCAGTCGGGAAACTGTTTCGGGGTAGATCTCCGGCGCCTTTCGATGATTCTCAGGCGCTCGCGCTCTCACCGCGCTTGGTGAACCTGGGCGAGCACCCGGCCTGACATGGCGTTAATGGGTCTCACCTCCTCGGTCGGTCTGCCGCGACCCACAGTACACGCCCTTGACACCCGCTTTCTTGTAGAGTGAAATTGACGGTCGTCACCCAAGTGACATACCCGAAGCCGTAGGAGGGTGCGATGGCGCGCTCCGCCCACGTGGACACGTTCTGCCGGGACAACCTCCCGCCCGAGGAGCAACAGCCGGAGTTCCTGCTCGACCCGGCGGCCCCTGAGCGGCTCAATTGCGCCACGGCATTGCTGTCCCCGGTCGACGCGGATCGACCGTGCTTACGGACGGGCACCGAGCTCTGGACTTACGGCGAGCTTGACCGGCGTAGCAACCAGATCGCGCGTGTCCTGACCGAGGATTACGGTCTGGTACCGGGCAATCGCGTGCTGTTGCGTGGTCCGAACAATCCGTGGCTGGTCGCGGCGTGGTTCGGTGTGCTCAAGGCGGGCGGGGTCGTGGTGACGACCATGCCGTTGCTGCGCAAGCTCGAGATCGACACGATGGTCGAGATCACCAAGCCGAGCCTGATCATCAGCGACGACCGGTTCACCGACGCCCTTGCCGACGCCACGCTGCCGGTGATCACCTACGCCGGCGAGCTACAGCGCATGAGCGAGTCCAAAAGCGACGTTTTTGAAGCCGTCGACACGGCCGCCGACGATGTCGCTCTGCTCGCCGCGACGTCCGGCACGACCGGCAGGCCGAAGGCGACCATGCACTTGCACCGGGACGTGCTCGCGATCGCGGACACGTTCGGCAAGCACATCCTCAAGCCCGAAGCCGACGACGTGTTCACCGGCACTCCCCCGATCGGTTTCACCTTCGGCCTCGGCGGCCTGGTGATCTTCCCGATGCGAGTCGGGGCATCGACTCTCTTGCTGGAACGCGCGACACCGGACGAACTGGCCGACGCCATCGTGCGTCATCAGGCCAGCGTGCTGTTCACCGCACCGACCGCGTACAAGGCGATGTTGGCTACCGGCAAGGCATCCAGCCTGACCAGCCTGCGCAGGTGCGTGTCCGCTGGCGAGCATCTTCCGCAGCCCGTGTGGGACGAGTTCCAGCGCGTCACCGGCGTTCGGATCATCGACGGAATCGGTGGCACGGAACTGCTGCATATCTTCATCTCCGCAGCGGACGACGACATTCGCCCTGGCTCGACTGGGAAACCCGTCCCCGGATTCGAAGCGACCATTGTGGACGACGACGGCAACCTAGTCGCGGACGGCACGCCGGGGCGTCTCGCGGTCAAGGGCCCCACCGGATGCCGGTATCTGGCCGATCCCCGGCAGCAGACGTATGTCCACAATGGCTGGAATGTCACCGGTGACACGTTCATCAGGGATGCCGACGGTTACTTCTGGTACAAGGGCCGGACCGACGACATGATCATCTCTTCGGGGTACAACATCGCCGGTCCTGAGGTGGAAAGCGCGCTGGCCGGGCATCCGGACGTGTCGGAGGTCGCGGTGATCGGCGCACCGGACCCGGATCGCGGGATGATCGTCAAAGCGTTCGTCGTGCTGCGCCCGGGAGTCCACAAGGGACAATCTGAGGTCACCGAGTTGCAGGACTACGTGAAACGTACGATCGCGCCCTACAAGTACCCGCGCGCGGTGGAATTCCTCGATGAGCTACCGAAAACCAGCAGCGGCAAGATCCAGCGGTTCAAACTCCGGCAGCAGGCCTAACAGTCGCCTATGGCTTCCGGCAGCGGAACGTCGGAGCCAGGACGCAACCCGGCGAGCAGCAGCGCGCAACTGCGCCGCCAGCCCTCCACCGGGTCGGGTGCCACACGAAGCGTGCTGATCAGCATGAACACCACCATGGGCAGGTCACTCGCACGCAGGTCCGCGCGCACAACGCCAGCTTCCTGCGCGCGCTGCACGATGGTGGTGAAGTCGGCGATGAAGCGGTTCTTCAGCCCGGACAGCAAATGACCGGGATCGCGCACCGACTTGATGACCGAATGCGCCTCCGCCGCCATGGTCAGCGCGGTCTCCAGCGCTGAGACGACCGCGTGCCATGGATCCGGGTCAACGAGACCATTGACCACGGCGGGCTGGATGTGCTCGGCGTAGCGCCATTCCAGGATGGCCAGCAGCAGGTCGTCCTTGGTGGGGAACCGCCGGTACAGGGTCGCCACGCCGACGCCCGCGCGCTTGGCGATCTCGTCGAGCGGGACCTCGGTGCCGGATTCGGCGAACGCACGCCATGCGGCCCGGACGATCAACTCGGCGTTGCGTGCCGCGTCCACACGCAACGGGCGCTGCGAAGACCCGGTCATACCTGGCAACGCTAACAGACTGATAGTCGACTACCAGTTGTGCTAGCGTGGCATTAAGCGATAGTTGCATATCACTTACTGGGAGCATTGATGACTTCAGCGCCAGAAGTACCCATCCATGCCCGGCGTGACGGCTTCGATCCCCCGCCGGAACTGCTCAAACTCCGCGAGGACGAGCCGGTCAAAAAGGTCAACCTGCCGTGGGCGGAGAACGCCTGGCTGGTCACCGGCTACTCGGACATCCGAATCGTGTTCAGCGAGGCGAACAAGTTCAGCAACTCGCCAGAAGGCCGTGCGACCGGCAACCTCGCCAAGAGCGGATTCCTGCTCGCTTACGACCCGCCCGACCACACTCGTCTGCGCCGCATGCTGACGCCCGAGTTCACCGTGCGGCGGATCCGGCGGTTGCAGCCCCGGATCGAGACGATCGTGAACGATCACCTTGACGCGCTTGAGCAGGCAGGCAAGCCCGCCGACCTGGTCGCCAACTTCGCCCTGCCGGTACCGTCGCTGGTCATCTGCGAACTGCTCGGCGTGCCATACGAAGACCGCGCGGAGTTCCAGCATTACGCGAGCATCCGGCTGGACATGACCCTGGACATGGCGGAGCGGACCGCCGCGATGGAGGCGTCGCGCGCGTACATGGCCAAACTCGTCGCCGAACATCGCAAGAATCCGGGCGACGACATGATCGGGATGCTGATCCGCGAACACGGCGACGAACTCGACAACGTCGAACTGACCGGCGTGGCCGATCTGCTGTTGCTCGCCGGGCACGAGACCACGTCGAACATGCTCGCCATGGGCACGTTGCTACTGCTGCGCAATCCGGACCAACTCGCGGAGGTCCGGGCGGGCAGGCTGGTCGACGAGGCCATCGAGGAGATGCTGCGCTACCTCTCGATCGTCCACTCCGGAATCCCCCGGATCGCGGTCGAAGACGTCTCATTGTCCGGCCAGACGATCTCCGCGGGCGATGTCGTGATCTGCTCGCTGCCGTCGGCGAACCGGGATCCGATCCTCGGGGAGGATCTGGAACGGTTCGACATCACCCGCAGGATCTCCGCGCATATGGCTTTCGGGCACGGCTTGCATCACTGCCTTGGGGCGCCACTCGCCCGGATGGAGATGAAGATCGCGTTTCCGGCTTTGCTGCAGCGATTCCCTTCGCTGGCATTGGCTGTGCCGTTCGAAGAGGTGCCGTTCCGGCTGTTCTCACCAGTGCACGGTCTGCAGGAGCTGCCAATCACCTGGTAAACCAAGGATGTGAGGGCCGTGTGGTTGGTTGAGCGTTCGTTGGCGCCAAGCAGGCTCAGCAGGTTGGGACCATTCTCGAATATGAGCGGCGTGGCAGCGTCTGGCGTTCTTAGCTCACAGCGAGTTTGGCGCCTAGGGCCACAAAGGACACTGCGAAGAACCGGCGGAGCCATGCCATCACGCGCGGACGCGAGATCACGTGGTTACGCATGGACGCCGCGAAGATCCCGTACAGCGCGAACACCACGAAGGTCACCAGCATGAACACCGTGCTGAGTTCGAGCATTCGCTGGGGTGTGCTGGCGAACTGCGGAAGGAAGGCCACGAAGAAGATCGTCAGCTTGGGGTTCAACAGGTTCAGCAACACCGCCGAGCTGACGATCTTCGAGGCTGACTGCGCCGGTGCCGATTCGACAACCAGTGCGCTCCTGTCACGCAGTGTGCTCCACGCCATGTAGAGCAGGTACGCCACACCGAGGTATCTCACGATGTCGAACGCCAGGGCGCTGGTGTGCAAAAGGGCCGCGAGGCCGGTGATGGTAGCGACCATGTGCGGGATGATGCCGAGGGTGCAGCCGAACGCGGCGATCACGCTCGCGCGGCGGCCGTGGGTGAGGCCTGTGGTCACGGTGTAGAGAGCGCCGGTGCCCGGCGTTGCGACCGCGATCAACGTTGTGACCAGGAAAGCGATACTCATGGTCGCTACTGTGCTGCCACAATGGTCTCATGAGTAGGGCCAAACCGGGCCCGGTTGAGGGGTCCATAACTTCCGGGTCGGATTTCCTGCAACTGACGATCGCCGACGCACCCCCTGGTGGCCGGGCTGACTGGTTGGCCGGGCAACTGAGGCTGGCGATGTCGGACGGGCGCCTTCCGATCGGCTCACGGCTGCCCGCGACCAGGGTGCTGGCTGCCGAGCTCAACGTGTCCCGTGGCCTGGTCACCGAGGCGTATCAGCGGCTGATCGAGGACGGTCACGTTGCCGGGCGTGGTCGTGGCGGGACGGTGGTGGTCGCGGTGCCGACCGTGGCGCCGACGGCGAGGCCCTATCGGCCGCCATCGACTGCTGACGTGTTCGCGACCGATCCGGCGGAGGATGTGTTCGACTCGTTTCGGGCCGCGGCGTCGAGGATTGACCTCTCCCCCGGCGTGCCGGATCTGGCGGCCTTTCCGCGGACGGCGTGGTTGCGGGCCGAACGCACGGTGTTCAACACCCTGGAACCGGCCGAGTTCGGCTACGGCGATCCGAGGGGCACACCCAAGCTAAGGCTTGCTGTGGCGACCTGGCTGGCCAGGACCCGTGGGATCCGGGTGGATCCGAGCGAAGTCGTCATTGTCGCCGGTGTTGCGCAAGCGCTTGGTCTGCTCGCCCAGGTTCTGCAAGCCGACGGGATCACCCGGGTCGCCGTCGAAGACCCCGGATCCTTGGGCGTACGGCAGCATCTGCGCAACGCGGGCATGGAAACCCCTGCCGTGCCGGTGGATTCGGCAGGCCTAAGAGGGCATCTGATCTTAGTTTGGCAAGAATGTCTGCTTTGGGTGGATCGTTTCGCCAGGTTTGGGTGGATTCCCCGGTCAGGGTGCGGCTCATTATGTTAGTCATCGCCCAGTGGACCATCGTGCGCGACCGCTGGGGCAGGGCTTCGTAGTCGCGCGCGAGTCGGCGGTGTTGCATCAGCCAGCCCAGACTGCGCTCCACTACCCACCGCCGGGGCAACACGTGGAATCCCTTGGCAGAAGGGCGTTTGACGACCTCAACCCGGATACCCCGCTGGGCTCCATGACGGATGACTGTGTTGTTGTAGCCACCGTCCACCCATGCCGCCGACACGGTCGGATGCGCAGCGGCGAGATGATCGAGAACCTGTTGCCCGCCAGCGGAATCCTGCACCGACGCCGCGGTCACGATTACCGCCAGCAGCAGGCCGAGCACATCGGTGGCGATGTGCCGTTTGCGGCCCTTGATCTTCTTGCCCGCGTCGATACCCTGACTGGATTCGCTGACATTGCAGGAGGTTTTCACGCTCTGCGAGTCGATGATCGCCGCCGTCGGGGCAGCAGCGCGGCCTTTCGCGACGCGGACTTGGTCACGCAACAGGTCATGCAGCGTTTCCGTTGTGCCATCGGCTTCCCACTTGGCGTAGTAGTCATAAACCGTCTTGCAGGGCGGGAAGTCGTGCGGCAGATACTCCCAGGCGATCCCGGTCCGGCACACGTACAGGATCGCGTTCACGATCTCCCGCAAGTCATGCACGCGCATCACGGTTCCCGGCCCACGCCGGGCAGCACGCCACGCCGTCAGCGTTGGCTCGATCAACGCCCAGCGAGCATCGGACAAGTCGCTGCGGTACGCACGCCGGGACCCCACAAGTTGATCAAGGTATCAGCCGTCACCCGACACAGACATATCGCCCCAACCAAGATCAGATGCCCTCTAAGGGTGGACATGCTGGGGGACACCAACGCGGTGATGATGACGCCCGCACACCAGTTCCCGACTGGCGTGATTCTTGACGGGGACCGTCGGCGACAGCTGATGCGCTGGGACGGGTTGATCATCGAGGACGATTACGACGCCGAGCACCGCTACGGCCGGGCGCCTGTGCCCGCGTTGCGGTCGATGTTGGCCGAGCGCGTGTGTTACGCGGGCAGTGTGTCCAAATTGCTCGCTCCCGCACTGCGCGTCGGCTGGTTGCTTGTGCCCACGAAGTACCGGGATCGTGCCATTGCGGCGAAACGTATTGCCGATCTTGGCAATGCCGCGCTCCCCCAATTGGTTCTGGCCGAGTTGATGACTTCCGGTGAGCTGGAGCGGCAGCTGAGATTCCTGCGCAGGCGCCATGTTCGGCGCCGTGACGCGATGGTCAAGGCTGTCCGCGAGTATTTGCCCGGCGCCACCGTCCATGGCGTCGCCGCCGGACTGCATCTGATGATCACGTTCGACGCCGGATTCTCCGATGTGGACTTGGCCGCGGCCACCTTGAAACAAGGCGTCAAAGTGCAGCCATTGTCCTGGCATTGCCAGAATCCGTACCCTCCCGGGCTCGTCCTGGGATACGCCGCCAACACGCCGAGCGATATCGCAGCAGGTATCGAGACGATCAGCCGAGCCGTTCGACGGCTTTGAGCATCACATCCCAGAAACCTCCGCGATCCAGCCCTAGAGCGACCTGAGCGTTGGCCGGATTGCCTGTCACACCATGCAAATCGACAACTGTGGCGCCGCGTGTGTGCGTTCCGGCGAGTTCAATGGTGACTGGCGCGGCTACTGTTCGAAGTAGACCAGGTTCGGCAACGGCGGCGACCGCGACGGGATCGTGGACCGGTGGATCCGGCATTCCGAACACCGAGTGGTACGTGGATGCGAAGAATCCCAACAGATCCGCCAACGTCAGAGCCAATGGCGTTGCCAGCGCACGAAGTCTCTCGAAAACGTCCGGCGTCGCGGTGGCTTGATGGGTGACGTCCAAGCCGCACATCGTCACGTCAAGGCCGCTGGACAGCACGGTGTCCGCGGCCTCAGGATCGACCCAGATGTTGAATTCGGCCAATGGCCGCCAGTTTCCTCGGCCGCAACTGCCGCCCATGAACACGATCCGGGGCCGCAAATCCGGTCGCTTGCGAATCAACGCGGCCACGTTCGTCAACGGTCCTGTCGCGATGATCGTCAGCGGCCCTTCTGAGAGCGAGCGCTCGGTCAACGACACCGCGTCCGCAGAAACCAGCAGTTCAGCTGGTTCCGGCAAATCCGCGCCATCCAAGGCACTCTCGCCGTGGATCGACGGCGCGTTCTCGTTTCCCGCCGAGGACAAGCCCGCGGCGACTGGGACGTCAATGCCCGCCAACGCACAGATCCGCAGTGCATTGGTCGTCACCTGATCCAATGGCCCGTTCCCGGCGACGGTCGTGATCGCCCGCAGATCGATCGCCGGATGCGCGGCTGCCAGCACCATCGCGAACACGTCGTCGTGGCCAGGGTCGCAGTCGAGCACCACAGGTGTCATAGTTCGCGAGAATACCTTGCGAATTAAGCATAAATTCCGCCAAGCTGGCGGCATGCTCACTTCACCAGGCCGACACGCCGACCTGTTCCAGTCGTTGCCGACCGACGTCCGTGCGCTGACCGCGATCGGCCACGGGCTGCTGATCCACGAGTACCTGACGCACTTCTACGACGTAGAACTGTCCGAAGAGGACAGGAAGACCGTGCACATCCGGCCGGTTGAAGAGCTGCTGACGGCCATCACCGGTCAGGACGACCGCCCATTGGACATCGCGCGGCCACCGCAGGAACGCACAGCCGTCAATTGCCGTCATTTCACCGCATTGCTCGTTTCCATGATGCAATCGCAAGGCCTGAGTGCAAGAGCGCGCTGCGGGTTCGGTTCGTACTTCAACAACGGGTTCCACGACGACCACTGGGTGGCCGAATATTGGAACGGCACCCGCTGGGTGCTGGTCGACGGTCAGATCGACGACGTGCAGATGGCCCGGTTCCCGATCGATTTCGACGTCACCGACGTACCACGGGACAGGTTCCTGACCGCGGGCCGCGCATGGCAGCTGTGCCGTACGGGCAAAGCCGACCCCGACACGTTCGGCCTGAAGATGTTCAACGAGGTTGGCTACTGGTGGATCGCGGCCAACATGATCCGCGACGCCGCCGCGCTGATCGGCATGCCGCTGCTGCCGTTCGACGTCTGGGGCATGATGCCCGAGCCGGAGGACGAAGTGGACATGGAGTTCTTCGACCGGCTCGCCGAATTGACCGAACATCCGGCCGCGCCGACCGAGCAATTGCAGGCCATGCTGCGTAACGACGACCGGATCCGGGTCCCGGCTAAGGTGATGAACATGGCCCGCAAACGCGAGGAAACGATCCTCTGATGTTCCTGCCCCTGAACACCACCGTCGACGTGCGTGACCAGCAGCCAACGGTCGCGATCCTGCCGGTGGGCAGCCACGAACAGCACGGCCCGATCCTGCCGCTGGCCACCGACACGATCATCGCGTCGACGGTCACGCGTGCGCTCAGTTCGGCCTATCCGGTGCTGGAGCTCCCGCCGATCACCATGTCGTGTTCGCATGAGCACGCGGCCTGGCCCGGCACCGTGAGCATCTCGGCGCCGACGTTGTACGCGGTCGTGCGGGACATCGCCGAGTCGCTGCGCCGGTCAGGGATCGGGAAGCTCGTGCTGATCAACGGGCACGGCGGCAACTACGTGCTGTCCAATGTGGTCCAGGAATCCACTGGGATGGCGTTGTTCCCGACCGAAGTGGACTGGAACAACGCCAGGAACGCTGGCGGCATCGAGACTCCGATGGTCAGCGACATGCACGCGGGCGAGCTGGAAGTGTCCATTTTGCTGCATGCCCACCCGGAGGTCGTGCGCCCGGACTACGCGCAACACGACCACCTGGCAGACGAGCGTGACCACATGCTGACGCTGGGATTGGCGCCGTACACGAAGTCCGGCGTGATCGGCTTGCCGTCTCGTGCCACACCGGAGAAAGGCCGCGACGTACTGGCCAGCTTGGTGGCATCCTTCGCCGCAGTCCTGACGGCCCTAGAACCCTCGTGAGTGGTTATCCGTGTTCTAACCTGGATAACCACTCACGATGGTTCTAAAGGAGGTCGTCGAGCTGGGGCAGGTAGTGGTCCAGTCGCTCCCGCTTCGCCTTGAGGTAGGGCAAGTTGTCGTCGTTCACGTCGATCAGCAGCGGAACCTGTTCTGAGATACGGATTCCGTACTGCGAAAGTGATTCGACCTTGTGCGGGTTGTTGGACAGCAGGCGGATCGCTGGCACGTTGAGGTCCTGCAGGATGTCCGCGGCCGCCTGGTAGTCACGGCAGTCCACCGGCAGCCCCAGTGCCATGTTGGCGTCCACCGTGTCCAGACCGTCTTCCTGCAGGCGCATGGCCTTCAGCTTGGCGAGCAGGCCGATTCCCCTGCCTTCGTGGCCTTGCAGGTAGATCAGGATGCCCGCGCCTTCGGCCACGATCGCCTTCATCGCGGCCGATAACTGGTCACCGCATTCACATCGAGTGGACGCGAACACGTCTCCGGTAAGGCATTCCGAGTGCACCCTTGTCAACGGGTCGCGGGCGGTGATGTCGCCGTACACCAGCGCCATGTGCTCGTCCACGCACGTCGGGTCCTGATATCCCACCGCGAGAAAATCTCCGTAGCGGGTGGGCAGCCGGGTTTCGGCAGCTCGTCGGGTGAAGCCGGCAAGTTCCGTCATAGTGCCTTTTCCAATCTCCGCAGCACCGGTGCACGGAGGATCAGCACTCCGGCTCCGGGCAGGCTCGCGACCAGCGCGAGCACTCCGTACACCACCGCTGTGGTCAGTCCCTGTGCGGCGCCCAGACCGGCGGCACCGAACACCACCGCGGCCACGCCTTCCCTCGGTCCCCAGCCCCCGATGTTCACCGGAAGTCCCATCGCCAGCAGCGACAGCACCATCAACGGCACCAACTGGGCGATCGGTGCCGTCGACCCGACCGCGTGGGCCGCGACGACGAACAGGGCGATATGCCCGGCCAGCGCTGCCGCTGACAGTAGCGTGATACCAGGCCACGCGTTACGGGCCAACAGTCCCGCTCTGATGTCAGCGATGGTCCTTGACAGACCGGTGTTCTCACGTACCCACCGTTTCGCGGCCACGAACGCGATCGCGATCACGGCGAGCACGCCGAGGATGATCAAGATGATGTCACGGGGCAATCCGAGGGACGGAACCGCGAGCAGCACGGCCACACCAGCGACGATGATCACGGCCTGTCCGGCGACGCGTTCGAGGACAACGGCTCGCACACCTCGCCCGAGGTCGCCTTCCTGCTGTCCATGTTCGACCGCGCGCTGGACGTCACCGAGCACTCCCGCGGGCAGTACAGCGTTGAGGAACAACGCGCGGTAGTAGTCCAGCACCGCACGGGAAAGGGACAGTCGCAGGCCGAGGCGGCGGGCGACGAGGACCCAGCGCCACGCACTGAGCACTGTGGTCGCCAGTCCAATGCCGAGGGCCGCGAAGATCTCGCCCACGGTGATCACGCGCAGCCCGTCCACAAAGCTCTGGGTACCCAGTTGGAGGAAAAGCGCAACGAGGATTCCGGCGCCGATCAGCAGCTTGGCCGACGCCCATATGCGCTTCTTCATGACATACCTGCCGGCAGGGCGAGCAGGTCCTCATGGTGGACGACGACACGCAGGTCCGAGCCAAGTCTTCGGTCGAGATAGGCCTCGGCGTGCTTGGCAAGACCAGGCGCGTGTTCCACGGCGGCTGCCACCCAGCCCCGTAGCCACTCAGTGGTCAGTGCGGCGTCCTGGGGGCCGAGCCGCCACGGGCTGGGCCTGCGATGCACGGTCGCTCCTTGGTTTTCGAAGAGTTTGGCCGCGGTGTCCAGCGCGTCGGGCCCGAGCAGGCGCCTGCCCTCAATGGACCGTCGCTGGTGTGCGTTGAATGCCTTGACGAGGTCGGCGTCGAGCGCGTCGACCGGGTCGAACTCGACCTGGCCGACGACCGACAGTGCGAAGAACACCGGCGTCTTGGCGCAGGCCTGCGCCAGTGCCGCCATTTCCTGCGCGGTCAGCAGGTCGAGCAGGGCCGACGCGGTCACCAGCGACGTCCCGCTCAGGTCGGCCGCTCGCAGCCGGGTGATGTCCTGCAGCTCGCCCGTGGCTGTGACGTTCCTTGGCATCCTGGCCACGGCACGCGACAGCAGACCCGGCTCACGGTCGTGCAGGATCCAGAGCTGCGGCGTGGGCAGCTTGCCCGAGAGCCAGCGGCCCATCGAGCCGATGCCACAGCCGAGGTCACGGATGATCAGGCCGGGCCGGTCGCCGAGATAGGCCCGCAGCGGCTCGACGAGCTCAGCCGACCTGGCCGCCGCGTCCGCGTCCTCCCGCAGCGACAACCACTCGGCCGGGTAGGTGGTGTTGTTGCTCATCTCCGACATGCCGGTTCCTCCAGGTCAGCCAGCACGTCGGCGAGTCGCGTCGCCGCTGCGTCCCAGTCGATCAGGGTGTCGCGCCTGGCGTGCGCCGCGGCCCGCAGCTTGTCGCGCAGCCTGTGGTCGGAGAAGAACCGGCGCAGCGCGTCCGCGAGCTGCCAGGTGAGGATGCCGGGCACGGTGCCGTCCGGCGCCTTGCCGACGGTTTCCGGCATCGCGCTGACTTTCGTTGCCAGCACTGGGATTCCGCGAGCCAACGCCTCGGTCAGGACCATGCCGTAGGTCTCGGTGTGCGATGGCAGCACGAACAGGTCCGCGGCCGCGTAGCTCGCCTCAAGCTCTGCGCCGGTCTTCGGGCCGGTCATCTTGACCCGGTCGGTCAGCCCGGTTTCCTTGATCATCTCGTGCAGCCGCAGCACATAATCCGTGTCCCGCCGCAGCGAGCCGACCAGTTCGCAGCTGAACGGCAGGTCACGCACGTCATCGAGCGCCTCGACAAGCCGATCCTGGCCCTTGCGCTGCGTCACCGCGGCCACGCACAGCAACCGTGAGCGGCCGTCGGTGCCTGGCGCGAGCGGAGCCGGGTCGGTACCCGGCGGCACGGCGTGCACACGGTCGGCGTCGAGCCAGTGGTGTTGCACGATCCGCCGCGCCGCCCACGGGCTGGTCGCGATGACCATGCCCGCGGCGTGCAGCGTCTCCCGTTCCCGGGCGTTGAGGTCCTTCGCGAGGTCCGGGTCGAGGCCGGTCTCGTCCGCGAGAGGTAAGTGGACAAGCACTGCCAGGCGTAACCGGCGGGCTTGCGGCACCACGACCTCCGGGACGCCGCAGGCGACAAGCCCGTCGATCAGAACCGTGGCGCCCTCGTCCAGCTTCGCGAGGGCGCTCGCCAGTTCCTGACGGGCTTTGTCGTCCGGCGTCGGCCAAGTCCCGGCTATCGCGACCTCGGTGGCGCCGAGCGCGCGGACCATGCGACGGTCGTACACGTTCCCGCCGCTCGGCACCGCCTGGTCGTCGATGTCGCCAGGGACAACGAAGGTGATCACAGTTGTCGCCGGTAACTTGCCCATGCCACATGGGACTCATGCAGCGTGACGGTGATTTCGGACAGTCCGCGGGCGCCTTCGCCGAGCTTGCCTTCGCCGATCCGGCCGACCAGCCGGTCGGCGATCACCTTGGCGAGGAACTCGGTCGACGTGTTGATGCCCTTGAAGTCGGGCTCGTCGTCGAGGTTGCGGTAGTTGAGCGGCGCGAGCACCTCTTTGAGCTGCTCGGTGGCGAGTCCAATGTCGACGACGATGTTGTCGTCATCCAGCTCGGCTCGCGAAAAAGTGGCGTCCACGACGAACGTCGCGCCGTGCAGCCGCTGTGCGGGTCCGAAAACCTCGCCATGGAAGCTGTGAGCGACCATGACGTGATCGCGGACGGTGATGCTGAACACCCGGGGGCCCTCCCATTCGGTTCGATTCGTCAACCGTCGTACCTAATACGGTGACAAAGGCCAGGCAGTTCACCGCTGGCCAAGGAACTCATCACCCGGGGCAACTCATCGAACGGGAATTCCCCGCTGATGAGGGCGTCAAACCCCGGGTCAGCCAGCAGGTCAAGGGCCACAGCCAGCCGATCCGCGTAATCACGGCTCGTACGGCGGGCCTTGGCGACTTTCCCTACCTGGCTTGCTCTGATGGTCAGACGACGCGAGTGGAACCACTCCCCAAGCGGGAGGTTCACCTTGCGGTCGCCGTACCAGCTCATCTCAATGACCTCGCCGTCCTCGGCGAGCAGTTCCAGCGCCTTGACCAGACCGGCCTCGGTCGCTGTGGCGTGCACGACCTTGTCGCAGCCGTCCAAGGCATCCTGCGGCAGCGCGAAGTCGACGCCCAGTGCCGCTGCCACCTCCGCCTTCGCTGGATCGGAATCCACCAACTGAACCCTGGTGGCGGGAAAACCGGCCAAGACCTTGGCCACCGACGCACCAACCATGCCGGCGCCGATCACGGCGATCCGGTCGCCGATCATGGGAGCCGCGTCCCATACGGCGTTCACGGCCGTCTCAACCGTTCCAGTGAGGATCGCCCGTCCGGGTGGAACATTGTCCGGTACGACCGTCACGGCACTCGCCGGGACCACGTATCGAGTCTGATGTGGATAGAGGCAGAATACTGTCCTGCCAGTCAGGTCCGCTGGCCCCTCCTCGACCACACCGACGTTGAGGTACCCGTACTTGACCGGCCACGGGAAGTCCCCTTCCTGGAAGGGAGCCCGCATGGCGGTGTACTGGCTCGGCGGGATCTCCCCACGGAAGACAAGGGTTTCGGTGCCTCTGCTGATTCCGCTGAAAATAGTTCGAACCAACACCTCGTCCGGTGCGTGTTGTTGCACATGAGCAGGCCCAATGTCGCCACGACCAGCCGAACGCACCCAGAACGCCCGTTCCATTCGTTCTACCCTCCACTCAAGGTCTCGATCACCTTAAGTAGTGGGAGGACTGCGTTGGCCGTCGAGCCCCTTGTGGCCGTGGTCGGACAGTTACTGCTGCTCACCGTACTTGCGATGGTCACCCCATTGGGTTACGAGGGGTGGGTGGCCGGGGCTGCCTATGCCTTCGTGATGGGCGGCATGTTGATGACAGCTCTGTTCCGTACGGGCGCGAAAACCGTGGGCGCGGCGAACCGCGTCACGCTCGCCAGGGCCGCGCTCGTGGGAAGCGTGACGGCGCTTGTGGTCGATTCGTTCTGGCGTCCTGCTCCTGTGGCCATCTTGTCCGTTATCGCTGCTGTCGCGTTGATCGGCGACGCGATCGACGGTCAGATCGCGCGCCGCACGGGGTGTGCGACGCCGTTGGGTGCGCGGTTCGACATGGAAGTGGACGCGTTCCTGATTCTTGTTCTGAGCGTGTTCGTGAGCCAGTTCATGGGGCCTTGGGTGCTGGTGATGGGCGCCATGCGGTACATATTCGTCGCCGCGAGTTGGGTGTTCTCGTGGCTCAATGCCCCGCTGCCGCACAGCATGGCGCGCAAGACCGTGGCCGCCGCGCAGGGAATCGCTTTGGTGGCGGCGGCTTCCGGGGCACTGCCCCACACGGTCTCGCTGCTCATCGTGATTGCCGCGCTAGGCACCTTGACCTGGTCGTTCGGCCGCGACAGCATCTGGCTTTACCGCTCGCGGGCCTGACATCACGTTACGGACGTCGATCTCGCTGAGGTCGAGCCGGCGCCCCCTGCCTCGCAAGGTCAGGGGGTCGCCGCAGATATCGGTCATGCTCACGCCGCATACGCTCACGTCGTCCACTGTGTCCAGAAGCAGCCCTCGGCAGTGCTCGAAGACCACAGTGGACACCGTGACGTCCCGCGAACCGATTACGTTGATCCCTCCGCGTGGCCACGCAGTCCGGCAGCGGAACGTGCCATCGGCGCAGGAACCGGTGTCGTAGCCATAGATCACGCAGTCAATGATCGCGATACCGGACGAGTCGATCACGCGGATCCCATCGCCGTCGCAGGTGTTGACGGTGACGCGAGCGATGGTCACGTTATGACAGTTCTCGAGGACAATGCCGTCGCCCGCGGTGTCGATGACGATGTCCTCGATCGTCACGCCGGTCAGACCTCGCGCCATCGTGGCATCCACCAGTTCGCTCGGCCGAACATGTGCATCAACGCGGGCACGAGCATGCCTGTTCGAGCAGGGCGAATGCCGTGGTCGACTCGGATCCCGGGATGGTGAAGTTGTCGTTGTACGCGGTCCCGGTCGACGACTGCGCCGCGCCGAGGCCGAGCAGTGCGGCCAGCCATAGCCCGATGACCAGAAACCGGCGCCGCACGCACCAGCGTGCCAAGGCATTCACAATGAGGCCCCCTTCTTCCCAATGGCCTCACAAGCACAGCGAGTGACCAGGTCATGTCGGCAGTCCGCAACCTCACCAACGGCACTGACGAAGGTCATGAACCGGGTGACTTTCGTCAGGACTTCCACCACGTGGGGTGCCACTCCGAATAACGTTGGGCACGTGACCATCACGCGTGACCGGGTGTTCGACGCCATGAGCATCGCCGGGGCAGTGGCGTTGTTGATCGTGTCGATCGTCGGCCCGGTGGAGAACCTCGCGTACACCGGGATCGGGATCGCCATCCAGGTGATGGCCGTCGGGCCGCTGATCTGCCGCAGGATCGCCCCGCTCGCGGTCATCTGGTTCACCGCGGCGACCGCGGTCGGGATGACGCTCGCCGAGACGATCGCGCCGGGAACGATCATCGACCTGGCCCGTGACCAGGGCACATTGTGGATCCCGCAGGCTGTCACGCCGTTCGCGGTATGCGGTGCGATGACGCATTACCGCAGCCAGACGGCCGTGTGGATACCGACCGGGCTGCTGTTCATCCTGGCGCTGCGGCCTTGGGATCTGAATGGAGCCCGGATCGCCACATCTCTGCTCCTGGTCATCGTGCCCGCGGTCATCGGAATGTCCATCGCGGCCCGTGACCGCATGTACAAGGTGCTGCTGGCCTCAGCCAGAGCCGACGAGCGGGCCAAACTGGCCGCCGAGATGCACGATGTCGTGACGCATCGGGTGAGCTTGATGGTCCTGCAGGCGGGCGGGTTGGAGATGACCGCGCGTGACGCGGAAACCCGTCGTGCGGCTGAGGAATTGCGTGCGAACGGTTGCCAGGCTTTGGAAGAGCTGCGTGAGGTCGTGGCGATCCTGCGGGAACAAGGAGGCTCTGGAACCGGCAAGATGAGCCAGGCGCCGGTACCCGAGCTGTCCACTTTGGTCTCCGAGTCTGAGTCCGTTGGCGTACCGGTGGAACTGCATGAGGAGGGCGCCGTCGGGCAGGCCTCTGCGGTGGTACGCCGGACCGCGCACCGGATTGTGCAGGAGGCGTTGACCAACGTCCGCAAACATGCGCCTGGCGCCAACGTTCGCGTGCACGTGACCTACAGCCGTACTGACACAAAGGTTTCCGTGCGTAACTCCGCTCCGGTCGGGCCAGGTCTCGCGATGGCCGGGTCCGGCTCGGGGTTGAACAACCTGCGCGAGCGGGTTGGCATGATCGGCGGCACCTTGGACGCGGGCCCGTCGACCGAAGGCGGTTTCCACGTTTCGGCGACCTTGACGGAGCCAACCTCATGATCCGAGTTCTCATGGTCGACGACGATCCGATGGTCTGTGCCCACGTGCGCACAATCCTTGGCACAGCTGAGGATCTGGAGGTTGTCGGCGAGGCTTACGACGGCGCCGAAGCTATCGAGGCGGTGTTGCGGCACGCTCCTTCCGTTGTGCTGATGGACTTGCACATGCCTGGCGTGGACGGGCTCACCGCGATCCAGAAGATCAATGAGCTCAAGCAGCGCCCGGCCGTGGTGGCGTTGACGACGTTCGACGGCGATCACTACATCCTGCGGGCGATGCGCAACGGAGCCGCCGGGTACTTACTGAAGTCGACGCCACCGAAGGATCTCATCGACCTGGTCAGGGTCGCCGCCAACGGGCACACCGTGCTGTCGCCTGCCGTGTCGCACAAGCTGATCGCGAACACCGTCGAGCGTCGATCGTCCACTGTGCTCGATGAGTTGACCGCCCGCGAGACCGAGATCCTTGCTTGCCTCGGCGATGGGTTGTCCAATGCCCAGATTGCTTCGCGTGTGCACCTGAGCGAGGGGACCGTGAAGAACTACATCTCGCAGATCTTGGTGAAGTTACGGTGTACCAACCGGACTCAGGCTGGACTGATGGCTTACGAGGCCGGTTTGTGTTCTAGAGCTGGTTGATCACCGCGGTGGTTTTGCCCGCGATCGTGCCCGCGAGGTAGCGGCTGAAGCCCGGGACCCGGGCCAGGCGCATCGCTGCCCGGCGGATACGCAGGTGGTTCTCCGAGGCGGGCAGGAACCGGCGGGCGCCGTTGCGGGCAACCTGTTGTTTCTCTTCCACCACCGGGCGCCAGAGCTTCTCGTAGCTGGTCAACGCTTCCGGCAGGGGCGTTTTGTCGAGTTGGACGGCGAGGATGAACGCCCCTGCCATGCCCAGGGACGCGCCCTGCCCTGCGAGCAACGACACCGCATGGCACGCGTCGCCGATCAGCACAACCCGGCCACGGCTCCATTCAGGCATTACGGTCTGCGCGACTTGGTCGTAGTAAACGTTTTTCGCGTCCGGGCAGGCCTCAAGCGCCTGCGGGACAACCCAGCCAAGATCTGCGTAGACGCTGCGTACCGCGGCCGATGGGTCCTTGGGCAGTGTCGGATCCTCGGTCCGGTGCACGGCGAACGCGGCGACTCGGCCGTCGCGCAGTGCGTAGAAGCCGAACTGCTTGCCGACGGTGTCTGTCAGGCAGAACCTGTCGCCTACTTGGACGTGCACCGCAGGGTTGTCGAAGACATAGGCGGCCGTGTGGAACCCGAGGTAGCGCAGGTAGTCGTCGTTGCCGAAGGTCAACGTGCGCACCGTGGAGTGGATGCCGTCTGCCCCGACCAGCGGGTCCGCGACAATCGCGGTTCCGTCCGACAACGTGACCGTCACGTTGTCCGAGGCGTTGTTGATGTGGCTCACGGTCGTGCCGAAACGCAGGTCTACTGACAGGCGTTCACGCAGAACGGTCTCCAGGTCCGGCCGCATGATACTGACCAGCTTGCCGTCCACGGCTTTGGCGAAGACGTCGAACGGCAGGCCTGCCCTGCGGCGACCATTTTCGTCGACGTAGGCGGCCTCGCTGACCTGATAGCCGGTTTTCCGCAGGGCAGGCAGCAGGTCCATTTTCTCGGCGACGTCGTAACCAGGACCGAAGAAGTCGATCATGTAGCCGTGTGGCCGCGGTCCCGGGGCCTTCTCCACGATCGTCACGTCGTGGTTGGCCGCCAATTGGTTCGCAAGGGTCAGCCCAGCGATGCCTGCCCCGCAGATCACGATCCTCATCCGAGCAACCTCCGTAACACCGGCCGAAGATCAGCCTTCGCCGATGGGTTCAACGCGCGGTGCAGCATCAGGCCGTCGATCGCCGCCACGAGCACGGTCGCGGTTTCTTGCGGTTGGTCGACCGCGCGTTCGGCCAGCCACCCGGCGAGCTTCTGCTGGAACTCTATGACCAGCGCGCCGATCGCCTCGCGAAGTTCCGCATCGCGAGTCGCGGCCAGATATGTCTCGACGAACACCAGCGACACCGGGTCGTCCCCGGTGAAGTTTTCGAGGGGATCGATCAGCCCTGCGACCAGATCTTCGGCCGGTTCCAGGCCTGCGACGGCCGCCCGCATGGCTCCGACGGCCGCTTCGGTGAGTAACGCCTGCAGCGACGAGAAGTGGTAGTGCACCACCCCCGGCGCCACCCCCGCTCGCTCGGCGAGGATCCGCGTACTCACCGCTGACCAGCCCTTTTGCGCGATCAATTCGACCGCGGCGGCCAGCAGACGCTGGCGTACGTCCCGGCCACGCTCAGCCATCACCGACACCGTCGCACGCTCCTGGTCATTCGCCTTGGACGATCGCCCAAGGCGTATGACCAACCTAACGTTCAAGGAACGCGAAGTCCATGCGTTTAGTCCTCGATCGCGCGGGGAATCCGTGCGGGGTCTCCACGCCCTGGCGAGGGGACAAGATCAGTTCTGCTGGGAGATATCTATATGACCGACGACACCGACGACTCCAACGCCGTCCCTGAGTCGCAGACCGGCAAGGAGTTGCACAACCTGCGGACCCGCATCGACCAGCAATCCAAGCAACTGAATAGACACGCCCGCGAGCTGACAGCCCTGCACAACGACTTGGCCGAGCTCGACGAGCGGATCGATGCGCACCAACACCGGGACAACGGCTAAGGCGAGAAGTAGTCACCAGCGGGTCCGGGGGCCCACCTGCGGTGCAAGATTCCGGAATGCGTTTAGTCGTCGGGATGTCCGGCACCTCGGGTTCGATCTACGGAATCAGGCTGCTCGAGCTGCTCGGGCAAGCCGGGGGCATCGAGACACACCTCGTGGTCAGCCGATGGTCGCGCGCGAGCATCGAGCACGAGAAAGAACGCACCCTTGACGCCGTCCACAGCCTGGCGACCGCGGTATACGACATCAGCGACCTCGACGCGCCGATCGCCGACCCGGAGTTCCGCAGCGACGGCATGATCGTGGCGCCGTGCTCGGTGAAGAGCCTCTCGGCCATCGCCAACCCACAGGCGGACAACCTGCTCTCCCGCGCCGCGACCATGCACCTTGAGCAGCACAGGAAGCTGGTCCTGGTGTTGCGTGAGACTTCGCTGAGCCTGATGCACGCCCGCCTGATGCGCGATGTGACGTCATTGGGCGCCAAGGTCATGCTGCCCGAGGATGCCGACGACATGGTCGATCACACCGTCCGGCGCGCCATCGACCAGTTCACACCGATCACCGATCACTCGGCCTCGTCATGACCTTCGCCAACCATGGCTGGATGAGGCACGGAAGAATTCAGCGACCGGGCGCCCGTCGTATTGCGTGGACAGCACGACCGATGACCGCATCTCGCCGTGCGTGCCGATCCGTTCGAGCAGGCCTTCGAAGTGCTCAAGGGACGCGGCTCGCACTCTTGAGCAGTGGTCGCCGCTGAGCTTGTGCACCTCGACGACTTCCGGATAGTCGTCCGACGCGCTCGGCCAAGGCAGCCGGGTAGGCCAGGGGAATCTCACCCCTGGCCCCTCACAGAACCGCGCTTAACAGTCTCCCGTTGCACGGCTCTTCTCATCTGATCTTCAGAACCCGGTGACCAGTGAGTGAATAGCCCGGGCTCTCGATCGACGAGTCCGCGCCACCACTTCTTGGCCTTCTTGAAGCTCCTCAGTCGTTTGTACTTGTTGCGTGCCCATCGCACTATGTAGGTGTTAATGCGTTGCAGGAGACGTTGCAATCTCGACTTGTTGAACCTGCCGTAATAGTTTATCCACCCGCGCACGATTGGGTTGATCCACTCGGCCAGGTCCGCGAGGTCCGCGTTGCTGCGTTGATGGATTCGCCAACTCCGTATCTTTCGACTCATCGCTTTGACCGCGTCCGGGCTGACCGCAGGCGAGAATGTTGTGAACAGTTGCCCGTTCTTGTTCTACGCGCTGCGCGGACGGAACTCGTACCCCAAGAACGTGAACGACGTATGCTCGAACGAGTCTCGCCGATTGTCGTCCTTACAGAGCACGATCTTGGTCTTCTCGGGATGCAGCCGCAGACCCAAGCTTTCCAATCTGTCCGCGAGAGCATCACGCACACGACGTGCCTGATACTCGGTCGAGCAGTGTAGGAGTCACGATGAAAGATCGACTCCGTCCATGGTTCCAACCGCAGAGCCACCACCGTCTGCGCTATCCGGTCCGCCACCGTCGGCAGGTTCCCCGCAGATCAGACTCGAAATCTTCTAGGGACACATGGTCCATCCGAGCGGCGCCCTTGTTCGCCTTGACCCGTTTATACGCCTCCCACACAAGCTGCTTCGGTATCTGAAACGACCTGTTCTTCTGACCTGACTTGCTCACTCTTCGTTTTCCCAGGAACAGTGTCCTGGTTGCTCGCGCGAACAAACCATAGATGAGCCGACCCCTTCGCTCCGCCCCCATTGCAGGGGTTTCATCACTACTACGAGTCGGTCCGCCAACGGATTCCGCAACAGTACTCAACACCTCACGATTTCAGTCGCTCAGCGCTCTCCCTCTCGCCACCCGATACACGAGTGTGTCGATATCGAAATCCGCCTTCCCAAGTTCCATACGAAAGCCGCAGAACAGGCTCGCGCTGCCTATATACCGGACACCGCCTGGCCAATAATCGGGACACCCGCCAGACTCATCCCGGGGTCGCATTGGTCACCCCGGTTTTGATGCCAGTTTCTCAGTAACGACACTTCGTCGTCAGTTCACTTACGTTCGCCTTCCTGCCCCCCACCTGACACCTCAGACGGGCGCCTTTTCCTCATCGCTCAGCACCACGGCCTTCAGCCAAGGCACCATGAGGTGGTTTGACATCACTCCCCGAAGAACGACGCCGAAGGGCCACAAAACCTTCATCTCTCGCACAGCAACGCATCAAGCGAATCGCTACCTACATACGACCCCTTTCACGGTCTTGGCGCAACAATGCCACTGACTTAAATTAATTTAAGGGAGTTCTTGCACTTCAGAGGCGGCCTGCAGGCGTGCGGCGCGAGGTTGATCTCTGGAAGTGCGGAACGCGAGTGGCCCGGCCTGCAAGCAGGGTGTGGCCGCGCCACTGACGCACGGCGGACTGTCCACAGTGGCCTTCATTCAGGCCCGCGACGGTTCGTGAGGGGAACTTTTGGCGCGTTGGATGCCGCGAAGGTGACCTTCACGGCACCAACTTGGGTAACAAGAGTGGCGTGTGGGGCAAGTGGGACTTACGTGACGGTCAATCGTCCATTGTGGACATTAAACGTCACCGGCAGTCGACCCTGCGCCGCTTGCGACCAGCTGGAATGCTTAAAATTAAGTCAGTGGCATTGCGGCCAAGGCAGGCGCAGAAGGATCTACCCGGCGGCCAAGCTCTTGAACGACAGCCTGCCGTGAGCTCTCTTTCCGTTCGGAAGGTCACCGGCCACCTCCACCTTGCACGAGCATGGTCAGCAGCGGCGAAGTCCGTGCTGTAGCCATTCGAAATGCCTCGCTGCCTGCATACCATCGTTGACCATGGACTTGCGGATCAGCACTCGTCGGCGGTCGATGTCCGCGCTTTTCGCCACCGTGGCTTTGATGAACACAGCGCAGGTGCTCGCCAGTACGGCGGGCACGTTGATCGCCGTGGAGGCGAGCGGTCCGTCCACCAGCGGTTTGCCCAGCGCGGCGGGCGTGATCGGTACCGCGCTCGGTGCGCTGTTATCGGGTGCGTTGACGTCGCGGCACGGCAGGCGGTTTGCCCTGCTCGTCGGATATGGGTCCGCCACGGCTGGCGCGCTCGCCGCGTCGATCGGCGCTGTCGTGGGCTCGTTGATCCCGTTGTTGGCGGGTCTGCTCGTGCTGGGTCTCGGAAATGGGGCCGCTCAACTCTCTCGGTACCTCGCGGCCGATATGTATCCGGACGAGCGCAAGGGGTTCGCTCTCTCGTCCGTGGTGTGGGCGGGCACGATCGGCGCGTTGACCGGTCCCCTGCTGATCGCGCCGACCGCGGATTGGTTCGGCGGGCTTTCCGGACCTCTCATCGTCGCAGGTGCGGCGGTTGCGTTGGCCGCGTTGGTGTCGTTCATGCTGCCGTCCGACGAGGTCACGGAGTCCACGAAGCCCGAGGGTTGGGCGGTGTTCCGGCGGGCGGAACTTCGGTTTCCCTTGGCGGCCATGGTGGCGGCTCAGTTGACCATGGTCGCGGTCATGACGATGACGCCTCCTCAGCTGCACCACCTCGGCCACGGCCTTGACGTCGTCGGCTGGATCCTGAGCGCGCACATCTTCGGGATGTTCGCGCTGTCGCCGTTGACCGGACGGCTTGCCGACCGGATCGGCGGCCGAGGCACCATCGGCTGCGGGATCGTGGTGCTCACCGCGGCCACCGCGCTGGCGATCGCGCTGCCGACCTCGCACACGGCCGGTTTGCCGATTTCCCTGTTCCTGCTTGGGTACGGCTGGAACCTGATGTTCGTCGGCGGCAGCAGCCTGATCAGCAGCATGGTGCAGACCAGGGCCAAAGGCGCGGTGGACGCGGTGATCTGGGGATCATCGGCGTTCGCCAGCATCGGATCCGGCTATCTGTTCGGTTACGGCGGCTACCCGTTCGTCGCCGCCGTCGCCGGGATCCTCACGTTGCTTCCGGTGTTCCTGCTGGTCAGACGTACTGAGCGAACCACTGGGTGAGCCGCTCGTCGACCTTCTTGGCCACGGGCAGCTGCGGCGCGGGTTCCATTCCTGGCTCGTCGGCGAGCGGGTGCGCGAGGCCTGGGATGGTCGCGAGCTCGGCGTTCGGGAGTTTCTCGACGAGCTGTGCGGCGTCGGCACGCAAGACCGGATGGTCCTCCTCACCGCTGACCACGAGCAACGGGGTTTCGGCAAGTTCTGCCGCGCGGGCGATGAAGTCGAGCTCATCGGCTGCCGCAGCGGACTCTTCAGTCCATTGGTAAGGCGTGCCCCAGATGTCTTCGGCAAGGGAGACGCCCGCGCGGACCCGGATCAACCCGTTGACGATGGCCGCGCCAGCAAAGGAAACCTTGGTCAGGTTCTGCAGCGCAATAGCAGCGCCGAGGGATCCGCCGAGCGCGAAGAGCAGTCCGTCTCCAATGGACAGTTGCTTCCGGACATCGGCAAGGGCTGCGGGGAATTCCTCGACCGCAAGGCGGATGAACAGCGCGAAGTACCCCAGGACCGAGTCGGCCTTGGCGCGCTCCAGTGCAGCGTCCATCGTGCCGTTGTCCATTCGTGCACCGCAGAACGGCAGGCCGAAGTGGACACGCCACGCGGCAACATCGTTCAACGGCAGCGCCGCTGCGAATGCGGCATTCGTACGTGGCGCGTCCATCATGTGCCACGACACCACCAAGGCATTGGTCTCGGTGGACGGTGGCAATGCTGTGTACGGCACGCCCGCAGCTGTGCCCGTGATCGGCTCGCCCATGGCCGTCACCCTAAATGGGCTTACGCACCAGGGTCTGCCGATTCTGCTGATGGCGAAACCGCGGCGGCCGCGGCCAGTGCGCGATGCATCGCCAGTTCCGCGGTCGGCCCTTCGGTCAGCACAATGCCAACGCAGCCGCGTTGATCGGTCAGGTGATCGATCCGATCGCCAACGGCTTTGGTCGGGTACCACTCGGGTTTCCCCGGGTAGGCGGCCAGTTTGTCCAAGCCATCGATCGCTGTGAGAACGCCTTGCTGCTTGGGGTAAACGAGCGCGAACGCCACCGCGGGCCCAGTCGCTTCGGCGTGCTCCAGCAATACGGGTGCCTTACCGAGCGCCATGTCGATCATCGAATCGTAGACGTTCGCGCGGAGCGTCCGGCACAAAGCTTCGCCCACAAGGGCACCGCCGATCCGGGGATTGATCTCGACGAGCTGCGGGCCGTCCACTGTGAACACGAACTCGATGTGCGCGAACCCTTGCTCGTAGTCCACGGCCGTCAGCACCTTGCTGACCCACGACGCCAGCTCGGCCTTTTCGTCTGCCGGGAAGGCGACCGGGAATGCCGCGGCATCCTCGCGTACGCCAGTCACCTGACGGCTGAGCACGCCAAGCAGCCGCGTCTGCCCCTCCCAGGTGATGGTTTCGGCGCTGTAGACCGGGCCCGCGAACAACGGCTCGGCGAACAACTCTCCCTTGAGGTCACCTTGCGCTGCTTCGGCCAAAGCGGCATCAAGTTCCTCGGGCGTCCGAACCAGCCAGACATTCCGCGACGATGTTCCCGCGGAGTCCTTGAGCACTGCCGGAAGCGTGTCGCCGGGAGCCGGGCTCAGACCGTGCTCATGCAGGCGCTGCCGGACTTTCAGCTTGTCCCGCAGGAACTGCGCTGACGCCACACTCCGCCCGGGCAGTCCGAATTGGGCGGTCAGCTTGGCGCCTGGGACGAACCAGGTGTCGGTCGAGTTGATCAGTCCATGCAGGTCCGGGATTTCCTTGAGGATTTCCGCACAGGCCGCGATGTCAGTCGTATCCACGTCAACGACTTCCAGTGACAGCCGGGAAAGTTCGTGCCGGTAGATCTCACGGACGCCAGTCAGCAGGCACAACCGCTCCCCTGCCTTTTCCGCGGCGCGAACCATGTGCCCTAGCCCGAACATCAGTGCCTCAAGGGCCACAATGGTCACGACGCTTGTTCCTCCTGTCGCACAACTGGCCACGGCCGACGCTGCCACTCCATGACCGACCACGGCATGGTCAAGTCGTCGAGTGAGGTGATCTCCAACGGACGCAACGACTCCATGTCGAGGGCTTCACGATGCCGGGCGAAGACGCGATCCACGTACCGATGTCCGGTGTCGGCGCCGATCACCAAGTGAGTCCGGTCCGGATTGCTCCCGGCCTCCCACTCGGCGACGAGATAGGCAGCCCCGGTGGACAGCCCGGCGAATACGGCATGGTCCCGCAGCAGCCCGATCGTCCCAGCCATGGCATGCCGGAAGTCCATCCAATGCAGACAGTCGTACAGATGGTGCCGGACGTTGTCGAACCAGATCGAACTGCCGATCCCGGCGATGATCGCGTCCGGATCGGTGAAACCCTCGCTGCCGAACGTGATACTGCCGAACGGCTGCAACCCCAACAGCCGCACAGACGGATCTTTTTCCCGCAGAGGTTCGATGAGCCCTCCGGTCGATGCTCCCGTGCCCACGGCACCGACAACCGTCAAAGGCCCGTCCACGGCCGCCGAAACGAGCTCGGCCAAGTGCTTGTAGCCCTCGTAGTGCACGCTGTCGTGATACTGCCGCATCCAGTGCACGTCCGGCCGCTGCGCCAGCAGCTGATGAACCCGATGCACCCGACGTTCCTGATCCAGCCTCAGGGACTGGGAAGGCGGCATCTGATCCACCGTCGCGCCAAGGATTTCCAGCTGCGCCCGCATGGTCGCGTCCACGGTGGTCGAAGCGACGATATGACACTTGAGCCCGTACCTGTGGCACGCCATGGCCAACGCCAAGGCATAAATCCCACTGGAACTGTCCACAAGGGTCTGCCCAGGCCGGACGACGCCCCGATCCAGCAGAGTCCGGACCGCGCCGAGCGCCGCATAGACCTTCATCGTCTCGAACCTGGCCAGGATGACGTTGTCCCGTAACCGGATCAGGTCGGGCGCCTTGATCGCGTCGGTGATGTGCTCGTGGACGAGACTCATCGGCCGACCGACCTGAGGTACGCGGCGAAGTCCTCAGCGCCCTTGACATTGCGCGGGCCGCTCACGGCGTCCCCATAGGACATGACGAAGAAACGCTTCTGTTGCACAGCCGGAACAGCCTGCAACGCCGGATGCGCTTCGAGGAACTTCTGCTTGTCGGCCGCGGGCTGGTCGGCGTAGTCGATGATGACGATCACGTCCGGCGCGGCTTGGACAACCGGCTCCCAGCCAACCGATGTCCAGCCTTTCTCCAAGTCGCCCAACGCGTTTCGGCCGCCCGCGGTCGCGATGATGTCGGTAGGCGCCGCGTGTTTGCCCGCGGTGAACGGCTGGTCCGTTCCCGAATCGTAGACGAACACCTTGGCGGGCCGCACGTTCGCCGGTATGGACTGCTGGACCTTGGCCACCCGGTTCTTCAGGTCGGCGACCAGGTCCGTCGCACGCTGCTCGACCTTGAAGATCTTGCCGAGGTTGGCCAGGTCCGCGTACAACGCTTCCAGCGGCGGCACTGTGGTCTTCTTGTCGCCGAAGTTCCAGCAGGTCTCGGTGTGCAGGTAGCTGCGGATGCCGACCTGGTCGAGCAGTTGCGGCGTGATCCCGCGCTCCTCGCTGAACCCGGATCCCCACCCAGCGATCACCCAGTCCGCCTTGGCGTCGACCACGATCTCCCGCGTGATCCGGGACGTGCCCAGCCGCTGGACCTTCGTATAGTCGTCCTTCCATGGCGATCCGGCGATGGCCGGGTCACCGAGTTTGTTCATCACGTACCCCCGCATGCGATCCGCCAGGCCAAGGGAGAACATCTTCTCGGTGCCGCTGACGTCATACGCGACCGGTCGTTGCGGCGCCGGGTAGCTGATTTCCTGTCCGCAGTTGGTGATCGTGACCGGCGCGTTTAGATCCGCGGTCTGCTGCACGGAAGCACCGCACCCGGCTAATAGCCCTGCGACCAGCACAAGGGGCAGGATTTTGGTCACGCTCTCTCCTTGAGGTCGTAAAGCAACTGCGGCACACCGGTTTTGGGATGGGACACAATGGTCGCGTCCACTCCGAACACCGTGCGAACGAGTTCTGGCGTCAGCACGTCGATCGGCGCGCCAGCGGCGACGAGTTCGCCATAGGCCAGTACACCAAGGTGATCGCACGCGGCGGCCGCGAGATTCAGGTCATGGATGGCAACCAAGACGGTCAGCCCGGACTTTCGCAGGAACGACAGCAGTTCCACCTGGTGCCGGACGTCCAGGTGGTTCGTGGGCTCGTCAAGCACCATGACCTTGGGTTCCTGCACCAACGCCCGGGCGATGAACACGCGTTGCCGTTCACCACCGGACAGCGTCAGGATGCTGCGGTCTTTGAGGTGCAGGACATCGGTCTGCGCCATCGCTTCCCGGCACAGGTCGTGTTCCTTGGCCGACAATGCCTGGTTTCCACGCAGGTGCGGAGTCCGGCCGAGGGCAACGACTTCGGAGACCGTGAAATCGAGGTCCGTGTGGTTGTCCTGGGTGAGCGCGGCGACGTATTTCGCGTTCTGTCTGAGGGTCAGGGTCGCGACGTCGGTGCCGTCCAGGAACACAGCGCCCGCGCTCGGGGTCAGCGCCCGGTAGACGCACCGCAGTGCCGTGGATTTGCCGCTTCCGTTCGGCCCGACCAAGCCGACGACCTGCCCGGCGTCCGCGTCCAGGTGCAGGTCCTTGATCAGGGTTTTCCCGGCGATCTCGACCGAGACACCGGTCAGCGAGATGTCCATCAACGGCCCCCGAACAGGTATCCCCGGCGGCGCATCAACGTGATGAACACCGGCACCCCGATCACGGCCGTGATCACGCCAAGCGGTAGCTCCTCCGGCGCGACCAATGTCCTGGCGACCAGGTCGGTCCAGACCATGAACACCGCGCCAGCCAACGGTGCCACCGCGAGCACCCGGCGGTGCCCCGACCCGGCCACGATCCGGACCAGGTGCGGCATCACCAGCCCGACGAACCCGACCGCTCCGCTGACAGCGACGATCAACCCTGTCACTGCGGCGGTGAGCACGAACAGCCAGCGCCGCAGCCGTACGGCGTCCACGCCCAGGCTTGCCGCTGTCTCGTCACCCATCGCCAGCACGTCCAGTGGCCTGCTGTTTCGTAGCAACACAATCATCGCGAGCAACACGGCGATGCCCGCGATCGGCAGGGATCCCCAGTTCGCTCCACCAAGGCTGCCCATCAGCCAGAACAGCACTGTCCTCGCTGCTTGACCGTCCGGGGCAAGGAACACAAGCACGCTCATCACGGCCTGAAACCCATACGCCAGAGCGATTCCGGTTAGGACCAGCCTGAGCGGCGTGAGCCCTGCTTTGCTCATTGCTGCGATATATACGAGAACCGACGCGCCTAGCGCGCCCAGGAATGCCGCTGCGGACAACGCGTAAACGCCAAGGCTCGCGAAGACGCCGAACACGACCACTGCCGTCGCGCCAACAGATGCACCCGAGGAGATGCCCAGGACGAACGGATCGGCCAAAGCGTTGCGTACCAACGCTTGGATCACCACGCCGACGACACTCAGCCCCGCTCCGACCAGCACGGCAAGCAGCACGCGCGGTGTCCTGACCTCCCATACGATGGTGTAGCTGGACAGTTCGTCCGCGGTGATCGTGCCGCCGGTCAGCGCGGCTTTCAGATAACGCAGCACTTCACCGACCGGAACGACCGTCGGGCCCAGTGCGATGCCCGCGGCGATGGAAACGAGCAACGCCACGGATAGCGTCAGCAGGACCGGCCCGAGCCGGACCCGCTCAGTCACGCCGGTAGCCACGAACAATCAACCGTTTCGCGTAGTTGTCATAGGGCGCGCCGTCGAAGTCGCCGAAGCACTCGATGTCCTGGAACCCGGCTTCTTGCAGGAGAGCTTTGAGCTCGGCGCCGCTGTAGATGAAGCATTCGATCACCGCGTGCCTTGCCGTCTCGCCCTTGATCAGGGTCCAGTCGGTGCGCAGCCGGGTCCAAGTGTCGAGGACGGTGTCGCGCATGACGACGTAACCACCTTCGACGTCAACGGACTTCGGCCTGCCGACCCAGCTCGCCAGGACCTCTTTGCCCAGCACGTCGAGGATCAGCTGGCCGTCCTTGGCCAGCGATGTGTATGCGTTGCGCAGGACCTGCAGGTTGTCTTCGGCTTCGGCGAAGTACCCGAAGCTGGTGAACACGTTGAGCGCAACGTCGAACTGGCCGGGCCGGGCGAACTCCAGCATGTCCTCGCAGATCAGCTCTGCTTCCGGGCACCTGGTTTTGGCGTGCTCAAGCATGATCGGGCTGAGATCGACGCCAGTGACCTGGTATCCGCGTTGCGCCAGCGGCAACAGCCACAACCCAGGGCCACAGCACAGGTCCAGCACTCGCGCGGCCGGTCCGAAGTCCAGCAGCGGTGACGTGGCGACCAGGTCAGCGGCTTCTTTCGCCCGGTGCGGCTGGAACATCGTCTCGGCGAAGCCGGACCATAAGTCGTCGTTCTCGTACCACCGCATTCCCCCAGAGCCTCCCACTCAAAAGACCCCTCGTGAGTGGTTAGCCGCGTTCTAACGCGGCTAACCACTCACGAGGCATGACCTGCTTCTATGTAGGAGTCGGGCGATGCGGGCGGCTGGTTCCCGCCATATCGGAATTACTTCATCGCAGCGCCGACGTTGACCAGTTTCAGTGCGCGTTCGGTCGCGTCGGTGAGCAGCTCAGCAGCGTGATCGATCGCTTCGGCCAGGCGCACCGGGGCCGAGAGGATTCCCGCGTAGGCATCGATTCCGGTGGCGTACGCGTGGTGCGCGCCGTCGCCAATCGTGCCCGCCAGAGCAATCACTGGCTTGCCATGGCGTTTGGCACGGGTCGCTACCTCGGCTGGGATCTTGCCGCGTGGGGTCTGGTAGTCGATCGTACCTTCCGCCGTGATCACCAGATCGGCTTTGGCCAGCCGACTGTCCAGGTCAGTGTGGTCGAGCAGGACGTCGAAACGCGGAATGAGCTTGGCGTTCAGCGCCCCAGCCAGCCCTGCGCCCAGCCCGCCGGACGCGCCGCTGCCTGGCATCGGCCGTAGGTCCAGACCACAGTGTCCCGCCAGGACGTCAGCCCAACGGTCCATCGCCTCAGCCAGGATGGCGACCTGGTCTGGGGTCGCGCCCTTCTGCGGCCCGAATACCTGGGAAACGCTGGTCAACAGGTTGTACGGGTTGACTGCGGCGATGATCTCGGTGTCGGCCAGCCTGCTATCCAATGAGGACACGTCGAGTTTGGCGGCGGCCGTGAGAGCATAGCCACTCTGTCCCAATGCCTGGGCATCGACGTCCAGAATCCGGGCGCCCAAGGCTTCGAGCGCACCCGCGCCACCGTCACAGGTTCCGGAGTCGCCGCAGCCAACCAGAATCGTGCGGGCGCCATGGTCGAGGGCTGCTCTGATCAGCTCGCCGACGCCGTAAGTCGTGGTCAGTCCGGGATCTCGGTGTGATCTAGGCACGAGCCTCAGGCCCGCCGCCGCGGCCATGTCGAGCGCGGCGGTGTGGTCGTCGAGCATCGCGAAGTGCGAATCCACTGCCCGTCCGACGGGACCGGTCACCGTGACCGGGATGATCCGGCCGCCGCGGGCGACCGCGAGCGCCTTTGCCGAGCCTTCTCCCCCGTCGACGAGCGGGATCTCGTCGATCACCGCGTCCAGTTCGACTCGCCGGATGCCTGCCGCGATCGCGGCGGCGACGGCCGGTGCGTCCAATGATTCCTTGAAACCACTTGGCGCGACTGCGAACCTCATGACACCTCCATGGGAAGGCCGAGCAACGGCCAGACGAACAGCGCGAACGCGACGACCAAGACGATGATCAGCGGCCCGAGCACACACGAAAGCCGGACCAGGTCGCGTTTGCGGTAAGTAGGAACGTCCTCAGTGGCCGCGAACATCGCGACCGGTTTGGCCGAAGACGGCAATGTGTGACAGAACCCCGCGGCGGCCGTCGAAGCGAACGCGAGCGCCGCCGGATTCATCCCAGTGGCCAACGCCATCGGGATGACCAGCGGAACCAGCACAGCCGACCGTGCCGACCGCGACTGCAGCACCAGGTGTGCGGAAGCACTCACGACCACGACCGTGATCAGCAGGACAACGGCATTGCCTGTGGCACCACCGAAAGCAGCCTTGCCAAGCCAATCAGCTGCGCCCGAAGTGGACAGTGCGTTGCCGATCACGGCGGTACTCGCCATGAACAGCAGGAGTGACCACGGCACCTTCGCCAAGGCGGCACTCATGCCGATCGTGCCGATCCGTGGCGACGTGATCACGACCGCGCCAACGAGTGCCACGATCGCCGGATTCAGAAACCCGGTGCACCACAAAGCGATGACCACAGCGAGCACGACCGTGACGCGCGTCTGCGCCGCCGTGAACGGCTCTTTGTTGAGCTCCACTCGCGGCAGCTTCTCCCGCCGGTCTGTCCTTTTTGTCATCAACAGGATCACGATCTCGGCGCACAGATGGGAACTGAGCACCGCGAATGGCAGACCAAGCAGCAGCCACTGGCCGAACCCGATGCCCGCGCCGGTAATCCCGGTGAGCAACTGACTCGTGATCAGGTGCGCGCCCGCACCGATCAACGTGGCAATGGCTGACAGGAGAATGACCGACGGAATCAGCAACGCGAGCGCCATGACCACCCTCGGCCGTTCCTTGAGAACCTCGGCGAGCGCCATGAACACAGGCAATGCCAACGCCGCGCGGCCCGATGTCGCCGGAACCGCGAGGGCGGTCAGGACAAGCCCTGCCGTGACAAGATGCGCGAGTTGACGGACACTTCGAGCCCGTGCGATCAGCATCGCACCGACTTTCTCAGGCAATCCGGTCGCCGCGAGTCCTTGCGCGATCACGAAGGCCGCGATGAGCAGCCAGATCGTGTCCCCGCCGAGCGCGCCGAACAAGTCGTCCCGCTCGATGACCCCGACGAACAGCAAGGCGAGCGCGGCCAGCAAGCCGACGAACGTGTCGTCAAGCTTGCCGATCATCCACGCGACGATCGCGATCGCGAAGATGACCAAGGTGAGCACAGCCGGGCTTGCCATGGTGTCCACTGTGCGGGGTGGACCTTAAACACAGATGACACATAGATGAGGAGGCTTTCATGTGGACAGCCGATAACCCATGCCCCGGACCGTCTCGATGTAGTCCGCGCCGATTTTCCTTCTGACCGTGCGCACGTAGACATCGACCACATTGGACCCAGGGTCGAAGTCGTATCCCCACACGTGCGAAAGAATCTGTTCCCTTGCGAGCACCTGACCCGGATGCCTCAGGAACAGCTCCAGCAAGGAGAATTCCCTAGCCGTGAGGTCCTCCGTGGATTGAGGTGTGGTGACTCGGCGGGTGCGTAGGTCCAACGTGAGATCGCCGTGCCTCAGGACAGTCAGCTCGGGGGTCCGTTCGGTCCTTAGCCTCAGCCGGACCCTGGCGAGGAGTTCCTCGAAGCGGAATGGCTTGGTCATGTAGTCGTCCGCGCCGCCTTCCAGCCCGGCGACCGTGTCGTGCACGGAGTCCCTTGCGGTCAGGATGATCACCGGGGTCATCACGTTCGCTTTGCGCATCCCTTGCAGCACTTCGAAACCGTCCCGGCGTGGCAGGCCGAGGTCGAGCACGACAAGGTCGAAGTCACCGGTGACCGCCGTTGCCAGCGCCGCGTCGCCGTCCGCCACAATGGTCGTGCTGTATCCGTTGGCGCGCAGTCCTTTATCCACAAAGGACGCGATGCGTTGTTCGTCCTCCGCGATCAGGATCCGGCTCATCTCGGCAACTCCAATCGGAAACTCGCGCCACCTTCCGGCGGTGAGTCCACAGTGACCGCGCCGTGGTGTGCGTCCGCGATCGCCTTCACGATCGCAAGGCCCAGTCCGGCACCGTCCCTTGTACTGTTCTCGCCCCTGGCGAAGCGCTCGAAGATCCTGGCCAGGTCTTCCTCGCCGACGCCAGGGCCGGAGTCCGTGACCCAGAAACGCACCTGATTCCAGGTGAGCGCCGATCCCAGCCGGATCTCGTCGCCGGGGTTGGTGTGCTGCACGGCATTCTGGGCCAGCTGAACCATTGCCTGGGTGACGCGGTGCTGATCCAGCCGCGCATCCCCCTCGCCAAGGGACTCCAGTATCCAGCGGCGGTCCGCGATCGCGCGCACCTTGGCATCGATGTCGCTGGTCAGCTCGGGTACCGAGGTCATACCGAGCTTGATGAAGTCCGGCTGCTCGGCCTTGGCCAGCAGGAGAAGGTCGTCGACCATCCGTGCCATCCGGTCGAGTTCATCGGTGCACAGCCGGATCACCTCGGCCCGTTCGGCCGGGTCGTCGCCCATGAGCTCGAGGTGCCCGCGAACGATCGTGATCGGGGTTCTGAGCTCGTGCCCGGCGTCGTCGAGGAACTGCCGCCTGGTGGCGAAGGCCTGCTCAAGCCGATCGAGCATGGCGTTGAACTGCTCGGCGAGCGCGGAGATATCGTCCCGCCCCTGTACCGGAATACGCCTGGTCAGGTCGTGTTCGGTCAGCTCGGCGGCCGCCATCCGGACGGTACGGACCGGCGCGAGAATCCACCCGGCGACGACCCACGCGACTCCTGCCGTGAGCACCAGGCCGATCAGGCTGACGACTATCAATGTGCGCAGGGTTGACGTGACAGCGGCCCGCGCTTGGTCGAGGAAGTACCCAGCGATGAACCAAGCGCTTGGTTTGGCGTCCGCTGGGGCATTGGACGCGAGCACCCCGACCTTGACCCATCGCATCTCCCCGCCGGGCGTCATCGTTGTCCCGGTGGTGGCACCATCCTGCATGATCGACCGCAGGAGGTTGTCGTCGAGCTCGATGTCAGTTGATGACGGCAGGCCCTGGGTGTCCTTGGACAGCGGTGACGGGCCTTCCCTGACGGCGACCAACACCTCGGCGGTGTCCGTGTACTGGCCGCGGAGATGGTCTTCCATCAGCTCGTGCCGGTGGTCGTAAACCCGGCCGTTGACCGGGTTGCGGCCGGTGCCCGCGTAGCTCCGGAACTCCTCGGCTTCTTGTTCGAGCGACCGGTTGACCCGATCGTCGATCTCGCGCAGCTGATACTCCCGCACGACAAGGACAACCGTGCTCAGGGCGGAAAGCATGAGCAGGACAAGCCAGCCCATGATCCGGACCCGAGCCGGCAGGCGGCTACCCGTCGCCATCGTCGTCCCCATCATCGTCGTCGTCATCGTCGATCGGTGGAGGCGGCTGCGGAGACTTCGTGGTCGTCGTCGTTGTCGGCGGCGCTGTTGTCGGAGCCGTCGGCCGCGGCGTGTTCGACTCGCCGATGCGGACCACCGGGTTGACTTGGGGCGGACGGGCGTCCGGGGCGAGCGTGAGGCCCGCGAGGGCAGCCAGGCCCGGGAGAAGGAGCACGGCGATGACTGCCGCGATGCTCTTGATCCGGGCCATGCGCCTACCTTGCGTCTCGGGGATGACTGGTCGATGAGATCAAGATGAGGATCTCTTCATCTTGCCCTGGGTGGGGATGGATGGCCACTTGGCTTGTTCGGCTTCCAGCCTGGTCAGGGGTCGTGAGTGGTTACGCCGGTTAGAACCGGCGTAACCACTCACGAGGGCCTTTGTGCACGCAAGCCCTAGGCTAGCCGGGTGCCACCGGTCATCACGCTTGAGAGTCCATTCGCCCGCCAGGTGTTCCACGAGCGGCACGCAGTGCTTTTCAACAGGCTCAAGGACGCGCATCCGTACGGGCCGAAGGAGCGAGCGGCCCTCGACAACCTCCTGGAAACCAGCCAGAACGGCACGATCGCTGAACCCGAACCAGCCTTCGACCGGGAGCAATGGCTGGCCTGGGATCAAAGGCACTTTGGCACCCCATGGCCGAAAGCACCCTTCCTCTGGGCCGAAAGTTACTTCTATCGGCTCCTGCTCGGCGCGGTCGGCTACTTCGAAACGAAAGTCGACCCCTTCGGCCCGTTCAAAACGGCGGAGCTCCATACCCTCAACGAAAAAGAAGACTACGCCTGGCTTGAGAATCCGCTGGACTTCGACGCTGCCCTGATGGCCTCGTTGTACGGCAACCGAGCAGACCTTGGCTTCCAGCTCATCGCGGGCAACACTGAGATCCACAACCAGTTGGTCGCCGACGACAGCGCCAAGGTCCATGACTTCTTCCGCAGGCGCGGCCCCGTCCCAGTCACGTTCGTCCTCGACAACGCGGGTCGGGAACTGTTGTCAGACCTCATATTCGCGGACCATCTCCTGACCAACGACCTTGCCACCGATGTCACGCTGCACACCAAGCCATACCCGTACTACGTCTCCGACGCGACGATGACCGACGTCAGTGACTGCATGCGGCGGCTGAAGGATCTACCGGGCGGCGCTGGGCAGCGGTTGCATGCGGCCGCAGCGGACGGGCGGCTGAGGATTCGCACCCACCCGTTCCACTGCGCCCCACTGTCCTTTCACGACATGCCAGCCGATCTCGCCAATGAGCTCAAGTCTGGCCTGACCATCTTCAAGGGCGACTTGAATTACCGGCGTCTCGTCGGCGACTGCTACTGGGATCCTGCCACTCCGTTCCGGCAGACCGTGTCCTACCTGCCTGGGCCGACGGTTGCTCTGCGAATCCTGAAATCGGAAGTGCTTGTCGGCGCGGACAACCTCGAATCCGCCGAGCGGACCGCAGGCACGCACGCGATGATCCAGATGTATCAGCCCTGAGCCAGTGCCGCGCAGATCTTCGGCACCGCGACACCGATCGGTTCCCTGACCAGTTCGACGGCGAGGTGGTCGTACGGCGTCGGATCACGGTTGATGATCACGAGTTTCGCACCTGCCTCCACCGCGACCTGGCACAGCGATGCGGCGGGCTCGACTTCCAGTGAGCTGCCGATCGCCAGGAACAGTCCGCTGACCGCGGCGATGTCCCGGGCCTGGCTCAGTACGTCCACGTCCAGGTACTGTCCAAAAAGGACCACCGCGAGCTGCGGAATGCCGCCACAGTCCGCACATGGCGGATCCGCCTCACCGGCCGCAACCCTGGCCAGCACCTGCGAACTCGGCTGAACAAGGGCACACTGCGTACAGATCGCCTCGTGCATATTCCCGTGCAGCTCAAGGACTTTCCGCGCAGGCGTGCCAGCTCGCTGGTGCAGGCCATCAATGTTCTGCGTCAGCACACGCACGGCCATGCCGCTACGGTCAAGCTCGGCCAGCGCGGTGTGCGCCGCGTTCGGTGAGGCAGTCCACGCGCTGTGTCCACTGTAGCTCTGCCAGAAGCGTTCGCGGACCGTCGGATCGGCCATGTAGTTCTGATACGTGAAGAGATCCGCCATTCGCGGATCCTTCGTCCATACGCCGTCCGGTCCACGGAAGTCCGGGATCCCCGAATCCGTCGAGATCCCGGCACCTGTCAGCACCGAAACCCGTGTCACCCCTCGTGCCCACTTCATGCGATCGAGCATATGCAAAGCCGCTACCGATTTCGGAAACGTCCGATCCCGGGCAGGAACCGGCCGACCTTGCGACCGTACTCGATGTACGTCGCGCCGTGGATCTGCCGCAGGTACGGCTCTTCAACCACACGGACCTGAAGTTCGACGGAGATGAGCACGCCAACGAACGCCACCAGCGCGATGATGTTGGGCGCCATCAGTGTCAGGCCGAGGAAGCTGACAACCGTCGACGTGAAAACCGGGTTGCGGACCAGGTTGAACGCACCCGCGGTGACCAGGCCAGTGGTTTCGTCCGGGTTCACCCCGACGCGCCAGGACGGCCCCATGATGTGTTGCGCCACCACGGTTGCGAGGAAACCAAGGACCGCGAGCACGATTCCGATGATCTGGATCGACGGCGTGACCAGGGCCGACACCGGATCCAGGCCGGCGAGCTGGGCGATCGGCGCCGCGATGGACAGCAGGATCGACAGGACCAGCGCCACACCGGCCCACCACATCGCCGAGCCGGGCCGACCGCGAAGAACACCGTTGATTCCGGACGCGCCGGTCATTCCGCGATGCAGAACCACCCGGAGGCCGAAGGCGCCGAACAGGAAGACCACGTACAGGATCAGAGCCAGGGCTGCCATTGAGGTGATCTCAGCGACTTTCACGCGATCTTGCCGTGTTCGAAATGCGTGAGGACAAGGGCGGCTTTGACGATGTCGCCGATCTTGCTGGGGCTGGCGGTGAGATGCCGCAGGCTGCGCCAGCGTCCGGTGAGTAGGGCGAAACCACGTTCGCCCAGACACCGCAGGCCACGCAGCAGAGCGTTGCGTGTGCGGGTGTCCACGTCGAGGACCTGGCCATCGGCAGGCTGTTTGACCGGGGTGTGCACGCCGATGCCGGCACCGTCGTAGCCGCCATCGGCCAGCGTCGGCAGATCAAGGTGCGAGGCGGCCCAGTACAGCGCACCCAGCACATGCTCGCGCGCCACGGTCAAGTCATGGAGTGAACCGGGCTCGACATCCGAGACCCACCACGGAAAACCGTCCGGCGCGCACAGCGCTTGGATGTTGCCGCCGTGCTCGCGGGCTTTGCCGGAGTACCACAGGTCGATCGGCTCGCCTTTCACGCTCAACGTTTTCTCGCTACAGCGATCGGCGGAGAAGACCTTTCCATCGAGGATCACGTAGGCCGTGCCCTCATCCTTGGCCCGCTGCAGGGCCTCATGCAGGTCCGGCGCCTGCTCGGCGAGCACGATGACGACCTCATCCAAGTAGCGGTAGCCGGTGGCGCGGGAGATGCCGTGATCGCGAGCCAGGGCGGGGACGTCGGTGTTCTGCCGGAACCAGCGCAGGCCCAGCACCGCGTGGCGAAAGCAGGTCAACGCCCTGCTGTTCTTGCGGGTGCCGCGTCGGCGGCGTTCGGCGTGCAGCAGCCGGCTGAGGTAGAGGGCCAGTTCACGCGGGACATCGAGCATGGCACGATACGCAATCACGGGGAGCCTTCTGGTCCGGACTTGATCTTCGCAATCCAGTTCTACCAAGGGCTCCCCGCCCATCTTTCCCCGGGTCTCACCACTCCCCAGCACATCGACCAGCGCTCGTCCGAGCAGCTTCGCGGCTCAACAAACGAACCAGAATCTTGGTGAGATTACCTCATTGTGTCGATACTACGCAAAAGACCGGCCAGTGGTTATTCCTTATCCAGTTTCCCCGGCATTTTCAATGCCGAATTTCAGCACTCCCATCCGTCGACAGAAACCGGACAAAACGGCGCCGCGCCACTAGTACGGCAGCCGGACTTCGTGATCTTGGCTGGTGAGGGTCCCTGAATACGGACGCGGCCACCAGTTGATCATGAGCAGTTGTGTGGACAACTCAAGATCGTGTGGTGGCCGCGGGCGCCATCGTAAACCCCGTTGAGGGTGTGGATCCCGTTGGCTGGCGGGAGAAGTTCGACGGGCTGATGGCTCGGGTGGCGAAGCGGTTTAAGCGGGTGGAACCGCGCCGGCGAGCACGAGCGTTCGTGGAGGGGCTGCTGGCCGACCTGCCGCGCAAGAACTGCTGGACGATCGCCGAGCACGCCGGGGACGCGACGCCGGACGGGATGCAGCACCTGCTGTCGCGGGCGGTGTGGGATGCCGATGAGGTGCGCGACGACGTGCGGGATGCCGCGGTGGAATATCTCGGTGACACCGACGCGATGCTGGTCGTGGACGAGACCGGCGACGTCAAGAAAGGGACGTGCACGGTCGCGACCCAGCGCCAATACACCGGTACCGCCGGGCGGATCGAGAACGCCCAGGTCGGGGTGTTTCTGACCTATACCACCAAGGTCGGGCACACACTGATCGACCGTGAGCTGTACCTGCCGCGCTCCTGGACCGGTGATCCTGATCGGTGCGCGGCGGCCGGGGTCCCTGAGGACACCGGGTTCGCGACCAAGCCCGCGCTGGCCTCGCGCATGATTCTGCGTGCCCTCGACGGTGGTGTGCCCGCCGGGTGGGTCGCCGCGGACGAGGTCTACGGCAGCAATCCGACGCTGCGTGGCGATCTGGAGAAACGGCGGGTCGGGTACGTGCTCGCGGTGGCCTGCGACCACCGGGTCAGCACCGCCACGGGCACCTATCGGGCCGATGAACTGCTCGCGCGGCTACCGAAACGTGCCTGGCAGCGACTGTCCGCGGGCAAAGGCGTGAAAGGACACCGGTTCTACGACTGGGCCTGGATCAGTCTCACCAGCGGTGATGACGAGCCCGCCGGGCATCGGTGGCTGCTGGTCCGGCGCAACCGCCGCACCGGCGAACGTGCCTTCTACCGCTGCTACGCGCCCGAAAGGGTGCCGCTGGCCACGCTGGTGCGGGTGGCCGGGCGCCGATGGACCGTCGAGGAGTCCTTCCAAACCGGCAAAGGCCAAACCGGTCTGGACGAACACCAAGTCCGCACGTGGACATCTTGGTATCGCTGGACAACCCTGGTGCTGCTCGCCCACGTCTTCCTCGCGATCGTGACGGTCACCGCCCGCGCCAGACCCGCTGCGGACGGGCTGATTCCGTTGACACTCAACGAAATCCGCCATCTCTACAACGCACTGGTGCTCACTCCGGCCACAGACATCCGGCACGTCCTGCACTGCTCACACTGGCGCAGGCGACACCAATACCGAGCCCAGCAAGCCCACTACCAGCACCAATCGCTCCAGGAACCATGAAGATCACGATCTACGACTGGAGTACTAGGCGCGTCGTGGGCAAGCACGCCCAGCGCGTCCCGGATCGGCTGGATACGCCAAACTATGCACGACGTTCATGGATGTGGAGCACGACAGGGTCGCGCAGCCCGGGTAAGATCCGAGGTCAGCCGACTGCGGCGCAGGTGAGAGGCGGTAGCAGGACAAGGGGCGGACCTGACGGTCAAACCACGCACACTACCGCATGCTACCAGCCAGTAACGTATCGCCGATATATCGAAACCCACTTACGTGCTGGCAACACCAGCTGCCTACACTGCTGGGCATGTCCTACAGCGAGCCAGCACCAACATCGGCCCACCGCACCCGATCGCTGGCGTCGTCGGCCGTCCCGGAAATTGGAATCACGATTTTTGGATGCGGACAGGACGAGGCTGTTTTGTTCCGCGAGATGGCGCCACGCCTTGGCGTTCTGCCGACGATCACACCGGATGCGGTATCCGAGGCCAATATCGAACTGGCATTCGGCAATCGGTGCATCAGCGTGGGCCACAAGACGCGGATCACGAATTCCACGCTGCTCGGCCTGAGCCAGGCAGGCGTTAAGTACATTTCCACCCGTAGCATCGGGTTCAACCACATCGATGTGGAGTACGCGCAGAGCGTCGGCATTTCCGTTGGCAATGTCGCCTATTCACCCGACAGTGTCGCTGATTACACGCTGATGCTGATGCTGATGGTGATCCGGAATGCGAAATCCCTGGTCAGGCGGACCGATGTGCACGACTACCGGCTGCACGACGTACGCGGCAAAGAACTCCGCGACCTGACCGTCGGGGTCGTCGGAACGGGACGCATCGGCGCGGCCGTGATGGACCGGCTGCGCGGTTTCGGCTGCCGCATTCTCGCTCATGACGCCATGCCGACGGCCGTCGCGGACTACGTTTCCCTTGACACGTTGTTACAAGAGAGTGATATTGTCTCGCTGCACACCCCGCTCACCACTGAAACGCACCATCTCCTCAACCGGCAACGTATCGCGGAGATGAAGCACGGTGCGTTCGTCATCAATACTGGCCGCGGCCCCCTCATTGACACCGAGGCCCTGATTCCAGCTCTGGAAAGCGGTCGATTGGGCGGCGCGGCGTTGGACGTCCTCGAAGGAGAGGAAGGCATCTTCTACGCCGACTGCCGCGACATTCACATCGACAACAAACCGCTGGTGCGTCTGCAGGAAATGCCGAATGTGCTCATCAGCCCGCACACGGCGTATTTCACAGACCATGCACTGAGCGACACGATTGAAAACAGTCTCATCAACTGCTTGAACTTCGAAAGCGGGAAGCAGCATGGATAAGTTGAAGGTCGGTATCATCTTCGGTGGCTTGTCCGAGGAGCACCCTGTCTCCGTCAAGTCCGCGAACGAGGTCGCCAAGAGTCTCGACACCGAGAAGTACGAGCCGTTCTGGATCGGGATCACGCAGACCGGGTCCTGGGTGCTGTGTGACGGCCCCGGCGGTGACTGGGAGAACGGTGGCCGCCCGGCCATCCTGTCCCCGGACAGAAGCGTCCACGGGCTGCTCGTCCAGGATGAGGCGGGCCAGTACGAGCCGGTCAAGCTGGACGTCATTCTTCCTGTGCTGCACGGCAAGTTCGGTGAGGACGGCGCGCTGCAGGGTCTGCTGGAATACTCCGGTATCCCCTACGTCGGCTGCGACATCCAGAGTTCCGCGCTGTGCATGGACAAGGCCCTCGCGTACGTCGTGGTCAGCAACGCGGGCATCGCGACGCCGCAGTTCTGGATCGTCAACGGCGATGAGACCGTCGACGGCGACCAGCTGCCCTACCCCGTCTTCGTCAAGCCCGCCCGTTCCGGGTCGTCCTTCGGCGTGACCAAGGTGTCCAGCAAGGACGAGCTGCAGGGCGCGATGGAAACCGCGCGGCAGTACGACACCAAGGTGCTGATCGAGGAGGGTGTCGTCGCCAGCGAGGTCGGCTGCGCGGTGCTCGGCAACGACCAGGACCTGATCACCGGCGAGCCGGACCAGATCACGCTGTCGTCCGGTTTCTTCCGTATCCACCAGGAAGACAGCCCGGAGACCGGTTCGGAGAACTCGACCATCCAGGTTCCGGCCGACATCTCGGCCGAATCGCGCGACCTCGTCCAGGAGACGGCGAAGGCCATCTACAGCGCTCTTGGCTGCCGTGGACTGGCGCGCGTCGACCTGTTCCTGAAGGAAGACGGCTCGGTCGTCCTCAACGAGGTCAACACGCTGCCCGGCCTCACCTCGTACAGCCGGTACCCGCGCATGATGAACGCCGCGGGCAGGCCGCTCGGCGTCGTGATCGACCAGCTCGTGTCGCTGGCGCTGACCGGAAAGACTCAATGAACGACGACTTTGTCTTCGTCGACGAGCTGATCCCCGGAATTCGCTGGGACGCCAAGTACGCCACCTGGGACAACTTCACCGGCAAGCCGGTGGACGGGTACAAGGCGAACCGGATCGTCGGCACGAAGGCGTTGTGCGCCGCGCTGCGGAAAGCCGGAGAGGAGGCCGAAGCCCTCGGCTTCGGCTTGCTCCTCTGGGACGGATATCGCCCGCAGCGTGCTGTGGACAACTTCATGCGCTGGGCACAGGAGCCGGAGGACGGCCGGAAGAAGGCGCGGCACTATCCGAACATCGAACGAGCAGAGATGTTCGAAAAGGGTTATGTCGCAACAAAGTCCGGTCACAGCAGGGGCAGCACGGTCGACCTGACGCTGTACCACCTTGAGTCGGGTGAACTTGCCGCCATGGGCGGCGACCACGATGTGATGGACGTGATCTCCCATCACGGCGCCGAAGGGGTCACCGAAGTCGAGAAGCGCAACCGCCAGCACCTTCGCACCATCATGGAGGCCGCCGGTTTTGTCGCGTACGAGAACGAGTGGTGGCACTACAACCTGAAAGACGAGCCCTACCCGGACACCTACTTCGACTTTCCCATCGAATAGGCACACAGAGATCGAGCCCGTGGACGATTCCACGGGCTCGATCTCTGTGAGGACAGATCCCGTGAGTGGCCCGGTTGGGGTGTCGGGCGTCCGGGCCACTCACGGGCCGTCATCAAGGCGTGACAGGGATATTGGTCAATCCTTTGGTCGCCCTGGTGACGGTGTTCGAGCCGTAGACCACGTTCGGCCGTTCCCGGCACTTCGAGGTCGACGTGATCTTGATCGCGTACTCGCCGACGCCGCCGAGGTCGGACTTGTTGTTACGCCAGGTGTTTCCGCACCCGTTCAAGAACGACGGGCTGGTGCTCGGATTGTGTGTCTCGTAGCCGTTGGCGAGTGTGCCTGGGCTGGCGAAGGTTCCGGTGTTGTTCTCGATCAGGTAGCCGATGCCCTTCACGTCGATCCACGAGTCCGCGGAGTTCTGGCCGGTGATGCCCTGGCCGTTGAACGTGTTGCCGCGGATCACGCCGCCTTGCGTTCCTTCCTTGACGTCAATGGGTTCCGCGGCGATGTTGGGGCCGATCCGGTTGTCCAGCACCTGAACCCGGTCCGCCTTGTCAACGCCTCCACTGTTGCCGTGGCACTTCCAGTTGGAGTGCGCCGATCCGATGTAGACGCCTTCGCCGTACCCCTTCTGCACCAAGCCGGTGTCGGTGATCCGGGAGTTGCGGATCACGCTGTCGCCTGAGGAACGCCTGAAGTGCACGGCTTCCTCGTCCACGTGGTGCACGTAGACGCCGTCAATGGTGGTGTGGTGGGAATTGTCGAGGATGATGCCCTTTTTGGACTCTGCCACGGTGAACCCGGTCAGGTTCCAGTACGGCGCGCCGTACAGCCAAAGCCCGTACCCGGAGTCCCAGCCAGCGGTAGGCGCCGGGCAGGACGGCGCCGTACCGCTGGGGCCGTCGTTGATCAGTACGGCGTTTGCCGGACCGGTCAACGTGATCGGCTGCGAGGAGGTCCCGGCCTTCTGCGAGAAGAACGCCCCGCGGTACGTGCCCGCCGCCATCCTGATGGTCGTTCCTGGTGTGGCACTTGCCAATGCGGCCTTGAGCTGCTCCGCGTTGGAAACGTCCACATTGGCCGCCGAGGCGGACGGCGTGACAGCGACGAAGGTGGTCAGAACAACGGCGGCGAGTGCCAGTGTGGTCTTCATCGGCGACTCACATTCTTGAGGAACAGCGACTGCGCGCTGTCGGTCTTGGTCGCATCCACGCCATGCCCGCCGGTGTAGTCGCGTTGTTCGTTCTTCGCCCAGTCCGCGATCGGCGTACCATCCACATCGAGGTGCTTGTAGCCGGTGCCGTTCCAACCGAAGATGTAGATCCGTTGCTTGTCCGGGTAATAGTCGTTGAACGGGCCGTTGGTTGCGGTCTGCTTGGTCATGGTGTTGTTGAAGAAGACGTTCTTCGCGCCACTGGCACCAGACCACTTCACGGCCTTCTTGCCCGCGCCCCACCAGATCGGGAACCAGTTGGAGTCGTCGGGGCCGCTGCCGCCCTCGTCACCGCAGTTGGCACGGCAGTTGCCCGGCCTGTGCCCGTAGCTCAGACGTGCGGTGTTGAGTTCGAACAGGTTGTTGCGTTCCCAGCCGCCGTGCAGGTTCATGTCCGAGTCGAAGTCGTTGCCGATCACGACATTGCCCGCTGCCGACCACTGGAACGTGAAGTGCCGCAGGTTACGCGAGATGTTGCCCGCGTACAGAGAATCCCAGACACGGGAGCCACGGAAGTATCCGTTGCCGCCCTTGCCCTTGTTCCAGGACCCGTCCAGCTCGTTGTTCACGATCTGCAGGTTCTTGGCTTCCTCGGTGACGATCGGGTGCGAGCCGGTCATCTCCGCCTTCATGCCACGGACCCAGGAGTTGGCGGCCCACTTGAACACGATCCCGTGCATCTGCGCACGCGGGTCCATGTTGCCGTAGTTGTTGACCGCTTCGGCCTTGTTCAGGTTCGGCATGTCCTGTGTGAACGTGAAGTCCTCAAACCCGACGCCCACAACGGGATCCACCAGCGGAGCGGCCTTCGAGTCGTAGGTCGCACCCGCGATCGGCGGTGAACCGTCCGATGTGGAGCTCACCGGGACGTCGAACTCGAGCGGCTTGTCCAATGTGATCGTTCGCTGCGAGGTGTTGACCGAGGCGATCGTGAAGATCTGTTGACGCATGTGCATGTTCAGCAACGGCCATGGCGTCGGCAGCGCCTGCTGTTCCTGGTAGAACTTCTGCGTGTTGGCCGCACGGATGTTCACGAACGACCCGGCCGTGAGGGCAGTGATCGACCCGCTGGAAGCCAGGTGCACGACCTGGTCGCCGGTGCGCGCGGAGAATCCGGTGTCACCGGCCTTGGCGCGCAGTTTGACGCCGGACTTCCAGTGCACGTTCACCGTGCCTTCGAAAATGTCCTTGCGGTTGGCAGGCGCCGAGCTGTAGTCGCCCGAGTAGCTCGAGTGCACGCCACGCGACTGCACGCGGAACAGGCCACGGCCGGGCCAGAGCCATCCGCCCTTGCCTTGGCCGTAGGTCATGCCGTCCTCGTCCCAGTCCGACTTGTCCGGGGTGAGGGCGTCGTACAGCGTGTTGGCGTCCGGCCGATAAACCACCTTCGTGGCGGTCGTCCCGGCGCCCCGAATGAGCAGGTAATCCGCGTCGACGTGAATCTCCCTAGTCACAACCAGCTCACCGGCCGGTAGCGTGATCAGGCTCAGTTTGTTGTAGTTCGCCGAGTTGGAACAGGAAGTGCGAATAGCGTCGATGGCGGCCTGCAGACCGGTTGAATCATCGGCGGTGTCGTTCGGTTTGACGTTGTATTGGCTGCTCAACTCCTCCGGCGTGATCTGGCACGTTTGGTTTGAGTTGATGTCGCCGGAACCGGGCAGGTTCTGCCCACCTCGATAGCCGGCTTTCGTCCAGTCATACAGGCCGGACACGGGTGCTCTACGGTTGCCAGCGGACAGATCAAGGCTGGTCAGGGGCTGTCCATTGGCGACAGGGGAAGGAAGTGTGAGAAGTCCGGCAGCGATCGCGGCACTCGCGCCGAGCGCGAGGAAACCGCGATGTTTCCATGACATGAAAACCTCCGGTGGCGACGGGCAGGGACGGCAGATGTGCGGCGGCACTCACACCCGAGGTGTCCCTGTTGTAGCCCACCAAACGGCTATTCGTCAAACAATTGCGGTTACTCGGTTTAGATACGTGAAATAGGGAAAGAAAGGACCTTTGGTGACCCAGAAGTCCTGGCCGGCCGGGACAGTTTCCTGAGTGGATCACGGTCGCGGTCCCTGGTCACCAGGAAAGACCATCAAGCAGCATGCGGCCATGAACGTGGATACCTGGGAAATGGTAGTCGTGCACAAGATGTTCCGGCGCGAGTTCGCGCTGCTGCCCGGCCTGGTCTGCGACGTCACCGACGGCGATCGCGACCGCGCGAAGCTGGTCGGCGACCACCTGGCGGCGCTGCTGCGCGGCCTGCATCACCACCACACCGGCGAAGACGAGCTGCTGTGGCCCAAGCTGCTTGATCGAGTGAGCACACTGGACACCGAGCTGGTGCAACGGATGGAAGGCCAGCACGAGGCGGTTTCCGGCCTGATCGAACGGATCGACGCCCTGCTACCCCGCTGGCAACTTGACGCGGACCGTGAGCTCGCCAGCGAGCTCGCCGTACTGCTGAGCGACGTGTCGCACCGGCTCAACGAGCACCTGGACGACGAGGAACGCCATGTCCTGCCGCTGGTGTCCGTGTTCATCACCGAGGCGGAGTGGAAAGCCTTGGGAGATCACGGAAAGAGCGGCATGGACAAGGGCGCGGCCGGTTTCGTGATGCTCGGCATGATCCTTGAGGACGCCACACCGACGGAAAAGGTGCGTTTCCTCGGCCTGCTGCCTCCGCCTGTCCGACTTTTCCACAAACTCATCGGCACAGGCATCCACCGGCGCGCGAAGGAGCGCCTGCACCGGGTCGCCGCGTAGTCAGCTGCCCGCTTTCCACGGCGGCAACGACATAGGCTTGCCGGTCTCCATGAAGGACTTCAGGTTGGACAGTACGGCGGCCCAGCCGCCGGCCACCTGACGCAGCTCCGACTCGTCGGCAAGGTCGACGTGCGTGACTGTCAGCTTGACGATTTCGCCGTACCGCTGGATGTCGAACGTGACCGTGGACGTCACGTCCGGAGTGGACGGATCGGCCCAGGTGAATGCCAATCGGCGCGGCGGCACGCTTTCCTCGATGACGCCGACGACGTCCGCGGCTGAGCCGTCCGCGCGCCGATGCTCCCATGTGGACCCGACTCGCCAGTCGGAGATGTTGCTGTGCCCCCAGTACTGCAATGACAACTCCGGATCGGTGATGGCTTCCCAGACTTTCCCCGGCGTGCTTTCGATGTAGGTGACGTACACGAAACTCGGCTTGTCGCTCATCTTGTCCTCTGCTCGTTGTTTGACCGCGCTGAGCATGCGCAGGCGCGGCCGCTCGAACTTGTCGATCCACCGCTCCTGGATCTCCTGCAGCGGAACGGGATTGAGGTAGTGCAGCTTCTCCCGCCCGCGCTTGACCGTGCTGACCAGGTTCGCGGCTTCCAGCACGGCCAGATGCTGGGTGACCGACTGACGGGCCATGTTCAGCTGTTCGCACAGCTGCGCCAGCGTCTGCCCGTTGTGCTCGTGCAGCCGGTCCAGCAGGTACCGCCGAGTGTCGTCAGCCAGCGCTTTGAACACCTTGTCCACACGTCAAGTTACGCAGGCAATTACCTGCATGTCAAGCCGTGCTCCTTTGTACCAAGCACTCAGTACAAAGGAGCGGTCATGCACCTGGACTGGCAGATGGTCCTTATCTACGCGTTGAGTGGGGTTGTCCTGCTGGTAGTGCTGTGGCCGTCGGTCAAAGTCGGCCAGCGGTTCCTCAAGCGGTGGGGTGTCAAGGACCCGACCGAGGAGCAGGGAGTGCTCGCCCGGCAGTACCTCCTGCACCGGCGGATGCTGTACCCGCCGCTGTTCATGGCCGCGCCATTCGTCACCGACGGTAACAATTTCTGGCCGCCGCTCATCCTGGCGCTGCTGCTGGCCGAGATCATCGGCACGCTCCGACCGGTCCGCGGCCCCCGTTCCGCCACCCTCACCCGCCGCAACTGGGGCGACCTGGTCCCACGCTGGGCGGTCATCCTGATGCTGGCGCTCGGTGCGCTCGCGGTAGTTATCGCGGTCGCCACGAGGTTCGCGCAACAATGGGGCCGGGAAGTCTTGAGCACCAATCTGCCCACCAGCATCCCGGCGGACGATATCTACGCCAGAGTCACCGATTCCAGGTGGCTGGTCGTCATCATCACCGTCGTGCTGGCGACGGCCGCGGTGCTGGGCATCGTGTGGCTGGCGGTTCGCCGAGGTTCGATCGCCGACCTGCGCGTCGACGCCGCACTGCGGACACGCAGCGCCCGAGTCGCCGTCGGGATCGGAATCGCTTTCATGGCAACGAGTGTCGTCGAGGCCAACCGGCCGTTCAGCGTTCTGCGCGGCACGCATTGGCCGGTGCCGGCGCCCTGGCTGCTAGCGGGCACGAGCAGCCTTGAGGCGCTGTCCTTGCCGATGTTGCTGATCTGCGTGGCCGGGTGGATCTGGGTGGCCAATCCCTCGCCCAAGATGCCGTACATCCAGTCCGTGGCATGACCCGGATCCTCGTCGACCCTGACAACGGGGTGCCGCCGTGGCGGCAAGTGCGTGACCAGCTCGTCCGGCTGATCCAGTCAGGCGAACTCGCCATCGGCACGCCACTTCCGTCAATCCGGCAGCTCGCCAACGACCTTGGTCTGTCAGCCGGGACGGTCGCGCGCGTCTACCGAGAGCTGGAAACGGCAGGCGTTCTGCACACCGCGAGACGCAAAGGCACTGTCATAGCAGCGGTTCCGAGTTCCGGAGCCGACGCGTTGACGGACGCGGCGGCGCAGTTCGTCAGCCAGGCCAAGGCACTTGGCGCCGATCTCGACAAGGCCATCGAAGCCGTCAGCCAATCGTGGGAGTGACCTGGCGGGACTCTGGGAAGTGACACGCCGCCCTGTGCCCCTCGGTCACGCCGCTGAGCTGCACCAATGGCGGCTCCTCCGACGCGCAGATGTCCTGCGCCTTCCAGCATCGCGTCCGGAAACGGCAGCCGGACGGCGGGTTGATGGGCGACGGGACGTCACCGGTCAAACGGATCCGCTCCCGGTGTCGTTCGCTGTCCGGATCCGCGTCCGGCACCGACGACAGCAGCGCGTGGGTGTACGGGTGTTGTGGGTTGCCGTACAGGTCGTCGCGATCCGCGATCTCGACGATCTTGCCGAGGTACATCACCGCGATGCGCTGCGAGAAGTGCCGCACCACGGCCAGATCGTGCGCGATGAAGACGAACGCGATCCCCAGCTCCCGCTGCAACCGCTGCAGCAGGTTCACCACCTGCGCCTGAATCGAGACATCCAGCGCCGACACCGGTTCGTCGGCCACGATCAGCTTGGGCGCCAACGCCAACGCCCGCGCGACGCCGATGCGCTGCCGTTGACCACCGGAGAACTCGTGCGGGTAGCGGTTGTAGTGCTCGGGGTTCAGGCCAACGGTTTCCAGCAACTCCTGGACGCGTTTCCGCGTGCCGCCCGGTGGGTTGATTCCGTTGATCTCCATCGGCCCGGCGATGATCGTGCCGACGGTGTGCCGTGGGTTCAGCGACGAGTACGGGTCCTGGAAGATCATCTGGATCTCGGACCGGATCGGGGCCAGCTGCTTGCGGGTGGCGTGCGTGATGTCCGTGCCGCCGTAGGTGATTGTGCCCTCGGTCGGTTCGAGCAGCCGGGTGATCAGCCGCCCGGTCGTCGACTTGCCGCAACCGGATTCACCGACCAGCCCGAACGACTCGCCTTCGTGCACGCTCAGGTCGATCCCGTCGACCGCTTGCACCACACCGGCTTTCCGCCTGAACAGGCCACTTCCTCTGACCGGGAAGTGCATCTTCAGCCCGCTCGCGACAAGCAGTTCCCGTGTGACTACGTCCGTCATGTGGTTCAGCCCAGTCGTTCCAGCTCGTCGGTCCTGATCAGTATTTTGTCCGATGTGGACAGATGACACGCCGACGCGTGCCCTGCCTCAGGTAGCAGCAATGGCCGCTCAGTCGTGCATCGGGCGTTCGGCATCCGGTCGCGGTAGTCGCAGCGCGGGTTGAACGGGCACCCGCTCGGCGGATCGATCAGACTGGGTGGCGTGCCACGGACCGGCACCAGCGGCACGTCCACATCGCCGCCAAGGTGCGGAATCGACGACAACAAACCCCAGCTGTACGGATGCTGCGGGGTTTTCAGGACCTCACGCACTGTTCCACGTTCGACCGCACGGCCCGCGTACATCACAAGCACGTCGTCGGCCATCTGCGCGACGACACCCATGTCATGGGTGATCAAAATGATCGCCGTCTCGAACTCGGATTGCAATTCCCGCAACAGATCCAGGATCTGCGCCTGCACAGTGACGTCCAACGCGGTCGTCGGCTCGTCCGCGATCAGCAGCGCAGGGTCACAGCACAACGCGATCGCGATCATCGCGCGCTGCCGCATACCTCCGGAGAACTCGTGCGGATACTCCTTCGCCCGGCGATCCGGTTGTGGAATGCCCACTTTGGACAGCATCTCCACGGCCCGTGCCCAGGCTTTCTTCTTGGTCGCCTTGGTGTGCCTGCGGTAGGTCTCGGCGATCTGCTCCCCCACCGTGTAGTACGGCGACAGCGAGGTCAGCGGGTCCTGGAAGATCATCGAGATACCGTTGCCACGCAGCTTCTGCATGGTTTTCTCGCTGGCACCAGTCAATTGCTTGCCGTTGAAGAGGATCTCGCCGGTGACGGTGGTCTTCTCCGGGTTGCGCAGGCCCAGAATGGCCAGGTTCGCGACACTTTTGCCCGAGCCGGACTCACCGACGATGCCAAGCGTGCGCCCTTTGGCCAAGTCGAAGGACAATCCATCGACGGCTTTGACCACACCGTCCTCTGTGGAGAAATGCACCTTCAGGTCGCGCACGGACAGAATGGTCATGCGGTCACCTTGATTCGCGGGTCGATGGCGGCATAGACCACGTCGACGATGATGTTGGCGATCACCACGGCCGCTGACGCCAGCATCACCACACCCATCATCATCGGCAGGTCGGAGGAGACGACCGAGTTGACCGCCAGCTGGCCGACTCCGATCAGGCTGAACGACGTCTCGGTGATGATCGCACCGGCGAGCAAGCCGGCGATGTCGAGGCCGAGGATTGTCGCGATAGGACTCATCGCGCCACGGAACGCGTGCTTGAAGTACACCTGCCACGTGCTCAAACCCTTGGCGCGCACGGTTCTGATGTAGTCCTCGCTCAGCACGTCGACCATGGCGGAGCGGGTCAGCCTCGCGTAGTACGCCATGAAGATGAACGCGAGACAGATCCACGGCAGGATCAGCCCGACCGCCCAGTCGACCGGGCTTTCGAAGAACGACACGTAATGCGGCCGGGGCAGCCAGTCCGTGCTGTAGACGAAGGCGTAGAGCAGAAACGGCGCCAGGACGTAGATCTGCATGGATCCGGCGATCAACGCGAAGCCCATGGCCAGCTTGTCGGCGATTTTTCCCTTACGCAGCGCGGCAAGCATGCCAAGACCGACGCCGAACACGAGGAACAGCACGGTCGCGCCGATGGCAAGCGACAGCGTCACCGGCAGCCGGTCGGCCACGGTCTGGAAGACCGGCTGCTTGTTGACGAACGAGTAGCCGAAGCACGGCGCGTCACACATCTGGCTGCCGATCATCCGGCCAGCGAAGATCCCGCCGAGATAGGTCAGATACTGCTGCCAGATCGGCTGATCGAGGCCGAGACTCCGGCGGATCTCGTCGATCAGAGCAGGCGTGCAGACCTTGCCACAGGACAGCGCCGCCACCTCGTTGCCTGGCACGGCGAAGAACAACAGGAACGTGATGGCGCTGATCACCAGGAGGATCACGATGGCGCCAAGCACCCTGCGGACAAGGAAAACCAGCATCGAACGGGTATCTCCAGTGCGGAGACGGGCCGAGCGGGCCCGTCCCCTGGACAGGTCAGGACTTCAGGTAGAGGTTGGCCAGGTTCATCATCACGTGCGAGTCGAAAGAGGCGCCGCCAACGTTCGTACCGAACTGGACCTGCCTGCGCGGATACACGTACGGAACAGCGGGCACGCTCTCCATGATCTTCTTGTCCAGCTTGTTGAACTCGGCACCCTGCTGCACGGAGTCGGTGATCTTCATGATCCGGTCGATCTCCGCGTTGATCTCGGGGCTGTTGAAGTGGGAGTTGTTCGCCCTGCCGTCACCGATCTTGCGGCCGTCGAACTGCTCCGGCAGGACCGAGACCGCGGTCGGCCAGTCGGCCATCCAGCCCGACCAGTAGAAGTCCAGGTTGTTGTCGACCTTGTCACGGGCGTCGAGGTAGGTCTTCGACTGCATAGCGATCTTCTCGACCTTGAAGCCGGCCTTCTCGAGGCCGTCGGCGACCGCAAGCGCTTCCTTCTCGGAGGTCGGGGTCTGGTTGTAGCCCAACGAGATCGAGTAACCGAGTTTGCCAGCGTCGGTCAGGATCTTGCGGGCCTTCTCCGGGTCACCCTTCGGGTCGACGTCGCTCACGCCTGGCAGGTCGTACTTCTGCCAGCCCAGCGTGCTCGGCGAGGTCAACGTGGTGGCGAAGTCACCCTGGTACGGGCCGCCCTTCTGCAACCGCGCCTGCTCCTTGGGGAACGCGGTCAGCAGCGCCTTGCGCACGTTCAGGTCGGTGACCCTGCTGTTGTTGATCACGAAGAGGTCGACCTGGTTCGACGGCTTGTCGATGATCTGCTGCTTGAGCTTCGGATCGTTCATCACCTGCTCGAAGCGTTCCGGCGCGACCGTCTGGGAGATACCGGCCGAGTTGCGGTCGTCACCGGCGGACGCGGACAGCCGGTCGGTGATCTCCGCTGGCAGCGGGCCGAACTGGAAGGTGAAGCTGTCGACGAACTGGTGGCGGATCGGGTCGGTGTTCGGGTCCCAGTTCTCGTTGCGGACCAGCTTGAGGCTCTTGTCCACCTCGTGGGACGCGATCTTGTACGGGCCGGAGGTGATCGGCGTCTGGTCCAACGCCTCCTTGGTGTCCTTGGCCTGCGGAACCGGTGCCGTCGCGCCGAGGGCGGCTGCGAACGGGAAGTCCGGGCGCGGCTGGGAGAACTTGAAGATGATGGTCTTGTCGTCGGGGACTTCGACCTTGTCGTTCGACAGCTCGCCACCCTCGTACGGGCCCGCATAGACCTTGCTTGGTTCCGCGCTGTCGGCGAGCCAGGTCTGGATGTACTGGAAGCCACGGGCGTACAGCGACGAGAAGGACCGAGCGACCGCGTACTTGATGTCCTTGGCGAGGATCGGCGTGCCGTCGGAGTACTTGATCCCGTCTTTCAGGGTGTACTTCCAGGTCTTGCCGCCGTCGGTGGTCTCGCCCGCGTTCGTGGCGAGGTCGCCGACCAGGTTGGTCTTGTCACCCTCGATCCGGTACATCGTCAGCCGGCGTGAGATCAGTTCGAGCACGGTGGTGTCCGGCGACGACTGCGCCACCGCGGGGTCGTAGTGCGCGATGTCCTGGCGCCACAGGATGTTGATGTTGCCGCCCTGGCGTGAGCCCTGGACCTGCGACGCGGGGCCCTTGGACAGGGTGCCGTCCTTGTCGATGGAAACCTTGGCGACCTCAGCCTGCGCCCGGTTCGGATCGGTTGCCGCGTTCTGCCCACCGGCACTGCACCCTGAGGCGATCAGGACGGCACTCGTCGCGGCGGCGGCCGCTCCGAGAATCCTCTTTCTCTTCACTGTCTCTCCCTGTGCCTAGCGATGCGATGTGGGGTCGAGCGCGTCCCGGACAGAATCCCCTAGCAGGTTGAAGGCGAGTACGAAAACCAGCAGCGCGACACCCGGAAAGACCAAATATGTCGGCACGGTCTGGATGTACTCGGACCCGGTGTGGATCATCCGGCCCCAGTCCGGCGTCGGCTCAACCATGCCGACGCCCAGATACGACAGCGCTGCCTCGGTGGTGACCATCGCGGGCACGTCGAGCGTGACCACGACAAGGATCGGCGTCACCAGGTTGGGCAGCAGCTCCTTGACCACGATCCGCCGCGAGCTCGCGCCGGACACCCGTGCGGCCTCGACGAATTCCCGTTCCCGCAAGGAAAGCACCTGGCCACGCAGCAACCGTGCGGACCGTGTCCAGTTGAACACCGAGAGCACAAGGATCAGCGCGGTGGCCCGTAGCCAGACCGGCGCCTCCTTGCCAGGCGCGACGAACAACGCGAGGGCGACCGGCGTGAACGCGAGGAAGAACAGCGTCGACGGGATGGCGAGCAGGGTGTCGATCACCCGGCCGATGAAGTAATCCGTCTTGCCGCCGAGGTACCCCGCGGTGACGCCGACGAGCACGCCGACCGTGGTCACGATGAGGACGACGACGATGGCGATCAGCAGCGAGGTCCGGATGCCGTAGACCAGCTGCATGAACACGTCCCTGCCGAGCTTGGGCTCGAGCCCGAACCAGAATTCTGAATCGATTCCGCCATTAGGTTTCATCGGAATTCCGGTATCGCTGAGCAGACCGGGCCGGTCAAGGCCGTACTTGGTGTACGGGTCTTTTCCATAAAGCCACGAGATCACCGGCGCGCCAAGGCCGATGAGAAAGAAGAAAAGAACGACACATCCGGCGATCACGCCGGCCTTGTCCCTGCGGAATCTTCGCCAGGCCAACTGTCCTGGCGACCTGCCGATCGGCGGCTTCGATGCGCCTGCGGACGGCTCGGCCACAAGCAGGTCGGCCACGTGCCCCCCGATATCGAATAAGAGGTATTCCGGCGGAAATTTACGGTCCGCCGCTTCCGATAGTCAAGTCGCCTCAGCCGTTAGGAAAATTGTCGCCGGACAGTGCATGTCCGCACACGCACCGTGCCCGCCATTTGGTCCACTGTGTCCGGTAGAGGAGGGGTTGACCCGGATACCGCCGGTACGGGTCGGTAGGGCATTGTTGGCACCGCCAACGCCATCCACAGGAAGACGGCACATGACCAGCGATTCTGAGCTCGCAATCCCGGCAAAAGTGGCGAGTCCGGCAGCGGCGGCGCCGCCGAAGAAGCCGTTCGGACGCTGGCTGCTGGCCCACCGAGTCGGCCCAGTGGGCCCGGAAAGCGGTGCGGAGCACGCGAAACCGCAGTCCTGGTGGAAAGTCATGTGCCTGACGGGCGTCGACTACTTCTCCACACTGTCCTATCTGCCCGCGATCGCGGCGCTGGCAGCAGGCGCGTTGTCGCCGTTGGCGACTCTGCTGATCGTCGCGCTGACCCTGCTCGGCATGCTGCCGATGTACCGCAGGGTGGCGCGGGAAAGCCCGCACGGGCAAGGCTCAGTGGCGATGCTTGAAGACCTGCTGCCGTTCTGGCGCGGGAAGATCTTCGTACTGGTGTTGCTGGGATTCGTTGCCACGTCGTGGATCGTGACGATCACACTGTCCTCAGCGGACGCGACCGTGCACCTGCTCGAAAACCCGATCGCCCCCGGTTTCCTGCACGGCCAGGAAGTTCTGGTCACCTCGGTGCTGTTGCTGATCCTCGGCGGCGTGTTCCTGCTCGGCTTCAGCGAAGCGGTGGGCGTGGCGATCCCACTTGTCGCGATCTTCCTGGCCCTCAACGCGGTGATCGTCGGCGTCGGCATGGTTGACGTGTTCGAAAGCCCAGAGCTGATGTCCCGCTGGGTGGACCGGTTGACCGAAGGAGGCAGCGGCTTCTTCGACATAGCCGGGCCGGCGGTGCTGGCGTTCCCGATGCTGGTGCTCGGCCTGTCGGGCTTCGAGACGGGCGTGAGCATGATGCCGTTGGTTGCCGCATCAGGGACAACCCCGGAAGAGCAGCTGGAATCGCGGATCCGCAACACCCGCAAGCTGCTGACGTCGGCCGCGTTGATCATGTCGGTCTACCTGGTGGCGACCAGTTTCATCACAACCGTGCTGATCCCGGCCGAGCAGTTCCAGCCAGGCGGCGCCGCGAACGGCCGAGCGCTGGCGTACCTCGCGCACACCCACCTCGGTGAGGCATTCGGCACGATCTACGACATCAGCAGCATCCTGATCCTGTGGTTCGCCGGAGCATCGGCGATGGCAGGCCTGATCAACATCGTCCCCCGCTACCTGCCGTCCTACGGAATGGCACCCGATTGGGGTGCCGCGGTTCGCCCAGTCGTGGTGGTCTACACGGTGATCAGCATCCTGATCACGATCGCCTTCGGCGCGGATGTGAACGCACAAGCAGGCGCCTATGCGACCGGAATCCTGGCGATGATGGTCTCCGGCTCGTTCGCGGTGATGGTCTCGGCCCTGAAACGCAGGCAGCGCTGGGCCTCGATCGGCTTCATCGTGCTGACCCTGGTGCTGTTGTACGCGTTGGTGGAGAACGTGATCGAGAAGCCGGACGGCATCGCGATCTCAGCGGCATTCATCGCCGGAATAGTGATCGTCTCCCTGATCTCCCGGGTGACCCGGACAACGGAACTACGAGCCGACCACATCGAGTTCGACCCGGCCGCGCGCCAGTACGTCACAGACTCCCTGACCCACGACGGCGAACTGGACATCATCGCCAACAAGAAACAAGCCGGCGACAGTGCGGAGTACCTGGCAAAAGAGCGCGAACAGCGCGGCCTGAACCCAGTGCCAGGAGCCGCGGACGTGCTGTTCCTGGAAATCGAGGTCACCGACCCGTCGGAGTTCAGCGGAGTCCTGCACGTACGCGGAGTGGAGATCGAAGGCCACCGAATCCTGCGAGTCCAAAGCACAGCCGTCCCGAACGCGATAGCCGCGATCCTGCTAGCCCTGCGTGACGCCACCGGAGTGCTACCGCACTGCTATTTCGAATGGTCAGAAGGAAGCCCGCTAGGCCACCTGTTCCGCTACCTGATCCTCGGTCAAGGAGACACCCCACCAGTAGTTCGAGAGATCCTCCGAACCAGCGAACCAGACCCAACCCGCCGCCCCCGAATCCACGTGGGCTGAAGTTCACCCAATCGATACCCCCAAACCCCTCCCGAAATTCGCCCACGGCTGCGCGAGCCCATCCGGCCCCACCCACCTCGCGCTTGCTGTGGCCAGAACCTCCGAGCGAAGCGAAGGGGAACCGGCACGAAGTGCGCGTGTCCTCCATTCCTTGTGGTGGTGAGTTGAACGCTCGCGGCGCACGACGGCGACCAGCCGGGCTGGGAGCGAGTCGAGCAGTGTGACTCACCGTGAAGGAATGGTGGACACGGCCTTCCGCAACGGTGGACACGGTGTGACGGAACGGTGGACACGGCCTTCAGGAACGGTGGACACGGCCCTCACATCTCAGGCCCGTTCTTTCCCGCAAACCGCCGCCCCCTTCCGTCAATGACTTCCCTTGACGTGCAATCGGTTGCACCTGAGTAACCAATGACAGGCTTCTAACAGCCAAAACAGCAGGCGTTGACGCCCGAACTACCTCCTCGTACGATCGCAATCGATTGCAGTGACAATCGCGGGAGCGGCGATGACCCAGGCAAAGGTGCACCCTGTGGACGAGGCGACCGAGCACGCCGACGAGCCGTTCATCAGAGCGCGGCACGTCACGGCTGGTTACGAGAACCGGCGGGACCACACCAGACTGATCGCGCTGCGCGACGTCTCCCTCGACGTGGGCAGAGGCGAGTTCCTTGCCATCGTCGGCCCATCGGGCTGCGGCAAGACCACGTTCATCAACATGATCGCGGGCTTCGTCCAGCCACTCGAAGGCGAGATCACCGTCGGCGGCGAACCGGTCAGCGGCCCCGGCATGGACCGGGCGATGGTCTTCCAGGACTACGCGCTGCTGCCGTGGCGAACAGTCCAGCGCAACATCAGGTTCGCGATGGAGAACCGCCGCACCAAACCCAGCAAGGACGAGCAGGACGAACGGATCCGCAAAGCCATCGAACTCGTCGGCCTCACCGGCTTCGAGAAGTCCTATCCGCACGAGCTTTCCGGCGGGATGCGGCAACGCGTCGGCATAGCAAGAGCGTTGGTGACCGAACCATCGGTGCTCCTGATGGACGAACCCTTCGGCGCGGTCGACGCGATGACCCGCGAAGCCATGCAGGCCGAGCTCGAGAAGATCATCGCGCAGACCCGGCAGACGGTCGTGTTCATCACGCACTCGATCGACGAGGCCGTGACCCTCGGCGACCGGGTCGTCGTCGTGTCGAGCAGGCCGGGCCGGATCAAGGAAATCGTGCCGATCGATCTGCCGAGGCCACGGATGGACTCGGATATCCGTGGCTCGCAACAGTTCGCCGAACTGCGTGAGCACATCTGGTCGCTGTTGCAGGGCGAAGCCCTTGGCGCGAAAAGGGAACAGTCATGATCGAACAGATCAAGGTCTCGCGGTTCGCGCCCTTGCGCAACACCGCCATCACGGTCGTCAACCTCGCCGTTTTCTTCGTGCTGTGGGAACTCGTCGCACGGGCCGAGTGGATCAACCCGCTCTTCTTCCCCCGGATCACCGACACGTTCAGCACGATGTTCAACGGGTTCGCCACCGGGGTGATCTGGCCGCAGCTGAGCCACAGCCTGCAGAACTTCCTGATCGGCATGCTCATCTCGGCGGCCATCGGCATCCCGGTGGGGCTGCTGATGGGCGCGAACAAGGTCGCCGACGTCATCCTTTCGCCGTACGTGTGGGCGATGACCTCGCTCCCCCGTGTCGCGTTCATCCCGTTGCTCATCCTGATCATGGGCTTCGGCAACGCCATGCAACTGACCATCATCGTGCTGTCCGCGGTGTTCCCGATCATGGTCAACTGCATGGCTGGCGTGAAAACCGTCGACCCGTCGCTGCTACGCGCCGGGCGCGCGTTCGGCGCGAACCGGATCCAGCTGTACGGCAAGATCATCCTGCCGTTCACGTTGCCGTTCGTCATCTCCGGCGTGAACCAGGGCATCGCACGTGGTCTCGTCGGCATGCTGATCGGCGAACTGCTCGGCGGCGGCGGGGAAGGCCTCGGCTTCCTGCTCGACCGCGCGGGTGAGCAGTTCGACGCGCCCATGTTGTACGCCACCTTGATCTTGCTCGCCGTCATGTCCGTCGGCCTCGTGCAGGGCATGCGCTGGCTCGAACGCCGTGCCGCTCCCTGGCGGGAATCGCCGGCCCGATAATCCCCTCTAAGGAGCTCGATGATGAGCCGTATACCTCTGGCTTTACTCCTCGTCGGCGCGTTGGCGGCGTGCTCGGACACCACTCCGGCGCCAGCGGCGCAGGTGATCCCGAAGACCGAGAGCGAGATCGTCAGCACGATCGACACGGCCAAGGTCCGCAAGACACTCACGGTCGGCGTCGACAACCCGCACTACCTGTTCCACCACGATGTCCTTGTCGCGCTGGACCGCGGTTTCTTCCGTGAGGTCGGCATCGACAACGTCAACATCGTCACGACCGAAGACCCGTTGCCAGGCCTGATCGGCGGCTCGCTCGACCTCGCGTTGTACGACACGGACACCACGATCGCCGCGGGCGTGAAGAGCCGTACACAACTGCGCATGCTGAGCGTCTACCTGGGTGGCGAGGCGAACATTCTCGGTGTCCGGCCAGGCATCAACACGCCGCAGGATCTACGCGGCAAGACCATCACCGGCGGCCAGTTCGGCAGCCGCAACGACTTCCTGGTCCGCAAGCTGATCACGGACGCGGGGATGAACCCGGACACCGACGTGAAGATCGTCAGCACCGGCGGGCAGTCCAACTCGCGTCTGCAGGCGATCCTGTCCGGCACGGTCGACGGCGCGGCTGTCCAGATACGCCACAAGGGAATGCTCGAGGCACAGGGCGGCAAGTTCCTGTTGCAGGAAACCGCGCAGGTGCCGCAGGTCAGTTGGTCGGCAGGCAAGCTGTTGGCCGAGAGCCCCGAGACGGTCGCCGCGTTCCTGCAGGCGACGCTCAAAGCGCGCCAGTTCATCGTCGATCCGCAGAACAAGGACACCGTGCTGAACCTGATGGCCGCCAAGGGTTTCCAGATCCCGCAGGAGTTCAAGGACGCGTACGCGGCCGAGAACGCGCCGGACTACCACACCAAGGATGGCGGCTTCGAGACCGCGGACATGGACAAGTTCATCACCGACCAGATCAACTTCAAGGTCGTGCCGCCCGGCACGAACTGGCGTCAGTGGGCCGATCTGATGCCGTTGTGGCGTGCCCAGAAAGCCCTCGGCCTGCCGCTGCGACCGGCCATCGGAGGCTTCCAGTAATGGTCGGCACCGCCTCCGCGCATGGCTTGCGGCTCGTCGCTCACCACGACCTCGACGGCCGTGGCGACGGCATGCAGTTTCCTTGATCTCCTCGGCAGGCAGCTTCGCCTTGTCGTCGAGCGATTCCCCGAAATGCTCACGACAGTGCCGGGCAAAGCGCCTTGAATGGGCGGTCATCGCAACCTCACCATGGCCATCTCCTCCGCGTGATGTCCATGATTACCCATTCGTCGCGCGAACAACACCGGTTATTCGGGCGACACGCGCCCGGATGTCCGGTGTGGACATCCGGGACACGTGAATCCGGCTATGCGCCCGCGGGAACCGGATCCGGCTGCGCGGCGCACACGACGTCCGCCTGGCGGCCTGGCTTACGAGCTGGCAGCTCGCCGGTCGCCAGATAGGACGCGATCTTGTTGTCCACGCACGCATTGCCGGTCAGGCTGTTGGCGTAGTTCACGCCGTTCTGCACGGCGAGCAACCGCGCGCCGGGATACCGTGAGCGCACCTCGAGGCTGCCCTCGAACGGCACCGCCGCCGTCAACGTCTCGCTGACAAGAAGCGCACTGTCTACTTGGGCGCCATCGATCCGCACCGGCGTGCCCCGCTTGGCCTGCCAGAAGAAGCACGGCGAGTTGAACCACGTGTTGCCCCACGTCGGATCCGGGGCGATCGCGTACGTACGCCACGTGTCCGCGCGCCACTGCGCCCAGCTCGTCGGCCACGCGTTGTCGCTGCAAATAGTCGCCATCTGCGTGCCGTAGATGTTGTCTGCCGCGGGGATCAGGTAGAACCCGGCGTACAGCGCCTTGACCGTCTCGCCATCACCGTTGTGCACCCAGTTCGCCAACGCCGAACCAAGCATGGTCCAGGTCTGCTGGCTGTAGGACACGTACAGGAACAGGTCGATCCACTCGGCCTGCCCCACAGCGCCCGCGGCGGGCTGCGCCGTCACGCGATCGATCTGCTCCTGATAGACCTGCTGGACCTCGGCCTTGGTCTTGCCAAGGTGGTAGACGTTGTCGTACTTGGCCAGCCATTCGAACCAGATCTCAAGGTTGCGCTGCAACGGCGGGTTCTGATCAAAGTTGGCCGCGTTGTACCAAACCCGGCGCGGGTCGACGGTGCTGTCGAGCACCATCCGCGCGACCCGGTTGGGATAGAGCGTGCTGTAGACCTGAGCGACGTAAGTCCCATACGCCTGGGCGTACAACGAAACCTTGTCGAGTCCGAGCGCGGCACGAACCAGCTCCATGTCCGCGGCGATGTCGGTCGACTTCATGTTCTCCAGCAGCTCACGCTGGTTCGCAGCACAGGCGTCAGCATAGGACTTCGACCTGTCCAGCCACTGCTGCTCGATCGCGAGCGAGGTCGGGATGTGCGGCGGCTTGTTGAACCCCAGGTGACCAGGGATGCAGGTGACCGCGGGTGAGCTCGGCGCGACGCCGCGGCTCGCGTACCCAACCCAGTCGAACGCGTCACCACCCAGCAAGCGGGCACCACGCAGCGACTGCAGGTAACCGTCACCGCCGAGCGGGTTGTGCACGGCCAGAACAGTCCCCTTGGACTCGGCCGTCTTGTGCTTGACCCTGGAGACCGCCAGGGAGATCTTCGCGCCATTGGGAGCGCTGTGGTTGAGCGGGACGCTGAGCGTGCCGCACTCGGCGCCCGCGGCAGCCAGAGCCTGGTCGGCGCACGCACCCCAGGTGATGGTGGAGGTTGTCGGTGTGGCGTTCGCAGCCGGTGCGACGAACACCAAAGCCATGGCAACAGCCATAAGTAATCTCACGAAGACGAACGCTAGGTCAGCCTTGATCAATCTAGAACGAGCGTTACGCGAAAGCCTCAAGGGAACTGCCCGTTCGTACATTACGGTCTTTCGCATGAACGCCATCGCCGATCGCTACCGCCAGCACGCCGATGCCTTCGAACGCCGAATCGCCGCAGCCCACCCAGACCAATGGGCCGACCCGTCACCCTGCGAGAAGTGGACCGCACGCGACGTGGTCGACCACATCATCATGATGCACGGCGCAATGCTCCGACCCGTCGGCCGCGAACTCAGCCCCGCGCCATCAGATCCGCTGGGAGCCTTCCAGGCAGCTCGCACGGACGTCGAGGCACTGCTCGACGACCCCACGATGGCCACGACCGAATCACCGACGCCCAGCGGACCGATGACGGCGCAGGACCACGTCAACCAGGTCCTGATCGACGACCTGATCCTGCACGGCTGGGACCTGGCAAAAGCCCTGCGCCAAGACCCGACGATCGACCAAGCGGAAGTGCGGCGCCTCTGGTCAGCGAACACGGCGATCCCAGCGGAAATGATGGCGAAGTTCCGCACCCCAGGCGCCTTCGGTCCAGGGATAGAGGTGCTCGGCCCGGAAGTGCAGGTCTCACCGGACGCGCCACTGCAGGACCGCCTGATCGGCTTCATCGGCCGCGACCCGTATTGGACGCACAGGTAGGCGAGAAGAGCCCGGCTCCCTCAACCACCACCGCACCCCAGCAACCGGACTCCCCCACACCCCGGCATCACCACAACTCGGCTCCCCAACCGCTGCACCCCAGCAACCCGGCTGCCTCAGCTTCCACCCTCGACTCGTCGATAACGGCGGCATCACGCTCCAGCCGATACTGTGTCGATCATGGCCCGGTTTGTCCCAGTGGCGTTGTGCATGATCTTGATCGGAGTGATGGTCGTGGGCGAGTCACCGGCGGTTCCGTCCACGCCGGCGGCCGCGACCGGTCCGCTGAAGCCCAGCGTGGACAACCCGCGATACTTCGCGACGCCCGACGGCAAACCGGTGCTGTTGACCGGGGCGCACACGTGGCAGAACCTGCAGGACACCGGCGGGACGAATCCGCCGAAGGCATTCGACTACCCCGGATACCTGACCTTCCTGCAGAACAACAACCACAACTTCTTCCGGTTGTGGACGTGGGAACAGGCCCGGTTCTCCAACGAGATCGCCAGCGACGACTACTTCACCTCGCCCATGCCGTACCTGCGGACAGGCAGCGCGCCAGGGCTCGACGGACAGCCGAAGTTCGACCTGGACAAGTTCAACCCCGACTACTTCGCCCGCATGCGGCAACGCGTGGTGGACGCAGGCCAGCGCGGCATCTACGTCGCGGTGATGTTGTTCAACGGCTGGAGCATCGAGTCGTGCAAAGGCCAGTTCTGCGACAACAACCCCTGGAAAGGTCACCCGTTCAACAAAGCCAACAACGTCAACGGAATTGACGGTGACCTGAACGGAAACGACAGCGGCGAGGAGACACACTCACTCGCCATCCCAGCGGTCACCGCGCGGCAGGAAGCCTACGTGCGCAAGGTGATCGACACGGTCGGAGACCTCGACAACGTCCTGTACGAGATCGCCAACGAAGGACCAAGCGGCTCGGTGCAGTGGCAGTACAAGATGATCGAGGTCATCAAGGCCTACGAACGCGGCAAAGGCAAAATCCACCCGGTCGGCATGACGTCGACGTATCCCGGCGGCGACAACAACGACCTGCTCGCCTCACCCGCCGACTGGATCTCCCCAAATGGTGACGAGAACAACCCGCCAGTCGCCAACGGAACAAAAGTCATCCTGTCGGACACGGACCACTTGTGCGGCCTGTGCGGAGACAGTTCATGGCCGTGGAAGTCTTTCATCCGCGGGGAAAACCCGATCTACATGGACCCGTACGACGGCGCTTACGGCATCGGCGGGAAGATGGACGACTACACCCAGATGTCGATCCGGGCCAACCTCGGTCACGTCCGCGCCTATGCGGCCAAAATGGACCTGGCAACCGCCAAACCCCAGCCGGACCTGTGTTCAACGGGGTATTGCCTGGCGAATTCGCAGGAGCTACTGACCTTCAATCCCGGCGGCACGTTCACGGTGACCATGCCAGCAGGGCTTTTCGACGGACAGTGGTTCGACCCGCGGACGAGTCGAACCACTGTCGTGTCAGGCATTCACGGTGGCAAGACGACGGAACTCACCCCTCCGTTCACCGGCCCCGCGGTGCTGTACTTGAAGCAGCAGTGACCTTATTCGGGCTGGGCGAAGCAGTAAACGGTCGGCGGCTCGGGGAAGGTGAGGCCACCGGAACCTTCAGGGCACGTCGCCGGGTCGACCGACCCCGTCATGACCTTCACGATCTTCACGGCGTTCTCGTTGCCCTTGGCTCCCGCACAGTCGACCTTCGGGTACTCGAGATTGGTGTCGTCGAGAATCGTGCGGCACTCGCCCTCGCCCCACTTCGGCATCAGGCAGAGCTTCGTGTCCGGTCCACGGCCGGTCATGGTGAACTCGTCGTACCGCGCTTCACCCACAGCGCAGTTCTCCGAGGTGTTGGTGAGCGCCTTGCCCACGACGTGGGTGACGGCAGCCGAATCGCAGGCGACAGCCTCGTACTTCGGCGACGTCTTCGAACCGGACACCGTGGCGCAGTCACCGGCCTTGGCCTGGGCCGCGTCGTTGGTGAAGTACTGGAACGCGTACACACCACCACCGACGACGATCAGCGCGATGAGGCTGACCAGCCACTTCGGCAGGCCCTTCTTGCGCTTGGGCTCGGGCTGCGGCTGGTAGCCGGGCTGCTCGGCAGCAGGCGGCGCGGTAGGAATATCGCTGGACATGTAAGGAAGTTCCCCTCTATCGGTGCCAGGACCGCCTTCCTTGGCAGTTAAGGCGTGCGAACACTAGACCAGGCGAACCGGTCATAGTCAGCGGGGGTAACTGTCCGAAAGCGAGGGTGCCAATGTCCATACCCAACCGGACTCGAACTGGATACGAAATGGTGTCACGGTTACACTAAGTACCGGTTTCGACACCCCAGCGGAGTATCAGGCAATAGCCCAACCGGGCCAATGATCACACTACTCCTTGCGAAGTTATCGTTGTCATCGTGCGATTGCCAATCTTCCTAACGGTCCTTCTACTGCTGTTCGGAGTGCCGTGGTGGACGATGACCGGATCGGGATCCGCCTGACCCACAGCGGTTTTCGTGGCCGGAACGGCGATCTTCGGTGTAGCACTGGTCACGTTCCCGGTGACGATGTACCTGGGCCACAGCCGACACGCGAAGGACTGGGCGGCCCGGATCGCCGACACGATGCTCGGCGCGATCTGGGTGCTGTTCACGTGGTCGATCATCGGCCAGATCCTCGAGCTGCCCATACTAGGAATCGACGATCCACTCAGGTCCCGTCTGGTAGCCGGATTTGTCGTGATTGCCGCAATAGTCCTACTGGGTTGGGGCTACATCGAGGCCATGCGAGTACCGCGAATCCGTTCAATCACGATCACAATCCCCAGACTGCACAAGGACTTCACCGGCGCGAAGCTCGTGGTCATATCGGACACCCACTACGGCCCACTAAACCGAGCAAAGTAGTCAGCCAAGCTGGCCGACGCAGTGAATCAACTGGACGCCGACATCGTCGCCCACGCAGGCGACATCGCCGACGGAACACCCTCCCGCCGCAAAGACCAAGCTGCCCCACTCGGCACAGTTCAGTCGCGACTGGCAAAGGTGTACATCACCGGCAACCACGAATACTTCAGCGAAGCCCACGCCTGGCTCGACCACATGGCCAACCTCGGTTGGGAACCACTGCACAACAAGCACATCGTCGTCCAACGCGGTTCAGCCAAACTGGTCATTGCAGGTGTAGACGACGCCACAGCCAAAGCCTCAGGAATCGACGGCCACGGCGCGGACCTGACCCGCGCACTAGACGGCGCCGACCCAGACCTCCCAGTGATTCTCCTCGCCCACCAACCCAAACAGGTCCGTCAGGCAGTCGACCGAGTCGACCTCCAAATCTCCGGACACACACGGCGGCCAAATCTGGCCCTTCCACTACCTGGTCAAGATGGACCAAGGAACAGTGAAAGGCCTGTCTCAACACGGATCCCGCACCCAGCTGTACACAAGCAGCGGCAGCGGCTTCTGGGGCCCGCCGTTCCGAATCTTCGCGCCAAGCGAGATCACCGTGATCACACTGAACGCCGAAGATTGAGTGAGAGGCAACGAAACAGCCAGTCGCGAACAACGCCAGACCGCTGACCACCAATGCCACGGTGGCAGCAAAGGCACCAGGCCAAGAAGGCTTCGGTAGCTACCGTTTCCAACTGACCTACATGGCCAACCCATGGTCGGATAACCCTCAAGGGGTCCGTCAAAGTCAAGCACCCGTAGCCTCTTTCTGGCGCGGTAGTAGTGATTGACGTGGCGATCCATTGGCTGGGCAGTAGTGCTGTCGCCGGACGATGCCTGGCTGGGGTGCGGTGGTGATGGGTGCGGCGATCCTGCTGGCCGGGCGGTGGTGCTTGGGTCGGTCGGTTGCCCCGGGGCGACATCTGAGCCACCCAGCACAGACCACCCCACTTGACGAGCCCCTACCCCGACAGTTCCAACCACCACCACAAGTGCCAACCCTTTCCCGCCCCACCAACGAGCCCAACACCGGCACAAGCCAAGCGCCAGCCCTTCCAACCCACCACTGGCTACCACCATCGGACCCTGCCCAACGCCACCGAATCTCCGTCATCGGGTGGCCACCACCGAAGGACGGGTAGCCACCACGACAACAAGCCAGTCAGCGTCAGCAAAGTGCCCGATCATCACCCAGCGGCAAAGTCATAGGCACGAACACCTCCACTAAACAAAGACACGAACAAGCCTCACGAGTGCAGTTTGCGCTTGATCAACGCGGCGAGGGTTGCGTGGCCGGGCTTGTTCAAGTGCAGCACGGCTTCTGGGCCTTCCTGGCCGGGGGCCAGGGCGTCGAAGCCGCGGTAATACGGCACGTTGGCTTCACACAAAGAGTGGCCGCTGAACTCCGGCGTCAGCTCGCCTGGCTTGGCGAACTGGCTGACGTACACCGAATTCACGCGGTTCCACCGGGACACGACCGTGGCCAGGCGGAGGGTCGCGTCGAGTTTGGTGGCGATCGTCGAACCGCCTTCACGTTCCGGTGTTGTGATGATGCCGGGGCCGCAGATCGGGTCGAGCGGAACGTTCGGTGCGTTCTCGCCCGGGATCATCTGGCGACCGTAACCAGTCACGACAACCTTCGCGTACGGGCTGCGCTTGCCGATCTCCGACAGCAGTCCGATCATGCTTTTGCCGAGCGCGTCCATCCGCTGTAAGACCGCATCCGTTGGCGCGCCCTCACATGCTGCCTGGATACACAGTCCCCCGTAGTCCGCCAGAGCGATGTCGTTGGCGCCCACGGTCAAGAACACCACGTTTGTGTCCTTCTTGAGGCTGTCCAGCTGCGGCGGCTGCCCCTTGAACTGCTGCCTGAGATCCGGGATCTCGGCTCCGCTGCAGGTCACGTTGGTGAAATTGACCGTGCGGCCGTTTGCTCTCAGGTGCGGAACCAGGTTGGCCGAGTACGAGTTCGCGCTACGCCAACACCCGCCTGGTGTTCCCGTACCGTCGAGGTAGTCGCCCGCGCCCGCGCCCGACGCCGAGGAATCGCCAAGCGCGACGACATTCATCACGTTCCCCGTCGCACTTGCCTGCGGTGCCGCCAGTGTCGACACCACAACACCGGCGACAACTGCCGCCCATAGTTTCCGCATACCTGTCCCCTTTTTTCCACGATCCCGGCTTTCGTGCCGGTATGCGCCCACCTTGCCACAGGATCCGACTTCGTGGCCCTGACACGAAGTGGCGAGCGATCGCCACTTCGATCATCCACTGTGCACTGTTCGCAGCTTCGATCATGCCGGTTCGTCTTCGGTGGCGCATCGGACTGTGGTCTATGGTTGGTAAGACTTTGGTCCATATTTCGGGTTACGCTGTATCGACAAAAGGTGGGGGGACGACGATGGACATTCCAGGAACCGCCGCACTCCGGGCCATTGTGGCTGGCAGCGTGATCAGCACGGCACTGCACTACACACACAACTACTTGAAGATAGAGCAGTATCCGCAACCGTCCTCGATCAGCAACGCGACCACACAACTGGCGATCGTGATCCTCTGGCCGCTACTGACCGCGATCGGCCTCACCGGGTACATCTTGTATACGCGCGGACGGCTCTGGGGCGCGCGGGCGTGCCTGCTCGTCTACTCGCTGACCGGGCTCGTCACATTGGCCCACTTCATGGTCGGCGTGCCCGATGTGCCGTGGTACTGGTTCATCACGATCTTCACCGACGCACTGGCAGGGCTGGCGCTGTGGGCTTTTGTCTTCTGGTCGGCCATCAATGAGCGGACAAGGGCCACGGCCGCATGAAGATCGTGTCCTTGCTGCCAGCCGCCACCGACATCGTGCACGTTCTCGGCCGCTCGGCCGATCTGGTCGGCCGGACACACGAATGCGACTGGCCAGAGGAAGTCAGCTCAGTGCCTGTCGTGACCGCAAGTGGTGTGGACAACTCCCTGAGCAGCCGAGAGATCTCCGCAGCCGTCGGCGGCGCGCACCACGGTTCGTCGATCTACGGATTGGACACCGACCTGCTGGCAACGCAGGCGCCGGATCTCGTGCTGACACAAGACCTGTGCGACGTATGCGCCTTGTCTTACAAGCAGGTCGCCGAGGCAGTCCGGATTCTCGACGTGGGACCGAGGGTGATCAGCCTTGAGCCACGGACCATCGCCGAGATATTGACGTGTATCCAGCAAGTCGGTGAGGTCCTCGGCGTCCAAGACACAGAGGCACGAATTCAGGCACTGCGGTCCCGCCTGGAACATCTACACAACCGGGTGAAAACAAGGCCCACAGTCGTCGCGATCGAGTGGCTGGATCCGATCTGGCCCGCGGGGCACTGGGTTCCCGAACAGATCGCCCACGCGGGCGGCACTGCCCTGCTGGCAACCGCCGGTGAGCACACCAAGCCGATCGAGTGGCAGGCTGTGCTCGACGCGCGGCCCGACGTCCTGCTCATCCTGCCATGCGGCTTCCCGCCGGAGCGCACCCGCGCGGAGATGCACGTACTGACCGAACGTCCTGGTTGGGCGCAAATCCCGGCAGTGCAACGAAACGCCGTATGGATTCTCGACGGTCCCGCCTACTTCAACCGCCCGGGCCCGCGGGTCGTCGACGGCGCCGAAATGATCGCCGACATACTGACCGGAACAAATAACAGCAGGTCAAAGGCCCCAAACAAAAACTGTCGGTGGTCGGGTGCATGATGCTCCCCAGCAGACGAACCCGAGGGGGACACCATGACCATCAACGAACACCTCAGCACCTTCCATGACCTAGACGTGGTGACGTTTCCGCTGAAAACAGCCGAGGCATGGCAACCACCGGCGGAACCCGTGGCCTGGCGGCTGGCCATCGAACCGTGGGACGGTGAAGAGAGCTTCCCGGAACTCTGGGACAGATTCATGTCCACAGTAGACCCGTCAACGGTCAAGGCACTCGTCATCGGGCAATGGGGCGAGCCCGGCGAGGGCGTGCGGGTAACCATCGTCATCGAGCGAATTCTGGCGGCACAGGAAAAGTTCTCCGCACTGACCGGGATCTTCCTCGGCGACATGATCTTCGAGGAGAACGAGATCTCCTGGATCGAGCAGAGCGACGTCACCGCGCTGCTCGAAAACCTGCCTGGCCTGACCGAGGTTGGCATTCGCGGGGGCGATGAGCTTGAGTGGAAACCGGTGCGGCACAACAATCTCCAGAGACTGGTCATCGAGACCGGCGGACTGCCAAGGGAAGTGGTCAGCGGTGTCGCCCAGTCCGATCTGCCAGCGTTGCGGGAGCTTCGGCTGTGGCTCGGGGTCGACGAGTACGGCGGCAACTGGCGGCCGGAAGACCTGCAACCGTTACTGGACGGCGAGAAGCTCCCCAGCCTCCGCGTGCTCGGCCTGCAGAACAGCGACAAGCAGGACAAGGTGTGCGAACTCGTCGCCAGCGCCGCCATCGTGCGGCAGGTTCAGCAGCTGGATCTCTCGCTGGGCATTCTCACCGACGCTGGCGCCCAACATCTGCTGAAGCTGACCCACTTGACCGAACTCGACCTGCACCACCACTACATCTCCGAGGAGATGCAGCAACAACTGCGCTCGGCATTGGAACCTGCCGGAGTCCGGGTGAACCTGGACGACCATAAGGAGCCACAGTTCTACGATCAGGACAGCGAAGCCTACTACTACACGGCAGTGTCGGAATGAAGTTCGTCGTCGTAGGCAACCCCGGCAACCGGCGGGTGGCGATGTTCGCCGACGCCGTGCGTGCCGCAGGTCTGCCACCAGCGAAAGTACTGTCCTGGCGGGAGATTCTCGCCGGAACGTGCGCGGTACCAACCGATTCGCTCGTCCGGGTCGACTCACCCGGCGAAGACGCGCATGTCGACCGGCTACTGCGTGGGCCATCCGTGAATCCGTACCAAGTGGACGGTAGCGGCGCTTGGTACGCGGGATTCACCAGGGGTCTGCAACGGCTCGCCGAGACCGTGGCAGGCACGCCTGGCGCACGGTTGCTCAACGACCTCGACGACATCGCCGCCATGTTCGACAAGAGACGGTGCCACGCGATGCTGGAACAGGCAGGAGTACCGGTACCGCCAACGATTGACGACATTGACGGCTACGCATCGCTCCGTGAGAAGATGCGCGAACGGCGGTGGACCAAGGTGTTCCTCAAACCCGCGCATGGCTCCTCAGCGTCGGGAGTGGTCGCGCTGACCGCGCACGGTTCACGCGTAGCAGCGACGACTTCAGCCGCCATGACGCCCAAAGGTCTGATGAACAGCTTGAGGGTGCAGACCTATCGGGACGACCTGGCTGTGGATCTGGTCGACCGGTTGTGTGCCGATCCTGTGCACGTGGAACGCTGGTTTCCCAAGGCATCGCTCGACAGTCGGACCATCGACCTTCGCGTGGTCGTGATAGCGGGCAAGGCGACGCATGCCGTCGTGCGAGCCAGTCGTCATCCCATCACCAACTTGCACTTGGGCGGCAGCCGGATCGACGTCGCCGATCTACGTGCGGTCATTGGTGAGGTGCGCTGGCGGGAGTGGCTTGACACCTGCGAGAAAGCGGCGGCGCAGTTCAGGCGGTCGCTGATGGTCGGCGTTGATCTGCTGCCAGGGCTGGGGTGGCGGCACCATGTCGTCGGCGAGGTGAACGCGTTCGGCGACCTCCTGCCGAGACTCACCGGACTGCCGGATGGCCCTGCAGCGGGGATGGATACGTACGCGGCCCAGGTCGCGGCATGCACAGGTGAGCCATGCCGAACATGAACAGTGTGATCGGCAGCCACGACCTGCTGCTGATCACCATCGACACGCTGCGCTACGACGTCGCGCATTCTCTGGCAGAGCAAGGAAGAATCCCCGTCCTGGCCGGGCTGATGCCTGATGGGCAATGGGAGCGACGGCACGCGCCGGGCAATTTCACGTTCGCCTCGCATGCCGCGATGTTCGCCGGATTCCTGCCGACTCCAGACGGTCAAGGCCCGCATCCGCGGCTCTTCGCTGCCCAGTTCGCGGGCAGCGAGACCACAGTCGGAGACACGTGGGTCTTCGACGCACCGGACATGGTCAGCGGCTTGGCCAAAGCGGGCTATCACACGGCGTGCATCGGCGGCGTCGGATTCTTCAACAAGCAGAGCGCGCTTGGCTCGGTGTTGCCGGGGATGTTCGCGGAAAGTCATTGGTCGACGGAGTTCGGCGTCACGTCAGCGGCTTCAACGCGGTCGCAAGTCGATCGCGCGCGAGCGGTCATCGCGGCGCAACCACCAGACCAGCGATTGTTCTTGTTCATGAACGTTTCCGCGTTGCACCAGCCAAACTGGTTCCACTTGACCGGGGCGACCGCGGCGGACGGCGACACGCTCGCGAGTCACGCAGCGGCGCTCGAATATGTCGACTCCGAGCTGGCCAGGCTGTTCGAGGCACTGCGCAGGCCGACCTTCGTGATCATCACTTCCGATCACGGCACGGCCTACGGTGAAGACGGTTACACCGGTCATCGCCTGGGACACGAGGTTGTCTGGACCGTCCCGTACACGGAGTTCTCCCTGGAGGCGGAGGCATGACGCCGTACCAGGACTATGTGTACGCCTATCCACATAAGACGGCGTACCGGCCGCTCGATCCCAGACCGCGCTTGCGTGATGTGTGGGCAGACGAATCGCGGGACGCACTGTTCCATTACGTCCATATCCCGTTCTGCGAGATCCGGTGTGGCTTCTGCAACCTGTTCACCAGAACAGGCGCTCCGGCCGAGCTGGTCACGACATATCTCGACGCGGTGGAACGACAAGCCGCAGCCGTCCGAGACGAGCTTGGTGAGCGGGCGAAGTTCGTCCAGGCCGCGATCGGCGGCGGCACACCCACGTACCTGGAACCGTCCGAATTGGAGCGGCTGTTCGACATCATCGCGTTGGACGGGATCCCGATGTCGGTCGAGACGTCGCCGGACACCGCGACGCCTGAACGCCTGGCGGTCTTGGCCGAGCGAGGTGCCACCCGGGTGAGCATCGGCGTGCAGAGTTTCGATGACGCCGAAGCCCGAGCCGCGGTCCGGCCCCAGAAACGGGCCACGGTGGAGTCAGCACTCGACGCGATCCGGGCAGCCGGAATCCCGGTATTGAACATCGACCTGATCTACGGCATCACCGGCCAGACAGACAGCACATGGCGGGCTTCCCTCGACGCGGCGCTGACATGGCGGCCGGAGGAGCTGTACCTCTATCCGCTGTATGTGCGTCCGTTGACCGGCCTCGCACGTTGGGAAACCCCGCAGGAATGGGATGAGCAGCGGATGCGGCTGTACAAGCTCGGCCGAGATCATTTGCTGGCGGCAGGATACGAACAGCAGTCCATGCGTATGTTCCGTCGCTCTGACGCGCCCGTGTTAGGTGGCGAGGACTACACATGCCAATCCGACGGCATGGTTGGGCTGGGATGCGGCGCGCGGTCGTACACACGCGGCTTGCACTATTCGTTCGACTACGCGGTCAGCCCAAGTGCCGTGCGCGGGATCATTGACGACTACGTTTCCCGGCCGCTGTCAGATTTCACCAGAGCCGAGGTAGGCGTGCGTCTTGACGCGGACGAGCAGAGACGGCGACATCTGTTGCAGTCCGTGCTGCAAGCCGACGGCTTGGAGAAAGCCTTGTACCGCAAACGTTTCGGCACGGAGGTGACCACTGATTTCCCCGAGTTGTCCGCAGTGGCCGACCGTGGCTGGCTGACCGACAGCGAAGACCGATTACGCCTCACGCCCGACGGCCTCGCCTGGTCGGACGCGATCGGCCCGTCGCTGTTCTCCGCCGCCGTCCGCGCAGCCATGTCCGCGTACGACCGGAGATAGGCCGTGCACCTGACAATGCTCTACCGCGGCCCGCTGGCATCTTGCGACTACGCCTGCGCGTACTGCCCGTTCGCCAAAAGACGGGACAGCACGGAACAGTTACGCGGCGACCGTGCCGCACTTCACCGGTTCACCAGTTGGGTCAGCGAGAACACCCAGGACGAGGTGTCGGTACTGTTCACGCCGTGGGGCGAAGGACTCGTCCGGTCGTGGTACCGAGACGCTATGGTCGCGCTGAGCCGGATGCCCCACGTCCGGCGAGTGGCGATCCAGACCAACATGAGCTGCCGATCGACCTGGATCGCTGACTGCGACTTGGACACTGCGGCGTTCTGGATCACCTACCACCCCACCCAGGTGACCCAGGATCGGTTCCTGCGCAAGTGTGCGGAGCTGACGCGAATCGGCGCCCGGTTCAGCGTCGGGATTGTCGGCCTGCCCGAACACCTTGACGACGCACGCTACCTCAGAAAGGAGTTACCGCAAGACGTCTACCTCTGGGTGAACGCCGCGGAAGGCCATGAATACACCGATGATCAGGCGGCCGAGTGGCAAAACATCGACCCACTGTTCCACTACAGCAGGCATGCGCACGTCAGCAAGGGCCTGCCGTGCCGGACCGGGGACACCGTGATCTCTGTGCTCGGCGACGGAACCGTGCGCAGATGCCATTTCGTCCCGCAGACCATCGGCAATCTGTACGACGGCTCATTCCGTGCCGCGCTGAAGCCAAGGCCATGCCCACTGTCCACATGCGACTGCCACATCGGCTACGTCCACCTGGAACCGACCGGCCTGTACGACGTGTTCGCAGGCGGCATTCTTGAACGCATCCCGCAGCCGGGCTGACTGGAAGAAAACCGAAAGGCCTCTCTGTCAGCATCGCTCGTGCAAGGGGTCAAGGTCGGTCACAAGGACAGCTGGTGAAACGAATCGTCTGGTCGTCGGTCGCGTTGTTGTTCGGTCTGCTCTTCATCGTCGGGGGCTCATTCGCCCTGTTCGATGACACAGTCACCTGTGGGGGCGAAACGATGCGGCAGGGCGACGTCTGTGTCAGAGAGAAGAACGGCACAGTCGTATCCGAAAGCAACCTGGACGAATCAAGGACCGACGGTCTCATCGGCAAGATCATCGGAATTGGAATGGGCCTCGCCCTCATCGCAATCGGCGCCCACAACATGCGACTCGGCATACGCGCCCGCAAAGCAGGCCCCCACCAACCCGCGACGTTCAACGGGCATGGCGGCTACCACCCGGCGCCCACCCCATGGCCCCAGCCGCCGAACGGACCGCAAAGCTGGCAACAGAACCAAACCCAGCAAGTGCAATACCAGCAGCACATGCCGCTGATCCGAAAATCGATGGTGAGTGGGCAGGCCGAAGGCACCCGGCGTAGCGCAGCGGAGCCGGGTTGGTAGTTGGGTTGTCAGGCCGCGGGTTCGAGGGTGACGCGATAGCCCAGAGCGGCCAGTTGGCTGATGTGGTTGCGGACCTTGCGTTGAGTGTTGGTGTGCTGGACGAAGTAGTCGGCGCCGAGGTCACGGAACCGGGCGTTGGGGTCGGATAACAGGTGCCACATGATCACGAGAATGGAACGGCCGACCGCGACGATGGCCTTCTTGGCGCCACTGCGGCGAGCGATGCGCCGGTAGCGTTCGCCGAGAAAAGTGTTGGTCCTGCTGGCGGACACTGCGGCCTCGCCCAGGATTCGGGCCAGGTAAGGGTTGCCGTGCCCGGTGGCAGCTTTGCCTTTCTTCTTGCCGGCCGACTCCGACACCCCGGGAGCGAACTTGGCCCAGGAACACAGGTGGCCCGGAGTTGGGAAGCGTGCCATGTCCAGCCCGATCTCGGCGATGGCTACCTGGGCGGCGGTGCGCCCGACGCCGGTGATCTCATCAAGCTGGTCGACCGCTGTGGCGAAAGGGGCGATCAACTCCTCGATCGCGGCATCCACTCGGGCGACGTCAGCGATCCCGGCATCCACCCGGGCCAGCATGGTCGACAACAGGAACGCGTGATGATCGGTGAAAAACCCGGTGAACGCCTCTTCCAGCCTGCCGATCTTGCGCCGCATCGAGGTGCGGGCCAGCTGCGCGAGTACCTTCGGGTCCCGCTGCCCGGCGACCAGCGCGGCCAGCATGGCCCGGCCGGACACCCCGAAGATGTCCGAGACCACCACCGAGAGCTTGATCTGGGCATCTTCCAGGAGCTTTTCCACCCGCTGCTTCTCCGCGGTGCAGACCTCGACCAGGTCACGCCGATACCGGGTCAGATCCCGTAGCCGGCGGATCGGTGACGGCGGGACAAAACTGGGCCGGATCATCTGCCGTTCGGCGACCTTGCACAACCACACCGCGTCCAATCGATCCGTCTTCGGCCGGCCGGGCAGATGCTTGACATCGCGGGCGTTGACCAGCCAGGTCTCGAACCCGTGCGCCTCCAACAGGTAGAACACCGGCTTCCAATAGTCCGATGTGGACTCCATGACCACCCGGGTCACGCCCAGCCCGGCCAGCCGATCAGCCAGCACCAGCAACGACCGGGTCATCGTCGAGTACGGCCGGACCTCCTGCAGCCGCTTACCCGGACGCGCCTCATCGGGCACCCGGACACAACACATCACCTCGGCCTTACCGATATCCAACGCGGCCACCCGCGCGATGATCTCCTCGTTGTCCTGTGTCTGCTCCAACATCGGCCTCTCCCCGAGCGTCCGGCGGGGCGGCTACCCGCGGGAGCCCAGGCAACAACGAATCTGATCCGCGTGCTCGAAGCAACAATCAAGGGCCCACCAAGGGCTCCCAGCGTCCGACTAACGCACGGCCTTCACAGACCATAGAGACAACGACGTCAGCGGGCAGCCAACACCGATTTTCACCCCTCAACGGGCGTCCTCACCAGAGGACAGACTGACTAACGCACCATCAACCCGCCCAGCCCGCACCAACCCAGCACCAGCAGTGGCAACCCGCGCCACCTCAGTATCAGCCAGCGCGGCATGACCCATCCCATCACCAGACGCACCCACCAGCCGAGCACACCCCAGCCCAGCAACACGCAGCGCAGCACGAGCTGTCCCAGCTCCAGTCCACCCAGCATCCACAGCACCCGCCAGCGCAGCACGAGCCATCACACTACGAGCCGAGCCACCATCGGCAGCATCAGCCACCCGAGCACCCGGGAGGCCAATACCAGCCAGCACCGCACGAGCTGGCTCAGCAACAGCCGAGCCGGCATCCGCAGCACAAGCCATCCCAGTCCTGTTCGCCCAACTACCAGCAGCAGTACCGGCCGTCAGATCAAGGGCGCGGAGGCGCCTGGCACTGACCGTTCAGCAACTTGGGCCTACGAGTCGAGCCAATTTCCCTGAGATTAGCCCTGCCTCGAAAGCGCCTACGTCGAGCAGCAGCGTCCGGGCCTCGTCAATGGCTACCTCTGCCCCGCACGCATCACCGGTCAGCGACAAATACCGTGCCCGCGTAACCAAAGCTTTGCCGTGCCAACGCGGGTCGCCGCTTACGCGAAGCGCCACGAGCCCCTTCTCAAGCTGCACACCCGCGCCGGAGATGTCACCCATGTCCATCAACACGTCGGCCAGGACAACCTGGGTACACGCCAAACCATGCGAGTCCAGCGTCAACTCTAGAATGTCCAACCCTTGCTCGGCACAAGCACGGGCTTCCTCAAACGACCCAAGAGCCCGATGCGTCTCCGCCAGGCAACGCAACGAAGCACCCTCCCGCCGCAGGTCACCCGCGCCGCGCAAGGCATCCCGGCTCTTCAGCAGGATCTCGAGTGAACCCGCGTAATCGCCAACACCTCGACGCACAATGCCCAGTTCCCGCAATGTGGCACCGATCCACCGCTGGTCACCCAGACGCTCGAAAGTCCCGATGGCCTCACGAAGCCGCTGTTCCGCGCGGTCCCAGTTGCCCCGGTAGCGGTCGAGCACGCCGGATTCGCGCAGTGTGTATGCGCGCCAGCGGGGTTTGTCGAGGGCTTCGAGGACCGAGAGGCAGCCGTCGAAGTACTTCGCTGCTTCGTCCCATCGGCCCTGCAGGCGCTCGGCCACTCCGACCGAGAGCAGGGTGACGACTTCGAGCAGTGGGTCGTGAGCTTTCGGCAGGATCTGCAGGCCTGCCCGGAACGATTCCTCCGCACGTCGGAAGTCTCTGGTCTCACGGGCCGCCAAACCCACTGCGAACTGTGCGTATGCCGTCCAGTAAGGACTGGAGAATCGGCCGGCCGCGGCCAGGCTGAGCTCGCCCACCCGCTTCAGGTCCGCCCACTGGGCGCGCAGCTCGAAGAAGGCCGCGACCGTCGCGGAGAGCTGGCACGTCAGCTCATCCATGCCGGTTGCCGCCGCGTGCTCGATGGCTTCCAGGATCGCCGGGTACTCCTGGTCCAGCCACAACGCTGGGCCGCGGTCGATTTCCGCGAGGACACCTGGGGTGTCCATTGTGAACTGTGGTGGGTTGAATTGGTGCAGGCCGCCGAAGTCCAGCATCGCGTCGGCTCGCTTGCCCAGGTACAGGTAGGCGTTGATCAGCCTGATCCGCGCCTCGTCCCGGGAAGGGTCGTCCGCGAGTTTCTCCTGTGCGTACAGCCGCATCAGGTCGTGGAACTGGTAGCGGCCTGGCGTGGCCTCGACCAGGTTGACGTCGACAAGGTCCTCGACGAGGCGCTCCGAGGTGCGGTAGTCCACGTCGAGAACCGCCGCGACCGCCCATGGGGGCAGGCCGTTGTCCGGCATCAAGGCCAGCAGCCGGAACGCGCGCTGGTGTTCCTCGTCCAGGCTGTCGTAGCTGAGCAGGAAACTTGCTCTTATTTCCCGGTCCCCGCCGACCAGTTCGTCCAGGCGGGTGCGTTCGTCTTCCAGACGTTCGGCGAGCGATGAAGCCGTCAGGTGCGGGCGGGACCGCAGTTTGGTGCCGACGATCCGAAGTGCCAACGGCAGTCCGCCGCACAGGTCGACGATCCGCTGTGCGTGTGTGTCGTCTGTTGCCAGGCGCTCGGTTCCGACCAGATCCGTCAGCAATTCGAGCGCGTCGGATCGGTCGAGCACGTCCAAATCGACGAGTTTGCGCATGTCCAGGCCGGTCAACCGGCGCCTACTGGTGATCAGCACCGCACACTCGGCGTTGCCGGGGATCAGCAGCCGGACCTGCTGCTCGGTCGCCGCGTTGTCCAGCACGACCAGGATGCGCCGGCCTGCCGTTCGGTCCCGGAAGAGCCCGACCCGCTCTTCCAGAGTCGACGGAACATCGGCGCCGTCGACACCAAGGTCACGCAGGAACCTGGCGAGCACTTCGCTCGGGTCACGCGGACGTGGGCTGTTGCCGTGCAGGTCGATGAACAGTTGGCCGTCGGGGAACTTGGCGACGAGCTTGCGCCCGGCTTTGACCGCGAGCGCGGTTTTGCCGAGGCCTGGCTTGCCGGTCACCGCGACGATCGGCAGGACGTCGTCGGTTCGCGGGATCAGCAGTTCGCAGATCTCGTCGATGTGCCCTTGCCGCCCGATGTAGTGGTCGACGTCCGGCGGCAGCTGGCGTGGCCCGGCTTTGATCTTCTCCTTGGGGTTGAGCTTCAGCGCCGGATCGTCGCGCAGGATCCGTGTCTGCAGGTCACGCAGGGCAGGCGCCGGTTCGACGCCAAGCTCGTGGTCCAGCCGGTGATACAGCTTCTGGTACGCGGTCAAAGCGTCCGGCCCGCGGTCGCTGCGGTGCAGCGCGAGCATCAACTGCGCGACGATCTGCTGCCGGTAAGGGTGCTGCGCCTCGAGTTCGGTGAGCTCGTGGATCACTTCGGCGTGCCTGCCCAGCCGCATGTGGGCGTCGATCCGCTCTTCCATCGCCAATAGCCTGGCTTCGTCGAGGTGCCGAGTCAGACGAGCCCGCACCTCTTCGGGAGCGACGGACGCGAGCGCCGGACCGTCCCACAGAGCCAGCGCGTCGTCGAGCACCCGGATCCGAGCCTCTTCCTCCGCAAGCCCCCGGGCTTCGGTGCACAAGTCCATGAACTTGTTGACGTCGATGCGCTTCGGATCGCACTTCATCATGTAGCCCGGCCCGTTGCTGATCAGCGCGACGCCGTGCCGTTCAGCATCGGCGGCGTTGAGCACCGACCGCAACCTGCTGATATGCGTGTGGATCACGCCACGAGCACTCCGCGGCGCCTCGTCCGGCCACGTCAGCTCGACCAGCCGGTCGGCGGGCACCAGCTTGTTCGCGTCCAGCAACATCATCGCCAGCACGAACCGCTGCTTGCGCACCCCCAGATCGACCTGCCTGCCGTCGCTGATCGCCCTGACCGGCCCGAGCAGCTGAAATTCCACGGCTACCTCCCCAACACCCGCCGTGCCACAGATCCTGCAGCTTCGGGCACCTCGCTACATCCCGACTACAAATAACCAGGATCGGCCGCCGAGCCCTAGGGGTTGCCCGTCGCCCATTTCCGATCCACCCCCACGATCGACACCCACTGTCACCCGTGACCAGGCAACTACTGCATTCGAGGGACTTTGGTCAGTTTTGCCGAAGTCGACGAGACTTTTGTTTGACGACGACGTAAGTCCTTCGTTAGGTTCCGATCATGACTGTGAGCGACAGCACAGTCTCTGTCCGGAGTCCGTCGAGGACTGGGGTGGGCAATGGCGCCGATCGTACGGATGAGCGGGATCAGCAAGCAGTTCCTTGGCGTCACCGTGCTCAAGGATGTCGACCTCGATCTGCACGGCGGCGAGGTGCACGCGCTGGTCGGCGAGAACGGCGCGGGCAAGTCCACCCTGATGAAGATCCTCGCCGGGGTGCACCGGCCGGACGCTGGCGAGATCGTCCTCAATGGCCAGACGGTGTCGTTCACGTCGCCGCGCGACGCCCAAAGAGCCGGAATCGCGATCGTGCACCAGGAACTGACCCTGTTACCCGACCGGAGCGTCGCGGAGAACGTCTACCTCGGCCGGGAACCGGTCCGGCGCGGGCAAGTCGATCGCAGACGGATGGAAGCCGACACCGCGGATCTGCTCGACCGGCTGGGCGAGCACGCGATCGCGCCACGCACCCAGGTCCGCCGGTTACCGGTGGCGCGGCAGCAGGTCGTGGAGATCGTCAAGGCGTTGTCGATGGACGCCCGCGTGATCGCGATGGACGAACCGACCGCGGCACTGGCCGATCATGAGGTCGAGTTGCTGTATGACCTGGTAGACAGGTTGCGGTCGAGCGGGATCGCAGTGCTGTACGTCTCACACCGGATGCGTGAGGTGTTCGATCTCAGCCAACGCATCACCGTGTTGAAAGACGGCCTGCTCGTCACATCAACTCGCCCGAACCAGCTTTCCCCCGATGAGCTGGTACGAGCGATGGTTGGCAGGCCGCTCAACACGATGTTCCCGGACCGCGCGAAAACCGTTGGCGCGACAAGACTATCGGTCCGAAACGGCGGCAACAAGCGACTGCACGACATCACGATCGAGTTATCCGCCGGTGAGATCGTCGGTCTCGCTGGCCTGCAGGGCGCGGGCCGGTCCGCGGTGGCCCGCGCCCTCTGCGGGGTCGACCCGCTGACCACCGGTAAGTTCGAAGTGGACGGTCAGCTGGTGCACATCCGGTCCCCACGGGCGGCAATCCGGCACGGCATCGCCCATCTCACCGAGGACCGCAAAGGCGAAGGTCTCGCGCTGCGCCAGACAGTCCGCGACAACACAATGCTCGTGCGCAACGCGGCCTTCGGGCGTGCCCGGATCGATGTCGAGCAGCTGCTGCGATCGGTCCGGCTGGTGTCCAGGGGCACAGACCAGGAGGTGCGGTACCTGTCGGGCGGCAACCAGCAGAAAGTCGTGCTGGCGAAGTGGCTCGCGGTCAAGCCGACGGTCCTGATCGCCGACGAGCCGACCCGGGGTATCGATGTCGGCGCGAAGAAGACCGTCTACGAGCTGTTGCGGGAACTGGCCGACAGCGGGGTCGCGATCCTGATGATCTCCAGCGACCTGCCGGAACTGATCGGGATGAGCGACCGGATCCTCGTCATGCACGACGGACGGCTGGCCGGTGAACTGCCCGCCGACTCATCCGAGGAAGCCGTGATGGCCCTCGCGACGGGAGGCCAGGCGTGACAGCGACGGCAACGAAACAATCCGTGCGGCACAACAGAACCGCGAGGCTGACGCCGACCACGTCCGTCTACATCGCACTCGTGGTGCTGCTCATCGTCGGCAGCATCCTGGTCGGGATGCAGGGCGGCGTCCTGCTCGATCACGGCGGCATCCTCAACATCCTGACCCGCGGCACCGTGCTTGGCCTGGTCGCGATCGGCCAGACCATGGTCATCCTGACCGGTTCCCTCGACCTGTCGGTGGCCTACCTGGTCGGCCTCTGCTCGCTGATCGCGGCCGAGACCATGGCGGGCGATCCCGGCATGATCGTGCCCGCGGTACTGCTGACCATTGGTTTCGCCGCGGTCGTCGGCCTGGTGAACGGTCTGGTGATCACCGCGCTGAAGGTGAACGCGTTCATCGCGACTCTGGGCTTCGCGCTGATCATCCGTGGCTATCTGGAGAACAACTACACGGGCCCAGCCGGTTCGGTGCCGCGAGGCTTCCAACACCTTGGGTACGACCGGATCGGCCCGGTCCCAGTGTCCACATTGGTCATGCTGGCACTCGCAGTGATCGCGTGGTGGTATCTGACCCGCACCAAGGGCGGCTATCACGTCTACGCGGTCGGCGGCGACATCGAAGTCGCACGGCTGTCCGGAATCAGGAGCAGCCGCACGATCGTCAAAATGCACGTTCTGTGCTCGGTGATGGCCGGGCTCGCGGCATTGTTCCTGGTCAGCAGGCTAGGGTCGGGTGCGCCGTATGTCGGCACCGACGGCGGCTACGACCTGGAGTCGATCGCGGCCGTGGTGCTCGGCGGCACGCTGCTGTCCGGCGGGCGCGGTGGTGTCGCCGGAACCATCGGCGGTGTCCTGATCTTGGCCACGCTCGACACGATCTTCGACGACCTCGGCGTGACGCCGTTCCTGAAAGACGTGGTCCGCGGCGCGGTCCTGATCGTCGCGGTCGCCCTCTACGCCCGTAGCCAGCTTGCGAGGACGGCCAGATGACGCAAACCGAAACCAAGCGCCCGAAACTCGCGTCGAGCACGATTCCCGTACTGGCCGTGCTGGCTGTTTTGCTTGTCGCTCTTGCCTTCGCGGGTTCGTCCTATCAGGAACCGGCCGGGTACCTCGCGTTGCTCAAGCGCGCGGCGCCTTTGATGATCTTGGCGATCGGACAGTACTTCGTGATCGTCAGCGGCGGGTTCGACCTGTCGGTCGGCTCGCTCGTCACCGCCGAGGTGGTGATCGCGGCCCGGCTGATCGACGGCGACGAGTCCGCGACGCTGTGGGTGATCTTGTTGATGCTTGGCATCGGCGCGTTCGTCGGCCTCGTCAACGGAGCGATCACCACCCGGCTGCTCGTCCCCTCCTTCATCGTCACCCTGGGCATGCTGCTCGTCTTGGATGGCGCGGTGTTCCTGTGGACAGGCGGCGCACCACGCGGTGCGCTGTCAGACTCCTTCCGAGTCATTGGCAGGCAAGGGATCGATGGCATTCCAGTGATCGGCCAGCTGCCATGGTCGGTCGTGGTGCTCGCGGTGATCGTGGCCGCGGCCGTGTGGTTCATGCGCAGCCCGACCGGCCGCACGCTGGTCGCTGTCGGTGACAACGAAACCGCGGTGTGGTTCGGCGGTGGCCGAGTGGAACGGCTGCGCACGCTCGCTTTTGTCCTCTCTGGACTATCTGCCGCTGTCGCCGCGATCCTGCTCGGCGGATTCGCTGGAGTCTCCGCTCAGGTCGGAGATGGCTTGGAGTTCCGCGTGATCACCGCTGTCGTGCTCGGTGGCGTGGTGCTTGGCGGCGGCCGTGGCTCGGTTGTCGCCGCCATGGCCGGAGCGCTCACTTTGGAATCGTTGTTCTCGTTGCTGAACCTGCTCGGTGTGGCCGGTGGCCTGGAATCCACCGTGCAGGGCGTGATCATCATCGCGGCCGTCGCCTACGCGGCCATCAACTGGAGGAGGAAGAAAGCGTGAAACGGTGGATGACCGCCAGCGTCGCCGGCTTGCTTGCCCTCAGTGCCTGCTCGACCGACTTACCAACGACCACCCCGCCGGGGACCACGGCGACCGCGGTCAAGGAAGAGTTCTTCAGCCAGGCCGAATACGACCGGCAACTGTCCTTGCGGGACGCCAAACCGGAAGGCCCCGCCGACAAGCCATGGGAACAGGCGCTGCAGCCGACCATGGTCGACACCGGCAGATACGCCAAAGCCGGGCCGTACGAGATCTGTTTCTCCAACGCCTCAGTGGACAATCCATGGCGCCAGGTCGGCTGGAAGACCATGCAGGTCGAGGCGACCTTGCATCCGGACGTCGCCAAGTTCACCGTGCTGGACGCGGAAGCCAAGGACGACAAGCAGATCAGTGACATCCAGCAGCTGACGTCCGGCGGCTGCAATGCGCTGATCGTGTCGCCGAACACCACCGCGACGCTGACTCCGGCCGTGGAAGCGGCCTGTGTCAAAGGAATTCCGGTGATCGTGTTCGACCGTGGCGTGAACACCAAGTGCCCGGTCACGTTCATCCACCCCATCGGTGGTTACGCGTTCGGCGCGACCGCCGCGGAGTTCCTGTCGGACAAGGTCGGCCAAGGCGGCAAGGTGCTCGCGCTGCGCGTGCTGCCCGGCGTTGACGTGCTCGAACACCGGTGGGCCGCGGGTGAACGGATCTTCAAGGCCAAGGGTGTACAGGTCGCGGGCGTCGAGTTCACCGGAAACGACGGCGCCAAGGCCAAGAGCATCGTCTCGGACTACCTGCAGCGCGGCGACATCAACGGGATCTGGATGGACGACGGTACGGCCGCTGTCCCGGTGCTGGAAGCGTTCGAGGACGCGGGCAAGAAGCTGCCCGCGATCTCAGGCGAGGACCAGCAGCAGTTCCTGGACAAGTGGAAGAGCGAGGGTCTGACCGCGCAGGCGCCGACGTATCCGACCTACCAGTGGCGGACGCCGGTGATCGCGGCGCTGAAGATCCTCAAGGGCGAACAGGTTCCGCAGGAATGGATCCTGCCACAGCCAGTCGTCACAGACTCGACATTGGACACTTATCGCAGCCAGGGCATGCCGCCGTTGCACTACGCGTTGTGCGGCTGCCAGCAGATGCCGGGCTATCCCGACAAGTGGAAGTAAGCCTCGATGCGCATCGGGGTGAACACGTGGGTGTGGACGTCCCCATTGGACGACGAGGCGCTGCGCGAACTGGCGCCGAAGATCGCCGGATGGGGGTTCGACACGATTGAGATGCCGGTGGAAAACCCGGGCGACTGGGCACCGGACGCGGCCAAGGCGCTTCTCGACGACCTCGGCCTTGCCGCGACCGTCGTGCTCGTCATGCCTCCAGGGCGTGAACTCGTCCGGGCGGACGCCGGCACGGTGACGTCCACACAGGATTACCTGCGGTCCTGTGTGGACGTCGCCACCCAAGTCGGTTCTCCGGTGATCGCGGGCCCGGCGTACACGTCGGTCGGCCGAACCTGGCGAGCAACCGACATCGAGCGCAAGCACGACATCATCGAGTTACGGGAGAACCTGGGGCCCGTCCTCGACCACGCCCAACAAGCAGGCGTGACGGTCGCCGTCGAACCACTCAACCGGTATGAGACAAGCCTGCTCAACACGGTCACCCAGACCTTGGAAGCGTTGGCGGACTTACCTTCCTGCGGAGTGGCACTGGATTTCTACCACCAGAACATCGAGGAGACCGACATCCCGGCCGCGATCAGGGCAGCGACCGGCCGGATCGCACACGTCCAGGTCTGCGCCAACGACCGCGGCACACCCGGCCGCGACCATCTCGACTGGCGCGCCATGCTGACCGCACTCGGCGACGCCGGGTACGACGGTCCACTGTGTATCGAATCGTTCACCGCGCACAATGCCAGCATCGCGACGGCAGCGTCGATCTGGCGCCCGCTCGCCACCAGCCAAGACGACTTGGCCACGGACGGCCTCGCCTTCCTCAAATCCCTGCTGTAAGGACATTCCACATGCGCAGACGCGTGACCGCGGTGCTGACCGCGGTGTTACTGACACTCGGCCTTTTCCCTGCGATAGCCCAAGCGCAGCAAGCACCGGCATTCCGGGCGCTGTTGTTCACCAAGACCGCCGGATACCGGCACGACTCGATCCCGGCCGGTGTGGCACTGTTCAAACAACTGGCTGCCGACAACAACTTCGAGGTCGTGCACACCGAGGACGCCACGGTGTTCAACGACGCGAACCTCGCGGGCTTCCAGGTCGTGATCATGTTCCAGACCTCGGGCATGGTCTGGGACACCGAGGCACAGCGGCAGGCCGTGCAGAAGTACGTCGCCAACAGCGGTGGTATCGCGGCCATTCACAACGCGACCGACATGGGCATCGAGCAAACGTTCCCGTGGTGGGACGACTTGGTCAACGCGGGCGCGCACATGCCGTCCCACTCCCCTGGCGTGCTCCAGGGAACAGCCAAGGTCGCCGACAAGCAGCACGCCTCGACCACCGGGCTGCCCGACCGCTGGCAGCGCCCCGAGGAGTGGTACAACTTCGATCAGAACATTCGTGGAAAAGTGCATGTTCTGGTGACCGCGGACGAGCAGACGTACAACCCCGGCCCGGATGCGATGGGCCCCGATCATCCGATCTCGTGGTGCCGTGACGTCGGCTTGGCCAAGGTCTGGTCCACCGCGATGGGTCATCCGCAGGGCGCGTACAGCGAGCCCTTGTTCGCCCAGCACCTGCTCGGTGGCGTGAAGACAGCGGCAAAGGCCGTTCCGTCGGACTGTTCCGCCACTGTGGACAGTGCATTTGAGAAGGTCCCGCTGGACACCAACACCAAGGCCCCGACCGCGCTGACCGTGGCGCCCGACGGCCGGGTCTATTACACCGAGATTTTGGGCCAGGTCAAGGTTTACGACCCGACGACTGGCACCAATCCGGTCGCGATGGAATTGCCGACGTACTCCGGTGGCGAGGACGGCATTGTCGGCATCGCGGTCGATCCGGCGTTCGCCACCAACCATTGGATCTACGTCAATTACTCGCCGCCGGGCGACGCGGAGATCAACCGGGTTTCGCGGTTCACCGCGCACGGCAACCACATCGACCGGGCGTCCGAGGTGAAGATCATCGACGTGCCCGCGTCCCGCAGGCAGGAACCGGGGCACACCGGCGGCTACCTGACCTTCGGGCCTGGTGGGAACCTGTACATCGGCGTCGGCGACGACACGAATCCGTTCCAGTCCAGTGGTTACGCGCCGATCGACGAACGGCCGGACCGCGACCTTTTCGACGCGCAGAAGACGTCGGCGAACACCAACGACCTGCGCGGCAAGATCCTCCGGATCAAGCCGGAAGCCGCCGGCGGGTACTCGATTCCGCAAGGCAACATGTTCGCGCCGGGCACGGTGAAGACCAAGCCCGAGATCTACGCCATGGGTTTCCGCAACTCGTTCCGGTTCTCCGTGGACATTGACGGCACGATCTACGCGGCCGACTACGGGCCAGACGCCCGCACTGCCGACCCGAATCGAGGCCCGGACGGCATGGTGGAGTGGAACATCATCCGCTCGCCCGGCTATTACGGCTGGCCGTACTGTGTGGCGAACAACGTGCCGTACAACGATTTCGACTTCGCCACGAACACTTCTGGCGCCAAGTTCGACTGTGCGGCGCTGAAGAACGATTCCCCAAACAACACCGGACTGACGGATCTTCCGCCAGCCAAGGCCGCTGAAGTCTGGTACGGCTACGGCGCCTCGCCACAATTCCCCGAACTGGCGACCGGCGGCGGTGCGCCGATGGCCGGTCCGGTCTACCGATTCGACCCGAACCTGCAGTCGGAACGCAAGTTCCCGGCGTACTACGACGGAAAACCCTTCTTCTACGAATGGGCACGCAACAAGATCTTCAACTTCGGCCTCGACTCGCAAGGGTCGCTGTTGAAGATCGACCAGTGGTACGCCAGCCAGAAGACCTTGGCGCCCATGGACATGCAGTTCGGTCCTGATGGGGCGATGTACCTGTTGGAGTGGGGCGGCGGTTATGGCCGTGACAACCCCGATTCCGGCCTGTACCGGATCGACTATTCGCAGGGCAACCGTCGTCCGGTCGCCAAGGCAACGGCAACGCCGACTTCCGGCGGCGTGCCGCTGCAAGTGAACTTCTCCAGCGTGGGATCGAGCGATCCTGAAGGCACCGCGTTGTCCTACAAATGGACATTCGGCGACGGTGGTTCGTCCACTGAGGCCAATCCAACGCACACTTTCAACGCTCGTGGCGCGTACAACGTGCATTTGGAAGTCGCTGACGCGACAGGGAAAACCGGATCGACCAACGTCACGGTCTCGGTCGGCAACACCACGCCGACGGTGTCGATCGCGCGACCGGTGAACGGTGGCATGTTCGACTTCGGCGACCGGGTACCGTTCAACATCCACGTCAGCGATCCGGAAGACCAGCGGATCGACTGTGCCAGGGTGACCGTCAGCCCGGCCTTGGGACACGATGCGCACGCGCATCCGACGGACCCGATCAAGGCGTGCCGGGGATCGTTCCCGACCGTGCTCGACTCCGGGCACGCGGACGCGAACATCTTCTACTCGGTCGACAGTTCCTACACCGACAACGGCAACATGGGAGTGCCGCCGCTGACCGCACGGGCTACACATGTGTTGCAGCCCAAGCACAAGCAGGCCGAGTACTACAACGACTCGTCCGGCATCCGGGTCGTGTCGCAAGCGGACGCGGAGTCAGGACGTCGGATCGGCGACATCTCGGACGGTGACTGGATCTCCTTCAAGCCGGTCAACTTCACCGGGATCGACCAGGTCCGGCTGCGTGTCTCGTCACCGTTCGGCGGTGGCACGGTCGAGCTTCGTGCCGGATCGACCACCGGCCCGCTCGTCGCGACCGTTCCGGTGCCGAACACTGGCGGCTGGGACAACTATGTGTTGCTGCCTGCTGTGGACATTGCGCGCCCGGCTGGGACAACGGAGTTGTTCCTGGTGTTCCGTGGCGATCGACCGAGCCTGTTCTATGTGGACTCGATGACATTCGTCGGCGACGGAGTCGTTGACCGTCGGGCGCCGCAGACCGTGCTGACCACGACCCAGCCTGACGGCAAGGATGGTTGGTACATCACTGCGCCAAAGGTGACGCTCGCGGCCAGCGACGATTCGGACGTCGAATCCACTGAGTACAGTGTGGACGGTGGAGCGTGGGCTCGTTACACGGAGCCGTTCACGGTGTCGGATGGCACGCATGCCGTGCGATACCGGTCCACGGACACCTCGGGCAATGTCGAGGTTGAGCGGGTAGCCGAGTTCAAGGTGGACACTGTGTCGCCCGAGTTGTCTTTCTCCGGGATCGATCCTGGTGGGACTTACGGGTCTTCGCAGCAGGTCACGATCGCATGGAATGCCACGGATGCCGGTTCCGGGTTGGCCTATCGTGAGGCGAAACTCGACGGGGTCCCGCTCGCGTCCGGGCCGTTGTCCTTGCACAAGCTAGCGCTTGCTGGGCATTCGGTCGAGGTCCTCGCCTACGACCGGGCCGGGCGCACGTCGCTGTACCGGATCGCTTTCACGGTCACGACTTCCGCGCAGGATCTGCGGACACTGGTCCGGCGGTTCGCACCCGACCGGGAGCGGGATCTGATTCCGATGATCGACCGGGCCGAGCAGCTGGCGAACGAGGGACGCGGGCACGCGGCTTCGATGGTGCTGACCGAGTTCCGGATCAATGTCCGGATGACGGTACCCGACAAGGAAGTCTCGATCTTGCTGGACCGGGATGCCAGAGCACTGGCGGAAAAATACCGGTCGTGAGTGGTTAGCCGTGTTCTAACACGAATAACCACTCACGAGGTCACGAGGCCATCTGGCACAACTCGGCTCTCGTCGGCAGGCCGAGGGTGGTGAGGATCTGCGAGATGTGATTGCGGACCGTCTTCGGGGTCAGGCCTAGGCGGGTGGCGATGGCGTGGTTGCCGAGACCACCCGCCACCAGGTCGGCGACCTGCCGTTGGCGGTCGGTGAGAGTCGCGAAAGGCTGCTCGATCAGCTGGAAGACCCCCGCCAGCCGGGGCGCAACGGCGCGGCCAATGATGAGCTCGCCCGCCGCGGCGCTGCGGATGGCACGGACGAGTTCCGTGTCATCCGCGGTCTTCAGGATGTATCCACGGACGCCCGCTTTGATCGCTGACCGGATGGCGTGCTCGTCGTCGCGGGTCGTGAACACGACAACCGCGGTTCCCTTCACCTGCACAGGAATTTCGCTGACCAGTACTTCGGGCCGGTGCTTGGCGATCACCGGGATCGCCGCCTCCGCGCTGTCCACATCGGCCACGACATCGATGTCGCCCGCATTGGCGAGCATCGCCTTCAATCCACACCGGACAATCGGGTGGCTGTCCGCCAGAACGACCTTCATATCCCCAACAGTGCGCTGTGTCCCCTACAGATCCCCTACAACGGGTCAGCTCGCCAGCGCTACCCGGCGTCCCTTGGTGTAAGTCAGGCTCGACTCGCAGGCCGGCTCCAGCCGCTGGGTCGCAGCGCTGCGGCCGTCGCCACAACGCGGGCAGGACATGTGGACAGTCAAGATTTTTGGATTTTGTCCGTGAGCTGGGGAAACACCTTGGAGACCTTGGCCAGCAGGTAGTCGCCGTACGTGCCTTCGAACTCGTGCACGTCGGCGCCGTCCCAACGCGGCTCGGTAGCAAGGACCCGTTGGCCGACAGCTCGGACATCGGCGTCGAAGTTCGGGTCGAAGAAGAACGGCCAGGACAGCCGGTCGTGGTCACGCGTGCCGACCACGCGATGCGGGGTCGAGCGGTACAGCCCGCCGGTGAGCCGGTCGAGTATGTCGCCGATGTTGCACACGAACGTGCCCGGGATCGGCTCGGCGTCGATCCACGTGTCCTGGGACTTCACCTGCAAGCCGCCGTGATGGTCCTGCTTGAGGATCGTGAGCAGGCCGTAATCCGTGTGCTCACCGACGCCCCACGCCTCGGCACCGCCGGGCGGATAGTTGAAGATCCGGAACAGGATCAGTGGGTCCCGCGTGTACCGGTCGGCGAAGTACTCGCTGTCGAGACCCAGGCTCAGCGCGATGCCGCGCATCAGGGCGTGGCCGACGCCGGTCAGAGCCGCCATGTACGCGAGAACCGTGGTGCGGAACTCGTCTGACGGGAACAGGTTGGGGCCATGCAGCGGCCGGTCACTCGGCGGCAGTTCGGCGCCGAAATACAGGCCTTCCTTGCGGTCCGGTTCGCCGGACGTGAGCTCGTCACCGACCGGGAAGTATCCGCGCCAGGCACGGCCACCGAGCTCCATCCGGATGCGCATCTTGGTGTCGAGGTCCTCGGCGAAGAACTCGCGGCTCTGCTGCTCGATGCGCCTTTGCAGGTCCTCGTCGACCCCGTGGTCCGTGACGTAGAAGAAGCCGTGGGTCCGGCACGCCTCGCCGATCTGCTCGGGCGCGGCGTGCAGTGATATCACGGGAATGCTCATGCCGCACGATATGCCTGGAACGTCGGCATGACGACCTTGTCCACCATCCGGATCAGGTAGGCGGCGTCGAGTGGCTCGTCCAGCAGCATGAGCCGCGCGAACAGCAGCGATATCGGGACCATGGTGACGATGTCGTCGACCGGTCCGCCGAGTTCGCCACGCGCGGTCGCCCGGTCGATGGCCACGGTCATGATCCGGCGGTCTCGTTCGATGATGCTCTCCCGGACCAGGCGCCCCAACTCGCCGTTGTCACGTATCGCGATCAGCAGCCCCGACAGCACACCTGCCTGACTTCTGAGCCTGTCGGCCAACGTTTGCGCCTGGCCAAGGAGGTCGCCGCGCAGGGTTCCGGTGTCGATCTCGTCAACGGGGTTCGCGAACTCGTGCCGGACCGCCGCGAGCACTAACGCTTCCTTGTCCGGCCATCGCCGGTAGATCGACGTCCGCGCGGTGCCTGCCTGGGTGGCGACCGCGGCGATGCTCAGCCGTTCGAAGCCGACCTCGCCGAGCAGCCGGAGGGTGGCCCGGCTGATCGCGTCGTCCAACTGTTTGTCCTGTAACCGAGCCATCACGCGCCCTTCCACCGATTCCGCTACAGTAGTGTAGCGGAATGGAGGAGCAATGCACGTAATCGTGGGCGCCACCGGCGCCACAGGCTCGGTTGTGGTCAGGGAACTGCTGGCACGCGGCGAGAAGGTCCGCGCGGTCAACCGCAGCGGACGGGCCGGGGTGCCCGAGGGAGTCGAATTGGTCGCGGCGAACGCGGCGGACGCGAAGCAGATGCGCGAGGTCTGCGCTGGCGCGACGGCCGTGTACAACTGCGTCCGCCCGCCACTGCCCGAGTGGCTGGAGGTGTACCCGCGGGTTCAGCAGTCGCTGATCAGGGCGGCCGGCTCGGCGGGCGCGGTACTGGTTTTCGCCGATGACACATGGATGTACGGCAAGGTCGACGGGCCGATGACCGAGGACACGCCGTCGCTGCCCGTGTCCAATCTCGGGTTGCTGCGCGCCTGGCTAGCGGACATGTTGCTGACCGCGCACCTACGCGGCGACGCGCAGGTAGCGATCGCGCGGGCAGGCGAACTTTACGGCCCGAAGGTGGAATCCCTGTTCGGATCGCCGATGTTCGCGGGCAAGCGGCCGATGTGGTTCGGCAATCCGGATCTGCCGATCACGCCGACGTACATCGACGACTTCGCCAAGACCATGGTCACGCTCGCGGCCGAACCTGGCTCATGGGGCGAGGTCTGGCACGTGCCGTCAAGCGAACCGACCACCGCACGGAAGTTCGCGGCGATCGCCGGGAGGGACAAACTCCGCGCATTGCCGGTGAAGATGGCGAAAACACTCGGGTTGGTGTCCACAGTGGCCAAACATGGCGCGGAGATCCTCTACCAGTTCGAGCAACCGTTCCTTGTGGACTCGACCAAGTTCACCGCTCGGTTCGGCGGCACGGCGATGGAGTTGACCGAAGGAATTGCCCGTACGCTCAAGTGGCACAAGGAGAATCCGCGGCGTTCGCCGATTCCTTCGTAATGGCGGCTTCGACACCGTCAAGGATCACCACGAGACCGGCCTTGAAGGTCTCGGCGGCTTCCCTTTCCAGGTAAGGCTTTTCGTCGCACTGGTCGACCGGCGTCGCGCCCTCGGCTTCGACCCGGGCCACCGAGGGAAACCGGTCGTCAAGGTCCGGCACGATCTCTTGCAGGGCAGCAGAACGGGTGTACCACCAGTCCTCATCGGACACTCCAGTGGCGATCTGCGCCTGCCGCGACTCGGCGACCATCTGCGCGGCACCGCGCACGAAGTTTGACAGCGTCCCCACGATCCGGCGCTGTTCGAGCGCAGGCAATCCCACGCCATCGAACAACCGGACGAGCCGTTCAACGGACGCGAACTCGTTGGGCCCCAACACCGGCCGCGCCGACGACACCTGCAACACCCACGGGTGCCTGAGCAGGAAACCCCAATAATCGTCGGCCCATGCAAGCACTGCCGCACGCCAGCCTTGCTCAAAGTCGTACTCGGTCGACAGCTCGCCGAGCGCGCGGTCGTACATGAGGTCAACGAGCTCACTTTTGCTGGGAACGTAGGTATAGAGCGCCATCCCGCTGCGGCCGAGCAGCTTGCCGACGGTCCGCATGGAGACCGCGTTCATGCCTTCCGCGTCGGCGAGTTCGATGGCCGCGTCGACGATCTCGTCGACAGTGAGCCCTTGCTTGGGGCCAGGGTTGACCTTCTGCTGCTCGGGCGACACCCGCCACAACAGGGCCATCGTCCGCTTGACATCGCCCTGACCAGCGTAAACAACCACACACAACTCCTAACCCATTACAGCGTAAGAGGTTAGCACGGTAGGTCGGGTCCAATGCGGTCGCAAAGTGACCGCAATTGTCTCTACCGTGGCGTCAGCATCCGCTCAAGAGCTGGGGGAACCACTGATCCGGAAACTGTGCGTCGCCGCGCTCGTGGCGGCCGCTCTCGTCTCTGCACCGACCGCGCACGCCACCCAGCCGCTGCCCACCACACTCCAGCTGCCGAACGGATTGCGGCCAGAGGGGATCACGGTCGGCGCATGGCCGACGGCGTACTTCGGCTCGATGGCGGACGGCTCGATCTACCAGGTCAACCTGCTCGACGGACGCGGCCGTGTGCTGGCAGCGGGCCCGGGGCGAATGGCACTGGGGATGAAGGTCGACGACAGCCACGGCCGTCTGTTCGTCGCGGGAGGAGACGCTGGCGACGCGCGAGTCATCGACACCCGAACCGGCCGGACGCTGGCCACCTATCAGCTCACGGGCAACGGCTATGTCGACGACGTCGTGCTGACCCGTGACGCTGCTTGGTTCACCGATGCCCTGCGACACCAGTTCTACAAGCTGCCGCTCGGCCGGTTCGGCGAACTACCCGCTGCCTGCACAACGATCCCGCTGAGCGGCGCGATGCCACACATGCCAGACCAGCTCAACAGCAACGGAATCACCACGACGCCCGATGGCCGCGCGCTGCTGATCGGGCACTTGACCGACGGCAAGATCTACCGGGTCGACCCTGTCACCGGGCACAGCACCGCGGTCGATCTCGGCGGCGAATCGGTGGACTTCAACGACGGAATCCTGCGGCGCGGCAACAGTCTCTACGTGGCACAAGTCTTCGCCAACCAAGTGACCAGAGTGGACATCGACCGCTCCGGGACCTCGGGACGGGTGGTCAGCCGCAGCAGTGATTCCCGGTTCGACTTCCCCACCGCCGTCGCCACGTTCGGCAACCGGCTCTACGTCGTCAACGCCAGCTTCGCCGCGCCGCCGAACTCGCCGCACACGGCCATCGGCATGCCGAGGTTCTAGACGTGCTCGTTGCCCGCGTCGATGGCGAATTGGACTTCGGAACGACTCGTGTAATGATTGATCACTAAACACGGGAGGCGATGTGGGCGATTTCCCAATATTTCGATCCGGTGTTTGTAATGGATGACAAAGCACCCTTCGTTCTTGGCGGGCGCCCACTGCACGAGCGGCTGACCGCGGATCTGCCCGCGTACACCGAGCTCGTCCTCGCCGAGGTCACCAAGCGGATCCCGGCCTATCGCGTGTTGCCTGCCGAAGCACTCAGCGGGGACATCACCGGCGTGATCGAGCAGACCCTGCGGGCTTTCGCGACAGTGCTGCGTACCCGGCAACTGCCCACCGCTGAGGACCTGGAGTTCTTCCGCGAATCCGCCGCGCGCAGGGCGGAGGAGGGCATTCCGATCGACGTGGTGCTCACCGCGTACCACATCGGTATCCAGGTGCTGTGGAGTTCGATGACGCCCGAGGTCCGGCCGGAGGAGGTGCACGACGTGATGGCGGTCAACACACTGGCGCTGGGTTTTCTCCAACTCGTGACACCCGCGGTCGGCGCCGGATATCTCGACGAACGCCAGACGATGTTCGACGACGAACACTCCGCACGGCACACACTGCTCACCGCGCTGGTGAACGGCGCCTCAGCCGACATCGCGGCCGGGCAGGCAGGTCTGCGGATGCCACCGTGCTTCTTCGTCGTGGCACTGGTCTTCGACACGCACCCGGACGAGACAGCGTCCGATGTGGACGCCGCCGTCGCCGGGCGCCGCAAGCTGCGCCGGGCACGGGCCGAACTGGAACGCCACTCCCGTGGCCCGGTGTTGTCGTCGTTGACTCCCGAGGGCGGAATCATCCTGCTGCCGTGTACGAAACCGGCGGCCGAGTTGTCCACACGGGACTGGGTCTGGCCGCGCCGGATGATCGCCGACATCAGCCGGGTCGCCGGCGCCGATCTCACCGCGGGAGTCGCCGCCGCCGGTCCCGATGGTGTCGCGGCGGCGCTGGCAGTTGCCAGGCAGGTGCTGGATGTGGCCATCCGTTACGGCAAACCGCCTGGCGTGTACCAACTCGACGACGTTCTGCTCGAATACCAGCTTTCCCGGCCGAGTGAGGCACTCGACCGCCTCGCCGCGGTGCTGCGCCCGCTGGAAGGCAACGAGGAGCTGATGCAGACGCTGACGACGTTCCTGCGTTCCAGCGGAAGGCGTTCCACAGCAACCGAATTGCACGTTCATCCGAACACTGTGGACTACCGGCTGCGCAAAATCCTGGAACTCACCGGCCTTGACGCCACCAGAACCTCGGACGTGAGCCTGCTGCAGGCCGCGCTGGCCGCCCGCCTGACACTCAGCGCGGGAACGGCGGTTCATCCGCCGATGACCGGCCATACCGGCCTGCTGCGATCCGGCGGTTGAGCAGTCGCCGGATCGAGCACGTTGGTTACCGGGCAGCGGCCGTGACCGCCTTGCCGAACGCGGCCATACCCTGGGCGTTCGGGTGCAGCGGAGCGGCCGGAGCCGTCGGGACGAGACCTTCGAGGTACCGGTCAGCAGGATCCGCACAGATGTCGTGACCAACCGTGACGGCCGCGAAGTCAACGAACCTCGCACCGTTCTTGGTGGCCTGCGCTTTGGCCACCGCGCTGACCTTGTTCATCACGCCCTGCAGGTAGTCCGCGTCACGCGCCCACACCGGTTGCCGTGGATAGCAACCGCCAGGCCGCACATAGGTTCCGTAGCCCGTGACGAGGACTGTCGCATGTGGAGCCCGGCGCCGGATCTCCGCGAGCGCCGCACTGAACTCCGATGTCCACGCGTCCACTGCCTTCGCGGGACCGTTGCCGAGACGGTCCGCGCACGACACGCCCGCAGGCTCTGGCAGGAAGTTGATGCAGCTCAAAGCCGCGCCGAACAGGCCGATGTCGTTGGCACCGATCGTCACCGACACCAGATCCGTGCTCGGCCGCAGCGCGTCGAACTGGGGCGGCAGAATCCCGAACCGGCTACCTGCGAAGTCGTCGGTGACGGCACCGGAACACGTGACGTCGGTGAGTTCGGCGCCCAGTGCGTCGGCCACGACAGCCGGATAGTTGCGATTGGACCGCAGGCACAGCAGGTTCGGGTCCTGCGTCGGAATCAGCGGTCCCGCCGCGGCCGAATCGCCCATGGCGACGTATTCGAGCGGCTCGGCCGCAGCCACTCCCCCGCTCGACACGACGGCCGCAACCACAAGACCTGCCACAAGCACACGCATCGGTGACCTCCACGATTACTCCGTCGTAACGTGCTCATCACATGATGAAGTGGCCGCGGACGGCGAGAACCAGGAGAGTTTCCACAATCGACCCAGCGCTTTTGTGATCGAGCACAACTCAGACGGACTCGGACACCATCACCGCGACCGTGTCGGGTTCCAGTGCCTTGAAGATGTGCGGCACATCGCCGGGGTAGCCGACGTAATCACCGGGCCCGATCTCGACCAGGTTCTCCAGCACACCGGTCAGCGCGCGGCCGGTGCTGAGGACGACATGCTCGTACGTTCCGGCGCGGTGCGGAGCTGATTCGCGGGCCGTTCCCGGCTGGGCCGTGACGAGGTACAGGTCTCGACGCGCGTTCGGCGGGCAGGCCGACAAGACCTTGGCAACGTAGTCCGCGTGTTCGGAGGCGATCGTCGGGCCTTCGTTCGCGCGGATCACGTGTACCTTGGGCTCGGGCGGCTCGACGATCTGGGCGAACGTCACGTCCAGCGCGACACAGAGCGCCCAGAGGGTTTCCACGCTCGGGTTCCCAGTGCCGGATTCGAGCTGGGACAAGGTGGATTTCGCGACTCCGGCCCGGCGTGCGAGCTCGGCGAGGGACAGTCCGGCGCGGCGGCGCTCGCGTTGCAGGGACGCCGCGATCACGGAGATCACCGAGAGTTGGGCGGGAGATTGGGCCATCGTTCGCTCCATCGGTACGTTCGTTCGTCTTGACAAACGCTTCGCCTAGCGTCCAGCATAACGGTCGATGCGTTCGTTATGGAGAACCCTGGATCGAGAGCTGGCGCGAGACATCGCGTTAGTGTGCGTGGCCTGCGGATTCGTCGGTGCGTCATTCGGCGCGATCGCGGTCGGCTCGGGCCTGCCGGTGTGGTTGGCGATGCTCATGTCGGTGGTCGTGTTCGCCGGCGCCTCCCAGTTCATGTTCGTCGCGGTCATCGCCTCGGGCGGCAATCCGATCGCGGCCGTGATCACCGGTCTGCTCGTAAACACCCGGCTGCTGCCGCTGAGCTTCGCGGTCAGTGACGCGATGGGCAAAGGCTGGGGCACCCGTCTGCTTGGCGCCCACATCACCACCGACGAAGTGACCGCGTTCACCGTGCCCCAGGAGGATCCACGGCAGCGACGAGCCGCGTTCTGGGTATGTGGCATCGGCCTGTTCCTTTGCTGGAATGCGGGCACCCTACTCGGCGCGTTCGGCGGAACTGTCATCAGTAACACGGACGCCTTCGGGTTGGACGCCGCGTTCCCCGCGGTGTTGCTCGCGCTCGTGCTGCCGTCCCTGAAGGACGCTCCAACGCTTCGCGCGGTGTCCGTCGGCGTGGTCATCGCGTTGGCGACCGCGCCGTTCGTCCCTGCGGGGGTGCCCGCGCTGCTCGCTTTGCTCGGGGTGGTTGCGAGCTTCGGCCGACGGACGGTGGCGGCGTGATCGTGGCGGTGGTTCTGCTTGGCGTGGGTACGTTCGCGCTCCGGCTCGCCGGTCCGGCTTTGCGGGCGCGAGTAGAGATTTCGCCTCGGGTCCAGCGGGTGATGATGGTCGGGGTGGCCGTGCTGTTTTCGGCACTTGTAGCCGTTTCGACGTTCATCGATGGGCATGGGTTCGCGGGTTATGCCCGGCCTGCCGGTGTGCTTGTCGGCGGCGTGCTGGCTTGGCGCAAGGTTCCGTTCGTCATCGTCGTGATCGCCGCCGCGGGCACGGCCGCCGGACTCCGACTGCTCGGGGTCCCGTAAGCCGTGCCTTGACATCGGCCATGAGTTGAAAGCATCTTTCTCGAAAGGGTTCTTCCCAGTGAGGGTGTGATGACCGGCCGGTGCACATGAGCCCGAGGGCCGAGGCTGACGGGCAACCGAGCTCATGACCAGGGCATTCGCTCGGTTGTGGCTCGCGAGCTTGTTCTGCGAGTGCGCCGAGTGGATGCTCCAGATCGCCCTTCCCGTGTTCATCTACCAGGCGACCGGATCGGCCAGCTCCACCGCGTTGGCCATGGTCGCAGGCGTTCTGCCGATGATCCTGCTCAGTCCGGTCGCCGGGTTCGTGGCCGATCGCTGGGATCGCGGGCGGACGCTGTCTCTTGTCAGCCTTGGGCAGGCGTTGGCCGCGGTTCCGTTGCTGGTCACGGACTCCGCTTGGTTGATCTACGTCGTGATGGTCAGCCAGTCCGCGGCCGCGACCTTATTCGAGCCCGCGCGCACCGCCTTGGTTCCGTACGTGGTCGCCAAGGGCAAAGTTGTCGCGGCCAACGGGTGGATGGGTTTCAACAGCAGCGGTGCACGTCTGCTCGGCAGTTCACTCGGCGGCATCACGCTCGCCACCGGCGGCCTGTCCACTGTGGTCATCAGCTATCTCATATTGCTGGCGCTGACAACAGCGTTGCTGCTGAAGAAGTTTGAGGTGCGGGCAGCACCCAAGCTGCGGCACCGGATCTGGCGAGCGTGGTTGGACGGGCTGGCTGAGTTCCGGCGTGAGCGACGGTTGAAGACCATCGGTTTGACGTTGGCGCTGGGTTCGTTGGCGCAGGGCATGTTCCTGGTTCTGTTCGTGGTGTTCGTGACCGGGCCGCTTGGCGGTGGCGAGGCGGAAGTCGGGTTGTTACGCGGGGTTCAGGCAATCGGTGGGCTCATTGCCGGGTTGGCGATCGGCGCGTCCTTGGTCAGGCGGATATCGCCGGAGATCATGTGCGCGGTCGGCGGGTTGGGCGTGGGGGTGATGACGTTCACGATCTGGCACATGCCCGCGCTGACCACCAGCCTTCCGGTCTACTTTGTTCTGTTCGGAATCACAGGCGCGCCAGGCATTTTCTTCATGTCGGGGTCGATCACGGTCCTGCAGACCGCTGGCGTGCCGGAGAAATCGGGCCGGGTGCTGGCGTCGACCATGGCGTTCATGGCGCTGTTCCAGGCGATCGGGATGCTCATCGCCGGTCCGCTTGCCGACGTGTGGAGCCTGACCAGGCTGCTCGAAGTACAGGCCGTGCTCATGATCAGTACAGGTCTGCCAGCGCTGCTAAGTCTTTGGTACGCGCGTCGAGGCGGGCAGCGTCGTGCGGCGACAACGTCTTCAGGGACAACGGAACGTCCTTCCCTCGGTCATTAGCCGTCAGCGGCGCGGATGGTGGTGTGGAGATCCAGGACACAACCGGCCGCACGGATTCGGCCACTTCTCGCGCGAAGAACTTGGCCAACAGCTTGATCACGGGATTGTCGCTGCCACTGCGGGTGAATCCCGGGTGGTAGTGCACGTACCGGGTCCGGCGGCCCAAGGCCGCGAACGACACGCCGAGCAAATCGTTCGCGCGCCCGGCCTGCAACTGGGCCGTGATCACGCCGTATTTACGTTCCAGTTGCATGTCGTCCCAGTGGACCCGCCCGGCCTTCGTGCCGACACCAGCGACATTGATGATCACCGGCTGCGGGCTGGCCTCCAGTTGCGGCAGCAGCAACTCCCCCAGCAAATAGCGGCTCAGGTAGTACAGCGCGAACGTGTATTCCAATCCTTCCGGCGTCTCCACGCGTTTGGCTTGCGTCCGGTTGGCGAACAGCGCCAAGGCGTCGATCGGCCCGGTAATTTCGCCCGCGACGCGCACGACCTCCTTGACCGACGAGAGATCTGCCTGCAGGAACTGTGCGCCTTCGACGGCCTTGCCCGGATTGCTGCCGATCACGATCACACGGTCACCGCGTGCGATCCGCTCAAGCGCGGTGGCGCGGCCCATGCCGTCGGTTCCGCCACTGATCACCACGGTCTTGCGCACGAATCCTCCTAAGCTGGGGTGGTGCACCTATCGTGGGTGGCAGGCGACGACGTGCGAAAGAAGGCAGTTTGATGTCCGGTACGAACACCGATGTGCCTGCCGTCCTCGCGCACGAATTGCCGAATCCTGTGCCGCGGGATGAGCTCGCGGTCTGCCCGGTGAACGGCCTGTTCCAGCGGATCGGCGACAAGTGGAGCATGTTGGTCGTGATCATGCTCGGCAACCGGGCCTACCGGTACAACGAGCTGCACCGCTCAATCGAGGGCATCAGTCAACGCATGCTCACGCGCACCCTCCGAATACTCGAAGATGACAAGCTTGTGCGGCGTGAGGTGTTCCCGAGCGTTCCGCCGAGTGTCGAGTACAGCCTCACGCCGCTGGGCCAGAGCCTGTTGGTGCCGCTGTCCGCGCTTGCCGAATGGGCAGTACGCAACAGCCCTACAAAGTGAGCGGCAACGTCCGGATCCGCTTGCCGGTTGCGGCGAACACCGCGTTGCCGATCGCGCCGGGCATTGGGCCGATCGCTGGTTCGCCCGCGCCGAGCGGTGGCTGGTCGACGCGGTTGATCAGGATCGTCTCGATCACCGGGACTTCGTTGAACCGCAGCACCTCGTACTGCGGGCCGGGGTTGAACTGGCTGCTCTGCCAGACCACCGAGGTGACCCGGTCGGCGGTGTAGTGCACCTGCTCCTTCAGCGTGCGGCTGATCCCCTGTACGACGTTGCCTTCGATCTGGTTACGCAGGCCGTCCGGGTTCACGATCAAGCCGCAGTCGTGCGCGACCACGACCCTGGTCACCCGAATCCGCTCGGTCTCGACGCGCACCTCCACGTACACAGCCACATAGGCGTTCTCGACCTCGTACTGCTGGAACGCCACTCCCGCACCGATTCCAGGACCGGATGGCCTGCCACGCCACGTATCTCGCAGCGCCTCGCAGACCGCCACGCCACGTGGATCCGGCAACGAGGCGATCCGCAGTTCCAATGGATCGTGCCCGGCGGCGTGGGCCAGTTCGTCGAAGAAGCTCTCGTTGGCAAAGCTGTTGGAGAATCCGCCGAGTGATCGCAGAGCCGTGGACCTCGGTAGCCGATAGGTCAACGGTGCCACTGGTTGCGCCGAGTCAGGGCCGGTGGTTTCGAAGCTTTTCACCAGTCGCGCTTCGACGCGTTGCGGAAAGCCGTATGTGACAGGCGCGTTGCGTCCCGATGAGTTCACTGAGGACGCAGGCAGCGGTGCGGGCAGCCGTCCTGCCAACGCACCCGCCAGCAGCGTTCCCGCGTTGGTCCGCGAAGGCCTGCTGTTGGCTGGCGGCGCGAAGTTGACGTGCGACCAAGCGGTGATTCCCGTGGGCCCGACCGCGCCTTTCATGTCGTGGGCCTGTGCTGCGCCAAGAGGTTCCCAGCCGTGTTCGTTCTGCCGCGTCCATTGCACTCGCACCGGTCGGCCGACAGCTTGCGACAGTAGCGCCGCGTCGGCAGCACAGTCGTCGGCTCCATTGTGGCCATAGCAGCCGGACGATTCCGTGAATATGACACGGATTCTGGCCGGATCGAGCTCGAGCAACTGGGCGAGCGTGCCACGGAGTTCGGTGACGTTCTGGGTGCTCGACCAGATCGTGGCCTGGATTCCGGTTGCCGGATCCGGTGTCACACGGACATCGGCCACCGCCAACGACGGCCCCATCGAACCGTGCATGTGGAAAGGCGTGAAGTACTTGGCTTCCAGCACAGTCGGCCCCGCCGCGAACAGTGGATCGAGATCGGCGGGGATCTCGACAACCGTCCGGTAGTGGTTGACCGGGTCCCGCAGCGCGTCAGGCAACGATGCCTGCGGGATCAGCACTGGACCCGGCGTCCAGCTGACGGTGATCCCGGTGGCAGGCGCGGCGGCACGGGCCGCGATCCACTCCGATGTCGCGACCACACCGATGAACCGATCCCGGTGAACCACATCGACAAAGCCTTCGAGGGCACGAGCCCGGTCGACATCACCGATCACCGGATCGCGGGAATTGCGGCCAGGCGGGCGAACCACGCGCCCGTGCAGCATTCCCGGCAACGAAACATCCTGCAGATACTGGAAAGTCGCGGCTAGCTTGCCAGGTAGGTCAACCCGTCGAACAGGCTTTCCAACCACGACATACTCGGCAGGCGGTACAAGAGAAACGCTCGGATTCAACGGCAGTACGGTGACTTCGCTTGCCAGCAGGCGCGCGTAGCGGACTGTTCGTTCGCCGAACCGGAACACACCGTGTTCGGCCCGCAGCCGTGCCGGATCGACGTTGAAGTACAAGCCGGCGCGGCGCCGAAGCTCACTGAAAGCTGTCGCAGCGGCCTGGCGCAGCTGGACTCCGCCGTTCTGGATGCTCTTGGACCCGGTCGAACCGCCTTGGCCGACGGCAAGCAACGTGTCACCTTCGACGTAGTCCACGTCCGCCACACCGAGGCGCAGTTCCTCGACCATGATCTGGGTCAACGCGGTCCGGATACCGGTGCCGAGATCGACTTTTCCGCTGTACAAGGTGATTTTCTCGCTGGTGAGCACGAGCCAGGACTCGGTTGCCGCGGCAGGCGCGCCGACAGCGGTCACGCGGATCCGGCCAGCCGGACGCGCCGAACTGAGGGTGAAACCGACCGCCACAACGCCAGTGAGGAATTTCCGGCGCCCGATCATCGGAGCATCTCCTTCGCCGCCAAGGAGACAGCTCTGACGATGCGGGTATGCGTGCCACACCGGCAGATGTAGTTGTCGTCGTTGTCCGGCAACGCCCCAGACAGAAAATCTTTGATCTCGTCATCCGACGGCACAGTACGGTTTCCGCTGGCTATCCGGCTTTCAAGCCAACCAAGAACACCCATTACCATGCCGTTCACACAGAACGCGCACTGCCCGGCCTGAACCTCCACGAACGCGCGCTGCAAAGGGTGCGCGCGCAAACCGTCCAGTGTCCGGACTTCGGCTTGCTCTGGCACGGTGTGCAGCTGACGTGTGCACGACCGCACCGGATCGCCGTTGACGAGCACGGTGCACGCACCGCATTGCGAGACACCGCAGCCGAAACGTGGACCGTGCTGGCCGTGGCGTTCCCGCAGCCAGTACAGCAATTGCTCGGAGGCCTGGCTTTCACTGGTTCCCACTGACCGGTACGGGCCCGAGACCTGCTTACCGTTCAAGCGAATCGTTCGTTCAGCCATAGGCGGAATCTTGCCCGTTATTGCGGCAGAACAGCACGAACCGACAGCGAATCGACAGACCTCAGCGCACGACCACGACTTTTTCCTGTCTGGGAACCAGTTCGCCGATCACCGGAGCGCCAGGAATCTCTCCGGCGAGCAACAATCCGCCTGATGTCTGGGCGTCGGCGAGCAGCAATGCTTCACCCGAGTCCACAGTAGACAGATCGGTGTGCGGCCGGACCCAATCGAGGTTACGGCGACTGCCACCGCTGACGTACCCATCGCGCAGCGCCTCCCGGGCGCCTTCCAGATATGGCACGGCGGCTGAGTCGATCACGGCGGTGACACAGCTGGCGCGAGCCAGCTTATAAGTGTGTCCCAGCAGTCCGAAGCCTGTGACGTCCGTGGCTGCCGTGATTCCGGCTGCCAATGCCGCTTCCGAGGCGTCTCGGTTGAGGGTGGTCATGGCCTCGACTGCCTGCGGAAACTCTGTGCCGGTCGCATTGTGCCGCGAGTTGAGCACGCCAATACCCAGGGGTTTGGTCAGCGACAACGGCATTCCCGCGACCCCGGCATCGTTACGCAGCAGCCATTCCGGGTCGGCTAGCCCGCTAACTGCCATGCCGTACTTGGGCTCCGGATCGTCGACGCTGTGTCCGCCAGCGACATGGCAGCCCGCCTTGGCAGCCACATCCAGCCCGCCTCGAAGCACCTCGCGGGCAAGATCCATCGGCAACACATCACGAGGCCAGCAGAGCAGGTTCAACGCGAGCACCGGGCGTCCGCCCATCGCGTACACGTCGGACAACGCGTTCGCCGCCGCGATTCGGCCCCAGTCGTACGGATTGTCCACGACCGGGGTGAAGAAATCGGTCGTCGCGATCAACGCCACTCCCCCGGCGATCCGCACGGCCGCCGCGTCGTCGCCGGTGTCCACGCCGACCAGGAGTTCCGCGTCCCCTGTGCCGTGCAGGCCTGCCACGATCTGTTCGAGTTCGCCCGGTGGGATCTTGCACGCGCAGCCGCCGCCGTGTGCGTACTGGGTCAGCCTGGTCATTGCTTCATCCTGCCGAGCACGGCCGGAGTTGGCAGGATGAGCGCATGGTCCAGGGAGGCGTATCCGGTCTGGTGACCGGCTCGGTCTTCAAAACCGTCGAGCGGCAGGACCTGTCGCTGGCGGGTTCGATTCCCGTCCGCCTCCGCCACCCTGGACCGCACAGATGACCGACCGGCGCCGTGACATCCCCGGCACGGACACCGTCCTGGCGGATCCACGGCTGGCCAAAGCGATCGACCTGCTCGGCAAGCCTCTGGTCAAGAAGTCCGTGCTGGCCGCACAGACCAAGGCTCGCAGCGGCGAGATCGAGCCGGAACACGTGATCGACGAAGCGATCACCGGCCTGCCGTGGGGCGCGACCAGCCTGCAGCCGGTGATCAACGCGACGGGCGTGCTCGTGCACACCAACCTCGGCCGGGCACCGCTTTCCCAGACGGCAAGAGACGCGTTGGTGCTGGCCGCGGGCACCACGGACGTCGAATTCGACCTGCGAACCGGCCAACGCGCCAAAAGAGGCCGGGGCGCGCTGCAGGCGCTCCACGAAGCCGTTCCGAACGCGGGCGGTGTGCACGTGGTGAACAACAACGCGGCCGCGCTGCTGCTGACGGCCATGGTTTTGGCACCGGGCAAGGAGATCGTGATCAGCCGGGGTGAACTGGTCGAGATCGGCGACGGTTTCCGGATCCCCGAGTTGCTGGCGTCGACCGGCGCGCGGCTGCGTGAAGTCGGCACGACAAACCGGACAAGCCCGCGGGACTACCAAGATGCCGTCACCGAGCAGACGGGATTCGTGCTCAAGGTCCATCCGTCCAACTTCAAGATCGCCGGATTCACCGCGGACGTGCCTGTGTCATCCCTTGCCGGGCTGGGTATTCCGCTTGTCGTGGACATCGGATCCGGCCTGCTCCGCCCACATCCGCTGCTTCCGGACGAACCGGACGCCACGAGCGTGCTGCGTGCCGGGGCAAACCTGGTGACGGCGAGTGGCGACAAGCTCATGGGCGGCCCACAGGCCGGTCTGCTGCTCGGCGACGTGGACCTCGTCGAGAAACTCCGGCGCCACCCCGCCGCTCGGGCTTTGAGAGTGGACAAACTGACGCTGGCGGCCTTGGAAGCGACGCTGCACGGTCCTCCGCCGCCGGTTGTGTCCGCTTTGGACACCGAAGTGGACCTTGGCCGGGCACAGGCGATCCAGCGACGGTTGCCCGGTTCGCAGATCGTGCAATCCACGGCCGTGATTGGTGGCGGCGGCGCGCCAGGCGTCGAACTGCCAAGCTTGGCGATCAGCCTGCCGGAACACCTCTCGGTCAAACTCCGGCAGCACCGGGTGGTTGGGCGCGTCGAACGCGGCCGTTGTCTGCTTGACCTGCGGACAGTGCCACCTGAGGACGACGAGAAGCTGATCGCGGCGGTGCTGGCGTGCATGTGATCGCGACCGCCGGGCACGTGGATCACGGCAAGTCGACGCTGGTCCGCAGGCTCACCGGGATGGAGCCGGACCGATGGGCTGAGGAACGCAGGCGTGGCCTGACGATCGGCCTCGGCTTCGCGTGGACCACGATCGGCGACACCGAGTTCGCGTTCGTGGACGTGCCAGGGCACGAGCGGTTCGTCGGCACGATGATGGCCGGTGTCGGCCCGGTGCCCGCGGTGATGTTCGTGGTCGCCGCGGATGGCGGCTGGATGCCGCAGTCCGCCGAACACCTTGCTGTCCTTGAAGCTCTGCAGGTGCGGCACGGGATCCTGGTGATCACGCGAGCAGATCTCGCAGATCCCGAACCAGCGCTTGGTCAAGCCCAGCAGTACCTCGATTTCCCTGCCGTGATCGTGAGTCCGGACCACGGCATCGAGGAACTCCGTGCCACGCTGACGGATCTGCGGCTGCCGCAACCGGACACTCAGGCGGACGTCCGGCTCTGGATCGATCGCAGTTTCACGATCGACGGCGCGGGAACCGTAGTCACTGGGACACTCGCGGCCGGAACCATCTCGGTTGGCGACGAACTCGTCGTCGGGTCGAGGACCGTGCGGGTGAAAGGCATCCACACGCTGGGCAGGCAGGCCCAACGCGTGACCGCGGTCGCCAGGGTGGCCCTCAACCTGAGAGGTGTCGAGCGGTCGGCGATCCGGCACGGCGACGCACTGTGCACTCCGGACGCGTGGACTGAAACGACAGTCGTGGACGTCCGGGTCCACTCGGAACTCACCCGGCATTTGGTGCTGCACATCGGCTCGGCAGCGGTCCCGGTGCACGTCCGTCCACTCGGTACACACGCGGCTCGGCTGCGGCTGAGAACTCCATTGCCACTCAGGATCGGCGATCGGGTAGTGCTGCGCGATCCTGGCAGGCACGAGATCGCGGCTGGCGCGGACGTGCTCGACATCGATCCGCCCGCATTGAGCCGCCGCGGTGATGCCCGGAGACGGGCGGCAGACCTCGGTTCCGCGGTGGATCTGACCGCGTTCCATCTGGCCAAGAAGGGATCCCTCCGGCCGGAGGACCTCAGGAAGCTCGGGTTGTCAAAGCCGGACATGGCATTGACCGACGGATGGTATGTCGACGCCGACCGGGCCGCGGCACTGATGCCAGACCCGGCAAGCGGACCATCGACTGTGCGGTCTGAAGTGGACAAATGGGATCCACTCAGCCCGATGCCGCTCGAAGCACTCCGCCAACGGCTGGATCTCCCGGATATCGCTCTCGCGGCCACTTTCGCCCGTCGCGCCGGGTTCACCGTCCACGAAGGACGCATCACCACCTCGGTCCGGCTCCCAGCCGGGATCGACCAAGTCGTGGCACACCTCAAGGAAACGCCGTTTCGCCCGCCCGACGCGGGTCAGTTGCGTGAACTCGGAATCGGCCCGAAAGAAATCGCCGCCGCCGTCCGGGCCGGCGCGCTGATCAAACTCGCCGACAGTGTCGTACTCCTGCCAGACGCACTGGACCAGGCCATCAAGACGCTCACCGGCAGCCCCTTCACGCCCACCCAGGCCAAACAAGCGCTAGGCAGCACGCGCAGGGTCGTGATTCCCCTGCTCGAACGGCTCGACGCACTCAGCGTGACCGAACACCATCCCGACGGCACGCGTACGATCTGCGCGCCACGCGTCCACTGGGTACCGTAGGATGAAATGGGCGTGCGCCAGTGGATTCAGAGCTGGCCGGTGATCCGCCAGATCACCGGCGACGACCCGCTGGGCCGAGGGAAAGCCGTCCGTTCCGCGGCCACCGAACGGACGGCGCCTCGAACAGCCGAAGCCGACTCGGTGACCAAGTCGATCTGTCCATACTGCGCGGTTGGCTGCGGTCAGAAAGTGTTCGTGGCGCAGGGCAAAGTCACCCAGATCGAAGGCGACCCCGACTCCCCCATCTCGCGCGGCAGGCTGTGCCCGAAAGGCTCCGCGAGCAAGCAATTGGTCACGAGCCCGTCCCGCGTCACCACAGTCCTCTACCGGCGGCCGCACGGCACCGAATGGGAGGAATTGGACCTCGACACGGCGATGGACATGATCGCCGACCGGGTACTGGCCACTCGTGCCAAAACCTGGCAGCAGCAAGACGAGAACGGTCTGACTCTGCGCCGCACGATGGGCCTCGCCAGCCTCGGCGGCGCGACGCTGGACAACGAAGAGAACTACCTGATGAAGAAGCTCTACACCGCGCTGGGGGCGGTGCAGATCGAGAACCAGGCCCGTATTTGACACTCCTCAACGGTTCCCGGTCTGGGGACCTCCTTCGGTCGCGGCGGCGCCACGACGTTCCAGCAAGACCTCGCGAACGCGGACTGCATCGTGATTCAAGGGTCGAACATGGCCGAATGCCACCCGGTCGGCTTCCAGTGGGTGATGGAAGCCAAGGCCCGTGGCGCAAAAGTCATTCACATCGACCCGCGGTTCACCAGGACCAGTGCGGTGGCGGACGAGTTCGTGCCGATCCGTGCGGGCAGTGACATCGCGTTCCTCGGCGGGCTGGTCAACTACGTGTTGCAGCACGAGAAGGATTTCCGTGAGTACGTGGTCGCGTACACGAACGCGGCCGCGCTGATCAACGAGGATTTCCAGGACACCGAGGACTTGGACGGCCTGTTCTCCGGCTACAACAAGGACGAACGTGTCTACGACCATTCGAGTTGGGCGTATCAGGGCGCGGAGGCGCAGGCCGAGGCTGGCGATCCGTCCGACCGGACCGGCGGCGGTGAACCTCATCAGGAATCGGCACAGTCGGAGCAACACGGCAGCGGCGGGGCCGTGATCGATGCCAAGCCGGACACCGACCCAACGTTGACGCACCCGAGGTGCGTCTATCAGATCCTGAAACGGCATTACGCCCGGTACACGCCCGAAATGGTCGAAGAAGTCTGCGGGGTCCCAGCCGAGCAGTTCCTGGCAGTCGCGGAAGCGATCACGGCCAACTCGGGCCGGGATCGGACAACCGCATTGTGCTATGCCGTCGGGTGGACGCAGCACTCCGTTGGCGTGCAGTACATCCGGACCGCGTCGATCCTGCAGTCGTTGCTTGGCAACATCGGACGCCCCGGTGGCGGCATCCTCGCGTTGCGCGGGCACGCCAGCATTCAAGGATCCACCGACATTCCGACGCTGTTCAACATCCTGCCGGGCTACATCCCGATGCCGCACGCGCGCGAGCACCTCGACCTTGAGTCCTTTGTGGCCAACGACGCAGGCCGGACCGGGTTCTGGGGCAACATGGACCGCTACACCGTGAGCCTGTTGAAAGCCTGGTGGGGCGAACATGCCAAGGCCGACAACGACTTCTGCTTCGACTATCTGCCAAGGCTGACCGGCGACCATGGCACGTACGACACGGTGTTGCGGCAGATCAAGGGCGCGTGCGAGGGCTATTTCCTGGTCGGCGAGAACCCGGCGGTCGGCTCGGCCAACGGCAAGATGCAACGCCTCGGACTGGCCAATTTGGACTGGCTCGTGGTCCGTGACCTGCAGATGATCGAGTCAGCCACGTTCTGGCGGAACGGGCCGGAGATCGAGACCGGTGAGCTGCGCACCGAAGAGATCGGTACCGAGGTGTTCTTCATGCCCGCGGCCGCGCATACCGAGAAGGACGGCAGTTTCACCAACACCCAACGGCTTCTGCAGTGGCACCACAAGGCGGTCGAGCCGCCCGGCGACGCCCGCAGTGACCTGTGGTTCTACTACCACCTCGGCAAGCTGATCCGGCACAAGGTCCGGGACAGCAAGGATCCTCGCGACCTGCCGTTGCAGCACCTGACCTGGAGTTACGTCGAGGAAGGACCGCTCGGCGAGCCTTCGGCGGACTCTGTGCTGGCAGAGATCAACGGCAATGGCCCGGAAGGACCGCTGTCGTCGTACACCCAACTGGAAGGGGACGGCTCCACGGCCTGTGGGTGCTGGATCTACTGTGGAGTCCGGGCGGACGGCGTGAACCAGGCTGCCCGGCGTAAGCCCGGCTCGGAGCAGACGTGGGTCGCGCCGGAATGGGGTTGGGCGTGGCCTGCCAACCGGCGGATCATCTACAACCGCGCGTCCGCTGATCCTTCGGGAAAGCCTTGGAGCGAAAGGAAGAAGTACGTCTGGTGGGATGCCTCGCAACGCCGCTGGGTCGGCGAGGATGTGCCTGATTTCGAGCCGACGAAACCACCGGATTTCCAGCCTGAGGAAGGCGCCCGAGCGCAGGACGCCCTGGCCGGCGACGACCCGTTCATCATGCAGACCGACGGCAAGGCGTGGCTCTTCGCGCCCGCCGGGCTCGCCGACGGACCGTTGCCCACGCATTACGAACCGCTGGAATCGCCCTATCAGAACGCGTTGTACGGCCAGCAGTCCAACCCGACCTTGCAGCCCTTCAACCACGCCGAAAACCCGCACAATGGCTCAGCATTTCCCTACGTAGTCACGACCTATCGCCTGACCGAGCATCACACTGCTGGCGGGATGAGCCGGACACTACCGTATCTGGCGGAGCTGCAGCCGGAGTTCTTCTGCGAGGTATCTCCTGAACTGGCCGATGAACGCGGGCTGGAACACCGAGGCTGGGCGACGATCGTCACGTCCCGGACCGCCATCGAGGCCAAGGTTTTGGTGACCCATCGGATGAAACCGCTCCGGATGCGTGGCCGAGTGGTCCATCAGGTCGGCCTGCCGTACCACTGGGGCCCGAATGGACTGTCCGTTGGCGACGCGGCCAACGACATTCTCGGCATCGCGATGGACCCGAACGTCCACATCCAGGAGTCCAAGGCCGCGACCTGCGACATCATCCCGGGCAGGCGGCCACGCGGGCAAGCACTTCTCGACCTCGTCGCGGAATACCGGAGGCGCGGATGACCGAACGAATGGGCTTCTTCACCGACACCTCGGTGTGCATCGGCTGCAAGGCCTGCGAAGTCGCCTGCAAGACATGGAACGACGTGCCCGCGGACGGCCTGGACCTGCTCGGCATGTCCTACGACAACACGGGATCGTTGAACGCCAACACCTGGCGGCATGTCGCCTTCATCGAACAGACCGTTGAGGACAACACCCGCTGGCTGATGTCCAGCGATGTCTGCAAACACTGTACCGAGGCCGGGTGTCTTGACGTCTGTCCAACCGGGTCGTTGTTCCGGACCGAATTCGACACGGTTGTCGTGCAGGCCGATATCTGCAACGGTTGCGGGTACTGCGTTCCCGCTTGTCCGTTCGGTGTGATCGACCGCCGCGAGGACGACGGACGCGCCTGGAAGTGCACGATGTGCTACGACCGGATCGGCGACGGCCTGATGCCTGCGTGTGCGACCGCGTGCCCCACCGAGTCCATCCACTATGGACCCCTGGACGAGTTGCGGGAACGTGCGGACAAGCGCTTGGACGAGCTGCATGCCCGTGGCCAGACCGATGCTCGGTTGTACGGCCATTCCCCGGACGACGGGGTCGGTGGCGCTGGCGCGTTCTTCCTGTTGCTTGACGAGCCCGAGGTCTACGGGCTACCTGAGAATCCAGTAGTGACCACAAGGGACCTGCCGGACATGTGGAAACGGGCAGGGTTCGCTGCGCTGGCCGTCGTCGCCGGGGTCGCGGCGTCGTTCCTGGGGAGGCGCTGATGGGCTATTACGGCAAGCCGATCCTCAAGAAACCGGTATGGAAGGTCCCTGACGTTCCCGGCTACCTGTTCCTCGGCGGAATGGCAGGCGCGTCGGCTTCGCTGGCATTGGGAGCCCAGATCGCCTGTCACCCCGAGTTGGTCCGGCCCGCTCGCATCGCGGCGGCCGTTGGGTCGCTGGCGAGTGTGGGCGCGTTGATCAACGATCTCGGTCGCCCGGAACGGTTTCTGAACATGCTGCGGGTGTTCAAGGTGACTTCACCGCTGTCCGTCGGCTCATGGATCCTGGCGCCGTTCTCCGGATTGACAGCTTTGACCGCGGCGACCGACCTGAGTGGACGGTTCGGCCGGATCGGCACGCTCTCCGGAGCGGCGGCCGGGGTGCTCGGGCCCGCGATGTGTACGTACACTTCGGTTCTGCTCGCCGACACGGCCGTTCCCGCTTGGCACCAGGCTTATCCCGAACTGCCGTTCGTGTTCGCCGGAAGCGCTATGACGAGCGCCGCTGGGGCTTCTTTGCTTGCCGCGTCATCGAAGCCCGCAGTACGGCTCGGGCTCATTGGCAGCGCAATGGAACTAGGGTCTTCGGCTGCGATGGAACGTCGAGTTGAGACGTACCGGTCCAGCAGACTGCTGACCGCCGCGAAGGCGCTCACAGTCGCCGGAGCCGGTCTGTCTCTACTCCGCCGCAGCAGGGTTGCCACTGTTCTGGCTGGTGCGAGCTATCTGGCTGCCGGAGTGTGTACCCGCGTCGGGGTCTACTACTCCGGAATGGACTCAGTTCGGTAGCAGCTCGGCCAGTTTGGTCTTGATTCCCTCGTATGCCATCTTGGCGCCCTTGGGGTCGCCTTTGAGGATCGCCTCGGTCACCGACTTGATCTGATCGGCCGTGGCGTGTGGCGGGATCGGCGGGATTTCCGCGTCACACCGCACGTCGATCACCGACGGCCGGTCCGCGCCCAATGCCTGATCCCAGGCCGAACCCAGGTCCTCAAGTTTGTCCACATTGAGCGCGACCAAGCCGAGTGACGCCGCGAATGCCGCGTAGTTGACGTCCGGCAACGTCTGGGATTCCTCGAACTTGGGCGCACCGCCCAATGCCCGCAGTTCCCACGTGACCTGGTTGAGGTCGTTGTTGTGGAATACGCAGATCACACAACGCCGGTCCGCCCACAGGTCCTGGTACCGGGCGATCGTGATCAGCTCGGCCAACCCGTTCATCTGCATCGCGCCATCACCAACCAACGCGACCACAGGCCGGTCCGGATGCGCGAACTTCGCACCGATCGCGTACGGCACACCGGCGCCCATTGTGGCCAGCGTGCCGGACAAGGATCCGCGCATCTGGCCGCGCATCTTGAGGTTGCGCGCGTACCAGTTGGTTGACGAGCCCGAGTCGGCCGTGACGATCAGATTGTCCGGTGCACGATCCGCATCGGGTTGATCGGATCGGCCTCGACCATGGCCTGTTGTTCCATGGTCTTCCACCAGTCGAGCACGTTCTTCTCGATCTTCTCCCGCCACTCCCGTTTTTCGTTGCGCCGCAACAAAGGAAGCAGCGCGCGAAGGGTCGTGTGCGAGTCACCGACCAGGTTCACCTCGGTCGGGTAACGCATTCCGATCCGGGTACCGTCCACATCGATCTGAACAGCCCGCGCCTTGCCGTACTCCGGCAGGAACTGGCTGTAGGGGAAGTTCGAGCCGACGATCAGCAAGGTGTCGCAGTCGCGCATCATCTCGTAGCTCGGGCGGGTGCCAAGCAAACCGATCGAGCCGGTCACGTACGGCACGTCGTCAGCCAGAACATCCTTGCCCAGCAATGCTTTCGCCACGCCGGCGCCGGTCATGTCGGCCACCTGGCGGATCTCGGGCGTCGCGCCGCGGGCGCCCTGGCCGATCAGGATCGCGACCTTCTCCCCCGCGTTCAGCACCTCCGCGGCCCGTTCCAGCTCCTTGTTCGGCGGAACGAGGCTCGGCATCGCCAGCCCCGGCTTGCTCGACGGCACGTGCTTGAACTCGTGCTTCGGCGGCTCGTAGGGCTGTTCCTGCAGATCATTGGGGATGATCACGGCAGTCGGCGCGCCACGGGTGATCGCTGTGCGCAGCGCCCGGTCCAGCGCGTTGGGCAGCTGTTCGGCGACCGTGACCTCGACCGAGTACTCGCTGGCGACATCCTTGACCAGCGATTGCAGGTCGACTTCCTGCTGGTAGCTGCCGCCGCGGGCGGTCCGGGCGGTCTGGCCGACGATCGCGACGACCGGAACGTGGTCCAGCTTCGCGTCGTAAAGGCCATTGAGCAGGTGGATCGCGCCTGGCCCCGATGTCGCCAGGCAGACGCCCGGCCTGCCGCTGAACTTGGCATAGCCGACCGCCTGCAAGGCTGACATTTCCTCGTGCCGCGACTGGACGAAACGTGGCCGGTTGTCCGCTTTGCCGAACGCGGCCACGATTCCGTTGATGCCGTCACCGGGATAGCCGAAAACCTGGTCGATGTGCCAGTCCCGGAGCCGTTGCAGTACGTAGTCGCCGACGGTCTCGGTCATCAGCTGTCCACCGAAAGGGCTTCGAGCAGGTCACCGACCTGCGGTTCGGGCAGTGCGCGGGCCACGTCGGCCTGGCTGATGATGCCGACGAGGTCGTGTCCGTCGATCACCGGCAGCCTGCGGACCTTGTGCTCGGCCATGGTGTTCATGATCTCGGTGGCCTCGTCGTCGGCACCGATGGTCACGGCCTCACCCTGGGCAAGCTCGCCCGCGGTGACCGCACGAGGGTCCTTGCCCTCGGCAAGCACCTTCACCACGATGTCGCGGTCGGTGATCATCCCTTTGAGACGGTTGTCCTCACCGCAGATCGGCAGTGCGCCGACTCCCTTGTCCGCCATCAGCTGCGCCGCGTCCCGAACAGTCTGGCTGGTCTGCACACAGGTCGGATCGGGCGTCATGATCTCGCGTGCGCGCGTCATCACACTCTCCTCTCGCGTCTCGTTTCGAGTACCCAGGCAACGGGAAGCCAACCCGCATGCGTATCGGATACACGTTGATGACCGAGCAAGCCGGTCCGAAACAGCTGGTCGAACATGCGATGAAGGCCGAAAACGCCGGATTCGCCTTCGAAGTGTCCAGCGACCACTTCTTTCCGTGGCTCGCTGAGCAGGGGCACGCGCCCAATGCGTGGACGGTGCTGGGCGCGGTCGCCCAGTGCACCGAACGCGTCGAACTGATGACTTATGTGACCTGTCCGATCATGCGCTACCACCCAGCGGTGGTCGCACAGCAGGCGGCAACGATGCAACTGTTGTCGGACAACAGGTTCACGCTTGGGGTTGGTTCAGGCGAGAACCTCAACGAGCATGTTGTCGGGCGCGGTTGGCCGCCTGCGAACGTCCGCCACGAGATGCTCGCGGAGGCGTTGCAGATCATCCACGGTCTGTTCGATGGCGGCTACTTCAACTACAACGGCACGCATTTCCGTGTCGACGCGGCAAAGCTGTGGGATCTGCCGGCGGTCCGGACGCCCGTCGGTGTCGCGGTGTCCGGCGAGCAGTCGATCACGCATTTCGCGCCGCTGGCTGACCATATGATCGCGGTCGAGCCGGAACCTGGGCTGTGCAAGCTGTGGGACGGGCAGAAGTCCTCGCCGAGCCGCAAGATCGGGCAGATGCCGGTGTGCTGGGATCCCGATCGGGATGCCGCGATCAAGCGTGCGCACGAGCAGTTCCGCTGGTTCGGCGGCGGGTGGAAGGTCAACGCCGAGCTGCCGGACGTAACCAGCTTCGCCGCCGCGACCTCGTTCGTGCGGCCGGAGGATGTGGCCGAGTCGATCCCTTGTGGACCGGACGTGCGGCCGATCGCCGAGCAGGTCAAGCAGTTCGCCGACGCCGGGTTCACCGACCTGGCGATCGTGCAGATCGGCGGCGATCACCAGGACGGCTTCCTCGAATTCGCGCAGAGCGAGCTATTGCCCGCCCTCAACGCAGTACACGGCGAAGGCTGAGCCGATCACGGGCTGGGCGACGTTGCGGACGCGCACGCCGCCTGCCGTGACGCCTTGCTCTGTCCCGAAATGCGCGTGTCCGTGGATCGCGAGGTCCACATTGGTCTGGTCGATCACTTCGGCCAGCTGGTAGCAGCCAAGAAACGGGAAGATCTCCGGCGGCTCACCGCGCAACGTGTCCGCCACCGGCGAGTAGTGTGTCAAAGCGATCTTGATGTCGGTGTCCAGTTCGGACAACGTGGCCCGCAACCGGTCCGCGATCTCGACCGTGTGCTGGATGAACGCCTTCATCTCCCGCTCACCGAACACGCTGCCCGACTTGCCAGCGAAACCACCGCCGAAACCCTTCACCCCGCCGACCCCGAGCGAGCAGTTCCCGATCCGCAGCGTCGTATTCGTTCCTTCGAGCACTCGGATGCCGCGCTCGGTCAGCACATCCGCGATCTCGATCTCTTTGTCGCTGTGGTAGTCGTGGTTGCCGAGCACCGCGATCACCGGCACCGGCAGGTCGGCGAACTCGTCCGCGACGACCTGTGCCTCGTCCAGGCTTCCGTGCCTGGTCAGATCGCCCGCGAGGAGCAGGACGTCCGCGTGGTCGCCGAGCTTGTCCAAGGCTGGACGCAGGCGGCCGCGCGCGTCCTCGCCAAGGTGCACGTCACCCACTGCCGCGATCCTGATCACCTCAGCTCCTCCCGCCTGGTCGGCTCGTCCGCTCCGACGACCCGGATGTCGTTGTGGATCACCAGTTCCGGTGCCACGTCCTTGATCACCTCGGAGATTTCCGCACGGCGTTCCTCGGTGGCGACGTCCCCGCTGACCACCACGTGGTCACCGCGCACGGTCACGCGCACGCCCTGCTCGGCCGTTCTGGGATCCTCTGCCAACGTCGTACGCAGGCGCGCCACCAGATACTGCGGCTGGGTCATCGCTCCGCTTCCCTTCATCGTCCGTGATGGCCAACCGGTCGCACAGCAACAGGAAAGCCTCGGCGTACGGCGACTGCGCGGTCTCCGCGCGCACTCGAGGCCAGTCGATCTGCTCCCGCAGCGCCCGCGCGATCGGTAACAACGCCGCCAGGTCGCAGCGGTGGACCTCAAGGGCGAGCAGCTTGCCGACCATCACCTCGGTGGCGCGCTGGACGTGCATGACCGTCGGGCCGACCCTGATCTCCTCGGCATCGTCGAGCATCTCGGGCGTGACCTGGCGTTCGTTGGCCCGGAAAATCAGGTCGACCAGCCGGTCGCCGTCGTAGACCTTGGTCAGCCATTCCTCTGGCGGGTCCGCTGCCCGGAAGCCCTCGCTCACCAACGCCCGAACGGCAGTCGGCACGTCTTCCTCGAGAATCAGAATGTCGACGTCATGCTCGGTCTCCGGCCCGCCGCGCGCGTACACAGCGCAGCCGCCGGTCAACGCGAAACGCACACCGGTCGGCCGAAGCGCGCTCGCCACTTTGGTCACGGTCCGTATCAACGCATCCTGGACATCCGAACCCATATCCCTTACGTACCCGCGCCCCGCGTGGACGAATCCACGCGGGGCTTCCAACATCAACTCCTTGGGGTCAACTCACATCGAGCGTGACATCGTCGACGACGAACGACGTCTGCAGCGAGATGTCCTCGGTGCCGGTGAAGGTCAACGTCACGGTCTGGCCGGCGTAGGCGCCGACGTCGAAGGTGCGCTGCTGGTAACCGGCGGCCTCGTTCAGGTTGGAGTACGTGGCCAGGGTGTTCGAGCCGAGCTGGACCGTCAGCTTGTCGTACTGCACGGTCCCAGTCGTCTCATTCGAGTCGATGTGCAGCCAGTACGACAGGCGATAGGACGTGCAGCCCGCCGGGATGGTCACCGACTGCGACAGCCGGTCGGTGCGGATGAAGCCGTAGCCGTTCAGCCATGCGCTCCAGGTTCCGGCGTGTGCCGGTTGCTCGGAACCGTGCTGCCCGATCACGTTGCTGGTGGCAGTCCAGTTCGCGGCACCGGACTCGAAGCCGGAGTTGGCGATCTTCTGGCCTGCGCCCGTGCAGCCGCCGACCGGGTTGACCGTCCACGTGAAGGACGCGCTACCGGCCTTGGTCGCGGTGTCCGTGGCCGTCGCGGTCACGTTGTAAGTGCCTGCGGTCGTCGGCGTGCCCGAGATCAAGCCGCCGCTGGAAATGCTTAGGCCAGGCGGCAAACCGGTGGCCGACCACGTGTACGGCGGAGCTCCGCCGGACGCGTTGAGTTGCAGGTTCACCGCGGTACCAACGGTTGTGGTCTGGTTTCCCGGGTTGGTCACCGACGGGTTGCCCGGTCCAGGATCGCCGATGTTGGTGAACAGCAAGCGGTTCGGCGAACCGGTGCCCGGGTTGCTGATCTTGTCGAGCGAGGAGTTGTTGATGAGCGCGGTGTGCACCGCGGCGGCCGAGTCGTTCGGGTGATCAGCGAGCCAGAGTGCCGCGCCACCTGCCACATGTGGTGTGGCCATGGAGGTTCCGCTGATCGTGTTGGTCGCCGTGTCGTTGGTGATCCACGATGACGTGATGTCCACGCCAGGCCCGAAGATGTCCGTGCACGTCCCGAAGTTGGAGAACGACGCACGCGCGTCATTCCTGTCGGAAGCGTTCACCGTGATCGCCTCGGCCACCTTGGCCGGGGTGAAGTTGCACGCGTTCTGGTTGGAGTTGCCCGACGCGATCGCGTACGTCACGCCTGACGCGATCGAGTTGCGCAAAGTCACTCCCTTGCCCAACCCGGTCACCCCTCGTGAGTGGTTAGGCGGGTTAGAACACGCATAACCACTCACGAGTCTTGAGCTGCGGCTCGCTTGCGGCGCTTGCCCTCGTGCATCGCTTGGACGCGGGCGATGGGGATGGTGTGGCCTTCTTCGATCAAGTCGGCGGGAATCTGTTGGGGCGCGGGCATGTTCGCAGCCCATGGGTCGCTGTCCCCGAGCAGCGATACGGCGTTATGCACGGTGAAATCCCGTGGCGATACGGATTCCAAGTCGTCCCAAGGGATTGGGAACGAAACCGGTAGGCCTGGGCGCAGCCGTGGGCTGTATGCCGCGACCACTGTCGCGCCGCCCGCGCGCGTGGAGTCGAGGAAAACCTTGCCGTGCCGGTCTTCCCGGATGAACGCGGTCGTGGCCAAAGCTGGATCGATGCGTTCGGCTCGTGCGGCAAGGGCACGGGTCGCCGCGGCGACATCTTCTATACCGTGCCGTTCCAGTGGGATGAAGATGTGGACACCTTTGGCCCCACTGGTTTTCACCGTTCCTCGCAGTCCGGAGTCGGCCAGTGCCTGGCGAACCAGGTGCGCGGCCTTGACCACAAGGTCGAACGAGTCGCCTTCCGGCGGGTCGAGGTCGAGGATCATATGGGTCGGATGATCCTCCCCTGCCGTCATCAACGCGGGGTGATACTCCACCGCACGCTGATTGCCGAACCACAGCAGGGTTTGGCGGTCGTTGCAGAGCGCGTACGACACGGTCCGCTGCGACGACTCGGCCCACAGCTTCACGGTCGGCACGAACGACGGCGTGTACTTCGGTACGTTCTTCTGCATGAACGGCCCCTGGCCGCGCAGGATTCGCATCACGGTGAGTGGCCGGTCGGCGAGAACCGGAATGATCCGGCCGGACATGGCGTCCAGGTAGTCGACCAGGTCCCGTTTGGTCGCGCCCTCGAACAGCGACTGGTCCAGATTGGTCAGCTTGACGCCGTCCCGCTCCTCATCGCCCATTGCGTCACCCTAATGCCCGACAGCGTTTCCAGCGGCGCGGACGCGAATCTCGCCGGATTCGGGCCGAGCGCGCGATCCCACACCAACGTCCGCGCGACAATGCCGACCCAACACGCCAGCTCAAGCTGTTCGACGAGCTCGCGATGGGTCGCAAGGTCACTGAAAGCCTCCAAATAGCTGTCCCGCAGCCTTTGCATCGACGCCTCATCCACGTCCATGGTCTGCGCGACGACAAGCATGCTCGCGAGCGGATGCGCGATGACGCTGTCGCCCCAGTCGTAGAACTTGGCCCGTCTACCGGCCAAGAACACGTTCCCGACGTGCAGATCGTTGTGATCGACGCTCGGCGGGATCGACATTTCCGCGAGCTGCGCGGCCCGCTCGACCACCACGTCCCGGCGCGCCACGATCTCGTCGACCAATTCCGGCTCGTGCGGGCGCCTGCGGACAGTAGCCACGGCCTCGTCGAACCGCTGCGGGATGACGTCCGCGCGCATGTCCTGCACACCTGCCGCGAGCAGCCGGTTGACGTGCGGAAACAGCCGCCGCTGCAGCTCGCCGTACTGCGGCAGGACCTTGAGCATGCTTTCGTACGGGTCGTGCCGCACGGTCGGGCCGCCGTCAGGCAGGACCAGCCAGCCGCGTTCGACGTCGAGAGCGATCGGTTCCAGCACCCACTCGGCCGCGATGTCCCGGAGTACCTCGTACAACCCGACCTCGAAGGCCGCCTCCGGGCCCGGCGCCTTCATCCAGATCACGCCAGCGGACGTCGGCGCGGTGAGCACAGTCCCCCACGGCCGCACGCGCGGCTGGGTCAGCTCGCCGGTGCGTCTGATCCCGTGGGATGCGAGCTGCTCATCCAGCCACGACTCGGCGGAATCTCGCCAAGCCTGACTGGTCCATACCTTCTCCGACGTCACGGAACCACAGTGTCAGATGATCATCCTACTCGGCCTGCCAATTACCGTCCGGGCCGAGCCGATAACCTTGAGCCATGTCGAAAAGCCTGCCCGAGATCGATCCGACGACCCCGAGCATCGCCCGCGTCTACGACGCCTTCCTCGGTGGTAAAGACCACTACGAGGTCGACCGGCAGGTTTACCAGCAGATTCTGCAGATCGCCCCCGAGTCGGCCAGAACAGGTCGAGAAGCCAGGTACTGGCTGATCAGGGCGGCTCGTTTCCTGGCAGGCGGCGCTGGTATCGACCAATTCCTCGACCTCGGTTCCGGCCTGCCAACGGCGGAAAACACCCACCAAGCGGTACAGCGCCTGAACCCCGAGGCCCAGGTCGTCTACGTCGACAACGACCCCATGGTCGCCGCCCACGGACGCGCGCTGCTGGAGGAGAACGACCGCACCCACTTCGTCGTCGGTGACCTGCGGGAACCCGAAGAGATCCTGCAAGACCCGATCGTCTCCCGCTACCTGGACTGGACCCGCCCGCTGGCGCTGATCCAGTGCAACACGCTGCACCACGTGGCCGACAAAGACGACCCCGCGGGCGTGATGGCGAAGTACATCGACGCCTTGCCTTCGGGCTCGTACATCGCGATCTCACACCTGTTCGACCCAGCCGACGGCAGCTCCCGGGCCGAGCTGGCCAAAGAAGTCCAAGCCAGGTTCATGGCCCTGATGGACACGTGCGTGTTCCGGACGAGGGAGCAGATCGAGTCCTTCTTCAAGGGCACCGAGATCGTCGAGCCCGGCCTGGTCCACCCCTTCGAATGGTGGCCAGACGGCCCGTTGACCACCGACCGTGTGGACGGCGACTACCTGCTGATGACAGGCGTCGCCCGCAAACCCTGATCGGGTTGTTTCGGGGGGGTTGCCCACCTCCTGCGAGCTTCGGGGATGCCCATCTTGTGCGAGCCCACCCGGCTATACCCACCTCCCGCTGGCTGTGGCCGGGCTCCGGAGCGAAGCGAATGGGTACCTCGCGATAGCGCGCGTGTCCACCATTCCTTGTGGTGAGTTGAACGCTCGCGGCGCACAGCGGCACCCAGCCGGGCTGAGAGCGAGTCGAGCAGTGTGACTCACCGGGAAGGAATGGTGGACACGCGCCAGCTCGTGGACAAAGAGAGATACCTTGGCGATGCGGGTCCCTGCCTGTCGCGAACCGGGGTCACCCACGCGCTGCGTCTACTGTGGACCAATGAGTCGCCGCCACAGTCTCATCTGTATTCAGGTGTCACATGTGTCCCACCTGTGACAGGACGAGATGCCGCGAAGGCCACCTTCACGGCGTTCAACCTGGATTCACCGTTGATCTTGGGTTGTGGTCGTGGTGGTGGGTGGTTGTGGTGGTGGGCTGGTGGTGTGTGGTGTGGTCGTGTGGGAGTTGCTGGTCTGCCCAGCTTTTCCACTGTGGTCTTTCGGGTTGGGCCTGGTCAGGCGGGTGGTTAGGGGTTCAGGCGGGGTGGGGTGGGGCGTGGATGGTGGTGAACAGGTGGGTGAAGTCGGTGGCCCAGGGCCAGTCTTGTGGTAGTCGCAGGGTGATGTGGCGGGCGGTGCGGGTGACGCGGGCGGCGATGGTGATCAACCGGCGGCGCAGGGTGGTCAGCCGTGTTCGGGCGTGGGCAGGGCCGGCCAGGCAGGCGGTGGCGCGCAGGAGGTTGTGGGTCAGGGCGGCCAGGGACAGCCAGGCGGCGTTGGCGGCGAACAGTCCGGACGGGAAGTGGGCCAGCGGGCCGGCCGCGAGTTCGGCGAAGACGTGTTCGATCGCGCCACTGCGTTGGTCGTGCAGACGCCAGGCGGTGGCCGTGTCGAAGCCGGCCGTGTCGGGCTCGGTGGTGTCGGGCTCGGTGGTGGCGGGCCTGGTGGTGGTGGGTGGGAGGTTGGTGAACACCGCGTGGTAGCGCCAGGCTGGGAACAACTCGCCCTGCTCGTCGCGGGTGGTGATCCGGGTCCGGCGGACCAGTAGCCGGGCGGTGGTTTTCTGGCCGGGATTGACGGTCGGGTTGGTGAACGCGGTATGGCTGGTCTCGGCGATCTGGGCGGTGTGGATCAGCTGTCCGGTGTGCGGGTCGAGGACCGGGTCGCGGTAGGTGTGCTGCTGCCAGGCGTGCTCGGTGATCGCGTCGATCGCCTCCCGGATCGCGGAATGTTGTGGGGCGGTGATGGAGAACCAGACCCCCTCCCGCACCAGCATCGTGATCAATTCCCCGACATAGAACCCGGAATCGCCGCGTACCAGCAGCGGCCCGGTCGCGCCCGCGGCGCGGGCGGTGCCCAGCGCGCGGCGGGCCAGCGAGCTCACCGCGCGGCGGGTATCGGCGTTGCCGCCCCGTAACCGGGTCGCCACGATCACCGGCCTGCCCGCCGCTGTGGTCAGGGTCGCGGCCAGCGTGTTCAACCCCAACACCCCGGTATAGCCGAACGCGGCCCCGTCTTTGCCCCGCCCGTAGACCTGGCTGATTTTCGAGTCCAGATCCAGCAACCCCAACCGGTCGGCCCCCGCCAGCAGCGGCGTCAGCTCCGCCAAGCGGGCCAGCAGCCGGGCGGAGAGTTTCTCCAGCTGAGCGACATGACCCATGCTGAACCAGCGCAGAAACGTGCCCACAGTGGACGATGCGCGGATCCCGCTGAACAACCCCGCCATCCCACCATGCCGCACCAGGTCCAGATCACTGATCGAGTCCGCGCCCGCGGCCATCCCGGCCACGATCGAGCTGATCTTCGCGCCCGCGTTCGCCCCCACCGAACCACCCAGCCGCACCAGCTCACCGGCCAGATCCGACAACCCCGCGTCCTCGGCCAGCCGCATCACCGCCACCACACCCGCGTGCGACACCAACCCCGGATCGTCGAACCTCACCGACACCGCGCCACGCGTATGCGATGCTTTCACTCAGCAGATGCCCTCTCACTCGGACCGATATGTTTCTGTCATAAGAACAATCGTCCCAAGTCAGAGGGCATCTGCCCGTCCACGACACGACCAACCCACCAAGATCTTCGGTGAATCCAGGTCCAACGCGCGAGAGTAAGAGCTTGGCAGGCGCCGACGGGAGCGTCGTGCTGCTCCCGCGGCCCCTTCCACCCCCCAGTGGATCCCCCAGTCAAGGCGGCCCCCCGCACCAGCGGCCCGCCTCACGTGAAAGGGTGCACCACGGGGCAGGGACAATTCTTGAATCACCATTGAATCCGCAGGTGAAGGGGGTCGGCAGTGGAATTTCGCCTGCTCGGTGGCGTCGAGGTGAGCGCATCGGGCCAGCCGGTCGACATCGGCCACGCGCGGCAGCGATGCGTGCTGGCGGTCCTGCTGATCGAGGCGAACAACCCCGTGTCGACCGACGTGCTGCTCGACCGCGTGTGGGACGAAGGCCTGCCGCACAGCGCGCGCGGAACGTTGCAGAGCTACCTGACCCGGCTGCGGCGGGCGCTCGGCAGCGACGCCGAGATCGTGCGGCGCTCGGGTGGTTACGCACTCGTTGTCGACGAGCAGTCGATCGACATGCACCGGTTCCGTGAGCTGCTCGCGCAAGCCCGGTCAGCCGGGGACGACGAGACCGCGCTCGACCTGTTCGACCAGGCTATGGAGCTGTGGCGCGGGGAACCGTTCGCGGGCCTGGACACGCCATGGATCAACTCCATGCGTGACTCGTACGAGCACGAGCGACGGACCGCCGAACTCGACCGCACCGATGTCCTGCTCCGGGTCGGCCGCCACTCGGAACTCGTCGGGCCGCTGCTGAGCGAGGCGCGCAAGCAACCGTTCGACGAGCGGCTCGCCGGGCAGGTGATGCTCGCGTTGTTCCAGAGCGGGCGCCAGGCGGACGCGTTGAACCACTTCCGGCAGACGCGCCAGTACCTCGCTGAAGAGCTCGGCACCGACCCCGGGCCCGCGCTGCAGGCGCTGCACCAGCGGATTCTCGCCGGAGATCCGACGCTCGTGCCGAGCGAGCCGCCGGTTCCGGATCGGGCCGCCCGTGAACTCGCGGAGATGGTGCATCGGCAGTGGACCAAGGAAGCCGGATCGTTGCGGCGGCCGAATCCGCTGAGCGTGCGGTGGTCGATCACGGGCCGCCCGGTCGCGGCCGAGGAGCCCGTGTCGGCGGCGCGCGGGGACTTCACCCAGCTGGTACGGACTTTCCGCACGTCGCCGTCCCGGCAAATGGTGGTCCTCGGCGAGCCTGGCGCGGGCAAGACCGTGCTGGCGTTGCTGCTCACGCTCGCTTTGCTGGAACGCACGCGCGCAGGCGATCCCGTGCCGGTGCTGCTGACCGCGTCGAGCTGGGATCCGCGCACTGAGCACGTGCATTCGTGGCTGGCCAGGCGGTTGACCGAGGAGTACCCGGCGCTGGGCGGCGAAGCTGCTCGCCTGGTGTCGGATGGCCGGATCACGCTGATCCTCGACGGTCTCGACGAGATGCCCGAAGCCCTGCACGCCGACGCGATCAACGCGCTCGATCACGTCAGCGGCGACCTGGTGTTGACCTGCCGGACCACCGAATACGAGGCAGCGGTCGCCCGCGGCGGCGTGCTGCTGACCAAGGCGACGGTCGTGGAGATCGAGCCGGTCCAGCCAGCCGACGCGACCGCATTCCTGCTCAGCGCCGGGCCGCCCGCGAGGAAGCGTTGGCAGCCGGTGCTCGACCAGCTTCGACCCGAACTGCCGCTGGCGCAGGCGTTGACCAGCCCATTGATGGTCACACTCGCGCGCACGGTCTACACCGCGACGACCACCGATCCCGCGGAGTTGCTGGACGAGGCGAGGTTCCCGACGCGTGCAGCGATCGAGGACCACCTGCTTGAGGCGTTCATCCCGACCGCCTACACCTCGCAGCCCGCGCCACCGGAGGCCGCTCTGCGGCAATACCCGCCAGAGCAGGCACAGACCTGGCTGCGGTTCCTGGCCCGTCAGCTCAACCGGTCGGACTCGCACGACATCGCCTGGTGGGAGCTGCTGCGCGCGGTCTCACGCCCGGCTCGGACCCTGCTGGTTGGGCTCGCCTCGGCTGTCGCGTTCGGACTCGCCGGGGCCGTCGCTGGCGGCCTTGGCTCGGATCGGCCTGAGTGGACGCTTTACGGCGGTTCGTACGCGGTGGCTTTCGGGCTAGCGGGCGCGCTGGTGTTCTGGGTGGCGCCGCGCACGAGTCCTGTACGCGTTGAGCTGCGTTTTCGCGGGTCGTGGCCGCGATTTTTCGCCCGGTTCGCCGCGGGCGCGGTGATCGGCGTCGCGCTGGGCCTCGGCATGGGTCTGCCGAAGCCGATCGTGGCCGGGGTTGGTGTGGCGATCGGCCTTGCGGTCGGGATTCGGGTTTGGCTTGGCACTCCGGCGGAGGTGGACGAGGTCTCCAGCCCTCGGGTTGTCTTGCGTCAAGACCGCATCGCCGCGCTTGTTCTGGGGCTCGCGTTCGCGCTCGCGTTGACTTTCCCTGGCGGGATGGCCGTGGGCGTGCCGACGTTGGAAACCGCGGGGCATACCGTTGGCACGATTGACATTGTGATCAGCGCGCTCGGTGGGGCTGTGGCGGGCGCGGCCATCGGCGCCGTCTGGTTCGGCTGGATTGGCGTGCTGGCTTACGGTTTCGCCAGTGGTGTTGCCGGTGGGCTCATTTTCGGGCCCGTGTATCCGAACGTCTCTGGTGTGGGTGTCGGCATCGCTTTCGGGACTATCTTTGGGCTTTCCGTCGCGTGCATCAGCGTTTTGTCCCGGGCTTGGGGCACGTTCGTGCTCAGCCGGATGTGGTTGGCGCTGCGTGGACATCTGCCGTGGCGGCTGATTCCTTTCCTGGAAGACGCGCATCAGCGTGGGGTGTTGCGTCAGAACGGTGGCGTGTACCAATTCCGGCACGCGCGGTTGCGTGATCATCTCGCTAGGGAATGATCAGTTCGTCCAGTAGTCGATGTTCATGCTTCCAGTGAGGAATTCGAGCCTGACCGGGTGGTAGGAGTTCGCGTCGAGGGTGAACGTGCCCGCGTCCAGCGTTTGGTAGCCGGGTGAGTTGATGGTGATCACCGGGCCGGGGTTTCCGTCCATCACGAACCGGAATGTCGCCTGTCCCGCCATCCGGGTGTTCAAGGGCACGGGTTCTTACATCTTCGGGCAGGTTTTGTTGAACGTCATTCGATCATAATGTTGGCTGCGTGGCGTTATTTTCGCGCGGGGATTGCCCCGGAGTGCACAGCGGCGAGTGCTCAGGTGTCGAGCAGGCTGAGTGGCAGTACACGCGCACGATGTCGCTGTTCACTCACTGACAGGCTTCGCGGCAACCACGAACGGGCCGGTCAGGAACATGATGGACAACGCGCTCCCCTGACCGCCGACGTACACGTCGCTCGCGGTCAAACCCATCGGCAGCGGCAGGATGACCGGCCGGACGGTCACCGCTGTCAGGACGTCACCATCCGGAAATTTGATCGTCAGGACAATGCGGCCACGCAGGCGCTGGCGGACCAAGGCTCGACCGGACCGCCAGCCCTGCTTGCGCACCGAACGCATCCGCCGGTTCCACCGGCCGCCTGCGATCAGGCCACCCGACAACAGGAACACGCCGCCGACCAGGCTGGAAATCATCGTGGCAGCGGTCAGGAAGGACGCGTTCGGCGGATCGTCGGCTTGGTACCTGGGGGCATCGGGGTCGTACACGAGGGTGACGGGATCGCCGATCTCGTAGTTGGGGCTGCTGCCCGTCAGCTTGGCGGGCACAACCTGTTCCACGCCGTCGACCACGCACCTGACATCGATGAACCCGGGCCCGGTGTCAACGACAGTGCCGTCAACCCGCCACCAGCCCGGCAGCAGCTCGTTCGCCTCGCGCTCGATCAGGGCCGCGCCCAGGCTGAAGCCGATCAGCAGCAACAAGCCGGTCACGGTGAACAACCGTGACCGGAGGCGCAAACGTCGGACGGCCGCTGTCGCCAAGTCCGGACCGGCCCGATGATGGGTCAGCTCGGTCAGGTCGTCCATTCCCCAGACCGTGCGCAGTCTCAGCCGACGGACGTCATCGATCTCTGCCACAACGATCAACCTCGTCCGTGCTGATGGGAACCGAGGACCGGCGTGAATCCTGACGCAGCGCCCACATCGCGATGGCCAGAGCCAGCAAGCGAACCAGGTTCCCCCGATGCCAAGTCCGCAGGAGCGCGCGGGTTTCCGTCGCGCTCAGCGGCTCATTGCTGTGCAGGAGCTGAAGAACGACGGTCCGGACGAGATAGGCCGTCAGGGCGGTGGCCGACGCCGTGCTCGCCGCGGCGGCGACGATGACGCGTTTGTCCCCACCGGACCGCCAGCTGTTGACCAGCGTGATCGCGGTGGCGGCAAGGGTTGCGGGTGCTGGAAGGTAGTAGCGCAACGGGCTTCCGGCGCCAAGCAGCTTCGGCGGCCGGTTCGATCGGGCGTCCGTGAGCAGGCGCGGCACGTCCACCGCAGCTTCGTAGACGTTGCCGAACAACCAGTGCACCTGCCCCAGCCGCGCAACCTTGCGCGAGATGTTCTCCATGACAGGAGCATTCCAGAATCAAGCAGCGAGTTCCTTCACCGCGTCGGGCACTGATTGGCGCATGTGGAACAGCGGCGTGAGCCCGCTGATGTCCAGCGGTCGCAGCACCGGTGCTTTCACGGCGACGACGCACATCTCGATGTCGCTGGTTGTGGCGCCGTCCCGGGCTTCGACCAGGACGTGCAGTCCCGGCGAGCCGCAGAACGTGACCTCAAGCAGGTCGATGACAAGGCCAGTGGGTCGCTCCGCCAACGCGTCGCGCACGGCGTCGGCGAAGGGTGCGACTGAGGACATGTCCACTTCACCGGCGACGTGCACGACGGCTATACCACCGTCATGGCTGGTGGACACGGTCATGATGTCGGTGCTCATCGGGTGCTCCTTGATGAAAGGGCAACCACGAAGTCGTGCACCCGGGAGGAAAACGGCGTCGGCCCGACCCGAACACAAAAATCCGCAGCGGCGGCGAGAGAAGCCGGCTGTGGGCTCAACGACTAGCTCTCAGTGTTGGTCTGTCTTGTTCGACCGTACGGCCCCGCGCCGCCGACTGCAAGCGATCACGAAGAGTGAGAAATGCTCAATCGAAGTACAGACGGTATCCCTGAGCGACGGTACGGAAGCCCAGCGACTCATAAAAGGCGTGTGCCGCTGTACGACTGGCCCGTGACAGCAGCTGGATCTTGTAGCACTGCGTCTCTTTGGCCAAGGCGATCGCCGCCGTCACCAGAGCCACACCAATACCCGATCGGCGGAGTCCCTCGGTGACCACGACGTTCTCGACCAGCATGAACGGCCGTCCGCCACGGGTCAGGTTCGGCAGGGTCGTGCAATCGATTGTCCCGACGACGACACCGTCGGATTCGGCAACGAGGATCGCGCGCCCGGCTTGGGCCTCGATGGCACGCCAAGTGTCCAGCGCCACCTCAGTGGACAGTGTGGGGTCGGCCGGATGCAGTTCGGCGTACAGCGCAAGGAGTGCTGGCAAGTCCACTTCGGACGCTGGTCGGATCGTGATCGTCACGCGGGCAGTCTATGGTCGGACGTTTCCGTTCCACGTCACGGAGATGTGTCGTGATGCGAGCGCGCCGCATGACCAACGACACCGGGTAGCAGCGCAGAACCTCATTGATCACCGCGCGGGTGTACGGAAGTTGCGCGAAATCGGCGAGCTGGACGGGTCGACCTGCGAGTGCGGAGTCGATTTCGGCGTGCAGATTCCCGGCTATGTCAGGGTTTTCGGCGATCTGGTGCAGCGCCCGCCTCCGCGAGGAATCGTCCGATCATCGCAGGCTCCGCGGTGAGCACTCGGCAGCTGAAACCTCCCTCAGGCTAAGCCGCCGGTAAAGCCTGTTCAAGAGCCCATCCGTGTGGACACCAGGAGCGGCCCCCGATTGCCGCTCCTGGTGTCCACGTCCTCACTTCGTCGGCGTCGGACTCGCCGGTGGTGTGCTCGTCGAAGTCGACGAGGGCACCGGCGTCGACGGCTGCGACGAAGGAGTAGGCGATGGTGTCGCGGAAGGCGCTGGGATCTTGGGAATCGCCGCGCTGAAGGGAACTTCCTTGTTTTCACGGCACTTCGTCCGGTAACCGGCTGCGCGGCCCTCGCCATCGGTGAACGGCTGCTCGGTCCGCTCGATCTGCGGGCGCGGGAACCGGTTGTCCTCGCCAACCTTCTCGCGGGAGACGTTCGTATCCCGGCAGCCGAAACGGGTGAGCGTGATCGGCCTGCCCTGCTCGTCGTAGAGGTAGACGTCCGTCAGCGGTTCGCCTTCCGCGTCGAACGCGTAGATGTTCTCCACTGTGTTGCCGCCGTAGGTCAACTGCTTGGTGCCGTAGGAGTCAGACGACGAATAATAGTTGGACGTCGCGGTCGGGTACGACGTACGGCTTCCGATCAGGTCCGCGGTGGCGCCGAACCCGCCGAGCATCCCACCGACCGCGAACATGGACACCGGCACGACCATCCACAGTAGACGCCGGTCACCGCGAACCCGTTGCCCGGCCCACACTGCAGCAACACCAATCGCAGCCAGCAATGGCAGCAGAAGCACGGCCTGGCGGTGTCGCAGCATCAGCATCAACCCGAACGCGACGAGCACCGCCGCGCACACAACCCACCAGGCAGGCTTCATCGATTCGAGGAACCGGATCACCTTGCCGGGGCCGTCCTTCTCCCGTGCCCGATCCACGGTCTCGGACAGCCATTTCATCTCCGGCAGAGCCAGTACCGACTCCACACCGTTCGTCAGCAACAACGCAAGGCTGGCGATGAAGATCGGCAGCGGCAACGCCAAGGCAAGCAATGCATCCGCTTCGAGGTTGACGGCTGCGACGAAGGCAACCACGCCACATCCGAGAGCGCTGATCACCAGGCCCCACAACGCGATCCGCGGTCGTACGAGCCCAGATGCCGCGTAGGTCTTGGCCGCTTCCGAGGCAGGCGGGTAACCACCGGACGCACGCAGCTCCGCGGCGTAGCTCTCCGGCGTGCCGAGCCGTTCGATCATCGCGTCGATCCGCGCGTCCGGCCCGAGTTCCAGCTCCACATCGGCCAGGTGCGGCCGGACATCGTCGAGGATCTCCTCGACCTCGCTCGCGGGCAGGTCGGCGAGCGAAGTCCGGACCCGCGCCAGATAAACCCGCACGGCGGTCGGCTTGTCTGTCATGCTGCCTCTCCCAAGAGCGAGTTCATCGTCGACGCGAAGCTCAGCCAGGTCTTGCCGGAATCCGCGAGCCGCAACCTGCCCGGCTCGTTCAGGCTGTAATACTTGCGATGCGGTCCTTCCTCGCTTGGCACCACATAGGACGTGAGCAGGCCTGCCTTGTACAGCCTGCGCAATGTTCCGTACACCGACGCATCCCCCACCTCGTCGAGGCCTGCTGCCCTGAGTCGTCTCAGAACGTCGTAGCCGTAGCCGTCCTCGTCGCGGAGTACCGCGAGGACGGCAAGATCGAGCACACCCTTGAGCAGCTGACTGATCTCCACCGCGCCCTCCAGTCTTACGCAAGGAACACTACCACGCACTGCGCAGTAGTGTGCACAGCACACCCCCAACGCACGAAAAAGCCCGCTGACCTTGGACAAGGCCAGTGGGCTCGGTCTCAATCAGCTGTGGCGAGGCACGACCCGCAAACTTCCGAACGGGACAAGATACGGCTCAGCCGCGACTTCGATGTGCCAGTCGTCGCGCGGCGTCCATGGACCGAAGACCTGCGGTGCGTAGCGGCCCACGGGCACGTTGGTGAAATCGAGGCGCCCTGCGGCATCACTCGTGGCGTAGGCGGTCACGCGGCCGGTGATCACATCCCGGAGGCCGACCCGCGTTTTGCCAACCGCTTCACCCTCGTCGACACCGTAGTTGTCGTTCTTGTCGTGGAAGATCGTGCCGTAGGTGCTGGCGGTCTTGGTCACCCTGGTTTTCTTGTGGTGCGGCGCAAGCGCGATCACTTGTTGAGCAGGAAGCTCACATCCGACGCGGGCACTTCGCCGCCATTGTCCGTCACGAACCCGACCCGCACAGGTTCATCCGTGGATTTCGTTCGCCGCACACCGGAAGGGCCGACTGATCGCGGGCGGTGAATGTCGCCCCACTGCTGCAACGCGGCCAGCACGATACGCAGGTCCTGACCGGCCTGCGTCAGGTGATAGCTCTGCCGATGCCTGCTGCCCGGCTCCTGATAGGTCATCGTCCGCAACACTCCAGCGGACACAAGGGACTTCAGTCGCGCACTGAGCAGGTTCGGCGCGACCCTGAGCGCGGCGCGGATGTCCGCGAACTTGTGCCTGCCCGCGAATATCTCGCGGAGGATGAGAAAGGTCCACCGCTCGCCAAGCACTTCGAGGCTGCGCTCGATCGAGCACGCCGGTTCGTCCCCGGCCGGAGCTCCTGTCGACATCACGCCCCCTTTCGCAGGACCTCGACTCTCAGTCAGAGCATACGTGAGTTGCAACTTACAACCTATCAAACCGCCATATAATTGGATATTTCGTCCGCTCAATGGCGTCTTGCTGCCATGGCTGATTACAACATCTAAAGTCAGATGTTACCGTCGAGTCCATGGCCACTTCACACATCAAGGTCGACCAGCCGGCCCCTGGCTACGTGCGGGCGACGTTCGACCACGCCCCGATCAACCTGATCGACTACGACACCGTCAGTGCGCTCATCGACCTGGTCACCCGGCTCGAGCAGGACCCGGATGTGCGCGTGGTCGTGTTCGACAGCGCGAACCCGGACTACTTCCTCGCGCACTGGGACACCAGTGCGTTCGGCAGGAAGTACCCTGCGGGCACGCACCCGTGGCTGGATGTGCTCAACCGCCTCAGCCGCCTGCCGGTGGCCACGATCGCCGCCATCAACGGGCGGGCCCGCGGCGCGGGCAGCGAGTTCGTGCTGGCCTGCGACATGCGGTTCGCCGCACGTGATCACGCCAGGCTCGGCCAGCCCGAAGTCGCGTTCGGCCTTGTGCCGGCTGGCGGCCCGATGGCGAGGCTGCCACGGCTGCTCGGCCGTGGCCGGGCGCTTGAGATCGTCCTGTCCGGACACGACTTCACCGGCGCCCAAGCCGAGCTGTACGGGTACGTCAACCGCGCACTTCCGGATGCGGAACTAGACGAGTTCGTCGACACCCTCGCACGGCGGATCGCCCGGTTCGACAAGCGCGCGATCGCCGAGATCAAGGAATTCGTTGACGTGGCGAGCAATCCCGATGACGCGGAAATCTGGCCGATGATCGACGCTTTCCAAGCCTCTGCGGTTCGGCCGAGTACCGCGGCGCGGGTGACCGAGATGGAGCGGCGTGGTCTTGGGCAAGCCGGCCATGTCGAGTTCGACCTTGGCGTCCACTGCGCCGCCGACGACCTTCCTACAACCCACTGAAATCGCACTCCGCAAAGGAAACAGACTATGGTTACTCGTATCGACGTTGAAATCCCCGCAGAGGGCGCGGTTCTGAGCGCCTGGCTGTACATCCCGGACAACGCGACGAAGCCGCTGCCCACTGTGACGATGTGCATCGGCTTCGCTGGTATCAAGGACGCGCTGCTGCCGGAGTTCGCCACCGCGTTCACCGAAGCCGGATTCGTCACGATCCTGCACGATCACCGCGGATTCGGTGCCAGTACGGGAGAACCTCGCTATGACGTCAATCCGTGGCAGCAGATCGCGGACTGGCGCCGGGTCATCTCCTACCTGGAGTCGCGCCCGGAAGTGGATGCCGATCGGATCGGCCTGTGGGGAACCAGTTATTCGGGCGGGCACGCGCTCGTGCTCGGCGCGACGGACCGGCGTTTGAAAGCTGTCGTTGCCAACGCTCCCTTCATCTCCGGGCATCAGGACTACTTGCGCCGCGTCCTGCCGGAGGATCACGCCGCGATGGAAGAGTGGTACAACGGCGACGAACGCGCCCAGGTTCAGGGCGCGGCGCCCCGCGTGATCGCGGTCGCCGACAAGGACCCTGCCGTTGAGGCACTCTGGCACGACGCCGAAATCGAGGCTGTCTACAAAGCCGAGATTCCAGGCGTTACCGCTCCGAAAAACTTGGTCACGCTCCGGTCCGGCCGCATGATCCGGATGTACGAACCAGGCAGCTACATCAGCCGCGTCTCCCCGACTCCATTGCTGATGGTCGCAGCCAAGCAGGACACGATGACGCCGACCGACGCCCAACTGGCCGCCTATGAACAAGCACTGGAACCCAAAAAGCTGCAATTGTTGCCCGGCGGACACTTCGCGCCGTACATCGACGAGTTCGAACTGGCCAGCAGCGCCGCTATCGAGTGGTTCGGCACACACCTTCGGTGAGTGGCAAGATCATGACATCGTCATGGACAACGCATCCGCGTAAAGTCCGGTTCCGTGAAACGCTCCGCGATCGCCTTTCCCTTCGCGCCCGAATATGACGCCTGAATCCCATGCCGGACAAAGCCGGTTTGGCCGATGATGAGCCGTTGGTCAGGGTGCGTCTGCCGTATGGCGGCCAAGCGTGGCTCGCGCGTCGGTATGACGATGTCGGGCGCAATTGTGACCTCATCAAAATCATGGTCAGCGACCTCTTCAGCCCATATCGATCCCAGTACGGCTTCCGAGAACTGAGTACGGTCGTCGCGGAGGCGCACGACTGGGGCCTGCCTGTGGTGGCGTACACGCACAACCGCCAGGCCGTGCTCGACGCGGCCGCCGCAGGCGTCGATTCCATGACGCATGTGACGTATGGCGGCATCACCGAGGATCCGCCTCTGGTCAAGCAACTCGTCGCCAAAGGCGTGCCGCTGGCTTTCGGAAGTGCCAGCGGGATCCGGCCGCCCGGCACCCTCCCGCACCTGCCGTCCCAGGCCGTTGACGTCTTGGGCATCACGCCGATCGACGCACTCGTCGGCGTCACCAGTGCCGCTGCCGATGCCATGGTCAACGTGCATTCGTTGACCGCGTGGCTTTCGGGCATCCCAGGGTCGGGCACCTACGGCGCCGCGAAGGCGGCTTTGATCTCGTTCACGAACTCGCTGCGGTCGGAGTTGGGCCCGCAAGGCGTTCAGGTTCTCGGCGTCCAGCTCGGCTGGACCGACACGGACCTGGTCAAGCAGGTGGACGACGCCAAGAACGACCCTGCCGTTGTCGCCGCGGATATCGTCGCTGCCCTGCATAAAGGCGAGGCCGAACTGATCGCCGACGACGCCAGCCGCCACTTCAAGGGCGCGCTGTCCGGGCCAGTCGAAGCGCTCGACCTGTCCCGCTAGGCGGCTGTCGATATACGTTCTGTGACGTACGTGCCTCTCTTCTGTTTCGGCTAGATTCCGGCTGTTCCGACTCGGAAAGGAGAAGCTGGATGTCTCAAGGAACCTTGCCAGACGTAGTGTCACACGACGAGTGGCTCGCGGCCCGCAAAAAGCTTCTGGCGCAAGAGAAGGAGCTCACGCACGCCCGCGACCGGGTCAACGCCGCCCGGCGCCGGTTGCCGATGGTCCGAGTGGACAAGGAATACTCCTTCGAAGGCCCGGACGGACACGTCAGCCTGCTCGATCTGTTCGACGGCAGGCCACAGCTGGTGATCCACCACTTCATGTGGGAATTCGACATCGATGACGACGGCGCCGAACACCCCAAGGACACCGGCTGTTCAAGCTGTTCCTCCGGCGCCGACAGCATCGGAAACCTGCGGCAGCTGCACGTCCGCAACACCACGCTCGTTGCCGTGACCCGGGCGCCGTACGAGAAGCTCGCCGCGTATCGCGCGCGGATGGGTTGGACTTTCCCTTGGTATTCCTCGGAAGGAAGCGATTTCAACTACGACTTCTACGCGACCATCGATGACCGGATCGCCCCGGTAGTGCTCAACTTTCGCACCGAGGCAGAGCTTGCCGAGGCCGGGACGCCGTGGCAGGAAGCGTGGCGCGGCGACAATCCAGGCATCAGCGCGTTCCTGCGCGTCGGCGATGAGGTCTTCCACACGTATTCCACTTACGGCCGTGGCATCGAGGAGTTCCACAACGGCAACCCATATCTCGACCTGACCGCGCTCGGTCGCCAGGAAGAGTGGGAGGAACCGAAGGGACGCGCGACTCCGCTTGGCCTGCAGGTCGGCGGGCCCGCGATGCGCCTGCCCGACGAATACGGCACCTGAACCGCCAAGAGCGGGTACGCCCCCACCGTACCCGCTCTTGCCCTCAGGAGGGACGATCTCCTTTGGTTTTACGGAATGTCGCCGGGCTTCCCCTGCCGACGCTGTTCTCGGCGACCACGGTCACCGTGAAGGGCCGCTCGATCCCGATGTCCTCGATCAGAAAGCTCCGCGTGGTGCCGGAAACCCTGGCCGAGCCGGAAAAGGAGCCGTCGTCCCTGCGCCAGCTCACAATGTAAGCCGTGACAGGCGCGCCATTCGGGGCGGCGGCGGACAGGTCACGCGCGCGTCCGTGTCGCCGGTCTTGATGCGCGCGTAGAGGTTTGCCGGTACGCCAGGCGGGCTCGTCGGTGACGTTGGAGTCGCCTGCGCGCTCGCACCGGCGCCAGTGCCGACCCGGTTGACGGCGGCCACAGTGAACACGTACGAGCTTCCGTTGGTAAGACTGGAAATTGTGACGGATCGCTGTCCACTTGCGGCAGTCGTCGATGCTGTTTGGCCGGTACTTGCCCGCCAGGAGATCTGGTACGAGGTGATCGGCGTTGGAACACCGTCTGCAGAAGCGAATTGAAGACCCAGTGGCCGGTCAACGCGAACTGGCCCGCGGGCACAGGCTTGACCGCGCCGGTGATCGCGGTGACCACCACACCAACCACAAGGACCAGGACCAAGGTGAGCGACCCATTTCGCTTCGCCATGCACCGGACGCTAACGACGAAGCCGGGGAGGCCTCCCCTACGCCGCAAGGGCCGCGATCGCGGGCCCGAAAGCCGCACCAAGCAAGTAGCAAAGGGTGATCATGCCAACCGCGGTCGCACGGTACCGGTCAGGCAACGCACCAGTGGCACGGACGACGAGTACGCCCTGCCCGGTGGCAGCCACGAGTGAAGCCAGGAACATCGCGACGACCAGCAATGCGACCGGCGAGCCCAACACGACGATCACCACGGCTATCGTCGCCGCTGCCGCGAGGCCACCCAACAGCATCCGGGCCGCCGCCGTGATCAGGAACCAGGACGCCAGTCCGCCCGCAAGGTACGGAAAGACCATCAAGGTCCCGACTTCGCCAGTCGTCCACGCCAACCGGTCGGCCAGCATCCGCGGCGCCGCGTACAGGATCCCGAAGTTGGCCACAGCCAAAGCCACACCCAGCAGCGCGGCCGTCCGGAACTCCGGTGTCCGCACAAGGATGGCTGGCAAGAACCCGTCCGGTTCACGGCGCAAGTGCGCGGCAACCAGAACCGCGGCCAGCACCGCAGCCGCGGCCGCGATCAACGGCTGATGCGGAACGACCGTCAACGCGGTCACGAGCGCGGTCACCAGAATCGCGCCCGTCGCGTCGAACTGACGCTCGGCGGGTGGCGCGGGCAGCGCGCGCCCGATGATCGCCGGTATCGCGAGCAGGCTGAGCGCGGGCAACGCCAGGACCGCTTGCCACGACAGCAGGTCCGCGACCGCGGACCCGGCCAGCGGAGAAACGGCACCAACCGACGCCATTGACGCCGTGACAACTCCAAGCGCCGCGGGCGTGCCCGCCAAATGCATGGCGATGACCACCTGCCCGGCCATACCCAGTGCCTGCAGCGCGCTACCCACCACGAGCACCGGCAGCGCTGGGACCGCCACCATGAGAACCGTCCCCGCGCCGACGAGCGCAGCGCACGCCAGCAACGTGAATCTGGTGCCCTTGTGACTCAGCAACCCGGCGAGTAACGGCGTTCCGACCGCTATTCCCCATCCGAACGCGACCACGATGACGGTCGCTGACGCCAGCGAGACCTGGAGGACATCGGCGGCCTCGGGCAAGATCAATGCGAGCCCGGCGATCCCGAACGACATGGGCGCCGCCAGCAACGCCAGCCACGGCGCCGCCACTCGGACAACCGCGGTCGTCATGCCAACACCGCCGCACGGTCGTTGACCAGGGCGCCCAGGTCGTCCAGCAGCAGAGCGAGCGTCGCTTGCGCGGCCGTGTCACGCAGCTGGCCATCGGTGTCGAACGCGGTGTCGGCGCGGGGAATGCACAGGTGCCGCTCGACGACGTGGGCGCCGCACACCTTCAGGACCTTGCGCAGGTCGTTCTGGGCCCAGTCGGCGCCGTAGTCGCTGGGGCTGACGCCCACGACCGCGACCGGCTTGTCGACCAGCACGCCCTCCAGGTACGGCCGGGACATCCAGTCCAGCGCGTTCTTCAGCTGGCCGGGGATGGTGGTGTTGTACTCCGGCGTCGCGATGAGCAGGGCGTCGGCCGCGGCCACCTCGGCACGCATGGCGTGCACCGCGTCGGCGGGCGCGTCCTCGTGGTCCTCGTTGAACGGCGGCACGGTCGCCAAGGCGTTCCACAGCTGAATCGAAGTCAGTCCGGCGGCGGTGCGCAGCAGCTTGGTGCTGTGTGAGTCGGTACGCAGGCTGCCGGAGATCGCGAGGATGTTCATCGTTTTCGTCCTTCCAACTCGGTGTGGTGTTCACCGTGCTTGCCTGCACTTACGGCGTTCTTTCCACGCGCTTACGGCCCGCGCCGATATGCTCGGTAAATGCGGTTCGGCGTGCTCGGCCCGGTTGCCGTGTGGACGGATGAGGGGACACCGGTCACGATCCCCGGCGCCAAGGTCCGCGCCCTGTTGGCCGTCCTGCTCGTGCACCGCGGCGAACCGGTGACCGCTGACCGGCTGATCGACGACCTCTGGGGCGACGACGCCCCACGCAACGCGCAGGCTGCGCTACAGGTGAAGGTCTCGCAGCTGCGTAAGGCCCTTGACGATGTCAAGCGGGACATCATCGTGTCCGGCCCGTCGGGCTACTTGGTCCGTGCCTCGCCGGACGCGGTCGATGCCGACCAGTTCGCCAATCTGGTGCGTGCCGGACGACCGGCCGAGGCGCTGGAGCTCTGGCGTGGTCCGGCGTTCGCGGATTTCGCTGACCAGGCGTTCGCGGGCCCGCCGATCGCGCAACTCACCGAGCTGCGGCTGTCGGCTTTGGAAGACCACGCCGAGGCACGGTTGAAGGCCGGTCAACACAGTGGCCTGGTTGGCGAACTGAGCCAGTTGGTCTCGGAAAACCCTTTGCATGAAAGGCTTTCCGCCGCGCTGATGCGCGCGTTGTACCGGTCTGGGCGGCAGGCGGAGGCCCTTGAGTGCTACCGCGCGCTGGCCACAAGGCTTTCCGACGAGCTGGGCGTCGATCCCAGTCCAGAGCTGGCCGCGTTGTACGAGTCGATCCTGCGTCAGGACTCCGCGCTGACCCCCTCCCCCAAGGCATCGAACATCACTGCGCCGGTCGTCGACCTCGTCGGCCGTGCGGCTGAACTCGACGAGATCGGCCGGTTGCTCGACCATGCCCGGCTGGTGACGCTTACCGGCCCTGGTGGTGTTGGCAAAACCCAGCTGTCCCTTGAATCCGCGCGGCGCCTTGATGACGTGTGCCTTGTCGAGCTCGCTGGGTTCGATGGGGATGGCGCGACGCCTGACGCGCTCGCGGACATGGTGAGCTCCGCGCTGGGCATCCGTGACGACACGACCTCGGGCAGATCCACCGAAAGGCTGACCGAAGCGTTGCGGCGTAAGCAGATTCTGCTCCTGCTGGACAACTGCGAGCACTTGATCGAACCTGTGGCCGCGCTGACCGAGGTGCTGCTGAAGTCCGTGCCATCCCTGAAAGTCCTTGCCACGAGCCGTGAACCTTTGGCCATCGCGGGCGAACAGCTCTTCCCAGTCTCGCCCTTGGCCCTGCCGGAGAACCTCGCGGACGTCAGCGAATCACCCGCGGTCCAGTTGTTCGTGGCGCGGACCGCGGCCGTCACTCCGGGATTCGTTGTCACGCGTGACAACGCCCAGGCCATCGCCGCGATCTGCCATAGGCTCGACGGCCTTCCGCTCGCTTTGGAACTGGCCGCGACTCGGGTGCGTGTGCTGGGCGTGCATGACCTGGCGGTCCGGTTGGAGGACCGGTTCCGTGTGCTGACCAGCGGGCACCGCACCGCGCCTGCCCGCCAGCAGACGCTGCGCGCGATGATCGACTGGAGCTGGGACCTGTTGTCCAGCACCGAACGCGCGGTGCTCAGACGGTTGGCCGTACACGCCGACGGCAGCACGCTCGCTTCCGCCGAGGCCGTCTGCGCGGGTGATGACGTCGAGGCTTATGACGTTCTCGACCTGCTCGCGCGACTCGTGGACCGTTCGCTCGTCGTGACAACCGAGACGCCTCATGGCGTGCGTTACCGACTGTTGGAAACCGTCGCGGATTATGGGCGTCAGCGCCTGGCCGAAGCTGACGAGGACAGCGCGGTGCGTCAGGCCCATGCGGCTTACTACGTGGCGTTCGCCGAACAGGCTGACAGTCACCTGCGTGGACCCGATCAGCGGCTATGGCTGCAACGGCTCGACGCCGAAGGTGGCAACCTGCGCGCAGCTTTGGCCACGGCCGTCCGTGACAACTCGGCCGTGCTTGCGTTGCGGCTCGTCAACGCGTTGTCGTGGTACGGGTTCTTGCGTGGCAAGTATCAGGAGGCACACCGGTCTCTCACCACTGCTCTGGCGGTCGCCGCCGACGCGCCAGCGGACGTACGGGCTGACGCGCAGGCGTGGCAGATTGCGTTCGCGTACCTGAAGGGCAGTGACAGCACACCGTTGGAGCACGGGCAGGCCGTGCTCGACCAGTACCAGGACCCCGCGGCTCGTGCCCGCGCTCGCTGGCTGTTCGGCTACGTCGGCCGCAGCGGAACACCGGAGGCCGCAACCGACATGGTCTCCGATGCCCTGACCGTCTTCCGGTCACTCGACGACCAATGGAGCCTCGCGGCAGGGCTATGCACGTTGGCCGAGCTCGCGTTGATGCGCGGCGACCTGGCCGCCGCTCAGCAGAACGCCACCACCGCCGCGGAGATCTTCGCGTCGACCGGCGACCGCTGGGGCCAAATCCACGCCGCGGAGACCTTGGGGCAGCTCGCCGAGTTCGCTGGCGACCACCAGACATCCGGCCAGTTGCAGCACGACGCCCTGCAGATGGCGCAGGAGCTGGAGATCTGGCCACTCTTGACACAACAGCTGGCCAGGATGGGCCGTCACGCCATGCTCGCCGGAGACCATGCGGCGGCCCAGGAGTTCCTGGAACGCTCACTGCGGGTAGCCACCGACAAATCCGGCGAGGCCAGCGTGAACATGGCCCGCGGTGGCCTCGCAATGCTGGCCCGCAGACAGGGCCGCCACGAAGCCGCCGAGGAATTGCTCCAGCCGTTGCTGCGCTGGGAACGTCAAATCAACTACGACGTCGGGGTGGCATTCGGCCTGACCGAACTGGGCTTCAACGCCGCCCAACGCGGCGACGTCACTGCGGCACTGGACCTCCACCGCGAAGGACTGACGACCGCATGGGCAACCGGTAACCCGCGTGCGGTCGCCCACGCCCTCGAAGGCCTATCGGAAGCCCGGGCCCTGTCCGGCTCGCATACATTGGCGGCCCATTTGCTCGGCGCGGCCACCGCCGCCCGCGAATCCGTCGGCGCCCCACTGCCCGCTGCGGAACGCGGTGACGTTGACCGGATCACCGCTTTGTTGCGTGCTTCCCTCGGCGAGGACGCCCTGGCCGCCGAACTCGCGCGCGGTAGAGATCTGGATATCGAAGGCCTGGTCAGCCAGGAAACGAGGAGTGCGACGTAAATGGTGATTTTCGGCTTCCGGACCAAGGTTTTCGTCCTGGCGATGCTGATGCTGATGTGCCCCCGATGTGGCAACTCCGTGGCACATCCGCTGCACAAGGCCGTCACGAAGTTCACGCTCTTCTTCATCCCGCTGTTCCCGGTGAAGATCAAACACACCACGCAATGCACGTTCTGCGGCTACACGAGCCAAATGTCCAAAGACCAAGCAAACCAGCTGCTTGTCCAGTCAGGCCGCCGCTGAGCTCAGTAGCGCTGGAGTTTGCCCTTCGCTGGGCCTGCCAGGTTGACTCGGCGGGCTCGGCGTCGGCCGAGGATGGTGACCGCGCCCAAGATCAAAACTGCGCCGACTGCGACAAGAACGATCACGATCGTCGAGGTTGGACTGTCGGTCGCGACGGGCTTCGGGGTTGGTAGGAGAGTCGACGTGATAGCGACGGTTTTCTGGGCCTGGGACGGCCGCGTGGCGGTCACCGTCACCGTCCAGTTTCCGATCGGGAGCGGTTCTTCACTCCGGTAGAAAGCCTGGCCTTCGGACGAAGCGATCATGCGGACCGGCCCCGCGGTCCGACCATCGGGAGTGACAGCGGTGTAGCTCAGGACAACCTGGTCGGTCACCATGTGGCCGTCGTTCTGGTAGGTCACAGTGGCGTTGACGCCTTGGCCGCCGTCGCCCTGTACCTCGAGCTTGATTGGTCCGCCGTGGGCGTGCGCGGGACCCGCGGTCAGCAAGGCTGTCACCACGAGAGCCACAAGCAGCGAGATCGCGCGGGTCATGCGCTGTCCTTACGGGAAGGGGTGGGACGCTCCGGGGAGCGTCCCACCCGGCTGGTTACTGGGGGATTCGCGCGATCAGTGCGTCGGTGTCCCTGGTGAGGACTTGGCGGACTTCGACGGCTGGGACCGTGGCGACTACCTTGCGGAACTCCTTGAGTTCCTTCACGGTCTTCGTGTCGTTGCCTGCCGCTTCGGCCTTGCGCACCTTGGTCAACTGCGCGTGCAGTTTGTTCGCGGTGGCTTGGGACAGCCAGCTCACCGCTCGGAATCGGTCGATCAGGTTGCCGATGTCCCGTGTCGATGTGGTGACACCGAACGACACTGTCTGCACGGTCTGGTTTCCGGCCTTGTCCACTGCTGTCACCGACAGGGTGTGGATGTTGAGGCCCAGTTCGTACAGTGCCTGCAGTGAACCGGATGTGTATTGTCTTCCGTCCAGTGCTCCGGTTACCGATTTGATTCCTGAGGTGGGATCGACCGCTTGCCAGCTGATCCGCAGATCTTGGCTGTCGCCGTAGATCTGGCCGTCGGCCACCCCTGAGATGAGGACCGTCGGCTTTGTGCCGTCGATCTTCACGGTTGCGGCTTTTTGCTGTTCGACGTTGCCTGCGCGGTCAGTGGATCGGTATGCGACCGTGTGGGTGCCGTCGCCGGTGACGTTCACCGGCTCTGTGTAAGGCTGCCACGGCCCTCCGTCCAATGAGTACTGCGTCGAGACGACTCCGGATGTCGGGTCCACTGCGGACAGTGTCACCGGGATGGCACCAGCGTGCCATCCGTCGTCGTTCGGCGCGGCGAACTCGGCCGTGGTCAGCGGCGCGGCCGCATCTTTGTTCACGGGCAACGATGCCGAGAACGTGTTGCCTGCGGCGTCCGTGACACGGTAGGCAACGGTGTGGCTGCCGTCCGCCGAGACGCTGACCGGGTCGATGTACGGCGTCCACGGTCCATTGTCGACGCTGAACTCGGTGGTGGAAACCCCGGAAGTAGCGTCAGCGCCTGTTACGGCAACCGAGACACTGCCGGTGAACCAGCCGTTCTGGCCATCCGGGGCCGCCGGAGTGGTCACCGCGGTCACGGTCGGCGCCGTCGCGTCCACCTTGACCGTCACGGTCTTGGCAGTCTCGACATTGCCCGCCTTGTCCGCGGAACGGTAGCTCACCTGATGGGTTCCATCGGAGCCAACGACAAATGGCGCCGTGTACGGAGTCCACAAGCCACCGTCCACACTATATTCAGTGCGGTCTACACCGCTGCCCGAGTCGGTAGCGGCCAAGGTGACCGTCACCGGGCTCTTGGACCAGTCTGCGGCAGGATCGGTGACCGCGGTTGTCACCGGGGCCTCCGAGTCTGCTGGCTGGCCCCACGAGGCACGGAAGTAGTCGAACTTGACCGTCTTCGGCGCCGTTTGGTTGGTTCCCAGTGCGAACAACCCGACCTTGCCGGAGACCACGGCGGCGTTGTTCACCGTCTGCCCCAACTCGGTCCATGTTGTCCCGTCCGCGGAGTAAGACCCGCGATACGTGTTGCCCTGCTTGGCCAAACGCAGGAACCAGACACCTTGGGTGAGGTTACCTGCCGACGGCTGTGGGTCCTGAACAGCGTCCCCGACTTCACTGCGCAACTCGATCCGACGAGTGACCGGTGAACCGGCCGCGTTGTCGGCAACGTAGTCGAGCTTGACGTAGTTGCCGTCGTCGAGATAAGCGATCAGGCCAGCCTGTTGGTACTGCTCGTTGAGCGCGCTGGCGTCCACTTTGGTCTCGACGATCCAGTCACCGCTTGGCGGTGTCTGGAGGGTGAAGTTCTTCGGTCCGGTGTTGCCCGTGCCGTAGATGTCACCCGTGCTGGTGTCGATCTCGAAGTTTCCGCCGGTCACGCGCACAGCGGCCGGGTCAGGGCGGATGACCGTGCCCCACCGGCAGGTGTCCAATGCGGACCCGTCGAACTCGTCGTTCGGGCCGGGCGCGCTCGCGGTGTCGTCCGGCACGATCTGGAACCAGTCGAACGCCGCGTCGATCACCGGACGGTTTCCAGTGCTGGCGAAGGACATCAGGCCGATGCGCGGGTTCGGAATCCCGGCGATCAGTTTGTCCGTCTGCGGCATCGGAGTCCACGACAGACCGTCCGCCGAATAGGACGCGGTCACGTACGTCCCGTCGCTGGACAGCCGGAGGTAGGCGGTGTCCGGGAACGCCGCACCGAGGTTGGCGGTGTTGGACGCGGCCACCTCGTTCGGAACGCCCTTGTCTTCCCGGATGAACTGGAAGATGCGGGCATTGGCGTCCGCGGTGCCACGGGCTTGGAACATCATCTTGGCGTAGTTGTCGTCGTCGCCGTACAGCACAAGACCTGCTTGCTGATAAGCGTCACGGGCCGCCAAGGTCACCTTTGTGGTGGCCTGCCAAGCGCCGGACGGCATCGGCTGCGCGACGATATTCGGCACCGGTGTGGAGTTGTTGGTGCCGTAGATCTCCGCCAACGCCGTCGGGATGTGCAGGCTGCCGCCGGAGACGGACATGTCCTGGTTCTCCCGAATGACTGTCCACTTGGTACGACTGAGCGGGCCGTCGAAGGAGTCCGACCGCCCGGACAGGCATGTCGTCGGTGGACTGTCCACAATGATCGGCACGCTCGCCGACCTCGCCGCGCCCTTCGCGTCCGTCACGGTGACCTTCGCGTCGTAACTACCTGGCGCTTGGTAGGTGTAGCTCGCGTTCGGCGTTGTCGGCTGCGGTGCACCCGCCACCCCGAAGTCCCACTTGTAGGTCAGCGGGTTGTCACCTTCGGGATCGGTCGCGGTTGACTGGAAGTTCACCGTCAGCGGCGATGTTCCTCGAGTCGGTGTTCCGCTCACTGTCACATTTGGACGCTGGTTCTCGGTCACGCCACGACCGACGAAGTCGACCCAGTTGACGTTGAACAGCGACGCGTTGGTGTTGTTGCCGACCGGCCGGCGGGCGATGAAGTACAGCGGCCCGCTAGGCGTTGGCGGGTTGGACAGCTCCACAGTGGAGTTGGTGTAGGTCTGCCAACCGCCTGTCGCCGGAACCGTTGCGGTACCGACAATCGGGCCGTCAAGCGCTCCGGATCGGACCTCGATGACGCCACCCGCGGCCCCTGACGCCACCCGGAACCGCAAATCGTCCACATTGGTCAGGCTGACCGGGTTGAACGACCACCAGTCGTCGGGCTCGATGAACCCGATGTTGCGGAATCCGCCTTGCGGATCGGACGCCGTCTCCACCTGCACACCGGGGTCGCCGGAACTGCTGCTGCCCGGCAAACGGCCAGTCGCGCTGAAGAACTCGGCCTGCTTGTGCTTGGGCTGCAGGATCGCCTCGGCGCGGCCGGTCAACGGCGCTGAGCCGCCCGCGCCGCCCTTGTCGGTGTAGCTGGCTTCCAGCACAGCGAACACGTTGTCGCTGTCGCTGTGCCCGGACGACAAGGTTGTCTGCACCAATTCCCCGCACCCGCTGTACTGGTCGAGCGGGTGACCGTGCGAGTCGTGCCCAAGGATGGACTGCAGGCGCACGTCGTCGCAGTTGATCGTGCCGTCCTCGGGATCGGTGATCGTGATACCGAATCGCACCTGGTCACCCCAGTCGAACACACCGCCGTTCGGCGGCAGGTTCAACGTGACCGTTGGCGCGCTGTTGCCCACGGTGATGGGCACGTTCGCGGTGGCTGTCCGGCCGTCCGCGTCGCTGACCGTGAGAGTCGCGCTGAAGTTGCCGTTCTGCGTGTAGGTCACGGTCGGGTTGGCCTCGGTGGAATCGGTCGTGCCGTTGCCATCGAAGTCCCACGCGTAGGTGATCGGTGTGCCGTCCGGGTCACGTGAACCGGCGCTGGAGAACGCGACGGCCAGTGGCGCCGGACCGGACGTACGGTCAGCCACGGCCTTCGCGATGGGCGCCCGGTTTCCCTGCACATAGTCGATCCGGTAAATGCCCGAGTCGGTGTTGTCGCCACCGAACCCAGAGCCCCATTCGACCAGGTAAAGCGCGCCATCCGGGCCGTACTTCATGTCCATCGGCTTCTTGAAGCCCATCGAGCCGAAGATCCGGCTGATGTCGGCCAGCTTGCTGCCATCCTCGGTGAGCTGGAACGAGAACAGGGTGTTCTGGTTCCACTCGCCGAAGATCGCCTTGCCGTCCCAGTACGCGGGCCACTTGCGGTCCGAGGCCAGCGCCGGGTCGTAGCGGTACGCCGGACCGGCCATCGGCGCGCCACCACCACCGAGTTCGGGGAACGCCGGGTCAGCCTGGTAGTGGTAGTAGACCGTTGCCGCAAGCGACGGCGGCAGGTTGGTCAGGCCCGTGTTGTTGGGCGAGTTGTTGACCGGGTTGGCGCAGTTGAAGGCCGCACCGGCCGTGCTCGTGGCGAAGTCGTAGTCGTTGTACGGCCTGTTGTTGCCGATGCAGTACGGCCAGCCGTAGTTGCCCGGTTGGTTGAGGATGTCCCATTCGACGGTGTTCTCCGGGCCGCGTGTCGCGCTCGGGTTGCCCGCGTCTGGACCGTAGTTGGCGACCAAAAGCTTGTGGGTCTTGGGATCCAGACCGATGCGGAACGGGTTACGCATGCCCATCGCGTAGATCTCGGCTCGCGTGTTGGCCGTACCGGGCGCGAACAGGTTGCCCTCGGGGATCGTGTACGTGCCGTCCGCCTGCGGCCGGATACGCAATACCTTGCCGCGCAAGTCGTTCGTGTTACCCGAGGTGGCTTGCGCGTCCCAGGCCGAGCGGCCAGGCCGTTCGTCGATCGGGGTGTAGCCGTCGGAGGCGAACGGGTTGGTGTTGTCGCCGTTGGCCAGCCACAGGTCGCCGGTTTGCTTGTCGAACACCATGCCGCCGCCGTGATGGCAGCATTCCGCGCGCTGCACCGGGACTTCGAGCACGGTCTTCTCGCTCGCGAAGTCCAAGGTGCTGTCGGCGTTCACGGTGATCCGTGACAACCGGTCGACGTCCTTGCCCACGGGCGAGTAGTACAGCCAGATCCAGTTGTTCGTGGCGAATCCTGGGTCCAGCGCGACGCCGAGCAGGCCACTTTCGTTGGCGGTGAACACATTCAGATGACCCGCGGTGACCACGCCACCGGTCGGGCGGATGACCTTGACGTCACCAAGCCGGTCGATGTAGAAAACGCGGCCATCCGGTGCGACGTCCAGCATCATCGGGTTGGAGGTGTTGTCGTCGAGCGTGACCTTCTCGAAGCTCTTGTCCTGCGAGGCCGCGCAATCGCTTGGCACGACGCCCGCGGCCGTCTGGATGCCACCGAGCAGCAGGTGCAGGAAGTTCGGCTCGGTGTAGCTCTCCTTGGTGTGCCCGAGGCCGGTGTACCAGGAACGGCCGCCGTCGTAGTCCTGGCACCACGTGATCGGGTGATCGGTGCCCATCGTGCCGCCGGTGTAGGTCCGCTCGTCCAATGAGGCCAGTACGTGCACGTTCGGACGCGGGTTCGTCTGGTAGTCGTACCACTCGTCGGTCCGCGACCACAGGGTCGGCAGGCCTTGCGTGGACGGATGCGCCGGGTCCTCGACCTTGACGGTCGCCTGCTGTGGCGCGGGATGCTGTTTGAAGTACCCGCCGACCAGCGAGCCGTACCAGGCCCAGCCGTATTCGGTGTCGGCCGCCGCGTGCACACCCGCGTAGCCGCCGCCCGCGCGGACATAGCGCTCGAAGGCTGCCTGCTGGGGGTCGTCTAGGACGTCACCGGTCGTGGACATGAAGATGACGACCTGGTAGCGGGCCAGATTCGCGTCGGTGAAGGCGGCAGCGTCCTCGGTCGCGTCGACCGTGAAGTTGTGCTGCTCGCCGAGCTTCTGGATCGCGGCGATGCCGTCAGGGATGGTGTCGTGCCGGAAACCGGCGGTCTTGGAGAAGACAAGCGCCCGGAACGACGGATCGTCCTCGGGCGCTGCGGTGGCGCCAGCTGTCGCCACGGATAAGCCTGTAACCACCACGGCCGCGACAGACAGCACACGTCTGCCCGCGGCTCTCAGGCTTTTGCGGATCATCAACTCTCCCAACAGGGATGCGGGGGTAACCACGTCGTCGGCCCCGAAGCCGCGGACCACTCCCTTCCCGTCCCGTCCGCACCGCAGGCTTCTATTCGTCCAGTGCCTGAACCAATTAACGACACGAGGGTGACGACGTCAAGAGCCCGGCCGGATCTTGTCCACTCGATGAACGAATCGACCCTTTGTTCATCACGTGAACTAAATAAGGACTCGTGAGTGGTTATGCGGGTTAGAACACGCATAACCACTCACGACCCAGCGGCGTCCAATGGGTACGAACCATCTGTTCGTACCGCGGAAAACGCTTACCCACGGCGACAATCCCGCGTAGTCGCTGAGGGAGGGGCTCGTCGTCGCGAGCCCAAGCCGAGGGCGTGGTGTATACAGAGGACGCCACGCTCCGCCGACCGGGAGATCGCGCATGGACGTATCGATCGTTGTCTGGTTGTTGACGATCGCCGGGATCATCGGGCTGTTGCTGTTCGACTTCTTCGTCCACGTCCGCAAGGCCCATGTGCCCACGCTGCCCGAAGCCGCCGTCTGGTCGACGATCTACGTCGGCATCGCGGTCTTGTTCGGTTTCGGGGTATTGCTGTTCGGCGGCACGACCATGGGCTACGAATACTTCGCCGGTTACGTCACCGAGAAAGCGTTGTCCATCGACAACCTGTTCGTCTTCCTGGTGATCATGGCGAGTTTCAAGGTGCCGAGGGCCGACCAGCAGAAGGTGCTGCTGTTCGGGATCGTGTTCTCACTGATCGCGAGGACCGGCTTCATCGCACTGGGCGCCACCCTGATCAACCTGTTCTCGTGGGTCTTCTACCTGTTCGGGATCATCCTGCTGATCACGGCGGGCAACCTGATCAAACCAAGCAGCAGCGAAGACCGCAGCGCCGAGAACTTCCTGGTGCGCCTGGCCAGGCGGCTGTTCCACACCTCTGAGAAATACGACGGCGACAAGATGTTCATCGTCGAGAACGGCAGGCGGGTGATGACACCGATGCTGCTGGTCATGGTGGCCATCGGCGGCACGGACCTGCTCTTCGCCCTCGACTCCATCCCAGCGATCTTCGGGCTGACGCAGAACGTCTACCTCGTCTTCACCGCGACGGCGTTCTCACTGCTCGGCTTGCGGCAGCTGTACTTCCTCATCGACGGACTGCTCGACCGGCTGGTCTACCTGGCGTACGGCCTTGCGGCGATCCTGGCGTTCATCGGCGTCAAACTCGTCCTGCACGCGTTGCACGAGAACAACGTGCCGTTCATCAACCGCGGCGAACCGGTGAGCGTCGTCGAGATCAGCACAGGGCTTTCGCTGGCCGTCATTTTCGGGGTTCTGCTCATCACGGTTATCGCGTCGCTGACCAGCACGTGGGGTCGCGCTCAGAACGTGATCGCGCAGGCTCGGCGGCACGCCGTGCAGTACTGCGAGGTCGAGAATGATCCCGGGCTGCGGGCTGAGATCTTCGCGAAGTTGCGAGCCGAGGAAGAGCAGCTGAAGAAGCTGCCGGAGAAATACCGGGCGCGTATCCGTGAAGAGGAGAAACTGATGGCTCTGCTCAAGCGGGCACACGCGGCTCAGGCTCGCGTCCAGCGCCCCTAAAAGTAGTCTCATAAACGGCATTTGCCAGCCGCAGCCCCACTGTGACCGCGGGCCACCGTAAAGCTCACCACCGCCGTCCGGGCAGCACACCACAACGGCGTCGCTAGGCGTGCCGGTCCCTGGCACGCCAGCGTCGAACAACGCCTGAGTCTTGGCTTCGGTTGCGGTCACGACCGCGTTGACCAAAGCAGCATCACCAAGGCCCACCGGCAACCGACGGCAGCGAGCAGACCGCAACCCGGTCCGCCGAGACCCCATTCGCTGGCGAGCTCAACCACATGCCCGACGGGATCGCGATGGTATTCGTGATCCACCTCGACGTTGACGATCCACTCGCACGCACCGATACCGCCGCCGACCACGGCCTTCGACACCGCCCGCACGCCATCGGGCACCGTCCACAGCAAAGCAGGACGCCCGTTGACTTCTTGGGCAACGATGGCCGGCGACAGAATCGAGAACACTGTTGCCCTAAGTAGACGGGTAGTGCGTTTCCCGCACGTCCGTGTAGATCGCGTCGACCTCTTCGACCACAAGACCGTCGGTCACCGCCTGGCCCATCCAGCGTTCCAGATCCTGCCGCAGGGGCGCGCCGAGCTTGGCCGCGTCGGTGACCAGCGACACCGTCACGAACGTGCCCGTGCCCCTGCGGCCTTCGACGAGTCCTTCGTGTTCGAGTTCGCGGTAGGCCTTCTGCACGGTGTTGGGGTTCACCGCGGTGGCCTCAACCACCTCCCTTGCCGTCGGCAGCTGGTCGCCAGGCCCCAGCATGCCCATCCGCATGGCCTGTTTGACCTGCTGGGCGATCTGGAGGTACGGAGCAACCCCGGAGTGCCGATCGATGCGAAACTCGATCACGTGGTTCAGCATAGGTGCCCTGCTCACACCTGCCTGCGAACCGCCCACACCGTGCCGAGTACCAACAGCACCGCGAGCCCAAGGAAGATCGCGCCTTCGAGCAGATGCATCGATGTCGCCGCCTCGCCGGGAATGTAGTCAGCGAAGGACTTCGCCAACCCGTGATCGCGGTAGCACGTCGGCAGGTCCCCGACTACGACGTCGTTACCGCGTGCGCCGCACTCGGCGATCCGCGAGCCGCTGTTGGGTACCACGTTGCCTGCCGCGTCGAGGTGGCCGCTGTCCAGCACCAGCCCACCGCGCTTGCCCTCGAGCGCCGACTGGGACGGGTCGTCGGAGACGACGCGCTCCGGCGCGATCATCAAGTCACGCAGCCCGGAAAGCACGTACCGGACCACACCGAAGACCTGGATCTCGCTGGGTATTGGATGGTCCGGTACGGCCGCGGGGCCGACGCCCTGTATTACTGGTCGCATTCCGTGGCGAACGCCGAATCGATCGGCGAAGGGGCAGGCGCGAACTCCTATATCTTCCTCGCCACGGTGGCGCGCGTGATCGGCCAGCAGGCCGCGGCGAAGACCTTCAAGGCCCGGTCCGACCAACGCGACGGTCCCCCAACAGTCCTCGACAACCAAGCCACCGCTTGGGTCGAGATAGCCTTCCGCACGCCGACGAAAGCAATGACCACTGTGGTCAAGACCCTGGCACGGCAGATTCCCTGAGCTGTCCCGGCTGGTGGCCGATCTCGCCGCACTGGACTACGAGATCGTCGAGGTGGACGCGGCTTCCTGCGATGATGACGGCGACCTGCGCGATGCCGTGATCGCCGCGTTCGACGACTGGCCGGGCGACCACGGGCGCCGCAATTGGTCGGCTTTCAGCGATATGCCACCGGAGTATCGGCGTGCTGCCCGGAACGGAGGTCTCCACGCGCCCGGCTGAGCATCATCACTGATGCTGGTTGAATTCATGGCGTGACCGCTCTTGTGCTTGGTCCCGTGCTGCGGCACGTGGACGCCTCGTCAGCGACGATCTGGGTACAGACCGACGGCCCGTGCATGGTCACGATCGCGGGGTGCTCGGCCAAGACGTTCCAGGTCAGCGGTCATCACTACGCGCTCATCGTAGTCACCGGGTTCACGCCTGGCGCGCCGTACGAAGTTTCCATAGACGGCACACAGGTCTGGCCCGAACCCGGTCTGCCAGCGAGCCGGATCCCAGCGATCTCTGACGACTTCACGATGATCTTCGGGTCGTGCCGGATGCCGGACAGCGACGACCCGGAGGAGCAGCGCAGGCTCGGCACGGACGCACTGGCCGCCTACGCACAACGAATGTCCAAACAGGACCCAGCCGAGTGGCCGGACTCCTTGGTACTGCTCGGTGATCAGCTCTACGCCGACGAGACAAGCAAGGCCACCAGGCAGTGGATCATCGACCGGCGCGGCGACAGCGAGCCGGAAGGCGTCGCGGACTTCGAGGAATACGTGCACCTCTACCGCGAGGCGTGGTCGACGCCGGTGGTGCGCTGGCTGATGTCGACCGTGCCGACGTCGATGATCTTCGACGACCACGACGTGATCGACGACTGGAACACCTCGGCGGCCTGGCGGGCGCAGATGGCCGGGACAGACTGGTGGGCCGAGCGGGAAATCAGCGCTATCGCGTCGTACTGGGTGTATCAGCACCTGGGCAACCTGCACCCGGACGAGCTGGCGACCGACACGACGTACGCGCAGGTCCGCGCCGCCGAAGACGCCACCGAGGTGCTACGGGAGTTCGCTCGCGCCGCCATTGAGGAGTCGGACGGCCGCAAGACAACCCGGTGGAGCTTCCGGCGGGACTTCGGGCGCGTCCGGCTGCTGATGATCGACACCCGAGCAGGCCGGATTCTGTCTGGCGGAAGGCGTTCGCTGGTCAGCGACGACGAGTTCGACTGGATCGAAGCCAACGCCGAAGGTTCGTACGACCACCTCCTGATCGGCTCGTCGCTGCCTTGGCTGATGCCGCACGCGATCAGCGCCATGCAAGCGGCCAACGAAGCCACCAGCGCGAAACCAGGGCTGTCAGGCCGAATCGCCGAGAAGATCCGGCAGGCAGGCGACCTTGAACACTGGCCAGCGTTCAAATCCTCGTTCGATCGCCTGACGCGGCTAGTACAGCGCTCAGCCTCGGGCTCAGCGGCGACCGTGTGCGTGCTGTCGGGCGATGTGCACCATCTCTACGCGGCCGAGGCGCGCTTCGACGCACCGGTCAACGCCAAGGTGTACCAACTCGTCTGCTCTCCCATGCATAACAGTGTTCCCCGCTTCTTCCACCCGCTGTTCCGGCTCGGTTGGTCGCGCGGTTTGGCTGTACTGCTGGGAAAGCGTTCCCTGCGACCGCACGTGAAATGGAACAAGATCGCCGGGCCGTACATGACCAACGCACTGGCCACCCTCCGGATCAGCGGGCGGAAAGCCGTGGTGGAACTGGAAAAAGCCGGTGCCGACGGGCTGACTTCGTTGACCACCATCCAACTCAGCGACTGAGGTAAACCCAGGCTTCGGTGCCAGAACTCAGTCGCACGAGGACCCTTCGGTAATCGTCGACCTCATAGTCGTCGGCAGCAGCCAACTCGGTCGTGGTGATGGTGAAGACCGTGCCCGCAACGCTGTCTTCATCGTCACCGGTCGGCCGGACGATCGTGTGACGGTTGGACCCACTGGCAGCAATGACATCGGGATCGGTGATCGTGACCCAATGCGTGCGGTGACCGGGCAACGTGTCGGGCACGCCGTCAAGAAGCCTGCCAAAGCTGGATTTCTGCACATCCGGCTGCTGAAGAGTGCCATAGGACAACAGGCGCGCTGTGTCCGTTGTCGTGCCGCCGATTCGTTTGAGCACTGGGTCATCGACGTTGTCGTTGCCGAGAACGATGCCCGCCCGCGCGGCCGGATCGACTTCGTCAAGATACAGCCGGGATGCCGCGTGATATCTGTTGTCGAACGCGCTCTGCGCCTCGGACAGACCGCCGAACAGGTGGGTGTCCCGTTCGGCGCCGCGGTTCCTTGCGATCTAGAAGTCGGTGTCGACGAACACGACGTCGTCCCAGAGGCCTGCGAGTTCGCCGCGTTGGAGGAAGCTGCCGTCGACGATCAAAATCGCGTCCGGTGGTGCCTGTACCGGTGGCTCGTCGATCTGCTGATCGCTGGCGAGGTCGATGACGCGATTGCGGATAGCGACCATCGCCACCGGGTCCCAGCGGGGTGAGGACCAGCCGCGCGAACGAGGCGAAGTCGTAGGCGTCCTGGTAGTAGCCGATCGCGGAGTCGCGGCCCTGGCGGTGGCGGTGTGCCCACGGGTGGTGAAACCCGTCCATCGACAGGTGGATCGACGGGCGTCCACGAGACTGAACCGCTGTGGCGAGTTCACCGGCGAGTGTGGTCTTGCCCGCGGCCGTGACACCGTCGACCGCCACTCGCAGCGGATGATCCGTTCGGCTGGCGACAAGGTGATCGGCGATCCGCCCGATGACTTTCGCACGCTGGTTCACGAGTGGTTGCGATCGGAAGTTCGTTGGGGGTATTCGGCGGATCCAGGTTTTCGCTGAGTGTGCCGGGCGAAGGGGCCGGTACCGGTGTTGTACCGGCCCCTTTGGTCGGTGCTGCCCAGAGGAAAATCTGGCTAGCGGGAAGCTGGGCCGTCGAGACCCCCGACAGACTTCCGATCGTGACCACTAGGCAAACGCTACTTCCTGTCAGACCGCGGAGACGTTCGGCCTCGGCCAGAAGCGCGTCGGCCGCGTCCGGCGAGTTCCTTCATCGGCCGAGTTCGCCAGGTGTGACGCCCTGGTTGAGTTCGACTTCTTCGATCCACCCGGATCGCGACGGTCCCTGTGGCTGGTCGAACGCGGGCACATAGGGTTTGACGTCGATGATCGGCGTCCCGTCCACCATGTCGACACCGGCGAACCGCAGTACACGGCCACGCACCTCGATCACCCGGACAAGGCTCAGTCCGATCGGATTGATCCGCTTTGGACTCCTGGTGGCGAACATGCCGATCAGCCGGGGCTTCGGCCGCAACAGAAACGGCACCTGAGCCATCGGCGGCCGCGCTTCGTCGCCCAACCCCAGCCACGACAACAGCCACACGTGGTCGAATCCGTCCACATCGGCCAGACCCGCGGCGAACTCCTCAGCCACTTCGAGCTCACCGTGCTCGACCCTGTTCAACGCGGCCTGCACAGGCGTGTCCGCGGGATCTGTCGGGCCGGTACGCACCACGCCGATCACCGTCAACGGACAGCGCACGCGATCACCTCCCGCACTATCGGACCATTCACCTCACAGGAACGCAAGCAGACGACAATCGGCACGTTGTCCCCGTATATGCGGAAGAACTCAGCACCCCACTGGCTGCCGAAATGCCCGAATCCGCTGTCCTTGACGCCGCCGACCGGTGCTTGCGGCTCGTCGGCCACCGAGCACGGTCGCATACATGATGGCAACTTCGACAGCGAGTAGATAGGTTGCCGCACATTGCCTTGCGGACCTAGGCCGTAAGGGTGGCCTGCACGGCACTTCGGTTGTGGCGGAGTGGTAGGTACACCGCGACGAAGACGCCGAGCGTCAGCCACAGGTACGCGTTCTGGTAGAAGAACCCGAGATGCGCCCAGTCCGGCACGGCCAGCAGCGTCGGCACCTGATAGTCGATGAGCCCGAGCACGCCGCCAAGCGTGACGGCCAGCGTCCCGCCAAGGGCCCACCGCTCAACCACCGCACCGGGCCGCAGCGAAAGGTGCAACAGGTAAACCACCAGAAGCCCAAGCCACACCCAGTGATGCGGCCAGCTGAACGGCGACACGAACGTGGAAACCAACCCGCACAACACAATCGCGGGCAACTCATAACCAGCGAAGCTCAGCCGACGAGCGAGAAGCAGACCAATCACCGCGATCACGGCGCCGAGAACCACCCAGAGCACACGTTGCTCAACGCTGACACCGACAAGCCGCGCGATCATCCCGCTCAGCGTCTGGTTCGGCCCCATGTCCGCGGGACCGATCCGGGTCGGATCCATCACCGCGCTTGTCCAGAAAATCACCGAATCCCTGGGCATCACAGCGAAACCCAGCAGGGCCGTCGCGACGAAAGTGCCACCGGCCACCGCGGCCGCTCGCCACCGCCGGGTCACCAGCAAGTAGAGCACGAAGAAAGCCGGGATGAGCTTGATCCCAGCCGCGATCCCGATCAGCACGCCCTTGTACCGCACCCGATCGGGCAAAGCCAGATCAACCAGCACGAGCGCGAGCAACACCAGGTTGATCTGCCCGAAGATGACCGTCTGCCGAATGGGCTCGCAGTACAGCAACGCGCATCCGGCGAACACCGAAAACCACACCAGCCGGTAGTCACGCCGGTACCCGAGCATGCTCAGAGCCAGCCAGATCACGCCGACCAGCACGGCCCCGTTGACCAACGAGCCGACGATGGTGAACAGCACCCCGTCAAGGACCGCCAGCGGGGTGAACAGGATCGCCGCGAAAGGCGGGTACAAGTACTCGTAGATTCCCTTGACGTTCCCGATCAGTGGGGTGTCGTAGAGCGGGATTCCCTGCAGCACCCGCAGGCCCGCGGTTCGGTACGCCACCAGGTCGTACTGGTGCGCCCTGGTGACCGGACTCTGGATCACCAAAGCGACATAGGTCACGAATGAGATCACGCCAAGCCACGCCACGATCTTGAACACCCGAGCGGGAATCACGGCGTCAGTGGTGGTCATGGCAATGGCAGGCTACACAGCCTCGATCAGCCAACGGGCTCCGGCTCACGCGTCCGGACTTCGGGGAACACGAACCGGCGGAACGCCCAGAACCGGAATCCGGTCGCGAGCAGCACGCCGATCACCTGTCCGGTGATGAAATTGGCCACGGCCTGCGTGACCGGGCTGACGAACGGAACCCTCAGCTGCAGCACGTAGAGCGAAACGGCCTGCGGCAGCACGGTCACGAGCACGCCGATCCCGCTGCAGACCAGGTACAGCGTGGCTTCCCAGTGCCACTGCCGTCCGCCTCGTGATCTGAAGGACCATTCGCGGTTGAGCGCGTACGAGGCCACAGTGGCCACGACCACGCCGATAACCCTGGCGGTCAACGGCTTTTCGCCGAGGACCGTCAGCTTGAGGGTGTAGACAACGCCGGTGTCGACGACCCAGCAGATCGCGCCGACCATGATGAACTTCAGCAGCTCGGCTCGTTTGTCGAGCCAAGCCAGTAAGGCTTGCCGCATCAGCACCTACGTGGATTCGGGACGGCGCCGTCACCCCAGAGCCGTCACACGGGCGGGCCGGAAGGCGACCCGGAGACCATCTTTGCTGATCTCCGCCGCCGGAACCACGTTCTTACCCCCCTAAAGAAATACCGTGGCAGCACCCGTTCGGCGGCATACCCAGTACTACTCGAAGTCTCCACCGCGCACTACCGACGGCACGCCGTCGCTCTGGTTGTCTTGCTGGCAGAGGCCGCCCCCGCAGAGGCTTCGAGTGGCTCGGCCCGCGCACCTGCTCCCCCAACAGGTCCGCGCGGGCCTCCCCACAAACGTCTCAACCACGCAGGTGGCTGAGCACCGCGAGCACCCGCCGATGCCCGTTCGCCTCGCTCAGGTCGAGCTTGGTGAAGATCGCCCCGATGTTCTTGGCCACGGCCGCCTGGCTGACACACAGGTCAGCGGCGATGGCCGCGTTCGTCTTGCCCTCGGCCATCAGCCCGAGCACCTCCCGTTCGCGCGGGGTGAGCCGGTCGAGCGGGCTGCTCTGCTGCTGGCGTTTGAGCAGCTGACGCACGATGTCCGGGTCGACGACCGTGCTCCCGGCCGCGATCCGTTCCACCGCCTCGACGAGTTCGGTCACCGCGCCCACCCGGTCCTTGAGCAGGTAGCCGAGGCCGCCACCGAGTTCGAGCAACTCGAACGCGTACGCCGTGGCCACGTACTGGGTGAGCACGAGAATCCCCAGCTCCGGGTGCGTCGCACGCAACGCGACCGCCGCCCGCATCCCCTCGTCGGTGAAGCCAGGCGGCATCCGCATGTCGGTGACCACGACGTCCGGCTTGTGTTCGTCGACCGCCTCGATCAGCCGGTCGACATCGCTGACCGCGGCGACGACCTCGTGGCCGAAGCGGCCGAGCAGCTCAACGAGTCCTTCGCAGAGCAGCACGGAATCCTCGGCGAGGACTATGCGTAGACGGGTACGAACCACGGCAACTCCACGATCAGCTCGGTCGGTCCTTGCTGCGGGCTGCGCAGCATCAGCCTGCCGCCAACGACGGCCACGCGGTCCGCGAGCCCTTGCAGGCCCGTACCGCCTTTCGGGTCCGCGCCACCGATGCCGTCGTCGACGACGGCCAGCACCAGCTTGTTGTGCAACCGTCGCGCGGTGATCTCCACCCGCGTGGCCTTGCTGTGCTTGACCACGTTGGTAAGCCCTTCACTGACCGCGAAATACGCGACAGCCTCCACTGTGGACGCTGGCCGCTCGGTGAGGCCGATCCGCACGTGCACCGGGATCACGCACCGGTCGGCGATCTCGACCACCGCTGCCTCGATCCCGCGGTCGGTGAGGATCTGCGGATGGATGCCCCGGATCAGGTCACGCAGCTCGGCGAGCACGCCTTCGGCCTCGCGGCGGGCCTTGACGACCAGACGACGCCCGGGACCGTCGTCCAGTTCCAGCTCCGCCATGCCGAGGGTCATGGTCAGCGCCACCAGCCGTTGCTGCGCGCCGTCGTGCAGGTCGCGTTCGATCCGTTCACGTTCGGCCTCGAAAGCGTCCACCAGCCGTGTCCTCGACCTGGAAAGCTCCTGGACACGGGCGGCGAGTTCAGCGTCGGTCGGCGCGATCAGCAGCCTGGCGAACGAAGCCTGCCCGGCCGCGATCACCGTGATCGCGTATGCCGCGACGGGCAGCAGGAGCAAGCCAGTCAACGTGACCACGACACCATCGGCCACGGTTTCGACCTGCCACCCCAGCACCACCAGCGGTTCGACGCCAGGGATCAGCTGCAACGCGGGCCCCAGCAACAGCAGCACGGCGATGAGCAGCAGCAACACGCAGGCGAGGTCCAGGAACGGCAGGACGATCGTGAACGCGATGGCGTACCCGAACTCCCGCCAGGTCGCCGCCTCGCCCAACCGCACCAACAACCACGTCCCTGCACGCGGGAAAAGCAGCTGGACGTGCGGGTTGTCGGCCAGTTCCCGGTCCACCATCCGCAGCCGCCGCCGCTCGGCACCAGCCAGCGGCATCGCCAGCACGAAGCACGTCAGCAGGACCGCGACGACGACCGTGAGATACCCGGGCGCGCTGTCGACCCGGCTCAGCCAGTTGTCCATCACCGACAACATCCCGGCGGCCACGAGCACGCTGCAGGACAGATAGCCGAGGGACTTCCATGGCCACGCCGAGGTGAGGAACCAACGTGGGCCACGGGCCATCGCCTGCCAGCCGTTGCCGGGAACCTGGTCCACAGCAGCTCCCCCTCGTGAGTGGTTATGCGGGTTAGAGGGAAGCCCTATTTGGTTACCCACTCGTGACCTGTGGTTACCTCGTAGGTGGGTCTGCTGGCATGTCGTTGATCGCCCGCAGACCCGCCTCGGTCCGCACTGACAGCACCTCTTCATGTAGAGGCGTCATCTCGCGTAGGACATGCCCCAGTTGCTCGTAGACCTCTTCGGACGATGCATCAGGACGGGAGGCCGCTCGAACAGCCGCTAGCATGCGTTCGAGCCTCTCTGCTGACGTTGCCAGAGTCTTATGACCTTCCATCGAGAGCCTTCCTGTCCTCGGCAATCGCGAAGCTTCCAACGCTTATCGCGCGATACACTCCACCGCTTCCGAGAGCCTACCGCTGGGCTTCTCTGCTGCAATCACGTTCGCGGATGCCCGGGACGGACGCGAACGTGGCGGACGCCTCTTGATGTATCACGCCGCTGCGCCCGTGTCACGGTAGCGTCTACGACCGTGACGGCTGAGCAGAACAAGACAGAACTCACGCGCTGGACAATCCACGGTGAACGGGTGGTGGACGACACCCGACGGCTCCGGCTGAGTATTGCCTCCGTCGAACTTCCGGATGGCGTCCAGTTCGAACAGTACGTCCTCCGGATGCCCAAAGCGGCGATGATGGTTGTCATTGACGACCAGGACAGGGTTCTCATGATGTGGCGCCATCGGTTCATCATTGATCGGTGGGTCTGGGAACTACCGGGCGGATATGTCGATCCTAACGAAGAACCAATGGTGACCGCTGCTCGTGAAGTTGAAGAGGAAACCGGTTGGCGTCCCCGCAATGTGCGCAAACTTGTCTCATTCCAACCAATAGTCGGCTCGGCCGATGCGGAAAACTTGATGTTTGTTGCCGACGGCGCCGACTATATCGGGGATCCAGAAGACGTTAACGAAGCGGAACGTGTTGCATGGATTCCGTTGTCGTCCGTACGCGAGCGGATAGAAAAAGGTGAAATTGTCGGTTCTGCTTCGCTTGTTGGCCTGCTCCATGTACTCGCGTTTCGACACGCAGACTAAGAGCGTTATTCATGAGGGTTACCAGCCGAGTCGATAGAACTCGAGCGATGTGATGATCCGGATGATGTTGGGGAGCTCGGAAAGGCGTCCTCGATAGCCGGTCGCAATCATCTTCCAGTTCTTGATATGCGCGATGCATCGCTCGACGGCGGATCGAAGTGAGGAGATGAATTTATTGTTCACCTTGTCGCCAGCCGAGAGCTCGCCGCCCTGTGGCTTTTTGCGAGGCGTAATCGTGTGAGTGCCCTGATAGGCAGGGTCACCGATGACTGAGGTCTCGGCCAGAAGATCTTCCCAGTCACACTCGGCGAACGCTTTCCGGTCATGCATCGAGCCAGGCAGAGGGGCGGATATTCCCAGCAGGCCTCCCTCCGTATCGGCGGCGACCTGGATGTTCAGCCCCGCGCGGCGCCGCTTGCCGGAGAAGTTGTCTTCGTGACCAGCACGGTTGCCGGTCGGGACATCGGTTCCGTCGACCAGGACGAGCCGGCCGCGGATGGCCTCCTTGAGGTTTGGAATGTGCAGGCACAGGGCCTGCCCAATCAATGGGAGAATGCCTCGATAGATCCGCGATACGGTCGACTGACTGACGCCGAACAGATCGCCCACGGCCGCCTGGTTCAGATTCTGTCGGACGTACACCAAAGTGATCACGACAGCGCGATACAGTCCCACGGTCGGAGGCCACGCTTGGTTCTCATGGCATTGGATGATCTGCCAGATGCGCGCGACAAGCTCCTGGATCTGGTCAGCAGCAAGCCCTGTAGTAGACTGATAACGCAACGACCCCGCCTGTAAGTTGTCTTCTGCGAGAGGAAAACGATCTTACTTGCCTGGGGTCGTTGTCCTATTTTGAGGTGATCAAGTCGCCAGAATAACGCTCTAAGCGTGCGGCGTAGGGATGCCCGCGTTCGCCATCTGTTGATACAAACGAGTTACTTCAGATTCTGCTCGAAATGGCGCTAGCCTCTTACCTACATCGGCAAGGTACGCCACCGTGCGCACGGATCGCACTGTTCCGGTCATGCTGATTGCGACGGAAGCGGTAGCAGGGCAATAGCAAAGTCGTTGTTGCTGTTCAGGGGGTAGATGCGGCCAGGAGCGGGAGGATTCTCATGCGGTCGGCGGCGATCCATTCCAGGGTGCGTTTGATCTCGGTGAGTCCAGCCAGGCGGATCAGGCCGATGGCCAGATTGCGGAGCATGGCCATGGCGTGAGCACCGTTGCCGGTGTAGGCGTGCTGGTGGTCCTCAGCGAACACGACGTCGCGGACCCAGTGGATTTTGTTCTCGATGCCCCACTGACCCCGTACCAGGCCACCAATGTCCCGAGCGGACGCTCGCTCGGTGTTCAGGCTGGTCACGCCGTATGCGATCTCTTTGTGGACGCGTTGCCCGGCGAGGTTGAACACGTCCCGGCGGATGCGGAAGACCTGGGCGGCATGAGGGAAATCGACGCCCTCGGCGACGGTCGCCCAGATGGCCCGGCGGGTGATCCGCCCGTGGCTGCGCTCGTCGTCCACATGGTCCTCCGACCCTGGGGCAGCAGGCGGCAGCAGGGCTTGGACCTGGGCCAACAGGGTCGGCTGGTTGCCTTTGACAGCAAGCACGTAGTCCGCCTGCTTGTCGGACACCAGGTGCCGCGCGGTGTCGCGCTGGGTGTGCGCGGCATCGGCCGTGACCACCGCACCCGCCAGATCCATACCCGTGAGCAACGACTTGACCTGCGTGGTCTCGGTCGTCTCGTCGGGGACCCGGATCTGCGAGATGACCACCGCCTGGCCGTGACGCATCGCCGAGAACAGGCGCACACCACCGGAATTACGCACGGCCTTGCCGTCGATGGCCACCCCGTCGAAGCCAGCACAGCCGTCGTCGCCGGCCAGGGCCATCGCTCGATCAGCCAGCCAGTGGCACACCAGCCTGTCGGCGGCCTCGGCGTCCACCGACTCGACCACCCGGCGGATCGTGTCCGCGCTCGGCGCCACACGCCGTCCCGATAGGACGCTCCGCCGCGCCCCGACCAGCTCCAGCAACTCCTGCGGCAAGTCCTCGGCCCGGTCACCGGCCTCCCGGTAGTTCTTCGCCCCCGCCAATACCGCCAGCACCGTCACGGCCAGCACCGTGGCGATGTGATGCCGAATCCCCCGGCGTTTACGGGGATCGGCGACCTTGCCCAGCAACGCGACCAAGTCGGCTAGCTCAGCCGAGCCCATCATGACCGACGCATCGACGGGTACGCAGACGGCATGCGACACTGACACCAGCGGCCTTTCGACAGACGATCAAGAGCGTGAGAACTCACATCGTCCCATCGAAGGGCCGCATCTCCTTACCCACCAGGGAAAACCTCACCCCGCCCCACCACTCCCAAGATCAACCGACTTTGCTTTAGCCCTGGAAGCGGTAGTGCATGCTTCCTCGACTCGACGTTGATCGGCAAGAGTTGAAGCGAGGAGTGCAGTGTTGAAAAGCCGCCCACGCTCGTAGCCATCGCTCATTTCGAGCGAGCGACGGGCGAACTGCTCTGCTTCGTGCGGTTGTCCCAGTTCTCGGAACGTATGCGCAAACTTTGCCGCCAGATATGCTCCGTCAAAGTATCCAAGCCACTGCGGCAGGTCATTATGCTCTCGTCCACCAAAGTGTTTTTCAGCATCACGCAGCGCCGTCAGACTTCCTTTCTTGTCGTTTCGAAGGGCAAGGGCGTGAGCTTCCATAACGGCTGTCTCGGCTTCCAGGGTGGCCAGGCCAGTCCTTTTCGCTGTCTGCCTTGCTGCAAGCGCAAGATCCTCAGCGGCTTCCGCAGAGCCGAAAAATGCAGCGTGATGACTCATTGCAGCGAGCATTTCTGCCGCAAGTGCATCGTTTCCGGCTTCGTTGCATAGCCGGAGCGCGTGGCGTAGATGCTGTCGCCCCTCTCCGGCTTGTCCAGTGTCGTAAGCGATCCAACCGGCAAGCTGATACAACTCAGCCGTTGCGAAATGCAGGTCTTGTTGGACGGTGGTTTTACTTCGCCCATTGCGGAGCAATGGCTCAACAGTCGATTCCAGGTAAGAGCGAACAGCCGCCCTGACGTGGCCATGACCACCGCCGTGCCGGTTGTCCAGACGGCGGAACGCTTGTGTCATTTCGCGAACCATGTCGACCTCTGGATTACCGACAGTGTTAGGCGGGGCCGTTATGGACTGCCTGACGTCGGTTGCAAGGAGCGATCCACCAACGATGACCGCGCCGGTGCCGCTGACGGCCTTCAGAAACTGTCGGCGCTGCACGCTATCTCCTTCTGCGGTCGTGGACGACGAAGGCAGGTTAGAGACTTGCGGGGCTGATCGATATTCATCGGGTGACTCTGCCGACAGTGTGAACCATAGGCAGCGTTGCGGGATGCGCAGGACTTGTGCCCAACGGTCGAGCTTTTCGAGATCGTTGGCGGGTGACTTGCCACGCTCCAACCTGCTGATTTGGGCCTGCGTCATGCCCAGCCAACTGGCGACGTGCGCTTGCGTGACTTCCGTGGGATGAGCCTTCCTGTAGGCGCGCAACACTCGGCCAAACTGGCGCTTCTTGAACGCTTCCCCCAGCTCAGGGGCATCCCAGAAGTCATCAGGAACCGTAGGCGGACCCGCTTCGGGCGCCCGACGTGCGCAGGGACTGCACGCTCCGGACCTGTTGTCGGCAGCCAACCGCGCCCCGCAGGAGCTGCACCTCTGGCCGTGTGGTGAACCCGCCATGACCCGCCCTCGATTGATCACTTGAACGCAAGTGTACTAGGTCACACCGTACTCGTGACCTGCGGATATACAAGGCATGTATGCGGCGCGTCGGTATGCATGAACGTCGTTTTTCCCTGACCCAATTCGCGGGACATTTCTGGTGTACGCCACAGATGGGTCGGGAGCGAGATCGATGGGCACCAGCAAGTCAATGCGCCTCCTCTCAGAGGCCACAGAGACGGGTACCAGCCCGCCACTACAGCGATCGCGTCGCGCAGGCGCCAAGGCGACCACACTTGCCGACGCCAACGCTGTCACGCCCATGACTCCACCAGAAGACGCATCTCTAGGGGAGCAACGCGACTTTTACCAGGCGCGCGCGGACATGTACCGGCGGGTTTCCGAGACTGACCGCCGTCACCACTGGGAAGCGTTGGCGTGCGCGGGTTTGGAGCAAGAAAAGGCCGACTTGCTTCGCGTCAGGATCGAGGAGTCCAAAGTGGTCGACCCGCCGTAGAAGGCGGGGTTTCCATGTCGCACCGACGCGTCATGTGAAACGACCGGGCCGGGCCACCCCAACCCCGCGAAGAGTCAACGGGTGGCCCGGCTGGGGGAACCGCGTCCCCCCGGTACCGATGGTATCGGGGTGGTTGGTCCTGTGTGCCGGGTTCGGCCTGGCCGGTGTGCCTTTCGCTCCGACGAGTGAAGGGAACACGCGGCGATGCACAGCGACACGCAGGGCGAGGCCACCGAGTTGGTGCTGTGGACGGTGGCAGCAGGAGAGGCAGCCAGGTTGGTGCAGGCATACCAGGAAGCCGAGGTCATGGCGGCGAGTGTGCGGGCCGCGTTGACGAGCAGCGGGATTGGTCCGGACGTGGTGATGGTCGCCGCGACCGTGACCGACGCGGGCCGCCCGGTCGTTCGGGTGGATCTGTCCATGGTGGGTGTGGCGCGGCTGGTGGCGTCGTTAGACGTCGATGGCCATCCGCCCCCGCATCGGCGAGACGGCCCGGTGGACCGGCCGGACGGTCGGCACCGAGCTGCTTGACCGTGTCGGGCGCGGTTGCTGGGGGTGGGTGTGGTGGACGGATTACTGAGCCAATCCGCCCACCACACCCACAGATGTAGCGGCAGAACCAAGGAAGGGCGCAAGGGCGTGATGGACCAGGATGCGACCGGGAACAACTGGAAAGCGGGGCGATATCGCGTGCGGCGCGATACGCCGGGTCCGGACGTGGAAGTCACCGCGATGCAGTTCACGGGAACTAACACGGCCGCGTTGATTCAGTGGTTGGGGATCGATGTTCCTGCATCGGTAGCGAAGGCCCAGGGCCGTATCACGTCGTCGTTGTCCTTTCATGTCAATCACCCGGGTGCTGAATGCCGCCGTGGTGATTGGATCGTGCGTTATGTCAGCGGCGCGATTGTGGTGATGACAGCCGATCAATTCTCGGCAGACCACTCGGCAATCGAATAGCGGGCTCGATCTTTTCATCTTCGCCTACCCCGCACTCGTATCGAGGAATGTTAGCGTCAATGGAAACCACCGCTTGCAGCCAGGAGTCGGGGCTTTGGTTGGCGTCTCTGCGGTCACTCAGTTTTCACCAATCCGACGCGACCTCATGTATCAGTTTTCATCCGTTCGACCTGCCGGGTGACCTTGTTGCGAACGACAGTGCGGTACCACCGCGGACGCCTCGTCGGAGGTTCTTGCTGCACGAACGGGCGGTGCAGGGTGCTGGGCCGGAGCAGATCCGCCAGGCATTGTGGCGGGTGGGGTGGCCGCAATGGTCTCTGCGTGTCGTTCCGTCCGGCGAGATCTTCGGCGGCGCGTTCCGACTATTGGAATTCGATCAGCATCGGCCTTTGGTGTACGTCGATGGTCATTTTGTCGGCCTGTTTTTGGAGTCCGCAGACGATGTCTTGGCATCGTACCTGTCAAGTCATGAGATAAGTCCATTCGCGCGATAGCGAAAGAGCAACAGATGACTTTCAACTCCGTGCGTGAACTTCCCATAATCGCGGGCGCGCAATTGCGCGGACGGGGCGGCAATCAAAAGAGGGCGACTCAGAATCCAGGCGGTTGACAAGGCGGAACCGAATTACGTGGCCTGGCCGACTTGTTACATCTCGTTCAACGAGAGCGTCGAGCGTTTGAGGTTGCGGACCGCCCTCAGGTCGCCCAGCCATTCGTCCACCTGGTGAGCCGTCCAGTGTCAGGGGAAGGCGTCGGCGTGTCGGGCAAATTGCCCGCACCGCCTTCTCCCGGCCGCCGATCGTGGAGAACGCCAGGTTCCGCGCCAACTGCTGGTTGCGCCAGCCGTCGAGCGCAGGGCGCGGGCGAATGGCTTCTCGCGGAAGGGCTCCCAGACCCCCGGCTGACCAGTAACAAAGGCCTGTCTGCCTCCCGACGAGCACCCACCCCGGAACCGTGGAATCGGCGCCCACACCCGCCAACTAAAAACGGTCCGCCAGATCAACCGGCGGACCGTCATGCAACATCGGTACTACCTGCCTGCTAGAGGCTAATACGGCAACCGCACTGTGTGATCTTGGTGTGGGGTCGTGATCATGGACGCGGCCACCGCGTGATCAACTTCAAGGTGTGTTAGGACTCGAAGCAGACGCGGTGGCCGCGTCGAAGACTGTAGTTGATGATCGCCTCACGCGGTGGCGAGCGGGGTTCGATGAGATGTTCGCGCTGGTGGCCGGGCGTTTCGCGCAGGCGGACTCACGTCGCCGGGCACGGATGTACCTGCTGGGACTGCTCTCGGCAGCCGAGCGTAAGAACTCCTGGACCATCGCGGAGCAGGCTGGTGACCTGACTCCGGATGGCATGCAGCGGTTGTTGAACTTCTACCGCTGGGACGCCGAGGCGGTGCGGGATGATCTACGTTCCTATGTGCTGGACACTCTCGCCGACCCCAGCGGGGTCGTGGTGGGCGATGAGACAGGTTTTCTCAAGAAGGGCACCAAATCCGCCGGCGTGCAGCGTCAGTATTCCGGCACTGCCGGGCGTATCGAGAACTGCCAGCTCGGCGTGTTCCTGACCTACGTGTCGTCGCGGGGGCGGGCGTTGATCGACCGAGAGCTCTACCTGCCGAAATCCTGGACCGGTGACCGGGAGCGGTGTGCCGAGGCGGGCATCGCGGACACGGTCGGGTTCGCGACCAAACCGAAGCTGGCGCGGCGGATGCTCGAACGACTCATCGCCAAGCACGGCAAGCAGACGGTGGGCTGGTTCACCGCCGACGAAGCCTACGGCGACAACCCCGGACTGCGGGACTGGCTGGAGGACGAGGACATCAACTACGTCATGGCGGTCTCCTGCGACGACCGGTTCACCACTCCAACCGGGCCTCAGCGAGCCGACGAACTCGCCGCGACCGCGCCGAAACGAGGCTGGCAACGACTCTCAGCCGGTAAGGGCAGCAAGGGACATCGCCTCTACGATTGGCTGCTCATCGACCCCGGCGCTGACGAGCACCTCCTGCTGGTGCGTCGCTCGATCTCCAAGCCCAGCGAGCTGGCCTACTACATCTGCCACAGCACCCAACCAGTACCCGTCGCCGAGTTGGTCCGGGTAGCCGGATCCCGTTGGGCGGTCGAGGAAACGTTCCAGTTCGCCAAGAACGAGACCGGACTGGATCACTATCAGGTGCGCAAGTACGACGTCTGGTACCGGCACATCACCCTGGCGATGCTGGCCGCCGCGTTCCTCGCCGTCACCGCATATCGAGAACGCGGCCGCAATGACCAAAAAGGGGCGATCTCGCCACCTTAAGCCAACTGATTCCGTTGTCCTGTAACGAAATTCGACGACTCTGGGCCACCCTCACCCACCCGGTCCACCCCGAAACCCACACCAACCACTGGTCAGACTGGCGACGACGCCACCAAACCCGAGCCCGCCGCAGCCACTACCAGCGACAACACCTCAAATATCACAAGGTGCGGCTGCCGTACTAACACGCTCGCAGCAGCTCTTGTGCTAAAACTGCTCGATCATGCAGCGATCCGCGTTTCGCGGGAACTGAATCACCAGGTCTGTGTCCACAGTGCGAAATCGCTGCTGCCAGCGAACGGTGAGCACTTGAAATCCTTCCAGCGGTTGTCCCACACGCCACGTGCGCCGGCGTCGGTGCAGTAGTACTCGCTGATGTAACGCCCCTGGTATTTCCACTCGGCCGCACTGGCGGTGGCCGTACCCAGCGTGGCGGTAACCGCCAACCCGACTGCTGTCGCGCAGATGATCTTACGAAGCACTGATGTGACCTTATCTTTGGTGGTTCACGGACCGTGCCATCGTGTGGTTGGAGACTGACGCTAGTCAATAGGGTTTGCCCTGGCATACCCCGTTTCGATTCCCGAATTGTCATGACCGACCAGTAGCGCGAAAAGTATCGGGGTGGGGCAGCACAATGTCCGATTGTGTCGACCTTCAACCGTGCCGCCCTGTCTGATCCTTCCCTGACCGGCATAACCAGGGACACTTGAGGCCGGTTGCATGACCGGCGTGGTGGCCGACGAAAGCGGGATGCCAGGGCAGGGCGCAAGCACAGGCGGTCACCGGCACGGACGGTCGGATCGAGGGCATCCCGATGAGCTGTGCGTGCTGATCGCGCTGCGCGAGACCCTGCGCCGCCGCGAGATCTGGGTGACGGGCGCCGGCCAGTGGCACGAGGCGCAACCAGTGGTACCCCGCCCGGCAGGAACACCGGCCCGTGTGGATCAACCCGCACATCAAAGGCCCGGACGGCGCCCCGCTGAAAACCGGCGACACTGTACACGTGCTGGACAAACCGATCTGACCGCACAGCGCCCCGAGATCATCCGGATTGTCGCTCTCGCCGTGCCTAGTACTCCAGTCGTAGATCGTGATCTTCATGGTTCCTGGAGCGATTGGTGCTGGTAGTGGGCTTGCTGGGCTCGGTATTGGTGTCGCCTGCGCCAGTGTGAGCAGTGCAGGACGTGCCGGATGTCTGTGGCCGGAGTGAGCACCAGTGCGTTGTAGAGATGGCGGATTTCGTTGAGTGTCAACGGAATCAGCCCGTCCGCAGCGGGTCTGGCGCGGGCGGTGACCGTCACGATCGCGAGGAAGACGTGGGCGAGCAGCACCAGGGTTGTCCAGCGATACCAAGATGTCCACGTGCGGACTTGGTGTTCGTCCAGACCGGTTTGGCCTTTGCCGGTTTGGAAGGACTCCTCGACGGTCCATCGGCGCCCGGCCACCCGCACCAGCGTGGCCAGCGGCACCCTTTCGGGCGCGTAGCAGCGGTAGAAGGCACGTTCGCCGGTGCGGCGGTTGCGCCGGACCAGCAGCCACCGATGCCCGGCGGGCTCGTCATCACCGCTGGTGAGACTGATCCAGGCCCAGTCGTAGAACCGGTGTCCTTTCACGCCTTTGCCCGCGGACAGTCGCTGCCAGGCACGTTTCGGTAGCCGCGCGAGCAGTTCATCGGCCCGATAGGTGCCCGTGGCGGTGCTGACCCGGTGGTCGCAGGCCACCGCGAGCACGTACCCGACCCGCCGTTTCTCCAGATCGCCACGCAGCGTCGGATTGCTGCCGTAGACCTCGTCCGCGGCGACCCACCCGGCGGGCACACCACCGTCGAGGGCACGCAGAATCATGCGCGAGGCCAGCGCGGGCTTGGTCGCGAACCCGGTGTCCTCAGGGACCCCGGCCGCCGCGCACCGATCAGGATCACCGGTCCAGGAGCGCGGCAGGTACAGCTCACGGTCGATCAGTGTGTGCCCGACCTTGGTGGTATAGGTCAGAAACACCCCGACCTGGGCGTTCTCGATCCGCCCGGCGGTACCGGTGTATTGGCGCTGGGTCGCGACCGTGCACGTCCCTTTCTTGACGTCGCCGGTCTCGTCCACGACCAGCATCGCGTCGGTGTCACCGAGATATTCCACCGCGGCATCCCGCACGTCGTCGCGCACCTCATCGGCATCCCACACCGCCCGCGACAGCAGGTGCTGCATCCCGTCCGGCGTCGCGTCCCCGGCGTGCTCGGCGATCGTCCAGCAGTTCTTGCGCGGCAGGTCGGCCAGCAGCCCCTCCACGAACGCTCGTGCTCGCCGGCGCGGTTCCACCCGCTTAAACCGCTTCGCCACCCGAGCCATCAGCCCGTCGAACTTCTCCCGCCAGCCAACGGGATCCACACCCTCAACGGGGTTTACGATGGCGCCCGCGGCCACCACACGATCTTGAGTTGTCCACACAACTGCTCATGATCAACTGGTGGCCGCGTCCGTATTCAGGGACCCTCACCAGCCAAGATCACGAAGTCCGGCTGCCGTACTAGGCAGGCCTCTGGATTGGCGCGAGTGGATAGGTCAGCTGGGTGTCGTGGGCGCTGCGGCGGGTTTCTTCCAGCAGCAGCGGGCGCCCGTCGGTGTCGGTGGTGGTCCGGCGGGTGATCAGGACCGCGCTCCCGACTGGGACGTGGAGCGCGGTGGTGTCGTCTGGGGCAGGGATGGTGGCGCGGACGCTTTCGGTCCACTGCGGTGTGATGCCCGCGTCGGTCAGTGCCGCGTAGAGCTCGTCGGGTGTGCGGAAGGGGTTGTCGGCCAAGGCTTGTACGCGGGTACAGGTGGGCATCGGGATGTAGGTGCGGTGTGTCATCCGCCGTCCGCTGGCACCGGCCGGGGTGTCGGATGTGGACAGCAACCGGTCGTGGACGAACAGCGGGGTGTGTTCCGGCACGCCCAGAGCAAGGGCGAGATCGACGGTGGCGTTGGTGCGGTACGTGCCGGGCGTTTCGATCTCGTGCCATTGCGGGGTTTCCGCGTCGGTGAACGTGTCGGTGCCGTCTGGCTGGCTGTGGGTGTACACGGCGCGGGTGTCGTTGTGTGCGGCGCGGTCGGAGCGCGGGCGCACGTAGGAGCCTTTGCCGTCCACTACGACGATCAGGCCGTCACCGGCCAGTCGCCGGATGGCTTCCCGCACGGTGTAGCGGGACAGGCCGTAGTGCTGCATCAGGCCGGATTCGCTGGGCAGCCACGCGCCGGGTTGCAGGGTGCCGTTGCTGATCTGTTCGCGGATGTCCGCGAGCACGGGTTCGTATTTGCCGGTTCCTGTCTTGGCCATCGCAGCTCATAGCTCCCTCGTGGTGTTCGCCGCGCGTGCTTCGTGAACGTGTGTGGTGTGCCCGTGGGCTGAGTTCTCTGTCGTGTGTGTCTGTCGCGTCTGTGGCGGTCTGCTGTGTCTCTGGTGTCCTGCTGCCTCCTGTTTGTATCACCTATCAGACAGGTAGTCCATATTTTGTCGCCCAGGTGTGGCATACCTCGCCGGATGAGTGTAACGTCTGTGACGACCTATACGATAGGTCGTCATACAAGCTGGTTGGGTGGTGTGACGACCGCCCCGACGAGAGGACACCTACACCTGTGGAGACCTGGGAAAAGTTTCAGGCCAGGCTGTTTCACCTCGCCTATCTGGGCGAGGAGTTGCCCCGGTTCGCCGCGCGCCCGCCTGCGGCGTGGCTGTACCGGCAGATCGCCCGCGAAGCGGACATGGTGGCGCGGATCGCCGCCGAGTACGTCGCCGAAGCCGAGCGAGCCAAGCTGACCAATCCGCCCCGACCGGTGACGGCCGAGCAGTCAACGGCTGTGCACGGCGGCGCGGACGCGTTCACCGACGCGCACGCCGCCGAGACGGCCACCACGGCGGGTACGGGTGGTGATGCCCGATGAACCCCGACACGGTCACGGAGGCGTTCACGGAGACGTGCGCGACGTTCACGGGCTTGACCGCGCACCAGGCGGACGGCCTGGCCTGTGTGGTCTGCGGCGCGGATTACCTGGTGGTGCGGGTGGCGCACCGCCCGGTGGGCCGGTCGGTGACCGGTGGACAGGTGTTCGCCTGTGCCCCGGCATGCCCCCCGGTCACACCCGGCGGCGCCGATATCGGCGGCGCGACTGCGGGCGGTGATGCCCTTTGAGGATTCCCCGCAACAACCCCCGCGACCACGACCGTGACCATGCCGACCGGGAGCACGGCGCGGACAACCCTGGGAACGCTGTGGAGGCGATCCGCGCGGCGTGCGTGGATGGTGTGGCGTGCGCTCGCCGGATCGGTGCCGAACCCGAACGGGGCCGCTGGGCGCCGATCGTCCGGCGGGTGCGCCACGCGCGGCTCCGGGTGTGCGCGGCGCCGCGTGCGGTGTGGGTGTGGCTGGTCGGCTACTGGCCGGGCCTGGCGTATCTGCCGATCGCCGCGCGGGCGGTGGTCGGCTGGTCGGGTTGGTCATACGTCGCGCGTGCGGCGCGGCTGTGTGCCCGCTGGATTCGCCGCGCCACTGTGGCCCTGCGCCGGGCCACCCGATGGACCTGGCGGCGCGTTCGTCCGGTCTTGGAGTGGTTGTGGCGCAAGGCAGAGCCCTATGTCCGGGACGCGGCCGGGTGGTTGGTGCACACGGCGCCGCAACTCGCGCTGCGCCTGGCGTGGCGTTTCGTGCGCTGGTTCGTCCGGTGGGCGCCGGTCACCCTCGCCAAGACGATCGGTTTGGCGGCGGTCGGGTTGTGGTGGCTGTTGGCCCGGCTGGCGCGGTTCATCCTCGCCTACCCCGAGTACGCCGGAGTCCTGGCCGAGGCGGAAGCCGAAGGCCGTGCCCGGCACGCGAAGACGCTGCGGGAGAGATGGCGTCGCGCGGCCGTGCGGCGCCTGGTCGGCGTGCTCGTCACGTGCGTGGTGACCTGTGTGCTCGTGGGCCGGGCCGTGGTCCGGTACGGCACACCCGCCACCGTCGTGCTGGTGGCGGTGGCGGTGGGGGTGCTGGCCGGGGTCGGGCGGGCTATCCGTCCACGCCCGGAACGTGGTCCTGACGCGCCGGACGATGAGCCGGGGCCGGATGAGCCGTACCCGATCGCCGACGCGCATACCCGCGCCGAAGCCGCCGACTGCGTGGCCCGCGCGGTGCGCGCCGAGGGCATCGAACTGCGCATGACCGGCGACGCCGCCCGCCAGCCGTGGGGTTGGCAAGTGCCGGTGATCCTGCGCCGGGGCACGCCCGCCGGGTTGATCTCCAAACTAGGCGAATTGGAGACCACATTGGACCTCCCCACCGGAGGTCTGCTGGCGGCCACCGACCGTACCCGGCGGGCGCGGGTGGTGCTGCGTCTGGCCGAGCGGGACCCGTTCGCATCCCTCACTCCCGCACCGTTTCATGCACCGGGGTCGGTGTCGCTTCGCGACACACTGACCATCGCGCAACGGATGGACGGCACCGATCTGGGGTTGTGTCTGCTGGGTGTGCATGGGGTGGTGATCGGCAACTCCGGTGCGGGCAAGTCCATGGCCCTGCGCGCGCTGGCGGACGCGGTCACCGCCTGCCGCGACGCCCAGGTGTGGGATCTGGATCCGGCCGGGGACGGGCTGGACGTGTTCGGCGATGCGATCGCCCGCCCGGAACGCACCCCCGCCGGGATCGAGGAAGCACTAGCCGACGCGGTGGCGTTGGCCGAGTCACGGCCGAAACTGTTCAGCGAGCTGGGCATGCCCGGCGCGTGGCAACCCGACCCGCAGCACGCGGCCGTGGTGGTGTTCGTCGACGAGTACCACCACCTCTCCGACCGCGCGAAGGCGTTGGCGGTGCGGTTGTTGCGGATCGGCCGTAAAGGGCGGGTGTCGCTGATCCTGGCGGCGGCCGAGGCCACCTCGGACACCCTGGGTTCGGCGATCGCGGACACCACCGCGTTGAAGATCCTGATGCCCTGCCGTCACGCCGATGTCCGGCTGGTGCTGGGCGCCAACATGATCGCCGAAGGGTGGCGGCCCGACCGGCTCAACCCCGCCACCGGAGAATCGGCCGAGGATGCCGGGAAGTGCTACGTCTACGCCGCCGGGGCACGCGATCCCATCGTGTCCAAAATCCGGCCCCTGGATGCCGAGGAGGCGTCCGAACGCGGCGCGCACCGTGCCTTGCACGGCATCGCCCAGATTGACGCGGTGTCGTGGGGGCATGCCCGCTCCCGCCGCACCGACACCACCAGCGGCGGGACGGGAACGCCAGACACGGACGCCATAGCAAGCCCGGCGGGGTTGCCGGGGACGGTGGACGGGCGCGCTGTGGGCGACGTCATCGACGCGTTCGGCCCCGAGGCCAAACTGTGGACCGACGAGGTGTTGGCGCGCCTGGCACGCCTCGACAGCGACCGGTACGCCGACTGGACTCCAGAGGAGTTGGCCGCCACGCTGCGCCCCCTCGGGGTGACGCCTCGGGGCATCAAACGCGACGGACGCAACCGCAACGGCTACTACCGCAACGAGATCATCGCGGCGTTCTGGGGGCTGTCCTGAGCGCCTACATGCTGCCTCTACCCGAGGTCTGCCTACCTGTAGGCGGTAGACCCCGCCCGACGGCGGGTAGAGGCCAGAAAACCGGCCCTGACCAGCACAGTAGGCCGGTAGACCCCCGTCGGCGGGAAGGGGGTGAAATCCATGCCCACCCCCGGAAATCCGGTCCCGATGACCCTCGCGGCTGACGCCGGGTCTACCGGCCCGGCGGCCGGTGGCGCCGTCGCCATCCCGGTCATCGCGGTGATCATCACCGTGATCGTGATCCTCTGCCGCCCCACACGCGGACGCAAGATCACCACCGGCACACAGGTCACCACCGCCGCGCTCGGCGGCGTGGCCGGAATCCTGCTGTCCGGCACCACCTTCGGCTCGGCCCTCGCGTCCGGAACCGTCGAACTGATCACCAACACGCTCGGCGCGCTCACCGGACTGTTCACCGGCTAGCGCACGCACGACCAACCAACCCAAGGGCCGGAAAGGAGGTGATGACCACTGGCCAACAACCGCACCACCGATCAATCCACAACAGCACAGGGAGGCACCACCGATGATCCAACCGCGACGCACCCGATACCCGATCCACGCCCGGCAGACCAACCCACGGTACGCACCACCACCGAGGCCCAAACATCAGCCGACTACTGGCGGGCAGTGTGCGCGGCCCTGCCTCCGATGTCCCCCGAGGACATCACCGCCGTTGCGGCGGTACTCAACGACATCGCCCGCCGCAACAGCTAACCCCCGTGCCCTGGGGCATGTCCCCAGGGCACGGGGCTCACCCTGCGCGCTACGCCGCAGTGTCAGGCTTTTCCGGCTCGCCGATCGTAAGGCGTTTACGGTCGAACGCGCGCTTGCCGTTCTTGCCCGCTGGCTTCACCACGGCGTGCAGTCCGCCCCGAAGCGCAGACTTCAACATGGCACGCCGGTCGGGCACCTCCGCGTCTATCCACTGCCGACGAATCTCCTCGGCGCTCTGCACTGTCGCCGGACTGTCACTAGCGCCTTGCTCCAGTTTCTCCCGCTCTTCGTTCAACCGGGCCAGGTCCTCCGCGAGCGGCTTGTTGGCCGTATCGAACGCGTCCAACGTCAATTCCCGACGCCCCAGCCGATCCGACAACGCGCGCTGCAACTTCTCACACTCGGTGATCTCGTTCTGGACATGGCCTAGCCGGTCCGCGACGGCGTTGCGCGCCGTCGCGATCGCGTCGGCAAAGCGCGGGTCCGACAGCCGCTGGACAACGAACTCAAGCAACTCTCCGTCAATCGCCCGCATGTCCACGGCCACCTTGCCGCACCCCCGGCGGTTCTTCGCGCAGAAGTACTGCCGCCGCTTCTCGCCATCCTCCGAGTACGTGCCGTTGTGCGGACGCCCGGACATCGGCCTGCCGCACGAACACGTCAGAACCCCGGAACCTACGTACTGATTGCCTGGCACACGCCCCCGGCGACGCCCCCGGCGACGCCCCGCGAACAACGCCTGAAGCCGGGCGAACTCCGACTCCGTCAGGATCGGGTCGTGGTCACGAATCCGGCCCACGATCTCGCCGTCATGTTCGATGTAGCCAGCATTGCGGGGACGCAACATCACGTCACGAACAGCAAGCCCAGTGAAGGTATAGCCCCGTGCCGTGCGCAATCCCGCGTCGTTCCACTTCTGCGCCACCTTGTCCTGCGACATCCCACCCAGCAGCAACCGCACGCCGTCTCGGATCGCCGCACGCTCCCGCTCCACCAGAGCAGCCGAAACATCAGGCCGCTTGCCGGTCTTCGGGTCCTTGTCCGCCAACCGGTCAGGCCCCGCAAACCCAAACGGACGCGCCCCGTAGTGCGGGATGCCCTGCTCCCGTTTGGCCGCAAACCGGCGCTTGGTCCGCCGCTGCGTGTCATCCGACGACCGCGCCGCGTGCGCAACCTCAATCCGCAAGAAATACCGGTCGTCCGGATCGGCAAGATTCCGCGCACCGTGCGCACTGGCCACCAGATAGCCACTCTCGCCCAGCTCGATCAGCTTTTCCAGATCCCTGGGCTGACGAAACAACCGGTCGGTGTGCCACACCACCACACCATCCGACTGGCCACTTTCCAACCGCTCCAACAGCCGTTCCCAGTCCTTGCGGCGAACGCCTCGCTTCCAGGCCGACAACCCGTCCTGCAGGCGTTCGCCCAAGGTTCCACCCAGCCGCTCGATCACCCGTAGGTTGTCTTCGTGCTGAGTCTCGATCTTCTCCAACTCGCCCGTCTCCGGCACCCGGGACAACCGCGCGTACGAGTCGTACACCGGCACCCGATCGCCACCCTGACCTGCGCTAACGTTGCCCTCAGTGCTCATACCAAGCACGGTAGGTCAACAAATCAGGGTTCGCTAGAACCCGTCTAACCACTCACGAGTTCTGACCAGGCACAGTGCCGGCCCTGGGGGTGGGTGAGGCAGGGCATACCCACCCCCAGCGGAGTCAGTCCGCCATCGTCTCGGCGAGGCTCCGTGGCCGCATGTCGGTCCAGTTCTGGTTGACGTAGTCCAGCGCGGACTGCCGGTCGGTCTCCTCCAGCGCGACCGACCAGCCGTCTGGCACGCCAGCGAACGACGGCCACAGCGAATGCTGTCCTTCGTCGTTCACCAGCACGAGAAAGGTGCCGTCCGGGTCGTCGAACGGGTTGGTCATGTCCTTGTCCTTTCCCTCAGCCGACCTGTGCCGGAAGAGGTGCCATCGCATGTGACGCACCGGCGCGCGCCGGTGCTGTTCCGGCGAGCCCCAGCAGGGCCAGCCCCAGCGAGGTGAGGCTGTGCAACGCCGTGTTGCGGTTGCGTTCGGTGGTGACCAGCCCGGCTTTCCTCAGCACCGTGGCATGTTTGCTCGCCCCAGCCAACGAGATGCCAAGCCGCTCGGACAGTTCACCGGTGGTGCAGCTGTCGGTGAGCACGCGCAGCGCGGCCGCTCGCGTATGCCCGACGAGCGCGCCGAGCGCCTTCTCCTGCGCCCGCTCACGATCGTTAAGGCCGTCGGTGACCGTGCCGGTGTCCGGGATGGAGAACACCAGCGCCGGCCTGCCCGTTTCCCGTTCCGCCGACGGCACCACGCAGGCGGTGCCACGCAGGAACAGCGACGGGCTCAGCAGCAGCCCGCGCCCGCCGAGGCGGACCTCGGTGTCCTGCTCGGACTCGGTCGGCACCTCCAGGTACGGCGGCTTCCAACGGACCTTCGGGTGCAGGGTGCGAAGCAGTCCGTCGACGCCGCTCGCGATCGCGATCCGGCCGCGCGCGTCGCGTACGGCGTCCAACTGGTCGCGCATGCCCTCCCAGTACGGGATGACCGCGGCTTGGCAGAACTCGAAGACCGTGTTCGTCAGCCGCTGGCGGGCGGCGTGGTCGGTCCCGGCGCCGCCGGGACGGTCCAGCAGCCGCAGGACTTCACCGGCTGGCCGCCGCTGGGCGATCAGGTGCTGTACCGGCTCGAGCCGGCCGCCAAGCTGCAGGCGAACCTGCCTTCGCCATTCGTTGAAAGCTGCGCCGCCTTTGGTTCCGAAGACCTCGAGCGCGAACACGCTCTCCACCACAGGTCCCAGGTTCGAGACCATGCGTAAGCGAGCAAGATCCTGTGCTGAAAAATGAATTCTCAACATACCAACCCCCAAGAAAGTATTCACATTCGCCCCAGTACACCGAATCCGGATCCCAGCCGATTCGCCTGGCCGCGACACTCAAGCTGGATTCGGCGGTGCCGGATCGATTCGACCCGGCGAGTTCGTCTTTTCTACACGGTTGTCGCCACACCCCCATCCACTGTTCGACAGTCGGGGGACCGACGTTCGCATGGGGTCCCGCAACCCCACTTGCCCCCAGTCCCGCACTCAGGCAGATCAACAGTGGCTAGTCTCCTGTGACGAACAGGTTGTTCATGGTTTTCAACCAGCGCGAACAATCAATGTGAGCACAAAACTCACCCAACCGGACGCCGCCACTGGGCCAGAGGGAGTAAGAACCCCGGATGAGATGCTAGGTCACAATGAGGTTGCGATCACCAACAGTGCAAGAGGGCGGCACGTAGCGTGCCTGGAGAACGGACGGATTAGGGAGAGACTGTGGGGCGTCCGGAGCGAGCGATCGACACTGCCTCGGGGCCGGTGCAGCACTTCGCACTGGAGCTGAGGAAACTTCGCCAATTGGCCGGGCGACCCAGTTACCGGGAATTGGCCCAACGTTCACACTATTCTATGACAGCGTTAGCGTCGGCTGCACGCGGTGAAAAACTGCCGACGATCGACGTGACACTCGCCTATGTGAAGGCGTGTGGCGCCGATCCAGCCGTGTGGTCCGCCCGCTGGCAAGCCGCGGCCGACGCATTGGCCGCGGATTTCGACGACAGCAAAGAACACAAACCGCCGTACCTCGGCCTGACGGCATTTCAGTCAACTGACGCGAACTTGTTCTTCGGCCGTGAACCGCTCATCGAGAAACTATGCGAACGACTGGCAACCTCGTCGTTCGTAGCAGTGTTCGGCCCGTCCGGAAGTGGCAAGTCGTCGCTGCTGCGCGCCGGCCTGATCCCCGCCCTGGAAGATCGCGACGACACGGTGACGACTGTGTTGTTCTCCCCCGGCGCGCACCCGACGACGGAGCTGGCGGCCCGGCTGCCGGAACCTCAGGACGCCGGCGACACGGACGGCCCGGCCATCGAACGGGTGCTCCGGGCGGATCCCGATGAGCGGCTGATCATCGTGGTCGACCAGTTCGAGGAGATCTTCACCCACTGCACGGACCCGGTGGAGCGGACCGAGTTCATCAACGCGCTGCTCACTGCGGCCGAGACGCAGGACCGAGTGCAGGTCGTGCTCGGGGTTCGCGCCGACTTCTACGGCCGCTGCGCCGAGCACCCACCGCTGGTCGACGCCCTGCGTGACCACCAGGTGCTGATCGGCGCGATGACCGAGGACCAGCTGCGTTCGGTGATCGTCAAACCCGCTGAGCACCGGGGATTCAAGGTCGAGGCGGCCCTTGTCGAGGCGATCGTCGCCGAAGTGACTGGTCAGCCGGACGCACTGCCGCTGGTGTCGCACGCATTGTTGGAAACGTGGCGGCGACGCCGTGGCCAGGTGCTCACGCTGGCCGCTTACCGGCAGGTCGGCGGGGTGCGCGGGGCGATCGCGAAGACGGCTGACCACGTCTATCAGGAGTTCACCGAGGAAGAGCAGCAGCTGGCGAAGGAGCTGTTCCTCCGGCTGACCGCGCTCGGCGAGGGCACCGAGGACACGCGGCGGCGCGTCGGGTACGAGGAACTGCTCGCAAAAAGCAAGCACAAGACCGTGCCGATCGTGCTGGAACGGCTGGCGCAGGCCAGGTTGGTCGCCCTCGCCGAGGACAGCATGACCGTCACGCACGAGGCGTTGATCCGTGGCTGGCCAACCCTGCGTTCCTGGCTGGTCGAAGAACGGCAGTTGTTGCGCCGCCACCGGAGTCTCACCGAGGCCGCGGCGGAGTGGGACAGTCATGACCGCGAGGCCAGCTTCCTGTATCGCGGGCTGCGGCTGGACAACTACGACGACTTTCCGCAGGCTCGTCTCAACGACCTCGAGCGGGAGTTCCTGTCGGCCAGCAGGCAGGTCAAGACGGCGGAGGTGGCCGAGCACCGCCGACGCCGTCCGATCACCATCATCAAGCGGACCGCGGCAGCCCTTGTCATTCCTGTGGTCGCGCTTCTGGTGATCGTGCAGATCAACAACGGGCGGGACGTCGCACAGTCCCGGGAACTCGCGGCCACGGTCACTGGTCAGCTCGACCGTGATCCCCAACTGGCACTGCTGCTCGCCGACGAGGCCGTGCAACTGTCCCCCACCGAAGAGGCGACAACCGCGCTACGCCAGGCGATCGTGGACAACCGGGTCCGCGCGGTCATGCACACCGGGCAGGGACCCACGTTCGGTGTCGCGTTCAGCAAGTCCGGCCGTCAACTCGCCACCAGCGGCACGGACGGTGCGTTGCGGCTGTGGCAACGTGCCGACGGGACATCCGCGCCGGGTTCGCCCCGGACGTTGACCGGCCTAACGGGACCGGCGAGCAGTCCGGCGTTCAGTCCCGACGGTCGTTTCCTTGCCGCCGCAGGCTCCGACGGGACCGTCGCGGTGTGGGATTTGGGGCGTAACAACGATCCTGTGCACTTGCTGCGTGGCCATACCGGCCAGGTGCGAACCGTCGTGTTCAATCCGGACGGCAGTCGGCTCGCGAGCGCGGGTGACGACGGGACCGTTCGTTTGTGGGACCTCGCGGATCCCAGCAACCCGCAGGTTCGGCGTCAGCCTGGGTCGGCACGGTCGGTCACGTTCGCTCCCGATGGACAGCAGATGGCCAGCGGTGGCAGCGATGGCATCGTCCGTATCTGGCGCCTCGGTGGCGACGCCGCGCCGCAGACGTTGAACGGCGGCAGCGGCGGGACCGTCGAGGCGGTCGTGTTCAGCCCTGACGGTCAGGTGCTTGCTACCGGCGGCAGCGACAGCATGATCCGGATCTGGCGGCTCACGGGCGACGCTCCGCCGCAGACGCTGACCGGAAACGGCGGGACCGTGGAGTCCATCGCGTTCAGCCCCGACGGGCAGGCGCTCGCCAGCGGCGGCAGCGACAGCATGGTCCGGGTGTGGAGTGCCCCAGGCAACATCAACCCGTTGGTCCTCAGTGGACACACCGGGCAGATCTGGAGCGTCGCGTTCAGCCCGGAGGGCAACCAGGTGGCCAGCGTCGGCCAGGACGGCTACCTGCGACTGTGGGACCCGGCCGGACTCGGCGCGCCGCAGGTGCTGAAAACCGGCCACGCCTCGGTGACCAGCGCCGCATACGGCCAGCAAGTGGCCGCGGGTAACGAGGACGGCACCCTGCACCTCTGGGATCCCGCGTCCGGCCAGACCAAGACTCTGACCGGGCACACCGGAGCCGTGCGCAGCGTCGCGTTCAGTCCCGATGGGAGCCAATTGGCCAGCGCGGGCGACGACAGCACGGTCCGGCTCTGGGATCCCGCAACTGGCCGTGTCACACCGCTGACTGGTCACACCGGAACGGTTCGCAGCGTCGCCTTCAGCCCAGACGGACATCAACTCGCCAGCGCGGGCGACGACGGAACTGTCCTGCTCTGGGATCCCATCACCGGTCGTGCCACACCGCTGACCGGCCACAGTGGAACCGTCCGCAGCATCGCCTTCAGCCCAGACGGAAGCCAACTCGCCGCCGCGGGCGACGACGGCATAGTTCGATTGTGGGACCTCGCAACCAAGGGAGTGCGGACCCTCACCGGGCACATCGGCGCTGTCCGGACTGTCGCGTTCAATCCCGACGGAACCCATCTCACCAGCGCGGGCGACGACGGCACGGTCCGGTTCTGGGATGTAGCTTCTGGTCAGGCGCGAACGCTTACTGGACACATCGGCACGGTGTGGAGTGTTTCGTTCAGCGCCGACGGCGATTGGCTGGCCAGCAGCGGCCAAGACGGCACGATCCGGCTGTGGCGACCGGATGCGCCGGGCGACGCGGTGATCCTGCGAAGCATTGGCGGGGCCGTGAACCAGATCGCGTTCGCCCCGGGGCCACGGCTCGTCACGGCCGATGGCAACGGAACCGTGCGGCTATGGCAGTGCGGGGTGTGCGCGCAGGTGCCGGGGCTACGGAAACTGGCCAGGGAACGGATTTTCCGGGAGCTGACTCCGGCGGAACGCCAGACCTTCCTGGCCGAAAGTGGCTGATTAGGTCGTGAGTGGTTAGCCGCGTTCTAACGTGGCTAACCACTCACGACCTACCCTTCAAGCCACCGACCAGGACGAATACTCACGCAGCCCGTAGAGCAACGGGGATCCCTCAGCCGGGTGCTCGACGCGGAACACCTCGCCGAACACGACCGTGTGATCGCCTGTGGAGACCGTCCGGCTGATCCGGCAGTCGGCGATCGCGTGCGCGTCGTCGACCAGGTGCGGACCGGCTGCCTGCGGATCGGCCGTCCAGCGGACCATGTCGAACCGCTCAGGGGTTCCGGAGGCGAACAGTTCGGCCGACGCCTTGGCGCGGGCGTGCAACAGGTTCACGGCGAAGGTGGAGCTGCGTAACATCGCTGCCAGCGTTGGACTTCCCTCACGCAGGCAGACGAGCAACGTCGCCGGTTCGACCGCGACGCTGCACACCGAGGAGCACGTCATCCCCCACGGCTGCCCACCGATGTCCAATGTGGACACAATGGTCACTCCGCTTGGGAATGTGGACATCAGCGAACGGAACTGCGCGGGAGCGACCGCTGTCGCGGTGCGACCACTGTCCACGATGGAGTCCGTCACGGTCACCTACCGCCTTCCACTGCCAGGGCCGCCACTTTCGGGCGGCGCACCGCACTTCGTTCAAGCAACGTGTAGACCGGCCCGGTCATCGCGGTGGTCACCAGAGCCATGATCACCAGCGCGAGAAACACCGGCGCGGTGAGGATTCCGGCGCTGTAACCCGCTTGGAGCACGACAAGTTCAGTCAAGCCTCGCGTGTTGACCAGCACCCCGACACGAATCGCGTCGGACGCGGGCGCACCGCCGAGTCTGGCCCCGAGATAGCCGCCACCAACCTTGCCGACCACACCAAGTACAGTGGCGAGACCGATCGCAAACCACGGCGTCGCACCGAATTGCGTTGCGAACACGGTGATTCCGGTGACCACGAAGAACACCGGCACCAACGGGCGCCCAACTTCAGTCACCATACGCACGACGCCGTGCCAACCATCACGCGGAATCGCGAGCCCGACGAGCAAGGCGCCGAAGATCTCGGTCACCCCTTGTTCCTGAAACACCCAGGAACTGGCGAGTGCGACCACCCCGACCAGGACTGCCGTGGTACGACCAAAGCGATCCCGGAACGCGGTGACAGCAGCGGAACGCAGCAACCGCGCGAGGCAGAACATCAACAGCAACCCGGCGGCGAACACCGCGGCAATCCTTGGCACGCCACCGGTTCCACCCGCGGCGAGCCCGATCGCGAGAGCGAGCAACAACCAAGCGACGACGTCAATAATCATCGCCGCGGTCATCGAGAGCCTGCCGACGTGCGTGTCGAACAGCTCCTGTTCTTCAAGAATGCGCGCAAGTACAGGCACCGCGGTCACCGCCAACGAGACCGCGAGCAACAGTACGAGCGCCACTGCGGGCGCGGTGCCGCGTAACTCCGGATCTGCCATCACGGCAACCGCGAACCCACAGCCCGCCAGAAGCGGGATCACCAAGGAACCCGCGGTAGTCCAACCGATCAGACGGCCGCGGGCCGAAGCCGTCGTGCGCCGGAGTTCGTGCGCGACCCCGATCAGGAACAGCACGAGCCCAACGTGCCCGACGAAACGCAGCCAGCTGATCGTCTCCGCGGGCAGCACTGTGTGCAGAGTCTGCTCACCCCCAAGGGAAAGCAGGATCGGGCCGATCGCGAGCCCGAGAGCGATCTCCGCGATCACGGTCGGCTGCCTCACCAGGCGAGCCATCGTGCGGCCGATGAACGCGACCAGGAGCACGGCCATCAGCGCGAGCGCCACATGCCCGGTCCTGGCCGCGAACTCGGCGAGGCTCATTGCCCAGCGCCCGCCTTGCGCTTCGCTGGCGAAAGTCCGTGCAGGTGGGCGAAGTACTCGTACTGGCTTGGCAGCTTCTCGACCAACGCGGAGACCTGCTCGGCCACCAACTGGAACTCCCGGTCCGCAGCGGTGCCGTCAAGCTGGCTGAGCACGGGCAGCGGCTGCACCGGCAGGCCGCCGAGGCCGAGGATGATCGCACGGTAGGAGTAGGACTCGAAACCGTGGTAGTGCGGGAAGATCGAGTCGTTGTCGGGCAGCTTGACCTTCCACTGCTCGAGCCGCTCGGCCAAGCCGTCCGGGATCTCGCGGGTCTTCGTGTCCTTCCAGTACTGGTTGTCGGTACGGCCGGAGGCGTACCAGTGCAGCACCATGAACTCGCGCAGGCCGTCCATCACGTTCGCGGCCTGCCGGTTGTAGGCGTTGCGCAGCTCGTGGTCGATTTCTTCCTTGCCGACAGGGAAGTTCTTGACCAGCTGCTCGATGCCGTTCTGGATGATGAAGATGCCGGTGGACTCCAGCGGCTCGACGAACCCGTTGGACAGTCCGATCGCGACACAGTTCTTGACCCACGCGCGCTCGCTGCGGCCGATGCGCATCTTGATGTGGTTGGCGGTGGCGTCCTCCGCGGCCGGGCCGACGAAGTCGCGCAGCGTGCGCTCGGCCTCTTCCGGGGTGGCGTACTCGCTGGCATACACGTAGCCGGTGCCGAGGCGCTCGAACAGCGGGATCGTCCAGATCCAGCCAGCGTCCTGCGCGTTCGCCGTGGTGGCCGGGCGAAGGCCATGCTCGGCCATGTCCAACGGCACGCGCAGCGCGACCGCGCTGTCGTTGGGCAGGTGGTTCTGGAAGGAGATGAACGGCTCCTTGAGTGCCTTGTTCACCAGGACACTGCGGAAACCCGTGCAGTCAATGAAAAGGTCGCCGTGCACGTCACCCTGCTCGCGGGTGACGACGTGGCTGATCGCGCCCTGTTCGTCCAGCACGACGTCCACAACGTCGTCGAGAACGTGCCGCACGCCGCGCTCAACGCCCCAGCGCGTCAGGACCTTCGCCAGCAGCGCCGCGTCGAAGTGGTACGCGTACGGGAACTGGGTGTTCTGCTCGGTCAGCGTGGTGCGGTGCTCCTCGCCGCGCTCGAACGTGCTGTCGAACAGCGAACCATCCTTGTAGCGCGGCGAGCTCTGCGCGTCACACATCGATGCGATCAGGAACGAGTCAAGGTCGAAGCGCTCGGTCGGCTGCTTCTGCAGCCACCAGTCGGTGAGCGCGAAACCGTCCACGACGCGGTTGCGCTCGAACGGGTGGTAGAACACGTGTCCCGGCTCGCGCCAGTTCTCGAAGCGGACGGCCAGCTTGTACGTGGCGTTGCACTCCGGCATCCACTCGCGCTCTTCGAGGCCGATGTAGTTGAAGAAGTGCCGGATGGTGCTGAAGGTGGCTTCACCGACGCCGATCGATGGCACGTTCTTGGATTCGACCAGGGTGACCCCCACCCGGTCGCCGAATGACGCCTTGAGGTAGGACGCCGCCATCCAGCCCGACGTACCACCACCGACAATGACCACGTTGTTAATCATGCGGGCCCCTTATTAGTCCACTACGGAAAACGTGCCAGGTAGAGGCTCTCCAACGAGCCAGCACACAGCTATGCCTTTGACTGACGGGTGAAACTGGGCGGTCAGAGGTCTGCACCCGCCAGCCGGAAGGCAGACATCGAGATCACGCGACGATGCGGGACCGCTCGCCGGTCAGCATGAACATCCGGCGAATGTCACGGAGCACGTTGACACGCTTCAACCAGCGGTCGTTTCCGTCGTACCGCGGCTCGAACGGCTCACGGCCGTGCACAACACGGTAATTGTCAACGAAAATCGCGTCGCCAGGCTCAAGGACGACCCTTTCCAACGCGGCGACACTGTACTTGTACAGCTCGGCGATGGCGTCAAGGGCTTCCTGGTCGTTCTCGTCCGCGGCGGTGGTGTCGTCGAAGTCGATCCGCAGGTAGCGCGACTCGGGCGGTCCGAACAGGATCGCGTCGACGTCCACCGCGTCGGTGTCGTGGCCGTGCGGCCCGATGTGCGACTGGTCGGGGCGGTGGTAGAACCGCTTCTCCGACAGGATCTCGGCCAGCTTCTCCGGCAGGTTGAGGTTGTCCGCGCGCACCACCGTGGTGCCGACCTTGTCCGGGTTACGCAGGCAGAACAGTGCCACATAGTCGCACCGGCACGGGTGGAAGGCGTCCTCGGTGTGCAGCGACAGCGGGGCCGTGCTGCTCTGGCTGGTCTCCGAGCGCTCCATACCGGGCGCCGGGCAGACGTCGTGCACAATGCGGCCGTTTTGCTGGTCGCCCCAAGCGAATGGCTCACCGAGCCCAGCGGCGATCAGCGAGAGAACGATCTCTTCGCGCGTACCGGCGCCGATCTTCTCGGCCATGTCCCAGCCGGTCGGCGTCGGCTCAAGCTCGGGGCTCAGCGGCAGGCCCGACAGCACCATCAGATCGGTCTCGGCCGTCTGGCTGCGCCGGAAGAACTGGCGAACCCGGATGGGCAGCGACTCGGCCACGGCCTTGGCGTGCGAGGCGAACTGGACCGCGTCCCACTGGCCGTACTCGTCGAGCACGTCGTCGACCAGCCACTCGATCTGCCTGCGCTCGTTTGGTTCGATGACAAGCCTTTTCACACAAACGTCCTTCCGTTCCACCGGCCGGCGATTTCTCTCGTGACCGCGTGATGGGTATGCACGTTTTCCGGAATTACCGCCGGAATCCGCCCAGGAATCGCTGCCGCTCAGGTGGTGGATTGATGGCAGAGAAGTTCGGTGCGGACTGTTTGCCTCCGGCTCGGCTGGCCAGTGCACGTGGCCGAGCCGACTGGGGGTGTCGGAGGCAAACAGTCCTACTGCGGCCCTGGGGAAGGCACGCAGCAGGTTCACCGCGAAGGTAGCCACCGTCAGCCAGCACAACGTCGCTGTTCATCCGGGCTCCTTGGCTGCCGATAATCTGGCGGCTTCAGCTTCGCCGAACCGTCAGCGCACAGCCATGTTTTTGACCGACGGGTGAAACTGCGCGATCAGAAGCGCAGCCGTCAGGCAATCGTGACGCTGTTATCCGGGCAGCTTTCCCTGTAATTCAACATGGTCGCCTGTGGCCGAAGCAGTGGAGACAATCCGCTGGCACCGAAAGGCCGAACCCACTGACGGAAAGAGTAGACACGTGGCGACCAAGCTGGAAAGTCCTCCGTTAGCGTCCAAGGACGAACGAACAGCGGCTCCCGTGCTGAACCGCTGGCCACTGCTCGCCGTCTCCGCAGGAGTGACCGCACTGCTCCTGGCCCTGTCAGGACGGTACGGCTACCACGTCGACGAGCTGTACAACCGGGTGTCCGGGCAGCACTTGGCATGGGGGTTAGTCGACCAGCCCCCGTTGGTGTCATTGATCGCCTGGATACAGACAACTTTGCTAAGGGACACGCTGACGGCGTTCAGGGTGGTCCCGGCGTTGTTGGCCGGTGTGGTTGTGTGGGTCGCGGGGCTCATTGCGCGCGAACTTGGTGGTCGCGGCGGGGCTCAGGTGTTTGCCGCTGCCGCGACGGGGTCGACGGTCGTGACGCTTAACGCGGGGCACGTGCTGACGACCAACATTCCTGACCTCGTGGCTTGGGTCACGCTGGGGTGGTTGGTAATCCGCTTGTTGCGTACACGCGATGCGAGGCTGTGGCTGGCTATAGGCGTGGTCACTGGCGTGGGTTTGCTTGCCAAGAACCTCATTGTGCTGCTGCTTTTGTCTGTGCTTGTGGGCGTGCTTGCGTTGGGGCCACGGGATGTTCTGCGCAGCCGTCACTTGTGGATCGGTGCTGCGCTTGCCGCTTTGATCGCGGCTCCGGCTGTCGTCTGGCAGGTCACGCACGGTTGGCCCGCGGTGGAGATGAGCGAGGCGTTGTCTACGGCCCTGGGGTCCGACTCGCGGGTCGCGTTCTTGCCGTTCCAGCTGCTGATGATCGGTCTGTTCCTGGCTCCCGTGTGGATCGCTGGGCTCGTGGCTTTGCTGCGTCGCGCGGAGTGGCGTGAGTACCGGTCGATCGGTTTCGCGTACCTGTTCATGGTCGTGCTGCTGATCGCTATTGGCGGGAAGCCCGAGTATCCCGGGGGTTTGCAGGTCGTGCTCTTGGCCGCGGGCTCGGTTGTGGTGGCTCAGTGGGCTCGGACGACCGTCAAGCGCTCGCTGGCCGGTGTGGCGCTTGTGGGCAACGTGCTGCTGTCTGCTGTGTTGATGCTGCCGGTCCTGCCGATTACCGTTTATGGCTCGAACCCGGTGCTTGAGCAGCTGGGCGTCTTCCAGCACGACCAGTCCGGCTGGCCTCAGCTCGCGCAGCAGGTTGCCGCCGTGCCGCTTTCTCCTGAGGAACGCGCTCGGGCCGTCATCTACGCTAACCATTACGGCACAGCGGGTGCACTGGATCGCTATGGTCCGGAGAACGGGCTTCCTCGGGTCTATAGTGGACATAACTCCTTTGCGGACTTTGGTGTGCCCACTGATGACAAGACCGTAGTTATCGCGGTTGGCGTGAATCGGGAGACTTTTGGAGCGCTGTTCGCTCGGTGTGAGCCTCGGGGGACGTACGTGAACGATCTGCCTGTTGCCGACCGGGGTGCTGAGTTTCTGGTGTGCAGCGGGCCTCGGGAGCCTTGGGCTCAGATGTGGACGAAGCTTCGGTGGATTGGGTTCTCTTGTCCGTATACGTCTGAGGTTGTTACTGCCAAGAGCGAGAAGGGTTGCTGGAGCGAGTAAGCTTCGCTGGTTTGCGGATTGCGCGTGTCGCTTGGGGCGGTGTTCCTCTTTCTGAGGACACCGCCCCTTTTCTTTCCGTGGTTGCCGTGGCTACGTTCCGGTTCCAGCCTGGTTGCTGTGGCTATGTTCCTGTTCCAGCGTTTCGGTGGTCACCGCGGCTCGATTTGGACATGGGAACCCCGCGCGGCAATGCCACTGACTTAAGCATTCCAGCTGGTCGCACGCGGCGCAGGGCCGACTGTCGGTGACATTTTATGTCCACAATGGACGATTGACAGTCACATGAGTCCCACTTGCCACGCGTGTCACCCAGTTGAGCGTCCATTGTGGACGACAGGTCGCCTCACCAGTCACACCTATCACACACGCCACGCCTATGACAAGATCGAGTGCCGTGAAGGTCACCTTGACGGCGTTGAACGCGCCGAATCTTCCCCTCACGGACCGTCGCGGGCCTGAATGAAGGCCACCGTGGACAGTCCGCCGACCGGCAGCGGCGCGGCCACACCGTGCTTACGCGCCTGGCGCGGGGTTCCCATGTCCAAATCGAGCCGCAGCGACCACCGAAACGCCGGGACCGGAACAAAGCCACAGCAACCACGGAAGGAAAAGAAACCGCAACTAACTCAGCGTGGGAAACCGGCGAAGGGTACGACTAAGAGTGGAGCCCACAGCGACCAAAGCCAGACAAGCACACCAGATCAGCAGGCTGCCCTGGCTATCTCCGTCCGTCATCAGCAACCCCCCGACCAAAGGCCCGATCGCACCGGCACCACCGGCGAAAAGGCCGACAACCCCACTTAGCCTGCCGCGCAACGCATCCGGAGCGACGGTGAGCTGGTAGGTCATGACGGTCGTGAAAGCGGTGGGGATGCAGAACGCGATCCCGCCGAGCACGACGCCAGTCCACACACCAGTCGGCACGAAGGCCATAACCAGCGTCAACGCCGCACCGACCCAAGGAAACCCAACGATGACCGCGGGCGCGGGCAGAAGGGCGTGCAGGCGGCCCGCGACAGCAGCACCAAGAAGCCCACCGACACCGAAGCCAATCATGATCACGCCTAGCTCGCCGGGAGCCATGTCCTCTTCACCGGACGCGGCCAGCACGATGATCAACAGAGCTGAAATGAACAGCTCACAGCACATCAGCCAGACGACCGTCGGCCTGATCACCTTGTGCCCCAACACCCACCGGAACCCATCAACAAGCGCGGCGCCCGAATTCTGAGGCTCCGCGACACGCGCAGGAAGACGAAGGAAGCACAGCACCAAGCAGGACAACGCAAGGAGAACGACGGCCACGGCGAAAGGAGCCATCGGCGACACAGCGAACAGAAACCCCGCACTCGCCGGGCCGATCAAAGTGGCGATATAGCGGCGAACCGTGTTACGCGCCACCGCGTCCGACAGCTGCGAGTCGGGTACGACCTGTGGCAGGGCGGCATGCTCAGCCGGATCGAAGGCCGCGCCCATCAGCCCCTCCGCCACCGCGACCACAAGCACGAGAGGCAAAGAGAAGTTCCCGGTGAACAAGGATACAGCAAGGATGGCCATAGCGACCGTACGAACGCACTGGCACACGAGCATGATCAGTTTACGGTCGTAGCGGTCCACAAGCACGCCCGCAGGAACATTGGCCGCCATGGTGGCCGCAGCGATGACGGCGGTGACGGCCCCCATCTGGAGTGACGAACGCGTCGCCGCCAGCACCATCAAAGGGAACGCGATGAGGCTCAGCTGGCCGACCAATTCGGACACCAGCTGACTGCCCCACAGCACGTTGTAGTTCCGGTTGCGCGACAACGGCACCGCGGAACGGGCCTCGACAGTCATACGGACCGCCGAAGCAGCCGCCCGGCAAGCTGCAGCAGCTCAACGCGGCCCGTCTCCGGGTCACGGATGAACCGGCCGGTGCGCGGCACCCCACCGCCCGAGGTGGTGAACCGCAGGTCCGAATAGCAGGTCAGCGCGGAAGGCGGCCCCGACAAAAGCGAAAGCGTAAGCCCAGGTTCAACCACACAGTCCCAATCCCCATTGACGTACCGGCCCACGCACTCGGCCGGACCATCGACTGACAAGCCCGGATCAGCCAGGACTCGCGTCGAATGGTTGGCCACGGAAAGGCCAGCCGCGCCAAGCTCGGCAAGCAGGTCCTCCCACAACTCAAGCCCAGTGCTCGCGTTCGTGTTGAGCGCGACCGCCGTACCGGTGACAGGGTCGAAACGCAGGTGCGACCACGTACCGTCGCCACTGCCGTCATGCCCGTTCCATTTGCCGCCGTACACAGCCCAACCAAGCCCCCAGCCGTCCGCGAGGCCGAACGGCCCGATGGCGATGTCGCCGGTCTCGTCGCGGAACATCCCGGACGCGGCCAGGCGCACGAGGTCAGCCGCGCTGGCCACCAACCCGGCAGCGGGGTCGTCGATCGGAGTGAATGACTGTTCAGGCACGGGAATCAGTCGGTCTCCCACCACATGCCCTTGTGCGACCTGACGCGCACCTGAGATCCCGAGCGGCGCCAGCACCATCGACTCCACGACGGTCCGCCAGTCCTTGCCGGTCAGCACCTCCACGAGACGGCCCGCAAGCACGTAACCAACGTCGGAGTACGAGAACACCGTGCCCGGCTCGTAAGCCACGGCCGTCGAGTCACAGTGCCGCTCAACCCACTCGCGCCGAGATGCGCTCGGCACACGCTCATCGATCGCGGCGATGAGCCCGCTCGTGTGACTCAGGATCTGTCGCGGAGTCACACGACCAACCGGACTCACAGCAGACAGCTCGGGCAGATACGCGCCAATAGGAGCATCGAGGTCGAGTCGCCCCTCTGCCGCGAGCAACTGTACGAGCAGCGCGGTCACGGGCTTGGTGAGCGAGGCTATGGGGAACGCAGTGTCCGTGGTAACTGGCAGTCCTGCTGCCCGCTCCCCTGTCTCGACAACGATCAGCTGCCCCCGGTGGCGTACGGCAAGCTGCGCGCCCGGCACTCGATGCGCCTGCGCCAACGAAGCGAGCCGCGCGGCCAGAAACGAATGGCTAACTGCCGGAGCCACAACGTGCTCGACAACCGGCGCAGCGACGGCCACCTCCACGGGCGACGGAGCGACCGTGGGTTCACCAGCCCGTACGGCGACCGTAGCCAAGCGTTCGATGGTCGGATACGAGAACAGGTCCTTCGGCACGATGCGCCACCCAGCGCGTCGCGCCCGGAACACGACCTGCACGCTGAGCACCGAGTTGCCGCCCAGCTCGAAGAAGTCGCCGGTCACGTCGATAACGGAGACCGGGTGACCGAGCACGTCCGCCCAGATCTCGGCGAGCGCGGCCTCGGTCTCGTCACGCGGCGCGACGCGCGGCTTGTCAGCGTCGACCACCACACCAGGGGCGGGCAGCGCGCGCCGGTTGACCTTTCCACTTGGCGTCAACGGGAACACGTCCATCGCCACGAAGAACGCGGGCACCATGTACGACGGCAGGAACTCCCGCAGGTGCGCCTTGAGCTCCGAGGGCTGTACGTCCCCGGCGGGCACGTAGTACGCCACCAGCTGCTTGTCGCCCGGCCGGTCCTCGCGCGCCACCACCACAGCCGAGCCCACCGCATCATGGCTGTCCAGCACGGTCTCGATCTCGCCGAGCTCGATCCGGAAGCCCCTGATCTTGACCTGGTCGTCGACCCGGCCAATGAACTCCAGTACCCCGTCAGCGCTCCACCGGACCACGTCACCGGTGCGATACATCCGCTCGCCCGCAGGCCCGAACGGATCGGCGACGAACCGGCCGGCGGTCAGGTCGGGCCGATTCGCGTAACCCCGCGCCACACCTTCACCAGCGATGTAGAGCTCCCCCGGAACACCAGGCGGAACCAATGAAAGACCAGCATCGAGCACGTACACCCGGGTGTTGGCGATCGGCTTGCCAATCGGCGGCGCACCCGCGCCACGCACCAGCTCAGCCGCAGTGGACCAGATTGTGGTTTCCGTTGGGCCGTAAACGTTTGTCACCGACGGCGACCCCGTTGTCAGCGCCTCGGCCAGTTCAGTCGGCAACGCCTCACCGCCGACGAGCACACGGATCCGAGCGAGCACATCAGGGGCGGCATCGGCCACGCCACGCCACAAGCTCGGCGTCGCCTGCACGACCGTCACGCCCTCGTCGCGCACGATCCGGCGCAGCTCCTGGGGGTCGAGGACCAGTTCCTTCTGCGCCAGTACCACGGTCGCACCGCTGATCAGCGGCACGAACAACTCAAGGTGCGCGATGTCGAAGCCGATGGTCGTCACGGCAAGCAGCCGGTCCGCCGGGGTCATCCCGGTCCGGTCCTTCATGTCCAGCACGAAGTTGGTCAGGTTGCCACGGGTGACCACCACACCCTTCGGCTTACCGGTGGAGCCGGACGTGTAGAGCGAGTAAGCCGCGTTGTCCAGACGAGGTGGCATGGTCAGGTCCGGCTTGGTCGCCTGGTGGCCCGCCATAGTGGCGACCAAGCCGGGGTCGGTGAGCGACAGGCACGGCGTGCCCTCAAGGACGGCCTCGCCGCTGGTCAGCGCCAGGACCGGGGCTGCGTCTTCCACCATGTACGCAAGGCGTTCGCTTGGGTGGTCCAGGTCGAGTGGCAGGTAGATCGCGCCCGTTTTCATCACCGCGAGCATGGCGACCAGCAGTTCGGGCGTCCGCTGGATGGCCAGTGCGACCATCTGCTCGGGCCTGATTCCCAGCGATACCAAGTGATGCGCGAGCCGGTTCGCGCGGGCATCCAGCTCGGCGTAGCTCAACCGGGCGTCCCCGCACACCAGCGCGATGCCGTCCGGACTGGCAGCAACCTGCCGTTCGAACAGCTCGATCGTGGTGGCCTGTCCGGTCTCCCGAGAGGTCGCGTTCCACTGGCGCAACAGGAGATCCCGCTCCGCGGAGGGCAGCGCGGGCAGCCGAACTAGTGGGGCCTCGGCATGATCGGCGAAGGCGTCGAGCACGGTCGCAAGGCGTTCGGCGATGCGCTGCACGGTGTCCGCGTCGAACAAGCGCGGGTCGTAGCCGAGACGAAGGTGCAACTCGTCGGTCGTGAACGCGGTGAGCGTCAGCGCGTAGTTGGTCTCCTCCGCGCCCGTGCTGTCACGCACCACGAGCCCGTACCGTGAGGCAGCGTCGCGGTCGTACGGGAACGACTCGAAGATGACAAGGCTGTCAAAGACGCCCGACTCGCGAGGCACCTCGCTCCAGCTACGCACCTGCGCGAGCGACACGTGCTCGAACTGACGGGCCTCGACCTGCTCGTCTTGCATGCGCCGCAGCCACGACACGAGGTCCTGGCTGCCGTCCACGGTCGCGCGCACAGGCAGCGTGTTGATGAACAGCCCGACGATCTCGTCAGCACCCGCGAGTTCGCCGGGACGGCCAGAGACAGTCGCGCCGAAGCACACGTCACGCTCGCCACTGTGCCGCGCGAGCAACAGCGCCCACGCGCCCTGAACGACGGTGTTCACCGTCAGCCGCGCGTTCTTGGCGAACTCGTAGAGCCGACGCGAGCTCTCGGCCGACAACGCCAGGTTTACGTCACGAGAGGACCGCGATCCGTGCGCAGTCAGCGGTGCACGGTCGAACGGCAACGGCGTAGCCGCCGTGAAGCCCGCCATCGTGCGGCGCCAGTACGCCTCCGCGGCGGCACCGTCCTGTTCCGCGAGCCATTGCACGTAGTCCCGGTACGGGCGACGCGGGTTTGGCGCCGCGGACCCGGCGTGCTCCTCGAAGACCTGCGCCAGGACGTCGGCGAAGCTCCACCCGTCCAGGAGCAAGTGATGGGAGGACCAGAAAACCCGGACACTCGTCGCCGACAGCCGGGCGATGGTCAGCCGCATCAGCGGCGCCTCGGCCAGGTCGAGCTCCAGCGAGGGCAGGCTTTCCCACAGCGACTGCAACTCGGCCGCACTGTCCGCACCGGACAGGTCGAGGTGCGTGACGGGAAGCTGGACATCGCGGTGGACGACCTGGAACGGAATGTCCACATCCCACCCGGCAATGGCCGTACGCAGGATCGGCGTGCGGTCGACCACACGCTGGAACGCGGCCGCCAACCGAGCCGGATCGTCCACGCCGTCCAGAGTCGCGGCGAAGTGCGTGAGGTAGACGTCGCCACCATCACTGTCGAGCGAGTGGAACAGCATGCCGCTCTGCATCGGCGTGAGCGGGTAGATGTCCTCAATGGACCGTCCGTCACCCGCGATGCGGTCAACGCCCGCCTGATTGAGGCCAGCCAGCGGGAAGTCCGACGGAGTGCAGCCACCGGAACCAGGCAGCGCGCAGTGCTCGACGATCTGCTCAAGCGCCGCAAGGAAAGCATCGGCCAGCCGCGCGACCGTCTCCTCGCGGAGGATGTCCGGCGAGTACTCCCAACCGAACTCCAGCTCGCCGTCACGGACCATTCCGGTGACATCAATCAGCAACTGCCGGGCCTGATCAGCACTCCGGTCAGGCACCGGATTGGCGCACCACCCGCGAACAAGCCCAGTATCGCTGCCTGCGTCGAAGCGACCGTGGTAGTTGAACCCGACCTGGCACTGACGCCCCTGGCCCAACGAGCCTGGCTCGCCGAGGTACCGCAGGGCGCCGTAGCCAAGACCGCGGGAAGGCACAGCACGCAGCTGTTCCTTGACCGCCTTCAACGTGTCGCCCCAGTCCTCGCTGGCGGGCAACTCCAGCGCAATCGGGAACACCGTGGTGAACCAGCCAACGGTTCGCGAGAGGTCGACGTCACCGAACAGATCCTCGCGCCCGTGCCCCTCAAGCTCGACCGGCACGTTGCCGCCGGTCCAATCGCGCAGCACCCGGGCAAGGGCGCTGAGCAGCACGTCGTTCACCTGTGTCCGGTACGCCTCAGGAACTTTGCGCAGCAACGCATCGGTGCGGTCGGCGTTCAGCCGCCGCGTCAGCGTGCGGGCTGAGCCAACCGTGTTGTGTCCTAAGTGGTCCACCGGCAGCGTGGGAGCGTCCACAGTGGCCCGCTCAACCTGGGTCCAGTACTCCAACTCGGCATCGAACCCGCCTTCGGCAACCAGGCCGTTGAGGCGGTGTGCCCAGTCCTTGAACGACGTGGACTTCGCGCCCAGGTCCACTTTCTGCCCGCTCACCACCTGCGAGTGCGCGGTTTCCAGGTCGGCGAGGATGACGCGCCACGACACCGCGTCCACGACGTAGTGGTGTGCGGCGACGAACAACCGAGGTGCCCGGTCGCCGAGGTTGAACAGCACACCGGTGAACAAAGGACCCGTGCGTACGTCAAAACCTGTCTGCGCCGAGGTAATCGCGGCACGCATGGCCTCATCCTGCGCAGCAGGGTTCAAAGAGGACAGATTGACCATCTCGAACACGGTCCTGTCCTCAGGGGCCGCGTTGTGCTGTCGCCACGTCCCGCCGACCCGCTCAGCCCGGATGCGCAGGGCGTCGTGGTGGTCGTGCACCGCGGCGAAGGCGGTACGCAAGGCACCAGCATCGACCGAACTGTCCAGCTCAAGGAACAGGGACTGGTTGAAATGCCCTGGCGTGTCAGGGAATTCCTCGAAGTACCAGTGCTGCACGGGTGTCAGCGGCATCGGGCCGGTCACCGGGCCCTGCTCGGCACCGGTCGCGGCCAGCACAGTGACCTCGCCGGCCAGCTCGGCGATGGTCTGCCGCAGGAACATCTGCTTGGTGGTCAGCCGCAGGTTCGACCGCCTGGCCAGCGACACCACCTGCAGGCTCAGGATCGAGTCGCCACCGAGGTTGAAGAAGTTGTCCTCGACGCCGATCCGGTCGGGCTCAACGCCAAGAACCTTGGCCCAGACGTCGACGAGCGCGGCCTCGACCGGGTTACGCGGTGGCAGGCGGCGCGACAGGTCGGCCTCGGGCTCGTCCACCACCTCGGGCAGCGCGCGCCGGTCCAATGTTCCGTTCGGGGTCATCGGCAACGCATCGAGGGCCACGATCGCCGAAGGCACCGCCTGGGCAGGAAGATTGCCTGCCAGGAATGCCCGCAGCTCAGCCAAATCCGGCGTCCGCGTGCCCGCGGGCACGACGTAACCGACCAGTCGGGTGTGGCCGCCTTCGCCCTTGCGCGTGGTCGCCGCCGCGGCTGCCACGTCGGGGTGGCGCGTCAACGCGGTCTCCACCTCGCCGAGCTCCACCCGGAAACCACGGATCTTGACCTGGTCATCCGCGCGGCCCAGGTACTCCAAGTTGCCGTCGTTACGCCAGCGGACCACGTCACCAGTGCGGTAGAACCGTCCGGTACCGGGCCCGAGAACGTCGTGCGGGAACCGTTCGGTGGTCAGCTCGGGCCGCTGCCAGTAGCCCTGCGCGATACCGTCGCCGCCGATGTACAGCTCGCCAGCCACACCAATCGGCACCGGGCGGCGCTGCGAGTCCACGACGTACACGGTGGTGTTCACCATTGGCTTGCCGATCGGAACAATCGGCGACGGCTCGACGGGGTCACCGCGCAGCGCGAACACCGTCGAGTCGACCGTCGTCTCGGTCGCGCCGTACGCGTTGACCACGAGCGTGTCGGGGCCGCAGTGCTCGAGCATGTCGGCACAGTCGCCCGCCAGCCAGCCTTCTGCGCCAAGGGAAAGCAGTCGCAGTGAGTGCAGGGCGGTGCTGTTGCGCCAGGCCAGTTCGGCGGTGATCGCCCTGGCCAGCGATGGTGTTGTGGCCAGGATCTGGGGCTGGACCTCGGCGATCAGGTCGACCAGCGCGGGCGGGTCGGTCACCACTTCCGCCGGGCACACGACCATTTCGCCGCCGAACAGCGCCGAGAAGAGGAAGTCGCCGAAGAACAGGTCGACGCCGAAGCTGGCCACGCACACCGCGCGGCCGCGGATCTCGTCCAGGCCGTACTGGGCGTTCCAGGCGCGCAGGATGTGGTGGATGTTGCGGTGGTTGATCAGCACGCCCTTGGGCTTGCCGGTCGTACCCGACGTGTAGATCACGTAGACGAGGTCGTCCACGGTGACACCGGACTCCGGCGGACCGTCGGGCAGCGCGTCGAGCACTGGACGGTCCCGGTCGAGGCACACCACGGCGCCGTCATGTCCATAGACACGGTCGAGCACGGAGGTTTGGGTGATCACAACCGGTGCGGCAGCGTCCTCCAGCATCATGCTGAGCCGCTGCGCGGGGTAGTCCGGGTCGAGCGGCACGAACGCCGCCCCCGCTTTCAGCACACCGAGCAACGCGACCATCGCGTCAACGCCGCGCTCGACACACACGCCAACGAGCGTGCCTGGGCCAACGCCCATGCTCATCAGGTGCCGTGCCAGCTGGTTGGAACGCGCCGCGAGCCCAGCAAAGGACAATTCCTCGCCCGCGCAACTCACCGCAACCGCGTTTGGAGTGAGTGCGACCTGCGCGTCGAACAACTCGTGCACGCACTGGGAGGCTCCGTACTCGACCACGGGACCGTTCCACGCCGTGCGCAGCTGGTGCAGTTCGGGTTCGGTGAGCATGGACAGGGCCTGCATGGGCTCGTCTGGCTGCGCGGCGACGTTGTCGAGCAGGGTCAGCAGGTGTCCGGTCATCCGCTCGATCGTCGCCTGGTCGAACAGTTCGGTGCTGTATTCGACGATCCCGGTGAGCGCGCCGTCAGCCTCGAAGAAGTCGAAGGACACGTCCAGCTTGGCCACGTGCATCGGCGGCTCGACGTCCGTGACCCGCAGGCCAGGCAGTTCGGCCTTGCCTTCCGGTGCGTTCTGCAGGGTGACCATCACCTGAGCCAACGGCGGCCTGCTCGGGTCGCGCTCCGGCCGCAGGGTGTCGACCAGTCGCTGGAACGGAACCTCGTCGTTGGCGAACGCGTCGAGCACAGTGGACCGGACGTCGCCGAGGAAGTCGTTGAAGGACCGTGATTCATCCACTGTGGACCGCAGGACGACAGTGTTGCTGAAGTAGCCGATCACGTTTTCCAGCTCGACCCGGCTACGGCCAGCGGTCACCGAGGCCACCGCGATGTCGTGCTGCCCGGAGTACCGCGAGAACAACAACTGACTCGCCGCCACCAAAGTCATGAACAGCGTAGAGTTGTTACGTGCGGCCAGTTCCGTCAGCCGCTGAGTCAGCTGCGCGGGCACCGCGATCTCGTACACCGCGCCCTTGGAACCGCGCACCGGCGGCCGCGGGCGATCCGTCGGAAGCTCCACAGGGGACAATCCGGCCAACTGCCGCCGCCAGTAGTCAACCTGCCCAGCCACCTCCGGCCCGGCTAGCCGCTCCTGTTGCCAGACGGCGAAATCCGCGAACTGAATCGGCAAATCCGGCAGCTCGACGGGCTCATTGCTCACCCGGGCCGCATAACTGGCGTTGAGCTCGTTGACCAAGATGCTGATGGACCAGCCGTCACCGATGATGTGATGCAAGCCAAGCAGCAGTACATGCTCGTCTGCCGCGAGACGCACCAACGTCACCCGGAGCAACGGACCGCGCCGCAGGTCAAACGGAGTGGCCGCCTCGCGCTTCAGGCAACGGTCAAGTTCCGCGGAAGGCTCCGATAAGTCAGACAGGTCAACGATCTCGACCGGCACGCGACCAGGCTCGTGCACCACCTGCACGCCACGGCCCTCGACCTCGCCAATGGTGGTACGCAACGCCTCGTGCCGCGCAACCACGCCGTCGAGGGCCGCGCGCAGCGCTTCGACGTCCAACTCACCACTCAACCGCAGCACCCGCGGCGCGTTGTATTCGACGCTGCCTGGGTCCAATTCGGTCAGGAACCACAGCCCCTGCTGGCTCACCGACAACGGCAGCGCGCCATCCCGTGACGCCACAGGGATCGAGCGGTCACCGGGCGCGGGTTCCGCCGCACCGGCGAGCTGTCGCATGAGCAGCTCGCGCAAGTGGTCGGGCAGCTCCGCGGCGAGTGGCAAGTCCATGCTGTTCTCTTCCCCCTTGAGTAGACGCGCTCAGGACTGGGCGGCGGCCAGCTGCATGACCATGGCCAGGATCCGGTCGCGGATGGTCGTGGCCAGTGCGGCGATCGTCGAGGCGTCGAAGAGGTCCCTCGGGGTGACCTCGACGCCGAACGCGGTCCGCATCCTGGCGACGATGCGGAGGCTGTTGATGGAGTCGCCGCCGATCGTGACGAAGTCGTCCTCGACGCCGATCCGTTCGATGCCAAGCACTTCCGCCCAGATCCGGACCAACGCCTCCTCGGTCGGATCCCTCGGGGCGACGTACTCGGCGTCCGCGCCATCCTGGCGGGTCGGCGACGGCAGCGCCGAGCGGTCGAGCTTTCCGTTGTGGTTCAACGGCATCCGCTCCAGCACGATGATCGCGGCCGGGATCATGTAGTCCGGCAGCGAATCGGCGAGATGGCTGCGCAACTCGTCCACGGTCAACGCCTGCCTGCCAACGACATACGCGGCGAGTCGCTTGTTGCCCTTGTCATCCGGCCACACCGACACCGCGGCCTCGGACACCTTCTCGTTGCGCAGCAACACACTCTCGATCTCGCCTGGCTCCACCCGGAACCCGCGGATCTTGACCTGGTCGTCCGTGCGACCAACGAAGTCCAGCGTGCCGTCCGCGCGCCATCGCACCACGTCACCGGTCCGGTACAGCCGCGACCCAGGCGGGCCGAACGGATCGGCAACGAACCGCTCGGCGGTCCTGACCTGGTTGGCCACGTAACCCCGCGCGATGCCAACGCCGCCGACGTACAGTTCGCCAGGGACCCCGATCGGCACCGGGGTCAGACGGTCGTCCAGCAGGTAGACCCGGGTGTTGGCCAGCGGCTTACCGAGAGGCACGCTGCGGTAACCCGCGCCCTGCTCGACCTCGAACAGGCTCACCGTTACGCCAGCCTCGGTCGGCCCATAGTTGTTGATCACGCGGTGGCTGCGTGCCCACGCCTCGGCCACCTCGGGCTTGACCACGTCGCCACCGACTCGCACGGTGTCCATGCCTGGCAAGGAGTCCACGTCCAGCGATGCCAGCACGGTGATCGGGATAGACGCCGTGGTCACCTCGCCCGCAAGCATGTGCTCGACCAAGTAGGCGCCGTTGCGCGCGACGTCCGGGGGCGACACCACCATCGTGCCGCCCGCGGCCCAGGTCGTAAACAGGTCCTGCACACCGGTGTCGAAGCTCATCGAGCACAGCTGGAACACCCGGCTGCTTGGCGTAAGGCCGTATGGCTCGACCACCGCGGTCACGGTGTTGTAGAGCGACCGGTGTTCGACCGCCACACCCTTGGGCTTGCCGGTCGAACCCGACGTATAGACGACGTAGGCGAGGTCACGTGGGCTGCCCGGCGCCTCGGGGTCGGTGTCCGGGTACTTGGCGATGACGGGCCAATCCCGGTCCATGAACACCAGATCCGCGTCAGTCCTGGGGAATTTGCCGACACCGTCCTCGTGCGCGAGCACGATCGGCGGCCGCGTCTCGTCCAGCGTGACGGCCAGGCGGTCGGCCGGGTAGTCCGGGTCGAGCGGCACGTATCCGCCGCCCGCCTTGAGAATCCCGAGGATGGCGACGAACAGGTCCAGGCTGCGTTCGATCGCGATGCCCACCAACACTTCGCTGCGCACACCCCGGTCGATCAGGTAGTGCGCCAACTGGTTGGCCCGAGTGTCCAACTCCGCGTACGTCAGCCGCTGGTCGTCGAGTTCCACCGCGACCGCGTCCGGGCGCAGCCGCACCTGCTTCTCGACCATCTCGTGCACGCGGTGCTCGATGGAATAGTCGACGGCCGTATCGGTCCAGTCGTCCACGACCAGGTGTTTTTCCGCAGGCGAAAGGGCAGGAAGCCCGTCGACCGTCAGCCCGGGGTTGCTGGCGAACGCTTCCAGCAGTGTGCGCAGGTAGTCGGCCATCCGGCGCACGCTGTCCGCTTCGAGCAGCGCGGGGTCGTAGTGCAGCCGCATGGTCAGCCGGTCGCCAGGCAGCACGACGACGCCGAGCGCCGCGCCCGAGCCGGTTTCCGTGTCGAAGTGGCTCAGTTCCAGGCCGTGCTTGGTGAAAGCGCGCTCGTCGAACGGGAAGTTCTCGAACACGATGATGCTGTCGAACAGGTTGTCCCCTGCGGACAGTCCACTCCAGGATTGGGCCTGCGTAAGGGAAACAGCTTCGAAGTCCCGGGCTCGGGCCTGTTCGGTCTGCAGCTCGGACAGCCAGGACACCAGGTCCTGCGCGCCATCCACACGCACGCGGATGGGCAGCGTGTTCACGAGCATGCCGATGATGGAGTCGACGCCAGCCAGCTCCGGAGTCCGGCCGGACACCGTGCCGCCGAAGCAAACGTCGCGGCTTCCGCTGTAGCGCGACAGCAACAACGCCCACGCGCCTTGCACGAGCGTGCTCGGTGTCAGCTTCGCGCGCTTGGCCACGTCCGCAAGCTGCGCGGACAGCGCGGGGGCGATGTTCACTTCCACCATGTCGGTGGCGCGCGGCCGGTAGTCGGGCGCGGCTGGACGGTCGTAAGGCAACCGGGTTGGCGTGGTGAAATCGGCGAGTGCGCCGTGCCAGTACTTCTCCAAAGCTGTTTCGTCTTGCTGACCAAGCCAACGCAGGTAGTCACGGAACGGCATACGCGGCTGAGGTTCCGGCCCGTCACCGTCGCGCAGCCGCGCGTAATCCGCGGCCACCTCGGTGAGCAGTTCGGCGCCGCTCCAACCGTCCATCACGATGTGGTGCATCGACCACAGGACATGGACGCTCGTGTCAGTAAGACGGATGATGGCGACCCTGGCCAGCGGCGCGGTTGCTAGGTCAACCCCGGCTGCGCGGTCTGCCGCGTGCATGGCGTGCAGGCGTTCCTGCCACTCGGCTTCCGGCAGCTCTCGCCAGTCGTGCTGGGTGATGGGCAACGTGGCCTTTGGGCGTACCACTTGCACGGGATCGTTGACGTCAGCCCAGATCACCGCCGTACGCAGGATCGGGAGCCGGTCGGCCGTCCGCTGCCAGGCCTTCGCGAGCAGGTCCGGTTCGGTGACGTGGTCAAGCACCAGGTCGAACTGGATCAGATGCAGACCGGTGTCGCCGGTCATCAACGCGTCGAACAGCATCCCGCTTTGCATTGGGGTCAGCGGGTACACGTCCTCGACCGCCCCAAGGCGCTCGGTTTCCGCAGCGGTGAGGTCGACGAGCGGACGGTCTTTCAGTACGGGCTCGCCGTCCGCCAGGGTCGCGACCTCGGCCAGTTCGGCGATGGTCGGCGTGATGAACAGGTCTTTGCTGGTCAGCCGGATGCCGTGGGACCGTGCCCGTGACACGAGTTTGATGGCCAGGATGGAGTCGCCGCCGACGGCAAGGAAGTTCTCGGTCACGCCGACCTTGTCGACACCGAACACCTCGGCCCAGACCTTGGCCAGCATCCGCTCAAGGTCGGTCCCCGGCTCCACATGCTCCACTGTGGACAGCTCATCGACCTGGGGCGCAGGCAGCTTGCCTCGGTCGATCTTGCCGCTGTTGGACAGCGGGAACGCGGTCATCGGGATCAGCCAGGACGGCACCTGGTAGCTCGGCAGCCGCTCGGCCAGCGTTTCGCGCCACGTGTCCACATCGGCGTGTTCCGACACGACGTAGCCGACCAAATGCTTGGCACCACGCGTTTCGTGCACGATGACCACAGCGTCGGTCACGCCATCGAGGTCGTTGAGCGCGGCCTCGACCTCGCCGATCTCAATCCGCAGGCCACGGATCTTGACCTGGTTGTCGATCCGGCGCAGGTAGTCCATCGTGCCGTCGGCACGCCACCGGACGATGTCGCCCGTGCGGTACAACCTCTCCCCCACGCCGAAGGGATCAGCCACGAACCGTTCGGCCGTCAGTGACGCCCGGCCGAAGTAGCCGCGCGCCAAACCGTCACCCGCGATGTACAACTCACCGGGCGCGCCAACCGGAACGGGGCGCAGCCACGCGTCGAGCACGTACAAGCGGGTGTTGTCCAGCGGTCCGCCAAGCGGGACCACCCGCTCACGCACCTCGTCGAGGTTGAGCTCATGGAAGGACGCATATGTCGTTGCTTCGGTCGGTCCGTAAGCGTTGATGACCACTGTGCCAGGGCAGTGCACCATCACGCGCTCTAGCGCCTCCGCCGAGGGCGCCTCGCCGCCGGTGATGACCGTGGCCGCGCCCTTGAAGCAATCGGGCGCCTCTTCAGCAAACAGGCGCAGCAGCGCGGATGTGAGGAACACGGCCGTCACGCCGTGCTTAGTGATCAGCTCGCGCACGAGCGCGGGCGTCGGTTCCTCCATCGCGATGACCATCTCGCCGCCGGTCAGCAACGGCACCCACACCTCGTAGGTCGAGGCGTCAAACGCGTGCGGGGAGTGGAACACGATGCGACGGTGTGCCGCGTGGCGCCATCGGTCGTCCCAGGCCATCGAAGCCACGTCGGTGTGGGTGATCGCGACGCCCTTCGGGACGCCAGTAGAACCCGACGTGAACATGATGTACGCGAGCTGTTGGGCATCCGGCAACTGCTCGGGATCGTGTGACGGTTGCTCCGCGGTCGTGGCTGCCTCGTCCACTTTGAGCACAAGGGCATCGGCCGCGGCAGCCTTGGCCGCCATCACCTGGTCGGTCAGCAGCACCTCGGCGCCGACGTCGGCAAGCACGAGACGTACGCGATCCTCGGGGTACGCGGCATGCAGCGGGACGTAGACACCGCCTGCCTTGAGGACAGCCAGCATGGACACAACCGCGAGCACCGAACGGTCCAGCAGCAACCCGACCCGCGACTCAGTCGTGACGCCCTCGGCGATCAGACGGTGGGCGAGCTGGTTGGCGCGCTCGTTCAGCTCGGCGAAGGTCAGCTGCTCGTCGCCGAAAAGGAGGGCTGGCTTGTCCGGGGTGAGCCGGACCTGGTCGGTGAAGATGTCGATGAGGCTGGCGTGCGCGGGGAATTCGCGCGTGGTGTCGTTCCAGTCGCCGACCATGCGGTACAGCTGGTCGTTGGGCATCAGCTGAAGGTCGTACAAGGGCCGGTCCGGGATGTCGACTACGCCTTCGACCAGGCTGTGGAACGCGTCAGCGAGCCGCTCGATGGTGGCCGCGTCGAGGATGTCGGGGTCATAGTCGACGGAAACAGCAACCCCGCCACCAAGTTCAGCGAACCGAAGGACGATGTCGGCGACGGCGAATTCACCGGGAAGCTCGCCGGAGACTTGGTTGAGAAGGCCGTCGAATGCCTGTCCACTGTGGACCTGAACAGCTCTCGCGTCCTTTGTAGACCTGCTGCTGACGGTCGCGGTAACCTCGTCCTCACCCGCGTACACAGCGGACAGCACCCGGCTGACAGCGACCAGCGCGCCGAACAGCGTGCCGCCGTGAGATTCCGCCAATTGCCGCAGGCCTGATGTGAGCGCGCTGTCGAGTGTGAACCGGTGCGTCGCCGTGGCTCCGGCAGGTGCTGTCGGTCGTGGACGGTCGACGGGAAAGCGGGTCAGCATCGTCTGCTCGACTGCCGGTCCTGCTCCCTTGAACCCCTCGTGGGTCACGTTCTCCCCCTCCGGTCTGGGCATCGCACGACGGCGCAAGCCGTGCCTGACGACCAAAGTCTCCCGACCAGCCCGAACCACAGCTACGCGTTTGACCGGAGAACGAAACAACCTCGTGAGTGGTTAGCCGTGTTCTAACGCGACTAACCACTCACGAGGGTCTACCTGCTTATTCGCGGCCGCCGATGGCGTCGATCGGGGCTGGCCGCATGGCGAACCGGGTCGCCCAGGTGATCGCGCCCCAGGCCAGCAGGATGGTCAGCGCGACGATCGCGATCAGCCCGAGGATCGAAATACTGGGAATGGGCTGCTTCGTCAGCCCGAGGCTGATGCCGATCAGCGGCGGGATCGTCGCGAGCAGACCGAACAGCAGCGCCGAGAAGACCACGATCCTGGTCTCGCCGCGCATCATCGACCGGACCTGCCCCTGGCCAGCACCGATGAGTTGCAGCATGGCGAACTCACGCACCCGCGAGGCCGTCGCCATCACCAACGTGTTCACCACAGCGATAGCGATGTAGCCAAGCAATACGAACTGGAACAGGAGGTTGAGCAATCCCTCATCCGCACCGCCCCCTGGCGAGGCCAACAGTTCGTCCCGATCGCCCAGTTGAACCGTCGGATAACGCTCAAGGGCCGCGCGCAACGCGGTCGCGAGCGTGTCCACATCGGTCCCGTCAGCGGACTTGATCAGCACAGCACTGTCGACCTGGGCGGTGGTGTGCGCGACTACGAGGTCGTTGGGCAGGGTGACGTCCCCGAAACCCAAGCCGTTCTCGTAGATCGCCACCACCCGGGGTTTGATCACCGAGCCGTCGCCGAGCCGCAGGTCGATCGTGCCGCCCTGTTGCGCCCCAACGGTCTCGGCGGTGACGCGGCTCAGCGCCACAGTCTCACCGCGCAATCCCGCGATGTCACCTTCGATGACCCCGATGTCCATAGTGCTGCCGAGGCCCTCGGGCACAACACCTTGAGCCCCATAGACCTTGGTCGCTGTGCTGTCCTCGGACGGGAACGTCACCAGCACACGCATCCGTGCGACCGGAGTCGCCACAGCAACCCCGGGCACACCGCGCACAGTGTCCACAACCTGCGGAGACACCCCGGTGCCGGACGAAGCGGCCACCACATAGTCAGCGCGCAAGCCGTCCTCGATCTGGTCCTGCGCAGCAGCCATCGCCGTCGAGGCACCGAACACCTGCACAGCAGCCAAAGTCACGCCCATTGCCAACGGTGTCGTCGCCGCGCTGAGCCGCCGCGAATTGGCCTGAGCATTGCGCTTGGCAAGGAAGCCACTGGCCGAGAACGGCCGCGTCAGGAACGACCCGAACACGGCGATGGCACCGTTGAGCAACAGCGGCCCAAGACACCCGATGGCCACGACGAACAGCAGCACCGCGGAAGCCGCGGTATCAGCGGCCGAATCACCGGCCACAGCAACGTTGTTCAAGGTCAGCAGCAGCCCGAGCGGGATCAGCAGCAGGCCGATGATCACCCGGACCTTGCTGAGTTTCTTGGGTTCCACCGCGGCATCGCCGAGCGCCTCGACCGGACTGACCTTGGCCACCTGACGCGCGACCAGCCAGCCGCCAAGCCGGGCGGCGGTCATGCACAGCACCAGCGTCGCCAAGATGGGCAAGATCCCCACCTGCATTTGGAAGTCCGAAGGCATCACGCCAGCCACGATGAACACGCCACGCATCAGAAAGGCGAGGAAGACGCCAGGAATCGCGCCAACCACAGCACCCGCTGCGGCCACCAGGACCACCTCGGCGCGGATCATCCAGTGGATCTGCTTGGGCGTCGCGCCGATCGCACGCAATAGGGCCAGTTCGCGGCGACGCTGCCGTACCGACAACGCGAGGGTGCTCGCAACCACGAACACCACGATCAACACCATGGTGCCGCCGAAAGACGCCGCCATCTCGACGACCACGGCACGGGCGTCACCCACGTCCAGGAACTCCGCGTCGCCACGTCCCGCGCCGGTGTGAGCCACGAGGTCCGGCACCGCGGCGGTGATGGCCTGGGCCAACTGTTCCGGGTTGACGCTGGGGTCGGCGAGCACGCCGATGGCATCGACCCGGTCCGGCCTGCCGGACAACCTGATCGCTTGGTCGTCGGTGAAGAACACCGCGGACTGCCGGGCAAGTTCGTCCGGCGGAGACGCGATACCCACCACGCGGTAGGACGAAGGGATCGAGCCGACCACGAGCTGCACGGTCGAGTCGAGCGCCACATCACCACGCGAGGCGAGGTCAGCGTCGAGCACGACCTCCCCAGGCGCGGCGGGCGCACGGCCCTCGCTCACCGAAAACGGCCCGAGCGCCGAGGAAGACCACCCGTGCCCCAGCACCGGGAAGTCGTCAGGACCATTCACCACGCCATCCGGCGTGAGCAAACTGACCCCGACGTTGATGTCACTGATAGCGGACTTCACGCCAGGAACCGCGGCAATGGCAGCGACCTTGGAAGCAGGCAACGTGACCCGCTCGCTGTAGCGAACCTCGGCGGTCTCATCCAGCCAGTACGACTGCTCCGCGCTGAGCACGACCGCCGCGCCCGCGTACCGTTCAGGGGTTACGCCCGTGCCGAGCCCGGATTCCAGCAGAACCCCGCAGGCGGTGATCACGGCCGAGCCCGCGGCGATCGCGACGAAAGAACCCGCGAAACCGAGTTTGCGGCCCTTGATCGTGCTCCAGGCCAGCGACAAATCCCGGCGGCCCGGCACCACGAAGGCAACGGCCCGCTTGATGCTGCGGATCACCACTCCCCCAGATGGGTCATGCGCGCCGCGACCTGATCCGGCGTTGGCCGGGTCATCTCGCCCGCGAGTCTTCCGTCGGCGAGGAACACCACCGAGTCGGCGTGTGACGCGGCGACCGGGTCGTGGGTCACCATCAGCACTGTCTGCCCCATGTTGTCCACGACCTGGCGCAGCAGTTCCAGCACCTGCTTGCTGGACCGGGAGTCCAGCGCGCCGGTCGGTTCGTCCGCGACCACCACGTCCGGGTGGGTGATCAGCGCGCGGGCCACCGCGACCCGCTGCTGCTGACCGCCGGAAAGTTCGCTCGGCCGTCGCTTCATGTGTTCGCCGAGGCCGACCGCGGTGAGCACCTCACGCAGGAACGCCTTGTCGGTCTTGCGGTCCGCGAGGCGCAGCGGCAGCGTGACGTTCTCTTCCACGGTCAACGAGCCAAGCAGGTTGTAGGCCTGGAAGATGAAGCCGATCCGCTCCCTGCGCACCTCGGTCAGCTCGACTTCGCCGAGCTTGGACAGTTCGACGTCACCGAGCCAGACCGCACCCGAGGTCGGCCGGTCGAGCCCGGCCGCGCAGTTGAGGAAGGTGCTCTTGCCGGAACCCGACGGTCCCATCACCGCCGTGAAGGTGCCGCGGCGCAGCTCGATGCTCACCGCATCGAGGGCACGTACCGCACTCCCGCTCGAACCATAGACTTTGGACACCGAATCCAACCGAATTGAATAATTCGTCGAAGTGGCGCGCCGCACAGCAAAGGCCATGCCGGGAACAGTACCGAAACGATGACACGCATCGCCAGCTACTGCCCGCAGAAAAGTCAATCCTGGTTAAATGCACAACTCATGGTTCAAGATTGCGCCGTACCCCCTCAATACACAGGTTGTGCGGCCAGCGGGATTGTGCGGCACATTAAGTTGTGCAGCATATTCGCCCGGCCTGCACAACGTTTCGGACACCAAAAAGCGCTGGTCGAGCCGTCGTTGAGCGCCGCGCGTGGTCATAAACAACGGGCGCCCCATTCCGGATCGTCCAGCGCCGGTGGGTGCGGAGAAAGAAATCAGCGATACGCGTACGCGAGCAAGTCAAGGCCGGTAGCGGTGGTGACCGGCTCGGGGTCGAGGTTGTCCTTGTGCACGAACCGCTTCAGATAACCGGCGCCTTCGGTGCCGCCGGATCCCTTCATGTCGGGCAGATAGCGGCGGCCGAATCCGTAGTGCCTGCCGCGCCACGTCAGCAAGGTGCGTTCGACCGCGGCCATCGCCTCGGTCAGCTCGGGATCATTCGCCTCGGCCACCTGGTCACGCAGTGACGGCACCAGCCGCAGCGGTGGCACGGTCAGCTCGTGCAGGTGCGGGAACTTCATGTACGCCTCGAGCTTGCGGGCGTCGAAGCCGTACATCACCAGTTCCATCATGTGGTAGTTCAGCGACTGCACGGCACTGGCTTCACCGGTGGCGTCGCGGAACGTCAGGAACAGGTCGGGCGTGAGCGTTTGGAGCATGTGGAAGATGTGGTTGGGCAGTTCCGCGTAGTGCACCAACTGCGCCATCAACGCGTGCGCCTCACCATCGGCGCGCTCGATCGAGGTCCGCGCCCGCACGGTGAAGTAGCGGATCAAGTGGAACGCCAGCTCGCACGCCTGCACTGAGCGCAGGAAGACGTGCTCGTGGTGGTCGTTCGAGGCGAGGAAGCCGGAGCAGCGAGTCAGCACGTACGCCTGCCATCGCGCCATTTCGTCATCACGCGCCTCGTCGATGACCTCGGCAGCGGTCCGGTCGCCGCCGGTTTCCACAGGCAGCTTCCGGACCTGTGCACGCAGCACGGCCAACCTGCTCAGCCGCTCCTCGGAGTGGTCTGTCTCGGTCAACTGGGGAGACGCGCGCCGCTCGACCTCCTCGAGGTCGGCCAGCGTCGCGTCCATGGCCAGCACCGCCGCGGCCACGGGCCCGGCTGGGTGCTGGTCGAGGAACCACGCGTAGACGTGCGCGTTGGCGTATCGGTAGTACTCGGGGATGGGTTCCGGGCTGAACGGCCGGGTCAGCAGCCGCATCACCTCGCTCTCAAGGCCTTGATCGGCACAAGCCTCGTCGTAGAGCTTGGTCAGCAAGTCGCGCTCGATCGACATCAGCGCCTGCTTGCCGGCCCGGCCTTGCAACTGTGCGACCTCGGCGCATCGGCCGGGTAATGTTGGGGTTTCCATGTGTCCTCCAGCGCTGCGCTCTACCGCCGCTGGTCGTCAGGCGACCGCGGCACGGCGTCTCATCGCTTGTGACCGATGACCAAGTGCTTGTCCTGTGTGGACCGGTGCACCTCGCAGTCGACGAATCCGGCGCTTTCGAGCAGGCCGATGAACTCGGCCGCGGTCCGGTGCTTGCCCTTGGCTTCGACGTGCATCGACACGTTCATCACCGCGGCGGGCAGCGGGCCACGGCGGTCGTCGTCGAACAGGCGGTCCATCACCAGCACGCGACCGCCGTCGTTGCACGCGCGGTATGCCTTGCGCAGCAGTTCAAGGCCGATCTCGTCGGTCCAGCCGGACAGGATGTAGCCGAACGCGACGCAGTCGGTCCGCGGGAACTCGTCCTTGTGGAAGTCGCCGGAGGCGAAGTCCAGCCGACCGTGCAAGCCGTAGCGTTCAACGGTTTTCGCCACGAACGGGCCGACCTCAGGAAGCTCGTACACGGTGGCGCGCAGGCCAGGAGTCGCCTCCAGCGCGGCCACGCAGAACGGTCCACTCGCGCCGCCGACGTCCACCAAGTGCCCGACTCCGGTCAGTCCGGCCATGGGCACGAGCTCGCGGGAGACGTCGTAAGTGAGCTGCCACATGGCCTGCACGAACTCCTCGGTGAGCTTCGGAGTCCCGTACATGACGTCGAATGGGGTGGGCAGGGCCGCGTCAACGGCCGACTTCCCGGCTTTCAGGTAGGCGTCGAGATTCGGCAGCCGGTCGACCGTGCTTCCCATGACGTGGCTGAGGAAACCGCCGACCGAACGTGGGCTCTTCGGGTCGAGGAAAGGCGCCATCTCCTGGGAGATGCGGTAGGCACCGTCGTCGTTCTGCTCGATGACGCCGAAGGTGTCGAGGAGGATCAACAGCCGGTCGAGGGTCTCCTCGTCGAGGCCGAGCCCGGCGGCGATCTTGCCGGTGTGCGCCTCCTGCTCGATGAGGAATCCGAAGACACCGTGTTTGTCCGCCAAGTGGACCGCGGTTGTCGCGTACACGCCGTAGACCGCTTTTTCCAACGCGTTGGGCAGCATCAATCAGTCTCCACATCGTCTCCGTTGGCGGTCACGCAGTCTTTTCGGACCTATTTCCGGGAGCCGAGGTTATGGGCGCCCTGCGAAGCCCCTCAAGGAAGTTGCCTTGTAGGTCAAGAACCGACGCGGGATGCGATATCGCGACTTGAAACGGTGTGACTGAATTGCCGTTAGTGGAAACTACGCGGCACGCGAAAGGTGTTTTACCGCTGCGGAAAACAGTCGGCCGGCCGATCACGGGCCGGCCGACTGCGAACTCACACCAGAGTGATCCAGTACGTCCAGAACGCTTGCAGCACACCGGCAACGATCACCGTGTACCACATGACAAGCCCAACGGTGTGGTATCTGGCCAGCACCTGACCGACCCGCACGGACTGCAAGTTGTGCAGCGTGACGTGCCAGAAACTTTTGGGGCCGTTGAACGCCAATGTCAGGAGTTTAGGCTTTGTTGGTCGGGCGTGGCTGGGCCGGTATTCAGGTCGTTGAAGAGCGGGTTTCCCTGGTGGCACACCACGGAGACCGCGGTGGCCGCGGTCAGGGTGGCGCGCTGCGGCGCTATGCGGGTGGGAGGCCCTCGTGAGGGGAAGATTCGGGGCGTTCAATTTCAACGCCGTGAAGGTGTCCTTCACGGCATCCCACCCCGTCACAGGTCGGGCAGGTGTGACAAATGTGACTACGAGGCGATCAACAGTCTACGATGGACCCAAATGATCTAGAACCGACAGCGACGGGCCGATCCCGAGAGAACCACTTACGACAACACGAAGTCAAGGCGCCGGATCCGGCGAGTGCGACGCAGAAACTCGACGGTGGTGTCGGGCCAGAGCAGGGTGTTCCGGCCGGTTCTGGGGTCCTGGTACCAACTGCGGCAGCCACCGGACTCCCAGACAGTGTGTGCCATCCGGTCCTGCACCCATTCGTTGAACCGCAGCTGGGCTTCGGCCGTGACCTCGATCGACCGTGCTCGACTTCGCCACACACGTTTGACACAGTCGACGATGTGCCGGGCCTGGGCTTCGATCATCACGATCTGGGAGTTGTGGCCGAGGCCGGTGTTCGGACCGGCCATCACGAACATATTGGGGAATCCCGCGACCGTGGTGCCTAGATACGCGGACATTCCTTGGCTCCAGGCGTCTTTCAGCCGGACGCCCGCGCGCCCGGTGATCGCCATTCGGGTCACGTTGTTGTGCGCGTCGAAGCCGGTGCCGTAGATCAACACGTCCGCAGGCACAACGGTGCCATCCGCGGCCACCACGCCGTCTGGTCCTATCGACCGGACATCGCCAGTGTGCACCGAAACGTGTGGGCGCGTAAGAGCCGGATACCAGTCGTTGGAGATGAGCAAACGCTTGCATCCCACCGTATAGTCCGGCGTCAGACGCGCGCGCAGGTCGGCATCGGACACCTGCCGGTTGAGGTGCCCACGGGCATAGCGGGCAGTCTGGGCCATCCGCACAGGATCCTGAACGAAACCGGCCGCCCGGTTCTCGTGGATCCAGAACAACCGTCGCCGTACATACCAACGATGCGGCGGGAACCAAGCAGTCGACATCGGACGGTCCAATTTGGGCATTATCCACGGCGCTGTGCGTTGGAACACAGCAAGCTCCGCCACTTGGTCCACAATGGCGGGAACGAACTGGATGGCGCTGGCACCCGTGCCGATCACCGCGACCCGCTTGCCTTGAAGGTCAACGGAATGGTCCCAGTTCGCCGAATGGAAGGCGGGCCCGGCGAAGACACCCGGCAGGTCCGGCACCACCGGATGATGCAGCGCTCCAACGGCACTGATCAGAAACCGGGCCCGATACCGTTCTCCTGACTCAGTTTCGACCTCCCAACGCGCGTCTGCCGAGTCCCAGGACGCCCGCGCGACGCGTGTGCCAAATCGCGTGCGGTCGGTCAGACCCCGGCGCCGAGCAACGTCGTGCAGGTAAGCCAAGATCTCTGGCTGAGGCGCGAACAGCCGCGTCCAATTCGCCTTCTGGTCGAACGAGAACGAGTAGAGCGGCGACGGAATATCGCAGGCGCAGCCGGGATAGGTGTTGTCACGCCACACTCCGCCGAGGTCCGAGGCCTCTTCGAGGATGCGGAACGACCGGATTCCAGCCCGATCGAGCAGTGCGGCAACGCCAAGGCCGCTGAACCCCGCACCGATGATCACCACATCGAGCTCGTTGGCGCGTGGCACGACCTGATCGGGACACACCGGCTCAGCCAGAAAAGTCATGACACCTCCTCAGCGATGTAGTCCGGAGCGCATGAGACCGGCGCCTCCGTCAAGCCGTAGCGCCTGCCCGGTCATGTAGCCGGAGGCGGGCGAGAGCAGATAGATCACCGTGCCAGCGAGCTCGTCCAGCGTCGCCAACCGGCCCAAAGGGACATTCGCGAGCATCCGTTGCGTCGTCTCGGGCGGCAATGCCAGCACCTTCGGCGTCGCGACGAGCCCGGGCATGATGGCGTTCACCCGGATCCCGGCATCGGCCCATTCGCCCGCCAGAGTCCGTGTCAGGCCAAGCACTCCGGCCTTCGCCGCGGCGTAGGCGGCCTGTCCCGGCAACCCGTCCCGCGCCGCGAGCGACGAGAAGAACACGATCGTCCCGTGTCCGCGTAGGTGCGGGAATGCCGCCTGCGCAACGAAAAACTGCGCCGACAGGTTCGCGTCGACGTCAGCACGGAAGGCGTCGACCGGAAACCGGTCAGCCCGGTGCAGCGTGTCGACTTTCCCGGCGACGCCCACGAGCGCGTCAAGCCCGCCCAGCCGTTCCACCGCTTCCGCCACGGCATTGGCGGCAGCGGTGTCGTCAGCGAGGTCTGCCTCCACGTCGGCGCCGGTGCCGGGCAGGTCGACCCCGATCACGTGCGCTTTGAGTTCGACCAACGCCTCGCACGTCGCCCGCCCGATACCGCCGGCCGCGCCTGTCACCAGCACCCGCATGCCGGGCTCAGTTTTGACCATCGGACAACTCCTCGTGTCGATCGCTCGATCGACACGAACCTAGACCCGCTCTGACCTGCCGTCAAGGTGTCGATCGAGCGATCGGCAAGTATTGGTATGGTTTCGCCCATGGCCAGAAAGAGGTCACTGGACGACGGGCCAGTGCTGCGCGCGGAAATCCTCTCGACCGCGTCCCGGATGTTCTACGAGCACGGGTACGCGGCCACGTCGATCCGCGACCTGGCGGAGGCGGTCGGTATCTCGTCGTCCACGATGTACCACCACTTCACGAACAAGCAGGACATCCTGCACGCGATCATTTTGACGTTCATGCAGGACTTCAACGACGCGATCGTGCCCGTCCTGCGCGACCTCACCCACCCGCCTCAGGTTCGTCTCGCCGATGCGATCCGGCTACACCTGGAGATATCGGACGAACGGCGGCCGGAACTGCTGACCGGCAACCCATTCCGCAACGCATTGGGACCCGAGCAGCAGCGCCAGGTCATCGCGTTGCAACGGGCCTACCACCAGGCCATCCGCCAAACGATTGTGGCGGGTTGCGCAGAGGGTACATTTGCGACAGACGACCCAACCATGGCCACAATGGCCGTACTGGACATGCTCAACGGAGTCCGCGAGTGGTTCCACAAAGGAGGAACCTTGACCCGCTCGGAAGTCATCGCCCACTACCAGGCGATGATCACGAAACTCCTGAGCCCGTCGTGACCAACCCAGGGTAATCCTTGGTGAACCTGGCGATGATCGTCGCAGACGGAAGAATTTCGCCCAATGCTGCCTGTTTCTGACCCCACACGGCCGCAGCTTCGCGTTGGTTCGGAGTGCCGTGGCCACGATCGCAGTCGCCTATGGACGCGTTGAGTTCGCCAACTTTCCGTTGAGCGCTGGCATTGAAGGCGCGACCTTTGGCGTGTGCGACGAAGTATCCGCCGAATGCGTCCGGGCCCAGTTCACGCGCCTCATCGTTCGGGTGATTGTCGTTGGCGTAATTGAGCTGGTGCCCGTACTCATGGCCGACAATGGTTTCGACCGAAACGTCGCCAAACCCGAACTCGCTGGCCACATCAAGCAGCCCATCGCCAAGGAGCACCCGCTTGCCGCCGACGCTTCCAGGCGGCGTGGACAACGCGTTCATTGTCAGCAAAGGGTTGCGGCCCTTACGCATCGCGGGCAGTTCGAAAAGGACCTTGCGGGCATTGGCGGCAGCCTTGTCGGCCTTTACCGGGGTCATCCCGATCTCAAAGGCCAGCTTCATTTTTGCCTGCTTGCCGAGATCGGTCCCCTTCCACGCAACGAGCTGGATGTCGCGGCCCTCGATGTCCCAGAAGCTGCGGAGATTCCGGATCGTCGCGTCAGCCCGTGCGGAGTATTGCCCGGCGCTGCCAAAGGCCTGCGGCTGCTCCTCGGACACCACACCTTGGACATAGAGCCTGCCGAGGGAGGTGAAGGCGTCCACAGCCTGTTGCTCAAGCGGGGTCAATCGCGCGGCAAGCTTCTTCACGTGAGTCACCAACGCGCCCTCGGTACAGCCAGCGTCTCGGTTCTGTCCGATCCCCACGTCAAGGAATGGGTCTGCTATGTCCTGTGCGTGCCCGTTCTCCGCGTCTTCAACGTCTTTGACAAGTTGAGCCACATCCTGCTCAATGGTGGATGGTTCGGCGGCCACCGCCGAGCCCACCGTGAGCGAACTCGCGGTGACGACGGCTGTGATGATGGTGGCGAACATCCTTGTTCGCGAGAAGTTCTGCACTGTGCTGCCCCCTTGGCGCTGCCCCCTTGGCTATGCGGTTGGCAGCGAAGTTACGGGAAAGCAGAAGCCATTCCCTGAGCCGATCGGCGGATGCGGTAGCCGACCGGCTCAGCCAAAGGATTGAGCCTGAGTTCCTCGTGAGTGGTTTCGCCGGTTCTAACCGGCGAAACCACTCACGACCTGTGTCAGGTGTTGGTCAGGGGTAGGCCTGGCGGGTTGATCTCGGATTTCTCCACTGCCTCACTGCTCAGGTGCCAGGCGTCGAGCCACTGCTGGTACTGGCCGTTGGCGATCAGGTGATTGATCGCGTCGGCCAACGGCTCAACCAATCCACTGTCCTTTTTGGTCGTCGCGGCGATCAGTCCCTGTAGTGACTCACCTGCGCCGGAATGCGTGCCTGCCAGTTTCTTCGGGTTCGGCGAGTTCTGGCTCTGGGCGATCTGATAGAGCACACCGGGGCTTGGGCCGAGGTACGTGTCGATCTGCCCCGAGTTGATCGCCAACTGCGCGGCGTTGATGTCCGGGTAGTAGGAGATGACGAAGTCCTTGCCTTCACTCCGCAGCTTCGTCTGCCATTCGATCAGGATCTTCTCCTGGTTCGTGCCTTTGCCTACCGAGATCTTCTGGCCGGCCAGCGTGCGATAGTCGCCGGTGAAGGTCCACGGGTTGCTCTGCAAGGCCTCGAATGCCAGATTGTCCTTACGATAGCTGGCGAAGTCGTACTTCTCCTTGCGCTTCTCGGTATCCGTGATGTTCGAGAACGCCGCGTCGACCCGGTCGCTGTCGATGCCGACGAACATGTTTTCCCACGTCGAGTTCTGGAACTCCGGTTTGAGCCCAAGCACTCCGGCGACCAGGCGGGCCAGGTCGGACTCTGAGCCGGTGATGGTCTTGTGATCGGTTCCGATGTACTGCAGGGGCGGGCTTCCGGAGGGCAGCGCACCGACTCCCAGTTTTAATGTGCCGCTGTCGCGGATGCGTTGCGGCACCTTCGCCCGGATTTCCTCAACTGTCTTGACTGTGATGGACGTTTCCGTAGCCGCACCGTTGGACAAGGCGCCAACGGCGACGGTCGTTTCACCATTGGCCGACGCGGCCGTCCCTTCACCGCCGCACGCGGCAAGCGTGAGCACGAGTGCCACGGCCAAGATGGATCTGAGCATTGTTTCTCCTGCCATTCAAAGGACTCTGCCGAGGAACTCGCGGGTACGGATGTGCCGCGGCTGATCGAGCACCTGGTGCGGCGGGCCTTGTTCGACGATCTGGCCACCGTCAAGGAACACCACTTCGTCAGCGACTTCGCGGGCGAAGGCGATCTCGTGCGTCACGATGACCAGGGTGGTGCCGGTGCTGGCAAGGTCCTTGATCGCCGAGAGCACCTCGCCAACCAACTCCGGGTCCAGTGCCGAAGTCGGCTCGTCGAACAGGATCACGCCGGGACGTTGGGCGATCGCGCGGGCGATGGCGACTCGCTGTTGCTGCCCACCGGAAAGCTGTCGGGGATAAGCGTTTTCCTTGTCCGCGAGGCCGACGCTGGCAAGCAGAGCCCTGGCCTGATCCAGCGCCTCGGCCTTCGTCGCGGCACCGGTCGCGATGGGCGCCTCCGCAACGTTCTCCACCGCGGTGAGGTGCGGGAACAAGTTGAAGTTCTGGAAAACAAAGCCAATCCGCGTGCGTTGGGCGAGAATTGCGCGCTCCGGCAACTCCCTGAGCCGGTCACCGTGTCTGCTTACGCCAATCAGCTCGCCATTGATGCTCACATAACCCTGATCGAGCTTTTCCAGGTGGTTGATCGCGCGCAGCAGCGTCGACTTACCTGAGCCGGACGGACCGATGATGACGGTAACCTTGCCTGGCGCGACTGTCAGGGAGATCCCGTCGAGAACGGTATGCGCGCCAAAGGACTTGACCGCGCCAGTCACCTCGACCGCGGCACTCATCGCCGCACCCCCGCAAAACCGTTGCGCAGCCGTTGGAACGGGGTCGGTGGCAGCGTTCGCACCGCACCTCGCGAGAACCGCCGTTCGACGTAGTACTGCACGACCGAAATGATGCTGGTGAGAATCACGTACCACACCGTGGCGACCAACAGCAGCGGAACGATATCGCCGGGATACGTGCTGCCAAGACTTTGCACGGTGCCGAACAGGTCGAGCAACGATACGTAGAACACCAAGGACGTGCTCTTCACCAGGCTGATCAACAGGTTGACGTAGTTCGGAATGACCGAGCGAAGTGCCTGCGGCAGCACAATCCGGCGGAACTGGCGGTAGCGCGGAATGCCCAGTGCCGCAGCAGCTTCATGCTGACCTTGATCCACCGACAGGATCCCGGCTCGGACAATCTCCGCGGCATAGGCGGATTCGTGCAACGTGAGACCCAGGATCGCGATGACCGTTTCGGTCGCGAGCGCGGTGACGCCGAATGTCACCAACTCAGGCCCGAACGGGATCCCGAGGCTCAAAGTCCGGTACAACGCGCTGAAGTTGTAGAGGAACAACAGCACCACAATCAGCGGGACCGACCGGAACAACCAGATGTACGTCCAGCTCACAGACTGCAGAACAGGGTTACGCGACAATCGCGCGAGCGCCAGAACCGTCCCCCCGACCAACGCGAGCACCGCGCTCGCGGCCGTGACATAGAGGGTGATCAGCAGTCCTTCGAGCACGACCGGATCGAGAAACCAATAGACGAACCGATCCCATTGGAAGAACGGATTGGCCACCATCCCGTCCACCAACTGGGCGAGCACCAGCAGCACCACGACGGTGGCGATCCACCGACCGGGACGGCGTAAGGGAATGACGCGGCGCGTCGCGAGACTCGCCGGTTGACTGGTCTCCGCGCTCGGCGCGGAAACATCGGTGTGCGCAGGTGGGGACACTGTCGATTCCAGACTTCGCGAATCCGCGAGCGACGAGGGATGAAGCCGAAGATGGTCAATCGAAACTACGAAGCGGGCGAAGGAAGTGTCAACGAATCCCACAGTGTGGCCGGGGAGGAGCTCAGCCCTGTTGTCCACAAAGGATCTGGAGAGCACCGGTCATGACGGCCGCGTCCTCATCGTCGGCCTTGTGTGCCGGTTCGCGCGTCCTCATTCTGGCCGACATGTTCGGGACGGCATTCCGGCAGGGGCCGAGATTAGCGTCATGCCGGACATCACGGACAGCTGTCGCACGATGTGGTCACGACTTGACATCGCCGACAACCACCGCGACCCTGTCTCGCAGGCGGTGCGGCCTGTCCACAATGCACAATTGCGACATCGGTGATCATCCAGGAGTTCCGGACATGACCAGAGACCTGAACCGGCAGGCGGTGCTCGTCGACCCGGTCGAGCTGCACGACCTTGTCCAGAACGGCCAGGATCCACTGCTCCTTGACGTGCGATGGGCCCTCGGCGACCCGAACGGGCGCGATCACTACCTGGCCGGGCACATTCCCGGCGCGGTCTACGTCGACCTTGACACCGAGCTCGCGGCACCACCAGGGGGTACGGCCGGTCGCCATCCATTGCCGGACACCGCCGATCTGCAAACGGCTGCCCGCAGGTGGGGTGTCACGGCCCAGCGCCCCATCGTCGTGTACGACGACAACGGTGGAACAGCCGCCGCGAGGGCGTGGTGGCTGCTGCGCTGGGCCGGACACCCTGATGTCCGGATACTGGACGGCGCGTTGGGTGCGTGGCGAGCCAACGGGTTCCCGCTGTCCACAGGGGACGAAGTACCAGAACCTGGCGATGTTGTGCTCACCGCGGGCCATCTGCCGACCTTGACAGCCGACGACGCAGCCGCACTCCCGGACAAGGGCGTGCTGCTGGACGCACGTGCCGCCGAACGCTATCGCGGCGAGGTCGAACCCGTGGATCCACGGGCCGGGCACATCCCTGGCGCCCGGTCCGCCCCAACCACCGGCAACCTGCGCGACGGCGCTTTCCTTCCCACAGCTGAACTTGGTGAGAAGTTCGGCGATCTCCAAGGGTCCGATGTCGGTGTGTACTGCGGTTCCGGTGTGACGGCCGCGCACGAGATCGCGGCGCTTGCCGTCGTTGGGATCGACGCCGCGTTGTACCCGGGTTCGTGGTCGGCTTGGTCGTCGGATCCCGATCGGCCAGTTGCCGTCGACTGAGCGGCCCTACTGCATCATCATCTCCGGGGTCATCATGCGGCACATGTCAGCACACCGCATGAGCATGTCGGCGCACTCCATCAACTGAGGGTCGTTGGTCTGACGGCACATGTCCGCGCCCATCTGGCACATGTCGGCGCACATCATGGACATCCGTGAGCACATGTCGAGCATGGCCATGTCGGCCTTCATGCTCGTACAGCGCATCATCATGTCGGCGTTCATGCGACACATGTCCGCGCACGACATCATCATCATGCCCAAGCGCATCCCCTGGTCGCCGCCCATTTCCATACAGTGCGACATCATCTGCTCGCACATGTTGTGGCACTGGTTGCACAAGTCGATGCACTGCTGCATGTTGGCGCTCATCTGACGGGTCATCACAGCTCCTAGGCTCGGCAAACACTCGCCTAGCCAGGTCTACCTACCCATTCTGACCTGCGCAATCCCATTCACCGGGACGAGTTGCGGTCACGCTCCGTGCCCACTAGGGGCGACCTGTGGAGGTACGATGCGCGTTCCCCGGAACGGGTGAACGTCGGAGACACGGGTCAGCACGAACGACGTCCGGCGACGCAACCTGAACCCCAACGACTCGTACAGCCGGATCGCATTGGTGTTGTCCGCACCCGTGTGCAGGAATGGCTTGTCCCCTCGGGACTTGATCCCATCGGCCACCGCGAGCACAAGCCGGGCAGCCAATCCCTGGCCACGGAACGCCGGATCCGTGCACACAGCGCTGATCTCGGTCCAGCCGGGTGGCCGCATCCGCTCCCCTGCCATCGCGACAAGCGCGCCACCACGCCGGATACCAAGATAGGTACCCAGTTCTATCGTCCGTTTCCGGAACGGACCTGGCTTCGTTCGTTCGACCAGATCGAGCATCTCCGGCACGTCGGCAGGCCCTAGCAGGATCGCTTCTTCGTCGGGCTGCGTGACAACGCCGTCGTCGACCAGTTGCACGCCAGCGATTTCGTCAACCACTTCCCATCCTTGCGGCGGTTCGGTGAGGCTTCCAGTGAGGACGAATTGTCCACCAGGCCCGGCAATCTCCGCGATGTCCTGCCACACCGTGTCATCCGGATTGTCCGGTATGCCAGCGAACACCGCGACGTCCTCGGGATAACGCAGTATCAGCCCCTGCCGCACCGCGAAATGGGCATGCGGGCCGGTGAGCGATGCCCAAATAGGATTGTCAAGTGGATTCATCGGGCGGCACTCAGCCCGAGGTGCTCGCGCAACGTAGACCCCCTGTACTCGGTACGGAAAGCGCCGCGTTCCTGCAGTAGAGGTACCACGGTGTCAGCGAAGGCGTCCAGGCCGCCAGGGGTGATGTGCGGCACGAGAATGAAACCGTCGCTCGCGTCCGCCTGAACCAGATCGTCGATGGATTGCGCCACAGTCGATGGCGACCCGACGAACGTCTGACGCGCACTCACCTCGATCATCAGGTCGCGAATGGACAGTCCTTTCGCCACTGCCAGTTCCCGCCACTGCTTGGCAACCGCAAGAGGGTCACGGTTCATCCGCACGCTCGCCCGACCGCGGGCGATATGGTCCGCGCTGACCTGCGGGTCCACTTCGGGCAGCGGGCCGTCCGGGTCGTAGGAGGACAGATCCCGGTTCCACACTTGCTCAAGCAGTTTGATCGCGGTCTGCCCACTGACCTGCTGGCGGCGCACGATCGCAGCCTTCTCCCTTGCGTCCGCATCCGTGTCACCGAGTACGAATGTCGCCGCTGGCAACACCTTCAGCGACTCGGGGGTACGTCCGTAGCGCGCGAGCCTGCCTTTGACATCCGCGTAGAACGCCTGCCCCGCCTCAAGTGTGCCGTGCCGGGAGAAGATCGCATCGGCCGTGGCTGCGGCGAACTCCCTGCCCTCATCCGAGTCCCCAGCCTGGAAGATCACCGGGCGCCCCTGCGGGCTGCGTGGCACCGGGAAATGCCCGGTGATGTCGAAGTGATCGTCCTTGACCGTGAACTGTCCCGGGCGCGGGGTGGCCAAGAACTGGCCGGAAGCCTTGTCCGCCACGATTTCGTCACCACGCCACGAGTCGAACAGCGTCCACGCCGCACGCATGAACCGCTCGGCCCGCGCGTAACGGTCCGCTTCAGCCAGGAAACCCCCGCGCCGGAAGTTCTCGCCAGTGAACGCATCCCAAGACGTGACCACGTTCCATGCCGCACGCCCGGCGGACAAGTGGTCAAGGGTGGCGAACTGGCGGGCGACCTCGAACGGCTCGTTGAATGTCGAGTTGATCGTGCCCGCGAGGCCAAGCCGCTCAGTGACGCCGGACAGGGCCGCCAAGACGGCGAACGTGTCCGGGCGGCCGACCACGTCAAGGTCATAGATCTGCCCGCCCTGTTCGCGCAGCCGCAATCCCTCGGCAAGGAAAAGGAAGTCGAACTTGGCCCGTTCGGCGGTCTGCGCGAAGTGCCGGAACGACTCGAACTCGATGTGGCTGCCTGCCTCGGGATCACTCCACACGGTCGTGTTGTTCACGCCAGGGAAGTGCGCGGCGAGATGGATTTCCTTGCGCGGCTTGCTCATCGGGCCACTCCTGCGTAACGGTTGACCGGGCGCGCGAGACCAAGCCGGGCTCGAAGGGTTTCTTCGCGGTAGCCGCGGCGGAACGCTCCCCTTGCCTGTAGCTGTGGCACGAGCCCGCGGGTGATCGCGACCAGATCGTGTGGCAGCGCACCAGGACGCAGCCGGACTCCATTCAGGCCTGCAGAATGCAGTTCTAGTACGAGATCGGCCAGATCTTCAGTCGTACCAGCGAACACCGCGGCATCGGAGGTGAACTCGCCGCCATCGCGTTCGTTGAGCCGCTTTACCCGGTCCGCGGCCTTCGCAGTGGTCTCATCGAGGAACACCACCAGGTCACCGAATACGCGCAAAGTCTCTGACTCTCCGTGCACCTCGGCCAAGATTTCCTTGGCATGAGCCGGATCGCGCGGGGTAACCACAACAACGTCGGCAGATCGGGCGGCGAACTGATAGACGGGTGTCGTGTGGGCGAGCGCCACCACCAGAGGCTGCCCCTGCGGCGGGCGTGGCGTGATCGACGGGCCCTTGACGCTGAACCAGCGCCCCTCGAAGTCGATGTAGTGCAGCCGGTCGCGGTCGACGAACCGACCGGTTGGCGCGTCACGGATCTCCGCGTCGTCATCCCAGCTGTCCCACAACCGGCGCACCACTTCCACGTGGTCGGCCGCCTCGGCAAGCAAATCAGGCAGCTCACCGGTTTCACGCCTGCCCACGTGAGCGAACTCGTCGGGCCGGGCCGAGATCCTGACCTGGTATCCGGCGCGACCGCTGCTGGCGTAGTCGAGGGTGGCGATGGCCTTGGAAATGTGGAACGGCTCGGTGTGCGTCGCGATCACGACTGGGATCAGACCGATCCCGCTTGTCCGTGGCGCCACCGCAGCGGCGATCAACGTGGCGTCCAGCCTGCCGTAGACCCGGTCGAGCCGATCGTCTACTGAGGACCGCGCGCTGAACGAGTCCTCGATCGTGACGAAGTCGAGCAACCCGCTTTCGGCCTCACGGACAAGGTCCGCCCAGTACCCTGCGGTGAACAGCTCCGCAGGCCGTGCGTCCGGCTCCCGCCACGCCGCCGGGTGCCAGCCCGCGCCGTCGAGCGCCACACCGAGATGCGTCTCGATTTCCACCAGCAGCCTCCTTTCCAGGCTTATTTGAAATCCGACAAGATCGCGCGGGCCACCGCGTCGTTCTGACGGAACCCGACCGCATTGGTCTGCGGCCGGGTGAACGCGCCAGGCGAGCGGATGCTGGTGTGCGGGCCGAACGCGTACCGCCGCGCGTGCGACCTGCCGTCCGCATCCACCAGTCCGCCAAGCACAGTGGTCGTGATTCGCCCGGTCGTGTGCTCCTGCACGCCTTCCCGCAGAATCTCCTCGACCAGTTCGCCGCGTTCGTACAACGTTCTGATGAGCGGATCCGTTGCCCGTCGCACGCTCGGTTTCGGCAATCGCGCCTCCACAAGCGTTGTGGCAACAATCTCGCCCGGCACGCTCGGGCTGCCAGCGACGAACTTGCCGTCATCGGCACGTACCCACATATCCGGACCGACCAGCCGAACCACGCCTGCCTCGATCAGCGCGAGCAGTTCCCGCAGCCGGTGCCCGGGCGGACCGCTGGCGAAGTAGCTGAAGAACCCGAACCACCACCCGTCCACCGCGCCAACCTGGGACTCCGGGGTCAGTTTGGCCGCGGTGACCAGGTGGGCGATCTGGCCGAACACCGAAAGCAGAGCCAAAAACGCGCCAAGGTCGGCGCTGAACTCCGAATCCTCGCGACGTGCCAGGTCCGCCTCGATGTAGCGGCTCACATGGTGGGTGAGAGCCGTCCGGTCGATGAACCGCAGGCCATTCAGGGGGCGGTCCAACGCCGCGAAATCGAGCCGATCCTCCGCCCCAGGCACGGCTTTCTCGATAAGAGACGCCATTTCTTCGCTGTCCCAGTCGAGTTCGGCGTACCGGTCGGCGAACTCGGCCAGCTCAAGACGAACCCGGTCCGGGTGGGCGGCGAACAGCTCGTGGTAGTAACCCCAGCCGATTTCCTTTGCCATCAACGGCCACAGGTCTCGGCGCAAGCCCAGCCGCTCCGGGCGAGCAAGCAGGTCAGCGACCTCGGGCGGCCCGAAGAACTTCGGCAACGGCGCCGGATTGCCCTGCAATGGGTACGCGGGCTTGGCGTGATACGGCACTCCGCGCCGGGAACCCACGTACAGCAGCGGTTCCGCCCCGGACGGGTGGTAGACAAGCGAATCGCCAGGCCCCGGAGTGAAACGGCCACCACGGCCTTCGGTCAGCAACACCTGAAGGTCCACAAAGGCCAAACCGAAACCCCTGAGCAGCACCGACTCCCCCGCGGCCACGCCAGACAGGTCGAGGTCAGCGGTGTACGCGGGAGGCACGTACCGAAGCCCGTGCCTCGCCGCATGATCGGCCAGTTCGGCCTCTTCAGGCGACGGATCCGCGTCGAGGTGGCCGACTGTCATGACGACCACATCGGCCAACACCGGCTCGGACCGCCCGGACAACCACACCGACTGGATGTCGTCCGCGGGCCCGGTGATGTCGACCACGGTGGCCTCGTGCACCCGCACATCGACCGAATCCGGCAGACTGTCGAGGACCCATGCGTAAAACCAGTCCAAATAGGCGCTTTGCAACCGTCGAGTCGGAAACGTCGTGGCCGTGACCGACCGCAATTCCTCCAGCAGCTCCGGGTTCACGTCCGCCGCCAACTCGCCGGCACGGACCCCCACCACCCACTCCGCGAGCGTCGGGCCGGGCCGGATCGGCCCGGCACACTGCACGGTGTCGTCGGTGAACATCGTGACGTCCGCGGGCATCGAGTTCATCCGCAGCAACGGCGACTGCTTGAACCGCCACACCCGCCCTGGTCCCGGTGGGAACGGGTCGATCAGGTGCACGACCAAGCGGCCACCGTACAACTCCGGCACGTTGGCCGCGATCCGTTCGAGCAAACCGATTCCACGCGGCCCAGCGCCGACGATGGCGATTGCCTTTGCTGTCGACCCCACTTCCGCCCCCTCGGCACGATGAACGTTTTTGACGTTACGTACTCAGGGGGCAAGGGTGTAGCGCGTCCACCAGGTGGACACCTCACCGGACGACGTCGAAAACCTGCTTCTGGATCCCGTTGGCGTAGACCTCGTGCTCGGTGAGCTTCAGTGTGGTCGCGGGCAGGTCGGCATCGCTGAACAGCGGCTTGCCCTTGCCGAGCAAGACAGGGAAGACCAGCAGGTAGTAGCGGTCGATCAGACCGGCCTCCTGCAGCGCCCGGTTCAGCGTCGCGCTGCCCATCGGCCCGTGGTTGGTGAGGCCGTGGTTGCCCTCCTCGTCGCCACCGAACTCCGGGCCAGCACCATGAAGCCGCTCGTACGCGGTCAGCAGGTCGTCCACTGTGCTCATGGGTGTACACGCTGCCCGGCCTTGGACACTTCGACCAGGATTAGGCTCAGAACTAAACTAACGCCATGATCGAGCTGGAGTTCACCGCGGAGGACTACCGGCTGATCAGGTTCGCGACCTCGCCAATCGCCGAGGCCGTGAAGAGCTTGCGGGTGCTGAGCGCGGGCCGTAGAGGCGGACTGCACGGCCGGTGGCTCGCTTGGCTCGCCGATACCGACCTGACCGAAGTTGACCTGGAGTTGCTCACCGCCCTGGTGCGGCCCCAGGGCTACCTGCCTGATTTCCTCGGCCCGCTTTCATCCGGCGGCTTTGAGGACGGGCTCGCCGAGATCGCGGCGACTCCGCTCGATGTCGTCCGGTACGAACTCCGCCACCTCGCCACGCACGATGTCGCTCAGCAGGGCCCGGGTCGCTCGCAGCGCGAGGCCCTTCTCCTAGGGCTCGCCAACGACCCTGAGCAGGCCTTGGGCACGATCGTCAGCCAGCTCGAGCGCTACTGGGACGTCGCGATCGCACCGCACTGGCCGCGGTTGAACGCGCTGCTCCAGGCCGATCTCGCCCACCGGCTCGACGAACTGGCCACCGGCGGGGTCGACCTGCTGTTCCGGTCGCTGCATCCGTCGGTCGCCTTCCGCGGCGACCTGCTGACGATCGTGAAGTACTTCGAGGGCAGGTTGCAGTTGCGTGGTCGCGGGCTGCTGCTCGTGCCGTGCGCGTTCGCGTGGCCAGATGTCCTGGTCAGCACGGCGGATCCGATGCCGAGCCTCACCTATCCGCCCCGCGGCCTCGGCACCCTCTGGGAAACGAGCCGGTCCGCCGACCCACCGCTGGCCGCGGTTGTCGGCAGCGCCCGTGCCACCATCCTCGCCCTGCTTGACCTGCCGATGTCCACGACCCAGCTCGCCGCACAGCTCGGTTCGGCACCGCCGACGGTGAACGTCCACCTCAAGGCGCTGGCCAAGGCAGGCATTGTCACCGCGCGGCGGGACGGGCGGATGGTGCTTTACCGCCGTACGCCGCTCGGAGACCAGCTGGTCGCCGCCAGTTCAGGGAATGACGACAACCTTCCCGGCGGCGGTTCCTGACTCGGCGTAGGTCATGGCCGCGGAAATCTGTGACAGCGGGAAGACCTGGGCGATGCGGGCGGTGATCACGCCAGCCGCGAGCTGGTTGAACACGGCTTCCAGGTCTGCCTTGAGCTGTGCGGGGTTGCGCTTGCGGCCCGCCCAGATGTTGAAGAACGTCGCCGTCCGGCCGTTGGGCAATGCCTTCCATGCCAGGAGCCTGCCGATCAGCGCCAGAACCGGCAGCTTCGCGTTGCCTGCCTGGTCGCGGGTCGCCGCGGTGCCGTAGGACACCAGCGCGCCGCCACGGCCGAGCATCGCCCACGACCTCTTGATGCCAGGCCCGCCGACGTGGTCGAACACCGCTTTCACGCCGTCCGGGGCGAGTTCCCGGATCTCGGCGGCGACGTCACCCGTGCGGTCGATCGCGATCGCGCCCAGGTCCCGCACGTAAGCCATGTGCCGCTGGGACACCACGCCCACAACGCGGGCTCCGAGGTGCCGGGCCAGCCGCACAAGCAGCGAACCGACCCCGCCGTTGGCGCCAAGGACCACGACCGTGTCGCCACGACCGACCTTTGCGAAGTCCAACATCCGCCGGGCCGTCACACCGTTGACAATCACCGCTTCAACGTCCTGCGCGGTGAGGCCGTCAGGCACCGGGACAAGATCCGCGGCCTCCGCCACGATCCGGTCAGCCCAGCCGCCGGTCTTGGACAACGCGGCCACCCGCTGCCCGACCTTGAGCCCGCTGTCCCCTGAGCTCTCGATCACGCCGACGAAGTCGTAGCCCGGGACGAACGGGAATGGCGGCTGGTCGTAGTACTTGCCCCTGCGCATCTGCTGCTCGGCGAAGGACACACCGGTCGCCTCCATCCGGACAAGCGCTTGCCCTGGCTTGAGGTCCGGGACTTCGCGGGTCCGCAGCCGCAGGCCGTCCGGCTCGACCACTCCTGGCAGCTCGACTTCGGTGATCATGGGGTCCTCCTCGGCATCCGTTCGCTGACAGAACTCACGATGCCGTGGCCGACGCCGTGCCCGCGTCGGCAAGAACTACCTAGATCTCGCCACCTACTCCGAAGGGTTCGAAGGAACGATCGGTGATCTCCCAGCGCAAGATGTTGCTTTCGTCCTGGCTCGTCACGAGTTCCAGCAGGACCTCGGTCATCGACTGGTCGGTCGTCGTCCAGTCGTCGGGACTGTCCCTGCTTTGATAGACCACAGGCCACTCGTCGGGATCGGATGTCCGCGGCAGCCAGAAAAATGAGCCGCCCGCGACGTCGGAGGCGAACGGAATCACCCCGCCTGGCTCGGGAAAAGCCTCGTAGAGCTCGAATTCCTCCCGCGACAACCGCACGACTTCCAGCATCCGGTTGAACTCGCGGACGAATCTCGAGAGATGATCATCGCTCTGGACTGGGTTGTAGATCGCGACGGAGTCACTGAGCAGCCCCGACGGGAACCGGCTCATGAACTGCTTGTAGTCAACGGGAAACGCGGTTTCCAGCCGACGCTCGACGGTGTCCCAGTCCAGCTCGGGAGACACCGAACCAGCCCAGCCCGCGGCTGCCGCGATGCGATCGATGACGGAGTTCATCCGGCCTTCCTCGAAAAGATCACGTCGTGCCGACAGTATCGTCGGCACGACGTGAGGTCATCAGACTTACTTACATACCGGTATTGGTGGATTGGCGTTGTTCTCCGCGACGGCGATACAACGGTCGTGTGTCAGCATCGACCAGGCATAGAAGTAGATCCTCTTCGGTACCGCGTCACCTGGTTTCTCGTAGTATGGCAGTACCGCCATGTACACCCTTTTCTCCGGGATGTCTTTGTGAAGCCACTGCCGGATCTTTCCTTCGATCTCGTGGTTGATCAGGGGCGTGTTCACGTCTTTGTACTGCGGCACGATGTTCTGCACAGCCATCGAACCGTGCAGAACCGCCCCGAGGAGGTGCCCCTTGTGATGAATGCTCGGATCAAGGCCTACAGGTGTGGCTGGCTTTCCCACACGAGGCGACTTCTCGAGCATGCAGGCCACGCCGCCACTTGCCCGCTTCTCGCGACCCGTTGTATAGGTGAAGTCCTGCATGATGGTGTTGAACGACCATGACTTCGCAACATCGTCCGAGCAGCTCTTGTCCCTTCGCTGGTCCTCATCTGACAGCTTGGGGAAGAGCGGGTCGTCCAGAGATCGGGGGAACGGGAACGGATTGATTCGTGTGTCTCCCGGTATCGGCGACTTGGTTGGGTCCCACGGGTCATCGTTGTCCACGTCGCAGCTCGGGCCTAGGCTCTTGAAACCGCCGCCCCGCTTGCACTTCTTGATCCAGCGCTGGACGTAATCCCTGATCTTCTTGGCCGCCTTGCGGCCAAGCGTCACGACGTCCTTGAACGTACGCAGACCCTTGACGATCTTGACGGCCGCCGAGACCGCGTCAGGGATCTTTCGCAGGACGGTGACCAGCCTGCCGATCGGAATCGCGTTGAGCACGGTCATCACGCAGGCGATGAAGTCGCCTTCCATGAAGCAGCGCTTGGCATCGTTGTAGCCGATCAGATCGAGCAGGATCTCCCCACCCTCGTCGCGGATGAACGTCAGCAGGTCCCTGTTGGCGTTCTTCTGCGCCTGGGTGAACTCGTCGATCCCCTGCTGCCCCTTTGCTTCCCTGAGAGCTTGTGTCTCTTCCGCGGTCAGGTCGGGGATGTCGGAGTCGTCGGTGATGACTTCCTCGATCTGCTGCCGATTGCGCTCCTCGGCCTCTCGCCGCAGCTGCTCCATCAGCTGGGCGAGCTGCTCCTCGACCTGCTTGGCACTCGCCGCGGTGTTTTCGGCTGCCTTCTCGGCTTCTCTCGCGTAGTCCTCGGCGTTCTTCGCCGATTCCTCAGCCGCCAAGGCGTGTTCGTTCGCCCGGTCCGCGGCTTTACGTGCTTCGTCGGCGTCGAGCTGTGCCTGGACGGCAGCCACTCTCGCCGCCTCGGCATCACGGGTGGCACGCGTTGCTGCCTCGCTGGCTTCGTTCGCCGCACGAGTCGCGTTGTTCGCTGCCTGACGTGCCGCACGAGCGTCGGCCTCGGCCTGGTCTGCGGCACGACCGGCGAGTGCCGCGTCCGCCGCTGCCTGGTTGGCTGCGGCACGAGCGGCCTGGGCGTCAGCTTGCGCCTGCGCGTCGACGGCGTTTGCCTCCGCTGCCGCCGCCCGCGCCGCCGCCCCGTCCACAGCCGCCTCCGAGGCTGAGGCTTGCGCCGCGGCAGCGGAATTCGCCGCGGCCTTCGCGTAGTCCGCAGCCTCCGACGCGGCGTGATAAGCCGGGGCTATCTCGCCCTGCGCGTTGCGTGCCGCCTCAGCCGCTCGCGCGGCCTGGTCGTTCGCGTTCGCCGCGGCCCGGAGCGCCGCCTGCACCTGCGAATCACCGATGTCACGAGCCCGCGCGGCCACGATCGCGGCGAAGTCAGCGTCCACATCGGTCTGAGTGAACGGACTCGTCAGGTCGATCGCGGTGCTCGCCGGGTTGGCGATGGCCGACGACGATCGCGTCGCCGCGGCAGCCGCCCGGGTCGCGACACCCGCTTGGGTGGCCGCTGTGGCCGCTTCGATGGCCGAAGCGTTGGCCTCGTCCTGCGTCCGATGGGCGGCGTCGAGTGCCATGACCGATTCCCGCGCGGCTTGGTTCGCCAGTTCAACGGCTTTGCGCGCGTGTTCGGCCGCACGTGCCTCCTCCGCAGTGGCTTCCTCGGCCGAGGCATTGGCCCTGATCGTTTCCGCGTGAACCGCCGCAGCCTCTCGCTCGGCCTCGTTGGCCGCTTGATTCGACCGTGCCGCAGCAACTTGCGCCTCGTTGGCCGCCGCCCGTGACTTCTCCGCAGCGGCTTCAGCCTCGTTTGCTGCCGCCCTTGCCGCAGAGGCAGCCGCCTGCGCGCGATCCGCCGCCGCACGGGCGCGTCCCGCCGCGGCATCGGCGTCGATGTAGGCCCCCCGTGCCCGCTCGGCAGCCAAACCGGCATCGTTGGCAGCACTTCGCGCGTTGTTGGCAGCTGTGCGCGCGTTGATGGCGTCAGTTCTGGCTTGTTGTGCCGCTGCGCGCGCCGCGTCCTTGTCCTGCTGTGAGGCCTCGGCCATTCCGGCGACCCGCTGTGCGAAGTCTTCCAGCGCCTTGGCCTTCTTCTCCGCGGTGTCCGCCGAGCGGTTGGCTTCCTCGGCCTTTGCCCGCAAGTCATCAGCCTGTGCCGACCGGTCCTGGGCGCGGCGCATGGCGTCAAGCGCGATCTTCTCCTGATTACGGGCACCAGCCGCGGCATCCGCGGCCTGCTGCTCGTGCATCTGGGCATCCTGGCGCTTCTGCGCGGCAATACGTTGCTGTGCCTCGGCTTCCTGACGCTTGGTGGCCGCGACACCGGCTTCCCGCTGCGCGATCGCCCGTTGTGCCGCCGCTTCCCGCTGCTTGTCCTCGGCTTCGAGGCGCTTGCGCGCGGCCTCGTCACGCCACCGCTGGGCCTCGTCACGCTTCTGCGCGGCGATGTTCCGCTCATTCTCAGCGGTCGTCCTGGCCTGCTTCACCTTCTCCGCGTGCACTCGTGCCCGGGCCAGTGCGTCTTCGGCGTCTTTACGCGCTTGCTTGGTGCGTGCGGCCGCGTCTGCCGCGGCGTTCGCCTGTTCCTGCGCCGCCGTGGCGAGGTTCTTGGCCGATTCCCGGTGGGATTGGGCGGTTTCCCGCCACCGCCTGGCGTTTTCCTCGTGTGCTTTGGCTCGGTCGGCGGCATTCGTGGCCGCTGCTTCCGCGGTGATCGCGTCCACCGCGTGCACGGCGGTCTGGGTGGCGTGCTTGGCGGCTTCCGCGGAAGCTGCCATGCCCTGCACGATCCTTGCCCACTGGGTGCCGTGCGGCATCTGGTTCTCTACCAGGATGTTCGCCTGCGTGCTTGCTATTCCCGCAGCCCGCTGGGCTTCCTGGGCGTCGGTCATCGCGTAGCCGAGTTGGCGCGCGACATCGTCCTTGGCCCGCCGGTACAGCTCCGCGTGATACGTGCCGCCTGCCAGGTCCGAGGCAAGGAGTCTGGCTGCCTCACGGGAGATGTTCGCCGCCGCCGTCATGTCATTGGCGGTGCGTGCCAAGGCTTTTACGCCATCGGCGTGCGCGGTCATGATGGCCTGACGTGCCCGCATCGCCCGCACCGTCCGCTGGGCCAGGTCCGAAGCAGCCTCGGCTTCTTTACGCAGCCGTTCCAACTCGGCGAGGTCCCGCTCACGTTGCTCGGCGTCGCGCTGTGCGGCAGCCAGGTAGCCGGTGCGCAAGAACTCCTCGATCGCGGCGTCCCCTTGTGCCAGCGCGATTTTCGCCGCCTTGGACACCTCAGGGCCGCCGTGGTTCGCGGCCATCTGCACGTGCCCGCGCCTACGTTCCCTGAGTGCCCTGTCGTAGGCGCCGTTTCGCCGGTCCTCTTCGATGGCGATGTCACGGGCGAACGCCAGGAATTCCACGCGAGCACGGGGATCGCCGCGCAGCGCACGGTCGACAGCCGCATTGAACGCGGGTCCACCCGTGCCTGCCAGGGGCTCGATCTGCGCCTTGTTCGCCGCGTCGGCGTCCTTCTTGCGCTGCTCCGCCTGCGCGACCGCTTGCGGGCGATCACGGTCGAAGAAGACCTGCACCGCGCCCCAGTCGCCTGCCTCGATCTTGCGCAGCGTGGCCCGTGCGGCGGTACGGACCTCTTCCTCTTCGCGGTCGTCCCCGGCGATGTCGGCGATCAGGTCCCGTTCGAGCTGCCTGATCAGCTGCTCCTGGTTGGGATCCGGGTCCGTCTGCACCTGCGGCTGTTGCGCGGGCACCGGCGCCGCTGTCGCGTTCCCGCCGATGATTCCCGCGAACAACGCGACAACCACGGCGAGAACAATCGGTCTTCTAGGTAATTTTTTCATGCCGAAGAAACCCTGCTCTCCAAGCCGAAAGAGGGATGAACTATTTCAGGAACTACTGAAAAGACAGTTACGCGGAAGTGGTCATTCGGATATAGCCGTCGTGCGCATCGTTTTCAACACCGATAAAGTACTGATTCTCACTACCCGCGAGCGTGCCCTCCGCGGTCCAGGTTCCGCGATTCTTGTCGGCCGTTGTCGCGATCGCGGCCCAGACCGGATCGGAATTCTGCTGGGCTCGCTCGACAATCGTGCGCCAGTACTGCGCCTGCTCGGCACACGCACGAGCCTCGTCCTCCCACGCCTGGCGCGCGGCGTCGGCCTTCTCCTTTGTCGTCGCCCAGGCACGGGCGGCGACCGCACGGGCCAGCTCGGCCGCGGCACCGCTGGTCTGCAGTGCCTCATGCTCGGCTTCGTTGGCGTCCACGATCAGCTGCTGGATCACCGCATGGAACTCGGCCCCGGCCTCGATCGTGCGCATCCGGTGGATGTCGAGGTCCAACCCGGCCGCGGCCATCCACTCCGAGGCGAAGAACGCGCGCAGGTCGGCCTCCACGCCACCGTGGCGCATCGCGTGCTGGGCGGCGAGCCGCACCTGCTCGCCGGGATCCAGCTGGGCCAGCAGCCGCACGAAATCCCGATCCGCTTCGAGGATCTGCTGTTTGTGCTGCTCATCGGCCTCGCGAGCGGCGTCGTCCAGCGCCTTGGCCTCCGCGAAACCGAAGCGGGCGAAGTGTTCCCGGTCCGCGGGCTTGCCCTTCACGGCCTCCTGCGCTTTGGCGTGCACCAGGGGCGAGAACTGCGGGCTGTAGTTCTTCACGACCCGCTGGGCGAAGTCCATGTACCTCGCGTCGTTGCGCTCGGACAGCTGCTTGGCCTCGCGCAGCCCGGTCGTGACGAACCGGCGCAGCGCCGCCTCACCATCCGCCGACCGGATCGCCTGCCACGCCGCCGCCTTCACGATCATCTGCGAGTGGTACAGCGCGTTCCACCGGACAATGCCGAAAAGGGGCGAATCTTCGATACTCGAAACGCTGGTTATTTCAACTTCGGTTAGCCCGTTTGCCGCAGCGGCATTACTTCCAACGCCACTGATCAATACCGCCACAAGAAGGGCGTTGACAGACGTGCGTATTTTCATCCCCAGCCCCCGGAACTAAGTGCACAGCGAAACTCGGGCGACTATGGCACAGACAAGAGGCGCTCGTAAAGCACTGGGATGACACATTCAGTTCAGACAGAAAAGCTTTGACTAGCGCGTATGCAGACCGAACACTTCTGCTCGCGCGTTCATCCAAGGGGAGGATGTCCTTGAACAGATCAAGAGGTTCCACCATGAGCAGGGGAGCCTTCAGAAGACTCATCGTCGGCACCGCGATCGTCGTGGCCGCCGGCGTCACTGTGCCTGAGGTGGCCGTCGCGGCACCACCGCAGGCGGCCTCGGCCGCTGCCGAGGTCCCGTCAACCATGGCCCAGCGGGGCGAAGCCGCGGCACTCGTCGACGTCACACCGGACGACACCTGGCTTGCCCAAAGCGAACGCGGGTTCGTGTCCAAGATCTACTACCGGGCCGACGAACTCGACAAGAACCGCCCGCTCGAACCGTTGCACCAGAAGCTTCGTGAGGCGGCCATCGCCGCGCTCGCCGCCGACGGCGAGGACGAGAGCAGCCGGTTCATCAAGACCAAGATCTTCGCGGCGGACACCGAAGACAAGCGGATCATCGGCGAGCGCATCGAGCGCCGCCGGGAAGAGAACACGGTCAAGTCAACGGCCTTGGGGCTGGTCGAGCTTCCGGTCAGCGAAACCATCCTGGCGAAGTCGGTGTACGAGTTCATCGTCTACATCGACCTGAACGCCAACGCCCACAACAACATCGCCGTCCTGGCAGCCGCGAGGGCCGCCTTGCAGGGCAACACCGAGGCGCAGTGGGCCTTCCTCAGGACCGGGATCCATGAGGAGCACAAGAAGGACGTCGCCCGGCTGATCCAGGAGCGGACGGACAAAACGGAAGCGGAGAAGGAGCAGCTGCGCAAGGAAGCGGCCCGGCTCTTCGTCGCCCAGTTCGCGATCGACGTCACTCCCGCCGAAGAAGTGCGAATGAGCACGATGGCAGACCTGAACTTCGTGATCAAGGTATGGGAGCACTCACCCGACAAGCAGAGCCAGGTCGCCATTGCCGCCGAGGCCGCCTTCACCAGCGGCGACGCGGCGAAGTACGCGGCCTTCATCGACACAGGTGCGAGCGCGGCACGTATCCGCGACATCGACAACCTTCGGCGCAAGCAGGACGAAGAGCGGACTCGTCAGATCTTCGAGTTGCGCACAAGGGCGGCCAACAGCCTGATGTACCTTGAACTGGTCAAGGCCGCTGACGCCGCGCTCGCCGGTACTCCCGACGACCGCAGGGAGTTCCTGGCCACCGGGCAGCACCAGCACCGGACCCAGTCACTGCGCATCGACGCGTACAACGGCCTTGATTCCTATGTGGCCGACCACAATGGATCGTTGGTGATTGTCCCGTGGCGCAAGGACATCACGCCGGATCAGCTGAAGCAGCAGCAGTGGAAGATCGAGCCGGGCCTGAGCAACCCCGAGTGCTTCTCGTTCCAGTCGGTCAGCCGCCCGCTCAACTACCTGCGCCGCGGCGCAAGCCCGAGCCCTTCGGCACAGAACCAGGCGCGGATCCCGGTCAAGTACAGCGTGTCCGGCCACGTCGCCCCGACTGACGGCACCGACGAGTTCAAGGCAGACGCGACCTGGTGCGTGCGGGGCAACGCGGAGGCACAAATCGTCCGCCCGGTGCGCGACATGTCGAGGTACCTCACCGTGAACGGTGCGATCAACGACGGCTGGGCCGACGTACCGGCCAGGTGGCACGCCGAACCTCCGACGCCGGTGATGCCAATCGACCGTCGTTACAACGCGGAGAAGAACCTGCGTGACAGCCTTGGCAAGCCGACCGGCGACGCGGTACTCGACACGAACTACCTCGGCTACAAGCCGTACGAGAAGGGCCGGCTGTACCTGACGTCGGACCTCGTCAAGGTCGACGACACGGACTACCAGCGCGTCACCGTCCATGTTGTCTACAATGGACCAGTCTTGGACAAGCTGCTTTCCATGGGCGGCCCGAACGCCATCGGCGGCGAGATGATCGACCAGGCGCCGACAAGGGATGGCAGAGGCCAGGTCTTGCGGTTCGCCAGACCTCGTGCAGGCGGGCAGAACCTCTACATCGTCTGGAGTGCGGCGACCGGTGCGCACATCGTCTTCGGCGGCATCGGTGAAGCGTGGGCGGCGTCCGGCGGCGAGATCGGCCCGCACGGCTACCCGGTCACCGACGAGACCCAGCTCGATTCCAGCGGAAACCGCTACAGTCGATTCACCACCGGCACGATCTACTACCGGCCCAACATCGGCATCATCGAGATCAAGGGCACGATCCACGCCAAGTTCGCCGCGATGGGCTTCGAGGCGACGTCCGGCTACCCCATCGAATCGGAGCGACCCTTCGGTAACGAGAACGGCCGCAGGCAGTACTTCAGCAGAGCTTCGTTCTACATCACACCGCGCAACGGCACGGTTGGGCTGGCAGGCGAATGGGACGCGAAGCACGGCGAGTCCAACTTCGAGGCCGGACCGCTCGGCTACCCGCTTTCCGACGTGCAGAACAGCGTCAACGGCGGCCAGTTCGTCCTGTTCTCCGGCAACAACGGCGGAATCTACAAGCATCCCAGCATCGGCCTGCGTGCCGTGTACGGCGCCATCGGTGCCAAGTACCGGTCGATGGGCGCGGAGCGATCATTCCTCGGCTACCCGAACACCGAGGAAACCGCACTGCCCAGGGGAACCCGCAGCACGTTCCAAAATGGACGGATCGACACCAGCAACGACGGCGGCACCACCGTGGCCTACCAAGTCACCTCGGTCCCGCACCGTGCTGTGCAGATCAAGGGTGTCCACTCAGGACGATGCATCCAGACCGCGGGCCTGATCGGTGGGGACGCGTTGAAGGACCTCGCGGCCATGGAACTGTGGCAGTGCGTCGGTGGCGAGAAGCAGATCTGGGACGTGGTCAGCGTCGGCAACAACGTCTACGGCTTGAAGAACCGCCACTCGGGCAAGTGCTTGGATCTGCGCGCCGGTGATCTGAACAACGGCAACCAGATCATCCAGTACGAGTGCCACCTCGGGGCGACACAGCAGTGGGAATTCACCACTGCTGCCGACGGCACGCTGGCCCTTCGCAGCGTGCTTTCGGGCAAGACGGTCGAGGCCCTCAACGCAGGCGACCAGAACGCCACCCTGGTCACCCAGGTGGCCGACAGCGGCCAGGCACACCAGCGCTGGACGTTCATCCCGATGGGCTGATAGTCCCTTTTAGACGAGAAATCTCCGGACACGCGACCGCGTGTCCGGAGATTTCTCTTATGCGCAGGTCACTCGGAGATCGGCCCAGTCACCGTGGTCGCTGGTGATCCCGTTGCCGCCGTCGTTGACCACAAGGCGTACCACCATCGCGCCGGTGATGTCCGCGCTGATCGGCTTGGCGGGCATGGCATTGGTCATCACACCACTGTCGGCGATCTTGGCACCATTGGCCCAGACCTCGAAACCGACGGACCCGTCGGCGCCTTCCTCGTCGTCCACGCCAACGTTCGCAGCCAGTGACGTGCAGCGTCCGCCGACGTAGAACTCGATGTTGCTGGGTGCGTGCGCGCCGATGCCCTTGGCGAAGGTGACTCCGTTGATAGTCATAGGATTTCCATCACCAGCATCGGCTTCACCGTTGCTGGTGTCACGTTCGACCGGACCCCAGCCATTGTCCGAACTCAGCCAGGTCAGGTCGCTGACGTAGGCGTTGGTCCTAGGAGCCGGTGGTGGCACACGGACTTCAAGGTCGAACCGCGGCTCCGCGTCCGACCGGAAGGTCGTCCGGACAGTTAGGACATACAGTCCCGGTTTGGCGCTGGCCGGGACCTTGACTAACCACTTGGTATTCAAGGACTCTCCGGTGCGCAGGCTTGCGGTGTTGTTCGGCGATTCCGGCCGGGCCTCCCAACCGGCGGGCCCGGTCAGCTCCGATTTCACTGTCATAGCAGGCGCCCGGCCGTTGTTGGTCGCGGACGTGGTCACCGACGCGTTGTCACCGGGCTCAACCAGCGGTAGCGCGCCCGGGTAAGCGGTCTGCAGCGCCGCACCCGTGTCGACTGCAGGCGGGTACTTCGCCCAGCCTCGATCCGCGTTCACCCGGAACATCGCGCTGCCGTGCGGCGGAAGCGTCGCCGCGATCGTGCCAGCCGTATGCCGATCGGTGTGCGCCCAGAGGTCACGCAGCTTGTAGCCAGACGCTTGCGGCAGGCCGATTTCCGCGGCTGTTGTCGTGACACGTTCGGTCTTCTCGCCCTCGTTGAACAGCAGCACGGCTTTGTCGCCGTTCTGCAACGGCTTGACCAGAACGTGTACGCCGCCCGCAGATCGAATCGGCTTTCCTTGCACCCCAAGCGGATCCTGGTCGATCGCGATGACCTCACGATTGCCAAGAATCTCGAAGGTCTGCGGGGTCGCAGTACGCAGGTCGGACCCGATCAGCAGCGGCGCGGCCATGATGGCCCACAGGTTGAAGTGCGACCGGTACTCGTTGTCGGTCATGCCGCGATTGCCGACCTCGAGCATGTCGGGGTCGTTCCAATGCCCCGGCCCGGCGTAGTCGGCAAGCGTCCAGTTGGCTTTGGCGATGCCGAGCATGCTTTTGTAGCTGTCGGTGATGTCGCCCGTGGTGCGCCAAAGATGGCCAACGTCCTTTGCCCACTCCCACGGCCTGTTCACGCCCCACTCGCAGAGCGAGTACACGATCGGCCTGCCGGTGCGGCGCAACGCGTCCCGCATCGTGGTGTAGCGGAGTTTGGCGTCCACGCCCTGGTTGTTGCAGTTGTCGTACGTGTGGAACCGATATGGTCGTTCACCTGGGGAAACACTACCGTTTGGTAGGCGATTTCCATGATCAAGCCGTCCACAGGCCGTCTCAGGCCGGGCGACGGCCTAGCCTGCCTTGCCTGATGAAAGTTGGGTCACGGTCGCTTCCTTTCCATCAGTCGGCCTGGGAACGAACACTGTGTCCATAATGGACCGTGCGCGGTCATGTCGATCAGCGCCCAAGTGGATGTAGACCTTGAGCGTGAACGCCTCATCAGCGTGTCCAAGCATACTTGCGACGTCCTTGATCGTTGTGCCGCCTTGCAGCATGCGGCAGGCGAACAGGTGTCGCATCGCGTGCATGCCGTTTCCATCGTGCGTGATATACGCCAGCCCTGCATCCGCAAACGCCTTTTTCCACACCACGTTGTTGAACGCTTGTCGCGTGTACAGGTCACCGTGCTTGTTGGTCATCAAGACCTTCACGGTGTCGTACTCGCGCTTGTCACGTTCGCCCCAGGGCAGAGTCATCTCCACTTCCGGGAACTGGTCGGCGTAATCATCAATGACCTGTAGCAGTCCACGGCCGATCGGAACTCGGCGGGTTTTGTGCATCTTCGGAAGCTTGAACTTACGTATGCCCTCGCCAGTAGTGACCATCTGTCGGCGGCAGTGGTAGACCATCTCTCGCCGATCGATGTCCTCCCGGGAGAAAGCGAAAATCTCGCCACCACGCAGCCCGAGGCCGGAGCCGAGCGGCACAACGATCTTGTGTCGTTCCGGTAGTGCAAGTTCAATCCGGTGCAACTTACTCTCTGGCCAGACAACCAAATCCGTCCGTGCCGGTTGAGGACCCGTAATGGACGGGTCTTTGCACGGATTGCTTTTCAACATGCCTTCAACCACGGCGGCTGTAAGTATCGAGGACACATGATCAAACAGAATACGTTGATACGAGTCCGATAGGCCGCGATCGGTCATCCATGCCAACCAGTCCCGGATCGTACTCGTGTTGATGCCGCCAACGGCGCCCGTGAAGAACGGGTACACCTGGCAGCGCAACTGGGTGCGAAGTGTGTGCTGGGTACTCTCGTCTTGCGAGCGTCCATTGAGGATCGATTCGGTGTACTTGTGAAAGTTGATGTTTCCTTTGTCTGGATCTTGATAGCTGTTGTCGTAGATCGAGTCTTCGATCTTGGTTTTGAACTTCTTGGCGCTTTCCAGCCTCCCGTCAGGGAACGACTTCGTACGCTCGCCAGTCTCGCCCTTCACCTCCCATCGGACCTTGTATCGCATGCCCTTGCCATGCTTATCCTTCTTGATCCTCATAGTCTTGTTAGGCCGGTTGGGATCGGAGACTTCCTTGAACCACATGTCCTCAATGTGCGCCACCTGTCATCTCCTCTCATTCTCAAGTTGCCGAAAGAAACGCCGTCAAGTCAGGCCGCATCCGGGTAGTCACCAAGCTGGTCGAACCACTCCCTGACTGTGTCTGGGTCGTACCGGACGTGTTTGCCGATTCGCTTGCACGGTGGTCCGTAGTCTTGCGACCGCCAGTTACGCAGAGTCTTGACCTTGATCTTTAAGTACTGCGCTACGTCATCAGTTGTCCACAGAGGATCAATTCCGCCGATGTCTGCTGTCATCTCTCCGCCCCTCCCCGAGCGTCAAGCCGCGTTCTGAGTTGCCGAAAGATCAGGTGGAGGTCCGGCAGCGGCCAGTAGGGCCGTGTCGTACTCCGCTCGCCATCGGATGCGTTCGGCTATGGCGTGCATGAGCAAGTGCGCCCGGGGAGGGGCGTACTGGTCGCCAGGGTCGACTTTGCGCCAGATGAGGCGCGATGTGTCCGTGACCGGCTTGACGATGCCCACCGCCGCCAATGTCTCGGCGATGAACGCTTTGCGGTCTTCCTTGTGGTCTGCAAGGGTCTTGCCGGACCACTTGCGGGACACCAGCACCCTGCGACCGGGCAGGCCGAGGGTGGTCCGACGGTGCGCCTTTCCCTTGCAGTGCCCCGGAGTCATCCGGCTGTGCGCACCTTGTGGGTTGACGCCGTACAGGAGCCAGACCGCGCATTTCGTCGAGCACGGAGTGAGCGCGAGCTCTGCGTGAAGCCGCTCATGGTGTGCCGCTTGACGGTCGTTCGTCGCCTCTACGACCTCACCCGTGGACTTGGTCAGGTACTTGGTGAGATAGCCGATGTGACGTCCGGCCTCTTCGGACCCACCGAGGATGCCCTTGGAGTGTACTTGGGCACCGAACCGGGCAACGTGTGCCGGTTCATCCACCGCAGCTACCGCGTCATCCCACGCCGTCAGGGCGGCATGAGTAGCGGGGTCCACAAAGGCCTTTTCCCGAGCGTCCCATACTGGCAACGGGTTACCGTCAATGTAGACCCGTTCGTCATGGTTCGGCCACCACACTTGGTGGTACGTGGCCGCCGTGACGAGCCTCAGCACGTCATGCGAGATCGAGCCGCGCAGCGCCGTGTGCAGGTGTGGCGTTGCGCGCTTCTGTGGCTCCACAGTGGCGAAGTACTGAACATCCCAGCCGACAACTCGCCGTAGGTTCTGCCACCACCGGTCCACAAGCGACGAGAAGTGCACAGCGTCCCGTGCCGCCCGCCGGTAGTCATACGTGTTCGGGTTGACCGGTGTCCCGTCATCGTGCACACGCCCGTAGCTGTCAAGGGTGAGCGTGACGAACATGGACGGCCGGTACTTACCCGCGTACTCACGGCCCACGGTGGCCTTGGAGACCTTGCGCCGAGGCAGGTCCGGAGCATCCTGACGTCGCTTGGTCGATCGCTTCACAGCCTGCTTGGCGGGCGCGTCCGGAGAGGGCAACTTGCCCCGCATGCCCAGTTGCCGAAGTTCGTCGTCGGTCTTGGTGATCTCCTCCCGCAGCTCCTCCGCCTCGTCCAACTCTCCGAGGCCCACGGCTTGCTGATAGGCCGCGAACAAATCCGCCCGAAGGGTCAGCAGCGCCGTCTGATCTTCCGTTGGCGGTTCCGGCGTGAAGTCCGGTTCGTCGACCCGGTGCCATCCTTCACGGCACTGAGTGATGCGCAGCGCCCGCGCTTTCTTCGCGCAGGGACCGCACACCGATTCGATCGTTGACCCGCACGGGACAGCCACATATCGCAGCTCTCCCGTATCCGGGTCGCCCACTTCCATCGTGAACGGTCGGATGCACACGCCGTGTTGTTCTGCCGTGGCCCTCACGACGTCGGCCGCCAGGGGGACGCGCATCCGTTCGGCCCGTGTTTGGTTGCCGACGTCCGCCGTCGCACTCGGCACCGGAGTAGGGACCCATGGAGTGGTGTTCATGCGACCACCACCGTTGGTGTTGCCCACTCCCGCAGCAGGCCCCAGGACAAGCCGACGCGGTCACCAGGGGTCAACGGCATGCCGGGACCATCGAAGACGCCACCGAAGACCTTCACCGGTGTGTCGTCGGTGAGCCTCCCGCGGAGCTCTAGGAAAACCTGCTGGTCAGCGTCGGGAATCGACGGCCGCCATGCAGACGCGGTCACGTTGTCCAGTGTGTCTGCCCACGCCAGAATCTCAGCGGCCAAGCCACACAACGATTCTCCCGACAGTTGCACTGTCGCCATTGGACCGGCCGTGCATGGAGCAGCCGTGATCATCACCGGGTCAGCTAGATCGAAGCCGTCAAGGTGTTCAGCCACCGCTACGAGTACACGCGAAATGATCATGCCGCCGCCCCCCTTTGTCGGCCGATCCTGGGAAGGGCAGCACTTCAAAGGTCCAGCCGTTGACGTACGCGCGAAGGTCCCACAGGTTGTCATCGGATGCATAGAAAGCCCTACCGCGCAACGGTTCTTTCTTACCGTCCTCTTTGGCCCATGCCACACCGGGAGTCAGTTCGGAAATCTCGTGTGCATCTGCGCCGCGTTCCCGGACGCCATCACCGAGGACCATGTCCACCTGCGTCGCCTCGTCCAACCGCATCGCGATACGAGTAGTGAACAGGTTGCGGAACGGCACGATCTCTTTGCGAGGATCCTGGACCAGGGCCAGCGTCGCGAAACCGGGAGCCCTGCCCTGCGACGTGATCGTTTGGATTGCCCCTTGCGCGCGCTCCTTGAGCTTCTTGTCTGTCTGGTAGGCGATCACATCGGCCAATTCGTCGATGATCAGAAGCGTGAATGGCTGTCCACTCTCCCGCGTCCAGAACCGCCGAAGGCCTCGATACTGGCCCGCACGCGCACGAACTTCGTTCGCGATTTCTTCCAGGAGTTCTACGGCGTCAGGGCCGTTGTCGAAGACGACCTTGTGGAAGATGTCCGGACACTGCCCAAGCTCCATACCGCCCTTGGGGTCGATCCCATACAGCCGGACCTTGCCCGCTTTGATCATCGGAGCGAGCGCCCAGACAACCGACCAAAGCACCGAGCCTTTACCAGCACCCTGAACGCCGACGACGAGAATCTGATTACCTAGCAGGCGAATCCGCCACGGCTTGCCCGTTTCAGTGCGTCCAATCGTGATCCGCTTGAGGTCCACCGAGGACTCATCGGCGACCATCGCCGGAAGCGGCAGGACACTGACCAACGGGTCAGAGTGGATCAAGTCAAGCTCGATCTTTCCAGGACTGATCACCCGTACCCGGCATGACTTCGCATGAAATGAGTGCGCCAGACCAGAGGCACGTTCGCTCCATTGCTCCGGAGCCTGGCCCTTGACCATCCGAACCCGGACCTTGTCCCGCCAGCCCTCAGCCCGTACGCGTTTGAGCTTTGGCCGGTACTCGCGCCCTTTCGCGGTCCCGGTCAGGTTCGACAAGCGCATGACCGTGCGCCAATCCCAGGCGTAGACCGTGACCCGCCGCACCTCTGAACGGAGCCACCGCAGCCGCCTTTGGTAGGTGTCGATCCATCGCCACCACCACACGCCCAGGCCCACGAGCACCACCGAAGCGACAGCACCAGCCCAGTAGTGGCCAGCCCAACAGTCCAACCACAACGTGGCGATGATCAGCAAGGCCGTGATGGGGTAATACCAGAGCAGCCGGGCGAGCTTGCCGACAAGCCAGACCAGCAGCCACGCCAGCACCACAGGCGAGATCACGAGCTTGACCAGGCCCGGCAGCATGGTCCACCAAGGCAACCGAGGCCGGGCAACTTCCAACGGCGCCGGGTCGACCCAACGCGAACCGTTCTGCGCCTTCATCAGTAACCACCCCGAACGGTCGTATCGGTCGAGGTCTTGATGTCAGCGAAATCCAAGGCCAGCAGGCCCGAGCATCCTGCACACTCGGTATCCCCCGGCAGCAACCGGGCGAACCTCTTGCATGCGCTACAGCGCGTTTGGGTGACACCACTTGCAGGTGCACCAGGCGTAGGCGATACGCTTTCCATTGTTCACTCCGAGTGGGTGGATGGCACAGAAGCGGACTGCGGTTTGGTAGCCTTGGCTTCCGCTTCTGTGCCTTATTTCCATCGGGGCGCAACAGGGCGTGCGTCATCGCCGCATGTCCCATCACGCGTTTTTCTATGTGTCTACTTTGGATCTATGTCTTCTCGCCTGACAATCTGCTCAACGTAGGCACGTGACGTCTGCGCGATGCGTGCCCACTGGTCCGCTTCGAATCCGAGAGCGATGTACTTCGAGGTCAACCATTCGATCTCGTCCGCCTTCCCCGCGAGGTAGAAACCCCACGAGAACAGCGAAATCGACTCGTCGGGATCCTTGGCTAGTGCGGCCTCACCGCTTGCCATCTTGGCGTTTGCGGTATCCCGCAACCGGCGGACGATATCCCCGTTCAGCGCCTCCGTCAGAGGGTCCGCGTCATCGTGCACCACCTTCAACACCTCCTCTCCTCTCCGGGCTTGCGACGGCACGAGCGTTGTCCCGCGCCTCTTGGGCTTGCCTACGCGCGGAGTCCCGTTGATCGGGATCAATCCTCGCGATCTCGTCGAGAATGTTGGCCTGCCTCAAAAACCAGGCCACCCATTGCGCAACTGTCGCCTCTTGATCCGGCGTGTTTGCCTTCAGGTCTGCGATCTCTCGCGCCAGTGCGTCAACGAGTCGGACATCCATCACGGCCTACTTCGGTTCGTCTGCAAAGGACTTGGGGCTGAACAGTTCGTCAAGTGACGCATCAAGCGCCCAGGCGTACTTGGCAATGAACAACATGGACGGTTGTTTCCTCTTGCCTGTCTCGAACCGTGAGACATCCGAGCTGGACACTTTCATGCGTCGAGCCCAATGCCGCTTAGTTAAGCGATCTTGCTGAAGACGTGCAGCTCAGCCGGTTTGTCGTAACGTGCGCCGATGTGGTTGGGGCGTTTGATGAGCTTGTCACCGACCTGACTTCGTTTCACCACTCGGGGATACGAGCGATGTCGACGTCCACGGGTGCGGCGTTGTCTGATCTCTTCACACGTCTCGATGATCGCCCTCTTCAGGCGATGAGGGGAAAAACCCGCCTGGTTGGTAACCTGGCGGCGGACAGCGTTGAGGCTGCGAACGAACGACAGCTCGTCGACATCCAGCCCATCATCAGGTCCGGCGTCATCTGCGGCCTCATGCATCAGATCCCGCACCGCGTAATGTGTCAGCAGCAGAGCCCAGATTTCTTGCCGGACTAGATCGGCCGATTTCGACCGTAGCACCCTGCTATGGGATATCTGATGGGTTTCGACCTCGTCCAGTGTCAACTCGAACTCCCATCGCTGCCGATACAACGCCGCTAGCTCCGCCGCGGCCGCCAACTCGTGATCCATGATCGTGGTGATCAACCGGATCGTCTCGGGCTGATCACCACGGTTGGTCACCATGTACTCCACCACGCGGATTGGCAGCCGCATCTCTGGACGCACGGTGCGTTGCTTGCCACGCTTGAGATCCACCTTGACCTGTCTGGGCAACAACTCCGAGCGGAACGAGCCATCCGGCAACCACTCCAGCACCGGCACCTCAACGCTATTCTTCAACCGCCACAACAAATCAGCACCGGTCTCGGTCGCCTGTTTCCACAACTCATAGCCAAAGAAACCACGATCAGCCACCACTAGCATGCCCGGCTCGAGATCATCCAGAATGCGCGTCAGCAACTCGCGCTCATAGACCCGCCACGAGTCGATCGCCGCGGCCACGATCGCATGGGTGCCGCACTCGCCCAAGCCGACGACGCGCACCTGCGGGAACGGGCTTTCCCCACCACCATGCGATTTCTTACCGAACACCGCGACGTTGTCATCAGTATCCGGCACGTCCAGCACCAGCCCATCCACGGCCATCACCCGCCACCCGTGAAACCAGGCTCCCTTCGTGCCTGGCCGAGCCATCGGCACCGCGACCCGCTCGAACAAGACCTGCAACGGTTCCGCACCCAGCCGTTGGCGTGCTTGGGAAAGCGCACTCGTGGTCGGCACATGCCAGTCATCCCGCCAGGTACCCAGAAACCGCAGACCGTTGACCAGCTTGCGCATCACCTCTTCATAACTGTCTTCGAAGAACAGGCATAGCGCCAACACCCAATAGACAACCACCCTGGCTGGCAGCAACCGTGTTCGCTTCTCCCGTCGACCCGTGTCGGCCAGCACCTCGTCCACCAGATCACGATCCAACAAACGTGTGAGAACACCGATACTGATCCCGTCGGTGAAGCGCCGGGATGGTGTGGCGGGCACGGTCACATGAGCAACGTATACGCCACTATTTCCATGCGCTACAAGGGGTTTTCTCCGAAGCCGTACACGTCATCGATCCACAGGAGACAGAAATATTTCATGTCTCCGCACCACTCACCACCCGCTTAACTAAGCGGCATTGGCGTCGAGCCAGTACCTGAGACGAAACCTCGTCCCTGACGCGCCTGACTCGCATACGTTCGGCGTGGTCCGGCGGATAGGCGAGTGAGTTGATGTCCACCGTCAACGATCCGGAACGTGCGCCGGTCAGTACGCAAGCCGCCAAGCGCTCCACAGCCCCTTGGAGTACCGCAAGTCCCTCTCGGTTAACTCCAAATGCGCACTGTCCGGTTGAACCCCGTCAGCTCAAGCTCAGGCATGCTCATCGGGTCATTGACGTTGACCCGCGCAAAACCGTTGCTCTGCAACACAACCCTCGAATCCCTATCCATGGCCGTGTCCATTGAGGGGTTCAGCGATGACATGGAGCGTTACTCGCTTTCTGTGTTGGAGAGTCCGTGCCGCTTGTCGAGACGTCGCAGCCATGCCGATGAGCGTCTCTGCTCTCGCCGGATCGATTGCCGCCCAGTCCTCTAGGACTTCGGCATGCTTTTCGTACCAAGCAATCTGCTCGTCCCGCGCGGCATGCATGCCAGGCCATGAGTCCATAACCGACCCGAAAAGCGCCTTTGCCTGATCACATTCGTCTTGCTTCACTTCAACGTCCCTCCGCCCGCGTCGCCAAACTCATCCCGGAGTAGATGCCGTCCACTTTGGACGACGTTGCCTTCCTGAGGTGCTGGCATCCCATCGGGGTCTAGCCACTCGGCAAGGTTCGTCGCGGCCTCTGCCAGGTCGAGCAAGAACCCCGCGAACTGAATGCGGTGCTCCTCCCGAAGTGGCACGGGAATCAGGACGTCGCCGGGGTCGAGGGACAGTGAAAGTGCAGGCGGTTGCGTCTTGCTGTATGCCAGCACTTTCACTGTCGCCCTAGGCCCGGCAGGCCACACGGCGTGCCGTAGCGCGTCCATCACGTACCCGATTACGCCGCAGCCGACTTGGGCGCGTCCGTGTTGGCAGCATTGGACTTGCCGCCACGTCCGGTTGCGGGAGTTTCGACCGCGCGCATGCCGGTTGCGCGAATCGACCAGATGACCCACTTCGCCTGCCCGGTGGCTTCCGCCCGAGGCTGAACCGTCAACCCTTCCAACACCACCGGGGTGAACGGCACGCCAGGCACCGACGCCGGGGGCACGGGCTGAACCTTTGCGGCGAACTCAATCGATACCGACTTGTCCCTGTCTTTCTCTGCCGACGGGTCAGCAAACATGCCCTTGAACAGCAGTAGTCCATCCTCGTCCGTACGGGGCCGAACCGGTCGGTTACGCGCCCTGTCCTCCTGTGACTGGTACTCGGTCAGCGGCTGAATCTCTCCGATCAAAAACAGGCCGTTGGGGAACATCACGTCAAACGGGATCTCAAACCTGTAGCCCTTGGGAACAGCCATGTCCTGTGTCTCCTCCTGTAGCCGTCTGGTGGAGACCCTCTCCACCCGGCTCCAACTTGGTATGCCAAGAGTTGGTATGCCAAGATTAGCGAGCGGACGCACGGGACGCAAGTACTTGGCATACCAAGTTGCCCAGGAGGGGCGATGACCATGAACGACGGCGACACGGACTTCATGTACGAACGCGTCGCAGGAGCACTGCGCGACCAGATACTCACGCGCTCTCTTGCCCCAGGTCAGAAGCTGCCTACACAGGACGAACTGTGCGACACCTTCGGCGTGTCGCGGATGGTCGTCCGTACGGCCCTGGACCTATTGGAGACAGAAGGCCTGATCGACCGTCAACAGGGCGGACGGGCAACCGTCCGGATGCATGACCCACTCGTCCGGCGGGCATCGCTGCACTACAAGACGGACCCAGGTGCACCGTTCGCCGAGGAGGCCTTGGCGACCGAGCGAGTGCCCCGGTACAGCCATGAGACCCAGGAAGACCGGGCCGACTTGGAGACCGCCGCCCGTCTGAAAGTCAAAGTCGGTGATCCGGTCATGCGGACCGAATATCTCTCGTACGCGAATGATGAGCCGTTGATGCTCGTGACGTCGTTTGAGCCCTTGGCGATTACGCGAGGCACCGTGATCGAGCGCCCAGAGGAAGGCGTCTTTATGGGGGCAGGTGTCGTCGACCGATTCACTGCGATTGGTCTACGGCCGACCAACGTTGTAGAGCGTCTGCACTCTCGTATGCCCCGACCGTCGGAGGCCAAGCGCCTTCAACTTCGGCCAGGAACGCCCGTGATTGTTATCGTTCGCACGTCCTATTCGGACCAAACTCCAGTAGAGACCGCAACGCTTCTCCTTGCGGCCAACCAATACAAGCTGGAGTACTCTATCCCGGTCGCGCCGTTGACGCCCGAGGTCCCGCCGTCCAACGAGACCTAAAATGGCTGCGCCATCGGCCCGCCGAAGCAAAGCCGATGGCGTCAGCATAGTTTCTTAGCAGTCGACCAACTCTGGTTTCTGGTTCAAGATCTGAGCTTCCAGCGTGATGAAGGCCGCGTACTCCTCCGTTGCATCAGGCTGGAACACTGCAACCTTGCAGCAGTTCTGGAAAGCTAGCTGAACGCCGAAGTGTCGCTCCATCGCGCCACGAATCGACGTGCTTGCAAGCATCCGGAACAGTTGGCCGTAGCCCTTTTCGTCGGGTGGCGCAATTTCGTTGTACGTCGCCTTGGCATCGGTTGCGTGCAGTTCATCCACCAACCGGGTAACGACCGACCAGGCGTAAGGCAACGAATCACGAACGCAGTCAACGAACGCCTGTTCGTCCACTTTGCCCTTCGCGGCCTGGTCGATCAGTTCTGGAGGAACGGTCAGTGACATTTGCGTCCTTTCCGTCGAAAGACAACCCCACCGACGTTAGGCACGTGACCCCCTGGCCCGCCATGCTCCGAATGGGTTCCATTTCGGCGGTCACCGACGTACGCACGTGCGCATATGTACGTCCTTATAAAACTGACGGAGATGGTTGACACCCGGTCTCATGATCATTAGTTTTAGGCAGATCGGGTGAGTGAGCCTCAACTAGGCCCTGCGGTGATGTCGTGAGTGGAGCCGGGTTCGACCTCGGAGCACCCGAGCGGGAACCCGTCGGGGGTACCATCAGCGCTTGGACGTTGCCGCCCTGTTCGCGGTGCTTGCCGGAGTACCAGGCGTCGATCTGCTCGCCCTTGACGCTGGTCGTCTGCTCGCCGAGCCTGTCGGCGGAGAACAGCTTGCCGTCCAGGACCAGGTGTGTCAGATTGTCGTCTTTGGCGCACTGCAACGCGTCATGCAGATCAGGAGCTTGGGCGCCAAGCACCTCGATGACCTCGTCCAGCTAGCCCTGAGTATTCATGGCGATCTTGATTCGGGCGCCGTGTCGGAACAGGGAAAAGTGCTCCTGAGCTGGGAAGATGAGGTTGCTAATGCCTGTTCTTACCCATGAAGCTCTGGAGCACTTTCGACGTGGATGTTACTGGGTGGTCGCGGGATCTGGCGGTAGAAGTCGGTGGGCGTGGCGTGGTCAGTCATGCCGGGACCGCGGCGGTGCGGTTGCTGGCCGACCGCACCGGGTTGACGGAAGGCTTGTCGCGGGCGATGGCGCGGCGTGGGTTCATGCCGGTGCATGACCGTGGCCGGGTGTTCGCCGACACCGCGGTGTTGATCGCTGACGGCGGGCGGGTCCTGTCGGATCTGGCTGTCCTGCGCGATCAGGCCGAACTGTTCGGGCCGGTCGCCTCAGATCCGACGTTGTGGCGCACGTTGGACGCGGTCGGTCAGGTGCAGCGCAACAAGATCGCCCGTGTGCGTGCCCGGATCCGCGAGCATGTGTGGTCGTTGATCGAGCGACGGCACGGCCGGATTCCGCCGTCGCGGGTGGCCGACCGTGATCTGGGCACGACCGTGGTGGTCCGGTTGGATGGTTCGCTGGTGATCGCGCACTCGGACAAACAACTCGCCGCGGGAACCTACAAGGGCAGCTTCGGTCATCATCCGCTGCTGGCCATGTGTGACAACACCGGCGAATCGCTGGCCCTGTTGCTGCGCACAGGAAGCGCCGGATCCAACACGACAGCTGATCACCTCGAGGTCCTCGACGCCGCGATCGCCCAGATCCCGGCGAAACATCGAAGGAACCTTCTAGTCACCGTGGACGGCGCGGGCGCCTCCCACGGTCTCATCAAGTACATCACCGCGCTGAACGCCAAGCCAGGCAGGCAGGCGCACTACAGCGTCGGCTGGGAACTCGGTGCGCGGGAACGAGCCGCGATCGGCCGTGTCCCCGCGAAGGCATGGCAGGCAGTGCTCGATCACCACGGCGATCCTCGGCCGCTGGACAAAGCCGGCGTGGTGGAACTGACCGCGCTACTACGTCACCACCCCGACGGGGACCAACTGGAGAACTGGCCGGCCGATCTGCGGATCATCTGTCGTCGTGAGAAACCCCACCCCGGCGCACAGTTGTCCCTGTTCGAAGAAGCCGACGGCTGGCGCTACCAACTGGTGGCCACCAACACCCCGGGCAGCGGTTCGGGCGCCACCGTCCAGTTCCTGGAAGCCCGTCACCGCCCGCACGCCCGAGTCGAGGACCACGTCCGCTGCGGCAAGCAAACCGGCCTCGGTCACCTGCCCTCCACCAAGATCGAGATCAACCGGGCCTGGTGTCTGGCCGCCACCATCGCCATCGACCTGCTCGCCTGGCTGCGCCTGCTCTGCCTTGAGGGCACCCTCGCCAAAGCCGAACCCAAAACCCTGCGCTACCGGCTACTGCACACCGCCGCCCGCATCGTCCGCGGCCAACGCAAACGCAAGATCAAAATCCCGGAAACCTGGCCCTGGGCCGACCCTCTCGCCGCCTGCCTCCGGGCAGCGCTGGCCCTGCCACCACCAACTCGATGACCCCTGTCCCTGCCCCTCGACCTGAAAGGCCCGCCCCCCTGTCGGCGTATCCGGTGATGTGTCCAGGTGAGTACGAACTGATGTGTCCAGGTGTCAAGCGACGGTGGCGGTGTCCGTGATGGCGGCGAGTCGGTTCTTCAGCCGGTAGCTGGGGCCGTTGATGGGGATGACGTCGCAGTGGTGCAGGAGCCGGTCGAGGATCGCGGTGGCGAGGACCTCGTCGCTGAAGACTTGGGCCCATTCCCCGAAGTTCTTATTCGAGGTCAGAATGACGGAGCCTTTCTCGTAGCGCTTCGAAATAACCTGGAAGACCAGGTTGGCTTCGGCGCGTTCGAGGGGCTGATAGCCCACCTCGTCGATCACGAGGACGTTGGGCCGTAGGTAGGTGCGCAGAGTGCTGGTGAGCCGTCCGATCGCGTCGGCGGCTTTCAGGCGGCGGACCATGTCGTCCAGGGTGGTGAAGTAGACGGTGTAGCCGGCGCGGCAGGCAGCGACCGCGAGAGCGACGGCGATGTGTGTTTTCCCGACTCCGGGCGGCCCGAGCAGAGCGGCGTTGCCTTTGTCCTCAATGAACGAGAGCGTGGCCAAGTCTTTGATCTTCCGCGGATCCAGCTCGGGCTGGAAGGAGAAGTCGTAGTCGTCCAGGGTCTTGTGGTGCGGCAGTTTCGACAGGCGCAGGGCGCTGCGGAAGCGGCGTTCGTCGCGGACGGCGGCTTCCTCTTCCAGGACCAGGTCGAGGAACTCGAGGTATCCCATCTGGTTGTCCTCGGCGCGGCGGGCGAAGGTGTCGAGCTGGCTGGGCAGGTGGTTCAGGCCGAGCCGGGTGGCGGTGGAGCGGATGCGGGTGGTGACCAGCTCGTTCAACGGTGATCCTTCGTCTGCGGTAGTGCTGTGGTCCTGCTGGGTCCGGTGCCGGTGAGTTGTTCATAGACCGACAGCGGGCGGTGTTCGACCTTGATCTGTGCGGCGGCGGTGCGGGTGAGCAGCGCCTCCAGTGACCGGGGCCACGACTGTTCAGGCGCGGTATTGGGCCGCAGCGGGATGACCTTCCCGTCGTGGTCGTCGTCCTCGATGCTGGTGGTAACCGCGCGGGTGTGGCCGTCGGGCAGACCGTCCCAATGGGTTTCGTCGACGACCCGCTGGCCTCTGGTCGTGGCCCGGGGATGGACGGCCAGCAGGGTGCCGTCGGCTAGGTTGCCGGTCGTGGCCGCGTCGATGGATGTGGCATGCAGGCTGATGGTGTCGGCGGTGGCGCGGATCTCGACCAGCTGGCGGTGACGGACCTTGCGGGCAGGAACTGAGTAAAGGCTGGCGTCGAACGCGACCAGGCAGTCCTTGCCGACGTGCCGCAGATGCCGCTGCGTGACCAGATACGGACTGACTGGGATTGGGTGCAGGGCCGAGTGGTCACGGGCGGCGCGGTGGCCGATGACCTCGCCGTGCGTGCTGTGGACGCGCTTGCGCCGCAACGGGACCCAGGCGGTGAACGCCGAGTCCATCTCCTCCAGGCTGGCGAACCCACGACCGGCCAGGACGTGATCGCGCACGATCGCGACTTGGCGCTCGACCCGGCCCTTGCCGGTCGGGCGGTATGCGGCCAGCACGTCGATGTCGAAGTCGTAGTGCCCGGCGAACGCCACGGCTTCCGGATGCAACGGAACGGCCTTGCCTGGGGCGACATGCCGACGCACCACGGTCTTGGTGCGGTCGTAGACGATCGCCCGAGGCACCCCGCCGAAGTGCTCGAACGCCCGGCGATGGCAGGCGAAGAAGGTCTCCAGGTCCTGACTGGTGGTAAAGCAGCAGAACGGGTCGCGTGAATAGGACAAGGTCATGTGGAACGAGTAGACCTTCGGAATGCCGACATGCGCGAGGATCTGACCCTCGTCCCCCCAGTCCACTTGGGCCTGCGCGCCTGGGATCACCTCGAACCGGCGGTGCAGGAGCCCCAGCTCGTCCGGGGCGATACCCAGCTCGGCCGCGATCCTGGGACGGGCCTCCTGCAAATACAGCTTGACGCGCTGATAGTTGCCGGTGAACCCGTACTGCTCGACCAGCCGCTCGTGAATAACCGTGCCTTTCAGCAGCAGCTCTGAGCGCAGCCACGCATCGATCACCGGCGCCATCGCGGCGATCACCGGCGTGCGGGTCCCCTTGCGGCTGCTGCCTCGCGGCGGTCCTGGCCGCGCGTCGCTGGCCAGGTATTTGCGGACAGTCTGCCGGTGCAGCCCGGTCTCCCGCGCGATCGCAGAGATGCTCATCGCGCCGGACTCATACAAGCCACGGAAGCGACGCAGCTCCGCCCACCGCTCCTCGTCCAAGATCACCAGTGCCGTCCCTATACACACCCGCCAGGTCGCACGACAGCTTGACGATCACCAGCGCGTACCGACACCCCGACACGCTACAAAGTGGACACATTAACCCGTACGTGGCTGGTCACATGAGTCCGTACGCCGACACCCCCCAACCCGGCGCCCAGCCAACACCGGCGGCCGGGCTCGAACCCTGACCATCACCACACAGCAACCAACTCAAGATCAACATCCGAACCGGCACAGGCGGACACGTCACCCACGTGAATGATCAAGGCTAGCGGTAACCGGTTGCCCGGGAGATGCCGCAGTCCCGCGTCAGCGCGGACACGTCCCGATCCTCCCGAAACCGGCGTAACCCGAACACCGCCTGTCGAAAACAGGTCAACACCCTGCTGTTCCTGCGGGTACCGCGCTCGCGACGTTCGGCGTTGAGGAGCCGACTGAGGTACTGGGCGAGTGCGCGCGACACGTCGAGCATGGCACGATAGGTGATCACGTGGAGTCCTTCGGGCGAAGATCACTTTGGCGAGCGTTCTTCTACCAAGGGCTCCACGCCCATCTCTGGGCGGATCCCCCATCCCACCAGACAGATCACGCACTGCCCACGCCACCCGACCCGAATCTCGGTGAGATCACTTCAGTAGGTTGGTTTCGCGTGACTTGTGGGGACGGCTTTACAGATCATGAAAGGCCAGGGTTGATCTTGTCCTTGGGCGGCGTGTCCTCCCGGATCCTGATCGATTCATGATCTACGCAGGGATGGATGAGGTACGCGGATGGAGGTGGCCTGTCCGAGCGGGGCAGGGCCACACGCGAAGCTGTCCGGTTGCAGGCGGCCCAATGGTTCGCCCAGGACGTGCCGGCCGCCGAGATCGCCCGCAGACTGCGGGTATCCACCAACGCGGTCTATACCTGGCGGCGTCGATGGCGTGCCGAGGGTGAGGCAGGGCTGGCGTCGAAGGGACCGGGCGGATCGTCCTGCCGGCTGGACCAGCCACGACTGGACAGGCTGGCCCAGGCTGTGGAACAAGGCCCAGCCGTGCATGGGTTCGGCGAGGATCAGCGCTGGACCCTGGCTCGGGTCGCCGATCTGATCGCCCGGCTGTTTCACACCCGCTACACGCTGCGCGGGGTGTCGTATCTGCTGCACCGCATGGGGTTCTCGCCACAAGTACCCGCCCACCGCGCGATCGAGCGCGACGAGCAGGCGATCGCCACCTGGCGGCGGGAGGTATGGCCGGCGGGAAAACGGTAGCGGCGCAGCAAGGTGCTTGGCTGTGTTTCGAGGACGAGGCCGGGCAAACGCTGCGCCCGCCGAAAGCCCGCACCTGGGGCCGCCGGGGCCAGACACCACAGATCCCGGTGTCGGGCAAGGGTTCGGGCCGGGTATCGGTCGCCGGGCTGGTATGCGTCCGGCCCGGACACCGGCCCCGGTTGATCTACCGTGTCCGGACCCACCGCGGCCGCAAGGGGGAACGGCGCAGCTTCGCCGAAACCGACTACGCCGCCCTGCTGGACGCCGCACACCAGCAGCTCGGCGCCCCGATCGTGTTGATCTGGGACAACCTCAACACGCACACCAGTCACGCGATGCGCAAACTGGTCGCGGCCCGCGACTGGCTACACGTGATCCAACTCCCGCCCTACACCCCGGACCTCAACCCGACCGAGCACGTGTGGTCCCACGTCAAACGCAACCTCGGAAACCTCATCGTGCACGGCATCGACCAGCTCACCGCCATCGTGAAGAACCGACTCAAACGCATCCAGTACCGACCCGGGCTGATCGACGCGTTCTTCGCCCACACCAGACTGAACCTCGAACCACAACCGCCGTAATCCTGGCCTTTCAAGATCTGTAGCGGCTTGACGCCACAGGGTATCGATTCACGGTGAATTTCACGGTATAGGAGCACCTGCCCAATCTGAGCCAACCTTAACCCTTGGTACATCTATGCGATAAAAGGTGAGGTATTGGTTATTGCTATTGTATGCGTTCACCTGGACGTTGCCGACCCACCACCATCCAGGTTTCCGCGCGCATACGGTACCCGGCCATGGGTTATCCCAAATCTGCTCAAACGGGAGGTGTTCAGTCTGAATATTTGTCCACCCTTTTTCGTTTGTGCCAATAAAGATCAAGTTGGCAAAGTCGGGATGGCTATGCGGATCGACGCACATCATGAGTTGCTGTCCATTTTTGCCTGCCGACGATTCTCCCGCTATGCCAAAAAGGCCACTTAGCGTTAGCAATGAGGTTGTAAGCGCAATCAGGGTGCGTCTCATATTCAACATTTCCTTCCCAAATTTGATCTGGCAAAATGAGCTTACTTCTTTGGCTTTCGGCTGGGGAAGTTCAAGGTGTTGAATGTTGCACTTTTTGACATCTGAAAATGCCTCAAAGTTCCAAAGGTAATAAAACATTAAAGACTTCTTCACGGTGGGGTCACCGGTCTTTGAGGCCTTTGCCCCGGCAGTACACGTGCGCACCGATTTCCAGGTGGAGATCGTTGACGTGAGCCCGGTGATCTCGGAAACTTGAACCCCGGCCTGGGTGGCGAGGAGGAGCGGGGCGTGGTCGCGACGTCCGTGCCATGTGAAGCGGTCGGGAGTGGCAAGCGGAGGCGTTCGAGTTCGATGCGGGAAACAGGACAAACTCCACCAAAGCCAATCCTGGCCTTCGATCACGGTCCTAACAGGACAGTGATCAGTAGTCAACGATCAACCCCACGTTACACATCAACTGAGACCGGCATGTCACATGAGCCGACACTCGACACATATGTACGTCGTTGTCCTACGACTACTGTGCCCTCAACGTTGTCGACCTGCATATGTACGTCGTGTGTTGCCGAATTTGGCTCTATGGGATCAAGGCGCGCCGCCGTCGGCGGCGCGCGTCACGCTTGGCGGCACGGGCCAATCCATCCCGACACGACCGGGCTCCCGCTCCGCTCCGCCCGGTCGGTCGACCGGCTGGACCCCGAGCCGCCCGCGTGAGTACCCGTGCCGACAGCGGCGCGCAGCGCTGTAGAGAAACCGGCGAATCGACGCAGGTCAGAGCGTAGAAGTCACCGCGGAATTGCCTCAGGGAGGCGGGCCAATCGTCGCCCGTCGACGTAGTAGCCGTGGGACGAGAAATAGCCACCTGGGCGGTCCCTCCCTATTGATCGTTTAACACCAGGCCGCCGCCATCAAGGGCGCCTACGGCGTTGCTGCGCAATGGCCGCAAGCGACCACCCTTGACAACGACGTCCCGGTGCTAACTGGCGGCAGGGGTGAGGGGAAGGGGGTCGAGCAGGGACCCACCCAACCACTTCGATCACGCGACGACTGCCAGGAGGACACCATGTACCGGACCCGTGAGATCAGCCCCAACCAGATGACACTGTGGACGGCCCACGAGCTCACTGGAATATTCCGGCCGACCACCGGCAAGGGTTCAAGATCAGGCCGTGCACAGGCCGTCGCAGGCCGGGACCACGCGGGACGCATCGGGACACAACAGGACCTAACCAGCATGTCTGAGCCGGTATGGCTCCGATACTTCGCTGATGAGAACGTCCAGGTTTCAAATGTCGTACTTCAGATAGTCCACACCGAACGACGCGAACAAGTCGGCGTCCTTCTGCTCAAAGCCGAGAGCGCCAGGAAAACCGTTGTCGGCACACGTTTTGGTGCCAGCGCTGGTATAGATGCCGAACTTCAGCCCCTTCGAGTGGACATAATCGGCGACATGCTTGATGCCGTTGGGAAAACGCACGGGATCGGCGACGAGATTGCCATCGGGTCCGCGCTGGGGCAGCGCCCAGCAGTCGTCGAGGTTGACATACTGGTAGCCCGCCGCCTTCAAGCCCTTCGAAACGAAGATGTCGGCGATGCCCTTGACCATCGCCTCGTTGAACTCGGCTCGGCAATCGGTCGAATTCCAGTTGTTGAAGCCCATGGGCGGTGTCAGCGCCAAGTCATCGCCAGGAGTCACGGCGGCGGGGACAGGAGCGGTGGCGGCAGCAGTGACGCTGGGTGGCACGGCGCCGATCCCCGAAGCAAACAAAACGCCCGCCGCAACCAACGTGGTCACTCTAGGTATATGTTTAATCATCGGACCTCACCATTGAACGTCCAACATAATCAAACAAAACTCCGCAAAGAGCACCACAATGACACCTCAGTAGACACAAGTTTGTCCACCCTCAAGGGAAAACTCCCCACAAAGAGCGGACAAATCTAGTTCGCAACCACCCAAACGGCACAGCACTCCACCCAGCCCGACTACAACCAGCCACCCAAGTCACCAAACCCTGCCTCTCACCCACCTCCCCACCAGCGTCAGGCCAAGAGCCGAGACAAACACTTCGAAAGTTTGTCCACCTCCCGCTGGCCTAATACGGCAGCAGCCATTCGGGTTGTGACCTGTGGGGATGTGTAGCTGGGGCCGGTGGCGACATGGGGCAGCCGCCTGTTGATCATGTGTTTGTGAGAACTACAGGATCGCAGGCGGCTGCGGCTGCCAGGATAGGTGCTCGGTTGGCTGGGCGGAAACTGGGTGAGCTGTCCGAACGGCTGCGTTCGTGTTTTCGGCGGATCGAGCCGTTCGTGCAGGCGCGTAAGTACGTGCGGGCGGTGACAAGCGAGCTGCCGAAACGGAACGGCTGGACCATCGCTGAGTATGTCGGGGACCGGACACCGGATCGGACGCAGCGGCTGCTGAACCGGGCGGTGTGGGACGAGGCCGAGGCGATGGCGCAGATCCGGCGGTTCGCGGTGTCCGGGTTGGAGGAAGCGGCCCGCAAGGGCGGGCGCCGGCGCGGGAAGTTGGTGATCGGGGCGCTGGATGAGACGGGGCAGCAGAAGAAAGGTGAAGCCACCGCGGGTGTCAAACGGCAGCATCTGGGCTGCGCGGGTCGGGTGGAGAACGGGATCAACACGGTGCACCTGTCCTATGTGCGCGAAGGTGTCGGGCATGCGTTGATCGGGTTCCAACAGTGGATTCCCGAAGAGCACATCAGCGACCCGGTGACGTCGCTGCGCTCGGCGCTTCCCCTGGATCTGACGTTCCGCACCAAAGGACAGTTGGCCATCGACATCTGCACGACGGTGGCCGCGGACGGGTTCCGGCCTGATTTCTACTGCGGGGACGAGGTTTACGGCAGCTGCACCGAGTTGCGGGCCCACTTCGAGGCCGACAAGCAAGCCTATGTGCTGCGGGTTCAGAAGAACTTCCGGATCATCCTGTCCAGCGGCATGGAGCTGTCCTGCGACCAGGCCACGAAGACATTGCTGAAACGCGAGCGACAGTGGGAAATCCGCTCGGCCGGCAAGGGCTCCAAAGGCGACCGGTGGTATGCCTGGGCCTGGATCGCCACCAACTCGGCCCGCCACTACCTCCTCATCCGCAAACACCTGCGCACCGGCGAGTTGGCCTTCCACTACTGCTACGTGCCCGAAAGCGCACTGCTCACCAAGACCCGGCTGATCCGCGCCGCCGGGCTGCGTTGGCCTGTCGAGGAAGGATTCGAGTTCGGCAAAGACTGTTTCGGCCTGGACCAGGCTCAGGTCAGGCTCTACACCGCGATCGCCCGACACGCCGTGCTTGTATGCGCCGCTCTTGCGGTCTGCGCGGTCACCGCCGCACTGCTCCGCGACCGCACCGACAGTCAAGCCCCCGAACCCCTACACCCCGACCAGCTCCCACCCGCTGATCCCGGCCTGATCCCGCTCACCATCCCCGAAATCAAGCATCTGATCGCCGGCACCACCACACCCCGACCACCTGGACACGCAACCCACTGGGTGAACTGGCGCCGCAGGCATCAAGCACGATCACGCTGGTTCCACAAACGCGCCAGACTCGCCCGCGACATCAAGATCACCCAGGTCAGCTAACGAATGGCTGCTGCCGTACTAACCCCGCCGGATCCTGCACGAAGTGCGCGTGTCCAAAGAGATGGCCTGAGATGAAGTCCCCAGCGCAAACGCCGGCAAGCAAAGGTGAACACGGCCGCAAGCAACGGTGGACACACGCTTCAGCAACGGTCAACACACTGTGCCGCAATGGTGGACACACGCTTCAGGAAAGGTGGACACGGCCGCAGGTGGGGCTGGCCGTCAGCGAGGTCTTCCGCGACCTCTTCGGCCAAGTACTTCCGGATCTCCGTCATGGCTGCTCCCAACAGATTTGCGAGAGTGGCACCGGCCCACGACCGGCAGCCCACGGTCCGGCGCTGAGCATAGACATCGGGGCCGGGCACGGAGCCTGTCGGTTTGCTGTCAGGCCACGGTCAGCGTTTGTGATCGCCGTATGGCTCGTCACGTTCACGTACTGCCTCGCGAAATCCCACCGTGGCAGCGCGAAGCTGGAACGCGTAGCCCTCACGGGTATGGCGGGAGATACCGTCGAAAACAGTGCTGACCATCCCGGAGTTCGCGACACCTTGGGAATGCAGCGCCGAGTTCAGCGCGAGCTTGACCATCATCAGCTGGTTGACCGGCATCCGGGCGATACGTTCGAGCAGTGCCTCGGTGCGGGCGTCGAGTTCCTCGGCGGGGCACGACTCCACGGCCAGTCCCCACTCGGCGGCCTGTTTGCCGCTGATGCAGTCACCGGTGAACAGCAGCCGTTTCGCCCGCTGGTCACCGAGTCGGTGCGCCCACATTCCCGCGGCCGGAACTCCCCACACCCTGGTTGGCGGGTATCCGATCTTGGTGTCGTCGGCGCAGATGATCTGATCGCTGAACAAGGCGATGTCCGTTCCACCCGCGACAGCGAACCCGTGCAGTTTCGCCACGGTCGGCTTGTTCGCGTGCATCAGGCTCGCGAAACCCCGGTTGAACCGGCTCATCATCGCGTAGTCGAGCATCGGATCCCATGTGCCCCAGGGGTTATGGTTCGCTGCCTGCACGGCCGGGTCCACTTCGGTGCCGCTCACCTCGTCCGGACCGTCAGGCGCCCTTCCCTTCTCGGCGAACATCTCCAGGTCGTAGCCACCACAGAAACCCTTGCCACGCCCGGAAACAACGATGACATGCACGCGCGGATCCAGATCGGCGCGCTCGACCGCGTGCGCAAGATCCACTGGCGTGTCCGCGGTGATCGCGTTGCCCTTTTCCGGGCGGTTGAACGTGATCCGGGCGATCCGGCCGTCGCGTTCGTAGGTCAGCGTGCGGTACTCGTACTCGTAGTCCGGTGCTGGCCGGTCGCGCCACGGTGAGTCCGGTACGTCGGTCCAGTTCTCGTACCAGGCCGCCTGACGCTGCCCGGAATACGGTTCTTCTCGTGACATCGGACCATCCTCCCGGCCAGCGCGGGATCGCGCTGGCCGAGGGTGACGACGGTCAGCCGGTGAAGCGCCGGATGTCGCCGTTCGTAACGTAGGAAACCGAGCTGTACTTCTCGGCGTAACCGGACCAGATGTTGTTCTTCGTGCCCGCGCCGAGGTGCATGCCGATGATGTGGGCGAGTCCGGTATGCCCTTCGTGGTAGTACACGGGCGCGCCGGAGTCACCTGGCTGGGTCATCGCGTCGTTGTTGTTCTTGTTGTACTTGATCAGGCCGTGAATACACCCATAGAACGGGACGCAGACAGTGGTGTTCAGCGAGACGACCGACGCGCCACACCGCTCACCGGTGAAGCCACCCGCCACACACACGCCGTTCAGGCCGAGATGTCCGGTCGTCGGGTCGCTCGCGCCGTTGACCTGGGTGCTGTCGTACCGGGACCGGTAGAGCAGGCCCACGTAGTTCTGCGGGACGCAGCAGCCCTCGATCTTCGCGACGTCGTACGTGCCTGGCTGCGGAATCGAGCTCACCTGACCGAAGAAGTACTGGCCGGAAGCGACGTTGTAGTGCAGTGCGGTGCAGTGCGCCGCGGTCACCGAGTATGGCGTGCGGGCGGCGTTCCTGTTCACCATCGAGAATCCGCTGGTGCAGTTGCCGATGGTCTGCGTGGTGATGCGGGCGCCGCCGTAGTGCGGGGTCTTGTCGTTGAACTGGTCGGCCGATTCCTGCCGGAACGTCGTCGGCGAGGATTCGATCACGACCTGCGGCACGGCTTGGTGCAGCGCGGACTGCACTTCGGGCGGTGCGTCGGTCGTGACAAGCACCGCGTCCTTGTCGGCGTCGTAGTCGAAGGTGAACGCGTTGGCGTGGCCCGCGCCCTGCGCGAACTTGATGACCTGCGACTCGGTGTCGTCGACGTCAGCCTTGGATTTGGTGCTGTGCTTGATGGTTACCGGCTGTCCGCCGAAGTCCGCCGGCAAGGCCGCTGGTGCTGTCTTCGGCAACGCGACGACGTAGGAGTTGGTGTCGGCGTTGAAGTACGTGCCGATCGCGCCCTGGGCGGTGCCCCAGTTCTCGACCTTGACGGCTGGCATCTGGTCGGCGAAGAAACTGGCGGTGCTGCCGTGCGCCTCGGCGTCGGCCCGCACCTTGGCTTGTTCACCGAGTCTGAAGGACGTGTCGGCAATGGTTTGCGCGGCCTGCGCGGACGCGATCGTCAGCGGCACGGCGGCAGTCGTCACCGCCGCCGTACAGAGCAGAACGCGCGGTATGAACGTTCGAATCGACATGGAGATTCCCTTCGAGCGCAAGTTGAATTCCGTTCAGGATTTCGTTACCCGTTTCCCCGGAAGGCACTGTCGACGGCCAGGCCGCGAAGCGTCAACATCCGGCCCGGCTCGCAGGGCAATAGCAAAGTCGTTGTTGCTGTTCAGGGGGTAGATGCGGCCAGGAGCGGGAGGATTCTCATGCGGTCGGCGGCGATCCATTCCAGGGTGCGTTTGATCTCGGTGAGTCCAGCCAGGCGGATCAGGCCGATGGCCAGATTGCGGAGCATGGCCATGGCGTGAGCACCGTTGCCGGTGTAGGCGTGCTGGTGGTCCTCAGCGAACACGACGTCGCGGACCCAGTGGATTTTGTTCTCGATGCCCCACTGACCCCGTACCAGGCCACCAATGTCCCGAGCGGACGCTCGCTCGGTGTTCAGGCTGGTCACGCCGTATGCGATCTCTTTGTGGACGCGTTGCCCGGCGAGGTTGAACACGTCCCGGCGGATGCGGAAGACCTGGGCGGCATGAGGGAAATCGACGCCCTCGGCGACGGTCGCCCAGATGGCCCGGCGGGTGATCCGCCCGTGGCTGCGCTCGTCGTCCACATGGTCCTCCGACCCTGGGGCAGCAGGCGGCAGCAGGGCTTGGACCTGGGCCAACAGGGTCGGCTGGTTGCCTTTGACAGCAAGCACGTAGTCCGCCTGCTTGTCGGACACCAGGTGCCGCGCGGTGTCGCGCTGGGTGTGCGCGGCATCGGCCGTGACCACCGCACCCGCCAGATCCATACCCGTGAGCAACGACTTGACCTGCGTGGTCTCGGTCGTCTCGTCGGGGACCCGGATCTGCGAGATGACCACCGCCTGGCCGTGACGCATCGCCGAGAACAGGCGCACACCACCGGAATTACGCACGGCCTTGCCGTCGATGGCCACCCCGTCGAAGCCAGCACAGCCGTCGTCGCCGGCCAGGGCCATCGCTCGATCAGCCAGCCAGTGGCACACCAGCCTGTCGGCGGCCTCGGCGTCCACCGACTCGACCACCCGGCGGATCGTGTCCGCGCTCGGCGCCACACGCCGTCCCGATAGGACGCTCCGCCGCGCCCCGACCAGCTCCAGCAACTCCTGCGGCAAGTCCTCGGCCCGGTCACCGGCCTCCCGGTAGTTCTTCGCCCCCGCCAATACCGCCAGCACCGTCACGGCCAGCACCGTGGCGATGTGATGCCGAATCCCCCGGCGTTTACGGGGATCGGCGACCTTGCCCAGCAACGCGACCAAGTCGGCTAGCTCAGCCGAGCCCATCATGACCGACGCATCGACGGGTACGCAGACGGCATGCGACACTGACACCAGCGGCCTTTCGACAGACGATCAAGAGCGTGAGAACTCACATCGTCCCATCGAAGGGCCGCATCTCCTTACCCACCAGGGAAAACCTCACCCCGCCCCACCACTCCCAAGATCAACCGACTTTGCTTTAGCCCTGGCCCGGCTCGATGCACTTTTCGACACGACCGAGTGCCCAGCTAACCGAGGAGAAGGTTCACGAACTGCACAAAACCAGTCGATCTGCCCGATTTTCGGCCATTCTTTCGGTGTATGCCGATTACCACCCGGAAAAGCAACTTCCCATTGGCAATTAAATGCCGCGGATTACCTTTGTCAGAAAGGCGGGATGTCGCACGGGCAATGCCACTGACTTAAGCATTCCGGCTGGTCGCGAGCGGCGCAGGGCCGATTGCCGGTGCCGTTGATGTCCATAATGGACGATTAATCGTCACATCAGTCTCACTTACCCCGCACGTCACTCCTGTTAACCGGGTTGGCGCCGTGAAGGTCACCTTCGCGGCGTCCAACGCGCCAAAGGTTCCCCTCACGGACCGTGATGGGCCTGAATGAAGGCCACTGTGGACAGTCCCGTCCATCGGTGGCGCGGGTACGCCGTGCTCACTCTCTTAAATTAAGTCAGTGGCATTGGCCGCACGGGTGGCCGGGTTTTCGTAGAGCCGGACGCCGTCGCCGAGCAGGACCGGCTCGATGTGCAGGTCGATGTGATGTCGTTCATTGTCTTGTCTCCTTTGTTTTAGGTTCAGCCGGAGGTTCAGCCAAAAGCGAGGGTTGCGACGGCAAGGATGCAGATACCGATGCCCGCTCGTTGACCACTGTTGATTCGCTCGCCGAGCACGCCGGCCGCGAGCAATACCGTGACGGCCGGATAAAGGGAAGCGAGCACTCCAGCGATCCCGAGGCTGGTCGCGCCAGTGGCGACCATGAACGAAAGAGTCCCCAAGGCGCCGAGCACGCCGGAGGCACTGCCCCAGCCGATCACGCCACGCGACGGACGCCATGCCTGCCGGAGGCTCGTAGCGGCAACGATGGTCAGGACCGCGCCGATCAGTTGGTTGGCGGCGAGCGGCAGCAGACCGGCGTCCGCCGAGATCTGGCCGAGTGCGATGAACAGGACCCCGAAACCCACGCCTGCGATGGCGCCGTCGACAAACGCTCCCCCGGTACCGATTTCTGACGTGGTCTCGCGGGATACCAACCAAATCCCCGGAAGTGCGACGAGCACGCCAACCCAGACAAGCCAACTGGGACGGTCACCGAAGGCAACACCAACCAGCACAGGGAGAATCGCCGCACCGACCGCGGAAACCGGTGCCACAAGGCCCATCCGGCCACGGGCGAGCCCGCGGAACAGGAAGATGCTGCCGGTCGCCGAGCCGACTCCGGCCAGCAGCGCCCAGGCGAAATCCGACGCGGCCGGGCTCCCCGGCAGCAGCAGACCGGCGACGAGCATGACGAGCGCGCCAGCGGCCTGTCCGACCAGGACGATCTGCCACGAGGAGTGCCTGCGCGAGCCGACGCCGCCGATGAAGTCCGAGGCGCCGTACGCGAGAGCTGACGTGAGGGCCAAGAGGATTCCGAGGTTCATGGCGGTAAGCCTGACCCCGAGGCGGTCCACTCTGAAGGGCCACTCGCGGACCCCCGGAGTGGACCATTTGGTGGTCTACTAGTGCGATGACGGTGGAATGGGCCCGCGGCGGTCCCGACCTGCTGGTGGCGCTCGACCGCGGCGCCGGTCCGCTCGGGATCCAGATCCAGGACCAGTTACGTGCGGCGATCCGTGATCGACGGCTCGGCGCTGGCGAGCGTTTGCCGTCCACTCGGCGCCTGGCTGAGCTGCTCGGCGTCGCACGCGGCACGGTCGTCGAGGTCTACGAGCAGCTGCTGGCCGAGGGGTACGTCGAGTCGGCGGTCGGCTCCGGGACACGGGTGGCCGCGATGCCCGCCACGCAGCAAACGCCCAGCGTTGTCGCGGCCTTGGCCGAGTCGTCCCAGCCGGTCGTTGCCGACTTCGAGTACGGCATCCCCGACCTCGGCTCGGTCCCCTTGACCGACTGGAGCTGGGCGGTGTCGGAGGCGACGCGGACCCTGCCGACCGCCGAGTTGGGCGACGAGGGATCCGGCCGGTTCAAGGCACCTTCGCGAGGTCGTGACCGCGTACCACCGCCGCGTGCGGTCGGGTTGCGCGGTCGCCGAGGACACCATCGTCGTTTCGGGTTTCCGGCAGGGACTGGCTTTCGCCCTCGCAACCCTTGCGCAGCAAGGCATCCAGCGAATCGCGTTGGAGGATCCCGGGCCCCGCGAGCACGACATCATCGCCCGCCGTGCAGGCATGGACGCCGTACCGGTTCCCGTCGACGACGATGGCATCGACGTCGGCCGCCTGCGCGAAACCGGCGCACGAGCGGTGTTGTTGACACCTGCGCACCAATGCCCCACGGGTGTCGCGCTTGGCCCGTCGCGCCGACGCGATTTGGTTGCCTGGGCGGATGAAGTCGACGGGGTGATCCTCGAAGACGACTATGACGCCGAATTCCGCTACGACCGTCAACCGGTCGGCTCATTGCAGGGTCTCACCCCTGCCCGCGTGATCGCTTTGGGATCAGTCAGCAAGACGATCGCACCCGCGATCCGGCTGGGCTGGGTTCTCGCGCCCGCACGGTTCGTCGCAGGGATCGTTGAAGAGAAACGGCTCAGCAGCCGCGGCGCCCCTGGGCTTGACCAGGAAGCGTTGGCGCTGCTGATGGAATCCGGCCGGTTCGACCGTCACCTGCGACGCGTACGGGAGATCTACCGGGCCCGCCGGGATGTGCTGGCAGCCGAAGCCGAACGCGCCTTCGGACCTGGCCGGTTGCACGGGCTAGCGGCCGGTTGTCACGCCCTGTTGCGCTTGCCCGACGGGACTTCCGAGCACGCTGTCGTGGCGGCCGCGGCGACCATGGGCGTGCGGGTCAACGGCCTTGGCATGTACCGGTTCATGGAAACCAGCCCGCTTCCGCCTGCACTGGTACTCGGTTTCGGCAACGTCACCGAGAATCAGATCCGCCGTGGCATCCGCATTCTCGCCAAGGCTGCGTCAGAGTAGCCGCATGACCGCGTCATCGGCCTTGATCGGCCCGTTGGCTTCGAGATACGGCGGATACTCGAACATGTGCCTGCCGTTCAGCTTGTCCTGCTGGCTCAACAGGAAACGAAGCCTGTCCCGGTCGTCCGACCAGCCGATGCCGTCGAAGAACTCAAGACCGGCGAACCTCGTCTTGTACAAAGCGCCCTCGTAGTAACAAGTTCCCAGATATACATGGGAAAGTCCTTGGCGCTGCATCTCGCCGATCGCCCGGCTCATCAGGTGCCAGCCGATGCTCACGTTGCGGTATCGCGCGTCGTAGAAAGCCATGACGTAGTAGGCAATGGGCGGCTCGACATACAGGATCGCCAGCGCGACCGGTGTTCCGTCGGAGGTATCCGTCAGCGTCAGCAGATGCGTCGCCAACGCCATGTCAAAACGTGTGGTGACGTCCTCGGGTTCGAACGGACGCGCGCGCCGCGACTCCCATTGCGGACTCTCGTTCATGTACCCGAGGCACATTTTCACCCAGGAGTCCGTCTCCGCCAATTCCGCCTTGGGGAAGACGTCAAGACGCAGCGTCGAACACTGCCGCCTGACATAGCGTTCACGCTTGCTTTCGGAGTACTCGCCGAGGTCGATTCGGACGCTGCGCGTCAGATAGAACCTGGTCAGCTCGCGATTGCCCGGCAACATGCCTTGGCTGAAGGCGGTAGCGGGCGACTCACCTTCGTCCAGAAACCCCAGTACCTGGTACGGCGCCAGATAAGTCTCGTAGTTCGGCGCGCATTCCGAGAAGACCACCCTCATGAGACGAAGCCCGGCACGAGTCCCCTTTCGACGAGCCAAGCCTATCGCGCGGAATCGTCGTCGGGGGACGCGCCGAAGTCCGGACTCAGCCCGCGCGCTGGTTGCGGAACGCCAGAATGGTCGTCACAGCAAGGACGATGATCCCGATCGACTCGACGATCAGCGTCGTCGACACCAACTGACCGCTCATCGTCTCGGTGATCCCGAACAGCCCGACGGTCAGCGCGAGGATCAACCCGAGCAGCGTGCCGGCCATGAACACCAGGCTGAGTACGCTCACCAGCGGCAGGAACCGCCCGACGAGCATCCCGATCGCCAGGATCAGCCCACCGATCGCGTTGAGCACGAACAGCACACCGAGCAGGCCGTCGGCCCACTCGAAGACGAGAAAGAGGTGGATCCCGCCCATCGCCACAAGCAACAGCGCACTCAGAATCCGCCAGACAACCAGCGAACTGCCTCCCACCGCGCTGGAACCTGCTCCGCCCGCACTGACGCTGCCCATCGCCGTCTCCCTTGTCAGATGACAGGCGTCAATAATGCTCCGAAAACGGCGGCGGCGCCGGACAGAATCTGGCGCGAATTCGGCGTCATTTCGGACACATCGATCGGTTCAGAGCGACGTGCGGATCTGCTCCCGGTATTCCTCGAGACGCCGCACGGCAGCGTTGGCCGTGACCTCGATGTCGGCCTCGGTCGCGGTGAACGGGCCGAGCAGCCTGGTGACGGCTTGCACCAGCACCGCCGTGGGGTCGTCGACGACCAGGTCAGGGGCCTGCTGGTCGCCGCCAAGGGTGAAGAACCCGAGGATCAGCGCCCTGAGCGCGTACGCCTGGTCCGACAGCGTCCAATCCGTGCGAGCCAACCCGTGCATACGCCAGACCTGCAAAGCCTCGGTCGCCAACGCGCCAGGACCGACTGTGTCGAGCAGCTGCCTGGTGCGCGGATCCCCGACGAGCACGCCGAGCAAACCTTCGTCGTTGGTCTGGATGCCGTGCATGAACGGGTGATCGCCAACCGAGCCCAGCAGCAGCGGGATCAACCGGGTCGGCGTCGCCATCGCCGGATCAGCCTTGATCAACTCGGCCCATTCGCCGATCGCCGCGAGGAAGTCGCGACCGAACAGTCCTACCGCGAGATCCTCTTTCGTCTTCCAGTACAGGTAGACAGTGCCCTTGCCGACGTGGGCACGCTCGGCGATCTCGGCAATGGTGACCGCTTTGAAGCCGCGCTTGAGGATCAGTTCGCGGGCGGCGGCGAGGATACGGGCGGCCCTCGCCGACTCCTGCTCGGCCAACTGGGTCATCACGCCTCCTCGGGTCCAGTGACCAGATTAGCCATTTGGTCAGCCACCCGTCACACCGGTTTCAGCACACGCGACAGCCAGGCGACGGACGCCCTCGGCGATCTCGTCCGCGCTGACGGTGTCGGCGAAGCCGAGACGTAGGTGCGGCGCGGATGCCTCCGCGGCAAAGTAGGCACGGCCGGTCGACACGGCAACGCCCGCACGCAAGGCCGCGCTTGCGAAGGCGGTTTCATCAGTACCCGCAGGCAGCCCGAGCCAGAGGTAGTTGCCGCCAGTCGGTACGCGATCGGGCGCGAACTCCGGCAGGTCCCTGCGGAGCGCGGCCACCATGGCGTCACGGCGGTCCCGTAGCCAGCGGAAAGCGCACGCAGGTGCCGAGGCCACGCGGGGTACCCACCAGTGCCCATGGGATTCCAGGAAATTCTGGACAGTCCGGTCGAATTCCACCCCATCGCCACCGACGCGCACACCGGAGAAGCCGCGGATCTGCACAAGCACATCCGTGACCACACAAGCTTGCAGGCCGCCCTTCGCGCGTCCGCCGCGATGCCTTTGCTCGCAGGCGATCCGATCGAGATCGACGGACGACAGTTCATCGACGCCGGGTTGAGCGAAGCGATTCCCATCCGGACAGCCATTGCCCAGAAGGCAACGCACATCATCGCCCTTCGCACTCGACGCGCGGACCAAACCGTATCGCCACCGTCCTTTGGGGAACGTCTGGTGCTGTCGCGCTGGCTGGCCCGACGCGCGCCAGGAGCCGTCGAAACGTGGCTAAGTCGCGAGGCCCGCCGGGCAGAGGAAGAGGACCTGCTGGCATCGCATCCAGCGACACTGGAAATCCGCCCGCCCATCGGCAGCGCGAACATCGGCCGCACCGAGGTGCGCCCAGGCCCCTTCGCACGGCCGTCGACATAGGACTGCAGGCGGCGCTGCAGGAGTTGGCCTCCTGCGTCGAAGGCCCATTGACTACCGGAAACCGTTAGGACCGTGGAACTGAAAGGGCGGCCTTCGAGTAGCGGTCCATAAAGGACCAGGCCTCATCGGACATTCACCACTTTGGGGATTTCCGCCCGCGGACAAGGACCGGCTGGTTACGCTGCCGATGCATCGACGTCCATTCGGTCCAAGGAGGACTGTTGTCCGAGCCGTTCGCCGGGAACATCCGTGATCCGCACGAGTGGATGCGTGAGCAGGAGCAGCGCACGGCGACTTTGCTCGCCAAGGCGCAGGACGCGCAGGCCAGGCTCGCGGAGAACTCGGTCACCCGAACCAGCCAGGACCAGGCGGTCACGGTCTCGGTCAACCCAGGTGGCGGGATGACAGCGTTGTCACTCTCCCCTGCGGCCGGCCGGATGGGCCACCGGCAGCTGGCCAGCCTGATCCTGACCACGTACAACCAGGCCGCCCGGCAAGCCGCGGAGCAGACCATGGAGATCATGTCCAGCCTGGTCGGCCAGGATTCCGAGGCGCTCGACATCGTCCGCCGGTCCATGCCCGAGCTGCCCGCGACCGAGCAGGAGGAGCGGCTCGACGGCTTCGGCAGGGGCGCGCGGACCGAGATCGACGACGAAGAAGGCTTCCAGGGCTTCTCCGACGGAGGTGATCGCAGGTGAGCACACCCGGCTACGAGATCAAAGACCCAAGCTCGCTGTCGCGGCACGCAGGCAAAGTCGGCGGCGTCTCCGACATCATCCGCGAGGCCAACACCGCAGGTCAGCAGGTCAGGCTCGGCGGGGTGGGCGCGTACGGCCTGCTGTGCTCGCCGCTGATGATCCCCGCGCTGCAGGCGTTCCAAGGCGATATGGACGACCTGCTGCAGAGTTCGGCGGATCTCGCGGCCGCGCTCGCCGACGGGATCAAGCGCGCGATCACCGACTACGACACCATCGAGCAGCAGATCAAAGCGCAGAACGACGAGCTGGGGTGGACGAGTTGAGCGCGGACGACCTGATCGCGAAGCCAGCCGAGCAGACCGGGTTCGAAGGCACCGGTGGTGTCGAGTCGGTCGCCAACCTGGTCAAGGACATCGGCAACGACTCCAACTGGCAGGAGCTCACGATCGATGGCGCGATGGTCGGTCTCGACGCGCTGTCGATGGTGATGAACCCGCTCGGCGAACTGGTGAAAGCCGGCGTCGGCTGGCTGATGGAGCACCTCGACTTCATCCGTGAACCGCTCGAGGTGCTGACCGGCGACCCCGGCCAGATCAACGCGATCGCCGAGACGTGGCAGAACATCGGCAAGCGGCTGGTGGACGCGACCAACGAGTACCAGACCGCGATGACGCTCACCCAAGGCTGGCAGGGTGACGCGGCAACGAAATACCGTGCGCTGGCGCAGTCGTACATCGACTCGCTCGGCCATATCGCGAAGCAGGCCGAAGACGCGGCCTCCGGCGTGAAAATCGCTGGCGTCGTCGTCGCGACAACGCGGGCGATCATCTTCGACATGATCGCGACGTTCATCAGCAACGTGATCACCCGCGCCCTGCTTGCGCTGGCGTCGTCCTGGTTCACGTTCGGCGCGTCGGTCGGTGCCTTCATCGCCAGCGTCATCGCCGACGCGGTCCAACTGGCCGCCAAACTGCAGAAACGCGTCGGCAAGCTGCTGCAAGCGATCCAGCAGTTCGTCGCCAAGTACCGCGTGCTCGGTGACAAATCGGCTGACGCGGCCAAGTCGCTTGGCCGCACGTCGACCGAGATGGGCCGCGCGGCGAACAAGGCGATCAAGGACACCACGAAGACTCTCGACGCGCTGGCGCCGAACGCGGGCAAACTCAAGGCGTACACGGACTACGTTGAGCGGATGGGCAACTCGCCGATCGGCAAACGCTTGGATGGCATGGGCACGAAGACGGTCAAAGAAGGAACGAAGGCAGTCAACGAAACCGTGAACCCCGACGAGGACTGAGCGTGAATTCAGATCGCCGGATCTACCACTGGCCTGCCTTTGTCCTCGCCGGGCTGCTTGTGGCGCTCGGCATCTGGGCGTTCATCTCGGTGCAGCACCGGATGGGCCTCACTACCGGCGAAGTCCCACAGGCCCAGCGAACCGGCAAAGCCCAGGTTCAGTCGTGCTCCCGAGACGCCTTGTACCTGTGGATGACGTGGACGTGCGACGCCCAGGTTCAGTGGGACGGCTCGGCGAACGCCGTGGGTGAACGTGTGATCGCCGTCCGCGACCTCACCGGGACTGCGGATGTTGTCGAACGCGAGGTCCCCCGCAAGCGGGTCAGCACGGCCCGGGAGGTCGTGCAGGCGGATTTCCCGGCCAAGAACGACGGCGCGCTGTTTTTCGTGATGCTGATGGGTTTCCCGATTGTCGGTGCGGCCATCGGCTACTTCGCCGGGACGCGGTTCGCCAGATTGCTGCCCGAACCACCGCTGAAACCGAAAACACCCGCAAAGCTCACCCTGCGCTCGAAAATGTCCAACCGACACGAGCGCGAAAAGCGATTCAATCGTTCTGCCAAGCGCCGCCGATAGCCGTCCGGTAGATCAACAAAGCGGCCCGGTCTGGCCTGCCGAAGATCACCGGTGTATACCGGATAAAGAAGCTCACGTGCCAGCCAAGGTCGCCGAAGGACGAATTTCGATCGTCCCGGCGGTCGTAGACGTCATGCCCAGGTGCGAGGTGGGACTATGCTCGAAATCGAACTCGACATCTTTTCCGGGATGCCGAATCCAACCTGGACATTGTCCGGTTCGGAAGAAGACGAATTGATCCAGCGGGTGATGGCCGACCCAGCCCAGCTGTCACCGGTGGCAACAGAGGACGAACAGTTCAGCCTCGGCTACCGCGGCCTGGTGGTCCGGCTGATCAAATCGGACGAAAGCTCGTGGACCAGGGCCCGATTCGCTGCGGGCCGCGCCCTGCCCCTGGCGTTCCGGGTGGGAAGCAAACCGGCCTCAGCCGAAGCACCCATCGCCGACTGGCTCCTGCACACCGCCGACTCCAGAGACCTCGGCGTAAGCGACGAGGTCCGATCGGTGGCGACCCAGGGCGTCAGCCTCGTGCAATCGTCGTGGACAGCCGCGAACCCAACAGCGACCTTCGACAGCGCACCTGACACCACCGAAGAACCACACGGCCCAACCGGCCCCGACGAAACCGGCATCCAGGGCTCTACCTGGTGGGCCTGCGGATCGAACTACTTCAACGCCAACGCAAGCCTGTTCAACGACCCGGCGTACGTAACAAGAAACAACTGCTACTGCTTCGCAAGCAACCACCTCGCCAATTCCCGATACGCACTGCCCGGAAGGCGCAGCGGAAATCCCGCAACGTCGATCACCTGCGGAGGAGTGACGGCAGGCCTGTACTCAGACGGCTGGAAGGACGGCTGCCAAACCAACGGACTGACCATAGTCCTGGTGATCTGGCCAAACGTGGACTACCACTTCTATCGACTGGTGACCGGCGAACCAAACTGGTGGTGGGGCCACAAACCAGGAGGAACCCCAGCAAAATACACGGACGACTGCGGCAACAGTATTTACCAATACAACGGCCAAGGGTACGCCCCCAACAACTGCTGCAGAGGAAACTACACGAACTTCTGCGGATATTTCTACCAAAACAACAGCACAGCACTCGTAGCATAGGAGCCGCGATCAAAACACGGTCAGGAAAACACGTTCTGGTGCTTCTCGCACTATTGCTGGCAAGCTGTCGAGAAGCACCAGAGCCAACGGTCCCAAGAGGAGGAAGCACAGTCACGGTGACCGAAGAAGCAAGGGTCGAACTCGATATCTTCTCTGGCAGGCCAAACCCAACCTGGAGCCTGTCAGCAGCGGACACTGCGATCCTCAACGGAAAACTGGCGGCCCTGCCCCCGGCAACCCCCAGCCCATTAGCCAACCCCCTCGGCTACCGAGGCTTCATCGTCCGACTCAAACAAGCAACGGTGACAGTCCAGAACGGAACCGTCTGGACCAAGCGCGGCAGCGAACTAGCACACCACCGAGACCCGGACCGCGCAGTAGAACGCTGGCTGCTCAACACAGGCAGGCCTTTCCTCGACGACGAGGTGTTCACCGTCGTCAATCGAGAACTCCCCGACTGAACCTCCTGTGACACACCACAGGTCACCGCTTCAGACTCAGCCGCCAGTCCCGGTAGTAGGCCTTCTGCTCCTCCACGGTCCCAAGGCTTTCCACGGCCGCCTCGTGAAAGATGAACACGAGATGCGCTCGATGCACGTGCCGACCGAGCCGAAGAACGTACACACGTTGCGCGCCATTCATGTCGCGCATCATGCCTGTCGGATACGTGTCGTTGCGGGCCCCGTGTACCGCAATCGACCACCCTCGCGGTTCCAGTTGCAGACGAACCTGTTGAAGCGCCTCAAACAAGTCGTTCCCGCTCGCGGTCACCGGGCCATCAGGACCGCCGAGGGTGATCCGGTACGTACGGTCACAGTGCCTCTGCCAGGTGAGCGCGCTCATCACTCTCACCTGGCCGCGGAGCACGAGCACCGTCAGCCGTCGCTCCTCACTGACCTCACCCATGTTCTACTCACTACCATATTCTCGTTAAAACTCTCTGACGCCGACCCATTCCCAGAAAGCTGAACCTCTCGATATGTCACGTTGAACTGAATCATAAACTGGTTGCATCACTGAAACGTCTGGAACATCAATAGCGACATGCCGGTCGCCATTCGACTCACTAACCCAGGTGTTTCACGCGGATAGCCGCGACACGAGCCGTAGATAGAACGAAGTGCCTGCCCTGTAAGGGAAACTGGGACTTGTCTAGGGTCCAGGTTCTCGAACGGGAAGGCACTTCGCGGATGAAGCGTATCGAACGGTCCCGCCGGGTCAAGGTCAGCGCGGACGGTACGGGTGTCGTGTCGCATGCCGGGGTCGGAATGCTGCGGGAACTGGCCTGGGATACCGGGCTGGTGAGCGGGATCAGCACTGCGCTGGCCGACACCTATGCCGGACGGTGGCAGCACGCGCCAGGCCGGGTGTTCACCGACCTGGCGGTCGCGATCGCAGATGGCGGCGACTGTGTCTCCCACATCGAGGTGTTCGGCGACCGGCACGAGGTATGCGGGCCGGTCGCGTCGATGCCGACCACCTGGCGGATGCTGGACCGCGTTGACCCGGCCCATCTGTCCAGGGTGCGTGCCGCGCGGGCAGCGGCACGGGAACGGGCCTGGGCCGCCGGCGCCACCCCGGACCTGACACAGCTGCTGCGGATCGATTTCGACGCCACAGTCACGATCTCGCACGCGGAGACCAAGCAAAACGCGGCGAAAACCTGGAAACGCACGTTCGGGTTTCACCCGTTGCTGGCGTTTCTGGACCGCCCGGAGGTCTCCGGCGGCGAGGCCCTGGCCGGGTTGCTGCGTCCGGGCAACGCGGGCAGCAACACCGCCGCCGATCATGTCACCGTGCTGGAGCAGGCGTTGGCCGCCCTGCCCGAGCACGCCCGGCCTCGGCCGGGTGACCCGGACACGGTGCGGGTGGTGGCCCGCTCGGACTCCGCCGGCGCCACCCACGCCTTCGCGACGGCGTGCCGGGATCGTGGGGTGTGGTTCTCCTTCGGGTTCCCCGTGGACGCCCGCATCCAGGCCATCGTGGATGAGGTGCCCGACCAGTGCTGGCAATCCGCGATCGAGTCGGATGGCGGGATCCGGGACGGCGCCTGGGTCGCCGAGGTCACCGGCCTGCTGGACCTGACAGCCTGGCCGGAAGGCTCCCGGGTGCTGCTGCGCGCCGAACGTCCCCATCCCGGTGCGCAGTTGCGGTTCACCGACGTCGACGGGCACCGGATCACCGCGTTCATCACCGACATTCCCGAGCGGGTGATCCCCGGTCAGAACGCCGGGCTGGAGCTTGACCACCGCCAGCACGCCCGGGTCGAAGACCGCATCCGGGAAGGCAAAGCCGCCGGGCTGCGTAACCTTCCCTGCCGGGGGTGGGATGAGAACGTCGCCTGGCTGGAAACCCTGCTGGCAGCCACGGATCTGGTGTGCTGGGCCAAACTGCTCGGGTTCACCGGCACACCGGAGTTGGCGCATGCCGAGATCGCCACCTTCCGCAATCTGGTGTTGCACGTGGCCGCCCGCATCACCCGCAGCGCCCGGCAGGTCCGCCTCCGTATCGACCGGACCTGGAAATACGCCGATGCCATCGCCGAGGCGTGGTTGAGGATCCGTGCCGCGTTCACCTGACCCGTCCACCCTGTCCCGACGACCCGAAAGACCCCGGAGCGGCCGACACGACAGCAGGTCGGCGGCATGCTCGCGCCTATCTCTCGAATCGCTCGCCGCGAGATCAACCAGACTCAACACAAGATCATCCCGGGATCACATGAAACACCTGGGCTAAGCAGACCGACGGAGGCGATGGCCTCACACAAGGAAAGCCGACTATCGTCCTCAGCTCCGGCTTCAGAAAACAGAACTCTCAGAACCCGCCGTCCCGAACTCTTGACCCGCCGAGTAACAAAGTCTTCCGCATTCTTCTCAACCACATCACCCAACGCGAGGCCGTACACATAGAAAGGCAAGCAACAAATCTCGTATCCACCGTCAACCTGCCGAAGCCACAGTTGCTCAAGCATTCCAGGCAACTCGAACCTGGACAGGTCAACCATGGCTATGTAGTTCGTGTCTACCCTGCGCACCGGGTGCTCGTGGCTGACGTACGTGACTCTGTCGATCTCGACCTCCAAGATTCCCTCCACTCCACGCGCACGACCTCAGGCCCGCTCAAAGGTGACAGACCTGGTTCTATATAGACCTTTCCCGGCTCTGCTTCGACATGAACCTCCACGACGAAATCCGGCAAGGCACCTTCGCGCGGGCGTCCATCCTCCCCCACTGAGCCCGGATCAGCCTTCCAGTCAACAAGATGGACCACGACCGAATAACGTCCAGTCGGCAGCTCGATTCGATTCGTCTCCCGCCCGGGGAGGTCGCCCGACTCCTCAAGCCCGCCAAGGTAGACCACACCTGGCGAGGTCAAAAGATACGGTTCAGAGGAGACGAGAACGCAGCGCCTTTCTCGCTCCGTAAGCCCTGAGCCAGCGAGGTTCCAGCGAATCAGTACCTCGAAGACTCCATCCGCCCCAACTCCAATGGGGACGACGGCCCCAGCGGAGATGGCCTGGATCAGGAGCTCATCGTCCGAAACCCAGTCGTCCCAGTCATCGGAGTCACCTGCTTCCGCGAAGTACTCCGTCTGCTGTCAACGGCATCTGCCAGAGCGCACAGGCCAGCATCTGTCCGGACTACCCTCGACACCTGCTGAGAAGCAGAATTCATCGACACATCCATTCACGATCACCTCAAATCCTCAAGAATGGAGCTGCAAACTCAGGCGCCGCCGCGCTCGCCTCAGCTGACTCGACAGCACCAACCGTCCACTGTGCCGTGACACCATCCGGAACGTTCGAAGAACAGCGTTCTCCATATCTTATTGCCCCAGCTTCACTTCCCTGTTCGGCCTACGCGAACCGTCCGCTATCAACACGCGGTCGAAGCTGTCGCCCCCGGCTAGCGACTTGCGGATTCCGGATCGACAAAGAGTTGTCTATGCCGCGACGGTGTCTGTGAGGATGCCGAGGTCGTGGAAGAGGGTGTGCATGTCGCGGCGGAGGGTTTCATAGTCGCGGTCGATGCGGGTCCAGGTGGTGGGTGGGCGTCCGCGGCGAGGGACGCGGACGCCGGCGACGATGGGGGCGATGACCTGCTCGCGCAGCGTCAGCAGGGCTGTGATGATTCGGGTGGCTGAGGGTGAGACGTAGTAGCGATGGGATCGACCAGGCTTGTGCACCAGGCTCTTGCCGCGTAACTTGCGCAGGTCATAAGCCGCCTGGCGGATTGTGTAGTCGACGTGTCCGGTCATCGTGCGGACCTTGGCGGCGGCGTCGGCGACGGTGAAGCCGCCAGGGGCGATCGATAGGGCAAGCACCGCGGCCAGGGCCGCGCGGATCCTGGGCTTGTTCAGATCGACCCCGCCAACCCGCGTTGCCGCGATCTGAGACGGTAGCGGCAGCTCGTCCAGCGTGGCATCGGGGATGAAGCCGATATCGACGCAGTCCAGCATCGTGCAGAACCGTTCGGCCATGCCGACCAGCCTGGTGACGATCTCGCCGAAGCGGTCCAGCATCCGGCCGCAGCCGAGTTGTTTGGTGTTGTGCACGGTCGCCTCGAAACGCAGGACGTGTTCGCCTTTGGTGTAGGCCTTCAATGTCAGGAGCCCAAAGTGGACCTTGAACCAGGTCAGGCCGTACCGAGGTTTCTCGATCACGACTTCCAGCGTTGGTGGTGTGGCCGCGCGAGTGAGGTGGGGGGCGATGCTTGGCACCGAACAGGGTTCGTAGGACCGGCACGGTCAGCCGGGACCGGGTGCGGTCGACCATCATGGTGAACAGGTCTTCCATCCGCCCGCCGCACTGGAACAGCAGGTTGCGGCTGTACTCGACCTGATAGACCGAGTAGGCATACCGGAAGCAGCTGCGGGCCTGCTCGTCCAGGTCGAGGCCGAAGCACAGGCAGGCCGAAGAGATCCACCGGTCGCAGACCTGGCCCAGCCGCCCTGCAGTCGCCGATTGCGACAAGGTGTCTGCGAGCTGAGCCAGAGCCTGCGGGTCGGCAACGGCGGTGAAGCAGTTGCCCTCCTTAGAGGGCATCTGATCTTGGTTGGGGCGATATGTCTGTGTCGGGTGACGGCTGATACCTTGATCAACTTGTGGGGCCCCGGCGTGCGTACCGCAGCGACTTGTCCGATACTCGCTGGGCGTTGATCGAGCCAACGCTGACGGCGTGGCGTGCTGCCCGGCGTGGGCCGGGAACCGTGATGCGCGTGCATGACTTGCGGGAGATCGTGAACGCGATCCTGTACGTGTGCCGGACCGGGATCGCCTGGGAGTATCTGCCGCACGACTTCCCGCCCTGCAAGACGGTTTATGACTACTACGCCAAGTGGGAAGCCGATGGCACAACGGAAACGCTGCATGACCTGTTGCGTGACCAAGTCCGCGTCGCGAAAGGCCGCGCTGCTGCCCCGACGGCGGCGATCATCGACTCGCAGAGCGTGAAAACCTCCTGCAATGTCAGCGAATCCAGTCAGGGTATCGACGCGGGCAAGAAGATCAAGGGCCGCAAACGGCACATCGCCACCGATGTGCTCGGCCTGCTGCTGGCGGTAATCGTGACCGCGGCGTCGGTGCAGGATTCCGCTGGCGGGCAACAGGTTCTCGATCATCTCGCCGCTGCGCATCCGACCGTGTCGGCGGCATGGGTGGACGGCGGCTACAACAACACAGTCATCCGTCATGGAGCCCAGCGGGGTATCCGGGTTGAGGTCGTCAAACGCCCTTCTGCCAAGGGATTCCACGTGTTGCCCCGGCGGTGGGTAGTGGAGCGCAGTCTGGGCTGGCTGATGCAACACCGCCGACTCGCGCGCGACTACGAAGCCCTGCCCCAGCGGTCGCGCACGATGGTCCACTGGGCGATGACTAACATAATGAGCCGCACCCTGACCGGGGAATCCACCCAAACCTGGCGAAACGATCCACCCAAAGCAGACATTCTTGCCTAACTAAGATCAGATGCCCTCTTAGAGTTCCTAACAAGTTTATCACTTGTGGTGCCTGAAGGTTCGTGATCGTTGATCATGAAACGAGTGAGGAAAGGTGAGCAGCCGCCATGGATCGTCCCCGACGACCTGTGGGAACGAATCGAGCCACTGTTGCCGCGCTGGGAGTACGCGTTGTCCCGGCCAGGCCCCAAGCGGCTGCCGGATCGTCTCGTCCTGCAAGGCATCTTGTTCGTGCTGCACACCGGTATCCAGTGGGAGTTCCTGCCCCAGGAGCTGGGGTTCGGGTCAGGGATGACCTGCTGGCGGCGCCTGGCGGAGTGGAACGATGCCGGGGTGTGGCAACGGCTGCACGAGGCGCTTTTGGCCGAGCTGAACGCGGCCGGGAGGCTGGACTGGTCGCGAGCGGTGATCGACAGCTCGCACGCGCGGGCGGCGCGCCGCGGCCCAAAAGCGGGCCGAGCCCGGTCGATCGCGCCCGGCCAGGCTCCAAGCACCACGTGATCACCGAGGGCGGCGGCATCCCGCTGGCCGTCGGCCTGACCGGTGGCAACGTCAATGACGTCACTCAACTCCTCCCGCTGGTCGAGGCAATCCCGCCAGTGCGGGGCAGGCGCGGGCGTCCTCGCCGCCGCCCCGACGAGCTCTACGCCGACCGCGCCTATGACTCTGCCCAACACCGTGGTGAGTTGCGCGGTATGGGCATCGACCCACAGATCGCCGAGCGTGGAAGGGAACACGGCTCCGGGCTCGGCGCGATCAGGTGGGTCGTGGAGCGCACAATCGCGTGGTACCACGGGATGCGGCGCCTGCGTATCCGATGGGAACGCCGCGCCGACATCCACGAGGCGTTCCTCGGTCTGGCCACATGCGTGATCTGCTACCGACACGTCAAAACCTTCTGTTAGGAACTCTTAGTGAACCCGATCCCGGTCGTTCGTGCTCGGCAGGCCACGTACTCGTGTCCGTTGAGGATCACCTGCGCGGCGAACGGCGGATGCCCGGACATCTTGACCGTGACGTGTCCCCACTGCGGATCCATGATGTGAAACGAGTAGTGGTTGACGAACGCGGACTTCTTGGCGAGATCGCGGATCGCGCCCTGGGCAGAGCGGTGGACCTCCCACACCGTCGCGGGCGCGCGGGCGACCAGGATGAGGAACACCCCGGTCCCCACCGTGTGGGTGGCCAGATACTCTTCAGCGATCCGGTGTTTGCGTTCCCCGCGTTTGCAGTCGATCACCGGGACCCCGTGCGCGCCGGCCCAGGCCCGCACCCGGCGAGCGAACCGGCCGGCCAGCCGCATCAGGTGGGTGTTGTCCAACTGCTCGTCGGAATCCTCGTGCCACCGCCGCCACCACACCCGGAACCCGCCCGCGTTGTGACACAACGGGTTGTAGGCGTTGAGCACGATCCGGTCCACACAGTCGTAGCTACCGGTCAGCAGGTCACTGTAGCGTTGGCTGAACTCATCGGCCATCTCCCGGACAGTAGGTCCGCCGACAACCCCGGCCCGTCACGCTGCCCCGTCAGGGGCCACCGATTCGGAGCGCAGTCTCCGAATCGGAGTAGCGCCTTGGGATCTGGATTCTGAACACTTGAGTCAAGTTTCGAGACTGCGTAACGTGGTTGCCCGCTCCATTTCTTGCAGCCAGAGGCCTGACCAGCCACTTGGGTGGCATAACCGATCGCTGGCAGCGTTCGGACTGGGCGCGGCGGGCGGCGGCGGTCTGCCGATCATGACCGCGAGTCCCTGCGTGAGCTTGGCCAAATCGAGTCGACTACGAACTTGGCCACTCGCTCGGCGGTCCGAGGCGAAGCCTCACTGGTGGCTCGTCTCAAATCGTTGACCATGTAACCGAGCTTCCGGTCTGTCCATAATGGACGATCAATCATCACCCAAGTCACACCTGTCACACATACCACACCTGTTACCCACGTTGATGCCGTGAAGGCCACCTTGACGGCGTTGAACGCCACGAATCTTCCCCTCGCAACGGCCTACCGCCCGCACGGCGTCGTGGCACGTCAGCGTGACCGCGGCCATGGCGACCTCCGCGCTGTGTCACCAAGGAAACCTGCAGGTCACCGAGCTGAACACCGGTTCAGCAACGCCCGATCAGCAAGCCTGAAACTCCTGGCATTGGCGTTGGACGCCGCTAACTCGGCCCTCGCGAACAGTCGCGGGCGTGACCAGCGCCGGACGACGCAGGAGGTGGCCCTCCCGCTGGGGAAATGCCTCGTTCGGGGCCACTCGGACCACCTCGGATTGATCCTGGCTAACAGAGACCGGCTCCGCCGCACAAACGCGACAACGTTCCGAGACACACCATTAGCAGGCCATGACGACCGCCTCATCGTGGCGTTGCCGCAGCCCTCGACCGCATGGGTTTCGGCCCAATTGGAGAGGTCCTGACCACGACAACCTGACAGTCGTTAGGTTCCGTGATACCGTACCTAACCGATGTCAGGTAAGCGGATGAGCAAGCAACAACGACGAGAGCAGATCCTTGCCGCGGCGGCAGAGGTGTTCGCCACAACCGGGTACGCCGCAGCAGGGATGCGTGAAGTCGCGACAAGGGCCGGAATCAGCACACCGGTGCTCTACGACCACTTCGCCTCCAAGGCCGACCTGTACGCGACTTTGCTGGAGCAGCAGGTTAATTCCTTGATCGACGACTGGTCCGCACCGACGGAACGGGTTGGCGCGTATGACTTGCTTCATGATCGGGTTCGAGCGATCTACGCATGGATCGAGCACAACGAGCTTGCCTGGCGGATGATCTTCGGCGAGGCGCCGAGTGATGAGGTTGTCGCGCAGGCGCACCAACGCGGGCAAAAACGGGCGACCGAGCAGCTCGCGGGTCTCTTCCGGCTTGTGCCGAGGCTGAACCTGTCGGTTGAGATTGAGCGCGACCGGGCTGATGAGGTTCTTGCCGAGGCTGCCAAGAGCGCGCTCAACGCCATCGCTACGTGGTGGTGGCGCAACCGGGACATCCCGCGCGAGCACATCGTCGCGCTCACTGCCGATCTTCTGTGGCGAGGACTGCGTGAAATCACTGAGAACAGGGAGGACGCTCAATGACAAACGCCACGACTGAGCGGTACCGACGAGCCATGCTCACAGGCGACGTGGACCTGGCGATGAGCAACTTCGCCGAGAACGCCGTACTGCATTCGCCGCTGACGCGACGCGTGAGGTTCACGGGGCATGCCGAACTGCGCCCGCTCATCGAGGTTGCCTACAAGCACCTCAAGGACGTTGATTTCCACGTTGACATCGGGGACGAGAAGACGCGGCTTTTGGTTTACCGGGGCAAGATCCGCAACGAGGAGCTGGAAGAGGCCGCTCTGCTCCACCTCGATGACGCAGGCAAGATCACCGAGGCCACTCTCTTCGTCCGGCCGCTGCCTGGCATTGTCGAGTTGATGAGCGCGTTCGGGCCGGACATCGCGAGGCGCAACGGACGCTCCGGCGCGGCCAGGCTGCTTTCCGTGCTCACCAAACCCTTGCTGTCCATGGTCAAAAGCGGCGACAAGTTCGCCGTTCCCCTTGCTGGGCCCAAACGTTAAGGTCCGGCGATTGCGGTGCCGTAACCGTTGAACATGTGTGACATCACATCTGACGGATAGAACCGGACCGACGCGCGGTAGATCGGGTCCGATGGGTCTACGACCGTGAACACGCCGTCGCGGTAGCCGTCGATCACGACAACGTGTCCGCTCTCGTAGAAAGCACTACGCACGGACGCCAGAAAGAAGTCCACGCCGCCGGTTTCGAACAATGTCGCGAGGGCGGCGACGTCGAGGTGACGCAGCTCGGCTTCCACCCCGAAGCGCTGGAACAGCTCGGACGAGAACCTGTGGTCGTATCCGCTTGCCATGGTGAAGGTGGGGTGGAACCGCGCTTGGTCACCACACTCAACTACGTCAGAGGCACGTTCGACCAGCGATCCGTCCGAGCAGTCGCTCGACTGCGTCAGCCGCCGGACCGTCACGGTCAGATCCTGGCCGTCGGTGAGGTATCGACGTCGCAGCACCTCGACGTCGCCGTCCACGTGTTCGTCAAGGATCAGCCGCACGAATGGTGCCAACGACTCACCGGAATGCCACTTGTCGTCCAGCAGCCCGTAGTGCGCGAGCACGATCGCAGCCGATGTCGGGCCGCACATTCGCCTGGCCAGGTTCGGTTCTGCGAGGCAACGAAACTGACAGAAGAACGAATCTTCGCCGATTCGGGGTGAATGCGGTCCGCCCGGCCAATTCCGCTCGGTCAAAATCAGTGCTCCGTTCCCAGGTATGCGTCAAGTCGGAGTCTACTGGGGGTCCGCCAGGTGGAACGCGCCACCGAACTGGACCATCGGAAAGATCCGCGCGGCGATCTCCGAACGCTGCCGGACGTTGAACTTCTTGAGTATCCGGGTGATGTGTGTCTTCGCCGTCGCCTCGGAGATGGAGAGCTTGCCTGCCAGATCGCGGTTGGTCATTCCGTGCGCGATCAGCGACGCGACAGTCTTTTCCTTTGGCGTCAACAGGTTCATCAACCGTGCCGCATCCACACTGCGACTGGCGATCAGTTCGACGGCCTTGACGTTGACGTCGCGGCACAACGCCTGGAAGGCACTCAGGTCCCGCTTGAGCTTGCCGACGTCGTCGGTCTCCCCTGCCATGATCTGATCGATCGACCCGGTCATCTGCTGAAGATCATCGGTGAAGTCGCCGATCAGGTCGATCAGCAGACCCGAATACGTGTCGCCGGACGAACCCGGGCCGAGCTCGCGCCGCACCCCGGTGAGCAGGTTCTTCGCCAACTGGCTGACGAGGTACTCGAACGCGGCCACAGCCTCGTTGTCATAAACGTTCGGTAGGTAGGCGTACATCGCTACGGTGCCGAACACGTGTCCTTGCTGGTCGAGCAGGGGCACGATGACCGCGTCCTTCGACAACCGGCCGGAGTCGCCGAACCGGTAGCCGCGGTGCAGGATCTTGCCGTTGTCCATGCGATAGCGGTACGTGCGCCGGTTGCGCACCATCCACGCCGTGAACCCCTTGCTGCCGTACGTGTGAAAATCCGGCGGCAGATGTTTTCCCTCGTCGAAACTGTAGGGAAAGATCACCACATTGTCCGACCTGAGCAACGAGACCACGAACGAGTCCACTGTCCACAATGTACCCATCGCCGCCCTGAGCTTGTCGTACAGCTCGAACCGGTTGGCTGCGGTGATGGTACGGGTACGCCTGTCCACATCACGGACGACCGACGCGACCTCGGGCGAGAACTGGTCGACATACTCACGCATTGCTGTTCCCCCAGGCACAGCTCGTAGGACCGACCCCACGACTCTACGCCGACCGGCGGCATCCGGTGAGCCACCGGTAGGATGATCCCCGGAGGCCGCCCCGTGACCCGGCCCACATTCTTCGGCAGCTCTATTTTCCGAGCCGGTGACAGAAATTAGCAGTACCCGCGTACGACAAAGTCGTATTCCTCTCGTCCACCCCTGCCCCTGTCGGTAACGTCGTTCGCGCGGCCGGAGTCGCACAAATCCGACAGAAAGGGCGAATGCACGATGGAATTCGAGCTGGAGCCAATTGAGCAGCGCATCGCGCTGGTTTCTGAGGAAGCGAGCATGTACTACGAGAACCGCGAGCTCGCCGACAACTCGTAACACGCGAGGAACACAAGCCCGGGGGCGTCCGGGCGATCCGGGCGCCCCCTTACGAGCCCAGTGAAAGAGCCATGGACTACGTCAAGCCACGGTTGAAGCTCTCGCACTCCATCACCAGAACCCCAGACGGCCAGGTAGCGATCGGCGAACTGGCAGGTCACGCGTACATCGTGCGCGACGCAGGCCAAGCGCTCGTCGACCTCTTGCTCCTGTTGGACGGAACCCGCACGCTGCCAAGGATTCTCCGCGCACTGCAACGCGAACATCCGGTCAGCGAAGCCGAAGTCCGCACGGTTCTCGACAAGCTCGCGGCCGCGAAGCTGCTCGACGACGGCGCCCGCGAGTCCACTGTGCTCAGTAGTGCCGAGATCGAACGTTATGACCGGCAACAACTTCAGTTCTCAGCACATGAGACACACGGCGAGCCGGGCTTCGTGTACCAGGAACGCCTGAAATCCCAAGTGGTCTGCGTACTCGGGATGGGCGGCTGGGGAACCTGGATGGCGTTGAACCTCGCGTTGAGTGGTTTCGGCACGATCCGGGTCGTTGACGCCGACCACGTTGAACTGTCCAATTTGAACCGCCAGGTGCTCTACGACGACTCGTCGGTCGGACTGCCGAAAGTACTCGCCGCGAAGACCGCGCTGAACCGGATCAATCCGCACGTGCACGTCGACGTGGTGCAGGAGTTCATCGAACCGGACCGCGCCCAGGTCGAACGTGTCCTTGAGGATGCGACGCTGGTCTGCTTGTGCTGGGCCAACCAGTCGCACTTCGTGAAGGGGACTGCCGAGGAAGTCGTGCACCGGGTCGCGTTCGAACGCGGCATCCCGATCCTCGAGATCGCCGGAGATCCGTTCGACATCGCGGTCGGGCCACTGTACACAAACGACGGTAGCGGGCCGTGTCTGCGTTGCGTCCGCCCGCGCTTGCAGAAACTGTGGTGGGGCGTCGACGAGACGATTTCCGCGTTGCGCAAGGTCAACGTGCAGGTGATCCCGCTGCGCAAGGTGAATGCCTGGCAGAGCGCGCCTTCTCTCAGCGCGATCGCGGGGCTCGCCGCGAACGAGGCGTTGACCTTGGCAAGCGGATACGCGGAGCCCGCGCTGATCGGCAAGCGATACGGCGTGTCCCTGCGGACCTACGAAACCACAATCGACCAATTCGACAAGGACCCCGACTGCCCGTGGTGCGCAGAAACGACTTCAACCAGTTCATCCACCGTGTCCGGGACGAATTCGCCATCCACGCACCTCAGTACGACGAGCGGGCGCCCCACATAGCGGACGACGCGCCATTGACGAGATTCGTCGCCGACCGCGTCCTGCGGGCAGGCCGGGTGCTGGAATTCGGCATCGGTACGGGCAGGCTGGCCATTCCATTGAGCCGCAATGGATTTCAGATCACCGGAATCGACCTCAGCGGTGACATGCTAGCCCGGCTGGCAGGACAGCCGGAGTCACAACGGATGACCCTGGTAGAAGGCACCTTCACCGAACCACATGACCTCGGCACGTTCGACGCGGTCATCTGCATCTACAACACGCTCTATCACACGCACACCCAGGAGGCGCAGCAAGCGGCCCTCTGCCGCGCTGCGGAATACCTGAACCCGAATGGGCTTGTGCTGCTTGAAAACACGGCTGCGAGTTGGCTCGTCCGCGCGTACGGGCGCGACGACAGCAGGTTGTCCGTACGGGAAGTCGGTGCGGTGTCAGCGGAATTGACCGCGGGCACGATCAGCTTGCACGAGCAGATCCTGCGCAACATCCACATGAGCGTGTCAGATGGACAGATATCGACGCGTCCGGTGACGATGCGCTACCTCTGGCCAGCAGAGCTGCACCTGCTCGCAGATCGCGCCGGACTCGTTGTCGCAGAAGAGTACTCGGACTGGAACGAGGCAGAGTTCACGTCCACAAGCGACAACCACATCGTCGTACTGCGGAAGTCCGGGGCCACGAAGTGAAGACCAGCACAACCCAGTCGGGCACCACCCAGATCCTCCTCCTCGGCCTTGGCGTCACGGCGGTTTGCGTCTGCGCTGAGACGTTGGGCGCACAGGAATTCAAGCTTGGCTCGTTCTCGCTTGTGCTGCTGCCATTGTTCTTCGCCTTCGTCGCCACGCTGATCACGAATCTCGGGATCGGGGCAGTGCGTCCCGACGCTGCGAGCAGATTGTGGCCCATCGCAGGCGCAGTGCTGCAACTGCTTGCGGTGATCTTCGTCGCGCGTGCGGGGACCGTGCTCGGCGCGGCGTTGCCGATCATCATCGAGGCCGGGCCCGCCGTGTTGCTGCAGAGCCTCGGCAAGATCGGCACCGCGCTGCTTGCCTTCCCCGTAGCCATGATGCTCGGGTTCCAGCGCGCTGCCATCGGCGCGACGTTTTCCATCGGGCGGGAACCGAGCATCGCGTTGATCTCCGAGCGTTACGGCATCGGCGGGCCGGAAGGTTCGGGCGTCCTGGCCACCTACATCTGCGGCACGCTGTTCGGCTCGCTGTTCTTTTCCGTGCTGGCCGGACTGGGTGCCGCGATCCCGATCTTCAGCACGACCGCGTTGGCCATGGCATGCGGTGTCGGAAGCGGCGGAATGACCATGTCGTGCGCGGGTTCGTTGGCACACAACAGTCACGACCTGAGCCAGGACGACGTCATCGCGTTGGCCACGGCAAGCGACGTACTCACTTACGTGACCACAATTGTGCTCGGCGCGTTCGTGGTTCTTCCCGTACTGGAAAGATTCTCGCGCCGACCACGTACGCAGGCCGCTGCGCCCCAGGCTGTAGAGAACTCAGCGCGAGCCATCCCCCGGCCATTGTTCCTCGCCGCGGCGGCCTTTATCTGCGTGGCAGTCGTATCAGCATGGAAGACGGGTCCGTCGGCGTCGCAACTGGTCGGATTGATTGTGCTACTGGCGACCGCGATGTCAGCGACGACACTCGGAAGACGCACATCCCGTTACATGCCAGGCGTTTTGTGGGCCGCGGTGATCGGCGCGCTCTTTACCGCGCCCTGGTTGCCTTGGTCAGGAACAATGACCCAACTTATGTCCAGTGTGGACATTATGGCTCTCGCGACGGTCGCGCTCGGCTGGGCTGGGCTCGTCGTGACCGCCCGTCAGCTCAAGGTGCTTCGGACGCTGAGCTGGCGCGCTGTCATCGTCGCATTCCTCGTGTTCGCCGGTTCGTTCTTCACATCCGCGCTTCTCGCTCAATTCGCGCTGTATCTGGGAGGAATCAGCAAGTGACGATCACAACCCCGTTCGTCGACATCATGGTCGAACAGTACGACCAAACGCTTTCACAGGCATGGCAGCACTTGTCGGCGCACGACCGCGAACTGGCCCGGCTGCTGGTCGAAGAATCCACGTACCAGAACACGACCGTGAGCCTGGTGGCCTCGTCGAGTCCGGCACACCCTGGCACGCTGCTGGCCGAAGGAACCCACTTCGGCGCGGTCACCGCCGAAGGATATCCAGGCAGGCGGTTCCATTCCGGCGCCAGAAACGCCGACGCCCTCGAAGAGCTCGCGATCACGCGTGCCACTGAGCTGTTCAAGGCCGAGCACGCCAATGTGCAGCCGCATTCGGGATCGTCGGCCAACCTGGCCATCCTTTTCTCGGTCCTCAATCCCGGTGACCGGGTGCTGAGCATGGACCTCGACGCTGGCGGTCACCTCACCCACGGTTCGTCCGCCTCGGTGACCGGCCGGTATTTCGACGTCACGCACTACGGTGTCACGCCGGACGGCTGGCTGGACTACGACGAGATTCGCCGTACTGCCAGGGAAATCCAGCCGAGGATGATCATCTGTGGCGCGAGTTCGTATCCGCGTGCCATCGACTTCGCCCGGTTCCGCGCGATCGCGGACGAGGTGGACGCCTATCTGCTCGCCGACATCAGCCACATCAGCGGGCTGGTCGTGAGCGGGCACCACGCGAGCCCGATCGACCACGCACACTTCACGACGACCAGCACGTACAAGCAACTGCGCGGTCCTCGAGGCGGCCTGATCCTGTTCGGTGAGCGCGCGGGCGAGCGCCTGCGCGATTCGAAGGGCACGGTACGCGGGCTGATCGACCGTGCGGTGTTCCCCGGATTCCAAGGCACGCCGAACTTCGCGAGCATCGCGGCGAAAGCTGTCGCGCTCCGGCAGGCAGCCACACCGGAGTTCGCCGAATGGGGTGCCCGGATCCGTTACCTGGCCGATGTTGTGGCCAAAGAGCTGACAGGACAAGGCTTCCCGGTCGTCACGGGCGGCACGGATACGCATATGGTCATGGTCGACCTGCGGCCGCACGAGCACTTGACCGGCAAGCTGGCCGAGGATCTGCTCAGTGACTGCGATGTGCTCGTCAACCGCAACCGCATTCCGGGCGATCCACGACCGGCCACTGTGGCCAGTGGACTTCGCCTTGGCACCAACGAGATCGCCTTGCGTGACGTGCCCGCGGACCGGGTTGGCGAGCTGATCGGGAAGATCTGCGCGGTCCTCGCGTCCGCGGTCGATCCCGCCAGCAACGGTCACGTGCGCACCGCGCTCACCGAATATGTGCGCTATCTGTGCCAAGCGCACCCCACGATCTGAAGTCACACAACGATTCTGAGGGGATGACGATGAAACTTCGACTCGGCGTGTTGCACGGGGGCTGGTCGAGCGAGCGGGACGTCTCGGTCAGCAGCGCACAGCAGGTGATGCGGTACATCGACCGGTCGGCGTACGACCCGATCGCGATCGAGATCCGGACCGACCACCTGTGGTCGGTGCACACCGACGAAGGCGTGCGGACAACCACCCCGTCGGAGGCACTGGCCCAGATCGACGCGGCTTTGCTTGTGCTGCACGGCATCGGTGGCGAGGACGGAATCGTCCAGGGTTTGCTTGAGGCGCACGGTGTTCCGTACACCGGGCCGAAGGTCGACACGTCGGCCATCTTCATGGACAAGGTGTTGTCCAAGTGGCAGTTCCAGATCCACCAGATCCCGACGCCGGACTTCGTCTGTGTCAACCGTCCACGCTACCTGGACATGGAAGATCGGGTCATCGCGGATCTGATCGCCAGGCTGGGGACCCGCGCCGTGATCAAGCCGGCACGGCACGGGTCGAGCGTCGGCGTCAGCGTGACGACGAGCAGGGCCGAGATCGCAGCTGGACTGGAGATGGCGTTCGCGTTGGACGATCGGGTCCTTGTCGAACGGTTCGTGCACGGTACCGAGGTGCAGGTCGGCATCTTGGGACACTGGAGCGACTATCGCGTACTGCCCACATTGGAACTGGATTTCCGGGACGGGCAAACGTGGTTCGACCATGAAACGAAGTACGGCACCGACCGCTCCCGAATCCATTTCCACATCCCGGCAAGGGTCAGCGACCAGGCCACGGACCGGCTGGCGGCCTTGGCCAGTGATCTGTACGAACGGTACCGGTTCACCGGCTATGGCCGATTCGACTTCCTTGTGCCCGACGACGGACAGCCACTGCTGCTGGAGATCAACACGATCACTGGCATGACACCGTCGAGCACCTATCCGTTGATGGCACAGCACGCGGGTATCTCGTATCCAGACCTGCTCAGCGAGTTGGTGGAGCAGGCAGTACAGCCTTCGATCACCGCACCGCGTCGCTCGTTGACCGCGAACGCCGTGCCCAGCTGACCAACGGCGGCGTCGCCGCCGCGGTCGCGGTGAACACTCCGGCCAGCACGAGCCATCCGGAGATCCCCGGTGCCGTCACCGCGGCGGCGACAATCCCTGGGCCAACTGCCATCACAAGCGCTTCAGTCGCAGCAGCGACCCCTTGATATCGGCCCGCGTGACGGCCGTCCATCAGCCCAAGGGCAAGTCCCCAACGCGCAGCGACAAAGTACAACTCGCCTGCCACATTCACCAAGCCCGCCAAGACAAGCACAGCCACCGCGAGGCCCGTCCCGAACCCCGCCGCGGACGCGAACAGCAGACATGACACAGCGAGCAGAACAGCGGCAAGCGCGGCGGCCCGTCCCGACCACCTCACGCTCGACGCGCGAGCGGTCACTGGGACCTGAAGGCAAGCGATGACAACGGAACTGTTCAGCACGATGACCGCAGACAACCAGCCAGGCGCCGCCGTGCGCGACAGGATCCACAGTGGAATCCCGGTGGACAGCATCGCCCAGCAGAGCGCCGGGATCGCGGTGGTCAGCATGACGGCCACATAGGACGGATCGCGCAATGCCCCGCGAGCCCTCGGTTTGGCTTGCGGAGGCGTGTCGCGCGGCAGCGCCATCGACAGGACAGCGAGTACGGCGAAAGTGAACGCATTCAATACCAGTGCCGCGTAATAGAACTGGTCCGCCGCAAGGATCACCGCACCGAGCCCGGCGCCCACCGCGTAGGCGATGTGTTGCACGACCCTGGTTTGCGCCAGCACGGCCAACCGGTCCGGCTCGTCGAACATCCGGTAGACCATGCTGGTCCGGACTCCGGCTGCTCCGCTCTGCGTTCCCATGAAGCAGACGGCCACCACGAGCAGGCCGACGAAGTCAGTGACGAAGCAGAAGGCCAGCATCGCGACGCTGCGGACGGCGACGAGAAAGACAAACGTCGACCGTGCACCGAACCGGTCCGCCGCCATTCCACAGGGATAAGAAAGCACGATACCGGCAATTCCGCCAACCACCGTGACAATTCCAACCTCGACGACAGGAAAACCGATCACCCTGGTCAGATAGATGACCCAGATGGTGAACCACATGCCGTCACCGACACTGGACACCCCTTGGCCGACGAGCATGAGCATTCTCCGCCGATCGACCATGAAAGCACCTGCCTGCGGAAAGGTTTGACGATGAATCGACCGTAACGAGAAAAACAACGACCTGTCAAACAATGAACGGAAATCGCAGAATCCCGCGATTTCCGTTTTTCGGCACGCCTTTATCCTACGTTCGTCGCTTCCGGCCGAGGCCTACCGACCGGTAACCTGAGGAGGCTTTGGTCTCCCTGCGACCTAAGAGGTGTACGAATACGTGCATACTCGCAGCCTGTTCACCCTGCTCACATTGGCGATCGCCACGCTGGTCAGCCCGGCGCAAGCACAGGCGGCCGCCAATCCCTACGAACGCGGTCCCGCTCCTACCGTCGCCAGTATCGAGGCGGCGCGCGGACCGTTCGAAATCGCGCAGACCACTGTGGCGGCAAGCGCCGTCCGCGGGTTCGGCGGCGGCACGATCTACTATCCGACGCCCACCAGTGAGGGCACGTTCGGTGCCATCGCGATCTCCCCTGGTTTCACCGCGCGCCAGACCAGCGTCGCCTGGTACGGCCCACGGCTGGCCTCACAAGGGTTCGTGGTGATCACCATCGACACACTGTCCACACTCGACCAACCAGACCAGCGCGGCGCGCAACTGCTTGCGGCACTGGACTATCTGGTGCAGACGAGTTCGGTCCGAACCCGGATCGACGGCACCCGGCTCGGCGTGATGGGCCACTCGATGGGCGGCGGCGGAAGCCTGCGCGCGGCGGCAAACCGCCCGGCCCTCCAAGCGGCCATCCCCCTCACCGGCTGGCATACGACCAAGAACTGGTCAACGGTAACGGTTCCGACGCTCATCGTCGGCGCGGAGAACGACTCGACAGCATCGGTCAGCGCGCATTCCGAGCCGTTCTACCAAAGCCTGACGTCCACACCGGACAAGGCATATCTTGAACTCAACAACGCCGGGCATTCGGCGCCGACATCAAGCAACACCACGATCGCGAAGTACAGCATCTCGTGGTTGAAGCGGTTCATCGACAACGACACCCGCTACGAGCAGTTCCTCTGCCCGCCACCGCAACCGAGTTCACTCATCGAGGAGTACCGGCACACGTGCCCGCACTCCTGACCGGCTGACGCCAGTGACCTGCTTGCGGGTCACTGGCGCTTACCGCGAAGTTTGTCGGCAGCCTGACGGGCGCGCTCCTGGTTGCGCGGATCCTTCGCCATCTCGCGCGCTTTGTCCGTCATCTGTTGGCCCTTGGGGCTGCGCAAAAAGTTCTTGATCCGATCCATCAACCCAGCCATGGTCGCTTCTCCAATCGATACACCGTTTTGACCGGTATACCCGGACGCTGCGGCTCCTAACCTTCCGTATGCCGGAGCAAGGCGGGGACGAAGACATCCCACAGGGGCTTCGGCAGGTCGTGCCCGGCGCCTTCGAGGACCAGCAGCTTGGCGCCCGGAATCGCTTTGTGCAGCGCGTGCCCGTGTGGGAGCGGGCAAACCGGGTCGTGGTCGCCGTGCACTACCAAGGTTGATGCTTTGACAGCGCTGAAATCGCGGGACGAACCGTCGAAACTCATCGCGTAGTGGTTTCCCAAAGTGGACGCCATGTTCCTCGCTCGGGCCACGTCCCGCTCGACCAGGGCACGCGTGGCGGTCTCGGCGAAGTAGGGCGAGCCGCCAGAGCACGCCTTTGCCGATGCGACAACGTAGTCCACTACGGCTTGGGAATCGGTGAGGTCTGGTTCTTCGGGGAAGGTGAGCCCTTCGGCGGCCGGGAGTCCTTCTTCACCTGTGGAGGTGGAGACGAAGGTCAGAGACTGCACCCGGTCGGGGTGGTCCACGCCGATGATCAGCCCGATTCCGCCGGACATCGACCGGCAGACGATATGCGCACGCTCGATGCCCAGTGTGTCAAGGATGCCGAGCGCGTCAGCGGCCAGGTCGGTGTAGGCGTAACCGGGCTGGCCAGGCGGATAGCTGGTGGACTTGCCGGTGTCCCGGTTGTCATAGCGGATCACGAACCGGCCACCGTGCGCGATCTGTTCACACATCTCGGTTTCCCACCACAGCATGGAGGCCGACGCTCCATCGATGAACAGGATCGCCGGGTCCGCCGGGTTTCCGAAGGTCTCGAAGCAGAGTTCGACACCGTTGATCTGGACGGTCTTCTCGCCGTGCGAAAGGTTCATGAACTTCACGCTAGTACGGCAGCAGCCATTCGGGTTGTGACCTGTGGGGATGTGTAGCTGGGGCCGGTGGCGACATGGGGCAGCCGCCTGTTGATCATGTGTTTGTGAGAACTACAGGATCGCAGGCGGCTGCGGCTGCCAGGATAGGTGCTCGGTTGGCTGGGCGGAAACTGGGTGAGCTGTCCGAACGGCTGCGTTCGTGTTTTCGGCGGATCGAGCCGTTCGTGCAGGCGCGTAAGTACGTGCGGGCGGTGACAAGCGAGCTGCCGAAACGGAACGGCTGGACCATCGCTGAGTATGTCGGGGACCGGACACCGGATCGGACGCAGCGGCTGCTGAACCGGGCGGTGTGGGACGAGGCCGAGGCGATGGCGCAGATCCGGCGGTTCGCGGTGTCCGGGTTGGAGGAAGCGGCCCGCAAGGGCGGGCGCCGGCGCGGGAAGTTGGTGATCGGGGCGCTGGATGAGACGGGGCAGCAGAAGAAAGGTGAAGCCACCGCGGGTGTCAAACGGCAGCATCTGGGCTGCGCGGGTCGGGTGGAGAACGGGATCAACACGGTGCACCTGTCCTATGTGCGCGAAGGTGTCGGGCATGCGTTGATCGGGTTCCAACAGTGGATTCCCGAAGAGCACATCAGCGACCCGGTGACGTCGCTGCGCTCGGCGCTTCCCCTGGATCTGACGTTCCGCACCAAAGGACAGTTGGCCATCGACATCTGCACGACGGTGGCCGCGGACGGGTTCCGGCCTGATTTCTACTGCGGGGACGAGGTTTACGGCAGCTGCACCGAGTTGCGGGCCCACTTCGAGGCCGACAAGCAAGCCTATGTGCTGCGGGTTCAGAAGAACTTCCGGATCATCCTGTCCAGCGGCATGGAGCTGTCCTGCGACCAGGCCACGAAGACATTGCTGAAACGCGAGCGACAGTGGGAAATCCGCTCGGCCGGCAAGGGCTCCAAAGGCGACCGGTGGTATGCCTGGGCCTGGATCGCCACCAACTCGGCCCGCCACTACCTCCTCATCCGCAAACACCTGCGCACCGGCGAGTTGGCCTTCCACTACTGCTACGTGCCCGAAAGCGCACTGCTCACCAAGACCCGGCTGATCCGCGCCGCCGGGCTGCGTTGGCCTGTCGAGGAAGGATTCGAGTTCGGCAAAGACTGTTTCGGCCTGGACCAGGCTCAGGTCAGGCTCTACACCGCGATCGCCCGACACGCCGTGCTTGTATGCGCCGCTCTTGCGGTCTGCGCGGTCACCGCCGCACTGCTCCGCGACCGCACCGACAGTCAAGCCCCCGAACCCCTACACCCCGACCAGCTCCCACCCGCTGATCCCGGCCTGATCCCGCTCACCATCCCCGAAATCAAGCATCTGATCGCCGGCACCACCACACCCCGACCACCTGGACACGCAACCCACTGGGTGAACTGGCGCCGCAGGCATCAAGCACGATCACGCTGGTTCCACAAACGCGCCAGACTCGCCCGCGACATCAAGATCACCCAGGTCAGCTAACGAATGGCTGCTGCCGTACTAGGCCGGGCATGACATCGTGAAAAGCGATGATTTCCGATCAAGTCAATCGCTCCAGGCGATACTTTCACCTACGGGGCGCGATGCCGTGAAGGTCTTCTTACCCTCGCGGCGTTAGACGCACGAGGGCCTCCCCTGACGCGTTGAATACCCGCGCCCAGGACCTCAAACAAGTCCACATGCGAGCCGCTTTCGAGCACCTCAACGTCCACAAAGGACATCAGGTCACCTCGCTGGCCACACATATCACACCAGCCCCACCAACCACGGGATACCATGCCGCGAAGGTCACCTTCACGGCGTTCAACGCACCCAACTCGGCCCTCACACCCGAATAACACGCAATGCCTGCAACACTCACCCGAACGGCCGCTCCCAATACCGACCTACCCACGTCAGGTGCCAGATATTCGCAGGTCAACCGCCCGTACCTGGTCAAGACTCGACCAAGGCCCGAACCCTGAGTTCCTAGCGTTGGCGTTCAACGCACCTAATCTTCCCCTCACAACCCGCGCAGCCCCGACAACAACACCCCCTGACCACGACCGCGACAACGACCTTGCCGTGTCACCACAAACCTGCAGGTCAACAACCCGGGCGCCAGCCCAGCCACACTCCACCACCGAGCCTTGACCTCCCGGCATCCGCGAGCAACGCGTCAAAACAGGCCCTCACGTCACCCCTGCAAAGCCTTCAGGCAGCCGACCCACCTGTTGCACGCCAGGCCGGGGCCGCGCCGAAGCTGCCTGGTAAGCAGCGTGGAGCTTCTGGATCACAGCGCCGGGAGCATCTCGGAGTTCAGTAGGCAGCGTCTGGATCACCAGGATCCCAGCGGCCGCGTACCTGGAATTTCGCTCGATGGTCCTGGCATAGTCACCCGGTTTGAAGTGGAACTGATATGAGTCGATCTCCCATGCCAACGCGACCTCGTTCCACCATGCGTCCGGACAGCCGATGTACCGGCCATCTTGGCCGAAGACGCTCACATTCCACTGTGGATCAGGCAGCGTCGAATCACGAACGATCACCATGGCCTGAGCCTCCGCCATCGACCACGCCGATGTGACATCGGCAAGCAGGCGTCGCGGCATCGCCGTTCCGCGTTGACTCCCACGTTCGAGTTCCCACGCAATGGAGTCAGCAGAGCATCCCCCGCGCTGCATGGCTGAGATAAGCAAGCGCTTGATCGGGTCCGCAATCCGAACGCGACGCGCCGCGTCCAGCACGGCACGCGGCAACGGTGTCAGGGGGAACCCTGCTCGAACCACCGGTTCGGGTATTCGATGTGTCCGTTCGACGATGACGAAATCGCTGCTCTGCACCTTGCGATCGTGGGGGACAAGGACATGCACTTTGTCCGACGGAGTACATCCCTCGGTTTCCAGACCATATCTTCGGCAGGCCTCCACACCGGTGATCAACGCCTCCGTGCCCGCGTGCATGAGCGCCCCGATCACGCGTTGGTCGGCACTCGGCTGGGTTGGCTGCAGCAGAATCACCCCAGGCAAGATCCTTCGCCACGGACCGCCGGGCTGACACCTGCGGTAAACCGTGCTCGTGTCCATGCCAGTGTTTTCCAGAGTCGCTGCCCTGATGACACCGCCTTTGCTCTGCTCAATCAGTCGTTCTGGGTGGTCGGCCCACCTTCCCCTCTTCATGTGAAAGAGCTTGGCGGTACCGCTTGGACTCAGGAAGACGGCGAGGCGAGCCTGTGGATAACTTGGCGAGCGTGTGGGGAACTTTTAGTGCGTTGAACCTGGATTCACCGAAGATCTTGGTGGGTTGGTCGTGTCGTGGACGGGCAGATGCCCTCTGACTTGGGACGATTGTTCTTGTGACAGAAACATATCGGTCCGAGTGAGAGGGCATCTGCTGAGTGAAAGCATCGCATACGCGTGGCGCGGTGTCGGTGAGGTTCGACGATCCGGGATTGGTGTCGCACGCGGGCCTGGTGGCGGTGATGCGGCTGGCCGAGGACGCGGGGTTGTCGGATCTGGCCGGTGAGCTGGTCCGGCTGGGTGGTCCGGTCGGGGCGAACGCGGGCGCGAAGATCAGCACGATCGTGGCCGGGATGGCCGCGGGCGCGGACTCGATCAGTGATCTGGACCTGGTGCGGCATGGCGGGATGGCGGGGTTGTTCACCGGGATCCGCGCACCGTCCACAGTGGGCACGTTCCTGCGCTGGTTCAGCATGGGTCATGTCGCTCAGCTGGAGAAACTCTCCGCCCGGCTGCTGGCCCGCTTGGCGGAGCTGACGCCGCTGCTGGCGGGGGCCGACCGGTTGGGGTTGCTGGATCTGGACTCGAAAATCAGCCAGGTCTACGGGCGGGGCAAAGACGGGGCCGCGTTCGGCTACACCGGGGTGCTGGGGTTGAACACGCTGGCCGCGACCCTGACCACAGCGGCGGGCAGGCCGGTGATCGTGGCGACCCGGTTACGGGGCGGCAACGCCGATACCCGCCGCGCGGTGAGCTCGCTGGCCCGCCGCGCGCTGGGCACCGCCCGCGCCGCGGGCGCCACCGGGCCGCTGCTGGTACGCGGCGATTCCGGGTTCTATGTCGGGGAATTGATCACGATGCTGGCGCGGGAAGGGGCCTGGTTCTCCATCACCGCCCCACAACATTCCGCGATCCGGGAGGCGATCGACGCGATCACCGAGCACGCCTGGCAGCAGCACACCTACCGCGACCCGGTCCTCGACCCGCACACCGGGCAACTGATCCACACCGCCCAGATCGCCGAGACCAGCCATACCGCGTTCACCAACCCGACCGTCAATCCCGGCCAGAAAACCACCGCCCGGCTACTGGTCCGCCGGACCCGGATCACCACCCGCGACGAGCAGGGCGAGTTGTTCCCAGCCTGGCGCTACCACGCGGTGTTCACCAACCTCCCACCCACCACCACCAGGCCCGCCACCACCGAGCCCGACACCACCGAGCCCGACACGGCCGGCTTCGACACGGCCACCGCCTGGCGTCTGCACGACCAACGCAGTGGCGCGATCGAACACGTCTTCGCCGAACTCGCGGCCGGCCCGCTGGCCCACTTCCCGTCCGGACTGTTCGCCGCCAACGCCGCCTGGCTGTCCCTGGCCGCCCTGACCCACAACCTCCTGCGCGCCACCGCCTGCCTGGCCGGCCCTGCCCACGCCCGAACACGGCTGACCACCCTGCGCCGCCGGTTGATCACCATCGCCGCCCGCGTCACCCGCACCGCCCGCCACATCACCCTGCGACTACCACAAGACTGGCCCTGGGCCACCGACTTCACCCACCTGTTCACCACCATCCACGCCCCACCCCACCCCGCCTGAACCCCTAACCACCCGCCTGACCAGGCCCAACCCGAAAGACCACAGTGGAAAAGCTGGGCAGACCAGCAACTCCCACACGACCACACCACACACCACCAGCCCACCACCACAACCACCCACCACCACGACCACAACCCAAGATCAACGGTGAATCCAGGTTGAACGCCGTGAAGGCCACCTTCACGGCATTCAACGCACCCAACTCGGCCTTCACGCAGACGTCCATTGCGGCCCCCGAACCCGCACCGAGGAGCCTTGAAAGTTCCCGTCAACTCGGGAGGAAACCTTGTTGACGTCCCACACCGCGATATGCGTCACCTTCCAGGCATGGGGTGGCCGGACTACGTTGGTGGGCACGTCAGTCGCGGGTACATAGAGGTGGGCATGCGGTTTCGGGTTCTCGGCCCGCTTGAGGTGCTCGAAAACGCCGAATGGCAGCGGCTCGGAGCGGCAAAACCACGGCTGATGCTCGCGGTCCTGCTGATCGAGGCGAACCGGGTGGTGTCACGCGACCGGATGGCCGACCACCTGTGGGACGAGCGCCCGCCGCAGACCGTGGGCAACCAGATCCACGGGTACGCAGCCCGGCTTCGCCGCCTGCTCGGCGCGGACCGGCTGATCACCCAACCACCCGGGTACCGGCTGTACGTCGAGCCGCAAGACACCGACCTTGGCCAGTTCACGGCACTGGCCGAACGTGGCCGCAAAGCCCTGGGTGCGGGTGATCCGGAAGCTGCCACGGAGGCGCTGAGCAAAGCCCTGGGTCTGTGGCGGGGCACGGCATTCGAGGACGTGCCCGCGATCCCTCTCGTAGCAGCCGAGGTCCAGCGCCTGGCGGAACTCCGGATCGCGGCCGTGGAAGATCTGGCGCAGGCACGGCTGGACCGCGGCGAACACGCGCAGGTGGTGACCGAACTAGCCGAAGAAATCGCCCAGCGCCCGCTCAGGGAACGACTACGCGAGCTCCACATGCTTGCCTTGTACCGAAGCGGAAGGCAGGCCGAGGCGCTCACGGCCTACGCCGAACTCAGGGCCGCGCTGGCGGACGAACTCGGGATCGACCCGGGGGAACCCGTAAAGCAATTACACGAGCGGATCCTGCGCAGTGATCCCACGCTCGCGCCGCAGAGTCACGCGGCGACAGTGCCCGTGCATCAACTGCCCGCTGACATACCCGACTTCAGCGGCCGCGCCGAGCAGTTGGCCTACGTGCTCGACACGCTGAAGTCCCGCCAGGACAACGGGCCGCCGCCGATCGTGGTCATGGCGGGCGGGCCGGGTGTTGGCAAATCGAGCCTTGCCGTGCACGCCGCCCACACCGCGAGCGAAGGCTTCCCGGACGGCCAGATCTACCTCGAGCTCGCCGGAACGTCCAACCAGCCAAGGGATCCGGCTGTGATGGTCGCCGAGGTTCTTGGCGCACTTGGTGTTCCGGGCGCCTTGATCCCGTCGAGCCTGCCCGCACGTGCATCGCTGTACCGCTCGGTCCTGGCCGGACGCAGCCTGCTGCTCCTGCTCGACGATGCCGCGGACAGCAGCCAGCTCCGGCCATTGCTGCCGCCGACCGGACGATGTGCCGTCATGATCACCACCCGGCGGCAGCTCGGGGATCTGCCCGGAGCCCGGCACGTCGAGCTGGACGTACTGTCACCGGCGGCGGCCAACCGGATGTTCACCACGATCGTGGGCCGTGACCGGGTGGACGCCGAACCCGTGCATGCCGACGCGATCGTGCGGGCATGCGGCTACCTGCCGCTGGCAATCCGGATCGTCGGCGGCAAACTCGCCGGGCGTGCCCACTGGCCATTGCGAATGCTGCGAGAGCGACTGGAAGACGAGTCACGGCGGCTCGACGAACTACGCACCGGCGACCTCGGCGTCCGCGCGAGCTTCGACCTGAGCCTGCGCACACTGCCAGCTGACGCCGTGCAGGCGTTCGCGATGATTGGCTTGCTGGGCGCGCAATCGGTGCCAGCCTGGGTACTGGATCCCTTGCTGGACAGGCATGACACCGACGAGATTCTGGACGTTCTCCTCGACGCCAACCTGATCCGGCTGACCGGTACCGACGCGCTCGGACAACCCAGATACCGGCTGCACGACCTGTTGCGCGCCTACGCCGTCGAGGCCGCGGCGGCGTATCCCGAGGTTGAAGCCGCCCTGATCAGGCATTTGGCCACGCGGCTATGGCTTGCCGAGCAAGCCGCCGAAGGCCTGCCGCCGGGGCTGTTACGGCCAATCCCAGGAACCTCGCCGCGGCGAGCGTTGCCAAAAACGCTCACCCAAAGGCTGATCAGCGACCCCATGGCCTGGTTCGAAGGAGAACGAGCGGCCATGCTCGAAGCGGTCGCGCTGGCAGCCGAGCGCGGACTTGACGAACTGGCCTGGGAACTCGCGGCTGCCATGGTCCCCTACTACGACTTGCGCAGCCTCCACCAGGACTGGGAACGCAGCCACCGCTTGGCATTGACTGCCTGTACAGCGAACAACCCGCGTGGCACGGCCGTACTGCACAACGGGCTGGCTCAGGTACAGATCTACCGCGACGAGTTCGACGCGGCCACCGACAACCTCCGGCAGTCACTCCACCTGGCCCAGCAGGCAGGCGACCGGCGTGGAGAAGCACTGGCCATCGCCGGACAGGCCACGGTCGCGAGGGTCCTCGGTCATCACGACGACGCCCTGAACAAAGCCACACGCGCGCTGGAAATCGTGACCACCGCCCGCGACCGGCACATCGAAGCGGCGCTGCGTAACGGCATCGCGGTCATTCACCTGGCCGCCGGACGCACCGAGGACGCACGAACCTGGTTCCGCGATGCCCTTGAGCTGTCCCGCGAACTCGACGACGTCCACCGCGAAGCGGTCGTGCTACGCGAGATGAGCCAGCTTCACCGAAACCTTGGCGCCACGGCATCAGCGCTCGACTGCCTGCACCGCGCCCAGGCCATCTTCGAGCAACTGCACGACCAGCGATGCTTGGCGTACACGCTGCTGAGGATCGGCCATATCCAGGCACAGCAACAAGAACCGACACGGACGACGAAAACGTTGACCCGCGCGGCGGGGTTGTTCGAGGGCGTCGGCGATCGTGCTGACGAAGCACGCTGCTGGCAGCTGCTCGGCGAACTCGACGCCGAACAAGATGACCATGCCGCGGCACGAACACACTTAGGCCGCGCCCTCGAACTGTGGCAGACCTTCGGCGCAGACCCCCAGGCCAGCGCCGTCAGGCAGCAACTCCACCGGCTATCGAACTAATCAGTCGCAGTTGGCCTTGGCGTCGTTGTAGTTACGCCAGTGCGCCTGGTCGAAGCTCGGGTTGACCACAGTGCCGTTGTTCCTGAGCTGGATGTTGAACCTGAAGCAGTGGTTCTCCGCCAGGTCGTAGCGCCCGCCGTCGGAGGCACGGCGCGACACGCACACACCGTCGCCCACCGCTTCCAGGTGCATCACGAGCCCGCCAGCGGTGGCGTCGTACACGTGGAGCTCGGCCCGCGCGCCGTCAGCCTGCTGGTCGCAGAGCTGAACGATGTCACCGTTCGGCCAGAAGTCGACCTTGCCACCGGGGTTGTCGTCCTCGGTGTACATCCAGTGGTGCGGACCGGTCGCCGCCTGGGCCTGACCAGGCAGTACGACGGCGGTCATAGCGACGAGCGCGGCGGTCAACGATGCGATTCTCATTCTTGTCCTCGGTTACAGCGGTTTTCGGGCTGGTTTGACGGTGCCAGCCGGGCCTGTATCCGACGTGTACGCGGCCTGTATCTGAATTTTTTCGGCGCCGATGTCGAATGGTGTCGAGCGCGTTCGTCGCCAAGGTGAGAGACCCCCAACTCACCGGAGGCACACGATGTCCGAGCACGTCAGCGCCACATTGACCCTCGACGCACCAGCCACGGCCGTGTTCGCCGTACTGGCGGACCCGACCACCCATGCGGCGATCGACGGCACCGGCTGGGTTCAGCGACCAGCCGACCGCGCGCCGCTGACTCAAGCCGGGCAGCTCTTCCGGATGGACATGTATCACGCCGACCATCCGGGCGGCGACTACCAGGTCGTCAACAAGGTCGACGTGCTCGACGCACCGCGCGCGATCAGTTGGCTGACCGGGTACGACGAAGGCAACGGTCCGGAGTTCGGCGGCTGGATCTGGCGCTACGACCTCGCACCGCTGGGCCCGTCCGCAACCGAGGTCACGCTCACCTACGACTGGTCAGCCGTCCCCCCGAACATCCGGGAATACATCCAGTTCCCGCCATTCAGCCCCGACCACCTCGGCAACTCGCTGCGCCACCTGGCCAAGCTCGCCTGATCAAGGAGAATGACCATGACCATGACCGCGACCTACACCTTCGACATCTTCAGCAGCCTCGACGGGTTCGCCGCGCACCGCGGCGACTGGGGCGGCTACTGGGGCAAGCAAGGCCCCGAACTGCTCGCACACCGCCTCGATATGTACCGCAGCGAGGGACGGATGGTCTTCGGGGCCAACACTTATCGGGATTTCGCGGAGTTGCTGGGCTCGTACACCGAGGAGCTCGATCCGTGGGTCACCCGGATGCGGGACATGCCAGCCACGGTCGTGTCGAGCACCCTGCAAGGCCCACTCGACTGGCCGGACGCGACCGTCGCCAGCGGTGACGCCGTCGACGTCGTCGCCAAACTCAAGCAGGAATCCGATGTCCCGTTGCGGTCACACGGAAGCCTGTCGATGAACCGGTCGCTGATGGCCGCTGGCCTGGTTGACCGCGTCCAGGTGACGGTCTTTCCCGTGATCACCGGGCAGACCGGACTGCGGCCGATCTTCCAGGACGCGGCCGATTTCGACCTCGAACTCTTGGAGAGCCGCACGCTCGACGGCCGCACGCTGGAGCTCGTCTACCGGCCCACCCTGCACGTCAGTCAGGCAGGCTGAGGTTCATCCGGTGCGCGACACCGTCCAACAGGATCAGCAGGCCGTGGCGGAACCGGTCGTGGTCGGACATGTCGCCGAGCAACTCGGGAAACACGTCGCGTGGGTCCCTGCCGCCGAATAGTTCCCGCGTTTGCGGGAACTGTCCGGTGGCCAGCTGGGACTGTCCAAACCGGACAGCGGACTCGATGTCGCCGTCCGAGGTGATTTCCGCCGCGCGCAAGGCGTTGCCGCGCACGTAGTCGTCGACCAAGGCAAGCAGCGCGAACTTGTCGGGCGCGGCGAGTCCGGTGTCGGCAATGGCGGCGAGCGACTGTTCGAAGTGCCGCATGGCATTGGGACCGGCCTGCGCGTTCTGCAGGGAATGCAACGCCCATGAGTGGTGCACCAGCACTTCCCACGTGCGCGTCGCGACCATGGCGAGGGCGTCGTACCAGTGCGACGGCAGTTCGTCGGCCGGGATCAGCACCTGGTTCATGATCGCGTCGTCCATCAACGCGATCAGCTCGTCCTTGGTGCGAACGTAGTAATACAGCGTCATCGTGCCCGCGCCCAGCTCACTCGCGATCCGGCGCATCGACACCGCGGCGAAACCCTCGGCGTCGGCGACGGCCAGCGCGGTCGACGCGATCTGGTCGCGGGTGAACTTCGGCCGGCGGGTGCCGGGCTCCGGACGGGTCCAGATCAGTGCGTCGTCTTCGCCGCTTGCCACTCGTACACCGTACCGCTAACGTTATTAGTACGACGTACGACGATTTGGTACGTTATACGAACAGGAGACGGTGATGACCGATGTACTCATCGCCGGCGCGGGCCCGACCGGGCTCACGCTGGCCTGCGAACTCGCGGTACGCGGCGTGGACGTGCGCGTCGTCGACCGCGCGGACAGGTTCTTCGGCGGATCACGCGCCGACGGCATCCAGCCGCGAACCCTTGAGGTGTTCGACGATCTCGGGATCATCGACCAGATAGTGGCCAGCGGCGATCTCGGCACGGTGATCCGCGCCTACCAGGGCGACAAGGTCGTCTGGGAAGGCCAGATGACCGCACCGACCGACCCAACCCCGGCCGTGCCCTACCCCAACACCTGGTTCGTCCCCCAATTCCGGACCGAGGAAATCCTTCGCGAGCGGCTGGCCGCCCTCGGCGTGCGGGTCGAACTGAGCACCGAACTGCTCGATTTCACCCAGGACGCCGGTGGCGTGACCGCGACGCTGAGTACCGGCACGACACGCGCCCGGTATCTGGTCGGCGCGGACGGCGGACACAGCACGGTCCGCAAACGCCTCGGCATCGCGTTTCCCGGTAAGACAGACGAATCCACCGCGATGCTGTTCGCTGACGCGCGAGTGGACGGCATCACCCACGACCACGGCCGCATCTGGCAAGCAGGCGACGCCAGCGTCTCGGTGACGCCGCTGGCAGGGACCGAGCTGTTCTTTGTGGTCACCCAGCCACCGGACAACCAGGATGAACCCGTCCGCGACTACCTCCAGCGACTGGTCACCGAGTCGTCCGGCAACCCGGACATCCAGATCGGTGAGGTCACCTGGCACACCACCTGGCGATCCAACATCCGCCTTGCCGAGCGGTTGCGCGACGGCCGGGTTTTCCTGGCCGGCGATGCCGGACACGTGCATCCGCCGACCGGCGGGCAAGGCATGAACACCGGCATCCAGGACGGCTACAACCTCGGCTGGAAACTCGCCGCAGCGCTGGCAGGAGCCCCGGACATCGTGCTGGACAGCTATGAATCCGAACGTCTCGCGACGGCCCGCACCGCGCTGGACATCAGCACCAACCTGCTGGAGAAGCACAGGCGCGGCGACGAAGACGCCCACGTGCGTGGCCCCGAGGTACATCAGCTCACGCTCAACTACCGCGGCAGTCCGCTTTCCCACGACGACCGTGCCATCCCCGGGGCTCTCCGGGCCGGAGACCGCGCGCCGGACGCACCGGTGACCACAGCCGATGGCCGATCGACAAGGCTCTTCGACCTGTTCCGTGGTCCACATTGGACGCTGCTGGACTTCAGCGCCGCGCCCACTATCGCGTCCACCGTGGCGAAGGAGGCAACGGAAACCGTGGTTGACAGTGAGGGACACGTGCAGGCCGCATACGATGTGGCCGACTCGCTGGTGCTGATTCGCCCTGACGGCTACATCGGACTCGTGACAACCGACAGCGAGCAGCTTTCCAAGTACTGGGCCGCAATCCATGGCTAACCACGGAAAATGTGTACCTGCCCATCCGGGCTCAGGACGACCACGTCCGCACCCATGGCCGCGGGCTGATCGAGCATCTGTCCACCTAGGTCACGCCGGCCCGCCCGACTGGTGACCGCGATTCCACCGGCCGAGGTGCGGACGAACACCGCTCCCGAGGTTGTGACCGTCGGATTTCCCGGTCCGGAGAATCCGGACAATACCTTGTCCCCCAACGCGATCTCGCCAGTGTCGGTCCGGTAGACGACCGCGATCCCGCCTGGCGTCAAGGCAGCCGATGGCGGTCCCGCAGGTCGCAGCGAGGTGAACCCTGGGTCCAGCTTGTCGGCATGCCAATGCAGCACCTTGTCCCTTGTGGACGCGTACACGTCGTCCCCGGCGAGCGCGAGGCCATCCTGAAGGTCAGTGCCGCCAAGGTCTGTCCATCCGCGACTGGGCCGCCACACGCTCAATCCACCGCGCCCGTTCTTCACGTACACAGCTTTTCCATTGGTGACAGGGGAACCGATCTGCGTGCGGTCACCGGCGAAGTGGTCGTGCGGATTGCCGAGCGACTGCCATGATCCGTCGATCAACGCCAGGATCTGGTTGTCAGTGGCGCGTTTCGCGACCACCCAGCCGCCAGCGGCGGACACCGCTTGGTTGAGCGGTCCGTCTGCCCACGGCATCGGAGCCCAGGCTTCGCCGGGACGGCATGCGTACAACTGTCCATTCATGACAACGTAAGCACGACCATCCATGGCCCACGTCGATCCGCGCGGATAGCGCTGATACATCGCGGGCAACCATACGTCGTACGGATACCCCAGACTCACATCCGAGTCATGCGGTACGTAGGCACCAAAGATGTCGATCTTGTCTTTCCGGTCGGCAGTGGACAGATTGGGCGGCACCTCGGCGAGGTTGTAGTCCCGGTAGTTCTCGTGAATGAACCGAGGCCCTTGGTACAGGCGCGAAGCAGCGTCGGTGAACAGCGCGGCAGCAACATGGTCCGGATGGTCGTGGTACGGTATATCGTCCTTGCGCAACCGCTTGTCCGGGTTGGGATCCTGCGCCCTGACCACCGTCGGCCCGAACCGCTCGAACAGCTTCACCAACAACTGAACCACATCGGAGTGGGTGTAGAAGTACTGGCGCGTAAGGACTCCACCGGTCGGCATGAGGGTTCCGACGCGCAGTTCGTCCCGATCGTCTTTCCACAGCCGCACGAACGATCGGCGTCCGCCGACGGCGACGGGATCATTGTTCTCCGGCAGATTGACGAAGACCACTTGGACCTGTGGCCGTTGGTGCAAGGTATACAACTCGACCGAGTGTCTCGGGTCGACGTCCAGCCGCTCGGCACGCCAATCGTTTGCAACGCCAGCCATTCGCGCGTAGGCTGCGCGGGTGCCCGACTGCCGCCGAGCGGCGTACGCGGCCGCATCCGGTTTGTCGGTCTCGCCCGCGGTGAGATAAATCCCGGTGGTGGGATCTCCGGCCCTGATCCCCGCGACCAGATCCGGATTCATGAAGATGATGTCGTCATCGGGATGCGCGATCACCTGGACGTACCTGGCCGGTCCCGCGATCGCAGGGGGCATTCGCTCCGATGTGGACGAAAACCCCATCAATATCACGGCGAGCACCATGGCCGCCACCAAACCAAGCCATGAGCGGACATCCCGGCCACGATCGGCCAACGTCGTCATGACAACGACATTGCCACAACTTCGTTGGCAACCTTTTTCGCATCAGCGGCGTCTATATGGTCGGGTGACGGGCAAAGGGGAAAACGGATGCGGCTTTCCGTTGTGGTGCCGTGCTTCAACGAGGAGAACGGACTCGCGGGTCTTCATGCGCGGCTGAACGACGTCCTTCCCATGGTCACGCACGATTTCGAGATCGTCATGGTCGACGACGGCAGTTCCGATCAAACGCTTGCCCGGATGCGGGAGCTCGCGTCGGAAGATCCGCATGTCCGCTATGTCGCGCTGAGCCGTAACTTCGGCAAGGAATCCGCGATGCTGGCCGGACTGTCGCATGCCGATGGCGATGTCGTCGCGATCATGGACGCGGACCTGCAACATCCGCCCGAGTTACTCGGCCAGATGATCGAGTTGCTCGGCAAGGGCTACGACCAAGTCGTTGCGCGACGAAACCGCAAAGGCGAGAAACGGCTGCGGGCGTTGTCGTCGAAGGCGTACTACAAGATGATGAATCGCCTGGTGGATGTCCGGTTGCGGGACGGGGAAGGCGACTACCGGGTGATGACGCGCAGGGCGGTCAACGCCTTGCTGTCACTTGGCGAATACAACCGGTTCTCCAAAGGGCTGTTCGCCTGGATCGGTTTCGACACCGCGGTCATCGATTACCAGAACGTCCAGCGCTGTACCGGCCAGACAAAGTGGACATTTCGAAAGTTGTTGAACTACGGCATAGACGGGGTCGTGTCGTTCAACAACCGCCCGCTGCGGCTGGCCGTCTACCTAGGCCTGATCGTGACGTTGCTCGCCTTCTTCTATGCCGGGTACGTGGTGGTCGACGTGCTGGCCAGCGGCGTTGACGCGCCTGGATACGCCACGTTGATGGTCGGCGTCTCCGTCCTCGGCGGGCTGCAGTTGCTGTTCCTCGGGATCATCGGCGAGTACGTCGGCCGGATCTACTACGAGTCCAAACGCAGGCCGCATTTCCTCGTCAAAGAGACAAGTGGGACGCCGCACGCGGCGTCGTTGCGCGTGTCGTCCGGCAAGGAGCACGAGGCGAATCAGTGAGTTCCTTGCTCAACCGGCGGTGGGTACCGCCGGCGATCCTGTGCGTCCTTGTGGCGGTGCTGGCCATGGTGCCGTTCGCCCGGGCCCACCTGTTCTACCTGGCCGACGACAGCGCGGCCCAGTTCGCGCCGATGTGGCATCGGATAGGCGAACGATTGCTTTCCGGCACCCATCCACTGCTCGATCTGGACTCGTGGCAGGGCGGAAACCTGGCCGGGGAAGCCCTGTTCGGCCTGTGGAACCCGGTGAACCTGGCTGACTATCTCCTTGTCACCCGGTTCGACGACCTGGCGCTGGCCGCGGCCGTGGTGAAGACCCAGTTCCTGGTGATACTGGCGCTCGGCGTGTACCTGTTGTGCCGGGAATTCGGTGCGTCGAGGTGGGCGGCGTTCGCACTGGGTTTCGCGTTGCCGTTCAGCGGTTTCATCCTGTTCTTCCAGGCAAGTACGTGGGCCGCTGGGCTGATGACGTTCGCGTGGGTGCCGTGGGTGTGGTGGTCTGGGCGTAAGGCCGCGGCTCGGACGCTGCGTCCGGTGTGGGCGTTCGTCTTTGGCGCGCTGTGTATCACGGCTGGCAATCCGTATGGCGTGCTGGCGATCCTGGCCATCTACATCGGACTATACGCCGAGTTCCGCAAGCTTCGGGTCGTCCTCATCGGACTGTCCGTTCTTGCCGTTGTGCCGTTGGTTTTCCTGCCGCTGATCGGTGCGGCTTCGGTCGGCAGCCGCGGCGGCATGGTGCTCTACAACTCCGGCATGCTGCAGCCAGGCATCGGTGACCTGCTCGCGATGAGCATGCCGGGCCATTCGCCACTGATGAAGGTGTTCGACCCGTCGGACATTCGCTTCCACGTTCCTGCGACTTACTTCGCGTGGTTCGCCGTGCCAGTGCTCGCATGGCTCGACTGGACAGTGCTGCGGCGGCGCAAGCGCGAACTGATCTCCGCCTTTGTGGTCAGCGGTGTGTACCTCGCGTTCTGTCTGGCGCCGTCGAACTTGTGGATGTTCCGCTGGCCGCTGCGCAACATCGAGGTTTTCCTTCTCGGTCTCTCGGTGCTGCTTGCCGTGTTGCTGTCCGGCGGGCTACGCACGGATCACCTGCGCCGACGAGCAGCGATCACCGGTGGCGCGTTGCTTGCTAGCACTTATCTTTCTGTCGCGTCCTACCCGAAGGTCGCCGTGCATCACGTGATTGGCGCGCTCCTACTCGCTGGGTTGACCGCGTTGCTCATTCTGGCGGCGCAGCGCGGTAATTCCCGTTGGATGGCAGGCGTTCTGACGGCAGGAACGGCCGTGGTGCTCGTGGTGCAGACCACATGGTCGCCGGTCAACGTTTCGGTCACACAGATCTATCCGACCCCGACTGTCCACGTGCCATATGTGGGTACCGTCGCACAGATCGCCGACGTGGCCAAGGAGCCTCGGGATCGTTTCCGGTTCGGCAACGGCTACGCGGCGGCCGGGGTGCCGAGCCTGATGGCGTACACCGGAATCGCCTTCCTGAAGTACGAGAACGCGTTGTGCGTGAACCACCGGCAGACATGCGCCGAGGGATACACCAGATTGTTCACACCGGTTCTTGGCGACCTCACGATCGCGGACCTGACCCGCGTGGAAACCGTTGTGGTCCAACGGGCGTTGGTCAACGCGCCACAGCCACAGCCGGGCTGGCACGTCGAATCAAGCGATGACGAGGCCATAGTCTTGCGCAGGGACAAACCCATCCCATTCCCTGACGGGCGAGTCAGCGCGTGGTCGTCGAACCTGACTGTGCTCGAGGACACAATGGATGGTGCACGGTCTGAACGCGTCCGGTTCCACGGCGCCGGAACCCTCACGTTCGCCCGGCTCAACTGGCCCGGTTACCGTGCCGAGATCAACGGCAAGCCCGTGCCAGTGCGCGACGGTCCGGCCGGACTGCTCACTGTGGACGTTCCTGTCGAGGGCGAACTCAAACTCACCTGGGCGCCACCGGGACTGCCTGCCGGGATCGTCTGCGCCTTGCTTGGCCTAGCGCTGGCGTGCGGGTTGGGGCTGCGTCAACGCTGGAGCAGTCGGACGACTTCGGGCGCCACCTCGCGCGCGAACGCGGTGACCTGATCGGTCGACGGCCGCTCCGGCCAGAACACGAAGGTGGTGAACGGCTGTTCGGTGCCAAGACGCGCCAGGAACTCCGCCCACTGACCGGCCGTCGCGCGCACAGGTTCAGCACCATTCGTGACCCGCAGTGTGCCTGGCGTTTCCGTGATGGTGCCGACGACCTGCGCGATCCGCCGTACCTCAGAAGGCGTTCGGCCTGCGGCCGCAGCGGCTTCGTCGATGATCCGGTTGGCTTCGGCCCATTTCTCGTACGCCAGGTACTGGGCGAGGGGTGCGGCCCAGCCGTCGGCGATGGCGCCGGTGAGGGCAAGCGCTTTCGGCCCCTGACTGCCGGTCCAGATCTCGATCGGGTGCGCGGGCACAGGCCCTGGCCGCGCCCCGGCGATCGAGTAGTACTCGCCGTTCAGCCGGACCGGCGCCGATCCCTGCGCCCACAGCGCGCGGAGCACGGCGATCGCCTCACGCAACGCCACGTTCGCCTCACCCGGGCTGCGGCGCGGCACTCCCATGCGGGTGATGGCGTCCCAGTAACCACCGGCGCCGAGCGCGAGCTCGAACCGTCCACCTGAGACGATGTCTAGCGCGGCCGCGGTCTTCGCAAGGACCGCGGGCGGACGCAGGGGAAGGTTCGCGACGTCCGGGAAGACGCTGATGTTCTGGGTGGCCGCGAGCAGGTCGCCAGCGACCACGAACGTGTCAAGGAAGTCGGACACGTACGGGTGATCCTGAATGCCGATGAGGTCGAGACCGCCCTCGTCCGCGGCAACGGCCAAGGCCCGGTTCGAAGCCACATCGGTGCTCGGCGCGATGGAGACACCGAAGCTCAGACCGTCACGCACAGCACACCCCGATCTAGTCACGATTGATGACTGTCATAAAATTTACCATATGCTGGAATAGGCGAGCGGCTTGGGAAGTTCTCTGGACTGTCACACCTACTGACTACATGGCCGGTACGCGAACAAGGAGTTGACGATGTCCGTCATCGAGATGACGACCTTCACAGTGACCCCAGACAACACATCGGCCATGCTAGCGGCACGTCAAGGAATGGTGGCCGCATTCAAGGCCGACCGACGCGGCTTCCGCTCCGCTCGCCTTGTCCGCGTCGACGAGAACACCTGGCTCGACTTCGTCGAATGGACAGACGACGCAGCATGGGACGAATCAAAGGCCAAAGGCGGCAACCTGCCCGCGATCGCGACGTTCTTCGGCACAATCGACAAGCTGGTGAGCTCCGAGCGAGGCGTTCGCTACGACGACGCCCATGACAGCAAGGTCCGAACCATCGCCTACGGCCCCGAACCATCCCAGGTCGGCGAGCTGTACCTGCCGGAGGGCGAGGGCCCGTTCCCAGTCGTGGTCGTCACGCACGGCGGCTACTGGACTGCGATCTGGGACCGTCGCCAGATCACCGACGTCGTCGACGACCTCCTCGCGCGCGGCTATGCGGTGTGGAACATCGAATACAGGCGCGTCGGCGAACCCGGCGGCGGCTGGCCCGGAACGTTCCTCGACATAGCAGCGGCCATCGATGCCCTTGACGGCATGGACCCGGCACTGGACACGAGTCGCGTCGTACTCCTCGGCCACTCGGCGGGCGGCCACCTCGTCACCTGGGCAGGCCATCGCGGTGTCCTGCCGCCCGAGGCCCCCGGAGCCAACCCCAAGATCACCCCAATCGGCGTAGTCACCCTGGGCGGAGCGCTCGACGTGAAGACCGCCGACGCCATCACCCTCGGCACGGTCCTTGCAGACCCGGACGCCGTGCATCCGAAGGACGCTCCTGACGCCGCCCGGCCCGAGGTGTGGCCCGTGGTCGCCGAGGCCGTCGGCGATGGGATCGTGAATCTGCTGCTGGGTGGGCGGTTCGAGGAGCAGCCCGAGCGGTACGCCTGGGCGGCGCCGATCGAGCTGCCGAACGCCGGTGTGCCCGTGCTGGCCGTGCATGGCACAGGCGATGAGGCCATTCCGGCCGAGTGGAGCCGCCGGTACGTGGAGAAGACGAATGCCGAGGCCGGAAATGCTCGTTACGTCGAGGTCGAGGGCGGCACGCACTTCGACGTCGTGCACCCGACCCATCCCGTGTGGCCGACCGTCACCGAGTGGATCCGCGAAGCTGTCACCCGCTGAAGGGCGGGCGGGAAGGTCCAGCAATGCCAGGAACTCCAGGCTCGGGACTTGGCCGAGCCTGGAGCCGGGCACGGGCCGTGGACCTGCGAATATTTTGCGACTGGCATAGGCAGGTCGACATTGGGAGTGACTGCGCAGACGAGGCGTGGCCACAGCGCGGCGGTCAAGGGTGCAAGTTTGACTCCGACGACCCGAATGCGGCGCGAGGGCCGAGTTAGGTGCGTTCAACGCCGCGAAGGTGGCCTTCACGGCATGGCAACCCGTGACAGATGAGGCTGATGTGACATGTGTGCCCGATGAGACGGCTTCTTGTCCATAGTGGACCTTGATATGCCCGCAAGCGGCCGCGCGTGCACCTTCTTAAGGTCCCGACATTGGCATCTAACGCGTCAACGGAGGCCCTCGCGCGTTCAACGCCGCGAAGGTGGCCTTCACGGCATCCCACCCGCGGCCTTCGCAAGGCCTGGACACTGTCGAGTGGCAAGTTCTTGCCACTCGACAGTGAAAGAAATGCCCGCTTGGAACAAGCGGTGGATGAGCGCGCTCTCACTTGACAGGACAAGGGTTTGCGCGGTGAGTGGGACACCCCCGTACGACGTCTTGTGGACTTCCCATGACGGCCGTTACGTTCCGGCGAACCCTGCTCACCTGGAGGTACCCGTGCGCCGTTGGCGTAGTGGCATTCTGCTGTCCGCATTCTTGGCGTTGACCGGTGTTCCCGCGGTCGCGCACGCGTCACCGCAACCGTTCGATCCCGCCGACGCGGTCACCCTGATCACCGGCGACAAGGTCGTTCCCAGTGCCAACGGCGGCGCGGGCTATCTCCTGCCTGGGCCTGGCCGGGAACGGCTCAGATTCACCACGTACCAAGCCGACGGGCACACCTACGTTTTCCCGTCCGACGCGATGTCCTTGATCGCCAACAAGGTCGTCGACCAGCGCCTCTTCGACATCACCGCGCTGCGCGCCTATCGCGGCACGATCCCGCTCATCGTCAAGTACGACGAGGCACGGCGCCCCACGGGCGGCCTCTCCGCCATCAACGCCACTGCGATCAAGGCTGATCCCACGCAGTTCTGGCAGAGCATGACGGGTCCGGCGCTGAAGTCGAGCGGTATCGCGAAGGTCTGGCTCGACGGGAAACGGCGCGCCACACTCGACCACAGTGTCCCGCAGATCGGGGCACCGACCGCGTGGGCCGCGGGCTACACGGGCGCTGGCACGACCGTCGCGGTGCTCGACACCGGTGTGGACAACACGCATCCGGACCTCGTCACGCAAGAGATCGGTGGCAAGAACTTCACCGACTCCCCCGACGATCTCGACCACTATGGACACGGCACGCACGTGGCATCGATCGTCGCGGGCACCGGCGCCAAGTCGGGCGGGAAGTACCGTGGTGTCGCCCCTGGCGCGCGGATCCTGGACGTGAAGGTGCTTGACGACTCCGGGTCCGGCGCCGACTCCGGGATCATCGCGGGCATGCAGTGGGCGGCCGAACAGGGCGCCGACATCGTCAACATGAGCCTCGGCGACTTCGACACTCCCGAGGTCGACCCGCTCGAAGAGGCCGTGAACACGTTGTCCGCCAAGTACGGCACGCTGTTCGTGATCTCCGCTGGCAACTACGGCCCGGTGCCCGGCACGATCGGCTCCCCCGGTGCCGCCGACGCCGCGTTGACCGTCGGCGCGGTGGATCGCGACAACCAGATCGCCGAGTTCTCCTCACGTGGCCCGCGTAAGGGCGGCGGGATGATCAAACCGGACATCACCGCGCCAGGCGTGGAAATCGTGGCGGCCCGGCACGCGGACGGCCGGATCGGCACCCCTGTCGACGACGGCTACACGGCCGTTTCTGGTACGTCCATGGCCGCCCCGCACGTCGCCGGTGCGGCTGCCCTACTGGCCCAACAGCATCCGAACCTGCGTGGCGACCAGCTCAAGGCGATGCTCGTGACCGCCAGCACGCCGACGCCAGGGCTGACGCCGTTCGAACAGGGTGCAGGGCGCGTGGACTCGGCGAAGGTGCTCACCCAGACTGTCACCAGCCAGCCGATCAGCCTCAGCTTCGGCCAGCAGCAATGGCCGCACACCGGCAAACCGGCTGTCACCAAAGAGATCTCGTACGCCAACAACGGCACCAGCACGGTGACCCTTGAGGTGAAGATGGACACCAACGGCGGCGTGTTCAGCGTTTCGCCGTCGCGCATCACCATCCCTGCCGGTGGCACCGCCTCCGCCACCGTCAGGGCCGAGGTCAGCACCACGCCGAACGGCGGCACCTTCGGCGGCGCGGTGGTCGCCACCAGCGGCACGACGTCTGTGCGCACTGCCGTAGAGATCGATCTGGAGGTCGAGAGCTACGACGTCACGATCACCGCGCACGACCGAAACGGCGGCGTTCCTGGGTACACGAACGTGTTCCTGACCAATCTGGACACCACGCAACTGGTGATGCCGCGTGACTTCGCTGACGGCAAGGTAGTTCAGCGGTTGGCAGCGGGCCGGTATCTGCTGTCCGGGTCGGTGTGGACAGACGAGCCGTACGCCTCAGACGTGATCAACGCACCGAACCTGCGTGTCGACGGGCCGATCACGATCGACCTCGACGCCCGCAAGGCCAAGCCGGTCGACATCAAACTGCCGGACGCCAACGCCCAGCTGCAGCAGACGCAGTTCGGGTTCGAGCGGATCGCCGGAAAGAACCGGTGGACGATCACCAGTTTCGACCGCGGCGGTGACATCAGCACTGTCGGGTTCGGACAAATCGGCCCGGACGCGCCAGCCAACGAAGCCACCGGTCAGCTCGCGATGAACTGGACGAGCGGCACCGACAAGTACGCGCTGGCGTGGTTCCGCAAGGGCGGTGTCCACACCGGATTGTCCAAGGTGATCACACAGAAGGACCTCGCTACCGTCAACGTCGATCTGGGCAAGCGGATCCCCGATCCTGCCTACATTGGACTGACGTCATCACCGCACAACGCCCGCGCCGACTGGGGCCTCGGAGTGCTGACGCCGGTCGGACCCGGTGTGCACAAGGAGTTCTACGGCGGTGAGAACGCCGACTGGGCCCGTCGCCTGAGCCTGCCTGGCGAGAACTACGAAGTGTTCTCCGGCGCGGTGAAGCACTACGCGCCCGGCCGGACATACGCGGAGTCCATGCACCAAGGCGTGTTCGGGCCCGCGTTCCCGGACACAAAGGACGATCTGTGGGTGCAGCAACGCGGTGACCTCATGGTGATCGCGATACCGCTGTTCAGCGATGGCACCGGGAACGCCGGATGGTCGGCGACTTCGTCGGCATCGACGAAGCTGTACCGCAACGGGGAATTGCTCGGCCAGAACAACGAGGCAGGCTCCGGCCGGTTCGTCATTCCGGCGGGCAAGGCGACGTACAAGATCGTCACAGAGGCCACCCGCACCGGCCACGACCAGGCCACAAAGGTGGCCGGTACCTGGACATTCCAAGGTGACAGCAGCACCGGCGTCGCCCAGCATCCGGCGTCCGCGATCCGGTTCACCCCGAAGCTGGACGAGAACGCGGCAGCCCCAAGGGGCCTGTTCCTGCTGCCGGTGACAGTGGAGAACCAGCCAGGAACCACCTCGAAGCAGCGCCTGCAGACGGTCCAAGTGTCCTACGACAAGGGCACGACTTGGCAGAACGCTCCGCTGATCGGTGGGTACGCCATGCTGCACCACCCGGCGGACGCGAAGTCGGTGTCGTTGCGGGCCACCGCAGCCGACCGGGCGGGCAACTCCGTCGATCAAACCATTATCGACGCGTACTTGCTGCGTTAGTCGCGGGCGTGTGGGGGCGTTTCGGCGCCTCCACACGCGCGTCGATCACGGCATCCCCTCAACGAGGGTGTCAGCGTCCTCTGTGAACACGACGAACTCACGGATCTGGTCGCCGTCGAGACGCACGACCTCCCAGCCGCGTGCTTCGCCCGCGATCGGGTTGACGATGGTCCACTGCCACAGGACGGCGTGATGGTTCTCCATGACGCCGTCGATTTGCGCGAGCAGCGGCTGCGCCATCGTCAACACCTGATCGGTGCGGGCGGCGATCTCGGCGCGCCCGGTGAAGACACTGACCTTGTCGGCTTCGAAGAAGCGAACATCTTCGTGGTAGACCTGCGCTATCACCTCGCGCCGGTCATCCGGATCTTCGAGCGCGAAGGCCTCAAGGTGCCTGCCGAGAATCACGCGGATCCGGTCGGTGCCGGATTCGAAGCTCAGCCGCAGATCGGAGATCCGTCCGGTGTCGTCGAGGCTCGTGACAGCGCGGCCGCTTGCCGTGAACTCCTTGTCGTGCAGGTCCACGCCACTCTCTTGCCATTGGGCCACAAGCCTGTCACGGGTTTTCTCGACGATCGTCCACTCGTGACGCGACGACTTGCGACGGCCGATCACGCTGCGGTGCAGTCGGCCGATCCAGTCGTGCCCACGCGCCACTTCGCCACCGTAGATCGCCAACGCGTTCTCGGTGAACAGCTCGTTGATCCCGTCGACCCCGGTGTCCGAGTCCAGCAGCTCGAAGTAGTGATCGAGTGATGTCTTGGTCATTGCTGCCGCCTTAGTTCATCGTGTGCGCGTTCCCTTTCCACGCCTTGACGTAACCAGCCGGTTGTTCACGATCCATCTACGACAGGTTCACGACGATCTGTTCAGGTGGGCCTGCAGTGCCGCCGCGATCTCGCCGACGGCGGCGATCTGCTCCGGCGTGAGCGCGTCCACGAACAACTCGCGAACCGCGGTGAGATGCGGGACGGTCGCGGCCCGGAACATGGCGGCGCCCTCGTCGGTCAGGACAACCTCGGAGCCCCGGTTGTCCGTTGAGCAGTCTTCGCGCCTGATCAGGCCGCGTCGCTCCATCCGGCCGAGGTGGTGTGACAGGCGGCTGCGTTCCCAGCCGACGTGGTCCGCGAGCAGGGATGAACGCAGCCGGTGCCCGTCCGTCTCGCTAAGCGCGAGCAGTACCGAATAGTCGCCTGAGGACAGCGCGGATTCCGCCTGCAGCCGTGTGCCGAGTTCGGACCGCAGTGCTTCCGACGTCTCGATGAACACTCGCCAGGCTTTGAGCTCCGCTGTGGTCGGGAGCACCCTGCGTCGTCGTGTCGTCCTGGTCACGGCTCCTCCTGTTTGACATGTCAATTGTATCGACGCATGATTGGCATGTCAAAATTGATACGTCAATCATCTGGAGGGGCGGCCATGAACGACTTCGGGTTCGGCCTCAACTCGTTCGGCGAGGTGGCCACGGATGGTGCACGTGAACTGACCGACGCGGAGACGGTTCGGCTCCTTGTCGACGAGGCGCGGCTCGCCGAGTCGGTAGGTCTTGATGTCTTCAGCGTCGGCGAGCATTACCGCGAAGGACACAACGACAGCGCCACGCCCGTGCTGCTCGCCGCGATGGCGACCGTGACCAGCCGCATCAAGCTGGGCACGACGGTGACAGTGCTGAGCACGAACGACCCAGTCCGGCTTTATCACGAGTTCTCCACTGTGGACGCCGTCTCAAATGGACGCGCGCAGCTGGTGCTCGGCCGGGCATCGGCGACCGAATCGTTCCCGCTCTTCGGCTACAACCTCGCTGACTACGAGCAGCTGTTCGACGAGAAGCTCGACCTGTTCATGCGACTGCAGCGCGAGGACCGCGTGACCTGGTCTGGCACAACGCGTTCACCGCTGGTCAATCAGCGGCTGCATCCACAGATGAGGCCGGGCGGCATTCCCACGTGGATAGGCGTGGGCGGGAGCCCGGATTCCGTGGTGCGCGCTGCCCGGTATGGCCTTCCGCTCATGCTGGCCATCATTGGTGGACGCCCACAACGGTTCGCTCGTCTCGTGGAGCTCTACCACGTCGCGCTCAAGCAGTTCGGAAACCCGGTGCAGCCGATCGGCATGCATTCTCTCGGCCTCATCGCGGAAAGCGACGAGGAAGCCGTGGAGACCTGGTGGAAGTACTGGCAACCGGTCGTCGCCCAGATCGCAGCCGAGCGCGGGTTCTACAAGCCGGACAGGGAACGCTATCTGGCCGAGATCGACGGCGGCGCGCTGTTCGTCGGCTCCCCGGACACGGTCGCTCGCAAGATCGCGCTCATGGCGCGTGACCTGCGGCTGAACCGCTTTGACCTCAAGTACGACATCATGCACCTGCCGCGCGCTGCCCGTGCGCGAACGATCGAGCTGTTCGGCCGTGCGGTCGCGCCGCGGGTGCGCCAGCTGCTCACCCAGGAGCCATCCCATGTCTGATCTGGTATTCGGCCTCGACACCTTCGGCGATGTGCCGCAGGACGATTCGGGCAAGTTACTGAGCCACGCGGCGGCGATCCGGCAGGTCGTCGACGAAGCCGTGCTCGCGGACGAGACCGGGGTGGACGTGATCGCGCTTGGCGAGCACCACCGCCCCGAGTTTTCCATCTCCACGCCAGAGACAGTGCTTGCCGGCATCGCCACTCGGACCTCACGTATCCACTTGGCATCCGGTGTGACCGTGCTCAGTTCGGACGATCCCGTACGCGTGTTCCAGCGCTTCGCGACAGTCGACGCGTTGTCCAACGGGCGAGCGGAAGTCATCCTCGGCCGGGGTTCGTTCACCGAGTCGTTTCCGCTGTTCGGCTACGACCTGGCAGACTACGACGCCCTGTTCGAGGAGAAGATCGAACTGTTCGTGCGGCTGCTCGACGAGCAACCCGTGACGTGGAGCGGAAAGTTCCGCCCGGCACTGGAAGATGCGGACATCTATCCCAAAACGGATTCAGGGCGGCTGACAACCTGGGTCGGTGTCGGTGGTTCACCCCAATCGGTCGTCCGCACCGCCCACTACAACCTGCCGCTGATGCTCGCCATCATCGGCGGGCCCGCGAAAAGGTTCGCTCCGTACCTTGACCTGTACAGGCAAGCCGCCGAACAGTTCGGGACGACCGCGCACCCGGTCGGTATGCACTCCCCCGGCTTCATCGCCGACACCGACGAACAAGCCCGCGAGGTCTATTGGCCGCACTACCGGGTCATCCGTGACCGGATCGGCCGTACGCGAGGCTGGCCGCCAATCAGCATCGCGGAGTACGACCGTGAGATCGAGCACGGCTCGCTCTACATTGGATCCCCGGACACCGTCGCCCGCAAGATGGCTCGCGCGATCAAAGAACTGGGAGTCGGCCGGTTCGACCTGATCTACAGCAGCGGATCCCAACCAGCCAGCGCCCGCATGCGTGCCGTAGAACTCTATGGCACAAAGGTGATTCCCATGGTCCGAGACATCTTCGCGAGTACGGAGACGACATGACCAGCACGATCGGTATCCTCGGCGCGGGCAAGGTGGGGACCGTCCTCGCCCGCCTCGCGCTCGCCGCCGGTTATCGCGTCCTCATCGCAGGCTCCGGTGAACGCAGCAAGATCGCGCTCACCGTCGAGGTCCTCACCCCTGGCGCGGTCGCCATGACCGCACCAGAAGCCGCGGCCGAAGCCGACATCGTGATCCTCGCACTGCCACTGGGCAAATATCGAACGATCCCGGCCGCGGAGCTGAAAGGCAAACTCGTCATCGACGCGATGACTACTGGTGGGAAGTCGACGGAATCCGCGACGACCTCAACGACCCGCGAACGTCCTCAAGCGAGACAGTCCAGGCCTATCTGGCCGAGTCCCGTGTCGTGAAAGCCTTCAACCACATGGGATATCACGACCTCGAGGATGAAGCCAGTCCCACTGGTACCGCAGGCCGCAAAGCCATCGCGATCGCCGGAGATGGCCCGGCGGACGTGGCGGTCGTCGCGGATCTGGTCTCCGCGTTCGGCTTCGATCCTGTTGTCGCAGGCCAACTCGCGGACGGCGTCAAGCTCGAACCAGGCTCGGAAACCTTCGGCGCCAACGTGAACGCCGATGAGCTGCGCGCGATGCTGAGGCGTTTCCCGGATTTCGAACGCGGCCACCTCATCACGCAGGCACGAGCTTAAATTAGGAACGCTGCGGTTGAAGCGATGGGCCATGCCATCCAATGCTGCCAGGACGTCGGCGAAACCGGCTGGGGCCTCTACGAGTTCGTCCGTGCCAAGGCTCCGCACTGAATCGCCGCGTCGATCCAATACAGACATCCGAGATCACAACGGGAAAGGGTTAGAGCACTGCCGGGAGACCGGTCCGGACTGGCTTCGCCGCCGTCCCACAGGTTCGGTCATTGCCGCCTGCATTGACCGCCCCGGTGGGTCTGGTGCAAACCCGTCAGGCGTGTCTCAACTGGACAGTCCAAACGCTTCGGCAGGTTCGAGTGTGGCACCGGCGGCGTACGCCTGCTCGAATCGTGATTCACCCAGAGCCTGAATTGCCGCAGTGCGCGCGTTTTCGAGTTCTATGGCGTCGTCGGGATCCGGCACCTCGCCAATGGCGGCATAGGCTTTGTCGGTCAGGCCAACCATCTTCACGGTCTGAAAATGGTCCCCTTCAACGGTAGCGAGAGCCGCGGCCGCGACACAGACGTAAGGAACAAACGAGTCATATCCACGCTGGAACACCCGTGCACGGCCAGCCTCGAACAGCTCTCGCGCCCTGGCCACGTTGCCAAGGCGCAGTTCGGTGAAGGCCAGGTTGTGGTACTCGGAGTTGGCGATCTCATCCTGGCCGAGCGACTCGTTGAGCTCGATGTTTGCTTTGTAGAGCCTTCTGGCCTTGGTCAGGTTGCCCGACAGCCGCGTCACACCGGCCAGCACGTGCCTGGGACGTTCCTCAAGTCGTTTGTCGCCTGTGCGCACGGCTACTGCCAAAGCCTGACTGGCCAATTGTTCCGCGTGCGGCAGATCGTCTTCACGGACAGCGACTCGGCTCATCGCGTAGAGCGCTTCCACTTCTCCGGCCGGATCACCGGCCGCGCGCGCCCGCTCGACCTCTGCACCGGCCATCCGCAGCACTTCGGCGCTGTCACCACGCCGGAACGCGGCCCGCACTTCTTTCTCAAAGCTCACACGACTCTCCCCACCGGCCACAGTAGACGCTAACCGCCGGGCAGCGAGTCGGCAACCTCAGGAGATCTTGCGGCGGTAGGTAGCTGTCGCGAAGACATACGCGACAATCAGGATGCCTATGCACCAAGCGAGCGCGATCCAGATGTCGGTGCCGATTGGCCGCTGCGTGAAAAGGGCACGAATGGCGTTCACAATGGACGTTACGGGCTGGTGTTCGGCGAAAGCGCGTACCACGCCCGGCATGGTGCCGGTCGGGACGAATGCCGAGCTGAGAAACGGAAGAAAGACGAGCGGGTACGAGAACGCGCTGGCGCCGTCAACAGACTTGGCGGAAAGGCCGGGAATCACCGCGATCCAGGTCAACGCCAGGGTGAACAGCAGCAGGATGCCCGCGATGGCAAGCCACGCCAGCACTCCAGCGCCTGAACGAAAACCCATGATCAGTGCAACACCCACGACGACCACAAGCGAGATCAGATTGGCCACCAACGAAGTCAGCACGTGCGCCCACAGGACGGCCGAGCGGGCGATCGGCATGGACTGGAAACGCTCGAAGATGCCGCCCTTCATGTCCAGAAAGAGCCGGAATGCGGTGTAGGAGATGCCCGACGCGACTGTGATCAGCAGGATGCCTGGCAGCATATAGTCCACATACGACCCGCCAGTGTTGATCGCGCCGCCGAAGACGTAGACGAACATCAGCATCATCGCGATCGGCATGATCGCGGTTGTGATGATGGTGTCCGGGCTGCGGGCGATGTGCCGCAGTGATCGTCCTAAGAGGACTGCCGTGTCTCCGAGGAAGTGCTTCGTCATTGGTGTTCCTTCACAGGTTCGGCGCCGACGAGCGTGAGAAAGACCTCCTCGAGGGTCGGTTGCTTTCGACGTACTCGACCTTGGCTGGTGGGAGCAGCTGCTTGAGTTCGGCAAGGGTGCCGTTCACGAGGATCCGGCCCTCGTGCAGGATCGCGATCCGGTCGGCCAGTTGCTCGGCCTCGTCCAGATACTGTGTTGTGAGCAGTACGGTCGTGCCCCGCCTTGCGAGCTCCTTGATGCTGTTCCACACCTCGATCCGCGCCTGCGGGTCGAGGCCGGTCGTCGGCTCGTCGAGGAAGATCACCGGCGGGTTCCCGATCAGGCTCATCGCGAGGTCCAGACGACGGCGCATGCCACCGGAATACGTCGACACCTTCCGCGTGGCCGCGTCGGTCAGCGCGAACCGGTCGAGCAGATCGTCAGCGATCTGCCGTGGATTCTTGAGGTGCCGCAACTTCGCGACAAGGACGAGGTTTTCCCGCCCGCTGAGGATCTCGTCGACGGCGGTGAACTGTCCGGTCAGGCTGATGGATTCCCGCACGTTCGCCGATTGTGCGGCGACATCGAAGCCAGCGACGCTTGCCGTTCCGACATCAGCTTTGAGCAATGTGGACAGGATTCGTACGACAGTGGTCTTGCCTGCGCCGTTTGAGCCAAGTAACGCGAAGATGCTGCCGCGCGCCACATCGAAATCCACGCCGCGTAACACATGCAGGTCCTTATAGGACTTCTCCAGACCTCGCACCTGGATCATTGGTGCCCCTCCTACTCGCAGAAGATGCGCACGGTGGTGTCCGGCTGGTCGACGTCCAAGGTCAGGTCGTCGAGGTGGTCGACGAGCTCCTCAAGCTGCTCGGGCTTGAGCTGACCAAGGTCGAACGGCACGCCGGCCTTGGTCAGCTCGGCGTTGACCTTGTCCACCGCGACCGGCGGGATCAGTGCCGCCAGCTTCACGCCCGCCCGCAGGAGTTGCAGTGGCACCCGGATGTTCACCTTCGTCCGCTCACCGGCGTCCTGGGTGTCCACCACCAACCGCAGGTACTTCGCCTTGCCCTTCGGCCGGACGTCAGGCACTACGGCGGGCTGGACGCGTTCGAGCGCGCCAATCAACCGTTCTGCCTCGTCCGCGGTGATCTTGCCCTCGGCAAGCAACTCGAGGACGTCCTTGCGTTCAGTCATCGAAAACCCCTCTATCGCATGGAAACGAGCACACCCGTACCGCCGTACTCGACATCGAACCGCGTGCCTGACAAAGCCCAGAAGACGCGCCAACCGGTGGCCAACGCCCGCATCGCGTTGACCTGGTACATGCGACACGCCACGACCACACCCACGGCGGCAAGGAGCAGGATCGGCGAGAGCACGAGAACCACGGGAAGTACCGGGACCCAGACTCGGATCGTGCGCCGGTCCGGGCGTCTGACCCGGACGGTCACCAGCTGCGGCATCATGTCTGCCCCTCTAATTCGGACACTGCCTCGTTCGCGGTGATCTCGCCGCGACGCAACCGGTCGATCACGTCGGCGTGCGATGGCGCCGGATCCGTCTCGACGAAGTCGAGCATCTGCGTGATCCGGTTCAGCCGTGCCTTGATCGTCGGGTAGCTCACCCCGAAGATCCGCTCCATCTCCTTGATGGAGCCGTGGCTGCGGACGAACGCCGTGACGAAGACCTGGTCCTCGACGTTGAGCTGAGCCAGTTGCGGCAGCTCGAACTCGCCCTCGATCGCGACGCCGTTGCCAGCGAGGCGCACCCGCTCCACGACGAACGGCTGGCCACGGGTCAGGTTCGTGAGCTCCTGCCAGTCCAGCGGCTGTTCTGTCATATCTCAAGTTTTACGCGGCCAGACTTCAACTTTCAAGAAGTTAACCTTAACTTTCTTAATAAAAGCATATCAGTGACCCATGCCGAGGGAGATCTGCACGACGACCAGGGCCAGCCAGGCGACGATCATCAGCACGACCCAGATGACCGTGCGGCCGGACCCAAGCCACTTGTTGCGTTTGAGGATCCGGTAGACCACAAGGCACGCGAGCACGATCACGGCGAGCACGATCGGATACCCGTACGTCCAGTGCGTCTCGGGCATGACATCGAAGTTCATCCCGTACACACCGGCCGCCATGGTCGGGATGGAGATGATCGCCGCCCACGCGGTGATCTTGCGGATATCGGTGTTCTGCTGCAGCGTGATCTTCGCGAGCGTGGCGTCGACCAGGCTGTTCAGCAGCTCATCGGCCCGCGTCACCCGGTCGGCCACCACGGTCAGGTGATCGTCCACGTCCCGGAAGTACGAGCGCACCTCAGCGGGAACCAGCGAAAGGTCCCCATCGGCCAACCGGCGCAACGGCAAGGCGAGCGGCGCGATGGACCGCCGCAGTTCGAGCACCTCCCGTTTCATCAAGTAGATCTGCTCGGCGCCGACGAGACTGCGCGGCGCGAAAATGACCGATTCGGCCTCTTCGATGTCACGCTCGAACAAGTCGCTGACCTCCAGGTAGTCGTCAACGACCCGGTCGGAGATCGCGTGCAACACCGCGGCAGGCCCGAGGCGCAGGCGTTCCGGCATCGCCTCCAGTTCACGGCGCAGCCCGCGAAGACCTGAATGGTCGCCGTGCCGGACCGTCACAATGAAGTCCTCGCCGAGGAACGCCATGATCTCGCCGGTCTCGACGATCTCGTTCGCCCTGGTCGGCGACTCGTGCGAGACGTAGTGGACCGTCTTGAGCACCATGAACAGCAGGTTGTCGTAGCGCTCCAGCTTGGGCCGCTGATGCGCGCACACCGCGTCCTCGACGGCCAGCTCGTGGAGCCCGTACGTCTCCGCGATGCCTTGGATCTGCTCGGTTCCCGGTTCGTAAAGTCCTATCCAGACAAAACCTTCGCCGCGAGTGCGTACCTCGGCGATTGCCGCGTCATGCGACCACTTGCCCGGCAGCCGTTGCCCGTCCACGTACACCGCGCAATCGACCACATAGGACGAGACCGGCGGCTGCTGGTTCGGCATACGTCCTCCTCTGTGGGTCAGGCCGTCGGAGGCGCTGACTTGGTGCCGATATAGAGGCTAAAGGTGATCCGGTCAACGCCTGGCCCGTCGTAGACCGAATTCTGCCGATCGACTCCTTCGTGTCGCTATTGCATTTGCTGGGTCTCGTAATCTTGTGCCATGGACAGAGTGCTCGTCGCGGGCAGCACTGGCGCTGGGAAGACCACACTCGCTCGGGCCTTATCCGCCAGCTATGGAATGCCCCACTACGAACTCGATGGTCTGCATCACGGTCCCGGCTGGGTGAAACGACCGGAGTTCGAAGCGGATGTCGAGCGGTTCAGCGAGCAATCCCGGTGGGTGACGGAAGACCAGTACCACCGTGTGCTCGGCGACCTGTTGTGGCACCGCGCCGACACCGTGGTGTGGCTGGACGTTCCGCGGCGCGTGGTGATGTCGCGCGTCATCCGCCGCAGCTTCATCCGCGCTCTGACACGCCGGGAACTGTGGAACGGCAACCGGGAACACTGGCGCGACTGGCTCAAGGCCGATCATCCGATCCAATGGGCCTGGACGCAGTACCACGGCAAGCGCGCCCAGGTACTCCGGTACGCCGAACAGCATCCGGACGTGACCGTGATCCGGGTCGCCACCGCACACGATGTCCGTCGCCTCCTCACGACGATCCCGCGTGCTTAGGGACGTACTTCAGGCGCGGTCGCATTCCACATTTTAGTGACCGTTTACCAATACTTGCTGGCTGTGGCGAGATTTCGCACCGAGGACAACCACAGGTTGCGAGCCACCAAGTGCCGTGCTGACATGGCTTTATGAGCGACGCGGGTCTGGTCACCCAATTCATGCAGGCCGGTCAGGCCAGGGCTAGTATCGAAAATTGGGCAACCGGAGCGCAGGTCTTCGGCCTCCTGACGATGTTGCACAAAAACGGGTGGACGAATTTCCTCAATCGCCCCCGAAACCTTGACGAGCTCGCGGAATTCTCCGGGCTCTCACCGACCCGGCTGGCCGATGTGCTTGCCGTGCTTGAAATCCACGGCATCGCCGAAAGGCAGGACGATCACGTTCAGCTGAGTCCCGCATTCATGGCGTTGACCGCCGACAATGCTTGGGTCAACCTCGACGACGTGCTGGACCGTGCCGCGATGACGACCCATTTGGTCGCGGCCGCGGCGCAGGAGCCGGGCACACTGCCCCTGACCAAAGACGATGCGCTCGTCCTCGCTCGTGCCGTCGGCGGTCAGACCACCGATGTCACGCAGGCGGTGTTCGAGCAGGTCCTGTTCAAGCAGGTGCCCGAAATACCCGAGGTCATCCGTACCGGACGGTGGCTGGATATCGGGTGCGGTGTCGCTGGGGCGACGCTGACTTTCGCGACCATGGTGCCCGAAATGCGAGCAGTGGCCATCGAAGTCGTGCCCGACGTCGCCGCCGAGGCGCAACGCCGGGCCGAAGCACTCGGAGTCGCCGACCGGGTGGACATCAGATGCGTTGACGCACGGGATTTCGACGAACAAAACGCCTTCGACGGCGCGTTTTGGGCGCAACCGTTCTTCGCCGAACCGGCGCGGGCCGCGACGCTAGCCATGATTCGGCGCGCGCTCAAGCCGGGCGGATTGCTGTTCGTTCAGGAGTTCGAACCCGAGCCGACGGAAGCCGCTCGGCCCGCGTACGCGTTGCGGCGCCTGGTTTTTCAAGGCTGGGAGGTGCCTTTCGGCCGCACGGCCGAGCAACTCGCCGCCGAGGCTGAACAAGCCGGGTTCGGACTCGCCCGAATCGGGTCATCCGATTTCGGTCGGATAGTGGTTCTCCGCCGAGAGAAACGAACACTCCCATGAAAACGGAATCCAGCAGCAACAACTACGTTGGCGCCGTCCTGCGCGGTATCGGCGACGACCCCGACCGGATCGTGATTCACCAGGCTGACGGTCGCACCGTACGAGCAGCCGAGCTGATCGACCTGATCCACCGCACCGCGCACGTGTTGCGTGACCGCGGCGTGCGGCGCGGGTCCACGGTGTCGATCATGTCCGGCAACCGTGTCGAGGTGCTGACCATCCGGTACGCCACGAACCTGTTGGGTGCTCGGTCGGTGTCGCTCTACGAGGGCATGTCCGCCGAAACGCTGGCCGTGATCGCCGCCGACGTCGAGACCGACATCCTGGTCACCGACAAAGTCGACGCGCTGCCGAAGGTCAAGGACGTGCTGACATTCGGTCCGTCGACGGCAGGCGCCGATCTGCTCGCGTTGGTTGAGCAGGCGCCGAGTACTCCGATCCCGGTCGAACCCGTGCGTGCGGACGAAATCTGGTCCGTACGACACACCGGCGGCACGACCGGCCACCCAAAGGGCATCCTGCGAGCCTTCGGCACATATGCCGCACGCTGGAGCGACGCGGCGAACCCGGCCGAGCCGCCGGTCTTTCTGGCGTGCACCACTCTCGCGCACGTGGCAGGCACCGAAACTGACCGGGCATTGGGCCAAGGCGGCAGTGTCGTGCTGCATCCCAGGTTCGACCCGGTCAAGGCGCTCGCCGACATTGAACGCCACCGCGTTACCGATAGCGCCCTGATGCCACCGCTGCTGTATCAGCTAACCGATCAGATGCTGCGCGAACCCGTCGACACCTCCAGCCTGCGTAACGTGGCCTACGGCGGCTGCGCATCGTCGCCAGACCGGATCGCGCAGGCGGTTGCGGTATTCGGCGCGGTGTTCACGCAGGTATACGGCCAGTTGGAGGCCGGGTTCATCAGCGCACTGTCCCCAGAGGACCATCTGCGCTACGAACTGCTTGGCACTGCGGGCCGAGCGTTGCCCGGCGTGGAGATACGCATCCTCGCGGAGGATGGCAGCGAGGTGAAGCAAGGCGAATCCGGGGAGATCTGCGTACGCACGCCGAGTGCTTCCGCTGGGTACCTGAACAACCCCGAGTTGTCCGCGCAGGTGTGGCGGGACGGCTTGGTGCACACCGGGGATGTCGGCTTTCTCGACGAGGAGGCGTACCTGCACATCAACGGCCGGGTCAGGGACATGGTCATTGTGCTTGGCGGGCACGTGTACCCCACCGAGGTGGAAGATGTGCTGCTGTCACACCCCGCGGTGGCCGCGGCGGCTGTGTTCGGCGTGCGTGACGCGGATTCCATGGAGCAGGTTGAGGCCGCGCTTGTGCTGCGGCCCGGCGCCACCATCGATTTGGACGCGGTGCGATCCCTTGTCACAACGCACATGGGCGCCCAATACGCGCCGAGTGGCATCACCGTGCTCGACGCGATCCCGTTGACGGACGTGGGAAAGCCCGACAAGCAGTTGCTGCGTGCCTCATGGCGGGCCGGGATCAGTGGTGGCCAGCCTGTTGCGGGATGACGCTGTCCATCATCCAGTGCGTTGCCTCAGCCGTTCGGAGTGAAAAGGATCTTGCCTGATCGTTCCATGCTGGCCGCGTGTGCGAGAGCATTCCGGTACTCGGTGAGCGGGTACGTTGCCTCCACTTCGGACTTGATCACGCCCTGCCGGACCAGCTCGGCCAGTTCGCCGTACACGCGCTCCAGTTCCTCGCGAGGGGTGTCGCGAAGCCATTTCAGGATGAAGAACGCGCTCAGCGTGACGCCGCGATAGATGAGATCCGCCAACGGCAGCGCGGGCGACTGGTAGGTAACCGCTGCGAAGAGCACCACGCTGCCGCCAGCTTCGACGTTCGGCGCGAGCTCCGCGACCTGCTCGCTGCTCCCGGTTCCTTCCAGCAGGAACCGTAACTGCTTTCCTTGCAACGCTTCGGCTACGCGGTGGCCGAGCTTGTCCCCGTCTATGACGACGTGGTCCGCCCCGAGCTTGCGGACCACGTCGGCGGCTTGCTCCCGGCGCACGATGGCGAGGGTCCTGACGCCTGCCTGCTTGGCCAGTGCGATGACGTACTGCCCCACCGCGGAGTTGGCCAGATTCAGGCCGAGCACGGCCACCTGGACATCCTGGTGAACAACGTTTTCTCCGCCCCGGACCTCGCACAGTGGATCAACCGTCCCTTCTGGACACTGCCGATCAAGGCGTGGGACCAGGTGATCGAGACCGGGCTACGATCCCACTACGTCGCAAGCGCTTTCGCCGCACCACTGCTGATGAAGGCGGACCGGCTGGGCGTGATCGTCAACATCTCCTCGCCTGGTGCGGTCCAATACATGCAGAACGTGGTGTACGGCGTGGGAAAGGCCGGCCTTGACCGGCTGACCGCCGACATGGCCCACGAACTGCGACCTCACTCGGTCGCAGTCGTGTCGGTGTGGCCGAACTTGGTGCGCACCCAGTTCCTCGAGGCCGCCGCACGGGTCACTGAGAATGGCGTCAAGGTTCTGGACATCCCTGGCGCGGGCGCCTTTGACATGGGACAGGCCGGGTCGCCACGGTTCGTCGGCCGGGTTGTCGCGGCGCTGGCAGCGGACCCGAGGTACTCAAGCATTCCAGACGTGCCGAGAGCACGGCCAAGCCCGCCGGAATCTACGGGCTGGCCGAGTAAGCGAGCGTCACAGCGGCCGGAAGTAGTGGTCACGACTCCACGTCGCGACATCCTTGCCGATCTTGGCGCCTTGCACGTCCGCGGTACGCGTGTGGATCCCGCCCCAGATCCGCGCACCGATCACCTCGTCGAGTTTCTGCGAGAAGCTCGTGAAGTGTCGTGTTGTCCCGGAGTCCTTGCTGTAGGCGCTGAACGTGATGTTGTCGGTGTGGAAGAAGTACTCGAGAGCCTTTCCGTACCCGGCGCTCACGCACGAGTGTCCCGACGGGTGATCCGGGTGCGCGGGTGTGCCGAGCAACGGTTTCCAGTCCGGATCCGCGGTGGTGGCTGGGTTGCCGTCATTCGCTGCCTCGTGGATCGCCGTGACGGGACGCCAGGTTTTCCAGAAGTACTTGTCGTTGAAGCATCCGATGAGCGAGTCGACGCCGACCAGATGCGCAACCGCGAACATCCGCGCCGCGTCAGCGGCGTTGAGCCCGCGCGTTTGGGCGATCTGGTGGTGCATGGCGTACTCGACCGAAGGACGTTCATGCCAGAAGATGGCCGCTTCCTTCTGGTCCTGCGTGCGAACCGTGCTGGTCACGCCGCCGTACGCCTTCACTTCGTTGAAATCGGCCGCGTATGCGGCACTTGTCAGCGCATTCGGCCCAGCAGTACGCAACTTGGCGGCGCTGGGGACCAGAAACGGCTTGATATTCCCGAAAGCGGTTCCTTGGGATGGTGTGTATGAAGGCGGGGTGGGTCGCCATTGACCTGGCTGCGTTCCGACGAACGGCGGTCCTACGACGTCTCGCCCATCACCTTTCCGTGCCGCGAGCATGGTGTCCGCGGCCTGCTTGCCTGCGGCAATGCCACCTTGTTTCGCCCTCCCAGCCGGGATAGCTGACAAAGTCCGGTCATATTTGGCTTGCAGGCGGTCACGTTGGCGCGGCAACAACGTAGCCAGAACACTGAATGACGCCGTGGCAGCCGCGGCGTCCTGTGAGTCTCTGGGCCGAGCTGCTGGCATGGCCAGATACGGCTGATGAGACCGCACGATCCCGTTGACGGCGTCGTACACCGCGCCTTGTGTTATGGCGACGCCAACTTCGGCGTCCCATGGGAGTTGGCCGTCGATGACCGCGATCGACGTCCAGGCTTCGGTGTACCAGTCGAGTACCACAGCCGCGGACGCTGATGACGTCTCGCGCGCGGCGGCAGCGTATGGAGTGGCACTTACTGCCGTAACAACAGAAATCGTGGCGGCCGCGATGCTCAACGTCCTCAGCATGCGCTGGCCCATGGATGACTGACGTACAGATAACGCACGATGAATCCCCCTTTGAATCACGGTTCCCCGACACCGATGACACTTCACCGTGGCATGAACCTGACCGACATTCAATGCGCTGTCCAGGGGATCGCGACACGGAACCGGCGCCGCTGTGGCCGGATCGCAGCAATTCTTTAGCGCCACACCGGGTTCTCCGCCGTCGAGTCCACGTCGGCGCCTAGTCGGCTTTTGTCTGCGCCACGGGCGATCGCGGCTGAGGTGGCATCGCGGCGCTCCTTCCGTACCACGAATATGACCGGTCGTCTTACCCCGCAAGGAGAGAGCCCATGCTGTTCCTCGCCACCGGCCGGATCGTCCGTCCCGAGGAGACCGACGCGCACATGGAAGAGGAAGTCCTTGTCTTCAACGAGTTGAAGGCCGAAGGAGTGCTCCAAGAGGTCTACTTCTCGCAACCAGGCCCGGGTGTCGTGAGTGTTGTCGATGCGCCGAGCCCCGATGCGGCGCGCGCACACCTCCACCGGCTCCGTTTGTCTCGTTAGGACTGTTGGAGTTCGACCTCGCCGAGGTTGTCCGCCGATAGGGCTGCGATCTGGTACGCGAGCAAGCCGACATTCGCTTCGGCACCGAAATCGACCGGACTGCGACCACCGCCGACGGGATCGAAGTCACCCTCAGCGATGGCACCGTCGAACACGGCGATCTTCTCGTTGGAGCGGACGGCATCCACTCCCACACAAGGCGGATGCTCTTCGGCGACGGCTTCGAGAACTACATCGCGACCACCCAGCACTTCGCCCACGGCCTTCCCCCAGTCGTACACTCCTTTGTCAGCACCGGGAAAATGGTCAACCTCTGCCCCGTGGCCACCGGCACAGTGTCGGCTATCGTCTACGCCGGTGCCGCGGCAGGGATTCCACCACGCGACACGTTGCGTGACTATCTACTTAGGACATGCGCGGAGTTTCCCGCCGAGGTGCGTCGCGTGTTCACCACCATGACCGCTGGCGACTTCGTTTTCGCGGATGCGATCACTCAGGTCGATATGCCGCATTTCACTGGCGCCCGGTCTGCGTTGATCGGTGACGCCGCGCATTGCCCGCCTTTCTTGTCCGGAATGGGAAGTTCATTGGCACTCCAGGACGCACACGTGTTGGCTGGCAGCCTGGCACGTAGCCCGGAGAACATCACCGCGGCCTTGCGACAATTCGAAGCCGTGATGACGCCTCGCCCATCGCTATCGCGACAGCGCACGCGGCTTTCCTCACCTCAAGCCGCCTCAAGGCACAGGTTCGCAATCTCGGGCTTCGCGTCGTCCCCAATGGACTGTTCGAACGCGGAGTCCGGCGGTTTTTCGACGCTGAACGTCCGTTGCCGACTTAATTTAGGTCGCGCCGCGGGCGATGGTTGCCGCGCGCAACCGTGTGGTCGCGGCAAGCCGTCGAAACTCCATACCGCCCATCCCACCAGCGAACCTGCGGTAGCCTGACCGACGTCTCGACGCCGTCTGTCGAATCGGTCATGCCAAGCTGGGGAGGAACACTGATGGTCGAACTGTCTCGGAGGGGTCTTCTCGCCGCACTGGGCGGCACTGCCGCGCTGCTCGCGGCGGGTGAAGGATCGGCCAACGCGGCTGCGAGGACGTTTCCGGCGACCGTGACCCGAAACCGGAGTCTTGCCGCTGGCAGGCACCGGGTGCCCGTTGGGACGGCGCCAGTCACTCACCTCAGTATCAGCACCAACAGCGGTGCCATCCGTACTCGGACTGCCGGTCAGTGGAGCGAATGGCGTGAGCTCGCCACGTGTCCCGCTGGCCGTGACGACCTGCCGGCTGTCACGCTGCTGCCCGTTGACCCGGGCGTCGTCGAGTACGAACTCGACCTGAAGCATGATTCAACCGTGTCCGAAATGGACACTGTGAACGGTCCGGCGTTGGCAACGCTGGCATCGCCAGCCCCCGCAGTTCCGCTTGATGGAAGTGCGCTCAGGCGGCCTTACTACTCTCGCGCCGCATGGGGAGCCGACGAGAAACTGCGCTTCACACCCGAAGGCGTCGAGCGCTGGCCCGTCGCCTACTTTCCTGTGCAGACACTGACTGTGCACCACTCCGCGGGCTCTGTTGGCCGGGATCCAGCGGCCGATGTGCGGGCGATCTACTATGACCACTCGATCGTCCGTGACTTCGGGGACATCGGCTACCACCTGCTCATCGATCCGAACGGAAGCGTCTACGAGGGACGGGTGTCCGGCTCGGACTGGTTCCCGGTTTTCGGTCCCGATCTGCAAGGCGGCAAGCGACCGCTGATGGCCAACGCCGGACACGTCGTCGGATACAACGCGGGCAATGTGGGTGTGTGTCTTTTGGGGCACCTCAGCGAAACCTCGCCGTCGAAGGCGGCCATCGACTCGCTTGTCGTCGTGCTCGCGGCACTTTCGGCCATCTGCGGTCTCGACCCGTTGGGCCGGACCAACTATGTGAATCCGATCAGCGGCAGCACCAAGACGGTCGACACCATCTCCGGCCACCGCGACTGGCTCGCAACCGAATGCCCTGGCAACCGGTTCTACCCCGACCTGCCGTCGATTCGTACCCGCGTCTCGAAGCTACTGCCCAAGTGACGTAATCCGTTACGGAGAAAGAATCACCCGTACCAGGCGCAGGTCTTCGGCGGCCGTGCCGGTCAAGAAGGTGCTGGCGGGCCCGGCTGGGTTCGCGATCGCTCAAGACGACACCATCACCGGAATCGTCGCCGAGCGCGCGAGTTTGTGACGGCCGCGGGAGGGCGCCAGTAGCTGGCGCCCTCCCATCGCTTTCCCGGCTGAGCCGGGACGAACTCCTGGAGATATACCCGGTCCACTCCCATGGACCCGCCGGGGTCGAAGCGCCCATGATCTGTCGCGCCTATTCCAGGCATGTCGACCTCGGTTGACGAGCAGTACGTCCTGATCTCGGTGGCGACCCTCATCACCTTCGCCGCGATCATTGGCCGACGTGCTCACGAAGGGCTGACATCAAGCGCCGCAAGGAAAGCCGTCGCGGCGGGAGTGAGACCGAAGCGGCTCCAGGCGAGGTGTTCGACGCGTGCGGGGGCGTCTGTCACTGGGATCGTGACCACACCGGACAGATACGGGACATAGTTCGACGGCAGCATGGCGATGCCGAGACCCTGGTGGATCAGCCTCGCCAGGAATTCGGGCGAGGTCACTTCAAAGGCGACCTCGCGTTGCAGTCCAGCTGCCGCGAAGGCAAGGTCTGATTGATCACGTCCCGCTGTACCCGCGGGGAAATCCACGAAAACCTCGCTCGACAGCCGCCGAAGGTCCACATCGGACTTACCGGCAAGCGCATGCCCAGGGGCGACGACAGCCACATGCCGGTCGTGCGCGAGTTCGCGGGACCGGATGTTGTCGTTGGGGCGCGTGGTGGCGGGCAGGCCAAGAAAGGCGACATCGATCGTGCCTTCCTTCACCTGCACCATCAGAAGCTCACTGGTGCCGACGCGGAGGCCGACCCGGACATGCGGGTAGCGCTCGTGGAACGCGCGCAGAACCGCGGGGACGTCGACCGCCGCGACGGTCGGAATCACGCCGACGGTGAGCTGGCCGCGTACTTCGCCGATAGCGGCGGCGACTTCGGCGGCGGCACGGTCGGCGGCGTCGAGACATTGGCGGGCGGCGGGTAGGAATGCTTCGCCTGCTGCGGTCAGGCGGACCTGGCGGCTGGTGCGGTCGAAGAGCCGGGCGCCCAGTTGCCGCTCCAGCCTGGCGATCTGATGGCTGAGGGCGGATTGGACGACGAGGCATCGTTCGGCGGCGCGCGTGAAGCTGCTCGTCTCCGCCACCGCGACGACGTATCGCAGCTGTCGTAGCTCCATGCATCTATCTTGAATCAAGATAGATCACTTGACAAACATGTGTTGGACTCATCGATCAAGTCCGCTCAAGCTGGAGAGGTGAACAAATCAGGGCTGGCCACGGCGATCACCGCGTTAGCGCCGATGGTCTGGGGCACGACATACGTGGTCACCACCGAACTGCTGCCGCTGGGGCATCCGCTGTTCGCTGGGCTGTTGCGGGCGCTGCCAGCGGGCCTGATCGCGTTGGCGATCACCCGCACAATGCCGCGTGGGACATGGTTGGCGAAGGCCGCGGCCCTTGGCGTGCTGAACATCGGACTGTTCTTCCCGCTGCTTTTCGTTGCCGCAGAACGCCTTCCGGGGGGCGTGGCCGCGACTCTCGGTGCGGCACAGCCGATCATCGTCGCGGTTCTGGCGGTGGGGGTGTTGCACGAGAGTCCGTCGGCCTGGCGGTTCGTCTGGGGCGTGGTCGGCGTGCTCGGGGTCGGGCTGGTCGTGCTCGGACCGGCCGCGGGCTTCGACATCGTCGGGATCCTGGCAGGTCTCGGCGGCACGGCCGGTATGGCGCTCGGCGTGACGCTCACGAAGCGCTGGGGACGCCCGGAAGGCGTCAGCCCGACCACGTTCGCCGGCTGGCAGCTGACCGCTGGCGGCCTGTTCCTTGTGCCGGTGACGTTCCTGTTCGAGGGGATGCCGCCAGCCATCGACGGCGACGCGATCCTCGGCTACCTCTGGCTGGGATTGATCGGTGGTCTCGTCGCCTATGTCCTGTGGTTCCGTGGGATCACGACGTTGCCGGTCACGTCCGTCGCCTTGCTCGGCCTGCTTTCGCCGATGGTCGCCGCCGTGCTCGGCGCGGTGGTGCTCGGCCAGTCGCTCGGCCCGATCCAGGTGATCGGATTCGCACTCTGCATGGCCGCGATCCTCGCAGGCCAGATTCACCCGACTTTCAAAAAGACCCAGCTGGCTCTGCACGGCTGAAGGAGAACAAGAAAATGATCCAGGACTTGACCCTTTCGTACAGCGACGGCAGGCCGGACGTGATCGGCATCGACGCGGTCAACGACGTGCTGCGCACGGTGGGCGTACGCGTCAGCCAAGCTCCACGTTCAACCTTGACCGGGACGCGTTGCTAGAGCAGATCGAACTGGCCGGTCGCGAACCCGCGACCGACCGCGGCGGCCAGTTGAGCACCTCCGAGCACAGGGTGGTCGTGGCGTTCGCCCACGGCCCCGAGAAGTTCGTCATGCGCTACGAACACCCGACCGCGGAAGGCGCGGACTCGCTTGGCACGAACCCGTGGATCGACTTCGACGGCGAAGCGCCCCGATTGCTCCCATCCGTCCATTAGGGACACTGACAGACCGCGCCGAACAGCCGATGATGGACTGTCCGGCGCGAACCAGGTTCGTCAGCAGCCCTCCACGTCAAAGCAGGCCTGACCGGGCAGCAGGATCGCGCCGACGCCTGGGATCGCCTGGCTGCGGGCGAACTGGAGCAACGACTCGGCGGCTTGCTGCCCGTTTTCCCCGGTGACCGACATCCGGGCGGCGATCAGCCCGGCAACGAGCGGCGTGGAGTACGACGTACCACTCCACTTAGCGATCCCCTTGAACTGCCTGAGCACGCCCTCATTTGGCGGATAGAAGCACTCGTACTCCCCTGTGGCGAACGCGTTCACCAGCCCCTCGCCTGGCGCGTACACGTCCACCCAGCCGCCGTAGTTGCTGAAGGTGGCCCGTTGTTGCCAGTTCGCCGACAGCGCGCCGACCGAGACCACCCACGGATAAGCGGCAGGCCACCGCAGCGCGTTCGTGCCCTCATTGTCAGCGGGACAGAGCATCACCAAGCCCTTGATGTGCCGGATCGTTGATTCGTACAACGCGTCGAACGTCATCAACGGCAGGCTGCCACGGGTGTCCGTCGCGAGCGTGAGCACGATGATGTCGGGGCTCTTGCTGAGCGTTTCGGTCAGCCGCTGGACGACTTCGGTCTCGTACTGGGCTCCGCCCGCGCCCAGGTTGGCCGATTCCACGAACACCGAAGCTTTCGGCGCCACACACCGCAAGGTCCCGGCGCCGAACGTGCCATGACCGGCGTACGGGAGGATCCGGCCGGTCGACGGGTCGAAGGTGGTTTCGATGGTGCCGTTGACGCCCGCGAGCCACGAGTGCTGAGCCGTCGCTTCGGCGATCAGTCCAGTGTCGACGATGCTGACGAAGACGTTTTCGCCACTGCATTTCTGGTCGTCCGCGACGGCAGGGAACGGTTCGGCAACCCCCACTTCCTCCGGTTCGGTCGCGGGGCACGCGTGCGGGCAGATGTGCAGGATGTGGTCCGGTCTTGCCACCCCGGGTCCCACGCGGCGGTCGAGTTCGTCGAGGAGCTGCGGCACAGTCGGTGTGTCCTTGCCGGACGAGTATTCGATCCGGACGACGCCGTCAATGACTCCGTGGACGCGGATGACCGTCTCCGGACGCTGCTGCTCTTGCTCAGCGGACTGCTCGCCCCGCGGCTCGAGGAGGTCCCGCAACTCGCGAACCACCCGGTCAACGTCGGCAGGCCGGCACAGCATGTTGTTGCGCCGATAGAGGTAGTCGACGTCGTTGTCGTCCTCGTCCCAGTTGGCCGGGTGCGCGCCCGCGCCCTTCAGCTCCTGCAGAATCAACTTGATCTGGGACCGAACTAGAGCACTCGGCACGCTTTCCTCCGCCAACTCGTAGGTATCGACTGGTTCGTGATCAGGAAATAAGATCGACTGGTTGCCTGAAAGCCTGGGAGTTGATGCCCTTGCCGCCCGACGAACTGCTGGCCCTGGCGTTGTCCCGGCCCGCCGAGGCGTTGCGCGTGGCACGGGATGTGCTGGCAAGCCGGCCATCGGCGTTCGAAGCTTCCGTCGCCCACCAGGCATGCGGCCTGGTTCTCCGCGACTTCGGCGACATCGACGAGGCCGTCCGTGAGCTCAGGACTGCCCGAAGGTACGCACAAAAAGCCGGTGATCCCGACCGTGAAGCCGACGTCATGGCGAGCCTGGGAGTCGCGTTGGTGCACGCCGGGTTCACGCGGCGCGGCCTGTCGGCGCTCGACGCGGCGGTGAACCGCAGTGTCGACAAGGAGTTGCTCGGCCGGATCTTGATCAAGCGGGTCAACGCGTTGCTGGTTCTCGGCCGCTACGACGAAGCCCTGGCCGACGCGCAGGAAGCCGTGGCGTTGACGTCCGCGGCGCAACATCCACTCTGGGAAGCGCGTGCGCTGACCCATCGTGCCGCGGCGTACCTCGGCGTTGGCGCGGTCGCGCGCGCCGACCGGGATTACGCCAGGACCGAGGCTCTTTTCGCTGAGGTCGGCCAGGAAGTCGAGTACGCGTCCACCCGGCACGAGCGTGGAATCGCGACGTTCGCGAGCGGTGACGTCCCGACGGCACTGGCGCAGCTCGACGACGCGCAGCGGCGATTCCGTGACCTCGGTGCCTTCGAACCAGAGTTGTACGTCAACAGGTGCACGGTGTTGCTTGCCGCCGGTTTGTCCCGTGACGCACTGGCCGACATCGACGCCGCCGTCGCGCGCATCGAGCAACTGCGCGGGTCGGCGACAAGACGAGCAGAGTTGTTGCTGTGCGCGGCACTTGCGGCATACGCGGCCGACGATTTCGCGGGCGCCGCTCAGCGAAGCGTTGACGCACTGAAGTTGTTCCGCCGCCAGCACCGGCCGTGGTGGACCGCTCGCGCCGAACTTGTCCTCCTGCAGGCACGCTTCGCTGGCGACGGCGATCAGTCCGAGTCGTCGCTGCGACGCGCCCAACGGGTCGCGGCCGAGTTGGACGAGCTGGATTCGACACGAGCCACCGAGGCACATCTGCTGGCCGGTCGTCTCGCGTTGGCGCGTGGCGAGGCCGATGTCGCGCTGCCACACCTGCGATCCGCGGCGCACGCCCGCAGCCGCGGCTTGTGGACGAGCAGTACCGGGTGGTTGGCGCAGGCCATGCTGTGCGAAGGAGAGGCTCGTTGGCGAGGCATGCTGGCTGCCTGCGACCGCGGCCTGCACGACGTCCACGTGTACCTGCGCACGTTGGGTGCGACCGAGCTGCGAGTGCTGGCCACGGCGCGTGGTTCGGCGTTGGCCGGGCTGGCGCTGCGGCATGCGGTACGCCGGTGGAACGCGCGGGAATTGCTGAGGTGGAGCGAGCGATGGCGCGCGGTGGCGTTGGCCGTGGCGCCGGTCCGCCCGCCACGCGACGAGGACTTGGCGACCGACCTCGCCGCCCTGCGGCACCTCACACTTCGGCTCGACGCGGACGCCCCAGCGCACTTGCATCGAGAGCGTCGACGACTGGAAACGGCTGTGCGTCAACGGGTTCTGCGTACTCCGCGAGCCTCGGCCAACGCCACCGCGCCCTTCCAGTCCACGGAACTGCTTGAGCACCTCGGGTCGACGGATCTCATCGAACTCACCGACGTCGACGGCGAGTTGTACGCCGTGGTTGCGGGCCGCAACCAAGTCCGGATGCATCACGTGGGGTCGATGGCCAAGGCGGAATACTCGCTTGCCCGCGCGCTGTTCGCGCTGCGCCGCGACAGTGAACGGCAACGGACCCGGCCGCTGGACATGGAAGCCATTGGCGCACGGCTGGAAGCGGATCTGCTCAACGACGCCACCCGGTTGCTCCACAATGGACCCGTTGTCGTCATTCCGACCGGGCGGTTGCACGCTGTGCCGTGGGCCATGCTGCCGTCGCTGCGTGATCGGCCGATCTCGGTGGCTCCCTCGGCGTCCGCGTGGTTGCGTGCGCGACAGGCCGGTCCGCCTGATGACGCGCGTATCGTTCTTGTCGGTGGTCCACGGCTTTCCACTGGCACCACGGAAGTTCGCCGGTTGGCGCAGCAGTACCCGAACGCCACTGTGCTGGCCGAAGGAACCGCGAGCGTGGACCGCGTGATGGCCGCCATCGACGGCGCCTGGCTCGTACACATCGCCGCACACAGCACATTCCGTGCCGACAGCCCGTTGTTCTCGGCGATCGAGCTCGATGACGGCCCGTTGACTGTGTACGACCTTGAACGGCTCCACCGAGCGCCTTATCGCGTGGTGCTGTCCAGTTGCAACTCGGCTGTCGGCGCGCCTACCGGCGCCGATGAGCTGCTCGGGATGGTCAGTTCGTTGATTTCCCTTGGCGCCGCTGGCATTGTCGCCACGGTCGTCCCAGTCGACGACCCGACCACGGTGCCGCTGATGCTTTCGCTGCACGACCATCTCAGCGGTGGATCGCCGCTCCCCCAAGCACTCGCGATGGCACGGCACTCGGCGGCTGACGACGTCGTCGCGAGGACCACCGCGGCATCTTTCCTCGCCTTCGGCGTCTGAAGCTTCGCTCACAGGCGCACCCATTCGGTGATCAACCGTTGATCGGACGTTTCACACCGCAGGCGAACGAGCTGGCCTGGCAATGGCGAGGTGACGAAGAAACCCAGATCGTCCGCGGTGATGTGGACCGTCGAGCCGTCCGAGGTCTCCAGCCGGACCTCGCCCGCGCTCGGTGGCGTGATCTGGCCGAGGATCTGGTCGGTGGTGACTTCGAGTTCCACCGACAGCTCCGCGGTGCCGAAGACGAGGACACGGCCGCCATCGGATTCCGCACGACTGGTGGCCAGCGGTCCTTCTGTCGAGTCGTACGACAGCGCCAGCAGTTCCTCGTCGACCGTGCGCCACGTGAACGCGGCCATGCCCTGCGCGGCTACTCGGTCCACCAGCGGCGCGATCTCGCCGACGGCGTCGGCGAAGTCCCGCAGCAGCAGTTCGTCGTCATCCCAGCGTCGCTGCGTCATGTTCATCACCACCCGCGTCGTTTCCTTGATAGGTCCCCATCGCTGCCGTTTTCCGAAGCCGTTCCAGCGCACGTGCTCTCGTCGGCCCAATACTGCCGACCGGGAGGTCAAGCCGCTTGGCGATCTCGACGTACGACAGTGGCGGGTCCGCGACCAGCAGAAGCAGCAGTTCCCGATGCTTGGCGGGCAACTCGGCCAAGCCAGCGAGCACGGCTTCCTGCCGTTCCTGGCGCAGCAGGCCGGTCGCCGGGTCGGCGTTGTCATCGTCGGCAGGCTGTTGCCAGTCCGGCTCAAGTGGCTGCGTCTCCCGTTTGCGCTGGACGTAGCGTAAAGCGACCCGCCTGGCGATAGTGATGATCCACTTGGGCAGTGCGCGCGGCTCCTTGAGGTCGCCGAGATGCTCGACGAGGCGCAGCCACACTTCCTGCGCGATGTCCTCGATCTCGCTCGGCGTCAGCCGGAAGCCGCGGATGACGCTCACCAGCAGCGGCGAGAACCGGCTCACGATCTCGCCCCACGCCGCCTGGTCGCCACCGGCCGCGGCGACGACCAAGGGGGTGATCTCGAAGTCGTCCGACATGCACATTCCTCGCTCGCGGTGCAACCTCAGCTGTCGTTGTCAGACCGCGGATCAACAGGCACGCGGGCAGCACCGAGCCTAGAAGCTCCAGCCAGGCCGATAAAGGGTCAATCGCCCTCGTCAATTCGTCACCTCATCCGGCTGTAGCCCCTCGCTGATACCAACAAGGAGCACCGGACACCGTGCCTAAATACACAGTGGGCAAACGGATGTTCAAATGCGGCGGTGAAGTGCGACGATGTCAAGCAATTCACGGTGTGTCGCGGGGTCGGAGGCGACAACGAGGCCTTGAATGCCGGTGTGTATGGCCTGCCCGGCAAGGTTGGTCACGATGCAGCCAGCCGCCTGACAAAGGGCGATACCGCTGGTGAAGTGCACGCTGTCCCGAAGATGCCCGTCGGTGATGTAGGCGGCCCGCCGCCCGGCCGCGACCCAGGCCAGCGCCAGGGTCGTAGACAGCACGCGGGGCCGGAAACTCCCGATGAAGGCGTCGTCCGCCAGCAACCACGCTGCCCGAAAGATCACCCGATTGGGAAACGGCGGGTCGAGGTTCACGTCGACGAGCCGATCGCCCATTGTCGGCACCAAGGGCTCGTCCCCGATGAACGCACCCTCACCGCCGGTCCAGAACACCTCGCCGGACAACGGGTCTGCTGACACCGCCATAGTCACTTCGCCCTCGACGCGCAGGGCGATGTTGACCGCGACCAACGGGGTCCGCGCCGCGAAGTTCAACGTCCCGCACAACGGGTCGACCAGCCAGACCCGCGAGCCGTCGCCCCCGTCCGCTCCGTACTCCTCACCGAGGATCGCGTCGCGCGGACGTTCCTCCCGCAGAATTCCCCGGATCACACGCTCCGCCGCGAGGTCCACTCCTGTGGCGAAGTCTCCGCCGCCTTTGTCGAACCGCTCGACCGCGCCGCCGTACGCACGCCGGATCACTTCGCACGCGGCCTCCGCGGCACGGATCGCCACCTCCGCGTCGGAACCCGGTTTGATGATCAATCCGCCCACAACCCGATCTTTCCATCGCGGTCGGATCAACACAGGTTCCTTCTCTCGCGGTCCGCTATGGACCCTCCATCGACTCGTCAGTCACATGTGTCACTTCACCCCCACCTATCACGGGACGGTATGCCGTGAAGGCCACCTTCGCGGCATTAGACGCGCGAGGGCCTCCCTTGACGCGTCTCTACCGCGCCAATGCCAGGGAGTTTTAAGCTCGCCCGGTCGGGCGTGACTCGACCGGCGTTCGGCTCGGTGACCTGCAGGTTTCCGTCTTGGCGCAGCACAGGGGCTGCCGAGGATGCGTTCGCGGTGGTGTGCCCTGACCGCGTGCGGGTCGTGGGCGGTTGTGAGGGGAAGATTTGGGGCGTTGAACCCCGTCAAGGTAAGAAGACCTTCACGGCATCCGACCCCGTAACAGATGGGAAAGGTGTAATACCTGTGACTGCCGAGGCGATTTTTTGTCCTTAGTGGACCGCCGTGGAGTAAGCCGCACACTTCCATCGCGGTCAGGATCAGGACGCGTTCTTGCCCTCGTCGGCAGGCATCGAGCTGGGAATGTAGGCGAACTGGTGCTCGGTCAACTCGCGTTCCGCCCGGTCAGGATCGCCGGAAAGCAGCGCCTCCAACACCGGACGGTGGCTGTGCGCCACGGCCGGGCTGTCGATGGTGGTGTGCGCCAACGCCATCACGGTCATCACCTCGATGCCCAGTGACTCCCAAGCGCGCCGCAAAGAGTCGTTGCCGGCCATCGTGATGATCCTGCGGTGGAACGCCGTGCTGGCGCCAGCCAAAGCGAGCCGCTCCCCTGTCGCCGCGACGGCCTCCATGTGCGCCAGTGCCGCCTCCAGCTCCGCGTCCTCCCGGATGCCGAGCTCAGCGACAATGCGCCCGGCCATGCCCTCAAGCGCGGCCCGCACCGGCACCGCGTCCGACAAATCCTTGGCCGTGAAGTCGCGGACACGAGTGCCGACGTGAATGCGGGTTTCCAGCAGGCCGACGGCGGCGAGTTTGCGGAAGGCCTCGCGGACAGGCGTCTGGCTGGTGCCGAGTCGTTGGGCGATTTCCAGCTCACGCACGCTCGCCCCTGGCGCGAGCGCGCCCCTGGCGATCTCCATGACGATGAAATCCCGCACCTGATCAGCGAGTGTTATCCGGGGCAGGCGACTGGTCATAGTGGCCCAATAGTAGGCCCTTACGGTCATTATCGATAATGCTTGACTCGATAGCGTGAAGCCATCTAGCGTCACTGGGCACAGCACGAAACCGGTTTGCCACGGTGCGCGACGACGCGGGGGTGGCGATGGACGGGCAGCTTCTCGAAATACGCGGGGTCGGGAAGAGCTTCTACGGCATACCCGCACTCGTGGACGTGGACCTGACGCTCGCCACAGGCGAGGTGCACGGGCTGGTCGGCGAGAACGGCGCTGGCAAATCGACGCTGATGAAGATCCTCGCGGGCGTCCGTCCCCGCGACACGGGCGAGATCCACCTCGACGGCAGCCCGACCGCGTTCACCCACCCCGCGCAGGCCTACGCGGCCGGAATCTCGACGGTCTTCCAGGAGTTCAACCTGCTCCCGGAGCGATCGGTCGCCGAGAACGTCTTCCTCGGCCACGAGCCGCGGGTCCGCGGGCTGGTCTCGAAAAAGCTGATGCACAGCCGCACAGCCGAGCTGCTGGCCTCGGTCGGCGTCAGCACGATCGCGCCAAGCACACCCGTCGGCGCGCTCTCGGTCGCCGAGCAGCAGATCGTCGAGATCGCGAAGGCGCTGCGGCGGCAGTCGCGCATCATCGCGATGGACGAGCCAACCGCCGCGCTCGCCGACCACGAGGTGGAGCTGCTCTACCAAATCATCCGCACACTGACCGCTCGCGGCGTCGCCATCCTTTACGTCTCGCACCGGCTGCGCGAGGTGTTCGACCTCTGTGACCGGATCACCGTGCTCAAGGACGGCAAACGCGTCGCCTCGCGACCGGCCGCTGAGCTGGACGAGGCCGAGGTTGTACGGCTCATGGTCGGACGGCCGCTGTCCACGTTCTACCCGCCGCGCGCCGAAGGCACAGACATACAAATAGAAGAGGTGGCCCTCAAGGTCTCCGAAGGCGGCAACGGCGACGTCGACGGCATCACACTGACCGTCCATGCGGGCGAAATCGTTGCGCTGGCAGGACTTCAGGGATCCGGACGCACCGAGGTACTGGACGCGATCGCCGGAAACCGGCCCTTCACCCGCGGCACGATGCACGTCGGCAGGCGCCAGGTACGCATCGCCAGCCCACGTACCGCGATCGGGCACGGCATCGCCTACCTCACCGAGGACCGCGAAGCGACAGGGTTGGCGCTGCACCAATCCGTGCTGGACAACACTTTGGCCGTCGTGCACGCCACCGGGGCACGCCGCAGCCGAGCGGAGGCGCTCCGGTTGCTCGCCGAACTGGAGCTCAACGCACGCAGCCCCGATCAGCCCGCCCAGTACCTCTCGGGCGGGAACCAGCAGAAAGTCTTGCTGGCGAAGTGGATTCTCTGCCGCCCTGCCATCGTGCTGCTCGACGAACCGACCCGCGGCATCGACGTGGGCGCCAAGCAGGCCGTCTACGCCCTACTGCGCAGCCTTACCCAGGACGGCATGGCCGTGCTGCTGGCCTCAAGCGAGCTGCCGGAGGTGATCGGGATGGCCGACCGCATCCTCGTGTTGCGCGACGGGCGGTTAGTGACCGAGTTGCCCGGCGGTAGCAGCGAAGAGGACGTAATGCGGGCGGCCGTCGCATGACCCGCCGTCTGTCCACCACCGCGATCGTCTACGTCGTATTGGCGCTTGTGACACTGGCAGCCGCGTTGCTGGCAGCCGACGCGGACCGGAACCTGTTCTCGTCAGGCAACATCGCGGTGATCATGACAAGCGTCACCGCGTTGGGCTTTGTCGCAATTGGACAGACGCTTGTCGTGCTAGTCGGTAGCCTTGACCTGTCTGTCGGATACGTACTCAGCCTCGCAGGAGTGCTGTGCGCCGGCGTCATGGCCGGGCGCACGGAGAACATACCGGTCGCGATCGTGACAACGCTCGTGGTCTGCGCGGCGATCGGTGCAGCCAATGGGTTTGTAGTTGGTGTGCTTGGCTTGCACGGATTCATCGCGACGCTCGCGAGCGGCCTCGTGATCTCCGGCGACCTTTCCACCTACTACCGCGGCAATGTCACGGGTGTGCCGGACGCGTTCACCACGTTCGGCCAAGCCGGAATCGGGGTCGTACCGGTCACCACGCTCGTGATGCTGGCGTGTCTCGGCCTTGTTTTCGTTCTGCTGCACCGAACTCGGCTGGGTCATCGGATGCATGCCGTCGGCGGTGACGCGCGGGTCGCGCGACTGTCGGGCGTCAAGACGGCACGGCCGATCATCGCGGCGCACACCTTGTCGGCGGTGCTCGCGGGGCTGGCTGGGATCACAATCGTCTCGCGCCTTGGCGTCGGGGGACCGAATGCGGGCACACAGGGCGGGTTCGCGTTGCTCTCAGTGGCCGCCGTGGTGTTGGGCGGCGCGTCGCTGGCTGGCGGCCGCAGTTCGCTGCTCGGGACCCTCGGCGGAGTCCTGATCTTCGCCGTGATCGACTCCGCGATGGGCGTCCTGCAAGTCAATCCGTTCCTCAAGGATGTCGTACGCGGCCTCGTGATCGTCGCGGCCGTCGCCGTTTTCGCCCGGCGCACGGGTATCATGCGTCGGCGCAAACGTTTCCCAGCCGGGACAAGCGCATGAAGCGCGGTGTCTACGTCATCCTCGTGGTGCTGCTCGTGGCGCTCGTGGTGGCAAACCCGAACCTCCTCGAACCCGGGCAGCCGGCCAGGTTCCTCGGTCGGATGGCACCGATCGTGATCGTGACGATCGGTCAGTACTTCGTGCTCGTGGCCGGGGAATTCGACCTCTCGGCTGGCGCGGTGATCGCGGTTCAGGTTGTGCTGGCGGGAAACTTGATCGGCAGCGACGACGCGATGATCCTGCCGGTCCTCGGGCTCATGGTGGTGCTTGCCGTGGCCGTCGGCCTCGTCAACGGGCTCGTCACCACCATTCTGCGCGTGCCCGGTTTCATCACAACGCTCGGCATGATGCTTGTGCTGTCGGGCATCACGTTCTACGCAACTGGCGGCGCCGCGAGCGGCAACCCGTCCGACACCTTCCGCAACATCGGCCGCAGTGGCCCGACCCTGCCGGTTCTCGGGTACGTGCCGTGGTCAGTGATGGTGCTCCTGGCTGTGCTCATCGGCGGCGCTTGGCTCATGCGCCGTCCGTTCGGGCGACTGCTGCTTGCCGTGGGCGACAACGAGGACAGCATGGCGCTGGCCGGTGCGCGTGTCTGGTGGCTGCGTACGCGCGCGTACGTGCTGTCGGCGCTGCTCGCGACGGTCGCCGCGATCCTTCTCGTTGGCTACGCGGGCACCCATCCGACTGTGGGACAGGGCTACCAGTACACGGCCATAGCTGGCGCCGTCATCGGCGGCGTCGCGCTGGGCGGAGGCCGCGGCTGGCTGCTGTCGGCTGCGGCGGGCGCGGCCGTGCTGGAGACGCTCATCTCGCTGCTCAACATCATCGGTATCGAGTCGACATGGCGCGACACCGTGCAAGGCGCGGTCATCCTGGCCGCTCTCGGCGCTGCGGGCGTTCAGTGGAAACGCCTGTCAGGCCAGCGAATCACCGAATGAAAGGGACAACCATGTCTGCACGCAGGTGCGGCACTACGACCGCACTGGCCCTCTTGGTCGGCGCGGTCTTAGCCGGTACCGCGGCGTGCGCGCCCGGTGCGACGTCCGGCCCGCCAACGAGCACGGCGCCCATCGCTGGCCTCGACCAGGCCGCGTACGCCCGTCAGGACGCCGAACGCAAGGGGACATTCAGCGGCGACCCAGCCAAGCCCTACTTGCAGTTCCTGCCAGGCGAAACGGTCAGGGGCGCCGGGTTCGCACTCAACCGGCCGGGCAAAGTCTGTTTCTCCAACGCATCGCTGAGCAACGTCTGGCGCCAGACCGGCTGGCTGACGATGTACCAGCAGTTCGTCGCCCTGCGTGACGCGGGACGCCTTGCCGCCCTTGAGGTGCGTGACGCCCAGGACAGCGAGAACACGCAGGTCGCCGACATCGACTACCTGATCAAGGAAGGCAACTGCGACGGCTACATCGTCGCACCGGCCACTGTGGACGCGACCAAGGACGCGATCGAACGCGCTTGCGCCACAGGCAAACCGGTCATCGTGTTCGACCGTGGCACGACCGCGACGTGCGTCACCAGTTTCGTCCACTCGATCGGCGGCTATGCCTGGGGTATCGACGCTTCCACGTTCATCGCCTCGAAACTGCGCTCCGGGCAAAGGGTTGTGGCGCTGCGGACGGCGTCGGGTGTCGATGTCTTCGAGCAGCGCTGGGCCGCGGCGCAGAAGATCTTCCGCGACGCGGGGATCACCGTGACCGATCACATCACCGGCGCCGATCCAGCCAAGATCAAGAACGCTATGGCGGACGAGCTGGCCAAGGGCAAGATCGATGCCGTCTGGACCGACCTCGGCGACCAAGCAGTGCCCGCGGTCGAGGCATTCCAGGACGCCGGACAGCCAATCCCGCCGATCAACGGCGAAGACAACATGGCGTATCTGCGCGCGTGGAAGAAACACGGATTCGAGGGCTTTGCCGCCGTGTACTCGTGCTTCCAGTGGCGTACCGCGCTTCTCGGGCTCGACTCGCTCCTGCACGGCACGGACATTCCCAAGGACTGGGTGCTGCCACAGGTGCCGATCACCGCCGAGACCCGCGACCAGGTGCTCGCCGCGAACACGGCGATGCCCGACGTGCACTCCGCGCGCTTCGGCGGCGAGGACCTGCCGGGGTTCCCGCAGGTCTGGATCGAACGGAAGATGCCATGAGCGGGCCGTTCACCGAACGCCAAGAGGCCGTGCTGACCTCGGTGGCCAGCGCGATGTACCCGCACCCTGGGCTCGGTGAGCAGCCGTATCGGAGGGTTGTCGCCACGATCGCCTCGCTGGCCGCCGCTGACCCGGTGCTTGGCGGCATCCTGCGCGACGGCATGGACGAGCTTTCCGCGTGCGTCGAAGAAAGCGCCTCCTTCCGTGCCCTGCGCCCGCTCGTGGCCCGCTATCTCTACGACGACCCCGAGGTCCGTGCGTACATCGGCTATCCAGGCGCGTCCTATTCGGACGGTGGATACGTCAACCGTGGCTTCAACGACCTGCGGTGGCTCCCCGAGCCACCCATCGAGGAGCCACCAGAGCCGCTGGTAGAGATCGGTCCCCTGCCTTATCCGCTGTCTCCTCCTCCGGAGGTCCAATGAGGACATTCGAAGCCGACGACGCGGTCGTCGTGGTGATCGGCTCCGGCCCAGGTGGTGCGACGCTAGCCCACCAGCTCGCGATGCGGTCGGTGCCGGTGGTCGTACTCGAAGCCGGACCGTGGATCGCCAATGAGGAGTTCGTCAACGACGACAACAAGGCCTTCGAACAACTCAGCTGGCTGGAACCAAGGCTGGCAACGGGAAGCTGGAGCCTCGCGACCGATTTCCCTTCTCTGCCAGCATGGAACGCACGCTGCGTGGGTGGCACAGCGGTGCTGTGGACCGGAGTCTGTCCCAGGTTCAAGGCGCACGAGTTCCGTGCGCTCAGCACCTACGGCGGTGTTGACGGCGCCGCGCTCGCCGACTGGCCAATCGGGCTCGCCGAGCTGGAACCCTTCTACTCATCAGCCGAACAAGCCATCGGCGTCACCCATCGCCACGGCAAGAAACCTTTGCCAGCGAACAACAACTACAAGGTCCTCGCCGAAGGCGCGCGCCGCGTCGGCTACCGCCATTACGCGACAGGCCCATACGCAGGCAACGCCGAGCCGTACGACGGCCGCCCCGCGACCCTGCAGGACGGCTTCAACTCCCAAGGAGACAAGCACGGCTCAAAATGGAGCCCGCTCGTGCGCGAAATCCCTCGCGCCATCGCAACCGGCAACGTCGAGGTACGCACGCAATGCCAGGCCGTGCAGATCACACTCGGCGCCGACGGCCGTGCTGACTCCGTGATCTACGCCGACCCGTCCGGCGCGCTACACCGCCAGCGGGCCGTCGCAGTCGCCGTAGCAGGCAACGCCATCGAAACACCGCGTCTGCTCATGCTTTCCGCTGAATCGCGACACCCCGACGGACTCGCGAACTCGTCAGGACAACTCGGCCGCAACTACATGCGCCACGCCACCGGCGTCGTACATGGACAGTTCCCTGAGCCCGTGCACCATTACCGCGGCGAGAACATGGCTGGCGTCGTGAGCGACGAGTCGCGCCACGACCCCGCTCGCGGCTTCGTCGGCGGCTACTACATGGAGATGATTTCCCAAGGCCTGCCATCGTTCGTCACATTCGCGACGCCAGGAGCATGGGGCCGTGCATATACCGAGATCATCGAGGCCTACACCCACACTGCATCGATCTGGATCTGCGGCGAAGACATGCCCCAACCCACCAACCGCGTGACCCTCAGCGACACACTCAAGGACAGCGTCGGCCTACCCGCGCCTGAGGTGCATTACGACGACCATCCCAACGACCTCGCCCTACGCACGCACGCTTACGGCCAAGCCGAGGCGATCATGTCGGCGGTGGGCGCGACCCGGCTGCTCCGCTCCCCCGCCATGCCATCAGGCCACAACATGGGCACGGCGCGGATGAGCACCGACCCGGCGACCGGGGTCGTCAACGCATTCGGACAGGCCCACGACGTGAACAATCTGTACATCTGCGACGGTTCGATCTTCACCACCGGCGCCGCCGCGAACCCAACACTCACCATCGTCGCACTGGCAATGCGACAGGCCGCGTACCTCACCAATCAGCTAGACCGTTGGTAAAGAACTACTGGCCGACTGTCCGCGCTGGTAACGCGGACAGTCGGCACGCTCCGCGGATCCGCGTCAGGCCAGCGTGAGCCTGGACCGCATCAGGTGGACCTGATACGGCCTGCAACAGGCCGTAGAACCAGCCGGGTTCCTCACACATCGCCTTGTGCATCCACGAAAAGTCGCACAAATACGGGATTCCATGAATCTCAATCAGCGTACGGTCATTTACCAAGAAGCTCGGAGGCACATCGGGCCCCGGGCCGAGGCAGCACCCCATCAGTGAAGTAGGTATGTACATAGGAAGCGATGCAACGGTTGCCAAGTAGGTAGGCAGCGTGACCATCACCATGCATGACCTTCGTGGGCGGACAACTGCTCGACCACACGATGCGCGGCGAGGTGAGGCGTGTTGTTGTCCAACTCGCCAATTCCAATCAGGACAGGCCCGAGGCCACGAGGCTTGATCGGAGCAGGCGGGTAAGCCGGATCATCCGTGACACCAACGCATCGGCCAAGCTGCATCCGTCCAGCAAGCCATCCCACACGAGGAGCGGCCTCGCGCAATCGTCGCTCGATAGCCAAGAACTCCCGATATTCAGGCATCGCTGGCATGAAGTCGTGGCACAGCAAGGCTGGCTGCACGCTCCCAACCGGTTCGGGCGGCAAGTCCTTGGGAAACCGACTGAAGTCGCCATCCCTGGCAGCGGCCAATCCAGCGGCCAGATCTGGCCATCTCGGCGGTGTCAGTCCAATCAGGACACCGATATGTGCCCGTGAATCGTCAGCGACCTTGTCCCACACTGCCAGCGGATCGATACCGTGCAACGCGCAGGTTGTGGACGCTGCGCACCAGTCACTGAACCTCCGCAGCTGCTCCTCCTGGGTACGCGCATGATCCGTCAACCAAGCAGTCAGGTCCGGCTGCGTGTGGTCCGCGACTCCGTCCAAGTACATCCGTTCAACCCAAGGGCCAAACAAGTCCGCGTAGGCCTGGCCGTAGCTGGTGCCGTAGGAGTTTCCCAAGTACCGCAGCCGATCCTCACCGAGGGCAGCGCGCAGAGCTTCAAGGTCGTGCGCGATCTGCCAGGAGGTGAGGTGGGTGTAGGTATGGCCAGCAGCCTCACGACAGCTCTTGTCGTACGCCGCGTTCGCCCCCGACTGCGCCGCCCACCCAGCTTCGCTGGGATCAATCACCAGCCCATAGACCGACGGGCCAGGGGCGCAACGAATCAGCGTGCCATTGTCCGCCCTGCCAAGCCCAGGCGGATCGAAAACCACAATGTCGAACCGCCCAGCCAACTCGCGCAGAGCAGGCGGCACTCGAGCAAGCATTGCGTTGGTGCCATTGCCCGCGCCCAGGTTGACGACCACCGAACCCAACCTGTCCCCGGTCGCAGGCAGCCGAACCAGGTTCACGGCGGTGATCGGCCCCTCCGGCGCCCGCCAGTCCACAGGCACAGTCAACGTCGCGCACTGGACTTCGTCCGAACAAGCCGTCCACGCCAACCCCTCAGCCGGACGTCTCGACATTTGCCAAGCGCCGCAACCCGTCAGCATCCCAATGATCGCGAGCACTGCCACCGCGCGTCCCCATGCCCATCTCATGACCACCGACGGTAGAAGCAGGCAGAAAGCCCGCACATCGACCCCAAGGCCGATCTCCACCTACCACTTGGGAATGACGCCGAAACGTCCTGCTGACTCGCGCGAAGCAAGTCAGCAGGTGGTTCCCACCGAGGCTGTATCAGCTCCAATGGCACGATCCCCTCAGTCGCGCCAACGCTGTGCCACGACGAAGGCGGTGCCATCGAGGGGCTCGCCGACTGGTGTTTCCATCCACTTGCTGAGCTGTTCGTTGTTCCCGCTGCGGTTCAGCAGTTCCGCGATCTCGGCAGCAGCAGGCGATTCCGCCCGTACGCAACGAAGGATGGGTTCGCCCGTGGCATTGCTGTCCTCATCCTCCGGGTTGTCTGGGATCCAACGGATTACCTCGACTCGCCAGTCGTCGCGGCCGTGCGCGCGGTTGGGCATCGGAGCCTCCACATTGAGGAACAAGCCGTCGATGCCAGCTTCAAAGCGATCGTCCGCGATACTGAAGTCATCGATGCTCAACCGCGCCTCGTCGTTCTCACAACGTATGTACGCGTCCAGAAGCAGTCGCAGATCCGCGATTCCCTGCCTGAGATTCTCTTTGGACGCACCGCGCTCCACCGCGTTCAACCGTTCACGAACTTCGAGGTTCAGCCCGTACTCACGACCATCGCAGGCCACGAAGGGAGCATCAAACTCCCAATGGCGTCGCTCTTTGGCCGCAGGTACACCGGATCCCTCTGAGAACTCGGCTACTGCCTCACGAAGCCCCGATTCCTCGGCCGCCAATTCCGCGGCGATCGCCGTCCGGACGGGCGCGGGCACCTTCGCAACAACATCGTCCAGATCGGACAGGGCTAGGTGAAGAAGCACCTTGACCTGGTCATACCACAAGCTATGGGCGCCATCCAACAGGCCAGCGCGAGCGTTTCGATCGGTCAGCGTGGCGAGGTGATCCGTTGGGTAGTAATCGAATTGCTCATCTCGGGTATCATGCACGCTGACAGGAACCGTGGCATACGCGGAAATCCGGTTCAGTGCGTCAACAATCGGTGCGGCGAGAACAGCGTCGTCAACACTCGTGACAGTCGATGACCGCACACCGACTGATCCGCGATACGTAGCCAGAATCTGGACCTTGCCACGATTCGGATGTTGAGAGTAGATGGTCACGAAGATGCTCCTTTGGCCGACGGCCCACGACATGGACCATCGACGGCAAGTGTGGGAACCACAAGGAAGCAGGCGGTGGCGCAGGCGCGGTCCAACGCTCCATGCCGCAAGGGAGTCGGCGGTGGCTCAGATCCGATTCCGAGCCCCTTACCTGCCGGTGAAGATACAACACCCGCGCGCCAAGCGCGACAGCGCGTTGTCGTCCACCAACTCCTTGACTTCAGCGACGCCCCAGCGGATTCTCAAAGATCATCAACCGCAGTCCTTAAACGACAGCGATCGCGATCTTGCCGACGGACCCTGCCGCGAACTCAGCGAACGCGTTCCCGACGTCGACCAACGCGAAGGCGCGGCTAACAGGGACCTTGATGAAGCCCAGACGCGACGTCGGCAGCCAGGTGCAGCAGCGCATCCACTCCGCCGGGGCTGATGGCATGGACCTGAGCTGGCATGTCGCCTGCATGGTCGACCACCTCACTCGCCCCCAGGTCACGGACGAAGGTGGTTTCCGCGCCAGGTCGAGCGGTGGCGATCACCTTGGCGCCCGCTGCGGCGGCGTACTGAATCGCAAGGGCGCCAACACATCCTGTGGCACCGCTGATCAGAACCGTGTCGTCAGCCTTCAACCCCAAGGCATCTATGGCGTCTGCGGCAGCCGTACCGGCAAGGCCGAGGGCACCTGCTGCGATCACTTTGACCGCGTGGATGCCCCGGGGTGGGCGTGAGTCAGAGCCGTTATCGCTGGCGGGATGTCGCGCGCATCAACGCCCGGTACATCTTCCGGGGCGCGGGTGGGGCGGGAAGTGTCTGCGCGGCAGATGCCGCGCACGCCTGGATGAGATACCCGACCAGGCGGCGCCAAGTTTCTGGCGCGGCGTCCGCTGTGGCCGTCAGCACGCCTGCGTTGGCCATGAGGAACATCGGCAGATCCTCGGTAACGAAGTCAGCGCGAAGTTTCCCGGCCGCCTTGGCCCGCTCGACAAGCGTGGCGAAGTCGGCGAAAACGCGCGCTCGATCGGCCTCGAACCGTTTGGCAGTGGGAAAAGTCATGGTCAGTACGGTGGCGAAGCCGCGATCGCCAGCCTGCATCCCACAGATCTTTTCGACATAGGCGCAAAACCCGTGCCACGGATCTGGGTCAGCCAGTGCCTCCGCGGTCGCCTCAGCGTAAGCGCTCATCTTTGTCTCGAACGCGGCGACGATCAGGTCCGCCCGGGTTGGATACCTCCGGTAGAGGGTGCCGACCCCGACACGGCGAGGCGGGCGATCTCCTCCATTGGCACGTCGAGGCCAAGTTCCGCGAACGCCGCACGGGCAGCGGTGACGATGCGTTGCCGGTTGCGTTCCGCGTCGGCGCGCAGTCCCGCGCCTTCGGAGTTGGCTGATGCGCCCGGCGGTGTCATGGGCGCCACCCTACCCATAAGTGGAGGGTGACGTCCTATTGTCCGGCCCTGATCCTCAGCGCGAGGTGATCGGACAAGAAGCTGGTGCCGTTGGCCAGTTCTACCGGTTCGGCGAGGATCAGGTCGGCGCTCGCCACCGGCTGACCGGACACCAGCAGGTAGTCGATGCGGTGCGCCGGTCGCCCAGCGGGCAGGAATTCGGCCCGGTAAGTGGGCTGATCGGTACGCGCGAAAGGGTCGTGCCAGCCATCCACGATGAACGGATAGAGCGGGCTGCTGCTTGCGATGTTGAAGTCGCCACCGAGCACCGACAACGGCGCGGTGTGGGCGCGCATCGCGCGCCGGACGATGCCCACCTGCTGCCGGTGTATGCCGTAGTGGCGGTTGCCCTGCGACCAGTCGCCGTCGTGATTGGCGGTGAGTTGGGTGTTGCCAAGCAGGAGTTCGCCGTCGGCCGTGCGCACTGCGAGTATTCCCTGCATTCGGCAGCTCACGGCGGATTTCCCACGAAAGGCCAGGTTTCCATCACCAGGACGTGCCGAGGCGAAGGAGGTGTACGTCGGCGCGCGCAGCGGGCGGCGGGAGAACACGGCGAGCCCGCCTGCGGGTTGACCGGCAAGGCCCGGTTTCCAAGCCACGTGGCGCATTGACGGCAACCGGGCGCCTATAAACCGCAATAGCGAACGGGTCCATACCTCCTGCAGCAACAGGAAGTCCACGTCCAAGTCCGTCAGACGGCGGCAGAACTCGACCGCCCGGGTCCTCGCCGGTGCGGCTCGGGAGCGTATGCCGATGAAAACGTTGAACGACACCACATCCAACGTCGTCGCCATCGCCCCTCCAAAGGAACGCGGTCATGTTATCGAGTGCGCGGATGGGTTAACTTCGGACCATGCTGGTGGGTGCGCACGAGGTCGAGATGTTCGAGGGGGCAAGGGCGCGGTTGGAAGCAATCGCGTACCGCCTGTTGGGGTCGGCGAACGATGCCGAGGACGCCGTGCAGGACACCTTCCTGCGCTGGCAGTCCGCCGACCGTGAGCTGATCGAGACGCCCGAAGCATGGCTGACGAAGGTGCTCACCAACATCTGCCTCAACCGGCTCACCTCGGCGCGGGCCAGGCGGGAAACCTATGTTGGCCAGTGGCTACCCGAGCCGGTCTTCGCCGGGGACCGGATGCTCGGTCCGTCCGACACCGTCGAGCAGCGTGAATCAGTCTCGATCGCGATGCTCACGCTGATGGAGCGGCTTTCGGCCAAGGAACGCGTCGTGTACGTGTTGCGCGAGGCGTTCGGGTACTCGCACAGTGAGATCGCCGAGGTCCTCGATCTCACCGAGGCGAACTGCCAGCAGATTTACCGGCGCGCCAAGCAGCACCTGGCCACTGACCGGCGCCGGGTGGAGGTTGACTCGGCCGCGGCCCGCAAGATCGTCGAGGAGTTCCTCGCCGCTGCGCTGAGCGGCAAGACCGACTCCCTGGTCAGGCTGCTGTCCGATGACGCGATCAGCGTGGGCGACGGTGGCGGCATGATCTTCTCGTTGCCGCGGCCGGTCACCGGTGCCGTGCGGGTGGCGAGGTTCCTACGCGGGCTTTTCGAGCCCAGCGCGGCAAAGTGGGAGCTGATCGGCGGTCGCCCTGACCTGTTCGCCACGGTCGCCAACGGCATGCCCGCGCTGGTGCTGATGGTTGGTGACCGGATCGCCGGGGTTGTCTCGCTTGATGTGACCACCGACGGCATCGCGGCCGTGCACGCCCAGGTCAACCCCGGCAAGCTCGCACGCGCGTCGCGCCAGTGGGCCGCCGTCTCAGAACACGGGGAACCGCTCGCCGACAACTGGTGACCCGGATCACATCGCCCTGCTGTCAGGTTTCGCGCCGCTGCCCGGTTCAGGAACCGAACACCGACAGACAGGAGCGAGACCATGAAGCACCGCATCGTCGTCCTCGGGGCCGGGTACGCCGGAGCCAACGCCGCCGGCCGCCTTGCCAAGCGGCTGCACCCGACCGATACCGAGATCACCCTCGTCAACGCCGATCCCGAGTTCGTCGAACGCGTCCGTATGCACCAACTCGCGACCGGCCAGGACCTGAAGCCCCGCATCCTGACCGACGTTTTCGCGGGCACGGGTGTGCAGGTGCGGTTGGCGCGGGTCACCGCGGTTGACGTCGAACGCAAGACCGTCGACATAGTCGACGCCAACGGGCACAGCGAAATCGCTTACGACACGCTCGTCTACGCCCTCGGCAGCGCCGCCGCCGATTGCGGCGTTCCCGGTGTCGCCGAGCACGCGTACGACATTGCAGGCAAGCGGTCCGCGCTGCGGCTGCGTGAGCGCCTGGCTGACCTCGCCGCAGGCGGAAACGTTCTGGTCGTCGGTGGTGGCCTCACCGGCATCGAAGCCGCCACTGAGATCGCCGAAGCCCGGCCGGACCTCAAGGTCGCACTCGCCGCCCGCGGCGGCCTGGGCGACTGGCTGAGTGAGAAAGCCAAGAGCCACCTGCGCAAGGTGTTCGACCGGCTCGGCATCACCCTGCATGAGCACACGGACGTCGCGGGCGTCGAGCCGACCGGCGCGATCACCTCCGACGGCCGCGCGATCCCCGCCCAAGTGACCGTCTGGACGGCTGGCTTCGCCGTGCATCCCATCGCCGCGGCCACGACTCTGCAGGTTTCGACGACCGGGCAGATCGTCGTCGACGAGACGATGCGTTCGGTCTCGCACCCGGACGTCTACGCCGTTGGTGATGCCGCGCTCGCGTCTGGCTTGAACGGCACTCCACTTCGGATGTCGTGTGCCTCGGGTGTTCCCACGGCCTACCAGGCGGCCGATGCCATCGCCGCCCGCCTGACCGGGCGCCAGCTCCCCGTAAACAAGATCGGCTACAACGGCCAGTGCATCAGCCTCGGCCGCCGTGACGCCATCGTGCAGTGGGTCACGCCGGACGACCGGCCCAAACCGTCCGCGCTCACCGGCAAGATGGCCGCACGTCTCAAAGAGATCATCTGCAAGGCCGCGGCCTGGAGCATCTCCCACCCGACATCGATGGTCCCGGCCCGTCGCCACCACACCATCCCGGCCGACGAGCCCATTACTGTGCGGTGAGGACGGACTCGAGGTGAGTGGCGAACCAGCATTCGGCGCGGTCCCAGGTCCACCCGCAGTCGTGGACCAGCGCACGCCACGCGTGGATGCCGACGCTGAACCACAAGATGTCCGAGGTTTCGGCCACGGTCAGGCTTGGGGCCAGTTGTCCGCGTGCGTGCAACAGGGCGGCCACCTCGTGCAATGCGGCCCGATAACCGGCTATGCCGTCCTGCCAGACTTTCTCGGCATCGGCGTCCACCAGTCGGGCGGCCAGGAGGATCTGGGTGGTGACGGCTTGGTGCTCATTTCCCTGGCGGGTGCCATGTGCCAGGACACGCACCGCCTCATGCAGCGTCGTGGTCGCGCGGACCAGCTCGACCGTGTCTTGGGCGCCCGAGGAGGCAAAGGCTTCGGCCGTGATGGTGCGCAGCATGTCAGCCTTGCCGCCGGTGCTCGCGTAAACGGTCGGCACGGCGACCTCGGCTCGTTTCGCGATGTCGGCGACCGTCACTCGCGCGTATCCCTCGGTGGCGAACAGTTCTGTTGCCGCGGCGAGGATTGCGCGCCGGGTCTCCGCGGCGTCCTTGGCGCGGCGGGGTGAGCGGTACTGACGGGTGGGCGGCACGGTCGTCGACAGTACCGCCCGGGCCCCGTCAGGCAAGTTGTTCGGCAACGGCTTCCGGTGAAGGCAACGCGGCGATCTCGGCCGCGATACGGTTCGCGCCCGCCCGCATCTCGGTGCTCTCGAGTGCTTGCTTGGCCAGGTCGGCTACGGCTGACGGCGTGACCGCGTCCGGCTGCAATGCCAGGCCGACTCCCCTTTCGGCCAGGCGGTCGGCCACGATGAACTGGTCCGCACCCTGTGGGATGGTCAGGACCGGGATGCCAAGGGCGAGCGCGGCGAAGGCTGTCCCGTTGCCGCCGTGGGTGACCAGGAGATCGGTGCCGGGCAACAGTTCGGCGAGCGGCCGGAACGGGCCGAACGTGATCCGCTCAGCCAGGTCGCCGAAGTCTTCGGGCGAACCGCCGGACGACAGCGGAACGATGATGTCGGCGTCGAGCTCGGCCAAGCCTTCCACGATCGGCTTGAGCACCTCCGGCTTGCCGAAGAACGTGCCGAATCCGACCAGGATCCGCGTTCGTGTCTTGGCGACCTCCGCCGGTGGGACGTAACCACGGACACTGTGGGCTTCGGGGCGCAGGCCGATCCGCTGCGGGGGCGCGACCCAGCCATCCGGTTGCAGCGACGGCGGGCAGAGGTCGAGAAACCAGCTGTACGGCGTCGGTTCGAGGCCACGGGGAGCGTAGTGCCGCTTGGCGGTCGCGCCCATGATCGCTTCGAACTCGGGGACCGCCGTTCCCAGCGAGACGAACGCCCACCGAATCCCCAGTGCGGACGCGACAAGGGGACCGACGAAGTCGCAGAACTCGCTCACGATCAGGTCCGGCTGCCACGCCTTCGCGGCCTCCACCGATTCGTCGGCGGTGAGGTCGACGCGAGTGCCCGCGAAAAGCTCGGCACCGACCTCAGGTGCGGTGCTCGCGGCCGGATCGATGTCGACGCGCTTGGTGGTCTCGGCAAGGAGTTCATCCATCATCGGCCCGACTGGCAACAGTTCGAAGCCGTCCGCGACGATGTGTTCCCGTACCCCCTCGCTGGTCAGGAAGGCCACGGTGTCACCGCGGTCCTGCGCGGCGCGGGCGAGCGGGAACAACGGCAGGACATGCCCGAGTGCGGGCACGGTCGAGAAGAGGAGTCTCATATTCAATAAACTACTCCTATATCGAAACCTGCGGCTGGCACCTTCGGGCGAACTCCAGTGCGCGGACCAGGGCCAGTGCCGACATCCGCGCGCCCTGCCCGAAAGGGGGCCGTAGGCCATTGCAAGGTTCCATTTGTCGCCTTCATTGACACTTTTCGCCTTTTCCGGCTTGACCTGTCCTGATTTCAGGGGTTTCTGCCCGAAATCCTGCGATGGCGCACTCTCGATCATGTGCATGATGGAATTGCCGACCAAAAACCAGATTGAAGGCCGCCATGATCGATGACAATTATTTCGCTCTGCCGCCGGTCCTGCCGCAGGACGCCGCCGCCCTTGCCGCAATGGTGACGGGGACAGTTCTGCTGCCAGGTGACGTGGGGTACGACGACGAACGCGCCGTTTTCAACCTGAATCACGAACTACTGCCCGCAATCATTGCGGTAGCGGAGAATTGTGCCGATGTTCAGGCCGCCGTCGCTTTCGCGACTGGGCAGCACCGTCCGGTCCTGGTGAAAACCACCGGCCACCAGGTGGTCAACCGGGCGGAAGGCGCCGTCGTGATTTCGACCCATCGAATGAACGACGTGGCCATCGACGCCATCGGACGCACGGCCAGGGTCGGTGCCGGAGTGCTGTGGTCCGACGTCATCGAGGCAGCGGCCAAGGTCGGACTGGCTCCACTGAATGGGTCGAACCCGACCGTCGGAGTTTCCGGTTACACCCTGGGTGGCGGGCTCAGTCCAACCCTCGGCCGTTCCCAGGGTTATGCCGCCGACCATGTTCACGCGCTTGAGGTGGTAACCGCGGACGGCGTGCTGCGGCATGTTGATGCGAAGTCGGAACCCGAACTTTTCTGGGCACTGCGCGGCGGTAAAGGCAATTTCGGCGTGGTCACCGCTTTGGAATTCGCACTGTTTCCTGTGCCTCGCCTTTACGGCGGCGCCATCTACTTTCCCGGCGAGCGGATGGCCGACGTGCTACGCGCCTGGACCGCCTGGCTCCCGGGCACGCCAGAGACCATGATCTCGTCGTTCGCCGCACTGCGGCTCCCGGCGCTGCCCATCATTCCTGAACCGCTACGTGACAAGTTCACGGTCACACTGCGGTTCGCTTACACCGGCACGGTCGCGGACGGCTCGCAGATGATCGCGCCGCTACGGGCTGTGGCCCCGGCGATCCTGGACACCGTGGCGGACATGCCGTACACCGATGTCGCGTCGATCCACAACGAGCCCACTGAGCCAGTGCCCTACTACGAGCGGGGCGTGATGCTGCGGGAGTTTCCCGCGGAAGCAATCGACAAGCTGGTCAAACTCGTCGGCCCACGCTCAGCGAGTCCACTGTGGATAGCCGAACTGCGTGCCCTCGGCGGAGCGTGGGACCGGGAGCCCGCGGTGCCCAACGCCGTGGCGACAAGGGGTCTGCCGTACTCGTTGTTGGGCGTCGCGGTGGGCCCGGTGTCGGAGGAGCAGTACCTCAAGGACTCGGTCGCGGACCTGCTCGACGGCATGGCGCCGTGGCGCGGCGACCGGCGGCTGGTGAACAACCTCGCGCCGGACGAAGCACCCGACGCCGCCGACATTTACGGACCGGAGCGTTACCAGCGCCTTGCCGCCGTGAAGCGGACTTACGACCCGGACAACATGTTCCGGCTCAACCACAACGTGGCGCCAGCGTCGTAGCCGCGCTACGAGAACCACCTCAGGTCGACGGCGTTGGCGATGGCCCGCAGACCCGACTCGTTGGGATGCAGGTGGTCGCCGGTGTCGAACTCGGGCCGGATCGTCGCAGGGTCATTGGGATTGCGGACAACTGAATCCTGATCAAGGACCGCGTCACAGCCGCTGCCAGAACCACGGACGAAGGCGTTGTACGCGACCCGTTGGGTCTCCTGGTCCGGTGACCACGCGGACCAACCCTTGTACGGCGTGAGCGTCGAGCAGATGAACTTCAGGCCTCGCTGATGAGCCCGTGAGATCAGCTGACGTGCCGCGTTGATCAGCTCGCTGGCCCGGACCGTTGGATTGGTCGAGGTCAGGTCGTTGATCGGGTCGTCGGAGAAGATCAGCCAGCGGATCCCGGCCTGTCCGGCGACGTCCCGGTCGAAGCGGTTCAGTGCACTCTGGCCCGCGCCGTCGGCCAACAGCCGGTTTCCGCTGATGCCCTGGTTGAGCACGCTGAACTGCCCGCCTGCGTTGACCGAGCGTTCGGCCAGTCGGTTGGGCCAACGGCGATTGTTGTTGTCACTGGAGCCGGTGCCGTCGGTGATCGACGCACCCAACGTCACCACCGCACCCACAGCGGGACCATTCGTGACGTCCACATTGGTCAGGAAGTAGTAGCTGCCGGTCTGCCCGGCGCCGGTCAGGTTCGCGTTGCCGCTGACGTTGCCAGCGGCGATGTAGTTGGTTTGCTTGCCTTCCTGGTGAAAGGTGGCTGGCCCGGTCGGCTGTGGCAGGTAAAAGCTCACCGCGAGGTCGGACAATGCGGGCACGGCCATGCCGGTGAAGTCACTGGTCGCTTGTGAACCAGCGGGAATCGTGACCGACTGCCTACCAGCGAAGGTCAATTGCCGGTCCGTCGCCGTATCGATGGACGAGTCCCGGGTTCGGCGTGCGATGTGCACATTGTCGACTGTGAGCGGACCTGACCCGAACACGTTGGACAGCCGGATCCTGACCTGGTTGCCACTGATCGACGTATGTGCGATTTGCCGGAGTGTCTGTTGATTGAACGTAGTGTTCGACGCCTGCGGCGACACCGACCATGTTCCTATCGGACCTGCGGCCGCCTGGGCGACCGGACTCACCATGCTGACGGCCGTCACAGCGACCAACGCCAAGATTCTCATCCATCCTCCTTTATGGACGAGAATAGGCGCAGCCGCGTCACCGAGTTCCCTGTATCCGCGACATGTTCTTGTCACGCGAGTCCAGCAGGCCGATGCCCTTGTCCGGCGCCAATCCAATCAGTCCGAAAGCGACACTCGCGGCCAGTGACAAGAAGCGAGAGTGCCGAATGCAGGTTCGTCGTCACGTCACTCGCAGGCAGCGGCAGGACATTTCGGCCTGCGCACGTGCCCCTCTCGCTCGTCCGCATCGAATGAGCCCGCTAGGTTGTCACTGAGCACTGAGGGGATCTATGAGGACTGAACCGATCACTGAGGACACCATCGCCGAGTACCGCAAGCAAGCCGCGGCACAGCCGGCCACCGGCTTGCCCAAGCTGGCTCGCAGTCTTCAGGATTTCGGATGGCAGATCGACCGGAACAGCCCCGCGAAGGACCTCCCGTATTTCGAAGAGGCCGCGACCATCTACCGGCACTTACTCGCCGATGGTGACAATGAACACCTCACCGCAGCGATGCACGCGATCTCGTCGCTCAGCCTGCAGTACTCACTCGCACACGCCGACGAACTCGCCCTGGCCGCCAACTACGAGGCGACAGCACTCGCCCGCCGGGTCAACGCAGTCCTCGAACACGGCAAGAAGACCTCGGTCGTCGCGGACCTCGCGCATCGCTTGGCCGAGTTCGGGCAGTTCGCACAGGCGGTTGAGGTCGAACTCGAGGTGGTGAACATCTATCGCGCGGCCGTCGCCGCAGACAAGTACGGCTTGTCCGACAACCTCGCCTGGTCGCTGCTGCACCTGGCCATCTTTCTCAACCTGGACGGCCAGACCGAGGCCAGCCTGCAGATCGAACACGAGGCGCTTGCCCTTCAGCGCCGCCTCACAGAGCGCGAATCAGGGCGACTGCCGATACTCGCGATCTGGACAGCCGGGGCCTCGCTGCGGCTGGCGAGCACCGGCCACTCGCAGCAAGCGCGAGAGCTTGTACGAGAAGCCATCGCCGCTTGCGACCAACTCCCCGCCAACGATGACAAGCTCGGCAACTTCAGTTTCCTCCGAGCTATCCAGAACGCACACTTCGCCAGATCAGGCGCCCAAGACGAGCAGTCCAACGTCGGTGTCGACCTCGACCAGCCCCTGCAACCTGTGTTCGGGTTGAGCTTTCACCACTGGTCGTTCAGCGTCAGACTTGCCTATCGCGACGGGTTGGCCGCCATGAACGACGCGATCGCCGCCAGCGCGAACCCGCTGCCACAAGATCTGGCGGGGCTGTCCGAATTGGGGACGCTGCTTCGCCGCCGAAACATCCGCGCGTCAGTGCTCTCCGACTTCGACTACATCGCCAGACACTTTCTGGATCACGTCATCCCCTACTTGGCACACGGCGTCGACATTGAGCGCGCACTCTTTGCCGCCGATCCTGCTCGAGGTCCTCATCGACTGATCCGGGGCCTTGACCGATCACGCCATGGCGCACCTCGCCGCGAGTGCCAACGCGAGCGCGGCCGAGCTCCTGCGCGAGGCACATGATCTCTACGCGACCATCGCCGACCAGCCCTGATTTGAGCACGGCCGGAAACCACGCAATCTGGGCCTTCCTGACCGAAGTGCGGCCGTCGCCATGGTGTGTCGTGTCGTTGCAGGTAGAGTCATGTCAAGAGGTGAGGCACGACCCTGGAGGAACAAGGACGGCATGTCTGTTGTCACGGGTTCCCTTGGTGCGCACCGCTACCGAGTAAGATCGTTAGCCGGAGGCCCGGAGGCCCGGAGGCCCGGAGGCCCGGAGGCCCGGAGGCCCGGAGGCCCGGAGGCCGCGTTAGCGTTGGCTTGTGCTCGGCGGTGTCCGCGTGAGCGATGAGCGACGGCATTGGTTCCCAACAGGTGCCGACGAGGACCGGTTGGGCACGATTCACCCAGAGCGCACAGTTCTGGCGATAGCACGCACGCAGACCTCGACAACCAGGCTTCTCGAAGCGGCACAACACTTCCGCGCCGATTTCCGGGTCAACGTACTGTTCACAGTGGACGCTACCTCGCCATTCAGCGCGGGCGCCAACGAAATCCTGCGCAGAGCCGGGGTTCGCCGAATCGTCCCGTGGGCGGCAGTACCGGATCTGCACCACCATTTGGCCATCTCCGCGAGCGAGAACATCGATTTCACCGCGAGCAAGGCGACAACCGTTGTCCTGCCGCACGGCATCGGCTTCAACAAGTACATCCCAGTTCCGGACACCGACTCCGTACGCCTTGCTGGACTTCCGCCCGCGGAAGCGCTGAGTTCCGGACGGGTCCGGCTGGTTCTCGCACATCCGGACCAGGAGCACCAGCTGCGCGCAGTCGCGCCCGAAGTCGCAGGCCACACCGTCATCACCGGCGACCCCACTTTCGACCATCTGACCGCAGGTCAGCCATGGGCGGACAGCTATCGCCACACTTTGGGCACGCAGGGGCGAAGGCTCATTCTGCTGAGTTCCACCTGGCGATCAGAGGCGCAGCTCGGGCGACGACCCCAACTGCCTGAACAGCTCCTACGGACGCTGCCTGCCGACGACTACCAGGTCGCGATGGCGCTGCATCCGAACATCTGGGACTGGTACGGCGAGCAACAGATCCACATGTGGCTGGCGAACGCGCTGGACGCTGGCCTCGTGCTGATCAATCCCAGCCAAGGCTGGCAGGCAGCACTATTGGCGGCCGATCAGGTCATCGGGGACCACGGGTCGCTGACCCTGTACGCCGCCGCCCTGGGCAAACCCGTGTTGCTCGGCGCATTTGGCGACGAAGTTGTGGCTGGCACGCCGGTTGATCAGTTGGGGCGCCTAGCCAATCACCTTGACGACTCCGATGATCTCCGCAAACAGGTCGACGGCTGCTTTGAACAGCACAAACCGCACCGGTTTGAGGAACTTCGCAGCGGCACGTTCGCCTACGTGGGTAATGCGACACGCAGGCTGCGCGACGCGCTGTATCACCAACTCGATCTCGCGCCGCCAGACGACGACCCCGTCATCACGCGGCCTTCCCCACCGTTGACCGAACAGCGGATTGTCACCTCCTTCGACACGTACACAGAGGTGCACGGACCAACCGTGACCGTGCGCAGGCACCCACGAGCGGCACGCGGCCAGCTCCCAACGTCCGACAGCCACAGGCATTTGGCTGTCGAGGAAACAGAGCCGAACCTGCGGCTACCGCAGAACGCGTCCGTCATCGTGCGTCGGGCGACCACAGCGAACCCGATCGAATGGGTGCGCGAAACGCTCATCCACTATCCCGGCAGCCGCCTTGTCGCTGCGGCTGTACCCAGCGGATGCGTGGTCGGCATTCGCGATGGCCGCTGGGTGACCGCCACAACGTCCACTGAGGACGTCGACCCGATGCTGCTCGCATCCGCGGTCTACGCGTGCTTGCTCAATGGGGAGCTGTCGCGCCGGACCATCTTGCTCCACGCCGGAAAGCGGGAGCTAGCGGTCAATCTCCAGTCGCATCCGTAAGCTCGACAAGGCGCTCACTGAGGGATTGGACTTGCGGACTGCCCGCTGCCACGTGGATTTCCAGCGCCCGTCCGACCGCGTCAGCCTCCGCGCCCCGGTCGCCGCTCGCCTTGGCGATGTCCGCCTTGACAAGCTGTGCTTGTGCTTCGTAGTGCGAATACCCGCCCTCTGACAGCGTCTGAATGGCCTGCGCGACAGTTTCAGCCGCGGCAGGCAGATCACCGAGGTTGGTCTCGGCGACAGCGATAGCAGTCATCGTGCGTCCAGCCATCCGGGCGTTCGGGACGCGTCGAATCAGCTCGAGCGCGTCCCTCAACACCACGAGCGATTGCTGACTCTGCCCCATCGAGTCCAGCGTGCAGCCAAGGAAGTACGTCACGAACGCGACGCCACGATTGTCTTCCTCTTCAGCGAAAAGGGAAATCGCGCGCTGGTAAGCCTCGACAGCGCCAGCCTTGTCGACCGGGTCGTTGAACCGCCCAATCAATTCCAATATGGACGCGATCAATCGCTTGCGCCCCAGTCGCTCTGCGACCGGCAGTGCGTGATCTAGCGCTTGCTTGGCCTGTTCTCGGTCGCCAAGATCCAGGTAGGCACGAGAGCAGAAGCTGGTCAATCGAGCGTCCACATCGGAGCGTCCCACGTGCCGTGCCGCTGCTACGCCCAGCTTGGTTGCCTCGATCCAGTCGGCAAGGTAACGGCGATTCACGTACAACGCGGTCGCCGCTTCGGCAAGCTGCCACACCTCGTCGTGCCAACCGCGTTCGGACGCGATCCGCATGGCCTCAAGGAGGTTGACACGCTCGGCGTCGAGCCACTCCAGTGCCTTCGTTGGATCGTCGAAGGAATCGGTGCCACCGGCGAGCAGGACGGCGTGGTCCGTGCATCGCAAGCGGCCCTCGCCCATCAGCGCACGGTCGGCGAATGCCGCGGTTACCAGGATGTATCGCACAGCTCTGTGCTGAATGGCTTCGAGTTCAGACTCGGTCTCTTCGGCCCGTGCGGTTTCCTCAGCGTGTTTCCTGACCAGGTCGTGCATCCGGAACCGCCCGGACTCCGCCACGACGAACGCGCTGTCCACGAGCCGTTCGATCAACTCGTCGGCGACCTCGACGGAAACGTCAGCGGCAGCAGCCGCGGCATCGACAGAGAAACGCACGAAGGGCGCGGCGCCAAGCCTGCGATACATGAGCGCCACCGCAGGCGACAGTGCTTGGTAAGCAGCGGCGAACACTCCGGACACCTTCGCCTCGCCCTTGATGGAGAACGCGTGCAGCCCTTGCATGATCTCGCCGCAGAGGTCAGCGATCGTCAACCGGGAACGGGCGATCAACCGAGCAACTGCCACTCTGAGCGCGATCGGCAACCCAGCGCACAAAACGGCCAGCTGTCGTGCCGCCTCAGGTTCCGCGGAGACACGAGTTTCGCCACACAGCACGGTGAGCATGTGAACGCTGCTCTGTTCGCTGAGTGGTTGCAACGGAATCGGTTGCGCATCGTCGAGTGCCAACTCCGCGAGCCGGTCAGTACTCGTCACAAGCACCGCGCTGCCAGCCGAGTTCGGAACCAGCGGGAGCACTTGCGCAGGCTCCGTGACGTCGTCCAACACGACGAGCACAGGTCGGGTAGCTGTCTTCGTCCGATACAAGTTCGTCCGCTCAGCGAGGGTGGACGGCATCACCTCGTCGGCCACGCCCAGACCACGCAGGCAACCGGCTACCGCGTCCTCAACAGCCGGGTCGTTGGACGGACCACGCAGGTTCGCGTAGTCGACGTACAGATGACCACCAGGAAAGGCCGCGCCGACCTGCTCAACCAATCGACGGACTGTCGCACTCTTGCCCACCCCGGGCAGACCGCTGAACACCGTGATCCGCGCGGCGGCAGTCTGCAACAGGTCGGCTGCTTGCGACAGCTCCACCTCGCGATTGATGTACTTGACGGGTGCGGCAGGTACCTGCCGTGGAGTCTCGCCCACCCCTTGGCCCATGCTCGCTCCCGCCCAAGACCACCCAGCGACCGGCCGTCAACATTACTCGCACCACTCTGTGCGGCGCTCCACTAGGTTGTCCTGAATGACCTCGACAGTCCCTTGGTGGGCGACCGCGTTGATCGGCATCGTGGGCACCCTGCTCGGCGGCGTGGTGCCGCTGAGCCTCGGCCTGCTGAACCGCCGCAGCGAACGGCGGCGCCTGTCCCGCGCCGAGAAACTCGAGTTCTACCCAGCGCTGATCCGCAGCGCGAACACGCTGGCCAGGCTCGACATATGGCCTGCCGAAACCGGCGATCCCAAGGAACTACACGCCGCGGTCGAAGAAGCGGCGGAAAACGTCGCCTTCATCGCACCAGCCCTGGTCACCGAACGCGCGATCAAGGTCCTTGATGCCGCACGCGGTCTCGCGGACACCATCAGCGCCATCCGCTCGGAAACTCGCCCAGGGCATAGCAACAAAGTCGACCAGCGATACGTGCAACGCCTGACCACTGCCGTCGACGCGCTCAGGGACGCCGTCCGCGACTTCGGCACCGCCAGCCGTCGAGACATCGAGATCGCAACCCCGTACCTGCCACTGCATTCAACCGATTCCGAGCGCAAGGCCTGAGCATGCCTGCAGCACCTTTGTCCCGGTGAGATTGTCATCTGTGGCAGGGTTACGGAGGTGATCACACTGGGCGCATTGCCCAAGACCACCTCCGGAAATCTGCGGCGCGGCGACAAAGTCCTTGTTCTTCACGCAGCTTCCTTAGATCGGGTGTTGAGCTACTCCCTTGGCCGCGAGTTCGGCCGGTCCGCGCAACTCGCCAGGTATTTTCGACCATTCCTGAACCGTAACCTTGCCCGTGAAGTCCATCGCATAGTCGGAACCGGCCACAGTCACCACGACAACCAGATTGCTTTCTCTGAATTCCACGTTCCAGCCGGAAAAATTGGCGTTTCCAGGCCAACTAGCAGCCTCTTCCCCTACGTTGAGAGAACTAGACGGGGTAACGTTCGCAGGACGGATAACAGATGAGCGAAAGTTGTCTTTCGCCCGCGTGACGGCATCCTGTCCGCCATCGTCGAGATAAAGCGAGTACATGATCGTTATGTCTCGCTGGTACGGCTGCCCAGCTCGCTTGAGCGTATTCGCACTGTCCTGAAACTTCGTAGTACACGTCATCTGACTGGTGCCGTTGGCGGGCAAGTCAGGACCATCGAAGCGCTGAAGTCCGTAGAGCGGGCCAGCCAGTTCTTTGAGCGTGTCATCAAGGCCAGCAAAACACTTGGCAGGAAGATTCGAGAACCTCGGCGGCTCGGCGGTGCTCGCGCATGCAGGCACGTACCCGAGCATCGCCGTTACGGTCAGCGCGACCGCAAGCACACGCGGCTGGTGCGCGCTCCGCCTCGTCGTCCTCATGTCGGGTTGCCCGTCGCCGCAGGCATCGTGTCGGGAATCTGGAGTTCCACCGCTTTACTTTCGATGTCATGCGCGCTTTTACTGTACTGATGCGAGCTACGGCATCACGCTAGCACGCATGACTGAATCGCGCGTGGTGTTCGGCGTTAACGAAGTTCTCCTCCTTCCCTAGCTCATCGGGGTCGCCGTTTTCACGTGTCCTGGCGTTGTGTCGGTCTCAGTAGCGGTAGTGCTCCGGCTTGTACGGGCCGGTGGTGTTGACGCCGATGTAGTCGGCTTGGGCCTCTGTCAATTGGGTGAGGGTGCCGCCGAGGGCTTCTACGTGGATTCGGGCTACTTTTTCGTCGAGGGTTTTGGGGAGGCGGTGGACGTCGCGGGTGTAGGTGTCGTGTTTCGTGAAGAGTTCGATTTGGGCGATCACCTGGTTGGAGAAGGAGTTTGACATCACGAAGGAGGGGTGGCCGGTGGCGTTGCCCAGGTTCAGCAGCCGTCCTTCTGACAGCACTATGATCGAGTGGCCGTCTGGGAACACCCATTCGTCGACTTGGGGTTTGATGTTCACTCGGGTGATGCCTGGAAATTCCGTCAGGCCTGCCATGTCTATCTCGTTGTCGAAGTGACCGACGTTTCCGACGATTGCCTGGTGCTTCATCGTTTCCATATGTTCGGCCATCACTATGTTGAAATTGCCGGTCGTTGTGATGACTATGTCGGCTTCCGTCAGCACTGACTCCAGCGTCGTCACTTGGTAGCCGTCCATCAGGGCCTGCAGGGCGCAGATTGGGTCGATCTCCGTCACGATCACCCTGGCTCCTTGGCCCCGCAACGAATCCGCGGCACCCTTGCCGACGTCTCCGTAGCCGCAGACTACTGCCACCTTTCCGCCTATCAGCACGTCTGTTGCCCGGTTGATTCCGTCCACTAGGGAGTGACGGATTCCGTACTTGTTGTCGAACTTGGACTTTGTCACCGAGTCGTTCACGTTGATCGCCGGGAACAGCAGCTCTCCCGCCGCAGCCATCTGGGTCAGGCGGAGCACGCCGGTTGTGGTCTCCTCTGTCACGCCAAGGATGCTCGAGCTGATCTTTGTCCACTTGCTACCGTCGGTGGACAGTGATGAACGCAGCAACTCAAGCACCACGCGCCACTCGGCCGAGTCGTCGGGCTGGGCCGCTGGGACCACTCCGGCTTTCTCGTACTCCGTTCCTTTGTGGATCAACAGGGTTGCGTCTCCGCCGTCGTCCAGGATCATGTTTGGTGTGCCATCTGGCCAGGTGAGCATTTTCTCCGTGCACCACCAGTATTCCTCCAGGGTTTCGCCTTTCCAAGCGAATACTGGGACTCCCTGGGGTGCTTCTGGGGTTCCGGTTGGGCCGACGACCACCGCGGCGGCCGCGTGGTCTTGGGTTGAGAAGACGTTGCACGAGGCCCATCGCACCTCCGCGCCGAGGTCCACCAAGGTTTCGATGAGTACGGCTGTCTGGACTGTCATGTGCAGTGAGCCGGATATCCTGGCTCCGCGCAAGGGGAATGCTCCTGCGTACTCGCGGCGTAACGCCATCAATCCGGGCATTTCGTTTTCCGCCAGTCGGATTTCTTTTCGGCCGAATTCTGCTTGGGCCAGGTCTGCTACGGCGTAGTCGACGCGCGAATCGTGGTTGATGGACATCCGGGCGCTCCTATGCGTTGAAGTATTTGGCTTGCGGGTGGTGGATGATGATCGCGTCGGTCGACTGCTCTGGATGCAGCTGGAACTCGTCGGACAGTTTCACGCCGATGCGTTCCGGTTCCAGCAAGTCCACGATCTTCGCGCGGTCTTCCAGGTTCGGACAGGCGCCGTAGCCGAGGGAGAACCGGGCGCCTCGGTAGCCGAGCTTGAAGAAGTCCTCGATGTCGGCCGGGTCTTCGGCGGACAGCGCGACACCGGTGCCGAACCGCAACTCTTCACGCACTCGGCGGTGCCAGTACTCGGCTATCGCCTCCGTCAACTGCACGCCGAGGCCATGCACCTCAAGGTAATCGCGGTACGCGTCGGCTGCGAACAGGTCGTTGGCGAAGTCGGCGATCGGCTGGCCCATCGTGACGAGGTGGAACGCGACCACGTCAACTTCACCGGATGACCGCGGCCGGAAGAAGTCCGCGAGGCACAGCCTCCGCTCCCTGCTCTGCCGGGGGAAGGTGAACCGACAGCGCTCCGGGGCGTCGAGCGACGGCTCGCTCAGTACGACCAGGTCGTCACCTGCGGCCACACAAGGGAAGTATCCGTAGACGAGCGCAGCATGTGCCAGGATGCCTGAGGTGGCAAGCCGTTGCATCCACGCCCGCAGTCGTGGACGGCCTTCGGTCTCCACAAGCTCCTCATAGGATGGGCCTTGTCCGGCGCGAGCGCCCTTCAGTCCCCATTGGCCAAGGAAAGTTGCTCGTTCGTCCAACATGGACGCATACTCGGCGACCGGAATTCCTTTGACGATCCGGTTGCCCCAGAACGGCGGCACCGGAATCGGCACGTCCGTTGCGACATCCGAGCGCGCAGGCAGCTCCACCGCTGGCTCGGCTGCCTTGCGGGCCGCGGCGATCCGCTGCGCACGTTCCCTGCGGGCCTTTCGCTCGGCCGCTTTGGCTTCGACCTCCGCATCAACCTCCGGCACTTCGCCACGCTTTGCGGCCATCACGCGGTCCATCAGCCGCAGGCCCTCGAAGGCATCTCTGGCGTAATGCACGTGCCCCTGGTACATCTCGGCGAGGTCATTCTCCACAAAGGCCCGTGTGAGCGCGGCACCGCCGAGCAGGACTGGCCAGCGTTGCGCGACGCCGCGCTGGTTCATCTCCGCCAGGTTCTCCTTCATGATCACTGTGGACTTCACGAGCAGGCCCGACATTCCGATCACGTCGGCGTGATGCTCGGCTGCCGCGTCGAGGATCGCCGATATCGGCTGCTTGATTCCGATGTTGACGACCTCATACCCGTTGTTGGACAGGATGATGTCGACCAGGTTCTTACCGATGTCGTGTACATCGCCTTTGACAGTGGCAAGAACGATCCGACCCTTGCCCGCGTCGTCGGTCTTGTCCATGTGTGGTTCGAGATACGCGACCGCGGACTTCATCACCTCGGCCGACTGCAGCACGAACGGAAGCTGCATCTGCCCGGAGCCGAACAACTCCCCAACCGTCTTCATCCCGGACAGCAAGGTGTTGTTGATGATCTCAAGAGCGGATCGTTCGGCCAGTGCCGATTCCAGGTCCGGCTCCAGGCCGTTGCGCTCACCGTCGACGATCCGCCGTTCGAGTCGCTCGAACAGTGGCAACGCGGCGAGTTCCTCGGCACGGGAAGCCTTGTTCGATGACGCGGTTACGCCATCGAACAAGGCCATGAACTCGGTCAACGGGTCGTAATCCGCAGCACGCCGGTCGTAGATCAAATCGAGGGCGATCCGCTGCTGGCGCTCAGGAATCCGGGCCATCGGCAGGATCTTGGACGCGTGCACGATCGCTGTCCCGAGTCCGGCTTGGACACATTCGTACAGGAAAACGGAGTTCAGAACCTGCCGGGCGGCCGGGTTCAACCCGAACGACACATTGGACAGCCCCAGGGTGGTTTGCACGCCAGGATAACGCTGCTTCAACAGGCGGATCGACTCGATGGTCTCGATCGCGTCCTTTCGGGACTCCTCCTGGCCGGTGGCGATGGTGAACGTCAACGTGTCGATGATGATGTCCTCGACCCGCATCCCCCACTGACCCGTGAGATCCTCGATCAGCCGAGTCGCCACCGCTACCTTGGTCTCCGCGGTCCGTGCCTGACCGGTCTCGTCGATGCACAACGCAACCACTGCGGCACCGTACTCACGAACGAGTTCCATTGTCTTGTGGTAGCGAGATTCCGGCCCATCGCCGTCCTCGAAGTTCACCGAGTTCACCGCGCACCGGCCGCCCAGTTGCTGCAGTCCAGCATGCAGGACGTTCACCTCGGTGGAGTCGAGCATGATCGGCAACGTTGACGCCGTCGCCAGGCGAGCGGCCAACGCCGTCATGTCCGTAACGCCGTCACGGCCAACGTAGTCGACGCACAGATCGAGCATGTGCGCGCCGTCCCGGATCTGTCCACGCGCGATCTCCACACAGTCGTCAAGCCGACCGTCCAACATGGCCTCACGGAACGCCTTGGAACCGTTGGCGTTCGTCCGTTCCCCGATCATCAGCACGGACGCGTCCTGTTGGAACGGAACCGCCTGATACAAAGAGGACATACCAGGCTCGGGTGAAGGCCTACGCTCCGGGGGTGTAAGGCTCCGAACGGCTGCAGCAACCGCCTGAATGTGCGCGCCGGTGGTTCCACAACAGCCGCCAACGAGCCGACAACCGAACTCGGTCACGAACGTCGCCAGCGCCGAGGCCAGTTCCTCAGGTCCCAACGGGTAAACCGCGCCATTCGGACCGAGCTCGGGCAACCCGGCATTGGGCATCACCGACAACGGCACCCGCGAATTCTTTGCCAAGTAACGTAAATGCTCGCTCATCTCGGCCGGACCAGTAGCACAGTTCAGCCCGATCAGATCGATCCCCAACGGTTCCAGAGCCATCAGGGCCGCGCCGATCTCGGAGCCGAGCAGCATCGTGCCGGTCGTCTCGACCGTTACCTGCGCGATCACCGGCACGCTACGACCTTCAGCGGCCATCGCCCGTTTGGCCCCAAGAATCGCAGCCTTGGTCTGCAGCAGATCTTGTGACGTCTCCACGATCACCGCGTCGACACCGCCCACGAGCAACCCCCGCACCGACTCCACATAAGCGTCCCGAAGCGACACGTATGGCGCGTGTCCGAGTGTCGGCAGTTTGGTGCCAGGGCCGACCGACCCCAGCACGAACCCCGAGTACTCGTCGGCGACCTCGCGGGCCAGCCGGGCACCGGCCTCGGACAGTTCGAAGATCTGGTCCTCGATGTCGTACTCCGCGAGGTTGGGCAGGTTGGTGCCGAACGTGTTGGTCTCGACCGCGTCCGCGCCCGCCTCGAAGTACGCCCGGTGGACGGAACGCACGACGTCCGGCCGGGTGACGTTCAGGATCTCGTTGCAGCCCTCAAGGCCCGCGAAGTCGTCAATGGACAGGTCGCGTGCCTGCAACTCGGTGCCCATCGCGCCGTCGGCGACGACCACACGCGAGGCCAGTGCGGCAAGGAAGTCGCTCATCTCATCACATACCCGTGGCCGATCGCAGCGCGTCCGCGCGATCAGTGTTCTCCCATGGCAGTTCGATGTCCGTCCGGCCGAAGTGTCCATAGGCGGCGGTCGGCGCGTAGATCGGGCGCAGCAGGCCCAGGTCCCGGATGATGGCCGCCGGGCGAAGGTCGAACACCTCGGCGATGGCCAGCTGGATCTTGGCCGGGTCGACCGTCTCGGTGCCGAACGTCTCAACGAAAAGGCCGACCGGCGCGGCCTTGCCGATCGCGTACGCCACCTGAACCTCCACCTTGGACGCCAACCCCGCGGCGACAGCATTCTTGGCCACCCAACGCATCGCATACGCGGCCGACCGGTCCACTTTGGATGGGTCCTTACCCGAGAACGCACCGCCACCGTGCCTGGCCATGCCGCCATACGTGTCGACGATGATCTTGCGACCGGTCAGGCCCGCGTCACCCATAGGACCGCCCACAACGAACCGGCCGGTCGGGTTGACCAGCAGCCGGACGTTCTCGGTGTCCAGAGCCAACGAGGCGATCTCGGGCTCGACCACCAGCTGACGAACGTCCACCCCAAGCAGCTTCTCAAGGTCGATGCCTTCGGCGTGCTGCGTCGAGATCACCACGGTGTCCAGCCGGATCGCCTGGTCACCGGCGTACTCGATGGTCACCTGAGTCTTGCCGTCCGGCCGCAGGTAGGGCAGCTCGCCCTCCTTGCGGACCTTGGTCAGGCGCCGGGCGAGCCGGTGGGCAAGCGCGATCGGCAACGGCATCAACTCGGGCGTGTCAGCGCAGGCATATCCGAACATCAGGCCCTGGTCACCCGCGCCCTGCTTGTCGATGGCGTCCTCTGCATGCTCCACACGGGACTCGTACGCGGCGTCCACACCCTGGGCGATGTCCGGAGACTGCGAACCGATGGCCACGTTCACACCGCAGGAGTTGCCATCGAACCCTTTGGCCGACGAGTCGTAGCCGATCTCCAGGATCTTCTCGCGCACGATCGACGGGATGTCGGCGTACGCCTCGGTGGTCACCTCACCGGCCACATGCACCTGGCCGGTGGTCACGAGGGTCTCCACCGCGACCCGGCTGGCCGGGTCCTGTGCCAGCAACGCGTCGAGGACGGAGTCGCTGACCGCGTCACAGATCTTGTCCGGGTGCCCTTCGGTCACCGACTCGGACGTGAACAGACGACGAGACATGGGACTCTCCTTCTCAGGTGGCAGTCCAGGTGTCCTTGCCGGTGAGGACGGCCTGCAGACTGGGCGACTGACCGGACCGCGCCCGGTCGACTTGGGCACGGGCCTCATCGTCATAGGTGGGCCGGTCCACCTGACGGAAGATCCCCGTCGGAACGCGGCTGAGGCGCTGATCGCCCAGCCTTGTCAACGCGAAAGCGTACGAAGTGTCCTCAATGGATGGATCGTGCACAACGGGCTCCCCGGCGTCGGACACCGCAAGGCCAGCAAAGCCGGAGCTGACCACCCGCAAGCCGCCGAACGTGATCGGCTCGCCAGCCCGTAGCGGGATGATCCGGTCCGAGCCCTTCAGGCCGTCGAACGCGCCGTCGTTGAACACCGGGCAGTTCTGGTAGATCTCGATCAACGCGGAGCCGCGGTGTTTCGCCGCCGCGGTCAGCACCTCGGTCAGCCCGGCTTTGTCGCTGTCCAGCGCTCTTGCCACGAACGAGGCCTCGGCGCCGATCGCCAGGGACAGCGGGTTGAACGGGGTGTCGAGCGACCCGGCCGGAGTGGATTTGGTGATCTTGCCAGGCTCGGAGGTCGGTGAGTACTGGCCCTTGGTCAGCCCGTAGATCCGGTTGTTGAACAACAAGATCTTGATGTTGACGTTGCGGCGCAGTGCGTGGATCAAATGATTGCCACCGATGGACAACGCGTCGCCGTCGCCGGTGACCACCCAGACCGACAAGTCCGGACGCGACACCGCCAGCCCGGTCGCGATCGCGGGCGCACGGCCGTGGATCGAGTGCATGCCATAGGTGTTCAGGTAGTACGGAAACCGTGACGAGCAGCCAATCCCGGAGACGAAGACGATGTTTTCCGGGCGCAGCCCCAGTTTCGGCAGGAACGCCTGCACGGTGTTCAGCACGATGTAGTCGCCGCAGCCGGGACACCAGCGCACTTCCTGGTCTGACTTGAAGTCCTTCGCGGTCAGCGGGAGATCGACGGTGGTCACGCGGCTCTCCTTTTCGGCGACTTGGAGATCCACTGGATGACGCGGGTGAACACCTCGTGCAGTTCCTCGGCCTTGAACGGCAGGCCGGTAACCTTGGTGTGCGAACGGATGTCGGCCTTGTAAGCCCCGCGCAGCAGGGTGGCGAGTTGGCCGAGGTTCATCTCGGGGACCACGATGGTGTCGTACGCGCGCAGCACCTCAGCGAGATTGCCCGGCAACGGGTTGAGATGGCGGAGATGCGCCTGTGCGATCGGCAGACCGTCCAGGCGCGTCAACCGGCAGCCCGCGGTGATCGGGCCGTAGCTGGAACCCCAGCCGAGAGCCAGCACCCGTGCGTGCCCCCCGCTGGGGTCGTCGACTCGGATGTCCGGCACGTCTATGTGTGCGACTTTGTCGCGCCGCAGTCGGACCATCCGGTCGTGGTTTTGTGGGTCGTAGGAGATGTGGCCGGTCAGGTCTGCTTTCTCCAGACCGCCGATCCGGTGCTGCAGGCCCGGTGTGCCTGGAACCGCCCATGCCCTTGCCAGGGTCTGGGGATCCCTTACGTAGGGCCAGAACTGGCCGGAACCATCGGTCGCATTGGGCTCCGTGGCAAACTCGACGCGCAGGTCCGGCAGCGTGGTCACATCCGGGATCAGCCACGGCTCCGAGCCGTTGGCGATGGCGCCGTCGGACAGCAGGATCACCGGTGTCCGGTACTTCAACGCGATCCTGGTGGCCTCCAAGGCAACAGCGAAACAGTCCGACGGCGATTGCGGTGCCACGATCGGCACGGGTGATTCGCCGTTGCGGCCGTACATCGCCTGCAGCAGGTCGGCCTGTTCGGTTTTGGTCGGCAGACCGGTCGACGGCCCGCCGCGCTGTACGTCGATGATCACCAAGGGCAACTCGGTCATCACCGCCAGCCCAATGGTCTCGGACTTCAGTGCCAGACCGGGGCCGGACGTGGTCGTCACGCCGAGGGCACCGCCATAGGAGGCGCCGAGCGCGGCGCCGATCCCGGCGATCTCGTCCTCGGCCTGGAACGTCAGCACGCCGAAGTTCTTGTGCTTGGCCAGTTCGTGCAGAATGTCCGAAGCGGGCGTGATCGGATACGTGCCCAGCATGATCTGCAGGCCGCTGCGCTCCCCCGCGGCGAGCAGGCCGTAGGCCAGCGCGGTGTTGCCGGAGATTTGCCGGTACGTTCCTGGCGGCAGCTTCGCGGGCGCGACCTCGTAGGTGGCCGCGAACGCCTCGGTGGTCTCGCCGTAGTTCCAGCCCGCACGGAACGCCAGCACGTTCGCCTCGGCGATCGGGCCGGTGAACTTCTGCCGCAGGAACCGTTCGATCCCCTCGGTCGGCCGTGAGTACATCCAGCACAACAGGCCGAGGGCGAACATGTTCTTGGCCCGCTCGGCTTGCTTTTTGGACACTCCGGCAGGCTCGACCGCGGTCCGGGTCAAAGTGGACATCGCGACCGTGTGCACATCGAACTGGTCGAGCGCGGTCAGCGGGTCACCGCTGTAGCCGACCTTGCTCAGGTTCGCCTTGGTGAACTCGTCGGAATTGATGATGACCGTGCCGCCCGCGGGCACGTCGGTCACGTTCGCCTTGAGCGCGGCCGGATTCATCGCGACAAGCACGTCCGGCCGGTCGCCAGGAGTGAGGATGTCGAAGTCCGCGAAATGCACCTGGAAACTGGAGACCCCGGGGATCGTGCCACGCGGCGCACGGATCTCTGCAGGGAAGTTCGGCAGCGTGGCGAGGTCGTTGCCGAACGCGGCGGACGCCGCGGTGAACTGGTCGCCGGTCAGCTGCATGCCGTCCCCTGAGTCGCCGGCCAGGCGGATCACCACCCGGTCGAGCTTCGTGCCGCTCATTTCCGCTCCTAGGACGCCGTGAAAGTCACGGGCAGGTGGTCAAGCCGGTGCACGATGAAGCTCGGCTTCCAGGTCAGTTCCTCGACGGGCACAGCCAGCTTGAGGTCCGGCAGGCGGCGCAACACCGTGCTGAACGCGACGTCGCCTTCGAGCCGGGCCAGCGGCGCGCCGAGGCAGAAGTGCGTGCTGTAGCCGAAACTGACGTGCGGGTTGCTTCCGCGCTCGATGTCGAAGACCTCGGGGCGCACGAACTTGGCCGGGTCGTGGTTGGCCGCCGGTGGCGACAGCGCGACGTGCTCGCCCGGCTGGATCTCGACGTCGCCGATCTTGACGTAGTCGGTGGCGAACCGGTACGTGATGCTGGAAACCGGGCTGTCGAAGCGAAGGATCTCCTCGATCGCCCCCGGCATCAGGTCCGGGTTGTCACGGACCTTGGCAAGCGATTCCGGATAGCTCAGCAGGGCAAGGATTCCGTTGGCGATCAGGTTGACCGTCGTCTCGAACCCGGCCGCGAGCAACAGGAAGACGTTCGACCGCACTTCGAGGTCGGACAGTTTCTCGCCTTCGTCGTGCGCCGCGAGCAAGGCGGTCAGCAGGTCCTCGCCCGGGTTCTTGCGGCGGGCGGCGATCAGCTGGGTGGTGTACTCGTCGAACCAGCGGCCGGACTCGATGACCTGGTCGTGGTCGGACGAGGCGTTGATGCCGGTGATCACCTCGGCGCGGTGCTCGAACTCCGGCCGGTCGGCGAACGGGACGCCGAGCATCTCGCAGATCACACCGATTGGCAGCGGCAACGCCAGCGCCTGCACCAGATCCGCCTTGCCCGCGCCGACGATCTCGTCGAGCAGGCTGTCGGTGAACTCCTGAACCCAGGGGCGCAAGCGTTCCACGCGGCCGCGCGTGAACGCCTGGGACATCAGCCTGCGCATCCGGGTGTGGTCGGGCGGGTCGGCGAACAGGATGTGGCGGGTCAGCACGAACTCGTCACTGGCAAGTCCGAGGTATTTCTGCAGCTCCGGAGCGGCGGCCTGCACGCTGCGGACCAGGCGCGGGTCGGCTAGCGCGTCCCGTACTTCCTGGTTGCCGGTCACCAGCCAGGCAGGCATCCCGTCCGGCAGGGTCACCCGGTGGATCGGGCCGGGTTCGCCGAGCTTGGCGAACAACGCCTTCGGGTCGGCGAACAACTCGATACCTAAAGCGACTTCACCGTTTGCACTCATGGAAACCCTCAATTCCGTTGCCAGCAGCGCGACTGAAGGCAGACAGTAAGGACGCCTGGTTATGCGGCGGTTGACCGCGACCGGGATAACCAAGCCGGAACCACAGCGCTTTAGCTTCGCTGCGAGCCCTTGAACACCACTGTGACGAATCCGGAATGGACGGTCTGATGACCCAATTACCCGAAAGCCCCGCCACGGACGAGCTCAGTGACGAGCGGGCGAACGCATGCCGTATGTACGACTACCTGCTTGGTGGCTCGCACAACGTCGACATCGACCAGTCGGCACTGGACAAGCTGCTCGAAGTCGCGCCGACGACGCCATTCGTCGCGCGGGAGAACCGTGCGTACATGCGCCGTGTGGTGCGGTATCTGGCCGCGGAGGCCGGGATCAAGCAGTTCCTCGACCTCGGTTCGGGAATCCCCACCGCTGGCGACACCAACCTGCACAACATCGTCCACGGCATCGACCGTCGCATCCGTGTGGTCTATGTGGACCGTGAGCGCGTCGCCGTCGAGGAGGCAAACGAACTGCTGGAAGGCAATCCGAACGCCGAGGCGTTCGAGGCGGACATCCGCGACACCAGTTATGTGCTCTCGCACCCGGTGACCCAACGGCAGATCGACTTCACCGAACCGCTTGCTCTGGTGACTACCGGTGTCTTCCCGTTCATCCCGGACTCCGACAACCCCGTCGGGATTGTCGCCACCTACCGGGATGCCTGCCCGTCCGGCAGCTACCTCGCACTGTCGCACGCACTGACCGCCGAGCACTGGCCAGGTGACATCGCCAAGCGCGTGCTGGACATCTACAAGGAGAACGTGCAGTCCATGTTCCCCCGGACGTTCGAGCAGGTGCGTGACTTCTTCACCGGCTACACCCTCGTCGAGCCCGGCCTGGTGTCCACCCCGGCATGGCGGCCGGACGAGGAGCTCACTGAGGACCAGAAAGCATACATCCGCGCGGTGTCCGGCCTCGGCATCAAACCCTGACCTCCGGGACCCCCGCCGGAGAAAATGCGCTCGTGAGTACCTCTTATGTGAAGGTACTCACGAGCGTTTCCGCGTCCGGCTCAAGAAACCGCGCAACGGCGAGGGATTCGGCTTCCAGTTCGGAGTGGACACTCGACGGGACGGGTTCGAACGGTTCGAGCACGATGGTCGCGGTCGCACCTTTCCGTACGCACGACCAGGTTCCGGCGACCTTTCCATCGATGAGATAGGTCGAAAGCACATCGCCGTTGATCTTACGGACCACCCGCGTGTGATAAGCCGCTGGCAGAATCCGGGTCCGGTCCTTGTGCGAGATCACCGCAGCGTCCCATTTGGCCAGAAACCGCACCGGAATGTCGACGTCCTCGGCCGGGCGGGGCGCGCGGGGCAGGTCGATCAGGTCCCTGTCTTCCTTGTCGGACAAGCGGATGACGTCGAGCTCGGCCAGCGCCGGGTCGAGCTGGCGGTACTTCAGGTAGGTGAAGTGGGCGATGTCCTCGCGTGTCGCAGGCCCGAACGCGGCCAGATACCGGCGTACGAGCAGTGCCGTGGCAGCGGGCTCGACCGGAAGGTCACCTTTCAGTCCCACCAAGGAGAATTTTCCGTGCTGCCGGAACGCGCCGGATGGAAACACGTGCGTCATAGGCAGCAGAGCGCGGGCGTAGTGCAGTAGGTCGCCTGAGTCGAGCACCCCGCCGCACAGGTCGGCCACGTGTTCGCGGATCTCGTCCGTGGTCCGGGGTTTGCTGACGAACGGAATCAGGCCTTTTAGGATCTTGTCCTCGTCGACGCTGACTTTCCGGTATTTGCCGCGCATGTCGTTGAGTGCCTGCTGCCGCCACGCGACCGCGAACGACGGATAGTCCGCGGCGGACACTAAGAGGGCATCTGATCTTGGTTGGGGCGATATGTCTGTGTCGGGTGACGGCTGATACCTTGATCAACTTGTGGGGTCCCGGCGTGCGTACCGCAGCGACTTGTCCGATGCTCGCTGGGCGTTGATCGAGCCAACGCTGACGGCGTGGCGTGCTGCCCGGCGTGGGCCGGGAACCGTGATGCGCGTGCATGACTTGCGGGAGATCGTGAACGCGATCCTGTACGTGTGCCGGACCGGGATCGCCTGGGAGTATCTGCCGCACGACTTCCCGCCCTGCAAGACGGTTTATGACTACTACGCCAAGTGGGAAGCCGATGGCACAACGGAAACGCTGCATGACCTGTTGCGTGACCAAGTCCGCGTCGCGAAAGGCCGCGCTGCTGCCCCGACGGCGGCGATCATCGACTCGCAGAGCGTGAAAACCTCCTGCAATGTCAGCGAATCCAGTCAGGGTATCGACGCGGGCAAGAAGATCAAGGGCCGCAAACGGCACATCGCCACCGATGTGCTCGGCCTGCTGCTGGCGGTAATCGTGACCGCGGCGTCGGTGCAGGATTCCGCTGGCGGGCAACAGGTTCTCGATCATCTCGCCGCTGCGCATCCGACCGTGTCGGCGGCATGGGTGGACGGCGGCTACAACAACACAGTCATCCGTCATGGAGCCCAGCGGGGTATCCGGGTTGAGGTCGTCAAACGCCCTTCTGCCAAGGGATTCCACGTGTTGCCCCGGCGGTGGGTAGTGGAGCGCAGTCTGGGCTGGCTGATGCAACACCGCCGACTCGCGCGCGACTACGAAGCCCTGCCCCAGCGGTCGCGCACGATGGTCCACTGGGCGATGACTAACATAATGAGCCGCACCCTGACCGGGGAATCCACCCAAACCTGGCGAAACGATCCACCCAAAGCAGACATTCTTGCCTAACTAAGATCAGATGCCCTCTAAGTGCAGTGTGCCCCGCATCAGCGTCGACTTCACCACCGAGCCACGTTTGAGCGCGCTCTCCAGCTGGCCCGCGTCGAAAGACGCCAGCCGCGCGAAGAGCGCGACGTACGGCGACGGCGAGTACTGCGCCTGCAACGCGCCCAACGCCTGAACCGCCCGGCCTACCGGGCGGTCCAAGCGTTCCAGCAACATCTGCCGGGCCAGGTACGCAACCGTCAGTTCCCGATCAGACAACACCCGGCCCAAGTCAGCTCTCCCAATGTCCCCGGTCGTTACCTCACCAAGGTAACGGTGGCCTGCCGGATGGCCTTCACGGCATGCCTGGTCAGACCTCGTGAGTGGTTATGCGTGTTCTAACCCGCATAACCACTCACGAGTCAGCCAGCCGCGATCAGGGCTGCCACCTCCTCATCGGTCAGGCCCTCGACCTGGGCGAGCAACGCGTCATCCGCGAGGCTCGGCGCGGCGAGCAACAGCTCGCTCAGGCCGGTGACGGTGGGTACGGCGAAGAAGCCCTCGAGTGACGGCTGCACGCCGTAGACGTCCTGGATCGTGGCAAGGATCTTCACCGCGAGCAATGAGTGCCCGCCGATCAGGAAGAAGTTGTCGGTCCGGCCGATCTTGCGGCCGTCGCCGAGCAGTTCCTCCCAGCACTGGGCCACCCAGCGTTCGGTCGGTGTCACGGGCGGGTCCCATTCCTCCGGCCCGTCGCCAGCGTCGATGGGCGAGTTCAGCAGCGCCCGCCGGTCGACCTTTCCGCTGCTGGTCAACGGGAACGCGTCGATACGGACCACACGGGACGGAACCATGTGCGCGGGCAGTGTCGCCTGCACAGCGGCCTGAAGTGCACGCTCGGTGGCGTCCTCGGCGAGCCGGACGAATGCGATGAGCCTGCTGTCGTTCTCGCTCGCGTTGTGGATCAACGCCACCGCTTCGAGCACGGCGGGGTGCTTGACCAAGGCGGCCTCGATCTCACCGAGCTCGATCCGGAAGCCCCGGAGTTTCACCTGGTGGTCGAGCCTGCCGTGGAAATGGAAGACCCCGTCGGTGTCGTACGAAGCGAGATCCCCGGTTCGGTACAACCGTTTGCCACGCGTGTCGGTGATGAACCGTTGTGCGGTCAACTCGGGCAGGTTCAAGTACTCCTCGGCCAGGCCGACGCCACCGAGATACAGCTCACCGAGCACGCCCGGTGGGACAGGCCGCAGCCGGTCGTCGAGCACCAAGGCCGTGTAGTTGGCGAGTGGCTTGCCGATCGGCGGGCGCCCGTCGCCCTCCACGCGGTGGACCAGCGCCCATACGGTGGCCTCGGTTGGCCCGAACACGTTCCACACCTCGGGCACGCGTTCCTGCAGGTCCGCAGCGAGCTTCGCGGACATCGCCTCGCCGCCGCAGAGGACCCGGCGGACCGACGCGCCCTGCCAGCCTGTGTCGATCAGCAGCTGACACGTCGATGGCGTGCCGTGCAGGACCGTCACCTCGTGCTCGTCGATCAACCGGCGCAGGGCCTCGCCGGAGCGTGCCTCGGACCGGCGCGCCATCACGATCGAACCGCCGCACACCAAGGGCAGCAGCAACTCGTCCATCGAGATGTCGAACGTGGTGTTCGTCAACGCGATGACGACGTCGTTGTGCCGCATCAGACCTTTGCTCGTCATCGCGGACAGGAAGTTGCCGAGTGCGGTGTGTCCGATAGCGACACCTTTGGGTTTGCCCGTTGAGCCCGACGTGTACATCACGTACGCGACCTGGTGCGCGGGAGCGTCGACCGGGGTGACCGGTTCGACGGCGATCTCGCCGAGTTCCAGATCCGCGTGGACACGGCCGAGCAGACCATCGGCCACACCGGATTCGTGCAGCAAGATCCGGGTCGAGCTGTCGGTCAGCATGAAGTCGAGCCGCTCGTCCGGATAGGACGGATCAAGCGGCAGGTACACCGAGCCGGACTTGAGGATGCCGATGATCGCGGCCACGATGGCGATCGTCCGGTCGATGGCGACGGCGACGACGGCTCCCGAACCGCCGCCGCGCTTGACGATGGCATTGGCGAACTGGTTGGACCACTCGTCCAGCTCACGGTACGTCACCGTCCGGCCGTTCTGGCTCACCGCGGACCGGTCCGGTTCGGACAGCACGAGCTCGGTGAACATGTCGAGGAACTTCGGCGAAGCGCCGGTCGGCCGGTGCCACTCGTCCAATGTGCGTGCCCTGGTCGCTGGGTCAAGCAGGGAGACAGTACTCAGTGGACGGTCTACATCGGCAACGATCTCTTCGAGAACGGCCTTGAACGAGTCCACAATGCCCTGCACGGTCAGCGTTTCGTAGAGGTCCGTACTGTAGTCAAGCCGTCCGCCCAATGCGTCGGCGTTCTGCTCGACGGTCAGCTGTAAGTCCAGCCGGGCAGTGCCGTTGGGCAGCCCGGACGGCTGAACGGTCAGGTCCGGCGCGATTCGCGTCTCGCCCGTTGTCGCCAACGCGTCCATGCTGAACAGGACGTCGTAGAGTGGGTTACGGCTGGCGTCACGGGCCTTGCCGAGGCTGCGGACCAAGTGACCGAACGGAACCTCCTGATGTGACAGTCCATCGAGGACCGTACTGGACACCGCGGCCAGCAGGGCGGCCAAAGTCGGGTCACCCGAAGCGTCGATCCGCACCGGGATCGTCCCGGAAAACGGGCCAATCAGCGACTCCACTTCGGACCGTTCCCGCCCGGCCACCGCGACGCCGAGCACGGCGTCGTGTTCTCCGTTGTACCGGGCGAGAACGATGTGCAACGCCGTCAGCAGCACAACAAACGGTGTGACGCCGACACGCTGCGATACCGCGCTGATCCCGGCCGACAACGTCGGGCCGAGGTCGAAAGGCACTGCCGCGCCCCGGAAACTGGGCACGCCGGGCCGAGGATGGTCGGTGGGTAGCGTCGCGGGCGGGGCACCCGCTAGGTGCGTGCGCCAGAAGTCGACGTGCCCAGCGAGCCGCTCATCGGTGAGCCGTTCCCGTTGCCACTCCGCGAAGTCCGCGAACTGTAGTGGCAAGGGCGGCAGCTCACGCTGATAACCAGCTCGCAGTTCGTCGAGCAGGACCGCGATGGAGAAACCGTCCGCGACAGCGTGGTGTGCGATCCACACCAGCACGTTGTCCCGCTCGTTCAGGCTGAGCAGAACCGTGCGCAGCAATGGCGCCTTGGTCAGCTCGAACCGTTCGGTCGCGAGCTCACGAGCCCGCCGCCACAACGACTCCTCGTCCTTGACCGCTTCGACCACAAGCGGCACTTCGACATCGGCCTCGACGATCTGCCTGACCTCGCCGCCGTCCAACTCGAACCGGCAGCGCAGCACCTCGTGCCGCTGGATGATCTGGGCAAGCACGTCCCGCAGCGCGGGCACGTCTAGCACGCCGCGCAGCCGCAGAGCGAACGGGACAAGGTAGGCGGCTGCCTGGTCGGGTGAGATCCGGTCAAGGAACCACTGCTGTTCCTGGGTGTAGGACGCGATCGACCGGCCGTCCGGGCGTGACCTCGCGGTCAGCGGCTGCCCGGCGACGGGGTTGGTGACGGTTGCCTTGGCCGCAGCCAGCAACGCAGCCCGTTGCGCGGCCGAAAGCCCACGGAGACGGTCGATTGCCTTGGTCACTGACTTCTCCCCCCACGCAGTTTGTCCTTGACGATCGCGGCGACCTCGGCAGGCCGGTGCTTGCAGAAGTAGTGGCCGCCGCCACGCACGACCGAAAGCGACGTGGCCGAGCCGTACCTGCCCCAGTCGACGTACCTGGTCTCGAAGTTCCCGGTGGCCGGATCGTCGTCGCCGACGATGCAGTGCACCGGCCCGGAGACCTTCGTGACCTCGACGTCCAGCTCACGCAGCCAGAGCTGGACCATCTCGGCGAGGTCATGCCGGACGACCCGCAGGATGCCGACGATGTCCTCCTCGTCGAGTGCCCCATCGAACCCGCCGAGCCTGCGCATGTGCTGCAGCAACTGGTCTTCGGTGCCTTCCTTGACCATCCGCCACGACCGCTCCGGGTCGAGGTCCGGCAGCACGGCACCCATGAACGTGGCGACAACCGGCACCCCGATGGATTCGAGCTGACGGGCCAGCAGCAATGTCGTCGCGACACCGGCGCACTGGCCGTACAACACGACCGGGCCGGTGACCTTCTCACGGATTTCTTCCGCGCACCGCACGGTCACGTCCTGAATGGACTCCAGTGGGGACAGGTCGGACAGGTCGTGGCCGGGCAGGTCGACCGACCAGAGGACGAATGTCTCGTCCAGCGCGTCCGCCAATGGTTGATACGCAACAGCGTTACCGCCGCCGTAAGGTACACAGACCAGGTTGATCGACGCGTGCGGCCGGTCCGGGGTGAGCCGGTGGATCAACGGCCGGACGCCGTCGGTGAGGTCTTCGGTGACGTACTGGGCCAAGCCCTCGATGGTCGGGTTACGGAACACCGCGATCACGGGCAACGCGTTGTCGATCAGCCGGGCCACCCGCACAGCTTTGAACGAGTCACCGCCGACCGCGAAGAAGTCGTCGGTCCGGTTCAGCTCGGTGACACCGAGAACAGAGCGCCACGCCTCGGCGATCCGCTCCTCCAGCGGTCCGGACGGCGGCTCGCTCACCACGACCGCACGGCGGCCGCCGTGCTGTGCCAGCGCCTTGCGATCAACCTTCCCGTTGTGGCTCAACGGGAACTCATCCAACACGACGAACCCGGAGGGCACCATGTAGGACGGCAACGAGCTCTCGACGAGCGCACGCAGCTCCTCGCTCTGCACCCCGGACTCGCTGAGCACGTAACCGACCAGGTGCCGGTCGCCGACCGAGTCGGTCCTGGCCATCACCACGGCCTCCGCGACCGCGTCGTGCCCGCGAAGGACGGACTCGATCTCACCGAGCTCGATCCGCAGCCCGTTCACCTTGACCATGAAGTCCTTGCGGCCCAACAGTTCGATCACGCCGTCGGCCCGCCACCTGGCCAGGTCGCCGGTCTTGTAGATGATCCGGCCGTCGCGGTCGACGAACTTCGACTCGGTCAGCTCCGGCCGGTTGAGGTATCCGGACGCGACGCCGATCCCGCCGAGGTGCAGCTCGCCAGGGACACCGATCGGCACCGGCTGCAGGTTGTCGTCGAGGATGTACGCCTCCTGGTTGGCCATCGGCCAGCCGTACGGGATCGCCGTCCACTTCGGATCGACCGCGTCCACCGGGTAGATGATCGAGTGGATGGACGCCTCGGTCGCCCCGCCAAGGCTGATGAACTCAAGCTCTGGCACGAACGCGCGCAGCCGGTCCGGCATGGTCACCGGCACCCAGTCACCGCCGAGCAGGGCGAGCCGGAGCGTGCTCGGCGGGATGTCGGCGGACTGTTCCACCTGCGTCAGCAACAGGTCCAGCAGCGCGGGCGCGGAGTTCCACAGTGTCACGCCGTAGTCGTTGATCAGATCGACCCAGTGCGCGGGGTCACGGGCCAGCTCGGGCTCTGGCAGGATCACGGTCCCGCCCGCGCCGGGGACGCCGATGATCTCGTAGACCGACATGTCGAAGCTTGGCGACGACAGGGCAAGCACCGAGTCGCCCGAGCCGACCGCGAACCGGGTGTGCAAGTCATTGAGGTTGTTGGCGACGCCGCGGTGGCGCAGCACCACGCCCTTGGGGGTGCCGGTCGAGCCGGAAGTGAAGATGACGTAACAGGTGTCTTCCGGCTCAACTGTCACTTGTGGACGGCTCGACGGACTGCTCGCGATCGCTTGCGCGTCCTTGCCGTCGATCTCGACGATGGTCGCGTCCGCGGTCAGACGGCCCGCAGTGGTAATGATGACCGGCACCGCCGAATCGGACAGGATGAACTCGATCCGAGCGGTCGGATACTCAGGGTCGATCGGCACGAACGCCGCGCCAGCCTTCAGGATGGCCTGCACGCCGATCACGTAGTCGACACCCATCGGCAGGTGGATCGCGACGAGACTGCCCGTCGTGACGCCACGCGCTCGCAGGTGGTGCGCGAGTTGGTTGGCCTTGGCGTCGATCTCGGCGAACGTGTAGTGCCTGCCGCCCGCGACGACCGCGGTGTCCGATGGCCGCGCGTCCACGTGCCGCTCGAACATCTGGTGCAGGCATTCGGGGCCGAGCGGCTCGGTCCCGGTGTTGTTCCACTCGCGCAGGACCGTTTCGGCCTGATCGGCAGGCAACACCGGCAACGCGGTGACAGGTGTCGCCGGGTTCGCGATGGCGGCTTCCAGCAGAGCTTCGTAGCTACGCAGGAACCGTTCGACCGTCTCGAGATCGAACAGTTCGGTGTTGTACTGCAAGTGAACGCGCGCGGCATGGTCCCAGACGCGGACGCTGACCAGCAGGTCGTACTTGGCGGTACCGGGATCGAAGTCGTCGTCGAGCCGCACGTCGAGCCCGGGCAGCGCCAACGCGCAGTCGGGCGTGTTGTCCTGCTGGAAAAGAACCGGGGTCAGCGGCGGGCGGCTCGGGTCACGGACCGGGTGGACCTGTTCGACGATCAGGTCGAACGGGACGTCGGCGTGCGCGTGACTGTCCAGAACGGACTGCTTGACCCTGGCAAGCAGTTGCTCGAATGTCGGGTCGCCGGACAGGTCGGTACGCAACACCAAGGTGTTCACGAAGAACCCGATCAGGCTAGCGACCTCTTCGGTCTCCCTGCCAGCCGATGTCGTGCCGACGGCGATGTCTTCCTCGCCGGTGTACCGGGAAAGCAGGGCGACGAACGCGGCGAGCAGGGTCATGAAAGGCGAAGTTCCCGATGCCGCGCCCGTCTGGCGTAACGCCGGGATGATCTCCGGACGCAGCCATAACGCCGTCTCGGCGCCCTTGTTGCTCATCCGGGCGGGGCGTGGCCGGTCGGTCGGCACGTCCAGTGTGGACAGCCCGGCGAGTTGCTTCTCCCAGAACGCCATCCCGTCGACCAGCCGCTGGCCGGACATCAGTTCCCGCTGCCACACCGCGTAGTCCGAGTACGTGACGGGCAGTTCGGTCAGCACGGGTTCGCGGCCCTCAGTTCGGGCGGTGTAGCACTCGGCCAGCTCACGCACCAGCACGCCCATGGAGATCTGGTCGGACGTGATGTGGTGGATGTTCAGCACGAAGATGTGGTCCTCGGGCGTAAGCCTGATGGCTGTGGCGCGCATGACCGGGCCGGTCGACAGGTCGAACGGCGTGTCCACCTCGGCGTGCAGGAGGTCCTGTGCAGCCTGCTCACGTTCGGCGAACGGCAAGTGTTCAACCGATCGCACGGCGATCACCGGCTCGGCGATCTCAGCGACCAGTTGCACGGGTTCGCCGTCGCGTTCGGGGAAGAGAGTGCGCAGCGACTCGTGCCGGGTGATCACCTGCCTTAGTCCATCGGCGAGCGCGGGGACGTCAAGCGGCCCCTTGATCCGGTGCACCACCGGTGCGCTGTAGGCGACGCTGCCACCGAGCTGGTCAACGAACCACAGCCGGCGTTGCGCATAGGACAGCGGCGCGGGCTCGGTCGTGCCGCGCGGACGCGGCCCTGGCGACGCCGCTTTGGCCGCGTTGGCGTCCTTACGGCGGAGCGCCGCGAGCAATTCCTGCCGTTGCGGCGAGAGCACTGCGATCCGGTCCGACACGTCGGTCATGGCCAGAGACCTTCCACTCGACTCATGTCCTGGGACCGCGAAACTAGGTTCGGCGAGTCATCCCGTGGTTACGCCCATTTGTCCCGTAACCACAGGCTAACTTCCCACCGCACAATCGCGTTGATGTCTGTTGCCGCGTAAACCCTTCGAGGGGGCCAGATGTATGACGCGATCGTGGTCGGTGCCCGATGTGCAGGCGCGAGCACGGCACTGCTGTTGGCCAGGGCCGGTCATCGGGTACTCGTACTCGATCGTGGCCGCCCTGGCACCGACAAGCTGTCCACTTTGTACATCCATCAGCCCGGCGTGGCCCGGCTGGCGAAATGGGATGTGCTCGACGCCATCAAGAAAAGCGGGTGCCAGCCACTGGACCGGCCGACCTACCAGGTGGCCGACATCCACCTGACCGGGCCAGCGCCCGAGGCCGACGGCAACCGTGCGGCCTATGGGCCACGCCGGTTCGTGCTCGACCCGATCCTTGCCGACGCGGCGGCCGAGTCCGGTGCGGACGTCCGATTTGGAGCGACCGCGCTCGGCCTGCTCACCGAGGGTGAGCGCGTGACTGGGTTGCGCTACCGCGATTCCGACGGTGTGGTGCGCAGCGAGAACACGCCGCTGGTGATCGGCGCGGACGGAATGCGTTCGTCCATCGCCAAGCTCGTTGGCGCGCAGGAGTATGCGGTGCACCAGAAACTCACGTGCGCGTATTACTCCTACTGGAGTGGCGTGCCAGCGGGTTTCGAGCAGTACCAGCGTCCTGGGCACTGGGTCGGCGTGATCCCGACCAACGACGACCGGATCCTTGTGGCCGCGTACTTCCTGCAGCGGGAATTCGACCGGATCAAGGGCGCGGCCCAGGAACACTACCTTGACAACATCCGGCAGACAACGCCGACGCTGTTCGAGCGCCTGCAGGCGGGCGAACAGGTCGAGCGGATGTACGGCACCGGCGACCAGTTGAACTTCCTGCGCACCGCGGCAGGCCCTGGCTGGGCGCTCGTCGGCGATTCCGGTCACCACAAGGACTCGCTGACCGCGCGTGGCATCACCGATGCCTTCCTGCAGGCGGAACTGCTCGCCGAGTGCGTCGGGCCGAAGGAGGGCGGACCGTCCACAGACGACGCGCTCAAGCGGTACCTGACAACCCGTGACTCGATCCTGTTGTCGAACTACAAGTCGACCCTGTCGGTCGCCCGGCTGGAAGTGACCGAGGAACGGCTGCGGATGCTGCGAGTCATCCAGGAGTCGCCCGAACTGACCGAACGGTACTTCGCCGCGGCGGCCGGAATCATCGCGCCGGAGGACTTCTACACAGAAGAACTGCTTCCCCTCGCTTCCTAGGAGACCACTCAATGCCGTGAAGGTCACCTTCGCGGCGTTCAACGCACCCAACTCGGCCCTCGCACCCCCTCGCGTCTTAGGAGACCACCATGACCGAAACCCTGCGCGGCGACGCGGACATGTACACCCGCCCCGTGCTGGCCATCTACGACCCGATCGCGCTCGGCATGGTGTGCCCGATCGCATGGAAGTGCTCACGGGGCACGATGTTGAAGTTCTACCAGAGCAACATCGGTGCCAGGCACCTGGACATCGGGCCCGGCACCGGTTATTTCCTCGACAAGGTGACGTATCCGGTCACCCATCCGAAGATCGTGATCGCCGACCTGAACGAGACCGTACTGGACACAGTGGCCAAACGGATCGCCCGCTTCCGACCGGAATCCCTTGTACGAGACGCGTTACAGCCGTTGGAGTTGGGTAACCGCTCGTTCACGACGGCCGCACTGCTCAACGTGATCCACTGCCTGCCGGGCACGATGGAGCAGAAGGCCGCGGTGTTCGACCACGTCCTGCCGTACGTCGAACCGGGCGGCCGGATCTTCGGCAGCACAGTGCTCGGCAAGGGCGTCAAACGGTCGAAGTTCGGTGAGTGGCTGTTCACGTCGTACAACAAGGCGGGTTCGTTCCGTAACACCGAGGACTCGATGGACTTGCTGGAAGCCGAGTTGGCCAAGCGTTTCGACAGCTACCGCACGCACACTGTCGGCTCCATGGGTTTCTTCGAGATCGACGTCCCATAACCTCCAGGGCTCTGCCGAAGTGGGGCAGCATTGGTACCTGGCCGATTCAGTCTGGGTCGTCCACTATGGACGCCCAGTCGCCTCTTCAATCCCACCTGCCCTATCTGCCCCACCCGTGACAGGTTCGGATGCCGCGAAGGCCACCTTCGCGGCGTTAGACACGCGAAGGCCTCCCTTGACGCGTTCAACACCAATGCCAGGAACTTTGGGTTCGGGGTTTGGTCGATGCCTGGGGCATGCGGGAGCCGTTGACCTGCGAAGATTTCGTTAGCATGGATGAGATGCTGCTGGGACTGAGTGCTGTGGCTGGGGCGCCGGGCATGTGCGTCGCGTTTAGGGGTATGAGGGCCGAGTTTGCTGCGTTGAACGCCGCCAAGGTGGCCTTCACGGCATCAGGTTCCGTAATAGGTGGGGTTGGTGTTGCACGTGTGATTGACGAGGCGAATTTCTGTCCATAGTAGACGTTGGGATGTTCGAAAACGGCCAGCGCACGGACTTGGTCAATGGCGTTGAACGCGCCAGGGCCTCCCCTCGTGCGTTAGATGCCGTGAAGGCCACCTTCACGGCGTTGAACGCGCGAGGGTCCCCTTTGACGCGTTAGATGCCGATGCCAGGAGTTTCAGGTTCGCTGGTCCGGCGTGGCTGGATCGGCGTTCAGGTCGGTGACCCGCAGGTTTCGGTCTTGGTGCGGCACGGGGCTGCTGCGGATGCAAGTGCCCTGCCCACTCGCACAAGGAAACCCCTCGTGAGAGCCCGCTCACGAGGGGTTTCCGCTTGAGGGGATCAGCTGACGCGATAGGTGTCCACGACAGCGCAGGGAACAGGGATACCCAGCAGCGGCAGCACGAGATCCAGCCGCTGGAACGAGATGGACACGTCGGCCGCGGCCACGACGGCAGGCTTGGCGTGGAACGCGACGCCGAGGCCTGCCGCCTTCAGCATTGGGATGTCGTTGGCGCCGTCCCCGACCGCGACGCACCGCGACAGCGCGATCCGTTCCCTGGCCGCGAACCGGCGCAGTGCCACGGCTTTGGCGTCAGCGTCCACAATGTCACCGGTGAGCCGCCCGGTAAGGGTCCCACTGGCGACCTCGAGATGGTTCGCCGCATGGAAATCAAGACGAAGCTGACGGGCGATGCGGGCGACGATCGGTTCGAACCCGCCGGAGATCACCCCGACCCGGATGCCCATGGACTGCAGGCTGCGCACGGTCACCAAGGCGCCAGGCATCAGTTCCGACTGCTGAGCCACCTCGTCGAGGACGGCCGCGGGCAGACCGGCAAGCGCGCCCGCCCTCAGTCGCAGGGACGCGGCGAAGTCCAGCTCGCCGCGCATCGCCTGGCTGGTGATCAGGTTGACCTCACGGGACCGGCCCGCGCGCTCGGCGATCCGCACGATCGTCTCGTCCTTGACCAGTGTCGAGTCCATGTCGAACACGACGAGGCCGTACTGCCGGTCGGTGCGCTGCAGGGTGATGTCCACGCCGCAGTTGCCCGAGATCTCGCGCAGCTCGGCCCGTAACGACGGTTCCACGGTGTCGAACGGCCGAGCCAGCTGGACGCTGAGCTCGACCGCGGTACAGGGATAGCTCGCCATGGTACGGGTGCCACTGACCACAGTGGACGCCACGGACGCGCGGTGCAGGACGGCGCCGAGCACTTCGGTGCGGATCGCCCGGCCTACCACGGTGATAACGTGACTGGCGCTGCCGGGGGTCGGGTCGACCCAGTCGGTCTCACGCCAGGTGAGCGGGGCCGGTGCGGCCATGATCAGCCTCCAGAGTCAGGTCACGCCTCGACCACTTCGAGGGGTTTTGGCGCGACCACCGGGTCAGTGACGACCGGACGGACGAACCGGCGGGCGGCGGAAGCGGCGGCGGCCCACGCGAGCAGCACACCGATCACCACGCCGGTGATGAACCAGCCCGACGCGCCACGGCTGGCCAGATAAGTCGCGAGCAAGGGCGTCACCCCGCCGAAGACGGCCGTGGTGACGCTGTGCGGTAAGCCGATACCGGTCGCCCGGACATCGGCGGGGTACATGGCGGCGAGCACTTTCGGCATCACCGCGGTGAGGCAGGCGACGAACAGGATGCCGCAGCCGTAGGTCAACGCGAGGTTCAGGAAACTGGGCCCGATACCAAGGTAGGCGATCGGCCCGACGACAGCGAAGCCGAGCCCGAACACCTTCAGGAACGGTTGCACGCCAATACGATCCGCCACAATACCAAGCGGAAGCTGAATCAGGGCAACGATCCCGGTGACAAGCACGACGACCCAGAACATCGTCTTCGGCGACGAGATCGCCTGCGCCATCGAGGGAACGACCGCGGTCCAGGTGCTGTTCACCACGGTGGTGCCTGCGACGAAGACGGTCACGAGCAGCACGGAACGGCGGTGCAGTGCGAAAATCTTGCGGAACGACCCGCGCGTGCGTTCACCACGGACCTTGCCGTCAAACTCGGTGCTCTCGGCGATCCGGCTGCGCAGGAACAGAAGGATGATGCCGAAGACACCGCCAAGCAGGAACGGCACCCGCCATCCCCACGCGGCCATCGCGGCGTTGCCCAGTATCGAGCTCAACGCGCCCCCGACGAGAGCGGCCGCGAACGCGCCAAGCGCCGCGCTCATCGCGAAAAGGCTGCCGTAGAAGCACTTGCGGTTCGCCGGTGCCATCTCCATCAGGTAGGTCACCGCGGCTGGCCATTCACCGCCTGCCGAAAGTCCCTGCGCGGCACGGCCGAGCAGCAAAAGGAACGGTGCGATGATACCGATCTCGCTGTAGGCAGGGGCGATGCCGATCAGCGTCGACCCGCCGCCCATCAGGATGATCGAAAGGACCAACGCGGGTTTGCGGCCACGCCGGTCGGCCAGCCTGCCGAGCAGGATCCCGCCGAGTGGCCGGAACAGCATGCCGGCGGCGAAGACGCCGAACGCGCTGAGCAGTGAGGTGACCGGGTTGTCGGCCGGGAAGAACTGGCTGGCGAACAGCGGAATGTACAGACCGAACGTCAGCCAGTCGAAGTACTCGACGAAGTTGCCCGCGACCGTTGTGCCGATGGCCCGCCGGTGTAATCGCGTCCCGTCCTCGCGTGTCATGAGAATCCTCCAGGTGCTTGAGTGAGCACAAATCGGGCATGTGCCAGGCTCAGGCGCAGTTCACCCTGCCCAGCATCGGTGAACTGGACGCCCCGCTGGGTCAGCACTGCCCCGGCCGCCCGGATGTCCGGTACGGCCAGCGCGACCGTCCACAGTCCTTCCCGGGGCTCGGATTGCCTGCGCAGCAAGCGGATCTGGCAGTTCCCCGCACGCAAGGTGTCATTGCCGAACAATGTCGTGTAACGCTTGTACGCGTCGTCCAGGTCGTCAACCACGACCTCGACACGGGAGACGCCGAGTACGTCGACGACCGGCCCGCTCGGTCTTGGCCGGTTGTCCTCGCCTGGTGGCAACGGGTCGCCGTACTCGATCAGCGACGGCGTCGAACCGGTCCGGAATTCCTCGCCGTGCCCGGCGATACGCCAACGCCGGACGTAACCGTCAGACCGGATCTGTTTGCCGGAAACGGGTTCCGCGCACGACAAACCCGCGGCACGCACTCGTTCCCACGTTCCATTGAGGTCGGTCGTGGTGAGCACGAAAGCCAGCCAGCCGCCGCCAGCGTCCAGGATCTCGATCATCCGCTGCCCGGCGGGTTTGGTCGCGGCTTCGGCGCGGTCGGTGACCGTGATCAGCTCAAGGTAGTCCGCTCCGAACCGGAGGACGGCATTCGCCGTGCCCCAGCCTGGGTGGCGGCCGGGTTGGCTGAACGGCAGGCCTAGCGCGGCCGTGATGCTGGCGGCCGCCGACTCGATGTCGGCGACCACCAGCATCACATGATCGAGTCCGCTGATGGAGGACATCATCAGCTCGTCAATCGCGCCAGTTGTTCGTCGGTCAGGTCCTCGAGCAGGGCGCAGATGGCCAGCACCTGGTCGGCGCTTGCCGGGTCGGCCAGCAGCGCCTCGGCGATCTGCGCGACGGTCGGCTGGGTGAACACCACCCGCAGTGGCAGCTCGACCCCGAACAACTCACGCAGCCGCGCCACGACCTTGGTCGCCGTGATCGAGTTGCCGCCGACCTTGAAGAAGTGGTCGCCGCGGCCGACCGACGCGACGTTGAGCAGCTCGCTCCAGATCGCCGCGACGGCCTCCTCGACCGGTCCTTCCGGTGGCCCGCCCGCGGTGTCCGCCTGCGATCCCAGGGTCTCGGCAGACAGCGCGAGCCGGTCGACCTTTCCGTTGCCAGTCAAGGGAAGCTGCTCAAGGAGCTGAATCGTCGACGGCACCATGTACTGCGGCAGCGTGCCAGCGAGGTAGGCCCGCAGTTGCTCAGACGATGCCTGGCCCGTGACGTAGCCGACGAGACGCTGGGTGTGCCGCTCGCCCACCGCGACCACGACCGCGCGGTCGACGTCGGGGTGGTCGGCCAGTACGGCCTCGATCTCGCCCAGTTCGATCCGGTGGCCTTGGATCTTGACCTGGAAGTCGGTCCGGCCGAGGATCTCGATCGACCCGTCCGGCAGGTACCGGCCGAGGTCGCCGGACGCGTACACGCGCGGTTCCTCGCCAGGCAATCCGAAGAACTGCGCCGCAGTCCGTTCGTCGTCGCGCCAGTAGCCCTTGGCAAGCCCGACCTCGCTGGCGATGTGGATCTCGCCGGGCACCCACACCGGGCGGTGCTGCAACGCGCTGTCGAGGATGTGGTAGCGCTGGTTGGACATCGGCTTGCCGTATGGGATGCTCGGCAGCGACTCGTCGACGTGACCGAGGACGTTGATCACCGACCAGACACAGGTCTCCGTCGGCCCGCCGGACGCGACCACCCGCACGTTCGGCGCGATCGCCCGCAGGCGGCTGGGCAGCGTGACCGGGATCCAGTCACCAGCGAGCACGACCGTGCGCAGCGAGTCGAGCGGCTCACCGGTTTCCGCGTGTGTCGTGAGGATCTCCAGCAACGTCGGCACCGAGTTGTAGAACGTGATCTGCTCGTCGCGGATCAGCTCGGCCCAGCGCTCCGGGTCCGGATTGGCCGACGGCTCCGGCAGCACCACCGTGCCACCGGCCGCGATCATCCCGAACACGTCGTACACCGAGAGGTCGAAGTGCAGGCCCGAAACGCCAAGGCAGCTGTCGTCCGGGCCGATCCCGAAGCGGGAGTTGATGTCCAGGATCGTGTTGGCGACGCCCTGGTGGTCGACCATCACACCCTTTGGCTTGCCGGTCGAGCCGGACGTGTAGATCACGTACGCCAGGTCGGTCGGCTGCTGCACGAGGTCGAGCGCCTTGTCCTCGGCGAACTCGAAGTCCGTGTCGACACACAGCACAGAGACGGATTCCGGCCAGGTGTGCGTGCCCAGCACCGCGGACTGGGTGAGGATGTAGCGCACCTCGCCGTGCTCCAGCAGGTACCGCAGCCGCTCTGGTGGCACGTTCGCGTCGATCGGCAGGTAGGCACCACCGGCGGCGAGCACACCGTGTGCGGCGACGACCTGTTCCCAGCCTTTCCGCATGACTATGGCGACCAGCTGGTTCGGCCGCACTTCGTTGTTGCGCAGTACATTGCCGATCTGGTTGACGCGGCGGGAGAACTCGGCATAGTCGATCCGGACGTCACCGGACACGATCGCGGTCGCGCCCGGCCGCTGGCTCGCATGCTCGGCGACCGCCGTGTGCAGCAGGGTGGCTGGCCGCTCGATCGCCGTGTCGTTGGCGGCGCGGCGGGATTCCAGTTGGTACTCCGGCACGAGCGGGAACCGCTCGAGCTCCCACGCGGCCGGTTGGTCGATCAGCCGGTCAAGCAGGTCGACGTACGCGCCGAACATGTCGGCGAGCAGGCCGGTCGGGAACGCCTCGTCGACCGAGTCCCAGCTGAACCGCAGCTCACCCTCCACTTCGGACACCTGGAAGTCCAGCGTCACCTGCGGCGTCTGGGTGCTTGTGTAGATCGCCTCGCCAAGCGCGGTGTAGAAGGCGCGCGGCGGTTGGCCGAGCAGGCTCGTGACCACGACAGGGAAGGAGGCGTGCGACGCAACGCCTTGACGTGTCGCCATCTCACGCATCACCCGCACACCACCGAACTGGCGGTGTTCAAGGTCGGCCCACAGCTGCTGCTGCACGGCGACGGCGCGTTCAGCGAACGAACCGTCCACTTTGTCCACCGAAAGCAGCGAGGTTGTGGTGAAGTCGCCAATCACCTTGTCGATGTCCGGGTGCGCGGCGACCCGGTTGAACAGCGGCAGGTTGATGGTGAACCGGTCCTCCGAGCTCCAGGCCCGCAGGATCTCGGCGAACACCGCGACCACGATGCCGGACGGCGTGACCGATGACGCCGACGCACGGTCCTTCAGATCGGTCCACCGTGCCGCGGAAACGCTGTGCTCACGCCGGGTGAACCGGACCTGCTCGGGGATACGGCCGGTGCCACGCGGAAGTTGCGGCGCTGGCGGCAGGTCGTCGATCCGGTTGAGCCAGTAGTCCTTGGCCCGCTGGTAATCCGCTGTGGACTCCAGCTCGCCCTCGACCGTGACGACGTAGTCACGGAACCGCAGGCCGATCGGTGGCAGCTCGGTGTCCGGGTCCTCGTAGTAGGCGACGAGATCGGGCACGAGCACCTGGAAGTAGCTCCACGCGTCGATGATCAGCAGGTCAAGCCCGAGATGCACGCGCACACGGCCGCCGGGCACCTTCGTCAGCTGGACGTCCCACAGCGGGAACGTGTCGGCGGGCAGCACCCGGTGGGCCATCTCCTCGCGCAGCTCGGCGGCGCGGGCATCAGCCTCGGCTGCGGGCAGCTCGCTCAGGTCGTGAATGGGGATCACGTAGGCGGGCGGGTCGGCAAGCACCTGCTGGGTTCCGTCCGGCAGGATCACGGTACGCAGCGCGTCATGCCGGTCGAGCACCTTCTGCCAGGCGATCTCGAACCGTTGCACGTCAAGGCTTTCGCTCTCCCACTCCCAGTAGCCGTGGCAGCCGACGCCGCCAAGGTCCAGCGCGTCGCTGCGGCCGACCCAGTACGCCTGCTGGGTGTCGGTCAGCGGGAACGGCTTGAACCTGCTTGCCTCGTCGGACTCGGGCACGCCACGCTCGCGCGGCGGCTGCGGCAGCGCCTGGCGGTCCAGCTTTCCGTTGGCCAGCTTGGGAAGCGCGGGCAGTCCAATCAGGACCGCAGGCACCTGGTGCTCGGGCAGCCGCTGACGCAGGCTGGCCTGTAACGCCTCAAGCGACCAGTTTTCCGGGTCGGCTGGCACGACGTAGCCGACGAGTTGCCCACCGGCCTCGCCGCCGTACGCGATCACGGCGGCCTCGCGGACGTCGCGGCGCTCGTTGATCACCGTCTCGACCTGGCTGACCTCGACAAGCACGCCGCCGACCCAGGTCTGCGCGTCGTGCCTGCCAATCACCTCGAGCAACCCGTCCGGCCGCCAGCGGCCGAGGTCACCGGTGCGGAACAGGACGTCGCCCGGCTCCTCCGGCAACGGGTTGGGCACAAGCCGCTGTTCGGTATCCACTGGACGGTTGAGGTATCCGGTACAGACCCCGTCTCCCGCAACGTAAATCTCGCCCGCGGCACCGACCGGCACCGGCTGGCGGCGCTCGTCGAGAATGTAGATCCGGGCGTTGGCAACGGGACGGCCCGCGGTCGGGCGACCGGCGATCGGTCCCTCACCAGCGGTCGCCGACGTCGCCCGCAGGCCGATCGCCTCGTCGTAACTTGACGTCGCGACCGCGACCTCGGTTGAGCCGTAACTGACCGTGATCTCGAACGGCAGCGGGCCGGACGGCCAGCTGCGGACCGGCTCGCCGAGCACGATCATCAAGCGCAGCGCGGCATTCGCGGGCCAGTGCAGCGCGCAGACCCGCCGGGCGAACGAGGTCACCAGCAGCGTGTGCGTGACCTTCTTTCCCAGCAACCAGTCCCGGGTGCGGGCCGGTGAGCTCGCGGTGAGCGCGTCGGCGATGTGCAGCTGCGCGCCAGCCGCGAGGAACGGCATCCACTCCATCCGGCCGATGGCGAAACCCGGTGCGGAGACCCAAGTTCCGGCCGAGTCCGCGGTGATGCCGTATGCCGCAGGCATCCAGTTGATCAGGTTGACGAGCGCGCGATGCGTCGCGCACGCACCCTTCGGAGTGCCGGTGGAGCCAGAGGTGTAGACGATGTGACTGGTCGAATCGGCTGGCACCTCGATGCCCGGATGGTCAGCTGGGCACGCGGCGATCGCGGCCGCGTCGGTGTCGAGCAGGACCAGCACGGCTGTGTCGACTGTGGACCTGTGCAGCGACCGTAGCCGGCCAGCCAGTCCGGCGTCGGAAATCACTGCGGCTGGCGCGGAGTCACGGATCATGTACGCGATCCAGTCGTCGTTGTCCGCCGGGTCAAAGGGGACAACGACCGCGCCGCAACGCAATGCGGCCAGCGTAGCGATCACGGCCTGCGCGGAGCGCTCAAGGAACAGGCCGACGAAATCACCTGGGCAGACGTCGTGGGCGATCAGGTGGGCGGCCAGCTGGTTGGCCGCTTCGTCGAGCTGGCCGTATGTCAGCCGCTCGGAACGGTAGCTCAGCGCTTGGGCGTCTGGTGTCGCGGCGGCCAGGTCGGCGATCCGCCGCTCGAACGAACGCTGGTCCTTGTATTCCACAGTGGACTCGTTGAAGCCGACGAGTACGCGGTGCCGTTCGGCCGCTGGCAGGAACGTCAGCCCGCCGATCTCCGCGTCCGGGTTGTCGGCGATGCCGATCGCCAGCGTTGCCAGGTGCGCGGCGATCCGGTGCGCGCGTGACTCGTCGAGAAGTGTTGCGTCGTAACCGATCCGGATCTCACCACCATCCTCGGGCACGAGCAGGCTCAACCGGGCGCCTTCCCACGGCCGCGGTTCCGTCCCGCACACTACGCCCGCGCTGAACGTGCTCGCGAACGAACGGCCGGGGTGCAGCAGCGCGGCGAACTCTGCTAACTCGATCGGCGGGATGCCCGAGTCACGCAGCGCGTGCAGGATGCCGGTGAACGTGCTCTGTGGCGTCAACCGCAGTCGGTACGCGGTCGCGCCATCGGCCGCGAGGGAACCAATGACAACCTCACGCTGCCCGGAGAACCTGTGCAGCAGCGCGGCAAAGGCGACAAGCCAGCCGTCCTGCGGCTGAGTGCCTGCCCCGTGCAGCGTGGCCGATGTTCTGGCAGGCACGACCACCGGGACGCTGGCTGGCCGGTATGGCTCGTCACGCACCGGCCTGTCGGTGGGCAGGTCCAGCAGCGCGGGCGCGCCGGCGAGGTGATCCCGCCAAGCCGCGATCGCATGCCCGGTGTCCGGCTGCGCGGGCCCAATAGGAGGCGAAATTGTCATGGCGGGCTCCATCCGGTGACTTGACGCTGGACAGGAAAGCTATGGCCGGTGGGTTAGCCAGGGGTTATGGGTGGACCGCTGCCCAGTCCAGCAAGGCCTTGAGGTGGCACAAGGCTTCAAGGCAGACGAGCCGGTGCCGTGCGCTCTCCAGGGTCGGTCCCCACGCCACCGCGCTCTGCCCGCCGATCATCAGCACGGCGGGGCCGGGCAGCCTGCGGCGAGCCTCCAACTGGATGGCGATCAGCTCGAAGTCCGGCGGGCCAGGGAAAACCGGCACGTCCACTGTGGATGTCGCGGTGGCACCGAGCGCCTCGGGGATGCCGCCGGTGTCGAAGCGAACGGCCGAGGTGGCTCTCGCGGACACGGCGCCGACGTGGGGCGGGCTGGCCATGACGACTGCCTGACAGTCCGGCTGCGTCCGGTACAACGCGGCGTGCAAAGCCGCGCACGGAGCGGCGTCCGGCACGTTGGGCGACACCGGCTTGCCGTCGGCGACCCTGATCGGCAGCACATCCCGGCGGCCAGTGGTGATCAACGCTCCGGCCTGGCCAGGCATCCGGACTGACAGGTGGCCCGCCGGCATCCGCAGCCAGCCGCGCGAGTCCAGGTCCTCGACCAGTTCCGCGAGGGTGAGGCCGATGAAGGTGGGATCGACTGCCGTAGTCACGTGTCCCCCTAGGAAGCTCGGGAGTGTTCTTGTAAGCCAGGGATGGGATAGCCGGGAACCGGGTACGCCCGGCACAGGTCCTCGACAGCCGAGCTCACGTGCCTGTGGACCGACTCAGGCAACGTGTACTCGGTGTCCGACACCAACGTCACCGCACTGAGCACGGTGTCCAGCAGCTCGGCGCAGTAACCCATGTCCGCGGGCGCGAGCCCACGCAACGCGAGACTGTTCATGCCCAGCCGTATGCCGCTGCCGATCAAGGCGGACTTCACGTCGCCGGGGATACGGTTCTTGTTGACCAGGATCCCGCAGGATTCAAGAGCTTGTTCGGCGACGACACCCGTCAGCCCGGAGGCGAGCACGTTCACCAGCACCATGTGGTTGTCCGTGCCGCCAGTCAGCACCTGGTAGCCGAGATCCGCCAGCTGTGCGGCGATCATCTTGGCATCGAGCACGATCATCTTGGCAACCCACCGGAACTCGGGCGTGGTCACGTATTGCAGGGCACGGGCTTTCGCGGCGATCGAACCGGGGTTCGGCGTGCCCTGCCCGACCGGGAAAACTGAGCGCTGCAACAGCTTCCTTAGGGTGCCGCGGCCACCAGGGCCTGGCGCGTCGGCGTCGGCGCCCATCAGGATCAGGCCGCCGCGCGGGCCGCACAGTTGCTTGTACGTGCTCGTTGTGGTGATGTGCGCGAAGTCGATGGGGCTGGGGTGCTCCCCTGCCACCACCAGACCGGCGACGTGCGAGATGTCCGCGATCAGGTAGGCGCCGACGGAATCGGCGATCTCACGGAACCGCTTGAAGTCGGGTGTGCGGGGGTACGCGCTCGCGCCGCACACGATCACCTTCGGCCGGTGCTCCTCAGCCAACTCCGCCACCTGCTGGTAGTCGATGCGGCCTGTCCCATCAAGGCCGTAGCTGACTGAGGTGAAGTACTTGCCTGTGATGGACGCGGGCGAGCCGTGCGTGAGGTGCCCGCCGCAGTCGAGGTCCATCCCGAGAATGGTGTCCCCGGGTTTGAGCAGTCCGAAGTAGACGGCCAGGTTCGCCGAACTGCCCGAGTGCGCTTGGACATTCGCGTACTTGGCGTCGAACGCGATCTTGGCGCGCTCGATCGCCAGCCGCTCGATCTCGTCGAGCACGCCACATCCAGCATGAAACCGGGCACCCGGATAACCCTCGGCGGTGACGTTGGACAAGGCGGCACCCGCGGCCGCGAGAACGGACGCAGGTGCGAGGCTGCTTGAGGCGACCATCGCGAGCGTGCCGGACTGGGCCCGAAGATCATCGGCAAGCAGGCTGTACAGCAACGGGTCCTCGTCGGCCAGCTCGGCGATCGCCCGCGCGGCCAGCCCGGCAGGCCCTCGATCGACCGGGGCCCGGTGGGTCCGCCGGAGTTGGTCGCCTCTGCTCACCATGATCGTCCTCTCGGCCGCACGGACTCTGCGGACCAGGAGGCTAGGAAGAACCAGTCACGCCATGGTTATGGCTGCGAAAGCCTGTCGTGAGTGGTTATCAGTGTTCTAACCCGAATAACCACTCACGAGGTTTGACCGTCACCCAATGTAGTGAACAGGGCCAACGGACAGTGAATTCGGAACCGCTACGTAACCGTGTGTTCCTAACTTCGCTACGCATACGAATCATCCGGCACTGTTCGTCCACGTGCCGCGCCCGCACCGATGGGAGCCAGAAGCCATGTCCTCAGTCGAGAGTCGGGAGCAGAACCCCACGAAGGGGGGGACCGCCCCCTCGAACACCACGCCGCAACCGGATCCGCGGCGGTGGCGTGCGCTGACGATGCTCGCGTTGGTCCAGTTCATCGTCTTCCTTGACGCCACCATCGTCAACGTCGCACTGCCTTCGATCCAGCACGACCTGCACTTCAGCCCAACCGGGCTGACGTGGGTGGTTAACGGATACCTGCTGGCCGCGGGTGGTCTGCTGTTGCTCGGCGGCAGGCTCGCGGACATCTTCGGGCGTCGGCGCATCTTCATGCTCGGCGCTTCGCTGTTCGCCGTCTCGTCGCTGACCGCGGCGTTGTCCACGAACCAGGAAGTTCTGATCGCCAGCCGGTTCGCGCAGGGTATCGCGGAGGCGCTCGCCGCGCCCGCGGCTTTGTCGCTGGTGGCGTTGATGTTCTCGGACAACGCCGAGCGCAACAAGGCGTTCGGGATCTGGGGCGGTCTCGCTGGCCTCGGCTCGGCCGCCGGTGTCGTGCTCTCCGGGGTGCTCACCGACATCGCCAGCTGGCGCTGGGTGTTCTACGTGACCATCCCGCTTGCCGTCATCCCGTTGCTGTTCACCCGCAAGCTGATCGACGAGTCCAAGATGGACGGCGCGAAACGGCCCGACTGGGTGAGTGCCATCCTCGCCACCGTCAGCATGGTCGCCATCATCCAGGGCATCCTGTCGCTTGGCAGCAAACCGTTCGGCAGCGTCGACGTGCTGCTTCCGCTCGTCGGCGGGATCGCGGTCCTCGGGATCTTCATCGGCATCCAGGCCAAGTCGGCCAACCCGTTGCTGCCGTTGGGTTTCCTCAAGCACAAGACCCGCATCACCGGCAGCATCTCGATGACGTTCCTGAACAGCACGACCGCTGCGATGTTCTTCCTGCTCGTGCTGTACATGCAGGACGTGCTGCACTACACGCCGCTACAGAACGGGCTGGCGTGGCTTCCGTTCTGTGTCGCGTTCATGGCCGGACTGCAGTTCTCGATGAAGCTGCTGCCCAAGGTCGGCGCCCGTGGCGCACTGGCCACCGGTCTGCTGATCGCCGGTATCGGTGTGCTGCCGCTCGCGTTCATCCCGGTCGACGGCAGCTTCTGGATCAACCTGGTGCCCGCCATGGTGATCATCGCAGTCGGCGGCGGAATGGCGTTTCCCGCCATCCAGACAGCCGCACTGTCCGACGTGTCCATGCAGGACGCCGGCCTCGGCTCGGGCATTCTGACCACACTCGGCCAACTCGGCCAGGCACTCGGCCTCGCGACCCTGGTCGCGATCGCGATCAACCACACAAGCGACCTGGTCAGCACCGGCACGTCCGCGGTCGACGCGGCCGTCGGCGGGTACAAGCTGGCCTTCGTGATCACCGGGATCCTGCTGGTGATCGGGGCCGCCGTCACGTACGCACTACTGCCCAAACACCAACCACAGCCGCAAGCGGCCTGAGCCGGAAACTCCAGATGGGCCACCCTCCGCACCGAGGGTGGCCCTTCGCGCACTCCAACGAGGTGACCGATGACCGATTGGCTGATCAACCTCACGCCGGGCGGCGGCCGCACCCGGCTGCTGTGCCTGCCCTACGCCGGAGGCGGCTCCAGCGCGTTCCACGAGTGGCCGGCCGCCCTCCCGCCGTCGGTGGACGTGTGGACGATCCGGTTACCAGGACGGGAAAGCAGGCTGCTGGAGACCCCGTATACGGACCTGCGCGAGTTGATCGACGATCTCGCACCGGCCGTGGCTGGGCTGACCACCGTGCCATACACGGTGTTCGGGCACAGCATGGGCGCGTTGATCGGCTACGAGCTCATCCGTGCCCTACGGGCCCGTGGCAGGCCAGAACCGACGCTTTTCGTTGCCTCCGGCCATGTGGCGCCGCACGTGGCCGACCATTCCGAGCAGTTGCACAAGCTTCCGCACGACCGGTTCGTTGAAACCCTTCGAGAATACGGCGGAACACCGGACGCATTGCTGGCAGAACCCGAACTGCTCGAGCTTTTCCTTCCCGCCCTGCGCGGGGATTTCGCCGTGGTGGAAACCTATCGATATCGTGATGGAATCCCATTGACCTGCCCCATAACGGTTTTCCGTGGCGACGCCGATCGTGGCGTCGGCACCGAGGGCTGCCGGGCATGGAACGACCTGACCAGCGGCGCGACCACGCATCACGGTTTCCCCGGTGGCCACTTCTTCATCGACGAAAGCCGGGCCCGTGTCCTCGGCACGCTCGCCGACCTGCTGCGCGGCACCGGCATTCAGCCGGAAATCGCCGCATAACCGGCCGCCAACCGGCCAGACTTACCTTGCCTCAAGAACGTCAACGACGTCCGTCAAGGAGGCATCCGCCGTGACCGTTCCCGCGAAAATCGTCGCGATCAATGGATCCGAGAGAGACGGCAACACCGCCGACGTGTTGCGTTATGCCGCGGCGATCGCGGAAAAGCGTGGTGCCGTACTCGAAGCCATCGACCTGCGCACCATCAACATGCTCCGCTGTGGGCCGTGCGGCAACTGCAACGACCGGGTCATCCGGTGCGAGCAGACCGATGACGTGCCTGGTGTCGTTGACAAGATGATCGCAGCCGACGGCATCATCTTCGCCGCCCCGGTGCACGGATTCGGCACCGCGAGCCTGATGCAGACGTTCATCGAACGCGCGGGCGTCGGCTATCTGCGCTTCGACCGCCCGCTGTCCAACAAGGTCGCAGGCGTCATCTCCGTCGCTCGCCGCTACAGCGCGGGCGAGGTATGGGCCCAGCTGACCGTGAACGCGTTGCTCAACAGGATGATCATCGTCGGCAGCGGCTTCCCCTCCGAGGTGCACGCGCTGCACTTGGGCGACGCCCAGCAGGACGAGGAAGGCCTGACCAACGTCGGCCGGATGGTCGAGCGGATGATCGACATGATCGACCTGCTCAACGAGCACCGCAGGCTGACCGGCCGCCAGGAGTTGCTCGCCGTCGGCGACCGCAACGAACGCGTCGGCCTCCCGCTGAACAACCTCGAAGAACACCTGTGAGCCTGCCATGAGCTTCCGCGACGAGTACACCGAGACCATTGACAGCTACTACGCCGGAACCCTGACGCCTGCCGGTCTGGCCGAATGGCAACGGCAGCGGCTGACCACGGTGCTGCGGCACGTCACCATGTTCTCGCCGTTCTACCGCCGTCATCTTTCCGGAGTGGACATTACGGAGGTCACCCCGCAGACGTTGCGGCAGCTGCCTTTCACCACCAAAGCCGACCTTCGCCGCGAGATGTACGACGTGCTTTCGGGTAGCACGGCCGACGCCGCGATCTTCTACGAGACCACTGGCACCACCGGCGCTTCGACGCCGTGTCCACGTGGCCCGCGGGACATCATGACCAGCAACGCGGCCGTGGAACGGTCATGGCGCACGTTGTTCGCGCAGTACTTCGGCGACCGAATGCCGGTCGTCGGCCTGATGGGCCCGTCCGAGCTGTACGCGTTCGGCGACGTGTTCACCGCGGTGACGGGTTCGCTCGGCGCCTGCCACGTGAAGATCTGGCCGGAGTCGCCGAGGGTCGGGTTCCGCAAAGCCTTGCGGCTGATCAAGGAACTCGGCGTCGAGGTGATCGTCTGCGCGCCCGCGTTGTGCCTCAGCCTCGCGAAGGCGGCACGGCATTACGGTTACCGCGCTGACGAGCTGCCACTCAAGCTTTTCCTTGTCCTTGGCGAGATCTGCACGCCCGAGTTCCGTGCGAACGTCTCGTCGATCTGGCCTGGCGCGGTCGTTCACCCGACTTTGTACGGCTCGCAAGAGGCTCTGTGCATCGCGACCGGCGCGCCAAGCGGCAAGCTGCATCTGTCCCAGCTGAACTACATCGCCGAGCTGGTCGACCCGGAGACGGGCGAGTACGTCGGCAGCAGCGGCGAGGGCGAACTGGTGCTGACCATGCTGATCGACGGCATCAAGCCGCTGATCCGCTACCGCACCGCCGACCTTGTCCGGATCGAGCAAAGACCGGACGACGCACAGCTGCCCGGCCCGGTGATCGAGGTGATCGGCCGCGCCGCCGACCGGATCGACCTCGGGTCTGCCCTTCTGCAGCCAGCCGAGCTGGAATCCGCTGTGCTGGCAGGGGTTCGCGGCTGCCTTGGCTACCAAGTGGTGATCGACCGGGACGCGTCGGGCAACGACGAGGTCACCGTCCGGCTCGACCTGCTGCCCGAGATCAGCGGTGACCCGGTCGCCGTTCGCGCGGGCATCGCGTCGCGCCTACGAGAGCGCGCGGGCGTGTTCGCCGATATCACCGTCGAAGCCGAACTGGACCCGGTGACCAATACCGGCGCGTTCGTCAGCTGGAAGGCCGCACGGATCCTCGACCGCAGGGTCGCGGTTGACGACATCGTGCGGACCGCCCGTGAAGTCGCTCACCGCTACGCGATCACGACCTGATCCCAACTCCTCGAGGGAGATCTCGATGACCGAGCAGGTCGCCACGCACACCGATCGGATGTCGCTGCCCGCTGCCGAGCCGCTGACCGCCTATCTCGCCCTGTCCGAACGCTTCGGTTCCGACCAGGTGTTCCTGTTGGAATCAGCGGGTGGGCCGGCGAGTGACAGCCGTCAGCACTTCGTCGGCTTCGGCGAGTTGCTCGCCGTGTCGGTGACGACGGGCAAGGTGACCGTCACCGGCGTCGAGGCGTTACGCCGGACCGTGCTGAGCCGCATCACGCCGCTGCTGGAGCCGGACAGCGACCGGCCGAGGCTGCGCGCGGGTTACACGCTCTGGGACCTGATCCGGACCGTTGAGTCGACGTTCGACGTGCCCGGCTCGGCGGACGGATTCGAGTTCGGCTTCATGGCATACCTCGGCTACGACGTCGCCCGCTACATCGAGGAGCTGCCGTACCTGATCGAGCCGGGCCCTGACCTCCCGGACTTCCATGCCGTGCTCTACCAGGGAGTCCTGCACACCGAAGTCGGCTCGGCCGACTCGACGCTGATCCTGCACCGCAGCGAGCTCTGGCCGTCGCTCAACCCGGCCGAGCTCGCCGCGGTGCTGTCCGGCGGCACCGACGTGCCGGACGACGCCCGCGATGTGGCCGTCGAGCTGATCGAGGACGACATCACCCGCGACCACTATCTGTCCATTGCGGACAAATGCCTTGGCCACATCGCGATCGGCGACATCTACCAGGTGCAGATCGGCCACGAGGTCGCCATGCACAGCGCCGCCGACCCGATCGACGTGTACCGGCGGTTGCGCGCCCGCAACGCCTCGCCGTACATGTACCTCGCCACAGTCGCCGACCACACGATCATCGGCGCGAGCCCTGAGCTGTTCGTCCGGGTCGAGGACGGCGAAGTGGTGATGCGGCCGATCGCGGGCACGCTACCCCGCAACGGCGACGACGAGGCTGGCGCCGCTCGGCTTTCCGGCGACCCCAAGGAGATCGCCGAGCATGTCATGCTTGTCGACCTGTGCCGCAACGACATCGGCCGCATCTGCCTGCCGGACTCGTTGGACGTGCGGGAAAGCATGGTCGTCGAGAAGTACTCACACGTTTTACATTTAGTGTCTACTGTGGTCGGTCAGGCCGCCGAGGACACCGACAGCTACGACATCATCGCCGCGTTGTTCCCAGCGGGAACGATGACGGGCGCGCCGAAGATCCGTGCGATGGAGATCATCGAGGAGGTCGAGACCAGCAGGCGCGGCCTGTACGCGGGAGCGCTCGGTCTGATCGGTTTCGGCGGCTACCTCAACCTCGCCCTGTGTATCCGCACGCTGATCCACCACGAAGGCGTCTATCGGACCAGAGCCTCAGCCGGCGTCGTCGCCGACTCGGATCCCGGTCGGGAATGGGCGGAGACGCTTGCCAAGTCCAACGCCGCCTACTGGGCGGTCACCGGTAGGGAGCTGTCGTGAACGTGCCTACGAAAGTCCTTGTGGTGGACGCGTTCGACAGCTTCGTCTACATCATCCGGCAATATCTGCTCAGCGCTGGAGCCGAACCGATCGTGGTGCGGTCCAACGAGCTCACGCTGACCGACATCCGGACAATGCGGCCGGACGCCATCCTGCTCGGCCCCGGCCCCGGCCATCCGAGCGAGTCCGGGCACGTCGAGATCATCAAGGCGTTCGGCGACCAGCTGCCGATCCTCGGCGTCTGCCTCGGCCACCAAGCGATCGGGCTGGCCTTCGGCGGCGAGGTCGTGCCAGCGCACCACCTGATGCACGGCAAGACGAGCAAGGTCCGGCACGACGGCACCGGCCTGTTCGCCGGTATGCCAGAGGACTTCTCCGCGACCCGCTACCACTCGCTCGTGGTCGTGCAGAACACCGTGCCGGACTGCCTTCAGGTCACCGCGTGGTCCTGCGACGACCGGTACGTGATGGGACTGCGCCACCGGTGGCTGCCGATCGAGTCCGTGCAGTTCCACCCGGAGAGCATCTGCACCCAGAACGGCCTTCTCATGATCAAGAACTTCGTGCGCGGCTGCGCTTCGTCCCCGGCTTGGCACCAGCGCCGCTCGTTCGCCCGCCTACGGCCGCAAGCGTCCCCCGGATCCACCAAGAACGGCACGTTGTCCGAAGCCCTGTCGGCATGACCGGGCTGGGACAGCGACCTGGCGCCGCCAACGCGACACGGCGCCCGCGAGAGGAGAGAACAGTGCGCGAGCGCCAAGAGGACCACCAGGCTTGGCAACAACACCTTGCCGGTGCGCCGATGGTCAAGCCGGTGCCGACCGACCGGCTGCCGAGGTCGCCCCGCGCCATCGAACCGCTGGTGTGCGCGATCCCGCTGACCGCCGACATGGCCGCCGTCCTCGCCAAACCGGGCGGTGAGTTCGCGACCGAGCTGCCGCTCGCCGCGCTGGCGACGTTGATCCTGCGCTACACCGGGGAAACCGACCTGCTCGTCGGCATCCTGGACAAGCAGCTGACCGTGACCCGGTTGCGGCTGCAGAACTCCGACACGCTGTGCGCCCTTCGATCGTCCACAGTGGAGTCGATCGCCGATGCGGAGCGAGTCGGCGCGGTGGATGGCGGGGAGTTGTTGCGCATCAGCACCGCCGACGGCGCCACCAGCCAGGCGCCGTGTCACGGCCTGATCGCGATCCGTGGCGACGGACCGGCCAACGACAACGAGCTTCGCTACGCAGACCTGGTCATCGTGCTGCAGAACGTCCATGGCGAGCCAAAAGCCGCGCTCGTCGGCAACGCGACCCTGTACGAACGCACGACCATCGAACGGCTCGCCAACCACGTCGGCGGGCTGATGGCCGCGTTCATCGCCGGTCGCGCCGACGAGCAGATCGGCGAGGTCCCGCTACTCAATGCCGAAGAGCGCCGCCAGATCCTCGTCGAATGGAACCGCACGGCCCAACCCGTTCCCCCGCAACACGTGCACGAGCTGATCGCCGCCGTCGCGGAGTCCACACCGGACGCTCCGGCGGTGATTTACGAAGGCGTGACAACGACTTTCGGCGAACTGGACGCCAGCGCGAACCGGATGGCCAACCACCTGATCGTGCTGGGCACCAATCCAGGCGACAACGTCGGCGTGTTCATGGAACGCTGCGCGGAAAGCCTGATCGTGCAGCTGGCGATCTTTAAGGCGGGCGCGACGGCGGTGCTACTCGATCCGGAGTACCCGACCGATCGGCTCGCCTTCATGCTTTCCGACTCGTCGGCCGTCGCCGTGGTCACCAAGCAGCACCTCGCCTCGATCCTGCCGCTGGCCGAGGAAGGCTGCCCGGTCGTACTCGCCGACGCGCACGCGATCACCTGGCAGGCGCGGCCGGACTTCGACCCGCGCGGCGAAATCACCGACGAGAGCGTCAGCCACGTCGCGTACACCTCCGGCTCGACCGGGGTGCCGAAAGCGGTCATGCTGCGCCACGGCCCGTTGCGCAACACCATGCACGTGCTGCGGCTGGAGTGCGAGATCACCGCGGAGTCACGCGGAACCTGGCTCTGCTCACCAGGTTTCGGTCTTGTCGAGGTGGACTGCTTCCCGGTGCTCGCGGCAGGCGCGGCGGTGTACATCCCGCCGCCAGCGATCGCCGCCTCACCGGAACAGCAGCGGGACTGGCTTATCGAGAACCAGATCACGCACACCCTTCAGCTGACCGCGATGGCCGAACGGCTGTGGACGCTGGCGTGGCCTGCTGAGACCCCGCTGAAGTCGATGCGGATCGCGGGCGAACGGGTCCGCGCGTGGCCGCCGCCCGAGCTGCCCTTCACCGTGTTGAACGTGTACGGCTCCGCGGAAGCCAACGTCGTCGCGACCTGTGACCTCACCGCGATGGCCGCCAGGCTGACGAGTGACGAGCGGGTGGCGAGGATGCCACCGATCGGCAGGCCCGTCGCCAACGTCCGGACGTACGTGCTGGACGAACGGCTGGAGCCGGTTCCGCCCAATGTGCTCGGCGAGCTGTACATCTCCGGCGACAGCCTGTCCCGCGGCTACCTCAACCGGCCAGAGGCCAACCGGACGAAGTTCCTGGACAATCCCCTCGCGGACGACCCGTATCCGGTGTTGTACCGCAGCGGTGACGTGGCTCGGCACTGGCCGGACGGGGTCATCGAGATCGTCGGCCGGTTCGACAACGAGACGAAGATCCGCGGCTACCGCGTGCATCTCGGCGAGGTCGAGAGCGTTTTGGCCGCACAGCCCGGCGTACGGCAATGCGCCGTGCTCGCGTGGGAAGACATACCCGCGTACCGGCGGCTCGTCGCGTACGTCGAACCCGATCCGGGCAACCCACCGACGGTCCGCAGGCTGCGTAGCGAGCTCGCTCGCCGCTTGCCGCCGTACATGCTGCCGTCGGCGTACGTGGTTGACGACTTGCCAACGACGGCCAACGGCAAGATCGACCGTGCCGCGCTCCAGCCGCCGCCACGCACCCGGCCGGACCTCGAAACGCCTTACCTTGAGCCAACTTCCCCGCTCGAACGCGGCATCGCGACGCTGCTGTCCGAGGTCATCGGGATCGACGAGATCGGCACTCTCGACGACTTCTTCGAGCTCGGCGGCGACTCGTTGCGCGCGATCCGGCTGCTGTCCGGGCTGCGGGACGAGTACGGCGTCGAGCTGACCATGGCCGACCTGTACAAGTCACCGACCTTGGACGGAATCGCCAGCGCGGTCGAACAGGCCCGGTTGTGCGACAACGAAACCATCGTGCACGACGCCGCCAGCCGATACCGGCCGTTCCCGCTGACGACGCCGCAGCAGTTGCTCTGGCGTGCGCAGGGCAACCGGCAAGGACCGGCGGATCTGTACGAATGGCAACGCACCTGGCTCGACATCGACCGGTTCGTGCACACCTGGCTCGTGCTCGTCGAACGGCACGACGCGCTTCGCACGGTCGTACAACCGGACGGTGAGCAGGTGGTGCTGTGTGAAGGCCCCGATCCCGAGATCGTCGACCTGCGTGACCTCGGCGAGCAGGAGGCGCGGGACCGGGTGGCGGCGGGTCGGGCCGACCTGCGGGGCTCGACCCACTCGCACACCCTGCGGGTGACGTTGCTGCCGGACGACACCGCCGAGATCCAGCTGGCGGTGTCCCCGCTGACCGTCGACCCGGACACCGTGCACCGGATTCTGCTGCCCCAACTGGCTGCCGGGTACGAAGATCTCAGCACGCTGGCCGAACCAGGGATCACGTTCCGGGACTACGCGCAGAGCTCCTTCGGCCGGTGGGCCGAGAACGACCGGGCCGACGCCGTCACCGAAGACACCTTGCTCATCGCGGCCGACCCGGCCGAACCGATCATTGTCTCCACCGAGATCGACATCCGCACCTACACCGCGCTCCTCGCCCGGTGCGACGCGGCCGCGGCCACCGCCGAGGGCGCCATCGCCGCCGCGCTGTACGAGACGCTGGACGACACGAAGCTGTCATGGCTGCCCGGTGCCACCGGGTTGCCGCTGCTCGCCGTGCGCACGTTCGAACGCTCGGCCGTCCACAAGCAGGTCGCCGACCTGGCCGGGTTCTTCAGCGTGGCCAGACCCGCCGACGACCGCGGCCTGCCGACGTTCGCCGAACGCGCCCGTGCGACCGGGTCCCGGGCTGGCCGTCCCGCCAGGGCCGCGGTCCTGCTCAGCGTTCTGATCAACACCGTGATCCACGGCGACGTGCCCGCCGAGATCGTCCGCGCGGTCTGGTCAACTGGGCCGTACGGCGTGGCTGATGTCCAGGTCGTGCTGGACGACGAGGCGCTGCGCCTGCACTGGTCCTTCCCGCCCGGCACGCCATCGGAGCAGGCGCTGGCGCTGCTCGCCGACCACCGGCAGCGGCTGGTCCGGTACGCGACCGACGAATCTGCGTGGTGGATCGGCGCGGATCTGTTCAATCAGGCACACGGCATCGACGATGTGCCCGCACTCAGGGACGACCGATGATCTGCCGTACTGGGGTTGAAGGAGCTCTGTCATGACGATCGTGATCCGGTTACAGCAGACCGCGACGGACGCACAGCGGTCCGAAGTGGTCGAACGAACCAGCCGGACCGGGGTTGTGCCACGGGTGCACACCCCGACCATGGTGTCCGCGCCCGGTTCGCTCGACGCCGTCAAAGCCGCGCTGGCGGACCTCGACCAAGTGGCCGAAGTGGCCAAGCTGAGCGCCGACTACCCCCAAGCGGCGAAAGCCGCGCGGGACGGCGGGTCGATGGTGAAGCTCGGCGAGGCACTGATCGGCAGCGAGGAGTTCACGGTGATCGCCGGGCCGTGCTCGGTGGAAACCCAGTCCCAGCTAAGCAAAACCGCCCGGGCCGTACAGCAGGCAGGCGCGCATGCGTTGCGCGGCGGCGTGTTCAAGCCGCGCACCTCGCCCTATGCGTTCCAAGGCCTTGGCCGGGCAGGCCTTGACCTCGCGCAGGTCGCCCGTGAGGAAACTGGGCTACCGTTCGTCACCGAGGTCGTGGACGTCCGCGACGTGGAGATCCTCGCCGAGAACGTCGACATGCTCCAGATCGGCGCGCGAAACATGCAGAACTACGCGCTGTTGCGCGAGGTCGGGGCCACCCGCATCCCGGTCCTGCTCAAACGCGGCCTCGCGGCGACGATCGACGAGACCTTGATGGCAGCCGAGTACTTGCTTGACGGCGGCAACTCGCAAGTTGTGTTGTGCGAACGTGGAATCCGCGCCTTCGAGTCCGGCTACCGCTTCGCGCTCGACCTGACGGCGGTGACGGTGTTCCGGGAGCGTACCCATCTGCCGGTGATCGTCGACCCGAGCCACGCGGCCGGTGCGACCGACCGGGTCATCCCGCTGGCGCTGGCGGCGGCTGCTTGTGGGGCCGATGGCATTATCGTGGAATCCCACTGCGATCCCGCATCCGCGCTGTGTGACGGCAAACAGGCGTTGCCGGTTGAAGACCTGCCCGAGCTGATGCAACGGCTACGGTTCGCCGCGACCGCTGGTGGCAAACGCCTTTCCGCGCCCGCAGGGAGACCAGGCTGGCAGCATGCCCGCCTAGCCGTCTGAGGGTCACTCCTGAACCCGCCAGTCCCCAACTGGCGGGCTAAAGCCACGCGTCCGCCACCTCGTGAGTGGTTATGCGCGTTCTAACCCGCATAACCACTCACGAGGTCTGGCTTCTAGGGCCTGTTTCACAAGTTGATCAAGGTTTGAGATGATCTTGATTCGTGGGGCGTGGTGATCTGACCAACGAGCAGTGGGCGAAGCTGGAACCCTTGCTGCCCAGGGGCAAGAAGCCTGGCAGGCCGCCGAAGCATGCGAAGCGGAAGCTTATTGACGGGATCCGGTTTCGGGTTCGAACCGGTGTGCCGTGGCGGGATCTGCCGGAGCGTTACGGCCCGTGGGAGACGGTGTATGGCTTGTTCCGGCGGTGGCAACGGGATGGCACGTGGAAGAGGATTCTGGTCGCGTTGCAGGCGGACGCGGACGCTGCGGGCCTGATCACCTGGGATGTCAGCGTGGACTCCACGGTGGCTCGTGCGCACCAGCACGCGGCTGGTGCGCGTCAAAAGGGGATCTCCAGAAGGAGTCTCCGGGCGGGGTCGAGGTCGAACCGGCCGATCACGGGCTGGGGCGCTCCCGAGGCGGGTTGACGACCAAGACTCACCTGGCGGTCGAGCAGGGACAAAAGCCCTTATCAATCGTGATCACCGCTGGCCAGCGAGGTGACTCGCCCCAGTTTCAGGTGGTGCTCGACCGTATCCGGGTACCCCGGCGGGATCGCGGTCGGCCGCGCTGCCGCCCGAATCGGGTGCTCGGCGACAAAGCCTACGGGTCCCGCGCCAACCGCGCCTACCTGCGCAGGCGCGGTATCCGCTGCACCATCCCGGACAAGGCCGACCAGGTCCGCAACCGCAAGAACAAGGGCTCACACGGAGGACGACCACCCGCATTCGACAAGGAGATCTACAAGCAACGGCACGCTGTCGAGTGCGGGATCAACCGTCTCAAACGAAACCGAGCCGTCGCCACCAGATACGACAAGCTCGCCGTTCGCTACGAAACCACGGTCACCATCGCAGCGATCAACGAGTGGCTCCCATGACTTTCGAAACAGACCCTAGTCTTCTACGCCTTTGATCAACCGGGCGGCCACGGCTTTGCGGACCGCGTCCATCCGGGACACCGCGCCCAGCTTGGCGTAGATGTTCGTCAGGTGACGTTTGACCGTGCCTGGCGCGATGTACAGCTCCGCCGCGATCTGTGCGTTGCTCTTCGCCTTCGCCAGCAGGCGCAGCACCTCGAGCTCACGGCCTGAGATGATCTTGCTTTCGTGCTGGCGGTCGAGACCTTCGATGGTCATCCGGGACACCGACAGCAGCACGTTGCCGTCGCCACGGGCGACCGAACGGACCGCCGCGACGAGTTCGTCCTTGCCGACGGTCTTCACCAGGTAAGCCGACGCTCCCAACTCGAGCAAATCGTGCACCAGCACCGGGTCGTCGTGCATGGTCAGGATGACGATCTTGGTGAACGGGGCCGTGAACCGGATCTGTTTGATGGTCACCGCGACGCCGGGGCCGGGCATCTCCACGTCAAGCAGGACAACGTCCGGCTGCAGCTCCCCGGCCAGCGTGATGGCCTGCGCGCCGGACTCCCCCTCGCCGACCACCTGGAAGTTCGGCGCGGTCTGCAGCATCTCCCTGACGCCTTCACGGAAGAGCGTGTGATCGTCGACGACCACAAGACGTACTGGCGTTGCCTCGGTCATGACGGCCCGCCCGGCAGATGGACCCACACCGACACGACCGTGCCCGTGTTGCCGCTGACCACCTTGAGCGATCCGCCGAGCAGCTCGACGCGTTCCCGCATGGACGTCAATCCGACCCCGCTTCCCTCTCGCAGGACGCGCGTGACGTCGAATCCCGTGCCGTCATCGCGCACCACGCCGTTGAAATGACCATCGACGATGTCGACGGCTATCTCAATCTGTCCAGGGTCACCATGCAGCAGCGAATTGCGTACCGCTTCCCGGAGGACAAGGTAGAGCTCCTCCGCGAACGGCGCGGGCACCACCCCGTCGTCGCCTGCGACGGTGAACTTGACCTTGATGGCCGGGGAGACACTGATCGCCAGGTATTTGCGCAACGCGACTTCAAGCCGGTCCGCCCCCAGTGCGCTGCCCAGTTCCGCAGACAACGCCCGGACGGTGTGCAGTGCCTCGCCCAATGCGACTCTTGCCGTCTCGAGCTTGCGGGCCGAGAGCTCCGGCTGACCGCCGACATAGATGTCGTGCAGCTGCAGGTTCTGCAGGCCGACGCCGATCGCGTGCGCCGCCCGGTCGTGCAGCTCCCTGGCCATCCGGTGCCGTTCGGCCAAGTGCGAACTGTGCACCTTTTCCAGCAGCAGGCTCGCGTACGACACGGAGGCGACCCCGATTCGGCGCATGATCGCCCGGTGCAGCGCCCGGCTCAACGCGACCGTCAGCTCGACGTCCGCATGGTCACTCAGGTGCAGTTCCCGCAGCACGATGTCGAAGAGGATCGTCGCCGCGCGCAGCGACTCGGCCGGGTGCACACCGTGGCTCGCTCTGGTCTCGCCGATTTCGGAACTCAGTTGGTCAGGCAGAAAATCACTGACCGAAGGGGTCGTTTCGACCGACAGATCCACGCATTTGATCTCGTCGAGAATCGCGCCCGCCTGCCGGATCGCCTGCTCGAGCCACGCGGTGTCGTCGACAATATGACTCTCCAGCGTAGTCAACGCTTCACGATAAGCCACGAGAATGTTCTCCCGGGCCGCGGATATCAGTTCTACCAGGCCATCCGTGTCGCCCACCGAGTCGGATCCCATCATCCGATCCCCCTCGCACCGGTCTGGATAACTTTTCAATTGTCCGCCCCAGCGCCCGGTCATGACCACACAGCGAGCAGATTCGCGAAGTATTGCGTGATCATGAACGCGCGATATGGCCACTTCGGTACCGTCCTGCCCTCCCCAGGCGGCTGCCCAGCGATGGCGGCAACGGCGAGCGCACCGAGGAACAGACCGATCGAGTGCGGCACCAGCGCAACCGCCACCGAGCTGACCAAGCCAGCATAGAGCAGCGCGAAAACGACAGCCACCACAGCGGCGACAACCGCGGCACGCCGCACACCGAGGCGTACCGGCAGCGTGCGACGGCCCGCGGCACGGTCTCCTGGCACGTCCTTGAGGTCTTTGGTGAATCCGCCGACCACGCCCATCCACAGCGACAACCCACCCGCCAGCACCAAAAAATCAACCGAAAGGACGCCACCTGGCGTGGCCACGAATCCGGCCAGATAGGTCAAGAACCCCAATACGGAGCCACCGATGAGAACGCCGGCGACAGTGTTTTTCAATGGCCACGGACCGCACGAGTAGGCCCAGCCGACGGCAAGCATTACCAATGAGAGCGCAACCATCTCGTACGACACCAATGCGGCCGCCGAAAGGCCGAACAAAACCAGCCAACCGACCGCGCGCCACGCGGCCTCCACACTCAGCGCACCGGTCGCGATCGGCCGCTTGGAGCCGTTGCGCTGGTCGCCTTCGATGTCCGCGATGCCGTTGATCAGATATATCGCGGCGACCACCGGCACCCATGCGGCCAGTCCGGTTAGTGTCGATAAGTTCCATAAACCGGTCACCGGCACGGTCATCGAGACGCCGACGAGGAAACGCAGCGCATACATGACTTGGACGACAACACGGGCTTCTTTGGCGAGTAACCCGAGCCAATACAATGTGCGACCACTTGTGGACGCATTGTCACGACCGACCGCGACACTCTCGTAAGAAGTAGGGGGCAGTAGGTAAGAATTAATAGTCATACCTTGTTTTCTCACACCCCCGTGTGATTGGTATCACTCCAACAACCCATCTCTCTACTACCTTTGTCACATTGCCGCCACCACCTTGGATGTGTCTTGCCGGACGGCGGTCGCAGCTACCTTGGTATGGCCCTGAGCAGGGGATAACTTCGAACCTGTACGAGTTGCCCGGCGCCCGAGGGGGCGGTCGCCATCAACGGCGCGAAGCAGCTCGACAGGCCGAAGGGAAATCGCCGATGTCCACCACCAACGCTGCCACTGCGACCGTCTACGTCAGGCTGTTCGGCGCCTTCTCGGTGCACATCGACGGCTCGCCCGTTCAGAAATGGCGGGCAGGCAAGGCCCGCAGCCTTTTCCAATATCTGCTCATGCACTCCGACCGTGTCATTCTCCGGGACAAGCTGTACGAGGTGCTGTGGCCACAAGGCGAGTGGTCGCCGAATTCCAGCTCGCTGAAGGTGGCCATGCACGCGCTGCGGCAGATCCTGCGGATCCGGCCGGACGGCAACGGCGAGCACGGCGTGCGGATCGTGCACCAGGACTTCGGCTACGTCCTGCACGCCGAGAACATGTGGGTGGACGTCGACCAGTTCGAGCGGCTGATCGACCGGGGCCGCGACGCCGACCGGGCAGGCGACACCACGGCCGCGATGGCCGCCTACAGCCAGGCGATGCACCTTTACCAGGGCGACTTCCTTGCAGGCGACTCGGCCGACTGGATCGTCGAGCAGCGCCAGTGGTGCAAGTCGCTGGCCCTGCGCGCGCTCGACCGGCTCACCACGGAGTCGCTCGGCTGCGGAGACATCGCGGACGTGGCGCGCTGGTGCCGCCGGATCGTCGAGCTTGACCCGTACCGCGAAGAGACCTACCAGCTGCTGATGACCGTGCACGGCAAGTTCGGCGAGCTGGGCACGGTCCGCCGCTGGCACGACATCTGCACGCGCCGCCTGCGCGACGAGCTGGGTGTGCGGCCGAGCTCGCAGACCGAGTGGGTCTACGTCCAGGCGATGCGCGGCGAGCTGCGCCAGGACCAGGCGAGTGCGGCGATGCGCGAGGAGCTCGCCCAGGTGATGCCCATGCCCCGCAACCGCGGTCTGACGATGGTCACGTCCGCCCGCGAACGCGACGTCAGCTGACCATAGGAAAGGGCGCCTGCTCCGGGTTTTCCCGGGGCAGGCGCCCTTCTCAGGTCAACTCGCGCGATCGCGGACGCTGGCGGCGGCCAGCCGGACAAGGCCGCTGTAGACCGCGGAGAGCCGCGCGCGTTGTTTGGTCGCGGCGATCCCCACGCCCCAGCGGGTCACCGTGCCGCACGCGACCTGGCAAAAGCACACCGTCTCGGCGCCTCGGGGCTGCTCAACGAGATCCACCAGCCGGGCCGGGCAGCCAAGCCGGTGACTGACCATCGCGACGAGGTCGTCGGGCTGGCACGAACCCACCGCGACCGAGGCCTCCAGCTCGGCCGAAGCTTGCCGCAGGTACTGCCGTTCGAACAGCGACCACACCCCGCCGGAGTCGAGGTCCCTGCCTTCGTCCATCTCCCGCTTGGCGGCTTCGGCCAGTTCGATCTGGACGCCACGCGGCAAATCGACGTTGTGGTCGGCGCGCATGACGTACGCGAGGCCGCCCTTGCCGGACTGGTTGCTCAGCCGGATCAGCGCCTGGTAGTCCCGGCCGATGTCGTGCGGGTCGATCGCCAGATACGGCACCTCCCAGCAGGGTTGTCCGGACCGCTCCCGTTCACGCAGGCCCTTGGCGATCGCGTCCTGGTGCGACCCAGCCAGCGAGGTGTAGACCAGCTCCCCGGCCCATGGCTGGCGCGGGCCGATGGGCATCTTGGTACACCGCGCGACCGTCCGGCGAATGTCGTCAAGGTCGCCAAGCTCCAGCATCGGATCGACGCCCTGAGAGAACAAATTCATCGCAAGCGTGACAAGGCAAACGTTCCCACTTCGCTCGCCGTTTCCGAACAATGTGCCCTCAACCCGGTCGGCCCCGGCGAGTACCGCCGATTCAGCGGCCGCGACGGCGGTACCGCGGTCATTGTGCGGGTGAACACTGAGCAAAACCTTGTCACGAAACGCCAACCGCCGATGAAACCATTCAATGCGGTCCGCGAATTCATGAGGCGGAAAGGTCTCGACGGTCGCGGGCAAATTCACCCGTACCCCATCGGCCGCCGTTGGCTGCCACCGTTCCAGCACCGCATTGCACAAGTCGAGCGCGTATTCCGGCTCAGTCTGGGTGAACGACTCGGGAGCGTACTGCAGCAGGATCTCGCACGGCATCCCATCCCGCAGCCGCATAGCGAGATCCGCGCCGGCCACAGCCAACCGCAACATCTCCTCGCGGCTGAGCCCAAGAACCATCCGGCGCTGCGCGGGAGAAGCCGGATGAAAAACCTGCAGTACGGCCCTTCGCAAGCCCCACAACATATTGACGGTCTCAACGATCAACTCGGGCCGCATCGGAACAAGCACCTGAACCGTCACATCGTCAGGAACAGCGTCACTGCGAACAAGCCAGCGCAGAAACTCGGCGTCGGCACGGCAAGAGACCGGCATGCCGACCTCGATCTCCTTGAACCCCATACGTACCAGCAGCCGGAACATCTCCTGCCGACTGGCCATACTCATCGGCTCAAGCAAAGCCTGATTGCCATCCCGAAGGTCGACACTGCACCAGATCGGTGCCCGGCGCTGCACCCGATCTGGCCACGTGCGATCGGCAAGACCGACCGGAACATAAGGTTGATACTTGCCTACCGGAAGCGAACTAGGTTGCTGGATCTCGAAGATCGGTAAATCATGGTGTCGCGCACAGGAGTCAGACACAGCACTATCCCCCAACTAGTCGACGATCCCAGCCCCAGCCTGGGTTGCCTCGTATTGAATCCCGAGGCATGGCCGAATATCACTACCCCTCAAGGGTGATCCGACGTAACCGGCGGATTGTGTTTGACGGTAAACAAACGATCGTCTAAATGACATACAAAGCCACTTGGCCCCAGCCCGGTCGGGCCACTCCCTGCCCGGGGCAGCGTGCCAATCGTGATCCCGCCTTCCAGCCGCTCCAGCTGGTGGATGCCCACCGGCTTGTCTGTCGACGTTCCGCACATCCGCCGCTTCCACCCGATCAGCTCGGACCGACCTGTCTCACATGGCGGATTGCCGCCATTCAGCCTGCCGTGAGATCCAGGGACGCATATCGTCGTCGGCACCAGAACAGTCCAAAGAGGTCATGAAATGCCGGAATACCCTGAGCAATTGCGGATCGTCATGGCAGAGCGGCCATCCGGGCCAGTGGAGCTGCGTCATTTCAGGACGGAGACCGCCCCAGTCCCCACCCGAGGCGGAGACCAGGTGCTCCTCCGTGCCGTCTACGTTTCCGTAGCTCCTGGCGCGCGTGCTGTCATGCGGAGCCCGAGTTATCGTCCACAACTGACAGTGGGTGAAGTGATCCCCAGCTCCGCCATCAGCGAGGTGGTCGCGTCACCATCCGGCGGCCCCGCGCCGGGAACCATGGTCGCCGTCGGGAACGGTGGGTGGCAGGAGTATTCGCTCGCGTCCCCGTCCGAGGTCCGCCCGCTGCCGAAGTTCAGGCCCCTCTCGCGTCACCTCGGCCTGCTCGGTTTCAACGGGTTGACAGCCTACTTCAGCGTGCGCGCCGTCGCTTCAGTGCACGCGGGCGACACGGTCGTGGTATCCGGTGCGGCAGGCGGAGTCGGCCATCTCGCCGGACAGATCGCCCGCGTGCACGGCGCCCGCGTCGTGGGCATCACCAGTTCGGACCGCAAGAACGCGATGCTCGTGGACCAGTTGGGGTTTGCCGCGGCGGTGAACCGCACCTCCGACACAGTCGCCGAAGACCTGCAAGCGGCGTGTCCGGACGGAGTTGACGCCTTCCTCGACACCGTTGGCGGCGACGTGCTCAACGCTGTCTTGCCCTTGCTCACACAGCAGGCCAGGGTCGCACTGATCGGTACGAGCTCGCGCCACGACAGCGGCCAGTCAACGCCAAGCCCGCCCGACCTCGCCTTCCAGGTCTTCACCAAGAGGCTGCAGCTTGAAGGCTTCCGGTCGACCGACTTGACCGACCGCTGGGCCGTGGCTTTCCAGGATCTGCAGGCGATGGCGTCCAACGGGGACGTGCACGTGCTTGAGGACATCCGTAACGGACTCGAAGCCGCTCCGCAGGCCCTTGTCGAAATGATGTCGGGCGGCAATCTCGGGCAACTCGCGATCCGGGTCCGTCCCGAACCGGCAGACTGGCCCACGGACTGACGTGACACGCGCGTCCACAATAGACCCATCTAGTAATTCGGGCATCGCACGTTGACCGTTCGGGTCATTCTTCACCGTTCGGTTTGATATCGCGATCTTGGGCCGTTAGATGGACCTGGGAGGTTTGACCTGAATGGACATCGAGGTGGCGCACGCGACCGTGCGGTTTGGTGGTGTGCGTGCCGTTGACGACCTCAGTTTCCGTTACGCCGGGGGCGGTGTGCTTGGCCTGATAGGTCCGAATGGTGCCGGAAAGACCACCTTGCTGAACGTCTTGTCCGGTGTGTCGCGATTGGACTCCGGCACAATCACGCTGTCGGGCACCGACATCGCCCGGCTCGGCGCCGAGAAGATCGCCAGGCTCGGCGTGGCGAGGACGTTCCAGAACCTTCAGGTGTTCGATTCCCTGTCGGTGCTGGACAACGTGCTCGTGCCGCGGTGGGCACTGCATGGGCGTAAAGCCGCTGACCGCGGATCCGGGCTGACGGTGCTGGAGCGGGTAGGAATCGCCGAACACGCCGACCGGCTCGCTGGCACACTCGCCTACGGTCTGCAGCGCAGGGTGGAACTCGCGCGGGCGCTCGCTGTCGAGCCTGAGTTGCTGTTGCTGGACGAGCCATTGGCCGGTTTGTCGCATGTGGAGGGCGAGCGCGCCACACGGCTGTTCGCCGAACTGGCCGAGGACGGCATCACCGTTGTCCTGGTCGAGCATGACGTACGCAGCGTGTTAGCGGTCTCCAACCATGTTGTCGTGCTTGACCACGGCACTGTGCTGGCGACTGGAACACCGGACGAAGTCGTCACAGACCCCGCCGTGCGGCGCGCGTACCTCGGCGAGGTGGACTGAGATGCTTCAGGTCCACACCATTGTCGCCGGGTACGGGGTGATCGAAGCGCTGCACGGAGTCGACCTGTCGGTGGCGGAGCATGAGGCGGTGACGCTGGTCGGACCGAACGGTGCGGGCAAGAGCACCTTGTTCGGCGTGATCTCCGGCCTGCTTCGGCCGTGGAGCGGACAGGTGGTGTTCGACGGCCACGATGTCACCCGCTGGTCCGCGCAACGACGTGCGCTGGCCGGATTGACCTTGGTCCCTGAGGGCAGGCGGGTGTTCGCTGGTCTGACCGTCGAGGAGAACCTCCGGCTCGGCGCGTACCGGCGAGCTCGTGGCAAAGACGTCACCGCACGGGTTGCCGAAGTGTTCGACCTCTTTCCACGGCTGGCAGAACGCAGACGCCAGGGCGCGGGCCTGCTCTCCGGCGGTGAACAGCAGATGCTCGCTATCGGCCGGGCGTTGATGGGCCGTCCACGGTTGCTTCTACTCGACGAGCCGTCACTCGGCCTCGCCCCGCTGGCCGTTCGGGAGGTGGCTGGCGCCTTGACCCAGCTGGTTCGCGCCGGTGTCACCGTCGCGCTGGTCGAGCAGAACGCGGCCGTCGCCTTCGGGGTCGCCGCACGCGGCTATCTGCTCGACCGCGGTGAGATCGTGGCCGACGGCCCAGTCGAGGAGCTACGCGACGACCCGCGCGTGCACGAGGTCTACTTGGGAGAGTCGCGTGGCTGAACTGTTCACCGGGTTGGCTACCGGCATGACCTACGCGTTGGTCGGTCTCGGTATCGCCCTGATCTTCCAGGTCACCGGGGTGATCAACTTCGCGCAGGGCGATTTCGTGATGGTCAGTGGACTCGTGTTCGCGACGTTGCGTGCCAACGGCTTCAGCACTCCGCTCGCGGTGGTGATCGCCGTGGCCAGCACGACCGCGATCGGCGCGTTGACCCACCTGCTGGTGATCGCTCCGGCACACCGCGCTGGCCATGACCGGTTGATGATCCTGACCATCGGTGTCTCGATCGTGCTGCAGGGTGCCGCGTTGCTGGTTTTCGGCGCGGACGCGCGTTTCGCTCCGGAATTCAGCGCTGGCGAACCATTGCGGCTGCTTGGGGTCGCGGTGCCGCGTCAATACCTCTGGTGCGCTGGGGTGACGGTTGTCCTCGTGGTGTTGCTGTGGTTGTTTCTGACCCGCACGGTGACGGGAACCGCGATGCGTGCCAGTGCGATGGATCCAGGCGCGGCCCAGCTGACTGGCATCTCGCCGAAACGGATGGGACTGCTGGTCTTTAGCCTGGCCGCGGCACTCGCCGCGGCGGCAGGGTCGGTGCTCGCGCCATTGCAGCCGCCAGACGCGACGATCGGGGTCGCGTTGGGATTGAAGGGGTTCACCGCTGCGGTCATCGGTGGACTGTCCTCACCAGCGGGCGCGGCCGCGGGCGGCCTGGTGATCGGTTTGGTCGAGGCGTACGCCACCGGGTATCTGTCCAGTGAGTACAAAGACACGCTGACCTACGGGCTGCTGTTGGTGGTGTTGCTGGTCCGGCCGGGCGGACTGCTGCGCCGACGTGCGGAGGTCAGCCGGGTATGACGCTCCTTCTTCGGTCACGGTGGACCGGCTACGCCGCGTTCCTTGTCGTGTTGCTCCTGGTGCCTGCGATTTTCACGCGAGTGCCGTTCTACACCATGTCCGTCGCTGTCCTCATGGGACTCCAGGCGATCACCGCACTCGGGCTCGTGCCATTGACCGGGCACGGCAGGCTGATTTCCCTCGGCCAGGCGGCGTTCTACGGCATCGGCGGGTACACCTCAGCGTTGCTGACAACCCGCGTGGGCCTCGCACCGGCGCTGGGTGTGTTGGCCGGGGTCGTGCTGGCCGCAGGTGTGGCGTGGTTGCTCGGACGGTTGCTGTTCCGGGTTCAGGGGCACTATCTCGCACTGGCCACGTTGTCCTTCGGCCTGATGCTGGGATTCCTGTTCGCTCAGCTGCCATTGACCGGAGCCACAAGCGGAATCACCAGCGTGCCATCGATGTCGCTGTTCGGCTTCCAGTTCACGTCCGATGTGGACACGTACTATCTGGTCGCCGCCGTGCTCCTGATCGCGGTTGTGCTTGTGGACACATTGCTGCGCTCCCCGGTCGGCCGGGCATTGACCGCCGTCGGCGACAGCCCGGTCGCGGCCGCGGCCAGCGGGGTGTCGATCTCCGCGCTGCGCAGGGGAACCTTCGCTCTCGCCGCGGCATTGGCGGCGCTGGGCGGGGGCCTGTACGTGCATTGGACCTCGTATGCCGATCCGAGCATGCTCGGGCTGCTCAACTCCGTGCAACTGTTGGTCGTCGCCGTGGTCGGTGGTCTGCGCACGGTGTGGGGCGCGCCGCTGGGCGCACTGGTCGTGCTGAGTTTGTCCGAGGCGACCAAAACACTGCTGCCGCACCTGATTCCCGGTGCGTCCGGCAACTACGAGATCGTGGTCTACGGGGCCGTTCTGGTTCTCGTCGTCCTCTTCCTGCCCAACGGCGTCGCAGGGCTGATCCGGAATCGGTCGAAGTGAAAGGAAAAGTCGTGCAGAGTATTCGATGGATGACGGCGGGCCTGATCGCCATACTGGCCACGGCCGGTTGCGCCGCCACGGAAACGCAATCCACCGGCGGTGACATCAAAATCGGTGCCAGCCTTGAGCTCTCCGGCCCGACCGCGAGCATCGGCACGGCGTACCGCAACGCGCTCGAGCTGAAAGTCAAGCAGCTCAACGACGCGAACGTACTGAACGGTCGCAAGATCGAACTGATCGTGCGCGACAACCAGACCAAACCGGACGAAGGCATCAAGAACGTCAACGGTTTCCTGAACAACGACAAGGTGAACGCCCTCATCGAAGGCGGCTGCAGCGCCTGCGCGGTCGCGGCGGCCAAGACGATCGAGGACCACCAAGTACCCGCGATCGCCCTCGCATCGGCAAGCGCGGTCACCAACCCGGTGGACCAACGGCAATACACCTTCAAAATATCGCCCAACCCCAGCGAAGACGCCGTAGTGCTGCTCGGATCGCTGAAGCGGCAAGGCATCACCCGAATCGGCCTGCTCAACGTCAACAACGTCTACGGCCAGGACGGCCGCAAATCCGTGACCGACGAGGCAGCCAAGCAAGGCATCGAAATCGCGCAGGCGGAACAATTCGGCGAGACCGACAAAGATATGACGGTCCAGCTGAACAACATCAAAGCCAAGAACCCGCAAGCACTCGTGGTGTGGGCAGTGTCCCCAGCCGCGGGAATCATCGCGCAGAACGCCAAGAACGTCGGCTTCACCGGCGGCGTCTATCTGGACGCGGGCGCAGGCGCGGAGCTCTACATCCAAGGCGCACGGGACGCGGCGGAAGGAACCCACATGGTCTTCCCAAGCACCCTTGCCGCAAACGACATTCCCGGCGATTCCCCAGCGGTCGCCGTGCAGAAGAAGTGGTACCAGGACTACACGGCCGCGTACCAGAACTACTCCGGCTTCTCCTCCTTCGCCGCGGACGCCTTGCAGATGATCGTCAACGCGATCCAGCAGACCGGCGGCACTGACGGGAAGGCGCTGCGGAATGCGTTGGAGACAATGGGAATCGACGGCGCGTCAGGCAGGATCCAGAACAGCGCGCAGAACCATTCCGGCCTGCAGCCGTCGGCACTCGCTGTCCTGGAAGTCCGCGGCGGTCAATGGCACCTGACGAACTGAAGCACTAACCACTCGGGTGGCGCGGCCGTACGCGACAGCGGACGGCCGCCCACCTGTCCGGGCTGGTCGTTAGTCCGCGCCTGTCCAGGCGGCGGCGCCGACGGGCTCCCATTCCAGTGAGTTGAAGCCGGATGCGTCGATCAGCGTGCAGCTCAACTGTTCCCGCGCGTAATTCAAGGCCAACCGGGTGAAGCGGTAGGTCGCGTCCTCGATGTCGGTCGACGTTCGACACTCCAGCAGCAGGTGGGACGCGGCCAGGTCGCTCAGGATCCGGTGTGCCGCACCGCTGTCCCAGCCGAGCAAGTCACCGACCGCTCGCGCCGTGAAGCCTCGGGACGGCAATAAGCTCAGCAGCCGGTATACGCCTTGGCTCAGGCGGTCCAGCCTGCGGTAGCCGCGCTCCAGTGAGGCACGCACGTCCAGGTCGCCGATCCGCAGCACCTCGAACGGCGATACCTGCAGCTGCTCTGCCAGCTCGTCGATCTGCAGTGCGGGCTGCAACATCAGCCGGTACGCCAGGCATTGCACCGCTTGCGGCAGGCCGTCGATCAGTTCGACGAGCCCTTCGACCTTCGTCCGGTCATGCCCGAGGCGGGGCCAGCCGACGATGTGGCCGAGCATGTCCGCTCCTTCGGACGGCGTCAGTGGGCGGAGCCAGACGTGCCTTGCCCCGTCAAGCTCTGGCAGGCGGTATCGGCTGGTGATCAACGCGGCGCCGCGGGGGCCTGCGGGCAGCAGCGCCCGAACCTGGTCCGCGTCCGCCACGTCATCCAGGACCACCAGTATCTCGAGATCGGCCGTGATCGACTGATACAGCGCCGCTTGGTCTGGCCCGGCCGCCAGGATGTCGGCGGCCGGTACTCCGATGCCGAGCAGGAGGTCCGGTAATACGTCGGCCGCGCTGCGCGCCTTCGACCGGGAACCGTGCAGCGTCGCGTAGATCTGCCTGCCCGCGTACCGGCTCTGCAGCCTGCGGGCCTCGTGCATGGCCAGTGTGGTTTTGCCCAAGCCAGGTCCGCCGTGGATGACCACGACCGTTGGGCCGCCACCGTCCGATGGCAGGTCTGCGCGGATCTGGTCAAGGACTTCGGGACGCCAGGTGAGGTCGCCTTCGGCCTCTGGCGGGTTCGACAAGTGCACTCGCCGCCGTGGCCGCGGGACCTCGGTGACCGGCTTTTCTTGCCCTGCCGCCGTGAGAGTGGTGAGCGGCGACGCCTCAAGGACCGGATCGAGCGGGCCGAGTTGCTCGTCGTCGGCGAGCAGCGCCTGGTGGAGCTGCTGCAACTCCCGGCCCGGTTCGAGCCCGAGTTCGTCGATCATGTTGGTACGCAGGGTGCGGTAGACCTCGAGCGCTTCGTGCCGACGGCAGGACCGGCGCAGTGCGATCATCAACGAGGCGTTGAGGTGCTCGTGCAGCGGCTGGGTGAGCACCAGCGAACGCAGCTCACTCACCAGCTCGTGATGACGGCCGCGTTGCAGGTCCGCGTTGATCCTCAGCTCCAGCGTGCGGACGCGCAGCTCCTCCATGCGCGTCACGTAGGACTCCAGCAGCGGACCGCGCTCGACGTCGGCAAGCGCCTGCCCGCGCCACCGCTCGAGCGCGCCTCGCAGCGTCCGTGACGCCTGTGTGGGATCACCGGCCTCGAGAAGGTCTTGTCCGGTCCTGGCTTCCTGCTCGAAGTGGAACAGGTCGATCGCGGAGTCCTCGACGCGCAGCGAGTAGCCACCCGGCCGGGTTTCGAGAATCTCATTGGCGTTCTGCCGCTGCAGAATCTTGCGGACCTTGTAGATGTAGGTCTGCAGAGTGGTCATCGCGCTCGTCGGCGGCCCCCCAGCCCACAGCTCGTCGATCAGCTCGTCGACCCGCACAAGCGCATTGCGACGAAGCATCAGCAACGAGATGACTTGCCGCGGTTTGGGTGCGGTCGGCGCGACGTTGACGCCTAATTCGCTGCCGTAGATCCCCATCGGCCCAAGAACGCGAAATTCCACAGATGCCCCCAAGCGTCGTGGATGATGACTAGTTCGTCGAACAACGACGTTACCGAGAAGCCGGAAAACGGACAAGAGGGACGATCAGAAGGATACCGGGTGGGATCCATCGGTCCACCAGAACGGACCGGTCGGGTCACAAAGGCTGTCCCACCAGCCGATCTCAAGTCCGGCTCGAGGATTGCGCGAGTGTCGGCGAGGACCGTCGACGCCCGGCGCCTGAGCCGACCACATCGCGGTGGACCGCGGGGGCAATGCCACTGACTTAAGAGAGTTCTCGCACCTCAGAGGTGGCCTGCAGGCGTGGGGCGCGAGGGTGATCTCCAGAGGTGCGGAACGCGGGTGGCCCGGCCCGCAAGCAAGGTGTGACCGCGCCACTGATAGTCGGCGGACTGTCCACAGTGGCCTTCATGCAGGCCCGCGACGGTCCGTGAGGGGAACTTTTGGGGCGTTGAACGCCAATGCCAGGAACTTAAAGTTCGGAGTTAGTCGAGACTGAGACAGGTTCGGTCCGTTGACCTGCGAATATCTGTAGTTGGCACGGGTAGGTCGGCGCTGGGGACCGGCTGCCGTGGCACAGGCGCGGCGTTGGAGGGTGTGAGGGCCGAGTTGAGCGCGTTGAGTGCAGTCAAGGTGGCCTTCGCGGCATCGCATTCCGTGATAGGTGGGGCTATTGTGACGCAGGTGACTGAAGAGGCGACTCTTTGTCCATAGTGGACCCTGAAATGCTCGAAAGCAGCCCACGTGGACTTGGTTAAGTTCCTGGCATTGGCGTTGAACGCCGCGAGGGTGGCCTTCACGGCACCAACCCGGATAACAGGCGTGACGCGCGGGGCAAGTGGGACTTACGTGACAGCCAATCGTCCATTGTGGACATTAAATGCCACCGGCAGTCGACCCTCCACCGCTTGCGACCAGCTGGAATGCTTAAGTCAGTGGCATTGCCGCCGGGGGGAGCCGCTGTTGTCGTTCATCGACCGCAAACGCGGCACGAGACAGGCTTCGAACAGCGACTTCAGCGGTCTTCGAGAGCGGTGCGAGCTGCGCGGACTGTGCTCGTGAAAAAATTCGAACGGGGACACGACAGCGCATGGATATTCATGTTTGGGACTACCTCGAGGAATATTCCAAAGAGCGTCACGACATTCTTGACGCGGTAGAAACGGTATTTCAGTCAGGTCAGCTGGTCCTTGGCCGCAGTGTCCGGGGATTCGAGGAAGAGTTCGCCGCCTACCACGGCCTGCCGCACTGCACCGGCGTTGACAACGGCACGAACGCGGTGAAACTTGCGCTGCAGGCCCTTGGCGTCGGGCCGGGCGACGAAGTCGTCACGGTGTCCAACACCGCGGCGCCGACCGTGGTGGCGATCGACGCTGTCGGCGCGAAGCCGGTCTTCGTCGACGTGCGCCCGGAGGACTACCTGATGAACGTCGATCAGGTCGCCGACGTGATCACCGATCGGACCCGGTGCCTGCTGCCCGTCCACCTGTACGGGCAATGCGTCGACATGGCACCGCTGCGAGACCTCGCCACCCGCCACGGCATCGCCGTTCTTGAGGACTGCGCACAGGCACACGGCGCACGGCATCACGGACGGCTCGCAGGCACCATGGGCGACGCGGCGGCGTTCTCCTTCTATCCGACCAAAGTGCTCGGCGCTTATGGCGACGGCGGCGCGGTCGTCACCCCGGACGAGAAAGTCGACGCCGCCCTGCGCCGACTGCGCTACTACGGCATGGCCGAGCGCTACTACGTGGTCGAAACGCCCGGGCACAACAGCCGCCTCGACGAGGTCCAGGCGGAAATCCTGCGGCGCAAGCTTTCCCGCCTCGACGAGTACGTCGACAACCGGCGCGCCGTGGCTCGGCGCTACGCCGAAGGTCTGGGTGACACCGATCTGGTGCTGCCCGCCGTCAACGAGCACAACACCCACGTCTACTACGTCTACGTGGTCCGCCATCCCCGCCGGGACGCCATCATGGCGGAACTGCGCAAGCAGGGCATCGCGCTCAACATCAGCTACCCGTGGCCGGTGCACACGATGACCGGCTTCGCGCATCTCGGGTACGGCACAGGTTCGCTGCCGGTGACCGAGGACCTCGCCGGGCAGATCTTCTCCCTTCCGATGTACCCGTCGTTGCCGACGGACCTACAGGACCGGGTGATCGACGCGGTGCGCGAGGTGCTCGCCAAGGTCAGCTGAGTGCGGCAAGGAGGGTGTTCACTGGACACCCTCCTCGCGTCGATCATCTTGGGCTCATCAGGCTGTGCAGGCAGGCGATCATGCTCCGCGCCTGGATGTTGACGTAGTGACTGTGCCGCAACAGTTCCGCCAGCTGGTGTACGGCCACCCAGCGGTAATCGGGGTGATCGGGGCTGACTTCGAGATCCATCTCGGCGATCAGGTATCGGTTGCGGGCGTGGAAGAATCGTCCGCCCTCTTCGGACAGAACAGCCGAGTACCGGATCTGTGCCGGGTCGAGCCGCAGCACTTCGTCGAGGAACGGCGGGCGCGCCGAGGCTGGCAGATGCTCGTAGTTGCCTGGTGTGCACTGCACGGTCGGCGCCAACTCTGCCACGTCAAGCAAACCCGCTTCAACCCGCGTGTTCATCAGGACGTGCAGTACTCCGTCGAATTCCCGGACGGCGAACGCCACCACGCCGGTCGAGTACGGCTCGACCATCGGTTGAGTCCAGTGCGCCACCTCGCGGCCGCCCGCGGTCACGTCGACCCCGATCACGTCGAAGAACGCGCCGGTCTCGTGGCTGATCTTCTCGGCCGTACGCCGCCAGCCTGGCAAGTCCCGCAAGGGCACCCGCCGGATACCAACCTCGGTGCGGATACGTGCCTCGGTGATCCAGCTGAGCAGTTCCGGCATCGTGTGCCGCGCGCCGCGAGCCGGATCGAGGGAGGCGGTCAGTGCGGTCTGGAAACGGTCAGGCGCGCTGCCGAGCATCGCGGACATGTCCAGATCGGCCACCGGAAGGCACGCGAGTACGGTCCTGGCGTCCATATTGATCAGGTCGTCCTCGGCGAGCAGCCGGTGCACCTGGCCAAGCGTCATCCACCGGAACCCTTCCATGGCCGGGACTTCTTCCGTCACCTTGACCACGATGTTGCGGTTGCGCTTGCTGCGGAATGCCGAGCCTTGCTCGGACTGCCGGACGTCGGCGACGACCCGTCGCCGCCCTGGACGCAGGAAGTAGTCGAGGTACGGCACCTGCCGCCCGCCGTGCACCCGGGTGTAGTTGCTGCGGGTGGCTTGCACCGTGGGCGACAGCTGGATTCCGTTGACGTTGCCCGGTTCCACCTTGGCCTGCATCAGCAGGTGCGGCGTTCCGTTGATCTCACGCATCAGGATGCCGAGAATCCCGACCTCTGGCTGGTCGATGATCGGCTGCCGCCAGTGCGGCACCGGGCCAGGGTTGATCGTCACGTCGATGCCCTCGATCGTGAAGAACTTCCCTGACCCGTGGACCAGGTTGCCGGTGTCCGGGTCGGTGTGCCATCCGACGAGCTCGTCGAGCGGGATCCGCCGTACGTCGACGAAAACCCGCTCCCGGCAGCGCTCAAGCCAGGCGTGCACGTCGTCGTGCTCGGCGCCGGTGAACTCCGTGTCGGCGAGCCGGACTGGAAACAACGAGCCGCTCATACCGCGACCTCCCGTGCACGCGCCCACATCGCGCGCATCGAATCGGCCAGCGTGATGCGTGGCCGCCATTGCAGTTCGGTCGCGGCGCGGCGGATGTCGGCCAGCGTCCAGTCACCACCCTTGGACTGCACCGCGCCTCGCGTGGTCTCGATCGCGCTGGATGGCAGACCGGCCGCTTCGAGCAGCAGGTCGAGCAGCTCCGGGATGGAACGCGCCGTACCGCTGCCGATGTTGACCACGCCGGTGGCGCTTGCCGCGGATGCCCGGACCACCGCGTCGGCCAGATCCCGTACATCCAGGTAGTCACGGCGGCCCGGCGCGACCGTCACGCGGACCGGCCGGGTGTCGGCGAGACGTTCGACGACAGAACCGAGGAAGCTCGCAGGCGGAGTGCCCGGCCCGCAAACGTTCACGCACCGCAGGACGATCCCCGGTATCTCGGCCGCACGCAGCACCGCCTCTGATCCGGCCAGCTTGGTGCGGGCGTACGTGGTGGTTGGCCGCGGTGGGGTCGTCTCGCTGATCGCTGTGCCCGCGGCGACCGGGCCGTACTCGTGGATCGACCCAACCTGCACCAGGCGAGGCGGGCTCGGCATCCGGCGCAGCGCCGTCAGCAAATTGGCGACCAGGTGGACGTGGTGGCGTTCGTAGGCGTCCTCGTCGTCGAGCCAGCCGCCGGTGGCGTTGACGACGGCCTTGACGTCGAACGCGGACAGCACCTTTGCCAGCACACCGGGATCAACCGTGGTGATGTCCAGTGACGTGAACGCGTCCAATCCGTGGTGCGGTCCGCTCGGTTGGCGCCGTGCCACCCCAACGACTCGGTTCCCGGCCTCCGCCAAGGCCGCGCTGACGCTGCCGCCCACGCATCCGGTGGCGCCAAGAACGGCGACCGTACGCGGGGTCATCGCTCGTCCGGCTGGAATTGCGCGTCCAGTTGCTGGCACTGGGCGTAGTCGGGCAGCGTGCCGCTGGCCACGATCTCGGCGAGGGTCGGCGCGTTGCGGTCCCGCTCACTCATCACCACGTTGCCGACGTCCGGGATCGGCAGCCCCAGCACGGGATCGAAGACGGAGAGAGCGAGTTCGTTCTCCTTGACGTACGTCCCCGAGAGCATGTAGCTCATCACGGTGTCGTCCTCGAGCGCGACGAAGGCGTGCGCGACTCCCACCGGGAAGTAGACCGCCCGGAACTCGTGCGGATCCAGCTCCACCGCGTCGAACCGGCCGTAGGTCGGCGATCCGGCCCGGATGTCGACGACGATGTCCAGCGCCCGCCCGCGCGGGCAGTACACGTACTTGGCGATGCCAGGCGGGGTGAGGGTGTAATGCGCGCCGCGGATCGAGCCGCGGCGCGACATGCTGTGGTTGGTCTGCGCCACCGGGAACAACGGGTGCCCCAGTGCTTCGGACACAGCGGTCTCCTGATACGGCGAAACGAAGAGCCCACGCTCGTCGGTGAAGATCTGAGGCCGGAACTCGTACGCTCCGGCAACGGCCAGCTGTCGTGATTGCATGGCGCTGTCCTCAAAGGAGTCGGATCGGGTGGTCAGGCGACTTGCTGTCCTCGGCATCCCGGACCGGGGCACCCGATCGTGGCGGCGTGGACTGGAGGACCTGTCGTGCGTCGCTGGAACCCGGCTGGCAGCCACGGACCGCGCCACGAAAGCGGCAAGCAAGAACGTACGGTTGAGCTTGCGGTTGCCGGTCCGGGCTGGGTGTTCGCCTTGTGATCGAGGGGGAACTGCCGGGCGACGGGGCGAAGCCGCGATAACCGCAATGCCATTGACCTGAGAGAGTTTTCCCACCTCGGAGGTCGCCTGCAGGCGTGCGGAACGACGTTGGCGGGAGAGCGGGTGCGGAACGCGGCTGGCAGGGGTGTGGTCGCGGTGTCGATGGTCGGCTCACTGTCCACAGTGGCCTTCGCTCGGGCTCGCGACGGTTCGTGAGGCCGAGTTAGGGGCGTTGAACGCCAATGCCGGGAGTTTTCAGGTTTGCTGATCGGGCGTGGCTGGACCTGCGTTCGGGTCGATGATCTGGGAGTTTGCGTGGTGAAACGGCACGGTTACTAGCGCCGCCCCTGGTGAGGGGCGTGCCCGAGCTCGGCCCGGGTCGTGGAGCCGGTGCGAGGGGAAGATTCGGGGCGTTCAACGCCGTCAAGGTAAGAAGACCTTCACGGCATGGGATCCCGTCACAGGTGTGGAGGACGAGGCAGGTGTGACTGATGGGGCGATTTGGTGTCCATAGTGGAATCCCACCTGCCTCGCAGACCCCTTGTGACTCACGGTCAACACGCGCACCCTGGACACGCGCGGCCCTTAGTCTGGTGGCATTGGCGTTGAACGCGTCAAGGGAGGCCTTCGCGCGTCCAACGCCGCGAAGGTGACCTTCACGGCATCAACCTGGGTGATAGGTGTGATGTGCGTGGCAAGTGGGACTCATGTGACAACTAATCGTCCATTGTGGCCCCGAAGTGCCGGCCATAGTCGACCCTGCGTCGCTTGTGACTAGGAGGCCGCTGAATTAGGGTGGTTTGCGGGTTGGTTGTCACCGAGTGATGGCAGGCGAGGACCTGGGCCTTGCTGATTCATGGGCGATGCTGGGCGTTCAGGGAGCCCAGGGCGGTTGCTCGACGAGGTTCACAACCCCCAAGACTGGGGGTTGGGCCGTGGTTTCCCTCAGGTAGCCAGGGTCCAAGCGCCCGCCGCATGGGTCAGGCCGCGACCGATGAGGTTGCGGAGGTTCAAGGCTGCGGTGCGGCGTTTGAGCCAGGCGTTGTTCTTGCCGGTGCCTAGATATCGGAGTTTGAGACGTCGGCCACCGCGGCTGGCGATCTGGGAGATGACCCGTTCCACGTTGGGGCGGAACGTCCTGTAGCTCTCGCGCAGTTCGGGCTTGTCCGCCCAGTCGCGTCGGGCTTGGCGCAGCAGGTCATCTCGTGGGTGCAGAACGATTTTACGGCCGGTCTTGGACGTGGTGCACTGTGCACGCAGTGAGCAGGCACGACAGAGAGCGCCAAAGGTGGCGACCCGGGTCCGGCTGATCGGGCGGGTGATGTCGTTGGGGCAGGTGACCGTGCCCGCTTGCTCGTCCACGGTGAAGTCGTCCACGGTGAATCCGCCCTCGACCGGAGCCCGCAGCGGCTTGGGCTTGATCACCGCCTCATGCCCGGCATCGTCGATCCCACCGCGTAGATCCCCTGTGCCATAGGCGGAATCGCCGTACCACGCGCGCTTGCCGTCCTCGGCGTCGAGGAACTCCTCGGCCACAGCGGGGTCGGAGTTCTCCGTGCCGGCGGCCGTGGTCACCTTCTCGTCGGTGACGATCCCGGTCTCGGGCTCGGCCGCCACGTGCGCCCGATACCCGTCCCGCCGGTTCTCCGGGGACTTGCGGGTATGCCGCGCATCCGGATCCACTGTGGACACCACCCGGTCCGGGGCGACCTTGCGGGCGATCCGCCACCGCCCATCAGTGCCGTCACTGCCCTCGGCGGGCTCGACATCCTGACCGGCGACCAACGCCAGCAACGCCAACGCGAACTCCGCGTCGCCTTCCAGTTCGGTATCGGCCAGCGCCGCCACCAGCGCGTTCGCATCGTTGACCAGCGCGGAGACCAGCGCGTCCCTGGCGGCCGGGTCGTCCCAGTCGATCCTCGGCTTGTCCGGCCGACTGTAGTCATGGCCGGTACACACCTTCGCGATCTGCCCCGCCGCGCCGGGCACCTGCCGATCCACCCGCCGGATCGCCGAGATCAGCTGGGTGATGGTGTCCTGGGTGGCGACCGCGTCGGCCAGGATCGTGGAATCCACCGCCCGCTTGCGGCGGCCACGCAGGATCCCGGTCTCCTCGACGACCGTGCGCACCGCGTCGTTGATCCGATGCGGCCGCCCCGAGGTGGCCAGTCGTTTGCGCCAGTACACCAGCGTCGAGGGGTCGAATCCCTTGTCGTCCAATGCCATCCCGGTCGCGACCTTCCACCGCAGGTCACACCGGGCCGCCTCAGCGGTCTCCCGATCCGAGAGATCATGCAGGGTCTGCAACACCAGGATGGAGGCCATCACCGACGCCGGGATCGAGGGCCGTCCCTTGCCCGAGGGGAACAGATCCTCGAACTCTCCATCGGGGAACAGATTCCGGCGATGCCCGGCCAGGAACGCGAACATGCTCCCCGCCGGGACCAGATGACCGACCAGCGCCTCCGCGTCCAGCAGCTCCCGATCACCACGCTCCACACCCTGCATGAAACGATTCTCCCAGCTCAAACCCACATCCTGGGGCGACACGCCGATTATTCAGCGGCCTCCTAGCCAGATTTTCCTCTGGGCAGCACCGACCAAAGGCGCCGGTACACCCGGTACAGGCACCTTTGTCCGGCACGCCCAGCGAAAACCTGGATCCGCCGAATAAACCCAGCAACGTGCCGAGACACACCACTAGCCTGCCCCTGCCAGTAGTACGTAAAGCGCGATCTGGATAACGGCCGCATGGCATAGCAGGTTCGGGTCCATACGGACTACTGGCCATCAAACTGAGGGAGCTGTCGTGTCCGACGAGCAGAGTGCCGTCGCTCGATTGCGACTGTCCAGCCAATGGGACAAAGGCTGGCAGACCCCTGTTGTCCAACTGGTAGAGAACGATTCGGTAGTCGAACACGTGGATCTGCCCGCCATCGACGAGCTCGCCTTGGTCCTGGTCACAAAAGGACAGACGACCATCGAGTCGTGGCACGGCAGCGGCTGGGACCGCGCTGACTACTACCCAGGCCGGATAAGGGTGACCCCTCCTGGTAAGCCAACGCGGCTGAGGTGGCGCGGCGCGACCCCGTTCCTGACAACGCATGTGTTGCTGCCCAACAGCTTGCTCGAACACACAGCAGCCGATCTACTAGGGTCAGCCGCGGCACAAGTGGTGTGGCAGGACGCGCTGGCGATCGACGATCCCGTACTGGCTGCGGTGATCGACGCACTTGGCCGTTCCGTAGAGGACGGAATGGACCAACTCTACGCGGACACCGCCGCAAGCTACCTGGCCACCCATCTTTTGACGAGGCACAGCACTTGGCCCGAGCCCCGCCGTGTCAAAGGCGAGGACATGCGGATACGCAAGGCCATCTCGTTCATCAAGGGCAACTATCACTTGCCCCTCACGGTCAATGACATCGCTGCTGTCGCCACCTTGACCCACTTCCACTTCCTCCGGCTGTTCAAAGATGCGACCGGCGAGACCCCGCATCGCTATCTCAACAACGTCAGGCTGGACCACGCCCGCCGCTACCTGGAACGTGGTGATCTCTCAATGGCCGACATCGCGAAGCTCTGCGGCTTCACCTCCGCGTCTCGGTTCGCGACCGTCTTCCGGCGGGAACTCGGGATGTCACCAAGCGTCTATCGGCAGAACACGAAGAAACGCCTGCTGAGTGTTGGCGGCGCACAGTTGTAGAAGCCGAGAGTGGTCAGAGCCCCGAGGCCCGGTCCTGACATGTTGATGTCAGGTGTCTCCGCCGACGTTGACAATGGAAAACCGGTCTTTCTAGCGTTCGGCGACATGACTCGCGGAGAGGCGGACGGTGGGGGTGGCGGAGCAGGACGGCTCGGACCTGCTGGGGCGGGAGCACGAACGGCAGCGCTTGCGGGTTTTCCTCGACCAGGTGCGTGACGGCGGCGCGAGCCTGATGGTTTCGGGCGAGCCGGGCATCGGCAAGAGCGCGCTGCTGTCCGACGCGGCGGGCCGCGCCGAGACCGACGGGTTCCTCGTCCTGCACGCCTCGGGAGTCGAGTACGAGGCCGATGTCAGCTTCTCGTGCCTCAACCAGGCCCTGCTGCCCGTGCTGGACCACCTTGACCGGCTCCCACCCCAGCTGGCCGACCCGCTGCGCGTCGCACTCGGATTCGGCGCGGGCACGGCTCCCCAACGGCTGGTGGTGTGCAACGCCACGCTCAGCCTGCTGCGCGCGGTGGCGGCCGAGCGCCCGGTGCTGGTCGTCCTCGACGACCTCCAGTGGGTCGACCGGGTGAGCACCGCCGTCCTCACTTTCGTCGCACGGCGGCTCAAGGGCACCAGGATCGGTTTCCTGACGGCGTTGCGCACCGAGATCGGCAGGCTGTTCGAGCCCTTCGAGTTGCCGTCGCTCGTGCTCGAACCGCTGGACGAGGCGGCGTCGTCCGACCTGATGGACAGCCGCTTCCCCGCCCTGCGGCCACGGCTGCGCCAGCGGCTGCTCGCTGAGGCTCAGGGCAACCCGCTCGCCATCCTCGAACTGCCAAGCGCCGCCTCGACGGGGCCCTCCGTCACCAGACCTGGCACGGCGGGTGTCGTGCCGCTGACCACGAGGCTGCAAGCCCTGTTCGCGTCGCGCATCGGCGTGCTGTCCGCCGTGACGCGCAGGCTCCTGCTGGTGGCCGTTCTCGATGGCACGGGCGACCTGCGGGTGCTGGAGCGGGCCTATCCCGGTGCGATGGCCGCGGGTGATCTCGACGACGCGGAACGCGCCCAGCTCATCGCCGTCGACGATCCGACCGCGCGGCTGGCGTTCCGGCACCCGCTCATCCGGTCCGCGCTCATCGAAGCGTCCACCCACGCCGAGCGCAGGCAGGCGCACGAACGGTTGGCCGACGCCCTGCGCGACGACGTCGAACGACGGGCCTGGCACCTTGCCGAGGCTGCCATCGGGCCGGACGAGTCGGTCGCCGCGCTCCTGCACAATGCCGCGCGGGACATGCTCCGGCGCGGGGACGCGGTCGGCGCGGTGTCCACGCTGACGCGATCCGCGGAACTCAGCCCGGAAGGCCGCGACCGCAGCAGCCGGCTGGCCGAGGCCGCCTACATCGGCGCCGAGATCAACGGCGACCTGCAGGCCGCGCAGACCCTCCTGGCGGACGCGCGGCGCATCGAGCCCGATCTGTCCGCCTCGCTGTCGGCCGCCTGCGCTGCGGTATTCCTCATCCTCAACGAGGACGGCGACGTCACGACTGCGCACCGGCTCCTGGTCGCCGCGATCGAGCACGGCGACCACGGCTACGCCGCCTCGGACGGGCCGCTCGGGGAAGCGATGCACACCCTGCAGCTGCTGTGCTGGTTCGGGGGACGGCCGGAACTGTGGGAGCCGTTCTACCGGGCGTTCGACCGGATCGTGCCCGAACCTCCCGACGTGCTCGCGTACGCCCGCAAGACCTTCGCGGACCCAGTCCGGACCGCCGCCACGGCCCTGCCTGACGCCCCGGCGATCTACGCCAGCCTGACCCCCGACGCCGACCCCACGCGGGTGCAGCGCATCGGCACCGCCTCGGTCTACGTCGACCGGCTGGCCGACCTCCGCGAACGGTCGTGGGCGAGCGTGCGCCACGGCCGCGACGGCGGGCCCGCGCGACGTCACCTCGGGGCTCTCAAGCACCTGTGCCTCGACGCGTACGTCAGCGGCCGGTGGGACGAGGAGGACGCGCTGGCCGACGAGGCGCTCGACGTGTGTGCTTCCGGAGATTTCTCCTTCTTCGGCTGGTACTTCTGGTACCACAAGGGACTTGTCGCCGCGCTGCGCGGTGAGCACGACGCCGCGGCGCAATGGGCTGAGCGGACCATGACGTGGGCGGCGCCGCGCGGTGTCCGCAACGCCGAGGTGTTCGCCCACCACGTCGCGGGGCTCTCCGCGCTGGCGGGTGGCGACCTGGAGCGCGCCTACGATCACGCCGCGGCTGTGAGCCCGCCCGGTGTCCTGGCCTCGCACGTGCCGCACGCGACATGGGTGATGTACGACTTCGTGGAGGTGGCCGCGAGGCTCGGTCGCACGGTGGAGGCGGTGGCGCACGTGGAGGCCATGCGGGCAGCCGACGTCGGCGCCATCTCCCCGCGACTGCTGATGCTGCAACGGGGCGCGACGGCACTCGTAGCCCCCGACGAGGAAGCGTCTGAGTTGTTCCGCACGGCGCTGAACACGCCTTCCTCCTCGTCGTGGCCGTTCGAGCGGGCCCGGATCCAGCTCGCCCACGGCGAGCGGCTGCGGCGGGCACCGCTGCCCGTGGAGGCCAGGGAGCCGCTGTTGGCCTCGCTGGAGGTGTTCCAGCGGCTGGGCGCGCACCCGTGGGCAGCGCGCGTCCAAACCGAACTGCGCGCCGCGGGCCACAAGACCCCGCGAGCGGCCAAGGACGCCACCGGCCAGTTGACGGCACAGGAGCGGGAGATCGCCCAGCTGGCGGCGCGCGGGCTGTCGAACAAGGAGATCGCCGCGAAGCTGTTCGTGTCCCACCGCACGGTGGGCTCCCACCTGTACAAGGTGTTCCCGAAACTTGGCGTCACCTCGCGGGCGGCCCTGCGCGACGCGCTCGACCTCCTCGAAGGCGAACCTCACTCCTGACGCTCCAGCACGGCCGCGAAGGCCGTGGCGGTGCGCTCGGCGGACTCGAGCAGCCGCTCCACCAGCCGCCGGGTCGTCGGATCGCCGTCACCGACCCACCTGACGGCCTCCAGGTACACCTGGATCACCACGCGCTTCGCGAACAGGTTCTCCCGGAGCAGGGCGAGGAGCTCGGTCCGGCCGTAGCCGCGGTGGGCGGTCAGCGAACGGCGGGTCAGCGTCGCGGGGTTGAGATCGGGCAGGCCGCCCAACTCGATCGCGCGCTGTTCCAGCAACCGCAACGCCACCAGTTCGGCGTCGGCCGCCGCCACCAGCACCTCGTACACCTCACGCGGACCCGCGGCCGCCGCCGTGGCCGCGTGTTGCTCCAGGCGGAGCAGGTCGAGTGCTGCCGTGGCCGTGAGCTGGTCGAGCAGCGCCTGGACGGTAACCACGTGGGCCGGAGTCACGGCGCCGTCGAGCAGGTCGAGCAGTGCTCGGTCCCGGATCAGCGCCGCGTCCACCCGGAACCGGGGTTCGCGCTCTTGTGCCACGAGGGCCACTCTGTCGCTTCGCCGCGGGCTCGTGCATCCGTCGTTTGACTCACATGACGCATTAGTCCGACTGATGTGCCGGTCAGGGCGCCTTTGTGTCAGTCGCTCGACTGACACAAAGGCCTCAGGGGCCGTCCTGGCCGGGATGACGTAGATGCCTTGCCCGTCGAATGACCAGTGCGATGGCTGATGCCCAGCCCACGACGTTCCAGCGAGGGTTTCGACAGTCCAGACAACCGGAAGGAACCACCGTGTCCATTCCAGAAGGTCCGCGATTGGCCAGCGTCACGGCGCCCCTGCTGTACCTCGTCGGCGAGCGGCAGACCGTCCCCCTGGCGCCGTCCGACGACATCGCCGAGGTCGTCGTCGGCCCGGCCCACTGGTTCTACGACCACCTCCTTCCCCCGGACGGCGAAGCCGCGTGAGCTCTTCGAGACCTGGAGCAACCATGTCCAAGACGATCGTCATCACTGGCGCGTCGAGCGGGCTCGGCGCGTCGACGGCCCGCGCGCTGGCCGACGCGGGCCACACCGTGTACGCGGGAATGTGCGGCACCACAGCCGCCATGCGGGCATACGCGACCGAACATGGCGTCAACCTGTGCCCCATCGAACTGGACGTGTCGGACCAGGCGTCGGTGGACGACGCGATCGCGCACGTGGTGGCCACGTCCGGCGGGATCGACGCCGTCGTCCACAACGCCGGCCATGTGGGTCCCACAGCTGAACAGTCCGCGTCCGTCCACCGCGCGGTTCTGCCGCATTTGCGGGCCCAGCGGGACGGTCTCGTCGTGTGGGTGGGGTCGACCCGTGGCCGGACCTCGCCGTACCTCGCGCCGTACGTCGTTGGGAAGGCCGCGGAGTCCCTCGCGGTCGGCTACGCCGCCGAGCTCACCGGGTTCGACGTAGACACCACGATCCTCGTGGCGGCCTCGTTCACCCGCCGCACCAGCCCTGCCGACATGCACGCCGGATTGATGGAGCAGGTCAGGACCGAGCTGGCACCGCCGGACGCGCCCCCCGGCCGAGGTTGCCCGCTGGATCGCGCGCGTCGTCGACCTCGCGGAGGTCGCCGACCTGCTAACCGCGAGCGGGAGCGGTTGTGACCGCCCGCTCCCAGCTCGGTGCGACTACGAGCGTTCGGCGTAGTGGGTCGCACCCCACCAGTCCACGACGACGACGTCCTCGTCGCCGACCACCCATGCGTCGTGTCCCTCGGGCAGGCTCGTGAACTGGCCGGGGGTAGCGTCGAACTCGGTGCCGTCGGCCATCCGTATCCGCAGCGTGCCCGACACGTGGTACTGGAAATGCGGCGCCTGGCAGAGGTCAGTGCCCGCGATCGGCTTGACGTGCGCGGACCAGCGCCAGCCCGGTCTGAGAGTCAGCCTGCCGATCTCCCGAACGTCGTCGAAGCGCAGCAGTTCCATGCGCCCATAGTCGAAATCGCGGACCTCGTCGGGCTTGTCGAAGTCGCGGTGGTCGAACGTGGTCATCGCGCACCTTCCCATGCCTGCACGCCGACTTGGCGGCTGATGCGTCCTTACCTTCTTCCTGTGTCGATCGGGGCTGGTCGTAGGGTTCCGACGACCCAGGGGTGCTGGGTATGGCTTCCATGCGTCCGCCGTGGATGGCCCAGGGGATTGGCCGCCCAGCACCCCACGACGACCCGACCGCTAATTGGGATGCGCGAACAAATCGCTGTGTAAGGACACGACGGCGTGGTCGTTTGCTGGGACCATGAACCTGACGAACAGGAAGGTGACGCTCGTGCCCGGAGTATGGGCAGGCATCGATGCCGGCAAGACCCATCACCACTGCGTGGTGATCGACGCCGCCGGCAAGCGGCTGTTGTCGCGGCGGGTGGCCAACGACGAGGCTCCGCTGCTGGAGTTGGTCGGCGAGGTCACCGCGCTGGCAGACGAGTTGGATGGAGAGCTGACCTGGGCGGTCGATCTCAACTCCGGCGGGGCGGCGTTGCTGATCGCCTTGCTGGTCAACCACGACCAGCGGTTGCTTTACATCCCCGGGCGCACCGTCCACTACGCGGCCGGCATGTACCGCGGAGACGGCAAAACCGACGCCAAGGACGCCGCCGTGATCGCCGACCAGGCCCGGATGCGCCACGATCTGCACGTCGTGCACACCGGCGACCCGGTCAGCGTCGAACTGCGGATCCTGACCAGCCGCCGGGCCGATCTGGTCGCCGACCGCACCCGCACCATCAACCGGCTGCGCGCGCAACTGCTGGACTACTTCCCGGCCCTGGAACGCGCCTTCGACTACAGCACCTCCAAAGCCGCCCTGGTGCTGCTGACCGCCTACCAAACCCCTGCGGCATTGCGACGAATCGGTGCCAACCGCTTGGAAACCTGGCTGCGCAACCGAAAAGTCCGCAACCCCAGCACCGTCGCCCAGACCGCGCTGAACGCCGCCAACGCGCAACACACCACCATCACCGGACAAGACCTGGCCGCCGCGATGGTCGCGCGGCTGGCGAAGGGGGTGATGACTCTCGACGAGGAGATCAGCGAGATCGACACCTTGATCGAGAGCCGGTTTCGCCAGCACAAACACGCCGACGTGATCCTCAGCCTGCCCGGCTTCGGCATCCAGCTCGCCGCCGAGTTCCTCGCCTACACCGGCGGCGACATGACCGCTTTCGGCAGTCCCAACCGGCTGGCCGGCGTCGCCGGACTCGCACCAGTACCCCGCGATTCCGGCCGGGTCAACGGCAACCTGCACCGCCCCCGCCGCTACAGCAGACGCCTGCTGCGCGTGTTCTACCTTTCCGCCATGGTCAGCATCCGCTGTTGCCCCGCCTCGCGGACCTACTACGACCGCAAACGAGCCGAAGGCAAACGACACACCCAGGCCGTCCTCGCCCTGGCACGCCGCCGGCTGAACGTCTTGTGGGCACTGCTGCGCGACGGCACCACCTACCAAGCAACCCCCGCCGCAACGGCAGCGTGACCCCCTCACCACCGCAGCTCCCAACTACTTGACAACTTCATTGGGAATCCCCCTGCCAAGTCGAGCACCACGGCGCACAGCACCCGGGTGCCGTCGGGATAGCGGCAAGACTCCATGTACGCGACGTGGTCGCCGGTAACCACGACACGGTCTAGATGACTGATTCCGTGAAATTGGTGTTCAGTGATCGAACGCGATCAGTGACCGCTTGCTGGTCACGCCGGTTTCCCAGTTCTGCCAGATCCCGGCGGCCATGGCCAATAGCCGCTGGGCGACGCGGGTGAACACCCCGGCTGGAGTGCGGGCGCCGTGGTGCTCCAGGTCGAGCTGGCCTTTGAGGGTTTGGTTGACCGATTCGATCCACTGGCGCACGTGGCCGAGGTTGCCGTGGCGGTAGGTCTCGTCGCGGCGGTCCGGGCGCAGCAGTCGCAGGCCCAGCGCCGCGGTCAACTCGTGGAAGTGCTTGCCGGCGAAGCCTTTGTCGGCCAGCAGGATCTGCCCGGAACGGATGAGGTGGTGGTTGCGCTCCAGCAATGCGGCGAGTACCTCGCGCTCGCCGAGCTTCGGGTTGGCCAGGCACCACATGATCGGCATCCCGTCGCCCGCGCAGACCAGGTAGAGTTTCAGGCCCCAGTAGAACCGGGAATGCGCGGCGCAGTAGCCGTAGCCGGCGTGCCCGGCCAGGTCCGAGCGTTTCACCGTCTCGCGCGACATGCCGCACGGAACGGGGGTGGCGTCGGCGATCCACACATCGTCGAACCAGGACGGGCAACACGCAGCCAGGACAAGAACCGCCTTGCACAGCAACGGATGGACGTTCTTGAGCCGCTTGTGGTAGCCGGACTGCTCCGGCAGGTACGGGAACATGACCTGCCACTCGGCGCTGGAGCGGATATGCCGGATCCAGCGCCGCTCGCTGGGGTACCGCAGCAGCACCTGAGCCACGGCCAGGGTGATCAGCTCGCTGTCGGACAGCAACGGCCGACGGCCGCGTCCGGCGCGGGGTGGTACCACGTGATCGTCGATGAGCACGTAGAGTGCGGTCAGGAGGGTGTTCAGTTCTTTCGTCACACATTGATCTTGAACACCCTCCTCTCATGTCCGCGCCCCGGCCTCACTTCACGTGATCTTCACGGAATCAGTCATCTAGGGCGGTGGCTGCGCGGTGGGCTGTGCATCCCGCGCGAGTGCCGCCGCTCCTACGCCGCCGCGCTGGACGTGCTCGATAGCGACCCCGACGCCGACCCGCCCGCGCGGATCGAGGCGCTCGCCGGCATGGCATGGGCGGAGGCTGTGGCCGGCGGCGCGGCCGCCGCGGAGGAACTGCTGGTAGCGGTCGATGCACTCACCCAGCGCAAGCCGGTCGGGGATCTGCTGGCGCACGACATCAGCGTCGCCCGCGCGCACACCCTGCTGCGGGCGGGCCGGTTCGCCGACAGCTACGCGCCACTGATCGCCGCCGCCGCGGCTGCCAACCGGGCTGGGCGGCCCGACCTGGCCTTTCCAAGCCTGCTCAACGCCGCGTCGGCCGCCGCCTGCCTCGGCGCGTTCGACCGCGCCCTTGACTTCATCGACCGCGGCGTGCCGCTCGCGGCACCTAACGGACTGCTGCGCCTAGGTGTCTACGCGCATTCGGCGCAGGTGTCCGTGTTGTGCCGACTGGGCCGGGTCGGTGAGGCCGCCGCGAGCTGCGACCAGGAGGCCGTGTTGGCGGAGCGGCTGAGCCTGACCGATCTGGTAGGTCTCGTCCACCACGACCGGGCCACCATTGCCCGCGCCACCGGCGACTGGGAGCGCGCCGCCGGCGAGCGCGCCGCCGTGATCGGCATGAACGCCCCGGTCGGTCGCGCACTGGCCCGCCTGTACCGCGCCGACGCACTGGCACGCGCGGGCAGGACGGCTGACGCGGAGGCCGAACTGCGCGCGGTCACGCAGGAACCGGTGTCGCCCGCTGACTTCCCTGACACGCTTGTCGCCCGCATGTCAGCAGTCCAGGGCCTGATCGCGGCCCGCCGGAACGATCCCGAACTGGCCAGGCGACGGCTGAGCGAGGCAGTACGCGGGTGGCAGCGACGCGCCGGGCACACAGGCCAGGGCTATGTCGCCGCGCTGATCGACCTGGGCCGCCCGCCGCTGACCGCGCTGGTGGAGCCCGACCGCGAGCTGGCCGCCGTCACCGCCGACCTGAGGAGCATCGATGCCGACGTTCGCTGAGACCGCACACAGCGCCGCGCCACCGGAAGAGGTGTGGAAGCTGCTGTACGACCCGAGCCGCTTCCCGGAGTGGTGGGCCGGGGTCGGCACGGTCGAACCGTCTACTCAGGACGGTGAGTCCTACACCATGTACCCGGACGGCTACCCGGATTTTCCGATGCCACAACTGCTGCGCGGCGATCGGCGACAGGGCAACGTCACGATCTCCTGCCTGGTGTCGGACCTGGTGTTCGAGTGGCGGCTGCGCGTGGTCGACGGCGGCACGGCGATCGACGTACACGTCGAGATCCCCGACGCCGAAACCCATCGTCTGGACACCCAGCGGGACGTGATCCACCGGTCGGTACGCGCTCTCGCCGCCCTCGCTGCCAAGGAATGCGCGGGTCCGTATCGTTCTTCGACGTGACTGATCAAGAGGCCCGGACGTCAGGCCTTGACCTGCACATTGGCCACATCGGCCGGAATGTCCGCGCCAGCCTCATGGACGCGTTCCGTGAGGCGATCCGCACCGGCCGGTTGGCGCCGGGGACACGTTTGCCATCGAGCCGCGTGCTGGCCACCGACCTCGGGCTGGGCCGCAACACCGTGGTCCGCGTCTACTCGGAGCTGATCAACGAAGGATGGCTCACCGGGCTTCACGGTTCCGGCACTGAAGTGTCGCAGCGTGCGGCCGAGCTCGTCGGCGAACGAGCACGCCCCCGGAAGCCAGCGGCACGCCCACAGCCGGTGCACGATCTACGGCCCGGGCATCCGGACCTGTCGTCCTTCCCGCGCGACGAGTGGATTCGCGCGGTGAAGCGGACGGTCAGCATCGCGCCGTCCGATGCCTTCGGGTACACCGATCCGCACGGCAGGAGTGAACTGCGTGATGTCATCGCCCGCTATCTCGCTCGGGCCCGCGGACTGCGCGCACGGGCCGACAACGTCATCGTGTGCAGCGGGGCTGCGGAAGGCTTGCGGCTCGTCGCCGCCGCGCTCGCGGGGGCAGGAGTCACGAAAGTAGCCGTCGAGGAGTTCGGCCTGCACACCCAGCGCGATGCGTTGCTGAACGCTGGGATCGAAGCCGTCCCGATCCCGGTTGACGCTGACGGTGCCGACGTATCGGTGCTGGACCACGCGCCGCACCCGGGAGCGGTTTTGCTCACGCCGTCACACCAGTTCCCGATGGGCGGAGCGCTTCGCTCCGACCGGCGGGCAGCGGTCGTCGACTGGGCTCGTCGGCGGGGCGCGCTGATCATCGAGGACGACTACGACGGCGAGTTTCGTTACGACCGGTCTCCCGTGGGCGCGTTGCAGGGGCTGGATCACGACCACGTGATCTACCTGGGCACCGCGAGCAAGTCCCTGGCGCCCGGACTGCGCCTCGGCTGGCTCGTCGTTCCGGACCACGTGGTCGGCACGATCGCCGCGCAGAAAGGAGAAACGGAGGAGACCGTCGGGTTCGTCAACCAATTGGCGATGACGGAATTCATCGAGTCGGGAGCGTACGACCGGCACATCCGCGCGATGCGCGTGCAATATCACCGACGACGTCGTCAGCTGGTCGAGACGATCAGCCGCCACCTGCCCACCGCGCACGTGACCGGGATGTCTGCCGGACTGCATGTCCTTCTCGAACAACCCGGTCGAACGGGCGCCGAACTCGTGCGCCGAGCTGCCCGCCAACAGCTGGCGATCGAGCCCCTCGACCGGTTCCGGCACCCTGGATCCACATCGGACCGCGACGGCGCGGTCATCGGATTCTCCGCGCCTTCTCCCAGCGCCTGGTCAGGCGCGCTGGACGCGTTGGTGCGCACTCTCCGGTGAACGCCCGGCCGATTGGCAATGCCACTGACTTAAGCATTCTGGCTGGTCGCAACCGGCGCAGGGTCGATTGCCGGTGGCGTTGATGTCCATCATGGACGATTGATCGTCACATCAATCTCACTTGCCCCGCGCGTTACTCCTGTTGCCCGGGTTGGTGCCGTGAAGGTCACCTTCGCGGCGTCCAACGCGCCAAAGGTTCCCCTCACGGACCATGGCGAGCCTGCATGAAGGCCACTGTGGACAGTCCCGTCCATCGGTGGCGCGGGTACGCCGTGCTCGCGGGCCGGGCCACTCGCGTCCCGCACCTCTCAAGATCAACCTCGCACCCCACGCCCGCAGGCCACCTCTGAAGTGCGAGAACTCTCTTAAACCAGTGGCATTGGGCCGATTGGTTCCCGATCCCGGATGCCAAGTGGACCCAGATTCCGAGCCGAAACCGGGTTAGCGTGTGGGCCATGTTGGCTGCCGGAAACACGAAGGTCACCGACCTGGCAGGCGAAGCGTGATCGTCTCGCGCGACCACCTCCGGCACCCCAGCGCCCGCAAGCACTCGAGCTGACCCCACATCGCAAGGACTCGACATGAAAGCCATCACCGTCAAAGACCAGGCGGCCGGTCTCGGTGGTTTGACCCTGACCGACCACCCCTACCCGCACGCGGCGGAGAACGACGTCATCGTGCGGGTGTGCGCGGCCGGCTTCACCCCCGGCGAACTGGACTGGCCGGGAACCTGGACAAACCGCGCCGGCCGCGATCGGACTCCCAGCGTGCCCGGTCACGAGGTGTCCGGCGTCGTGGCGGAACTCGGATACGGCACCACCGGACTCACGGTCGGACAGCGGGTGTTCGGGCTCGTCGACTGGACCCGGGACGGATCGCTCGCCGAATTCACCGCCGTCGAGGCCCGCAACCTCGCACCGCTCCCGGCAGATGTCGACCACACCGTCGGCGCCGCCCTGCCGATCTCCGGCCTGACCGCGTGGCAGGCACTGTTCGACCACGCCCAGCTCAAGCCCGGACAGACCGTCCTGATCCACGGCGCAGCGGGCGGCGTGGGATCGATCGCGGTGCAACTCGCATACCAAGCGGGCGCAAGGGTCATCGGCACCGGCCGCGCCGGAAATCGCGACACCGCACTCGATCTGGGCGCCCACGCCTTCGTCGACCTGGAAACCGAGCGCCTTGAGGATATCGGCGAAGTCGACGCGGTCCTAGACGTGTTCGGAGGAGAGATTCTGCAACGCTCAGCCGGGGTGGTCCGCGCAGGCGGCACCCTGGTCACCATCAGCGAACCCACAGAGGCCAGGCCACGCGACGGCCGCACGATCTTTTTCGTCGTCGAAGCGGACCGAGTTCGGCTGGCCGAGCTGGCGAAGCTCGTCCGCGAGGGAAGTCTGCGCGTTCTGGTCGGATCGCTGTACCCGCTTGCCGACGCACCGGCAGCGTTCAATTCGGGACGCCGTGGCGGTGGAAAACCGGTCATCGTGGTCAATGAGAACTGACACAGCCGCGTGGTCAGCCCGGCTGTCCGTCGTGTGCGACGGTGAAACGCCGCTTGCCTGCTCGGCCTGTCAATCCTGATTCAGGCCACAGTGGACAGTTGAAGCATGATCGTGCTGGGCTGATCTCGTCCGTAGCCTGCCAGCCGCTGATGCGCATCCGATCCCGCCTTGTCTCGCTCGGCCGCGACTGTGCCCTGGCCTGCCGCTTGAGGTCATGACCTGCGGCCCGCCGACTTTCCTCGTGGGCGGGCCGAAAGACCTCCCGTTCGGTGTCAATAGCGGTCAGAAAGTGACCTAGGTTGTTTCTACCTTGGGTTGACCAGCACACAAGGCGAGGAGTAGGGGCTATGACGATCTTGGTAACCGGCGCGACGGGACTGGTCGGCAGGCACGTCGTGGGCCAGCTCGTGCAGGCGGGCGAGTCGGTGCGGGCGCTGACCCGCGACCAGGCGAAGGCCAGGTTGCCTGAGGGCGTCGAGGTCTGCCAAGGTGACCTCCTGGATCCCGCGTCGGCCGTACCCGCGCTAGAAGGGGTGCGGAAACTTTTCCTTTCCCGCAGCCGGAAACCGCCGCCGAGGTCGTCGACCTCGCGAAGCAGGCGGGCGCGCGGCGCATCGTCGTGCTGTCCGCCGCTGCCGTGACCTCGGCTTCGACGTCGACTACCACGTCCGCGTCGAGCGCGCGGTCGAGGAATCCGGGCTCGAGTGGACCCACGTGCGGCCCGGGGGGGTTCATGACGAACATGCTGCAGATCTGGGGCCCGATGATCAAGGAGTCACGGACCGTGCGCGGCCAGGTGCAGGCGATCGCGGACGCGCTCGGCGAAGAGGTGCGCTACGAGGAGGTCACGCGCGAGGACGCCCATGACATCCTCAAAGCGATGGGCGGTTTCGCCGCCGAGAGCGCCGACCTACCGCTCGGCTTCGTCGACTACGACGGCGGCGAAGGCTCCGGCGACGAGGGCTACTCCGACCTCATGAAGCCGCTGCCCGATTTCGGCCTTGCGACAGGGAAAACCGGCCGCACATATGCCGTGTGGGCGCGTGATCACGTTGAGGACTTCCGCTGACATCCGCCTTCGCCGTGTTGAGCGCAGTGACCTGAGACCTCTCGGACGACCCTGGCGGTGACGGCGCCAAGCTTGTCGGGGTTGGCGACGTTGTGGATGGCGGCGATGCGGCCGGTGGCGTCGAGATCGAGGGCGAGCGTGGCGATTACGCGCCGGGCATCAGCGAACACGATGCCCACGCCGCCGTTGAGCTCGCCAGTGAACCCTTTGTCGCACTGCCGGAATCGGCTGGTGCGCAGCGCGAATTCTGGCTCGGTAACATCGAACGCCGGGTCGCCGCCGAAGTGCGGACCGCCGAGGAAGCATTCGAAGCTGTCGCCTCCGGCCTCGGAATCACGCTGTTGGCGGCGGGCAATGCCGAGAGCCAAAACGCACGGACATCGCGTCGCGCCCGGTCCACAGTTTGCCGCCAGCCGAACTGGCGGTGGTGTGGCGGATCGGCGACAAGCGCACGGAGATCCGCACCTTTGTCGCCGCTTGCGAGCAATGCCTGTGTGCGCAACCGGAAACTGAGCGGGTGCGGACTACGCCGTCAGGACCCTGGAATACATAATCCTGTGAGTGCCGAAAACCACATCCACAGACACTGACATGCGACTTCTACACCACTGGGTATCGCCAGTAGCGCACGCACCAGGATGCGTCGTCGTGCCGCGACTCCCCTACCCCGCCCCTACCGGCGTAATCGCGCTGATCCGGCTGCTGCCGACAAGCAACACTGACAAGGACACCAATGTCCCGGCCCTGCGCCGTCAACAGGCCATCGCCTACGCCTTCCTAGCCGTGAGCGCTGCCAGATCCGCGCCGCCTCGACCGTTGAAGGCCTGAGCTCGTTGACACTCAACGAGCTCAGGCGCCCCTACATCAGACTCGTGGTCGAACCAGCCCGTACCGTCGTAGACACCGAGGCCTGGTCCAGATGGCGGCGACAACACCAATTATCGAGCCCAACAAGCCCACTACCAGCGACAATCCGACCAAGAACTCACCGGTCACGCGTGGTAGACAGTGAGCACAGTGGCCTCGGCGGGCAGATTGATGGTATTGGACACTGCGGTGGAAGCGTAAATCAGTCGCGGATCAGCAGGCGGCTGGCACCCGCCGAGGCGGACGTTTTCGCCGCAATAGTGGGGTTCGGTGCGGGCAGCGGGTCACACTGCAGGTCCGACTGGCGGCCGTCCTTGCGTGCGGGGAGTTTGCCGGTCGCCAGGTAGTCGGCGATGGCGTTGTCCGTGCACGCGACACCCCTGAGCGAAGTGGAGTGCGAGCTGCCGCCGACGCCCTCGATCAATGCCGAGTTCGGGTACAGGCTGCGCACTTCGAGGCCGCTGTCCACAGGCGTTCCCGCGTCGTAGGTCTCGGTGATCAGCAGCAGGCTCTGCACCTTGCGGCCGTCGATCTTCACCGGCGTGCCCGCGTCGCCGCTCCAGTTCAGGCACGGCGCGTTGAACCAGGCGTTGCCCCAGGTGCTGAAGGGCGCGCGGTAGTGCGTGGACCAGTTGTCGATCTGCCACTTGACCCAGCTCTTCGGCCATTTCACGTCGGTGCACATGGTGGCGAGGTAGATGGCGTAAAAGTTGTCCGCGCCGGGGCTTTGACCGTTAGCGACCTCGGACAACGCCTTTGCGGGCGCGAGATCTCCATTGTGGACGGCCGCGGCCAAGGCCGACGCGACGTCCGCCCAGCGGGTAACGCGGTAGCCGGCCTGCATAAAGGCGTCGGTCCACTCGGCCGCGCCGATCACGCTCGGCTTCTTGGTCACCTCGGCCAGCTTGGCGTAATAGGCCTTCTCCACCTCCGCGCCGGTCTTGCCCAGCTGGTAGACCGCCTCGTTCTTCGCGACCCAGTCGAAGAAGATCTTGATGCTCCTGTTGAACCCGATGTCCTGGTCGAGGTTCCCGTCGTACCAGACGCCACGCGGGTCGATCGCGCTGTCGAAGACCATCCGGCGCACCCGGTCAGGAAACAGCGTGCTGTACACCTGGCCGAGGTAGGTGCCGTAGGAGAAGCCGTAGTAGTTGATCTTCTCCTGGCCCAGTGCTTTGCGGATGCTCTCCATGTCGTTGGCGGTGTCGGTCGTCTTGAGGTGGTTGAGCAACTCGCCGTTCTTGGCGGTGCATGCGTTGGCGTAGTCCTTGGCGCGCTTGAGCCATGCCTGTTCGATTCCGCGGTTGTCTGGCACGTAGGCTGGCCGGACGGGCGCGAAGTAGGTGCTGTCACAGGACACCTGCGGCTCGCTCGATCCGACACCGCGCGGGTCGAAGCCGATCCAGTCGTACGCGTCGCCGACGCCGTTCGGGACGCGCGGTGCCAAAAGCGGCATGGTGAGCCCTGAGGCACCCGGTCCGCCCGGGTTGACCAGCAGCGATCCCTGGTACTGACCGTCCGGCACCTTGTGCTTAAGCCGCGAGACAGCGATCTTGATCTTCTTGCCGTCCGGCTTCGCGTAGTCGAGCGGCACCTCCAGCAGGCCACACAGGGCGCCGATTCCCTGCAGCCGAGCGTCGGCGCACTGACCCCATGAGATCGGTTTCGGCTGAAAACCTGGCGATTTCGGGGCGGCGTTCACCACGCTCGCGCCGGACAGCGCCAGACCGGCGGCGACAACCGTCACCACGATTCTTTTCACGGCCACAGTCCCTCTCATTTTCCTAATGATCACTCAGTGCCCGGGATTCTGCACTGTGCCGATTAATTTGTGAACCACCCGAAAGTTCGTACCCAAGCACCTGGAGCAGCCCCACCCCATGAACGACGACGCGTAGTCGCAACCGCCCGCAGGCGCGGCGCGAGAAACGTTCAGTGCGAAATGCCTGGTAAACGGCTTCCCATCAAGGCTCAGAGCAACCACGCTGTGACACTCTGACCATTGACCGCGATCCGGATAAGCTCACGTTACGCTTGCGGAATGGCCAGAAATCGCCCAATAGGCGGACAGTGACGGAATATCGCATTGTCGGTATTTTCGTCCATTCAATTCGGCTTCGCGCCGGTAACAGCAGCACGAAATTCCCGGATCACGGCCAAACAGAACCGCGCGCGTCACCGCCGACGAACCGAACTTTGTCGTGCACGTTATCCAGCACTGTGTCGAGCGCACTGCCGATGTCTTCGTCGAATGGCAGAGTCAGCTGAAGGGAGTCGGCGTTGTCAAGGTTGGCCCCGACTGGCCTCCAGCTATCCATCCATGCGTCGGACGATCGCTGGACATCGGGCCTGTGCCACGCAGTGGAGCTATTCGCTCTTTGACCTCGAAGTCATTCGTACGGAATGACCGACTACCTAGTGCTTGTCTCGTAAGGTTGCCGCGTTTATCCGGCGGAGCCGGTCTCCGCTGGCCAGGATCAATCCGAGGTGGTCCGAGTGACCCCGAATGAGGCATTCCCTGGCGGGAGGGCCGCCTCCCGCGTCGTCCGGCGCCGGTCACGCCCGCGACTGTTCGCGAGGGCCGAGTTAGGCGCGTTGAACGCCGTCAAGGTGGCCTTCACGGCATCAACATTGGTCAACGATTTAAGACGAGCCACTCGTCAGGAAGACGTTCGACGTGAGCTGCGAGCGTCGGATCCCGGTGTTCGCGGCGATCACGTCGCCGAGTGAGCGGCGGTAGTCAATGCCGAACTTCGCGCGGATCATCGCAAGCGCCGGATCGTTGAGGTAGAAGAACCGGTCGCCGTCGCGCAACGCGCCGAACTGGCGTTGCCAGATGGCCAGCTGCAGTTCGCCGAACTCGGTGCCCGGCACCAACGGCTCGGAGATCATGCCGACGAAAGCATCCACTGTGGACACGTCACCGTAGATCGCCTTGAGGCGCGCGGCTGTCGTGGTGCGCCGCTGGCCTGCGACCGCGGACGTCTTGGCCTCGGGACTGGTCAGCGGGATGGGTTTGCCGTTGATGTCACGCAGGCTCAGGAAGTCGAGGCTGTTGGGATCGTCGATCTCCTTGCCAGGGGTGAGCAACGGGTCGGTGGGGAACGCTTCGGTCGCCTCGCCCGTGATGGAACGGAAGTCCGGCTTCGCAGGCAGTCCGACGGCCCGACGCAGGTCGTTGTAGCTGGGCAGACCATGGTCGCGACCGCGTTGAATGTCGATCGACGTGATGTCGAAGATCACGGTGGTTGGGCCAAGCGAGATCGGCAGGCTGCGGAGCAGGTTGTCGATCATCTCGTCGTTGCGGCGCTGCACGGGTTTGTTGAGCCCCACTAGAATGGGGCCGAGGTCCAGTTGCTCGACGAGGTCCGGGTTGAACATGACCAGCGACGGCGGAACGCCGAGCCTGATCCGAGTGCCTTGCCGAGCCACGGTCACACCTTGTGCGCGCCACGCGTTCAGCTGGGCTTCGGAGTACTTGCCCGCTTCGGCTTCGACCGTGAAGTCACTGGGCACCATGCTGTGGATTCGGTAGGCGGCCGTGGCGAATTCCGTCGCCAGACTCGGGTTGACCGCTGGGTTGTAGCCGCGATACCCCGGGAGCCGGATACCCAGCGTCGGCAGGAACTCGTTGTACGTGATGTACTGCTGGGTCGCGATCACGACCCGCCTGGCGATCTGGAACTTCTCCTCCTCGGACAGCCCTTTCGGCAGCAGGTCAACGATTCTGTTGTGCTCCCTGGCAAACAGCGTCTGCACGGCGAGCAGGCCGGTGTTCTCGTTCGCCCGGAAGTCACCCGCGACGGCGAGGCGGTCCAATCCTTCCACGGTCGTGTTGTCCATCACCGGCGCGGAATCGGGGTCACCGCGGAAGGTGCGTCGCGGGAGAAACCCATTTGACAGCAATAGTTTGGCCGAGTTGTTGGCCATGTTGCCGTCGACCGGACCTTCGCGCATCCATTCCAGACGCCGGTTGTCGTCGCCATAGACGGCATAGGCGTCGATGTACGAGTTGAGCGTGTTGATCTGTTCTCGCGGAGTCGTCTCACCGCCGGTGTACCGGCTGCGCGCGAAGGGAATTGATGGTGCGTCCGAATGGAAGGACTCCATCGGGTCGGCGTTGTCGAACGTGATGCCCTCGCGTTTATCCGAGTCGGCTCGAAGTGCGAAGGTGTGGTCGACGAACTGCCCCCACGCGACGATCCACTGGCTGGTGTGCCTGCTGGAGAACAGCGGCTGCCCAGTGTCGTTGAAGATCCGGTTGCTGATGTACCGAGGGGCTGGTCCGGTCACTTCGGCGCCTATGCCGTCGGCGTAGCGGGCCGGTGCGAGACGGCTATACGGCGTACCGGCTTTGCCCCAGTCGGGATGAACAAGGTTGTTCCCGCTGCCATCCAGGCTTTGTATCTCCATCAGCGGTGGCCGGGCGTGAACTGAACTCGGCGTGACCAAGCCGATCACCGCAAGCAGAGCCATGATCCGCGTGATCATCAAAACGTCCCTCCGGTTGTGAGGGCTTCAGCATAGTGCGCGCACCACGAAGGTTGTGACCAACCTTGGTCATAGACAAGCCGACGGTTCGCACCCTCTCGGGTTTGTCACGACTTCGCCGACTAGTGTTCGAACTCACTACCAGCACTGTTCGTCAAGTGCGATGTAGACGAACGGAGAATGTAGCCAGTCCGTGATGCGTGGCCACTGGCACACTCTTGCCACGCGGCCTATGGATTCGCAGCAAGACCTCGAAAACCCGACGCCTGAGTGCACCGGGTCACGGACAATCCTCGGGTGTCCTACTTCGATATCCAGGGCCACCAGCCTCAATGGCTCAACGGCTTGTCGGCGATTGCCGTCGCGCATGGCCCGCGGCTTCATTCAATGGTCGGCCGCCACCTGAGCCACGCCTGGCTGCTCTGGGACCTTGACGCCGACGAGTGGATCGCCGACGGCCCAGTCCTGCTGGACTTCGACCACGAGCAGGTCGAGATCAACCATCAGAAGTTCGACGACCTGTCCATCACTTGGAATACCGTCGACCCAGAGGGACAGCCGGCCTGGACCTACGGCGACTGGGGTCATCCCGACGACCGCGCCTCACAGCTCGCTTGGCGGCACGATGCCCAAGCGGAGTTGGCCGCTCTGCAAGGCCAACGACTCCAGGCGGTCGACCTGCTCGAATACGTCGGTGGGGACATGGCCGACGGCATGGTCGCCGTTAGCTTCGCATTCGCTGACGGACAAGTGACCATCTCCAACGGTCTCGACGAAAACAGCCTGGAGTTCAGCGACCCCGACTCCAGGTACCTTCACTGGTCGAAAATGTGACCATCCGGGTTTGACCTCGGCGATCGCGATGTGAGCGAGTACGCACTTCGGACGCCGACGCCTCCCTTCACTGAGCGCAGCCCGCCTCGCGGTCGAGGAACGCGGCACGGACGATGGTGCCGGGAATCGTGGGAGGGCCCCAACAAGCCGTTACGTGAACAGGAACTCACGCGTCGCCGGGTCGAGTCCGCGAGCCTGGCACACCCGTACGAACTCCTCAAAGCTGTCGAGGAAATGCCGCAACAGCTTGATGGTCGGCTGATCGGCCAGCACACCACTGTCGTACTTCGACGCGGCATCGGTCACGTAGACCTCGGGTTTGGTCATCACGGTGGCATCGAGGAACATCAGCGTCTGCCGGAGCGCGAGCTGCGCGCGCACTGTCCCGAACGCGCCCGCGGAGGCACCGAGCACTCCGACCGGCTTGAACCGGAAACAGTTGACCGGGGGCGGAAACGACATCCAGTCCAGCAGGTTCTTCAACGTTCCCGGCACTCCGTAGCAGTATTCGGGCGTCGCGATGATCACCGCGTCTGCGGCCCGGATCCGGTCGCTGATGTGCTGGACTGGGCCTGGTAACACGCCTCCGACGACGAGGTCGTTGTTCAACGGTGGCAGCTCGTGCCATGCGTCCAGGACGTCGATCTTCATCGCGGGCGGCGCGTCGGCGGTCAGGGCACGCACCAGGCCCGCGTTGAACGACCCGGCACGCAGGCTGCCGCAGATCGCCAGGACGTTGAGCGCGGACGGATCTGTCATGGGGGCGCCTCTTTCAGATCAGAGTACTGACGACGTAGGGGTCGAGTCCGAGCAGGGCCCGGCCGTAGATCTCTTGCGGGATCCGGATTCCGGTGCCCGCGTGCCTGCTGGCGACGTTGACGTCCCGGAAGATCCGTTGCAGCGGGCTGAAATCCGCGAAGGACGCGGTCCCGTGCGCGGACACCAGCAGGTCAACCGCCTCCTTGACCTGCAGGCTCGCGTAGGCGGCGTCCATCCGGGTGCGCGAGCGCGTGGTCAGGTCCGGCAGCACACCACGCCTGGCGTGATCGTCGAGCATCTCGGCGATCCGGTGGACGTGCAAGTGCGCGGTGTCGATCTTGGCCGTCGCGTGCGCGACGTCCATCTGGAACGCAACGGACTGCGTCTGTGCCGGGTAGGACGTGGTGCTGATCGCCCGCTTCGGCGCCTTCTCGACGACGAAGTCCCGAGCGGTGACGGCCGTGCCCAATTGCGCGCCAAGCAAGGACAACAGCAGAACGCCGGTCACGCTGGTCCGGTAGAGCGGCTCGCTGGGGAACTCGGTGGCGTTCGCGCCGCCCATCACCGGACCGAGCGGCAGCAACCGATGATCGGGGACGAAAACGCCCTGCGCCACAATGGTGTTGCTCGCAGTGCCACGCATTCCCATGACATGCCATGTGTCCTCGACGGTCAGTTCGCTCATCGGCAGCAGTGCGAGGGAAACTTCACCGTGCGGGACACCAACCACGGCCCAGTCGCAGATCTGCGAACCCGACGCGTAGGGCCACTTTCCAGACACCTTGATGCCACCGGCCACCGGTTCCACGGTCGCTGTCGGCGCGAGAATGCCTGCGGCACAAGCACTCGGGTTATCGCTCCAGACTTCCTTGCGCGCCCGCTCCGTGAACAGTCCGATGAGGAAGTTGCCGGTGTTGACCACGGCGGTGACCCAGGCCGTCGACGTGCAACCGCGGCCCAGTTCGGCCGTCACGTCGACGAATGTGCGCATGCCGACCTGATGACCGCCTAGCGCCTTGGGCACCAGGAGCCGCAGCATTCCGTTGTCTCGCAAAGCCGTCACCGTTCGATCGGTGAGGCGGCGGTCCCGGTCGTGGTCGGCGGCGTCCTGCTGAAGCTGGCCCCGCAACGCCGCGGCGCGCCCGACCAGCTCGTCGTGGAGTGAAGTGCTCATGACGGCGAGTATCAGCTCACGATCCAGCTGGCGGCAATCCTTTGCACTCTTCTTTCTCCCTTCTGTCCAGCAGTGTCGGACACTCTACGGCGCAAGCGAAAGCAATCGATTGCAGACCGGAAAGTGACTCTCAGTAGCACCATGATGGCTGTCGTCACCGGCGTCCGGCTTGGCCGGACAGAAGCGTGGACGCCCAGCGTACGGCGCTTATGTTGGCCGGGTGAGCAACGACACCACTCAGCGTGGAGTGGCCTCGGTGCTGAAGGCGTGCACCGTGTTGCGCGCCTTCAGCCCCAGCGTCGGCGTGCTGTCCGTACGGCAGGTCGCCGAGCGCACGGGCATCCCGCGCAGCACCGCGCACGAACTGTGCCGAACCCTTGTCACAGCAGGAATGTTGCGGACATCCGACGAGGGCTACCAGCTCGGGCCGCTCGCCCTCGAACTCGGCGGGCACGCCGTCCGCCGCACCAGCCTGGTCCGAGCAGCCGGTGGAGTGCTCGACCGTCTTGTCCGCACGCCTGCGCAGGAAGCTCATCTCGGTCAGTTCACCCAGGGCTGGGTCGTGTACCTCGCTCGCAACTCCGGTCCCCGCAAGTCCGAGATCGGACGACGAGTGCCCGCACACCTGACCACTTGCGGCAAGGCGGCGTTATCCTGGTTGCCCTTCAGGGAAGTCGCCGAACAGGTGGCCCGGTGCTGCGCCGAACGTGGCGTACCCCAGCCGGACCTGAGCGCGCTGCACGACGAGCTGTACCAGGCAAGGCGTGACGGACATCTGTCGGCACAGGCATTGCCTGGTAACCGCATGTCGCTCGCCGCCGCCATTGTGGACGGTCGCAATCGGCCGCTCGGCGGCGTTTCGGTAGCAGGCCCAGCAAACGCGTTCACCCCGTCCGCCCGCGCCGCGGTGACCGAGGCCGCCCGGGTGATCAGCGCGCGGATGAGCGCGTGACCGGCTCGCCTGGTTCCCGGGCACCCCCGGGAACCAGAACTCACTTCACCGGGACGGCAGTACGGCGATCGCGCTCACCTCCAACCGTAACCCGGCAGGCACCAGCCGGGCGACCTCGACGGTGGTCGAAGTTGGCCCAGGTGTTTCACGCGGATAGCCGCGACACGAGCCGTAGATAGAACGAAGTGCCTGCCCTGTAAGGGAAACTGGGACTTGTCTAGGGTCCAGGTTCTCGAACGGGAAGGCACTTCGCGGATGAAGCGTATCGAACGGTCCCGCCGGGTCAAGGTCAGCGCGGACGGTACGGGTGTCGTGTCGCATGCCGGGGTCGGAATGCTGCGGGAACTGGCCTGGGATACCGGGCTGGTGAGCGGGATCAGCACTGCGCTGGCCGACACCTATGCCGGACGGTGGCAGCACGCGCCAGGCCGGGTGTTCACCGACCTGGCGGTCGCGATCGCAGATGGCGGCGACTGTGTCTCCCACATCGAGGTGTTCGGCGACCGGCACGAGGTATGCGGGCCGGTCGCGTCGATGCCGACCACCTGGCGGATGCTGGACCGCGTTGACCCGGCCCATCTGTCCAGGGTGCGTGCCGCGCGGGCAGCGGCACGGGAACGGGCCTGGGCCGCCGGCGCCACCCCGGACCTGACACAGCTGCTGCGGATCGATTTCGACGCCACAGTCACGATCTCGCACGCGGAGACCAAGCAAAACGCGGCGAAAACCTGGAAACGCACGTTCGGGTTTCACCCGTTGCTGGCGTTTCTGGACCGCCCGGAGGTCTCCGGCGGCGAGGCCCTGGCCGGGTTGCTGCGTCCGGGCAACGCGGGCAGCAACACCGCCGCCGATCATGTCACCGTGCTGGAGCAGGCGTTGGCCGCCCTGCCCGAGCACGCCCGGCCTCGGCCGGGTGACCCGGACACGGTGCGGGTGGTGGCCCGCTCGGACTCCGCCGGCGCCACCCACGCCTTCGCGACGGCGTGCCGGGATCGTGGGGTGTGGTTCTCCTTCGGGTTCCCCGTGGACGCCCGCATCCAGGCCATCGTGGATGAGGTGCCCGACCAGTGCTGGCAATCCGCGATCGAGTCGGATGGCGGGATCCGGGACGGCGCCTGGGTCGCCGAGGTCACCGGCCTGCTGGACCTGACAGCCTGGCCGGAAGGCTCCCGGGTGCTGCTGCGCGCCGAACGTCCCCATCCCGGTGCGCAGTTGCGGTTCACCGACGTCGACGGGCACCGGATCACCGCGTTCATCACCGACATTCCCGAGCGGGTGATCCCCGGTCAGAACGCCGGGCTGGAGCTTGACCACCGCCAGCACGCCCGGGTCGAAGACCGCATCCGGGAAGGCAAAGCCGCCGGGCTGCGTAACCTTCCCTGCCGGGGGTGGGATGAGAACGTCGCCTGGCTGGAAACCCTGCTGGCAGCCACGGATCTGGTGTGCTGGGCCAAACTGCTCGGGTTCACCGGCACACCGGAGTTGGCGCATGCCGAGATCGCCACCTTCCGCAATCTGGTGTTGCACGTGGCCGCCCGCATCACCCGCAGCGCCCGGCAGGTCCGCCTCCGTATCGACCGGACCTGGAAATACGCCGATGCCATCGCCGAGGCGTGGTTGAGGATCCGTGCCGCGTTCACCTGACCCGTCCACCCTGTCCCGACGACCCGAAAGACCCCGGAGCGGCCGACACGACAGCAGGTCGGCGGCATGCTCGCGCCTATCTCTCGAATCGCTCGCCGCGAGATCAACCAGACTCAACACAAGATCATCCCGGGATCACATGAAACACCTGGGTTGGAAACACCGGGAAATACTGCCGCATCACCTCGACAACCGCGGAATTGTCCCGTTCGATGTCGACCAGGAATTTGGTCACCGACACGATATCGGTAAACTCCGCGCCCGCTTCAGCGAGCACGCGTGCCATATTCCGAAACAACCTGTGCGTTTCGGAACGAATGTCGGACGCATCGTCATCCGGGGTCGCCCCACCGAGCACGCCGGATAAAAACACTAGGTCACGACCAGCGGGAACGCGGACAGCAGGCACAAAGGGCAGGCCGCTGAGACCGTAAATACGCTCAGTATCGCCGATCACTTCGAATGCGGGTTCGGGATTCATGGACAGCCAATCTAGGCCACAATCCAGCGAGGATCAAATGTCCGGAAAACTCCTGCTGCGCGGCGCCCGAATTCTCAGCATGGACGATTCCGCCGGTGAATTCGACGGCGATGTGCTGATCGCGGACGGCCGGATCGCCGAAGTCGCACCCCGGATCACCACGGTGGCGGACGAAGTCGTCGACTACCGGGATCACATCGTGCTGCCCGGCCTGGTCGACTGTCACGTGCACGTCTGGCAGTCGCTGATCCGCGGCATCGCCTCGGGGTGCTGGGGCCGCGAGTACTTCGGCCTTGTCCATCCACTGTCCGGCCGGATCCGCCCGCCGGATCTGCGAACCGCCGAACTGGCAGGCGCCACCGAACTGCTCACCCACGGCGTCACGACCGCCTTCGATTTCTGCCACACAGTCAGCTCCGAGGAGCACGCCGAGGCGGCCATCAACGGCCTGACCGAGTCCGGAATCCGCGCCCTGTTCGGCTACAGTCTGCGTGCCCGGCCCGAAGCCGGCCCGCAATACGACCGCAGCCTCCAAGACCACATCGCGACCCTACAAGATCTGTCCACAAGGGACGAAAGAGTGCGAGTCGCGGTTGCACTCAACAACATCGACCATGTCTCACCCGAACAGCACGCGGCCGAGGTGCGTGCAGTCCGCGCGTTGGGCCTACGGGCGTCCTTGCATTCGAACCTGCCCAACCAGGTGAGTCAGTCCTTGCCCGGTCCAGACATCCTCTGGGTCCACTGTGGCCAAATCAGCGACGAGGAACTGGATTCCCTGTCATCACAGGGCGGTTTCGTTGTGGCGACGCCGGAAACCGAGGCCGCGCAGATGGGCGTCAACCCGATCGTCGGCCGGGCGCTGCGGCACGGTGTCCCAGTAGTGTTCGGAACGGACGTGCCCGCCGCGTTCAACGGCAGCATGCTCAGCCAGCTGCGCACGAGTCACGCGCTGGAACATCTGCTCGCCGCACAGACTGGCGAGCGGCCGCGTCTCGACGCCCGACGGCTGCTGCGGATGGCGACCATCGGCGGCGCGAAGGCGTTGGGGATGGGCGCGGAGATCGGGAGCCTCACGCCCGGCAAGCTGGCCGATCTTCTCGTGATCTGGACTGGCCCGTTCGGACTCGGCGACGCGGACGCGGCCGACCACGTCGTTTTCCAAAGCACAGCCAGGGACATCAAAGCGGTCTATGTCGGCGGCGTTCCCGTTGTGCGTGAAGGTGTTCCGCTCAACGTCGACCTGCCCGCCTTGCGCGAGGCAGTTTCCCGTGCACGGGACTGGATCCGGGGCACCGCACCGGACAGTCCATGGACCGAGATCGACGACCAGGCCCGCCGCCGTTATGAGGCAGGGCAGGGCAATCCCGCCATGACCTAAGAGGGCATCTGATCTTGGTTGGGGCGATATGTCTGTGTCGGGTGACGGCTGATACCTTGATCAACTTGTGGGGTCCCGGCGTGCGTACCGCAGCGACTTGTCCGATGCTCGCTGGGCGTTGATCGAGCCAACGCTGACGGCGTGGCGTGCTGCCCGGCGTGGGCCGGGAACCGTGATGCGCGTGCATGACTTGCGGGAGATCGTGAACGCGATCCTGTACGTGTGCCGGACCGGGATCGCCTGGGAGTATCTGCCGCACGACTTCCCGCCCTGCAAGACGGTTTATGACTACTACGCCAAGTGGGAAGCCGATGGCACAACGGAAACGCTGCATGACCTGTTGCGTGACCAAGTCCGCGTCGCGAAAGGCCGCGCTGCTGCCCCGACGGCGGCGATCATCGACTCGCAGAGCGTGAAAACCTCCTGCAATGTCAGCGAATCCAGTCAGGGTATCGACGCGGGCAAGAAGATCAAGGGCCGCAAACGGCACATCGCCACCGATGTGCTCGGCCTGCTGCTGGCGGTAATCGTGACCGCGGCGTCGGTGCAGGATTCCGCTGGCGGGCAACAGGTTCTCGATCATCTCGCCGCTGCGCATCCGACCGTGTCGGCGGCATGGGTGGACGGTGGCTACAACAACACAGTCATCCGTCATGGAGCCCAGCGGGGTATCCGGGTTGAGGTCGTCAAACGCCCTTCTGCCAAGGGATTCCACGTGTTGCCCCGGCGGTGGGTAGTGGAGCGCAGTCTGGGCTGGCTGATGCAACACCGCCGACTCGCGCGCGACTACGAAGCCCTGCCCCAGCGGTCGCGCACGATGGTCCACTGGGCGATGACTAACATAATGAGCCGCACCCTGACCGGGGAATCCACCCAAACCTGGCGAAACGATCCACCCAAAGCAGACATTCTTGCCTAACTAAGATCAGATGCCCTCTAAGAGTTCCTAACAAGTTGATCACTTGTGGTGCCTGAAGGTTCGTGATCGTTGATCATGAAACGAGTGAGGAAAGGTGAGCAGCCGCCATGGATCGTCCCCGACGACCTGTGGGAACGAATCGAGCCACTGTTGCCGCGCTGGGAGTACGCGTTGTCCCGGCCAGGCCCCAAGCGGCTGCCGGATCGTCTCGTCCTGCAAGGCATCTTGTTCGTGCTGCACACCGGTATCCAGTGGGAGTTCCTGCCCCAGGAGCTGGGGTTCGGGTCAGGGATGACCTGCTGGCGGCGCCTGGCGGAGTGGAACGATGCCGGGGTGTGGCAACGGCTGCACGAGGCGCTTTTGGCCGAGCTGAACGCGGCCGGGAGGCTGGACTGGTCGCGAGCGGTGATCGACAGCTCGCACGCGCGGGCGGCGCGCCGCGGCCCAAAAGCGGGCCGAGCCCGGTCGATCGCGCCCGGCCAGGCTCCAAGCACCACGTGATCACCGAGGGCGGCGGCATCCCGCTGGCCGTCGGCCTGACCGGTGGCAACGTCAATGACGTCACTCAACTCCTCCCGCTGGTCGAGGCAATCCCGCCAGTGCGGGGCAGGCGCGGGCGTCCTCGCCGCCGCCCCGACGAGCTCTACGCCGACCGCGCCTATGACTCTGCCCAACACCGTGGTGAGTTGCGCGGTATGGGCATCGACCCACAGATCGCCGAGCGTGGAAGGGAACACGGCTCCGGGCTCGGCGCGATCAGGTGGGTCGTGGAGCGCACAATCGCGTGGTACCACGGGATGCGGCGCCTGCGTATCCGATGGGAACGCCGCGCCGACATCCACGAGGCGTTCCTCGGTCTGGCCACATGCGTGATCTGCTACCGACACGTCAAAACCTTCTGTTAGGAACTCTAAGAGGGCATCTGATCTTAGTTAGGCAAGAATGTCTGCTTTGGGTGGATCGTTTCGCCAGGTTTGGGTGGATTCCCCGGTCAGGGTGCGGCTCATTATGTTAGTCATCGCCCAGTGGACCATCGTGCGCGACCGCTGGGGCAGGGCTTCGTAGTCGCGCGCGAGTCGGCGGTGTTGCATCAGCCAGCCCAGACTGCGCTCCACTACCCACCGCCGGGGCAACACGTGGAATCCCTTGGCAGAAGGGCGTTTGACGACCTCAACCCGGATACCCCGCTGGGCTCCATGACGGATGACTGTGTTGTTGTAGCCACCGTCCACCCATGCCGCCGACACGGTCGGATGCGCAGCGGCGAGATGATCGAGAACCTGTTGCCCGCCAGCGGAATCCTGCACCGACGCCGCGGTCACGATTACCGCCAGCAGCAGGCCGAGCACATCGGTGGCGATGTGCCGTTTGCGGCCCTTGATCTTCTTGCCCGCGTCGATACCCTGACTGGATTCGCTGACATTGCAGGAGGTTTTCACGCTCTGCGAGTCGATGATCGCCGCCGTCGGGGCAGCAGCGCGGCCTTTCGCGACGCGGACTTGGTCACGCAACAGGTCATGCAGCGTTTCCGTTGTGCCATCGGCTTCCCACTTGGCGTAGTAGTCATAAACCGTCTTGCAGGGCGGGAAGTCGTGCGGCAGATACTCCCAGGCGATCCCGGTCCGGCACACGTACAGGATCGCGTTCACGATCTCCCGCAAGTCATGCACGCGCATCACGGTTCCCGGCCCACGCCGGGCAGCACGCCACGCCGTCAGCGTTGGCTCGATCAACGCCCAGCGAGCATCGGACAAGTCGCTGCGGTACGCACGCCGGGACCCCACAAGTTGATCAAGGTATCAGCCGTCACCCGACACAGACATATCGCCCCAACCAAGATCAGATGCCCTCTAAAGGAGACACCATGCCAACCGAACTGCAGAACCAGTTCCGCGAGGCGATGGCCCAGGTGGCCACGCCGGTCTCGGTCGTCACCACGGTCGCCGACGGCCAGCCGTACGGCAGCACGGTGAGCGCTTTCGCTTCACTGTCCATGGAACCGCCGATGGTCCTGGTCTCATTGTTCCGGACCTCCGGGCTGCTGCCTGCGATCCGGTCGTCCGGCCGATTCGGCCTCAACATCCTCGGCAGCGCGCATTCCCGGCTCGCCACCGGGTTCGCCACCCGGCGGCGACCCAGTGAGAAGTTCGCGGGCGTGCCGTGGATGATGGACGAAGGCTTGCCACGGCTGACCGGGGCACCCGGCTGGGTGGCGTGCGACGTCTGGCAGGAAGTCGATGGCGGGGACCACACTGTCCTGTTCGGACTCGTCCGGGGCGCGGACACCTCCGGCGGCGAACCGCTGACCTACCACCTGCGTTCGTATGGCACGCACCGGATGCTGCCGCGCACCGACGCCTCCTTGACCCTGATGTGGGCTTTGGAGGCCTGATCGAGGAAAGTCAGGCGGGACTGGTGGGGTGTCTCGGAAGGTTGCCGCGTTTGTTCGGCGGAGCCCGTCTCCGCTAGCCAGGATCAATCCGAGGTGGTCCGAGTGACCCCGAACCAGGCATGTCCCTAGCGCTCGTCACGCCCGAAACTGTTCGCGAGGGCCGAGTTAGCGGCGTTGAACGCCGTCAAGGTGACCTTCACGGCATCAAAGTGGGCAACAGGTGTGGTATGCGCGACAGGAGCCATTCACGACGACCCCCGCTGCGGCCCGGATCCCTCGATCGAGATCGTTCCGCGTGTCCCGCCGTGATCGACTCCGTCGTAGACGATCGCCTCGATCATGGCCGTCCTCAAATAGAAGTACGTCTTCGTGCGTTATGGGTGCATCGGTAGCTCCACTCCTTGGTCGAGACGCAGCGACTCGAGGATGACGAACGCGGTGCTGACGATGAAGACGTCGGCGGCCGCGAGCACCCCGGTGTACTTCTTGACCACCGGCGCTGCCGCGTGCTCGGCCGCCGTGTCCAGGTAGGCCTTGACCGCGGCCCAGATGTTGTTGCCGTACTTGGCGTAGAACGGCATCGGGTCCACTGTGGCCAGCGTCTTCCGCGCGCTTTCGGCGATGTCGGCGATGTACTCCTGGTGCAGGACAACGTCATCGCGCGTGCCCAACCGGCCGAGATGGCCGCCGATGAAGTGCTTCCAGTCGTAGGAAAGGGCCTCGGCCGGGGCCGCGATGGAGCCGGGGACGTCCGCGTTGACGTTGAAGGCGGCGAACGACCCCCAGCCAGGCACGACGACGTCAATGAGCATCAGCGTGTCGTGGTCGGGCAGGTGGATGTAGATGTTGTCCGGTGTGTGGTTGGTTCCGTGCCAGGCCAAGTTGACGCGTTCCCCGCCGATGTCCAGCGTGTGGTTCTGCTCGAAGGTGACGTCGGGTACCGGTCGCGCCGGGTCGTTGGCGCGTTGCAGCAGCCGCTTGGTCTCGGCGTGGCCGACCCGCACCACGTCACGGCCGAACAGTGACGAAGCTCCAATGTGGTCGGCATGGTGATGCGAGTAGACGATGTGCGTCACCTTGTTGGACACGCCGTTGGCCGAGGCGATCTCGTCGATGGCGCGCTTCAGGTTGTGCCCGATGGTCGGTGGCGCGTCGAACAACACCACGCCGTCACGCGTGGTCATGAACGCCGCTTGATAGCCGCTGTCGGTGACCCAGTAGAGGTTCTTCTCGACGCGCCCTACGAAGTAGCCCTGCTCGTTGACGGCGGGTCCCAGCGCGGATGACGGTACCGGCGCGTAGTCCGGCAGTTCAGAGTCGTTGGTCATGCCATCAGGTTCGTCACCTGCCGGGTGACTTGCCATCACCGGATTCCGGTGATTCAGCGACTACACTGGTGCCGTGCCCGGGCTGATCGATCGCCTTGACCTGATCTCCACACTGGACAGTGCTGTCGGCAGGAAGGTGACGCTCATCTCAGCGCCCGCGGGCAGTGGGAAGACGTCGTTGCTGCGGCTATGGGCCGACCGCCCGGAACAGGACCGCCGAATCGCGTTCGTGTCGATCCGTCCCGGCCAGCAGGACGCGCACACGTTCTGGTTCACCGTGCTCAGCGAGATCCGTGCCGCCTGTGGAGCGGAGCCGCCGTTCGCGGCACCCGGCTGCAACGGTCGCGACAAGGTGCTGTCCGAGATCAACGCGATCGACGAACCGTTCGTCCTGATCATCGATGACGCGCACGAACTGAGTTCCGTCGAGCCGCTGACCGTGCTGCTGACGAACCTTCCGCCGCTCGCGCACGCGATCGTGGCCACCCGGCGCGATTTGCCGCTGCGCCTGCACAAGATGCGACTGGCCGGGAAGCTGGCCGAGATCCGCGGCTGCCAACTGCGTTTCACGTTCGCGGAGACCAAGAAGCTGGTGGCCGCTGCCGGGATCACGCTGCCCGATCACGTGATCGACCTGCTGCGGCAACGGACCGAGGGCTGGGCGGCCGGACTGCGGCTCGCCGTGCTTTCGCTGGCAGGCAATCCCGATCCGGAACGGTTCGTGGCCGAGTTCTCCGGCAGTGACCGGACCGTCGCGGAATACCTGATGGCCGAGATGCTGGAGCGGCAGCCTGCCGACGTGCAGCGACTGCTGCTGCGCACGTCCTTTGTAGACAGGGTGAACGGCGAGCTTGCCGATCTGCTCACCGGCTCGTCCGGGTCCGAACGGATCCTGCTGGATCTGGCGGACGCCAACGCGTTCGTCGCCCCACTCGACTCCGAGCGCACCTGGTTCCGTTATCACCGCCTGTTCGCCGGGCTGTTGCGGCTCGAACTGCGCCGCACCCAGGCCGAGGAGATCCCTGCACTGCACCGGCTCGCCGCCCGGTGGTTCGCGGGACACGCGCAGCCGGTCGACGCGATTCGGCACCTGCAGAACGCCGGGGACTGGATCGAAGCGGCCGGCTTGCTGACCGACCACGCGCTCAGCTTGACCCTCGACGGCCAGGCGGAAACCGTACGGGCGCTGCTGAGATCGTTTCCGAATCCCGACGACTCACTCGCGCTCGTCCACGCGATGGACGAGCTCGGCACGATGCGTCTCGACGAGGCGGCGCGACACTTGGAGATCGCCCGATCCACCGGCGAGCATCCGATGACGGTCACCGCGTTGGACTTGCTGCTGGCCAGGCTGCGCGGTCATTTCGACTGCGTGGCCGCGCACGCGGACGCGCTGCCTGCCGCCAACACGGACCTGCGTGCCTTTGTCCTGTTGAATCTCGCCGTGACCGAGGCGTGGTCACGGCGGCTGGCCGACAGTGAACGCCACCTGCTGGAAGGCGCCGCCCTCGCTCGGGACATCAACCATCCGTACCTTGAGGTGGCGTGTCTCGCGTACCTCGGTTTCGCGTCAACCGGACAGTCCTTCGCCCTGGCCCGCCAACGCTGCGAGGACGCGATCGCGCTGGCCGCACGGCACGGCTGGGACACCGAACCGGTCATCGCGCCCGCACAGGCCACCCTCGCCTGGATTCTGGTGTGGACCGGCGAGTTCGACGATGCCCAGCGATGGCTCGACCGCGTGCGGTCTGACGGCGAACCAGGCATCCGACTGTTGGTGCACGTGGTTGCCGCGCTCATGGCGGCAGGACGCGGCCAGCACCGCAACGCGGTGACCGAGTTCGCCGCCGCGCAGAAGATCCAGGCGACCATGGCCGGCGAGCACGCACTGAAGAATCGAGTGGTCGCCTGGACGATCGCCACCCAAGCCCGCGCCGGAATGATCGGCGAAGCCCGCACGGCGCTCGCCGCTGCCGGTGAGATCGGCACTGCCGCGGCGGTCATCCGGCTCGCCGAGCACAATCCCGCCGCCGCCCGCCGCGACCTCGAGCTTTCCATCGAACGCGACGTCTTCACCCAGACCGAAGCCAGCCTGCTGACCGCCATCGCGTGTCATGACCTCGGTGACCAACGCAGCGCCACGGCCGCCCTCGAGCAGGCGTTCGACCTCGCGGAGCAGGACCGGCTGATCCTTCCGTTCCTCATGACCGGAGCGTGGGAGCTCCTTGAGTCGTTGCCTGCCTGGGAAACCACACATGCCGCGCTCGTCGCCGACATCCTCGACGCGGCCCGCAGTGGCTCTCCGGCTGCGTCAGCCCGTTTTCCCACCGAGGCCCTCAGCCGCAGCGAGCTTCGGGTACTTCGCTACCTGCCGACCAACCTCACCCGTCAGGAGATAGCCGGAGAACTGTCGATCTCTCTCAACACGGTCAACACACATATCCGCAGGATCTACGCCAAGCTCGGCGCCACCGACCGCGGCGCGGCGGTCCACCGTGGCCGCGAACTGCGCCTACTTGGCAGTAGGTAGCTCCTCAATCCTGCAACTTCACGGAGCTCGCGAGCACGGTTCCGAACGGGTCAGCGGCACAGCGGCGCACTATCTCGGGAATAGGGCGGTTCACCCTCGTGAGCTGCTCGGCGAGCGTCACCGCCTCATCGCACCTCCACCGCTGACTCGACATCCAGTCGCCCACATTGCGGTACGGAGGTGTTCGGAAGGCTTCCATGAACAGGCGGGTGACTGCCTCATCCTCGCTGCCGACGATTTCAGGCACGTCCTGCATCACGGGCTTGCGGATGATGGTCTCGGTAAGTAGTCCGTTCGCTGGCAAGCTCAACGAACTGATGGTCGCAAGCAGGTTGTCCGCGGCGGCCGCGTCGAAATACATCAGCAAACCCTCGACAAGCCACAGAGTCCGAACATTCGGGCGGAATCCGGCAGCGGTCAACGCGCCTGCCCAATCCTCACGCAGGTCGGCGGGCACCGCGACGCGGGTGGCGGTCGGTTGTTCATCGGCCAGCACAGCGGCTTTGAAGTCCAGTACCTCCGGTGTGTCGATCTCGTACACCGTTGTCGTAGCTGGAAGATTCATCCGGAACGCCCGGGTGTCCAGTCCGGCGGCAAGGATCACGATCTGCCGAATTCCAGCGCCGACGTGCTGCTTGATGTGCGCGTCGAAGAACGGCGTCCGGCCGCAGAACAGCGCTGAGAGGAAATCCCAGAGCAGCGACTCGTCGTCGATCCGGATTGGACCCAACCTCGGCAGATTCGTGCCGGGCACCAGGCCGGTGGCCGCGGCGACGAACAGGTCGGCCAAGGGATCGACGAACAGTGGATTGTCCTGTTTGGCCTCTTGGGCACGGGCGTACGCGGCGATCATGGCGGTGTACCCGATGCCTGTCGGCAAGGTGAGAGCACCCATATCGTGTTCCTTCGATCAGTCGTCCACCGCCATTGCACGCCCCTCTGCCCATTGCCGCCAGTCGACGGCACAAGTCCGCCAGTCGATCACTCTGTGTCCTATCGCGACAGTGCTGATTGACAACGTCCAGCTAATGGCTCGTCTCAAATCGTTGACCAGGTAATCGAGCCTCCAGGCGGTCCATAATAGACGGTCAATCGCCACATGCGTCACACCTGCCACACCTACCACACCTGTGCCCCATGTTGATGCCGTGAAGGTCACCTTGACGGCGTTGAACGCACCGAATCTTCCCCTCGCGCAGGCCTACCGCCCGCACGGCGCCGCAGGACACCAGGGTGACCGCGGCCATGACGGCCTCCGCGCTGTGTCACCAGGGAAACGTGCAGGTCACCGACCTGAACACCGGTCCAACGACGCCCGATCACCACTCCTGAAACTCCTGGCACTGGCGTGAGACGCCCCTCGCGAACAGACGCGAGCGTGACCAATACGGGACAACGCAGAAGGCGACTCTCCACCGAGGACATGCCGCATCCGGGGCCACTCGGACCACCTCGGATCGATCCTCGCTAGCGGACACCGGCTCCGCCGAATAAACGCGGCAACCTTACGGGACACACCACTAATTTTCAACGGACGCGATGTGGTTGACTCGACACCGTGAGTCGTACAGAGCTTGTATTCGGTGGTAACCGATGACGAGTCTTCCCGGCAAGGTCGCGGTCATCACTGGCGCCACCAGCGGCATCGGCGCCCGCGTCGCCGAACTGTTCGTGTCCGAAGGAACACGCCAGGCGCCAGATGGCCTCCCAGCGGTCCGGCAGCATCATCAACATGGGCAGCATGGCGGGAAAGCAGCGGGTTGGTCCGGTTTGGACTATTCCACCGCCAAGGCGGCGGTCATTCATCTCACCCGGTGCGCTGCCGTCGATCTGGCTCAGCATGCTGTGCGCGTCAACAGCGTCTCGCCAGGTTTCGTGCCCACTGGCATCTTCGCCAAAGGCGGCGGCCTCGATCCTTCGATGGCGGACACGACAGCGGAGAAACTCGCGGCAGGCACGACAACGCTGACAGCCGGAGTTCAGCCTATCGAGGAAATCGTCACCACAGACGACGTCGCCGCGGCGGTGCTCTGGTTCGCCAGCGACGCGAGCAGGCTGGTCACGGGCCAAGACATCGGTGTCGACGGCGGTGTTTCGGCAGGCCGTCCGCTGTCCGCCCTGTGGACCGACCGGACACGCATCCGGGAGACACTCACCTCTTGATGCCGTTCATGACATCCAAGTCGGGTGGCGTTCCCGGCTCGCTGGGCCTACGGTCCCTTTCGGACGGGACGAGGACGTCCCAGGATGGCCGCATGAGAACACGAATGGTCCTGGCGGGTGCCGTACTGGCGGTGGGTGCGATCTTCGGAATCACGGGCGGCGCACAGGGCGTTGCTTATCCTTGTACTGGCGCTGGATGTGCAGCGCCCGACAGTCCTTCGCTCAGCAGTTCATTGGTTCCCGCCGCGGTCCAATTTGACGCCGCTAACCAAGGATCAGCGGTAGCCGGTCGAAGCCGTACATGAACGGCGAGACGCGGTGGCGCAGCTCAGCACGGTCGATTGCGATGCCGAACCGCGGATATCGCTCCAGCAGGCCGGTCAGCCCGATCCGGCCTTGCAATCGCGCCAGGGCTGAGCCCACGCAGTGGTTTGGCCCGTGGCCAAAGCCGACGTGAGTGGTGGTCGCCCTGGTGATCCGCAGCGCGTCCGGCTCGTCGTAGGCCAGGGGGTCGCGGTTGGCCGCCGCGAGGAAAAAGCCGACCGTACCCCCGGCCGGGATGACCGTGCCGTGCAGCTCGATCGGCTCGAGGGCGAACCGGAACCCCGGGGACAGCACGACCGGGTTCGAGTAGCGCAGCACCTCCTCGACCGCGCGATCGACGAGCGTCGGGTCCTCGCGCAGCAGGGCGAGTTGGCCGGGGTGGTCCAGTAGTGCGACCACGGCGTTGGGGAAGAAGTTCGCGGTGGTGTCGGTGGCCGCGATGAGCAGGTTCCCCGCGATAGCCGTGACTTCCTCCTCGTCCAGTCGTTCGTCGCCGTCGGATGCGTTGAGCAGCAACGACAACAGGTCGTCGGCGGGCCGCTTGCGCTTGATCTCGATCTGCTCGCCGATGTAGGCGAGGGCGTCCGTCAACGCCTGCGTGGACGCCGCACGGTCGGGGCTGGTCGCGGTGTCGGCCCAGCCCCGCAACAGTTCGTGGTCGGACTGCCGGATGCCCAGCACGGTGCCGATCGTCGTCACGGCGAGCGGGTAACCGAATTCCTGCACCAGATCCGAGTCCAGGTTGTCCAGCAGAGTCGACACGGTCTCGGTGATCACCGCCGTCCAGCCCTCGACGATCCGCGGTGTGAGTGTGGCGCCGACCAGTCGCCGCTGACGGACGTTGTCCGCCGGGTTCACCACGAACGCCTTCTCCCAGGCCGTGCCGATACCCATGGCCAGCCCGGACGTGCGGAACCGCTCGCTCGCCAACTGCGTGTCGACGCTGAGCCGTCGGTCCGTGGACAGAGCGCGGATGTCGTCGTAGCGGCTCACCAGCCACAGGTCGACGTCGGCGAACGGCGGCGACACCCGCGCCACCGGCTCGTGCTCACGCAGTCGCGCCAGCGTCGGGAACGGATCCGCGTAGTACTCCATCGAGAAGATCTCGGTCACTTCACTCCCGTGTGGAGGCAATGGTCTCCGGGGAGTTCCCCGAATCGTCCTATGTGGTCAAATCCGGCCTTGCTCAGCCACTCCGCGTAAGCCGACTGCGGGTAGAAGTTGCCGTGTCCTGTTGCGACGGACAGGAAGTACGCCGGGAACAACACTGTCGCCAGTGGACCGTCACGGGAATCGTTCTGCATGGCGTCGAACAGCAGAACAGTCCCGTTTTCCGGGAGGATCGTCCGAACCTTTCGCAACAGCTCTATGTTGGTCTCCGCTGGCCAGAGCGGCAGCATGTGCGTGATGAGCGCACTGTCGGGCCCTGTGGGCAGGGGGTCGGTGAACACGTCGCACGCCACCGGGGTGATCCGTTCCGTCAAGCCATGGGCGGCGATGTTCCTCGATGCCGCCTCGGCGACAGGAGGCAGATCAACGAGCGTGATTTTCAGGTCTGGGTAGTGCTTGGCGAGCGCGATTGCCTCACGGCCGGTACCGCCCGCCACGTCCAGCAGGTGACGGCAGTCATCCAGGGCGCCGGTCCCGATCAGGCCGGTGATGGCGCTGTCGGAGATCGCGTGCAGGTGGTCGTGCAGGTCCCGCAGCTTGCCTTGATCGTTCTCCAGCCGCCGGTAGAGAGTGTCACCACGGCCGGGAAAATGACGAAGGCCGACGTTCGTGCTCCGCCTCAGCGAATCGGCGAAGTCACTGATCCCAGGGTTGACGATGGTGTGCACGAACGACAGGTGCAGTGCTTCACTGCCCTGAACAATGCGCTGTTCGACCAACGGGTGGTTGCGGAGGCCGGAATCGTTGCCCAGAACCAGTTTCAACCCGCGCAGTCCGGTAAGCAGAACATCGAACGGGTAACTGTCCACAGTGATCGCGGCGGCCAGTTCGCGTGCGGTGCAGCCAGGGTGCTTCGACAAGTGAGAAAAGAGCCCCAAGCCCTGTCCGGCGTGCAGCATTTCGAATGCGACGGCCCCGTACATGATCAGAGTCATGCCCTCGTCGGTCAAATCCCAGGTTGGCCTTGTCATACCTTGGCCGCCCCGACTGGTGACAGGCTCACGTGCACCGTGTCTTCGTCGGTGTCATACCGGCAATGGGTTATCTGGTTGTCCAGCTCCGGATCGATCGTGGGAAAGTCGGGGCGGTAGAAGAAACCGCGGGACTCGCGTCGGGCCAAGACCGCACGTGTGTACGCCTCGGCGAGGATGAGCAGGTCTACGGATTCCGTGTCTGCAAAGTGTTGTACGCGTTCACGTGCGCACCACTGGAGGAAGGTATGGGCACGCTCGACGGAGAACCTGTTGTCCTGCAAGGTGGCTATCCGACGTTGAATCGCGGCGGGCAGCGCATTGTCCGGCGGGGGCGCCGGTGGTCCGGCATCGAAGTCCTCGGTGGACACGCCAGTCGCACGCCGTGCCAGCGTTTCGGCGAGTTCGGCGCCTCTGGCGAGGAAGGACAAGAACGGTTTGCCTGCGACCGAATCAAGGGACATGCCGTACTCGGCCTCACCGGTGGCGTGGATGTTGCTCGGTTCCGATGCGCTCGCGATGCCGCCCATGGAGAATCCCTTGACGGGCCCGAGTCGCGCTGTGGCGCCGTTGGCGAGCTCCACCGTGTGCGGAACGTCGAGGTTGTCGATCCAGTAACGGGTGAACACGTCCAAGTCGTTCGAGTCACCCGCCAACTCGGTCGCGGGCTCGCCCGACCGCAGCAGGTGAGCACCTTCGAGGACGAACGGGTAGAGCGGGCGCCTATGGTCGAGATCGCCAAGCGCGAACCGGTTGAACAGTTCGAGGTTGGCCAGACAGCCGCCACGCCGGGCGTAGGTGCCCAGGAGGTAACCGGTGCCGGAGCCGAGGCCGTCTTCGAACAACCCGGTGAACCCACCGGACGCGAGAACGACATCGGCAGCGAGCACCTTGCCGGGCTGGCCTTCGTGCTCGTAGCGCACGCCGAGGCACGTGCCGCCGGTAACGACGAAGTCCGTGGCCCGTCCGCGCAACCGGGTGCCGCCGTGTTCCTCGAACCTCGCCAACACCTGACGCACCACGTCATCGCCCGCGCCAAGGCGGATACCAGGGGTCGGGCCGAGCGGACAGACGAAGTCGCCGACCGGCCCGTACGGCACGATCCGGGCAAGCGCGTCGAACTCAGCTCGGGCACGCTCGATCATCCTGGCCTGATAACGAGGATCCTGGGTGGTGGAGCTGTCGGCGAACACGGATGGCGCCGTGCGATCAGTGCAGTGAATGGCGTCCTGCATGATCAGTCCCGCTGCCGCGCGGGACAGCGGTTGTGCCCGGTCGTCATCGGCGATCAGGACCGTGCGAACTTCGCGTTGGGCGAGCCGGTATGCCAGCCAAGCTCCGGCTATCCCGCCACCGACGATGACCACCTGGCTTCGCGTCGACAGGGCGTCGTTCAGCATCAACAGCGCTCCTATGGGAGTAATGGACTTACGGCACAAGCGCTTGCTCGTCGGCCATCCGATCGAGCAGCTCCGCGGCCCGTGCCACGTCGGTCTGCAGTGGACGGTCGGGGTCGATGGCTGGCACCACGTTCACCAGCCGGTCGAGCACCGCGGCGCACGCTTGCGAAGTTGGGCGGCGGACGCCCACGTGCACCGCCTGCCGCAGCGCCACGGCGAGCGCGCCGTGCAGCCAGCGCAGTGAACGGGACTGGTCCAGTGCGTTGAGCGCCGTCTGCGTGCCGAACGGGACGACGTCCTGGTTGTGCAAGTTCGTCGGCAGGCTCTGCATCGACGCTGGGGTCGCGTTTCGGCGCATGTCGACTGTCGCGGTCGCGGCGATCTGTACGCCCTGCACACCATGCTGTTCGCCGGGCACAGTTGCCAGCATCGGTGGCAGGCCGCCGTTGCGGTGCGGGTCCACCATCAGGTCGAGTTGCCGTTCGGCGAGGTTGCCCATCTGCACGGCCGCGGTGGTCAGCAGGTCCGCCGCGAAGGCGACCGGCTGGCCGAAGAAGTTGCCGCCGTGCACCACTTCGCCGTGCTCGGGGAAGAACAACGGGTTGTCGCTGACCCCGTTGAGATCGGCGTCGACGACCGCCGTCACGTGGTCCACCGCCCCAGCGACAGCGCCAAGCAGCTGCGGCACACAGCGAATGCTGTAGGGCTCCTGGAGCCCGCGGGTGCTGCTGGGCGTCGACCCGGCGAGCAGGTGGCGCATCCGGCGAGCGACTGAGCTCGCAGCGTCGTGGCCGAAGGCGGTGATCAGGCGCTCGGACAAATACGTTGGCGCGCAGCCCAACAAGTCGGCCATGAGCGCCGACAGCAGCTGCGCGACGACGAGCGATCTGGCCACCGAAGCGACCGCGAGCCCAGCGGCCGCGGCGGTCAGCGAGGTCCCGTTGACCAGGCCGAGCGCGTCACGCCCATCGAGCTCCAACGGTGCCAACCCGGCCGCGCGCAATGCCGCGTCCGCAGGCGTCCTGACGCCGCCGACATAGGCGAAACCGTTGCCGCGCAACGCCTGCACCGCGTGCGCGAGCGGCACGAGGTCGCCGCTGGCGCCGACCGAGCCCAGTCGTGGGACTGCGGGGGCGAAGTCGGTCCGCAGCATCGTGGCCAGCGCATCGACCACCGGCACGGACACCCCTGAGCGGCCCTGCGTCAACGACCACAGCCGCGTCAACAGAGCGGCCCTGACCACCGCGGGATCGAGGTCTGGACCGTGGCCCGTCGACAGGTGGTTGAGGGTGTTCTCGGCTTGGTCGGATAACTCCGCACGGCCCGCGAACGACACCAATGGACCGAATCCGGTCGTCATTCCGTAGATCGATCCGTCGGTCGCGAGGATGTCGTGCACGAATCTGTGACAGGCCGCGACCCGGCCAATCACCTCATCGTTCAGTATCACTTCGATCGGCCGCGCTGCCCGTTCCAGAAAGATGGATTCGAGTCGCCCTGGAATGTATAACGCCGATATCGAGCGCACGTCGAACTCACTCCCCAATACGGGATTCCAGTGCGGTCACTGCATGATTTCCACAGCCCCGAGCTGGGCGACCAGGGGATAACTCATACCGTCCGGTTCAACGTCCACAAACCCATCCCCGTCCACGGGTCCACCTTTACTGTAGCGCGAAATCGGCGTGTCCAAAAGTGTGCGTCTTCGTGCTCGAAATGTCTAATGTGGATGATCGTCCGAGTGCTCTTTCGTTGCGCTTGACGTGTTGTTAGCACGGTTCACGGGTTCGATTTTGACAAGATAGCGTCTCGCCGCATAGCAACTTTCAGCTATTCCGTAGCAATTTTCTGTTGTATCGGGTCCAATGAAACGAACGGTGGGCGAATGGAGATCGAAGCACGGGTCAGGGCGGCGGTGGCGCACGCGATGCGTGTCCCGCTCGACGACTGGCCAGCTGACAAGCCGCTGACCGACGTGCCGGACGGGATGTACGACAGCCTGGCGAAGCTCGACGCCGTCGGCAGGCTGGAACTCGAGCTCGACTCCGGCCCGCTGCCCCTCGACGAGCAGGCGGGAACGTTGGACACCATCACCGCGCTCACCGAGTGGGTCCTGCGCAAGCTCGACGGCAGGCGTGCGTAGTGAGCATCGAACTCGCGCCCGAGCGGGTGCTGCGCCACTACCTGCGCGAACCCGACCCGCTGGTGCCCTCCGGCCCGTGGCGGGTGCGCTGGGACTTGGTCCCGGATCGCGAGGCGATGCTGCGTTCCGAGGTGCCGGACACCGTAGTGGTCCGGACCTCCGGCGCCACCGGCACACCCGGCGAGTGGTCGCGATCGCGTGAGAAGTTGCTGGACGAGGCCGCTCTGCTGGCCGGACTCTGGCATGACAGCCCAGTCGACCTGACGCTGGCGTTCGCACCTCCGCCGCATCTCTACGGACTGCTCACAACCCTTGTGCTGCCCGCCGTGCTGGGCGTGCCAGTGCACTACCAGCCAGGACTCGACGCGCTGTCGGCCGACGTGGCCGGCCGGGTGGTCGGGGTGACGGCGATCCCGTGGACATTCCGGATCCTGCAACGCGATCAGGAACTCCTCTCGGCCGCCGCCGAGATCACGATCATGCACAGCACCGCCACCCTTCCGCCTGGGGCCGACGAGGTCGCCGCCGGACTCGGTGCGCGCGTCATCGAGGTCTTCGGCTCCACCGAGAGCGGGGGCATCGCGCACCGCCAGGGGCGCGAGGGGCCGTGGACCCTCTTCGACGACGTAACCCTTGTCGAGGAGGAGACCGGCGAGGTGCCGCTCGTGGTGTCCGGGCCCCGGCTCGCCGCCGGGCTGACGACGTGGTGCACCGATGACTTCGTGGAAGTGGTCGACGAGCGGCACTTCCGGTTCCACGGCAGGCGTACCCGGCTGCGCAAGATCAACGGTGTCCGGGTTGACCTTGACGACGTCGACCACCGGCTGCGCGCCGCCGTGCCGTGCGCTGACCTCGCGTGCGTGGCGGTGGATGACCCAGTACGCGGTGAGAGTTTCACCGTGCTCGTCGTCCCTGACGCGTCCGAGCCGCCTTCCCTGCCGACGTCGGTCCGCGTTGCTCTCAAGGCCTGGGGTCTCGCACCGCACGACGTGCTGATCGTGTCCAGCATCGAGAGAAGCGAGATGGGGAAACTGCGCCGATGACGCCCGACGTCGCCATCACGCGGCTCGCGCTCGCCACCGGGTTCGGCACCGACGCCGAGGAGACCTGGCGCCAGGTCATGGCCGGTGCCAGCGCGGTCCGCAGCACCGACGGCACTTACGTGTCCAAAATAGACGGTCCGGATGTGCTGGCGTCGTTGGTGTCCTCGATCGCGCCGGACGGCCTGCCACCTGACACCGGCGTGGCGATCGGCACCAACGGCGCGCCCGAGGCGGCGTGGTTGAGCGGCAAGCCCTATGCCGTGCTCGACGACGTTGCCGACTCGCTCGGTGCGCACGGGCCCAGGGTCGTCTTCGGCACCGGCTGCGTCGCGGGCACCAACGCGTTGTGTTACGCGGTCGACGTCCTGCGCGCGAGGTTGGCGCGGACCATGGTCGTGATCGGTGTGGAGACCCTCACCGTGACCACGATGGCGACGTTCCGCAGCTGGAAGGCGCTCGACCCCGCGCCGTCGCGGCCATACGGCGGCAGCGGCGGGGTGAACCTCGGCGAGGGCGCCGCGGTGCTGGTGCTGGAGGCCGACCCGAAGGCCGAGGACGTCGTCGCCTATGTCAACGGCTACGGCCTCACCTCCGACGCCTTCCACGTGACGGCCCCGCCGCGCGACGGCGAGGGATTGCTCCGCGCGTTGCGGATAGCGTTGCGGGATGCGGGAATCGCACCGTCCGAAGTGGACTACGTGAACGGGCACGGCACCGGCACCCCGGCAAACGACACGGCCGAACTGGCGGCGATGCGCGCGGCGTTCGGCCCGCACGCCCCACCCATCAGCAGCTCCAAGCCCCAGGTCGGCCACACACTCGGCGCCGCCGGTGTGGTCGAAGCCGCGCTCACCGCGTTGGCCATCCGTGACCAACTGCTGCCGCCTACAGCCAACGTCGCGCCCGTCAGCGACTGGGACGTCGTGCCCAACCATTCGCGGCCGGCACGGATTGACGTGGCCGTCACGAACTCGCTCGCGTTCGGCGGCGCCAACGGCGTAGTCGTGCTAGGCCGCCGACCCCGCCGCGTGGCTGACACCCATCCCGCGCGGGCCGTGGAGGTGTGCGGCTCGGCGAGAGTTGCTGATCTCGACGCCGCGCTGGCCTTGATCCCGCGAGCGTACGCGGGCCGAGTCGGAGAGCTCGGCGCGCTCGCCATGGCCGCAGGCAGCGCCGCGTGGACGGATGCCGGATGCACCACTGACGCTGAGCGGGTTGGTTTGGTCTTCGCCACCGCCGCAGGCCCAATCGGCACGATCGAGGAGCTGTTCGCGTTGCGGGATCGCGATGAACTACGACTCGTCAGCCCCGTGACGGCACCCAACATCGTCGCGAGCGTGACCGCTGGATACGTGTGCCAGATGCTCGACATCAAGGGCCCGCTGTCGGCGATCACCTCCGGCGCGGACTCCGCTTCCATCGCCGACGACTACGCGCACCGGCTCATAGCGCGGGGCCGGGCGGACGTAGTTTTGGTCGTCTGCGCGGACGAACGTGCGGACGGGGCACGCGCTCATGTGCTCAGAGCGGTCGGCGTTGGCTTGCAGGTCAATTAGCTGAACTCACGGTACATCCCTGCCCTGACCAACAGCCGCACCAACCTCGACAGCTGAGGAGAAGTCCCGCCAGTCAAGTCCAAAAAGGACTGTTGAATCGTTCGGCTTCGCCGGTCCCGAGACCGGCATCGGCTATCGCGTGGGCACCCATGCCTGGTCTTATTGGGAACGCGAACTGCACCGCTCGTTGCCGATACCCATGCGAGCGCCCCTGCCGCAAACGGGTAACAGACCGATCAGCCGCTGAAGCCGCGCTGTTGCCGGCGTGAAGTCGGGCTTCGGAACGATCGGTTCACCGGGATTTTCGGCAAGGCCTCATCGTGGACCGGTTCAGCGGGCGAGGCCTTCAACTGGGAGGGAAGCACAATGCAACACTTGGTGAAGCGCGCGGCTGTACTGGGGACAGTCGCTGCAGCCGCGTTCGTCATGACACCGCTGGCCGCATTCGCGGGCGGGAACTCGAACACCTGCTCCGGCAGCTCATGCTCTGTCGAGGCGAGCGGGTTCCCGGGTGGCACGTTGTCCGTCGACGCCGACGTGCACGGCAGCGGTGGGGCCGAATGGGTAGTGTTCTCCGGCGACCGGCTCGCTTGCCGGACCAACTTCGCTGCCGGCGATCCGCCGCGGTCGTGGGTGTGCAACAACGTTCCCGCTGGCCATCTCCAAGCCAGTGTCTCCGGCCCCGCAGGACCGTCCAACATCGGCCTGCGCTGGTAACTGAACGCTCCTGGCCCAGGCTCACAGGCCTGGGCCAGGAATTCATCGTCCGCTTGTTAGACCATTGTGGACAGTCGGAGCGCGAGCATCCACGGTTCGCCCGCACCCCTGGTACCGGCGCGCCGCTCGGCTGACCGGTTTCACGTCGGTGTGTCAACCCGTTTGTGGGACTGGAAGAACAATCGTGGCGAGCAAGCCGCCGCTCGGCGCTGCGCCAAGATCCAGCCGACCGCCGCGCACATGGGCCTGTTGGTCCACCAAAGCCAACCCGAGCCCGGTGCGGGGACGGCCGTGCAATGCGGCATTCTCCCGGGTCAAACTGTCTAATTCGGACGGTCCAAGGATCGGGCGCAGGTAGGAATCCGCGACCGAGCAACACATGCGTGGTCATGAACGGAGCCGCACCAACGCAGCAGCGTTGGCTTGCCGGGCGCCGTCATTCCGCCCCGGCCTGGACAGTAGTCCGCGCGGCCCCAATCGCGGCTATTCCACGACTCGATGACCGTACCGCCGCCGCGCGTGGCGTCGGCCAATGTCACATTCGAGGCTCCGCGCGAAGCGTCCGGATGAATTCATCCGAAAACCGCCGCGCCTACTGGCCGTTGTCCAGCACCCGCTGCGCGTACTACTGGCAGGGACGGGATCGCCGCACGCTGGTACGTCTACTCTGTGCGCCGCAACGACTTTGCTGAAATTGCGAAAGATCCCAGCAATCCAGGGAATGTCGGTGGCAATTTGTCGTCACCGTACTGGCTCGGCCATGGTCGCCACCCTACCATTCCGCCACGGTTGTAGACACGTCAACTGGCTGTACTGCCGCGAATCCACTTACCCAAGGAGCCCCTCATGGATCGCCGAACACTGCTGCGCGCCTCGACGGCAACAGTCGTCACCGGGCTGTTGCTGCCCGGCGTTGCCTACGCCAATCCGTCCTACCAATCCTTCCCGGACGTGCCCGGGATGTTGGGCGACCGCAGAGCCAACGAGTTCTGGTACGAGTACGACAACGCCGTGATGTTCACGTCGACCGCCGAATTGGAGGCGGCCTACCAGCAGATCCGCGATCACACCGGCGGCTTCCCCTACCCGCTGATGGAAAAGTGGTTCCAGCTGGTCGCCACACCGGAATATCCGCGCAACTTCGCCGAGTACGTCGCTCCCCTCCGGGACCCGCTGCGACTGATCTCCCGCACCCAGCTCGACGTCATCGACAAGTTCTACCGGCCGGGCAGCCGTGGACTCGTCGACGCCTTCTCGTACTTCGGCCAGGGTGTGCTGTTCGACCCGCGCCGGGCCGAGGCGAAGGCTGAGGTGCACACAATGGACGGAGCATATGCCTATCACGCCTGGTACGTGTATCAGCGGGCGATGATGATGCTGGGCATCGACGCTGCCCGCTGGGCGCGGATCAGCCCGCTGGTAGCGTTCTCGTGGGCCGTGTTCGCCGTCGCCAGGCCGAACACCCGGACAGTGAGCCCAGCACTGCCCCACTCGACCGTCGCCCGGTTGGCCGCGCAGTGGTTGCCGAAGTCGATTCGCCAGCTGGACCAAGACTTCCGTACCGGACCGTATCCAGCCGGGACAAACTAAGTGAACGTGTTGGTGACCGGCGGGTTGGGCAACATCGGGTGCAGCGCGGTGCAAAGCCTTCTCTCCCACGGAAACACCGTGCGTTGTCTGGACTTGCCCACGCCGGTGAACCGCAAGAGAGCGCACACGTTCAAGGGACGGACCGATGTCGTGTGGGGCGACGTCCGTGACCGGAACACCGTCGACGCCGCGGTCCGCGGCCAAGATGTGGTTGTGCACTTGGCATTCGTCCTGCCACCGGTTCTCGACGAAGACCCGGTCTCGGCCCGCGCGGTCAACGTCGATGGCACCGTGAACGTGCTCCAGGCGGCCGGCAGGCATTCGGCGAGGATCGTGTTCGCATCGACATTGAGCGTCTTCGGCCGGACCCAGCACCTGAATCCGCCACGGAGCGGCCGCGATCCCGTCGCCGTGACGAACGAGTACTCGCAGCACAAGATCACCTGCGAACAGCTGGTACGCAAGGCCGCGGTTCCGTGGGCCATCTTCCGGTTCGCTGACGTGCCGCCGAAGTACCGTCAGAAGCCGGTGCCGTTGATGTACGAGATCCCGTTGGCCAACCGCATGGAGTTGGCCCATGTCGACGACGTCGGACTCGCCATCGCCAACGGCGTCGGCGGCGCGCCGATCTGGGGCCGGACATGGTTGATCGGTGGCGGCGTGCGGTGTCAGATCCGCTATCGGGATCTCGTGGAAGGCTCACTCGCCCCGCTTGGTATCGGAGCACTCCCGGACGAGGCTTTCACCGACGTGCCGTTCCCGGCAGATTGGCTTGACACCAGGGAAAGTGAGGAAGTGCTGCGATACCAACGGCACTCCTTCGACGAAATCATGGACTACGTAACCCGGTTCTCCTACTCCCGAGTGTCCAGAATGGTCATACCGATCGTCCGTCCGCTCATCCGCCGATCGCTGCTGAAGCTGTCTCCCTACCTCTGATCCGACCAGCGAGTGTGAAAGGTCTGCTTGTCACCGCACTGGCAAGCAGACCGGTCGTGCTACTGCGACTGGCACTCGGCCTGACCAACTCCGCCGACGCTGCGGCGCGGTACTCAGGCCTTTCGTCGTCGCCGACGTATATGGCCAATGTCGCCTTCCAGCCACAACCTGTGCTCGCAATGCTGTGAAAGCACACCGAGGCGGCGCGTGGCACATTGTCGCCACTGCCGCGTTACGCCACCGCTCAATATTGCCGAAAGCCGGTATCGAGGTAAAAGTGTTGACGCGCGGAACTCAGCCGCGAGACGACTGGGAGGTGGTGACCGCACAGCCGGTCACCACGGTTTTTAATCTTGTTCGTACGCGAGTGCACGAACTTTGTTGATTCTCTTCAGAGAGAAGGTCGTTTTTCCGGTGGGGCACTTTCAGCGGTTGTGTCGACTACGCGAAGTCACGCGCGAAATGGAGCAAGCGCCACCGCCACCGGGTCGCCGGCTGCGTGAACTACCTGCCGGCCACCTAACCTGTGTCCACTGTGGCCTGCGAGCACGCGTGGCGGCTCACAGGCCACACCGAAGGAAGGTGATGACATGCCCGCAATTCTTGGCCGTCGTTGTCGCCTCATCCGGCTCATGGACACCGACGAGGGCATCGGGTTCGAGAGCGGAGGCAACGGAACCAACCATGCATCGGGACGGGCGGGACAACGTCCGTCCATTGTGAACACGTGATCACGCTGTCGCACCAGGAGTACAGCCCCCGGGCCGGATGAATGCGCGAACCATCCAACGAAGGGAGGGGAAGACCATGGCTATGACATGGTTGCGGCGACTGGCCGCGGTTCCGGTTGTGCTCGCGACGGTCACGGCGACCGGCGGCCCGGCTGACGCCTCGGCTGGCTTTGTCGAAGCCAAAGCCAGGTGGCGAGGCGATGTGCTCACCGTGAGCTTCCGGGAGGCAGGTCTCGAGCCTGGCGCGACGACGACTATCGCGATAAAGGCACGTGGCACGGTCAACGCGGTGTGCCAGCGGGCAGGCAACATCGTGATGTCCGTACGCGCCACCGGGACGGCGGAAGACGCTCCCGGCTACACAGCGGCGGACGACGGATCGGTGCGGGGCGTCCGTGACCTCGACTTGTCGGTGCATCTCCCAACGGCACAAGGCTTGAACTGCACCCTGGCGGCCATCCGGTCGTTTTCGGTCGTCTTGCGGGACCTCACCACCAATGCCGCGACAGAGATCCGCGGCCAAGATCCGCCAGCCAGCCAAGGAGCCGAACGACCGTGAGCTGTCGTAGATCTCGTCCCATCCGCGCGGCACAGGCCGTGCTCAACATCTGCGATGCCGACGTGTAGGGCGGGTGAGGAAACGCTCCGCGACGTCACGATCCACAACACCGGCCTGACACGGGGAGTTCGAGGGAGGTTCCCCGGGTAAGCCCCTCACGCCAGGACGGTGTTCGTGGCGGCAGCCGGAGGTGGCGCTTGTTTTCAGAGCACCGCCTCTCAGCCACCTCCGGCAGTCCGTCCGTGTCGTTGTTCGACGACCCAGGACGCGAGCTGAGCACGGTTGGTGAACCCGAGTTTGGCGAGGACACGTTGGACATGGCCTTCGGCAGTGCGCAGGGCGATCACGAGCGTGGCGGCGATCTCCTTGTTGGACTGGCCTTCGGCGATCAATTCGGCGACCTGGTGTTCCCGGCGGGTGAGCGAGGCGGCCAGCTGGGGTGCCGGCGTGCGCGCCTGGGGCGGGGTGTCCTCGTCGAGGGTGTAGGTGATGGCTTCGTCGATGGTGAACGCCTTGCCCCTGCCGAAAGCGGCATCGAACTCGGCATCACCGAGGGCACGGCGGGTGGCGGCCATACATTGCTGGTGCGGGGCGCCGAAGGACTTGGAACCGAACATGGGGTAGCCGACCGACGGCCAGATCCTGGCAGCGGCGCCGAGCAGGACACCGGCACGGTCCGGCATGCCCTGTGCGGCGGCGCTCCACGCGAGGACCTCGATGGCCAGCGCGATGCCTAGCAGGTCGTCGAAGGTGCGCAGGGTTTGTAAACAGTGGCGGCCGTGGCTGGTTGCCTCAGCATGCTTCCCACGGCTCAACGCGATCACGGCCTGTGCGTACTTCACGTAGGCGTTGGCCCACCGCTCGCCATATTTGTCCCCGATCGCACACGCCTCCTGGCAGATGGCGGCGGCCCCGTCGAGGTCAGCACGAAAAACCGCGGTGACAGCCAGCTCAGCCCACGCCATCAGCACATTGCTGTTCATCTCGCCAAGACGCAGATACTGCGCCTGCGCTTCCTCGAACAGTTCCCGCGCTACGACCAGGTCATCGCGGACCAGTGCGTTGCAGCCCAGCCGATGGGTGGCATAGGCCAACGCGACTTCATCACCTACCTGCAGTGCGTAGTCGCGGCATTCCTCCAACATTTTCACGGCTGATGTCACGTCACCCTGCAACGTGGACACATAGCCGTTGACCCACAACGCCTTCGCCCGCTCCTGGCTCGGCCGCGTGTCCGCGCTCAAAGCCCAGTCGAGCCAATGCCGCCCCTCGCCCAATATTCCACATCCAGCCCAGTAGAACCACAACGTCCCGGCCAGGCATAAACCGATCCGCGCCTGTCCAGGACCACTCAGGCAGAACTCCAACGCGGCCCGAAGATTCGCATGCTCGAGCCGAGTCCGCTCGAAAATATCCGCCTGTCCAGGACCAAACCACTCCTGCTCGTTTCGCTCAGCCAACCTCAAGTAATAGTCCCGATGCCGACGGCACAACTCCGCTACCTCCCCCAGTTCACGGAGTTCGTGCCTGCCGTACTCGCGAAGCGCGTCCAACATCCGAAATCGTGCTCGGGTGCCGTGCAGCTCCCTGGTCAGCACCGACTTGTCCACCAACCCGTCGACCAGGTCGATCACCTGATCCGGTTCGATACCGTCACCGGCACACACCGTCTGCGCTGCCGTGAGGTCAAACCCGCCTGCGAACACCGACATCCGCGCCCACAACACCTGCTCAGCCGGAGTGCACAACGCGTAACTCCACCCGATCACAGCCGCCAAGGTTTGATGACGCGGCAACACCGAACGACAGCCACCAACCAAAAACCGAAAACGATCGTCCAATCGCCGCAGGATCTGCTCCGCCGTCACCACGCGAACGCGGGCCGCCGCCATCTCGATCGCCAGCGGAAGTCCTTCCAGCCGACAACAAATCCGCGCAATCACCGACTGACCGTTGCCATCGACACGCAAATCCGGCACCACAGCCCGCGCCCGTTGCACAAACAAACTCATCGCGTCGTTGCGCCCCAACTCGCCATCGACGACGCCATCACGCAAATCCGGCAAGGGCAACGGAGACACCCGAAATATATGTTCGCCCTCACTACGCAACGCATGACGACTGGTGGCCAGAACCCGCACCCCAGGAGCGGCCGCCAACACCGTCGTCACCAGTTCGGCACACGGTTCAACCACATGCTCGCAGTTGTCCAGCACCAACAACAGTTGCTTGTCCGCCAGACTCTCCGCCAGCGTCGCCAGCGGCAGTCGGGTAGACCGATCACATATCCCCAACGCGTCGACCACCGTGCGCGCCACCAAGACCGAGTCCTGCAACGCCGCGAACTCGACCAACCACACTCCATTCACGTACGCCCGCCGGACCTGTTGAGCCACCCGTATCGCCAGTCGCGTCTTGCCGACCCCGCCCACACCGGTCAAAGTCACCAACCGAGCGGCGGACAACAGCCGTTTGACCTCGACCACTTCGCGATGACGCCCGACAAGACTGCTCACCTCGGCAGGCAGATTGCCCTCAGCGCCCTTCACCAACGCTTGCCTCCTGTCACCCCTGGCGACGTCCAGCCGTACCGGCCGGACGAGCGAGTTCCCTTAGGTCGTGTCGGCTATCGCGGACGGGGCTTTGAGACACGGCCTGACTGCAACCGCCTACGTCTCCGCTCGCCGTACTCGCACAGCAGCGGTACAGCTCGTTCGGCCAGGCGTGGAACCAGAGCGCTGGTCCGCAGCAGTAAACCCCGCCACACGGGCAGGGTGCGCACAACGCGCGGAGAATCGAGCATGCCCACTGCGGCGTCGGCCACGTCCCTGGCGGATAGCAAGCGCATGCCGGTGAACAACATCGCCGACGAAGGGCTTCCGGCCACCTGCCGCACCATTGGGGTGTCAGTCGTGTCCGGACACAGTGCCCGCGCATGGATGTCCTTGCCTGCGGCCCGCATCTCTACGTTGACACTGTGGCAGAAGCTCAGGACGGCTGCCTTGGTTGCCGCGTACACCGCGAGGCCCGGCACCGGACCGTGCGCGGCCAACGACGCCAGGCACAACAAGTCTCCCTTCCGCATGACCTCAAAGGCCGCGCGGCAGCCGTAGACCACACCGAGCAGGTTTACCTCAACCTGGCGTCGCACCTCCTCGTCGGTGATTTCGCCGGCGCCGCCAGTGAACAGGACGCCGGCATTGCAGATCCACACCCGCAGGGAGCCGAACTGGGCCGCATGCCGCGCGACCTCCCGATTCGATTCGGGATCGGTGACGTCCATCCGGAGCGCCACGCCCGATCCAGCCAAACTATCCACAGTAGACTGAGCGGCCACTTCGTCCTTGTCGGTGACCACGACGTGCATTCCCCGCCGCGCCAGCCGCTCGGCGATCGCGGCGCCCAAGCCCCGGCCCGCGCCGGTGACGACAGCGACATCGACCATGGCGTGTTCATCGATCCCGGTCGTGGATGAGATCAGTTATCCGCATCGCACAAGAATGCCGCTTTCACAGCCAGTTGGAACACGGCATCCCCGCCAATGGCCACCCTTGGCCACATGATGTGCTTCACGAGTCACGTCCGGGCTGCCGGCCGGCGAACCACGCCGCGATCTGGTTCCGGGAGGTGAACCCCAGCTTTGTCAGCACTCGCTGAACATGTCCCTCGGCAGTACGCAGCGCGATGCTTTGCGTCGCCGCGATCGCCTTGTTCGACAGGCCATCGGCGACCAAGCGGGCGACTTGCTGTTCCCTGAGGGTCAACGGGGACGCGTCCGGCGGACGTGCGCGCTTGGCCTGGTGCGCCACCAGTTCGGCGTTGTCCGTTGGCGCGTCGACGATGGCCGGTATCGAGTGCGGCACGCTCGCTTCGAAGGCGTGATCCGGACGTGCGGCCCGGCGCAGGGACCAGTCCCGGTGCCGTCGACGCAGTCCTGCCCTTTCATCGGCTCCATGGAGCCTGTCCTGTCCATAGTCGCGGATTGTGTCGAGCATGTGGAAGTGGTCTTCCCGACTGGTCAGTACCGACTTGTCAACCAGCCTGGCGAGCAGGCCGGCCACTTCTCGCCTTGGCAGATCGTTGTCGGTGCAGACCTCCTCGGCGGCCGTCTTGTCGAACTCTCGGGTGAACACCGACGCCCGGACCCACAACCGTTGTTCCGCAGGCGAACAGAGGCCGAAACTCCAGTCCATCGCGGCCCGCAGACTCTGATGGCGGGGTCGAGACGAGCGGCTGCCGCCGGTGAGCAACCGGTAGCGATCGTCGAGCCGCTCCAGCAGCTGCTCGATGGACAAGGCACGCAGCCGCATCGCGGCGAGTTCGATGGCCAGCGGGATACCCTCCAACAGCTGGCAGGCCCTGGCAACCGCGACCCGGTTGTCCGGCCCGATCACGAAATCCGGTGCGGCGGCGAAAGTTCGCTCGGTGAACAGCCTGACCGCGTCGTAGCAGCCGAAATCGCCGGACCGCGGCATTTGTTCGAAGTCCGGTACACACAACGGCGGGACGCGCAGGACTTGTTCGCAGTCAAGCCCGAGAGGTTGCCGGCTTGTGGCCAGTATCCGCAGCCCAGGTGCCTGTGTCAGCAGTTGCCCGACGAGTGCCGCGCACGCGTCCACCAGGTGCTCGCAATTGTCCAGAACCAGCAGGATTTGCTTGTCTCGCAGGTGGTTGGACAACACTTCGGTCACCAGCCGGTCCGCCGCACCCGGTGCCCCGACGGCTGCGGCGACGACAGCGGCCGGCGATCCCGGATCCTGGTACGCGGCCAGTTCGGCAAACCGGACGCCAGCGGAAAACCGCCGCCTCATCCCGGCTGCGACACGCACAGCCAGCCGTGTCTTGCCTACCCCGCCGACGCCGGTCAGCGTGAGCAGACGGCTATCCGACAACAGCCTCTTGGCCTCGGCGATCTGGTGCCGGCGCCCGATGAAACTCGATACCTCAGCGGGAAGATCGCCTCCTAAGCTCCTGCAAAAACGCTCCCGGGTCGTCGGGGCATCCGCAACCCTTCGCATACCGTGTCACAGTATGTTGACATTGACGAACAGACCAGGAAAAAGTGGCCATTGACGGACACACGCCAGGGATGCGCTCAGACAGTCAGCAGCCCCGCTTCGCGCAGCCGTGCGAGCAAGTTGTGCAAGTCCCTGGTCGCCGTGTCCCGATCCACCAGGTAGCGATCGAGCACCGCGGTGATCGCCTGGTCGATGTCGCCGCCTTCGAACAGCACGCGTAATGCCAGCACACCCGTCGAATTGACCAGCCAGTACAGCCCACTCAGCTCGTCGAACAGGGCCGTTCCGTAGTCCGTCTCAGCGAAGTCGACACGCTCGCGCAGCCTGATCATCGTTTTACTCCAGGTCAGGCGTGTGACGGTGATCGTGCCCGCACACCGTCACCGCCACACGCGTTTTCCCCGCCTCGGTGACGCGAATTCCGCCACCGATCTGCGAAAAGCCGAACAGTTTCGTCGGCCATACCCAGTCTGCCCTACTACGGTTCATTTCCGGTTCATGGCGGGTATAGGCGCGCACAGACATTCTCAGCGGATCTTACGCAGGTCTCGGTGGAACGGCACGGTCACCGCTTCACCGGCCAACATCTGTTGGTGCAGTTGCCTCAGTTCAGCACCCGGCTCAATGCCGAGCTCATCGACAAGGAACCGATATGCTGTCTGGTAAGCGGCCAGCGCCTCGGCACGCCGCCCGGAATGACACAGGGCAACCAGCAATCTGTACCACAGGTGTTCTCGCGTGGGATCCTCCATTGTCAGGGCGCGTAGCGTCGGAATAACGACATGCGGCTGGCCGAGTGCGACGTGGGCATCGATCAAGTCCTCACGCACGGCCCAGCGCTGTTCCTCCAACCTGACGTTCTCGGCCTTCCTGACATCCTCGGGCAATTCCTCGAAGGGTTCACCGCGCCACAGTTCGAGCGCCGCCTTGAGGTGTTCGACGGCCCTGCCAGGGTCGCCGTCGCGCAGCGCGTCCCGACCGCGGCGCGCCACTTCCTCGAACAGGAACACGTCGAGTTCCTGCCGGTCGGCGAACACCCGGTAGCCACCGACCCGGCTTTCGATCCGATTTTCTGGATCATTGGCGTCAGCCAGTTTTCGGCGGAGCTGTGACACATATGTCTTCATACTGCCGAACGCGTTTCGTGGCGAATTACCCACCCATAGCGTCGCATGGATGAGGTCCGCGCTCACCCAATTACCGGGGGTGAGCAGCAACAGCGAGAGCAACGCCCGTTGCTTGTGTTGCGTTATCTGCAACGACGCGCCGTCCGGACCGTAAACCTCCAATGGCCCAAGAAGGCGGAACATCATGATCTACCCCTTTGATTCCGCGGACGCCCGCGACCGCAAGCGCCCCGGCTTTCGCATATTCTCCGACGCCTAGCTCGATAGCCGCAAGGCACACACCCAAAGATAAGGCGTACATACTTACCGTATCAGGAGATCACAGCGAACACAGTGGCCAGAGGTATGGCTCACGGAGCAGGTCAGATCCGTTTGGCAGCACGGAATCCTTCGGAGAAACGGCCGCCTCCATCAAGAAGCGACGCACCCCCGAAATCGCCGAACGTGGGTCCATTGGCGGCCGACCGGCTCGAAATGAACCGATGATGATGACCGTTGTCCATCCCGAGATAAATACCAGCGAAATCGATCTGCCTGCCGCCCTCGGCGTCGAGATCGAAAAATACGAGATCACCGGGCTGCAGCAGGTTGTACGCGTGCGAGCGCGTGCCGTCGCCAGGGATGACCGGTACACCGGAGCCGACTTCGTACATCGCATGGGCACTGCGCGGAAGCCCCGCGCCGCGCGTGTTCGAGCCGAGCATCGGGTAGCCGAGCCGGTAGCCGTACACCAGCCGCAGGAAACCCGAGCAGTCGACGACGCCATAGGTGCCCTCCGCGGGTTTTCTGTGCACCCCGCCCGGGAACGTCCACCGCAGGCCGAGATAGTCGTAGAAGTCGGCGGACGCCGTCGCCTTCCGATCATCCACTTCGGACGGAACGGACGACGCGTCGCCCCGGAAGCGCACGTTCTTCTCGTTCGTCCCGCTCGGCGCGCCATCGAGGTATTCCATGGCGACACCGAGAACATCCGGGCTTCGGTCGCGCAGCGCGGAATCCAGCCAGGACCGGACCCAGGCTGTCCGCTCCTCGCCCTCCCGCCACTCGTGCGGGATGAGCCGCACCCAGACATTGGAGGTGACGGTGGCCCGGGTCGTCCGCGGCTCTCGAAATGTCCGCGTGTGTCCGGTGAGGGCAACCGTGCGAGCGCCATCGGTGAACGTGGCTACCACCACACCCGCCTTGTCCCGCACCACCGTCCGCGCCGGACGGGCCAGCCGTTCGTAGCGGTACTCCGACGCGACCGGAACAGCGGCATCCTGAATCTCGAAGGCGTTGATCGATGCCGGGGTTCCCGCACCGGACGGATTGTGTCCAAAGTAGAGCGTGGCGGTCACGGACAAGCCGACCACGACCAGCAGCGCGGTGACGCGAGTCGCCCGGCTCCAGTGTTTCCGGAGTTCGAACCTGGCCAATGACATCAGCGAATCCACCTGTTTCCTCTATCGCGATCGGGCATTTGAAACGATCTAGTGCCGCACTAGATCGTTGGCACGAGTCCGACCAGCACACCACTGACGAGCACGCCACAGGTGGCCAGGCTGACCGCCGACGTCACCAGCAGCGTCGCGACAGGAGGTTGCCGCACAAGTTGGTAAGCGATCAGTCCCGGGACGACGAAACCCAATGTCTGATGGGCGAACAGGAGCGGATAGTCGTGCTGGATCAGCAGGAACAGCGAACTCTGCAGCAGCACGGCCAGCAAGACGATCGCCGCGAACAAGCGCTTGCCGTACAGGATGGCGAAGCGCCGCATCACCTTGGTGCCCCCATAGGTGAGTGCGGTCATCAGCACGATGATCGCGGCGCGGCGGTAGTCCTCGATCAGGGTCAGCGCGAGCCAGCCGGGACTGATCATCCCACCGGGAGACAGATTCGCGACCAGTACACAGATCAGGGCCAGCAACAGGCCGATGGCCAGCCCGATCGTCGCGACCTCCGCCGCGAGAAAGCGTGTCGTCACTGGCTGCTCCCGACGCGTTGCACGGTCTCGAGCTGCTCCAGCAACCGCTCACCCTGGCCGTGGATGCTGCCGACCGCGACGACCGAGCCGTAGTGATCGATACCCGCGAGGATCCCGTCGAACAGCTCGGTCGGGTGGCGGTCCCCACCGAGGTCGACTGTCCGGTCCTGCCATCCTGCCGGGATGGCCACCCGCGCACTGCGGGTCGGCTCGCCGATCAGCACCACGCGCTCGGGGTCGACCTCGCCGACCAGTGAACCGATCTGGCCGTTGCGTTCGATCCGATCGGGACGGCAGCCGATGACCATGTGCAGTGGCCGGGAGATCAGTCCTCCGGCGAGTAGTTCTTCGATGTTCATGAGAGTTGATTCCGGATCGTTGGCGGCGAACAGATTGGCGAACCACAGGTGCTTTCCGGCCACCCGGTATTCCTCGACGCGAAGCGCACCAGGATCCGGCGCGGCCGACCACATGCCGGCCAGGGCCGATCTTCGATCCACTCCGAGCTGCTCGGCCACAGCGAGCGCGATCGCCACGTTCTCCCGGAACGTGATGCAGCGAAAGCCACGCATTTCCTCGTCCGTGACGGACGTCGGATCGACCACGATGAGCTCACAGTTCCTCCGCTCGGCCTCCTTTGCGAGCACAGCGAGGCGTTCCCGCTCGGCGGTGACGCAGACTCCGCCGACCGGCATGGAGCGGCTCAGCGAGCGGGCGATGTCCTCCGCGGTCGGCCCCATCTCGGTGATGTGGTCCATCCGGACATTGGAGATCACGCCGATGTTGGACTGGATGAGTTTGGTCTGGCTGATTTCCTGCAAGTCGGGCATCACGGCCATGCACTCGACGACCAACGCCCCAGGGTGGTAAGCCGCGGCCCGGCGGACAATGCCCACCTGCTCGACGACGTTCGCGATGTCGAATTTCCGATAGACCGGTTCCTCGCTGCCATCCGGGTGAATGAACCGCGCGGCTGTCCCGGTCGTCTTGGCGACGGTGACCACACCACCGCCGCGCAGCGCCCCGGCACACAGTCTGGTGATCGTGCTCTTTCCCCGCGTGCCGTTGACGAGAATCCGGACGGGGATGTCGTGCAGGTTGGCGTAGTGGCGGCGTTGCTCGACCACCCCGGCGGCCAAGGTCAGCACGCAGCCAATGAGGTACACGACGTAACAGAACAACATTTCAGCTCTCTCGTCGGATGAGGGCGTGTTTCGGGGATCGCCGGGAGGAGATCTGGGCGGGCCTGCCACGCGGGCGGCGGACATCACCCAGCCGGTGAGTGCCATCGGCGAGGGCTTGACGGCAGATCTCCAGACAGGACGTGATCGTTCCGACGTGGTCCTGGCGGACCGGGTAGATCACGGACTTGATGTCTCCGTCCACCAGCCGCTCGCTGGCGGCCGCGGTCCGGCGCAGCGGCCGGACGAACATGAGTTCGTGCCATATGCAGTGGAGCAGCGCGATGATCGCGCCGAGCAGCGCCACCACAAGAGCTCTCCGCCAGAGCGCGTTCTCCGGCAGGTTCAGCTCGGCGACGGGCTGTTGCGCGACCACGACCCAGTCGAGCGCCGTCGCCGCGCGGGAACCGCCGATCGCCACCGAGGCGACAATGGAAGGGCCCGCGGAACTGTCCATGACGCTCGCGTCGAGGATCGCGCCGGGAGTTCTTGTCCGCGCCTCACCCACGCTCCGTCGCAAGGAGTCGTCGGACAGTTCCTGGAATGCCAGGTACCCTTCGGTGTCGGCGATCGTGCGCAGCCCGGAGTCGACGATCCTGGCCCGGCCGACGGACTGCCTGAGCAGCCCGGAGATGTGCTCGATGTCGAACTCGGCCACGACGGCACGCTGCCCGTCCGCCAGCGCGCGGTACGCGAAGACCACCGGCAACCGGCCACTGGTGTTGGCCTGGTGCAGGCCTTCCTCGTCAGGGGGCAGCCGCTCCTCGGCACGTAACGGCTGTCGTCCAAAATGGATGCTCACCTGCCCGGTGGTGTCGGTGAGGTAGACACTTCGGTACCTGGCCTCCCGCCCGGCCAGTCGCTCCATCGATGTTCGCAATGCCGGTTCCTCGTTCCTCGCGCCGAACCGGCTGAGCACCTTCAGGTCGGACAAGCCCTCGTCGAGGCTGCGGCGCACCGAGTCGGCGATCCACGAAACCTCCACACCTCGTTGCAGGACGGCGGCTTCGGGCACCTCGGGGACGGAGACGCCCACGGCCGTGGCGAGGAACACCGACCACCCGAACAGCGCGACAGTGCTGAGGATGACGGCATGCCGGACGGACAATCCCCACGCTGAGCGCCTGTTCGGCCGGGCGGGTTCGCCTCGCAACTCGGCCCTGCAGTGGTCGATCGCCACCGCGATCCGCCGGATCTCGACGAACCTCGAGATCCGGACGGTCCGGTCGAGAACTCCGGACGCGACCGCGATGGCGTCGGCTCGCAGCCTGCGGACCGGCTTGACCAGTGCCACCCGGACCGAGGCGAATCCGAGAACGGCCACAACGACCAGCAACCCGGACGGCAGAAGCGGATACCACTGCGACTCGTCGCGATCGATCGACGCACTGCTCACCGAGATCACACTGAGCCCGAGGGTCCCGGACATCTCAGCAACCGTCAGTGGCGCATAGGCGACCACGGGCACCACAGTGGCTTCATCTGTCGAGCCGTCCGGGTAGGGCGAACCCACTTCACTGCCGGTGCGGCCCGCAGCCGCGGCAGCGGCAGCCGCACGGATCAGCGGAGAAAGCACTTGGTCACCGATTTTCGGTGCAGGGCCGTAGGAGTCGACGACGGCGCCGGTCGCCGTCACCAGCAGCACGCTCTGGCCCAGCCGTTCGTCGAGAGGAAACTCCGAACCGGACAAGTCCATACAGGCCACCAGACGCCGTCCTTCGTGGTCACCGCCCAGCGGGATGGTCACCACCAGCAGCACTCCGTGTCCGGCAAGCGAAAGCGGCCGGACAGTAGCCGCGGGCAACGATGTGCGATCCAGTTCGCCCAGTGGTACCGGTTCGCCCCGTGCGGCGACTATCCGTTCGCCCGCCCCTTCTACCAAGGCCATCCCCCGCCACCGCGGATAGCCCGCGCCGAGCTCGCCGAGCAGATCATCGGGGTCGTGTGCGAGTCCCGCGGCGGGCGGCGTCACCGCCGCGCGCAGGTTCGTCACCTCCTTGGCCACCGACGCGGCGAGGGTTCGCGCGATCGACGCGGTGAACCGTTCCTGCGGTTCGACAACGGCCTCGGCGACCGATTGTGTGGCCGGTTGCTGGAGATAGAACGCACAGAAGACGGCCAGTAACAACGACAGTGCCAGCCCGACACCGGAAGGCACCCCCACGCCTCCGGGAAATCGTGTCTCGACAAGTTGTTTCTCGAGCCGGTTCTGCCGTCGGCCGATCCACAGTGTCGTCATCGCCTGCCCACCACGGGCCTGATGCGCGTCCGCGTGGGACTCAACCATCGCAAGGAATTTCGAGCCTTCGTTCGAACTGGACAAGGGCATGCCCCGACGGATCTCGCACGCGATGGTCGGGACACGCCCCAGAGCCGGATAACGGCTTTGCCGGACTTGGACATCTTGGCCGCGCATGATCTTGGCGGACCAGAGGCCACTCAACTGGCCCCTAACCAAACCGGGAAACGTCAAGCGGATCCGACTAGAGTTGACCGAAGTGGACGACAGACACGACAGATCGGCAAGCCCAAGGCTCCGCGCTCTCGTTGCCGCCACTGTGCTGGCGGCAACGGTGATCATCATGGTCGGCGAGTGGCCGGAACAGAACGGCGAGCGCCCGGTTTCCCGGCCGGCCGAGCTCCTCGCGGAGTTCACCAGTGGACTTCGGCCGGACGGTCCCTACCGGGCCCCGACAAGCGAAGAACGTGACATCGCCGAGCTCGGCTTCGCGTCGCTGCTCGCCGGTCTGGTCCCCTGGTTCGCCACCGGCCACCTCAGATCGCTCGGTTTCTCGGTCGAGCACGGGGTCGACACCGCGACTGGGCGCCCGTACCTGGCGATCGTGAACGAACCCGGTTCGGAACGCGCCTGGGGGATGTACATGATCGACCTGTCCGCCGCCGTGCGGCTGGCGATCGAGGTGCCGCACCCGAACTCGGACCTCAGGACCGAACAGATGGGACTCGAACTGTTCCGGCGTATCCCGGGGTCGATCCTGATGGTCGCCGGAGCGCACCGCGACGCTGCCGACAAGGCCGCGGATGTGGCCCATCGCAAGGATTCGATCTTCCACATCGTGGCGACCCGCTTCGCCGACCGCGGCCTGCCCCAGGTACAGCTGCACGGCTTCGGCGACGCGACCCTGCCGGGACGGGATCTGGTGCTCTCCGCCAGCATCGGCAGACCCGGCGTGATCGCCGAACACACCGCTCTGCGACTCGAGCGAGCAGGACTCGTCATCTGCCTGGTATGGCGGGAGGAATGCGGACGGCTGAGCGCGACCCGAAACGCGCAAGGCAGGACGGCCGCGGCATTCGACAGCCCGTACCTCCATGTCGAGGCCAGCCGATCCGTCCGGGAAGACACCGAACGACGAACGGCCGTTATCGATGCGATCACCGCCGAGTTTTTACCTCGGTAGCTCGTAAACCGCGGTCATCGAGCATACGAACGCGCACACTCGATAACTGGATGTCCACTTTGGACAGACTATCGCCACTGATGCGCGGCAGGCGAATGTCAGCAGTAGCGCTTGGCCTCGTTGAGCAGTCTCAGGTGGCGCACGACGACCGGAGTGGCCGCGGTCGCCAGCGCCTTCACCTCTGGCGAGCGGCCGAGCAGCAGTTGCTGCTTGCCCAGTTTGATCGCTTCGCGAAGCCCGGCATCCTGCAGTCGCAGCCAGGCGACGTCGAACTCGTACCCGGACAGTGCCGCCAGTTCGGCAAGCCGCTTTCGCGCTTCGGCATCCGGGGCATCCGGCAGCCTGACATCGAACTTGGCCGCCAGCGACAGGACGTCCTTGTCTATTCGGAAGTGGTCCTGGATGAACACGCCGGCGATCCGCCTCACCGTCGCACACCGCCCCTTCTGCAATGCCAGCCGTCCCGCCTTGATCTGTACGAGGTTGTCCAGATGTATCTTCGTGAGGAACATCCGATCATGGCCTGATACGCCGATCAACCCGCCGGTGTCGGAGCCCGTGTGTGACGGTCCGAACGACGAATGGGCTGGTATCGCCTGCGTTGGAGAGGCTGCGTAGGCGATGCCGGACATCGGCAGCATGAGCGCGCCGACCAGGCCTGCGATGGCCAGACAAGGCGTGGGTTTCATCGTCCTCCTTTGTTCGTGAACGCCGGATGCCAAGACTGGCGAGCGGCTGCCCAGCGGCAAAGGGGCCGTTTACCTGGCCTTCTGGCGAAGAGGACGGAGCATTGAAAATCAAATGGTTTCCTGGTGCCTCGCCTGACGGATGGCCAGAGCGAGGTCGACGGCTTGCCGGGGGCTGCTGGCGACTGCCACGGACTCCGGCAACGGGTTGCCGTCGCGGTCGAGAATGGTCCAGCTGCCAAGGGTGATGACCGGGATGCCGCCGCGTCGTTTCGCCAAGGCGATCTCGGACAGAGTGCCCCATGAGCCACCGATCGCGATCACGGCGTCGGCGGACCACACGATGATCGCGTTGCGTGCCTCGCCGAGGTTGGTGACGATCACCGCCGAGAGATCAGGGCTGGCATCCGCGGCGGTGTCGTTGGGACGGACGCCGATGACAAGGCCGCTGCCGGCACGCACTCCGGCGGCGACAGCGGCCATGACGCCGGTGCCGCCACCGCAGATCACGACCGCTCCCGCCCGCGCGAGCAGAATGCCGACCTCGTAGGCGTGGCTCTTGTCATCCTCGGTGCAGTGGCGGGGTCCGCAGACAGCTACCTGTAAAGGCACTTCAGGTCCCCTTCCGTGAGTTGATCAGCCGGCCTGGCCGGACTCGAGTTCGACCGGGCCGACGGCTGGATGGGCGCAGAAGTCAGCGAGATCATCCCTCAGGGAGGCCACGGTGAGCGAGCCCTGATCGGACCGATTCTCCAGCAGAGTGCTCAACGAGCGGGCGCGGCTCAGCACCGGAACGGTGCGATGTTCGGCGACAGTCGAACGCAGCGTCGGACTGAGGTGTTCCCCGACCGCGTCGAGATCGCCACGGGCCAAGTGAGCACGGGCGAGGTCCATCCGCGCGGCCGCGACGAACTGCGCGTTCGGCTGGGACTCAGCCGTGAACTGCTCGACAGCGCTGGCAGCCCAGGCGACTGCGGCGTCCATGTGTTCGGTGCCGCCGAGTTCGCGGTGGGCCTCGCTGGCGTAGTAGGCGGCCTTGCCGGAGGCGAAGGCAAGAACTCCGGGCTCGTCGGCGCTCGGTTCCGTGGCGGCGGACTCGGCGATCTTCAACGCTCGTCTGACTTCAGCTGGCCGACGGCGAGCGGCATTGATGCGTGCCTGCTGGCTGGCCAGCCGCAGTAGCGCGGTGCCGCTGGTCGCGTCCGGAAGCGCGGCTTCAACCAGCTGTGCGGCCTCATGGAAGCGGCCGTCCCAGTACGCGACATTGGACTGTACCCAGCGGACGTAGACCCTCAGCTTGGGATAACCCGCCTGCTCGGCGCAATGCAGCGCGGTACGAGCATGGGTGTGCGCGGCGTGGCCGTGTCCCAGGTCGGCTGTGGCGTGCGCGAGCAACGCACATATCTGCCCGCCGACCTTGTACAGGTCCATTGTGTGCTTCGGTTGCTGACGCCCGGCGATCAATCCGAACACGTCATCACGGGCACTCAGCAACGTGGTGAACAGCGCGCCCGGCGGGTCGATGAGATAGCGCGTGGCGATATCAGCAACGTCGGCGGCCATCTGTTCCAGCACATCGTCGTCAACGTTGGTGGTGGCACTCCAGCGTCGGAACTGGGCTGACTCATTGGCTGCCATGACAACCTCCTCACGGATAGGCAGACCGTGCGCGTCACAACGCACGACACGACGGGGGCCCCGAAAGGGAAGCGGGGCGACATCCTGGTGCGTGGGCACAAGATCGAAGTGGCCGCTGTCGCTTCGAGAGCCGTACGAGACGACCGGGGTGGGAGTCACGGCCGTGCCCGGCAATCCACGCAGGTTCCCGCTCAGGGATGTGGTGAACAGGATGCGATCGGCCGGGCCGAACTGTTCGAGGTCGTCGGCATCGACGAGCTGGGACAGCGTGCATCCGTGGCCGAACACGACTGCGAGGTTGGCCAGGTAGCGCACACTGGGCTGAACACCGCCATGCGGCCAGCTCTCGTACTCACTGACACGACTGTCTGAAAGCCTCGCCCCTGGGTGTGCGGTGTTGTATTGCTGCGCCAGCTTCCACTGCGTCCATCCCACGGCATGCCGCCAAGCCACGCGCGGCCGCAGGTTGAACCGGCGAGCCATCTCGGCGGCCATCTGGGCGGCCGAACACCCGAGGCCGCGCATGCGGTCGCGGAGCTGGTCACGCTCTGCCTTGTGGGAAACCCCGGACTTCCGTGGCATGTCCTACCCCTTATTCAGGCGGGTGGAGTACTGGGCCTGCGCGAGTGGAGTATCGAACTTGCTACGGATGGTAGCCCGGAGATTGATCGCACTGCGAGTTCGGCGAGACGCACACGCCGGAAGTTCTCGCACCGTCATTCGGGTTATTCGCCCAGCTCAGGCGAGAGCCAACAGCCGAGGAAAAGTTCCCGCTCGCACCGGAACCGAAACGCCCGCCACTGGTACCAGGCTGGTGAGCGGACGCAGGCACCACGCCAAAGACCCACTTGTGTGGTCCTTCCGACGAGGAGGTCGGCTTTACGTGACCATCGCGACCAAACGCGAGAGTCCCTTGCTCCTATCCGACAACACTGCTTTCAGACACCGGCATGCGGTGCTGAGCAGGCCCGGCGCGCCGCACGCGACGAGGTGGGCGGCACCGAGATGAGCACACCGGACGACACACAAGGCATCGTTGCTGTCGTCGTCGCCATGGACAGCCCATTAGGGCGTGCTGTCAAGGCGGTCGACAAACTGACCGCGCACTTACCATCACCGCGGGAGCCACAAGAGTGTCCGCTGTGCCCGGAACAGTCTTGGCCGTGCCACGGGTTCTACGCGGCAGCCCTGCACATCCACGCGGCCCGGCTGTGGATCGCGGAGCTGGTACCGCCCCACCTGCATCCCCGGTTATGGCCGGTGTCGCCTCGACTGCCGACTCGGTCCAGCCCTCGTGGAAACGACCACACTCAACCCCTCTGGCCACAGGAGGAACAGTCTGATGAACGAGGTCCTGGCCTCGACCCTGCGTAAGGCGGTCTACGAGCGACTGGACTATTTGGACAGATTGGTCAATGAGGCCGACCTGCCTTCCCGTGCCTCGCTCGCCGATACCGAGATCGCCCGCCTGACGGCCGCATGGCGGACTCTGCTGGCCAATCACGAACCCGATGACCGCGGCCGCTGCCGGGCGTGTGGCGGATGGCGCCGTCGTCGGCCACACCCGTGTTCGGTATGGACGACCGCGCACAAGAACCTGATCGTCATCGACACTCCCAGCACATTTACGACTAGCCGGCACGCCGCTGCCTCCTACCTGCCATCGGCGGGGTGACCGGCAAGGGGAGCGCGCAGTGACGCCCCCGAATTCCTGTGCGCTCCCCATGTTCAGTGCCGTCCCCGGCACCACTCCCGGCCGGGGACGGCGCTGCCATGCGGATCCATCATCGCCGCTCACGGTTGCGCTGCGGCTGCGGCTGCCGCAAGCCCACCGCAAGCCGTGAACGCTCTAGTGGTTGCGGTCGGGGGTATTCGCCGGAACAAGTCTTGGCCGCCAAGGCCGTCAGTGGCTCCTCCCTCAGCGCGCTGTTGTTTGTAATGTGGAAATCCTGCGCGCTTGAGAAGGGTCGCTGGCGCGGGACGCCTGCGCGTTCGCCGTGGCCGCGCGCGACCACTCCCCGGCGAACGCTCAAAGGAGGCGCGAGATGGTGGTGGACCGCGAAGACCTCGATGGCGTCGGCGCGAATGGCGTCGAGTGGATCCTCGCCGAGGTGCTGGCTGGCGTCCTGCGCGTCGAAGTCGAACGGGTTCCCGCCGACAGCCACTTCTTCGACGACCTCGGCGCCGACTCGATGGTGATGGCAAAGTTCTGCGCCCGCATAAGGAAACAACCGAATCTGCCCTCAGTGTCCATAAAGGACATATACGAGCACCCCTCGATCAGAGGCCTCGCTTCCGCACTGGCGTCATCGGGCAGTACCCATGCCGAGCCGGCCCCAGCGCCGGTCGAGGCGGCGCCTGCCAGCACGCGGCAATACGTCCTTTGTGGAGCGCTGCAGGTCCTGATCCTCCTCGGGTACGCCTTGCTCGCCGCGCTCGCCATCGAACGAGGCATCGACTGGATTTCCGCTGGGGGGAGCCTGATCGAGGACTACCTGCGGATGGCGCTGGTCGGCGGCGCGGGTTTCCTAGGCTTGTGCGCTCTGCCGATCGTGGCGAAGTGGGCGCTTGTCGGCCGGTGGCGGCCCCAGCGGATCCGGGTATGGAGTCTGGCCTACGTCCGCTTCTGGACAGTCAAAACGCTCGTTTCGCTGAGCCCGCTGGTCTTGTTCGCTGGTTCGCCGCTCTACGTGCTCTACCTGAGGGCATTGGGGGCCAGGGTCGGGCGCGGGGTCGTGATCTTCTCCCGGCACGCACCCGTGTGCACCGACCTGCTCACGATCGGCGACAACACGGTCATCCGCAAGGACACGTACCTCAACTGCTACCGAGCCGCCGCAGGCTGGATCCAGACCGGCGCGATCACGATGGGACGGGACGTGTTCGTCGGCGAGAAGGCAGTGCTCGACATCGAGACCTCGCTCGGTGACGGGGCCCAGCTCGGCCATGCCTCCTCACTGCACGCCGGGCAGGCCGTGCCCGACGGCCAGCACTGGCACGGATCGCCGGCGCAGCCGACCAAGGCGGACTACCGTGCGGTCGAACCGGCCGATTGCGGCACCGCTAGAAGAGCCGCATACGCATTCTCGCAGCTGGCAAGCATGCTGTTGTTGTACGTTCCGCTGGCTTTCGGCGCCATCGACCTGTTGTTCGCTGGGGTCCCGCAGTTCGCCGCCCTCATTGACCCGCAGACTCTGGCCTTCACGAGCTGGATGTTCTACGCCACCGCGTTGGTGACCTCCCTCGTGCTGTTCTTCGGCTCGGCGCTCGTCGGTTTGCTCGTCGTGGTCACGGTCCCGCGCGTACTCAACCTCGCCATCAAGCCGGGCAAGGTCTATCGCCTGTATGGGATCCACTTCGCCCTGCATCGGATGATCGCGCGCCTGACCAACCGGAAGTTCTTCATCGAGTTGCTCGGTGACAGTTCCTACATCGTCGGCTACCTGCGTGGCCTGGGGTATCGCCTGGCTCCGGTCGTGCAGACCGGGGCGAACTTCGGCAAGCAGGTCAAGCACGAGACCCCGTATCTGGTCTCGGTCGGCGTCGGCACAGTGATCGCCGACGGGCTGTCGATCGTCAACGCCGAGTTCTCCAGCACTTCGTTCCGGGTGTCGCGAGTCTCGATCGGGGCGCGCAATTTCCTCGGCAACGACATCGTCTATCCCGCGCAGGGCAGGACCGGTGAGAACTGCCTGCTGGGCACGAAGGTCTTGGTCCCGATCGACGGGCACACCCGTGAAGGTGTCGGGCTGCTGGGTTCGCCCAGCTTCGAGATCCCGCGCACGGTCGAGCGGGACAGCAGGTTCCACCACCTGGCGAGCGGGGAGGGGCTGCCCCGTCGCCTCGCGGCCAAGAACGGCCACAACGCTCGGACGATCGGGTGGTTTCTGTTGTCGCGGTGGTGCTATACGTTCGTGCTCACCCTGATCGGGTTGTGGACTATGGACTTCTACGACTCATGGGGAGCGTTGGCGATCGCGCTGTTCTCCGTGTTCTCCCTGCTGTTCGGCGTGGGCTATTTCGCGCTGGTGGAACGCGCTGCCACGGGATTCCGGGGCACCGCGCCGACGTCCTGCTCGATCTACCAGCTTGATTGCTGGCGACGAGAGCGTTTCCTCAAGATGACCGGGCACATGCACAGAGCACTCAACGGCACCCCGCTGAAGAACGTGGCCTGGCGGCTGCTGGGTGTCCGGCTCGGCCGGAGGCTCTTCGACGACGGCTGCACCATGGCGGAGAAGGACATGGTGACGATCGGCGACGACTGCACATTCAACGCGGGAAGTTCGATCCAGTGCCACTCCCTTGAGGACTTCGCACTCAAGTCCGACCGGATCACGATCGGTTCCGGCTGCACCATCGGGATCGGCGCGCTGGTCCACTACGGCGTGACGATGGGCGACAACGCGGTGCTGGCGCCCGACTCCTTCCTGATGAAGGGCGAGGAAATGCCGCCGCACGCGCGATGGGGCGGAAACCCGGCAAGGGAAATGCGCGACCACGTCGTCAGTTCGCGGATTCGCCGAGACGACAACGCCACCGTGGTCACGTCCGCAACTCGATGAGAAGCAGCGCCTCGGCGCGGTGGGAGGGGAGAAAAGCCTCGATGGATACACCAGCGGAAGCCGACCGGGAATTCTGGCGCGGCACGCTCCTCGCCGGTGGGTTCACCGCGATCCCACGGTGGACTCTCGACCGGTCGCCGGGTACCGCCGAGCACGAGGTGCCAGTTCCCGGCGAGGATGTGGCGGCATTGCGGCGGCTGGCGGACGAATTGGCGGTACCACTGAGCTCGGTGCTGCTGGCCGCGCACGCCAAAGTGCTGGCCGCGCTGTCTGGTGAGCGCGAAGTCACGACCGGCTACGTGCCCGCGGTGGGCGGACCTCCGTTGCCCTGCCGGTTGACGACTGAACCCGGCTCGTGGCGGACGTTGCTGGTGGACGCCCATCGAGCCGAGTCGGAACTGTTGTCGCACAAGGACTTCCCGGTCGACCAACTGAGGCGCGAGCTGGGTCTGACCGAACCGTCGTTCGAAACCGTTGTCGATCTGACCGGCGGCACGGTCCTGTCCGAGAACACCGTGATGTCAATGGGAACCTCATGGCACGGCTGGCAACTCGTGCTGCGGCTGCGGTACCGGACCAGCGCGATCGACGCGGGCTACGCCGCCCGGATCACCGGTTATCACCTCGCCGCGCTCGCGCTGATCGCCGCCTATCCGGATGCCGAACACAGTCGGCAAAGCCTGCTGTCCACCGAGGAACTGCTCTTCCAGCTCGACCGGCTTGCCGGTCCTCGCCGGGAGTTGCCGGATCACCGGGTGCACGAGTTGTTCGAGCAGCGTGTGGCGGCACACCCGGATGCGGTCGCGGCCGTGCATGGGGATCGGCAGTGGACTTACCGGGAGCTCAACGCGCGTGCCAACCGGTTGGGGCGGGCTTTGTTGGCGCGTGGCTTGCGCCGTGAAGGTGTTGTGGCGGTTGTGATGGAGCGCAACCTGGACTGGATGGCGGCTGTGTTGGCGATTTTCAAGGCTGGTGGCGTGTACCTGCCTGTGGAGCCGGACTTTCCGGCCGACCGTATCGCGACCGCGCTGTCGCGGGCCGGGTGCGGGCTGGTGCTGAGCGAGCGCGGCAGCACCACCAGGCTTGAGGCGGCCATCGACATCCTGTCCCGGGTTCAGACGCCGGGAGTCCGGCTGCTGCATGTCGAGGCTGCCTACGCGGAGGACCACGCGGAGGGGAATCTGGGTGTGGATGTCGGGCCGGATCAGCTGGCGTACATCCTGTTCACGTCCGGTTCGACGGGGGAGCCCAAGGGTGCGATGTGCGAGCACGCGGGCATGCTGAACCACATCTTCGCCAAGATCGCCGATCTGGGGGTGCGTGAGGGTGAGGTGATTCCGCAGACCGGGCCGCAGTGTTTCGACATCTCGGTGTGGCAGGTGGTTGCCGCGCTGCTGGTGGGCGGGCGGACGCTGCTGGTGGATCGGGAGGTGATCCTGGACGTCGAGCGGTTGGTCGACACCATCGTCGACGCCCGGGCGGGCGTGTTGCAGGTCGTGCCGTCCTATCTGGACGTGATCGTGTCCTATCTGGAGCACCATCCCCGCGAGCTGCCGGACCTGCACACCGTGTCGCCCACGGGCGATTTCCTGAAAAAGGAGCTCGTGCAGCGCTGGTTCGCCGCCCAGCCCGGGATCCCGCTGGTCAACACCTACGGGCTGACCGAGACCTCGGACGACGCCGTGCACGAGGTGATGGACCGGGTGCCGGACTGCGACCGGGTCCCGCTCGGCCGACCCATTCACAACGTGCACGTCTATGTCGTCGACGAGAACCTGTGGCCCGTGCCGTTGGGTGCGCCTGGTGTGATCGTGTTCTCCGGGGTGTGTGTTGGTCGGGGATATGTCAACGACCCCGCGCGCACCCGTCTGCTCTTCATGGCCGATCCGCATCGTCCGGGTCAGCGGTTGTGCCGGACCGGGGACTATGGCCGCTGGCGGCCGGACGGCAAGCTGGAGTTCCTCGGCCGCCGGGACAACCAGGTCAAGATCCGGGGTTTCCGGGTCGAGCTCGGCGAGATAGAGAACGCCCTGCTGCGGGTCCCCGGTGTCCGCGACGCGGCTGCGGTGGTCACCGGCGACACCGACCGGGGCAAGCGCCTCGTGGCCTTCTATTCGGGCCCGCAGCCGCTCGACGACGGCGTCGTGGCCGACCGGCTGACCGAACTGGTGCCCGAGTACATGGTCCCGTCGGCCTGCCACTGGCGGGAACGGCTGCCGCTGACCGCCAACGGCAAGATCGACAGGACGACGCTGACCACGCTCGCCGGAGAACTCGGCATCGTCGAGAACGGCTTCCAGCCACCGAGCACGCCCGCCGAGCGGCGCCTGGCGGCCGCATGGGCGACAGCACTCGGCGTCCCACCGGATCAGATCGGCCGGCGGGACCACTTCTTCGAGCGGGGTGGCACCTCGCTGTCCGCGGTGAGGCTGGCGATCAGCCTTGACCACGCCCTGTCTCTCACCGACATCACCCGTCACCCGGTCCTCGCCGATCTGGCCGGGGTGCTCGACGGCAAGTCCGGGCAAGGCGCCGCCGAATCACTGGCCTCTACGAACTAGGTCGTGTTTCAAATGCCCGATCGCGATAGCCAGGCCGGATGTGGCCCCTGGCGTCACCGCGGCAACGCCCAAAGACAACCAGTATTCGCGGCGTCACCGCGGCGTCGCCATGAACCACCCCACTGCATCCCAATGCCGGCCTCCGGCCGGGGTCGGCTCTCATCGACCGGGACATTCGAAACACGCCCTAGCAACTGAAAGGACATCCCGATGTCGTCCTCATCCCGGGCGTTGCTGCCCGGTGTGCGACTGTGTCCCGGCAAACCTCCGATACTCCGGGCTGATGCCGCTGGCGACGCGCCAGGTTGGGCGGCCGCGCACTCCGACGCGCTACGAGCTGTCGTCGCCGAGCACGCTTCGGTACTGGTCCGCGGCCTCGATCTGCGGGACACGGCCGAAATCGCTGCTGTTTTCCGGCGGCTGGGCAGCGGGTTGATGGCTGAGACGGAGGCCTTCGCATCCCGGCGGACCTATTCCGCTGGTGTGTACTCGTCGTCGGCGTGGCCTGCGAACCAGCCCATGTGCATGCACCACGAACACAGCTACCGGCTTGAGTTCCCCGGCCTCATGCTGTTCGCGTGCCTCCGCGCCCCCACACAAGGCGGCGCGACCGGGGTAGCCGACTCACAGGCAGTACTCGACGCGCTGCCCGGCGAACTGGTCGAGCGGTTCGAGCGGGACGGCTGGCTACTCACCCGCACCTACAACGACGAGATCGGCGCGTCGCTCACCGAGGCGTTCGGCACCGCCGACCGCGCCGCCATCGAGAACTACTGCCGGGCCAACGCGATCGAGTACGACTGGCAGCCCGGCGGCGAACTACGCACCAGACAACGCCGCAGCGCCGTGGTCCGCCACCCAGTCACCCGCCAACGCTGCTGGTTCAACCAGATCGCATTCCTCAACCAGTGGACACTCGACCCCGAGGTACGCGAATACCTGGTCGAGGTCTACGGCCCGGACGCACTGCCGTTCAACACCCACTTCGGCAACGGCGACCCGATCAGCCAGGACATCGTGCACCTGCTCAACACCATCTACGAGACCAACACCGCCCGCGAACCATGGCACGCCGGTGACCTGTTGCTCGTCGACAACATCCGCACCGCACACAGCAGAGAACCCTACGAAGGACCACGCGAAGTGCTCGTCGCCATGACCGACCCCGTGCGCCTGACCGACTGCTCGCCGACTGTCGAGGTGATCACTGGATGAACACGAACAATTCCGCCGCGACGCAGTCCGCGACGTCCGAACCGATCCCCCCACCGTCGGCAACCGTGCCGCCGTTCACGGTGATCTCCGGTGCCCAGGTACAACGTGCGCTACAGGGGCGCGAGAACCTGATTGTGGGGTTGGTCGAGGCCACCTACCGGCTGCACAGCGCCGGTCATTCGGTGAACCCCCCGTCCTGTTTCCTGCGTTTCCCGGACCGCCCGTCCGCCCGGATCATCGCGCTGCCCGCCGCGCTCGGCGGCCAGGTCCACCTCGCCGGTCTGAAGTGGATCTCCAGCTTCCCTCGGAACGTGACCGCGGGCATCCCGCGAGCCTCGGCCGTCCTGATCCTCAACGACCACGACACCGGCTACCCGTTCGCCTGCCTGGAAAGCTCCATCATCAGCGCCACCAGGACTGCCGCGCTCGCGGCCTCGGCAACCGACTGGCTCTCCCGCGGCCGGTCGCGCCCGAAGCGCGCCGGTTTCATCGGCACGGGCCTGATCGCTCGCTACATCCACACGTTCCTGGCAGGCACCGGCTGGTCGTTCGACGAGATCGGCGTGCACGACCTGTCCGCCGACAGCACCGCTGGCTTCCGCGGCTACCTGGAGACGTCGGGCACCGCCGGCCGGATCACCGTGCACGACAGCGCCGAGCGGGTGATCCGCTCCAGCGACCTGGTCATCTTCGCGACCGTCGCCGGTCAGCCGCATGTCAGCGAGATGTCCTGGTTCGAACACAATCCCTTGGTACTCCACATCTCGCTGCGCGACCTCGCACCCCAGATCCTGCTCGCCTCGACCAACATCGTCGACGACATCGAGCACTGCCTCAAGGCCGACACCTCGCCGCATCTGGCCGAACAACTCACCGGCAACCGCGACTTCCTGCACGGCACGCTCGACGACGTCATGGCCGGGCGAGTGAGCGTGCCGGCCAACCAGCCACTGGTGTTCTCCCCGTTCGGCCTCGGAGTACTCGACCTCGCCGTGGGCAAGTACGTCTACGACGAAGTGATCCACACCGGCGAGGCGTACGTCATCGACAACTTCTTCCACGAGCTAAGCCGGTACGGATGAGCAGCAGAGTCGCTGCCGCACAAGCGAAAGAGGCAAGGGTGCCAGTCATCTCGGTTCCACAGGACTTCAACTCCGATGAGCTCTACGTCGACCTCCGGTCGATCTTCGAGCACTCGCTCTTCCTGAAGTGTGAAGGCTTCAACTTCGCCGGCTCGATCAAGCTGAAGGCCGCGGCGGAGATGGTCGCGGCCGCCGAACGGGACGGAATCCTGGCCCCCGGATCGTTCCTGGTCGAATCCTCCTCCGGAAACCTCGGCGTGGCACTGAGCATGATCGCGGCCAGCAAGGGCTACCAGTTCCTGTGCGTGACCGACTCCCGCTGCAACCTCTCCACCAGACGACTGATGGAAGCGCTGGGCAGCCAGGTCCACATCATCACCGAACCGGACGCCAACGGCGGCTTCCTCGGCGCACGCATCGCACACGTCCGCGCGCTCTGCGCCTCCGACAACCGATACGTATGGCTCAACCAATACGCCAACCCCGGCAACTGGAAGGCGCACTACCACCGGACCGCACCCGCGATCGCGGCCGCGTTCCCGCTACTGGACGTCCTGTTCGTCGGAGCGGGCACCACAGGAACCCTGATGGGCTGCGCACGCTACTTCCGGGAACGGCACCGGCCGGTACGGATCGTCGCGGTCGACAGCGTCGGCTCGGTGACCTTCGGTGGCGCACCGGGCCCCCGGATGATTCCCGGCCTGGGCACCAGCGTCCGCCCACCACTGCTCGACGAGTCCTATGTGGACGATATCGTGCGCGTCGAGGAAACCGATACGATCCGCGCCTGCCATCGTCTGGCCAGAAGCGGATTCCTGTTCGGTGGGTCGACCGGCTCCGTGGTCAGTGGCGCGATGGGCTGGCTGGACCGGCATGACGCGCATGAACTCACCGCGGTCGCCATCGCCCCGGACCTCGGCGAGCGCTACCTCGACACCGTTTACCAAACCAACTGGCTGCAGGGCGTCTACGGCGAGGACGTGATCGGCGCCGGCGAGCTGACCGCCGGTTCCGGGTCAGTCTGAGATGCGGAGGGTGGTCACACCATGGGCAGCGTGACCGGGTCGGTCGATCTGGCGGGGTGTGAATGGCTGCGGTACGACTACGGTCCCGCGCGGATGGCGCGGGACCGGCCAGACCTGTTCACCATGTGGCGATACCGGGAGTTGCTGCCGATTCCCGACGGCCCGATGCGATATCCGGTGCCGATCGGCGGCACACCGCTGCTGCACGCGCCTGCTTTGAGACAGACGTTGGGCACGCCGTACCTGTGGATCAAAGACGAGACGCGTAACCCGAGCGCGTCCAATAAGGACCGTGCCACCGCACTGGTGATCGAAGACGGGCTGCGGCGCGGAGTGGGAACGATCACGACCGCGTCCACCGGCAATGCGGCTGTGGCCACCGCGTTCGGTGCCGCGGCAGCCGGGATGCGGGCCGTCATCTTCGTGTCCACCGACTGCTTGCCGGAGAAGCTCGCGCTCATGACGCAGGCAGGTGCGTGGGTCTTCCAGGTGCGCGAGGGCTACGCGGCCGCTGTCGACCTTTCCCGGACAGCCGCTCGCACGTTCGGCTGGCTCGACCGCAACACCGGCGCCAATCCGTTCACCATCGAAGCGAAGAAAACAGTGGCATTCGAGGTGTGGGAACAACTCGACCGCCGACTCCCGGACGTGGTGATCGTCCCGGTCGGAGACGGTCCCACATTGGTAGCGCTCGAAAAGGGCTTCACCGAACTCATCAGCTGTGGCCTCGCCACGCGGCGGCCACGCCTGATCGGCGTGCAGGCCGAACGCTGCCAGCCGTTGGTGCGAGCATGGCACGGTGAGCCCGCCCGGCCGACAGAGCTGGATCCCCGTGCCACGGTCGCCGATGGCATCGCAGTGATCCGCCCGGCCATCGGTGACGCCGTACTGGAGGTTGTTCGCAGGAGCGGCGGAGCAATGGTGTCGGTCACCGATGACGCGCTGCTGAGCGCGGTCGCCACATTGGCCGGGCGTGCTGGCGTTGGCGCCGAGCCCGCCGGGGCGGCAGCCCTCGCCGGGCTGGAAAGTGCGGTCGACCGCGGCCTGGCGAGTCGGTTGGAAACCGTGGTTCTCCTGATCACGGGCCGGGAGGTGAAAGCGGGCGAAGCCACGTACGCCCCCGACCGGGTGTCGGTCGTCGAAAGTCTGGACGAGGTCGAGCGCGAACTAGCCGAGTGACACCAGACTTCAGTGACTACTGTTACCTGGTTGAAGCCGGGAGGGTCTCCTTACCTTCACGGCATTCGACGCCAATGCCTGGATTTTCAGGTTTGCCGGTCGGCCGTGGCTGGATCGGTGTTCGGGTCGAGGACCTGCGGGTGTGCCTGGCCGCACGGAGACTGCCGGGTCCGTAGTGCGGGGCGTGGTCGAACTCGGCGCGGGTCGCAGGGTCGGCGCGAGGGGAAGATTTGGCGCGTTCAACGCCATCAAGGTAAGAAGACCTTGACGGCATGGGATCCCGTTACAGGTGTGGTGCATGGGCAGGTGTGACTGACGGAGCATCCTTGTGTCCACAGTGGAATCCCGGGTGTCTCACAGGCCCTTGTGGCACATGCGTGCACCCCTGAGCTCCTGACATTGACGTCGGTAGTCCACAATGGACGATTGATCGTCACGTCAATCTCACGTACCCCGCGCGTTACTCCTGTTACCAGGGTTGGTGCCGTGAAGGTCACCTTCGCGGCGTCCAACGCGCCAAAGGTTCCCCTCACGGACCGTGGCGGGCCTGAATGAAGGCCACTGTGGACAGTCCCGTCCACCTGTGGCGCGGGTACGCCGTGCTTGCGGGCCGAGGCCACTCGCGTTCCACACCTCTCAAGATCAACCTCGCGCCACACACCCGCAGGCCACGTCTGAAATGCGAGAACTCTCTTAAGTCAGTGGCATCGCTGGCCACCTGGCCCCAGCTCAGATCGATCTTGGCAAGCGGAATCCAGATCCGCCGAATAAACCTGGCAACCCTTACGAGACAAGCCACGAGTGGTTGCGATCACCAGCTTTGCCGGATGTGCGACAATGGCGCTACTTGGCCATGCTCAGCCCTTTTCTCACTCGGGCGAGCGGATAACATCGGTGATTCTCAAATTCATGTCGGACCTGCGGTATGGGGACGCAGGTGGGGTGGGGTGGGGATGCCGAACAGCGTCAAGATCTGTCTGTTGGGACCGACAGAGATAACGGGGCCCGACGGAATGGTTGAGTTGCACGGGAGCGGCCAGCGCACTCTGATCGCCCGCATGGCATTACCGCCGGACCGGGCGGTGACTCGTCCGGCGCTGATCAACGCGTTGTGGGATGACGCGGGTCCACCAGCTGCCCCGAAGACCCTGCACAGTCACCTGGCTCACCTGCGCCGCCGGCTTCGCGAGGCCGGTCTCACGGATCTGATCGCCACCCGGGATTCCGGCTATCTGCTGCGCGTCCCCGAGGACGCGGTCGACGTCACCCGCTTCGAGACCTTCTCCGTGCGGGGGCGGAACGCATTGGCTGCCGGTGACCCCAAGGCGGCAACGGAGTGGCTGCGGAGCGCGTTGACGATATGGCGTGGCGAGGCATTGACCGGCTGCCGGTCAAGCGAATGGCGGCAGGCCGAGACAATCCGGCTCAACGAGGCCAGAGTCGCCACCACCGAGGATTTGATCAGCGCCCGCCTCGCCCTTGGCGAACACGTCACCGCCATCGGCGAACTGGAGTTCCTCGTCATCCAGCACCCATTCCGGGAACAGCTGTGGGAACTGCTGATCCTTGCGCTGTACCGGTCGGGCAGACAAGCCGACGCGTTGGCCGCCTTCCAACGCGCCCGCGCCACTTTGATCGAGGAGCTGGGAATCGAACCCGGCCCCAAGTTACGCCGGCTCGAAACAGCCATACTCACCGCCGATCCCTCGCTCGATCAGTCGGTCATACCGGGACCGACCGTGACCGGTCACCGTCTCAGAGGCCGCCTGCCGGTGCCGCTCACTCGCCTTGTCGGCCGGGACACGGACATCGCAACGATGCGGCAGACGCTGGCTCAGCGACGTCTGGTGACGCTCACCGGCCCCGGAGGCTGTGGCAAGACGCGGCTGGCCATTGCCATAGCTGCGCAGTACGACAAACCCGTCTGTTTCGTGGATCTGGCCCCGCTGACCGAATCCCACCTCGTACCGCAGGCGGTCGCCGACGCTCTCTGCCTGAGCGAGCAGCGCGGCCGCGGTGTCATCGACAGCCTGGCCGACCATCTTGCGGATCAAGCGCTGCTTCTGGTCCTCGACAACGGCGAACACCTCGTCGGCACCTGCGCACAGCTAGCCTGTGCGCTGCTCCCCAATTGCCCTGAGCTACAGATCCTGGCCACGAGCCGAGAGCCACTGCATGTGCCGGGTGAAACCGTGCACGCTCTGCGGCCCTTGGCCACCCCGGACCCTGACACCGCGCATTCCTACCAGAGCCTTCTCCGCTACGACGCGATCCAACTCTTCCTCGACCGGGCGCAGGATTCCGGCGCCCAGATCGGCACGGACGAGGGCACCGCGCACGAGTTGGCCTTGATCTGCGCGCGCCTGGACGGACTGCCGCTCGCTCTCGAACTGGCGGCGGCCCGCACGGCAGCGCTTCCCGTCCGCCAGATCGCCGCACACCTGCACGATCGTCTACACACGCTGTTCTCGGGCAGCCACGTCGCACGTCCCCAGCATCGAGCACTGCACACGACCATCAAGTGGAGCTACGACCTGCTCAATCCCGACGAACGCGCACTGTTCCGGCGGCTCGCCGTGTTCGCGGGGGATTTCGGGCTACCCGCCGTCACGGCACTGTGGCCGCACGACGACCACGCGGCCGATCTCTTGGGCCGGCTGGTCGAGAAGTCATTGGTGATCAAGGAAACCACTGCCCCGCATTACCGTTTGCTCGACACGATCCACAAGTTCGCCGCCGCTCAGCTCGTGGGAGACGAACTGGCCGACGCGCGGCGACGACATGCCGAATTCCACTTAGCGCTGGCCGAGCAGGCAGAAGAACGCCTCGACGGGGCGGACGCGGTGGAATGGCTTGACCGGCTGGCAGGCGAGCACGAGAACTTCCGGGCCGCCGTCGCTTGGGCGATCACCGCTCCCGACGCCACGCTCGCCCTGCGACTGGCCGGCTCACTCTTCCGGTACTGCAGGCTGCGCGGACACTACGGCGATGGCCGGAAATGGCTGGCGGACGCGCTGGATCACGGCGCGCGAGCCCCCGACGACCTGCGGGCCAAGGCGTTTTCCGGTGCTGTCACCCTCACGTTCCTGCAATGCGAGTACGAGAAGGCCGTACAGTTGGCCGAGCAGAATCTGGACCTGTACCAGTCGCTGGGAGACATGCACGGAGTCGCCAGCACCCGCCTGCTGCTCGGCTCGATCTGCCGGGAGCACGCCAGCTATCAGCAGGCCATGGACTACCACCGGTCCGCTCTTGAGGCCTTCCAAGCCATGGACGACGCTCCGGGCATCGCGCGAGCCCTGCAGTTGTGCGCTTTCACCGCGTGGCTGCGTGGCGACTTCGACTCGGCCGCCACGTGGGCGCGGATGAGCCTGCGTCGCTTCGAGAACCTCGGCGACGCCGAATCCATCGCCAGCGCCCTCATGCACCTCGGCGCGGTGGCGCATTACCGAGGCGACAACACGCAGGCACTCCAGCTGCTCACCAAGGCCAACGCGATTTCCGGGCACACCGGATGCCTTGAAGGAATCGCCTGGACGCTCAACCTGCTCGGCCTGGTACACAACGAAACCGGCTCGGACGAAGCCCGCACGCTGCTCGAACAGAGTCTTACCCTGCACCGCAAGCTCGGGGACCAGTGGCGGATGGCCAGCGTGCTCGAGGCGTTGGCCGCGATCGCCTGCAACGAGCGCCGCTGGGACGACGCGGCCCACCTGTTGAGCGAGGCAAGGACGTCGCGTACCGCGATCAACAGTCCCGTCCCCACCTGCGAAGTCCCCCGCTACCTGCGCACACTGGCCGCGCTCGACGCTGCCGACGAACGCCCGCTCACCATCCCCCAGACCGCCCACCGAGCGAAGTAGCCGCCTGCGTCGTCCGGCACTGGTCACGCCCGCGACTGTTCATGAGGGCCGAGTCAGGCATCAATTTGGATCAATTGCGGGCCGGGCAATGGCCCCTTGCGTTCGTCGGAGGTGTCAGCGGAAACTCAAGTTCACACCGAAAATCTGACCATGATCGTGAAATTGCCGTGGACGGCGCAAGAACCACGTAGTTCGAGTATCCATAGTGGATAGCGGCTGCGCGAATTGGGAAAAGTCGATCGTCACGGCGATTCAGAGTCCACTCCTTGGTAATCGTGAGCTTTTGTCTTGTCCATGAACCATGCCCGATAAATGGACGCCGACCGGGAGAGATCAATTCAAGGATGGTTTCAGGTCTCACCGAATGGCGTGCCATCACCGGTCACGGAATCACGGGCGGTGGTGGCAGCCCGTCCCCGTGTCCGTGCCCCATCCGACTGGGAGACCTGGAGGTTCCCACATGAGGAAGATCCTCATCAACTGTCCGGCGCGCCGCGCGGTCGTGGTGTCCGCCGTCCTGCTCGCCATCGGAACCAGCATCGCACCGGCCGGCGCCACACCAGCCGACGACGCTGGCAAGCGGTCGCTGGCGCCCGCTTCGGTACAGCCCGCCGCCCCGGTCCCTGCCGGGTTCGAAACGTGGGCCGAGACGTTCGCGATGCAGGACAGGTTGAACGCCGCCGCCGAAAAGATCGTCGCGACGAGGGGCGACGGGTACGCCGGCATCATCGCCGCGCCGACGAACCGCGAGCTGATCGTGTACTGGAAGGGCGAGGTGTCGCAGACACTGCGCGAGTTCGCCGGTGGGCTGGGGGTACCGGTCAGGTTCCGGCCCGCGACGTTCACCGAACGTGAGCTGCTCGCGGAGACCAGCCGTCTCGCCACCGACCCCGAAGTCCGGTCGGTGGGACCCGAGGTCGACGGCAGCGGCCTGACCATCACTGTCACCGGCGCCGGCCTTGCGGCCATCCGGTCCGGCGCCGGGACGGTAGGCACCGCGAAGGTGCCACTGCGCGTGCAGCGCGAATCCGCGCCGGAGCCGCTGTTCAATCGCCAGAACGACATCGCCCCGTACTTTGGCGGTGCCCGTTACACCACCCCAGTGGGTGGTTGCAGCACCGGCTTCGCGATCCTCTGGGGTGGGTCGAGCCGCATGCTCAGCGCCGGCCATTGCGGAAACAATGGCCAGACCGCGATTGACGGCGGCGGCAACCCCGCGGTCGACACGATGGGCGTCATCATCAACGACAACAACGCCCGCGACAATCTGATGATCAACACGCGCTCGGGGGGTGCCATCTTCACTCGCGGTCCCCGCAGTGGCTCCTCGGTGAACGTGATCGGCGCGACCGCCGACTTCGTTGGCAACCTTGTCTGCACCGGCGGCGCCCGGACCGGCGAGCACTGCAATATTGCCGTGACACACGTCAATCAGGTCGCCATCGGCTCGTTCCCGCTGACCCGGGGCGAGCTCGTCGCCGGCTGCGCGGCGGCCCGGGGGGACAGCGGCGGTCCGGTGTACCACTACTCCGGTGCGGGTGTGACCGGGCGCGGCACGATCAGCGCCGGCGTGCTCGACACGGCGGACTGCAGCCCGCACGCGCCGAAAGAGCACAGCTCACGGATCGTGTGGTGGGCTCCCTTGCTGCGGCCGGTGGGTGGTAGCCCGATGGGTTCCTTGCAGTTCTACGGAGCCACGATCCGCTAGTCGTCCCCGTTCGATGAGAGACTGCCTGTGGCCGGAGCCGGGACTCGGCGTCGCCAATGCCACTGACTTAGGAGAGTTCTCGCACTTCAGAGGTGGCCTGCAGGCGTGCGGCGCGAGGTTGATCTCCAGAGGTGCGCAACGCGAGTGGCCCGGCCCGCAAGCAAGGCGTGCCCGCGCCACTGACACACGGCGGACTGTCCACAGTGGCCTTCATTCAGGCCCGCGACGGTTCGTGAGGGGAACTTTTGGTGCGTTGGCTTTTGGTGCGTTGGATTGGATGCCGTGAAGGTGACCTTCACGGCACCAACCCCGGTAACAGGAGTGACGCGTGGCGCAAGCGGGATTGATGTGACGATCAATCGTCCATTGTGGACATTAAGCGTCACCGGCAGTCGACCCTGCGCCACTTGCGACCAGCTAGAATGCTCAAGTCAGTGGCATTGTCGGCGGCGCCGCCGGGGCACCGCGAATACTGGTTGTCTTCGGGCGTTTCGGCGGTGGCGCCAGAGACCGCCGGCGTTCACGCCTCGTGGCTCAGGGCGTAGGCGATGGCCTGCTCGCTGGTGAGTTTGGCGCCTTCGCTGAAGTGGGTGGTGCGGGCCTCATTTCCCAGCGCCTGTTGGATTCGCCGTCCGTAGAGTGCGTGGTCCGGGGCGATGTGCGGCAGTTCGGCCGGTGATGTCCCGGTCGCCTGCCAGAGCCTGCTGGCGGCCCCGAGCAACCGTGCGGCGCGCTCGGCGTTTCGTTCCGCTGCCGCGTTCCACGCCAGTATTTCCAGGCAGTGAGCGGTACCCCACTGATCATCCAAGGGGCGTCCGGTGCGCAGCGCTTCCCGAATCAGCCGATCGGCCAGCTGCCGATGGCCCGCGGTCCACCGCCCGAGACCATGCACCCACAGCGCCCACGACTTGGACATCGGTCCGCCGCGGTTGTTCACCAGATTCAGGCACTGTTCACCGAAGGCCGCAGCACGATCTTCGCCGGCAATGGACGGGGTGGCTGACATCTGCAGCAGGATGATCCAGATCGCGGCGCGGTCCGCCAGACCAGTCAGCGCGTCCTCGAACAGCGCCAACGAGCGCGGGAAGTCAAGACGGACGAACGCGGCGGTCCCGGAAAGCCGCTTGGCGTACGCGAAGGAGTGCTCGTCGCCCAGACGCCTTGCCAGGGCCTGACACTCCCGCTCCATCGACCACCCCGCGGCCGAGTCGCCCTGCATGAAGGCAAACAACCCGTTGACCCACAGGGCCTTGGCCCGCGCCGGGCTCGACTCCCTTTCCAGGTTCAGCGCGCTTTCGAGCCAGTGGCGAGCCTCGCTGAACCAACCCGAGATGCACCAGTAACTCCACAGCGAGGCTGCGATCGCCAACCCGGCACGCGCCTGGCCGAGCTCGGTCAGACAGAACTCCAACGCGGTCCGCAAGTTGGCGCGCTCACGCCGGAACCACGCGAACCACACCAACTCGTTCGGCCCCACCCATTCCCGCTCCGCCACCTCGGCAAGCCGAGCGTAATAATCCCGATGCCGCAACCGCACAACACTCTGACGACCAGATGACGCAAGACCCTGCTCACCAAACTGACGAATAGCCTCCAACATCCGAAACCGCGCCACAGAGCCGTCAGTCCGAACCAGAACGGACTTGTCCACCAACCCAGCCACCAGCTCGAGCACGTCCTCGCCCGCGATACCGGTGTCAGCACAGACTTCCTCCGCGGCCCCCAGGTCGAACGCACCAGTGAACACCGACGCCCGCAACCACACTGTGCGCTCCTGCTCCGAACAGAGCTCGAAACTCGACGCGATCGCCGCCCGCAACGTCCGCACCCTCGGCACCGCTGCCCGGCTGCCCTCCGCCAACAACTCGAAGTAACAACTCTCCAACCGCTCCAAAATCTGATCAAGAGACAACGCCCGCACCCGGACCGCGGTCAACTCGATCGCCAGCGGTATCCCCTCCAACCGGCGGCACACCCGAACAACCGCGGCACGATTACCCGCATCAACCCTGAAACCCGGCCGGGCGACCGCAGCCCGCTCAGCGAACAACCGCACCGCCGCATTCCGCGCCACCAGCTGAGCCGTTACCGGCCGCTCAGCCTGAGGCACCGGCAACGGCGGTACCTCCAACAAAGCCTCGCCGCCAGACCGCAACACCTGCCGACTCGTCGCCAACACCCGCAACCCCGGCGCCGCCCGCAACATATCGCTCACCAACATCGCGCACGCATCCACCAAATGCTCGCAATTGTCCAGCACCAACAACAATTCCTTGTCCTCAAGAAACTCCGTCAGCACGACCATCGGCGGCCGACCGGAGTGATCACGGACGCCAAGCACGTCAGCGACCGTCTGGACCAGGAACTTGTCATCCTCCAGTGCGGCCACCTCAACCAACCACACCCCACCAGGGAACACGTCCATCAACTGCCCGGCTGTCCGCAAGGCAAGCCGGGTCTTGCCCACCCCCGCACCACCGGTCAACGTAACCAGCCGATGCCGACGCAACAGCCGCTTCGCCGCAGCCACTTCTCGTCGACGACCGACAAAACTAGTGACCTCGGCGGGAAGATTGCCCATCATCACGTCACGCGAACCGGCGCGTGTCATCACAGCTCCGGGTATCGAGGTGTGCGGCCATTCCTAGAGCGATTCCCACCCACCCCTCGACTGCGGCCTCGACTGCGGCAACGGCATCGCGCGGCTCGTCAGGAACGAGTGGACAACCACAGTTTTGCCGCTGCTTTCGGTTTCCACAAGAGGCCAGCACACTCCGAGGCTTTTCCGCGGCGGGGCTCGGCAAACAACACAGGGCGGCAAAGAAAAGGAGAGCAATCCCGATTCAGCCGGACTCACGCGGCGCCGTAGGCGGGATGCCCGCGGCCGCCAGGCCCCTGGGGAGGAACATCGCGGCGGCGAGTCCGACGAGCCCGATGGCCGCCAGCGTGATCATCGCGGCGGCGTACGCATGGGACGTGAAGCTGGCGACGAGGATCGTGCCCGCGATGGCCGTACCGAGCGAGGAGCCGAGGTTCGACACACAGCGCGAAAGGCCAGAGATCTCGCCCTGCTGGTCCTCGCCGAAGCTCGACTGCACGACGTTGACCGACGGGGTCAGCATCACACCCACTCCCAGTCCGATCAGCAGGAGTCCGGGAAGGGAGGCCCAAAAACTCGGGTGGACGCTCGCGATGGCGAGCAGGACGCCTATGCCGGCGATCGTCGCGACGAAGCCGGCGATGATGAGGGTTCGTTGGGCGCGCCGCTTCGCCAGGCGCTCGGCCAGCAGTGACGACACGAGCAGCCCCAGCGTGGCCGCCGTGAATATCACACCGGTCTCGACCGCGTCGTACCCGCGCACGACCTGGAGGTACGCCGCCACCACGAACGACGTGCCCATGAGCAACAGCCACTGCGTCAGCTGCGTGACAAGACCGAGATTGGAAATGTGATTGCGGAACACGCTCGTCGACACCAGTGGCTCGCCGCCGGCCCGCTCTTTGGCGCGCATCGACCGGAAAGACCACTCCAGCACGAGTGCGCCGAGGACGAGCAGGATGAGCATCAGCGCGACGTTGTCGTCGGCCGCCAGGATTCCCATGACGAAAAGGACCATGCCGACCGCGGACAGGACCGCTCCGCGGATGTCGAAGGAGCGCGCCGGGTCCGGCGGCAGTGGGTCTTTGATCCGGCGGCCGAGCAGAATGATCAGCACTATCACCAGAGCCTGGAACACGAAGGCCGCGCGCCAGCTGATCGCCGAGGTGATGAGCCCGCCGATCAGCGGTCCTGCCGCGGCACCGACGCCACCCGCCGCCATGATGGCCCCGAACGCGCGGGCGCGGGAAGGCACGTCCGTGAACAGGAGCGTCGTGAGGATGTAGACCGGCGGGATGAGCATCGCCGTACCGACGCCTTCGAGGATCGAGTTGCCGAGAATGAGCACGCCCAGCCCCGGCGAGGCCGCACTCAGCACCGCGCCGACGCCGTACAGGGCGAGACCTGCCATGAAGCACCGCTTGCGGCCGTATCGGTCGGTCACCTTGCCGCCGGGAATCATCAGTGCGGCCATGACCAGCAGAAAGATCGTGATCGTGACCTGCACGCCCTGCACGGTCGTATTCAGGTCCCTGCTGATGTCCTTGAGCATGACATTCATGTTCGAGCCGGCGAAGCTGCAGATGAACTGTGCGAGGGCGAGCGGGACGAGTACCCCTCGCGGTGCGGTGTAGGTACGTGCTTCAGCCATCGGCGCCACTTTCACCACGAGGCCTCGCGGTGGGATTCAGGAATGGCCGGGATTCGGCCAGGGCGAGCTCGTCATCGAGTGCCATGGCGGCGGCGACCAGGGCCAGGTGCGTGAACGCCTGGGGGAAGTTGCCGAGCTGCTCGCCGGAGGGGCCGATCTCCTCGGCGAACAGGCCGACGTGGTTGGCGTAGGTGAGCATCTTGTCGAAGGCGTACCGGGCCTGCTGGAGCCGGCCGGCGCGGGCGAGTGCCTCGACATAGAGAAAGCTGCACAGGTTGAAGGTTCCCTCGCTGCCGCGCAAGCCGTCCGGGGATGCCTCGGGGTCGTACCGGTAGACGAGGCTGTCACTCACCAGTTCCTGGTCCATGGCGTCGAGAGTGCTCAACCACGCCGGGTCGTGCGGAGAGATGAAGCCCACCCGGGGCATCAGCAGAAGCGAGGCGTCCAGAACCTCGGTGTCGTAGTGTTGGACGAACGCTCGCCGATTCGGACTCCAGCCACGCTCGACGATCTGTTTGAAGACGACGTCGCGGACCTGGGCCCAGCGGGCGACGTCGGCGGGACGGGAGTAGTTCGTTGCCGCGCGGATGCCTCTGTCGAAGGCGACCCAGGTCATCAGGCGGCTGTAGGTGAAGTCCTTGCGGCCACCGCGCGTTTCCCAGATGCCCTCGTCGGGCCGGTCCCAGTTCTCGGCGAGCCAGTCCAGCACGTTCGTGAAGGCCTGCCAGCCCCGGATGGCACCCATGTCGCCTGCCTGGGTCAAAGCTTCGGCGGCCTCACCGTAGATGTCGAGCTGGATCTGGTCCGCGGCCGCGTTGCCCACCCGTACCGGCGCTGATCCCCGGTAACCCTCCAGGTGCGTGAGGATCTCCTCTGTCAGGTTGGGGTCGCCGTCTATCCGATACATGATCTGCAACGGCTCGCCCGAGGCGGTGCCGCCCGCGTCGAGGCGGTCGCGTAGCCATCGACGGAAGGCGTGGGCCTCCTCGGCGAAGCCGAGGTCGATCAAGGCACGGACCGACAGGGAAGCGTCGCGGATCCACGTGTACCGGTAGTCCCAGTTGCGCTCGCCACCGAACTGTTCAGGCAGTCCCATGGTGGCCGCGGCGATCGGCGCCCCAGTCGGAGCGTAGGTGAGCAGCTTGAGCGTGATCGCCGAGCGGTGGACCATGTCCTGCCAGCGTCCGCGGTAAGTGGATGACCGCAGCCACGAGAGCCAGAAGGCGCGGCACGCCTCCAGTTCGTCGACGATGCCGTTCAGTGACGGCGCGGGTGAGGCGGGGCCGTCGCCCGCGACGCTGGTCAAGACGACCGCCGCTGTTTGTCCGGCCGCGAGGGTGAAGCGCGCCACGATGTCGCCGTCGTCGGCTCGCAGTGTGACGGGTTCGGTGGCCTGGAGATGCAGATCCGTTCCGGGGCCCCGGAAGACCGCCGAGCGGTCATCGCTCAAGACGAGGGTGTGCGGAGCACGCCCGTAGTCGAACCGTGGGCGGCAGGTGAGCGTGAAAGGCAGGCTGCCCCGGACCACCCGGACGGCCCGCACCAGGCGATGCCGATCGGTCGGCGTGGCGGTGGGGATCGGCTCCATGAAGTCCGCGACCTCGCCGACCCCGCCCGGGGCCATGAACCGTGTGACGAGGACGGCTGTGTCCGAGAGATAGAGCTGGCGGACAGTCGCATTGTCGTCCCCCGTCAAATCCGCGGCCAGGCGGCAGTAGCCCCCGCGATCGCTGTCGAGCAGCGAGGCGAAGACACTGGGGGAATCGAAGCGCGGCGTGCACCACCAGTCGACCGTTCCCTGTGCGGACACCAGTGCGGCAGTCTGAAGATCACCGACCATGCCGTGGTCGGCGATCGGCGGGTAGCGGTTCACCGGATTCTCACTTCACCGGCGGGTCGGGTTCCTCGGCGAATGCCGCTCGCAAGGCTTCTTCCTGTTCGTTGGACAGGTTGGTGAACAGCAATTCGGGCTGGTCGTGACCGGCCATCGCCTCCTTTATCTTGTCCAGCACGGCATCCGAGCTGTACAGGAACAACGCCGACGTGCCCGGGGTGACTTGCTCACGAACCCGGGCGATCAGCCTGTCGTCGATGCCGACATCGGAGAACACTCCCACCAGCGCGCCGGTCGCCGCCCCGATCGCCGCTCCGAGCAGAGGCACGAAGAAAATCAGCCCGAACAGCATGCCCCAGAACATTCCGCCGAGCGCACCCCGGCCCGCGAGGTTGTGCAACTGCTTTGTCGCCGGCTTCTTCGCACCTTCCGCCCACGACACGATCGCCGCGTCGTGCAGCTTGATCAGACCCGACGCGGCCAAGGACTCGAGCGTACGCACCGCCTGCCTTGCGCCGTCGGGAGTGTCGAACCGCCAAATGGTCAGCGTGGCCATTGTCTTCTCCTCCTGCCATCACACGTTGGGGCACCCGAGTGTGCGCGGACTCGCTGGGCCGGACGTCACCTCATGAAGGTGGGATGGCCCGCGCACCGGGCTGCACGAAGCGACGAATTCCCATGCCCGAGACGTGCCGTTCGACGGCCGGCACCCACCCCACTGCGGCGATCTCATCCTCAACGGGTGAGGCTCGTGCGTCCCAAGACCACGACACGCGACCGGAGCAGTCCGGTTTGACGCACCGAAGATCCGCGATGCCGATCGATCAGATCAAGCCGAGCTCGCGAGCCGCGACCACCGCCGCGCGCCGGCTGCGCACGCCGAGTTTCGCGTAGACCGAGCGCACATGCGTCTTCACTGTGTTCACGGACAAGGCGAGGTCCGACGCGATCTCGTCGAGCGACCACAGTGACGGAAGTCTGGTCAGTACCGCCCGCTCACGCCGGGTCAGAACGCCGCGTCCGCATACGCCGTGCAAACCGGTGACCGCTTCGCAGACCCGGCTGGCGAAGTCGTCCAGCGGCCCGAAGCCACCCTGTTGATCAGCCAGCAGCCGCCGCACCACCGGCCCGGCTTCGCCGAACGGCCGGATCAACCGCACCGGCTCGGCAAGCGCCAGTGCGCTCTGGAGCGCACATCGCGCCTTGGTCCGCCGCCCCGCGCGAAGCTCGATCGCCGTCTCCAGCAGCAGGGCCGCGACGCGAGTAATCGGAGACAGTCCGGCCCGGGCACTGTCCAAAGCACCGGTCAGCACCCGGGACGCACCCGCACGCCCGGTCTCGGCCAGCGACCACGCCCGCAGCAGGGATACCTCGGCCGTGTCGCCGATCCGGGCCCGCGTCCAGTCAAAGATCTCCCGTGCGTGGGCATAGTGCCCGAGCGCGAGTGCACAAGGGTGCTCAAGGAGCGCGACGGTGGCGACCAGTTCAGGCAACAGGACCACGTCACCGAGCTGCTGGCGTGCCTGCCTCATCCGGTGCGACCCGGTCGAGCGGTCACCAGCGTCGAAACGGGCGGCCCCCTCGACGAAACTGATCAGGAATCGCAGCCTCGGGTCGGGCGCCAGGTGGTTCGCCCGTTCGGCCTGCGTCGCATATCGCATCGCACCAGCCGGATCGAGGTTCAGCAGGCGCGCGAAGGCGAGCACCAGGTAGTCGGTCACCAGCCAGGGCGCCCGGCACCAGCCTCGCTCACTGGCCAGGTCGATGGCCGCCGCCGACGCCTCCGCCATCGCGGGATAGTCGCCACCAAGAGCACAGGCCGCGCCGAGGACCGTATGGCATTGCATGACAAGGTGATCGAAGCCCTTGCCGCGGGCGAGCCGGAGAGCTTCCCGCAGTTCTCGCCTGGCGGTGGCCAGATCCGCGACATACAGCGAAGTCCAGCCGACAGCCATACGCGTCCACGCCTCGAGCGCAGCGCCCATCGACCGCAACCCGTCCGGATACTCCCCCATCAACAGCGCGGCCGAGGGTTTGCCCCGGATGAGCGCGAGATGTGCTCCCACGAGCCAGCGGAGCAACGCCATATCGGTGCTGCACGTGGCAGGCCAGATGGCCTGACTGCCAGCGAAATCCGTCTCCGCCGCGGCCAGGTCACCGCCTGCGAGGTGCGTGAACGCGGATATCAGGGCAAGCGAGGGATCCTCAGTCACCGTATCGTGGCCGACCAGCGCCAGTGCCCTGGTGACCGCGTGGTGCTCGCCCATGAGCAGCAACGTGACGGCATACCGGCGCAGGAGGACCGCGACCATGGCCAGGTCCCTTGCCTGCCCAGCGTGATCGAGCGCTTCCGGCACGCGCTGTTCGGCAGCGAACCATTTCGCGGCGATACCGTGCAGTTCGACAGTCCGCTCCGGCTGGTGCCGGTTGAGGTCAGCTCTCAGATAAGAACGCAGCAAGGCGTGGATCCGGTACCGTTGCCCGCGTACGTCGACGCTCGTCACCAGCGAACTCTCCCGCTCCAGCACATCGAGGAGCACGCCTGCGTCATCCAGCCCGGACAGCGTCGCCGCCAGTGATGGCGACACTTCGTCGCAGATGCTGATCACCCGCAGGAACTCCCCGGTCCGTCCGGGCAGACGCGTCAACACCTCGCCGACGAGGTAGTCGGCCACCGATCGGTCATCGGCGGCGAAGTCCGCGAGGAACTCGTCGCAGTCGGCCGCGTCTCGCAGCGAAAGGGCGGCAAGCCGCAGCCCGGCCGCCCACCCCTCGGTCTGGCCGACGAGCAGCCGCAACTGTTCGTCCTCGAGTTCGATCCCCACCGCGCGAAGCATCGCGGCGGCGTCGTCGAGACCGAACCGCAACCGGTTCGCCCGGATCTCGACCAGGTTGCCCTGCGCGCGCAACCGAGCCAACGGGAGCGGCGGGTCGAGCCGAGTGGACAGCACCAGCCGCAGTCCCTTGGGCGCATATCGGATGAGCGCCTCGACGCCACGCAGTGTCCGCGGTTCCACGATCTCGTGCACGTCATCCAGCACCAGCAGTCGCGGACCGTCCAGCGCGTCGAGGGCGTCGACGATCTCGGCGAGAAATCCCGGCTCGTCGGCCACCGCCGGTCGGCCAAGGTCCCGCAGCGGGCTGTCGTCGGGCACGCATTCGGCCATGGCGCTGAGCACAGCCGACCAGAACCGGCCAGCGTCGTTGTCGTAGCGGTCGAGGGATACCCAGGCCGCAGTGGTATCCGCGACCCAGTCCGCGAGCGCAAGCGTCTTTCCATAGCCGGCCGGCGCGCACACGACAGTGACGGGCACTGCGCCCGCCTGGTCAAGCAAGTGCCGCAACGGCTCTCGCCGGATGAAACTGGCGGGCACCCGCGGTACCGCGATCTTGGTGCGAGGAACACACCACCGCGTACGTCGGGACAGTTCACCAACTCGCGCAGTCTGCCTCATCCCCACGAAAGTAGTTCGCCGAATCCGTTGGCATACCGCCATTAGTTCCCATCACCCGACACTAGTGAGCAAGAATCGTCGCAGATCGGGGTACCCGGTCGCGCCACCGAGCGCACATTCTCACCTGACCAATGACCCACGTGTAGTGGCCCATTTCTGTCATTGACGCGGACTCGCCAGCCAATCGCTTCCTGTGCACTAGTCCTGACGGTATGATCGCCACTTCTTCAGTAGTGGTAGTGGTGTGAAGAATAGACGAATGGGGTCGAATCATGACGACCCGAGTTATTTGTTAGAGCGTTTAGTGAACGTTCTCCGGAGATCGCGGATAGTGCTTACCTTCGGTGGTGCGCGCGTTTGACGGTAATGCCATCCCGGTCGAGCGCCGTATGGGAAGGCGGATCAGATGAGCACCACACCAGCCGGCGTCGTCAACACGCCGTACGAAGGCCTGGCGGCCGCTCTGCGTGGCGATCTCATCACGCCGGGCGACCTCGGGTACGACGAGGCGCGGGCCGTCTACAACGGCATGATCGACAAGCGCCCCGCCGTCGTCGCCCGCTGCCGAGACGCTGTCGATGTCATCGCCTGTATACGTTTCGGCCGTGAACACGACCTCGAGATCGCGGTACGGGGCGGCGGTCACAACGCCGCGGGCCTCGGCGTCGCGGACGATGCCCTGGTCATCGACCTTTCGATGCTTCGCAGCACCACGGTCGACCCCGAGAAGCACACCGTCCGCGCCGACGCGGGATGTACTTGGGGCGATGTAGACCACGCGACCGTCGGGTTCGGCATAGCGACTCCCTCCGGTTTCCTCTCGTCCACCGGTGTGGCCGGGCTGACGCTGGGAGGCGGCGTCGGCTATCTCTCCCGGCGCTTCGGGCTGACCGTCGACAATCTTCTCGCCGCGGACGTGGTGCTCGCCGACGGCACTTTCGTGACGGCCAGCGACAGCTCGCACAGCGACCTGTTCTGGGCCTTGCGCGGCGGCGGCGGGAATTTCGGCGTCGTCACGTCGTTCACCTTCCGCTGCCACGACATCGGTGAACACGGCACGATCATCGGTGGTCCCGTGCTTTACGACTTCGCCGACGCGGCCGAGGTGATGCGCTGGTACCGAGAGCTACTGCCATCGCTGCCGGAGGAGCTCAGCGGCTGGCTCGCGCTGCTGACCATCCCGCCCGTTGAACCGTTCCCCGAGGAGCTCTGGGGCCGCAAGTCCTGTGCCGTCGTCTGGTGCTACACCGGATCACACGTTCACGCCAGCGAAGTGCTCGAGCCGATCAGGACGTACGGCTCACCGCTGCTGGTCGGCCTGCACGACATGCCGTTCACCGTGCTGCAGAGCGCGTTCGACGGCCTCTACCCTGCCGGGCTGCAATGGTACTGGCGGGCGGACTTCTTCAACGAGATCTCCGACGCCGCGATCGACGTGCACCTCAAGTACGGCGAGCGACTGCCGACCGGCCACTCCACCATGCACCTCTATCCCATCGACGGTGCCGCCAGCCGTGTGCCTGGCGACGCGACCGCGTTCGCCTACCGGGACGGCGGCTGGGCCGGGGTCATCGTGGGTGTCGATCCGGACCCGGCCAATGCCGGCGTCATCTCGCAGTGGGCCCGGGACTACTGGCAGGAGCTGCACCCGACCTCGGCCGGTGGCGCGTATGTCAATTTCCTGATGAACGAGGGACAAGACCGCGTCACAGCGTCATACGGCGGCAACTACGACCGGCTCGCCCAGATCAAGGACCGCTACGACCCGGACAACGTGTTCCACATCAACCAGAACATCCCGCCCGCCTCAGGGCCCAGTCGATAGGCCCGACACGGACGGCGCCACATGTCCGCGACGATCACTCGTCTACTCCTTCAGGAGACAGCATGCGCCAACCGCCATCTTCACGAATCATCGCCGTGCTTGCCATTTTCGCCACCATCGCCGCTGGAGCGGCCGCCTCAGCGAGTACCCCCGAGCGCTCGGGCAGTACCGACGCCGAGGCCATCGTCCACGATGTCACTGGCGAAGTGCTTGGCACCGTCAGGTTTCACCTGTTCCACAGCAAGACCTTCGTCGGCGGCAAGCTGACCGGGCTTTCCCATGGATTCCACGGGTTCCATGTGCACGCCGTGGGTATCTGCGACCCGAACGCCACCGATCCCAGCGGCGTCGTCGTGCCATATCTGTCGGCCGGCAGGCACCTCGACGTCGAACACGTTGGCCACCCCCGGCACACTGGCGATTTGCCATCGCTCTACGTTTCCGCCAACGGCACGGCCACAACCGCCACCGAGAACGACAGACTCACCGCGGCAGCGCTCTTCGACGCCGACGGCAGCGCGATCATCATTCACGCACTGCCGGACAACTTCGCCAGAATCCCCACTCGCTACTCAGCTACCGGCCCAGACGCCGAGACCTTGGCAACCGGAGACTCCGGTGGCCGGGTGGCATGCGGGGTGATCGTCCCATCGCACTAAGCCAAAACAGCGCGGTTGCCACCGGCCCGAGGACGACACATCTCGCCTTCGCCAGGCAGTAGGCCGCGATGCGGTGGCTGGGAACGACGATGGTCCTCCCCAGCGGCGGACCGAGGAAGCGAACATGGTTCCAGGACGAGAACAGGGCAACTTGCCAGCCGACGTCTCGAGCTTCATGGGTCGCCGAAGCCAGATCGACGCGGCGAGAAGGATGCTGTCGGAGACGCGGCTGCTGACCTTGACCGGTGCGGGCGGGGTCGGGAAAACCCGGCTGGCGCTACGCATCGCCCAGCAGGTGCGCCGGGCGTACGAGGACGGTGTGTGGCTGGTAGAGCTGGCAGCACTGGCACAACCTGAACTGCTTACCCAGGTCACGGCTGCCACGCTGGGAATCCGCGATCGCACGCGCCGTCCGCCGCTCGACGTGCTGGTCCGTTACCTTGCGGACAAGCAGATGCTGTTGGTACTGGACAACTGCGAACATCTCATGGACGCGTGCACCGCCTTGATCGGTCAGCTGCTGCCCACGGCCGCAGGGCTGCGAATCCTGGTGACCAGCAGACAATCGCTGGGCATTCCGGGTGAACACATCCTGCGGGTGCCCTCGCTGTCACTGCCCGCGCCCGGCCACACACCACAACTCTCGAAGGTCTCCGACTACGACGCCATCACGCTGTTCACCGAGCGCGCGGCGACGGCCTGCCCGACCTTCACCGCCGACCCCGGCAGCCTCGTCACGGTTGTCGACATCTGCCGACGGCTCGACGGGCTCCCGCTCGCCATCGAACTGGCCGCCGCACGAATGCGGACGCTGTCCGCCGAGTGCCTTCTGGAACGGCTGGACGACTGGATTCTGGTACTCGCCAACAGCAGCGGATCCGCCCCACCGCGCCACCGCACCCTGCGGGCGACCATCGACTGGAGCTTCGGCCTGTGTCCCACGCATTCTCACCAAACTCGGTCTGTCCTCACGCACCCAGATCGCCGTGTGGGCCGTCGAACGGACACTCCCCACTGCCTGAAACGTCACCGCCATCGTCGTGGTGCCGTGCGACTGTTCAACCAAGCAAGGAAGGAAGCGGAGGCTCGTGAGCAAAACCTCGAGAGCCATGTCCACACGCATCACAGTGTTGGTTGCCGTAGCGGCATTCCTGCAACCCAGCAGCACCGCGGTCGCTGGAATGGGGCAGACGTGTCACGAGGCTGACGTCCCGGTGACCACGTCGACCGTCACCGGCGCCATTCACGGCAGGCTGTGCCTGCCTGCGGGACCTGCTCCCAACACAGTGCTGGTGCTGGTGCCGGGCGCCACCTACAACTCGTCCTATTGGGACTTTCCCACCGCACCGGAGATCTATTCCTTCGCCAAGGCGATGACCAACGCCGGCTATGCGACGTTCTCCCTCGACCGCCTTGGCACCGGCAGAAGCACCCGGCCGCTCAGCGTCCAAGTGACCGCGCTGATCGAAGCCCAAGCCGTGCACGGCGTGATCAAGGCACTGCGGGCGGGAGATGTCGCTGATACTTCCTTCGACGAGGTCGTCATCGGCGGACACTCGCTCGGCTCCGGCATCGCGATCATCGAAGCGGCGACCTACCACGACGTCGACGCACTGCTCGTCACCGGCCTGTCGCACATGGTCAACATCGTCAACACGTTCCTGCTGTTCTCGGTGTACACACATTCGGTGGCGCTGGATTCCAGGTTCCCGGACCATGACCCCGGCTACTTCACGACAGTGCCCGGAATGCGCACCAAGGCCTTCCATTCACCGGACACAGTGGACCCGCGGGTGGCAGCGACTGACGAGGCACTGCGGGACACCGCGTCGTACTCCGAAGTACCAGACTTCGTCGCGCTCGGAGTCGTCACACCATATTCAGCGCTGATCCGTGTGCCCGTGCTCATCGCCATCGGTGAGCGCGATCCTTACTTCTGCGGACTCTTGCTTCCCGTCTGCTCGCAAGTGGCGCTGGCAGTACGAGAGAAAGCGTATTACCCGTCGGCACCGTCGCTGCACACCTACGTACTGCCGACCGCTGGACACTCGATCAATCTCAACCCGGACACCGCGCTGGTGCACGCCGCCGTCATCGACTGGATCAACTCGGTCACGTAATTGACGCGTCCACACCTGACGCGCCAGGCCGCGACTGGCCGGTCCGGAAGCGCAAGAGACCGGTTCAGTCTTGGTCTTGTCCGCGTTGCTGGGTGATCCACACCGCGATGTGGGTTCGAGTGGTGAGGCCTAGTTTGGCCAGGATGCGTTCGACGTGGCCTTCGGCCGTGCGTTGGGCGATGAGCAGTCTGGCGGCGATCTCCTTGTTCGTCAGGCCTTGCGCGATCAACTCGGCGACCTGGAGCTCCCGGGTGTCAACGCCTGCTGACCGGCGCGGGTATCGGCTGCCACCCCGGCTGGGGCGGTGGCGGGTGCCTGCTCGTTCACCAGGTCCGTCAGTGTCTGGTCGAGATCGACGTTACGGGCTGCCCCCGACTCGAAGGCGACCTGAAATGCCTGCGCGCCAAGCGTCCGCAGTGCCTGCCGGACACAGGCCTGATGCGGCTGCAGCCAGCTTTCGGAGCCGAACAGCACCTTCACGCCCGCGTCCCGCCACGCCCGGCTGGCGAGCCCGAGCAGCCAGGCAGCGCGCTCGTCCGCGTGCTGTGAACCGGCGATCCAAGCCAGCAGTTCCACGAGCAAGGCCCGTCCGCTGCTCTCTTCGTCATGCCCAAGTTTGACGCGGAGGCTCGCCATCGCGTGGCCGGTGGCCTCCACCAAATGCCCGGCAAGCCATTCCGCCATGGCCAGCGTGTACCAGGCAAAGCCTCGGATGGCCGGTTCGCGCTGGGTGTCCGCGATCTGGACGGCCTGCTGTGCCAACTCGACCGCTCGTCCCGCATCGCCGGCGAGTGTCGTGGCCTGCGCGTGCATGCAGTACGCCATGATCGTTTTCGTATCCTGCCGCCCGGATCGCTCGAAGAGCTCAACGCATCTGGTGAAGTAGACGTCGGCATTGGCCGGGTCATTGCTGTTGAACGCGATAGTCGCCTTGGTCAGTAAGGCTGTCCCCAGCAGGTAGTCGTCGTCCAGATACCGCGCCAGAGCCATGGCTTTCCGGCTTCGGATGGCAGCGAGGGACAGGTCTGCGCAGACGACCGCCAGGAGAGTTCCGGTCCACAACAACTCGATCCGGTCCGCCGCGGTGAGTGAGCCGATCGCCAGCACTCGCTGGAGCCACCGGTGCCCTTCACTGTTGAAGCCAAAATGCCAATAGTATTGCAGCGCAATGGCAAATCGCGCCGCGATGTCCGCGCCCTGGGGGTCGCTCAGGCTGAACTCCAGAGCGGAACGCAAATTCGCGTGCTCGAGTCGGGTCGTTGCGAACACCCGCGGTTGGTCCGTGCCCCGTCCAGTCCTCGGCGAATCGCTCAGCCACCCCGAGGAAATAGTGCTGGTGCCTGCGCCGGAACACCGGCTTCTCGCCCGCCTCGACCAGCTTGGCCATCCCGAACTCGCGGAGCGTCTCCAACATCCGGTACCGCACCAACGACCCGTTGTCCTCGCAAATCAGAATGGACTTGTCCATCAGGCTGTGGACCACGTCCAACGGCTCGTCCGCCAGCGACACCTCCCCGGCCACCGCTTCGGCCGCGTCGAGCGTGAACCCACCCCTGAACACCGACAACCGCGCCCACATCGCCTGCTCCGCGGGCGAACACAGCTCGTGACTCCACTCCACCGCCGCCAGCAGCGTCCGCTGCCGCGACGGCCGCCCGGAATGCCCATTGCGCAGCAACTCGAACCTGTCATCGAGGCGCCGCAGGATGTGTTCCACCGACAAGGTCCGCACGCGTGCCGCGACCAGTTCAATCGCCAGCGGTATCCCCTCAAGCAGCTGACAGATCGCCGTCACGACCGCCAGGTTGGCTGGCCCCACCTCGAACCCCGGATCGACCGCCGCCGCCCGATGCGCCAGCAACGTGACCGCGTCATCAGCATCCGCCACCCGCGTCGCCGACGGTTCCGGCACCGGCAACGGCCGGACCGCAAGCAAATGCTCCCCGTACACCCGCAGCACATCACGGCTGGTGGCCAGCACCCGCACCCCGGCAGCAGCCGTCAGCACCCTGCTGACCAGCTGCCCACAAGGCCGAACGAGATGCTCACAGTTGTCCATCACCAGCAGCAACGACCTGTCGCGAAGAAACTCCACCACCCTGGCCATGGGCTCAGGCCCCACATCACGCAGCCCCAACTCCGCGGCTACCGTCTGCGGCAGCAGACCGGGATCCCGCAACTCCTCCAACTGCACCACGTGCGCCCCATCGGAAAACGCCCGCATCACCGTCCGGGCAGCCCGCAACGCCAGCCGGGTCTTGCCCACACCACCAGGTCCGATCAACGTCAACAACCGGCCAGCCGTCAGCAAATCGCGCGCCTGCGCGAGTTCTTCACGCCGCCCGACAAAACTCGTCGACTCAGCGGGTAACAATCCGAGCGGGGCCATCACCGATCAGCCTCCCGGCACACGGACCTCGTTGCACACGAGGAAGTCCGGCCACCCGTGGCGCCAACCTAACACGCCGATCCGACACCACTACCCACCCAGGTTGGGGAAGGCGGCTCGGCATCGACGATGGTCCGAGTAACGCCGGACGAGGCGGTAGCCGTCGTTGGCGGAGTCTCGCCACTGGCTACCAGCTGCCATCGCGCACCGCGCTCGCTGAGCCCGCCGACGTTACCGTGGATGATCTCGGATGGCGTGCCATCGACGTCGAAGTTCCGGTGTGAGGACGGTATGCCGGCCGCCGAGCGGAGCAAGAGTGGGCACCTGCCCAAGGAACAGACCAGTTTCGTCGGGCGTCGACGTGAAATCGCCGACGTCAGGCAGGCGTTGTCCTCCTCGCGCGTGGTGACGTTGACCGGCGTGGGGGGCGTTGGTAAAACCCGGCTGGGGTTGCGGGTGGCGGCCAGGTTGCGCCGGGCGTTCGCCGACGGGGTGTGGCTGGTCGAACTGGCCGCGTTGCAGGACCGGACGCTACTGGAACGGACGGTCGCGGACGCTGTGGGGATTCGTGATCGGTCCGCGCGGTCGCCGCTGGAAGTTCTGGTGGGTTATCTGCGGGACAAGCAACTGTTGTTGGTACTGGACAACTGCGAGCACCTGGTCGACCGGTGCGCGGGGCTGGCGGCCCAACTGCTCCCTGCCGCGCCGGGACTGCGGATCCTGGCCACCAGCCGACACGCGCTGTCCACACCCGGCGAACATATTCACGCGATACCGCCGCTGCCGCTGCCGGACCTGGACCGGACGCCGCAGGGCAAGCAAGTCGGCAACGAGGCGATCCGGCTGTTCGCGGAGCGAGCGGCTCTCGTGCGGCCCAGCTTCAAGGTCACCGCGAACAATTACCCGACGATTGCCCGGATCTGCCGTCGGCTGGACGGGCTGCCGCTGGCGATCGAGCTGGCCGCGGCGCGGCTGCGCACGATCTCGCCAGAGCAGATCCTGCACCGGCTGGACGACCGGTTCCGTCTGCTGCACGAAGAGAGCCATGCGGTGTTGCCCCGTCATCAGACGCTGCGGGCGGTGGTGGACTGGAGCTACGAGCTGTGCTCGCCGCTGGAGCAGACGCTGTGGGCTCGGGCGTCGGTGTTCGCCGACGGGTTCGACCTTGACGCCTTGGAAGCGGTCTGTGCCGACGACGGCATCGACCGCGACCAGGTGTTCGAGCTGATGGCCGGGCTGGTGGACAAGTCGATCCTGGCCAGGCACGACCAGGATCATTCCGCCGAGGCGCGGTACCGGCTGCTGAACACCATCCGCCACTACGGACTCGACGCACTGCGCGCGACTGGGGAACAGCTGGTGCTGCGTCAGCGACACCGGGACTACTACCTGGATCTGGCCGAACGCGGCAAGGCCGAATGGTTCGGCCCTGCCCAGCCGGAGGTGTTCGCCCGTACCCGCCGTGAGCACGCCAACCTGCGGGCAGCCTTGGAGTTCTGTCTGAGCACACCTGGCGAATCCCAGGCCGGGTTACGCCTGGCCGGGGCACTGCACTTCTACTGGCGCAGCTGCGGCTTCCTCGCCGAAGGGCGCCAGTGGCTTGACCGGGCACTGATCCTGGACACCGAGCCCAGCAGGACACGGGCTACCGCGCTGTGGACCAACGCCCATCTCGCCGTCCTGCAAGGAGACCTGCCCGCCGCCACGGCCATGGCGCAAGAGTGCTGGAACTGGGCCCAGTCGCGGAGCGAGCCAACCACACTGGCGTACGCCATCTGTATCCAGGGAAGCATCGCCTGGTTCAGCGGCGACCTACCGCACGCGCAGGCCCTGTTGGAGGACGCTCTTGCGCGCTTCGAGGCCCTCGGCGAACTGAGCAGTACTGTAGTCACAGCCTACGGAATCCTTGTCGTGGTGGCTGTTTTCCAGGGGGACCTCGCGCGCGCCGTCACGCTGGGCCAGCACGCCCGCGCGCTCTGCGAGAGATACGGCGAGCAATGGGGGCGGGCCAACGTGCTCTACGCCCTGTCTCTCGCCGAATGGGTAACGGGCGGAGTGGCACAGGCCAGCATGCACGGCAGGGAGGCTCTGCAGGGGATGCGAACGGTGAACGACACCTACGGCACAGCGATGCTCATCGAATTGCTGGCCTGGGTCGCGGTGGGAGCCGCCGAGTGCGATCGGGCCGTGGTGCTGTTCGGCGCGGTCCACCAGATCTGGCCCCTGGTCGGCGGCGCGCCCGTATTGGGCTCCCGGCACTACCTCGCCACGCACGAGGCGTGCGAACAACAGGCCCGCCGTGCCCTCGGCGACCGCGCGTTCCAGGCCGCCTTCGATCGTGGCACGAAACTCGACATGGATCAGGCCATCGGCTACGCCCTCGGCGAGCAACCCCCGCCCGCCACCCCGGCGGACGCCACGAGAACACCGCTGACCCCCAGGGAACAACAAGTCGCCGACCTCGTCGCGCAAGGACTGTCCAACAAGGACATCGCCGCCCGGCTGGTGATCGCCCAACGCACCGCCGAAGGCCACGTCGAACACATCCTGACCAAACTCGGCCTCACCACACGCACACAACTCGCCGCATGGATCGCCACACACCCGCAACCACCGGAAGATCAGTAGCCGTAGGCGCACCCCTTGGCGTGTAATCGCCGCTGGCGCGAACGCGTCGCGGCTCCACGTTCACCGGACACCAGGCGATGCACACAATGAGGAGCATGCGTGACGCCTACTTACTTTCGCCATGGGTGGTAACGGGAGGCAACGGTGGCACGGACGCAGAAGAGCAATCTGCGACCAGAGACGAGCAGCTTTGTCGGGCGTCGATCGGAGATCGCCGCGGCCACGAATCTGATGATGTCCGATGCGCGGTTGGTGACGTTGACCGGTGTTGGTGGTGTGGGTAAGACGAGGTTGGCCATGCGGGTGGCCGAGCAGGTGCGGCGGGGGTTTGTGGATGGTGTGTGGTTCGTGGAGTTGGCGGCGTTGCAGGATTCGGCGTTGCTGGCACTGACCGTGGCCGACGCGTTGAGGGTCCGCGATCATTCCGCTCGCTCCCCACTGTCCGTCCTGGTGGACAATCTCTTGGACAAGCAGTTGTTGCTGGTGTTGGACAGTTGCGAGCACGTGCTGGACGAGTGTGCCGAGTTGGTGGCGAAGTTGCTGGCCGCGGTCCCTGGGTTGATCGTGCTGGCGACCAGTCGCCATGCGTTGCGTATCCAGGGCGAGCATATTTTCCCGGTGGCGCCGTTGCCGTTGCCGGCTTTGCACAATGGGCCGCTTGGCGATGCTCTGGCGTGTAACGACGCGGTGAGTCTGTTCGTGGAGCGGGCAAGAGCCGCGGCGCCGCAGTTGCGCGTCGATGCTGACAGCCGGGCAATGGCCGCGCTGATCTGCCATCGGCTGGATGGGCTTCCGTTGGCCATTGAGATGGCGGCGGCGCGGTTGCACTTGTCGACGCCGGAAGAGCTTCTGCGGCGGCTGGATGATCGTTTCCAGCTTCTGGTAGGGGGCAGCCGTTCGGAACTACCCCGTCATCAGACGTTGCGCGCCGCGATTGACTGGAGTTATGCGTTATGCAGTCCGGATGAGCAGGTTTTGTGGGCGCGGGTGTCGGTGTTCGCCGGAGGGTTTGATCTCGAGGCCGCGGAAGCGGTGTGCGCGGGGGATGGCATCGAGCCGGACCGCGTGATGGATCTGGTTGGCGAGTTGGTGGACAAGTCGGTGCTGGTCCGGGAGTGGCATGGCGCAAGGGCTCGGTTCCGGATGTTGGACACCGTCCGGCACTACGGCCTCGATTACCTGTCGTCCATCGGGCACAGGGCGGAGTTGTGCCGCAGGCATCGGGACTACTACTTGAGTTTGGCTGAGCGCAACGAGCGGGAGTGGTTCGGTCCTGGCCAGCCGGATATCTTCGAGCGGACCCGATTCGAGCACGCGAATCTTCGTGCCGCGTTGGAATTCTGCCTGAGTTGCCCGGGTGAGACACGGGTCGGTCTGCGCCTGGCGGCAACGTTGTGGTTCTACTGGGCCGGGTGTGGGGTGCTTGGTGAGGGAAGGTATTGGCTGGATCGGGCATTGAGCACGGACACACGGCCGAGCCAGGAACGCGCCAAGGCGTTGTGGGTCAACGGATACGTGTCGACGGTGCAGGGTGACGGGACGTCGGCGGTCACGATGTTGAAGGAGTGCCGGGCCTACGCCCTGGAGGCGGGTGACGAGGTCGCACTGGCTTACGCCACCCATCGGCTGGGCTGCAACGCGCTCGTCGGCGACGACCTGCACACCGCACAGGAACTTTTCGAGGAAGCCCAGACGCAGTATCTGCATCTCGGCGAGATGAACAGCAACGTGATGATGGCGTGGGTCGAACTGGCGATCACCATGGTCTTCCGCGGAGACTTCGATCTGGCCGACGCGATCTGCCAGGAAGCCTGTGCGATCGGGAGGGAACACGGCGAACAGTGGGCCTACGCCTACGCGATCTACACACAAGCCGTGGCCGCGCTGAGCCGCGGCGAGTATGACCAGGCGACCTCCTTTGGGCGCGATTGCTTGCGCATCAAGCGATCCTTCAACGACCTGCTGGGAATCGCCGTCGCCATCGAAGTGCTGGCGTGGACCGCCGCCGCACAGGGAACGTCGTACCGAGCCGGTGTCCTGCTCGGCGCCGCCGCGGAGATCTGGCCGTCGGTCGGCTTTCCCCTGTTCGGTTCCAAGTACTTCGGCGCTCCGCACCTGCAGTGCGAGACAAGCGTCCGCTACACCCTCGGCGACACCGGGTTCGACGCCGCCGTGCACAGCGGCATGGCGTACACCCTCGACGAAGCCATCGCATACGCGCTCAACGAAGATCCTGCCACTACGCCGCCACGCCGCTGACATGGTGAGCAGACCTGAGGACGAATCTCCCCGGACCGTTCCGGTGCAACGGCTGAGGCCGGGTGATCACTCATTTGTGGCGTTCACCGACGTCGAGGCCCGCTGGCAGGTGCTCACCGCCTATACCCGGACCGGTCTGGCCAGGAGAGAGAAGGTGCTGCTCGTCCTGGATCCCAGCGATCTCAGCGACGATGATGCCGTGGCACGCATGGACGGCGCCGGCAATTATGTGGAGGCTGCCCGGGCCAGCGGCCAACTGGTGATCACACGCAGTACATCCCTCTACTTGCCGGACGGTCGCTTCGACAAGGACCGCCAGTTGGCGGTGGCCGCCCCCATCATCGAAGACGTCCAGCGTGAGGGCTGGCACGGGTTACGGGCCGCGTCGGACATGACCTGGGCACTGCGGCCAGGTGTCGACCTGGATGAGGTCATAGATTTCGAAGTGTCCATTGGTCCGATAGTGACGATTCCTGGCGTGACCGGGATCTGTTGGTACGACCGGCGGCGATTCAGCAGCTACTGGGTGGCCGCGGCACGCGAGGTCCATCCGGTTCAGGTCATGGAACGCCTTGACGCGGTCAGCATCACCCGGACTCCGAGCGGCTGGCGAATCGCGGGGTCCGCGGAGTCGTCCAGCCGTGAAGAGTTCACCGAGGCACTGTCCGCGGCGCTGAAGCAGCCGGATACCGGGAGTCCCTTCCACTTCGAACTGGACATGACCGACTTGTGCTTCATGGAGGCACACTGCGCTTGGCAGCTGATCAGCTTGGCCGCCGCACTCCCGGAGAGCAGCAAGGTTGTCGTCCACTGTGGACCGCTGCTTGACCTGGTGCTGCGCGGCCTCGGCTCCGACACCGTGTCCCAGCTGGAGCTCAACGTGGCGGAGGAACCATGAGCGAGAGCTGCCTGCCGTGGCTCGAAGGCCGGGGCACTACCGCGGCCCTGGCTGTTCGCCTTGCGGCTGTTTCGAGGCGAGCCAGGCTGCCAGTTGGGCGCGGTTGGCGAATCCCAGCTTGGTCAGGATGTGCTGTACGTGCCCCTCGGCGGTGCGTTGGGCGATCACCAGTGCGGCGGCGATCTGCTTGTCCGTCAGGCCTTGGACGACCAGCTCGGCGACTTGCTTCTCGCGCTGCGTCAGCCAGGTAGCCGACGACTCATCGCGGTGCGCCGATGACGTCCTCGCCAATTCGCGCCAGCCGGGAATCCCGGAACGGTCCTGCAGGGCGTAGACGGCGACGTCATCTCGCGAGAGTTCGCCGCCGCGTCGGCAAGCCCGCTCGAAGCCGGAGTCGCCAAGGACCGCGCGAGACAGCCGCTCACTCGCCCGGATCCGGCCTGTCTGCCGCAGCGGGTCGCGGCCGGTGTCGTGCCAGATCCGCTCGGCTGCGCCCTGCAGTACGGCAGCGCGTTCGGCATCGCCCATACTGCCTGCGACCGCGGCCAGCAGGTCGAGTGTCATGGCCAGACTTTGCCCGTCGTGTACGACGTACTCGAGCCGCAGGCATTCGCGAGCATGTGTGGTGGCACTGTCGTAGTCACCCATCACCCATCTCGCCAGGGCGAGAGTGCGCAGCGTGTACGAACGGGCCCACTGCTCGTCGTAGGCCTCGCAGATGGCAAGGGCCTCGATACACAGCGGCACGGCCTGGGCGGGGCTTGCCCGGAAGACGAGGGTGCACGCGAGCTCGATCCGGTTGAGCACAACGAAGCTCATCAGCTCGCCTTTGTCGTGCTGCCAGCCGGGAATGTGATCAGCCACAGGCGTGACAACCGGCAGGTCCTCGTGTGCCTGCGCGGGCTGGGCAATCGAAGAACCCGCGTGCAGCACGGCGGTAGAGCGGCTGTGGATCAGCATCATCAAGGATGCCGCCCAGGACCCCTTGGCCCCGGCACCACTCGGCTTCCCGCCTCTGCTGAAGAACTGCTCGAGCCAATACCGCATTTCCTCCCGCGCCATATACGGAGTCCAGTAGCACCACAGGGTCCCGGTCAGGCGCAGGCCGTGCTGTGCCTGGCCTGGAGTGGTGAGGCAGAAGGTCAAGGCAGCACGGAAGTTGTCCAGCTCCGTACGCAAACTCTCGACGATCTCCAGCTGACCCGGGCCGAACCACTTCTTCTCGTACTCCTCGGCCACGCGCAGGTAGTGGTCCCGATGCCGGGAGCGGGCGACGGACAGCTTGCCCAGCCCGATCAACTTCTCAAGACCATATTCTCGTAGCGAGCTCAGCAGCCGATATCGGACCGTTCCGCCGTCGTGCTCGCTGACCAGGATGGACTTGTCCACCAGAGCGGCGACAGTGTCGAGGATGTCGGCGGGCTCGATGTCCTCTTCAGCGCAGACCGCTTCCGCCGCGCTCAGGTCGATGCTGCCGGCGAACACCGAAAGCAGCGCCCAGATCCGCTGCTCCCGAGGGGTACACAGTTCGTAGCTCCAATCCATCGTGGCGCGTAGCGTCTGGTGGCGAGGCAGAGCGACGTGGCTGTCACCGGTGAGCAGCCGGTAACGGTCCTCCACCCGCTGGACGAGTTGCTCGATGCTGTGGGATCGCAACCGGGCGGCGGCAAGCTCGATCGCGAGCGGCAGGCCGTCGAGCCGGTGGCACAGCCGAGCCACGTGGTCCTGATCCCCTGCGGTCATCTTGAACGACGGGACCACCGCGGCGGCACGATCGGCGAACAGCTCGAGGGCAGGGAAGGCCTTGGCGGCGACCAAACCCCGAGTCAGTTCTTCCGACGTCGGGACTCGCAGCGGCGACACCTCCAGCAACTGCTCCGCACTGAGATTGAGCCGGTGCCGGCTGGTGGTCAGGATCCGTATCCCGGCCGCGTTGGGCAGGATCGCGGCCACCAGTGCCGCGCAGGCGTCGAGCAGATGCTCGCAATTGTCCAGCACCAGCAACAGCTGCCGCTCCCGCAGGTACTCGACGACGACATCGAGTGTCTCGCCGCCCGTGACGTCACGGATTCCAAGGACGTTGGCGACGGCATGCGGCACCAGCGCGCCATCCTCGATCGTGGCCAGGGACACCAACCACACACCATCGGGAAACGCACGCGAAAGCTGGCTCGCCACCCGCATCACCAGGCGGGTCTTGCCAACCCCGCCAACGCCGGTCAGCGTCACCAACCTGCTGACCGAGAGCAGTCGCCTCGCATCCGCCAACTCCTGTCGCCGGCCAACAAAGCTGGTCCTCTCCGCGGGAAGGTCGGCAACACACGACAACCCGGATCTGCCCACAACCTCACGTCCATCGAGTCGAAATCGACCGACAGCGAATCCTGACACGCCGCCGTGTTGACACAACAGAGCAGGCTCTTCGTTCGCGGCAGGACCGATGTGACGCCGGCCTGGACGTAAATCTCGCAGTGTGATCCGGCCTGCCATCACAGGTCTCGGCGTTCTCGCTGCCTGGCGACCCATGCGGCCAGCTTGGTGCGGTTGGTGAAACCCAGCTTGGTCAGGATGTGTTCCACATGGGCCTCAGCGGTGCGTTGGGCGATCATCAGCTGCGCGGCGATGGCCTTGTTGGACAGCCCCTTGGCGACGAGTTCGGCGACCTGTTGTTCCCTGCGGGTCAGGGGGATGCTCGCGGCGCCCGTTCCAGTACCGGCCGGAGCGGCGTCCTCCGGTTTCTCCCCGAGGGCGTAGGTGACAGCCTGATCCAGGTCGAATCCCGCGCCACGACTGAAGGCGGCCTGGAACGCGCGTTCGCCGAGGACGTGGCGGGTCCGCTGCTCGCACGTCTCGTGCCGGCTGATCCAGTGCGCGGAACTGAACCGGGGCTTGCCGCCGACCAGGAGCCAGATCTGGTGGGCCACGCCGAGCAGCACGGCGGCCCGCTCGCATTCGCCTGTCGTCTCCGCGATCCAGGCCAGCAGCTCGACCAGCACCGCAGTGCCGAGGGTGTCGTTGAAGACGCGCATGACCAGGAGGCTTTCTTTGGCATGCGCGCTCGCCCGCGCCAACTCGTCCCGATGCCACTCCGCTTGGGCGAGAAAGTAGAGGGCGTGGGCCCGGGTCGATTGCTCGCCGTGCAGCTCGCCGATCGCGCAAGCTTGCCTGGTCAGGGTGATAGCGCGGTCGATGTCCCCTTGGGAAATGGCGGTGCCGGCTAGCAGAGTCCGGGCCAGGAGCACGGTGCTGTTCAGTTCGCCGAGTGCATCGAAGCGCGCCAAGGCGTCCTCCATCAGCGCCTGTGCCTGCGGTAAGTCGCCGCTATGCCATGCGGCGATTCCCTGAACGAAGATGGCATACGCCAGCACGCTTGTGTCACCCGTCAGCCGGGCCAAGTCGCGGCACTCCCGGACCATGGCTGTAGCCGCGGGGATATTCCCCTGCAGGAGAGCGAGGTGGGCGTTGCTCCACAGGGCTGTCCCCCGCGCCCAACTCGCCTCGGTGTCCAGCGCCAACATCCGGTCCAGCCAGTGCCGGCCCTCGGCAACGGAGCCACAGCTGACCCAGTAGAAGTACAGGATCGCGGCCAGACGCAGGCCAGCCTGGGATTCACCAGGCGTGCCAAGGCAGAACTTGAGGGCGACCCGCAGGTTGGTGTGCTCACGCCGAGTGCGGACGGCCACCTCCACCTGAGTGGGGCCGAACCACTCGGCCACACTTCGTTCGGCAAGACTCAGGTAGTAGTCCCTATGCCGCTGCCGCAACGACATCTCCGTACCAGCCGCCCGCAAGACGTCGCGCCCGTAGTGGCGGAGGGTGTCCAACAGCCGATACCGCGCCCACGGACCGTGTTCCTGGCCCTCCCGGATCAGGATCGACTTGTCGACCAGCCCTGCCACCAGATCGATCACCCGGTCCCGATCGATGCTGTCCCCAGCGCAGACCTCCTCGGCCGCGTCCAGGTCGAACCCGCCCGCGAACACCGACGCCCGCGCCCAGAGCATCTGCTCCGCCGGCGAGCACAGCTCATAGCTCCAGTCGACCACCGCCCGTAGCGTCTGATGGCGGAGCAACACCACACCACTGCCCCCACGCAGGAGACGGAACCTGTCATCAAGCCGGCGGAGGATCTGCTCCGGCGAAAGCACCCGCAGCCGCGCCGCGGCCAGTTCGATCGCCAACGGCAGCCCATCCAGCCGACGGCAGATCCGGGCAATCGGCACGTAAGTGTCGGCAGTGACCGCGAAGCCGGGCCGGACGAGAGCCGCTCGCTCCACGAACAGACGTACTGCCTCGTTGCAGAGCGGTTTCCCAGCCTGCGGACGCACCTCATCCGGGTCCGGCAGAGGTAATGGTGGTAGAGCCAGGATGTGTTCGCCCGGCGTGGAAAGGGCGTGCCGGCTGGTGGCCAGGATCCGCAAGCCAGGCGCCGCCGGGAGCAGTTCCCTCGCCAGTCCCGCGCAGCCGGCCACCAGGTGCTCGCAGTTGTCCAGCACCAGCAGCAACTGTCTGTCCCGCAGGTGGCTCACCAAGACCCGCAGCGGCGGCTGCCCGGAGCAGTCACTCAGTCCCACCGTGTCGACGACCGTCTGCTCCAGCAGCGTGCGGTCCTGCAGCGCGGCCAAGTCGACCAGCCACACCCCGTCGGCGAACGCCCGCCGCAGCCCCGCCGCCACCCGCAACGCCAGCCGCGTCTTACCCACCCCACCGACACCGGTCAACGTCACCAGCCTTGCCGTGGACAGAACCTGCCTTGCCTTGAAGATCTCCCTTCGGCGATCCACGAAACTGGTGCTTTCGGCGGGAAGATTGCCATCCTGGTGCGGCGATCCGTTGCCAGACATGCAGTCTCACGTTCGTTGCTGGGACAGCCGACAAACTCCGGCTCAGGGGCATCAAGAATGCGGCAGCGGCGCGGCATGACAGAACCCTCAGGAGCTGACGCGGTCTCGTCACTGGCCACTAGACGCCGTCGGAACCGTGCGCCTTTCCACAATGGACAATCAGGTGTCACACGCGAACAGACCTGTTACCCGGTTCGATGCCGCGAAGGTCCGTCCCCGCCAGCCATCGCGACCAACGTTGTCCATTATGGACTACCGGTGGCCTCGGTAGACATGTGTCACACCTGGCCCACCGGTAACGGAACAGGGTGCCGCGAGGGTCGCGTTACGGTCGTTGGATGGCCAATGCCAGGAGTTTCAGGCTTGCCGATCGGGCGTTGCTGAACCGGTGTTCAGGTCGGTGACCTGCAGGTTTCTTTGGTGACACACCGCGGAGGCTGCCATGGCCACGGTCACCCTGGCGTGCCACAGCGCCATGCGGGCGGTAGGCCATTGCGAGGGGAAGAATCGGGGCGTTCAACGCCGTCAAGGTGACCTTCACGGCACTCGGTCCTGTCACAGGCGTGGCGCGTGTGACAGGTGTGACTGGTGAGGCGATCCGGCGTCCACAGTAGACTCCTGAATGCCTCGCAGGCCCCTTGTGGCACATGCATCACTCTGCACGTGCCCCGATAAAGCAGTGGGGCATCCCGCCAGCAGCCGAGCACCCGATGACAGCTCACGACCCACACACACACCACACGCACAGCCCTTAAACTCCCGGCATGGGCGTCCAACGCCGCGAAGGTGGCCCTCACGGCAGTAGTCCCGGTCGCGGGCGGTAGGCCGTTGCGAGGGGAAGATTCGGGGCGTTCAACGCGGTCAAGGTGACCTTCACGGCACTCGGTCCTGTGACATTGGCATCTGACGCTGCGTGTCTTCGAGAAGTCCCCGGTCGACGGCGACCGCCAGTGCGTCGCGGCGAGTACCCACGCCGAGTTTCGTGTAGATCGCCCGCACGTGTGTCTTGACTGTGTTCGGCGACAGCGTCAGATCCTGTGCGATCTCCGCGAACGAACGTTGTGTCGGCAACAGGCGCAACACACCGCGTTCCCGCTCGGTCAGCGATACCGGCGCCGGCGAAGTGTCGATCGAGCTCCGGACGGCGAGTACGCGGCTCGCGAACTCGTCGACCGCACCGAGCTTGCCCATCTGCCGGGTGAGCAGCGCGATCACTTCGGGCGAGGCGTACACGACGGGGTACATCGCATTCATCGGTGCGGCGAGCGACAACGCGGTGCGCAGTGCGCGGTGCGCCTGAGAAGCCTGTGATTCGCGGAGCGCGATCTCCGTCTCGATCAACCACGCCTCGACGGTCGACCACGGGAGCACTGGGCCGACAGATCCGTCCAGCAACGGCTTGAGAACAGTCCGGGCAGGGCCGTGCCGATGGAGTGCCAAGTGCCCGCGGGCACGGATCAGCAGCACTTCACCCGAAGCCGGAATCACCTCTTTCGCCCAGCGCACCACGGCACTGGTGACGCCGGTCCACCCGAGCAGCGTCGCCGCCCTGTGTTCCAGGACGACGGCGAGCGCGACGTCGGCCGGTGCGAAGTGACCATCTACCGCGTTCAGCCTGGCTTCGCGCATCTGCCGCAGCCCTGCCGCACGATCACCGGTGTCGAACCGGGCGGCGCCTCGCAGGGTGCGCATGAGCAGGCTCAGGCTTTGGCTCGGCACTGGAACCCCGGTGTCGAACAGCCCACCCGCCCGTGCCGTCTGGTGCAGGCACTCAGCGGGTTCCGCCCTCAGGAACGCGTCGTACGCGAGCAGCAGACGCGCCGCCATGCCTGCCGTCCTCGCGGGCAGTCCGCCCGCGATCAGTGCGTCGACCGACGTTGCCAGGTCGCTCATCAGCTGGAAGTCGCCTTCTGTCGCGGCGATACGACCGAGGATCGTCAGGCATTGCGCCGACAGGTATTCGTAGCCGTTGTCCCGTGCGATCGCGAGTGCGGCGTGCGTCTGTTCACGCGCCCGGACCCGCTTGCCGGCGACCAACAGGGCGATGCCCTGGTGCAGCTTTGCCAGCGCATCGACAGCCGGCACGTTCCCGGCTGTCGAACCGGGCCTCTCCGTGATCCGCACCATGTCGTCGATCCCGTCGGCGAACTGGGCAAGATATGAACGGACGAACTGCCGCAAGGACTTGAGCTCAGGTGTCTCCTCCCCCGGCGAAAGTGCTTCCGCGCGCGCCAGATCAGCCAAGGCCGCGGCCCGCTCACCGGACTCCAGGTGCAACAACGCGGAGATCAGCCCCGGCCACGGCCCGCCGACGGTCGATTCGTCGCCCAGCACAGCGACAGCACGGCGCAACACCACGTGGTCGCCGGACAAGATCAGCGGCAATGCGTTGTGCCGGAGCAGGGCGCCGACGCGCTCACGGTCTCCTGCGAGACAGGCGTGCGCGATCGCCTGCGACGGGCGATGGCTCGCCGCGAGCCAGTCGGCCGCCCGGCAGTGCAAGGTCGCGGCACGACCGGAAGCTTGCCGCTGGAGTTCGGTGTACAGGTGCGAGCGAAGCAGCGGATGTACGCGGTACCAACGTCGTCCGCTCCCGGTGCTGACGACCAACGTGGTCTCCTGCTCGAGACGGCACAGCATCTCACCGGCGTCGGCCCGGCCGGACACCACTGCGGCCAGCGAGGCCGACACCTCCTCGCATCCGCTGATCGCGCGCAGGAAATCCCGCGTCGCGGCCGGGATACCGGACAGGACCTCGTCGGCGAGGTAGCCAGCCACGGCTCGGTCGATCCCGGCCGAATCGGCCAGAAACCGCTCCGGGGCATCGGTTTCGTCCAGTGCCTGGGCGACCAGCCGCAAAGCGGCCGCCCACCCCTCGGTGTGCCGCACGAGTTGCCGTATCTGTCCGGCAGGCAATCCGGCAGAGGCCGCCCCGAGCAGGGCATCGGCTTCCTCCATTGTGAACTTCAGCCTGTCGGCGGGTATTTCCAGCAGTTGACCGGACAATCGCAACCGCGTCAGCCCCAGCGGGGGGCCGAACCTGGTCAGCAACACCAGCCTGAGTCCGGCTGGTTGGAAGCGAATGAGCGTTTCCAATCCCTGCAACGGTTCCCTGGCTGTGAGCTCGTGCAGATCGTCGAGCACCAGCCGCACCGGCGACGGAAGGTCGTCCAGCACATCGACGATCTCGGCGAGAAAGCCCGGATCGACGCTCGGCCGGGTCGCCAATGTCAACTCCCGCAACAGATTGTCGACCCGAACGCCAGGACAGGCAGCCAACGCGGCCAGCACCGCCGACCAGAAGCGCCGGTCGTCGTTGTCATCGGAGTCCAACGACACCCATGCCGTATCCGCCGAGTGTCCTCGCCGGATCCATTCCGCCAGCAGCAGCGTCTTGCCGAACCCCGCGGGAGCCTGGACCAGGGTGACCGCGGAGTCCTTCGCTCGATCCAACTCGGCCGACAACCGCGAACGGAAGACCAGCCGCGCCGGCAGTTCCGGCACAACGATCTTGGTCCGCGGCACCCGCGGCCGAACCCAATCTGATCGCCCGTCCGGCATCCCCCGCTGCTTTCCGGCTCAGGAATATGCGTCTCATCAGTCTGTCATCGCATTGCGGCGCACGGACGGGGCCACTCGGCGACCCATCTCACCTCATGCGGGTGAAGTGGACTCGGTCCGTACCTAGGACGGTGATTTCGACGTCGGCGATCTCGACGTCGGCGATATCCGACGGTGGCGCAGGGAGGAACGATGCATGTGGACACTCGCTCGATGTGGTCGGGCTGGATCTGGTTCGCCGCGATCATCTTGATCATCACCGGGCTCTTCACCGCGATCGAGGGCATCGTCGCCCTGTTCAGAAACGAGTACTACGTCTTCAGCGGTATCGGCCTCTTGGTGTTCGACATGACCACATGGGGCTGGATCCACCTCGTCATCGGGGCGTGCGCGGTGGTCACCGGGATCGGGTTGTTCACCGGTGCCGCATGGGCCCGAGTCGTCGCGGTCATCCTGGTCAGCGTCAACGCCGTCAGTCAACTGGCGTTCGTGGCCGTCGCTCCCGTCTGGACGACCATCGTCATCGCGCTGAACGTGCTGATCATCTGGGCCGTCGTCGTCCACAGCGAAGTCGCCTATGACGAGGAAACGCGCATCGGCGAACGAAGCTGATAGCCAGCCACACATCGTCGCCCCTAAGCAGGTGGTACCCATGTCGCGGACGCGCTATGAGTTCCGCGTGACTGGCCGCGTGTCGGAACGCGTTCGACACGCCTTCGGTGAGTTCGGTGACATGCGCATCGTTCCCGCCGCACCCGAAACGATCATTTACGGCGACGTGGTCGATGATTCATACCTGTACGGAATCCTGGCAATGTTCCAGAATCTCGGACTCCACGTCGTCTCGATGCACACAGTACCCGACCCAGCACCCGACACTCCCGAAGTCCACTAAGAACAATGGTGGCGTGTTTGGTCGATTGGCTGATTGTGGACACGTCGTGACACCGCGGGTGCCCTCGCGGTGTCACGACTGTATCCTCACTACCAAAGGCATCCTTTGTGGACAGTGGGGTGTTCGATCGAGTCGTCACGCAGCTGCCGGCAACGGGTCAGCGGCAGCGGATACGGACCTGCTCGCTCTCTTCACGATCTCTGAAGCTCTCGCCGCGGTCGCGCGCGAAGTTCTCGGCCACCGTCCGGTACCGACCCCGCTCACACCGAGCTTCGGCCCTGGCCGCCGCCCGGCGAGCATTCCTGTTCGTGTCGGCGTCGCTGTCGACGTCCTTCCACTCGCGATCGTCGCGATCAAATTTCTGCAGCCACACCCGCACCCCGACGACGTCCACCTCGTCCCTGCAGAAGGTCGCGGCAACCGCACGGATGGTGTCGTTGTCCACCCTCGGAGCTTCCACCCGACTGCGGCATCGCAACTGCTGCACTGCCTCATCGGTCCCGGTGACCGCCTCCGCGCTGGAGGCGACCCCAGTCAGCAGACCCGACAGGAAGAGCGTCACACCAGCTACGGCCACCGAGCGTCTGATCAATGAATTCGCCATCACAATTCCCCTATACACAGAGAGAAAAAGAAGGATCAACAAATCCATCATCAGACCGCAATGAGAGCCACCACAAGTAGCCACTTTTCCGGCCCCGGAAACGACAGCTCTCATGATTTAGCGGCTTGTCTCGTAAGGTTGCCGCGTTTATTCGGCAGAGCCGGTCTCCACTAGCGAGATAAGAAAACCTGCACGGCATCAAATTGGGCAATGGGATCACATGGCACTGGTCCCGCTCACATCGCGGATCCAGTCGTTGAACACGGGCAACGACAGGTTGGCGAACCATGTGTTGGCACCACGGTGGTTACTGGACGTTCCCAGCAGGACGTACCGAACCTCGCCGTTCTCGGTCGTCTCGGTGAAGGCCGGGCCGCCGCTGTCCCCAGGCCGGATGCCGGAGTCCCGGCTGGGAGCGTCGGCACAGAACCACTGCCGTCCGGTTCTGGCACAGGTGTCCGTCGCCTTGAAGACCAGTTCGCGGGCGCTGCGACCAGTCTCCGATTGCTCTCCGGTCTCACCGTAGCCGGCGACCGTGACCTTACTGCCGGGCCTGGTATGAAGACTGTCGCCGGAGGCGACCAGACTGACGGGCCGTACGATCACCGGGTATTCGAGTGTGAGCAGGGCGATGTCCGCCTTGCGGGCGTCATTTACGCCTGCGGGATGTCGCTCGGTCCGAACCACCCTGACTCGGAATCCAGTGAAGGGTGGGGGTAGTCCAAGGAAATGGGCGAACATCCAGTCCGGGGTGTGGACCTCTTTGGCGACACAGTGTGCGGCGGTCAGTATGTGCCTTGCCGATACGAGCGAACCGGAACAGTACCCGTCGGCCGGATTACCGACTTTCACATGCCAGGGGTACTTGCCATCGGCTATCTCGGCGCCTCCCTCGATCGCCGAGGCGTTGCCGGTCAGCAACACGACAATGGCAAGGACACAGCTCAGCACCACACCACAGAATTTCATGCATCGGGCGAACAAGGACCTTCCCGCCTTCAGAGGGACCGAAATGGGCATTCTTGGTCGATTGGCCGATGGCGAAAAGTCGCGGTACCGCGACGCGAACCGCGGCGCCGCGACTGTCTCGCCATTACCAGAAGCGTCCTTTGTGGACATCGAGCACAAGGTCAGCGGCAGAAGATCTGGGCAGCCTCGCTTTCATGACGTTCGCTGTTGGTGTCCGTGCCCTCGCTCGCGAAGTGCACGGACACCGCCCGGTATCGGCCTCGCTGGCACTGGATTTCGGCGATGGCTTCAGCCTGGTAAGCGTCCTGCTGCCGGTTACGCCCTTCCGCGACGTTCCGCCATTCGCCGTCCTCGAATTTCTCCAGGTGTACCCGCACCCTGACCACGTCTACCCGGCGACCGCAGGTAGTTCCGGCACTCGCGGCTATGATGTCATCGTCCCGCGACGGGGTTTCCACATAGGTGCTACACCGCAACTGCTGCACCGCCACACCGGTTCCATTGACCGCTTCAGCGGCGGAGGCGGCGCCGGACAGAAGTCCGGACGCAAAAAGCGCCGCACCTGCCACGGCCAGCGAGCGACGGACAAGCGAATTCGCCATGATAGTTCTCCCGAATATCTCGAAAAGAAGTATGCTCAGCTGAGCGGGCCCTATTGTGGAATCCGCATACACGCGGCCACAAGTAGCCTCATTTCCGGCCCCCGCAATCGATAGCTGGGCGGGGCCGGACGAATGGCCACCTGTTCTTTTCAATCCCCGGACAGCAGACTGATTCCACGTCAAGAACTGGGGGGAAAAGCAAGACGAGTTGAGATCCCGACCAAACTTGGTCATGCTCGTGACAACGGTGCACTCCGGTTGTTGCCCTTCACCTTTCCCTCGTCGAGCTGGCTGCCGGTCCGCGCGAGGTGCGAAAGGGAAGCTGTGCAAGAAAACACGAAAAAAACAGGCGAGGTCGATCCGGACAGCGCACCACTCGACATCAGGCCGACACGCGGACGTCAACCACCCGAGATCAGCGTCATCATTTCGGCACGCGCCAATACCGACGATCTCGCTATCGTGTTGCGGCAACTTTCCGTAGAACATTCCGGACCGTCGATGGAAATCCTTTTCGTCGACGACAGCGACGATGGCGCCGGAGATGTCGTGCTTTCCATGGCCGCGCTGTCGTCCGTCCCGATGCGGCTGATCCATCGCGGCCCGGGTGAACGGCACGGTGGGTTCGGTGGCGCGGTGCTCGCCGGTCTGGCGCAGGCCCGCGGCATGTGGGCCGTGGTGATGGATGGCGACCTACGGCACCCGCCTGCGCTCGCGCCCCGGCTGGCCGAGATCGGCCGATCACGGGACGTGGACGTGGTGATAGCCACCTCGCGGCAGCTGGTGTCCATTCTGTCCACTGCTGTCGCCAAGGCCACTTTCCCGCGCAGGCTCGGCCAGCCGAGGGACCCGCTGAGCGGCTTCTTCGCCATCCGCCGCGCCGCGCTCGACCTCGACCGGTTGCGGCCTGCCGGGCGCAAGATCCTGATGGAGATCCTGGTCCGGCACCCAGGTCTACGCACAGTGGAGGTCCCGTTCTCGACGCAGCCACGGCCTGCCGGGCGCCGCAAGGCCTTGCCGCGCGAAGGCATGACGTTCGTACGGCATCTGGTCCGGCTGCGGACGTCGCCATCCAGCCGCCGCGCGACCTCGTCGGGCAAGAGATGGCTGGTGCATGCCGGGGCATTCGGGCTGGTCGGACTGTCCGGGCTGCTGGTCAACACGGCCGTGCTTTGGTTGCTGCACGAGCACCTGTTCGGCCTGCATTACATGCTGGCCGCCGCACTGGCCACCGAGGCGTCCACGACCTGGCTGTTCGTGCTCACCGAGACGCTCATCTACCGGCGTGCGAAACCAGGCACGACGGCCTCCCGGGCAATCCGGTTCTTCCTGCTTAACCATGTGCTGCTGGTATTGCGGCTGCCGATGCTCGCACTGCTCGTGGACGGCCTCGGGCTTGGCGTGCTGCTGTCCAACGCGGTCACCCTCGGCCTGTTGTTCGTGGTGCGGCTTCTGGCGACCGACTCGGCCATCTACCGCCAAGCCGAACCTGTGGCCGGAGAACCCGCGCGCGGAGCCATTCGGGTCGTCGTCGATGTGGCGGGCTCCGCGAGTGCCTCAACGGGTGTCGCTTCGAAGCGCTCGTCCGGCCTGGCGCGGTACCTGCCGTACCGCTACTGCATTCCGAAAGTGGCGACGATCGGATCGCAAGTGCGGCTGGCGGAACTCGACTACTTCCGCGCGCAGTGGCTCGACAACGACACCGAGATTCAGATCAGGGTCGGCCCGGTCGGCAGCAGGCACCCGCTGCCGCGCGCGGTCGTCACCCAGTCCGCCAGCCCTCTCACGATCGAGTACGCCGAGCACCTCGGCCGGTTCGGAGCCAACTTCCGGATCTCGCTCGACGACCCGATCGAGGTGGTCGTCTCCCCCAGCCTCGGCCGGTCGCCGCACGTGGTCTACACGAACGTCCTCGAAGCGCTGCTGCGGTTCGTCGCGGTGTCGCGCGGCGTGATGCTGCTGCACTCGGCATGCCTGGAGCTCGACGGCGCCGGCATGCTGATCTCTGCCAGAACCGACACGGGCAAGACCGGCACTGTGCTCCGGCTGGTCCGGGAGCACGGCGCGAAGTTCCTCTCCGACGACATGATCGTGCTGCACGGTGACGGCCGGGTCGGCTGCTTCCCCAAGCCGCTGACGATCAGCAATCACACCCTGCGCGCGGTGCGGTCCGACGAACTGACCCGCAGGGAGTGGCGGCGGTTGTGGCCGCAGAGCCTGCTGCACTCGCGGCAAGGCCGCCAGCTCGGGTTGAGCCTCAGCCACCTCAACGTGCCGATCATGGGCACGAACGCGCTCACCCAGCGGATCGTTCCGCCGCCGAAGTACGCGGTGGACCGGCTGCTGCCCTGCGAGATCGTGCCGGAGAGCAAGCTGACCGAACTGTTCGTGATCGAGCGGGGACCGCACGCGATCAGTGACCTGTCACCGTGCGACGCGATGAGCGCGTTGCTCACCAACACCGACGACGCCTATCAGTTCCCGCCGTTCCACCAGGTCACACCGTCCATTGTGATCGGTGAGGACGACCACTTGGCGCTGCGGGAGAAGGAACGCGAGATCCTGGCCTCCGCACTCGGCCGGATCAGGGCACGGTCGCTGGCCACACCCGACTTCAGCTGGGCGGACGAGATTCCCAGGCTGCTGGTCCCCCGCCCGGCCAACGGCCGGCTCACGCCTCGCTGGCATGCGTGATGGCGGTACCGGCAACGTCGGACACGGCGTCCAGTGCCGCCGCCCGTCCGCGGTATCAACGGCCGCCGCGGACTGGGCCGTTGAGAAACGCCCTAGTACCGGCAATGGTGCTCATCGTGGGGGCCGGTGGCTTCCTACGCGTGTGGGCACTGAGCGAGGTCGGCTTCAACAGCGACGAGGCCGTTTACGCCGGGCAGGCTGCCGCGCTGGCCGGTGATCCCACACTGACCGGTCTGTTCCCGGTCTTCCGAGCGCATCCGTTGCTGTTCCAGACAATGCTGTCGATCGGGTTCTCCGCCGGCGTGAGCGACACCGGCGCCAGGCTGTTGTCCGTCGCTTTCGGACTGTCCACAGTAGTCGCGGTGTACTTGCTCGGCGAACAGCTCTACGGCCGGAAGACCGGGCTGGTCGCGGCGTTTCTCCTGGCAGTCATGCCGTATCACGTGGTGGTCACCCGCCAGGTGCTGCTCGATGGGGCGGAGACGTTCTTCGCAGTGATCGCCCTGTACTGCATAGCGCGGTTCAACACCGAGCGGACCCCGCGCTGGCTCTACTCCGCCGCAGGCGTCATGGGACTCACCCTGCTGACCAAGGAGAGCGCGGCCATTCTGGTGCTCGCTCTGCTCGTGTTCTTCGTACTTCGCCGGGATGTCCGCATCCGGCTACGCGACTTGCTGGTCGCGCTCGTCATCCTGGCCGCGGTCGTCGTCGCGTACCCACTGTCGCTCGGTCTGTCCGGCCGGACCGCTACTGGGCAGAACTACTTGGTGTGGCAGCTGTTCCGGCGCGCCAACCATGGGATCTCGTTCTACGGCGAGACCGTGTCCCCAGCGGTCGGGCTCACGATGATCGTGCTCGCGGCGGGCGGCCTCTGGCTGCTGCGCAGGCAAAGCACGTGGCGTGAGTGGCTGTTGGTCTGCTGGATTGTCGTGCCACTCGTGTTTTTCCATCTGTGGCCGGTAAAGGGATACCAGTACCTCTTGCCGATCGCTCCCGTCCTGGCAGTGCTCGCGGCGAGAGCAGTAGTCCATGTGGCCGTGCCCTGGCTGTCAGATCACCGTCCAGCGGCGGCCCGCTGGTTGCGGGCTGCCGTCGTCCTCGCTGTCGGCGCAAGCCTGGCGGTGCCGGCTTGGCTGGCCGTGAACCCGGCACCGAGCACCACGTTCCTGGCCGGTTCCGGCGGTGTGCCGGCGGGCAGGGAGGCAGGCAGGTGGATCGAGGCCAACCTGCCCCGTGGCAGCCGGTTGATGACGGTCGGCCCGTCGATGGCGAACCTGGTGCGGTTCTACGGGCGCCGTACGGCCTTCGGGTTGTCTGTGAGCCCTAACCCGTTGTCCCGCAATCCATCCTACGAGCCGATCGACAATCCGGACCGGGAACTGCGCAACGGCGACCTGCAGTACGTGGTGTGGGACGCGTTCTCAGCCGCCCGGGCACCGTTCTTCGGCGATCGGTTGATGCGCTACGTGCACAAGTACAACGGTGTGGCCGTCCACACGGAAACGGTCGAAGTGACCGGGGCCGACGGCAGGACCACACCGAAAGCCGTGATCATCATCTATGAGGTGCGGCCTTGACCAGGCGCCTGACAAACGTACTGGCGGTGCTCGTCATCCTGGCCACGTTGGTGCCGGTGGCCGGGTCGGCCGCCGGCGAACCGGCGCGCGTCACCAGCACGCCGATCAAGCACTTCGTGGTGCTCATGCAGTCCAACCACTCCTTCGACAACTACTTCGGCACCTACCCCGGTGCGGACGGCATTCCCGCCGGCACGTGTATGCGACTGAGCAAGGACAAACCCAGCATGGACGGCTGCGTCCGTCCGTTCCGGCTGGACGCTGAGTCGCCGCACCACCTTGATCCCGGCCCGGCCACTCAGCGCGCCCAGTACGCGGAGGGCAGGATGGACGGTTTCGTCTCGGCATATCGGGAAAGGGGTCTCGACGGTGCCAAGGCGATGGGCTACTACGACGCGAATGACCTGCCCTACTACTGGAACGTCGCCGAGAACTACACGCTCTTCGACCGATTCTTCAGCTCCGCCAGCAGCGGCAGCCGCCGCAACCGTTTCTATTGGGTCGCCGGCGTGCCTACACCGGGCAGCAGCGAACGCGTACCGCCAGGCGGCTACGGCGACATCCCGACGATCTTCGACCGGCTCGACCAGGCCGGTGTGTCGTGGAAGTTCTACGTGGAGAACTACGACCCGAAGATCACTTTCCGCACCCCGGGCACCGGGCCGAAGGCGGGACAGACGACCCGGGTGCCACTGGTGAACTACGCCCGGTTCATCGACGATCCCCGGCTGTCCGGCAAGATCGTCGACCTGAGCCGGTACTACACGGACCTGCGGGACGGCACCCTGCCCGCGGTGGCCTACGTCGCATCGTCAGGGTCGAATGAGAACCCGCCGAGCCGGGTGCGGGCCGGACAGGCCCTCGTCCGCGAGATGACCACGGAGCTGGCGAAGAGCCGCTACTGGTCGAGTTCGGCGTTCATGTGGACCTACGACAGCTGGGGCGGCTGGTACGACCACGTCCCACCGCCCACAGTGGACAAGGACGGGCTCGGCTTCCGAGTGCCCGCCCTGCTGGTCAGCGCCTACTCCCGGCGAGGGCACATCGAGCACACGCAACTCGATCACACCGCGGTGCTCAAGTTCATCGAGGACAACTGGCGTGTGGCACCGCTGGGCGAACGGGACGCCCGCTCGGCGGGGATCGACGGTGCCTTCGACTTCACCTCGCCGCCAAGGCCACCAGAGCTGCTCAGCACCGATCGCGCCACCGTGCCGCCGGCACGCACCCCGGCGACGGTTGTCTACCTCAGCTATGGCGGCGCCGTTGTGCTCGCACTGCTGAGTTGCTTCTGCGTCGCGCCCATCGGCCGATGGCTTGCCCGCAGGCGGCACTCCACAAGGGAGAGTGTCCAATGACGATGGTCAGATCGATCGGTCTCATCACGCTCGCGACCATCCTCATGGCTGGCTTCCCATCGACAGTCCTGGCGGAACGGCAGTCTTCACAAAACGTCCTCGAAGTGGTCACCGTGCCGCCGTTGCCGTCCGCCAAGTTCACAGTGGACGGTAAACCGATCGCGACCGACCACAAAGGTGTGGCACGCGCGACCGTACGGCGCAGCCGGGACAAGCACCAACTTCGACTGCTCACACCGCACCTGGACATGCCCGACGGAACCGCCGACTTCGTCCGGTGGGCCGGACGCGGTGACGCCAACCAGGTGTTCACCCCCTCACTGGACGCAATCGTGATCGGGCGCAGAACCCGGATCCAGGCCACGTTCCAGACCACCCGAACCGTCCGCTACGGCTTCGTCGACCAGGCTCGCCAACCGGTCGCACCGGACCGGATCACGTCGTTGACCATCCGCGGTGACTCCGGTCAGCAGCTGACCCTTGACGGTGTCCGGCCGGTCCGGCTGACCGCGGTCCGGCCGGTTCTCCAGGCCGGTTCCGCGATCGCCAAAGAGGTGACCTACTACCTGCAGAGCGTCGTCATCGACGGCACGAACGTGGTCAACGCGGGGGAACAGCGGCTTGTCCCCAACCAGACGGCGGACACCAGGTTCGTTGTGCTGCTGCGGTCCGTGCGATTCCAGATCCGCGACTGGTTGTTCGGCCACCGGCTGCCCAATGGAATCGAACTGACCTATCCGGACGGTCGCGCCGAACGGTTCTCCGCCGGCTTGGACGGTGACGTGCCGCTTGCGGACCTCGCCCGTGGCACCTACCGGGTCAAGGCGTCCGGGCCCGGCTATGCCCAGCCCCAGGAGATCACGTTGTCCCGCAGTCAGTACGTCGAAATTCCGGTAGTGACCTATGTGGACATCGCAACGCTGGCCGTCACCGCGTCGATAACGCTGACCGTGCTCGTCGTGGTGGGCAGACGGCGGCTGCGCAAGCGATCGAGGACTGCCGCGTGATACGACTGTGCGCCCTGCTGGCCCTGCTGATCTCGGTCCTGCTGCCCCCGCAGGCGGCCGGCACGAATGCCGGCCCGCCAGTGCTGGCGTACTACTACATCTGGTACGACGAAACCTCGTGGAACCGGGCGAAGACGGACTATCCAAGCCTGGGCCGCTACTCCAGCGACGATGCCGACGTGATGCGTCAGCACATCCGGGCGGCCAAGAACGCCGGCATCACCGGGTTCATCGTCAGCTGGAAGTCCACTCCCACCCTTGATCGCAGACTGGCGACCCTGATCGACGTGGCGCGGGCGCAAGCCTTCAAGCTGTCGGTCATCTACCAAGCGCTGGACTTCGACCGCAACCCGCTGCCGGCCGACCGGGTGGCCGCCGACCTGCTGCGGTTCGAGGAGCGCCATGCGGCCGACCCGGTGTTCGCCGCGTTCGGCAAACCGCTCGTGATCTGGTCGGGGACGTGGAAGTTCGCTCTCGACGACATCGCCGGCGCCACCGGGCCGGTGCGGGACAGGCTGCTGGTCCTCGGCTCGGAGAAGAGTCCCGCGGGCTACGAGCGCATCGCGTCCACAGTGGACGGTAACGCGTACTACTGGTCATCCGTCGACCCTCGGCGCGACAAGCACGCGGCAGCCAAGCTCGCCGCCATGAGCACGGTCGTGCACCGGCACAAAGGGCTGTGGATCGCACCGTTCGCACCGGGATTCGACGCACGGGTCATCGACGGCAAACGTGTGGTCGACCGGCAGGACGGTGAGACGCTGCGACGCCAGTACGCGGACGCGATCTCGTCGTCCCCTGACGCCCTCGGTCTGATCAGCTGGAACGAGTTCAGCGAGAACTCCCACGTCGAACCCAGCGTCACCTACGGCGACCGCTACCTGGACGTGCTGCGAGCCATCACACGCACACCCGCGCCCACCCTCAACCCGCTGGCCGAGGACTCCAGCAATGAGGCCGATCCAAGCGGGTTCCCGACCGGCCTCGTGGTGACGGGTGGCTTGGTTCTGCTCCTCGCCATCCTGCTCGCACTGGTGATCCGGCGCCGAGTTTAGTGGGTATTTGTGGTACTCGGCGGTGATCCGGAGTCCGGGTCGCCGGTTTCCCGCTGGGTGATCCAGAGGACGACGTGGGCTTCGGCGGCGCGTTGGACGATGACCAGTCGGGGGCGACTTCTTTGCTGGTGAGGCCTTGGGCGATGAGGTTGGCGACTTGTCGTTCGCGTCGGCGGATGTTGGTGCCGTCGGGGTTGTTCGCCAAGGGCGTAGGTGATGGCGCCTTCGAAACTGAGGTTTTTGCCGTGCTGGAGGCGGTTCGAAAGGCTCACTCGCGGTGGATCTGCTGCCCGCATTGCCGGTGGTAGGTAAGCAGGTCAAGGAAAGGTGACGGTAGGGCAATGCCACTGACTTAAGAGAGTTCTCGCACTTCAGAGATGGCCTGCAGGCGTGGGGCGCGAGGTTGATCTCCGGAGGCGCCCAACGCGGGTGGCCCGGCACGCAAGCAAGTGTGGCCGCGCCACTGATGGTCGGCAGACTGTCCACAGTGGCCTTCATTCAGGCCCGCGACGGTCCGTGAGGGGAACTTTTGGCGCGTTCAGCGCCGTGAAGGTGGCCTTCACGGCATCCGATCCTGTCACAGGTGGGGAGGATGTGGCAGGTGTGGCGGATGAGGTGCTCCAGCGTCCACAGTGGACTGTCGAATGCCTCGCAGGCCCCTTGTGGCACATGCATCACTCTGTGCCTGCCCCCGATGAAACATGGGGGCATCCCGCCGGCGGGCACGGTGACCTGAGGTGACCTTTGGTTCGCGCAAGGGGCTCCTTGTGTTTCCTCTCCGAAAACCAACCGGTACGTTCCCGTACACCTCGACGTCCATCTTGATCTGCGAGAAACTCTTTGGTCGACCGAACGCTCACGTATCGAGACGTTCGCCCACTCCGCCGACGAGTTTCAGGCGCAGGACGCTGGAGGTACGGGTTGATGAGAAAAACGCACTTAGGCCTGGCCGCGTTAGCCGTCGCCGGCATGCTGCTGGGCGGTGTTCGCTGGCCGACGTCGGACGCGCCGCCGCAGGCGGTGGCAGGCGAACATCTCAGCATCCAGCAGTGGCTCGGCGACCGGGAGGCGCCTCAGATCGAGCTCAACAACACGCTGGTCAAGGCAAGACAACTGACTACGTCGTCCCGCCAGGCGACGACGACTTGCGAGCAGTTGGCTCGTGTGTCCGGGCAACTGCTGCACGGCAGCCGTGCACCGCACCCCCAGCTCAACACAGCCGCCAACGTCGGCATCGCGCAGTTCGCCCAAGCCGCACAGGCGTGCCTGGCAGGTGACTTGCCCCTGATGCGCCATCGGATCGACGACGGAACAACGCTTCGCGCCGAAGCACAGGACACGCTGGACCAGCTCTTGCACGGAGATCACGGTGGCCACTGAATCCCGCATCGCGGCCTTGTCCGCCGTCCTTCTCGTGCTCGGGCTCACGAGTGTCGTAGCCCCTCCACACGCTCTGGGTGGTCCGCCGCCCGACCCGGTGGTCGTCGCAGCGGGCGACATCGCATGCACGCCGTCCGATCCGAACTTCAACAACGGTCTTGGCACGCCAGGACGCTGTCGCATGAAGGCCACGTCGGATCTCGTCCTCGGGATCGCCCCGACCTCCGTATTCGCGCTCGGTGACACCCAGTACAACAGCGGTTCGCTCGCCGACTTCAACGCCGGCTATGCCCCGTCGTGGGGCCGGTTGAAGCCGATCACTCGCCCGGTGATCGGCAACCACGAGTACGGCACGCCCGGTGGCGGCGGGTACTTCACCTACTTCGGCAACGCCGCGACTCCACGGCAGCCGGGGTGTGTGCGCGACTGCGAAGGCTGGTACAGCTTCGACGTGGGCCAATGGCACGTGGTGGTGCTGAACTCCGAGTGCACGAAGATCAGCGACGGCACGGGATGCGCTGTCGGGTCACCGCAGCAGCAATGGCTTGGCGCCGACCTCGCGGCGCATCCGGCCAAGTGCACCGTGGTACTGCAACACCGGCCACGGTGGAGTTCCAACAGCTTCGCCAGCGCGGACGTGGCACCGCTGGTGGACGTCATGTACAAGCACGGTGTGGATCTACTGCTGGCCGGGCATGCGCACAGCTATGAACGGTTCGCGCCGCAAAACCCGTCAGGAATACGGGACGACGTCCGCGGGATCCGCGAGATCGTTGTCGGTACGGGTGGCTCGTTCTACAGCGGATTCGCGACGGTCATGCCGAACAGCCTGGTACGCAAGAGCAATGTCTTCGGCGTCCTGAAGCTCACGCTGCGTCCGGCGAGCTATGACTGGGCTTTCGTCGCGGCCACGGAGACACCGTTCACCGACTCCGGAACGGCGCGGTGCCACTGACCTAATTGGACAGATGGACGACGCTAGGGCGCGTCGCTCAACGGGAGCAGGAGGCGGACGTCGGCCCCACCCTCCGGCCGATTGGCGGCCTCGACCCGTCCGCCGTGCAGGACGAGGACCGACCGGACAAGAGCCAGGCCGATGCCGTGGCCCCTGGCGTCCCCTCTGGTGAAGCGCCGGAAGATGTGCGGCAGCAGATTCGGGTGGAAACCCGGTCCGTCGTCGGAAACCGTGATCACAGCCGCACGGTCCTTTGTGGTCACGGTAACCCCGACGCGGTCGGCACGGTCGACCGCGTTGCGCACCACATTGTCCATGGCATGGCGCAGTAACGCGTAGTCCGCGTCGACCACGGCAGGAGTGACGGAGACCTGTTCGACCGAAGCCCCGCCGGCGACAGCCGAAGCGACGACCTCCTCGACGAGCAGATCCAACCGCAGCGGAGCACGGACCAGCTCGACCGAGCCGGTCTCGATCCGGCTGAGGTCGAGCAACAACAGGACACCGGTGCTGGCACGCTCGGCAGCCACGCGGATCTCGCTGAGCGCGGACACGTAGTCCACGGCATCCTTCGGCCTGGACAGAGCATGGCTCACGGACGCCTGAATGACCGCAAGGGGCGTACGCAGCTCATGCGCCGCATCGGCCAGGAAGTCGCGCTGGAACCGCTGACCGAGCACCACGGGCCGCATCATCCAGCCGGTGATCAACCAGACGGCCAGCACCAGCATGGCTGCGACGGCGGCCACGACGGCGGCGATGACCCACCATGGCGGGCTGACCACCACATCCGTCTCACCAAGGTCGCCAGCCGCGACGATCACCCGCCCGTCACTGAGCGCCTGCGCGGTCACGAAGTAGTCATCACCTCGGTCGACGATCCGACGAAAGTCCGAACCTTCGACCCTGGCGACCCTGGCGAGCGAAAGCAGCGGTGGAACATAGTCATTGTCGCCGGAATCGGTGATCGTCCCATCTGGCGCGATGCTCCAGACGTTCCGTTCCGTTGTGACATCGAGGTGATCCGCTCTGGCGACAAGGTTGCCGAGCTTCTCGACAACACCCATCCAGTCCTTGCGGTAGAGGCCTTCCGTCGCCTGGTAGGTGACGTAGACCGCCGCGCCACCGAGTACGAGCACAACGAGTAACCCCGTGATCAACGCGAGTCGCGCCCGCAGGCGTCGCAGGTACACCATCGACTCCTGGCATCGGGCATTCAGCGGACATATAACAGGTAACCCACCCGACGCACCGTTTCCAACCGTACGTGGGAGGTCGAGAGATCGAGCTTGCGGCGCAAACTCGCCACGTGCACATCCACGACATTGGACATTCCGTTGTAGTGCATGTCCCACACCTGTTCGAGCAACTCGGTACGGGTCACCACCTGTCCCATCCGGACCATCAGATACCGGAGAAGGGCGAACTCCTTGGGTGTCAACGGAACGAGGACGCCCGAGCGCCACACACGGTGTACCGCCACGTCCATGCGTACCTCTCCGGCCTCGATGGTGGTGCCGCCCACGGTCACCGGGCGTCGCAGCAACGCCCGGACCCGCGCCGCGAATTCCGGAAAGTCAAAGGGCTTCGTGAGGTAGTCGTCCGCTCCCGCATCCAGCCCACGCACCTTGTCGGTCAACCCGTCACGGGCGGTCAGCACGAACACCCGGGTTCGGCCCTCGGTCTTGAGCTGCCGGCACAACGCGAGCCCGTCCCCGTCCGGCAGGCCCAAGTCCAATATGACGAGTGCGTAGTCCGTGAACAAGCACGTCTCCTCCGCCGCTGTCAACGTGCTGACGTGGTCGACCGCGTGTCTTTCATCACGTAGTCCCCGCAGGAGGACAGCGGCCAACGCCGCGTCGTCTTCGACCACCAACAACCGCACTCGCCCAGTATCACCACGACTCCGCCATCCTCCGAGGCACTCGCCGCCCCTTCATCGTCCTTTCATGATCTACATGCGACGTTCCCGTTGTCCCAGGGCAGATCCCCGCGGGACGCGGACGAAAGGCGTGAATCCGATGTCCACAAGACGCAAACTGATGACCGTCCTGACGACAGCGATGGCAACAGCCGCGCTGATCACAGGAGAAGCCAAGGCGGCCGACAACCAAGTCCTGGTGGATTTCTACGTACTCGACAAGTCGGGGGCGCCGGTGCGGCTGAGCGTCGGCGACGGCCGCAAAGTGATCCACCACACCTCGGCGAAGGACCCGGGTGACGAGCGCTGGAGCGAGGTCCTTCTCGACCCGGACACTCTGGAGGCGCTTCCCGGCGAGGAGAACCAGGTTCGGTTGACCAATGACGGCAGCGGTCACCTGCGGCTGGCGTTCACCGCGCGGAAACTGCGGTCAGGCAAGGGACCGGCGCTGGCGCTGGCCTGGCCGACCGGCAAAGGCTATTCCTACGTGATCATGGACAACGGTGGCAAAGGGTACGCCCAGGCCCCGAGCAAGCCGGTGGTGTTCAACTACCAGGCGGCCAAGGACATCGACAGCCACCTGCGGGCACGAGTGGCAGCCGTCCCCGGCTACAAGCCACCGGCCGCATACACCAACGCGTTGGCACAGGCCACGAGCGAGCTCGGCAAGGTGGGGAATTCCCTGTCTCCGCCCGTTCAAGGACGACACGGCGAACGCGCGCTCAGTGCCCTGCACACCGCGTATGACGCCTTCACGGCCGACTACGGGCCACGCGTCGCCCGACAGCGGATGGCTACGGCTCCGCCCGGCCAGGACGCACGGCCGTGGCTGGGCACCACCATCGTCGAGTCGAGTTCGGTGCCGTTCTATGACAAGGTCTGGCGCCGGATGGTCGCGGCCACCACCCCGCTGGGCAAGCAGGCAGGCTACGGCTGGGTGCGGATCGTGTTCGAGCTCGACAACGGAACGACCGTCGACTTCAGCAAGTACGACACGGCCATCAGGAACGCCCACAAGGCGGGCCTGCGGGTGATGGGCGAGATCACCGACTCGTCCGCCGCGGCCGAGCTGACCACGCCGCAGTACGTGACACGGACACGGAACCTGCTCGAGCACTACGGGCGTTCAGCCGACCCTGAGCTGCGGATCGACGCGTGGGAGGTCGGCAACGAGGTCAACGGTTGCTGGGTCGACAACAAGAACTGTGGTGCGCCGGTGCGCCCAGGTGACCGTATTCACGTCAAGGCCGGCGCCGCTGCTCGGGAGGTCAAGCAGAACAGCCCGTCCACACCCGTCGTGCTGACGCTGTTCTGGGAGTTCGGTGCGGGGGAACCGTCCGCCAAACCATGGATGTACTCACCGTTCAACTGGATCGCCCCCGGCTCCGGCAATCTCAAGTGGACGGATCGTGACGGGGTCGAACGCGACCTGCTGGCCGATGTTGACGTCGTGCTGTTGTCGATCTTCACCGACAACGCCCCGCTTGGCATCTCCATCGATCGAGTGATGTCCACTCTGGACAGAAGAGTGTCCGAACTGGCCACGATGTCCAAGAAGCAAGTGCGGGTGGGCATCGGCGAACTGGGCTACTGGTGCGGAAGCGACGGGCGCCGGGCAGCATCGGTGTACGAGTGGTGTGCGGACATGAACCGCGTGTGGCCGATGGGCGCTCTGGACAACGCGAGCATCGCCGCGGCTCAGTCCTACATGGTAAACCAGTACACCCGGGCGGCACTGGCCACCGACCACGGTATCGGCGGCGGCTTCTACTGGTACGCGCTGCAGGAGATGTTCCCGCGCAACACCGAAACCAGCCTGTGCGCGGCACTCAAGGAAGTCACGGACGCAGTAGGCCCCAAGCCTGCCAACCAGTCTGACACAGCTGCGCCCGGGAAGCCCTGCTGACCTTCGGCTGCGCAACGCCAACACGGCGTTGCGCAGCACTCATGTGGTTTCCCGAGCTTGGAGGAACGGTGAAAAGCATCTCCGTCATGTTCGCCGCGACACTGCGCCTGAGTCTCCTGTCGACCACTGTCACGGTCGTGGTGGCTGGCGCCACCGCTCCGGCTTCGCACACCTACACCCTTGTGACCGGCCATCAGCAGTCTGCCGTTGCGCACCAAGTGGCCGCTGAGGAGTTGATCGACCACCTCAACACCATCGGCTGGCCCGCGGAAAGGAAGTACAACCGGTACCGGCAGGGGCGGGAGGAGACCACCGTGCGGTGGGGACAGCCAGGCCTGCCCGCCACCTACACAAACGTCTCGCGGTGCGCCTCATTCGTCACCGAAACGCTGAAACACACGTACTCGGACTGGGCCATCCCCCGCTTTTTCCGCACCCATTTCGGCGATGCCAGCCCGTTCGCCCGCGACTACCACGACGCGATCGCGGGCAACAAACCGATACCACACTTCAAGAGGGTCACGAAGGTCACCGGTCTTCGCCCTGGCGACCTCATCGCGATCAAGTACCCGGAGGCGGACGACTTCACCGGCCACGTCGTGCTGGTACGTAAGATCATCGGCCGCGAGCAGAACGGCCCAGCCCTTGACGGCGCCTCGGCGTACGTGCTGGAGGTCATCGACACCACCAAGGCCGCGCACGGCATCGTCGGCCAAGGCAATGCCTACCGGGACACCCGGATCACCGCGAGCACGGAAGAAACCGGCGCCGGGTACGGCCACATGGTCTTCTACGCCAACACCAAGGATCACACGTTCGCCGGGTACCGATGGAGCGTGATCAGCGACCAGATCGTCCCGGTGCGCAAGCACCCCGTAGCCGCGGCCAGAATCAGCCCCTGACCAGTGGTGTCCGGCGCTGGTCACGCCCGCGAGGGGCGTCCAACGCCAATGCCAGGAGTTTCAGGCTTGCCGCGCCGTGCGGGGCGGTAGGCCGGCGCGAGGGGAAGATTTACGGCGTTCAACCTGGATTCACCGAAGATCTTGGTGGGTTGGTCGTGTCGTGAACGGGCAGATGCCCTCTGACTTGGGACGATTGTTCTTGTGACAGAAACATATCGGACCGAGTGAGAGGGCATCTGCTGAGTGAAAGCATCGCATACGCGTGGCGCGGTGTCGGTGAGGTTCGACGATCCGGGATTGGTGTCGCACGCGGGCCTGGTGCCGGTGATGCGGCTGGCCGAGGACGCGGGGTTGTCGGAGCTGGCCGATGAGCTGGTCCGGCTGGGTGGTTCGGTCGGGGCGAACGCGGGCGCGAAGATCAGCACGATCGTGGCCGGGATGGCCGCGGGCGCGGACTCGATCAGTGATCTGGACCTGGTGCGGCATGGCGGCATGGCGGCATGGCGGGGTTGTTCACCGGGATCCGCGCACCGTCCACAGTGGGCACGTTCCTGCGCTGGTTCAGCATGGGTCATGTCGCTCAACTGGAGAAACTCTCCGCCCGGCTGCTGGCCCGCTTGGCGGAGCTGACGCCGCTGCTGGCGGGGGCCGACCGGTTAGGGTTGCTGGATCTGGACTCGAAAATCAGCCAGGTCTACGGGCGGGGCAAAGACGGGGCCGCGTTCGGCTACACCGGGGTGCTGGGGTTGAACACGCTGGCCGCGACCCTGACCACAGCGGCGGGCAGGCCGGTGATCGTGGCGACCCGGTTACGGGGCGGCAACGCCGATACCCGCCGGGCGGTGAGCTCGCTGGCCCGGCGCGCGCTGGGCACCGCCCGCGCCGCGGGCGCGACCGGGCCGCTGCTGGTACGCGGCGATTCCGGGTTCTATGTCGGGGAATTGATCACGATGCTGGTGCGGGAGGGGGTCTGGTTCTCCAGAGCTTGTCAAGTTTTCTGTGTAAGTGATCGTAAATTGGGTTAGCCTTGATCATTCACGTGGGTGACGTGTCCGCCTGTGCCGGTTCGGATGTTGATCTTGAGTTGGTTGCTGTGTGGTGATGGTCAGGGTTCGAGCCCGGCCGCCGGTGTTGGCTGGGCGCCGGGTTGGGGGGCGGGCCTTTCAGGTCGAGGGGCAGGGACAGGGGTCATCGAGTTGGTGGTGGCAGGGCCAGCGCTGCCCGGAGGCAGGCGGCGAGAGGGTCGGCCCAGGGCCAGGTTTCCGGGATTTTGATCTTGCGTTTGCGTTGGCCGCGGACGATGCGGGCGGCGGTGTGCAGTAGCCGGTAGCGCAGGGTTTTGGGTTCGGCTTTGGCGAGGGTGCCCTCAAGGCAGAGCAGGCGCAGCCAGGCGAGCAGGTCGATGGCGATGGTGGCGGCCAGACACCAGGCCCGGTTGATCTCGATCTTGGTGGAGGGCAGGTGACCGAGGCCGGTTTGCTTGCCGCAGCGGACGTGGTCCTCGACTCGGGCGTGCGGGCGGTGACGGGCTTCCAGGAACTGGACGGTGGCGCCCGAACCGCTGCCCGGGGTGTTGGTGGCCACCAGTTGGTAGCGCCAGCCGTCGGCTTCTTCGAACAGGGACAACTGTGCGCCGGGGTGGGGTTTCTCACGACGACAGATGATCCGCAGATCGGCCGGCCAGTTCTCCAGTTGGTCCCCGTCGGGGTGGTGACGTAGTAGCGCGGTCAGTTCCACCACGCCGGCTTTGTCCAGCGGCCGAGGATCGCCGTGGTGATCGAGCACTGCCTGCCATGCCTTCGCGGGGACACGGCCGATCGCGGCTCGTTCCCGCGCACCGAGTTCCCAGCCGACGCTGTAGTGCGCCTGCCTGCCTGGCTTGGCGTTCAGCGCGGTGATGTACTTGATGAGACCGTGGGAGGCGCCCGCGCCGTCCACGGTGACTAGAAGGTTCCTTCGATGTTTCGCCGGGATCTGGGCGATCGCGGCGTCGAGGACCTCGAGGTGATCAGCTGTCGTGTTGGATCCGGCGCTTCCTGTGCGCAGCAACAGGGCCAGCGATTCGCCGGTGTTGTCACACATGGCCAGCAGCGGATGATGACCGAAGCTGCCCTTGTAGGTTCCCGCGGCGAGTTGTTTGTCCGAGTGCGCGATCACCAGCGAACCATCCAACCGGACCACCACGGTCGTGCCCAGATCACGGTCGGCCACCCGCGACGGCGGAATCCGGCCGTGCCGTCGCTCGATCAACGACCACACATGCTCGCGGATCCGGGCACGCACACGGGCGATCTTGTTGCGCTGCACCTGACCGACCGCGTCCAACGTGCGCCACAACGTCGGATCTGAGGCGACCGGCCCGAACAGTTCGGCCTGATCGCGCAGGACAGCCAGATCCGACAGGACCCGCCCGCCGTCAGCGATCAACACCGCGGTGTCGGCGAACACCCGGCCACGGTCATGCACCGGCATGAACCCACGCCGCGCCATCGCCCGCGACAAGCCTTCCGTCAACCCGGTGCGGTCGGCCAGCAACCGCACCGCCGCGGTCCCGGCATGACTGACCACGCCACGCCCACCGACTTCTACCGCCAGATCCCGCGACCACCCAGTAACATCCACGTCGAAAGTGCTCCAGAGCTTCATAGGTAAGAACAGGCATTAGCAACCTCATCTTCCCAGCTCAGGAGCACTTTTCCCTGTTCCGACACGGCGCCCGAATCAAGATCGCCATGAATACTCAGGGTTAGTTGATGTGGTGGGTTAGCCGGTCGGGGTAGTGCAGCACAAGGGCGCCGAGGGCTTGTTTCCAGCCGCTGACTGTTGCTCCCTCGACGAGCCGTGCGGGGGCTTTGCGTTGGTCTCGGGGCTTGCCTTTCTCTTTCTGGCGTTGCCGGGCGCGTTTGTCCTCGATGTCGCGGATGGCCAGCCACAACAGTTTGATCACCGCGTCATCGGTCGGGAAATGCCCCCGGTTCTTGATGATCTTGCGGAGCTGGTAGTTCAACGACTCGATCGCGTTCGTGGTGTAGATGATCTTGCGGAGCTCCGGCGGGAACGCCAGGAACGGCACGAATCGGTCCCACGCGTTCTCCCACGTCAACACCGTCGGCCCAGAACTTCGCGCCCTCCGTGGCCTGCACCCAGATCCCGAGCACGTGTTTCACGCCGTCGAGATCCACGCCGATGGCGATGTGCGCGGCCTTGTTGCGCACCTGATGGCCATCGCTGTCGGCGTACGGACTCATGTGACCAGCCACGTACGGGTTAATGTGTCCACTTTGTAGCGTGTCGGGGTGTCGGTACGCGCTGGTGATCGTCAAGCTGTCGTGCGACCTGGCGGGTGTGTATAGGGACGGCACTGGTGATCTTGGACGAGGAGCGGTGGGCGGAGCTGCGTCGCTTCCGTGGCTTGTATGAGTCCGGCGCGATGAGCATCTCTGCGATCGCGCGGGAGACCGGGCTGCACCGGCAGACTGTCCGCAAATACCTGGCCAGCGACGCGCGGCCAGGACCGCCGCGAGGCAGCAGCCGCAAGGGGACCCGCACGCCGGTGATCGCCGCGATGGCGCCGGTGATCGATGCGTGGCTGCGCTCAGAGCTGCTGCTGAAAGGCACGGTTATTCACGAGCGGCTGGTCGAGCAGTACGGGTTCACCGGCAACTATCAGCGCGTCAAGCTGTATTTGCAGGAGGCCCGTCCCAGGATCGCGGCCGAGCTGGGTATCGCCCCGGACGAGCTGGGGCTCCTGCACCGCCGGTTCGAGGTGATCCCAGGCGCGCAGGCCCAAGTGGACTGGGGGGACGAGGGTCAGATCCTCGCGCATGTCGGCATTCCGAAGGTCTACTCGTTCCACATGACCTTGTCCTATTCACGCGACCCGTTCTGCTGCTTTACCACCAGTCAGGACCTGGAGACCTTCTTCGCCTGCCATCGCCGGGCGTTCGAGCACTTCGGCGGGGTGCCTCGGGCGATCGTCTACGACCGCACCAAGACCGTGGTGCGTCGGCATGTCGCCCCAGGCAAGGCCGTTCCGTTGCATCCGGAAGCCGTGGCGTTCGCCGGGCACTACGACTTCGACATCGACGTGCTGGCCGCATACCGCCCGACCGGCAAGGGCCGGGTCGAGCGCCAAGTCGCGATCGTGCGCGATCACGTCCTGGCCGGTCGTGGGTTCGCCAGCCTGGAGGAGATGGACTCGGCGTTCACCGCCTGGGTCCCGTTGCGGCGCAAGCGCGTCCACAGCACGCACGGCGAGGTCATCGGCCACCGCGCCGCCCGTGACCACTCGGCCCTGCACCCAATCCCAGTCAGTCCGTATCTGGTCACGCAGCGGCATCTGCGGCACGTCGGCAAGGACTGCCTGGTCGCGTTCGACGCCAGCCTTTACTCAGTTCCTGCCCGCAAGGTCCGTCACCGCCAGCTGGTCGAGATCCGCGCCACCGCCGACACCATCAGCCTGCATGCCACATCCATCGACGCGGCCACGACCGGCAACCTAGCCGACGGCACCCTGCTGGCCGTCCATCCCCGGGCCACGACCAGAGGCCAGCGGGTCGTCGACGAAACCCATTGGGACGGTCTGCCCGACGGCCACACCCGCGCGGTTACCACCAGCATCGAGGACGACGACCACGACGGGAAGGTCATCCCGCTGCGGCCCAATACCGCGCCTGAACAGTCGTGGCCCCGGTCACTGGAGGCGCTGCTCACCCGCACCGCCGCCGCACAGATCAAGGTCGAACACCGCCCGCTGTCGGTCTATGAACAACTCACCGGCACCGGACCCAGCAGGACCACAGCACTACCGCAGACGAAGGATCACCGTTGAACGAGCTGGTCACCACCCGCATCCGCTCCACCGCCACCCGGCTCGGCCTGAACCACCTGCCCAGCCAGCTCGACACCTTCGCCCGCCGCGCCGAGGACAACCAGATGGGATACCTCGAGTTCCTCGACCTGGTCCTGGAAGAGGAAGCCGCCGTCCGCGACGAACGCCGCTTCCGCAGCGCCCTGCGCCTGTCGAAACTGCCGCACCACAAGACCCTGGACGACTACGACTTCTCCTTCCAGCCCGAGCTGGATCCGCGGAAGATCAAAGACTTGGCCACGCTCTCGTTCATTGAGGACAAAGGCAACGCCGCTCTGCTCGGGCCGCCCGGAGTCGGGAAAACACACATCGCCGTCGCTCTCGCGGTCGCTGCCTGCCGCGCCGGCTACACCGTCTACTTCACCACCCTGGACGACATGGTCCGCCGCCTGAAAGCCGCCGACGCGATCGGACGGCTCACCAGCACTCTGCGCACCTACCTACGGCCCAACGTCCTCGTGATCGACGAGGTGGGCTATCAGCCCCTCGAACGCGCCGAAGCCAACCTGGTCTTCCAGGTTATTTCGAAGCGCTACGAGAAAGGCTCCGTCATTCTGACCTCGAATAAGAACTTCGGGGAATGGGCCCAAGTCTTCAGCGACGAGGTCCTCGCCACCGCGATCCTCGACCGGCTCCTGCACCACTGCGACGTCATCCCCATCAACGGCCCCAGCTACCGGCTGAAGAACCGACTCGCCGCCATCACGGACACCGCCACCGTCGCTTGACACCTGGACACATCAGTTCGTACTCACCTGGACACATCACCGGATACGCCGACAATCGCGGACCTTCACCACCAGCGCGTCCATGTAGATGATCGGATAGATCTCCTCCAACGGCCTGCTCTGCCAGGCCTTGACCTCCTCCAGCACCGCGTCGGTGATGGTGGAGATGGTGTCGTGCGACAGCTCCGTGCCCAGCGTGCGAGCCAGGTGATGCTGGATATCGCGCACGGTCATCCCACCCGCATACAACGAGATGATCATGTCGTCCAGACCGCCGGCCCGTCGCGAGCCCTTGGGCACCAGACGGGGCTCGAAGCTCCCGGCCCGGTCCCGCGGCACGCTCAGATCGATGTCACCGACCTCGGTGGACAGGGTTTTGCCGCTTGAGCCGTTGCGGGAGTTGCCCGAACCGCGCCCGGCCGGATCGCCTTTCTCATAACCGAGATGCCCGGTCATCTCGCCCTGCAACCCACGCTCCAGCACGGCTTTGACCAGCTCGGGCAGAAACCCGCCCGTCCCGGTCAGCGCCAGACCTTCCTGGTCCACCTTGGACATCACATCGTCCAACAGCCCGGCATCGATCATCTCGTTGATCGCCTGACGAGCCGGCGGCAGCTGATCATCAGTCACGGTCACCTGTGTACTCCTTCAACAAGTTGATCTCATACACAGACCATCTGACACGCTCGAAGGGGCCTGGTTCTCCATCACCGCCCCACAACATTCCGCGATCCGCACGGCGATCCACGCGATCACCGAGCACGCCTGGCAACAGCACACCTACCGCGACCCGGTCCTCGACCCGCACACCGGACAGCTGATCCACACCGCCCAGATCGCCGAGACCAGCCACACCGCGTTCACCAACCCGACCGTCAACCCCGGCCAGAAAACCACCGCCCGGCTACTGGTCCGCCGGACCCGGATCACCACCCGCGACGAGCAGGGCGAGTTGTTCCCAGCCTGGCGCTACCACGCGGTGTTCACCAACCTCCCGCCCGCCACCACCGAGCCCGACACCACCAGGCCCGCCACCACCAGGCCCGCCACCACCGAGCCCGACGCGGCCGGCTTCGACACGGCCACCGCCTGGCGTCTGCACGACCAACGCAGTGGCGCGATCGAACACGTCTTCGCCGAACTCGCGGCCGGCCCACTGGCCCACTTCCCGTCCGGACTGTTCGCCGCCAACGCCGCCTGGCTCTCCCTGGCCGCCCTGACCCACAACCTCCTACGCGCCACCGCAACCCTGGCCGGCCCCGCCCACGCCCGAACACGGCTGACCACCCTGCGCCGCCGGTTGATCACCATCGCCGCCCGCGTCACCCGCACCGCCCGCCACATCACCCTGCGACTACCACAAGACTGGCCCTGGGCCCACGACTTCACCCACCTGTTCACCACCATCCACGCCCCACCCCACCCCGCCTGACCCCTAACCACCCGCCTGACCAGGCCCAACCCGAAAGACCACAGTGGAAAAGCTGGGCAGACCAGCAACTCCCACACGACCACACCACACACCACCAGCCCACCACCACAACCACCCACCACCACAACCACAACCCAAGATCAACGGTGAATCCAGGTTCAACGCCGTCAAGGTAAGAAGACCTTCACGGCATCAACGGGGGCGGGTCGTCGACGGCGGGCTGATCGCGCCAGCGTCCGCCCAACACCCGAGCACAGACTGGGCTTTTTCTGGGCATTGTGCTTCACTCAACCCATGCCCAAAAAAAGCCCAGTAGAGGACGAGGTGGTCGCCTCGGTCAGGCGGCTGCTGCGGCGCGGGCTGCCGGTCACCCCGGCCACCGCGGATGCGGCCCTGCTCGACCTGCGCGGGATTGTCGCCAGGGCGGCCGACCCCGCTGATGAGGCCAGCCGCACCGCGGCGCTGGACGGCACCCTGCGCGGCCTGCTGGCCAGGTTCCCGGACACCCGCTACGCCTCGGCGGCGCGGGCGTTGTTCGGACTGCCGCCGGCCGAGCCAGGCCAGAACCTGACCATTCGCCGGAACCTTGCGGCCGAACAGGCCGGACACGAGATCCACCACTTCCGCAAGCGAGTCGAGCCCAAGCTGATCGAGAAGATCGCCTGGGAGCTGCTGGCCGACGCCGAACGATTCACCCGCTCGGTGATGATCGCGCCCCGGCTCGCGCCGGCCACCGGGCGGCAGCCGGTGCAGGCGGATCCGTTCGCCTGGGAAGTCGCCGAACATGAGGAGCAGCTGAGCAGGCTGTGGTCGGCCATCTACGCCGCCCGCGCCGAACTGCTCGCCGTCGAGCGACTGATCAGCCTGCGGGCCGACCGGATGGACATCCTGTGCACGGCAGTGACCGCCGCCTGGCGATGGGCAGCGGCCCGCGCCGAGGCGATCAGCTACACCACCGCGTTCGCCCCCGACCTGGAGTCCTCAGCAGACGAACTAGTCGCTCTGGCCGGCTGGACCCCGGCCCTGACCTCGGCGCAGGCATCGCGGCTGACTGAGGCCGCCACCGGCGGAGCCAGCCGCGAGCAGTTCGTCGCCGCCCTGCACGGCGAAACCGGGCTGGGCAACGTCTGGACCCACGGCTTCCTCGCCCGCCCCGCATCCCCCGAGAACACCCCCGATGAACAGAACGGACAACTGTCGTGACCACCACCAACCCGGCCTTGGCCGCCGCCCTGCAGGCGGCGTCGACCGGCGACCCGCGCCGCTACGTCATCACCGGCGGCCCCTCGTCCGGCAAGGACGACCTGATCGAGGCGGTCCACGCCGCCGGGATCCCTTGCATGGCCGAGGAACCCGGCCGAGAGATCTACCGCAAGCACCGCGAACGACTGGGCCGACACCTGCTCAAGGAGGACCGCCGCGAGTACTCCTTGGAAGTCCTCGACGCGTTCATCACCGAATACACCGCGCACACAAGCGGAATTCGCTTCTATAACAGGGGAATCCCGGACGGCTACGGCTGGGAAGGGTTCTTCGGGCTGCGACCGGCCCCGCAGTTGGAGCAAGCCACCCGGCGCTACCGCTACGACGCGATCTTCGTGCTCGACCCGCTGGACACCTTCGAGGATCCCGACGACATCGTCTGGGCCAAAGACCGCGAGATCCGCCGTGTGCACGAGTTGATCGTGCAGGGCTACTACGACGCCGGCTACGAACCGGTGTTCGTCGCCCCCGACTCCGCCGACGCGCGGCTGGACTTCATCTGCGCCAACCTGCGCCTGCCCAAACCCGGCCGAGGAGCGTGATCTCGTTGAGCCGCAACGGGAAACCGTCGTTGCTGATCTCGCCCAACAGTGTGCTGGCCAACGCGCTGCTGCGCTCGATCGACATCCTGCGCCCCCGTGTCCTGGCCACGCGGCCCTCGCGGATCGAATTCGTGGTTGGGACCCAAATCAACGGCGCGCCGCACCTGGGCACGAACCTGGTCCAGACCGCAGCGTTCCTGCTCGCCAAGATCGCCCGGCGGGAGTTCTCCATCGACACTGGCGTGCGGTTCGGCGCCCTGGACAACGCACCCCACGAGGTAGTGCTCGACCCGGAAACGCACACCGCCTACCAGCAGACCTACTACCACGCACTGGGCAAGGACAAGATCAGCGAGCTGATCGACAGCTAGTACCACGCGTTCTTCACCTCGCTATCACAGGCCACCGACACCGACTACAAGGTGGAGACCTACACCGACCAGCAAGCCACCCCGGGCTTCCGGGCCGAGTTCCTACGCACCCTGGAACGCCTGGAGGACATCCGCTGGTGGATGGCGCCCTCCCACGGCGTCATCCACATCCGCGTCCCCTGCCCGTACTGCGGCTGGGCGGAGAAACGCGCCGACCGCACCAAACTCGCTCACCTCGACGAGGATGGCGCCACCTTCACCGCGGTCTGCTTCGACCACGGCACCTACGAGGTGCACATCGACCCCGAGGATGACCAGCCGTACCTCGATCTGGCCACCCTCTATCGCAACCTGGTCAAGGAACGAACTGTCGGCCGAGACGGCCAGACCCTGCATGTGATGATGAAAGGGGGCGACTGGGCCTTCGGGTGCCAACTCGTCGACGGCGCGCTCGGCGCGCTCAACACCCCGCCCGCGCACATACCGATCCGGATCTTCACGCCGCAGGTGCTCGCCCCGACTGGGGCGAAGCTGTCCAAGTCTCTGTTGCGCGAGCAGGGTAAGGGTGCCCTGCCCGCCGATGTCGAACCCTGGATGCTCGACACCACCGCCTGGCCCGGCTCGATCGACAACTACGTCGACTCGCTGGTCTGGATGGTCAGCGAACTGCTGACCGACCCCAAGCACTTTTTCCGCTCGTTCACCGTCAAGGAACTCGGCCGTCTCATGACGCAACGTCCCGCAGAACCCGTCGTCCGCGCCCATGAGATGGGCATCTACAAGCGCTACTTCGACCTCATCGCCGCCGGCCGCAAGACCACCGAGATCCGCGTCAACGACTCCAGCCGCCGCAAGATCAAGGAAGGCTCGCTGATCCGGTTCCGCTGCCAGGGCGACGAGGTTGTCACCCGTGTCACGCGGGTAACTCGCTACGACACGTTCGACGAGATGTTCGACCACGAGGAAGTCGCCTCGGTCAACCCCCTGGCCACTCGCGACGAGCAACTCGCGAACATCCGGCAGATCTACCCTCCCGAACGCGAAGCCCTCGGCGTCGTCGCCCTAGGCATCGAACTGGTCGACCCACCCCGCACCGCGTGAACCAGGATTGAACGCGGCCGTGTCTCACGTGACTCTGTCGCGTGCCCGTCCGGTGAGCGACCGGATGCGGCAGGCGGGTCGGGGCTGGCTTCAACGCAGCACCGCCGGAGATTCCCCGTCGACGAGCACCAGTCGTGGCGTTCCGGAACCGTCAGCGGGTACCGACCAGACGTCGGAATGCCCGGTACCGCGGGGAATCGAATACGCAACAGTGCGATCGTCGATCCAGACAGCCTGGTCGTCGACGTCGCGTGTTTCCGCGAGTGCTGTCACGGCGGCGGTGGCGAGGTCGAGCACTGACAGCCGCCATCCCCTCGCTGGGTCACCGTCCACAGCGGACTTGAACGCCAGGCGCGTACCGTCCGGGGAGAGCGACGGGCACTCGACGTTCTCCCGCACCGTACGGACGGTGCGCGCGGCGAAATCACCATCGACGAGATAACGGCGGCCGCCGGTCGACATGGTCGCGAAGAAACGATTGTCGTCCTTGGCGAAGGTGACACCCCAGAAGTTCACGTCTGCCGCCGAATAAGGCTCGCCGTTCACAGTCACCGCGTAGTCCTCCAGCGTACGTGTACCGTCGCCCGTTTTCGTGTCCAGAATGCCGGTGCGGGTGGAGAAGTACCTCCCCCCGCTGTAGGAGTCTCCGGTGACGAACACGGTCCATGCGACCATCCGGCCACTTGGTGAAACCCTGGCCCGGCTTGGCAACCCGAACAACGGGACTTCCCGCTTCCGCTCGAGCCGCTGGTCGAGGACGACGCCCTCGGTCGTGAGGTCACTGTCCTGGCGCAGACAGATTCCGGTGCCGCCGGCAACGTGAACACGGGTGCAGGACACCGGCGACACAGCGCGTGGACCGCTCGGGTCGGTCGCGGAAACGGTGACCAGGTGTCCGCGATCCGCGTCCGCGGTGCTCCGGGCAAGCAGCCTCGGACCGGAGGTGAGGGTCACCGAGCCGGCAGTGCCGACGGCGGCCGCGTCCTGGTTACGTGCCGCGGCTAGTCCTATGTAGACGGCAGCGCCCGTGGCGAGCGCCACGACGCCGACGATCGCGATCAGGATTCGGGTGGTCAATGCCGGGTCTCCTTCATTGCCGACGCGGGACCAGCAGCACCAGAGTGATGACGATCGCGAACACCGCAGCGCACGCGGCCGCTCCAATCGCCACGGCGGTGCCGCATGCCTGCCAGGCAAGTCCGAAGAGGACGGACGAGACGAAATAAGCGACCGCTTGCCCGGTTTGGATGAGCGCGATCCCGGTGGCGCGCAATGCCTCCGGCAGGACCGGGCCGGCGAGCGCCATCAGCACTCCGTCGGTGGCGGCGTAGAAGGCGCCGTACAACCCGAGCGTGATCACAAGCACCGGCCAGCCCGAAACCGGGCCCGCGAGCAGCAGATAGACCATGGTCAAGGCGCCATATCCGCAGAGCACCACCGGGAGCCGGCCGAACCGGTCAGCCAATGCGCCGAGCGGCGCGGCCAGCACCAGGTAGGCGAGATTGGTGCCGACGGCGAACAACGGAAACCACACGGTGGCGATTTCTTCCTTGCGCTGCAACAACAAGTACACGAATCCATCGCCGATGGCCACCATCCCGAGCACGCAGGCGGCGATGAACAGCCGACGCACCCCGGCGGCGCGCAGGAGGGAGAGAGCAGCGCGCGGTGACACGGTTCCGACGGCCGGACGTGCGGCCTGATCGTCGCGGACGAACAGCACGAGCAGCAGCACGCCGATCGCGGCGACGCAGAAACTGCTTACGAACACGGCGTTGAACGCGTCGAGGCTCACGGACGAGCCGACCACGGCGAGTATGCCGAGCGCGACCAGCGGACCGGCGAACGCGCCCGCGCTGTCCATCGCGCGGTGCACTCCGAAGGCTCGGCCGAGCATGGATTCCGGCACGGACAAGGTGATCAGCGCGTCGCGCGGTGCCGTACGCAGCCCTTTGCCGGCCCGGTCGACGGTGAGTACGGCGCCGATCGCGGCCACTGACCCGCCAGCCGCCACCATGCCCAGCTTCGCGGCCGCGGACAGCGCATAGCCGATGCCCGCGACAGTCTTGCGCTTGCGCACCCGGTCAGCGAGATAGCCGCCGATCAGCCGGAGCAGCGCGGTCGCTCCGGTATAGAGGCCGTCGACCAGCCCGTAGACCACAGGGCTCAGATGCAGGCCGAGCACCAGGTACATCGGCAGGATCGCGGTGACCATCTCGGCGGAGATGTCGGTGACCAGGCTGACAGCGCCCAGCGCGACGACGTTCGAACCGACAGCGCGAAGCTTGCACCGGGACACCGTGCCGCGGTTGCAGCGGCGGGCAACGGTGGACAGGTACACGTGGTTCGCCCTTCTGCTCCTCCGCGTGGGCACCCACGCCAGACACCGGATGTCAGGGCAAGAATGATGAACCGCGAACGGGAAACGCTTTTACCACCCTTGGCGGAGTTTCCCATTGACCGTCATTGGCCATGATCGCCGCGGCATCGAACCGGTACGGGACTCGTCGAGGCCAGATTACGACGTTGGCGAGGATCCGCCGAACGCTCCTGGAGCTACACGCTTGCACGATCTACGAAATAGGGAAAAGGTGACGCGGGGTACAGGGGTAGACATCCCATCGTGGGACACGACATTCAGGCGTACACGCGATCACGGGAAAGGGCGAATCATGACACGCACGCGGGGTAGTTGGGTGTTTCTGACAATCGCTCACATCGAGCATCCCGGCCACCACCACGTGCACGGTGAAGACTGCGGTCATGTCGCCATTCCGCACGGTGATCATGTCGACTACGTGCACGACGGCCACTTTCACCGTGGCCACGCGGGTCACTACGACGAGTGCGAGGCGACCGAACACGCTTCGCATCAAGGCCATGATCATGAGCACGGCGAGAATTGCGGACACGTCGCGGTGCCCCATGGTGATCACATCGACTATGTGCACGACGGCCACCGCCATGCCGCTCACCGAGACCACTACGACGAGCACTGATTTTTCGGCAACGCGCAGAGCCGGAAGCCCGGCCTGTCAGTGATTCGGTGGCCAGAAGTGGACTTCGACGACACATCGCCAGCCGGCGTGAGTGGCGATGCGGTGTTGGTGTCCGCGAGCGGAACTAGGCTGAGACGCCGTGGTCTCCCAGCGGCAGCAGGACAATCTGCCGGCCGACATGAACAACATCATCGGGCGTCGTCGCGGGATGGGCGAGGTGAAGCGGATGCAGGCCGAGCTCGGCATCACGAAACGCACCCGGCTCGCGACATGGGTCGCCGAGCAACGAGAAACCTGGGACCGGTGATGACCAGTGTCGGATCGAGTCGGCCGGCGGGGAATCTGCCGGGCGAACTGACGAGTTTTGTCGGTCGCCGTCGTGAGACCGCTCATGCCGCGCGGCTGGTGCGGCGGGCGCGGCTGCTCACACTGACCGGGGTGGCCGGGGTTGGTAAGACCCGGCTGGCATTGCGGGTGGCCGCCCACGTGCGCGAAGCCTTTCCGGATGGCGTGTGGCTGGTCGAACTGGCCGCACTCACGAAGGACACGCTGCTGGTTCCTACCGTCGCGAACGTTCTGGGCATCCAAAACCGGCTCACCGTCGCGTCCATGGATGCGTTGACCGACCACCTGGCCGCCAAGCAGTTGTTGCTGGTGCTGGACAACTGCGAGCATCTGGTGGACGCGAGCGCGGTGTTGGCCAGCCGGCTGCTGGCGGCCGCGGCGCGGCTGCGGATCCTGGCCACCAGCCGGCAAGCCCTGGGCACGACCGGGGAGCACCTGCTGGAAGTCCCTCCGTTGCCGCTGCCGGATCCTGGGCAACCAGTGTCCCCGCGTGCCGGCGCGCGGGGGGAGGCAGTGCGGCTGTTCGTCGCGCGAGCCGCGCTCGCCCGGCCCGGGTTCACCGTCGACGCCGACAACCGCGCGACGATTACGCGGATCTGTCACCGGCTGGACGGCATCCCGCTGGCCATCGAGCTGGCAGCGCAGCGGGTGCGGGCGATGCCGGTCACCAAGATCCTCCTCGGGCTGGACGATTACCTGGAGTTCCTGGCCGCGGGTAGCAGGATCGCGACGCCCCGGTTGCGGACGCTGCGGGCCACGATCGCCTGGAGCTACGGACTGTGCACGCGGCAGGAGCAGCAACTGTGGGCCCGGGCATCGGTGTTCGCCGGCGGCTTCGACCTGGACGCCGCCGAAACGGTCTGCAGCGGGGCAGGCATCGCCAAGCGGGACGTCTTCGACCTGGTGGCCGGGCTCGTGGACAAGTCCATCCTGACCCGAACACACGATGACACCGACACCCCCGCGCGCTACCAGATGCTGGAAGCCATCCGCCATTACGGCCACGAACAGCTGGTCGAGAGCGGTCGGCTGACGGCCATGCAAGCCCGCCACCGCGACCACTACCGTTTCCAGGCCGCCCGGGCGGAGCAGGAGTGGCTGGGGCCCAACGAGCTGCCGTCGTTCGCCCGGCTGCGGCGCGAGCACCCCAACCTGCGGGCCGCGCTGGAGTTCTGCCTGACCGAACCAGGCCAGGCACTGACCGGCCTGGAGATCGCCGCCGCCATGTGGCACTACTGGGTCCGCTCCTGCACACATGTGGAGGGCCGCTACTGGCTCGACCGGGCCATGGCGCTGGCCCCGGAGCCCAGCCCGCAACTAGTCACGGCCCTGAAGACCGGCAGCTGGCTCGCCCTGCTGCAGGCCGACTTGGCCGCCGCGCGGTCCCTACTGGAGCGGGCCCGTGTGCTGGCGCGCCGGCTGGGGGACGAGCTCGCTACCGCGTACACCACGCTGGGCTTCGGCGTGGTCGCGTTTTTCCAGGACGATCTGCACCGCGCGGTCACGCTGCTTGAGAACGCCCTCGCCCACCATCGGGCGCTTGACGACCCGGTGGGTGTCTGGCTCGCCTTGATCTATCTGACCATGACCACCGCGGTCCTCGGCGAGCCTGATCGCGCCGTGGCCTTCGGCGAGCAATGCCTGGCCCTGTGCGACAGCCGAGGTGCGTCCTCGTCAAGGACCTACGCGTTGTGGGTGCTCAGTCTCGGTTGGTGGCTGTCCGGCGACCGGCAGCAGGCCCACAGGCTGATCCGAGACGGCCTGCCCGCCACACGGCACATCGACGATCGGTGGGTCCTCGCGCACCACCTGGAGACGCTGGCCTTCATCGCGGAAGCCGACGACCAGCACGCCCGCGCCGCCCGGCTGCTCGGCGCGGCCCACTCGGTCTGGCGCTCAACCGGGACGCCACCATCCGGCCCGCGCTACCTTGCGCTCTTCCACAACCGCTGCGAACACCAGGTTCGCACCGTACTCGGGGACCAACAGTTCACCGCGGCCTTCCAGCACGGCACCCGACTCACCCCCGACCAGGCCGTCGACTACGCCCTCGATGACGACGGCGACACCAGCCACCATCCGTTGCTGAGACCGAAGCGGGAGGGCTAACCCGATGGTTTCGGATTGGTGCGTTCGACGACGAGACCTGCCTGCTCGACCAGCTGGCCGTAGACATCGGCCGCGACCCACCAGCCGTGCAGCTCGATGGGCGTCTGTCCGGTGTACGAGCTGGGTGCGGTGGAGCCGGGCGGCGAAACTGTGCCCAGTGGCAGCGTGTTGTTCAGATGGGGGCCTTGGCGGAAGTGTCGCCAGAACTCGGCGTCCCCGGTGAGGTCAAGGCGGACGATGGGTGTGCCGTCGGGAATCTCGAAGTCCGGTTGTTGCAAGAATGTCTGCAATGTCGCCGGACTGCTGATGTTCCGCGGCTCGTCGACGCGAGGGCCGTCGAGCGGGGTGGCGACCGCGGTGACATTCTCGGCCCTGCCGACCTGGATGAGGTGGACGCGATAGCGCCGAAGGCCGGGTTCTGACGCCATGGTCGTACCTCACTCTCGCGGATTTCGGTCCGCCAAGGTAGGTCCGACCGTGCCGGGCCCCTTTGTCCACGCGAAGGACACGGACGGTCGGCCGCATGCGTATCTCGGTAGCCACAATCAGGTAGTTGTCACGCTGTGCTGAAAGCTCGCCTGAATGCACTGTTGGTGCGAACCGGTGAAGGTCTTCTCAGCTCGAGGCGAGGCGATCACGATGTCAGTCACCAGCATCAGCGAGGCAGCGGAGCAGTTCGGCGCTGTGCTTGACCGCGAGAACCGCGACGAGGAACTCGGACAGCTGTCTCCTCATGAACGGCTCTCGTGCCCAGTCCACCGCAGATGGGTTCACCAGTGCGTGAGTTCACCGTTGCATGTCATCCCGGTGACCGGGCACCGCTGGTGCCGTCGGTGCGAGTGCGCGCACTTGATCGCGATCGACGAGATCGACGGGACGGTGTCGATGTGGTGCCCCTGCTGCGGTGAAGTCCCGACGACGCTGGCCAGCCGCCAGATCACGCGGGCGTGCCTGCAGAGTCTGGCCGCGTGGCGATCGCATCGCGATGGGCGAGCGGATCGAGCCCGGTGAACAGGGCCGGTCGGCCCGGTTCACCGGGTGTCCAGCCAGTGGTGTGTCTCGAAACGTTCGCCGGGTTTCTCGACGGCCCAGCTTCCCGCTAGCCAGATTTTCCTCTGGGCAGCACCGGCCAAAGGCGCCGGTACACCCGGTACAGGCACCTTCGTCCGGCACCCCCAACGAAAACCTGGATCCGCCGAATAAACCCAGCAACGTGTTCCGAGACACACCACTACTCAGCCGTGCACAAGGTTGCCCCGGACCGAGACGGACTTCTTCGGCGAAGAGTTCACGACGGTCTTGACGGCACCCTTGCCACATGCCTTCGGGGACTCAAGCATCTTGGTGCTGCCGTCCTGCATCGTGTACCACAGCCGTACCCAGACGCATTTCCCGTCATCTTTCTTGTCGAGCACCCTGCCCTTGGACTGCCCGCCGTTCCAACAGACCGTGCCCTCAGCGGATCCCCAGGGCTTGTCGATTTTGAAGTTGCCGCAGTTGGCTTCTTGCGCCGCGGTCACATCGCTGTGCGTGCTGACCACAACCTCCTCCACGTGGCCCTGCGATGCGGGGGTTGCGTGCCCTTGACCTGTGAAACACGTCAGTGAAATACCGAACGTCGCCGTGAATCCGACCGTGTACAACCAGAATTTACTCATCTAACCCTCTCCGGTGTGCGGGTGAGTAAAGCGAAAGCTGGTCACCGCGAAATTGGCGCCATACTGCGGCAGGTCCCCAATATTAGGGGCGGCCGCCTGAAAAATGCAGGGGGCCATTCGCGCGGCCCCGGCCGAACTCGGTCAAGTTCGCCGCCCGGTGCTCTACTGTCCACACTTCGCCGGTCAACTTGCAGTAGTACACATGGAGCTTGTCCTGAAAAATATGCTGAAAGAGACACGCGGAGCCGGCACCGAGCACCGGATTATGACTGATCTCGCGGAAAGAGCGGTCCGGAAAAACACTGGTCAGGACGTTGGTCTCCCATATCCCTTGCCGAAGGACTTCGACGGCGAGATAGTACGTACCGCGATAATAAAGAACGTTCGGCGCGGCCAGAGTGGAGTTCGCGGACATGAGTACCTCAGCGGGACTGTTCAGCAGACCGCGGATGGACCTCGCCGACTTCACCCGGATCTCCCACCGATTGGTGTCATCTCCGCGATACCAGTAGAGGTAGTACCGCCCGCTTCGCGGATCTTTGAAGAGGTTGGGATTCTGATTTCGCCACCCCTTCTCTGGCGGAACGAGCGTGGCCGGTTCGGTGAAGTTCAGGCCATCGCGACTCGTCCGCGTCACGATGTAGCTGTCGCGGCAGTAGTCCACGGTGTGCACCATGCGGAATTCGTCCCTGATCAGCAGAACGGATGGCCATCGCTCACCGTGCTCGTGAAACAGGGGGACGGGATCCTTCACCCAGTTAACGAGATCATTGCTCCACGCCCGGCCGATGCCACCGCATTCCTGGAGGCCGTAATAACCCCAATACCGGAATCCGCCTCGGCCGGGTTCGACCACGCTCAACGTGTGCGGCGCTTCGGTTTCCCAACCAGACTGGGTCAGCACGGTGGTCGGCGGGCCGAGCGGAAAATAAGTGGCCTCTTGCGGTGACGGCTCACCGAATGCCGGCGGCGGACTGATACCGCACAGCACGACAAGAGTCATTATTCCGATGATCACGCTCAGCCGACTCCTCAGCACGTGCCGCCGCAGAGGTCGTATATTGATCCATACCTGCCGCAGAGACATTTCTACCGCCTCCGATCGTCATGTCGGTACCACACGAATGGTCCACCGACTACGCGGCCGCCGGCAGTGGCCGAGTAATCGGCCCCTTGCCCGAGAATGACATCCAAAGCACGCTGGAATTAGTAGTCCAGCCCCCGGTTCCATAATCGGATTGCGGGCTTGTCGCGGCGCAGCTCGGGAGTGACTGGAGAATGGTCGGCACAAGCACAGAATCCACCGGCGGCGGCAAACCGGTGCGCAGGGGGCGGCACTTCCTTTGTCGTGATGGCCGGGCGTTCGTACCGGTGGGCACACATATCGTGCCGAGATCGGGTCCTGACTGGGCAAAGCGGGTGGGTGTTGAGGCGTTCGACGAGGCATTCGCCCAACTCGCCTCGCTCGGCCTGGACACGGCGCGGATCGATGTGTTGTGGGCGGCGGTGGAGCCTGCGCCGGGACAGTACGACGAGGCGCATCTCGCGGTCCTCGACGAGATTCTCGCCGCTGCTCGCAGGCACGGCGTGCTGCTGCATCCCTGCCTGTTCGTCGGCGGTGAGGTCGGAGACGCGTTCTGGGACATACCGTGGCGCAACGGGCGCAACCCGCACACTGACGTCGAGCTGCTGCGGGCGCAAGTCGCGCAGGCGCGGATGCTGGCGGAGCGCTGGCGCGGCGATCCCGGCGTGCTCGGCTGGGATCTCACCGATGAGCCGCCGTACTGGATCATCGCCGGAACGACCGATGCCGAGGCGCGCGGCTGGACCGGGGACCTGGTCACGGCATTGCGCGGCGAGGACCCGGAGCACCTGATCACCATCGGCACGGCGTCGCAGGAGGTGCGGGGCGGCCCGTTCCGCGCCGACGTGGTGGCCGATCTGCTCGACTTCACCTGTGTGCACCCGTATCCGATCTATGCGCCGGACCTGTTTCCGGACGGGTTGCTCGACCCCCGGATGACGCACTCCGCGGCGTTCGAGACGGCACTGACGGCGGGTGCGGGCCGGCCGGTGATGCTGCAGGAGTTCGGTGCCTCCTCCGCGCAGTACCACCCTGAGCGGATCGCGGCCTACGACCGGTTGTTCCTCTGGTCGAGTTTCGGCCGCGGCGCCATCGGGTTTCTGTCCTGGTGCTGGTCGGATGCCGAGCTGGAGGCCTATCGGCGCGTGCCGTACGTGCGGTGGCCGCACGAGACCCAGTTCGGCTTCACCGATGCCTCCGGCGCGTTGCGGCCACGTGGGCAGGTGCTGGCCGAGTTCGCGGACGCCGTCCGCCAGCTCGACCTCGACGGTTACGCCGGGTGCGGGCCGGATCCGCGAGCCGGCATCATGGTGCCCTACGAGTATGTGCGGCCCTACGACCAGAGATTCTTCGGTCTGGACGAGAAATCGGGCATCTACACCCCCGCCGAGCCGGTGTGGAATCCCGCACCGGGTGTCGTGCCTCTCGTACGCGGGTGGCTGAACGCGTTCGTCCTGGCCGCCCGCGCCGGCATCGCGGTCCAGTTCCCCCGGGAACGACCGCAGGACGACCGCTGGCCGGAGCTACGCCTATTGCTGCTACCGGCACCGCTGACGACCACCTCAACGACGCTGTGGCACATGCGGACCACCTTCTGGCAGAACGCACCGGCCTTCCACGCCGCTGGCGGAACGGTCTACCTGTCGCTGTCAGCCGACAGTGCCATTCCGGAGATGATCGAGCTGGCCGGATGCCGGATCCTCGACCGGGAACCCGCGGACCAGGCCGTGCGGCTGACGTTCGTCGAGCCGTGGGGACCGTTCAGTCCGGACGACACCATCGAGATGCCGGCCTTCGACGACGACCAGTCCACTCGAGGGGTCCTGCTCGACGTCGTTGACGCCCGCACAGTCGCGGTCGACGAGCACGGCCACCCGGCCCTCGTGGTGGCCGACCGAGCCAACGGACACACCGTGACCTGCGCTTACCCAATCGAGTTGCTCCTGGCGCGCATTCCCGACGCGCACCGGCGGCACGCGGACTGGTATGGCTTGTACGCCGGTTTGGCCGACCTGAGCAATGCCCGGGAGGACGCTTGGGCCGACCACCCCGATGTCACCAGCGGGGTCCTGCTCGGTGACCGTGGCGGGTTGGTCGCGTTGACCAATCACAGCCCCGAACGAGTGGAGTTCGACCTCGTGCTGCCGAGTGGAAGGGACAGGGTCAGGTTGGAGGCCTACGACTCGGCCATTGTGACCTGGGACAGCCCCGACTCGTAGACAGACCACGCGGTCAGACGGTCAGGACTTCCGGGCCGCGTTCGGTTATCGCGTGTGCCAGCGCGGAGTCGACGTTCTTGTCGGTGACCACGGTGTCGAGCTGCTCGACGCCGCAGACTCTGGCGAACGCGATCGTGCCGATCTTGGTGCTGTCGGCCACCACGATCTTGCGCCGGGCGCTGGCCGCGGCGGCCTGTTTCACCGCGGCGTCCTCGGGGATGTATTCCGTGACACCGGCTTCGGGATCCACCCCGCCCGCAGAGAGCACCACCGTGTCGAAGTACAGGTCGGTGAACGCCCGTTGCGCCATCGTGCCGATGATCGAGCGCTCGCCTGGTCTGGTGATGCCACCGGGGATCATCACGGTGAGGCCCGGCTCGTCGGCGAGCAGGTCCGCGATCCGCAGGCTCAGTACGAGCACGCGCAGATTTCGCCGTCCGCGCAACGCCCTTGCCACCTCGAGCGTGGTGGTTCCGGCATCGATGATGACTGTCTCGCCGTCGTGGATCAGTTCGGCGGCCGCTTGGCCGATCCGCTGTTTCTCGTCGGCGCACTGCAGGCGGCGCGCGTGGTAGGCCGGTTCGTAGCTGCGGGACGGCGGGGCGGCGGCACCGCCGTGCACCCGAGTCACCGCGCCGAGGAGTTCCAGCGCCTCGAGGTCACGGCGAATCGTCATCTCCGACACGCCGATCCGGGCGGCGAGTTCCGACACCTGGACGTTTCCCTTGGTCTGCACCAGATCCATGATCAGCTGGTGGCGATTCTGTTTGCTCATCGGTTTCGGGATCCTCGCTGACCAGGGTGCGACGTGTTCGCGAATGGTAACCGGCAGTTCAGAACTCGTGAGTGGTTATGCGGGTTAGAACACGCGTAACCACTCACGAGTTCTGACGGTCTAGCACGGCCGGTAGAGGTACTTGGCGACATCGGGATCATCGACGTTCGCCGCGGTGGCCACCACGATCGACGTCGTCGACTCCGGCTGGACGGGTTGGCCCCTTACCGCGGCCAGTGCCTGCTCCACGCCCTTTTCGCCGATCTCGAAGGGCTTGTGCAGCAACAACTCGGCGACTTCGCCCTTCTTCAGCTCGTCCACCTGGAACGGCTGCGCGTCACCGGAGATGAACTTCACCTGGTTCTGCTTTCCGGCCTCGCGAAGCGCGGTCACGACGCCCTGTGCGTCACCGCCGTTGAGGGTGAACACCGCCGCCAGATCGGGGTGCACGGACAGCGTGGCCGCGACCAGGCTCGCCGACTTCGCGGCGTCACCCCCGCTGAACTGGGTGGGAACCAGCTCGAGTCCGGGATATCGAACCAATGCGTCGGTCAGTCCCTGACGGCTGAGGTCGCTGGTGGTCACGCCGGGCGGACTCGCGATGACCAGGATCTTGCCCCGGCCGTTCACCAGGGCGTTGAGCCGCTTGGCGGCCTCGGCGCCGAGTTGCACGTAGTCCGATCCGACGGCCGCGCTGACGATGTCCCTGTTCTTCAACGTGGTGTCGACCGTCACGATCTTGGTGTCCTCGGCGTGGATCTGTTGCAGCGGCGGGTACAGGGCAGTGTCGTCCGTTGGCGCGATCAACAGCGCGTTCGGGCGTTTCGCGGCCACCGAGTTGACGATCTGGACTTGCAACGACGTGTCGAAGGCGCGGGGACCTTGTGGGTCCAGCCGTACGCCGAGGCGTGCTGCCGCCGCCTTGGCGCCACATTCCATCGCCTTGTAGAAGTCGTCGCCTTGATTCCCCACGATCAGGGTCATCTTGGGCTGGGCAGGTGCTCCGCCAGAGGGGCCGCCGCATCCGCCGACGCTGACGGCCAGAGTTAACGCCACCGCGGAAAGGGCTGTGAGCTTCGTACGCATGATGGTGTGCTCCTTCCGTAACGCGGGTCAACCGGAGGCCCGTGCGCGACGCAACTGGTCGACCAACACGGCGATGATGAGTACGGCTCCCACGGCGACCTGCTGCCAGTACGGGACCAGTCCCATGATCACAAAACCGTTCTGCAGCACGACTGGGATGAGGACACCGATACACGTGCCGAGGATCGTGCCGATCCCCCCGAACAGACTCGTGCCGCCGATGACCACAGCGGTGATCACCTGCAGGTTGTCGGTGGCGTGTCCGGCGATGGTTGTCGTTCCGAACCGCGCCAGCGACAGGTAACCCGCGATGCCGCCCAGTGCCCCGGCGATGGCGTACACAGTGATCAGATGTGATTTGACGTTGATGGTCGCCCGCTCGGCCGCTTGCATGTTCGCGCCGATGGCGTAGGTGTGCCGGCCGAATCGGGTCTGCGCGAGCAGGACGCCGAACACGATCGCCACCGCGAGGGCGATCAGCACGAGCCAAGGGACACCGGCCACCCGACCGATCCCCATCTCCACCAGCGCTTCAGGGACCGTCCGAACGTCAAGACCGTCGGTCATGATGTAGGCGAGGCCGAGCGCGGCACCCAGTGTGCCGAGGGTGACGACGAATGACGGGATCTTCGCGCGTGCGACGAGCACGCCGTTGAACATCCCCCAGGCCACGCCGCTGACCACCGCCACGACCAGGCCGACGAGTGCGGTGCCCCAGCCATTGCCGCCCATCGCGCCCATCGCTTCGGCGCACACCACCCCGGAGAACACCAGCACCGATCCCACGGACAGGTCGATGCCCGCGGTGATGATCACGAAGGTCGAGCCGACCGCGAGCACCAGAAGCACCGAGGCGTCGAGCGCGACGTTCCTTGCGTTGCCAGTGGTGGCGAACTCGGCGGGAGAAAGCACTGCGAAGATCAAGGCAGTGAACACAAGGACAAGGAGGATCATGCTGGTCTGTCGAGTAGCCAGCCGCCGCAGCCGGGACACGGACGCGGAGGGCGCCGGGGCGGCATGTCTTACCCGCCGCGCTTGCCGAAGTCGACTCACCGCTGGCCTCCGTCCACTGTGTTCTGCCTGTCCGGCAGGTCCTCGGTTTCAGCCCCGGTAATGGCGGCGACGACGGCTTCGGTTGTCGCGTCGGCGGCTCGAAGCCGGGCGACCCGCCTGCCGAGGCGCATCACCTCGATCCGGTCCGCGACCGCGAGCACTTCGGGAACGCTGTGGCTGATGAGCACCACCGCCACCCCGGAGGCTCGGACGCGCTCGATGAGTCCCAGCACGTTGTGGGTCTGGGCGATCCCGAGGGCGGCCGTCGGCTCGTCCATGAAGATCACCCGGCTGGCCCACATCACCGCTCGGCATACTGCGACGCCTTGACGTTGGCCGCCGGATAAGGACCCCACCGCACCGTGCTCCGCGCGCACGGTGACCCCGAGCCGTTCGAAGGCCTCGCTGGCCTGTGCCCGCATGGCGGCGTGGTCAAGAAAACCGATCCGTCCCCACAGCCCTTTGCGTACCATCTCCCGCCCGAGGAACAGGTTCGCGGGCGGGTCGAGGGTGTCGGCCAGTGCGAGATCCTGGTAGACGGTCTCGATTCCGCGCCTGCGCGCGTCCTGTGCGGACGACAGCGTGATGCGTTCGCCGTCGAACCAGATCTCGCCGGCGTCCGGGGTCAGCACGCCGGCGAGCGTCTTGATGAGGGTGCTCTTCCCCGCTCCGTTGTCTCCCATGAGGGCGACCACCTCACCCTCGTGCACCTCGAAGTCGGCTCCGCGTAACGCTTCGACGCGCCCGAAGCTCTTCCTGATGCCGCGAGCCTCAAGCAGTGCCGGTGGACTCGCCATCCTGTCTCCTCGCGTCCTCGGTCGATAGTGGGACGAAAAGTACCCATCCGAACAGCGGTTTGCAATCAGTTCGAACAAAAAATCTGTTCGAATAGGTTGTTTCTGCGATCGAACCTGTGCGACTCTCCGTTCGTGCGTCCGTTTGTCTTCCGATGCGCCAGAAGGAGAACAACGCTGTGTCCGATTCCCCTGAGCGGTCTCTCCAGCAGTTGCCCCACTACGTCCTGGACATCCTTGGGCAGCCACTGGCCCTGCGTGACCTGCTGAGCATGGGGCTGGGCTCGACGGCGACCACCTTCCTGTCCCAAGGGCTCGCGGGCTTCGACCGGATCCTGATCACCGGGATGGGCGCCTCGCTGTACGCGAGCTACCCGAGCTACCTGCGCCTGGCCAAGGCCGGCCTGCCGGTCTGGTTCGTGGAGACCGGGGAGTTGCTGCATGACGTGCCCGAACTGATCACTGGCCGCTCGCTGGTGTGGGTGGCGTCGCAGTCCGGTGAGTCGGCGGAGGTCCATGCGCTGCTCGAACAGCTCGAACAGTGCGTCAACCCTCGGCCAACCGTGCTGGGCATCGTGAACAACACCGACAGCGTGTTGGCCCAGTCGGCCGATGTTCTCATCCAACTGCATGCCGGCGAGGAGAGGGCGGTCAGCACCCGAACGTACGTCAACACGCTCGTCGCGTCAGCGCTTGCCGTTCGCGTCGCCCTCGGTGAGCCCGAGAGCACCGACCTCTTCACCGCGGTCGGCGCCGTGCAGCGCTACCTTGACGACTGGCGTGCGCATGCCGACGCGATCGGCGACGCGATATCCACACCCGACACCCTGGTCATCCTCGCTCGGGGAGCCTCACGCGCCGCGGCGGGCACCGGGGCACTGATCATCAAAGAAGCCGCGAAGTACCCCGCGGAAGCGCTGAGCACGAGCCAGTTCCGGCACGGCCCGCTGGAGATGGTCACCGAGGGCGTCACCGCCGTGCTGTTCGAAGGCGACCGCCCCACCGCGCCACTCAGCCAACGACTGGCCGACGACATTCGCCGGTACGGCGGACGAGTTGTCTGGCTTGGCCAGACAGTGCCCGACCCGGACGCCCTCCCCCTTGCGGCCTGCCGCGGGGTGGCGCGGCACGTCGCGGAGATACTCCCGCTGCAGTTGCTCAGCGTCGTTCTCGCCGAGCGCGCCGGCATCGAGCCAGGCGTGTTCCGCCACCTGGAAAAGGTCACAAGAGTGCTGTGATCGACCGAAGGGACGAACGATGGCCAAGAACCACCCCACGCTCGCGTTGGACATCGGTGGCACGTGGATTCGTGCCGCCACGGTCACCCACGACGGACAGTTGCTCGGTGCGCACAAGCAGGCGACCCCGACCTCCGGTTCCCCGTCGGAGATCTTGAGGTTGTGTGCGCAACTGGCCGATGAGGCGCGGACCGCCAGCCCCGTGCCACCGTATGGACTTGGGGTGAGCACGACCGGACCAGTCAATCCGCGGACCGGCATCCTGTACGACCCGCCGAACACACCAGCCGGATTCTCCGGCCTGCCTCTCGGCCCTTACCTGCGAGAACAATTGGGCCTGACGGTGGCCGTGGACCGGGACGTCAACGCGGCGGCACTCGCCGAACAGCGTTTCGGCGCGGCCCGAGGCCACACCGACTTCGTGTACCTCACGATCTCGACGGGTATCGGCGCCGCGGTCATCGCCGACGGCGAGCTGTTGCGTGGCACCGACGGTGCTGCCGGGGAACTCGGTCATGTGGTGGTCGCGCCGGATGGGCCGATGTGTGACTGCGGCCGACGTGGCTGCCTCGAAGCGGTCGCGTCCGGACCGGCGATCGGCCGGGCCGCGGACCGGCACGCGTTGGCCAACCCCGGATCCGGCCTGGCCCTGCTGCGCGACTCGCTCGGCGGAACTCCCTTGCGAGGCCACCACGTCGGCGCCGCCGCACTGAACGGCGATCCTGACGCGTGCGAGATCCTGGCCGCCGCCGGAGCGGCCGTGGTCTCCAGCGTCGTCGACATCGTCAACGTCTTCAATCCGCAGCGGGTAGTACTGGGCGGTAGTGTCGCGATGGGCGAGCCGTGCTGGATCGCGCAAGCGAATGCGGCGGTGCGGCAGTCCGCGCTGCAACCAGGGAGCGAGACCGCCCGCGTCGTCGCGACCGAGCTCGGCGACAACGGCGGGCTACTCGGCGCCGCGCTCTTGCTCGACCAGCTGGCCTAATGGCGCCGTTAGTCGATCTTCGTGGAGATTTTTCGGGCTACGATTTGGTTCAGCGCATGTATTTTTGACGGCCCCGGTCGAGCCATCCGTCAAACTGTCAACAATTTACGATTCACCTATTTTCTCCTCCGACCCGATCAACGGAAATCGCCTGAAATGCGACTCTGGCCTGCTACTTCGATGAACCACCGATTCACCATCGGCGCACCCATCACGCGGAGTAGCACCGAATGGGCTTAACTCCCACCAATCGTGTCATTGACGCGAGTATGGCCTCGTGAAATCTTGTCGCGTGGCCCGGCCGGGGTCGATGTCACTAAAGACTCGATTTCGTCGAGCACATTCGCCAGGCGTCGAAATTGAAATTTATTCCGTGAATCGGAGGAGCAGTGCTCGTATGCCATCAGTCTGTGCCTGACGGTGACGCACCGGGAAACGAGAGAGACCGGCGACTCGTCCACCGACTGCTCATGCCACGCACGATCCGCCACCGGCTGATGCGGATCCTGCTGGTCTCGGTGACCCTCGCGCTCGTCCTGCTCGGGATCATCATCGTCGGCAGGCACAGCGACTACTCGCAGGCCGACGACACCGAGAAAGCCGTGTCGCTCGCGCTCACCGTGCAGGATCTGATCCGCGAGTTGCAGCAGGAACGTGGTTTGACCTACGACGAGCCCCCTGTCACCACGTCGATCCTGCGGCAAAGGACAAACACCGACCGGGCGCTCGCCGAGCTGAACAAGGCAGTCGCGGCGGAGGACACCCCCGGAGCCCGTGAGGTCCGTGACGCGCTCGATCGGCTTACCGCGGTGATCTCGACGAGGTGGAACGTCGATACCGACCGAGCCGACCGAAGTTCCACGGGCCAGTGGTACACCGCCGCTATCGCCGCGCTGAACGAGGTCGAGCCCGGGATGGACCAGGCGCGGGACCCCGAGCTGCGCAAGGGCCTGCGAGCGCTGAGTGCGCTCAGCGCGGCCAACGAGGCCACGGCGCAAGAACGCGAGTTTCTCACCAGTGTCTTCGACGCAGGCCACTTCCGCGCTGGTGAGTACATCCGCTTCACCGAGATCCGAGCAGCCAGACTGGCAGGCATCGCGGCGTTCCGGGACGACGCGACCATGGCCCGGCGAATCCAGCTGGACACAAGTCTCGAGTCGCAGGCCGCGGAGCAGGCGGCCGCCGCCGAGCGGGTGGCGACCTCGTCGGTAGCGGACCGGCTCGCGTACCGGATCGATCCGGCCGTCTGGCGAACGCAGATGACGTCGGTGCTCGACCAGATGTGGGCAGTACAGCGCGCGCTCGGCGAGGACCTGCGGCAGGGCGCGAGAGAACTGCGCACCGATGCCGCAGGCGGGCTGGTCGCGTTCCTGTTCTTGGCATTGCTCGCGATTGGCCTGGAGATCGCCCTGGTGGTGGGCTGCCTGCGATCGATCGTCCGGCCGCTGGCGGCGCTGACCGCGCAGGCGCATGACGTCGCCACTCGCCGGCTGCCGTCTTCGGCGGCCGCCTTGCACGCGCCGGGCGCGGACCAGCTGAACCCGCCGGAGCCGGTGCGCGCGCCCGCCCGAGCAGCTACCGAGATCGCGTCGGCCGCGCACGCATTGGACCGCGTGCAGAGCACAGCCTTCGAACTGGCGGGCAAGCAGGCTCTGTTGCGCCGCAACACCACCGAGTCGCTGGCCAACCTTGGCCGCCGCAACCAGCACCTGGTGCACCGCCAGCTCGGCTTCATCAGCGAGTTGGAACACGCGGAACTGGATCCGAAGGCGCTGGCGAACCTGTTCGAGCTGGACCACATGGCCACCCGCATGCGCCGCAACGCCGAGAGCCTGCTGGTCCTGGCCGGCAAGCCGAGTCCGCGACGCAGTGCGGAACCCCTCGCCATCACGGACGTCATCCGCGCCGGAATCTCCGAGGTAGCCGACTACCGGCGAGTCTCGTTGCGGGGTGTCGACGATGTGCACGTGACCGGCGCGATGGTCGGCGAACTCGCGCACCTGCTTGCCGAGCTGATCGACAATGCGCTGTCGTTCTCCGCGCCACTCCTGCCGGTGGAGATCCACGGTGAGCGGACCGGCGTCCGGTATGCGCTCAGTGTGGTCGACCACGGCCCCGGAATGTCCCCCGCGCAGCTGGCCACGGCCAACGCCCGGTTGCGCGGCACGGAGGATTTCACCGTGGCACCGACCCAATTCCTCGGGCACCACGTGGCCGGCCGGTTGGCCAGGCGGCTCGGCGTCGAGGCCGAACTGACCCAGTCGCCGACCAGCGGAATCACTGCCCAGCTACTGCTACCCGAGACCATGCTCGCCGACCCGTCCGCGCCGCGACCAGAGAGTGACACGGACCATGCGGGCCAGAGTCACGGGCCCGCGCCCGAAACTGACATCCCAGCCGGCAACAGCTCGACCGCCATCATCGCGACAACGCCGGATGCACAGCAGGAACACCTCGCTGCCGGGCCCGCGATCGCTCAGATCCCCCACAACGGTCTGGTGAAACGCACCCACGAGCGACAGAGCGGCGAGTCACGGCCCGGTTTTCGCACCGTGGAGAACAGGTCACCCGACGAGATTCGCACCATACTCAAGAAGGTTCGGTCCACCCTGCGGAACAACACAGCCGACGACACGACCGACAAAGACACGTCCCGGTAGGTTGTCTGGCTGGTGTGTGGTGACCACCCCCGGCGCATCACCAGACCGGGTTACGGCTGGGCGATGAGGCTAACTGTCTGTATTGGCCTTCGCCAAGCACAGTCTGGGATCCGCGGCCTGGTTCGCGGGCTCCCCGCGCGACCGCACTGTGCCTGCGGTGCTTGCAGCTCTGCGAACGGCACGGCGAGCGGTGGGCTCGCCATGCCGTCGGCAACCGCGTTCCAGATCGCCTTTCGGCGTGGCGCGAAACTCGACCTGGATCAGGCCATCGCCTACGCCCTCGGCGAGAAACCCGCCACCCCAGCGGACGCCACGAGAACACCGCTGCCCGCAGGGAACAAACGGGCGCCGAACTCGTCGCGAAAGGACTGTCCACAGTAGCCTTCATTCAGGCCTGCGACGGGCGATAGGCCGTTGCGAGGGGAAGATTCGGCGCGTTCAACCCCGTGAAGGTGAGAAGACCTTCACGGCACTCGGTCCTGCCACAGGTGGAGAGGGAGTGACAGGTGTGACTGGCGAGGTGATCTGGTGTCCACAATGGACTCTCGAATACCTCCACACCACACGCGCAGCCCTGAGACTCCCAGCATTGGCGTTGGATGCCGTGAAGGTGAGAAGACCTTCACGGCATCCAACCCGGGTAACACGCTTGACAAGTGGGACCTATGTGACCGTCGATCGTCCATTGTGGACATTAAGTGTCACCGGCAGTCGGCCCTGTGCCGCGCGCGACCAGCTGGAATGCTTGAAGTCAGCGGCATCGGGGCCTTCGGTGCCGATGCGGACGGCCAAGCCACCACTTTCGGTTTTGCGGTTGATAGCTGATCAGTGTCGTAGTGCCCGGCGCCACTACACGCCTGAGCGGGTCCTGTCCCCGCGCCGGGCAAACACTATTCTCCGCGGCTCGACAACGCCCCAGAGGATTGACGCGACACCTAGCTGAAGGGACCACGCTTCACGGACTCGAGGAACACGGTCCACTCGCCTTCACCGAACACCAGCGCGGGACCGGAAGCATTCTTGGAATCCCGCGTCGCGGCATGGCCAGGAAACAGCCCGACCTCGACACAGGCGCCTTGACCAACGCTACGGCTGGCCTTTCGCCAGGTCGTGTCCTTCGGTATCACGGTTTCTTGATTGATCAACTACAACTCCTTGGCGATCTGGTGGATGAAACTGATAGTAGCCGCCGGGTCCGTCGCCAGCGCGCGAAGCTGGTCGAATATGCGCGTGTAGTACGTTATTTCGTTGTCCTTCTCCAGATAGAGACCACCGACAGGGGTGTCGAGATAGACGACGTCAGGATCGGCATCCTCACGGAACTTGAGGATCGTGAAAGGGCCGGTCATCGCTGGATGCTCACCGACGGAAAAGGGTAGCACCTGCATTTTGACGTGCGGCAGCTCCGCGAGTTCCAAGAGGTGGTGAAGCTGATTCCGCATCACGACACTACCGCCAACCGGGCGTCGCAGAGCCGCCTCACTCTGCACTGCCCACAGTTCGATCGGCCGCTGGTCGTGCAGCCTGTCCTGACGCTTCATCCGCAGGTTCACCCGCCGGTCGACTTCGTCAGCCGACATTCCGTTCACGGTCGCAAGGGTGACCACCCGAGCATATTCCTGTGTCTGGAGGAGTCCAGTAACCACCTCACCCTCATACACATGACTCGCGGAGGCTTCCGCCTCTAACCCGACGTAGGTCGCGAACCACTCCGGTAGGACGTCGCCGTAGCCGTACCACCAGCCCTTCACGCGTGCATCCTTGGCGAGCTGGATCAGGCGTTCGACTTCCGGCCCGTGCACTCCGTAGAAATCCAACATTAGACGGACATCGCCAGGACTGATATTGCCATGTCCATTCTCGATGCGGGATATCTTTGGATGCTTGCAACCAAGGTACTCGGCGACTTCCTCGATCTTCTTACCAGACATCTCCCGATGACGTCGTAGTTCGGCGTCGAGCCGCCTACGCCGAACAGTGGGGCTGTAGATGGATGTCACCTGGTCACTCCTCTCGACGTGCGGAGCTTCCACCAGACGTGCTCACTTGCGATAGGTCCAGTCAGGCTAATGCTGCGACAACACGCATGGGCGATGTACAGCGTCGTACATTCCAAGACACACTGTACGACAGCACCAATCAACCGGCCGAATAGCGGCCGAGGGCACAGACGTTTCACGACGTTGCGTCATCCGGGCAACCCCTCGGATGACCGTTTTCCATTGCCTTCGTATTGACATTCATATCGCACGAAAAGCACGAAAGAGTGCATGATGATTCGGATCGAGTGGGCGGCCAACTGTCGGGACACCGTCGGACGACGCAGCTCCGTACGGGTGACGAGTATCGACGGAATGATCGCGTTGGCCCTACCGCACGGCGAGATCGCCTACTTCACGATCGCACAGGCTCGCCAGCTGCACATCGCGATTCGAAAAGCGAGCAACACACGCAAGTGTGGAAAAACCTCCGGTGCCGGGATCACCTTCTCCCCCAAGGCCGACACCGATGCGGCCGGGCGGCACAGCGGCGTCTCCTCCCCTCAGGTGTCGTCTGTCGCCGCCCGGCATCTCAACGGCGGTGAGGCCGGGTTGGCGCGGATCCCTGGCCTCACCGCACCCCAACCCCCACTAGGGGATTAGGTGGTGTTCGACTACGTCATCGCCGGCACGGTCAGCGTGGTCGGCATAGGCGTCGCGTCGCGTGTGATCGCCAACCGTCTCAGCGGACGGTCCGCCACGGAAACCACGGCGGCGCATCGACGTCCCCGCGGACACCCGCCAGACCCCGTACTACGTCTGGCATTGGAGACAGCGAGCACACGTCAGCTCGGTCTGGACCAGACGCGGACGAACGTCCAGGCGGAGGTGTCCTCGAAGTCGGCACTTGAAAGCCACCGGACGGCGTGACTTGCTCCGCCGAGCCGTCCGGTGCCGGCTGCGGTGGGGCTCGCTGCCTCCTGTCCCCGCCGGGTTCCACAGCAGCCGGTCCCACGGTAACCGCTGACGAGAACGACGCCAGCGAACAAGAAGACGAGGAAGGTGGCTCGCTGTGCGTGGCAGTATCTCTCACTTCGAACAAACGTCCCTTCTGGACGGTGTGGTGGCAAGAGCCATGGCGTACCAGCATCTCTACGACTGGCCGACCGGCGTCGATCCCGCGACCAAGCGTCTCGTGCTCGCCGTTTCGGAGAACGTGAACGCCATCGGCATGCGGGCCGAGCTTGGGATGGAGACTCAATCGCTGCTGTCCCAGCAGATGCTCGCCGGCCCGGTGATCGCGCTGCCCGGCGACCGTCCGGAGTGGATATTCCTGACCGGGCCGGCCACTTCGATCAGTACAAGAACGCTGACTGCCCTGAGCCATCTCGGCATTCGTTTGCAGAAGCCAGGAGCCTTCATCCCGCTGCCTCCCTCACGGGTGGGCAGCGGCGTGGCCCGGTGGGCGAGTGGACCGACGGTCGGCCGCGAGCTGCCACCGTGGACAGCCGTCTTGGCGGCCACCCGGTCCGCTTCGAGCTCATCGATGTGTGGTGCGCGCTGATCAACCCGGCAGATCGCTTCCCGACTTTTCATCTATTCGGCGTAGGGGGACTGACGCGATGCTCGGCGCGGGTGTGTTCCGGCAACTGACCCACATTGTGGATCCCGACGCGCCTTCGATCCAGTTCGACGGCGTCCCGTTGTGGTTCGCCCGCTGCGGCGCGGTGTGCGTGCTGATCGACGACAACCTGGGCATCGACCGCAACAGGTGTTCAGCATGCGACCAGGCAACGCGACGACAGCCGCAGACACCACGTTCCACAGTGGACGTTGAGAGGAAAACAGCATGCCTGACGGGAACCGGGTCCCGCAACTGTCCGAACTCGTGTGGGCGCTGGGCACGGATGAATCGCCAATCCTCCACGTAGTGATCATTCAGGGGCGGACCCACCTCGACGAACCACTGACCGGCGAGGCGTCTCCAACGTTGTGCGGAGCGCAAGCAGTGCCGTTCCGCGCGCTCGGTGGCTTCCCGTCGCGGGACTCGCCCCGGACCGGCGAACTCTGCGACGTGTGTGTGACCGGCCTTCGCACGATTCACCGCGCGATTCGGCAGTAGGGCGTTATGGATGCCGTGAGGGTGAGAAGAGAAGACCTTCACGGCATCAACCCAGCGCGAGGACGGCATTCTTGAGCGACAAGTACCACGGGCTCGATGTGAAATCGGGGCCTTGTTCCTCACCGATGTAGATATCGATGTGCTGCGGCCCACCCAAGCCGGGAGTGAACTCGTCCCGTACCGTCCAGTGAGCCGACCGGATTCGGTCACACTGCTCGTCGGATAGCTTTTCTCCAGAATCAAGTGTGCCGCAGTCCGCGATCGTGAAATTCGTACCGGCTGCCAGTACGCTTGGGTCGGCCGCCGCACTGGCGAATGGTTCGAGCCGCCCACCACGAGAATCTCGCGGGGCATCGTCCAACCAGTAGCCGAGATCGTGCGACCAGTTCAGGTAACGCCCGGCGTTCGGGCCACTCGTAATACGTCCGGTGCCTTCCGCCTGTACGGCATCGACGAAGCCCTTGGGATATTCGCCCAGCGGAGCGTCGCCGCGCTCACACTCGGATCGCGGGCACCCACGAACAGATTCCGCGGGCTCGACGTGATATTTCTCGACAGCTGTGTAATAGACGGTGACGAACCAGCCGTCGAGCCGCGGGCCGGTAGGCGATGGCCGTGCCGAGCAGTTCATCACCACGCAGGCCACCATGGCGCCAACCACCAGGCCGATACCACGTGACGCCAGCCTCATCCTGGTCATCTGAACTCCAATCTGTACAAGAGCCCCGGCTGCTGGGCCGGGGCTCTCCATTGTGCTTCCCCTCGTAGCGTGGAGACCTGAACCAAGAGAGATGATCAGGTCGTGGGAGATAAGAGGCGCCGGTTTGATCCGGAGTTTCGGGCGGGTGCGGTGCGCATCGTGTCCGAGACCGGCAAGTCGGTGGCGCAGGTCGCACGGGATCTGGGGATCAGCGCGTACACCCTGCACAACTGGGTACAGGCCGACCGGCGCCAGACCGGGCAGCCCGCAGACGGGTTGAACGAGGCCGAGCGTGCGGAGTTGGCCCGGCTGCGGGCCGAACGAGCACAGTGGGCGAAGGAGAAGGCCGAGTTGGAGATGGAGCGTGATGTGCTCAAGCGCTCCGTGGTCCTGTGGGTGAAGGACGCGATGAACCAGTGATCGTGGCGGAGTTCATCGCGTCCCAGAGGACCAAGCACGGTGTCCCGCATGCGATCGCCTGCCGGGCCTTGGAGGTCTCGCAGTCCTGGTTCTACAAGTGGATCAACCGCAAGCCCACTGCCCGTGATCAGCGGCGGGAGCAGTTGGATGAGCAGATCAGGAGGTTGTTCACTGTTTCGGGTGAGACCTATGGCAGTCCCCGGATCACCCGTGACCTGCGGGAGGCCGGCTGGAAGGTCTCGGAGAACACCGTGGCGGCGCGGATGGTCGAGCTCGGTCTGGCCGGACGACCGCCGAAACGCCGGCGGTCGCTGACCCGGCCGGGGAAACGGCCAGTGGCTCGCGATCTGGTTCGGCGGAACTTCACCGCGGTGGCACCGGATGTGTTGTGGTGCGGGGATGTCACGCAGATCGACACCGATGAGGGGCCGCTGTATCTCGCGACCACTGAGGATCTGTTCTCCCGCCGGATGCTGGGTTACGCGATGTCCGCCCACCATGACGCGGCTGTGGTGGTGGCGTCGCTGCGGATGGCCGCGACCACCCGGGGCGGGGACGTGGACGGGGTGATCTTCCATACCGACCGCGGATCGGAATACACCGCCGCAGCGACCGCGGCGGCCTGCCGGACGCTGGGTGTGGTGCAGTCGATGGGCCGGGTCGGGTCCGCATTGGACAACGCCGCGGCCGAGGCGTTCAACAGCACACTCAAGGTCGAATTCGTACACCGACACCGGTTCACTACCCGAGCTGAGGCGCGGATCAAGGTCGCGACCTGGATCGCGGACTTCTACAACACCACCCGCCGGCACAGCGCCAACGACGGCCTGGCCCCGATCCCGTTCGAGCATCAGATGGCACACGCACGAGCAGTATCAGCGACGCAGGTCAGAACCGAAGTGGCATAAACCGTCTCCACGATCTGAGGGGATTGACACCATACGTGTGCACTCATGGCGGGAATACCCGCTTGATCTGCGGAGACGTCATGCTTCCTCGGCAAGGCGCTCGGTCTTCGCCCAGTCGTGGCGACGTGCGAGGTGCCGGACGATCCCCTGACAACTCCCGGCGGCGCCGAGCAGGAGAAACACTGGGTAACTCAGTGAAATGAGCAGGCAGCGTCCCAGCGGTTCGTCTCGCAACCGCAACCAGTGCGCCAAGCCCCAGATCGCCCCGGGCAGCAACAGCGCGGTCACTCCGAGGGCCAATGACACCGGCATATCCGCCTCGCTCGCGACGAGCGGAGTCGGGACCAGCCCACCGAACTGGCCGTAGACGCTCAGGCCGAGCAGGATCAACGCGACCACCGAGACCGGCGGCACCAGCCACGGAGTGATCAAGTAGTGCAGGAAGTCGAGCAGTCCGAGACTGGTGACGCGCTGCGAGCCGAGCAGACCGGGCACGTGCCGGAGGCACTGGAGGTTTCCCTGCGCCCAACGGCCACGCTGCCGCACAAGGCGACGGACGTCGACCACGGCCTGCTGGGACACGTTCGCCTGCCTGACATAGCGGATACGGATACCCGCCCGGTGCAGGCGTAGGCCCAACTCGACGTCCTCGACCAGGCAGGACGACCATGGCGAGTCTCCGAACAGCATCAACGCGGACAGCTTGGTGAACTGGCCGTTGCCGCCAAGCCCGACACTGCCGATGGCATCGCGCAGCACCTGGGCGGAGTCGGCGATACAGCCGAACTCGACGTCCTGCAGCAGGCCGAGACGGGTGTGGCGGTTGCGGATACGCACCCGGCACTGCACTGCCCCGACAGCGGGATCGGCCAGGTAGCGGCTCACCTCCGAGAGGATGCCGGAACTGGCCCTGCCGTCCGCGTCGATGACTCCGATGACCGTGCGGTCGATCGCGCCCTCTCGTCGCGCGACCTCTCGGATCAACCGATACGCGGCGTTGAGCGCAGGTCCTTTGCCCTTGCGCGCGTCGGGAGGCTCGCGCCGCAACACGACCAGACGTTCGTCGTCGATGGCGGCCAGCGCCGTCGATGTCCCGTCCGTGCTGCCGTCGTCGACCACCAGGACGCGTAACCGAACATCCGCCGCCTCGAGAGCGAGTAGTGACCGGACGGTGCGTGCGATGACCAACTCTTCATTGAGCGCCGGTACCACGAGCCAGAAACACGATTGTTCTGTTGCCGTCGCCGAACTCGGCCGAGGAGTTCTCAAGCCCAGAACAGAAAGGACGAGATTGTATAGAGGCCAGGCGAGCAAAAGCCCGAGCATCAATGCGGGAAGGTTCATTTTCTATTTATTCGCCCTCTCGCCGCCCAACCGCAGGGACAACCTGCGCAGGACCAGCAAGGTCGTGACAATGAGCACGACCTGCCCGATGATGTAACCCGGACAAGCGCCTGCCGAAAAAGCGAATCCAAGAGATACCGGAGTTCCTACCCGACTGACCAAAGCAGTCGACATCTTGACAATCCTTTTAGTGAGTGGATAACTTGCTGCGTCGATTCAGAGAGCATGGCAAGCTCTACGTACCGCTACTACTCAACCTCCTTGCACGGTCTCGAGCAACTCTTCTCGATGACTTCACGCAAGAATCACTGAGCGGGAGTAATAATGGACTGCGCTGTTCGGAGCAGGCCAGGGATCACTCTTATGGAGAATCCCCGTCCTGTCACAGCCGCTGCCACACACAAACCGGAAGTAATGCTTCTCGGCGGGACTCGGCCAGAGGCGGTCAAGCTGGCGCCCGTGGCGGAAGCGATGCTGACGTGTGGCCGAATCCGCCCTGTTCTGGTGGCGAGCGGTCAGCACGAGACGATGTTCGAGCAAGCTCTCGACGCGTTCGGTATTCGTCCCGATGTCCGCTTGAACATCGAACGCTCGACCGGAAGCCAGCCCGAGTTGCTTGGCGAGCTCGTGCGAGTGCTCGACCGGCAACTCATACAGCGGAATCCTTCGATGGTCGTGGTTCAAGGCGACACGACGACGGCCCTGGCCGGCGCGCTGAGCGCCTTCTGGCGCAAGGTGCCGGTCGCGCACATCGAAGCGGGGCTGCGGTCACGCGATCTGCACGCTCCGTTTCCGGAGGAGGCCAATCGCAAGCTGATCGCTCAAATCAGCTCGTTGCACCTTGCTCCGACGAAGCGCGCCGTGCAGAACCTGCTGGCGGAGGGCATCACCGGACCGAGCGTAGTGCTGACCGGGAACACTGTGGTCGACGCCGTGCTGTCGATCGCCGGCCGTCCCATGACATACAGCGACTCGAGACTGGCCGCATTGGAGAACCGGGTGCGGTCCAAACAGAGCCGCCTGATGCTGGTCACAGTGCACCGCCGGGAGTCATGGGGCCCGCCGTTGGCAGGCATTCTGGCGAGTGTGCGGGATGTCCTCGAACGCCACGAGGATGTCGAGGTCGTGCTGCCCGTCCACCCGAATCCCGAGATACGCAAGCAGATCATGGCCGGAGTGTCCGGAGTGGACCGGATACACCTCACCGCGCCGCTGAACTACCTCGAGTTCTGCCGGCTGCTCTCGATAGCCCAGCTGGTCGCATCCGATTCCGGTGGCGTACAGGAGGAAGCTCCCAGTTTCGGCGTTCCGGTCCTGGTGCTGAGGGACGTCACCGAGCGGATGGAAGCCGTGGAGGCGGGCTGCTCGATGCTCGTCGGGACCGATCCCCTTGCGATCGCGCACCACGCGACGCGGCTGTTGAACATACCGCCGCTACCGCCGGAGAACAGGCCGGTCAACCCCTTCGGCGACGGGCTCGCCGCCTACCGGACCGAGCACGCGATCGCCAGCCTGCTCGGCTTGGAGAGCGCCGATTCGATGGCACCGCCGGTACTCCGGACCGCGGCCGCCGGAGGTGAATGATGCGGTCATCCACCAACACCGTGTGGGGACCTGCATGGCTGCGGTTGCTGTTCTGCGTGCTGACAGTCATCTGCGCCATAGTGGTCACGACTTCGATCCCGGCGGTACCGGTGTCGCAGCCAGCCGAACCGAGATGGGGCCCGGTGCCCTCGGCATCGCTCGCCGGCAACCCGGGCGATCCGGCTCCTGGTGCCCCCGCCGACCACCGGACACTGGTGCTGTACAACACCTCCGTTACCGGCCCGGTCTCCAGCGGCGAGGTCAACGGGACATATGCCGCCAATCTCGTCTCGCACAGCAGCGCTTTCGAACTGCGTCAGGCCGCGAAGTACCAGCCGGGCGACATGACGGGTTTCTCTGCCGTCGTCTATGTGGGCCCCATGGATGGCGGCCCGCTTCCGGACGCGTTCCTGGCCGATGTCCGCGCGGGCCACACACCCGTGCTGTGGCTGGGATACGACGTCAACCGCCTGTTCGACGGTGACAGCGGATACGCGGCGAGGATCGGCTGGTCGCCAGACGGCTGGGCCGAGCGAGCCATCGTCGGGGTGGACTACAAACAGGAACGATTGAGCCGTGACCCGCGAGCGGGCACGTCCGTGCGTACCCGCCTGCTGGATACCGCGAAGGCCAGCGTTGTCGCGGAAAGCATCCACGACGACGGCACTCGGACCCCGTGGGCGGTGCGCTCGGGAACGTTGACCTACGTGGCCGAAATACCCTTCGCCTACGTGGGGCCGACGGACAGGTACCTCGCCGCGGCGGACCTGATCCGGGTGACGCTTTCACAGTCGCCGCCGCGGCCGGCACGCGCGCTGGTGCGGCTGGAGGACGTGGGACCGACCGCGAATCCCGTGCAGCTCACGCAGATCGCGGACCGGCTGCACAGCAGGGGCGTGCCCTTCTCGATCGCCCTCTACCCGTACTACCGCGATCCAAAGGGGATCGCCAACTCGGGGACACCTACGGAGTTGCGGCTCGCGGACCGCCCGGAAGTGGTGCGAGCACTGCGATACATGATCGACCGTGGTGGAACGATTGTGCTGCACGGTTACACCCACCAGTTGGACGACGAACCCAACCCGTACGGAGTCAGCGGCCCGGACTTCGAGTTCTACCGGGCGCGGTTGAACGACCAGAAGGCGGTCGAGCTCGTCGGGCCCGTGCCCGGCGACTCCATGCAGTGGGCGAACGAGCGGTTCGCCCGTGCCCTCGGCGAACTGGCGCAGGTCGGGCTGCCTGATCCGGAGGCGTTCGAATTCCCGCACTACACGGCGTCCGCCGCCGGATACCAGGCCGCGAAGGAGACTTTCGGCGTCCGGTACGACCGGGGAAGCTACTTCCCGGGCTGGTGCTCGACGACGTGCGGCGACATCGCGCGAGCGGACCCGGCGGGGATCTTCACGCAGGCGTTCCCCTACCTTGTGCGTGACGTCTACGGCGCGGTCGTCGTGCCGGAAAACCTCGGCTACATCCCGCCGTGGTCCGACGCGGGTGAACTCGATCATCGCATCGGGGAAGTCGTTTCAGCCGCCAAGGCGCTTCGTGTGGTCAACGACGGAATCGCGAGCTTCTTCTACCACCCGTATCTGGGCACCGAGGCACTCGATCGGGTCATCGACGGCATAACGACCGCCGGTTACCAGTTCGTACCCCTCTCCGACGCCAGTAAAGGCTGATCTCAAGTCCACACTCGACTGTCTGGTTCAGACACGAGTGGTCGGGTGAGCCAAGCCTGGTGCCGTCACCCCCTCACAGGAGTACCTATGACAATTCGCCGTCCCGTTCGTCGGCTGTCGGCCATCTTCCTCGCGCTGAGTATCACGTTCACCGGCATGGCCGACGCGGCCCCCAGCGCGCCAGGGACCACTGCGACACCGGAGAACCACCGTCCGCGGCCGGTCCGCGTGTCAGGTGGCTGGCAGTGGCCCGTTCTGCCGGCCCCACCACCCGCGACCCGGCCCGATCCCAAGAGCACCACGACAAGTGCGGCGGCAACAGACTCCCCGCCGCACGCGCGAACCTACCCGTCCGCTCCTGGAGCCGATCCCAGCCGACGGACACTCGTGCTGTACGACACGGGTGGAATGTACGGCTGGCTGGGCGAGTCCTACGCCGTGATGGCCGGAAACCTCGTGTCCCACAGCAGCTCTTGGACCATGCATCCCGTCCGTTCGTACCGGGCTGGCGAGATGTCCGGCTATACCTCGGTGATATACATCGGCTCCACCTCCGACGAACCGTTGCCGAACGCGTTCCTTGACGACGTGCTGGCCGGCGGCACGCCTGTCGCGTGGATGTTCGACAGCATCTGGCGTCTCGCCGAACGCGATGCGAACTTCGCGGCCCGGTTCGGATGGCGGCCAGGCCGCGTCGACACAACCGAAGTGACGACGGTCCGCTACCGAGACGTGGACTTCACCCGTGACCGCGCCGCCATTCCCGCGGGCATCGTGCGTGCCGACATCGACGACGAAGACAAGGTGCGTACGGTCGCGGAGGCAGTCCGGTCGGATGGCAACAGCTTCCCGTGGATCGTGCGCTCGAAGCACCTGACCTACTTCGGCGAAGTTCCGTTCACGTACACCGGACCGGATGACCGCTATCTCGCCGCGGCGGACGTGCTGTCGCGGCACGCCGATCCCGTCGCCCCGGATCGCAAACGCGCTCTCGTGCGCATCGAGGACGTGGGCCCGGACGACGACCCGGCGCAGTTGCGCAAGATCGCGAGCTACCTGGCAGACCGCCGAGTGCCGTTCTCGGTGGCGGTGTATCCGCGATATCGGGACCCACACGGCGTTTACCACGACGGCAAGCCGACGGACCGGTCCCTGGCCGATGCGCCCAATGTCGTCGCGGCGTTGCGGTACATGCAGGACAAGGGCGGCACGTTGATCATGCATGGCTACACCCACCAGTACGGCAACACCGCCAATCCGCACAACGGCGCCAGTGCTGATGATTACGAGTTCTACCGGGTGCGCATCAACGACGAGGGCGAGTTGGTCTACGTCGGTCCGGTGCCCGAAGACTCGCGATCTTGGGCAACCGGCCGGATACGTGCGGCCGAGCGGGAGTTCCGGGCGGTAGGCCTCGAAGTACCGGAGATCTTCGAATTCCCGCACTATGCCGGCTCCGCCATCGACTACACAGTGGTCAACGACCGGTTCGCGGCACGCTACGACAATGGCCTGTACGCCGCCGGGTGGTGCCGCAACGGCGACTGCGGTTCCGGTATTCCCGACTACTCACGGATCTACGGCCAGAGCTTTCCGTTCCTGGTACGCGACATCTATGGATCCGTGGTGATACCCGAGTCACTCGGCTACGTCGACCTGACGGAGTCCGATGACCACCGCAACGGGTTGCCCGCCCAGATCCTGGCGACCGCGCGCCGTGTCGCGGTCGTGCGTGACGGCGTGGCGAGCTTCTTCTACCACCCATACCTGGGCACGTCACGCCTCGGCGAGGTGGTCGACGGTATCGAGGAAATGGGCTTCACATTCACGAGTCCTGCCGACCTCGACTGCTGTCGATGAACCAGGCATGAAACGAGCTTTAGGGCGTGTTTCAAACGCCCGATCGCGATAGCCGGGAAATTCGAAACACGCCCTAGCCGGACAATCAATCGGGACAGGACACTGAACGTGCATGATCGAGAGCCACCTGAGTCAATTTCTGAGCTGCTCAGGTCGGCTCGGCACAGGCACAAGCTCAGCCAGCGCGAGCTCGCCGACGCGTTGATCGAGGCCTCCGGCCGAGATACGGTTACACGTTCCGACATATCCAGGTGGGAACGCGGAAAACGTATCCCAACGGGTCATTGGCTGTACTGGCTGAGCCGCGTGCTCCAAATACCGCTGGCCAGCCTGCGGCAAGCCGCGACCGTCGCCAGGAAGTACCGGTTGATGGCCGCGGTGCTCCAACGGCCGCCATGGCATGTCGAGCCACGACACAAGCCTGAACGAAATTCAGGCGATGTTGCTGAAGACCGGCGAGATGACGGCAGATCAGTACGACCGAAGCGATATCAATGGCCACTTTCGTGAAGAACGATCCTGCTGGAATGGTTTGACACAGCGTTGCGCAACGGGCTGGAGCATGCGATCGAGGCACCTCGCACATGTCGCCGAGTGCATCAGCGACACCTCCAACCGCATCGGAGCTCGGGCCGCCCCTCGGCCCGAGCTCCACCGCGTTGTGCGACCTTGCTCCGAGCAGATGGCGAACCCAGTACGGCCGTCCCGTCCGGACGACGTAGAAGCTCGGGTCACCGACGTGACCCGAGCTTCGCCGTTTCGTGGGGTAGCTGCTTCGACGTACTGCCAGGTCCGCGGGGCTACTACATCAGGGCTGCTCGGTGCCGAACACGGTGCCCTTACTTGGAGAAATGTTCTTCAGCCGCCTATTGACTATTCCCCGTGCCGGCCATGGCGGGTAACGGCCAATGTCGCGTTTTACCTTGACTGAGTCGACCTACGGGTCTACTTATCACGAGTTGGCCCGAATCTTCACGGCAAATACATGTCGGCCCAGCAGGGCCGTAGAGCTGAATGGCTTGGCCATGAGGTGGCGCGAACCCATTTTGAGTGAGCAGGAACTGCGGGACAGCCTGCGATCAGCCGTCGTCGACGAGCCCCCGATGACCTTCGATCTGGACGAGTTGATGGTCACAGCCGAGCGACTGGCGCGTCGGCGCCGAATCTTCGCCGTCGTTGGCGAGGGCCCCACTGTGGATATCGATCAGACGTAATTGGTGACCCTCGAAATTTGACATCGTGAACCCGAATTTGTCATTACTGTCCAAGAGGGAGAATGTTATGAGGTGTATGTCAGTCGCCATCACAGCGGCAATCACCGTGATTCTCGGGTCAGGCGTTGCCGCTACCGCGAACGCCGCACAGTCGCAAGCATCCTTTGAGGTGCTGATGGCGACGGGTGTCACGCCCGTAAGCGCCGAGCAAGGTGACGTCGACATCGCCGTGCGCTGCGGCGACCAGTACAACGACAGGGATGCCACTGGGTGGCGCCCACGGGCCAAGACTTTGTCCAACATACGCAGCGGGCCGAGCACCGCCTGCCCGATCTTTGGCGTGCTTCGAACCAGCGACCCGGTCGACTACCATTGTTTTAAACCTGGCCAGCGTGGCAACTGGACTTACTTGCGCAATGTGCGGACAGGAGTGACCGGTTGGGTGAAGGACAGCAACCTGAAAGACAACGGCAGTCTGCAGGTTTGCCGGTGACAGGACGTTGATATGTAGCCCGAAACCAAGCGACCCGGCGATGCCGGAAAACCGACACGCCGGGTCACCAACCATCAACCTGGTCAACCGCCGACCTCGCAGCATGATCAATCCAAGCCGTATGAACGTGAAGCCGGTACCGAAGATATCGGCTATGTGATCAACCCCGCGTCAGAGCGGATTACGGCGTGAACGCTGGGGGCACACACGGAGTCTCCGGGGCCCGGGTGAAGGTACTGGGGGTCACCCACGTCCGGTGGTACGACTGCCCCAAAAACAGGGGGAAAGTCTGAGAAATGAACGCGCTGTCCATCACGTTGGGTGGGTACGTCGCCTGAACCAGCCGCACTTCGATGGGAATGTTCGCGGGGAGGTTGACATTGAAGAACTGCTGGGCGCACGCCAGACCGGAGCCGATGTGGGCCATGGTGTACGCCATGCCCGGAGCGATGGTGACGTACGCGGGGATCACGCCAAGCGAATGCGTCTGGCCCGCGAAGGTCGCCAGGACGGCCACGTCGAAGGGGAACATCACCGGTCCGCCGGTTGGCACGATCTCGATGAAGTCCCGCAGCGGAGTGTTGACGGTGCCGGTGGCGATCTCGCTGACGATGAGAGGCCTCGGTGGCGGGGGCGCCGCTTGCGCGGTGCCCGCGGCTCCCAGCGCCAACCCAGCAATACTGGCCGCCGCGGCAAGAGCCGAAAGAATGCGTTTCACGCGATTCTCCTTTTCATAACGGTCACAACAGGCCCCATGCGCAAACAATCCGGACTGCGCATGGAAAAGGTTCTCGGTGAACGTGAACGAACGTTCTTTGTCGTCGATTTTCCCGCAAAGACCCCGCCCCGGTGCGCCATCAGGAAAGAAACTGATCCTGACCAAGCGCAGCGTGCGCGCGGGCATTCCGGAAAACGACGAAGCTCGGGCCACCAACGCGACCCGAGCTTCGCTGTTCATTCATTCATCTAGAGAAAGGTTGAGCGCGACAGGACTGAGGAAGGCATCGGGTTAAGTGATCAACCTTGCGTCAGCGGATTACAGCTCGGGCCCGACCACCGGGGGCACGCAGGGAGTCTCCGGCCCCGGAGCGAAGGTGCTGGGGGTCACCCACGTCCGGTGGTACGACTCGCCCACACTCAGCGGGAAAGTCTGGAGAATGAAGCCGGCGTCCACCGGGGCCAGCGGCAGCGGTGCCGGGACCAGCCTTACTTCGATGGGAATGTTCGCGGGGAGGTTGACATTGAAGAACTGCTGGGCGCACGCCACACCGGAGCCGATGTTGGCAACGGTGTACACCATGCCGGGGGTCAGGATGGTGCCCGCCGGGATCACACCAAGCGGATGCGTCTGGCCTGCGAAAGTCGCCAGGACGGCCACATCATAGGTGAAACTCACCGGTCCGCCGCTGGGCACGATCTCGATGAAGTCCCGGAGGGGAGTGTTGAAGGTGCCGGTGGCGACCTCGGTGATGATGAGAGGCTTCGGTGGCGGGGGCGCCGCTTGCGCGGTGCCCGCGGCTCCCAGCGCCAACCCAGCAATACTGGCCGCCGCGGCAAGAGCCGAAAGAATGCGTTTCACGCGATTCTCCTTTTCGTAACGGTCGAAACAGGCCCGATACGCAAAGAATCAGGACTGCGGATACGGAAAATACTCGACGACAAAACCTCGTTCGGGGTCGTCGTACACCTTCCGCAACAAATACTGCCCCAGGACTCCAGCCAGAGAAAGGGGCCACCAACACGGCCCCGAAGGTCAGCGATGGGTTATCGCCACGCCGGCCGAGCAGCAAAGCGACCTTTTGCTCGTAAAGAAGAACAGAACTCTGGCAAATAGCCGCAATGACCACTCCGCGCCATCCGAGTTCACTGCCGGACGGCACCGATGGCCGCATACTTTCAAGCAATCAAGTAATTCGGCAGTTCGCAAAGCGGCGGACGAACTCACGGGACTTGGCGATGGACCAATGCCCGAGCACTGCGCTGACGTGATCGAGCGCAGCGGAACGGCCCCCGGTGTTATGGCTACCGGGGGCCGTTCTGGTGCACGTCAGCGGTCAAACCGGCCGGCGCGCACCAGTCTGACGAACATGCGTACGTCCACGGTAAGCACGCACTCGGGGTTCTTGCTGTCCCGGATCGCCTCGAGATTCTCCGTCATCGCAACTTCCACGCAGTCGGACTGCGAGCCGCTTCGCGACGACTTGCGCCACGTTGCCGCAGATAAATCCATAGTCAGCTCTCCATCCCGCCCTTTCTGTGGGAGATCCACTGACTCGATTCTGTCTCACTCAGCGCAACTTCCGATACCCCGGCAAGGGTGGCGAAGTACGGCCCGGTCAGGGACGGCTCGTCCAGGAAAACACCGGAGCGGGCCAGCTCGACGTGCACCACCGGCTCCTCGTTCGCCAGCTCGAGCGCGAGGAACCCGCCGAGCCGACCGGCGTGCTTCAACCGGTCTATCGGCACGACCCTGATCGAGATGTTCGGCCGGGCGCATGCGTCGAGCAATGCGGCGTACTGCTCGACGGCAAGGGCACAGTCAAGGCCGGACAGTGCGGGTTCGCCGATGATCGCCACGTACTTCACGTCCGGACGCGTCAGCCGATGCTGCCGACGAAGCCGCGCGGTCAGCCGGCTCTCGACGTCGGACGGGGCGATCCCGTCGTCAAGCATGTACGCCCGCGAGTAGGCCATGGTCTGCAGCAGGCCAGGGATGAGCAGTGGCGCCCAACTGGTGATCCGGTGGGCACGCTCCTCGTAGTCGGCGAGGGTCGTCGATTCCTGGGTCAAGCCTGGCATTTCGTGCTCCCACCAGCCAGGGTCGTCCAAAGTACGGGCCATCGTCACCAGCTGCTCCCACTTGGGGCTGGTGATGGCGACCTCGTACACGGTGAGCAGGACCAGCACCTCCTCCTCGGAAATGTTGCGGTTGCCGGTTTCCAGCCGGGAGATGACCTGCACCGACACACCGAGCGCACGAGCGGCGTCGGCCTGCTTCTTCTTGGCTCGCTCACGCAGGATCCGCAACTCCGTGCCGAGACCCTTGGCTTTGGCTCCCGGACTTTTCCGCGGCATGAGTGCCTCCATTTGGGTGACACAGAGTATGAATGTTTCCGGAATCGTGGCACAGTTTCCGGAAACGTCGGGGGTGAGAGCTGGCCGCGCATCGCCACACCTGAGTGGGGCGAAGACGGACGAAGGAGTGACAATAGCCGAGCTAGCAGAAGTCCTCGCCGCTGACTGGTACTTGACGCTGATGCTCGCCCTGTGGGTCGCCGGGTTGGTGTTCTGGGCAGGTCGATCGGTTTACCGATGGCACCGTAATCACCCTCAGTCACAACCGAAGACTCGCAAACTGCATGCCCGCGACAGACGCTCGACGCCGGGGGCGCGATGACGGCCTTCGAGTCCCGGCCGTTCCGATTCCGATCCGAAGCGCCGCAACAGGTTCTTCTCCCCCTGGGGTCTCGGCTCACCCTGCCTTGCCCGATCGGCGGATGTGGCACCTACGTGTTCGGCGCGACCGCCGCGGAAGTAACCGCCCGGCTCGCCAGGCACAAGCGCTGCACACATCCAGGAGTCTCATGAAGGTGGCCGTGGGGCCAGTGATCACCACAGCATTGGCGTAATCACGACAGCGGGTATTCCGCGCCACCAACAGCCCTTCACCCATCGCATCCGGGAATGCCAGGCTGCTGACGTGATTCGACTGGCGACGCGTGATCGGTCATGTCAAAGATGATCAATCGTCTCGCACGCGTTTGCGCTTGCCTTTGTGTCGGAGTTCTTGTCCTGAGCATGGTGGTCTCCAGCGCGGCTCCGAGTATCGACAACACCGTCACGCTGAAGTTCTACGATGCTCAAGGCTCCGGCACCGAACTGTCCGCCGACGAGGCGAAGTCGGTGATCCACGGCAACGGCGAAAACGACAGCGACACGCTGCTCGACCCGGCCACCATGCAGGATCTCGCGATGCACCCGTTGTACAAGAAGGGCATGCCGGGACGGTGGCAGTTCGACATCCCCGACCGTCCGGTCGCCTTCGCGGTCAACTGGCCGACCAGGCGCGGGTTCTCGTTCGTGGTCCTCGACGACGGCGGCGCTGGTTTCCGGGCGGGACGGACGGTCGTGTTCAACTACCAGGCCGCGGTCGATGCCATGCGGCGGCTGAACGCGGCGCTGGACGCTCGGCCGGACTACCACCGCTCAAATGAGTGGGCCGCCGCGTACGCGGCAGCCGAATCGAACCTCAACCTGGCCAGGCAAGCGGGCACCGACAGCGACCGCGGCAAGTACGGCCAGCTCGCACTCGACTCGATCCACCTGGCCACGGACACGTTACTGGCCGAATACGGACCCCAGTACGCCAAGAGTCGCGGCACCGACCCGCAGATCGGCGTGACCATCGACAAGATCGACAAGGCTGCCGAGTGGTCGACGCTCGCGCAGCGCGTCAGCGGGTCGTACGGCTGGGTCCGGATCGTGTTCGACCCCGCGGTGGACGACGAGGAGGGCCGCGGGCAACCTGATCCCGAGGTCTATCGGCAGGCGGTCGAAACGGCCAAGGCCGCCGGGTTGAAGATCCTCGGCCAGCCGGTGGACTCCTACTTCGCGAACCGGTACACCACCGAGGGGTATCTGACCCGGGTGCGAGCGTATGTGAACGCCTTCCCGCAGATAGACGCCTGGGAGGTCGGCAACGAGGTGAACGGCTGCTGGCTCGATCGCAAGACCGACGACCAGGGCACATGCACGCAGCAGGAGGTCCCCCACGAGGACCGCATCATCAACAAGATCGAACAGGCAGCGCGATACGTACACGAGCAACGACCGGATGCCATGGTGGTGCTCACCCTTTACTGGCAGATCGGCACCGACAGCCCGGAGTGGTCGACCTTCAACTGGGCCAGGGCGAATCTGACCCCGCAGATCCGGCGGGACATCGACACAGTGCTGCTGTCGACCTGGGTGGAGGACGCTCCCCTTGGCCTGGCCTTCGACCAGGTGATGACAACGCTGCTGGACGAGTTCCCCGGCAAGAAAGTCGGACTGGGCGAACTCGGCTACTGGTTGGCGAGCACCTCGAGGTTGTACTGGGCCTTCGATCCCCTCGACGTTGCCAGTGCCCGGCGAGAGCTGGCCGCGTACTACTACAGTGCCGCATTGGGTTACCCGCGCAGCGTCGGCGGCGGGTACTGGTGGGATTTCGTCGACGAGATGCCGACCGATCCGGGACTTCAGCAAGCCGTCTACCAGGTAACTGACCAGCTGGCGAACTAGTGGCGAGTGCGGTGTGGACAGAGCCGAGGTCGAAGGCAGGGCTCCTGCTGATCTAGCGTCGGTAGACCAGCGTGAACAGCGTTTCTACTAGTCTGGGCCTCCTTGTTTGTCTGATCAACATCGTTTGGAGGCATCGCAATGGTGAACGTCGGTTGCGCGGTTTTGGGTGGGGGCGGCGGCGAGAGTGGTGACGCGTAGTCGGCGTTGAGTACGGGTGGTGCGCCCGGTAAGGCGCACCACGCCTATTTTTGGTCAAGGCGCACGCCGAAACGGCGATAGGGCTCTATGTCCTTCACGCTGAGGCGGAGTTCCGAGTCGCCCGCCGCGTTGACCCTCTGTCTGACTTCGTAGCTGTCTTCTTCCGGGCGCAGGCCGACGGGATCTACGTAGACCTTCGTACCGGCAGGAAGGATTATCGTCCATGTCGCTTTCTCGATGTGCCTGGCGAACCGCATCACAAAGTCGTCGGGTTCGCCGTGCATCAACGGAAAGCATTTCCTTGGCCAGTCGAGTTCGATCGCGAGGTTGACGATGTCGTTCTTCTCCAACGGCGAGTTGAAGTGTGTGAGCACCTCCAGCCGGCCGTCGTGCAGCCAGGAAGTCGTTGTGTCCGAACGGGTTCCGCCGATGCCGTCGTGCTCGAGGCTGCGGACTTTGACCTTGACTCGTTTGCGGTCCGCGACCGGTTGCTTCCAATGACTGCCTAACCGGACCCTGAAGAAGTCGAGGTCGTCGCTTTCAACGAGCACCCTGGCCTTCACCAACTGCTTGGCGTTTCCTCTTTCGTCAACAACGACAGTTTCGTCCCAATCCTTGATCCGCCAGTAGTTGAACCGGTCGTGCAAAATATTGCAGTAGTGCGCGAGCAGGCGCTGGTCCCGCTGGGCGCGGTCATGCCAGTACTTGCGGCTGGCCGCAAGCCATGCGAACAACCCGGCGATGGCGAGGATCGCCGCGGTGAACGTGGCCGCTCGGATTCCGGAGTTGCCGAACACGGCGCTCAAGGTCCCGCCGAAGGCGAGGATGCCGAGCACTGCGCCGGACAAGCCGATCACGCCGGCGTCCGCGACATAATCCTCAAGCCAGGCTAAGAAGCGTTTGAGCATGCGGGCACGGCTCCTCCCTCCGTGCCGCAACCCCTCCCGATGATCACATTCCGTAAGAACGGATCGACAGTCAGTGTACGGGACTGAGTGAAGCGCGGAATAGGGCGAAGGCAGTGCGGCGAGGCAGAGCCACCTGAACCAGTCCCCGAGGGGGCGTCGGCAGTCGGGACGCTCTTGGCTGATTCGGACGGTCCGCAATGGATGATCAACTGTCACACCTGCCACACTCTCCCCACCTGTGACAGGATCGAGTGCCGTGAAGGTCTTCTTACCTTGACGGCGTTGAACGCCCCGAATCTTCCCCTCGCAACGGCCCACCGCCCGCACGGCGCCGCAGCACGCCGGCGTGACCGCGGCCACGGCAGCCTCCACGCTGTGTCACCAGGGAAACCCGCAGGTCACCGACCCGAACACCGGTCCAGCAACGCCCGATCAGCAAGCCTGAACCTCCTGGCATTGGCGTCCAACGCCCCAAACAGGCTCTCACGAACAGTCGCGGACGTGACCAGAGCGTCAATCACCATGTGAGGCAGTCCTCCCGTCGAGGACGAGCCCGTTCGGGTCACCCTGCCCAGCTCAGATTGATCTTGGCTAGCGGAATCCGGAACCGCCGAACATACCCGGCAACCTGCCTGGGCAGTACAACTAGCGCGCTGTCGCGCTCACTTGACTGCGCCGCCCGCTGTGGGAAGGCCAGTGGAACCGTCGCGACGACCCGCGAGTCCGTCGCTCTCGCGGGCCAGGAAGTCCTCTACGTGGAAGAGGTTCTCGCCCGCGCGTTCCACGACGTGCACCAGCCTGTTCATCCGGGCGACTTCCTCCACCTGTTCGGAGAGGAACCAGTGCATGAACTGCTCACCGAGGTAGTCTCCCTCGTCGCGGGCGGCGCTCGCGAGCCTGGTGACCTGCTCGGTGACCTCCTGCTCCTGGTGCAGTGCCAGTGCCACGAGGTCGTGTGCGCTCTTGAAGTCGTTGCGGACCTCGTCGGCGCCCGGGATGGCCACCGGAAGATCGTTGTCCAGGAAGTACTGCACGATCTTCATGGCGTGGTTGCGTTCCTCAACCGACTGGCGGTAGAAGAGCGCGGCCAGGCGGGGCAGATCCTGGTCGTCGAACCAGACGGCGAGCGCGATGTACTGCTGCGACGCGGTGAACTCGTTGCGAATCTGCGTCTGCAGCAGCTCGTGGAAAGTACTTGTGGTGGCGTTCGGGGACATGGTTTTCCTATCTGCGCGATCAACCCTCCATCAACGGAATTCTGGCCTCCGGTGTCGGGACAAGGTAAGAGGCCACGCACCCGTATCGTGGCATTGGGGGATGTCACATTGAGGTCATCGTCGCACATGCGCCTCAGTGGTTGTCACTCGCGCAATCCGAACCGGTTGTGCAAGGCGCGCAACGGCTTGGGTGCCCACCAGTTCCATCTGCCCGCCATTCGCATGATGGCCGTCACCAGGACAGGCCGGATGAGAAGCGCGTCAAGCAGCACGGCCAGACTCGCACCAAGCCCCAGGAGTTGGATAAGCGACACTCTCGAGGCGAGCATGGCGAGTAGGGACACGCAGAGGATCGCCGCGGCGGCAACGATCACCGGTCCGCTGCGCGACTGCCCGTGGACGACCGCCGCCTTGAGATCCGCACCCGCGTCGTGCTGTTCCTTGATCCTGGCGAGGACGAAGACCTGATAGTCCGTTGATATCCCGAATATGACGCAGAACAGCAGCACAGGGATCACGACCGCGAGCGGGGTCGGGGTGAACTCGAGCAGTCCGGACAAGTGCCCGTCCTGGAAGACCCACACCATCGCCCCGAATACCGCACCAAGGCCCAGCACGTTGAGCACCAGTGCGCTCACCGGCAACAGCAGACTTCCCGTCATCATGAAGAGGAGCACGAAGGTGCTCAGGGCGATCAGGGCAAGCGCGTACGGAAGACGGTCGGCGATCGACTCGGTCACGTCGGCAAGTTGGGCGCCCTGCCCGGTGACGAGGACGCGACGGTCCTCGGGCACCGGAACGGCACGCACATCGCGCGCGAGTTGCGCGCCCTCCGACGAGTACGGCTCGATCCCGCTGAGGACGGACAACCACATCACGTCGCCGGAATGGAATTGCAGCTCCCCGCCCGGCATCGGCGGCTGCACCAAATCACCGCGGGCGAATGAGCCAGCCGCACTGTCCACACGGGTCACACCCGGCACGAGAGACAATTGTCGCCCGTACTCGGCAATGGCTTCCTTCGCGTCGACGGTGCTCCCCCAGTGTTCACCAACGACCGCGAGCGACCCACTGCCGGTCATGCCGAAGTCGTCACGTACTCGCTCGGTGACTTCCCGGCTTTCCGCCGAGTGGGGAAGCACCCGGTCGTCCGCCATCCCGAACTGGATATGCGAGACCGGTGCGCTCAGCACCAGGAACAGAGCGACCACCGGCGCCGCGGTGAGAACAGGATGACGCAGTACCAATTGCGCGACGCGACCCCAGAAAGGTTCCCGGTGACGACGGATCCTCCTACGGGGCAACGCGAAGGAGTCGATTCGGTCGCCCACGAGGACCAACAGCGCGGGCAGGACGATCGTGGCAACCACCACGGTCACGCCGACCACGGCGACGCCCGCGTAGGCGAACGAGCGCAGGAAGTACTGCTGGAAAACCAAAAGACAACACAGCGCGACAGCCACGGTCGCCGCCGAGAACACAATGGTGCGGCCAGCGGTGCGCATGGTCGCCGCGAGCGCGGCCGTGGTATTCAGGTACCGGCGGCGCTCCTCGCGGTAACGGGAGACGAACAGCAAGCTGTAGTCGACCGCGAGCCCAAGGCTCAGGGCGGCGGCGAGGTTCACCGAGAACACCGAAACATCGACGACCGAGGCCAGCGCTCGCAGAACGCCGAGCGTCCCGGCGATCGCCAACAGACCGATCAGCAGCGGCACACCGGCTGCGACGACCGTACCGAAAACGAACAGCAGCAACACAAGTGTCAGCGGAATGGCGACTGCCTCGGCCTTGACGAGGTCGGCCGCGGCCTGTGCGGTGAGGTCGTTGTTGACCTGGGCCAAGCCGCCGAACCGCACCCGAACCGGCCCCTGCCACCCTGCCAGCTTGTCGTGCAGTTGCTTCGTCACGATGGCGACGTGGTCCTCGTCGCCATCGACTCTGGCCAGGATCAGGCCGGCGTCACCGCTGTCGCTACGGAGTTCGGCGACCGGAGTGTCCCAATAGGACGCTCCGACGGTGACATCGGGCGTCGCTGCCAGCCGTCGGGACAGATCTCGCCCGATCTCGATGACGTCCGGATCCACCACACTGCCACCAGGGTTGGCGACCAGGAGAACCAGATTGGGATTGGCGTGCGGAAACCGCTCGGCGAGGATCTCCTGGCCGCGGACCGACTCGGCCCCCGGGGCGTCGTACCCCCCGGTCTTGAGCTCGCTCATGGCACCGATCCCGAAGACACCCATGCCCACGGCGAGCAAGAAGGTCAGGACCAGGATTCTCTTCGGCCTGGCGAGCGTCAGGCGCAACAACCGATTGACCGGCGGACTGGCGGGCAGGCGGGCCTTTGTTGCCACTGGGCGAAGATCGGCGGTGTTCTCCGTACCATCTACCACTGGATTTACCTCACTACCCGGAGCTGGACCTGGATCTACGCCGTCTTGGCCGCGTGGCCGGCTTCGAGGCGGTGGAGTTCCTCGGCGAGGATGTCCACCGTCCGCGTGATCTGCTCGGGTGTGTGCTCGCTCGTGACGAAGAACCGCAACCGGGCCAGTTTTTCTTCGACAGCCGGGTACAGGATCGGGCAGACGCTGATGCCACGCTCGAACAACGCGTTGGCCAGCTGTACACAGCGCAAGGAATCGCCGATGACGCAAGGGATCACCGGAGTGCCCGCACTGTCCGCGGTGTCGATGCCCGCCTGTTTGGCCAGCTGGAGAAACAACTGAGCGCGCTCGTGCAGCCGGACCAGCCGCTCGGGCTCGACACGCATCTGACGTATCGCGGCAAGACTGGCCGCCGCGTTGGGTGGCGTCAAGCCGACGCTGTAGACGAACCCCGGCAACGTGTATTTCAGGTAGTCGATGATGCCGCGGCCACCGGCGATGTACCCACCGCAGCCTGCGAAGGCTTTAGACAGCGTGCCCATCCACAGGTCCACGTCGGCGCGTTCCACCCCGAAGTGCTCGCCGATGCCACCGCCGGTGGCCCCGAGGACACCGATGCTGTGCGCTTCGTCGATCATGAGCAGTGCGCCGTGCCGCTTCTTGATCCGAATCAGCTCGGGCAGATCCGGGATGTCGCCGTCCATGCTGTAGACACCCTCGACAACGATGAGCACGCGCCGGAACTGGCTCCGAATCCGGGTGAGCAGCTCGTCGAGCGCGGCGATGTCGTTGTGCGCGAACGGCCTGCGTGTCGCGCCGGACAGCTTGCAACCCTGGAGAATGCTGTCGTGGGCGAGCGCGTCGTGCACGATGAGGTCGCCCGGCCCGAACAGGTGTCCGATCACAGTGACATTGGTGGCGTGGCCGCTGACGAGCCCGAGCGCGTCCTCGGTCTTGAGCAGATCGGCGAGCGCCATGTCCAGCTCACGATGCAGCGGACGATCCCCGGAGAGCAACCTGGCCGCGGACACCGACGTGCCGTACAGATCGGTCGCCTGTTTCGCCGCCGCGCTGACGGCGGGATGACCGGACAGCCCGAGATAGTTGTAGCTGGCGAAGGAGATCAGGTCCTTGCCCGCGACCCGGGTGAGATCACGCGCGGTGCCTTCATGGGTCAGGAAGTACGGGTTGGCCAGCCCGTTGTCCGCCAGCAGACGATAGCGCTCCTGATGCTGCAGGATCTCCGGAAACGCTGCCATGTCAGTGAGTTCCGGCCCGCCACCGAATTCCCGCTGGCGCGCGGGCGGGTCGAGAAGCTCCGGATCGCGCCGCACGGCCACGCCGGGTGTCCGAACGCCGACCCGCGTAGCGATGGCCTGCACGAAGTCATCGATGGTGGAGACGGCGTGCATGTCGCTCGCGTCCACCGTGAGCCCCGGCCAGTGCTGCTGGAACGCGGCCAGCAGGTCGGCGATCATGATCGAGTCGAAGCCGAGATCGCCGACCACCGCGTGGTCGCCCCGCAGATACTCGAACGGGTACGCGCTGATCTTGGCGACCGCGCCGAACACCCTGTCCCGGATGTCCTGCTCCGCTGTGGCCGGGACGGGCATCGAATCAGCGCCTGGCAGGCGTTGTGACGCGATGTCCTGATCTGGCTCGGCCACGACCGCCCGGCTGACTGCGGGTGATGGGGCAAGCTCGGTGACCGAGATGCCGTTGGCACCGGTGGCGGCGCGCAGGACGTCGAGCTGGTCACGAAGAAACTGGACGACATCGTTCATGCCAACCTCCGGTTGCGAAGAACAACGGCGTGCGGGCCGGCCCGGCTCGGCCTTGCGAATCGTGTAGGGCTGTGTCACCAGCGGGCTGGCCGGCAGGGTCACCAGGTCGCGTTCGGCTTCTTCGAACAGCGGCAGCAGATCCACTGGTATCCCGAGCGCTACGAGCCGGCCGAGCCCCAAGAGGAACGTGCGCCCCTCATCCGGCTCCGCGCCTGACAGGCTGACGAAGTGGTGGGAGGCGGGATCGGGAACAGACCGTCGCGCCATAGCGAGCAGCCCGTTTCCTCCGAACGCCTGGACGAACACACGGTTGCCGCTCTCGGCAGCCACCCTGATGGCCGCGCCGAACCGTACCGGCGACGAGCAATGCCGTCGCCAACAGCTGCGCAGCTCGTCTGGGTCCACGCACACCTGGCCACTCACCGTGGAGACGAAGACGCGGTCGAGTTGGCGCAGTGGGAGCCGGGCCAACTGCTCGGCGACCCGCGTGTCAGCCTTTGCCACAAGGGGAGAATGGAAAGGGTGTGAGACACGCAGCGGGGTGGCCGGGACACCGATCTGCGCACAGCGCTCGGCGAGTTGGGCGAGCGCGTCAGTCATCCCGCTCGCGACCACCTGGCCGGGCTGGTTGAAGCAGCCGGGCCACACCCAGTCGATGTCGGTGACCAGTTCGGCGAACTGCTCTTCGGTCGCCTGAACGGCGAGCATGCCCCCGAACCCGGTGTCGCCGACGGCGGCCATGGCCGCCCCTCGGTGGGTGAGGAAGTCGGCCGCGTCCCCGGCATCCAGCGCACCCGCGGCGACAGCGGCCGGAAACTCGCCCACACTGTGGCCGAGCACGATGTCGGGGCGAACTCCACAATCAGCGAGCAGCGAAGACATCGCGATACCCAGCACACCCAGTACCGGCTGACAGATCCTCGTCTCGGTCAGTGCCAGCTCAGCGTCCTGGTCCGCGGGCTGCGCGGGCCAGACCAGGCTGGTCAGCGAATTGCCGATCCCGCCGTTGACCCCTGCCTCGAGCCGCGCCACCGTCTCGTGGAAGGACGGGAAACGACGGCGGAGGTCACCGAGCATGCCGACTCGCTGAACGCCTTGGCCGGGGTAGAGGAACACGACCTTCGGCCGATCCTTCTCCGAGGGCGCCGCTGCCACCCGGATGCCGGCGCCGAGATCACCACTGGCCCCTGATCGCAGCGCCACGGCAGCCGTACCCAGGCGATCGATCAACTCGTCTCGGGTCGCCGCGACGAGAGTCAGGCGGATCGGCAGCGGTGAACGGGTCGCGAGGGTGTAGGCGACCGACGCCGGTGTCAGATCGGGGTTCGTAGCGATCGTCTCCCGGACCGCGGCGGCGTGTTCGGCAAGCAGTTGAGGCGATCCGGCCGAGAGCACGAAGAGCCACGGCTTCTCGCCGACCTCGACGCCGGCCGCGGTGGTCACCCGGGAGATCCGCCGCTCCGGTGCCTCCTCCAGCACTACGTGAACGTTGGTACCGCCGAAGCCGAACGAACTCACCGCCGCGCGCCGCGGATGGTCGGCCGGAGCGTCCCACGCGAGCGCCTGCTCAGAGATCCGGAATCCCGCCTCGGCCAACGACAGGTGCGGGTCAGGGGCGGTCTCGGGCTGCGGCGGGATGGTCGCGCGATGCAGTGCGAGCGAGGCCTTGACCAGTCCCGCGACACCGGCCGCGGGCAGTGTGTGCCCGATCAACGCCTTGACCGAGGAGAGATAGCAGTCTGCCGTCTCGGCCCCGAGGCTTTCCGCCCGCACAGTACGAAGAGCCTCGACCTCGACACGGTCTCCGACAGTTGTGGCGGTGCCGTGCGCCTCGATGAACTCGATCGTGCCGGGGTGTACTCCAGCGTCCTGGTAAGCGGTACGAAGGGCAGCGATTTGACCTTCGGCACGTGGCGTCAGCGGGCCTTGGGCCGCAGCGTCGTTCGACACTCCCACCCCTTTGATCACCGCGTAGACACGATCACCGGCACGCAACGCGTCATCAAGCGGTCGCAGGACGACAAGGCCGCCACCTTCACCGAGCACGAACCCGTCCGCACGCTCATCGAACGGCCGGCACACACCGTGCGCTGACACCGCGCCCACCAGACAGAACCCGAGGAGAGCGTCAGGCGTGAGGTTGAGAAAGACACCTCCGACGAGGGCCGCTGTGCAACTGCCCGATCGAAGGTGGTGCACCGCCTCCTGCAGCGCGACCAGCGCCGACGAGCAAGCGGCATCGATGACGAACGACGGCCCACCCAGTCTGAACGCCGAACTGACCGCGCAGGCGCCCATGTTCAGCAGGGTTCCAGGCAGTGAGTACGCCTGGCCGGGAGCGAGTGCCTCGGCAGTCGCGTCGTCGATCGCGGCGAGCAAGTCGGCGTCGGAGTGTCCCGCGTGCAGCGAACCGTCGGCGAGCAACCTCGCCCGTAGCGGCGTCGCCAGCAGGTCCTGATAGTCCGACTGGCTCATGCCGATGAAAACACCGGTGCGCGCACGATCAAACGGACGGCGCTCCCAGCCGGCGTCCTGGAGTGCTTCCCTGGCAAGATCGACAAGCAACCGGTGTTGTGGATCCATGGCTTGCGCTCGCAGCGGCGGTATGCCGTAGTGCAGCGGATCGAACTGATCCACACCTTCGAGGAAGGACACCTTGTCGGTGTACGCCTTGAACGGGTCGCCCCACTTGTCCGGGTCGTAATACTTCTCATGCCGCCAGCGACCAGGGGGAACCGAACGGAACTGGCGTGCCGCCTTGAGAATCGTCTGCCAGTACTGGTCTGTGTTGGCCGCGCCCGGGAATCTGCAGGCAAGTCCGACGATGGCGATATCGTTCACACTGCGGCCCTAAGCATTCCATATGCTCCTTCGGGAATGTCATCAAGTCACGTCATTCGCACAGCGCTGAACCGGGCGGAACGGTAGAACGAAATCCTGGGCCCGTTATGTGCGAAGAATGCTTCCACCTTAAGCCTCCTCGCCGACGGACACAGGAGGCCACTCGACTGGCCCCCGGTCCGAAAAAAATCGGTGAGCCGCTCCGCGCATCCAACACATGTTGCAGACAACTCCGCATACACACCAGATGGCCGCACCCATTCGTGATTGGCGATTTCTTTCTGAATCCGAAATCCACATACAAAAGCACGAAGAGGAATTCAACCAACTGGCCGTAACCACGTCACCATTGCGACATAGGCGGCCAGGCCCTCGATCGGCACGACCACGCCGCGACTCCGGCGGATCCGGTACGGCGTGTAGTGGCCATTGTCGAGATCACGTCTATTGCTGACATTCCATCCGACCGGGCTGCCGCCGTATTTTCGAAACCCTGGGTTGTCTACTACCCGGGTTGTGTACTTGTCCGGAGGTGCGAAGCAGTGCGGCAGAGAAGGTCATCGTGAACACGTCCTGGCTGCTGTTGGCCTCACGACCTGGATGACACCACCGAAACGCAACCTGTGATGGCAGGCACCAGGGCGGGGCAGCGACGTGGCAATCTTCCCGCGGAGGTCACGAGTTTTGTGGGCCGTGGCGGGGAACTCTCCGAGACCAGGCGGCAGCTGACGTCCAGCCGGCTGCTGACGTTGACCGGGATCGGTGGGGTCGGCAAGACGCGGCTGGCCTTGCGGGTCGCGGCCACGGTCCGGCGGGCGTTCGCCGATGGGGTGTGGCTGGTGGAGTTGGCCGCGCTACAGGACCGCACGCTGCTGGAACAGACGGTCGTGGACGCGGTGGGGGTACAGGATCGGTCCGCGCGGTCACCCCGGGAGGTGCTGGTCGGTCACTTGCGGGGCAAGCAGGTGCTGTTGGTGCTGGACAACTGTGAGCACCTTGCCGACCGGTGCGCGGGGCTGGCGGCTCAGTTGCTGCCGGCGGCGCCGGGACTCCGGATCCTGGCCACCAGCCGACACGCACTGTCCACACCGGGCGAGCACATTCACGCGGTCCCACCGCTGCTGCTGCCGGACCCCGATCGGATGCCTCGGGGCGAGCACCTCGGCAACGAGGCGATCCGGCTGTTCGCCGAGCGCTCCGTGCTGGTGCGGCCTGGCTTCGAGGTGGCTGCGGACAATTACGCGACGATCGCGCGGATCTGCCGTCGGCTGGACGGGTTGCCGCTGGCGATCGAGCTGGCCGCGGCGCGGCTACGGGCGCTGTCGCCGGAGCAGATCCTGCACCGGCTGGACGACCGGTTCCGTCTGCTGCACGCGGGCGACCGGGCGGTGTTGCCGCGCCATCAGACACTGCGGACGGTGGTGGATTGGAGCTTTGAGCTGTGCTCGCCGCTGGAGCAGCAGTTGTGGGCTCGGGTGTCGGTGTTCGCCGGTGGGTTCGATCTGGATGCCGTGGAGGCGGTCTGCGCCGGGGACGGCATCGACCGGGATCAGCTGTTCGAGCTGATGGCCGGGTTGGTGGACAAGTCGATCGTCATCCGCCAAGACCAGCACGGCGGCCCCGAGGCGCGGTACCGGCTGCTGGACACCCTCCGCCACTACGGCCGCGACACGCTGCGCGCGACTGGGGAAGAGCCGGTGCTGCGTCGGCGGCACCGGGATTACTACCTGGATGTGGCCGAACGAGGCAAAGCCGATTGGTTCGGGCCTGCCCAGTTGGCGGTGTTCGCCCGCTCCCGGGCCGCGCATGCCAACCTGCGCTTGGCCTTGGAGTATTGCCTGACCACCCCCGGCGAATCCCAGACTGGCCTGCACCTGGCCGCGGTCCTGCACTTCTACTGGTACAGCTGCGGCTTCCTTGCCGAGGGACGCCACTGGCTGGACCAGGCACTGGCGTTGGACACACAGCCAGGCCGCACGCGGGCCACCGCCCTGTGGACAAGCGCGCACATTGCCCTCGTGCAGGGCGACTTCGCCGCTTCTTTTGCCATGACCGAGGAGTGCCATGACTGGGCCCAGCAGCAGGACGATCAGACCGTGCTGGCCTACGCCGTCTTCGCACGGGGAGCCGCTGCCTGGCTCAGCGGCGACTTCCCGGACGGGTTGGCGCTGGCGGAAGATGCTCTGGCGCGCTTCGATACTCTCGGTGAACTGAACACCACCGTGCTCCTCGGCCATTCCATGCTGATCGTGGCAGCCGTGTTCGCGGGGGACTTCGCGCGTGGCCTCGCGCTGGGCCGACGGGCCCTGGCGATCAGCGAGCGGCATGGCGAGCAGTGGGCCCGGGCCTACACGCTCTACGGTGTCACTGTCGCCGAATGGCGTCTCGGCAAGGTGGCACGGGCCATTGCGTACGCCAAGGAAAGTATGCGGATCGTGCACGCCTTCAACGACATCTTCGGCATGGCGATGTTCGTCGAGCAGCTGGCGTGGGTCCACGGGGCGGCCGGCGAGGCCGAGCGGGCGGCGGTGCTGCTCGGCGTGGCCCATCGGATCTGGCCCTTGACCGGCACCAAGCCCCTGATGGGCTCGCCGCCCTTCCTCGCCGCTCGCGAAGCCTGCGAACAGCAGGCCCGCCGCACCCTCGGCGACCACGCCTTCCAGGCCGCGTTCGACCGCGGCACCACCCTTGAGCTCGACCAGGCCGTCGCATACGCGCTCGACGAGAAACCCGCGTCCGCCATCCCCGCCACCGCGACGAAAACCGTGGCGAGCCCGTTGACTCCCCGGGAGCAGCAAGTCGCCGAACTGGTCGCGGACGGACTGTCCAACAAGGACATCGCCGCCCAGCTGATGATCGCCCAGCGCACCGCCGAGGCCCACATCGGGCACATCCTGACCAAGCTGGATTTCACCACCCGCGTCCAACTCGCCGCATGGTTCATCGAACAACGAGAATGCCGGGACCGCTGAAAGCCGACACCCGGATCACGTGACGAATTTCTTGACCGACCAGCCCGTGGTGTCCTCGCTATAACCTATTGACGTTGCCCTGGTTTCTTTACCGCAGTCCTCAGGTTTCAATACCCGATCGCCCAAGGGCCACGAAATTGGCCTCTTACACCAACCGATGTGGTGCGTGCACGCTTGATTTTACCCACACTCTTCCACTTTTCTTCAGGTGGACGGATCGCATTGCTGGTTCGTTGGCAACGACGGCTCGCAAGGCGATATTCGCATGATCAAGCTGGGCAGAACGTTCCGGATACCTGCGCATCGAATCAATCGAATCAGAGGTGTGATCATTGTGGACGGTGCCAGCTTGTCAACCGACACGACTGGGTCTGCGAGGGCCGCGATCGTCGCCGTGGAGACGGCGGTGCCGTCGCGATACGTCGAGCAGGAGCAGGTTCTTGCGTCATATGCCGGGCGCGTCCGCGGCGGCGAGTCCCATGGCGCGGCCACATTCTCGCGGAGCAATGTCCGCAAACGCCATTGCGTGTGGGACTGGAGCGAGCTGCCCGCCAGCGGCTACCCGATGATCGGCGAGCGGATGCAGGCATGGGAGCGTCACGTGCTGGAGTTGGGCCGGGACCTGATGTCGGCAACGCTCGAACGGGTCGACCGCGATCACATCGGGACATTGGTGATCGCGAGCAGCACCGGGTACACCAACCCTGGGCCTGATGTGACGCTGGCCAAAGAGTTCGGGCTACGGAACGATCTGCGTCGAACGTTCATCGGCCATATGGGCTGTTACGCGGCCTTCAACGCGATCAAGCTGGCCATGGACGCGGTGGCCGTGCGCCCGGACCAACTGGCCGTGGTCGGTTGCGTCGAGCTCAGCTCGTTGCACCTGCGGGATGAGGCCACCACCGAACAGGCGGTGGTGCACTCGTTGTTCGGTGACGCGGGCGCGATGATCGTGATCTCCGCGGACCCGGTCGCGGTTGGTCCGGCCATCGTGCGGACGCACACCGAAACGCATTACGACGCCTCGGCGATGCTAACATTGCGGATACACGACGACTGTTTCCGGATGACTCTCTCGCCGGGGGTGCCCCGCCTGCTCCTCCAGGTGGTCAGGCCGTTCCTGGAACGTCTTCTGACCCCGGTCGGCCTGACCGCCGCCGACGTGCGGCATTGGGGAATCCATCCGGGCGGCCCGAAGATCGTCAACCTGCTCGGGCGCAGGCTGAACTTGTCCGAGGAGCAGTTGCAGCCGTCGCGGCATGTGCTCGCGGAGTTCGGCAACTGCGCGTCTGCCACTATTCTGCTCATCCTTCAGCAGATCATGGCCTCGGGGCAGGCGCGGCCCGGCGAGTACGGCGTGTTCATGGCGTTCGGCCCGGGACTCACCGTGGAATCGATGCTCGTGCGGTTCTGAAATCCCAGTACCCACAAGGCATGCGGCCGTATCACGGTGACCTGACGGTCGGCTGCCGACCAAAACACGCCGTTCACGGCAGTGGTGTGTCTCGGGACGTTGCCGCGTTTATTCGGCGGAGCCGGTCTCCGCTCAATGCCACTGACTTAAGAGAGTTCTCGCACTTCAGAGGTGACCTGTAGGCGTGGGGCGTGGGGTTGGTCTGCAGAGGTGCGGAACGCGAGTGGCCCGGCCTGCAAGCAAGGTGTGGCCATGCCACTGACACACGGCGGACTGTCCACAGTGGCCTTCATTCAGGCCCGCGACGGTTCGTGAGGGGAACTTTTGGTGCGTTGGATTGAACGCCGTGAAGGTGACCTTCACGGCACCAACCCAGGTAACAGGCGTGACGCGCGTGGCAAGTGGGACTTACGCGATGGTTAATTGTCCATTGTGGACATAAAATGTTACCGACAGTCAACCTTGCGCCGCGTTCGACCAGCTGGAATGCTTAAGTCAGTGGCATTGGGTCTCCGCTAGCGCGGATCAATCCGAGGTGGTCCGAGTGACCCCGAATGAGGCATGTCCTCGGCGGGAGGGCCGCCTCCTGTGTCGTCCGGCGCTGGTCACGCCCGCGACTGCGGCGCCGTGCGAGCGGTGGGCCGTTGCGAGGGGAAGATTCGGGGCGTTCAACGCCGTCAAGGTAAGAAGACCTTCACGGCATCCCGCTTTGTTCACTCTCCGCTCAGGCCTGATATCGCCGAGACCGAGCAGATCTTGTCGCCGTGCAGGACCTGCCCAACGATCGTCATGAAGAGGCCGTCCTCGACGATCCGCGCGATGACTTCGATCTCTCCGTCGGGCGGTACCGGCCACATGAACCGCGCAGCCAGTACATGCGTCACAGCGACGCCCTTGACCCCGCCGTTGCGGATGCCGCCGGCGATGAGGCCTGTCTGCGCGACGGTCTCGATCTGCAGTACCCCCGGGTATACCGGCCGATCCGGGAAGTGCCCGGTGAATATCTCTCGTGCTCGCGCCAGGTCGTAACGAGCGATCACGATGTCGCGTTCGCTGTCCAGCATGGTCACGCGATCCACGAGCAGGAACGGGTCCCGATGCGGCAACACCGCTTCGATCGCGGCGCGGTCGAGCACAGTCGCTGTCGGCCGGTGGTCGACCAGCCGGTTTTTCTCGGCGTGCCGGTACAAAACCGCGATCTCGTCGGTCATCGTGACGATCATCAGGCCTCCGCACCATGGTCGGCGGCTACTACCGCGTCATCGCCGGGGAACGCGAACCGTTCACCGCGACCGAGGAGAAGAGCCGTTGGGCCGAGCAGCGACATGCCCTCATCGACCTTCAAGACCTGCCCGGTGACCGCGTCGAGCAGCCCGGACGACAACGCCACGCATGCGCGGCCGACATCAGCTGGGTCCATCCAGATGCCGGGGCGGTCCTCGACCGATTTCAGGATGTCGCCCATGATCGCCCGAGCGCTGAGCGTGTCGAAATAGCCGGGACGCAGGATATTCACCCGGACGCCATGCGGTTTGAGCCGCACCGCGAGGTATCGGCAGAGCATTTCGAGGGCGGCTTTGGACACACCCGCGAGGTCGTAGCCATCGTGGCAGACTTCGACACCGTCGCTCGATATCGCCATGACATATCGTGGGTACGAGCCGAACACGGCATGTGAGCTTTGCACCAAGTCGACGACGGGCCACGCCGAATAGCCGAGTGACAGCTCCATGCTGGATCTCTTCAGGTCATCCACGTCGTTGACGGACTTCGCGAAGGACACATTGCTGACCACGGTGTGCAGCTGACTGACCTGTGACTTGATCTCGGCCATCAGTTCGCGCGTCGCGGCCCGGTCGCTCACGTCGGCCTCGATGACGACCGGTGTCGGCAGTCCCGCGGCATCGAACTCATCAGCGAGTTCGTCGTCCTTGACGCTGCCCCATCGGTGCGTGACGAACACAGTCGCGTTGGCACGCGCGAACTCCATGGCTATGGCCTTGCCAAGGCCGCGAGTGCCTCCGGTTACCAGAGTTGCCCGGCCGGCGAAGTCTGGCAGGATCATGCTGTCTCTTTTCCGTGATGGGCGACGACCGGCGTTGGGTAGCTCTCGTCGATGCTCGTGCGGGTCTCCGGATGGCTGAACACCGCCGTATGCATGGCGAATTCGATTTCGATCGCACGCTCGAGCAGGGCGCGGCGTCGCGTCGAGATGTGTCGTTTGACCAGTGCCATCGCCGCTCGGGGTGCCTGAGCCATCTCACTGGCGAGCGCGTACGTGTGGTCTCGGACTTCACGCCGGGGCACTACGGCATGCGACAGCGGTACCCGCGCTTCGCGGATCTCTCGACCTTTGATCATTCGTCCGGTGAGCAGGAGATCCCGGGCGAGCGGCGTCCCGAAGACCTCTTCGAGCAGTACCGTCGAACCCATCCCCGGCGTGAAGCCAAGAGCGAGGAAATTGGCTCCGTAGAGCGACTCCATGGCCAGTACGGCGACATCACACCACAGTCCGAGCATCAGACCGCCGCCGATCGCGTGCCCGGTCATCATCGCCAGCGTCGGGATCTCCAGGCTCAACAGCAGTCGTGGAAGACCACCCATCAGCCGCGCGATGACCCTTGGCGCGTCGGCACCGAGCAGCGTGTCGCGGGTCGCCCCGCTACAGAAGTGCTGCTCGCCACCTTCGAGCACCAAGGCACGGATGGACGGGTCACCCTTGATGACATCGACAGCATCCGCCAGTGCTGTCAGCGCAGCGTCGCCGACGTGGGGAGTTTCATCGGTGGTGATCCGCAAGGTGGCTACGCCGTCAACGGTTCGGTCAAGTCCGTACAGTGCGACAGTCACATCGCCACCTCGGCCAAGCCACCAGTGGCCGATACGGCTTCACCGTTGATGTATCCGGCACGTGCCGAGGCCAGGAACAGTACCGCCGCGGCGATCTCTTCCGGATTTCCGTTGCGCCGCAAGGGGGTCGCCTCCAGTAGTAGTCGGCGCATCCTCTCATCGAAGTGCTGGGTGAGCTCCGTTTCCACGTATCCCACCGTCACCAGGTTCGCGACGACGGACTTGTGGCCGTACTCTTTCGCGATCGTCCGGGTGAGCCCGAGCAGTCCACCCTTGCTCGCCGCGTACGCCGCCTGTGATGTCGCACCGTGCTGCGACAACGAACTGATCGACACGATCCGCCCACCGCCACCCTGCGCGAGGAACTCATGGACAGCTCGACGGCACACCAGAAAAGCGCCGGTCAGATTCGTGGCGATGACATCGTCGAACGCCTCGGTCGTGGTGTGCACCAGCAGTGCGTCTCGATTGATCCCGGCATTGTTGATCACGACATCCACTCGGCCGAACCGGTTGACGACCGCGTCGAACAAGTCCTCGACATCGGACTCGCTGGCCACATCCGCGGCGACCGCGAGAGCACGGTCCTCGCCGGCCAGGCTCTCGACCTGGGTGATGACCTCATCAGTCGCAGAACCAAGCTTGCGTGCGCAGAAAGCCACCCGTGCACCCGCCGCGGCAGCCGCGAGCACGATCGCACGGCCGATGCCGCGAGATCCACCCGTGACGACCACGACCTTGTCGTGCATGGTTCCATCAGCAGTCACAGCTCTCCTTCGCTGTCGTCAAGCCATGGTGGCTCGCCGGCCGCCATCCGTACGATTCGTCTCTGTGTTTCGGCTGTGGTGAGCAGCTTCGCGAACCGGCGCAATGCCTCGGCCTCGGCATCCGGTGCGTTCATCTCCGCGATCTCCGCCTTGACTTCCTGCTGTGCGCGAGCATCCGTCCGCAGCCACCGGCGTGCGTGCCGGGCGACCGCGGTGTCGAGGTCGTCGGTTATCTCGTCGACCAGGCCGATCCGCAGTGCGGTAGGCGCGTCGATAGCCACGCCGTCAAGTGCGAGTAGCCGGGCCTTGGCCACACCAACGCGCCGGGCGAGGAACGGCAGCGCCACCGCGGGAATGAGTCCGATCAGGACTTCGGGAAACCCGAAGGTGGACCTTGGCGTCGCGATCACCAGATCACCCGCGCCCACAATCCCGAGTCCGCCGCCGAGCACGACACCGTCGACCAGGGCGACGATCGGGCACGCAGCGCGTTCGAGTGCCCGCAGCATAGCCGCGTAGTCACGCAGGCTGTCCGTCTGATCCTCGGTTGAGTCCGACAGGAGGTCCAGGTCGAAGCCTTCGCAGAACGCGCCTTCTTCGCCTTCGATGGTGATGTAGCGAGCCCTCGCCTGGGTCACGCTAGTCGTGATGTGTTCGATCAGCGGGCCGGTGATCGTGGGTCGGCCGGAGGCGGCCGACAACTTGATCCGAAGTCGTTCGTTCACGCCTCAGCTCCAGCCGTACGTCCGGTAGTAGTCACGCACGTCCTCGAGGACCAACAGCGCCCGTCCGGTGTAAGCCTCATCGAGAAGTCCCGGTACGAGTGATGTGTCAGGTTTGAAATGTGCCGCGGTCAGACTCCGTTCGGTGTCCAGCACAATCCTTTCGTAGTCGGCCACATCCACGAGCCTGCGGCTGGCGAGGTGCTGGCCGATCTGGTGGCGGCCAACGGTTTCCCGTGCGGCTGTGCCGAACCGGCCACTGAAGAACTCGGCACAGGACCCAGAACCGTACGAGTACAAGCCGATCCGCTCGCCTGCCGCGACCGACGGCGCGTGATCGACCAACGCGGCCAGTGCTGCCCACAAACTCCCGGAGTACGTGTTGCCCAGTTCCTGGCAGTACTTCAGCGACGGCCGAACCATTCGCTCGAAGCTCTCGGCGACGACGCTCGGTTCCACATCCGGCCGATGGGCTTCCACGACGAGTCCGTGCGCCTGCCGGACGAGTGAAGTGATCGGCGTGTGATAGATGACATGGCTGAACGTGTCGAACACGTCGGCGCCCGCGTCTTCGCGATAGCCATCCCAAGCCAGTTCAAGCAGATCGAGATACGCGCCCAGGGAAAGTCCGGAGTGGATGGTCTCCAAGGACGGGGTCGGCCGCATCACGTCGTAGACCTCCCGCGCGGCCACGCCGCTCGCCGGCTCCAACGCGAGCACCCGCGGCTCGGCCGCGACAACCATGGCGGCAGCGCCCGCCCCCTCGGCGGGCTCTGCGGGGTCATGGAACAGTCGCCGGGCCATGTCGGTCGTGATCACGAGCGCTCGGCGCGTGGGATTGCAGTGGACCCACGCGCTTGCGAGCCGCAGCGCGGCCGTGCCGGCGTAGCACGCGTGCTTGACTTCGAGATGCCGACAGCGGTGTGAGAGCTCGAGGTACTTGTGCACATAGGAGCTCAGCGGTTTGGCATAGTCCACACCGGACTCGGTGGCGACCACCAGTAGGCCGTAACGTTCCGGGTCGTCGGGATCAGTGAGCGGGCGCGCGGCGTTCACCGCCAAGGTGACCGGGTCCTCGAAGCTCGGCGGCAAAGATCGGCGCACCAGTTCCAGACTCCGGATCTCACGCTCGGCGGTGCCACGGGCCGACGCGAGCCCGGCGGCGTCCACAGCCAGTGTGCTGCCGTAGAGAGTGAGGTCGTCGATACCGACTGCCAGCCGCATAGATGTTTCCTTCGACGTCATGCCGTTATCCGCGGCACGTCACGTACCGCTCCTGCCACATAGACGGCGTCGCCCGTCACGAACGACGCCTCATCCGATGCCAGGAAGAGGACCGTCCCGGCGACTTCCTCTGCGAGCCCGAACCGCGCGTAGGGCGAGAGCTGAGCCAGTGCGGCCCGCGCGGCAGCGGGATATCCGGTGGTCATGTCGGTCTCGACGAACCCTGGAACGACCGCGTTGCAGAAAATCCGGCGGCGGCCGTACTCCTTGGCCACACTGCGGGTCAGCGACAGCAAAGCAGCCTTGGATGCCGCATAGCTCACCGCTCCGGCGAGACCGTTTGCCGTGAACGAAGCCACGTTCACGATCCGGCCACCGCCGCCATGGGACAGCATCTCCTCCACCGCGCGACGGCAGGTCAGGAACGGACCGCGAAGGTTGACGTCCAGTACGTGCCGCCAGTCTTCGAGGGTGGTCTGCACGAGCAACGAGTCACGAGCGACGCCCGCGTTGTTCACCACGACGTGAACTTCGTCCAGCCATTCGACAGCGACGTCGAACAACCGCTCGACATCAGCCTCGACGGCGACATCCGCCGGGACAAACCGCGCCTCGCCACCCGCCGCACGAGCAGCAGCCTCGACCTCGGCGCCGACAGACGCGGATTCGCTGCGGCCGCAGAACACCACGCGGGCACCGTCAGCGGCAGCGCCGAGCACGATCGCCCGGCCGATGCCACGAGTACCTCCGGTGACAACAAAACCCTTGCCGTTAAACCGGCCCTGCATGTGCACCTCCCATATTCCACGGCGCAGCCGCAGTCTCCTCGAATGTCACGCGCGGGACGTCCGGGATGGTTCGTGATGCGAAAGTGAGCCCCGCGATCCCTGGTCCGCATCCGATCAAGCGCTGAACGCCCAGCTCTGCCAGGGTGCGCAGGCTGTCATCGAACAGCACCGGCCTTTCGATATGGTCCACAAGAGACTTTCGGACCGCGTCGGCGTCACCCAACGGCTGCGCCGTGACGTTGTCCACCACCGGGATCCTCGGCGCCTGTACTGGTGTTTCGGCCACCAGTCGAGCGAACTTCGGCACCATCGGAGCAAGGAGCGCGCTGTGAAACGGCGCGCTCACCGGTAGAGCGACGACACCGCCGCCAGCGTCCTCGCAGACGTCGGCAGCGACCGCGACGGCGTTTGTCTCTCCGGAGAGAACGGCCCTGTCGGGTGCGTTGAAGCAGGCCACCCCAACCACACCATGCTCGTTGCCGAGTTTGCACGCCACCTCAAGGTTTTCCCTGGACAAACCCGAGACAGCCACCATCGCGCCGGCTCCGCGCGGGACAGTCTGCTGCATCAACTGCCCACGTGCCGCGACGAGACGCACCGCATCGCTGAAATTCAGCGCCCCTGCCGTCACCAAGGCGGTGTATTGGCCGAGGCTGTGTCCCACGAGTGCCACCGGCTTGATGCCAAGCGCCAGCAGGTGTTGCCCTTGCGCGACACCGACTGTCAGCAGCGCGGGTTGTGCGATCTCAGTGCTGCGCAAAACATCCTCTGGCCCCTGCGCGATCCAGCGCGACAACGGCCGGCTCAATGCCTCGTCCGCGGCGGCGAACACGTCCCGGCAGCCGGCACAGGCAGCGGTCAGCTCAGCACCCATGCCGACCCGCTCGCTGCCTTGCCCTGCGAACAGCAGTGCGGTCATCCTGGGCGTCCCACGACCAAGCACGAGTTGATCCCACCGAACCCGAACGAGTTCGAGATTCCCACGGTGATGGCGTGCTCACGGGCCTCGTTCGGGACGAAGTCCAGATCGAGCTCCGGGTCCTTTTCCTCCTGGTTGATCGTCGGGTGCAGTACGCCATGCTGGATCTGCAGCGTCGTGGCGACCAGTTCGATGACTCCGGCCGAGGTGAGGCTGTGTCCGATCATCGATTTCGTCGCGTTCATGGGAACACTGAGCGCCCGGTCGCCAAGGACGGCCTTGACCGCGGCGACCTCGACCGCATCACCCAACGGAGTTGACGTCGCGTGGGCATTGACGTAGTCAACCTGCTCCGGGCAGACACGCGCGTCCCGCAGTGCGTTCCGCATCGCACGTTCCTGCCCATCCTGGTGTGGCCGGGGCAGCCGGGAAGCATCCGACGCCGCCGCGCCACCAAGAACTTCCGCGTACACGGTGGCGCCGCGTCGCCGGGCGCTCGCCATCGTCTCGATCACCACGGCGGCCGCGCCCTCACTGGGCACGAAGCCTTCCCGTTGAGCGTCGAACGGCCGGCTGGCGCGAGCCGGATCATCGTTGAACGACCTGAAGGTCAACGCCTCGATCTCCACCCACGCCTGGACAATCGCGGCATCCATGGCGACCGCGCCGCCTGTGACGACAACCGCGTCCGCTCGGCCGGCCCGAATCATGTCCAATCCACTGAGGACAGCCAAATTGCCGCTCGCGCATGCGCCGCCGACCATCATGCTCGGCCCACGCAGGTGCAACAGTTCGCAGACCACACCCACAACGTCGGTGTCCAGGGCCACCATTCCCAACAAGGGGGCCATGTACTCAGGGTCTTCAGCGAAGATACGGCTGTTCTCCGTGATCAGCGGCGTGTTCAAGTTCTGACCGGCCAGCACGTGCCCGACTCGATCAGGATCGACCTTGCTGGGATCCAGCCCGGCGTCGACGTATGCCTGAGCCGCGGCCGACGCTGTCGCTCGCCCGGAAAGTGGCGTGACGCGAAAGAGTTTCCTCGCCGCTTTCGTCAGCTCGGCGTCATACCCTCGACCCACGCGGTCCAGATGATCGTTGTAGTCGAAGTCGCTCAAGTCGCCCGCAACCCGGCACTCCACCCTCTCGTCCATGCTTTTCCAGTTCGTGATCCCCGACCGTCCGGCGACAAGCCCCGCCCAGAACTCGGGAACACTGTCCGCGAGACACGTCACGACACCCAAGCCAGTGATCACGACACGCTGATCAGAAGTTCGTTCCATCGTGCACCTCAAGCGGCTACGGCAAAGCGTTCGAAGATGTCCACCAGTTCCTTGAGGTTCGACGCTTTCGACAGCTCGGTGCGGGGGACCTTGATCCGCAACTCCTTCATCGAGCGCGACACCACTTCGACCATCTCCAGCGAGTCCGCGCCAAAGTCCTTCATGCTGGCCGTCTCGGTGACCACTAGACCTTCAGTTCCTTCGATGACGGTCGCGATGTTTTTCTTGATGACAGCGAAGATGTCTTCGCGAGTGATAACAGGCTGCGTCATAGCTTTTTCCTTCTCCGTCCACAGAGGTGCTCTTTGTTGCGCTGAGTGGTCACATGGTGGGTCGTGCTCGATGTGCGGGATCTCGTCGGCGGATTCGGTGCTGCGCTGCCAGAAGGGCATCACTGGGTGCGGCGAGCCGTTGTCAGTTTCACGCTTTGCGTGCGCGTTGTGAAAGGGGCCGCTTGACTGGTCTACGTGACCGGTGGCGATGTGTGGTCCGCTACTGGCTCAGGCAGTCGACAATCCGCCGAACAGGTTGCTGTACAACAAAAACATGGAACGCCAGCATGAGAGTATCAGCTGGGCGGGACGATGCCGCGTACCGTCACGCGATCGGCCGTCTGCTCGACGTGCAACTGGTGGATCTCGCCGGGCCTAGCCTTCGGCCAAGCCCGATGCTGAAGGAGATCCACCTCGACAGCCGACGGATGCACACGGGCAAGTCGTGCCACGTGATCCCGTATCGCGATCAACGGCAGGTGGTCAGCGCCCCTTGCGCCTGGCGGCAGGCCGTAGAGCTGCGCGACGGTTCCCACCAGCCAGTCGAACCGGTCAACGTCCGCAGTGGACACCCTGGTCACGTCTCCGTCGGCCACGCAGATGCCGAGACCCGCCACGTAGCGCCGGTCCCGCAGAAACGCCCGCCGGTCACCGGGTTCGGCCATGCCAAGACTACCCTTGGGCATCAATGCGTCAACCAGACGGACGGTGGCCAGCAACCGCCGCTCGTCCGACAGCCACAGGTCGAAGACCGGCCGCATCCTGTTGCCGCGGTGGAATCCGGCGAAGCGTGCTTCGACGTACACCATCCCGGTGTCCGGCAGTGGCGCGAACGACTGGAACGTCGTGATCTCGTGCGGGAAACCGACCCCCTCCCGGCCGATCTCACCGGACCACCGCCAGAGCCGATCGTGCGGAATGACGTGCGTGGCAGCGTCGAGCAGTCCCTGGTTGAGCAGTCCACGCGGGACACTGCCCCGGCTGGCGTCGAGGATACCCGACGCTCCGCCGGTCCCCATCCGCAGTGACACGAGGTACTGGAAGCTTGGCCCGTGGAAGACCACTCCAGTGCGGTACGGATCATCCGCGGGCTCGGCACCGGCCAGTGGTTCGGGCGCGCGGCATTCGGCCGGCTGCCTGCCGACTCGCACGGTGGCGCTGACGACCGGCTCGAAACGGGACAGTGCCTGGGTTGCCGCCTCACGCCACACCAGCAGCGTCACGTCCAACTCGTTGCCCAATCCACTCACCTCTGTGCGCAGACGAACCGGTTTCCAGACCGGCACCCACCGCCGCAACCGCACGTCGTGGATGGCCGTGACGGTGCGGCCCGAGTAGACAGTGGCCGCGCGGGCGAGCAGATCGAGCGTGGACATCATCGGCAGCGCCGGCACCGTGAAAGTAGGACAGTGATCGAGCAACCAGGTGTCGACCGCGGGATCCAGGTCGTGTGTCGAAGTCCCCGAGCTTGTCACCTTCCCGCCGCTCGTATCCTCCACCACACGCATTCCCAGGTTCTTCACGTGGTAGATGCGCTTGCCGTCCACCCACAGCCAGGCATGCGCGACCGCGTGGCGGTCGTGCTCGCCGACCTCGATGATGTCCATCTCGACCGTGACGCGTTTGTTCGTCGGCACGACCTGACCGCGATACGTCCACGTCACCTGACGGCCGGGTAGCACGGGTTCGAATCGCGGATTGCGCAGTCCCGCGCCGAAGTCGCGCTCGATGAGGTAGAACTGCAGCAGCTGGCACATGCTCTCCACCCCCAGCGAGCCCGGCTGCACGGGATCCTGGAAGAAGTGGGCCTTGAAGAACCACTCCCCCGCGTCGACGTCCTTTTCGGCCCGCAACCGGCCGAGCCCGGCCTCGCCGCCGTCCGGCCAGTAGCCGGTGACCCGATCGAGCATGAGCAGCATCGGTCCGGCCAGCCGCAGCGAACCACCGAAGTAGCGGTCCGGCCGCTGCGTGAGGTCGACGACGAGGTCACTGGATGCCTTGAGCCGGGCACGTTCCGCATCAGACGCGGGCAGGCCGACCTGGCTCTCGAAGGCCTCCGGCGCGAAGAGCCCGAACCCGCTGGACACTGTGCAGACCGGTTGCCCGTCGGCAAAACATTCGACGTCGAAGGACATGAGGATCACGCCGGCAGCCCGCGAGACGCGGGTCAGCTCAGCACGAGTGCGCAGCGTGCGTGTCCCCGGCCGGATCTCACCCGTCACGGTGCCCGCGCCGTCAAGGTTGCGCATCAACAGGTCCGTGTCGCCGCCCGCCAGCGAACTGCCGGCGTACAAGCAGACCCAGCCGCAGGTCTGCAGGACAACCTCCAGGAGAACCCCGAACGGCATGGCTGGGTAGCCGTTCTGCTCGAAGTACCAGACTTCCTCAGGAACGTCGTACTCGACCTCGGCCCAAGTACCGGTTTTCATCGCGAGGAACGGGCCGCCGACCGACGCCACCCGGCTCATGAAACCGTAAGGCGGTCCAGGCATCCGAGCGATCCGCTGCGGGCCGTCGAAGACTTCATAGATGGGGCCGAAAGCATCGGACGGCTTACCCCATGCGAGGGCCAGCAGCGACGCGTAGTCGAAACGAAAACCGTCCACTTCGGCTACCGGCTTGCTCTCGTGGTACCCCCGCAGCCCAGCGAGTTCTGCCGGCGCCACCGGCTCACCCGTCGTCTGAACAGCGGGAGGACCGAGCTGCCGCCAGTACGACAGCGGCCAGTCCGGCACGAGCCGCAGACCAAGGCGACGAACGTGAAACACCTTGGTTCCGTCCACTGTGCACAGTACGTCGGCGAACAGTGTGGGCTGCGGACCGGCCGAGACCTCGCGGACGAACACCTCGACCCTCAGGTCGCGACTGCCCGGGACCACCCGGCCGTGGTTGCGCATGTGGTAGACCTGCTCGGGCACTGGCTCGAACCGCCAGCCGTCGCGGTCGACGGTATATCCCATGGCCGCCAGGTAGAAAGCCGATGCCTGCACACATCCGTCGAGCATCAGCGAGCCGGGCACGAACGGATCCCCGGTGTGCTCGGCCTCGAAGAGCCAGTCCCCTTGCGCGACTGGTGTTTCGGCTCGCAGATAGCCCCGCCGCCACGGTCCACCCGCCGGATCGAACTCGGTCACCTCGTTGATCAGCGGCGTCCGGCCGTCCGACAGCCGTGGACTACGGATGTGGCACCGCGTTCGCTCCCACCCGGGTCCGAAACAGTCAGCCGGACGGCCATCCCCGAACGCGCGTACCGCGTCGGGACCGAATCGGCGAACCGAGCAGACGACAGCCGGCGGATCGACCGGCCCGGAGTCGCTGATCACCTCGGACGCCGGATCCCAGTGCACTCCGCCGAGCGCGGCGAACTCCGTCTCGGTAAAATAGCCGGCAACGCAGTCGCGGGCTGTCATGCAGGGTTCGTCACCGACGTACCAGGTGCCGCGAAAGAACGACAGACGCACACCGTTGTGGTCGCCGTACCCGTCGACGTGAGTCTCGCCGCGAATCGGCTCGCCGAGATGCGGTGAGCTGCCGTGGAAGGTCAACTTGGCACTGAGCAGCCGGTGGAACCGCTCGCCCTTGCCGGGCGGAGGAGTGTCGGCAGCGCCGCGCAGACTTTGACTGGGCACAATTTGACCTGCTTGGGGTGGCTGGACTTGCTCAACGAGCGGCTGCGCCACACAAACCTTGTCACGCCGCATGGTGTCGCGGAACACGGATTGCGTGCACTGCGGGGAAAGCAGGAACCTCTGGTGGACTGCCGCCTGGAGCGCCAGGAATTCGTTGTGCCGCGCGGAGATCCGCTGATAGAGGTCGCCCGCCACGGTCAGCGCCGTCCGAGGGGGTACGTCGGCCGGTGTGACGCCAGTCGATGCTTCGGCGACCGACTGGGCACGCGGCGTTGTCCGCTGGTGGGTGCTTTCCGAGGCTGATGCGCAGTTCCGCGCCAGGTGGTCGAACAATCGATCGGTGCGCATCGGGACGCCCGCGGCGACAAGCTCCGCCACAGTGTCGACGAGGTGGTGTACGCCGGGACCGTCCATGGCAACGGCGAGATACTCACGGTCGCCCAGGATCCGGCGAATCCATCCCGTACACAGCGCCTGCGGACCGTGTTCGATGAACACGCGCACTCCGTCAGCCCACGCGCGCTCGACCGTCGCGGCGAAATCAACCGTGGTCACCGCCTGCGCGGTGAGCGCGTCCGCCACAGCTTCGGGCGTCGGTGTGTACCAGTCCACAGTGGCGCAGGAGTAGAACCGGACGTCCGGTACTTCGAAAGTCGGCCAGTGGTGCAACTGCCACCACTGCTCCCGCACCTCGGTCAACTCGTGCGCGTGCACCGCGATCTCGTAGTCGAGGGGCAGCGCACGTCCCGGTCCGAGCCGGCTGATGACTCGTTCACACCCCGCCGCCTCGCCGCCCACGACGCACGAGTCAGGCGCGTTGATCGCCACCAAGTGCACCGCGGGCTCACCGTCGAGCGCCGCGCGAACGTCTTCCACTGGCGCGTTGACGAGGTGGTTCGTCCACCGGTCGCCTTCGATCCCGAGGCGACGCCACACGCGACGCACCGCCTCGAACTCACCCACCAGTGCGTTGGTGAACAGCGCGGAACCCTGTGCGTCCGCGACCAGCGCCGGGACATCCCGCCACGCCCGCATGGCCACGAGCGCATTGGATTCGCCGGACGAGTAGCCGATGACCGCGTTCGGCGAGATACCAAGCAGATCCCGGTTGATCTCGGTGTGCACCTGGGCAAGCAAGCCGGCTCCCCAGATCCGGTCGAGGGCCGGCACACTGTCCACTTTGGTGTCCGTGTACGCCCATCCGGCGGCTTCCAGCGAGCCGCAGCGTGCCTCGATGGCGGCCATGATCTCGGGGAACGCGAGCATCAACTCCTTGCCCATGCCCTGGTAGGCGGCGGCACCGTTGGTGAAGACGAACGCGATCTCGCCCTTTGCCGGAGTCTCGTGGAAGGCCACACCCTCGGGTCGCCGCCCAGCACCTGTCAGCCACCGGCGGGCGGCTGCCGCGCGTGCGGCGTGCTGTGCCGATCCCGCGGCGAGGATCACCAGGCGCGCCGGTCCCTGACCGGATTCACGGCTCGCCGCCAGCGCCTCCAGTACGTCGTGACGATCCCCGCCGGAGTAAACGTGCATGCGGAGCGGAACGTTTCGGCCGCTGTCGGCCGCGGTCGGTCCGAATCCCATGTGGACTGCCTCACCTTTCCGATGACCATCAGCGTCATTCCGGGCGCAGCACGAGGTTCACGTCGAGCAGTTCCGCCCGCGGTGAACCATCGGCGTCAACCAGTCCGATGTCGCATTTGGCATGGTCGATGTGGACCTGTTTGGCCCGGACGACGCACCGCATCGGCCCACTCGCCGGACCTTCTCGGTGCAACCGGTATTCGCCGACGGACATCGGCAGCGCGGCGCCGCCAAGGACCTTTTCGGCCCAGAGCAGCGACAGCTGGAGGCAGGCGTCCGTGGCCGCGGGGTCAGTCCGCCACACCGTGCCGGTCAAGCCGGTCCAGCCCAACGCCTCCAGGCCTACGACGTCAGCGATCGCTCCCAAGCGCGAGACGCCGTGCAGCGAACGGATCGCCTGGAAACGTGGGCCATGGAACAGGACGCGCCCGTCGTAGATCTCCGTCTGGTCGACCGGTTGGAGATCTGGTGGAGCGGCCCAGGCGGTCATCGGCCCGGCGTCCACACCGCCAAGGTGCACGGTCGCCCGGTAGTGCGACCTGCCATCCTCGCCAAGCAGTTCCATCCTCAGCTTCGGGCCGTCAGCGGTGCAGCGCACAGCGAGACGTGTGCCGCTGTCTTCGAAGCGGTTCAGGCTGATCTTGCGCAACACACTGATGTCGCGAATCATCGCCGTGTGCTCCCGTGGGCGTGACTCCCGTGCCGCTGCCGCGAACCACTCCATCACCATGGCCACCGGTACGACCGGTGCACCCGCGATGGTGTGGTCGGCCAGGTACGAATGCGTCCGCGCGCTCAGCCGGATCTCTGCCTCCATGGCACGCTGACGGGCAGCCCCCAACAACTGGCCGTCAGTGTCACCAGGCGCGATGACAACCTGGGCCTCGCCCGGTTGGCCACCGAGTTCGGCGACGAACGCCTGCGTTCCGGCGGCAACCGGGACCAACGGCACCTGAAGGCCGCGGAAGTGGCGCTCAACCTCCGGCGTGACCATGCCGCCATGCCACGGTCCCCACGCGATCGACCGGACCACACTGCCCGGCCGTTTCACCGCCTCAGCACTCGCGACCTGGTTGAGCACCTCGTTCGCCATCGCGTAGTCGCTCTGGCCGGGGTTGCCATAGCGTGCCACCACCGAAGAGAACACGCACAGCACGTCGAGCGGATCGTTCTCCGTCGCGTCCAGCAGCGTAAGCAGGCCGACGACTTTCGTGCCGAAGACTTGCTCGAACTGCCGCACGGTCTTGTCCACGACACGTTTGTCCGCGAGGACACCGGCTCCATGGATGACGCCGGTGATCGGTCCCCAACTCTGCCGTACCTCATCGAGCGCCACGGCCAATGCCTTGCCGTCCCTGACATCCACCGGGACGTACCGCACTTCCGATCCTGCTCGCGCCAAGGCCGCGAGCGTGCCCCGGATCTCACGCGCGGACCTGAGCGCCTCGACCAGCGAACCCACGTAGGCAGGAGCCGGCCGCTGCCCGGTCCGTCGCAGCTCGAGTTCGGTCACGATCTGCTTGAGCGAGGCGTCGTCCGTGACGCCGCGCAACTCGTCGGGCTCGTCGAGCAACGGCGTGCGTCCGATGAGGACAAGTCGCGGCTGGTACCTCTCGGCGAGGGCACGCAACGACGCGGCCGTCACCCCACGCCCGCCACCGGTCGCCACGATCACGGATTCCGGCCCGATCCTTGGCGTGCCAACGGATTCGACGCGTGTCTTGACAAGTTCCACAGTGGTCCTGGTGCCGTCCGCACGCAGGCCCACCTCCAGCGTCGACCCACCGGCGAGGAGTTCGCGCACGATGTCCTCCGCGATCGCCGAAGCCGTCCGGCCGCCGCGCTCACAGTCGATCGCCTTCACGCTGGCGGTCGTCCATTCCTGAGCAACGGTCTTGGCGAGCGCGGCAACGCCACCGAGCCAAGCACGGGTCGGCTGTAGACCGCCGAGCCCGAAGTCCCCGCCGGTGTCCTGCACGGTCACGAACACGCCACCGAACTCCTCGAAACACCGCGCCACCGCCGACGCGGTGCGGAACGCTTCGACGTTGACCGCGAGAGCCTGCTCCTCGGAACCGACATCTCGCAGGCCACCGAGGAAGATCACACCGGCGACATCCGGGGCGACATCGGTGACGACACGGGCGGACAAGCCGTGTGCGGTGAGCCGCTCCACCACCAGGTGCGCGATACCGCCACCGTCATCGGTGACGGCCAGCGGGCCATCGCCCAGCCCGGCCATCGCCAAACCCGATGCCTCGGCGACCACCGTCCGCACAACGGTCCGGTCGAGCGACGACACACCATCGGTGTGGGTGGCTTCCTTGAGCTTGTCGACGATCTGGCCGATCGTGCGCAACTTGCCGAGCTCCATGGCGTCCACATCGGGCAGGCCCGGCACCTTCTCCCGCAACGCCGACAGGATCTCCACCCGCTTGATCGAATCGATCCCCAGATCGGCTTCCAACTCCATCCCGGCATCGAGGATCTCCGGCGGATAGCCCGTCTTGTCCGCGACCACCGACAGCAGCACCGACCCGAGGTCCACCGCTTCGGCGTCCACTGTGTCCACTGGGGTCACGGGATCCGGAGCCGTGAAATTTCCGGTTGGCGCGGCCCGCATCGGTTGCACCGGTGGCGTGATCGCGAAATCCGGCACGGACGAATCGGTGCTCATACTCGATCCTGCAAGCAGGTCATCGGCGCCGATGCTCGACCCCACAAGCGGATCTTCGGTGCCCGGCCCGGCGAGCAGATCGTTTGACGTCTGCGGCACCCGGTCGGGCGACTTCTCGTTCGCTGTGACTGCCGCGCCGAGACCTCCTGCCCATGTGTCGGCAAGTTTCAGGAAGGCGACGTGGCTGTCGGCCATCGCCCGCTGATACGCGGCATGCGCGTCCATCGTCCGGCGCGCGAGATCCTCATGAACACGCAGCCACCCATCACCAACGACGTCGGTGCCATTGCTCGACCCGGCAAACGGACCTACAGTGCCGATGCTCGACCCCGCGAACTGGCCTTCAGACCCCGCAAGCAGGTCTTCGGTGCCGATGCTCGACCCCGCAAGCGGGTCTTCGGTGCCGATGCTCGACCCCGCAAGCGGGTCTTCGGTGGACCGTGGCGGATTCGGCGGAGGCAGCGCATCCGCACCGTCGGCCGGGGGATATCGGCGATCGAAGTTGGCACCCGAGATCTTCACCACCGCCTTGGACTTCGGCGCTTCCTGACGTCGCACAGGCGGCGCGTAGCCAGCCCACAACGCGTCCAGATTCATCGCCATGCCTCGCGCGCAGAGCAGTCCCAATGCGTCGTAGAGGCTCGTGACACCGTTGCCGCCCTTGCGATCGAGACTCACCGCCGTGTGCTGGCGGTCACCGAGTATCTGGCCGACCAGTCGGGTGACCGCGGAACCCGCGCCGATCTCGATGAACGTGCGCACCCCACGGCAGTACATCGCTTCGATCTGGTCGACGAACCGCACACCGGACGCTAGGTGATCCGCGATGCGGTGGCGCACGGCGTCCGGATCCGACGGGTACTTGGCGGCATCCGCGTTGCCGTACACGTCGATCTGCGGACCACGGATGTCCACATCGGACAAAAAATGCCGCAACGGGCCACTCGCCGCCATGACCAACGGGCTGTGAAAACCGGTCGCGGCGTTGAGTCGCTTCGCCAACAGCCCTGCCTTGGCGAGCTTACCCTCGAAGATCTCAACCGCCGAAGCAGTGCCCGACACGACGACCTGTCGCGGCGCGTTGTCGTTGGCCACCCACAGTTTCTCATCACCACAGCTGGCGATGACCGCCTCGACATCTTCGCGAGATCCGGAAACGGCCACCATCATACCGGGGACGGCCGCCGCGTCACGCATCAGCTCACCCCGGCGTCGGGCCAGCCGTACCAGGGTTTCCTCGTCGAACGCCCCCGCGACGTACAACCCGACCAACTCGCCAAAGCTGTGCCCTGCCACGCAATCCGACGCCAGCCCAAGCCCGCTCAGCACATTGAGCAACGCCAAGCTCGACACCGCAAGGGCCGGTTGAGCCCACTCGGTCGCCGTCAGCAGCCGTTCCTGCGCCTCCCGTTCGAGATCGGTGAAGGCGGGAATCGGGAAGACCACCTCGTGCAACGGCCGGTCGCCGATGCCGATCGCGGCCGCCCAGTCCCAGACGGCGCCCGCCGCGGGGAAGTGCATTGCGACGTCGGCACCCATACCGGTGTACTGGCTGCCCTGACCGGGAAACAAGAACGCGATATCGCCGAGTGCCGTGGGGCCGGCTCCGTAGTGCAGTCCACTCAGTGTGGAGAAGGAAGCGCCCGGGTTGTTCTCGATCAGCATGACAGCTTGCTCGAGCCTGCTCGCGAGTTCCGCGGTATCGGTTGCGACCACTGCCAGTCTGACGTGATCGTCGTGGTGGAACGTCCGCTGTGTCTCCCGCGCGACCCAAGCCAAGTCGTGCTGCCGAAGATCGCCGTTGCCGATGCCACGAGCACGGTTCACGAGTTCCGTGACAGTGGGCGCACTGATGAGCACGAGTTCAGCGGGCATCGTGCGGGTGCGTGACGCCGGGACGCCACCCCCACTCCTGGTTCCGGGGAGGTATTCCTCAAGCGTCACATGGAAGTTGGTGCCACCGAAGCCGAAGCTGGACACCGAGGCCCGGCGTGGATGCGTCGAGCCGCGTACCCACGGGCGGGCATGCGTGTTGAGATACAACGGACTGCTTTCCATGCCCAGCTCGGGATTCGGGCGCTCGACCTTGAGCGTCGGCGGAAACACCTTGTGCTGCAAGGCGAGCACGGCTTTCAGCATGCCAGCCGCACCGGCCGCGCCTTTGGTATGGCCGACCTGGGATTTCACCGATCCGAGCGCGCACCACCGGCCTGCCCGGCCGGTCTGTTCGAACGTCGCGCGCAGGGCGGCGAACTCGGCCGCGTCGCCCGCTTTGGTACCCGTGCCGTGTGCCTCGACGAGCTCGACGGTTTCCGGGCCGTACCCGGCCACCTCGTACGTCCGGCGCAGCGCCCTGGCCTGTCCCTCCGGCAACGGCGCGTAGACCGCGGTCGCACGGCCGTCCGAGGACGAGCCGATGCCGCGAACGACCGCGTAGATGCGGTCATTGTCCCGTTCGGCGTCCTCCAATCGCTTGAGCGCGAACATGACCAGGCCCTCGCCCAGTATCGTGCCGTCCGCGGCATCCGAGAACGGCCGGCAGTCTCCGGTCGGCGAGAGCGCCGGTGTCTTGCTGAAGCACATGTACATCGAGATGTCGTTGAACGCGTCGACGCCACCGGTGATCACCAGGTCGGACCGGCCGAGGGCGAGTTCGTTCACGGCACTGGCCACCGCGGCGAACGAGCTCGCGCACGCGGCGTCCGCGGTGAAGTTGGTGCCGCGCAGGTCGAACTTGTTGGCGATCCGGCCCGCGACGACATTGCCGAGCAGCCCGGGAAAAGTCGCTTCCTGCCACGGCACGTAATGGCTGGCGATCCGATCGCAGATCGCCTGTGCCTCGGATTCCTCGACACCACTTTCCCGCAACGCCTTGAGCCACACCGGACGTTCGAGCCGAGCGGCCATCGTGGTGAGCAGTTCCAGCGCGCCGAGGCCGAGGATGACGCTCACTCGTTCGCGGTTCATCGCGGCGAGGTCGCCGCCGGTCGCGTCGGTCAGCACCTGCTCGGCCACCATGAGCGCGAGCAACTGGCTTGTGTCGGTGGCCGCCACGGTGTTCGGTGGTATGCCGTACGCGACCGGGTCGAAGTCGATCGGTGGGAGGAAAGCCCCTCGACGGCTGTAGGTCTTGTCGGGGGCTGCCGGGTCCGGATCGTAGTAGTCCTCGACCAGCCAATGTGTAGGTGGGACATCGGTGAGCAGGTCACGCCCTTCCAGCACGCTACGCCAGAAACCTCCGACGTCCGTTGAGCCCGGCATCAGGGAGCCGACTCCTACGATGGCGATGGGCTGCTGCCGGACATGACCGAAGACCTGCTCGCAGGGTCGAGCATCGGCGTCGAAGACCTGCTCGCAGGGTCGAGCATCGGCACTGTCGCCGGACCTCATCTTCATAGTCACCTCGGGAAGTGGGTGTACCGGTTCAGGCAAGCGGGCGCGGTGTGAACGCGAACGCGGCCGCCGGCATGGGAACGCCGTAAGTACGCAACTGATGTGCGCGAGTGATCACCGCGGCCCCTTCGAGGAGGTTGCGGGCGATCTGCACGACAGATCGGTTCGCCGGCTCGGCCAGGAAACTGCCGGCGGTCCACCGGTTGAACGCGCCCATCGCCGGACCACACCAGATCTGGTAGTCGGTACGGCGGGACAGCTCGCCATCGATGGCCCAACGACTGGACTTGCCCAGATACCAACGGAAAAGCAGTGCCATCCGGTGTTTGGGATCACGCTCGGCCTTGGCCAGCTCCGCGGGATCACGCCGCTGCCAGAAACCGGCTGTTTCCGCCCAGATCTCGGCCATGGGAGCCCGCAGGATGTCCCGTTCGAGCTTGCTGCGGATTTCCGCCGGGATCCGCTCAAGACTGGGATGGTTTCGGTAGATCTCGTAGAGCTGGGCGGCACGGCTGGCGAACAGGGTGCCGCGGCGCAGCACCTGCAGCCGGATACCCAGCTCGAACATGTCCGCGGCCGGCGCCATGCCCACGTCGGCCAGGTCCGCCTTGGCGAGCATGCCCTTGGCATCGTCCGACAGCCCGGCCTCGACCGACGCCTGGTTCACCGAGCCGGTCACGACGTACGCGGCACCGAGGGCGAACGCGGCCGCGACACTGTCGGGTGAGCCGAGGCCGCCCGCGGCGCCGACCCTGATCGGGCGGGCATAGCGATACCGACGGGCCAGTTGGTCTCGCAGCGAGACAATCGCCGGCAGCACCGTCATCAACGGTCGGTTGTCGGTGTGTCCCCCGCTATCGGCTTCAACGGTGACGTCTTCGGCAACCGGCACTCGCGCCGCCAGCTTGGCTTCGTCCTGCGTCAACTGTCCTCGCGCCACCAGCACGTCGAGCAGTTCGGCTGGCGCGGGCGACATGAACCGCTCGGCGACTTCGAGGCGGGAAACCTTGGCGAACAGCTGGGTGCGACGTTCGATCCGTCCACTATGGTCGGCCCGGAGGCCGGTTGCCGCACACCGCACCACAGCAAGGGTCAGCCCCATGAACGCCGACGCTGAGATCCGTGGAACTCCGCGGCGCACGAGCAGGTCGGCGACCCGCTCCTCGAATTGCGGCTCGCCCGGCGAGTGGATCAGGTTCACACCCCAGTTCGAACCGCCGCCCACCTCGTCGACGAGCTCGTTGACGGCCCGGTCGACACGTGCGAGGTCCAAGCCCGCGGCACCGAAGAAGCCGAGCATCTCCGCGCGGGCCATCTCGATCACCATCCGCGTTGTGGCGATGCCGTTGGCCATCTCCCCTGCCACATAGGGAAAGCGCGTACCGTGCGTGGTACAGAAGGACTGGCTGCCGAGCCACTCCGGATACAACGGCGGCAGCATGCCGACGATCTCCTGCCGATCATCAAGCACCGGCGGATCCCCCAGAGCGACACCCACACACGCGGCGGAGGTGTCCGCCACGATGTGCAGCGGCTCGCGGATCTTCGCCACCGCCGCGGCAATCCCCTCAGGACTGAACTGCGCCCTCGGTCCACCGGTGGGCTGGCGGTCTACCTGTGCTTGCTCGATAGTCGCGAAGCCGGTCACCGCGCGGCATCCATGCCACGCACGTCCTGCCGGGCCGTCGGGAACACCCCGATTGTCGTCTTGGCCGCGTGGATCTCGCCGCTGAGGTAGGCACGACGGCATGCCGAACGGCGAATCTTACCGCTGGTGGTCTTCTTGACCGTGCCCGCTGTGCCGAGGACAACCGCGTGACAGGTGATCTGGTGATCCTCCTGGACACGCCGGCGAACCCCGCACAGGATCGCCTCCAGATCCTCCGCGTCCAGCCGCCCCTGGCGAACCTCGACGAACAGCACGAGCCGCTCGTCCGACGAATCGTCGTCATCCGGCGGGACCGAGAACGCGGCGAGCCCGCCCGGCCGGACAAAGGGATGCGCCTCGCGCGCGCTGTCCTCGATGTCCTGCGAGTACCGGTTATGGCCCCGCACGATGATCAGGTCCTTGTGGCGGCCGGTCACGAACAGTTCACCGTCGAAGAAGAATCCGAGGTCACCAGTCCGCAGGTATTCGCGCGGTGGGTGCTCGCCATGGCACCTGGCCCGGAAGACTTCGTCGGTCTCGTCGATCAATCCCCAGTAGCCGGCCGCGTTGGTCGGGGAGTCGACCCAGATCTCACCGACGTGCCCGGGCGGGCACGGCCGACAGGTGTCCGGGTCCACGATGCGCGTGTACGCCCCCGGCTTGGTGACTCGCCCACAGCTGAAGTAGCTGGCCGAGGGTCGATCCGAGGCATCGTCGAGCGGCACGGCACAGCCGGCCTCCTCGAGTTGTTGTTTGTCCAGTCTCAAAACGGTTCTGCCACCCACGGACACCGACACCGAACACTCCGCCAGCCCGTACCCGGCATAGAACGCGTCCGGCCGCAGCTTGCTGTCGGCGAAGGCATCCAGGAAGGTACGAACCGTCGCCGGGCGTACCTGCTCGCCGGCCGAACCGACCAGCCGCAGCGAGCTCAGATCCCAGCTCCGCCGCTGCTCCGGCGAGGTCTTGCGGACCAGCAACTCGTACGCGAAGTTGGGGGCCGCCGTGTGGGTCGCCTGGATCCGTGAGATCACCTCGAACCAGATCGCCGGCCGCTTCATGAAGGTCAGCGGCGACATCAGATGGGTGTTCAGGCCGTTGCCCACAACGGTGTTGAGGATGACGGTGATCAGACCGAGATCGTGGAAGTGCGGCAGCCAGAACACCCCTCGGGTATCCGGTCCCAGGTCGAGATCCACGGCGTTGGCCCGCATCTCGTGCCAGAGGTTGCCGTGGGTGATGATCACTCCCTTCGCGGACCCGGTGGACCCGGAGGTGTACTGCAGGAACGCGGGAGTGTCGGCGGTCGCGGGCGTGTGCCAGGCTGCCGGCGTGGCTGAGCCCGGTTGGCAGCGATCGGTCTGGTACCACGGGATCTCGGGCCAGCGAACCTCGCCGGTCGCGTCAGCCAGGCTCAGCGCCCGATCAAGGTCGGTGTTGGACAGGACGACCCTGGCGGCGCAACTGTCCACGATTGTGCGGAGGGTGGCCATGTCGTGCTTGAGCTTGAACGGATTGGGCGGGCACACCGGAACCGGGAGCACGCCCGCTGCCAGACACCCGAGAAACGCCTTTACGAAGTCCAACGAGGGCATGTAGACGAGCACCGCGCGGTCTCCCGCCTGGACGCCCCACGACCGCAGCGACTTGCCGATCCCGTCGGCGGCCGCGGCGAGTTCGCCGACGGTGAGCGTCTCGTGATCCCTGCCCTTGTCATCGACGAAAGTGAAGAGAACCGCCTCAGGATCGGATTCGCATAGCCGCCGAAATGCCGAGACAATCGAGCCGGTTTCTTGGACATCGTCTCCGCATTTCTTTCGCGCCGTCGAGACCAAGTCCACTCCAATTATCGTCGGAATATCCGGGATCATGACGACACAGTTTGCGTGGCGACCGGGGGCCTGAAAAAGTGGCCACGCAGCTGGCCCCCTCCCGAACACCATTGGCACAGTGCCGCGTCGCGGAAAACAACCGCAGTTCAGGGCCGCGCGATTGGCCACTTTCAGTGCTTCCGTCGGGTCAGCACACTGACCAAGGTCATGTGACTGGAAAGGATTTTCCGCGGACCTGCTTCCTCGAACGCCAGCTGGTGAAAGGACCGCTGTGTCTTCTCACGCCCATATCGTGTCCACGGGCACCGCGCTTCCGGGTGAGCCCGTCGACAACGAATCCATCGCCCGCAAGTTCGGCACGGATGCCAACTGGGCCGAGGCGTTCATCGGCACCAGGCAACGACACTTCGCTGTGGACCTGAACACCGGTCAGGTCACACACACCCTGGCCGACCTCGGTGCGCAGGCTTGCGCGCAAGCCATGGCCAGGGCCGATCTGGAACCGCGAGACGTGGATTTCCTCGTGCTCGGCACGTCATCTCCGGACGCGCTCATGCCCGCGACGGTGAACCTGATCGCCGATCGGCTTGGGATCGACCAGGTGTCCACCTACCAGCTGCAGTCGGGGTGCGCGGGTGCGCTGCAGGCGCTCGACCTCGCCTGCCGGCTACTGGACGAGGAGCACCTGATCGGCGTGGTCGTCGGAGCCGACGTCTGTGTCAAACACCTTGTGCTGGACCAGAAAACGAATTCGGTCAGGCCGGCCAGCCATGTTCTCTTCGGCGACGGTGCCGGTGCGGCGGTGCTGGCGTCCGAACTGGTGCCCGGTTCCATCGCGGTGCGCCGAGTGCTCAACCGGTACAGCGGGCTCAGCCGAACTCCCGGTCAGGTCGTCCGCTGGTTCGGCGCGGCCGACCTCACCCAGCCGGAACAACCCGTCGAACAGGACCACAAGGCCATCGCGCAACGAGTGCCGCTCCTTGCCCGGCAGGCCATGCGGGAGGTGCTGGGAATGGCCGGCTGGTATCAGGCATCCGTGTCGTACCTGCTGCCGCCGCAACTGTCTGGCCGCCTGCCGCAGCGCGTGGCCAACGCGCTCGGTCTGACGGATGTGACAGAGATCAGCTGCGTCGCGGACGTCGGCAACGCCGGTAACGCGCTGCCGTTCTTCCAGCTCGACCGGCTACACGATCGGATAGTCGCCGAGGAGCGGGCGATCGCGATCGCGATCGAACCGAGCAAGTGGATCAAGACCGCCGTCGCCCTCGAAGGGATGTGACTTGAGCTCGCGGACACCGACGCTGGTGTGCGTCCCGCACGCCGGTGGTGGCGCTTCGGCCTTCCGGCCGTGACGACGGCATGCCAAAACGAAGATCCACGTCTCGCACATTCGTATCGCGACGAGCCTCACTGCCATGTGCGATTCATGTGTTCGGCGGCGAACACGTTCCTGGTATCGGACGAGAATTCCGGGTTGCGATCCGAAGTGTTCGCACTCCTTGGGAATGTCACCCATCCGGACGCGACCCGGTCGCAGTAACGCAGGAGCCAGCCGTCCGGCCCCTTTCGGCGATGGCGCCATCTTCTCCAGAATCACCGAGCCAAGAACAACAACGAAAGGCAGAAACCAGCGTGCCTCGAATTGCAAGGGTCGTCCTCACGTCAATGGCCGTAGTGGCCATCCCCCTCGTCGCCGCGGCGCAGGCGAATGCGGAATCGCGTCCGCCGCAGCCGGTGGCGTCGAGCCTGCATCTCGACTTCCGGGTCGACGGTATGCGTGCGGGGATCCACGTCGATCGCCATGGCGTGTCCCAGTGGTTCTCCGACAAACACCTCGGAATCAAGCAGAGCGCCAGTATCGGCTGCTGACGACCCTAATGGCGCGTCTCGAAACGTTCGCCGGGTTTCTCGACGGCCCAGCTTCCCGCTGGACGCACCGGCCAAAGGCGCCGGTACAACCCGGTACAGGCACCTTCGTCCGGCACGCCCAGCGAAAACCTGGATCCGCCGAATAAACCCAGCAACATTCCGAGACACACCACTAGAACACGGACAACCCAGCGCGGCTTCGACCGATGGGTGTCGGCCGCAAGCAGTCGACGTGCCGGCCGTTACCCATCGGCGAACGGGAAAGGGCACCATGAGCGGCACCCAGTTTCTGGAGCGACCCGGGGGGACGCTCGCCTACTCCGTCGCCGGAGCAGGACCACTTGTCATTTGTTCTCCTGGGGTTGGTGATCTCAGAAGCACTTTCACCGACCTGGCTCGCCTACTCGTCGCGGGCGGCCTCCAGGTGGCGACAGTCGAATTGCGGGGCCACGGGGAGTCGAGCACCGACTGGCCGTCCTACACGGAAAGCGACGTGGCGGATGACCTGCTCGCGCTGTCGAAAGAGCTGGACGACCGCCCGGCAGTGTTGCTGGGCAGCAACTTCAGCGGTCAGGCCGCGGTCATGGCGGCGGCCAAAGCACCTGACTCCGTTGCCGGGATCGTCCTGAGCCGGGCGTTCGTCAAGGGCACACCGTACAACCCCATGGCAAGGGCGATGACGAGCCTGGCCGCGGTGCCGGGGCTTGGCCGGACGTTGTGGATGTCCCACTGGCCAACGCTGTTCGCCACGAAACCAGCCAACTTCGAGCAGCGGCGCCACGAACTGGCTGACAGTCTGACCGGACCGGGCCGGTTCGAGCCAGTCCGCGAAATGCTCAAGAGTGATCACATCGCCGAGCAGGCACTCCCCGACGCCACCTGTCCCGCACTGGTGGTCATCGGCGACCGTGACCCGGACTGTCCGGATCCCGCCGCGGAGGCAGTCGCCACAGCCGATCGACTTGGCGGCCCGGCGACCGTGCTCGTGGTGCCGGACGCAGGCCACTATCCGCACGCGGAGGACCCCGAGAGGGTCGCCCTCACAGTCGTCGCCTTCGTACGGGACCTCGTGCAGGCCCACTGAATGATCCGCGGAAAAACGGGACGGCTTGGTTCGACGGGAAAACCACGTCGAACCAAGCCGTCCCGGCAAATACCCGGTGGTCCGTCACGCGACCCGGCGCACTAGACCGTATGTCCAAATTGGACACGATAGTCGTTGTCCGCCCCAGGCAACGGATTCCGAGGGACCGAGTTGGTCACGGTATCTCCTCGGTGTCCACGTGACCGAGGTCTGCTCTCGGCGCGAGTGGGCTGAGGTGGAACACGACGCGCGCCTCCACCTCACCGACGTTGCGCAGGCGGTGCCGGACGTTGCGTGGCACCAGTACGCCCTGGCCAGCGCACAAAGTGATCGGCTCGTCGTCGAGGTCCAGTGCCACATCACCGCAGACCACGTATTGGAACTCGTCGGAGTACGGGTGGTAGTGCTCGGTGATCCGCTCGCCCGGCTTGAGGATCGCGACGCCGAGAAAGCCGGTCGCCGCCCCGACCGTGCCGGGTGTGAGCAGCAAGCGAATGTCGCCACCTCGCTTGGTGATGGCGGGTACGTCATCTATACCGATTACACGACGCACATTCGTGGTCATCCAGAACTCCTCGGCCGGCCGTGCCAGTGCACACGACCGCCAGGCAGCTGACGAACGAGATGGTGTTGGTGCACTGGGAACCGCTGATCAACACCCTCTCCCGGTTGGCTCCAGGAGGAGCTCACCATGGCGCGAAACACCCGCGAATCGATGACCGCGCACAGGATCGCTGCGTTGATCGTGCCTCGACCGGCCAGTGGCGAAAAGCGGCCAGTCAGCTGGCCCCCCGGCCTGGCCGCTCATCCGGTGTTCTCGGTGCCGGGCGTTGTTCCCCGTCGGCCCCCGATTCGCGTGGCGCCTGGGCCTCCGGCTGGTCCGCGGGCGGCGACGGGGCGGGGACCAGCCCGCGAAACGCGGCCTGGAGCCCGGCTTGGAACCGGGTCCGGACGCCGAGGTGTTCGATCAGCGCACCCAGTCTGCGCTGAAACGTCCGGTAGGACAGGCCGAGCTGCCGAGCCACCGCCTGATCCGGGAGTCCCGCCGTCAGCAACGCGATGAGCCGGGCGTCCTCGGGGGTGAGCGAACGAGCACCTGCCGACGTCGCCGTTGGCGAGAGTATCGGCAGCGCTGTCCGCCACAGAGCCTCGAACAACGCGCTGAGAGCGTCGAGCATCGCGGAGGGATGGACGGCGACGACACTGTCGATCATCGTGGGATTGGACTGCAGCGGCAGCAATGCGAGACGACGATCCGACAAGATCAACTTAAGCGGCGCTTCCGGTATCACTCGCGCCTCTTCACCCATGGCGATCGCCGGTTCTATCTCAGCCTGGACGCTGCGGGTCGCGAGCCCCGCGATGTCGTACAGCGCGCGATAGGCGATCCCTCGCCGTAGCATCTCCGCCTCGACCGGGGCGAGCACGGCCGGGGCAACGGCGTACGGATGTTTGTCGATGAAACGAATCTCGTTGCTGGTACTCCGAACGATCTGTTCCACGAGCTGAGCGACCGCTTGCTGACCGGAGACGACCTCGACCAGTTCGGCCGGCTCTCGTCCTGCCGCCGTACGGATATAACGACCAGCGAGTTGTTCGACATACAGCCGAGCACGCTTGATTTGCTCTTGCTGCTCGAGAAGCAGCACCTCCAGCGCGACGTCCGGTGCGGTGGCGGTGAACTTGGGCGGTACCGACGCCGTGCTCTTCAGAAGCCCGAGTGACAACAGCTTCTCGAGCACCTTACGCAGGCATGCGTCATCTATCTCGAGCCGTCTGCATATCTCGTCGAACGAGGCCGGCGGGTTATCGATGACCAACTCGTAAACGGTCTGCGCGGTGCTATCAAGACCAACTATCTCAAGCATGAGGTGATCCTCTTGCTGCACATCGGTCGGAGTAAGGACGAACTTCGGCGAGCAATCGCCACTGTCCAGCATCCGCCACGCTTTCAACCATTGGATTCCTTCACCATCGCGGGTCGGCGGGACAACGTGGCGATACCGGCGTTCGCTTGGCCCGATCGGCGCCAGTGTTCGCGACGGGAAAATCAGGCGGGAGTCGACTGCCGCGCGGCCGGTAGGCTCCTGCGGTCAGCACTCCCGCCGCCGATATCGCGGGCTGCGGATATGAGTGTCCTGTGCCAGAAGTCCCGTCTACGAAACTAGTCGTGACCACTAGGCGCCCATACGAAGCAAGCCCGTCGCTGCCCACGGCAGGCTCATGTCCAACGCCTCCCCCGTGACCTTGTCGAGTTGCCGCTGCACGGGAATTTGGAGCACTTCGGACTGCGGCTGGACGATCTCCTTCCCTTGCACGTAGAACTCCCTGTCATGGACCGGCTTTGTCACGGCGTAGAGCACGTTGTCGGCCGCCGCGCTGACCGGCCCACCCGGCCAGCGGAATGACTGACGTTGCAATTTCGTTTCAGTGAAGCCAGGATCGACGCAGACCGCGGCGAGCCGAGTCCCAGAACAGGCAGCGACCAGTGAGGCGGTATGCGCGACCAGGGCGAATTTGGATTGCGCATACGCCACCGCAGGGTGATAGCAGCGGTTGCCAAGCGGATCTTGATCAAACGTCGTGACGTCGCGGTAGGCGTCGCAGACGACATTGACGATCCGACCACGCCTGGCCACCAGCAGCAGATCGAACAGCCCAGCGGTCAGAAAAGCCGGAGCCAGGTAATTCACCTGAAAGGCCTGCTCATGCCCATCCTCGGTCAGCGTGTGCGAATACTGACCGACCGTCGCCGCGTTGTTCACGAGAATGTCGAGGTGACCGTAGATCGTGCGAACCCGCCGGATCAGGCGCTCGACATCAGCGAACCGCCCAAAGTCAGCCACGATCGGAACGACGCTGGTGCCCGGGTTCGCGGGTGCCAGCGTAGCGGCCAGCGTCGTCAGCGACTCCGAACGTCGGCCGTGCACCAGAAGTGTGTCAACGAGGCCGGCCAAGCGCTGCGATACCGCTCGGCCGATTCCGTCAGTCGCACCGGTGACGAGTGCGATCGGCCGTGTCCGACGCACTTCGACGTCCGCCCGAGGCGGATCTCTTCGCGCGACGGACACTTCCGGTCCAGCCGTTGGATCCAAGAGTTGAGTCGCGCTGATGTCCATTCGTCCATATCCGTCAGATCCTTCTTCGCGCGCCGACGGTGAATCCGATGGGTCACTTGAGTGCTCACGAAGTTTTTGCATCTCCTGTGGTCAGACGCGGTAGCGCCTCATGCTGAAAGTGGGGATCACCCATGCATATTTACTCCAGTCGGGGAGTAGGCCAAGCGGATGAGCGGAACGGCGCCGAGGCGAGCCAAAGGACTCCTCCGAACCGCCTCTACTTCTTGCCCCATCCAGCGCATCGTCAGCGAACCTAGACCACTTTGTCGGGACACCATACAGTCCGCAAGGACCAGACGTGTGACGCCCGGGGCACCCGTTTGAGCTAATTCCCAAATTACTTTCGGTTGGGGCATCAGCGATATGACGATCTTACTGCTGCGCCCGGGTGACGTCCATTTGGATCTGGCGCCGATCCACCCGTACGGCTGGCGCGCTAGGAGAATTGGGTCTGAAAAGGTTCAGCACGTTCCGTCGACCGCGACATCGTCAGCAGCAAACGCGCAGCCGGCAGCAATGATGCGAGATTGAGACCGACCGGAGGAGCTCACCTGAGATTCGTGAGCCGCCAGCCGCGAAACGGCGCAGGACACGGGGAATACGACATCGGCTTCGGCCTGATCAAAATGCAATTGAAGAACAGTCGCCACATGGGTGCCGCCGCTTCAATTCTCACGCCATGTGTGAAGACCTGGTAGTAGTAGAGAGGCGCTTCGAGTTGGACATGCGTTACGAGGAGTTCTGCCTGGCAGACCCTTGGTTTTACGACACACCGGCCAGGTTGGGCACCGACGCCGACTCGTTCGACCACGTGTGGCGTCCCCTGCCCATGGGATGGGAGTGCACCCGGCGCGGCATCTGGGTGGCAATGAGCTGCCGCGGCCGGACTCTGCCGAGACAGGGCTGGAAGGTGCACGTCTCCGCCAGGTTGGACAACGCAGAGCGCATACTGAAGGCGGTGTGTGACTACTGCTTCCCCCGGGGAATCAGCTTCAAGTTCCTGCACAGCAAGAAGATCTTGTTGACCAAGAACGCCAAGTACGCACCCCGCGAGGACAGCGGAAAGTTCGTCACGATCTACCCCGCGGACTACGCGGAGCTCGAACGGCTTCTTGTGGACCTGTCCGCCGAATTGGCCGGTGAGCACGGGCCATACATCCTGTCGGACCTACGGTACGGAACAGGACCGCTCTACGTACGGTACGGCGCGTTCACCGAACGGTGGCTGGCCGATGACGAGGGCCAGTTCGTTCCGGCGATCGAACGTCCCGACGGAACTCTCGTTGCCGAGCAGTGCAGTCCGGTCTTCGGTTTTCCCGACTGGGCCGAAGTGCCCGAGGTCCTGGCGCCACACCTCGCACGGCGCGACCGTCCACATGAATCGCGTTTTCCGCATCTGGTGGAACGCGCACTGCACTTTTCCAACGGCGGCGGGGTGTACCTCGCCAGGCGCGACATGGGCGACGAATTGGTGGTGCTGAAGGAAGCGCGGCCGCATGCCGGTCTCGACCTTGACGGAACGGACGCCGTCGCGCGGCTGCACCGTGAACGAAATTCCCTTCAGCGGTTGCAGGGCGTGCCAGGCGTGCCGGTGCTGTACGACTGGTTCACCGTATGGGAACACCACTACTTGATGATGGAGTACCTGCCGGGCCGCCGCCTCGACCGGTGGGTGGCCGCCAACTACCCGCTGGCCACGTGTGATTCCGAGCAGGCCGACGTCGCCGCCTACACACGGCGTGCGCTGGGCGTGCTCGACCAGGTCGAGAAGCTGGTCCGCTCGATCCACAAACGCGGAGTCGTCTTCGCCGACCTGCATCCCGGCAACATTCTCCTCGGCGAGGACGACTCGGTCTCGCTGGTGGACTTCGAACTCGCGTTCCTGATCGACGAATCGGACGGCCGCCCCGTCCCCGCGGCTCCCGGGTTCAGCGCGCCGGACGACCGGACCGGGCAGGCGATCGACGACTACGCACTCGCCGCACTGCGGCTGCACATGTTCCTGCCGTTGACACGCATGATGCGGTTCCAGCCCGACAAGGTGAATCTCTACATGGAAGCCATCCAGGAGCGCTTTCCCGTTCCCGACGAGTTCGGCAAGGTCGTGCTCGCCGAGCTCGCGCCGACGAGCGGATCGGTTGTGAACGTCCAGCCGCAGGCGAGGTCCCGCACGACGATGAACGTCGGACGCGACAAGACCCCGACAGCGGTGGAGTTCGATGCGGCACGGCCCGACTGGCACGCGGTCTGCGGGTCACTGATCGAAGCCATCTTGCTCAGCGCGACGCCGGACCGCCAGGATCGGCTGTTTCCCGGCGACATCGAGCAATTCACTGTCGGGGGCGCGTGTTTCGCCTTTGGTGCGGCCGGCGTGCTGCACGCACTCGCGGTCAGTGGTGGCGGCCGCTACATGGAGCACGAGCGTTGGCTGTTGAACTCGGTCCGCCGGGAACGCCCCCACCGGCCGGGTTTCTACGACGGCTCGCACGGCATCGCATACGTGTTGCGGGACTTCGGTTATGTCCACGAAGCGGTCGCGTTGATCGACGAGTCGGCGCCACTGGTGGGGCAACTACATGATCACGGGCTGCACAGCGGCCTGGCCGGGATCGGTCTCAACCTCCTGCATTTCGGTCAGGTCCTGCAGTCAGGGACGTACCTGGCACAGGCGTTGTCCATCGGCGACCGGTTGGCCGAAAAGCCACACCTCACCGCCGGTCGGCGTGGACCTTATGCCACAGCGGGCCTTTTGCGCGGCTGGTCCGGTCCCGGACTGTTCTTCGTCAGGCTGTACGAGCACACGAGTGACCGTTCCTGGCTCGACCTAGCCGCGTGTGCTGTGCAACGGGATCTCGACGAATGCGTCGCACGACCGGACGGCTCACTGCAGGTCCCCGGTGAGGGCGGACAACCGCTACCGCACCTTGGCGTCGGCGCTGCCGGGATCGCGTTGGTCGTCCAGGAACTCGTCCGGCATGTACCGGACACGCAGTGCGCGACCGCGTTGCCGGCCTTGCGGCGCGCCTGCTACCCGGAATTCGTGGCCCAATCCGGATTGTTCGCGGGTAGGGCCGGACTCCTCGGCGCGCTCGCCACACTGCAACGCGGACACGCGGACTTCGACGACGAGCGCGCGCTCACGCGCCACCTGGCACGACTGGGCTGGCACGTGGTGCGCTACCGCGGCGAACTCGCCTTCCCCGGCAACAAGTCACTGCGTCTGTCCATGGACTTCGCCACAGGCACAGCTGGTGTGCTCCGGGCCTTGACCGTCGCGGCGGATCGGTCCGGTGCCTTGCTGCCGTTCCTGGACGCGAGCGCCCCGGCGAAGTGACTGCGTTGCCCTATCCCACGACAGGAGACCTCATGAACCTCATCTTGAGCCTGCAGGGTCTCGAGGTCGAGACTTCGGACGACATGCCGGATCTCGGTGCGGGAGCCCGTACTTGCTGCGGCGGTGACACCGACGGAACTGGCCAGCATGGGCCGTCGGCGTACCGATCACTTGGCCCCGACCACACTCCGCCGCAGACAGAAAGCGACGACTACAGCTATTCGAGTGAAACTGTGTGAGACATCCGGGTGAAACGCGGCCAGAAACACTCCACCCATCCGAACAACATATGGATCCACCAGAAGCGCAAGTTGGCGAAATGTGGCCATATGGCGACTCTCCGCCAATTCTTGAGTCGACCTGCGTCCGAAAAGTCATAACGATGACCACACAGTGGAACACGGAGTTTCGAATTGACCATCAAATGCGCTTTCAAACTGGTTACGGTGACAACTGCGATGGCGCTCTGCGGATTCGTGTCACCAGGTCGCGCCGCGACCGTGAACCAATCGCCGCAAGCGCCGCAACTGTCCACCGAGCTGGACTTAACGATCTCCGAATCCGAAGATCTCGTGTCGGGAACCATGACGCGAGCGAGGAAGCTGAGGTGTGATCCGCCGAGTGGAGATCATCCGTATCCCGACACCGCGTGCCATGACTTGGCAGTCGCCGAAGGCGACCTTGCCCGGCTTCCAGGCGTACCGGGCAAGGTGTGCAGTGGTGTGTACAAGCCAGTGAGCGTGACCGCGCTCGGCGAATGGCGGGGTATCCCGGTGCGCTTCGCACAGAGCTATCGCAATGCCTGCAAGATGATGGCGAGCACCGGGCTGGTGTTCGGCTTCTAAGTTTTCCAGCGTCCTGGTTCGTTTGGTCTGTGCCGCGCAACGCGCGTGACCACGTTGCGCGGGCACAGTCCGTTGTCGTCACTGCACGGGATTCTCTGTCAGCGCGTACGCACGCTGCATGGTTTGGTCCGTGCGGTTGCCGGCGGAATCCAACACTTCGACGTGCAGCGAGACGAATCCGTTTGTCTGGCCGAGCGCCGGGTGTGCGATCGGAACCGCGTACCGGCCACCTTCCCTGGGGACCACCTGGGCGCGCTGCCAGTCGCGACCATCGTTGGTCGAGTACCACAGCCGGAACTCGATGATGCGGCCAGCCGGTTGCGCGCCCTCATGATGTCCGGCAACGACATCGAAGGTGTACACGCGGCCAGCAGGCGCTTGGTTGAGCAGGTCGAGCCCGAGTTGGTAGTCGATCTGGATGACGGGCTGATAGGCACACTTGGCCCACAAGCCCAGGCAGGTATAGCCGGGCGGCATCGTGCCGGTCGGTGGCGCCGAACGGAAGGTCGCCACTGTGTTGACCCGAGGTGTCAGCCGGTTGATCGCCCCGTTGGGCCAGCCGTACACGGGCTTAGCCGGCCACTCGTCGTCGATCTCGAGCCGGTAGATGTCCGGCCGCTCGTCGAGGCGGAACAGTGGCACGCGCAGCGGACTGGTCTGTCCTGGAATCTCCTGGCCACGGCGGTACACCCGGACCTTGCTGAGGTACTTGCCCGACTGCCACGGTTCGATGAAGTGTCCGCGGTGGGAGTCCTTCAAATGGACGTCCGGCAGTAAATCGCCCGTGTCGCTCCGGCACGGCGAGCACAGCCGGGGGAAGGCACCGTACGTGTGAGTGGCCGCGCCGCCGCGAATCGGTGCCTGGAACCAGCGCTCCTGAGGCCGTGTGCCCGCTGTGCGGAACACGTCTTCAGACAGCATGTTGAACGTCGTGGACCAGTCGGGCGCTCCGCCTTGGCCCGGTGCCATCTGGGACACGAAACGCTTCCAGAACACCTTGTCGTCGGCTGGTCCGATGTATTCCTTCCACTGGGACGGCCCCTGGAACTGGGTTCCGTTGAGCGCGACGCTGGACGGGGTGTCGGTGGGCAGCGCGAACCACCTCTTGCTGAATATGGTGTCGGGCTTGTCACCGTGGTAGCGGGTGTCGACCGCGACCAGCGTGGCAGGGTCGACCTTGTTGAGATGCCTGGCAGGCACTCCATTGCGATCGCGGAAGTACAGGTTGTACATGTACTCCGGCTTGCTGCGGACAGCGATCGAGAGTGTGGTGTCGCCGCGCTTGGACAGCTCACGCAACCGCGCGCCTTCCTCACTGCTCAACGACAGGTGCGGTTGTGCGTCATGAGCCACTCCCTGGATGGGCAGTGCACCTGGCATATCGAGGAAGGTCAGGGTCGCCACCGCGCCGGCTTGTCTGGCCTGGGCCACCGCGGTCTGCGCAGCTCGCACAGCATGCTCCGGCAGGTCGGCGCCGTTGATTCCGGCGGGAACGCCGAGCCGGACCAGCGCCACCTTGTCCTTGGCCGCCTGGAAGTCCGCCGGCTTGGCCGAGTCGACGGAGACGACCTGCAACTCCCGGTGGCCGGCGAGTCCGCCAGCGATGGTGACCGCGTCGTACAGCGGGTGCAGCGCCAGCTGCTGTGGTGCGCGGACGCGGAGGTCCACCAGGGCTTGTCCCAGCGTCAGGTGGTCCTGCGAGCCCACTGTTCCGTGCCCAGCCGCGGCACTGGGCGTGATGTACGTCTGCCAGCCGGATCCTGACGTGAGCACACCGCTCGCGAAGGCCGTGAACGCTCCTGGCAGGTAGCGCCGCACTGCGGTGTACCGCTCCCTGATGTCGGTCGGCTCCCGGGTCTCCACCTGCATGGGCACGGCCGCACGCGCGTCCAACGCGATGGTGCTCGGCGCGTCCACAGCGACCGCGGCGGCGGCCATCAGGGTGGCGCGTCGAACGTCGAGCGCCGGTTCGACAACGGATGCGACGGTCGAGTACTTGCCTTTCGGCACGCTGACGGTGCCGGTTCCGTTGTCCAACCACATATCGAACGTCGCAGGGACGAAGGGATCGTTGTTCCTGGCGTTTGCCCAGTCATAGTCGTCACGGACGACCGTCAGCGGGCGCGAAGGAGGCGCGTTCCCGCGAGAGTCCGTCATCTTCACAGTGAGGGGAAAGTGCTCGGCTTCGTCGTAGAAGCTGATCGGCGTCCGGATGGCGATACCGTCCGTCTTGTCGATGGCTGTGATCAACCCGCCGTAGGCTCCCGCCGGGCCGATCGTGGGGTCGATCCGCACCCCGATCGTGGCCTGCCCCTTGGCAGGCACGACGACGGTGCTCTTGTCCAGCGACACCACACCGCCGGGCGCTGCGCCGCCGGTCCACACCGTTGCCGACGCGGTCAGCGAGAGGGACACATCCCGTTCGGTGACGTTGGTGTAAGTCACCGTCCGTGTCGTCGCGATCTGTCCGTCCGGATAGGACAATCGACCGAACCCGACCGACGACGGCCCGACAACCTTGTCGGCCAACATCCCGGGGATGTTGAGTCGCCCGGAGCCTTGCTCGTACCACGAAGCGCCGACGTCCTTGGCGCTCGTGGTGAGCAACGCCTTCAGCTCACCGGATCGCCAACTGGGATGTTTCTGGGCGAGCAGCGCGGCCGCGCCGGCCACGTGCGGCGTCGCCATGGATGTCCCCGACAACTGGGTGTACTTCTCACCAACCACCGGACCGAGGTTGGTCCCGGCGGCGCGGGCGGCGACGATGTTCACACCGGGCGCCACGATCTCCGGTTTCACCATGGCGTCGCCCAACCGCGGTCCACGCGCGGAGAAGGCGGCGAGGCGATCGGACTTGTCCACGGCTCCGACCGCGAGCGCGGAACTGGCCACTGCCGGTGTCTCCACCGCTGTGATGCCACCGGAATTGCCTGCCGCGGCCACGAACAGCGCGCCTGTTTCCGTGGTGAGCTTGTTGACCAACTCACTGAGTACGTCGTCGCCCGCGGAGGGGCCCCCGCCGAGACTCATGTTGACCACGCGCGCGCCAGCGTGCACCGCCCATTCCATGCCGGCCATGACCTGTGAGAGCTCACCGGAACCAAAGTGGTTGAGCACCTTGCCGTTGAGCAGCCGTGCGCCGCTGGCCACTCCTCGGTACTTGCCACCCGAGGCTGCCCCTGATCCGGCGATGATGGACGCGACGTGGGTTCCGTGGCCGTAACCGTCACCGGTGTCCGGATCTGCCGTGAAATTGCGCGAGTCGGCGATCCTGCCGGCCAGATCGGGGTGCTGGGCGTCGATGCCGGTGTCCAGCACCGCGACCGTCACTCCCTGACCGTCCAGCCCGGTCTTCCACGCCTCAGGCGCACCGACCTGCGACACACTCTTGTCGAGGCTGGCCTTGACCTTGCGGTCAAGCCGGAGCTTTGCGACGCCGCCACCGAGTGCGCGCTTGCCTGCTCGATCGCCCCCCACCTCTCCGGCCAGAGCCCGCCAGAACTCGTTCGCGTCAGTTCGCTTCACCCGCACCGCGGCCGCGTTCACGGTCGGCAAGGTCACTGTCCGGTCGCTACCCGGCAGATCATCTGTCTGACGGGTGACCGCATCGGCGGGCACGTTCCGGTCGTAGCTCACGATCACAGGCAGCTTGTCGCTGGCCGCGTCACCGAGACCTTCCTTGACCAACTCCTTGACATCGAACAATTCCGGGTCCACAGCACCCGACGCCAGGTAAGGCGCGGCATCGGACGGGACCACGAAATAGCCGTCCGGGCTACTGCTGGTCTCGAAAACCGGTCGCGGGCCGGATCGGGGTGCCGCCTCGATCGACAGCGTCGTTTGTCCACCGTTTCGTTCGGTATAGGTGACCACGTCACCGGTCAACAGCGTTACCCGATGCCGCTGTTCACTGCTTGTACTTGATTGACCACCAGGTGCGACCGTTTGATGGCTGTCATTCAATGCGTACTCGGCATGCGCTTCGGGTACTGCCGAAATCGCGAACACTACGCCGAGCACGAGCCCGCGTAAGCCATACCGAGCGTGTAATAGGCCATTCTGGTGACGGGTCAGTTGTGCGCGCATAGGTCCTCATCTCTGTGGACTACAGGTAATTTCTGCCGATACGGAGGACGTGAACCACTTCCTCCGTTCGCGCTCTGTCCTCTGTTGTCCTCGCTTACTCCGGCATTGTCAGCTTGACCGGTTATGCCACTTAGTGCTGTAAAGAATGACGCCAGGAGTGGCCCCTGGCACCAGGAGATCGTCGGCGTAGTTTCGTCAATGTCCACAATTGGCCGTAACGGATGCTCGGCACGATCTGCGGCAGGTTCGTCTTCTCCGTTGCCCTCGTTGGCGGATCGTTGATGGGTTGACCGGTAGCCAAGCCGTGATCCGGAAGGGTCGGCCAACATGACCGGAATGCGATACGGGAGAAGTACCTAAGCGCCTACCTGAAACCGGCGGGGTGGAGTACGTTTCCTCTTGTCATGGACACACACAGATACCGCCGAGCGCCTGATGATTCTTATTGGCAGGAATGCGTCAACCTCCGTCCATCGTTGCTCAGGATTGCTGCGTCGCGCTGCCAGGGCATCCTCGACCCTGAGGACATCGTGCAGGAGGCGTTCCTCCGCGGCGCGCAGGCCCGCCACCTGGAACTCAAGTCACTGCGACCGTTTCTCGTCACGGTGATCCAACGGTTGTGCGTCGACGAAGCACGTCGCAGGGCAGTGGCCGGACGGCTGGGCATGCACCCCCGGCTCCTGCCGCCCGCGTCCGAGGATCCCGCCGAACTCGCGTGTGACAGGGCGGAGGCTCGTTGGCTCGCGGACAGGTCGGCAGGCCTCTCGCCAAGCGATCGCAGACTGCTGTCGCTGTTGACAACAGGCCGTGCCCCCAAGGAAATCGCCGACGAACTGGGGACCACCCCACAAAGCACGTACTCCGCCGTGTACCGGCTGCGCCGCCGGATCAGCCTTGCCTGCTCGAGGGGAACCTGACCGGCCCGGCTGGTCGGGCGGGAATGGGCGCCTAGGGGCGTCCCCCACTCCCGCCCTCGAGAAGCTGCCTCCCGTCCGCCCCATCAGGACAATGCCCTGCCCACTGCCCCTTCGCTGGGGTGCTGACGCTGGGAGCAACCTCCCGTCACCGCACAATGGCCCATCCATCGCAGCGGTAAAACAACAGACGGTGGCGCACTATCGCCACCGTCGTCCATTCGCCTCCCCGAAGGCTGCCCACTCTCGCGGAGCCGCGCCGGAATCAGTGGTCACGACCGGCGGTGATCAGGATCAGCGAGGCGTACGTGGATTCCGCTCAACGATCCGGCGGCCAGAAGACCGTTCAGTCGGACCACGAACCACCCAAAGCGACGTGTCCCCGCACCACCGGCCGGCCTTATCAGGAAAACCGGGCGGACGTCATCGAGGGTATCTATCCACCCATTTCCCGCCGCGCGGCCGTGGTCGAGAGAATCAAGCGGGATTCCACGACGCCCGCGTCAAGTCGGCGTTGTCGACAGGCAACCTCATGTGCTCCCCCATAACCGCACCGAGGAGCTCTTATCCCGCTGCCGGAATAGGCACTACCCGACCACATCCGGGCCTCACTCGCCACGACACCTCGTCAGCAATCAGCGGCCTCGGCCGGGTTCAGGTAGGTAGTCGGGTAGTTATCCCCTCACCTCACCTCGGCGCTTCCGCAACTCTCAATGCCCACACGGCCAATGCGGCTGGCAGCCGCCGAGAAAAGGGGATGTCGTTGTCTGAGCGAGTATCCGCCCGGCTCAGAGTCACACCATGCGGCTCTTCCACACCCGCCGCTCGTCGGCTGATCTCGCTGCGGGACGCCGCGCTTTCCGCAAGTCAACACGGCTGGCCGGTGCTGCCGGGTTCGGTCTGGCGGCAATCTCGCTACTACAACGCCATCACCAACGCGAGCACCAACGGCCTGACGCCAGTTGTGCCACGCCAGCACGCCACTGTCGACCGCCAGCAGGTGCGAGCTTGGTGGCAGACCCTGCCACACGCGGTGCTGTTGGTCACCGGGAAGGCGTTCGACGTGATCTCGGTGCCGATGTCCTGGGGAATCAGTGCGGCCAAACATTCGATGCTCCGTCACGATCCCGCCCCGATGATCGTCACGCCCGAGCGGATGGCGCATTTTCTGGTCACCGTCCCGGCAACATTGCACGTAGAACTGCCCCGCTGGCCGCGGGTGGTGCTGGCCGAGCCGCTGTCGGTGGTGCCGGCACCCCCGACGCGGATGGACGGCAACCTAGTCAAGTGGTGGATAACTCCAAACCGCACCGACTGGACACCCGGCGATCCAGCACTCGTTCAACGCGCCCTGGTCGCCACCGCATCCGGCAACGCGGCGAGAGAGACGTGAACGACATGCGCGACTTCTGACCAGCGCCCACGAACTCGCGGTCGGACCAGCCGGATGCCCTGACCGGCTCGCACTCGAGTCCACCGCGTGCCCGCGCGTCCATCCAGCGCGGGCAGGCCGCAGCGCTCCGACCCACCCCCCGGCAATCCGGGGCGCTGCGGCTTCCTCGAATCGACGTAGACCCGGTTTCCATGACACCGGCCGAGCAGGCCATCAGGCAGCGGATACCAGACAGTGCTCCCCGGCCATGAACAGGAACATCCCAGAGACCTGGCGCCTCCTCCGCAGCGCCGTCGCCGGTGACCATCTGGTCCTGTAAGGACAGTCCATTGCGGATGGACTATCTTCTGCCAACCATCAAAGATCAAGTTCGAGTACTAGTACCGCGTCCAGCCGGGAAGCGGCGAAGTCGACCGCCAGGATATGGCTCGGGCTGTAGAACCGCGCGGTCTGGATCGCCGTCAACCCGATCGGCCCAGCACCGACGGCCTCATGGCCAAGGACCCTGCCCGGCTCGACCTTCCGGCACGTCACCCTCGAGGATGTGCAAGTCCGTGCCGCAGATCGGCACGGCGTCCACCTTGATGATCGCGTCGGTGGGGTCGCGCGACTCCGGCTTCGGGACGTCTTCCCAGGTTCGGCGGCCAGGGCCGTGGTGGACCAACGCCTTCAGATTTCCTCCTCGCTACTTACCTCCCGAGGTTCCCACCAGCAGGCACGCACCGGTTAGGGCCGCCTGCCCTGGCGGACAAGGGCGAAAGTCCCGAGATCGGTGGAGCACCTGGCCCTGATGCCGGCACGGCGCACGCCTCACCGTGGGCGCGACGAAAGGAGGCATGATGTTCGCGCCACGACTGGTCATCCAGTATTCGGAGTTCGCCGTAGCCATCCGTGCGGCGTGGGTGGTAAATGGCGCGACCACCTGCGGCACACGGTGATCCGCCGCGGCGATCCGGGCATCGACGATGCCCGCCTGCCCGGTTCTCTCCTGGTAGCCGAGTGTTGGACGTGTTCTGGCCGGTTGGGACCTGCCCGAGCAGCGCAGGGTCGACTGCCGGTGACGTTTAATGTCCACAATGGACGATTAACCGTCACGTAAGTCCCACTTGCCCCACACACCACTCCTGTTACCCGAGTTGGTGCCGTGAAGGTCACCTTCACGGCATCCAACGCACCAGAAGTTCCCCTCACGAACCGTCGCGGGCCTCAATTAAGGCCACTGTGGACAGTCCGGTGTGCGTCAGTGACGCGGCCACACCTTGCTTGCAGGCCGGGCCACCCGCGTTGCGCACCTCTGGAGATCAACCTCGCGCCGCACGCCTGCAGACCACCTCTGAAGTGCGAGAACTCTCTCAATCTAATTTAAGTCAGTGGCATTGGGGCTATTCCCGGGAATGGCAGTGCCGTTCGGCCCTGTCCGGTCCTTCACCCGCGAGATCGCCGAAGTCATCGGCGATCAGATCGAGTCGGCGCGCTGTGAAGTCAGCGTACTTCCCGCTCAGGATGCCTGAAGATAACGAACACTACGACGCTGTCGTACTCGGCAACGTGTTGCTTCTCGACCTGCTGCCCAAGGCCCGTATCGCGCAGGGTCTTTCGCCCCAAGCGGAGAACCGCGCCCAGCCAACAGGATTGAGCCAGATCCAGCGAGAAGGAGGTTTCGATGTCCGTTCACGACATCCCGAACAAGGCCTTTGAAGTCACCCCGCACCAGGCCGCGGCCAGCGCACCGGCACACGGTGCCGTGATGACCACGACCGCGAGCAAATGGACGGCTGTGCTGCGAATCGGCACCGGACTACTGTTCCTGTGGGCGTTTCTGGACAAGATGTTCGGCTTCGGCTACACCACCGGTTCCGCGAACGCGTGGATCAACGGCGGCTCGCCCACCAAGGGATTCCTCAGCCGCGTCGACGTCGGGCCGTTTGCCGATACCTTGCGCGGCTGGGCAGGTGGCTGGCTGGCTGACTGGCTGTTGATGCTCGGCCTGTTCGGCATCGGCGTCGCCGTCACACTCGGCATCGGTCTGCGGATCTCCGCGATCGCGGGCACCGTCATGATGCTGATGATGTGGGTCGCCGAGTGGCCGCCCGACCGCTTCACCGAAGCTGGTCAACCCAGTATGTCCACCAACCCGATCATCGACTACCACATCATCTACGCCATCGTGCTGATCGTCGCCGCGGTGACTTACGCGGGCAACACGTGGGGTTTCGGCCGCAAGTGGGCCGATCTCGGCTTCGTCCGCGGCAACCACTGGCTGACCTGATTCAAGCCCGGCTCCCTATCCCTTCAGGTAGGGCGCCAACCCCTTGCACAGACAGCATCCACAACGGTGCGCGATGGCCACTGGTAGCCAGTGGCGAGACTCCGCCGACGACAGCTAGTGACGGGTGAGGTGGGGGCACAGCATCCTTAGTGTCGTGTCTGCGTACCCGGCACCGTGGTCGGTTTCGGCTGTCATCGTCCGCAGACTGTCCACAAGGGACACTATGGTGTGGGCGGTTCGACTGGTGGGGAGGCGTTCGGGCCGAATGTGTCTCGCTCCTCGTGGCCGTTTACCCGTCGGCGACCACGAGGCCATGACATGACCCGTATCAAGTCGCGTGGGCTGAAAGGCAATCTCCCGGCCGAGATCACCAGTTTCCTCGGTCGGCGGCGAGAGATCACTGTAACCAAGCGCCTGTTGTCCAGTGCTCGACTGGTGACTCTGACCGGGGTTGGCGGGATCGGTAAGACTCGGCTGGCGTTGCGTGTGGCCGCGGAGGTTCATAAGGGGTTTCCGGACGGTGTGTGGTTGGTCGAGTTGGCGGCGCTGACCGATGACAAGCTGCTGACCCAGGCGGTCGCTGATGTTCTGGGGATTCAGGATCGGTCGGTTCGGCCGTTGCTGGACACCGTCTCGGACTACCTTGCCGACAAACGGCTGCTGCTGGTGCTGGACAACTGCGAGCATCTGGTGGACACCTGCGTGACGCTGGCGGACAGGCTGCTGCGCGCGGCGCCGGGACTGCGGATCCTGGCCACCAGCCGGCATGCGCTGCGCACGACCGGCGAACACCTCCTGGAGGTGCGCCCGCTTCCCATTCCAGACCCGGACCGCGCAAGCAGCCCACGGAAGCGCTATGCGGCGGTGTGCCTGTTCGGGGAGCGTGCCGCCGCCGCGCTGCCGGGTTTCCGGGTGGACGCGGCGAACCGCGACACCGTCGCAGGGATCTGCCATCGGCTGGACGGCATCCCGCTGGCCATCGAACTGGCCGCGGTCCGGGTGCGGGCGCTGCCGGTCCACCAGATTCTGCGCAGACTGGACGACTACTTCGAGTTCCTCGCCGAAGGAAGCCGAACCTCGATCCCCCGCCTGCAAACACTGCATGCGACGATCGACTGGAGCTTCGACCTGTGCTCGGTCGAGGAACAGGACATGTGGGCACGGGCATCCGAATTCATCGGCGAATTCGACCTGGACGCGGCCCACGCCGTCTGCGCGGGCGAAGGCATCGCCAGCGATGGCGTTCTCGACCTCGTCGACGGACTGGTCGACAAGTCCATCCTGACACGGACGAACCGGGATGGAGCCACAGTGCGCTGGCGGATGCTGGAACCCATCCGCCAGTACGGCCAGGAACGACTGGCCTCGTCCGGTCACCGAACGACCGTACGGACCCAGCACCGCGACCACTACCAGCGCCTGACCGAGCGGGCCGAGCGGGACTGGCTGGGCCCGAACGAGGTGGAGCGGTTCGGCCAGCTTCGGCGCGACCACGCCAACCTGCGCGCCGCGCTGGAGTTCTGCCTGACTGAACCCGGCGAGGAGCGGCGCGGCCTCGAGATCGCGGCCGTGTCGTGGCTCTACTGGTTCCTCTCCTGCTCCCATACCGAAGGCCGCTACTGGCTCGATCGGGCACTGGCGGCGAATCCGGAACCGAGTCCGGCACGCGCCAAAGCCCTGTGGGTCAATGGCGAACTCGCCATTTTCCAGGCTGACATCGCCGCGGGACTGTCGATGGTCGAGGAATGCCGCGGCTTGGCACAGCGGCTCGGCGACGAATCGGCCCTCGCCCATGCCGCCCGAGTCACTGGCGTGGCCACGTTCTTCCAGAACGACGTCCCCAGCGGAATCCAGCTCCACAAGGACACGATCACCTGTCTTCAAGCGGCTGGGGATCATGGCGGCCTCTGGCTCACCCTGTTCCAGCTGGCCGTGATTTTTGCCCAACCCGAACGGGCCGTCGCCTACGGCCAGGCGTGTCTGGCCCTGTCGGATCCCCGCGCCCACCTGTCCAGGTCCTGGGCACTGTGGGCGCTCGGTATCGGCCGCTGGTTGGCCGGCGACTGGCAGGCGGCAGACAGATTGATTCGCGATGGCCTGCGCATCAACCAACCGTTCACCAACCGGTGGGGCCTGGCGCACAGTATCGAGATACTGGGCTGGATCGCGGCCGCCGAGGGCCGGTACAGACGTGCCGCACGATTGCTCGGCGCAGCCGACAACCTGTGGCGATCGACCGGCGTGCGACTGACCGTGCTCAGGTATCTGGCGCCGTCGCACGACCAATGCGAGCAACAATCCCGCCAGTCACTCGGAGACGACACCTTCACTGTCGCATTCCGCGAAGGAACCCGCCTCACCACCGACGACGCCATCGCCTGCGCACTCGAACTACGGCGAAACTAAACGGACTGGAATCCTCCACCGTGTACTTCGGCACAATGTCGTCACTGACCTTCTTGCGCCACCTCTCGATGACGACGCCATCCGTTTGGTGAAGGCGAGTTTCCTGAGAGAACCTGGACGTCAAACACGTTGGGTTCCAAGAACTTCAGCGCAGTTGAGGACACCGGCGACTCCCGTCTGTCGCTTATGGACAGGATCTTAACGGCCTGGCGAAAGTGGGTCTTGTGGCCCTGTACCCGCGCTGCGCACAGGAGTTGCGTTGAGGGTGACGATGAAAGGAGGAAAAGATGACGAGCATGATTCCACGTGGAAGCTTCTTCCCTGACATGGTCCGGTTCCTGGAGAGCGGGTTGCCGTTCGTGCCGTTCAGCGGACGCCGCACGGTCCGGATCGAGGACTACCGGGACGACGGCAACTACGTGGTGCGTGCGGAACTGCCGGGAATGGACCCCGAGAAGGACATCGCGATCACCGTCGAGGGCAGCGAACTGTTGATCAAGGCTGAGCGGACCGTCGAGAAGCACGACGACACGCACAGCGAGTTCTCGTACGGATCGTTCGCCCGGAGGGTGCACCTGCCGAAGGCGGCCGTTGTCGAGAAAGTCACCGCACGGTATGACACAGGCATCCTCGAGGTAACGGTGCCGCTCAACGAATCCTCGGAGAGCAAGGGGATTCAGGTCCAGATCGACAAGAAGGAGTAAGGAACCGGCGGGGCGAGTAGGCACCTGGGTGCTTCTCGCCGCCGCCATCCGATCGGCGTGCTCCATCGCGCCGCGCGTACAGCAGACCTCGAACCATCGACTCCTACGACAACGGCCTTGTTCATCACGACTGCCTGACGACATCGACGAACGTCCGTCGTGGGCTTGGCTTCGGCACGCGAGTCGCGCGGCCGAACCGCATCAACGCGTGCGGGAAACCAGGCAGCTGCAACTTCTCGCCCAGTCCGGCTCGGACTTCGGGCACTTGTAGCGACTGGGTGATCAGCGAGGCGGCGAGTCCGAGTCGGGTAGCGGTCAGCCAGGCTCGTTGAATCGCCTGTCCGGCAAGCACATGATCCCACCTGGTGTCGTCGATCGTTTCCACGACGAAGACGCATTCCTTGGTGATCAACGACGTCAGCGTCTCATGGTCGGGTGCCGGGTCGCCGCTGTGCACGAGGCCTCCGAACAGACCGTGCCCGATCCGGTCGGCCGGGATACCCAGCCGTACCTTGCCCCGGTCGACCGTCAACGCCTGCAGTTCGCGCAGATAACGGTGATCGTGCCGGAGGACTTGGACAGCGTGCTGGGTCAGCGCGGCCACCGTCTCCGCTTCCTCGCGCCCGGTGACGCGGTGATAGCTGACACGTTCGCCGACAAGGGCATGCTTCACGGCGCGGATCTCGTCTTCCGACAGGGGATCACCATCGAACCCGAACCGGTGGCTACGCCGGTACGGAATGGCCCGGTACAGGTCTCGTTCCGAGCTGGTCGGAACGTATGGCCGGACTGCGGTCACACTGGCGACCAGGTCTGGGTGCCCGTGGTCGGGAAACGGTGTCGTGGTGGTCTCCCAGCCGAGGTGGCGCACCGCCAGTTCGAGGTTGGTCACCGCGGCACCGCAGGAGATCAGCCTGTCCCGGTCTTTCGGGTCGTGGCGCGGGATCGCGTCATCCCAGCGCTCGAACACCTGCACGCTGCGTTCGTGCAACTCCAGCACCCACGGCTGAATGTTGTGCACCGATGGGGCTTGCGTCACCGCCTGGAACATCAGACGGACCTCGCCGGGCGCCCAGAAGGACATGACTGCTCACCCCAATGTCAGTACAGCGGGCCCACGGTCAGTTGTGTGTTCTCTGCCGCCTCGGTCACCGGAGCCCAACAGGGCTTCGTGCAACCGGCTGTAGCCGTGACTGCCCACCACCAGCACCCGGTCGATGTGGACGTCCTTATCCGCTTGCTCATGATGTCCTCCTCGGATCTCTTCGGCGCCAACGGTCCCCGTGTTGCGTGCGCCGCGATACAGCCAGGCGCCCCGACCAATTCAGGTCTTTCGGCCTCTTTCCGCGTGGCGGGTGCCCCTATCCGCAGGCCTCACAGCGCGACGACTGTGGAGTGGAGCGTGCAGACGTAGTGGAGGAACGATGACCCGCACAACCGAGCCGAGCCTTATCCCCCGCCAGCCGCACGTCCGTCGGCCACGCATCGCGGTCGGAACAGACGGAACGCCGTGGGGCGACGCGGCGTTGGACTGGGCGCTCCGGCAGGCCGCCACACAGAACGCATCGGTCGACGTGTTCGCCGCGGAGTCCTCGGACGACCAAGCCATCACCCGACGCCTCGCCGCGTACCCCTGGCTGTTCAGCACAGTCACTGTGTCACCGGACTCGCCGGTCAAGTCACTCCTCGATGCCAGTATCGACCACGACACCCTGGTCATCGGCTACCGAGGCCGCCGACGCGGCCCGTTCGGCGTTGGCCGCTCAGTTCTGCCGGTCGTGACCGAGTCCCATTGCGACACCGTAGTCATCCGCGGCGAAACCCGAGCGGTACAAGGCGAACACAGGTGGATCACTGCTGCCCTTGGCGGTCAGCACGACGAGCTCGTCATCCACCGAGCGGTCCAGTTCGCCGTCCGAACCAGAAGCAAGCTCAGGCTCATCCACGCGGCTCCGTTGCCCGGTACGCACACCGTAGCTGTACGGACGGACCCGGCCGAAGTCCTTCAACGTGGATATGACCTCGTTCGTGCGACAGCATCCGATCTGATTCCCAGTCTGCGCCTCATCCGCAGCCAGCCACATGAAGCCGCCAGGGCCTGCGACCGGAGCGACTTGCTCGTGATCGGTCCTGGCGGCAACCCCGGGACGTTGTCCGTGATCACCTCATCCGCCCTGCACATGGCCCCGTGCCCAGTGTTGGTGGTGAAACCACTGTGACCACTTCAGACAGCGGAGGAAACCACGACAATGCGACTCGGCATCAAGTTGATCAGACCAGGAAGAACACGGCTACCGCCACCGCGACCACCGGCGCCGCCAACCACGCCGCCAGACGCAGGGCAAAGCGTCCACCGCCGAGTCCACCAGCCAAGCTCAATTTCACGACTGTGTTCGTGGCCAAGGCCAGTGCACACGCGAGCACTGCCGTACCAACGGTGATGGCCTGGGGCACAAGTGAAGCGGCCGCGACTGCGGACGCATGCGCGTCGGCGAGGCCACCTGCCGCGGCAGCGGCCAGTGCTCCCCCGCCGCCGAGCCAGTCCGCCGCGGCTCTGGTCGTGACCAAGAGGATCACCAGTACTGCAGCGAGCACCAGTGCCGACTTCAACGACATCGGCCGGGTCAGCAGCGGATCAGTGTCACCGTCCTCGTTCTCGGGCCGTTGACGCCACACCAGCCACCCTATTTCAGCTAGCAACACAAGTATCCCGGCAGCGGCGGCAGGCAAGAAACGAAGCGCGACAGCGGGACTCGCGACGGCCGTGACCGCCACCATCTGAACGAGTGTCGCGATGTTGACGGCCAGCAATCCCGGCATCAGCGACGCACCACCCGTGGCAGATTTCCGTGCGAGCACAGCAGTCGTCGCCGACCCGGAGACGAAACCACCAGCAAAGCCCGCCACGATCAGCCCCCACCGCTGGCCGAACCAACGGGTACCAAGGTAGCCAGCCCACCCGATCAGTGTGATCGCGATGACCAACACCCAAATCCTCGCCGGGTTCAACACACCGTAAGGCCCAAGCGGACGGTCAGGAAGCAACGGCAGCACCACGAAAGCGACCACGAACAACGTCATCGCATCCGTCACATCGCGATCGGTGACCAACCGGGTGGCGAACCTGTGCAACGGCCGCTTGGCCGCCAGCAATGCCGCGGCGACCACTCCCGCTGGCACCGCGAGTTCAGGGCGAACCCAAGCCAGGGCACCGAGCAGATAGGCCGCTATCGCCGCGATCTCAGTCGTCGCACCGATATCAGCATGCTCGCTACGTGCTCCTTGCAGATACCAGGCCACCACGAGTGCTGCCACGGCGGCGAGCCCGACTCCCAGCGCAACCGGTGATAACGCGGCAGCGACGCCACCAGCCAACGCGATCAACGGAAACGTCCGCGAACCCGCTGGCCGGATCCGGTCCGCGGCCGTGTCATGCTCCCGTTCGAGGCCGAACAACAGCCCGATCGCGAGTGCTGTGGCCAGATGTGCCAAGGCAGTCGTGATGTCCATGGCGCTACACCAGGACTCGTTCGCCGTCGCGTGGAACCACGGCGTACTCGCTTCGCAGTCGTTCGGCAAGCGCTGTTGATGCTTCCCGTTCGCCGTGCACCGGATACGTCACCGACGGCTCCGGGCCGCGATCGCGGGAGATGATGTCATGTTTGGATCCTGTGCCTCAGCTGATCACCGTAAGCAGAGGCTTTGGACAGGGGCGGATGAGGCCCTTCGCCCCCTGATGCCACTCGGCTGCTCCGCGCGGGACTTCCGCCCCTATGTCCTCCGACAGCGGGCCTCGCATCCTGTGCCGAAGTGCGAAACACATTCATGGCTGGAGCAGACGATGACAGTGCGACGAGAACTCGAGGCCCTGGACCGCGAGCAGTCCCTGGACCTGTTGCACACGGTACGGGTGGGGCGTCTGGTGTTCACCGAGGAGGCATTGCCCGCGGTGCAGCCGGTCAACTTCCGTCTGTATCTGGATGATATCGTCATCCGGGTCGCGGGCGGCGGGAAACTGCGGTCAGCCACCGGAAACGCCGTCGTCGGCTTCCAGGCCGACGAGCTGGACCCGGACCTGCGCGAGGGGTGGAGTGTGACCGTTGTCGGCCATGCGAACCTGATCCGCGACACGGACGAACTCGTTGAGATGTCGGGAATCTGCTTGCAGCCGTGGGTGAGTGGCCGACGAGACCACTTCATCCGGATCGAGGCCGAGAAAGTGACTGGGCGCCGGCTGTACATCGCGGACGCCGCCCAGCCACGGCCTGCCTGATCACGAGCGCCCATCCCGCCATATCGTCCCACGCACAGCTCATCCGGTCGCGGACCTCGATCACGCCGGGGATCTTGGGGACCAAGCGGCCGGAGGTCACGGCGTGAAACCACACCGAGCACCTCGTGATCGTCCACGACGAACAGTCGCCGGACACCGCGGCGAGCGAGTTCCCGCGCATCGAATCCTCCTCGAGGAGTTGTGATCCCACTGTCGAGGAAGGCTTTACGGTGTCGATAGGGGCCAAAGACCTGGCACGCCAGGGCATCAGGACGCACACTGCGTGTCCCCTTGGCGCAACGCGATAGCCGATGATTTTCGTGCCAACCACTTCGTGCCCGCCACGAATGAGCTCCAGTGGGTCGCCAACTGCCCCGGCGGGCGATAGCCTCGCCGGAGGCAAGGTACATCCCGGCCCAAACAAGGTGAGACGGCTAGTGAGTGACGGATCTGGTGATCGGGCGTTTCCCGATCTGAAGCAGTTGCGGCTGGACACGCTGCTGCGCGAGCTGATGGATCGGGCAGCCGAGGTGCTCGAATCCCAGGACCGGATCCACCGCCTGCTCGACGCCGTGGTCTCGGTGGCCAGTGACCTGTCGCTGCCGGACGTATTGCGCCGGATCGTGCAGTCGTCCATCGACCTGGTCGGTGCCCGCTACGCGGCGATGGGTGTCTTGGCGCCGGAGGGCACCAGCCTGCAGGAGTTCATCTACATCGGCATCGACGACCAGCAGCGCGAGCTGATCGGCGATCTGCCGCACGGCAAGGGAATCCTCGGTCTGCTGATCAATCACCCGGAACCGATCCGGATCCCGGACCTGCACGAACACCCGCAGTCGTACGGTTTCCCGCCCAACCACCCGCCGATGAACTCCTTCCTCGGCGTACCAGTCCGAGTGCGCGGCGCGGTGTTCGGAAACCTTTACCTCACGGAGAAAAAAGGTAGCAACGAGTTCACCGAACAAGACCAGACCGTTGTCATCGCGCTGGCCGCCGCGGCGGGTATCGCGATCGAGAACGCCCGGCTGTTCGCCCAAAGCCAGCAACGGGAAACCTGGCTGCGTGCGTCCAACGAGCTCAACAGCGCCCTGTTGTCCGGACAAACCACGTCCGGTGCGCTCAAGCTGGTGGCGCACCGCGCTGTCGAGGTCTCCAATGCCCCGTTCGCCGCGATCGTGCTGTCGGATGACGACGGCGAGCAGCTCACGTTCGAGGTGGTCGAGCACTCCGGCTCGGCCGGTCTGGTCGGCCAGCACATCGAGGTCCGCGGCAGCCAGCTCGGCGAGGTGTACACCACCGGCGAAGCCCGCATTGTGCACAAACTGTCGGCCGCGGGCTGGGCGGTCGACGCTCCCGAGGTGCTCGAGGAGCTGGGTTCGGCGGTGCTGGTGCCGTTGGCGGCCGGTGAGAACGTGCTCGGTGTGCTTGTCATCGCCAATCAGCGTGGCCAGGCGCCTTTCTGGGACAGCGACCTGCAGATGGTGAAGACGTTCGCCGGCCATGCGGCGCTGGCCATCGAGTACGCCCGCGCGCAGGAGGACCGGCAGCGGCTGGTGGTGTTCGAAGACCGTGACCGGATCGCCCGTGAACTGCACGACCAGGTGATCCAGCGGCTGTTCGCGATCGGGCTCGGCCTGGAGGGACTGTCCCGGCTGATCGCCAAACCCGAGATCGGCCGTCGGGTCACCGGGTTCGTCGAGGAGATCGACCAGACCATCCGGGAGATCCGCCGGAGCATCTTCTCGCTGCAGGAAGAACCCGGCTCCGGGCCGGTCAGCCTGCGCGGCGAGTTGCTCAGAGTGATCCAGGACGGTGCCAACGCGTTGGGTTTCGAGCCGACCGTGAACATGGACGGCCCCCTGGACAGCCTCGTCCCCGACGACCTACGGCCCGACGTGCTGGCCACACTGCGGGAGACCCTGTCCAACGCCGCGCGGCACGCGGAGGCGAACACGGTCCTGATCACCGTCAACGCCGACCGGCAGGGCAAAGGCCTGAAGCTGGCCGTGCGTGACGACGGCAAAGGCATCCCGGAGGATCTCCCACGGCAGAGCGGGCTGGCCAACATCGCCGAACGCGCCAGCCGCTGGCACGGCACGTGCGACATCGAGACCGCGCCGGGCAGCGGGACCACCGTCACCTGGGAAGTTCCGCTGCCGACGGACGATTAGTGGTCACGATCGTTAGTACGTTGGGGGTATTCGGCGGATCCAGGTTTTCGCTGAGTGTGCCGGGCGAAGGGGCCGGTACCGGTGTTGTACCGGCGCCTTCGGCCGGTGCTGCCCAGAGGAAAATCTGGCTAGGAGGCCGCTGAATTAGGGTGGTTTGCGGGTTGGTTGTCACCGAGTGATGGCAGGCGAGGACCTGGGCCTTGCTGATTCATGGGTGATGCTGGGCGTTCAGGGAGCCCAGGGCGGTTGCTCGACGAGGTTCACAATCCCCAAGACTGGGGGTTGGGCCGTGGTTTCCCTCAGGTAGCCAGGGTCCAAGCGCCCGCCGTATGGGTCAGGCCGCGACCGATGAGGTTGCGGAGGTTCAAGGCTGCGGTGCGGCGTTTGAGCCAGGCGTTGTTCTTGCCGGTGCCTAGATATCGGAGTTTGAGACGTCGGCCACCGCGGCTGGCGATCTGGGAGATGACCCGTTCCACGTTGGGGCGGAACGTCCTGTAGCTCTCGCGCAGTTCGGGCTTGTCCGCCCAGTCGCGTCGGGCTTGGCGCAGCAGGTCATCTCGTGGGTGCAGAACGATTTTACGGCCGGTCTTGGACGTGGTGCACTGTGCACGCAGTGAGCAGGCACGACAGAGAGCGCCAAAGGTGGCGACCCGGGTCCGGCTGATCGGGCGGGTGATGTCGTTGGGGCAGGTGACCGTGCCCGCTTGCTCGTCCACGGTGAAGTCGTCCACGGTGAAGTCGTCCACGGTGAATCCGCCCTCGACCGGAGCCCGCAGCGGCTTGGGCTTGATCACCGCCTCATGCCCGGCATCGTCGATCCCACCGCGTAGATCCCCTGTGCCATAGGCGGAATCGCCGTGCCACGCGCGCTTGCCGTCCTCGGCGTCGAGGAACTCCTCGGCCACAGCGGGGTCGGAGTTCTCCGTGCCGGCGGCCGTGGTCACCTTCTCGTCGGTGACGATCCCGGTCTCGGGCTCGGCCGCCACGTGCGCCCGATACCCGTCCCGCCGGTTCTCCGGGGACTTGCGGGTATGCCGCGCATCCGGATCCACTGTGGACACCACCCGGTCCGGGGCGACCTTGCGGGCGATCCGCCACCGCCCATCAGTGCCGTCACTGCCCTCGGCGGGCTCGACATCCTGACCGGCGACCAACGCCAGCAACGCCAACGCGAACTCCGCGTCGCCTTCCAGTTCGGTATCGGCCAGCGCCGCCACCAGCGCGTTCGCATCGTTGACCAGCGCGGAGACCAGCGCGTCCTTGGCGGCCGGGTCGTCCCAGTCGATCCTCGGCTTGTCCGGCCGACTGTAGTCATGGCCGGTACACACCTTCGCGATCTGCCCCGCCGCGCCGGGCACCTGCCGATCCACCCGCCGGATCGCCGAGATCAGCTGGGTGATGGTGTCCTGGGTGGCGACCGCGTCGGCCAGGATCGTGGAATCCACCGCCCGCTTGCGGCGGCCACGCAGGATCCCGGTCTCCTCGACGACCGTGCGCACCGCGTCGTTGATCCGATGCGGCCGCCCCGAGGTGGCCAGTCGTTTGCGCCAGTACACCAGCGTCGAGGGGTCGAATCCCTTGTCGTCCAATGCCATCCCGGTCGCGACCTTCCACCGCAGGTCACACCGGGCCGCCTCAGCGGTCTCCCGATCCGAGAGATCATGCAGGGTCTGCAACACCAGGATGGAGGCCATCACCGACGCCGGGATCGAGGGCCGTCCCTTGCCCGAGGGGAACAGATCCTCGAACTCTCCATCGGGGAACAGATTCCGGCGATGCCCGGCCAGGAACGCGAACATGCTCCCCGCCGGGACCAGATGACCGACCAGCGCCTCCGCGTCCAGCAGCTCCCGATCACCACGCTCCACACCCTGCATGAAACGATTCTCCCAGCTCAAACCCACATCCTGGGGCGACACGCCGATTATTCAGCGGCCTCCTAGCGGGAAGCTGGGCCGTCGAGACCCCCGACAGACTTCCGATCGTGACCACTAAGAGGGCATCTGATCTTGGTTGGGGCGATATGTCTGTGTCGGGTGACGGCTGATACCTTGATCAACTTGTGGGGTCCCGGCGTGCGTACCGCAGCGACTTGTCCGATACTCGCTGGGCGTTGATCGAGCCAACGCTGACGGCGTGGCGTGCTGCCCGGCGTGGGCCGGGAACCGTGATGCGCGTGCATGACTTGCGGGAGATCGTGAACGCGATCCTGTACGTGTGCCGGACCGGGATCGCCTGGGAGTATCTGCCGCACGACTTCCCGCCCTGCAAGACGGTTTATGACTACTACGCCAAGTGGGAAGCCGATGGCACAACGGAAACGCTGCATGACCTGTTGCGTGACCAAGTCCGCGTCGCGAAAGGCCGCGCTGCTGCCCCGACGGCGGCGATCATCGACTCGCAGAGCGTGAAAACCTCCTGCAATGTCAGCGAATCCAGTCAGGGTATCGACGCGGGCAAGAAGATCAAGGGCCGCAAACGGCACATCGCCACCGATGTGCTCGGCCTGCTGCTGGCGGTAATCGTGACCGCGGCGTCGGTGCAGGATTCCGCTGGCGGGCAACAGGTTCTCGATCATCTCGCCGCTGCGCATCCGACCGTGTCGGCGGCATGGGTGGACGGCGGCTACAACAACACAGTCATCCGTCATGGAGCCCAGCGGGGTATCCGGGTTGAGGTCGTCAAACGCCCTTCTGCCAAGGGATTCCACGTGTTGCCCCGGCGGTGGGTAGTGGAGCGCAGTCTGGGCTGGCTGATGCAACACCGCCGACTCGCGCGCGACTACGAAGCCCTGCCCCAGCGGTCGCGCACGATGGTCCACTGGGCGATGACTAACATAATGAGCCGCACCCTGACCGGGGAATCCACCCAAACCTGGCGAAACGATCCACCCAAAGCAGACATTCTTGCCTAACTAAGATCAGATGCCCTCTAAGGCCGGACCACGACGACCGGGCAGGGCGCGTGCTGCAGCAGCGCCTGGCTGGTCGACCCGAGCAGCAAGCCCGCGAGTCCACCACGGCCGCGCGAACCGACGACCACCAGCTGAGCGTCCCGTGCCTGTTCGATCAGGCTGTGCGCGGGCCGGTCCTGGGCGACGATCCGGTCGACGGACACCTCCGGGTACTTCTCCTGCCACCTGGCCAGCCGCTCGCCGAGCACCGCGAGTTCCGCGGTCTGGATCTCCGGCCAGTCGAACGCGTGCGGCACCATCGCGAAGGCCGACACCGGAAGCATGTCGCTCCAGGCGTGCACAGCGACCAGCGGTGCACTCAACCGGGCGGCCTCCGCATAGCCGAACTCGATGGCGGCCTCGCTGGCAGGTGAGCCGTCGACGCCGACCACGATCGGTTTGCCGGTGCGGTCCGTCTCCTCGCCACGGACCACGACGACCGGGCACGCGCCGCGCTGAGCGACCTTGGTGGCAACCGACCCGACCAGCAGGCCCGTGAATCCGCCCAATCCGCGTGAGCCGAGGACCATCAGTTGCGCCGTCGCCGACTCGTCGATCAACGCGGTCGCCGGATCCTGGTGCTCGAGGATGCGCGACACCTCGATCTGGGGTGCTACCCCGGTCGCGATCTGAGACGCCGACCGCAACCACTCGCGGCCTTCGTCAGCCAGGACGTCGGACACCGACTTCGGCGACGTCATCAGGGTGTAATGCGAGACCACCATGCACGCGTGGACGAGCCGCAGTGGCGCTTTGCGAGAGGCAGCCTCGTGCGCGGCCCAGCGGACTGCCTGCTGCGCGGAGCCGGAGCCGTCGATCCCGACGACAATGGGCTTGGTCATGGACTCTCTCCTTCAGCAACGGACGACGGCGAGCGGCGTCAGGGCGTAGTGCATGAGGGCTTGGCTCGTGGAACCGAGCAACATTCCGTGATAACCGCCAAGGCCGCGGCTGCCGACGACGATCAGCTGAGCGTGCTCGTCGTAGCCCAGCAGCGCCCGCACCGGCCTGCCCTTCGTGACCACACGGGTCACCAGCACGTCCGGGTACTTCTCCTGCCACCCAGCCAGCCGCTGAGCCAACAGCTCGTGCTCACGCTCCTCAAGAAGCGTCGTGTCGAACGCGATCCGGTCCACGTTCAGCTCGGGATCGAGGTACACCTCGGTCCACGTGTGCACCGCGATCAACGAGGCACCACGCAGCGAGGCTTCCTCGAAGGCGAACTTGATCGCCGCCTCGCTCGCCGGGGACCCGTCGACACCAACCACGACCGGACCGCCTGTCTTCGACGAGCCCAGTTGGGGTGTGCGGACGACCGTGACCGGGCAAGAGGCGGCTGCGACCACGGAAGTCGCGGTCGACCCCACCAGCATGCCGGTGAACCCGCCGGTGCCGCGCGCACCGAGCACGACCATGGCCGCGTCGGCGGACATCTCGAGCAGCGCTGCGACCACCTCCGCGTCTCGCAGCTCAATGGTCGGATTCAGATCGGGTACTTCCGCACAGGCCGCGTCGAGCGCCTCGTGCAACCACTTCTTCGCCTGCTCACGCAGGACCGGGCGCATCGCCGCCGCTACTTTCGCGTCGTGGTACCGGCTCGGGCCGGGTTGCACGTGTACGAGGGTCAATGGCAGCTTGCGTGCCGATGCTTCCCGCGCCGCCCAACGAACCGCGGCCAGCGCTGCCGCCGAGCCGTCGATGCCGACGATGATCGGCCGGTGGTGGTCGAACACGGTGGCCATCGCTTCCTCCATATAGGACGGTTGGCATCTCTTGGTGAAACCTTCCCCTGTCGCGCACCCGTCTGGGCAGTGCTCACCGGCCCACCCGGATAGGGCCGATCGGCCCTACTTCGGCGGTACCGCCTTCCGGAGTAGCCTCGGCGATGCGACGTGGAGGAGTTGGTGATGACCATCAAGGTGTTCCTGCTCGACGACCACGAGATCGTTCGCCGCGGACTGGGACAGCTTCTGGAAGCCGAGCCCGACATCGAAGTCATTGGCGAAGCGGGAACCGCCGCACAGGCGGTTGCCCGCATCCCCGCACTGCGCCCCGATGTGGCCCTGCTCGACGTGCGGTTGCCGGATGGGGATGGCGTCACGGTCTGTCGCGACATACGGGCCGCTGTCGAACCGCCGCCAGCGTGTCTGATGCTGACCTCGCATGCCGACGACGAGGCGCTCTTCAGCGCGATCATGGCGGGTGCCGCCGGATACATGTTGAAGCAAGTCAGCGGCAACGACTTGGTCGGCGCGATCCGAACCATCGCGAGCGGTGGATCGCTGCTCGACGCGGGCGTCACCGCGATGGTGCTCAACCGGTTGCGCAAAGGCGAGGACAAGGAGGAAGACCCCCGCTACGCGACGCTCAGCCCGCAGGAGCGCCGCATCCTGGACCTGATCGCCGAAGGCATGACGAACCGGCAAATCGCCGCACAGCTGTATCTCGCCGAGAAGACGGTGAAGAACTACGTGTCCTCGCTGCTGCACAAGCTGGGGTTCGTACGCCGTACCGAGGCCGCTGTCTACGCGACCCGGCGGCGGGACGAGAACAAGTCATGACGGTGGCCCCTCTCGTCGAACCAGGTGCCGACCTCAGCCGCCCCCTACCGACGAGCAGGGCCAGAAGTCCTACGGGACCACGGCATTGGACCTGGCCCGCACGTGGACTTCGAGCACACCGGGGACCGCGCCCGCGATGACTTCGGCGATGTGCCGGTCGGCGGCGTTGTCATAGTCGTCGATCAGAGTCGCGACTCCATCGACGACTGAGGCCGACCAGTCGCCGCGCCGGAAAGCTCGGCACAGGTGGCGCCGGACATCCCGGACAATCGTCTCGTCGTCTCTGGCAACCGTACGCAGAAGGTCCCGGCGGGTGACGATGCCGACCAGCTTGCCCTCGTCCTCGATCGGGATCGTACGCAGGTGGTGATCCAGCATGTCCCGGGCCAGTTGCGCGGCGTCGGCGTTCGGTCCTCTGGTGAGCACCTCTGTCGTCATGACGGCGTCAACAGTGCGCGCGACTGCGTGTCCGACTGCGTGCACCGGCCAATCGGGATGGATCAGCGCGCGTGGATCAACGCCGATCCGGTCGCGCAACAGGTCGATCTCGGTGACCACACCGACCATCCGACCGTCCGCGCCGACTACCGGCAGGGTCGTGAAACCGTTGTCCACCATAAGTTTCGCGGCTTGTTTGGCCGACGTGGACGGTTTGACGGTGACCAAGTCGGTGCTCATCACGTCACGTGCGCGCATGTCATGCTCCTCCCTGATCTGGACGCACCACGACCACAGGAACGTCCGAGTGACGCACGCAGGCAGCGCTGACAGACCCCAGCAATGCCTTGCGCAGGCGCTCACCGCGGTGTGTCGCGACGACGAGCATCGCGGCATCCTCAGCGGCCTCGACGAGCGCCTTGGCCGGCGGACCTTCGACAGCGCGCTCGACGATCGTCGGCACCTCGGCACGCCCTTGGACAGCAAGCCGAACGGTGCTGGACAGCTTCTCCTCGGCGATCTCGCGCTTCTGCTCACTGGGCGTCCAGACGAAGTCCGTCGCAGGGTCGACGGACCACACCGTCACCGCGTGTACCGGGCAGCGCCGGATGACGGCCTCGTCGATCGCCCAGGCGAGGGCCCGCCGCGCGGCATCCGAATCGTCGACGCCGACCACGATCGGCAGGGTTCCGTTCTGCTCAACCATTTCCGTCTCACCTCTCCCTGAAGTTCCGCTGCCACTGTCGCGGTCGCGCGGCCACGATCGATAGGGGCCAACGCCCGGACCGGACGTGCCGTTCGGCCCTGTCCGCGCATCCGGTGTTGGGCGAGCCTGATGCGATGAGCAAACCGATCGTGGTCGGCGTCAACGGTCAGCCAAACAGCGACATCGCACTGGAATGGGCGATCGCGGAGGCCGCGCACCGCGCGGTCCCGCTGCTGATCCTGCACGCAGGCGAGGTCGCACCGATGCGTGCGGTGGGCAGGGGTCCGCTGCTGCAGACGACGCGAACGTCCGGCAAGGCCCTTGTCGACAAGGCGATCGCCGTCGTCCAGGCGATGAACAAGGACATCTTCGTCTCGTCGGTCATCGCTCCCGGCGCCCCGGCCGACGTACTGATCAGATGGTCAGCCGAGGCGCTCATGCTCGTCGTCGGCAATCGCGGACGCTCACCGCTGCGGAGCTCGGTCGGCGCCAAGGTCGCGGCCCGGGCACGATGCCCGGTGATCATCGCACGTGCCGTGCCGTCGAAACACACGCCGGTCGTACTCGGAGTGGACGGTTCGCTGGTCTCCAAAGCGGCTGCGGCCTTCGCTTTCGACTACGCCGCAAAGCACACGGCCGGTGTGCGTGCGATACACACCTGGCGTCGCAGCTCGCTGCCTGGCTCTGGCGCCCTTCCCGCGCAGCGACGTGCGCACCTGTACGTCGCCGCCGAAGCATTAGCCGACGCCCACGACCGCCATCCCACAGTGCTCGCATGGGTCGTCTGCACGATCGGCAACGCACGAGATGTCCTGCGCGACGAGTCCACGCAAGCCCAGTTGCTCGTGGTCGGGACACACGGGCGCGGAGCCAAATCCGGTCTGCTGCTGGGATCGGTGAGCCGGGCGCTGATCCGCACGGCGAGTTGCCCGGTCGCGGTCATACCTACCAAATGCCCCTACGCGACAGGTCTTTAGGCCCTATCGGGGTCCTGGCGGGTGCCAGGACTGTAAGCCCATGGTCGACTCCGCGGGGCTGGAAGTGCTGAACGAAGCCGAGTGCTTCCAGCTGCTGGCCGGCGCCCCGGTCGGCCGGATCGTGTTCAACGATCGAGCGCTGCCAGCCGTCCTGCCAGTGAATTTCGCCGTCCTTGGGCGCACTCTTGTGATCAGGACAGGCGCCCGCACCAGGCTCGCCATCGCGGGTATCAATACCGTGGTGGCGTTCGAGGTGGACGAATTCCACACCTTCCCCCATCCGCGACGCGTGGAGTGTCGTGGCGGTGGGAATCGCTACTCGAGTGTCGGCCCCGGCGGACCTTGACGCCGCTCGCCATCTCGATCTGCGCTCGTGGGCTCCGGGCGTCAAGGAGTTCTACCTCCGGATGAGCATCGAGACCATTTCCGGCCGCCGACTACACCAATCCGAATAGGACACCAGCGTCGACTGGTCATCGCAACCTCCTCAGGTACGGATCCGTGTACCGCACCGGCTCGATCCGGACACGGGCATCGACGACGATGCCACCATCCCGGCCGACGACCAGCGGGTTGATGTCGAGCTCCGCGACCTCCGGCAGCAACTCGGCCAGCCTTGCCACTCGCAGCAGGACATCACGAACCAGCTGTTTGTCCACATCGGACGTGAACACACCACGCGCCGAGCGGATCGCACCGAGCATCTCGTCCGCGTCCACATCGGTCACCGGAACCAGCCGGGCCGTGCGGTCGTCGAGCATGTCGGTGTCCACGCCGCCCAATCCGAAAACCACCAGCGGGCCGAATGTCGGATCACTGGTCACGCCGATCAGCAGCTCCCGTCCCGGTTGGACCATCGGCTGGACCACAACACCGTGCAACGCGGGCCCGAAACGGCCAGAGAACTCCTCGAAAGCGGCACGGACTTCCGCCGAACCAGCCAGTCCAAGGCGCACTCCACCACCACGACTCTTGTGCAAGAGTCCAGCTGCCACCGCTTTCATCGCGACTGGGCCATCGAACTCGCGCTGCGCGGCGACCGCGGTCTCCATGTCCGGTGCGAACATCTCGCCGAGAACCGGAAGTCCAAAGGCGCGCAACAACGCCACAACCTGTTCTGGCTCAAGCCACTCGCCGTGGGAATGAGTCGCGAGGTGGTCTCGAACCACCTTCCGGGCGGCAGTCGCGTCCACGGCAGGCAGATCAGGCACTCGTCCGGCCGGACGACGCAACCAGGTGGCCCGTTCAGCGGCATGGCCCAACGCGACAGCGGCAGCTCCGGGATCGGCGAAGCACGGCAGACCGTTCAGCCAGTCCACGACGTTGCCTTGGTCGAGACGCACAGCGATCAGCGTTTTGTCCGTCTCGGCAGTGATCGCGCTCGACGGATCACCCAGTGCGGTTGGAGCGGCGATCGCGATCACCGCGTCGACCTGGTCATCGTCAAGCACGATCTGCAACGCCTGGTTGAAGATTTCGTCGGCGACCACCGCGGTCGTGTCCACCGGGTTGTGCACACTCGCCAGCGCGGGTAGTACCTTCTTGAGTTCCCCGCGCGTCCGCTCGGAAAGCGCGGGCATGATGAGTCCATTCTGGACGCATGCGTCCGCAGCCAGCACGCCTGCGCCACCGGCATTGCTGATTACGGCGACGCGGTTTCCGTTCGGCAATGGCTGGCGTGACAAGAGCGCTATTGTCCCGGTCAGCTCGGACAGTCGATCCACCGCGATCACACCGGCTTGCCGGAACAGCGCCTCACGCAGCACTGCTGGCGTCGCGGTTGCCGCGGTGTGCGATGCGGCAGCGCGCTGACCGGCTTCCGTGCTGCCCGCACGGATGGCCAACACCGGTTTGCTGCGCGCCAAGTGCCGTGCCAGTCGCGAGAACTTTCGAGGATTGCCGAAGGATTCCAAGTACAGCACGGCAACCTTGGTCCTAATATCGCTTTCCCACCAGTGCAGCAGGTCGTTGCCGCTCACGTCGTACTTGTCACCTGTGGACACCAAGGTCGACACACCAAGCCCCAGCCGACGCAACTGCTCCAGCAAAGCGATCGCGATGCCGCCGGACTGGGTCACCACCCCGACCTCGCCCGCGCTCAGACCACCGGCGGCGAAGCTCGCATCGAGCCGCACTTCGCTGTTCACCACGCCAAGGCAGTTCGGACCGACCATCCGCATCCCGTATTGACGCACGGTGTCCAGCAGCCGCTTGGCCTGTACCGGATTGGTCGACAAGCCGGAGCTGATTACCAGTAGTGCCCGCACACCAACCTGGCCACACTCGGCGGCCACATCCGCGACAGCGGCCGCGGGCACACAGGTCACTGCCAGATCGGGAGCGTTCGGTATCGCCGAGACCGATGGATAGCACGCAACGCCCAGCACTTCACGAGCATGGGGATTGACCGCGGTGACCATCCCGGTGAAACCGCCCGCCAGGATGTTGGACAGCACGGCGTGCCCGATGGATTCCGGCTTACGACCCGCCCCGATCACCGTGACCGAATCGGGGCAGAACAAGGGTTGTAGGCTCGCAGTGGCCGCGACCCGTTCGCGCACCGCGACCGCGTCGAGATAGCCCTCGCCCGGCACGAGGTCGATGTCCACCTTGATCACGTCGAAATTCGGCCTGGTACTGACAGCCAGCCCCATGTCCGAGAACACCCGGAGCATCCGCCAGTTGCCCGGCAACACGTCCGCTGTGAACCGCTGAACGCCGTGGCTACGCGCGAGCGAGCCGAGATGTTCAAGCAGGAGCGTGCCGATCCCGTGGTGCTGCACCTGATGCGCGACCACCAACGCCACATCGGCCGTGACCGGTGCGCTTCCCTGGATCACCACGTACGCGGCCATACCGAGCAAGACGTGACCGTCGAACGCGCCGACTCCGGCGTTCTCATCGAGCACCTTCGTGACGAAGATGTCGATGGGCGGCACGGACATGCTGAAGAACCGAAGGTAGCGATCCTCGTCCGGCATCGCCTTGTGCAGCGCGACAACCTGGTCGTGATCGGCGGCGGTCAACTGCCGGACCGTCACCATCGCCCCATCCGTGAGCAGGACCTCGCTCATTCTGTCCTCCTCGGCTTCCAGTCGCGGATCTCCGGCAGGTCCTCACCCGTGCGGCGGATGTGGTCGTGGTGCTTGGCCAGGCGCCCGAGAAGTTCTTGACGCAGGTGGCCGATCCGGCCGTCCAGCCGCGGCACACGCTCCAGCGCGGCCAGTGCGAGGTGATAGCGGTCGAGCTCGTTGAGCACGCACATGTCGAACGGGGTCGTGGTGGTGCCGTAGTCGTGGAAGCCCCACACGTGCAGGTTGTCGTGGCCAGGGCGACGGTAGGCCAGCCGGTGGATCAGCCACGGGTAGCCGTGGAACGCGAAGATCACCGGCTTGTCCCGGGTGAAGATCTCGCCGTACTCCCGGTCGCTGATCCCGTGCGGATGCTGCTCGGGCGAGAACAACCTGCCGAGATCGACCACGTTCACCACGCGGATCCGCAGATCCGGCACCAGTTCGAGCAGAACGTCCTTGGCGGCAAGGGTTTCCTGGGTCGGCACGTCACCGGCACAAGCCAGCACGACATCAGTGCCACCATCGATATCGGTGCTTGCCCAGCTCCAGACGCCGAGACCCTGCTCGCAGTGTGCGCGTGCCTCATCCGCTGTGAGGTACTGGTGTGCCGGTTGCTTCCCGGCGACGATCACGTTGACCAGGCCGCGTGTCCGCAAGCAGTGGTCGGCCACGGTCAGCAGCGAATTGGCGTCCGGCGGCAGGTAGACCCTGGCGACCTCGGGGCGCTTGCTCAGGACGTGATCGATGAACCCAGGATCCTGATGGGACGCCCCATTGTGGTCCTGTCGCCACACATGCGAGGTCAGCAGGTAGTTCAGACTCGGTACCGGACGACGCCACGGAATGTCCATGGACGTGTGCAGCCACTTGGCGTGCTGCGCGACCATCGAGTCCACGATGTGCGTGAACGCCTCGTAGCTCGACAGCAAGCCATGCCTGCCGGTCAGCAGGTAACCCTCCAGCCAACCCTGGCACAAGTGCTCAGACAGCACCTCGAAAACGCGGCCGTCACGAGCCAGGTGTTCATCGTTCGGTTCGATCGGCAACTGCCACCGGCGGCCCGTCACGTCCAAAACGTCTCCCAGGCGGTTGGACGCGTGCTCATCCGGCGCGAAGTACAGCAGGCTGTCCACATTGAGAACCATCGCATCACGGAGATAGCCGCCAAGAGCGCGGGTCGACTCAGCGGTCTTGCCGACGTCCACCGTGTACCGATGCCAGTCCGGCAAGTTGAGATCACGCTGCACCTGGCCGTGTGCGATCGGATTGGCGCTCATCCGCCTGGCGCCCAACGGGTGCCAGTGCCGCACCAGCGGCGCGGGCGTGCCGTCGGTTTCAAACAGCTCGCCAGGTTGGTAGGACCGCAGCCAGCTTTCCAGTTGGGCCAGCCGATGCGGGTCGGATCGGATGTCAGTGATCGGAACCTGATGCGACCGCCACGATCCCTCAACCTGGCGCCCGCCCACGGTCCGCGGCCCGGTCCACCCCTTGGGCGTGCGCAGCACGAGCACGGGCCACGCTGTCGCCCGGCTGCGGATGCCGCGGTGCGCGTCGCTTTGGATCTGCCGGATGTCGGCCAGACACTGCGCCAACGCCTCGGCGTACGCCTCGTGCACCTCGAACGGGTCCGATCCGGAAACTTCAACCGCACGCCAGCCGTGGCCGCGCAGCATTGCCGCCAGGTCATCCTTGGGCAGGCGGGAAAGCACGGTCGGGTTGGCGATCTTGTAGCCGTTCAGGTGCAGGATCGGCAACACCGCCCCGTCGGTCGCCGGGTTGAGGAAGGCGGGCGCATGCCAACTCGTGGCCAGCGGCCCGGTTTCGGCTTCGCCGTCGCCGATGACGCACGCGACGATCAGCTCCGGGTTGTCGAGCGCGGCTCCCGTCGCGTGCGCGAGGGCGTACCCGAGTTCGCCGCCCTCGTGGATCGAGCCAGGCAAGTGTGCCGAGGCGTGGCTGGGCACCCCGCCCGGGAACGAGAACTGACGGAACAACTCCCGCATCCCCGCCTCGTCCTGGCTGACGTGCGGGTACAGCTCGGAGTAGGTGCCCTCCAGCCACGCGGCCGCATTGAGGCCCGCGGCACCATGTCCCGGCCCGGTCACAAGTAGCGCGTTGACGTCGTCGCGCATGATCAGGTGGTTAAGGTGTGCGTAGGTCAGGGTGATGCCCGGCACCGTCCCCCAGTGCCCCAGCAGCCGCGGTTTGACATGTTCCGGCTGGAGCGGCACACGCAGCAACGGGTTGTCCATCAAGTAGATCTGGCCGACTGACAGGTAATTGGCCGCTCGCCACCAGGCGTCGATCCGGCGCATCGTGTCGGTCACCGACCGCGTCTCGGTGAGCTGGGGTTGGGCGGTCATCAGGTGCCTTCCGTCAAAAGTTGCTTGCCACCAACGCTGCCCGCACGGCGTAGGGCGCCGATACTGCCGAGCGCCCTGTCCAACTCGGGCCTTTCGGCCTGTTCCAGTGCTCACAAACAAGTGCTGACTTCGTCGACCGGCCGACGACGGGTGTGCGGCGGCAGGTAGCCGTAGCCAAAACGCAGGACCGCCTGCGGATAGCCCTCCTCACCGAGCACGGACGTCAACGCGGAGCGACTCGCCGACCTCTCGACCGCCGCGGACAAAAACGACGTACTGACTTCACCGGCCGTGGCCGTGAGCAGAACCCGTTGCAGGGCCTGGCCGGCGCGCATGTGGTCACGAGCGTCGTCTCGATGGGTCAACAGCACTCCCAGCAACGGCTCCTGCTCGTATTCCCTAGGCCGCTTGTCACCGTCAGAACCATAGTGCCGCAGCAGAACCAACGGCTCGATGAGTGGCGGCGGGCCGCTGGCCAACGGCGGAACCCCATCGAGTCGGTCCGGATCCTCGGCAACCCACGCCAACAGTTCATCCTGGAAGCCGACGTCCTGCCGCTGCGAGTTCTCGGCGAACCGCAAGAGCGTGGACACCGCGTCGTATCGTTGCGGCCGAACCAACAGAACCAGCCGAGCACCTTCATGCAAAGCCGCTTGCCGCAAAGCCATCTGTACGTCGCCGCCCACCGGGTCGTCCCGGAACGGCCGCCTGTTGGTACGCCGCCGCGGGATCGCCTTGTACAGCACCAGTTCGTCAGCCCTTGCCGCGAGATGCCCGCTGACTCGCACCCGCGCCAACAGATCTCGCCGGTCAGCGTCCGGCGTGAGCCAAACGTGTACTGGAAGCCCCTGCGACCGCAGCGCCATCCGCAAGTTGAACAGCGCGGCACCACAGGACATCCGCGCCTCACGACCACCTGGGTCGGCGACCGCCAAGACACGCGATTCGTCCAGCAGAACGTCAACCTGGTCGCCGGTGACCTCGAATCGCCACGGCTGCGTGTTGTGCGGGGACGGCGCCAGAATCGCCGCCTCCAGCGCGTCCTGCCACTGGGGAGATGTCATGCCGCCACTCCCTTCTTGATCCGGGCCACCGCGATTTCGGCCTGTTCCTGGTGTGCACGGCACTGATGATCTTCTGTTCCAGCAAATACACGAGCAATCCGGGATCCACCGAGCCGGACAGCTTGAGGCTCGACGAACCCGGATTCACCGTCATCGCACGCATACCAGCACTGTGACGGAAAAGAACGTGCCCAGTTCAGTGACTATCGACTCACGACATAGGGCCGAAAGTCCCCTTCGGCCGCCGCCAGATCAGCTTGTCCACCTCGACCACGACGAACGCGGCCACGCTCACGGCAAGGATGAGCAGCCACCCGCCGACGTCCAGCGGCGCGGTGTGGAACAGGGTTTTCAACACCGGCACGTACGCCGAGGTTACGGGTCGGCCAGGCCCTGAACGCTGAGCCTCTCCATGTCCAAGTAGGGTGCGATCACCCTGGCGTACGAGGTCGCGCCGAAATGAGACTGGAGTTTTCGCCCCCAAATCGGCGTGCCGACCTTGATCCAGGCCAATGTGGACGGTCGGCGCCGCCAAAGAGCGTCACGGTCGCTCTGGATCAGCAGTTCCGGCTCGGCATTGATGCCGATCGCGGCCGCTGCCCAGACCTTGACATAGCTCGCGCGACGAAGCTCCCACGTGTGGCGAACAGGCGCCGGTCGGGGGATCGAACCCAATGCCACTGACTTGAGCGACGATCCTCGTGAAAGCCCTGGTTGGGTAAGCCCAGCCGTCTCCCCGAGCCCAACGCAACACAGCGAACTCAACGTGAGCAGATCCTCGATCTCGTAGTGACTTTTGTGGATACTGCTGACTTTCTGCGACGCCAGGCACAACGAAGAGCTGAGTCCACGTGCTCAATAGCCACATGGAGCACGCCGCGCGCTAACGCTGTGGCTTGCCGTGTTTTTCTGGAGTAAGACCCACTGGTGAGTCCGAAAAGGATGGATGAGTGTCGAGTGCGGAGTTGCGTGAGGGTTCGGAAACGACGACAGCGGCGATGAAGGTCAGCGCAATGCAGCCGGTAACCCACCAGAAGAACAGGCTCTCATGGCCGATCTGCTTGAGCGCCAGCGCGATCGGCTCGGCCATTCCGCCAAAGGTCGCGGCGACCAGAGCGTGTGGCAGCCCGACACCGAGCGCACGGACACTTGTCGGGAACATCTCGGCCTTGATGATCGCAGCCAGCGCGGTGTATCCAGTGAGAAACGTCAGTCCGGTTGTCATCAGCAGAAAGGCGATCCACGGATTCCTGGTGGTGCCGAGGATGGTCATGATCGGGACGGTCAGCACCATTCCGCTGATCGAAAAGCCGAGCATGATCGGTTTGCGGCCCCACCGGTCGGACAGAGCGCCGACGACGGGCTGCATGAGCATGAAAAGGAATAGTGCCGCGAAACCGATGACCGACACCGTGGACTTCGCGATGCCCGCGGTGTTGACCATGTATTTCTGCAGGTATGTTGTGAATGTGTAAAACGCTACCGTCCCGCCAATGGCGAGCCCGAACACGGCGATCAGTCTCCGCCAGTACCCGGTCAGCAACGTTGACAGGCCGCCTCGGCCGCGGTCCGTTGAGCGGCTTGCCGTTTCCTCTTCGAAATATCGAGACTCGGTCATCGTGCGCCGCAGGTACATGACGATCAGACCGCCAATGGCGCCGATGGCGAACGGCACCCGCCACCCCCAGTCGCTCATCTGCTGCTCGGTCAGCCAAGCCTGCATAATGATCATGACAAACAGCGCAGCGAGCTGGCCAAGGGTGATCGAGACATACTGGAAGCTCGAGTAGAAGCCTCGGCGGCCAGCCGGAGCGATCTCGGACAGATAGGCCGCACTGGATCCGAACTCGCCACCGACCGACAGGCCCTGGGTCAGGCGCGCGAGAACGAGAATGATCGGCGCGAGCACGCCGATGGTCTGGTATCCCGGCGTCACCGCGATCGCCAACGAGCCGACGCTCATCAGCGTCACCGACAACGTCAACGCCGATCGTCGACCGAACCGATCCGCGTACCGGCCAAGCAGCCAGCCGCCGAGCGGGCGCATCAGGAATCCGACCGCGAACACCACAGCCGTGGACAGCAACTGGGCGGTAAGATTTCCAGCCGGAAAGAAACTGGCCGCGAAATAGATGCTGAAGGAAGCGTAAACGAACCAGTCGTACCATTCGACAAGATTGCCAAGAACACCGCGCACCACGTTGAGCGAAACTTCGTCGCCCTGTTGGTGTGACAAATGAACCTCCTTCACATGAATCGCACACACGCGCCAGTTGACGTGTCTACGACCGTGACGGAATGGTAGGGCGGTGGCCATGGCCGAGCCAGCCCGCTGACGACAAGTCGCCATCCGCATGCGCTGAATTGCTGGACTCTTCGGCAATTTCAGCAAAGTCGTTGCAGCGCAAGGGCTAAGACGCGTCGGCACCTGTCCATGATAGAAGTACGTACAACAGGAACCGGACAACGCGCTTCCGGCGCGGCAGTTTCGCATGAACTCATCTGAACGATTCGACAGCCGGACGATTCGACGTGTCGGTCACGGATCGCCTCACGGTGGTGCTTGTGACGCACGGCAGCACGGTCATCGAATCGTGGAACGGCCGCGATTGGGACCGCGCGGACTTCTACCCAGGCAGAGTCGGAATGATAGTGCCCGGCAGGACAATGCGGCTACGATCGGGTGGCGTGGCTCCGTTCACAGGCAGTCGACGACCGGCACCCAATGCGGTACACCAACTAGCGGAAAAGGTGAACAATCCAGTCCGCCTGATTCTCATACCTTGACCACGCATCGACGAACGGCTCGTCTTCCGGTTCACAGGCCATGGCTGTGCATGGCTTCCCCGTGCCAAGAATGACCAGGGAGCGCGCCAAACCGATGTTGCCGAGGTTCAGCACGGCCAACGCTGACAAAGTTCCGCGGTTCTCTTGTTGGGAACGTCAGGGCGACCTGTGCCGGTCTCGGGTTCGTATGGCTGCCGCTGTCTCGCCCTAACGGGGTTCCATTGCCATTGCTCGCTATCGGGCTGGCCGTCACGGCCACGGCATACAGCCGTGGAATGACGATGTGGGCACTCTCACACCCGTGACTGACATTGCAAAAGGTCCACAAACGATCTCGGTCATGATCCAGTCACCGAACGAAAGAAACCCTCTGACCTGGTTTTCCACCAAGCCAGAGGGCTTTCTTGCGACCGTCGGAACGACAGGATTTGAACCCGCGCCCCCTTGCCCCCCAGCCTAGTCCACAAAGGACCGTTATCAGCAGGACAGAGAACCCCGACGTCAAAACCGGTTCCACTCCAAGCACTTCAGTGCAGTTCAGGACACCTGCGGCACGACCAATAAGTCCACAGTGGTCATAGGAATCGGCAACCCGTACCGCCGCGACGACATTGTCGGACCGGCCGTGGCCGACTGAACTGGCCGGACTTGGACCGTCCGATGTGGACTTCGTGACTGCGGCCAGACGCTGCTCGCGATAACGTCCACGCCGTCAGCTCACGGCTGGCGATCAGCTAGCGCACGGTCAAACGCCAGGCCTGCGTCATTGTCACGCCTGGGGCGAACCGGACTTCGACCGGAACCTGCCGCGCAGCCGGCCGAACCACCCGGCGATCATCGCCTTGATGATGCTGGACGCCTTCATTGGCGGGGGCGACGGTGGAGCGGACACAGCCTCGGCTTCATGGGGCAACTGAGCGGTGTCTATCCGGGTTCGGACCTGCTCGGCCAACTCGGCGATCATCCGGTTGGAGACGTCGGCCATGATGCCGCGGCCGAACTGAGCCAATTTACCCGAGATGGTCAGCTCGGTGGCAAAGGTGACGGTCGAACCGCCCTCCTTCGCCCTGACCTGCATCTTCGCCTCCGCCCGCGCCGAGCCGGAACCACGGGCGTCCTTCCCCTCGGCGAGCAGGACGGCAACCCGGGTCGCGGGGTCACAGGAGACGATCGTGGCGGTGCCCGCGTAAGCCGCGGACAGCGGCCCCACCTTGATCTTGACCTTGCCGCGGTACGAGTCTCCGCCCAGGTCCTCGGTCAGCTCCGCACCCGGGAAACACGCGGCCACGTTGTGCGGGTCCTGCAGGAACTCGAAGACCCGGTCTGGTGAAGCGCTTATGTCAAACGAGTTCTCGATCAGCATCGGGGATTTCCTTCCAGCGCGGCGAGTACCGCGTCCATCACCCGGCCGGGCGTTGCCGGGGCACAGTTGATGCGGGCCCGCAACGGCCGCAGCGCGTCCTCGATGGCCCCGGCGATGGCGGCCGGGGCCGGGATCGTGCCGCCCTCCCCCGCGCCTTTGGCGCCCAGCGGGTTCAACGGGCTGGGCGACTGGATGTGAAACAGTTCCACCGGCGGCACCTCCACCGCCGACACCAGCGGATAGTCCAAGTAACTCGCGGTCTGGGGCTGCCCTTCGGCGTCGTAGACCGTGTCCTCGTACAGCGCGTTGCCGATGCCGTGCGCGAACCCGCCGATCACCTGACCGTCCACCAGGCGCGGGTTGATCACGGTCCCACAGTCGTGCCCGATGACGTATCTCAGCACAGTCACACCGCCGGTGTCCGGGTCGACTTCTACCATGGCCGCGTGCGCACCACTGGCGTAAGCGGCCCTGGCCGGGGCGAAGTAGCTGGATGTCTCGATACCGGGCTTGATTCCGGCAGGCAGGGTGATGCCGTGCTTGCCGATATTGGCCACCCTTGCGATGTCCAAAAGGGACACTGACTTCTCCTGGTCGCCGCCATCCAGCGAGATCCGATCGCCCTCCAGTCTGAGTGCGTCCGAACCGAGGATCTTCGACGCCGTGTCGAGCAGCCTTTCGCGCATCTGCTGACCCGCCTGATAGACGGCAGGACCGCACGTCGCGGTGATCCGGGAGGCGAATGTGCCCTGCCCGAACGGAATCCGGGACGTGTCACCGGTGACGACCGAGATGTGCTCCATCCCGATCCCGATCGCATCCGCGGCGATCTGGGCGTACACCGTCTCGTAGCCCTGGCCCTGAGGCGCGGCGGCAATCGTCACGAGAAGCTTGCCCCGGTTGGTCAGCCGGATCTTGGCGCCCTCATATGGCCCCAGGCCGCATCCTTCGACGTATACCGCGAGGCCGATGCCGACGTGACGTCCCTCGGCACGGGCACCTTCCCTGAACGCCTTTGCCTCCGCGTAGTCGAGCCGCTCCAAAGTGCCGGACAGCAACGCCGGGAAGTCTCCGCTGTCGTACGTCAGCGGGCTACCGTCGCGGAACATGATGCCCACCTGGTACGGAAACTCGTCCGCCTTGATCAAGTTGCGGGCGCGGACCTCGGCTGGGTCGATGTCCAGGTACTCGGCGATCCGGTCCATCATCCGTTCCATCGCGAACACCGCCTGCGGGCGGCCCGCGCCACGCACCGACGACGTCGGAACCATATTGGTGTAGCACGCGACGAGGTCGATCGAGATGTTCGGGATCTTGTACGGCCCCGGCACGGTCGCGGTCGTGATCGAGGGGACCTGCAAGCCCGCGCAGTAAGCGCCCTGGTCGTGCTCCACGTAGTCCCGCAGAGCCAGCAGCTTGCCGTCGCTGTCGAAACCGACCTCGATGTGGTGCGTCTGCGAACGCTCCATCATCGCGCTCACCATGTTCTCCTGCCGGTCCTCGACCCATTTGACCGTGCGGCCCAGCTTGATCGCGACCCACGGCACGACGACTTCCTCGCCGTAGAACTGGGCTTTCGGGCCGAACCCGCCGCCGACGTCCGGCGGGGCGATGACCCGGATGTCATCCTCGGCCATGTCGTAGATCATCGACAGCTGCTGGCGCGCGTAGTGCGGTGCCTGCGTGGTGTCCCAGATGGTCACCTGGCTGATCGACGGGTCGAATCTGGCCGCGACCGCACGAGGTTCCATCGAGTGCGCACCACCGCGCATCACGAAGAACTCCTCGGACAACGTGTGCGGCGCCTCGGCGAGTGCACGCTCGGCGTCGCCGGACCGTTGCTTGATCCGGACAGCGACGTTGCTGGACGCGGTCGAGTGCGCGGTTGGCGCGCCCTCGGCGAGCGCTGCGGCGGTCGACGCGACCGCAGGCAGGACCTCGTAGTCCACCTCAATCAGGTCAACCGCGTCCTCGGCCAGGTATCGGCTCTCGGCGATCACGACCGCGACTGGCTCGCCGACGTAGTGCACCTCCTCCGGCGGCATCGGCAGCCGTGGCCGGTCGTCCAGGTCCGGGTGCAACACCTTGGGCGCCAACGGTTTCTGAATTTCCATCAGGTCCGCGCCGCTGAACACCGCGACCACACCGGGCGCTGCACGAGCGACGGTGAGGTCCATGCCGTTGATCCGGGCGTGGGCGTGCGGTGAACGTAAGAACGCGGCCGCCAGTGCGCCGGGGATGTCGAGGTCGTCGAGGTAGCGGCCGCGGCCGGTCAGCAGCCGGTCGTCTTCACGGCGGGGGATGCCCGCTCCGATCATGGTCATCCGCTCGCGTCCAATACTGCTCGCACAAGTCCCTGGTAGCCGGTGCAGCGGCAGATGTTGCCGCTGAGCACCTCCCTTGCGGTCACCTCGTCGCGCACCGGGCCTTCCCGCAACGCCGCGGTCACGCTCATCAGGAAGCCTGACGTGCAGAACCCGCACTGCAGCGCGTAGTTGTCCTTGAAGGCCTGCTGGAGCGTGCCGAGCTCACCGTCCTCGGACGCAAGGCTCTCCACCGTCTCCAGCTCGCTGCCGTCAGCCTGAACGGCAAGCATCAGGCAGGAGCGGACCGCGGCCCCGTCCAGGATCACCGTGCACGCCCCGCAAACGCCGTGTTCGCAACCAAGGTGGGTCCCGGTCAGCCGCAGACGCTCACGCAGGAAGTCAGCCAGGGTGAGACGGCTGTCGACCTCGTCGTGATGGGTCGTTCCGTTCACCGTCACCTTGATCGGGTGGGTCATGGCTTGCCTCCTTGCCTGGCGACATCGACCAGCGCACGCAGGACGAGCACTCCGGTCAGCCGCCGCCGGTGTTCCGCGGACGCGTGGATGTCGCCGGTCGGATCGACTGTGGCGCGAGCGGCCTCAGCGGCGGCGGCACGCGCCTGGGAGTCCAATGTGGAACCGATCAGCAGGTTCTCGGCCTCGGTCAGTCGCTGCGGCGTCGGAGCGACTCCGGCCGCGGCGATCCGACAGTCGGTGACCGCGCCTGAAGTGTCCACAGTTGCCGCGACGGCGACACCCGCGAGCGCGAAGTCGCCTTTGCGGGTGGCGAACTCGTGGAATGCCGTGTGGGTACCCGGTTTGGGCCTGCGGAAGGTCACTCCGGTGAGCATCTCGTCCGGCTCGATCGCCGTGGTCAGGTGGAACTGGAAGAAGTCCGCGACATCGACCTCACGGGTCCTGCGGGCGGAGGCGAGAGTGAACGTGCTGTCCAAAACGGACACGACACTCGGCAACTCCGCGGCGGGGTCGGCGTGGGCGAGGCTGCCGCAGACCGTGCCACGGTTGCGGATCTGCGGATGCGCGACCTGCTTGAGCGCCTGACCGAAGATCGGCGTGGCCATGGCGATCTCCGGGGAACGCTCGGCGGTCCGTTGCCGGACGAGCGCGGGGATCGTGACCGTGTCGCCGTTGTCCTTGGGCCGGCTGAACTCCGCGCCGATCCGGTTGATGTCGATCAGGTGCTCGAATCGGGTCAGCCGGAAGTTCAGGATGGGCATCAGACTCTGCCCACCGGCAAGCACCTTGGCATCGTCACCGAGGTCGGACAACAGCGACAGGGCCTCGTCAAGCGAACGCGGCGCGTGGTACGTGAACGGGGCCGGTTTCACAACGCCTCCCTGGCAACGACATCAGCCAGCTCCGGCTGCTCGATGAACGTCATGTGCCGTAGTCCCGGCAGGATCCGCAGGGTGGAGCCTGCGATGTTCTCGTGCAACTCGGCCGACATCTCCGGCGGAGTGGCGTAGTCGTGCTCACCGACCATGATCAGCGTCGGCGCTGTGATCGAGGACAGCAGTGGCCGGGAATCCATGGCTCCCATGGCGATGCACGCCGCGGCGTGCGCATCGCTGTTCTGCTTCAGGAAGATGTCGGCGGCGCGCTTGGCCTCCGGCGTGTCCGCGAACTGCGGGGAGAACCAGCGATCCAGCTGGAACGGGATCTGGTCGGCCCGCGGCACGGCTTTCGCCTTGCGTGCCCGTTCGGCCCAGACCTCCGGTGCGTCCGCGCCGTACCACGCGGTCGCGTCAGCCAGGATCAACGAACGAACCCGGTCCGGGTACATGCCCGCGAACGTGACCGCGACACTGCCACCCATCGACATGCCGAGCAGGTTCACCGTGGGCAGCGCCAGGGTGTCCATGGCTTGGGCCAGGTCGTCAGCCATGTCCGCGATGGCGAACGGCTCACCGTCCCAGCTGCTGAAACCGTGACCACGCAAGTCAGGCGCATACACGGCATGCCCGGCCAGTCGATCGGCAACGGGTTGCCACAGCTCGCCCGCACTCGCCAACGGGTGCAGCAGAACCAGCGGTTCTCCCGCGCCCCAACGCAATACGGATAGTTGGCCGGTTTTCGTGGCTGCGGAAAGCCTCAGCGGCGGGCTCATGAGATCTTCCCGAAGAGGTCGACGGCGGCGCCGCGCATCACCGAGTCGGTCAAGTGCTCGGTAAGCGCGGCGTTCCGCACAGTGGTGGCGGGTTGTGGGTCGCCGATGGCGAATGGGTAGTCGCTGCCCAGCATGACGCGGCCGGGTGCGACGTTCTCGGTGAGGAATGCGATCGCGGGCGCGGTGAGCGCCACGGTGTCGTAGTAGAAGTCCTGCAGGTATGCCGAAGGCTGGCCGCGCTCCAGATCAGCGACCTTGGTCTCGCCGGTGCGATAGCCGCCGTCGAGCCTGCCTGCCTGGTACGGAAGGAAACCGCCGCCGTGCACAGCGAGCAGCTGCAAGCCGGGGAATCGGTCGAACACACCGTTCAGGATCAGGTTGCCCAGCGCGAGTGTGTTGTCGACCAGACGGCCGTGGACGTTGCCAAGCCCACCATGCGGTCCGCACGTCGACGGGTGCAGCATGATCGGCGCCTGGTGCTCGACCGCTGCCATCCACAGTGGAGCGTAATGGTCCGAGTGCAGCGGCGGGCCGTTCAACGGATCCGTGCTGAGCATCAGGCCGACCAGCTGCGGCACGTTGATCGCATCGACGAGGTCCTGTGCGGCCTGGTCGGCATCAGTGGTGTCCACACTGGCCAGTGCGGCTGTGCCGAGCTCGTCGGCCGATTCACACATGGCGTCGTTGAGCCGCAACGCCCAGTCACGGCCGTTCTCCTGGATGTCCAGCCACGGCGACAGGATCTGTCTGGTCACGCCGGTGTCGGCGAGCCATGATCTGCGAGCGTCCACATTGGTCATCCGAGGGCCGATCGGCCGGGTCTCGCCGATCCCGGGCGCCGAGAACACCCAGCCCTTGTCGGTCCGGCGGAACGCGGAATCGGTGAGCAACGACTCGGGCACTATGTGTGCGTGCGCGTCGATGACCTCGTTCATGGCTCTGACGCTAGGTTTCCCGACACCGCAGGACCAGCGAGCTTTCCTTTCCCCTGCGGTAAGCAGACCTGACAGCCCGGCTATGGCTTTCGTGCCGGTTCGCGTGTTCCGATGGGTCATGGGTTCTTTACGAAGGCGGATCGTTGTCGCCATCACCGGCGCGAGCGGCACGGCCATCGGCGTACGAGTGCTGGCCCTGCTGCGCGAGATCGAGGACGTCGAGATCCACCTGGTGGTGTCCAAGGCGGGCATGATCACGCTCCGGCACGAGTGCGGCCTGACCCCGCGGGACATCCGCGCGATGGCCGACGTGGTCCACCCGTCCGCGGACATCGGCGCCAGCATCGCGTCCGGATCGTTCCCCGTGCACGCGATGCTCGTGGTCCCGTGTTCGATCAAGACGATGTCGGCCGTGGCCACGGGCTACACCGACGACCTGGTGACCCGCGCGGCGGACGTGTGCCTGAAAGAGGGCAGGCCGCTGCTGCTGATGGTCCGCGAGACCCCGCTGCACCTCGGCCACCTGCGCTCCATGGTCGCGGTGACGGAGGCGGGCGCGATCATCGCCCCGCCCGTGCCCGCGTTCTATCCTCAGCCGAAGTCGATCGACGACCTGATCGACCACACCGCTCGCCGGGCACTGTCTCGGGTGGGACTATGGGAACTGGCCCCCGCGCCATGGGAAGGCGACCTGGCCGGCCCGAAGTAGAAGGAGAGTTGTGCTCGAGGTACGGCGGCTGCAGATCTTCGCGGCGGTGGCCGAGCGCGGCTCGTTCACCGCCGCGGCTGAGGCGCTGTACATGACGCACTCCGCGGTCTCCCAGCAGATGGCCCTGCTGGAACGGCAACTCGGCATCCCGCTGATGGTGCGCGGGCCGCGTGGCGTGGAACTGACCGAGGCCGGGCGCCTGCTGGCCGACCGCAGCGCGAGCGTGCTGGGCAGTATCGCGGCGATCGAGCAGGAGATGCGGGACCTGACCAAGCAGCAGACCCACGTCCGGCTCGGCGTGTTCCCGACGGCGGCGGCGGATTTGATTCCCCGCGTTGTGAAGGAATTCCAGCGCCGCCATCCGGATATCCGTGTGCGACTGCGCTCCGCCCACGCCACCGACATCCCCGCCGCGCTGCGTGACGGCGAGATCCAACTGGGACTGATCTGGGACTACGACTTCCTGCCCCGCACGATTCCCGCGGACATCGAACGGCTGCCGCTCGTCGACGACCCGCTGTGCGTCCTGGTGCCCGCGCAGCACCCGCTCGCCGCGGAGTCCGAAGTGGACCTGGTTGAGCTCGCGGGCGAGACGTGGGTGGTCCGTGGCCACGAACCGCCCTACGAGCAGGCCTTCGCCACCATGTGCCGCCTTGCCGGATTCGAGCCCCAGATCGGGTTCGTGACCGAGGACTACCTGTCCGCGCAAGGCCTTGTCGCGGCCGGGATCGGAGTCACGGCGGTGCCGCGGCTCGCGCTGGTCGCGTTGCGCCCGGACGTGGCCGCGGTGCCGATCGGCGGCATCAAGCCGTACCGCCGCATCGCCGCCGTACGCAGGAAAGACGTGGAGCACTCCGCCGCGGCCCTGCAGTTGCTGGAAGTATTGCGGGACGTGGCTACCGGGGAAATGTGACAGCGGAAGAATGACTCAGAACGCAACGGGCGCGCGGATGCTGCGCCAGATGCTCGGGCAGGGCGGCGGCGGTTCGCTGGTCGACCGGATCGTCGAGGACCTGGCCATGCAGATCATCGACGGCACGCTGGTGCCCGGCGCGGACGTGAACTCCGTCGAGTTGGCAAAGCGGTACGCGACCAGCCGCACACCCGTCCGCGAGGCCCTGTTGACCTTGCAGCGCGAAGGCCTCGTCGAGATCCCGGCGCGGCGCAGGCCGCGAGTCGCTCCGGTGACCGCGAACCAGATCCGGGACGTCTACGAGGTCAGGGCCAACCTGCATGGCCTGGTCAGCGAGCTGATCGTGCGCAAGGCACCGGACCTGGACGTGCTGTGGAGTTGGCAGGCCAAGCTGGTCGCCGATGCCGAGCGCGACGACGTGGACTCGTACTTCTGGCACAACGTCGCGTTCCGCCAAGCCGAGGCCGAGGTCGCGGGCAATGCCCAGCTCGCCAGAACACTCAGTTCGCTTGGCCTGCGCACCCTACAGTGGCGGCACGTGAGCCTGTCGCTGCCTGGCAGGCTGGACAGGTCGGTCAGTGACCACGACCGGCTACTGCTGGCCTACCGCGACGGCGACGCCCACCTGGCCGTGGCCATCACGAAGTCGATCATCATGAACGGGTTGAAGGCGATCGAGGGTTCAGGCTGGGTGGAGGCGCAACGCTGAACTTGCCTGACCGTTCCAGCGCCCGATACCCCCGCAACACAAGAGACTTGCTCACTGCCGACGCCAACGCGACGTCGCGGTCGGCGTACGCCCGGACCAGACGCTCGTGGTCGGCGACCGAGTGCTTCAACCGGCCGGGCAGTGACAGGCTCAAGTGCCGGAACCGGTGCATCTGCAGACCGAGCGAACTGAGTCGGCGTTGCAGCTCCCGATTCCGCGACAACCTGGCTTCGTGGTTGCGGAAGCCCACGTTGTGCCAGAAATACGCGTCCACGTCGCCGCACGCGGCGTCTCGCTCGAGCATCTGCTGCCAGGCCCCGAGAGCGGCGATCTCCTCGTCGGTGGCGCGCTCGACGACCAGCTCGCAGACCAGCGTGTACAGGCTGCCTCGGATCTCGTAAATCTCTCTGACCTGGGACAACGCCACCGGTGAGACGTAAGGCCTGCGTCGGGGCGGCACGATCACCAGGCCTTCACGTTCCAGCAGCAGCAGGGCTTCCCGGACCGGGGTCCGGGAGGTGTCGAACCGCCGGGCGAGGTCGGCGGAGTTGACCTCGTGGCCGGGTGGCAGCCGGCCTTCCACTATGGCCACCGCCAGCTCCTGGAAGATCACAAACGCCAGCGAGGAGCTGCCCTCCACCCCGCGCAGCGCGCTGAAGAGCAGCTCCTGCCGCAGGCGGGCAAGATCGGATCCCTGTGCGGTGACCTCGGCGGTCATCAACCCGCCACTTCCGGCCAGCGCCGGGACACGTCCGCCACCAGCTCCGGACTGGACTCGGCCACCACCGGGAAGTCCGCGAGCCGTTCATACGGCCGGCACGCGTCGATCACGGCCCGGCTGTTGAACGCCAGCGCACCGGGCAGCGTGAGCGGGTCGACCCGGCTGCCCCAAGTGCGCTTCATGACCTCGATGTCGGTCTCCGGATCGCATCGACCGGTCGCCGCCCACATGACCTCACCGAGGTCACGTGGGTTGACGTCGCTGTCGACCACGATCGTGAACCTGTTCATGTACGCCGCGTTCGGCAACTGGGCGGCCAGGTACGCGGCCTGCCGTGCATGACCCGGGTACCGCTGTTCGATCGAGACGATCAGCAACGAGCGGCCGCCGCCGACCTCGTGCGCCCATACCCCACGCAGACCGGGCAAACCCGCGCGGCGCAAGGCATCCGTGATGATCGCGGACTTCATCACGGTCCGCATGTACGAGTAGTCGTGCGGTGGTTTTCCGGGCGGTGCACCGAGCAGGATCGGGTCGTCCCGGTAGTAGACCCGTTCGACGTCGATGTTCAGGATCGGGTCGCGGGAGCCCGAGTAGTACCCGGTCCATTCGCCGAACGGGCCTTCCGGGCGTTTGTCGTCCGGCGTGACCCACCCTTCCAGCGCGATCTCCGCGTCGTACGGCAACGGCAGGCCCGTCACCTGACCGGCGATCGTCCGTACCGGGGAGCCGAGCATCGCGCCGACGTAGGAGTACTCGGCGACGTCGGCGGGCACCTCGACACCGGCCGCGACCAGGTAGGCGGGGTGCATACCGAGACTCGCCGCGATCGGGGCACGGCCTTCCGCCTCGAACCAGCGCCGCAGGTGCTGGGCTCCGTGCTTACCCGCCTCGATGTTCACAGTCGCCGTACGGCCATAGTCCTGCACCTGCATCCGGTACGCGCCGAGGTTGATCCGGCCGGTGTCGTAGTCCCTCGTGACCACGGCGCACCCGGTGCCGATGTACCGGCCGCCATCCCCTTCGTGCCAGCGCGGCACCGGGAACGTCAACAGATCGATGTCCGGCTTGCTGTCCACATTGGCCAGCAATGGTCCGTTTTCGACTGTCTCGGCGGGGAAGTCGGCCGCCTTTCTGATCCACTCACCCGGTGCTGTGGCCAGCTCCGCCATCAGCGTGTCGTCGGTGTGGTTCCAGCCCATACCCAGCACCGAACCCAGCAGACGCGGGTTGCTGACGCTGCCGCTGAGCACCCGCAGACCCGTCACGTAGCCGGGGATGTCGTCGAAGACCAGGGCTTTGGGCACCGAACGCCGGTAGTTCACCTGCGACAGCGCGCCGATCTCCAAATCCCAGCTCGCGCCGCGCACGTCCTGCAACTCGCCCGCTTTCTCGGCCTCGACGAGCCAGGCGCGCAGATCGGCTGTCACTAGGCACCACCCAGTAGTTTGTTGTCGATGTACTTGCCGACGTCCTGCGGCGGCTGCGTCTTCGCGATCTCCGCGGCCTCCTCAAAGGCCATCCGGACGATCTTCTCGTCCACCTCCGGTGAGTCCTGCCAGACGCCGAGGAAGAAGTCGTAGGCGTACTTCGCCAGGTCCGGCTTGGCGATCCCGGTGTACTTCTGGATGCTCTGCAGCGTTTCCTTCTCGTTGCCGCGCAGGAACTTCAGCGCGTCGGCCTCGGCTTGGACGAACCGGCGGACGGCTTCGCGGTTGGAGTCGAGGAACTTGCCCTGCACGGTGTACATGCCCAGCGGGAACTCCAGGTCGGTCAGCGTGGCCACGCGAACCGCGCCCTTCTCCCGGGTCTCGGTGCCCTGCGGCGGCTGGGTCAGCAGTGCCGACACAGCGCCACTCTGCAGCGCCGCGACCTCGGCCGGGATGCTCTTGACGAACACACCCGTGACGTCGTTGCGGGTCAAGCCGTGCTTCTCCAGCAACGCGGTCAGGCCGAAGTCGCTCTGCGAACCGGGTGAGGTGATCGCGACCTTCTTGCCCTTGAGGTCCTCGACCTTGGTGATGTCCGGCGTCGCCCAGAGCTCGAGGTTGTAGTGCGCTTCGGACATCGCGACGTAGCGCAGGTCGGTGCCCTTCATGATGGCTGCCGCGGTGTCCTGGCCGACACCGACGCCGACCTGCACGCTGCCGCTGGTCAAACCGGCGACCAGCTGGGAACTGTCGTTGAGGCGCACCAGTTCGACGTTCAGGCCGTGCTTCTTGAAGATCCCGTGGTCGGCCGAGACGTACAGGTCGGCGTAGCCGGCGCCGGGTGCGGTGTACCCGATCTTCAACGGCAGTTCGCCTTGCGCGTTGGCCTGCACGGCTTGGTTGGCGTTGTTGCCCGCACAGGCGGATAACGCGAGGATCGAGGCGAGAACGGTCAGTTTGAGCTTCATTGCGCACCTGCCCAGTGGACGAACCGCCGCTCGATGAGTCGCACCGCTCCGTTGAGCAGCAACGCGATCGCGGCGAGGAGGACGATCCCGGCCATCGCCGAGTCGATGTTGAAGTTGGCGGTCTGGGTCTGCACGAAGTAGCCAAGGCCCTCGCTGGCGAGAAACAGCTCGGCGACGATCGCACCGACCAGGCCGCGGCCAACCGCCAGCCGGACACCCGCGAGGATGTACGGCAGCGTGGCTGGCAAGGCGATGGCGTAGAAGAACTTCAGCTTCGGTGTGCAGAAGACCGTCGCCACACGCGAGTAGTCGTTGTTGAGGTTGCGGACACCCGCGGTGATGTTGATGATCAACGGCAGGATCGCCGCCCACACGATGACGATCACCCGTGAGGTGTTCTCCAAGCCGAACCAGAAGATGATGATCGGCAGGAACATCACGTACGGCACGGAGTACAGCACGTTGACGATCGGCTCGGTCATGTCGAACAGGACTCGGCTGCGGCCGAGCACAAGACCGATCGGGATACCGGCAAGGAACGTGATTCCCAGGCCCCACAACAGCTCGTAGCCGGTCACGCCGAGCGGCTTCCACATCGCGCCGGTGCTGAACAGCTCGACGCCCGCATTGAAGGTGCGCACCGGGTTGCTGCTGAAGTTGACGTCCACAATGCCCAGTGCGGTCGACAGCTGCCAGCAGACCAGCACGACGACCATGCCGGCGACACCGAGCAGGGCACTACGGTGTCGTCGCGCCCATGTGGACTTTTCCGTTGTTGTTGGTTTGGCCAGCGTCGCCGGCAGTGACATCGTCGTCATCGGTCCTCGATTCGGTGTGCGGGCTGCGCAGCGCCTCGATGATCTTGTCGCCGTATGCGATGAACTCCGCGCTGCGCCGCCAGGCGGCGTCACGCGGGCGCGGCGCGTCGATGGTGATCTCCAGCGCGACCCGGCCTGGTGACGACGAGAACACCAGGACACGGTCGGCCAGCAACACAGCCTCGTTCACGTCGTGGGTGACGAACAGCGCGGTCTTGCGCGCCTCGTCGGACTGCCAGATCCGCAGCAGCTCGTCCTGCAGGATCTCGCGGTTCTGCGCGTCCAGCGCGCTGAACGGCTCGTCGAGCAGCAGCAGCGCGGGGTCGGTCGCCAGTGCCCTGGCCAGGTTGACCCGCTGCCGCATACCGCCGGAAAGCTCGTGTGGATACTTCTGTTTGACGTGGGCCAGACCAGCTACCTCGAGCAGGTCGTGTGCGCGCTGCGTGCTCTGCCCGGTGAGCCTTCCCTGCATCTCCAGTCCGAACAGGACATTGGAGAGCACATCGCGCCACGGGTACAACGACGCCTGCTGGAACACCAACGAGCGTTCCGGCCCTGGGCCGTTGATGCGTTTGCCGTGCAGCTCAAGCGAACCGCCCGCGACCGGGACCAGCCCGGCGACCGCCTCGAGAAAGGTGGTCTTGCCGCACCCGCTCGGCCCGACGATGACGACGAACTCGCGTTCGTCGATGTGCAAATCCAGATCGGCGCACGCCAGGGTGAACCCGCCGCCACGCCGGGACCGATGCCCCAGCCGCAGTCCCTTTGCCACCAAGGCGACGTTACGCATGGGCCGCTCCCGCGCTCGGCGTCTGGTGGAGTGCGCCCCGGAAGGGTTGATCACTCACGACGGCTCCTTTGCCAGATCGCTCCATCAAGAGTGTCGATAGTGTCGACACTTCTCAAGGGAGTTTGACTCTCACAGGTCGACCATGTCAATACTGAACAGGCCTTACCATGGAAGCGCTCGTGCCGATTCGATGCATCCGACAGCTAGTGTCGACACTAGGTGTTTGACCGGCGCGCGTCGTGTCGTCGCGGTTCAGGTGCACGATCTCGTCGACCAAGGACCAGTGCGCGAATGTCCTGCCGGGCTATGACTTCATCAGCGATGCGCGCACAGCATGCGCCCACAGTGGTCACTCGTGTCCTCAATGGACTTATCAACGAGCACCGATTGGATGCGGTCTGATTAGCCTCGGCCCGAATAACGTCGACCTGGTGAAAGCGCAGAAGATCGTGGTCGCTGCCCGGCAGTCGCTGTGTCCGAAGTAGAGGTCTGACAGGTACCGCCAGCGAAGTGCTCCATACTCAACGGCAGCATGCCAGTCGCGACACGTGACGTGCCTTGCTTCGTGGCCACCTCGCCTCTGACCCGCCAGGATCCGACCCAGCATCCTGACGACCAGCGTGATCGCACCGCCGGTTACGGGCGACCCATACCCGCACCAGCGGCGCGCCACGCACGCCGACTGTGCTCGACCTGGCCAGCGGCAAAGGGTGTTCTGCCGTATCCGAGCACGGAAACGACATCGCGAAAACAATTGTATGGGCTCCGGTTGCGGCTGTTTGCCGCATGAATCCAACCCATCGACAAGGTGCCGCGCTTCGCGGTCGTTGTCGCGTTACACGCCGACGGCTTCAGCGTTGTCCCAGGCGGCGAACAGGTTGTTCCGTCAATACACAACCAGCACTTGGGGGGTTCCGCAAAGCGAATGCCCCTTAGATCTGCAGGCTGGATTCGATGCGCTTGAGGTGGTGCCGCGCCAATGCGAGGTTGGCCAGCTCTCTTTCCAGGACCAAATACAGAAACAGTGACGTCTTGGACTTCACGGCGTCCAGCAACCGGATCAGGTGGTACTGGCGATGCAACGTGATCAGAAAATCCTCGATGTTGTCATTGAGTGCGAGCACGGACATCACTCGAAGTTTCGATCGAACGACCTCGGTGTTTCCAGCCGCCGCAATCTCCAGGTTCAGCCAATCACCTCCGCCGTTGGTACCGAGCGACATTCCACTCTCATAGTCGACCAAGGCAGCACCGACGGCACCACCGATGGACATGGCTTCTTTCAACGCTGTATCGATGTTCATCAAACATCACTTCCTCATATCAACTGACGATCGAGACAATATGGCCGTGGCTGATTACCAGTAGCCTCAACTACGCCCAGGCACATCTCCATGCAGACAACTTCATCGAGGTCACACTGCGTGAGCTTGGATCTACAAACGGGGTGCCTTGCGAACCGATCACCCGATTAGGGTTCTTCTCTTTCATCGGAAATCTACAGCCATCGTTACTTCCCACAGGGCACACTCACGTTCGGATTTACCCGATCGTGTGAACATTTCAGTTCGGGTAACCAAAAATTGGACATACGGCTCATCGCTGACGTCTTACCTCGACCACAAATCTGACTGTTTCTTCGTTTGCGCATGACTAAAAGAGAGGAGCAGCAGTCGTAGTCCGGCGAGGTCGCAGAACTGTCGTCAGCCGATTTAGCCGCAGCCGTGGCGGAACGCGCTACCTTGAAAGGACACGACGGACGATTGGCAGATGTTGTGTCGAGCCGGTGGCGGAGCGAGGCCAATTCGTCGTGCAGGGCGGTGAGCGGTTTGTCGCCGGCGGCTCCAGCATCGTGGCCTGACCGGCGGGCGCGCTGCCATCACTGACGACGGCGACCACCGGACCGTCCGCGGTCACGGGGTGTGCTCCAACAGCCGCGGCGTCCCAATCGCGTCCGACCATTGGCACACCAGGTTTCCGGCCGTCGTCCGCCACGACGCGAGACAATGCGAACTTCGCCCGATACACCGACACGCCAACGGTCACTCTCCCAACGTCGCCGATCGCAGTACCGGGTCAACCCGGCCGCTCTGCCGACGCCCGTGCCCGGCCGCCACGTCAAGCCGATCCCGAATCTGTGCCGCGTCTAGATGGACCTCATAGTCATGACCAGCTCGCCGCGCGACCGTCAGCGTTCGCTTGGCCTGGTCGGTTTGGCTGCGCACGACTGCTTCGAACTCGCTCATCATCCCTACACCCGTCCGGCACGTGGGCAACGGCTACCCGTGTCAGTGACCGATGCATTATGTTCACACTTAAGCATTTTTGCAACTGCTAGGTCGTGCGAGAACACGCACGCGCGAGACGAAGCGCCGCACCGGCGTCCGCATGTTCGCGAGGTTCCGAAACGCCGCACTGCGACTTTGCGACCGCTGGCGCCGCTTGCCTTCCGAGAGCAGCAGGTCACCGAACTGGGCGCCACACAACGACAACCGCAGCTGTGCTGACGCTCGCTGGGGCGACTACGGGATGTTCAGGACTTTGGACCCTATCGGCTCAAGCCTCAAGAGTTGCATGATTTCATAACTATTGACTCTATAGATTCTTAGTCGGCGGAGCTGTGGCGGCAAGGAGGTGTAGCAAGGTGCTCACTGAGGACATCGTGGTGTCCGGGGTGGCGCCCTCGACGCCGATTAGAGTGCCGTTGACGATCAACCTCCAGCCCGTGCCGGAGGCCACCGCGAAGCAGGCAGTGCATCGGCTGACCATGACCGAGATGCCGTACCAGTTCTTCCGTGACCGCGCCACCGGTCAGGGCGCGGTGCTCTATCGGCACTACGACGGCGACTACGGCCCGCTGACTCCAGCCCCATCGATCAGGAACGGTCCGAGACGAAGAAGGTCCACGATGGACAGTGAGCCGCGGTGGCTGAAGGAATTGCCGAGGGAGCAATCGCTTCGTCTGCTCGGTAGCGTGTCCATCGGCCGGATGGTGTTCAATCAGCATGCGCTGCCAGCGATCCGGCTGTTGAACCATGTTGTCGACGACGGCGCGGTCCTTGTGCGCACTCATCTGCGGGCAGCCGTGCTGGGCACGGTCGGCATGGTGGTGGCCTACGAGGCGGACGCGATCGACGTGCGGACACGTCTGGGGTGGAGCGTGGTCGTGACAGGTGTCGCCCGACTCGTCACGGATTCTGGCCAGGTGGTGCGCTACGAGCAGATGCTGCATCCCTGGGTGCGGCAGCAGATGGACTATGTGATCCGCATCGATCCGGAAATCGTGACTGGCTACGAAATGCTCGACAGTGCGTACGCCTAGCGCACCGATCTGCCAACATCGAACGACCCGAGGTTCCAGGTGATCACGAAAGCGTTGCGCCGCATGCTCACCCCGGAATTCACCAAGCACCGGCTGAGATCGCTCACGGAAACCAGCAGAGACGCCGAACTTCTGGTCCTGAGACACGGAACTACACGGCCCGACGCACGCCACCAGGCCCGACATGGCGAGAATTCCTTACCGCCCAAGCACACAGCATCATCGCCTGGGCACGCCGTCACGCGACGGCTCAGTGTGCAGACCTACTGCCGCGACTTGCGCCGCGTCGTACGGCTCGGTACGGGAACCGTGGACGCCGGTTCGCGGAGATCTTCCAGCAGTTCGACCTGCCCAGACAGCACCTCGGTAAGGATCTTGCGTGCGACGGCGAGCAGTTCCGCGACAATCGGGCTGGTCAGCCTGTAGTAGACGGTCGAGCCTTCCTTACGGGTCGTCACCAGACCCGCCCGGCGCAGCACAGCCAGCTGCTGTGACAGGTTCGCAGCCTCGATCCCCACTTCAGGCAGCATCTCGGAGACCGCGTGTTCACGCTGGCTGAGCAGTTCGAGCACACGAATCCGCGCTGGGTGCCCGAGTGTTTTGAAGAACTCGGCTTTAAGCTGGTAGAGCGGCCTGCTCACGTGGTCCCCCTGGTGACAGCCGAGTCGCGATGGCCATTGCTCGTCGTCATGCCACCGATCCTTCCTGGTGCGACAACGGCAGGACACAGCTCCTGGCCGCATAGTTCAGCAATTGCCAATCTTAGCAAACTTGCAAAGCTTGCGGTCCACGACCGCATCGCGACCTCCGTCGGGACGCGATGGCCACGGCTTCGCACCTCATGACCAGCGGATTCTGATCCAGCCACTGCTCGTGGCCAGCATAGGACAGGTTCCGGCGTTCGTTGGTCAACACGAAGCCGGAAACCATCATGTCCGCCGCTTGCCCGGCAGCGCTCGGAGTCTCCTACTGAGCTGGCTGGTGAAGCGCCTGAGTCGCGGCGTCGGCGACCCGACGGGTGAGGGCGCGGTCCGGACCGAGGGGTAACCGTTCGTCAGGCGGCGTGGCCATCACGAGGGCCAGGGCGCAGGCGTGGTAGACCTCGACGTCCAGCCTCGTATTCGGGGCCTTTGTGAGTGCGCGCAGCAGGCCTGGCAGGGCGAGCAGCGGGATGCGTGGGTCACGGCGGGTGAGCACGACAGGTTCGACGAGGGCGTCGAATTCCGTGGCGAGCCCGCCGAGCAGGTCGATCACGGCGTGGGCTCCGGCGGCGACGCGGTGCAAGGGAAACGCGACGGCGTCCGCACGGTTCCAGGTGGTGATGTCGCCGATCCCCGCGGTCACCAGCAGCGGGGACAGCAACGGCATGGTGTTCGCGCCCGCGATCACGACGCGGCTGGAGGTCAGCGGGTGACCGCCGCGGGTGAGGGTGGTCATCAGCGCGGCGGTCAGTGCGATCGCGGTGGTGTCGTGCTCAGTGACAATCGGCATGTCGCTGACCGCGCGGCGCACGGCGTGGGCGCGATCCGGTGTGACGTGTGGCAACAGGACCGCGCCGACCGTCTTTGACAGGGCGCCGAGCGTGGCCTGCAAATGCTGCGGGGCGCCGACGCCAAGAGGTCGCACGAGGGTCGGCAGACCGGACGACTCGTGGATCAGCGCCGCGTACCCGCGCAGCAAGGGTTCTACCGGGATGTCCTGGTCGGTGAAGGCGCTGCCGTCGCTGACCACTGCCACCAGGCGGCTGCTGGATGTCACGAGGCCCCGAGCTTCGCGTCGTCCAGCATCGTGCGGTCCACCCAGCCGGTGGCGTCGATGCCGTGCCGGGCGGCCACGTCGAGCAGGTCGCGGATCCGCGCGCCGTGCAGGTGAACCTCATAGTCGTGGCCGACTCGCCGGGCCACCGTCATTGCCTGCTTGGCCTGATCGACCTGGCTGCGCAAGGTCGTCGTGAACTCCTTCATCATCCCCACCCTCGTTATGCCATGCAGACACCGACAATGGAGTACATCATCTACGCAGTTAAAGAAATTCGCAACTCTTAGATCGAACTGGTACGTCACATGGTCAGAGATCGTTGCCAGCGTAGGACAGGTTGAAGCTTTTGTTGGTCAGTGGGAAGTCCGGGACGATCGTGTCGGCCAGCGCGACCGGCAGGGCAGGCCAGTTGAAGAAGCTCGGGTCGACGATCTTGACCCGGGTCAGCGTGCCGTCCCGGGCGAGTTCGACACGGTGCACGATCGTCCCCCGCCACCCCTCGACGATCCCCACCCCGGACGCACCGGCGGCGGAGCCGAGCGGTGACACCGGTGTGCCGCCCGCCGCACCGGCCAGTGTGTCGATCATGTCGATGGACGCGGCGACTTCCTCGGCGCGAACGAGGAATCGGGACAGGACGTCACCATCGGTGTGAGTGTGCTGAACGCGCGGAATGTCCGCATCGAGGGCGGGGTGGTCGTAGCGAGCGTCGGTGGTGAGGCCACTGGCGCGGGCGACATAACCGAGGGTGCCGAGATCGGTGGATTGTTCACGGGTGAGCACGGCAGTGCCGGTGAACCGGTCGGCCACGACGGTGTTGCTGAGCGCGAGCGCGACGATCTCAGCGATGTCCGCACCAATGGCACGTAGCCGGGCGACGTCGGGTAGGGCAGCGATGGTGACACCGCCCGGATGGATGGCTCCGCGCAGCAGCCGGTGGCCGGCCACTGTGTCGTTGATCCGCAACAGCTGTTCGCGGACGCGCCCCGCGTGTGTGTTGAGAATGCCGTAGCCAACGTCGTTGCACAGCGCGCCGATGTCGGTGATGTGGTTGTAGAGGCGTTCCAGTTCCAGCAGGATCGCCCGGATCCGTCGCGTGTCGGGGGAAACCTCGTGTTGGTTGGCGTCTTCGATCGCCTGGCAGAAGGCCAGCGTGTGCCCGACGGTGGTGTCGCCGCTGACCCGCTCGGCCAGCTCGATCGCGTGCTCGGGCCTGCGGCCGTTGAACAGTTTCTCAAGTCCTCTGTGGACGAACCACAACCGGGCCTTGAGGTTGAGAATCGTCTCACCCACCACGGAGAACCGGAAATGGCCAGGACCGATCATCCCGGCGTGTACCGGGCCGACCGGGATCTCGTACACCCCGGGCCCTTCCACTGTCCTGAATGGATAAGGGCCGTCGACGCCACCGAACTCCGGCGGTTCGCCCGCGTCGGCGAGCATCGGATACCAGCCCCGCGGCCAATGGAAATGCCGGACGAGGCGCCTCGGCAAGGGGTGATCGGCGGGCACGATCCCGAACAGGTCGCGCATCTCCCGCTCGAAGCGCCCGGCGGCGAAGGACAAGCCGGCCAGGCTCGGCACCTGTGGGGCTTCGCGGTCCAGTGGGACATGCACATCCACACGCCTGTCCGGGTTGACGGCGGTGAACAAGTACACCGCGCGAAGCCGGTCGCCATCGTCGTGACCGGCGACCAGCGCCACCCGATATCCGTTGTCCACCAAGGAACGCGCCTGCTGCATCAGTTCGCCCGGAGCGACGGTCAGTGCGGTACGGCGCCGACCGACCGGTTCACCTAGAGTGCTCATCGTGCCCCCACCAGAGTGTCGACGGCCGAATCCAGCAGGGCGGCCAGCGGCCCGGCCGTAATGCCCAGTGCCGCGCACACCAGCAGCCCGCCGATCAGGGCGAACGCGGTAGGCACTGGTACCTGGCGAGTCCCGGTAGCCGTTCCCGGGCCATCCGGGGTGGCGCCCAGCAGCATCCGGCTGGTGTGCGTGACCAGAGCCGCGGCGATGATCAGCACAAGGACCAGCGCGATCGCGGCCAGCCAACCCAGGCCGGAGGCGAATCCGGCGCGAAACAGGCCCAGTTCACTGGCGAACAGGCTGAACGGCGGCAAGCCAATCAGCGCCAAGACGCCGAACCCGATCCCACCGGCCAGGACCGGATGAGGCCCGGCCAAGCCACGTACCCCGTCGATCCGGCTGGTGCCAGTCACCTGCAGGATCCGCCCGGCACCAAGGAACAGCACACCCTTGGCCAGCCCATGACCTAGAACGTGCAGCAGAACCGCGGTCAGCGCGAGCGGGCTGCCGATCGCCGCGCCAAGCGCGACCAGGCCAAGGTGCTCGATACTCGAATAGGCCAGCATCCGCTTGTAATCCTGTTGCGCCAGCAGCAAAGAAGCCGCGAGCACCAACGACGCCACTGCCATCACCGCGAGCAGCATGCGGGTGAACCCGGTGCCCAACGCGCCGTCGGCGATCACTTTCACCCGCAGGATCGCGTAGAACGCCACCGACAGCAGCACTCCGGACATCAGGGCCGACACCGGCGCGGGCGCTTGGCTGTGCGCGTCGGGCAGCCACGCGTGCAGCGGTGCCAGCCCTGCCTTGGTGCCGAACCCGAGAATCAGCAACACCACCGCGATCCGGGTGACTCCAGGATCCAGATTGGACGCGGTGGCCGCCAATGCCGTCAAGTCCAGACCGGCCGCGCCGGGCGCGCGCGAGGAGGCGAAGTTGAGCACGATCGTGCCCAGCAGCGCCAGCGCGATGCCCGCCGAGCAGATCACCACGTACTTCCACGCCGCCTCAACCGCCGCCTTGGTGCGACGTTGCCCGACCAGGAACGCGGTCACGATGGTGGTGGCCTCGATGGCTATCCACAACACGCCGAGGTTCGCGGCGAGCACCGCCAAGGCCATCGCAGCCAGGAACAGCTGAACCAGCACACTGTGCCGGGTCGCAGTGCGTTCGGTAGCACGCTTCGCCGCGAACTCGGTCATGAAGTACGCCGGAGTGGCGACAGTGGCCAGCAGTGCCACCGCACCGATCACCACGAGCATGTACGCCGCGAGCGCATCCACCCGCAGTAGACCGGCGAGAGCGGTGCGTGGTTCGGAGCCGACGAGAATGATGGCTGAGGTGAGCATCGCGGCGGCGCTCACCGCACTCATCCAGGCCGTGGCTCGGCGCCACCCGACGACGGCGTAGCCCAGCGCGCCGAGCAGGGGAACCACAAGAGGGAGAAGGATAATCATCAGTCACGCAACTCCCGCAGCTCATCCAGGTCGGTATCGCCGAAGGTCTCCCGCATCCGTGCGGTGAGGACCTGCAGAACCAGCGCGGCCAGCAACACGTCCAGCGAGACGCCGAGCTCGACGATGAGACTGACCTCGGCGGTGGTCAGAAACCCGACCGCGGTGATCCCGTTGTCCATCAACAGGAAACCGACCAGCTGCGACAACGCGCGACGCCGCGTGACCAGGACGAAAAACCCGATCAACACGACGGTCATCCCGACCGGGATCGCCTGCGTCGCCGCAGATGGCGCCAGCCGCACCAACGGCTGGGACACCGCGTACGCCAGCAGCGTCAGCACGGCGGCGGCGAGCAACGACGCGGCCACGTTCACCAACGGCCGGGTCTCTCTTCTGGACTCACCCGCGCTGGCCAACGCCCGCCGGAGCAAATAGGGCAGCACACCGGCGCGCAACACCAGCACACCGATCGCGACGACCCACAGGTCAAGGGAGTTCTCGTGTGCGGCAAGGACACCGACCAGGATTGCGAGCGCCAGGCCTTGCAGCGCGAACACCCGGATGATCACCGCCAGCTCACGACGCCACAGCACCAGCACCGAGGTCAACAGCAACCCGCCGCACGCCAGGTCCAGCAGCTGCACGTACAAGCTCTCGCCCATCACGATTCTCTTTCAGGCCAGGAAGAACGAGGCAGCGACGGACAGCAGAGCGAGCAGGAACGATCCGGCCAGCAGCTCGGGTACGCGGAACAGCCGCAGCTTGGCCAGGAACACCTCGCCCGCCGCGAGCACCATGCCAAGCACACCGACTTTGATCACCAGTGCCAGTACACCGACCACGACGGCGAGTGGGACGGCCGACGTGGCGATCCCCCACGGCAGAAACAGATTCGTCAATAGGCCGAGGAACACTGACAGCCGCATCGCCGAGGCCAACTCGACCAGCGCCAGGTCAGGCCCGGCGTACTCGAGCACCATCGCCTCGTGCACCATCGTCAATTCCAGGTGCGTGGACGGGTTGTCCACCGGTAGCCGCCCGGTCTCCGCGACGATCACCATGATCAACGCGACCACGGCCAGCAGGCTGACCGGCGAGATCACCCGCGCTGGATCATCCAATGTGGACGACACGATCGCACCGAGGTTGGTCGACCCTGCCCGGACCGAGAGTGCGAAGATCGCCACCAGCAGGGTCGGCTCGACCAGCGCGAGAATCGTCACCTCCCGGCTGGATCCCATGCCTCCGAACGCCGTCCCGGTGTCCAGCCCGGCCAACGCAAGCGCCACCGCACCTAAGGCCAGCAACGCGACCACAGCGAACAGGTCAGCGACCGGATCGATCGCCGACGCGGTGGTCACGAACGGCGCCACCACCGTGACCACCAGTGTGGTAGCCACCAGGATCAGCGGCGCGATCCGGAACACTTCGCTGGTCCCCCGCGGAGCAATGCGTTCCTTGCCGAACAGCTTGCGCAGATCCCGCCATGGCTGCAGAACACCAGCGCCCGCACGGCCTTCCAGCTTCGCACGGACCTGCCGCATCACCCCGAGCAGCAGCGGAGCCCCGGCCACGATGACCACCGGCTGGACGATCCCGCCCACAATGCCGAGCGCGTTCACCGCGTCACCGCCAACAGAATCAAGGCCGCGCACACGGTGTAGAAGCCGTACCCGAGATAACGATGCACGCTCCCCGTCGCCAGCCGACGGCCTATCCGGCCCCACGCGGACACAGCAGTGAGCACCGGTTCGTAGAGCCGTCGTTCGATCCGGTCCGGCACCTGACGCCGATACTCGACGGCCTGCACCAGATATCGAGACTCCTCGTGGTGACTGACGTCCACATCGGTCTCCGGCTGAACCACGTCGTCGAACACCCGCTGCAACGGCTCGGCGAACGAGGTGGCCGTGTATTCCATCCGCGCCGACATCGGCCCACCGCCACAGTCCCAGAGCCGCGCTTCACGGCGTGCCCGCCGCACCGCGACAAACCGCAGAATGCCAACCACGACAACGACACCGGAGGCCAAAGCGAGCGCGAGCATCAACGGCGACAATGCCCCGGCGACGCCCACGAGCTGCAGGGTCACCGCTCCAGACACGGCCGAATCGCCTGTCCCCAAAGCAATACCCGTCGCCGTTGCGACGGCGGGCAGAACCAGAGTCGGCAGCAACGCCAGCACCACACACGCACCACCGGCCAGCGCCATGGCGGCGAGCATGCTCGGTGGACTCTCGCGTGCGTGCGCAGCGGCTGCGCTACGGGGCTTTGCGAGAAACCCCACACCAAAGGCCTTTACGAACGTCGCCACCGCGAGCCCTGCGGTCAGCGCCACCGCTGCCACCGCGACCGGCATGGCAATCGCCGCAGCCACCCCGGATGCTGGAAGCCCGTGAATCAACGCCTGCAACAACAGCCACTCGGACACGAACGCCGTGCCCGGCGGCAACGCCGACGCTGCCAGCGCACCCAGACCGAACGCCGCCGTGGTCACCGGCATCCGGGGCCGCAGCCCACCCAACGTGTCCAGATCCCGGCTGTGCGTGGCGCTCAGCACTGAGCCAGCGGCCAGGAACAGCAGTGTCTTGACCGCCGCATGGTTGATCACATGTAACAACGCCGCCGCTAGGGCCAATCCGGCCAGCACCCGGTTGCCCGACGACGCGAACAGCCCGGCCGCACCCACACCGACCAGCACCAGGCCCATGTTCTCCGTTGTGGACTGGCCCAGCAGGCGCTTGAGGTCGGTGCTCATCGCCGCCTGCAAGATCCCGTACACCGCGGACACCGCGCCCAGCGCGAGCACCAGCAACCACCACCAGCGCTCTCCCCCGCCCAGCAGATCGAGCCCGACCCGCACGATCCCGTACACGCCAAGAGTCACCATCGCCGCGGACATCAACGCCGACACATGGCTCGGCGCCTCTGGATGCGCGCGCGGCAACCACGCGTGTAACGGCACAATCCCCGCCTTGGAGGCGAACCCGGCCAGCGTCACGCCGAACACCACACCAGCCACGCCCGGCGACACGGCCGCCGCTCGCAACGCCGCGAACGAGTCAACCGGAGCGTGTGCCACGAACACCAGCAGTCCACCCAGGACCGCCGCGAACCCGAGATGCGTCATGACCGCGTACCAACGGCCCGCCTGCGTGACCTCAGCCCGCAGGCGATGCTCCGCCAGGACCAAAAGCAGCGAGGTCAACGCCATCAGTTCCCAGCACATCAGGAACGTGCCCACGCTGCCGGCCGCTGCGACCAGCAGCATCGCCACCACGAACAACGGGAGCGCCGCCTGTACCGGACGCGCCTGGACACCGTTGTGGGCATAAGAGATCCCGTACACCCCCGCCGCGACCGACACACCACCGATCACCGCGATGAACAACCCACTCAGCGCGTCCACAGTGAACATGACACCGGACAAGGGCAACAACCCTGGCAGCACAAGGGAGAACGACCCGCCGGACATGGCGCCGGCACCGGCCACGACACCAGCCGCACCAGCCAGCGCCGTCCCCCAACCGACCACTATGGACCGTATGGCGACCGGCACGGCCACGGCGCCGACCGTGGCCACCGCACCGAGTGCCACGGCAATGCCGAAGCTCAGCGCGGTCATCGCCCAGTCAGCTTTCGCAATCCCTCGACGATCGCCTCCGGCCGTGGCGGGCACCCGGCGATCTCCACGTCGACGGGTACCACATCCGACGCCGCACCGGTCACGCCGTAGGCGCCCGCGAACACGCCACAGTTACGGGCGCAATCTCCCACCGCGACAACCAGTTTCGGACCAGGCACCGCGTCAAAGGTCCGCCGTAACGGCTCGGCCATGTTGCGGGTGACCGGTCCGGTCACCACCAACGCGTCGGCATGCCGTGGTGAGGCGACCAACCGGGCGCCGTAGCGTTCGGCGTCGTAGACCGGCCCGAACGCCGAGCCGATCTCCACCTCGCAGCCGTTGCACGACCCGGCATCCACATGACGGATCTGCACCGAACCGCCCAGCCCCATCGCGGCCACCGGGCGATCGCCCTCCGGCCGCGGCGGCGCGGACTGCGCGACCCGCCCGGTCCGGCGGATCTTGCGCCACAAACCCAGCACTCGACACTCCTGCACATCGGATCACAAAGGTGCGCCAGCGCCCCGGGCACCACCGCCGGCGTCTTGAGGTCTTCCAGCAACTCCACCTGCTCGGACAACACCCCGGTCAGAATCCGCCGGGCAACAGCCAGCAACTCCGCGAACAACGGACTGGCCAACGAGTAGTAGACGTTCGAGCCCTCCTTGCGGGTGGTCACCAGCCCGGCCCGGCGCAACACCGCCAACTGCTGTGACAGGTTGGCCGACTCGATGCCCACCTCGGGCAGCATCTCCGCGACCGCGTGCTCATCAACTCCGGCACCCGAATCCGCGCCGGGTGCCCCAGCGTCTTGAAGAAACTCCGTCTTCAACTGGTAAAGGGCCTGCTCACCGGCACCCCTCCTCATCCGCGCCATGCCGACCTGTCGTGCTCATCCGGCGATCCTCCTTTGGAGCAAAGACGACATCCCTAGCCGCATGGTTCAACAGTTGCTAATCTTAGCAAGTCCGTAAGGGTACGGCGCAACGAGGCAGACCATGGGCGAACCAGCCGTGGCCGAGGTGATGACCCGCCAGGTGATCACTGCGGTACCTGACACTCCGTTCAAAGAACTGGCTGGCGCCATGCTCGCGCATGGCATCGACGTACTACCCGTCATCGACATCGACGGCAGGCCACTCGGTGTGGTGAGCGAAGCCGACGTCCTCACCAAACTGGAATTCCACGGCGGCGCCGACCCCACTCCCATGTTCGCCGGCCCCCGTTGCCGCTCCCGGTGGTACAAATCCCTCGCCCTGCACGCGGCCGACCTGATGACGACGCCACCGATCACCACAACCCCGGGCACCCCGGTCAGCACCGCGATACACCTGATGGCCCGCATGCGGATACGCCAGATCTGCGTCGTGGCCTGCAGCGGTCACCTGATCGGCATGCTGGCCCGCCGCGACGCGCTGCACCTGTTCGTCCGCGGCGACAGCGCCATCGAGGCTGACATCGAACGCGTGATCACCACCAAAACACGCCGGCCCAACCAGGTCACCGTGCACGTCACCGACGGCGTCGTCACCCTCGACGGCACACTCACCCTGCACAGCGCCGTCCAACGCGCCGGCGTTGCCGCACACCACATCCCTGGCGTGGTCGCAGTCCGCAACAACCTGCGCTACGACATCGACGACCTCATGATCACCGGCCTGTGATCAGACGACCGTCGTCACGCATGTCTATCTGGCTCAGCGCCCTGTCCAGGCTCATCCCTCGCCGTCGGTGGACGTTGATCTTTCCCGTCACACCGGCGACCCTATTGTCCTGACACCGCAGGATCCACGGCGAGCTCGTCCGGCTCGGCCATACCGTCGCCGCATCCACCGTCTGGAAGATCCTGCATGCCGCCGGAATCGACCCCGCGCCACGCCGCAAACCCGTCAGACCAACCCGATCTACGGATCGACCAGTGGTGAAGATCGAGTCTCCTTTGTAGACGGTGCGCATCGCGTTCGGGTTGGTCTTCCACCCGGTTCCCGGTGCGACGCCAAAGAATCCGTTCTGCGGATTCACCGGTCCGCCGGTGCGTACGGCACGAGGCGGCCGATCGCGAAGACTGTGACGGCGCACGCCACGCAGACGAGTCCGGCGATGACGAAGATCGCGCCCATGCTGACCGAGGCGCCGATCAGCCAGCCGCCGATGACCGGGCCGAGGATCCCGCCGACGCGGCCGCAGCCTATTGCCCAGCCGACGCCGGTGGCTCGCAGCCGGGTGTCGTAGTAGGTGGCGACCAGCGAGATCGTGCACATCTGGGCGCCGATGGCGAGGAAGCCCGCCACGAAGGCAGAGCCCAGCAGCCACGAGCCCGACGTGCCGACCTGCCCGACGCAGGCAATGGTGACGGCACCCAGGGCATAGGAGAGGCTGACCACCACTCCGGGGGCCCACCGGCCGGACAGCTTGCTGATGACGAGGCTGCCGAGGATGCCGCCGATGTTGAGCGACGCCGCTGCGAGGATCGCCGCCGACGTTCCGATGCCCGCCCGTATGGCCAGCGTGGGAATCCAATTGACGAGCAAGGAGGCCATCAGCAGCGTCAGGAATACGGCAGCCGACAACAGCGCGGTCCCCAGTGCCCGTCCCTCGGTGAACAGACTCCACACCGAAGGGCACCGGGGGCCAATCTCCGGTCTGATCTCCACGTTGGCCCGCTCCTCCTCGTCGACGCCCATCCGAGCGAGGAGCTTCGCGATCGCGCCAACGTCGCCTCGCAGGGAGAGGAAACCGATGGACTCCGGCACGAGAACGACGATGAAGGGGACGAGCAGCAGCGGAAGGACTCCGCCGACGATGAAGATGCTTTCCCAGCCATATCGGGGAATCAGGTACGCGGCCAGTACGCTGCCGAGCGCGGCGCCCAGCGGAAGGCCGCAGAAGGTCACCGCCGCGACGCCTGCCCGCGCCCGCTTCGGGGCGTATTCGGTCGCGATCGCGATGGCCCCCGGCAACGCGCCGCCGACGCCGAGGCCGGTGACGAACCGGATGAGGCTCAATGAGGTCATCGAATCGGCTAAGGGGGTGGCGAAAGAGACCACGCCGAAAAGAAGTGTGGTGATCACCAGAGTCGGTTTGCGACCGATCCGGTCGGCGACCACGCCGGTACAGATCGCGCCGACCAGCCCGCCGAACAGGCCGATGCCGAAGACGAAGCCGAAGCTGGAAGGCGAGATGTGCCAGGCGGCGGCGATGCCGGGCGCGGCGAAGGAGATCGCCAGGGTGTCGAACCCGTCCAACACCACTACCGCGACGCAGAGGGCGATCACGAGGGTCTGAAAGCGGGATGTCCTGGCACGGTTGATGATCGAGTCGAGATCGGGACGTTCGTCAGCACTCATGGTGCTTCCTCTGTTGCCGCGCAGCGATCCCTGAGCGCCATCACGGGTTTCGACCTTCTCGTTGTTCGGCGACCCATCGGGCGATTTGGGTGCGGTTGGTCAACCCGAGCTTTCCCAGGATGTGGTCGACATGGCCTTCGGCGGTACGTTGGGCGATCACCAGCCGGGCCCCGATCTCCCGATTGGACAGCCCCTCGGCGACCAGTTCGGCGACCTGTAGCTCCCTGCGGGTCAGCGGCACCAACGGTTCGCCGACGTGAGTCGCAGGGCCGTTCGGCGGGCTTTCGCCCAGGGCGTAGGCGATGGCCTGAGCGTGGTCGAGTGCCGCGCCACGGTCGAAGGCGGCTTGGAACGCGGCGCCGCCGAGGACGCTTCGGACCTGCCGCTCGCACCTCTCGTGGGGGTCGAGCCACTGGTCGGAGCCAAGCAGGGGCTGGCCGCCGAGCAGGGGCCAAAGTCGCCGCGCCACGCCGAGCAGGACGGCGGCCCGCTCAGCCTCACCGGCCGTCCCCGCGATCCACGCCAGCCGCTCGACGAGCAACACCGTGCCGAAGGTGTCGTTGAAGGTACGCATGATCCGGAGGCTGTCCTTGGCATGCGTGCTTGCCTGCACCACGTCGCCTCGATGCCACTGCGCCAGGGCGAGAAGCGAGAGGGCATGGGCCCGTGTCGATTGCTCGCCGTACCGCTCGCCGATCGCGCAAGCCTGTCTGGAGAGGGCGACTGCGCGGTCGAGGTTTCGTTGGGAAATGGCTGTGGCGGCCAGCATGGCTTGGGCCAGGACCACGGTGCTGTTCAGTTCGCCGAGGGCGTCGAAGCGCGCCAAGGCGTCCTCCAGCAAAGCCTGCGCGTACGGTAGGTCGCCACCCAGCCATGCAACGATTCCCTGCATGAACATGGCGTAGGCCAGCACGCGTGTGTCGCCCCGCAGCTGGGCCCAGCCACGACACTCATGCACCATGGCTATGGCCGCGGGGTGGTCACCTTGCAGGCTGGCGAGGTGGGCATTGATCCAGAGGGCTGTCGCACCTGGCCGAACGTCGAGGACGTTTCGTCGCAGTCCACAACGGTGAGTGCGTCTCTGGCCCGGCCGGCCGGATCGAACGCAACCACATACGCGAGTGACTCCGGCGCGGCCGTCATCGCGTCGGACGGGGTCCGGTAGAACGTGGGATCGGCGATGTCCGCCATGACGAGACGACCCCCTCTCGAATTATGTCCACAATGGACAGATCGGGCCTACATGACCACCCGCTTCCACGGTCCCGCATCACCCGGGCCACGACGAAGGACAAGGCCCCTGAGGTTGCCACGGTATGACCGTGGCAACCCGCGCACAAAGGGCCATACCTGGCCAGATAGCGCCAACGCGCATCCGCGCCTGCCCCAGGCTCCCGTGGTCGCAGGAGTGGCCGACGTTGTCTTGTCTCTGGCACTCAGTCCACGATCCGCTCCCGAACACGTTCATTGACCGAGGGCTTGCGGCTCGGCGTCGCCATTGAAGTGGCCCCACCAGTATCGATCGACGCGACTTTGTGTGCTGGCCTGCGTTTCGGGACTGCCCGAACACGCGGCGAGAAAGCCCAGCGAAGCACTGACAATCAAGAGACTGAGTCGCATTGGTGCACGATGCCGGGCAAAGATCTGCCAACAGCGGCTTCACCTTCGCGTGCATCTTCGTTCACCCTACTCAGCCGACCGGTGTCACGCCTGGCTGGAGCCTGATGTGCTTCGCTTCGACAAAGTCCTCGATCGCCATCAGCCCGCGCATGCGCCCGACGCCGCTGGCCTTGAATCCGCCCTCCTCGAACTGGTCGTGCAGCTTTGCCCAGTCGTTGACCCATACGGAGCCCGATTCCAGCGCGAAAGCGACACGCATCGGCACGTCGACGTCACGCGAGAAGACGCTCGCGCTGAGCCCGTATTGCGAGTCGTTGGCCAGCGCGATCGCTTCGGCCTCGGTCGCGAACGTCTGCATCGTCAACACCGGGCCGAACACCTCCTCCTGCACGATCGGCATCGAGCTGTCCTCGACCTCCAGCAGCGTCGGTCGGTAGAACGCCCCCGCCGCCAGCGGACCCTCGGAGATCGGTCCGCCGCGGACGATCACCTTCGCACCTTGGTCGATGGCGTCCCGCACGAGCTTGTCGATGCGTTCGACGTTGGCCTTGTCGATGATCGGGCCCATCTCGCTCGCTGGGTCGGCCGCAGGCCCGACCTTCACTACTTCCAGCCGCGCGGCGAGCTCGGTCCGGACGTGGTCGGCGATGCGCTCGTGCACCAGGAGCCTGCTGCCGGTCATGCAGAACTGGCCGGCGAAGACGATCAACGCGTTCACCACGATCGGTAGCGCGTGGTCGAGGTCGGCGTCCTCGAACAGGATCAGCGGTGTCTTGCCGCCCAGCTCCAGCCCGAGCCGCTTGAGGTTCGCGGCTGCCGTGGCGCTGATCTGCTTGCCGGTGGCGGTGCTGCCCGTGAAGCTGATCGTCGGTACATCCGGGGAGCGCACCAGGACGTCACCGCTCACGTGACCGCCAGTGATCGTGTTCACCACGCCCGGCGGAAGTTCTTCGGTGCCACCGACGATTTCGGCGATCAGGGAGTTGATCTGGGCGGTCTGGTACGGAAGGTTCATCACGGCGGTGCAGCCTGCCGCGAGCGCCGGACCCAGTGACCGGATTCCGAGCGCGACCGGCGAATTCCATGGCGCGATGATCCCGGCCACCCCCATGGGCTGGCGCACCACCAGGCTGAACTCGCCGTCGGTCACCTGGCTGTTGGTGCCCAGGTCCGTCAGCGCCAGCGCGGCGTTGAACCGGAGCGTCTCCGGCGCGAACGCCACCTCCAGCCTGCCTTGGTCGTGCGTCTTCCCGTTCTCGCGCCCGAGCAGCTCGACGAGCTCGTCCGTGCGCTGCTCGAACCGGTCGGCCATCCGGTTGAGCACTCGCGCTCGCAGCAGCCGATCGGTCCGCCAGCCGGATTCACGGAAAGCACGGTGGGCGACGTCGATCGCCGTCTGCGCTTCTTGGGCCCCGGCCATCGCGAACGAGCCGATCACCTCTCCGGTAGCCGGGTTGACCGAATTCCGGTGTTCACCCGAATCGACCCACTCGCCGTCGATCCAGTGTCTCGCAACGGACATCGTTGCCGTGGCCATCACGTTCTCCTCGGGGGTTCGTGCGGTGTTTTCACAGTCCGAAGAGGCGTTCGGCATTGTGCCGGCCGATCTTCGCGCGGTCGTTCTCAGCGATGAGCGCGGAGTCGAACCAGGCGGCCGCCTCCGCCATCGACTCGTACGGGTAGTCCACCGAGAACATGACGCGGTCAGAACCGATTTCGCTCACCGCGTCGAGCAAGGGCTTGGTGTGAAAGTGACCGCTGGTGGTCACGTAGAAGTTCTCGCTGAAGTACTCGCTCACCCGGCGTTCGGCCTTCCCCAACCCGGTGCCATCGTGTTGCTTCTCCAGCCGATGTTGCAGACGCGGCAGGAGGAAGGGCAGTCCCTCCCCCAGGTGCCCCAGGATGATCCGCAGCCGGGGAAGCCGGTCGAACAAGCCGCTGAGCATGAGCCGGACGGCGTGCGTGCTCGTTTCGTGGCCGAACCCCCACGCCGAGCCGACCAATGAGGAATACCCCTGGTAGATCTTGGTCTGGCTCGGCAACGGCTCCCGTGGGTGCAGGTATACCGGCACGTTGAGTGCGGCCACCCGTTCCCAGAACACGAAGTTCTCCTCGGCGTCCAGGTAGCGTGCCTCGTCGGGGCCGCCGATGTTGGTGTACCCGTTGACGAGGGCACCGACGGCGCCGAGCTGGGTCACGGCGCGCTCCAGTTCATCGGCCGCGCTCGCGGGATCTTGCAGAGCGACGGCGGCGAAAACGCGCAATCGGCTCGGATGGCGGTCGACGTACTCTTCCCGCAAGTAGTCATTGGTCTGCCGCGCCGTCGCGATCGCGGTTTCTGGTTCGGTGATGGACTGGATTCCAGGTGAGGTGAGCGAAAGGACCGTCACGTCGATCCCGTGCCGGTCCATCAGTTCGACGCGTTCGTCGACATCGAGGAGCCTACGGTCCACTTCGTCCATGTACGCCTTGCCGTTGCGTGCCGCCTCGCCGCTGGAGTCCCAGAGCTCGTTGTTCGCCGGCGTGGTGACGTGTTCTTCGAGTGCGATTTTGCCGAGCATGGTTGCTTTCGTACCGATCTTCAGGCAAGCCGGAGCACCGGCTTGATGACGTCGCCGTGGCGCATGGCCTCGGCCGCGGTTTCGATGTCGTGGAACGGGAAAGGACTGATCAGCTCGTCGACGGGCAGTTTGCCCAGTGCGTGCAGTGTCATCAGCGTCGGCAGAAACTCGTCGGGCACAGCGTTGCCCTGGTTGATGCCGACGATCTTCGGGTTGCGGACGAGCATCTGCGGCACGTCCAGGCGCACCTCGCTGCCGAAGGGCGGCGCGCCGACCACCCCGCACGTGCCCCCGACGGACAACGCGTCGACGGCCTGCCGCAGCACCTGGGTGCTGCCGGTCGTCTCCAGTGCGTAGTGGACTCCGTCACCGGTGATGTCCCGGATGGCCTGGACCACGTCAACGTCCCGGCCGTTCACCAGTTCGGTGGCGCCGAGTCGCCGGGCCAACGCCAACCGGGAGTCGTTGAGGTCGACGACGATGATCCGGGTCACCGGTGTGTTGGCGGCGGCGAGCACGGCGGACAAACCCACCGCGCCCGCCCCGAACACCGCGAGCGAACCGCCGGCTTGCGGGCGCAGAACGTTGAACACCGAACCGGCCCCGGTCTGTACGCCGCACCCGAGTGGCGCCAACAGCTCCAGCGGTGCGGCTGCGGCGACCTTGACCACGTTCCGTTCATTGGTCAGCGCGTGGCTGGCGAAGGACGACTGGCCGAAGAAGTGCCCGTGCAGTGGGGCTCCGCCGCGGCAGCGGTGCAGGGGCGCGGACCCGTCGGGTCGCATGCCACCGAGCAGGTTGAGCGAAGGCCACAGCACGCACGTCGAGGGGCGTCCGGTGAGGCAGCGCACGCACTTCCCGCACGAGGTGAAACTGATGAGGACCTGGTCGCCTGGAGCCACCTTGGTGACCCCGTCGCCGACTGCCTCCACGACTCCCGCACCCTCGTGGCCGAGCACTCCCGGCAGCGGGAACGGGGTCGCCCCCGCCCGCACCGAGAGATCGGTGTGGCACATGCCCACCGCGGTGATCCGCACCAGCAGTTCGGTCGTGCGGGGCTCGTCGAGGACGATGTCCGTGAGGGTGAACGGGCCGTCGGTCCGTTCAACGACGGCCGCGGTCGCCTTCCGCATCACGCACTCCAGCAGGGATCAACGCGCCTGGTGTGGACAAGGGCGGTACTCCTCGTTCCGGGGTGCCGGGCCGACCGGGTCACAGCTGTTCCGGGAGGAACTTGAAGGCGAACTCGAACCCGAGGTCGTACCGCTGGCTGAGCTCGATCCCGAACGCACACATCCGTTCCAGCAACCGGGCGTTGGCCAGTGAGCCCGCGTCCACGCCGCGGAACACGCTGCCGCCCAACAGCGCCAGCACCTGCTGCTTGGCCTCGGCATCATCACTGGCGACGAACACGTCCAGCGGCGTGGTGCCCTTGAAGCTCCCCGCCGACATCACCGGCCCGGGAACGGTGTTGAACGCCTTCACCACGCGGATTCCGTCGACGCCGCGCACCAGCTCCTCCGCGGCACTGGTCGTGGGGGCCAAGGAGAGCCCGGTGAAGGTCTCGTCCAGCGGGTTCGCGATGTCGATCACGATCTTCCCGGCCAGTGCGGCGGCGTGCTCGCGCGCCAGGTCCACCGTGCCGGGGTACCACAGCGCGGGCAGGAACATCTCCGCGTCCGCGGCCTCGGCGACGTCGACCGCCCGTACACGCTCCCCTGCCGTCGCCGCGGCCGCCTTGACCTTCTCCATGTCCCGCCCGGCCAAGAGAATGTCATGGCCCGCTCCTGCCAAATGCCTCGCGATGGAGGTCCCCATTGTTCCCGCGCCGGCAATGCCGATTGTGGTCACGCTTGCTCGTCCCTGTGCGTCGGAGTGCCGTCCGCTGACGGCACCCATCCGTATCTGCCGCCGTCAGACGCTAGAGATCGCGCGGCGCCCACCGCATCGGTCGCTGAATAGGTATCCCGCTACCGCGTGAACCGCATTCCGTTCTCGAAGTCCACTGTGACCAGTTCGGCGCGGGTCAGCAGGCCCAGCTTCGCGAACACGCGCGAAAGGTGGTGTCCTACCGTGCGGGGGCTGATGAACAGCTGTGCGGCGATCTCCCGGTTGGTCAGGCTCTCGGCGGCGAGCCGGGCGATCCGCAGTTCCTGCGGCGTCAGCAGATCCCGCTCGTCCCTGCCCGCCGAACCGGTCGTCCGGTCCCCGCACAGCGCCAGCTCCTGGCTGGCCCGGTCCGCCCATGGTCGCGCGCCCAGCCGGTCGAACGTCTCGCGTGCGGCGGCGAGCCGCACCCGGGCCTCGGCGCGTCGGCGCATGCGCCGCAACCACTCGCCGTAGAGCAATTCGGTCCTGGCGTGGGCGAAGGGGTGATCGGCCGCGTCCGAGGTGGCCAACGCCCGGGTGAACAGGTCCTCGGCGTGCGCGTCCTCGGCCAGCAATGCCTGACAGTGGTACGACGAGGCTTCCGCCCACCGAGCACCCGAGCGCTTCACCCAGTCGGTGAGCAGCGCCAGGTGCGCCCGGGCCTGATCGAGCCGTCCAACCCGGACCGCGGCCTCGACCGCGTCGGACGCGGCCAGCACGGCGAAGGTCGGATGGTCGGCGTCGTGCCCGGGGACGATCATCTTTTCCAGCCGGTCAAGTGCGGTCTCCGCCTTGCCTGCTCCCAGCGCGCTCACTCCGAGGTGCCAGTAGGTCGCGGCGATCAGCGCTCGAACCTTGCGCCGTCGCGAAAGCCGCAGCGACCGCTCTGCCAACTCCGTGGCCGCGTGTTCGTCGCCACGCATCGCGGCCAGCCAGACCAACGAGTTCAGGCATTGTGCGGCGGCGTTGTCCGCGCCGCTCTCCTCGGCAAGCCGCAGTGCCTCCGTGGCATCCACGGCGGCGTCGTCCCACCGGCCGCTGACAATTCCCATCGTGGCCGACTGCGACACCGTGAAGGCCAGGCCCGTCACGGCACCCCGCGCGCGCAGCTCGGCCGCCGCTCGCACGTACGCCTCGCGCGCCTGCCGGCCCAGGCCCCAGACGAGCGCCAGTGGCGCCGGCGGCAGCATCCAGGCATTGGCGTCGCCGTCGCCGGAGGGCAGCGCCACCCCGCGTTTGCTCCAGGGACACCCCTCCTGCAGCCCGGCGGACCAGCTCGCCCTCGAAGCGAGCGCCCGCAAGGCCTCGTCATCGTCCGCGTCCCGCAGCAGCAGCCGCCGAGCGCGATCCGGGTCACCGTGCACGAATTCGATCAGTCCCTCAAGGCCGCCGCTCGCCGCCGCCACGGCCGGGCCTGTCGTCCGCTCCGCGGCGGCCGTCAGCAGCTCACGGGCCGACTCGACATCGCCTCCCTCCCACGCCGCCCGGGCTGCTCGGGCGAGCCGGAACGCCGCGCGCTCGGGCTCCGGTGACAAGGCAGCGGCGCGGCGAAGGGTCCGGGCGGACGCGAGGCAGCCGCCGCGCAGCCAGGCCCGAGCCGCCGAAACATCAAGTAACGCGGCGACGTCCTCGTCCGGTCCCTCGGCCGCGGAGGCGAGCTGCCACGCCCTGCGGTCGGCGTCGTCGGTTCCACTGAGCTGCTCGGCCAGCGCTCGATGAACTTCCCGGCGCACGTCGGCCGGTGCCTGGTCGTAGACAACCGCCCGCACCACCGGATGGCGCAGCTCGACCCGGCCGTCGCCCAGTCGCAGCAGTCCGGAACCGAGTGCCCGGTCCCACGCCTCCGCCGGGACGCCGTACGTTCCAGCCACCGCACGTACCACACTGAGATCTCCGCAGTCCTCGGCCGCCACGATCAGCAGCAGGGTCCGCACCTCACTCGGAAGCGACGCGATCCGGGCTTCGAAAGCGTGGCGCAACCGGGGACCGACCGGGACCCGGCCAGACTCGACCGGAGCGAGCTCCGTGCCCGCGAGTTCTCGCAGTGCCAAGGGATTGCCCTGCGCTATCTGCAGCATTGTCCTCGTACGCGCCGCGTTGAGCCCAAGACCCCGTGATTCGATCACGCGGCGCGCGCTGTCTTCCGCAAGCCCCTCGATGTGCAGGCGGACCGGCCGGTCATGGACGGAGCCCGCTGGATCGTCGTGCGCGGTCGACAGCAGCACGATCCGTTCGCTCTCTACCCGCCGCGCCACGAAAGACAGACATTCAGCCGACGGCGGGTCAAGCCACTGCGCGTCGTCCGCGACCACCAAAACGGGTTCTTCCTCGGCCAAATCGGACAGCAGGGTCAGCACCGCCGCCCCGATCAGGAACGCCTGGGCCGGCGCGTCGACAAGCCCGAGCGCGGCACGCAGCGCTGTCGCTTGCGGGGAAGGCAAGTTGCCGATCCGGTCCATCACCGGCCACAGCAGCGCGTGCAACGCCGCGAACGCCGTCGCCGACTCCAGACGCGTGCCCCGGCACGTCAGTACCCGGAAACCATCCGCGCACCTGGTGGCGTAGTCCAGCAACGCTGTCTTGCCTATGCCCGGATCACCCCACAGTACCGCCGCACTGCCGCGGCCAGTTCTTGCCACGGCGAGCATTCGCTCTAATGTGGACCGCTCAGCTTCCCTTCCGTACAGCTCGTCGTGCACACCGCTCGGCGGCTCCGTCTCGGCGTCTCCGAAGGTCACGTTTCCCGTCCCGTCATCCGGTCAGTGTGCCCCAATCTGGGCGGCCACACCTTCAGCCGAAGTGATCGCACCGGACCCAGGAACCGATCCCTCGTCCCATCAACGGACTGGCATCCAGCCATGAACCTGGCGCCGCTGCTGGTATTCGCGGTCGACATGGCGTCTGCGGACGTCCATGGATTCGTCCAGGTGCGTGCCCCGGCATGGCTCCTTGCTGCCATCCCGCAGGGCTGACAAGTGTGGAGGCGTATGACGTTTGGGCATGATCTTGCCGTTCGTGGAGTGGGCACAAGGCATCACGGCCCGAGGAGGATCGATCATGACTCGTCCACGCTCCCACCTGATGGCGGCGTTCGCCAGCGCGACACTGCTGGCCACCACTGCGGTCGCGCCCGCCGACGCCGCTGTCGACGACGGCGATTGGCATCAGATCACCTCGTCCAACTCGGCCCGCATCTGCGACGCTTCGACGTCGCGCGCGACGGCCTGGGCGAGCAGCATCCGCAGTACGAGCACGATGAGCGCGACTCCCAGGATGGCGACGCCGATCCCGCCCATGATGAGGGTGACGCCCGGGTCGTCCCGCTGGCCCGGCGCGTTGATGGCCGTGACCGCGAACCACACGAGGGCAGCCGCCACGACCGCGCCGATGATGATGTCCACGTAGCGGAAGGCGGCGTGGGAGAACACGGTGCCGCGTCGCACCATCGTCACCAGCCGCCATACGCAGACCCCGATGACCTGGACCGTCCCGATGCCCAGGATCGTGATCACGCGCAGCGGGGTCAGCGGGAGCATCCCGTCCTCTGGGTCGCTCCCGCTGATCAACACCCACACCATCAACGCCTGTACGAACAAGGTGCCAGCGAGCATCAACACCAGCACGGCGCGCAGCGCATGCATTGTCAGCTTCCCCATGATCCACCTTCCTATCGAGTCGCGATGAGAATCTATCGCAACTCGATAGGTTGAGCAAAGGTTGTAGCGAAGGGCGGACGGCGGCCTGACACCTTGACGGGACGTCGCCACCCCTCCCATGGCATGACGTTCGCGCGAACCGTCTTGATCTTGTCGAAGTCAGCCACGCTTGAACACAAATCGGACGCGACCCGACCACGCCGAAGCCCTGTGTGTCAATGGCCTTTCAGTTTTCCCCATAGACGGCCTGGAGTTCTCCCCGCTGGTGGCCACCTGTTCTCCCCAACGGCGGCCAGATATTTCCCCGCCTTTGGTTGGGGCTGGGATCAGGTCAAGGGCGTCACCCCTTTGCCGGAGGTGGCCTGGGCGAGCCGGAAGCTGTCACCTTGGGTGACCACGACGTGGGCGTGGTGCAGCAGCCGGTCGACCGTCGCGGTGGCCAGGGTTTTGGGCATGATTTCGTCGAACCCGGACGGGTGCAGGTTCGAGCTGACAGCGAGGGCTCGTCGTTCGTAGGCGGCATCGACCAGCCTGTAGAAGCCTTCGGCGGCATCCGGGCTGACCGGCAGCAGCCCAATGTCATCGACCTATGCCGAGTTCGGCATAGATCGACCTATCCCGACCCCGCGACTATGCCGAGGATCTTGTGGTGTGACAGCGAAATCCCCTGCGTGACTGAACTTGGCCTTGCCGGTTGGTCGGCATAGTTCCGTCGGAGAGGGACGCTTCTGGTGTCGGAGCAGGGTGCTCCGGGACGGAGGCGAGGCCATGTCGGGGACGAGGAGGAAGCCTGGTCGGATGGGACCGTTTGTCTCGGGTTTCCGAACGAGTTTGTCGGAGCAGGGATATTCGGCCCTGGCGGTCGGCAACATGCTGACGGACATGGGTGCGTTGGGCCGGTGGATGCAGGAACACGACGTGCAGCCCAGCCAACTGTCTCCGGCGGTGATCGCCGACCTCCGCAGCGATTGCCTTGCCGCGGGGCGGCGCAAGGTGCCGAGCGTCAAGTGCTTCGCACCATTGCTGCGGTTCCTGCACGGCGAAGGAGTGATCGGCGACCCGCCCGCGCCGGAATCGGCGCTGGAGCGGCTGCTGGTCGACTACCGTCGGTGGCTCGCCGCGGAGCGGGGCCTGGCCGAGATGACGATCATCCGATACGAGAATCTCGCCCGCCGGTTCCTCCAGCAGAACCTGACCGACGGCCGCCTCGAGTTCGAGGCGTTGAGCGGGGCGCAGGTGGTGTCATTCTTGCTGCACGAGAGCGAACGCGTCAGCGTCGGCTCGGCCAAGGGCCGGGTGGCCGAACTGCGGTCGCTGCTGAAGTTCTTGTATGTGCGCGGCTTGACGCCGCATCTGCTGACCACAGCGGTTCCTCCCGTGGCTGGATGGCGCGACACGAGCATTCCCAAGGCACTACCCGCCGGTCAGGTGCAGCGGCTGCTGGACAGCTGCGACCGAAGCGATCCGGTGCAAGCGCGCGACTACGCGATCCTGATCCTGGTGGCGCGGTTGGGGCTGCGCTCGATCGAGGTGGCGCGGCTGGAGCTGGGCGATATCGACTGGCGCGATGGCCGGATCATCCTGCGCGGCAAGGCATCCCGCGAAGACGGGATGCCGCTGCCGGCCGACGTCGGTCAAGCGCTGGCCGACTACCTCGCCGATGTCCGGCCAGCGACCTCGCTGCGCCCGGTGTTCCTCTCCTGCAAGGCACCGAGGAGGGGAATCAGGCCGGACCTGGTCAGCGACGTGACACGTCGCGCATGTGACCGAGCCAAGCTGCCCCGAGCTGGCGCGCATCGGCTGCGACACACACTGGCCACCGAGATGCTGCGTCGGGGCGTGAAGCTCGTCGATATCGGCCAGGTGCTGCGCCACCGCGACCTAGCCACCACCGCACTCTATGCCAAGGTCGACCTCGCAACATTGCGGTCGATCGCTCTGCCCTGGCCGGGAGAGCAGCGATGAGCGCCCTGTCCGACGCCGCGGCGGACTACCTGCGGCTGCGCAATCGCCTGGGCCACGACCTGGCCGAATACCACCGGCTGTTGCCGCGCTTCGTCGCCTTCCTCGACGACGCCTGTCTCCCGACAGTCACCATTGCCGCCGCGCTGGAGTGGGCGAACGCGCCCGAGGTGGACCCGTCGACCACGATGGCGGCACGGCGGATGACGATCGCCCGTGGATTCGCCCGGCACATGGCAGGGCTGGACCCGCGCACCGAGATCCCACCGTTCGGGCTGGTCGCCTCCCGGCGACACCGCCACGAGCCGTTCATCTTCAGCCCGGCGGACGTCGACGCGCTGCTGACTGGTGCGCAGAGCCTGCGGACCCGGTTCGCGTCGGCGACCCACCACACGCTGATCGGACTGCTCGCGACCACCGGCATGCGGGTCGGCGAAGCAATCCGGCTCGACCGCAGCGATCTCGACGAGACGGACGCGGTGTTGACGATCCGCGAGTCGAAGTTCGGTAAATCCCGGCTGGTTCCAGTGCAGCCGTCAGTGCTGGCCGCCTTGCACCGCTACGCCCGTTTGCGCGACGCGGTGCACCGCGAGCCCACGACCGTGAGCTTCTTCGTCTCGATCCGCGGCAACAGGATGGTCTATCCCACGATCCACGCGGTGTTCCGAAACCTTTGCGACAGCGCAGAAATCGGAACCAGTGCGACCTGCCGACCACGCATTCACGATCTACGCCACACATTCGCGGTCCGAACCCTCCTTGGCTGGTATCGGGCCGGAGAAGACGTCGATGCCCGGTTGCCTGTGTTGTCGACCTATCTCGGCCATCGCGACCCGCGATGGACCTACTGGTACTTATCGGCCGCGCCGGAACTGCTCGCCCTGGCGGCACGCCGGCTCGAGTCCGGACGGGAGGTGACCACTCGATGAGTCCGATCGCGCCCACGCTGCAAGCGTTCTTCACTCAGCGGCTGGTCACTCAGCGGCAGGTCAGCCCTCGCACGATTGCCTCCTATCGCGATTCGCTCAAGCTGCTGCTCGGATTCGCGCAGCAGCAGACGGGCAAGCCACCGACCACCCTGGACTGGGCCGACCTCGACGCGGAACTGGTCACGGCGTTTCTCGACCATCTCGAGAACCACCGGCACAACAGCCCGCGCACCCGCAACCTGCGGCTGACCGCCATCCGATCGCTGTTCGCGTTCGCCGCACTGCGCCACCCCGAGCATGCCGAACTGATCCAGAGAGTCTTGGCGGTTCCGGCCAAACGGTTCGACAAGCAGCTCATCGCGTTCCTCACCGCGTCCGAGATCGACGTCCTCATCGACGCCCCGGACACCGGTCGCTGGGAAGGCCGTCGAGACCGCGCCTTGCTGTTGGTGGCCGTCCAAACCGGACTGCGAGTGTCCGAACTGATCGGACTCGACTGCGGTGACGTGACATTCGGCGACGGAGCCAGCGTCCGATGCCTCGGCAAAGGCCGAAAGCACCGGGCCGTTCCCCTGACCACAGCCACCCAGGCCGTCCTGCACGGCTGGATTGCCGAACGCAACGGTCGCAACGACCAGCCGTTGTTCCCGACCCGCGCCAAGCGGCGGCTCAGCGTTGATGCCGTGGAACGCCTTGTCCGCCTGCACGCTGCCACCGCCGCACGGACATGCCCCACCATCCGGCCGGAGCAGCTTCACCCCCACGTGCTGCGGCACAGTTGCGCGATGTCGCTGCTGCAGGCCGGGGTCGACACGGCCGTGATCGCGCTTTGGCTAGGTCACGCGGACCCGCGTTCCACCAGCATCTACCTGCATGCCGACATGACCATCAAACAACGCGCCTTGGATGCCACGACACCACCGTCCATGGCGCCGGGCCGCTACCAGCCCGGCGACAAGCTGTTGGCCTTCCTCGAAAGCCTGTGACTATGCCGACCGCCACACTCATCCGACTCTCCAGATCACCTCCACCGCAACGGGTTCCGCTGTCACGCCATCGCTGGCTCGGCATAGTCGCGGGGTCGGGATAGGTCAATGATGATCAGATCGGTGCGGATGAGTCTCGTGAGGGCTCGGGTGATCGAGTCGTCGGCGCGGTGACGGCGGACCAGGACGCCGAGGTCCTCGATGGTGAACCAGGCCACCGTCATCCCGGCTTCGACCGCGGCTTGGCCCAGCGCTTCGCAGAAATGTGATTTGCCAGTCCCAGATGGACCGCAGATACAGAGATTCTCCTTGCGCTGCACCCATTCCAAGGTTTTCAGTGCGTCCTGGGTCGGGCGCGGGATGGTGGAGGCCTGTTCGTCCCAGTCGCCGAAGGTCTTGCCCGCCGGGAAGGCCGCGCGTTTGCGGCGAGTGCGCAGGTTGGCCGTGTCCCGCCCGGCGGCCTCCTCGGCCAGCAGGACCCGCACGACCTCCGCGGGGTCCCAGCGCTGGGCCTTGGCGGTCGGGATCAGATCGGTCAACGATCGCCGGATGTAAGGCAGTTTCAGGCGTTTGGTCAGCTCGATCGCCTCGGCCAGCGGGTCACCGGCCGAGCCTGCGACGGTGCGCGGCGAACTTGCCATCACAGCTCCTCTCCCTCATCGCCAACGGCGGCGGTCAGGCCGAAGTTGGACCAGGCCGAGGTTCCCGGTTGCAGGCTGTGTGCCTCTCCGGCCCTGGTCGGTGCGGCCTGGTCACGACCGGATTGGTGGGTCAGGATGCGGATCAGGTCGTTCTCGGCGAACCGGCCGGCGATCGCCGCTGTGCCCAGTGCTTGGTCGACTTCGGTGGCCGGGTGCAGCTTGGCCAGCGCGACCGCCTCGGCCATCTTCGGCCGGATCCGCCGTGCCCCAGCCGCCGCGGCCTCGACCAGCCAGGCCGCGGCTCCTGGCCCAAGCGCGAGAAACGCCGCCTCCTCGGCTGAGGTCGCACTCGGTGTGCGGTCGCCGTCCTTGTTTTCCCGCGGCGGATAGTGCTCCTCGCGGATTACCGGGGTTCCGGGGGTGGAGCGCGGGTGGCGGGCGACTTCGGCCGGGCCGTGCTCGCCGACCGCGGTCACGACCAGTTCATCACCGTGGAAACGAGCCCAGACGCGAGTATCGACCAGTCGGTGCGGGACCGAGTAACGCACTCCCTCCACCGAGATCGTGCAGTCCCAGTTCACCCGCCGGGTAGTGCCGAAGGCGACCGTGAAAGCCTGACCGGGCAACGGATGCAGCCTCGTGCGCTCCTCGGCCAGCGCCTCGGTCGGGCGGCGGCGAGTCTCGCGGTGCGGCCGGTCGTTGACCTGCTCACAGAACCCTCGGCAGGCCGCCTCCAAGTCGCCGAACGTCCGGTACTCCTCGAGCAGGTTCGCGTCCGTGGGCACCAAGTCGGCCTTGGCGATCCGCACGGTCGCTTCCGAGCCGCCCTTGGTTTGCGGGTCGGCCGGGACACAGGTCCGGATGGTCATCCCGTAGTGCCGGCCAACCTCGACGATCTCCGGGTTGCGCACCGCGATCCGAGCCACATGGTCGATCGACACGGTCTTCTCGTTGTCAGTCAACGCATACGTCGGCACTCCACCCAACCTGCGCAGTGTCGTGTCCAAACACGACACGATCGTGGGCATTGTCTTGTCCCATACCGGGATCACCACCCGGAACCGTGACCACGCCAGCCACGCACACCACAGACTCGTGCGTCGACCCCTGATCCGTGGGCCCTCACCCCAGTCCCACTGCAGCCACAATCCCGGCTCGGTGATCCACGGCCGGAACACCCGCCGCTGCCCGGCTTGGAACCGCTGCTTCACCTCCGCGACCGCCCGACGGGTCGTGCGTTCCCCACCGGTGAAACCCATCGCGGTAATCCGACGATGCACCACATCCGCGCGGACCCGACCACCCGAGCGGACCACCAACTCCTCGATCTTCTCCAGATACTCGTCGATCGGACGAGCACGATGCTCCCGGGCCACCGGGCTCTGCCCGGCCTCCCGCAACTGCACATACCGAGCCACCGTGTGGTGGTCACACCCCGCAAGCTCGGCCGCAGCACGGTAACTGCCCGTGAGGTCGTATGCCTCAAGGATCTCCATGATCTCCCTGCTCGTCTTCACCGGCCGACCCTCGCCGACCGGCATCCCGGACTGATCACCGGGGAGATATCTGGCCACCAGCGGGGAGATCGCTGGCCACCTATGGGGCGGTAACTGGCCGCCTATGGGGATTTTTCACTGGCCACGGACACCTGTGTCGCCGGGTGACCCCGGAGGCCTTCAAGATCAATTCGCGACCATTTCGCGACCAAGTTAAGATCGACAAGCGGACGGCAGGATTCGAACCTGCGCCCCTTCGCCCCCAGGCAGGTCCACAAAGGACAATGACATGCGGAAGCCTAGAAACCGCAGGCTAAGCGGGTGCCGTTCCGTGCACTTCAGTGCAGTCTAGGACGGCTACAGCCCATTCAATCGTCCCATTTGGCTCCCGCTCCCATCTCGGCTCGACCTCGTCCCGTCACGGCAACTCCATCGACATCAAAGACCGTAGACAGTCCAGAACTAGCCTGAAGGAGTGAGTCATCGAGTTTTCCAACGAACTCACCATCGACCAGTTGAGCCTCCTGTTCATCGACCGGGTCCGGGCGCAGAAGACGCAACGTCCGTCGCCGGCGGCCACTACCCCTTCGTTTCGTCCTTGCCCTCGGCATCGATGCCAGCCAGTTCGCCTGCCAGCCGCGCCAACCACTGACCGAGTTTCCTCACCTGATCCGCGCACAGAATCAAGGCCTGGCGGCTGTTGGGGTTGAAGTAGATCAATGCACGGGCGCGAGGACTTAGCGGCAACATTGTCTCGTCGGGCACGATCTTGGCGTGCGCGATCGCGATGCTCCTGTCGTATCGCCTAACCGCGATTACCTGCCGCCGATCTGCTCGGCACCACGGTTGTCGCAGCGTCTGTGGGCGGTCTGCGCCCGGACATGTTGGACATGCGAAGACTTCCGAGCCGGTAACCGACTGGCCAACGTGAACTCGTTGTCGCCGGGAGGACAACTCCGCGCCGCACCACACGCACAGGCTCTCCCATTAGCCCGTCGCGCGTTCAGATCGGGAATGACCTGCTGCGTAATTGCGTCGTTCAACCTGTCTGTCATGGACCGACTCTGCCACGCCAGAACTGGCTCCACACCTCTTCAAGTCCGAGAGACAGCCAGACCATGCTGTCAGCGCCCCGACGAGCGCGGTCGGAGGGGGCAAGGCCCACGATGGGCGGTGGTGCTGGTCATCTCCATTCGGATCCCACAGTTCATCCGACAACACTCTTGAATCAATTCGGAGGTGGACTCGCCGTGCCTCTCCGACGACTGGGACGCACCAGCACTCACTGGGCCCTGACCCACATGATCGAGCAGACAGAAAGGCAGGCGGGCCACACCGACATCTTCCGCGAACTGATCGGCGGCACAACCGGGCGCTAACCGCGAACTCCAGCTCCTTAGCAAGCGCCGAGATGCACTCGCAATCCTCGCTACCCGATTTTGTGATGATGCTGGCCCTGACGAGTGATGGTGCGGCCGGATCGGTCTGGTCGCGTAACCTTTCCGATGATCTGGCGATGCATCGGGGCATGGTAGCGATTCACGAGCAGTACACGCGAGAGATGTACGAAAAGTACGGCTACTTTGCCACTTGGTTGCCATCCACGCGGGTAGAGCTCGGGGACGTCGGTACCTTCTCCGGACATCGCTTCGACAAGGTGACCACCCTGTCCGAGTTGGGAGTCGCGTTCCAGTCGGGTGTATCCAGTCCGCGAGCCGATCTGGAGTACTCGTCGAGTGGCGCCGTGAGCGTCACCACCGATGGCGCGCTGGGAGTCGTGAAGAGCACTCCACTGGCATCGGTCTCGATCACATTCGCCAGGGAAGGTGCGACCTACTTCCAGGCAAGCGAATGCCGCGAGCAGGCGATTGAGAATCTGGCACAGCTGCAGACAGCGCTCATGCCGTTGTGTCACAACGGTACTTGGCACCCAGACTATGTGGTGGTGACCAGGTTGGTGTCCACCGGCCCCACGATGATCCTGATCTCAAGCCGTGGTGACACGCGAGTGGAGCTCGCGCTGAACGCGGACGGGTTGGGGACGCCTCTGCCTCTTGCCAAAGCCGCGGGCAACTTTGTGATGACCGCGAAATCGGGCTTGGCCGTGAGCGTGCTGGCAGACGAAGGATCGACCCCACTGTTCCGGGCCTCGCAGATGCGACGCCGTGTGCTCGGCAGGCGTGAACTCGTTTTCCGGGGCGGAGATGACGATCTCGACCTGGAACTGGCGGCTGTCGGCTGGGACGACGTTCCCGCAGGCTCGTTGGGGTGACGCGTGGCCGACCGAATGACCGGAGTCGCCGGTAGGACCGACTACCTCAACAAATGTTTGGACATCGCACAGTCGATGGCGTCCGGCGACGGGGAGCCGGTCGGGGTCGAGCACCTGTTGCTCGCCGTGATGTTCAACGATGACCCCGATTCCAGGTCGCGACTTGCGCTGAAACAGTTGGGCGCACACCACTTCTTCACGGATGAGACGTACGACGAAGTGGCGCGGGTGTTCGCGCGATCTCCGCGGCCGGGCGCTCCATGGAGCCAGGATGCCGAGAAAGTCCTGGGCAGGCTTGTTCATTGGACCGTCCGGACCGGTGATCACACCGCGGACACAGCTCACTTGTTGGCGGCATGTCTGGAAAGTCGGCCCGATGAGCTGACGCAAGCGGGAGTCACCTCACGCGACATCGTGCGTGCATCGATCACTGTGCGCCATCGTGTCTCCCCGGCGGACCGGCAGCTGCGGGTCCGAGGGCCGATTCTGTCGGCGCGACGACACAATCGGCCGCCGTCGTATCAGTTTGTCGCGAAGCGCCAGTCGGACTTCGGCCCCCGCAAGCCGCGGCACTTCAATTTCCGCTCGCAGACAGCCAATACGACAGGACTGAACTCAAGAGTCCAGTTCCACATCACTCAGCTGCATGTGGCGACGCTGATCGCACTGAGCTTGGCTTCGCTGCTCATGCTGATCGCGATCGCACATGCGGCGTTGACGGTCAGTTGGTGGGCGTTGTCGTGGCTGGCAGGCCAGGTCGGCCGGCGAGCGCTGCTGCCGATCTCGGCTCGACTCGTGATCGACGTGGCGTTGATTGTCATGTCGATCCCACTGGGCCTGCCGTGGTGGCTGACGATTCTCGCGGTTCTGCATCGCGGGCTTGACGTCTTCGAGGGAAGGCTGGGACTGCTCGAGTTGCGCGGTGAGGCGGCGGAGCCTCGACTGTCTGAAAAGGACATCCGAGCGGATCGACGTGTCAACGCGCGTGGGGCTCGGTTCTACAGTGTGTTGAAACTGCGGCGAGAGTTGAGCACCCGATGACCGTGTCCACTTTCGACCCGTTTCGCCCGGTCTCTGATCAGGAACTTCGTGACTGGCTGCGCCATCGCAACGATCTTGCGGTCGACCAGGCCGTGCTCGACTATGTCATCCCGTCATCGGGCATGGTTACAGATGGCGTGGCGATCAGCATGAAGCTGCGTGCGATCGCACGACTTGTGCCGTCTTGGCGAATGACACGCGCCTACCGTTCAGGCGGCGGCAAGATCGGGTTGCACGAGTGCGACATGATCACAATCCTGGACCGCGCTCAGTTTTGGCCGACGTTGGTCATCCGGGCTGCAACCGTGGCGTTGGCTGTGCTGATCAGTTTGCTCATGGCGGTGCCGACCTGGATGTCTGTGCTGTTCGGCGTGATGGCGTGGACCACGACCGGCTGGCGTGGACGGTTCGCCTTTCCTCTCCTTGGGATCGCGTCGGCGCTCGTCGTGTGGTTTCAGTTACCACTGGCGTTGCTGTGGGCGCCCTTGTCGCTGCTCATGGTTCTAGGGTCTGTTTCGAAAGTCATGGGAGCCACTCGTTGATCGCTGCGATGGTGACCGTGGTTTCGTAGCGAACGGCGAGCTTGTCGTATCTGGTGGCGACGGCTCGGTTTCGTTTGAGACGGTTGATCCCGCACTCGACAGCGTGCCGTTGCTTGTAGATCTCCTTGTCGAATGCGGGTGGTCGTCCTCCGTGTGAGCCCTTGTTCTTGCGGTTGCGGACCTGGTCGGCCTTGTCCGGGATGGTGCAGCGGATACCGCGCCTGCGCAGGTAGGCGCGGTTGGCGCGGGACCCGTAGGCTTTGTCGCCGAGCACCCGATTCGGGCGGCAGCGCGGCCGACCGCGATCCCGCCGGGGTACCCGGATACGGTCGAGCACCACCTGAAACTGGGGCGAGTCACCTCGCTGGCCAGCGGTGATCACGATTGATAAGGGCTTTTGTCCCTGCTCGACCGCCAGGTGAGTCTTGGTCGTCAACCCGCCTCGGGAGCGCCCCAGCCCGTGATCGGCCGGTTCGACCTCGACCCCGCCCGGAGACTCCTTCTGGAGATCCCCTTTTGACGCGCACCAGCCGCGTGCTGGTGCGCACGAGCCACCGTGGAGTCCACGCTGACATCCCAGGTGATCAGGCCCGCAGCGTCCGCGTCCGCCTGCAACGCGACCAGAATCCTCTTCCACGTGCCATCCCGTTGCCACCGCCGGAACAAGCCATACACCGTCTCCCACGGGCCGTAACGCTCCGGCAGATCCCGCCACGGCACACCGGTTCGAACCCGAAACCGGATCCCGTCAATAAGCTTCCGCTTCGCATGCTTCGGCGGCCTGCCAGGCTTCTTGCCCCTGGGCAGCAAGGGTTCCAGCTTCGCCCACTGCTCGTTGGTCAGATCACCACGCCCCACGAATCAAGATCATCTCAAACCTTGATCAACTTGTGAAACAGGCCCTAGTGCGCTTGGCACTGCCGATGTTGAGCACCGGACTGTTGTCACGGAAGGTCCTGACCAGCCCGGTGCGGTTCCTGGGCCGCAGGTTCCTGTTGCGGGCATTGTGGAATCGCGCGGCCAGCTCTGTGGTGCTGGCTGTGGACAAGGCGACGCACGACGATCGTGCACGGGCCGGGGTGTTCGTTGACGACGTGCTGACCGATGTACCCGCGCACCTGCGACCGGTTCTGGTTCAGTGCAAGGCGCTGGAGGCATTGGGCAGACTGGAGTTCCAAGAAGCGATGGTGCTTTCGGAAGAGGCCCGTGTCCTTGGTGCCGGTGCGCCGGCCGAGATCCGTGGTTGGTGTTCGTTGCAGTCTGGGGATGTGTTGATGGAGGCAGGGCAACACCATGCCGCACAAGCGCGATGGCGTGAGGCATACCGTCTGCTTCACAATCGGCCCAACGCCCGGTACTGGGCGATTCAGGTCGATCTGCGCGTGATCGAGTCACTCACCGCCGAGTTGACGGACACCGAACGATGTCTGGGTGGGCTGCGACGGCTCTACCGGGTACGTGTCGGCGCGGTGCGCGACGGCGATTTGCCTTTGCTGGACAAGACAGAGATGTATTTGTTGCGCTTGATGAACCAAGCCGGCAACGCGGTCGGGGTCGTCGAACATCTGACACGGCAACGCGAGTACGACGAAGGACTGGTACCGATCGGGGACCGGGTCGCCGACTATGCGGCGCGGGCCCTGCTACTGGCGACCCTGTATCTCGATATCGTGGAGAATCCCGAGCGGTATCCGGACACGACGCGGGTGGACGAAGCAGGGCAGCGCACTCGCTACCACCATGCGGCCACGCTCATGGATGAAGCCCTGCGACACTTGAGCCGGGCGACGGAACCCGTACTGCAAGCCCAGGCTTACGCTGTTCTCGCCCGTGTCCAGGCAGCGACCGGGCTGTCGGCCGACGCTTTGGGCAACGCGTTGGAAAGTCTCAATGTCGTTCAGCGCGTGCGCTACCAACTGCCGACGAGCGGATGGCGCGCTCGATGGGTGGCCGCGCACGCGCACACCTATGCGCTCGCCCTGCAGCTCGCGGCTGATAGTGATCCGGCACTTGTCGCCGAATTGCTGGAGGCCGTGCGCGCCCAAGCTGTTCCGGTCGAAGCGGGTTTGGAGGGCAACCTTCTGCGTTCGGTGTTCGACTCTCTCGTCGCGACCACACATGTCCCTGGCAGTGTCGTCGCTGGCGTTACATGGAACGGGGAGGAGCTAACAGAGGCAAGGGCACAGAGCTCACGCACAGTCGACGAGATGCGATCGCCCGAGTCCATGGCGGGGTGGTTCGACCGTGATGATCGCGCTGACGGGATGTATGACGTTGACCGCGTCGGCGAAGACGCGGATCGCGATCCTGTCCCGACTGACCCGCTGCGAACCGACGTCACCATCTTGGTCGACCAGGCCTCATGGATCGGCGGTGACCAGGCCACAGCTCTCGATCTGGATCATGAGTTGACCACGATGGCGCCCGGTGGCTGGTATTGGAGCTTCGCCCGTGTCGGCGACTGGATCTACCATGCCGTGCGCAGCCCCCACGGGAAGTGGTCAGCTCACCGGCAACCGCACGGTCCGTTCGCTGAGGCGTTTCGTGACCTCGTCCTGCACTTGCCTGTCGAGGTACCGGGCGCAGAGGAGGCCAAGACCAGACTACTGGGCACCGGGCTCGTGGCGGAACATCCCGGTGACGAGGTGGACGCGGGTACCGCCACAGCGAAACAGGTGTGGACCCGGATCCTGGACAACCTCGGCTTCAGTCTGATCCCCGAGGTGCTTTCCGCCGGGCTGACCACCGCCGGCCGTCCTGTGTCGCTCGCCGTCGCGCCGACCGCTTCGCTGATGGTGATACCGGTCTGGGCTCTGCGGATCAGCCCGCTGCGCCGGGTTGCCGACATCGCGGCGGTATCCCACGTTCCGTCGATCGCGCTGCTGGCGCACCGACGGCGACTCGCGATGGAGCAGGAGCCCAGTCCAAGAAAATTGTCCGATCGGGTGGTGGCGATCCTCGCACCGCACCGGGCACCGAACGACCCTTGGCGCCAAGACCTGCCCTATGCGGCGTCGAGCGTTCCGCCACGCGCGGAAGTCGTCACCGGACCGGTGCGCAAAGCCGATCTTGCCGTGTTGCTCGCGCGTCGCCGTGCCCACGATTCGGTCCTGTTCCTGTCCGGGCACGTCGATCCGTCGCCGGACGGTGAGCCCGGCGGAGCCGGATTCCGCTTGGCCGAGAGGGAACTGTTCGGCCTGCGTGACTTCTACACAACAGATCGCGACGCCATCCCTCTCTATCGGATGCCCGACAGAGTCGTACTGGCAGGCTGCGCCAGCCTGGGCGTTTACGGTGAGGCCCCGCAAGGGCGCATGTTGTCTCTTGTGGACGCACCAGAATGGCTTGGCCTCGGTGCGGCCGTGGTTTACGGTGGCGCGCACCACGTGTTGTGCACGCTGTTCCCGGTCATCGACGGTCCGCACACCCAACGCATCGACCTCGCACTCGTGGATGCCATGCGGCACAACATCGATCCGGCTTGGGCTCTACGGGCGACGCAGCTGGCGGAACTTCGGCGCTGGGAGAGCGGAGACGGTTCGTTGCCTGCGGTGTTCCTCGCCTACGTGTACGTCGGGCTGGGTGCTGCCGTGACCCACGGCGCCAATGTCCGGTCTTTCACTCGCGCCTTCGAACGCGTGGTGACTGTCGCCCGGGAACCTGAACCGCGTGCCGCCGACAAGCAGGCACAGTCCCTCGACGCGATTCTCCCGGCGCCTCGCGTTTTCCATCCCCAGTTCAGGATGCTGGCCCGGCATACGCACGACCAAGCGGGAAAGGATGATCGGCTCTCGCCGAACGTCCTGCCGGACGGGAGCGTCGAATTCCACTCCGCGGACGGACGGCTGACCGGGCCGATCGCCGTGCAAGGCGCGACCTGGAACATCAGCGTCCTCATCCCCGAAGCATTGCGTCTGCACAGCGAAACCGAGTGGCGCGTCAGTTCCATGAACCTGGTCCTGACGGACACGCGATTGGTCATGGTCGCCAGTCGGCCTCTCAAAGACGGCCGGAGCTTCGCGGGACACCTGAGGTATCCGTGGATCTGCTCGGTCGGGTTCCGGCCGAAGCAGAGTTTTCTCAACGATTGCGAAATCGTCATCGAAACGCAGCAGGAAGTATCCGAAGGCCTCGACCACTTCAACCGTCTCACGGTCCGCTTCGACAAAGATGTCGACAGCGGCGAACTCGCCAGCGACCTTGTCCGGCGTATTGCCCGTCACCACTTGTCCGTTGGTGATTTACCGGACATTGTCGTGCCCGACTTCACGAGGCTGCTTGACGCCGACAGGCTGCCCGATCCGGACAAGGGCGAGTACGCCGTCTATTACATGCCCGCGTTCAAGCCGTATCCCTACGGTGTCGGATATACCGACGATGTCCTGGAAAGCACGTGGCTCGGTCCTCGTCTCAATGCTCCCAGTTGAAGCGCGCGGAACACTGCGCCTGCCGCAAACCCCATCCGTCCTGATCAAGCACGGTTCGACCGACAGCCGCTCCACCCGCACTCATGGCCTGTCCTGGCCTGCCCTGTTCGTTCGGTCGTTGGCGTCGAAGGACGCGGAGATACTCGCCTTGCGGCACGAGATCGCTGTGCTGCGACGCAACAACCCGAGACCTCGCCTGTCATGGCCGGATCGCGCGGTCTTGGCTCGGCTCGCCCGAATGCTTCCGAGGGCACTACGCGCCCACCGGATGGTCACGCCGGAAACGTTGTTGCGCTGGCACCGCAGGCTGATCGCCGCGCGGTGGCGACAGCAAACCGCCTGGCCATCCGCCGATCGGCGACGAACTGGTCACGTTCATCCTGCGCCTGGCGATGTAGAACCGGACCTGGGGCGCGGTTCGTATCCAAGGCGAGCTGCGGCGCCTCGGTCATCGGGTCGCCGCCTCTACCATCCGCAAGATCCTGCGCGCCAGCCAGATCCCACCATCGACCCACCACGACGACACCTGGCGGACCTTCCTACGCGCCAGGCCGACAGCCTGCTCGGATCGACACGATCCGACGCCGACGGCGTCTCGGCGGACTGCTCAACGAGTACCGGCCCGCCGCGTGAAAGTCCAGGTCAGAACCGGTAACCGAGATTTCGACCAGGACAGTCGTCCACGCACCCAGCGGCGTGTTGTGGTGCCCCTGGGTTCGCCAGGTGGCGGGAACCTCTCGACACCAGCAAAAGCATCGCCAGCGAGCCGCCCCGAAACACCCGAACCATAGCGCGATGAAAGGTCTGCTTGCCGTGCAACAGAACCTCCGGCGATCCTGACCACACATGGTGGAGCAGGAGGGAAACTGGAGTGCGAACGTCGTGAACACAAAGGGCTTCAGGCATAGCTGAAGCAAGTTGACAGTGGAGCAAGGACACGGACACGGTAAGTGTCGACATCGATCCGATTCGACACGAGGTGAGTTTCTTGGCGATGGGGGTAAACCGAGTGCGAGCCGTCCTCGCCACCATCGCGGTCGCAGCGGGCGTCGCCGTGAGCATGCCGGCCGCAGCGCACGCGGACAGCGGGCAGTACTCCTACCTCAGCCGGTCCGGCGCCATCGGCGGGGACTACTACGCCTGGTACCGAGACCTGCCAGCGGAGTTCCACGACAACCTGACCCGGTTTTCCAACAAGACCGACCGTGACATGTGCGTCGCCTACTGGGACCGCGGCACCCTTTACAGCATGCAGACCGTCCCGCCGGGACAAGCCCAGTACACCCAGAACTCCTACCTACCGGACGCGATCGTGGACTGCCGGTACTTCCTCGCGTAACCACTCCACAGTACGGCTGGCTCCTCATGGGATCACGCCATCCGCAGCATCCGAAGCCCGATGATCTACTTCCGGATCGCCAAAGGGAACGACGTTGGCGATCCGGACACTGGCCTCCCGTTCAGCCATGGCGGCTTCGTTCCGCTCGCTGCCAGCGAAGACTTCGTCTCCGCTGGCGCCAGGAACGGGGTGATCCTGCTGCTGTTCATGGGAATGGACAAGGCACACCACGCACCACGGGTGCGGCCGTCTGGTGGCGCCACATGGCTGGGGCCCAGGAAAACCGGACAGCTGACTCTGCTGGACGGCGCTTCGCCGCCTGTGTCCTCCATCTGCCGCGAATCCGCGCTAGGGGAAGCGGAGCGACCCGCGCGGGAGCATCGCACCTGGTCAGCCCCGTGGTGGTTTGGCCGATCCTACCGGTCAAACCACTCACGACGCCCGTGAGGCCAGGCGAGAACACCCCCAAGGTTCTCGCCTGGCGCATTGTTCATTTCAGTGAATGACACGCGGTTCTTGAACCTGGCAGAGACGGCGTGCGGTGTCAACCAATATGAACAGAAACACCGTTACAACAACGCGTCGGTTTGTGCGAAGACGCCGTCCGGCAGTGTCAGGCTGCCGGCGTCGAGGTGCGGTAGAAGCGCGCCACCTGGCGGAAGAACCGGATTTCCGCGTGCACATCGTCGCCGCCGAGTTCGGTCAACTCGGCCAGCGGTTGTTCTTGCGGAGAATCGCCACTTCGCCTACGGCGCAACGACCTTGCGATCAGGTAGGCGGTGACCGCGGGTTCGGCCAGATGGTCGGGAGTCCGTTGCACGGCCACGTGCTCGCGGGCCGCCTGCTGGTCCTCCGGCGACAGGTAGTGGCGCAAGACAAGCATGGCGTCCCGGATCTCCACGACGGCCCGGTAGAGGCGAACCGGGACGGAAAGGGCGATGATCGTGTCGGCCAGCCGGCCGCGGGGTTCATTCAGCGCGACCTTCGGCACCGCGCCGACCATGTCCCGCCACAGCGGCCATAGCCGCCAGAACGTCGTCCGGTCGCTGATCGGCCGGGTGATCGTGCCGTACGCGGGCAGCGCGACGCCGGCCGCCAAGCAGAGCGCCTCGACACCGGTCACCGGTGACAGCAGCGACAGGGCAACCTGCGAGCCGGTGGCCAGATAGGTGACGAACAGGATCCACAAGACGCTGGCGAGACCCATGCCCAGCCCGAACATGAACAACCCGGCGCGCAAGGGTCGCCGGTCGGCTCGCCGGCTGTAGCGCAGGCACACCACGGCGGAAAGCACGCCCGTGAAGAACAGGAATCCGAAGTAGATAGCCCAGTACGCGGCCGGTGGTCCCGGGAGGGTGACGGTGTTGCGGGTGTGCGGCGGCGCCGTCACGTCGAGCACCAGCAACGCCGCCATGACCGCGGGGGCGAGGACGAAAATCCACCGCTGGTACCGCCGGTACTCCGCGGCGGACAGGACGAAGTACAGCACCGCGGCGGAATCGAAGGTGGCGAACAACTGGCGGATCACGTCCACCGTGTGGGCATTGCCGACAATGTGTTGCAGCACTGCTATGACGTCGTCCAGCCGCAGGGTCATCGCGATCGCGATCGCCGCCATCGCGAACCACAGTGCACGCTGCTGCCGGTGCCGCAGCGCTTGCGGTGCGCGAAGAACCGTGACGACGTACATGCAAGCGATGCCGAAGACTTCCAGAGTCATCAAGCGCCCTTTTGATCGGGACCGAAAGCCAGCCAAGCATACTCATAGCGTGAACAGTCGTGCTGTACTTGTAACCGGTGCCTCCGGCGGAATCGGCGCCGCCATCGCGCATGCCTTTGCTACCAACGGCGATCGTGTGATGGTGCACTACGCGGCGAGCCAGGAGCGCGCGGAGGCCACCGTGGCCGAATTGCCCGGTGCCGGACATCAGCTGTACGGGGCCGACCTCACCGACGCGGACCAGGCGCGCGCCCTGGTCGAGGCGACGGTGGAGCAGTTGGGCGGGGTGGACGTCCTTGTCAACAACGCCGGGATCGCCGTGCCCCTGCATCCGATCCTCGATTGCTCGTATGAACAGTGGCAGGCGGGCTGGCAGCAGATTGTCGCGGTCAACCTGATCGGACCGGCCAACGTCACCTACTGCGCCGTTCAACACATGCGCGACCAGGGTGGACGGATCATCAACGTGGGGTCGAGGGCGGCCTTTCGCGGCATGCCAACGGTTCCGGCTTACGCCGCGACCAAGGCGGCCCTGCAAGCCTTCGGGCAGTCGCTAGCCGTAGCTCTCGGCGACCGTGGCATCGCCGTCACGGCAGTCGCACCCGGCATCGTCGATGCTGGCATGGCGCTGCCCGTGCTCGACGGGCCTGCCGGTGAGTCACTGCGCGCGCAGAGCCCGTTGGGCCGGGTCGGCACCGCCGAGGAAGTAGCCGAAGCCGTGCTGTATCTGGCTTCCCCACAAGCGGAGTTCGCCAGCGGTACCGTCCTGGACCTCAACGGCGCGTCGTACCTGCGCTAGGGCGTGTTTCGAATGTCCCGGTCGATGAGAGGCAGGATCGGGGTGGTTCCTGGCGACGCCGCGGTGACGCCGCGAATACTGGTTGTCTTTGGGCGTTGCCGCGGTGGCGTCAGGGGCCGCATCCGGCCTGGCTATCGCGATCGGGCATTTGAAACACGCCCTAGTGCCCGGTGCGGTGGTAACCGATCCCTTGCTCCAGCCCGGCGAGCATGCCGGTGAAGGGTGTCGGGGCAGGCAACCGGCCGATCGACTCGAGCACCAGCGTGGCGACCATCTCTGCTTCCCTTTCCTGGTAGTTGGTATAGCTGGTGCGGGTCAGCGCACCGTGCACGATGGCGGGATCGACGGGATCGCCCGGCTCCGCGGACACCGCGGTTTCCGACAGCGCCGGCATCGCATGGCCACACAGCATGTGGCCGATCTCGTGCAAGATGATGTGTTCCTGGTGGAACGGGCTGGTTTGCCGCTCAACGAAGATGTGGTCGGCGACGTCAGTCGCCAGCCACATCCCGCACGGCGCGCCTTCCACGTCATCCAACTCGGGCATGGGATGCAGGTACAGCCGACGGCCGCGATGTTCGGCGATCACCTCGCACATGGCCTCCGCGGAGAACGGCGTCGGTATCGGGATCCCGCGGAGCAGTCGCAGGCACTGGCCGCGCAGCTGGCGCTGTCTCATCACCGAGGGCTCCTCACCCGGTCCCATCACGTGACAACGGGCAAAGCCCGGATTACGCCGGCTCCGCGCCATCGCCAGAGTCGAGTTTCTCGATCTCACGGGCTCGTTCGACCATTTCAAGAATAGCCCGCTGGCTCTTCTCGGACAGCCCGTCGGACCGCAGAGCGATCATACGAACACCCCGGGCCCGGAGTGCGGCGGCGAGCTCCATGTCCTCGTTGGTGACCTCGTGATCGAGGAAATAGGCCGGCGGCTTGCCGAAGAATTTCGCCAACGCCTGCAGGCGCGGGCCGGTCGGGTTTGCCCGCTGACCGGTGCGCAACATCCACAGGTAGCCGGTGGAGATGGACAGCCCCGTCTCGTCGCGGATCGCCTTGGCGATCGCCGCGTTGCCAGGCGGTTTGGACGCGCTGCGCCACCGCTCTTCAATCAAGGCGTTGATCTTGGCAGCGACCGAGCCGTGATCTGCCGACCTCATGAGATGTCCAACTCCAGTCCCCACGTTCACTGGAATGAATACCGCGCCAAAGTGTAGCAGGGTCAGCCATCGGGCTCACCTTCGTCGCGCGGTAGGAGGTCATATGACGGCCGCCGCATTGGGCCTTCCAAGGCGTGCCGACGGCTGCAACCACGGCTCGGTCACGACGCTATTCGGCTGGCCGACGCCACCATGGCCGACGTGATCACCCTTGCTGTCGATCAACCGCAACTCCGGACCCGAGCGGCCACACGCCGCGCCCTGGCAAGTAGTGCATATCGCCGAGCCGAGTACCAGCAACACTACAACCAGCGCTGGCCCCACCAAGCCCGAGAACAACGATCACCCGATTCCCACCAGTGTCCCGGCACGAGGCGTGAAGCCGTTGCCATCAAGTCACGTCGCACTACCGTCCTCAATGGACTTATCAAACGAGCACCCATTTGACTCCCGCTCCGCCACCACAGCCGGACGCAACGTTGTCCACTCTCAACAGTCGCCTTGCCTTACCACAGCGCAGGCTGGCCCCGAGTGCAGTAGCGAAGCAGCCTACCGGACACATCGCCGATGTCGCTGAAGTCTGCAGCGCGGGTTTCGAACGCCCGTAATCCCAGCAGGCCTAGCATCGCCACCAACGCGGAGTCGAGCCGATTGGCCGATATCCCCAGAGTGATGCGGAGCGCCCGGGGTTTTACCTCCGCCCCGGTGTAGCGCACGAGCAGCTACAAGTTGGTGCCCGTCAGGACGCTTACAACGATCACCGCAGCGAACAGCGTCGCAACCGCCTCGTTCCATTCAGCAATTACCTTGCACCAGCAACTGACGCGACGTCAACACCGCCAGCGCTACTTTCTGTCGCGGATTGTGCACAGCTCGAGGATGTCGCGGCGTCCCTCGCAGGTGACCGCCAGCGCGACGTAGATCGGCCGGTTGGCCACCTGCCCGTCGCGCACCTTGACATGGATGGCATCGATGAAGACCACGGGATAGACCGGGTCGAGGGGCCGGTTCTGCCACTCGACCATGCCCTCGATCACCTTGTCGGTGATCGTGGAAATAGTCTGCCGAGACACTTCCGCGCCGTACACCTCGGCCAGATGCGCGGAGATCTCCCCGGTGGTCAGGCCTTTAGCGGCCAGCGAGATCACCATCTCGTCCACCCCGGTCAGCCGTTTCTGCCGCTTACCGACGATCTTGGGCTCGAAACTGGCATTGCGGTCACGCGGCACGGTGATCTCGACCGGCCAGACATCGGTCAGCACCGTCTTCGACCGAGTGCCGTTGCGGGAGTTACCGGTATTACGACCGGCCGGGTCGTGCTTGTCATAGCCGAGGTGATCGGTCATCTCCCCGTCCAGCGCCGACTCCAGCAACCGTTTCGTCAGCTGCTGCAGCACCCCCGCCCTCACCGATCAGCTGCAGCCCACCGGCCTTCGCCCGGCCGACCAGCTGATTGATCAACTGCTCGTCCACCCCATCCAGCCCAGCAGCAGGCTTCAGGTTCTCGGCATCCTCAGCGTTCGGCACGCCGGACATCATGTCGCTCATCAGGTGCATCTCCAAGATCAGGAGTTACACCACTCGATCCAGTCCCGCCATTGCGTCTACGATGCAATGTGTCTTCGGAATGCGATGCGGCAGCGTGTCCCTGCCAGTAGTATGCAAAGCGGACTCTGGATAAATGCCGCATGTCTGCAGCAATCTCGGGAGAGCAGTTCGCCGCGAGAGAGACAGTCATGCGAGAATCTTCAGCGCCCTATGTAGCCGCCGTCACGGTCGCGGTCGACGTGTTCGCTCTGGTGACCACGGAGTTCCTTCCCCTGGCCCTGCTTCCACGGATCTCAGCGGACATCGGCGTGACCACAGGGCAAACCGGCCTCATGGTGAAGGTCCCCGGGCTGACCGCAGCATCGGCCGCGCCGGCCATCATCGCTCTCGCCTGGCCGGATGGGTCGGCGGATCGTGCTGTGTGTCCTGATGGGATCGCTGCTGGCGTCGAGTGGTGTCGCGGCGACCGCGCGACCGGGTTCGCGTTCGAGGGACTGCTGGCCGGCCGGGTCCTGCTCGGGATCGGCGTCAGCGGATTCTGTGCCGTGGGCGGTTCGCTCGGCCCGCGGCTGCGGCCGGAGGTTGTTCGGGCGACATCGATCATCTACCCGGAAATCTCCGCAGGTGCGGTCGCAGGCCTACCCGCAGGCGCTCTGCCCGGCAACATTGCGGGCTGGCGTCTGGCATTCGTGGCGACGCCCGTTCTCGCGGTTGGGGTCGTAGCGGCGCGCCTGGTCTTCCTGCCGCCGATCCCGGCACAGCCAGGCTCAGGAATCCGCGCAGTGCCACGCGTGCTACGAGTGGTCTACATCGGACTCATCGCGACTTTTCTCGGTTGGGGCGGGAACTTCGCCGCGTACACCTACACCGCGCCAATGCTTGCCACCTCGGCGCACATCGAGGGCGCGGAGCTGAGCGCGGTCCTGCTTGCTTACGGCATCGCGGGATTCGTCGGGGCGATGGTCAGCGGATGGGCGATTCAGCGTGCCGTGCGTGGCGCGGTTGCCGGGAGCGCGAGTCTGCTCGGTGCCGCGGTGCTCGTTCTGGCCGGGTCGAATCCGGCGGTCGCGATCGTTTCGGTGATGGCGTGGGGATTCACGTGGGGTGTGCTCCCGATCGCGATGCAGACCCTCATGTTCGATGCTGTCCCTGATCACCCGGAGAGCGTCACCGCCGCGTTCGGCTGTCTCGCTCATGCCGGGCTTGGTACCGGCGCACTCGTTGGCGGGTTGCTCACCGACCACATCGGACTGCTCAGCGCGCTGGTCACCGGTGGGGTTTGTACCTGCTCGGCGCTTTTCTCATCGGGACAGCACGAATCAACCTCGCAGGAAGGGGCAGTTGATGGCACAGCAGGAAATGCGCTTCGACGACGACGTCGTCATCGTCACCGGTGCGGCACGCGGCCTTGGCCGTGAGTACGCATTGGCGTTCGCCGCACGAGGGGCGAAGGTCGTGGTCAACGGCCTGGACGCGGCAGCAACACAGGCTGTCGTCGACGAGATCCGTGCAGCCGGCGGCAGCGCCATTGCCCACGCACGCAGCGTCGCCGACGAAGAAGGCGCGAAAAGCACTGTCGCCGCAGCGGTGTCCGCGTTCGGCACGGTCACCGTGCTGGTGAACAACGCGGGCATCATGGACAACACTCCGTTCGCGGACGTGACTGTCGAGCAATGGAAACGCATGGAGGCTGTCACGCTGGATGGCACGTACTACATGGCCGACGCGGTGTGGCCGATCTTCCTGGCCAACCGGTACGGCCGGATGATCAACACCACCTCCAACGTCGGCTACGTCGGCATGCCGACGGCCGTGCCGTACGGCGCTATGAAGATGGGTGTCGCGGGCTTCACCAAAGGACTCGCGCACGAGACCGCGGACCTCGACATCCGCGTGAACGCGATCGCGCCCCTCGCCGTGACCCCGATTCAACCGCGATGCCTTCCTGGACAAGGACGCCGTGACCACAGACGACTGGCAGGCCGACATCCGTGAAGGCCGCACACCCGTCGCCCCACCCGCGGCTGTAGCGCCAACAGCGCTGTGGCTTGCCCATCGGTCCACAAAGGTCAACGGCGAGATTTACAGCTCCTCGTCAGGAAAAACCGCCCGCGTGGCCATTGTGGTCGGTGAAGGTTACATCAACCCCGACCACACGCCCGAAGACATCCGCGACAACATCGACACCGTCCGGGCCCTTGGCGACTACTTCGAACCACAGACGGCGTTCGACGAGGTCGAACTCGTCGCGTCGCACTTCCGGCAAAGCGCCTCGAAAGCAACCAGCTAACACCTATCGCAATCCGATGCTTGGTAAGGAGTGGACAGTGAAGTTCACGACAATCAATCCGGCCACCGGTGAGCTCGTCATCGGATTGCAGCGGGAATTCGGTGACGAGCTCACCGGTGGCCGGATTGATCGTAACGAAACTCATCGTCCACTCCTTACAGGGCAGCGTGCCGGTTGGGGCTCCCGTACAGTGCGATAGGCGTATCGGGAGGGCACATGAAGAGTGTGATTCAGTGATCCGTGTTCATCCTGTCCCTGTTGGACATACACTTACCCGGCGACGGCTGACTGTTGCGCGTCGTCGAGCCGATTACGGTACGTTTCCTGCAGGCCGCGCACGCTTACAGCGGTCAACCCGAGCGCGCAAAACATAATGCCGACCAGTATTTCGACGCCTCTCGTCGCGGCGAGTAATGCCGCCGCGACGAGAGGCGCGGGCCCGCTCCACAACGCGCCGGAGATCTGATAACTCAGGGAAATCGCGCTGTACCTCATCCGGGTGACGAACTGTTCGGCGAGGAAGGATGCCAGCGTCGCGTGCATCGGCGCGTGCCCGCACACCAGCATCAAGCTGATCCCAGCCGTCACCGAACCGAAATCGCCGGTGTCGACGAGCCAGAACATCGGGTACACCAGCATGGCCGCGCAGATGGCACCGTCAAGGAAGACCTGACGTCGCCCGGTCCGGTCCGATATCGCCGCCCAGCACGGGATGGCTATCAGGTCGAGCGTCGCCGCGATCAGCAACGCGGCCAGACTCTCCGTGCGAGAGATGCCCACGGTGTCCCGCGCGTACGTCAGCACGTACACGGTGGTGACGTAGAACGCGATGCTCAGCAGGGCCTGGCTGCCGATTGTGAGGAGTGTGGTCCACTTGGCGTGCTTGAAAACCTCGAGGAGTGGAACACGTGCCTGCTCGGACCGTTGCTTCACCCAGACGAATGAAGGTGATTCTTCGACGCCGAGCCGGATGAATAGCCCAACGAGGACAACCACGATGCTGGCAAGGAACGCGATACGCCATCCCCAGGCCAGTAACGCCTCGTCGGACATGGTGCCGGACAGCAGTGCGAAGACACCGGTCGAGGCGATGAGTCCTAATGGGACGCCCAGCTGCGGGAGGCTCTCGTACAAGCCACGCCGCCCTTCCGGCGCATGCTCGACGGCCATCAACACCGCGCCACCCCACTCGCCGCCGGCGGCGATGCCCTGCACCAACCGGAGCAAGACGAGCAAAATCGGCGCCCATACCCCGATCGTGGCTGCCGTGGGCAGCAGTCCGACCAGGGCGGTCGCGACGCCCATCAGCAGCAGGGTGACGATCAGGACGCTCTTGCGCCCAACCCGGTCACCGAAGTGACCGAACAACACGCCACCGACCGGCCGCGCCAGGAATCCGACGCCGAGCGTCCCGAGTGACACGAGCGTGGCAGTCGACGGGTCAAGACCTGGGAAGTACAGCTTGTCGAAGACCAGTACGGCGGCCTGACCGTAGATGAAGAAGTCGTACCACTCGATCGTGGTGCCTGCCAGGCTGCCGAAGGCCGCGCGCTTGCACTGGTTCATCGCGATTCGTCCCTGTGCCACACGACGGTCGAGTGGATGCCGGCGTCCGGATCGGACAGTGCGGCCGCACGCAGGACGATGTTCATCTCGGTGCTGAACCTCGGTCCTGGCATTCGCCCGAGTGGACGCAGCTTGCGCGGGTCCGGCTTGCAGTCCTCGGCCACCAGCCCGTCACGGAAATGCGCGTAGACGACCCTGCCGAGCACCAGTGTGCTGGCGCCGAGATCGATGGCCGAATGCAGGACGCATTCGAAACTCACCGGCGCTTCGCCGATCCGCGGCGCCGCGACTCGGTGGCACGGCAGCGCGGTGAGTCCGGCGGCGTCGAACTCGTCGACGTCCGGCTCGTACTCGATAGAGGTCAGAACCAGCTCGTCGATCAACTCCGCCGTGGGTATGTTCACCACGAACTCACGGCTGCGCCGCACGAACGCCAACGTGTCCTTGACGGCCTTGCCTTGGACCAATGGTTTCGACACCGAGAACGCCAGCATCGGCGGGTCAGTGCAGACGATGTTGAAGAAGCTGAACGGCGCGATGTTGGACATGCCTTCCAGCGATCGGCACGACACCCATGCGATCGGGCGTGGCACCACGCTGCCGCACAGCAACTTGTAGTTCTGGTGCGGTGTCAACGTGGTGACGTCGTACCCGATCTTCGAGCTGGATGTCTGCGTCATCGCTGCCTGGCAACGACTTCGATCTCGATCGCCGCCTCGCGGAACGGTGACGTGTCAATGATCGGCACGAATGTGGTCGGCGGCAGGATTGAGCCGAAGAACATCGTGCCGACTCGTTCGACTGTCGCCATCTCGCTGGCGTCCTTCAGGTACACGGTCTGGTGGATCACGTCCGTCAGATCAAGTTCGTACGCCTTGAGGTACTCGGTGTGCAACTGATAGACGTACCAGGCCCTCGCGCGCATTCCGGTGTCTTTTTCCACGTGCCCGAAGGACAGCCGGAGACCTTCGTCGGACAGACCCGTGTTGTGGTCGATCAGCCGCCGGTCGGCCCCGTCGATGGGAACCTCGCCCGAGGTGAACACCAAGTCGCCGCCCTGCACGGCGCCGACGTAAAAGCGGGCGATGTCCGCCTGTGGCAACCGGACTTCCTTCACGCCGCCGTGGCCGCGTGGCGAATAGGCGACGCTTTCGTATCCGACGTGCGCTCCCGGCTCGGTAAGTCCGCCGATGCTCAGGCCGGTACTGGCCACCAGCCGCTTCTCGTTTTGCTCCGACAACGCGTTGCGCACGAGCACCGCGGGACCGTAGTTGCGCATCGAATCCGCCAGCCAGCCGTTGACCTTCAACACATCCTCGATGCCGCCGCCGGCCGCCTCGAGTGCCGCGTCCATCCGTTGAAACAGCGTCCACGACTGGTGCAGCACCTCAGCTCCCTTGGGAGTACTGAATTCCAGTCCGGCGAGGTGTTCGGGCAACTGGCCGAGCCGGGACCGTATCTCCAACGGCTCGGCGCCAGTGGTGTTGGGGACGAAGACGTAGTCACCGGCGCGTGCCGCGGTGTTGCCGTTTCCGTCGTCGACGTATTCGACTCCGCTCGCACCGGTGTACGCGACGGCGTCAAGATAGACCTCGACCTGCTCGTCCAATCCGCTGGAGGAAACCAGGACCACGCTGATCGCCGGCCGGTGCCCGTCAAGACGCTCCCGCACGACACGGTTGATGACAGCGACATTCTCGCGTTCGGCGACGAACAACCGCAGCCGCGCGAGCGATCGGATGTCGAGGCCGTAACTGCCAAGCACCGCACCGAGTTCGTCGAAGATGTGGTACGCCTGCGCCGCGGCGGGCTCCTCGGGCACGTCGATGAGCATCTGGTTGTGCCAGACACTCTTACCGTCGGCCGCGACCTGGTCGAACGACCGGACCAGCGCACCTGACGGAAGGTGCGGGGTGATGCCGCCGATGAAGACCAGATCGGCCGCGGTGTCGGCGATCTTGCTGTACGGGCCGATCAGCCTGGCCCGGCCGTCGGCTGACGTCGTTACCCCGGCTGTTTCCTGCTTCCCCATGGGGATTTCTCCTTTTACTTGTTCGCAACGTCTTGCGGCTCAACGGCAACAGTGGGACCGGTGGCAAAGAGATCACGCTGGAAGGAATCGGTGATCGTGCGGACGGCGAAGAAGCTGATCACCGCGAGCACGGCGAGGTAGGTGGCCACTGGCCAGCTTTGCCCGGTTGCCAGCACCAGTGCCGCCATGATCGTCGGCGCGAACCCGCCTGCCACCACCGAGGCGATCTGGTAGCCGAGGCTGGCGCCGGAGAAGCGCACCTCCGCGGGGAACATCTCGACGAACATCGCGCCGAGCGGACCATACATCGAGGAGTGGATCACGTACGCGATCACCAGACCGAGGCCGAGCAACCACTTGTTTCCCGTATCGGCCAGGAGGAACGCCGGGAACACCCAGATTCCCATGGCGACGGTCCCGGTCAGGAACAGCTTCTTTCGTCCAATGTGGTCACTGAGTAGACCGAACAACGGCAGAGTGATGACCTGGATGAACCCCGCGCCCATCACGAGCGCAAGCACGGTACTGCGAGGCAGCCCGACTACGCGGCTGGCATAGTCGACCATCCCGGTGGTGAGCGCGTAATACGCCGCGCTGCCAACGAGGAACGCGCCCGCAGCCTGGATTACTGCCTTGCGGTGTATTCTGAACACCTCGACCAGTGGCTTGCGGACAGCCATGGACTTGGCGCCGCTCGCGGCCCGCATATGAAGGAAGACAGGGCTTTCCTCGATCCGGCGCTGCACGTACATGCCGAACAGGACAACGATGAACCCGCCGAGGAACGGAATCCGCCAGCCCCACGACCGGAAGTCCTCATCGGACAGCAGGGCGGACATCAACAGGAAGATGCCATTGGCCAGCGCGGCACCGAGACACAGACCCAACTGGGTAAGGCTGCCGTAGAAACCTCGTCGTCGCACGGGGGCGTGTTCGGTCAGCAGCAGCACGCTGCCAGCCCACTGGGCACCGACCGCCAGTCCTTGGATGAGCCGAAGCACCACCAACAACACCGGGGCAAGCACTCCCGCCGAAGCGTACGTGGGCAGCACACCGATCAGCGTGGTCGCGGCGCCCATGACCACCATGGCCAGTACCAACGTCGGGCGCCTGCCCCAGCGGTCACCGAGGTGACCAGCGATGATCCCGCCGATTGGCCGGGCCAGGAAACCGACTGCGAGCGTCCCAAAAGCCGCGATGGTGCCGATCGCCGCGTTCTGTGCCGGGAAGAACAGGGGACCGAGCACGAGAGCGGCGGCCGTTGTGTAGATATAAAAGTCCAGCCATTCGGCTGTCGTCGCAGCTACCCCGGCCACCGCGATGCGCCGCATCGCACGTGGTTCTCCCCGGTGTAGCGGCGTCGACGCTGACGCGGTCATGGGCACACCTCCTGGCGAGCAGGTCAAGTGGTTAGCCGCTCGGCTGGCCCATGGGGACAAGTCCCTCGCGATCGTGCGGGCTAGGCCCCAAGCGCCCTCGTAGTGTCAGGAACGCCCTTGGCAATGTCAAGACACTGTCTCATTATCGTCACCCAAGATAGCCGAGACGCCGAGACAGCCGCCGCGCACCATCAGCGACCGCGTGACCGACCTTGTCGATGGGCAGCAGATCAAGCCGGTACCCGGGCAGGCTCAACGTCACCGCACCAGCGCAAGACCCGCTCGCGTCGAAGAACGGGGCCGCGATGCCGGCGCCGTTGCGTATCCAGCGCCCGTGACTGACCGAATAGCCCAGCTCACGGTCACGCTTGAGCGTCTCGCGGTATTCGCCGATATCGGTGATGCTGCTCGGCGTGTAGCGCTCGAGACCCTCGGCAAAGACGAGTTCGACCTCGCTCTGCGGCATCCCCGCCAGGATCGCGGCACCCGCGGAGCCGGTGGTCAGCCGAAACGGTTTGCCCAGTTCAAGCACGTACCTGATGGTCTGGTCGCAGTCGATCTTGTCCCGGAAGACCAGCCGGTGGTGCTGCCGGACGGCGAGGTAGCACGACTCGTTGTACGTGTCGACGAGCTCTTGCATGATCGGCTTTGCCGCGTTCGACAGGCTGTCCCGGTCGCGCAGCACCGCCACCAGCGAGAACAGGCGGTGCCCTGTCGAGTACACGCCTCGCTCGCCGGTCTGTTCGACCCAGCCGAGTTCTTCGAGCTGGGCAAGGATCCGGCTGACAGCGCTGCGATCGATCCCGGTCAGCCGGGCCGCTTCCCGGACACCGACTCCCCCTTCGTGCTCCGCGACCAGCTCAAGCAGCACGACCGCACGGTCAAGGACACCGGGACGACCTGGGCCCGCCCGGTTGTCGTCCGACCGGTCGCGCACTGCGGCACCACTCTCCTCAACTGTCACGTGACTTCCTCTCCCTGTCGAACGTATGCCAGACAGTGTCTCACTTAGAGCCTTGACATGGCGAGAGCATCATGCAATTTTCGAGACACAGTCTTGCTGTTCGAGACACATGGAGGCGTGGTGGATCTCGACAAACTCAACGTCCGCGACTTCCTTGAGGAGGCCGCCGCACGCAACCCGGACCAGCCGTACCTGATCTGGCAGGACCAGGAACAGACCTACGCGGACTTCGTCGCCGAGGTCGACGCCGCCGCGGCAGTCTGGCGGGAGCTGGGCGTGCGCAAGGGGGACCGCGTCGCCTTCATGGCCGACAACTCGCCAGGATTCCTGCACGCCTGGCTCGGCCTCGCCAAGATCGGCGGCATCCTTGTCGCGATCAACACCGGGTTCAAGCTGGCCGAGGCCGGTTATCTTGTCGAGCATTCCGAAGCGGTCGCCGCGCTCGTCGACCCGCGACACACCGGGTTCTTCAACACGATCCAGCAGACCGCGCCGTCACTGCGGACCGTATCCACCCTTGGCGCGGCCGACGGCGGGTTCAGCGATTTCACCACGGCCATGGCCCAGGTCGACCGTGCCCCGGGTGCCACAGTGGACCTGGCCGGCGACGACGTCATCTCGCTCATCTACACCTCAGGCACCACCGGCAGGCCCAAGGGCGTCATGCAGACGCACCGCAACTACGTGCTGACCGGCCAGGCGTATCCGTACTGGATGGGCATGAACAAAGGCGACCGCATTTACGCCTGCCTGCCGTTGTTCCACATCAACTCGCAGGCGTACTCCACCATGGGCGCCATCGGCGCGGAGGGCGCCATCGTCCTCGCGCCTCGGTTCAGCGCCAGCGGGTTCTGGCCGGAGGTGCGCAGGCACCGGGTCACCGTCTTCAACTTCATCGGCGCCATGGCCGTGATCATGAGCAAGAGCGAGCCGTCACCGTCTGATTCGGACAATGAGGTGCGCGTCGCGTACGGCGTGCCAGCACTCCCCCAGCACGTCCGGGAAGAGGTGGAGCAGCGATTCAAGCTGGACTGCGTTTCCGGTTTCGGGATGAGTGAGACGACATACGGCCTGCTCGAACCCCGTGACGTACCACGCAAGCCGGGCACGATGGGCATCCCCCGGCACCACCCCGACCCGTCGGTGCCCAGGACCGAAGCGCGTGTCGTCGACAAGAACGGCAACGAGGTCGGCCCGCGCGAAGTGGGCGAACTGATCGTGCGGAACGCCGCGATGATGCGTGGGTACTTCAGGGATCCCGAACGCACCGCGGAAGCGCTGCGAGACGGCTGGCTGTACACAGGGGACAGTGCCTGGCGTGACGAGGACGGCTGGTTCTACTTCGTCGACCGGGTGAAGGACATCATCCGCAGGCGTGGTGAGAACGTCTCCTCCCTTGAAGTCGAGCAGACGCTCGACGCGCACCCGGCCGTCCGGCAGGCCGCGGTGATCGGTGTGCCCTCCGACCTGCTCGACGAGGACATCTGCGCGATTGTCGTCGCGCAGCCCGGCACGACACCGACCGCCGCCGAACTCATCGAGTGGTGCACGCAACGGCTGGCCCGCTTCAAGGTTCCGCGTTACATCGAGTTCGTCACCGAGATTCCGATGACCCCGACCGCCAAGATCGAAAAACACCGGCTCCGCAGCGGCGACTACGCCCGCGGCGAACGCTTTGACATCGGCGAGGCCGCCACCCGGCTGTCCGCATCCCGTAGCTCGGAGGAAGCATGACCACCGTGACCACGCCGGACGTCGAGACCGTGCGCGCACTGTTCGCCAAACACAGCAACTGGGGACGCTGGGGAGCCGACGACCAGGTCGGCACGCTCAACCACGTCACGCCGGAACTCGTCGCGCGCGCGGCGTCGACAATCAAGTCAGGCAAGCGGTTCTCGCTCGCGCTGCCCTTTGACTCCAACGGGCCCCAGCGCGGCGGCATGGGCAGATTCAACCCGATGCACCTGATGTTCCGCGATGGCAACGATATCGCCACCGGAACCATCGTCGACGACTTCTACGGCGGCAATGACCGATACTGTCGCGGCACCGACGACCTCATCATCATGCCACTGCAGTCGGGCACCCAGTGGGACGCGTTGGCGCACATCATGTTCGACGGCAAGATGTACAACGGCTACTCGCCAACCGACGTCACCAGTAAAGGCGCAACGCGCAACGACATCGCACAGGCCGCGGACCGTATCGCCGGACGTGGCGTGCTGCTGGACATCGCACGGGCGAAGGGCGTCGATGCGCTCGAGCCCGGCTACGCGATCACCGCCGAGGACCTCGAAGCCTGTGCCAGCAGCCAGGGAGTCGAGGTGGGCACGGGCGATTTCGTGCTTGTCCGAACAGGACAACTGCAAGCACGGCGTGGCAACTGGGGCGACTACGCCGGCGGACCCGCTCCCGGGATGGGACTTTCCAGCGTGCCATGGGTGGCCGAGCACGAGATCGCCGGACTCGCCACCGACACATGGGGCATGGAAGTGCTGCCGAACGAGACACCGGACGTCTTCCAGCCGCTGCACTGCATCATGCTGGTTGGCATGGGTCTGTACATCGGTGAGATCTTCGATCTGGAGACCCTTGCCGACGACTGCGCCGAAGACGGGCAATACGAGTTCTTCTTCTGCGCACCGCCGTTGCCGTTCAGCCGCGCGGTCGGCTCACCCGTGAACCCGATGGCGATCAAGTGACGGCGCCGAACCCCACTCCGCGCGGTGAGGAACAGGTCTACTTCCAAGCCGCGAAGGAGAACCGGCTGACATACCAGACCTGCGACACGTGCGGGTCAACGGTTTTCTATTTGCGTGCGGTATGCCCGATCTGCGGCAGCGAGACTCTCCGGCTGCGCGACTCCGCCGGCGTTGGCAAGGTCTACAGCTACACGGTCCAGCACCGGGCTGGTCACCCGTACTTTGCTGACAGGACACCGATGACGCTCGTCCTTGTCGATCTCGACGAAGGATTCCGGCTGCTGGCCGACCTTACCGACGCGGACGACGTGACGATCGGGATGCGCGTCGAAGCGGTGTTCAAGGAACTGGACGACTTCACGGTTCCACATTTTCGCCGGGTGAGGGAGTCGAAATGAGCATTCGCGGAAAGACCGCCATCACGGGCATCGCTGAAGTGGACACGTTCCAGACCGATGGGCGCTCACCGGCCAGCCTCGCCGCGGTGGCCTCGAAACGGGCCCTCGACGACGCCGGACTGAAATTGTCCGATGTGGACGGTCTGTTCACCACGTCGTCGTACTACGCGATGCCGACCCTGACGATGAGCGAACACCTCGGGATCAAGCCGAGGTTCACCGACTCGACGGCGCTCGGCGGCTGCTCCTTCGTCGCCCATCTCGGGCACGCCGCCGCGGCCATCGAGGCGGGACTCTGTGATGTCGCATTGGTCTGCTACGGAAGCACCCAGCGCAGCGATCACGGGAAACTGGTCAGCAACGCCGACTGGCTCGCTTACGAGCAACCGTATGGCTTGTTGCATCCCGTTGGGAGCTTCGGTCTCATCGCGCACCGGCACATGGCCCAATACGGCACAACCAGCGAGCAACTCGCCCAGATCGCCGTGGCCGCCCGGAGTTGGGCGCTGCTCAACCCGGACGCGCCATACCCGAAACCACTGACCGTCGACGACGTACTCGGCTCTCCCCTGATCGCCAGCCCACTCCACAAGCTCGACTGTTGCTTGGTCACCGACGGCGGGGCGGCCGTGGTCCTCACGTCAGCCGAACGGGCGCGTGACTTGCCGAAACCGCCTGTGTACCTGCTCGGTACCGGCGAAGCCTCGAACCACCGCAACATCTCGCAGATGCCGGACCTCACAACCACTGAGGCGACCCGAAGCGCGGAACGCGCTATGCGGATGGCCGGGGTCACCCACGCCGACATCGACACGGCGCACGTGTATGACGCGTTCACCATCAGCTTGCTTATCCTGTTGGAAGATCTCGGCTTCTGTCCCAAAGGCGAAGGCGGCCGGTACGTCCAGGACGGCAACATCGCACCGGGTGGCTCGCTCGCCCTCAACACCAACGGCGGCGGCCTCTCGTACACGCACCCGGGCATGCTCGGCATGTTCCTGATCACCGAAGCCGTCCGCCAGTTGCGTGGCGAAGCCGGTGCGCGGCAAAGGCAGGACGCGTCCGTGTCGCTCGTGCACGGCATGGGACTCACCCTCGCGGCCCACGCCACCGCGGTACTCGGAGTTGGGTAATACCAGCAGGGACAGGCTAGAACCAAACCCGGTCGCCATACTTCCCACAGAGCTACATGTTGAGAGGTAACGTATGCGCTTCTCTGTCGCCATTCCGCAATTCGCGACCGACCCGCATGAGGTGCGCCGCTTCCTCCACCGTGCCGAAGATCTGGGTTTCGAGTGCGCGTGGACGCAGGAGCAGATCCTTGGCAGCAAGTCGGTTATCGGCGCCAAGCCGGTGATCAGCCCGCTCGAACTGCTCGCGTACGCCGCGGCCTGTACCGAGCGGATCCGGCTCGGCTGCGCGGTGTTCGTGACGCCGCTGCGCAACCCGGTGCACCTGGCCAAGAGCATTTCCTCGCTGGACCAGCTCAGCGGCGGCCGGATCGACGTCGGCGTGGGGATCGGTGGCAAGAAACAGCCGTTCGCGGCCTTCGACTCCAGCCCGGAACATCTGGTCACCCGCTTCACCGAGGGCCTTGAGGTGATGAAGCGGCTGCGGACGGAGCCGTCGGTCACCTTCGACGGCAAATTCTGGCAGCTTGAAGACGGGCAGATGGAGCCGAAGCCGGTGCAGCGGCCGTACCCGCCCATTTGGTTCGGCGCCAACCACCCGAACGCCGTGCGCCGCGCGGTCAAGCTGGGCGACGGCTTCATCGGCGCCGGATCCGCGACCACCGCCCGGTTCGTGGACCTTGTCAAGATCGCCCGCGAGGCGATGGTCGAGTTCGACCGCCCCGACTTCAAGTTCGCCAAGCGGGTGTATGTGGCCCTTGACGACAACGTCGAACGCGCCCACGCCCGCACGGGCGAGATGCTCGAGTCCTTCTACAACCGCGGCGACATCACCTCGGTCGCGGTTTACGGCACCGCCCATGACGTGATCCGAGGGCTAGGCGAAGTCGCCGACGCTGGCGCAGAGAGCATCGTGCTCAACCCCATGTTCGACGAGCACGAGCAGCTAGAACAACTGATCACCGACGTGATACCACAACTGAGCTGAGGACCTACGCCTTGCAGGATGCGCCACCCCGGGCGAAGCATCCCGGCCGCAAGTTCGTCGAGCGTACGGTCCTCAGTGAAAGTCTGGCTCGGTCGCAAGCCCCGGGATGCGTGCTTGAGGCTCACGGTCTACCCAAGCTCAGCGCAGGCGGACCCTGCGAATCAGTTCGGCGCAGCTCCTGCGGGTCGATCCTTCCCAGAGTCAGGTCGTAAAGTGACGGGGCCGGAGCGGCCGATCCTACATGACCACGTTTTTCAAGCGATCGTTACGTTCGAACCGGGAGGGTCATGCCCTGCGGAGTGGTGTAAGAGAAGGCTCCGCGTGATCCAGTGTGGACTTTAGGCGGTCATGGTCTCGGTGGCCATGATTTCTTTGGTTTCCGTGGCCGTGTCGTCGTTGGGTAGCAGGTGCATTCTGCTGCGGGACAACAACTCCGGCCCGATGTAGCGGTGTCCTTCGGCCCATTCGTCGGTCTGTTCGGCCAGCACCGCGCCGACCAGACGGATGATCGCCGCGCGGTTCGGGAAGATCCCGACCACATCGGTGCGGCGGCGGATCTCCTTGTTCAGCCGCTCCTGCGGGTTGTTGGACCAGAGCTGTTTCCACAACTCACGCGGAAACACAGTGAATGCCAGCAACTCGTCCCGGGCGGCGTCCAGATGCTCGGCCGCGGCCGGCAGCTTGTCGGCCAGCGAATCGGCGACCTTGCCAAACTGCTCACGCACTGTCTGAGCGTCGGCCTGATCGAAGATCGTGCGCACCAGCGTGGCCACGCCCGGCTGCGCCGACTTCGGCACCTTGGTCAGCAGATTACGCAGGTAGTGAGTGCGGCACCGCTGCCAGGACGCGCCCGGCAGCGCCGAGGCCACCGCGGCGGTCAGCCCGGTGTGCGCGTCGCTGGTGACCAGCGAGACCCCGGTCAGGCCACGGGCCACCAGCCCGCGCAGGAACGCCAGCCACCCGGCGCCGTCCTCCTGCGAGGCCACGTCCAGGCCAAGCACCTCGCGGTGCCCGTCGTTGTTCACCCCGGTGGCGATCAGGGCGTGCACGTTGACGATCCGCCCGTTCTCCCGGACTTTCATCGTCAACGCGTCCATCCTGGATTCACCGAAGATCTTGGTGGGTTGGTCGTGTCGTGAACGGGCAGATGCCCTCTGACTTGGGACGATTGTTCTTGTGACAGAAACATATCGGTCCGAGTGAGAGGGCATCTGCTGAGTGAAAGCATCGCATACGCGTGGCGCGGTGTCGGTGAGGTTCGACGATCCGGGATTGGTGTCGCACGCGGGCCTGGTGGCGGTGATGCGGCTGGCCGAGGACGCGGGGTTGTCGGATCTGGCCGGTGAGCTGGTCCGGCTGGGTGGTTCGGTCGGGGCGAACGCGGGCGCGAAGATCAGCACGATCGTGGCCGGGATGGCCGCGGGCGCGGACTCGATCAGTGATCTGGACCTGGTGCGGCATGGTGGCATGGCGGGGTTGTTCACCGGGATCCGCGCACCGTCCACTGTGGGCACGTTCCTGCGCTGGTTCAGCATGGGTCATGTCGCTCAACTGGAGAAACTCTCCGCCCGGCTGCTGGCCCGCTTGGCGGAGCTGACGCCGCTGCTGGCGGGGGCCGACCGGTTGGGGTTGCTGGATCTGGACTCGAAAATCAGCCAGGTCTACGGGCGGGGCAAAGACGGGGCCGCGTTCGGCTATACCGGGGTGTTGGGGTTGAACACGCTGGCCGCGACCCTGACCACAGCGGCGGGCAGGCCGGTGATCGTGGCGACCCGGTTACGGGGCGGCAACGCCGATACCCGCCGCGCGGTGAGCTCGCTGGCCCGCCGCGCGCTGGGCACCGCCCGCGCCGCGGGCGCGACCGGGCCGCTGCTGGCACGCGGCGATTCCGGGTTCTATGTCGGGGAATTGATCACGATGCTGGCGCGGGAAGGGGCCTGGTTCTCCATCACCGCCCCACAACATTCCGCGATCCGGGAGGCGATCGACGCGATCACCGAGCACGCCTGGCAGCAGCACACCTACCGCGACCCGGTCCTCGACCCGCACACCGGGCAACTGATCCACACCGCCCAGATCGCCGAGACCAGCCATACCGCGTTCACCAACCCGACCGTCAATCCCGGCCAGAAAACCACCGCCCGGCTACTGGTCCGCCGGACCCGGATCACCACCCGCGACGAGCAGGGCGAGTTGTTCCCAGCCTGGCGCTACCACGCGGTGTTCACCAACCTCCCACCCACCACCACCAGGCCCGCCACCACCGAGCCCGACACCACCGAGCCCGACACGGCCGGCTTCGACACGGCCACCGCCTGGCGTCTGCACGACCAACGCAGTGGCGCGATCGAACACGTCTTCGCCGAACTCGCGGCCGGCCCGCTGGCCCACTTCCCGTCCGGACTGTTCGCCGCCAACGCCGCCTGGCTGTCCCTGGCCGCCCTGACCCACAACCTCCTGCGCGCCACCGCCTGCCTGGCCGGCCCTGCCCACGCCCGAACACGGCTGACCACCCTGCGCCGCCGGTTGATCACCATCGCCGCCCGCGTCACCCGCACCGCCCGCCACATCACCCTGCGACTACCACAAGACTGGCCCTGGGCCACCGACTTCACCCACCTGTTCACCACCATCCACGCCCCACCCCACCCCGCCTGAACCCCTAACCACCCGCCTGACCAGGCCCAACCCGAAAGACCACAGTGGAAAAGCTGGGCAGACCAGCAACTCCCACACGACCACACCACACACCACCAGCCCACCACCACAACCACCCACCACCACAACCACAACCCAAGATCAACGGTGAATCCAGGTCCATCGCCACGAAGGTGTAGGGCCCGGCATCCAGTGGGCGTTCCCGGAATGCTTTGACCTGCGCGTCCAGGTGCGTGGCCATCTCGCTGACCTGGGACTTCGACAGGCTCTTCACGCCCAGCTGCTCGGCCAGCTTTTCCACCCGCCGGGTCGACACGCCCAGCAGGTAGCTGGTGGCCACCACGGTGACCAGGGCCTGCTCGGCCCGCCGACGGTGCTGCAGCAGCCACTCGGGGAAGTAGGAGCCCGAGCGGAGTTTCGGGATCGCCAGCTCCACCGTCCCGGCCCGCGTGTCCCAGTCCCGGGTCCGGTAGCCCTTGCGGGAGTTGACCCGCTCCGGGCTACGGGTGCCGTACTCGGCCCCGCACCGCTGGTCGGCCTCGGCCGACATCACCGCCTCAGCGAACGTCTTGACCATGCTGCGCAACAGATCCGGACTCGCCGCGGCGAGTTGGTCATCCAACCAGCCGGTCGGGTCGATACCCTCGACTGCGGCCATCGTGGTGATCCTTCCTCTGAGTTCCTTGGTCGGTACTCGAAAGGATCACGCGGTGGCCGTCCCTTATGGAGACGCCACGCCGCCAACCAGCGGAAACGTCGTACACCACCTCAGTGGACACAACCACCGGGAGAGCGTCGTACGGCAACCAAGCTGAACAATAAAGCCCAGATAAAGGACATCGGGATCATCATGACACTACGCCTGGTAGCAAGTTTAAAACCAGCCATATCACCGTAGGCGCCATCAAATAAATTCGTGTCCCCGCACCTCATTTCACAGAACTACTCGAAAACTGCACTTCATCGACATATCTCGACATTCTCGTAAAGTGGAGTTAGGACTCGCCGTTCATCCAGCCTTTGAGGAAGACAGATAGGATATTACTGAGAGTGTCGCCTGCCACGAGCATGGGACCAGTTGAGCGCTTGTTCGCCATGAGCACGGGCTCTGGCGCAGTTTGAGTGATCAACTTTCCAACGTGACAGGGGTCTGTGTGATCGTGTGACGATGATGTCGATCATGGCGTGAGGAGGATTCGCTTGCAGAGCAGGTCCAGCTTCGCGCGCCCAAAGCATTGTCTTTTCAGCATTTTCGCTCTATTGACCGCTCCCTCGGCAGGGCCATTGTTCCACGGCAGGGTGAGCCCGGCAGTCGCCGCAGCGAGATCCTGCCGCGGCCCGTATCGGTGAAGTCTCCGGATGCCGCGTCAAAGACCTCAACACTGACGAGTGGACGACAAACCACTCCCTCGCCGGGTGGCCTCATGGACAAGGCCACCAAAGGGAAACGCGCACGGACCGTCCCACTGATCCAGGACATCCGAGAGATGGTGTGCTGCAACGAATGGCAGAAGCGAACCGCGGTCCTGCGCGACGCCACATACCAACGGCACTACAACCAGCACCGGCCCCACCAAACCCGAGAACAGCAACCACCCGAACGTCACCACCAGACCGACCGAGCGGACGAAAACAACGTCCGCACGTTGCTACGCGCTCCCGTCCTCAATGGACTCATCAACGAATACCGATACGCCGCATGACCTGCGGCGATGACTTTTCGAGCGGTACAAGGTCGTTGACTACGGTCTGTACCGCCCTCTGGAAACGGGAATACAAGTTCGAGTCCCGCCGAATGAGTTGCACCCTGCTCCTGATCAGCCCGGCGTGATGTCGACAACGGCGCGCGTGCGCCGCTGGTTTCCCCTTCACCTGCTCATCCCAGAGTGCAAGGCTCGATATGTGGTACTGGAGTTCTTCGATGAAGCCGTATCTCATTGCGAGGGGATTGGGGCCATGAACACGCTATAGCGCACGTTTCCGAGCGTGGCACTCGGCAAAATCGACCCAGGCGTTCAAAGTGGACGGATATGTCGAGCCCGAGCCTTCGACCAGATGGAGGGGTGCCGCGTCGGCGATGTCCGAGACCAGCGCCGTGTTCGGTGTCGCCAAGGATTGCTATGGGAATCGCGTATTCGGCATGATCGGCACGGCCGCCTACCGCGACCTGATCACTGTCCCCTCAGGGTTTCTGCCGAGGCAGCGGTACCGCGCTGCCGACAGCATCGCGGGCGCGGTGCGCGAGGCCAGCACGCTTCCCGGCTTATTGACCAACGGTTTGCTTGTCACGGCTCGGGAAGCGTTCACCTCGGACTGCGCCGTTGTGGGTCGGCGCCACGATTGTCGTGGTGTTCGCCGTGATCGGAATGATCGCGCTGCGCAAGACTCGCCAGTCGGTCGCTTCGGAATCGACGTCGGTCCTGGAGAATTGTTGATCATTCTGTACTACCTTGTCCCGCCGGCACGCGACACAGTAGTACATTCCCGTCGAACAATCTGGGAGGGCGCGTGAGAAGCCTCGCTTTCGCGTTGATATTGATCCTTGCGGCGTCGCCGGTTGCCGCTGTTGCCGCGGAAACCGGCGACGCCGCTGTCGGCAGAGTCGTGACGTCCGGGCTTGCCGACCCGTACGAGATCACCTGGGGACCGGACGGATTCATTTGGGCCACTGAGAAAAGCGGCCTGCGGGTGGTGCGGATCGCCCCCCGGACGGGTGCGCAGAAAACCGCGGTGACGATTCCCGACGCGATCCACTCGGCCCAGGATGGGGTTCTGGGCATGGCGTTGCATCCCGGTCTGCTCCACGGGGAGGATTTCGTTTTCGTCGCGTACACTTATGATGCCGACCCCGGCCCAGATGTCGTGCGCCGGACCAAGATCGCACGCTACACCTACGACATCCAGTCGCAGCGGCTAGTCCGCCCGGGCGGCGTGATCATCGGGCTGCCTGGCGGCGTCGACCACCAGTCGGCCCGGCTCGTGCTGGGCCCGGACGGCAAGCTGTACTACACCATCGGCGACCAGGGCGCGAACCAGTTCGCGGCCAAGTGCGAGCCGAACCTCGCGCAGCGACTGCCGACCGCCGCGGAGGTGCAGGCTCGCGACTGGACTGCCTACCAAGGAAAGGTCCTGCGGCTCAACCAGGACGGCTCGATTCCGGCCGACAACCCAGTTCTCGCCGGCGTCCGCAGCCACGTCTTCAGCTACGGCCATCGCAACGCGCAAGGCCTTGTCTTCGGCTCCAACGCAACCCTGTACTCCAGCGAGCACGGGCCCAAGACCGACGACGAGGTCAACATCATCAGCCGTGGCACGAACTACGGCTGGCCTCATGTCGCTGGTTTCCGTGACGACAAAGCCTACGTCTACGGCAACTGGTCAGCGGCGCCGGACTGCGAGGAGCTGGCATTCGACGACTACACGATCCCGCCGTCGGTGCCGCAGAACAAGGAAACCGACTGGCACAGCCGGGACTTCGCAGGTCCTATTAGGACGTTCCACACCGTGCCCAGTGACCACGACTTCAAAGACCCGAAGTGTGCCGAAAGCAAGATCTGGTACCTCTGCTGGCCCACAGTCGCTCCTGCCAGCCTCGACTACGTCTCCGGCTCACTGCTCATGCCTGTGCTGAAGGAAGGCACGGTTTATCGGTTGGCTCTCAGCCCGGACGGCAAGAAGGTGACTTCCGTCAAGCCGCTGTGGCGGACCACCAACCGGTACCGCGACACCGCGATCAGCCCCGATAACAAACGGGTCTACGTCGCCACCGACAGCGCCGGTAACACCAAGGACCCTTCCGGGAAACCCACGAACAAGCTGCGGAATCCCGGCTCGATCCTCGAATTCCGGTTAGTACAGCAGCCGGTGCGTCCAGTGACGGGAAGCACACAGTGGACGTTTGGCGACATTGGCCATATTTCGTCATTTTCCGGCCGATTCGCCAGCCGATGACACAGGACCATCGAGATCTTGGTGTTGCGGCACAGATCGCACTGCTGCAACCGCAATTCGGCGATACCAGGGTGCGATTTAGTCCAGCCGACAGGGCATTACTCGCTGCGCTCCTGCATCGACTACCACACCGGACCTTGCACAGACTCCGCCTGCTGGTACGCCCCGACACGATCCTGCGCTGGCACCGCGACCTACTCCGCCGACGCCACGCCAAGGCATCCCGACCGAAACGTCCCGGTCGGCCCCACACCATCCGGTCTATTCGCGTCCTGGTTCTGCGCCTGGCCAAGGAGAACCAGAGTTGGGGCTACCGGCGAATCCACGGCGAACTCCTCGTCCTCGGCATCAAAGTTGCCGCCTCCACCGTATGGCAGATCCTCACCGGCGCCCGCATGTACGTCCTAGTCGTGATCGAACACGCCCACCGCAGAATCCACATCCTCGGCGCTACATCACATCCGACCGCGGCATGGGTCACCCAAGTCACCCGCAACCTCGTCATGGACCTCGAATACACCAACTGCCGAGCGCGCTTCTCGATCCGTGACAGAGACGGGAAGTTCCCTCCCCTGCTCGACGCCATCCTCGCTGACGCCGGCATCCAGGTCATCCTCAGCGGCATCCACATGCCGAGGATGAACTCGCTCGTCGAGCGGTGGATCCAGAGCTGCCGCCACGAACTGCTCGACCGCACTCTGATCTGGAACCACCGCCATCTACTCCACGCACTCCGCGAATACGAGCGCTTCTACAACAACCACCGACCCCACCAAGGCATCGCCAACACCCGACCATCACAACCACCGCCACAGCCGATCGCCGAGCCAACCCAAATCAACCAACTCGACATCCGCCGACGCCCACGCTCGGGCGGCATCCTCAACGAGTACCACCACGCCGCCTAACCTGCACGGACGACATTTTCGGCAAGCGCAACATCGGGACTCGAACAGTTACCGACTGGGGTATTCAGAACAGGCCAGGCACCGCTCACCGGGGCCGCGCAAAGGTCGCCGCGCAAACGCCAAACCGAGCGAGCCGCCGTGGGCGCGCCAGCATGCTGCACATAACGGACCAGCCTGGTCCCCGATGGCCGGACCGGCTACACCGCACAACGCACGACCGGACGCGGTACCCGAGTCTGGCATCCACAAGTGGACCACGTTGCCGGTGAAGGCCCGTGCTCGGATCATGACAAACCTCGATTCCGAAGACCGAAACAGTACTCTCCAGAGCACCAGCCGAGAACCTGATCCGTCGCCCGCTTTCGCGCCGATCGGAGCGCTCGACCTTGGTGCAGCGAGCACGGATTCCGATGAGGCCTCGCCCGTCTCACTCCGACTGGACATCCATACCGAGCGGTTCACGGCCGGAGGTGGGATCAGCGGCTCTCGCGGACAGGCCACTGTGGACTTGCCGGGCGTAGCCGAGACCCGCCGATCAACGTGCTTGCGCACGCGCTCGTGCACAAGCAGCATAGCAGGTGTACCCAACGCGGATTCTGTTGAGGCGAACCACACTATCGTCCAATACCGCCTGGGGCTGAAGGTGAGTCACTGCCTGTACGCCAGCCAAACGGTCACCCGACGATGCCCGGCGATGACGCCTTCCCGGATGTTGTCTACATGCGACTCCTCGCTGATCCCGCCAAACTTCCCTCTGTCAGAAAGAAAGCAAGCAAAAGGATTCCGGCCTCGATGTAGCGGGGTCAACAAGCAATCATGTCACGCACTCAGCAGCGCGAGTAGATGTTCAACAGTCTCGAACGCGGCGGCAGTCTGGTATTGATCCTAAGTGGACGATGGAACAACCTGTCGCTGTTACTCCTCACGCGCCAGCCCGGAGCACGCGTGTCCATCGACTGGGTGCGTCTCTGTCTTGAGTTTTTCCAGGAGGCGCACGGTCGGTGTCAGCTCAGCGATCTCCCGCTCGCAGGACGGGCACACCTCCGCGTGCCTGCGGAACTCGTCGTTCTCCTGCGCGCAGAGCGCTCCGAGTAAGTAAGCGCCGACCGTGACGGTGTACAGGCATGCGTGTGTCACGGCACCTCCTCCTCATACTTTCGCCCATGCGCATCTGGTTTCGTTGCTGTACCGGTAGTTCGTTTGTGTGTCCTGTGTGGAATAGGTTGGGCGGGCGGCGGCTGGCGGAGACAGCCGCCGCCCGCCCTCGGGCGGCGACCCTTGTGCAACGGGACTACCGAACGGTCGCCACAGATCCGGGAGAGCAAGAGTGGGTCAGCGGCTGGGACGTGGTGACGGTGGCACGACTTCGGGTTTGCCGGTCGGGTGTGCCGCACCGGGCCCGGTGGGGTGCGTGGTGGGCTTTCCCGCCGAAGTCGCGGATTGTCCGGGCTGGTTGGCGAGCAGGTCGGTGCAGTACGCGGGAACCTTGTCCTTCCCGCCGGCGGTCGTGATCAAGACGGTGAATGCGGGATTGTCCAGCGCCTTGCCCTGCTCCGCCCCGGCACCGGCGGTGTAGGCCTGACAGAGACCCACCAGGGAAGGAGACGGCGCGCCGCTGCCGCTGGTGGTCTTGTCAGCGGCGTTGTTGTCAGTGGGGTTCTTGCCGGTGGCGTTCTTGTCAGCGGCGTCCGACGCCTGGCTCGAGACGATGGACGGGGTTGGGGTCGCCGGGCCGGTCATGGACGACACCGCGCCCATGGGCGGAACCGTCGGGCTGTCACCACGCTGGGTGGGCAGGTTGCCGGTCACGGCGGCGACCGCGACCCCACCGGCGGCGACCGCCGTGACGGCGGTGGCCGCGACCTTGACCGTGAGCAGTTTCGCTAGCGCGGTCTTGATGAGCATCGAACGTCTCCGTAGTTGAGTGACAGGAGCGAGATGAGCCGCGCGGAATGCCGCCAGCGCGGCCTGCTCACCGGCCAGCTCGGCCTCGTGCGCCGGGGCGGACGCCGCCGCGAGCAGGCCGCTCAAAGCATCCGATCCGGCAGCCTGCTCGCGGTCCGGTTCGCCGCGAAGCAGGTGCTCGGCGGTGCGCCGGTCGATCCGGCGGGAACGGTGCGCGCTCATCTCATGTCCTTCAGCGTCAACGCCTTCGATTGTGTCACTCCAGCCGGCGAACTCTGTCCAGCCAGGATCCTTCATGCTGGTCAGGCGGAATGCTCGAGGTATTCGGCGAGCTTGCGCAGTCCGCGGTAGGCCGCCGTGCGCACCGCGCCCGGGCGCTTGCCCAGCACCCGGGCGGCGGCCTTCACGTCCAGCCCCACCATCGCACGCAACAGCACCGCCTCGGCCTGATCCCGCGGCAACCTCGCGATCAACGCCAGCGCCGCATCGGTGCCCACCGCGTCCACCGCGGATTCGGCGGTGTCCTCCGGCCCGGACCGATCGGTCAACTCCTCGACCCGCCCGGTCACGACCGGCCGCCGCCGCTGACGACGCAGATGATCCATCGCACGATGCCGGGCAATCGTCGTAGCCCAGCCACGAAACCCGTCGCCATCCCCACGAAAAGACGTTAGATCCCGCGCGATCTGCAGCCACGCCTCGGACGCCACGTCCTCGGCATCCTCCCCCACCAGCACCCGCACGTACCGCAGCAGAACCGGCTGAACAGACCGGTACAGCACCCGAAACGCGTCCTCGCTACCACGCTGCGCCGCCGGCAAAGCGGCTGCCAAGTCCCCGGCGCCGGCGGGCGCCTGCCTCGGTCTGATCAGGACTTCCTCCAATATGTCCATTATAGACAGACCAACTGTCCGGCCTCGCCGTAACATAACGACACCAGAAACATCACCACCATCAGCCAAATGCTGCCGCACTGTGCACCCGCGACATCCTGATCCATCTGTCGGCCGGACGAAACCCCTACCGGAATGTCAAATCCACACAGGATTGACGACGGGTCGGCAAGTGACGAACACATTCCCCGGACAGGTCGGGCCAGAACCCGCTCACGGGTCTTGCGCAGATCAGCCGCATGTCGCCAAAAGACCGTCGCTTTTGGACTAAGGCTTCTGCGACCAAGGACATCAAGACACACAACTGTGCTGTCGCAGAAGATGAGCGCGGCCGGAGCGAGTTTTCCAGGGACCGAGCCATGAGCCAGGAGAAGGAGAAGCGGACAGTCAGGTCGAGCACGCCCGCATCGATCCGCTTGGCGCATGCGGTTCGATCGGCTTGGGCGCCGTCGTGGGACTCGACGCCAACGCCGTAGCACCATCGCGCACGCAAGGGACGCCTAGCTGTCCCCACTCCACCAAGAGAATCGCCATGTTGCGATCATGCCCTCAGCCGACCGAGCGCTGACCGCCCCTCGCTGTCCAATAATGGCCATTGGCCGAATAGGACAACGGTCCGCTGGTACCTCTTCGTCGCGAACGACGTGGGTGCATGACCACTTCGTTAGCCGCTGCCGAGCCAGCAGTGAGACCGTTTGCAGATTGCCCTGGTGATGGGCTACCCGTGGTTCGGCACCATCGGTCGGGCACAGCATGAAGGATCCTGGCTGGACAGAGTTCGCCGGCTGGAGTGACACAATCGAAGGCGTTGACGCTGAAGGACATGAGATGAGCGCGCACCGTTCCCGCCGGATCGACCGGCGCACCGCCGAGCACCTGCTTCGCGGCGAACCGGACCGCGAGCAGGCTGCCGGATCGGATGCTTTGAGCGGCCTGCTCGCGGCGGCGTCCGCCCCGGCGCACGAGGCCGAGCTGGCCGGTGAGCAGGCCGCGCTGGCGGCATTCCGCGCGGCTCATCTCGCTCCTGTCACTCAACTACGGAGACGTTCGATGCTCATCAAGACCGCGCTAGCGAAACTGCTCACGGTCAAGGTCGCGGCCACCGCCGTCACGGCGGTCGCCGCCGGTGGGGTCGCGGTCGCCGCCGTGACCGGCAACCTGCCCACCCAGCGTGGTGACAGCCCGACGGTTCCGCCCATGGGCGCGGTGTCGTCCATGACCGGCCCGGCGACCCCAACCCCGTCCATCGTCTCGAGCCAGGCGTCGGACGCCGCTGACAAGAACGCCACCGGCAAGAACCCCACTGACAACAACGCCGCTGACAAGACCACCAGCGGCAGCGGCGCGCCGTCTCCTTCCCTGGTGGGTCTCTGTCAGGCCTACACCGCCGGTGCCGGGGCGGAGCAGGGCAAGGCGCTGGACAATCCCGCATTCACCGTCTTGATCACGACCGCCGGCGGGAAGGACAAGGTTCCCGCGTACTGCACCGACCTGCTCGCCAACCAGCCCGGACAATCCGCGACTTCGGCGGGAAAGCCCACCACGCACCCCACCGGGCCCGGTGCGGCACACCCGACCGGCAAACCCGAAGTCGTGCCACCGTCACCACGTCCCAGCCGCTGACCCACTCTTGCTCTCCCGGATCTGTGGCGACCGTTCGGTAGTCCCGTTGCACAAGGGTCGCCGCCCGAGGGCGGGCGGCGGCTGTCTCCGCCAGCCGCCGCCCGCCCAACCTATTCCACACAGGACACACAAACGAACTACCGGTACAGCAACGAAACCAGATGCGCATGGGACATCGCCAGGCACGCCGTTCGGCGCGTGCCAGAACGAATACGAGGAGAGAGTTTCGTGATGAATATCGACACGGCGCTGAAAGAGACGATGTCCGTTGTCGGCGCGGTGCGTGCCGCGTTGGTCGACTACGAAAGTGGGATGTCGCTGGGCACGCGGGGCAGGCGTGACTGGTTGCATCTGGAGGTGGCCGCGGCCGGCAATACCGAGGTGGTGCGGTCGAAACTGCGTGTGATGTCCACCCTCGGGCTCAACAACGGTATCGAGGACGTCCTTGGTCACCCTGCACCGCCAGTATTACCTGATCGGTTGCTGCAACCGGCTAAGGGCACCTCGACGCGGTTTCTGTTTCTGGTCCTGGACGGGAAACGGGAACGGGAACGGGAACGGGCGAACCTTGCACTGGCTCGGCATCAGCTCAAGCGCATCGAAGCAGACCTGGTGGTATGAGCGAGATGCAGACCACGGCGGCCACGGATCCCGCTGCGCTGCCCATGCGCAGGTCCTGTGGGTGCCCGATACTCGGCCATGGCGTCGAGCAGGGGTGATGGCAGGCGGATCGCGTTCGGCATGATCGACGGCCGTGGCGTTGCGACTCGTATACCTGATCTTCTATCGACTCCTGTCCGGGACAGCCCTGCTCGTCCGCTCGGACACCGCCAAGGACGTGGAGATTCTCGTACTACGCCATCAACTGGCAGTCCTGCGTCGGCAGGTCGCGCGTCCGCGGCCGTCCTGGGCGGACCGGGCCGTCATCAGTGCGCTGGCCAGATTGCTGTCCACCGCGCGCCGTCGGCACTTGTTCGTCACCCCAAGCACGCTCCTTACGCTGGCACGCCGACCTGATCAAGCGACGCTGGACTTACCAGCGTCGACGACCAGGACGACCACCCACACGGCCCTCAACTCGCGAGTTGATCCTGCGCATGGCCCAAGAGAATCCTGGGTGGGGATACCGGCGCATCACCGGAGAACTCGCCGGCATGGGCCGCAAGGTCGGTGCCTCCACGGTCTGGGCAATCCTCAAACGGTCCGGGATAGATCCATGTCCCCGGCGCTCGGGCCCGACCTGGGCAGAATTCCTGCGTTCCCAAGCACGAGAGATTCTGGCTTGCGAATTTTTCCATTGCGACACCGTGATGCTCACACGGCTGTACTGCTTCGCGGTCGTCGAGCACGCGACCCGCCGGGTGCACGTACTCAGCGTGACCGAACACCCCACCGCAGACTGGGTTGCCCAGCAAGCACGTAATCTCCTCCTGAGCCTCAACGACCGTGTGTCAGACGGCATCAAGATCATCAAGTCCACCGGCCACACCGATCTCTTGCCCACGCCGCGCCGCTACGACCACTCTCCGCGCCGGCAGCCGTGGACATCAAGGTCATCAGACGGGACCGACTCGGCGGAGCCATCCACGAATACCGGCAGGTCGCATAGAGCGGCCGAGTTTCGGGCACCCACAGGTCTGCAGGCGCAGTACACAACGCTTTGGAGAAGCTGGTCTGTGACGGCTACGCAGTGAGGACCAGTGAGCGCCCCAAGCGCTACACGATCGCACCAGCCAGCAACAGCTACAGATCATGAAAGGCCAGGGTTGATCTTGTCCTTGGGCGGCGTGTCCTCCCGGATCCTGATCGATTCATGATCTACGCAGGGATGGATGAGGTACGCGGATGGAGGTGGCCTTTCCGAGCGGGGCAGGGCCACACGCGAAGCTGTCCGGTTGCAGGCGGCCCAATGGTTCGCCCAGGACGTGCCGGCCGCCGAGATCGCCCGCAGACTGCGGGTATCCACCAACGCGGTCTATACCTGGCGGCGTCGATGGCGTGCCGAGGGTGAGGCAGGGCTGGCGTCGAAGGGACCGGGCGGATCGTCCTGCCGGCTGGACCAGCCACGACTGGACAGGCTGGCCCAGGCTGTGGAACAAGGCCCAGCCGTGCATGGGTTCGGCGAGGATCAGCGCTGGACCCTGGCTCGGGTCGCCGATCTGATCGCCCGGCTGTTTCACACCCGCTACACGCTGCGCGGGGTGTCGTATCTGCTGCACCGCATGGGGTTCTCGCCACAAGTACCCGCCCACCGCGCGATCGAGCGCGACGAGCAGGCGATCGCCACCTGGCGGCGGGAGGTATGGCCGGCGGGAAAACGGTAGCGGCGCAGCAAGGTGCTTGGCTGTGTTTCGAGGACGAGGCCGGGCAAACGCTGCGCCCGCCGAAAGCCCGCACCTGGGGCCGCCGGGGCCAGACACCACAGATCCCGGTGTCGGGCAAGGGTTCGGGCCGGGTATCGGTCGCCGGGCTGGTATGCGTCCGGCCCGGACACCGGCCCCGGTTGATCTACCGTGTCCGGACCCACCGCGGCCGCAAGGGGGAACGGCGCAGCTTCGCCGAAACCGACTACGCCGCCCTGCTGGACGCCGCACACCAGCAGCTCGGCGCCCCGATCGTGTTGATCTGGGACAACCTCAACACGCACACCAGTCACGCGATGCGCAAACTGGTCGCGGCCCGCGACTGGCTACACGTGATCCAACTCCCGCCCTACACCCCGGACCTCAACCCGACCGAGCACGTGTGGTCCCACGTCAAACGCAACCTCGGAAACCTCATCGTGCACGGCATCGACCAGCTCACCGCCATCGTGAAGAACCGACTCAAACGCATCCAGTACCGACCCGGGCTGATCGACGCGTTCTTCGCCCACACCAGACTGAACCTCGAACCACAACCGCCGTAATCCTGGCCTTTCAAGATCTGTAGCCCCAATCTGACGGCAGTTTTCTGTGCCCCAAGCACCACCATGCAGCTTGGGGCACTCGCCAATGACGGTTGATTAGATCGCCTGCAGATAGACAATGGAGTGCTTAGGTACACCCGCAATGCCTTCTCCATGCGACTGCGCCCGGCTCGAGGTCGGTGGGGCAGCGGCGTGAGTGTGCGCTGACGAGACACGGCTGGGTCACAGGAACTCTCGCCGGTGAGGTGCTCACTCTTGCGGTGTGATCATCGAGGTCCGTGGTGTGGTCATCCTTCCGCCACCAGAAGATGATCAGCCTGCGACTCGTTCACGTTCACACAGCGGTTGGTGGATTTTCACCTCCAGATGTGTGGTTGGTGGGCTTTCGGTTTCACTCGGCCAGGATGAGATCGGCTACCTGCTGGGCGCGGTCGACCTGGACGAAGTGTCCGGCGTCGTCGAGCAAATGCAGTTCGCTATGGGGGAACAGCGCGGCGAACTCCCGTGCGACCCGGGGATTGAGATAGCGGTCGCGGACCCCGAAAATTACCCGAACGGGCGGAGTGAAACGGCGCAGATCCGGGATACGACGCCGATGGGTCAGCACCGTGCCCAGCAGGTCATCGTTCAGCCGCCAAAACGCCGGCCGAGCCGGGATGAATTGCTCGTAAAGCTGTGCGACAAGTGGGCCGCGTACCTCGGCATCGTGGATGAACGCGCCAACCTGCCAGGTATACAGGCGCCAGTCCAGCTGGGGCCATCGGCGCACGAGGGCACGGGCGATGTCGCGGATCAACGGTGTGGAATACAAGGCGATGGCTGGCGGGCGACGCAGGCTCGGGGTCCAGTGGTAATAGGTGTTGAGCAGCACCAGCATCGCGACCCGCCCGGGGTTGGCCAGCGCCCAGTCGATCGCCGGCGGTCCCGAGGCGTCGTGAGCCACCAGTGTCAACTGGTGGGTGTCTACGTGCTCGCTGATGGCGTCGACGACGGCGGCCAGGTCGCCTACCTGATTCGCTGCGGTGTACGGGTAGCCCGCTGGCTTGTCCGAGCGGCCCCAGCCGAGGAAATCGAAGCGCACCACGGGCTGGCGCCCGGCCAAGTGTGGGAGGAGGTGATCGTAGAGGTGGGTGTTGTCGGGAAAACCGTGCATCAGCACGATCGGCACCCCGCTCCCGGCAACCATCTCGGCGTGCATCTTGTGCTGGCCCCGCTGCACGGTCAGCATGTCGATCTTCGGGTCCATCACTGCCCCTCTCGCAGTCGAGTAGGGATATTGAATATTCAGCCATCAAAGGCAACCGAGTGCCGCAGCGGCGTCCGATGTCGCGGTGGCCGGGCCAGAGACCTCCAAAACCGAGCCTACGCCCACGACACCCCCGCTTCACTACACGGCGGCGCGTGCCGCACGCGACTCCAAACTGAAGCGCAGGTAATCCACGAGGCCTACGGATTAGTTCCGGCTATTCACGCCGCCTCGAGTCGATCGAACGTGGCCGTTGCTGATCGTCTCGTTCTGGGTTGGATGGTGATTGGCTTCGCGGGCCGCATGGCCTGGTCCTGCTCCACGACCATTAGTCGGGATCGGACGGGGCGGTCAGCCGTTGGGGCGTAAGCAAACTTGGCAGTCGAGCCTATCGCTTCCCGTGCGAAACACTACTGCAGCAAGCGGTCACCGGGGCAAGCCCGACGTCGGCACAACCGAAGGTGCTCGGGACAAGAACCGATTAATGAACTTGCTCGCAAAACCACGATAAGATTCGGCATAGACATCGCCTGAATCTCCCACCCTCGCCAGTTCCTTCTCGACTGCCCGATGTCACCATCGAGCGCAAACACAATCGGCAATATCTTTGCCCGCTGATGCTCAAGCACCATGTCCGGCGACTGCGTAACCTCGTGGGAAAAAGCCGTCGCCGGCCCAGCCGATCTACTCGCCCCGATCGCGACGTGGCGCAAGAACCTCGGTCAAGTCATCGCGCCTGAGATCGCGTCACTGCTTGCCCACAGCATCCGCACGTTCGTTGTCCGTGTCCGCGCGCAGAACATCGCGGCCACCGCTGTCGCGGAGTTCCTGGCCGAGCACCCTCGCGTGACCAAGGTCAGCTACCCGGGCCTAGCGACCGGGGAACAGGCCGCCATCGTCAAAACCCAGATGCGCGGGCATGGCGGCATGCTCAGCTTCCTCGTCGATGGCGACGCTGCGATCACCGCGGACGTGGTCGACCGGCTGCGCGTGTTCAGCATCGCCGCCAGCCTCGGTGGTGCTGAAAGCCTTGTCACCCAGCCCATCACCACCACCCACCACGGCCTCGACCCCGCCGACCGTGCCCGCCGAGGCATCACCGACAGCATCGTCCGCCTGTCCATCGGACTCGAAGACGCCGAGGACCTCATCGCCGACCTGACCCAAGCACTCGACGCCTGACTGATTCTCGTACTGGTGTCGAGTTTGGCGTGGTCCGTTCGTCCTTGGGGTGACTCAAGTCCGAGGAAAGGGATTGCCGAATGGACACCATGGAGCTGTACCGGCGGGCGCAGGATGGTTTCGACGTTGTGCTGGCGAAGGTGCCCGCCGACCGTTGGGACGCGCCGTCGGCGTGTACTGAGTGGACGGTTCGGGACGTCGCCGGGCATGTGATCTGGGGACAGCAGCAGATGCGTGCGTGGGCAACAGACCGGCAGCAGGTGCAGATGGACGGTGCGCCCGGTTCTCCGCATCCGGCTGTGATGGCTGGTGACGATCCTGTCGCGACGTGGCGGGCGGCGCGTAAGGAATCGGTGGCGACATTGACCGAAGAGGCGTTGGCGCGCATGACATCGATTACCGGCATCGGTGAGGTCCCGCTGGCCGCGGTGGTGACGTTGCTGATCACCGACCAGGTGGCGCACACCTGGGATATCGCGCATGGCTTGGGCATTGATGCCGAACTGGGCCCCGAGCTCGTCGGGGTGGCATTTGACTGGGCACGGGCCAATGTGGTGCGGCGGCCAGGCTTCTTCGGGCCAGAACTGACACCTCCGGCCGACGCAAACGAGCAGACCCGGATGCTGGCCTTCTTGGGGCGGGCAGCGTGGCAGCCGGTGGCGGCCTAGCGACCGCTGGGGATCGCACGGCGGCCGGTGTCGAACTCGTGCAGAGCGGCACCGACCGCCGCCGCGGCAGTCATTTCGAAGACCTCGTCTTCGAAATGCCCAGTAGCAAGCAACTGCTTGATCGTGTCGTCGGTGATTCGGCTGGGGGTGTCGCGAACCAGCGCGGTGTAGGACTGCCATGGTTCGGGTAGCGACCCACCGGTTGCTGCAGATGTACGCAGCGCCGGTGACGTCGTGGCTGGTGCGTCGAGGACCGCGTGACGTAGGTTCTCGATCAGGCCGCCGCGATCGATGTGAAGACCTTCGGCGAGCAGGAACGCGGGGAACCGGTAGCCGAACCGGTGCAGGGCGCGGGTTCCGCTCTGCAATTGGCCTTCCTGTAGTTCGAACCCGAAGGCGAGAGCGAGCCTGTTGACGACGTTCCACACCACACCGACATGCAGCGCTTCCAGCACCGCTTGTGCAGGCAGCCCGGCGACGAGGTCGGCGTTGTCCGGCGCGTCGAGGAACCGGCGGATCGACTGGAGCTCTGGTCGCGCCGAGTCGGGTTGGTCGGGGTCGATCTCGCCGTGGGCGGCGATGCGGACGAGTTCGGTGTGGGTGACGAAGCAGAACGAGCATTCGTAGCGTTGTGCCGTGGTCATCGCCAGGTATTCACGTTCGCCCGCGGTCCAGTAGGACGGGCCGCGCATCGCCGGGACGGTCAGGTCCAGCAGGGCGCGAGTGAGGAAACCTGGCCGGCAGAGAAGAGTTTTGACGATGTCCGGGTTGTCCACACGGGACATGATCGCGGTCATTTTCAGGAACAGCATGGCACGTGTGCGATGTCCGCGATCGAGAATGGACAGTCTCATATGGACTCCGTGGTGTCGAGGGCGAGCAAGCGGCTGGCGAGGAAGCACCGGTCAGCTGGGCTAGCGGCGAGTTCGTGCGCGCGCCGATACGCCGCCGCGGCTTCATCGGCTCGGCCGAGCCTGCGCAGCAGATCAGCCCGAGCTGCATGCATGAGGTGGTACTGCTGTAGTCCGTCGATGTTGTCGATCAATGCGAGGCCTTCGGCGGGTGTGATGGCCATCGCGACGGCCACGGCATGATTCAGCGCGACGACCGGAGACGACGTCATCGACAGCAGTTGTGCATAAAGGGCCGCGATGCCCGGCCAGTCGGTCTGTTCGGTGCTCACGGCTTGGGCATGCAGCACTGCGATCGCGGCTTGCAGCTGATACGGCCCCAGTGTTTCGTGGCGCAACGCTCGGTCCAGCACCGGGATGGCTTCAGCGATTTCGTTGTAGTCCCAGCGGGATCGGTCTTGGTCTTCCAGCAACACGATGTCCCCGGCCGCGTTGTGGCGGGCGGCGGCACGAGAGTCGTGCAGCAGTAACAACGCGACCAGGCCAAGCGCTTCAGGTTCGTCAGGCATCAGCGCGGCGATCAACTTCGCCAACCGGATACCCTCCGCACGCAAGTGCGCGTGCTCCGGCGTGGTGTACCCCTGCGTGAAGATCAGATACACCACCGCGAGCACCCCAGACAGCCGTTCAGGCAGCAGGTGATCGGCAGGCACCTCGAAGCCGATGCCCGCGTCCCGGATCTTGCGTTTCGCCCGCACCAGCCGCTGCGCCAGCGTCGACTCGCCAACCAGAAACGCTCGCGCGATCTGTCCGGCTGACAACCCGACCACCGCCTGCAAGGTCAACGCCACCCGAGCCTGCTCGGCCAGTGCCGGATGGCAGCACGTGAAGATCAGGCTCAACCGCTCGTCGCCGATGCTGAGCAGCCGTTCTTCACCGAAGTCGGTCATCCTCGCCGTCCGCTGGACCTCAGCATCGACCTGTTCCTGTTTCTCTCTGCCGACCCTCGCCCGCCGGACCCGGTCGATCGCGTGGTTGCGAGCCACGGTGAGCAGCCAGGCCATCGGGTCGTCGGGCACCGTGTCAGACCAGCGGCCCAACGCCAGCGCGCACGCCTCTTGCAGCGAGTCTTCGGCAAGCTCGAAGTCGCCCAGCGTGCGCACCAGCGCGGCCAGCATCCGCGCCCGGTGCTCGCGGTAGACCTGCTCCACCACCGGCGCGGCTGAGACAGTCATTCGCTGCGGGCGGCAAAGTTCGCTGGCGTGTGGTCGATCCCCGGCACTCCGACGATCGGCCGTACCTCGATAGACCCTTGCTCTGCCATCGGGCACATCGCCGCGAGATCGAGGGCCTCGTCAAGGTTTCGGCAGTCAAGAACGTAGTAGCCACCGAGATGCTCGTGGGTCTCCACGAACGGCCCGTCGGTGATCAGCGTCTTGCCCTCCCGCACGCTCACCGTCGTCGCGGTGCTCTCCGGCTGCAGCGCGTCACCAGCCACCAGCGCACCCCGGCGACGGCATTCCTCAGCGAACGCGTTCACTCTGGCCAGCGCCTCGGCGAAGCCCGGGTCGCTGGGTTCAGGCCGGTTGCAGTTGTAGATCAGCAGCATGTACTGCACGTGTCCTCCACTCGTCCATCGGTCTAGCTAGAGACCAATGCCGCTTAGTTAAGCGGGTGGTGAGTGGTGCGGAGACATGAAATATTTCTGTCTCCTGTGGATCGATGACGTGTACGGCTTCGGAGAAAACCCCTTGTAGCGCATGGAAATAGTGGCGTATACGTTGCTCATGTGACCGTGCCCGCCACACCATCCCGGCGCTTCACCGACGGGATCAGTATCGGTGTTCTCACACGTTTGTTGGATCGTGATCTGGTGGACGAGGTGCTGGCCGACACGGGTCGACGGGAGAAGCGAACACGGTTGCTGCCAGCCAGGGTGGTTGTCTATTGGGTGTTGGCGCTATGCCTGTTCTTCGAAGACAGTTATGAAGAGGTGATGCGCAAGCTGGTCAACGGTCTGCGGTTTCTGGGTACCTGGCGGGATGACTGGCATGTGCCGACCACGAGTGCGCTTTCCCAAGCACGCCAACGGCTGGGTGCGGAACCGTTGCAGGTCTTGTTCGAGCGGGTCGCGGTGCCGATGGCTCGGCCAGGCACGAAGGGAGCCTGGTTTCACGGGTGGCGGGTGATGGCCGTGGATGGGCTGGTGCTGGACGTGCCGGATACTGATGACAACGTCGCGGTGTTCGGTAAGAAATCGCATGGTGGTGGGGAAAGCCCGTTCCCGCAGGTGCGCGTCGTCGGCTTGGGCGAGTGCGGCACCCATGCGATCGTGGCCGCGGCGATCGACTCGTGGCGGGTCTATGAGCGCGAGTTGCTGACGCGCATTCTGGATGATCTCGAGCCGGGCATGCTAGCCCTGAGTATTCATGGCGATCTTGATTCGGGCGCCGTGTCGGAACAGGGAAAAGTGCTCCTGAGCTGGGAAGATGAGGTTGCTAATGCCTGTTCTTACCCATGAAGCTCTGGAGCACTTTCGACGTGGATGTTACTGGGTGGTCGCGGGATCTGGCGGTAGAAGTCGGTGGGCGTGGCGTGGTCAGTCATGCCGGGACCGCGGCGGTGCGGTTGCTGGCCGACCGCACCGGGTTGACGGAAGGCTTGTCGCGGGCGATGGCGCGGCGTGGGTTCATGCCGGTGCATGACCGTGGCCGGGTGTTCGCCGACACCGCGGTGTTGATCGCTGACGGCGGGCGGGTCCTGTCGGATCTGGCTGTCCTGCGCGATCAGGCCGAACTGTTCGGGCCGGTCGCCTCAGATCCGACGTTGTGGCGCACGTTGGACGCGGTCGGTCAGGTGCAGCGCAACAAGATCGCCCGTGTGCGTGCCCGGATCCGCGAGCATGTGTGGTCGTTGATCGAGCGACGGCACGGCCGGATTCCGCCGTCGCGGGTGGCCGACCGTGATCTGGGCACGACCGTGGTGGTCCGGTTGGATGGTTCGCTGGTGATCGCGCACTCGGACAAACAACTCGCCGCGGGAACCTACAAGGGCAGCTTCGGTCATCATCCGCTGCTGGCCATGTGTGACAACACCGGCGAATCGCTGGCCCTGTTGCTGCGCACAGGAAGCGCCGGATCCAACACGACAGCTGATCACCTCGAGGTCCTCGACGCCGCGATCGCCCAGATCCCGGCGAAACATCGAAGGAACCTTCTAGTCACCGTGGACGGCGCGGGCGCCTCCCACGGTCTCATCAAGTACATCACCGCGCTGAACGCCAAGCCAGGCAGGCAGGCGCACTACAGCGTCGGCTGGGAACTCGGTGCGCGGGAACGAGCCGCGATCGGCCGTGTCCCCGCGAAGGCATGGCAGGCAGTGCTCGATCACCACGGCGATCCTCGGCCGCTGGACAAAGCCGGCGTGGTGGAACTGACCGCGCTACTACGTCACCACCCCGACGGGGACCAACTGGAGAACTGGCCGGCCGATCTGCGGATCATCTGTCGTCGTGAGAAACCCCACCCCGGCGCACAGTTGTCCCTGTTCGAAGAAGCCGACGGCTGGCGCTACCAACTGGTGGCCACCAACACCCCGGGCAGCGGTTCGGGCGCCACCGTCCAGTTCCTGGAAGCCCGTCACCGCCCGCACGCCCGAGTCGAGGACCACGTCCGCTGCGGCAAGCAAACCGGCCTCGGTCACCTGCCCTCCACCAAGATCGAGATCAACCGGGCCTGGTGTCTGGCCGCCACCATCGCCATCGACCTGCTCGCCTGGCTGCGCCTGCTCTGCCTTGAGGGCACCCTCGCCAAAGCCGAACCCAAAACCCTGCGCTACCGGCTACTGCACACCGCCGCCCGCATCGTCCGCGGCCAACGCAAACGCAAGATCAAAATCCCGGAAACCTGGCCCTGGGCCGACCCTCTCGCCGCCTGCCTCCGGGCAGCGCTGGCCCTGCCACCACCAACTCGATGACCCCTGTCCCTGCCCCTCGACCTGAAAGGCCCGCCCCCCAACCCGGCGCCCAGCCAACACCGGCGGCCGGGCTCGAACCCTGACCATCACCACACAGCAACCAACTCAAGATCAACATCCGAACCGGCACAGGCGGACACGTCACCCACGTGAATGATCAAGGCTAGAAGCCCTAGGATATTGAACTTCGGCCAGGAAAGGTTTCATAATGTTGACAATGATTGGCCAATGAAGTTGGTCGCAAAGATTGTAGAATCGTGGCCATGACGAAAAAGCGGTTTATTGGCGTCGTTGTGGCAGGGTTGATTGCCTTGGGTGTGACGCTTGCGCCCGCTACGTCGGCTGCGAACTCATCCTGGTCAGGGTGTCCGAGTAACTCGCTGTGCATGTGGAAGCACAGCGACGGTCGAGGGACAAAGGCGATCGTTCCACTTCCATCTAACAGAACAAGTCTCAACTGGGACATGAGTCGTCTCCCTTTCCTGAATGGTGAGAGTTCCGACAACCAGGTCTCGTCATGGGCTTTTGACCGCATCTGCGTACTGGACTTGTACGACAGCCTCGGGCAACGGGATCCCCTCGCCCACGTGCGTGAGAAAGAGCAGAACGCGGCCATTATGTCAATCGACAACATGATCTCGTCGTTCACAATCACCTGCCGATGATTTAAAGGTTGTCCCGTAAGGTGTCGTGTCAAGATCGATGATCTTGGTGTGGGGCAAGTGATCAATGCGGACCGGCCGGAGTGGGTGCCGGTGTTCACGGACTTGTCAGTGCGCGTTCCGGAAGCTGGTGCGGGTCGGACAAAGGCGCGGCTTTGACGATGTCGCCGATCTTGCTGGGGTTGGCGGTGAGATGCCGCAGGCTGCGCCAGCGTCCGGTGAGTAGGGCGAAACCACGTTCGCCCAGACACCGCAGGCCACGCAGCAGAGCGTTGCGTGTGCGGGTGTCCACGTCGAGGACCTGGCCATCGGCAGGCTGTTTGACCGGGGTGTGCACGCCGATGCCGGCACCGTCGTAGCCGCCATCGGCCAGCGTCGGCAGATCAAGGTGCGAGGCGGCCCAGTACAGCGCACCCAGCACATGCTCGCGCGCCACGGTCAAGTCATGGAGTGAACCGGGCTCGACATCCGAGACCCACCACGGAAAACCGTCCGGCGCGCACAGCGCTTGGATGTTGCCGCCGTGCTCGCGGGCTTTGCCGGAGTACCACAGGTCGATCGGCTCGCCTTTCACGCTCAACGTTTTCTCGCTACAGCGATCGGCGGAGAAGACCTTTCCATCGAGGATCACGTAGGCCGTGCCCTCATCCTTGGCCCGCTGCAGGGCCTCATGCAGGTCCGGCGCCTGCTCGGCGAGCACGATGACGACCTCATCCAAGTAGCGGTAGCCGGTGGCGCGGGAGATGCCGGCTCTTCGAAGTTATGCGGGGTTGAGGCATCCTCGGGCTTTGCGGGTGGTGGCGCAACGGGTGCGGAGTCGCTGGCTGGCGGGGTTGCGGAAACCGTAGGCGTCGCGGGCGACGGTTTTGATGACACGGTTGGTGCCTTCGGATCCGGCGTTGGTGATGTCGGTGTCGAGGAAGGCGAGGATTTCGGGCCACCAGGCCGAGACCGTGCCGGCCAGACGCTCCAGTTCGGGTAGGCCCGAGGCGGCGCACCGCTCGTAGAACCGGGACAATCGGGCCCAGATCGTGGCCCGGTCCGGGTGGGTGCGGGCCAGGGCAAGCAGATCGAGCAGGTCTTCCTTGGCGTTCCACGCGGCCAGGATCGGCGTCCCGATTACCGCGGGCAGCGCGCGAAGATCGTCGATCATGGGGTCCAGGTGCTGCTCGTGCATCCGGGCGGCGGAGCGGGTCAGCCGGTTGCGCAGTTCCCATTCGCGGTTGCCTTTCCGTCCTCGCCTGCCCCGCACCTGCAGGGTGACCCTGCGACGTACCTCGGTGAGGGCCTGGTTGGCCAACTGCACGAGATGAAAGTGGTCCACGACCAGCCTGGCCTGCTGTCGGCGTACGGACTCATGTGACCAGCCACGTACGGGTTAATGTGTCCACTTTGTAGCGTGTCGGGGTGTCGGTACGCGCTGGTGATCGTCAAGCTGTCGTGCGACCTGGCGGGTGTGTATAGGGACGGCACTGGTGATCTTGGACGAGGAGCGGTGGGCGGAGCTGCGTCGCTTCCGTGGCTTGTATGAGTCCGGCGCGATGAGCATCTCTGCGATCGCGCGGGAGACCGGGCTGCACCGGCAGACTGTCCGCAAATACCTGGCCAGCGACGCGCGGCCAGGACCGCCGCGAGGCAGCAGCCGCAAGGGGACCCGCACGCCGGTGATCGCCGCGATGGCGCCGGTGATCGATGCGTGGCTGCGCTCAGAGCTGCTGCTGAAAGGCACGGTTATTCACGAGCGGCTGGTCGAGCAGTACGGGTTCACCGGCAACTATCAGCGCGTCAAGCTGTATTTGCAGGAGGCCCGTCCCAGGATCGCGGCCGAGCTGGGTATCGCCCCGGACGAGCTGGGGCTCCTGCACCGCCGGTTCGAGGTGATCCCAGGCGCGCAGGCCCAAGTGGACTGGGGGGACGAGGGTCAGATCCTCGCGCATGTCGGCATTCCGAAGGTCTACTCGTTCCACATGACCTTGTCCTATTCACGCGACCCGTTCTGCTGCTTTACCACCAGTCAGGACCTGGAGACCTTCTTCGCCTGCCATCGCCGGGCGTTCGAGCACTTCGGCGGGGTGCCTCGGGCGATCGTCTACGACCGCACCAAGACCGTGGTGCGTCGGCATGTCGCCCCAGGCAAGGCCGTTCCGTTGCATCCGGAAGCCGTGGCGTTCGCCGGGCACTACGACTTCGACATCGACGTGCTGGCCGCATACCGCCCGACCGGCAAGGGCCGGGTCGAGCGCCAAGTCGCGATCGTGCGCGATCACGTCCTGGCCGGTCGTGGGTTCGCCAGCCTGGAGGAGATGGACTCGGCGTTCACCGCCTGGGTCCCGTTGCGGCGCAAGCGCGTCCACAGCACGCACGGCGAGGTCATCGGCCACCGCGCCGCCCGTGACCACTCGGCCCTGCACCCAATCCCAGTCAGTCCGTATCTGGTCACGCAGCGGCATCTGCGGCACGTCGGCAAGGACTGCCTGGTCGCGTTCGACGCCAGCCTTTACTCAGTTCCTGCCCGCAAGGTCCGTCACCGCCAGCTGGTCGAGATCCGCGCCACCGCCGACACCATCAGCCTGCATGCCACATCCATCGACGCGGCCACGACCGGCAACCTAGCCGACGGCACCCTGCTGGCCGTCCATCCCCGGGCCACGACCAGAGGCCAGCGGGTCGTCGACGAAACCCATTGGGACGGTCTGCCCGACGGCCACACCCGCGCGGTTACCACCAGCATCGAGGACGACGACCACGACGGGAAGGTCATCCCGCTGCGGCCCAATACCGCGCCTGAACAGTCGTGGCCCCGGTCACTGGAGGCGCTGCTCACCCGCACCGCCGCCGCACAGATCAAGGTCGAACACCGCCCGCTGTCGGTCTATGAACAACTCACCGGCACCGGACCCAGCAGGACCACAGCACTACCGCAGACGAAGGATCACCGTTGAACGAGCTGGTCACCACCCGCATCCGCTCCACCGCCACCCGGCTCGGCCTGAACCACCTGCCCAGCCAGCTCGACACCTTCGCCCGCCGCGCCGAGGACAACCAGATGGGATACCTCGAGTTCCTCGACCTGGTCCTGGAAGAGGAAGCCGCCGTCCGCGACGAACGCCGCTTCCGCAGCGCCCTGCGCCTGTCGAAACTGCCGCACCACAAGACCCTGGACGACTACGACTTCTCCTTCCAGCCCGAGCTGGATCCGCGGAAGATCAAAGACTTGGCCACGCTCTCGTTCATTGAGGACAAAGGCAACGCCGCTCTGCTCGGGCCGCCCGGAGTCGGGAAAACACACATCGCCGTCGCTCTCGCGGTCGCTGCCTGCCGCGCCGGCTACACCGTCTACTTCACCACCCTGGACGACATGGTCCGCCGCCTGAAAGCCGCCGACGCGATCGGACGGCTCACCAGCACTCTGCGCACCTACCTACGGCCCAACGTCCTCGTGATCGACGAGGTGGGCTATCAGCCCCTCGAACGCGCCGAAGCCAACCTGGTCTTCCAGGTTATTTCGAAGCGCTACGAGAAAGGCTCCGTCATTCTGACCTCGAATAAGAACTTCGGGGAATGGGCCCAAGTCTTCAGCGACGAGGTCCTCGCCACCGCGATCCTCGACCGGCTCCTGCACCACTGCGACGTCATCCCCATCAACGGCCCCAGCTACCGGCTGAAGAACCGACTCGCCGCCATCACGGACACCGCCACCGTCGCTTGACACCTGGACACATCAGTTCGTACTCACCTGGACACATCACCGGATACGCCGACACCTGCGGTAACGCGGCACGGGCCGCGGCCTTGAAAACCGTGCACATATCGATCGCCACGACCCGGACGCCCTGACGCCAGGCCTCATCCCACTGGGTGAGCCAGTCCCGCACGGCCACACTGGTGCGGCCCTCGACCTGCCCGAGCAGCCCCTGCCCGCCCGCCAGGTCCACGAACCCGACATGCCAGCGATCCACCGTGATCTCCCAGCACTGCTGTTCGTCGTTCCAGGTCCATTGTGGACGGCCCCGGCGGATCTCGTCGATCCCCAGCACCGCCACCGGTTGCGGCTTGTCCGGCAGCACCGCCGTGGCGTGTGCGGTGAACGCGGCCGAGACCACCGGCCAGGACAGGCCGTGATCACGCGCGGCTTGCACGATCGTGCGCCCACCATCGGCCACCGCCGCACCGGCCGCCTGCCGCAACCGAGTGGTCACCCGGGCTCGAGCCGGAATCTCCCCGATCGCCTCGGTGAACGTCTTCCTGTCGCATCCCTGCTGGTCACAGTGCCACCGACGCTTACACCACCGCAGCTCGACAGGCCGGCCGGCCACCGGCAGATCTCTCGGGCTGGTCGTCACCCACCCCTTGACCCGCCTCGCCCGCACTCCACATCCCGGGCAGATACAAGCCTGCTCGTCCGCGGTAACCAGGTGCACGACCGGCCCATCATGTACTGCGTCCTCGACCCGAACGACAGCCAGACCGGCAAGGCCCAGCAGACGGGTCGTATCGTTGACCATGCCCGTGGCTCTTCTGTTGTGATCGTTCTGCTTCGACAACAGACATGATCACTCACAGAGTCACGGGCCCTTGCCACTGGCTGCCCCCAGCAACATCACGACCAGTTCAAACCCCGGTCAAATTCGAAGAGCCTTCAAACCCCGGTCAAATTCGAAGAGCCCGCATGCCCGCGGATAGCGCGAGCTGATCCGCTCGGTCATTCGCCGTGTTCGGCGCGTCGGAACTATCAATACGTCCGAACTTGATACGCAGCGTGTCCAGTAACCTCGCACAATCATGCCCTGTCCCCACCCGCCTTCGACATGAGGGGACGTCGAAAATGCTCATTCAGCGGGTATGAGAGTACGTTCAGACAACAGGAGTTTTGTCGGTGCCCTATGCCACTATGGGCACATGTGGATCCGTGGAGATACTGGACCCGAGTGCAGAACCTGGCTGAAGGCAGATCTCGATGAGCGCATCTGCGTCCTGTTGGCTTGCGCGCCACGCCACGCTCTTCGCCAAGATTCACCGGAATACGGAGACTACGAGCGTTATTCTGGCGACTTGATCACCTCAAAATAGGACAACGACCCCAGGCAAGTAAGATCGTTTTCCTCTCACAGAAGACAACTTACAGGCGGGGTCGTTGCGTTATCAGACTACTACAGGGCTTGCTGCTGACCAGATCCAGGAGCTTGTCGCGCGCATCTGGCAGATCATCCAATGCCATGAGAACCAAGCGTGGCCTCCGACCGTGGGACTGTATCGCGCTGTCGTGATCACTTTGGTGTACGTCCGACAGAATCTGAACCAGGCGGCCGTGGGCGATCTGTTCGGCGTCAGTCAGTCGACCGTATCGCGGATCTATCGAGGCATTCTCCCATTGATTGGGCAGGCCCTGTGCCTGCACATTCCAAACCTCAAGGAGGCCATCCGCGGCCGGCTCGTCCTGGTCGACGGAACCGATGTCCCGACCGGCAACCGTGCTGGTCACGAAGACAACTTCTCCGGCAAGCGGCGCCGCGCGGGGCTGAACATCCAGGTCGCCGCCGATACGGAGGGAGGCCTGCTGGGAATATCCGCCCCTCTGCCTGGCTCGATGCATGACCGGAAAGCGTTCGCCGAGTGTGACTGGGAAGATCTTCTGGCCGAGACCTCAGTCATCGGTGACCCTGCCTATCAGGGCACTCACACGATTACGCCTCGCAAAAAGCCAAAGGGCGGCGAGCTCTCGGCTGGCGACAAGGTGAACAATAAATTCATCTCCTCACTTCGATCCGCCGTCGAGCGATGCATCGCGCATATCAAGAACTGGAAGATGATTGCGACCGGCTATCGAGGACGCCTTTCCGAGCTCCCCAACATCATCCGGATCATCACATCGCTCGAGTTCTATCGACTCGGCTGGTAACCCTCATGAATAACGCTCTACGAGGAAGCGCTTGACCTGCTACTTGCGCGGCTACGTGACATGCAGGCAGTGCTCGAGTACGCCAGAGCTCATGCGGATCGAGGCCCGAAGTTCTTCCAAGGGGTCAATAATCTGAAGAACGGCCCCATCCACCTGTCAACTGAACCTTCGATGAGCCGGCTTCGGCGCGAGATCCTTACTCTTCAAGACCTAGCTGAACATCCTCTGCCGAAGCGAAAAGCGTTGGATGCAGAGCCCATCCGCGAGCACACGGAGCTCTACGTTTCCGTGCCGGGGTACGCCCCCTCGAACCTCGATCTTTTGGCGACAGAGTTGCGCGAACTCCCAACACGACAAAATGACCTTGACGCAGATTCGGGTGTCATCAGCATCAATAAGATCGAGTCAAGCGAGATTTCCGTTGACGACGAAGATGTTTCCGACTTTTTTTCAGGGCGACCTTGAGCGCAAGGCTTGGGTGCACGTGCGGCAGGAACAGAACACACTGAGGTAATCTCACCAAGATTCTGGTTCGTTTGTTGAGCCGCGAAGCTGCTCGGACGAGCGCTGGTCGATGTGCTGGGGAGTGGTGAGACCCGGGGAAAGATGGGCGGGGAGCCCTTGGTAGAACTGGATTTGCGAAGATCAAGTCCGGACCAGAAGGCTCCCCGTGATTGCGTATCGTGCCATGCTCGATGTCCCGCGTGAACTGGCCCTCTACCTCAGCCGGCTGCTGCACGCCGAACGCCGCCGACGCGGCACCCGCAAGAACAGCAGGGCGTTGACCTGCTTTCGCCACGCGGTGCTGGGCCTGCGCTGGTTCCGGCAGAACACCGACGTCCCCGCCCTGGCTCGCGATCACGGCATCTCCCGCGCCACCGGCTACCGCTACTTGGATGAGGTCGTCATCGTGCTCGCCGAGCAGGCGCCGGACCTGCATGAGGCCCTGCAGCGGGCCAAGGATGAGGGCACGGCCTACGTGATCCTCGATGGAAAGGTCTTCTCCGCCGATCGCTGTAGCGAGAAAACGTTGAGCGTGAAAGGCGAGCCGATCGACCTGTGGTACTCCGGCAAAGCCCGCGAGCACGGCGGCAACATCCAAGCGCTGTGCGCGCCGGACGGTTTTCCGTGGTGGGTCTCGGATGTCGAGCCCGGTTCACTCCATGACTTGACCGTGGCGCGCGAGCATGTGCTGGGTGCGCTGTACTGGGCCGCCTCGCACCTTGATCTGCCGACGCTGGCCGATGGCGGCTACGACGGTGCCGGCATCGGCGTGCACACCCCGGTCAAACAGCCTGCCGATGGCCAGGTCCTCGACGTGGACACCCGCACACGCAACGCTCTGCTGCGTGGCCTACGGTGTCTGGGCGAACGTGGTTTCGCCCTACTCACCGAACGCTGGCGCAGCCTGCGGCATCTCACCGCCAACCCCAGCAAGATCGGCGACATCATCAAAGCCGCCCTTGTCCTCACGCATTTCGAACACGGCAAGATCGCGTGAAAGTCGCTGAGATCACCTCAATGCATCGGCCGCAACAGTGCCCATAAATACATCTCGAACTGCCCATATAGACGGCGAGACGTATGTCACAGTTCCGAACGATCGCCGAAAAGATGCGAGAGACCACTCCCACGAGCACCGAGTTGCCGCTAGGCCGTGTTTCATAAGTGCGGTCGTAGCCAGATGTTGATCGCAGCGATGTGGATGGTCGCTTCGTAGCGCACGGCCAGCTTGTCGTAGCGCGTGGCCACGGCCCGGTGCTGTTTGAGTTGGCTGATGCCGCACTCCACGGCATGCCGCCGCTTGTAGGCCTGTGGGTCGAATGCCGGTGGCCGCCCACCTCGCGAGCCCTTCTTGCGGCGGTGGGCGGCCTGGTCGTCCTTGACCGGGATGACTGCGGTGATCCCACGTCGCCGCAGATAGGCCCGATTGCCCTTCGAGCTGTAGGCCTTGTCCGCCAGCACCCGGTCGGGGCGGGTGCGCGCCCGTCCCGGACCCAGACGGGGTACCCGGATCCGGCCGAGCACCGCCATGAACTGCGGGCTGTCGCCACGCTGGCCCGCGGTGACCACCAATGACAGCAGCTTGCGGCCCTGCTCACAGGCCAGGTGCACCTTGGTGGTCCACCCACCTCGTGAGCGGCCCAGCCCGTGATCGTCCGGCTCGGCGCCACCGGTCTCGGTGCTCGGCGGTTCGGCCTGCAGATCGCCTCTTGTCCGCGCACCTGCAGCATGCTGATGCGCCCGCGCGACCGTGGAATCGACGCTCACATCCCAGACGATCTCGCCCTCGGCGTCCGCGATGGCCTGCAACGCGGTCAGGATGCGCTGCCACACTCCGGCGCGCTGCCAACGCCGGAACAACCCGTACACGGTCTGCCACGAGCCATACGCCGGTGGCACATCCCGCCACGGTGCACCAACCCGGATCCGCCACCGAATCCCGTCGATGAGCTGTCGTTTCGTCCATTTCGGCGGGCGACCAGGCTTACGTCCAACGGGCAACAGCACTGCCAGCACGGCCCACTGAGCGTCAGTCAAGTCCGCTCGCCCCGTCACCGCTAGGGTGGCCACGAGGTCTCCGGTGTCATCGATTGTCTTGGTCGAGAATCGATCTACCCCGAGACCTCGCCTATTCGATCAACGACACGCCGCGACAGCGATCACCCAGCAACGCACCAGCTCCCAGCTTTGAAACACGGCCTAGGTGCGTGGCGTGCTTGCGGTGCTTGAGGTCCAACGTGACGCTGACGGGAAGTTTGTCGTTGGCGTCCCAGTAGGACTCGAAGTTGCCGTCTGTGAGGTTGCTCGCCGGGAACCCCGCGCGGGTAGAAGTCGCGGTCGCGGTGACGTCTTTGTAATAGCCGATCTGCATCGCTGTGTCTACTTTGAACACGGTGTCGTAGGCGTCCCAGTTCCGGATGTTCATGATGGACAGGTAGCCGCCGGACTGGTTGAACTTCAGGCGTTCACCGGTTCGGACATCCGTCACGCCAGTGACCCAGTAACCGTTGTCCCGCAGTCGAAGCATGTTCGTGGTTGGCCTGGTTACCACGTGAATGTACTGCGTGTTTTGTTTGACCGCGATCACGCCGTGCGCGCCATCGTTCCAGAAACCGGGCTGCATGCCACCATGCATGTAGCCGCCGCCTTCGGTGCCGGACAGGGATTCTCGGATCGGCGGCACCCATTCGGCCATGAAGTTGTTGAACTTCTCCTGGCTCGGCGGGAACTTTCCGTTCACCATCGGGGTCTCGGCCATCAACGACTTCATCGCCGAGCCCGCGTTGGCGATGTACCGGCCAGTGGAAAGCCTTGTGTCGACCGGGTGATCGCGGCCGTCGTACCACCAGTCGCCGGTGGTCGGCAGCTTGTAGTCGGCCTCGACCAGCCTCGGCATCGGCGTCCACGCGGCCTGTGGGTAGTCGTAGGACGGGGTCATGCCGGTTTTCTGCTCGTTGCTGACCGTGTCCATGATCGGCGTGTCCTCGTTGTTGTTGCTCAGCAACCAGGACGGCCTTAGCGCGCGGACTTGTTCGTAGAGCTTGTTCTGCTCCCAGTACTCGTTGTCGTTGTCGATCCAGAACCCGGCGAGGTCCGCGTAGTTCCGCATCACCTCGAAGAACAGGTCGTAGCTGTACATGCCGAACCCGCGCCGCGTGGTCAGATCGACCTGCTGGCCCTTGTAGGCGGAGTACGCGGCCGAATCGAGCATTTGCTTGCCTTGCTCGCTGTGCCACTGCGGGTCGTCTGTCATATATCGCGAGCGCGGAGGACAGATCGTCGGTCAGGGATTCCACATGGTACTCAACCGTGACCGGAATCCCTTGTTCAGCAGCGAGATCAGCGCATCGCCGCAAGGCTGCGGAAATCTCGTTCCGGTACTGCGGTGACGCGTCGGCAGAAGCCCGAGTGCCTGCCCAGACACGGATTCGCCGCGCACCGAGCTCACTCGCGGTCCGCACCAATTCAGCGAAAGCATCTGGATCGCTGTCACCAAGCTTGTGGTAAGTCCCATACGTTCCGATGGCAAGACCACGCTCGTCGCAGAGCTTGCGTGCCTGCTGTGCAGCGGCGAAATCGCCAGCAGGGACATGGATGTCGCCACCCCATTCCACGATGCCAAGCCCGGCATCAGCGGCAATGGCGACCACTTCGGACACGGACATGTGCCGCAGTGTCACCGATGCCAGTCCAACCTCGATCATGACCAGCCTTTCTGCTACAGGAACGGTGGTGGAACGAAAATGACGCCGTTGTCCCAGCCGCGAGCGTCGATCGCCTGCTGCCAGCGGGGCAGCCCGAGATACCGGAACGCGGCGGGAGCGTTGGGGACAAGACCGGTCGCACAGACTCGGACGACCCGCAACGGAGTTTCCGCGACGTCCGGCGTTGTCAGGTCGAAGGTGGCGATCCTGTTGCCCGCGAGACTCGTTGTCAGCGCGTCAAGATCTCCGGCAGGCAGGTCGCCGCAGTGCACAATGGACGTTGGCGCGGTGAACCGGTGCGACCACTGATCTTGAACAGCCGGGTCGAGCCAGATCTGCACCTGTGCGCCGAGGTCCCGTACCCGCCGGAAGTTGTCACCCGCGTCGGCGAGGTACGCGCGATCGTCCCGATGGGACAGATAAAGTCCCTCGGCGAGGACACCGGCTTCGATCGCCTTGAACACCCAGCCGGCGGGATCCAGCAAACCGAGCGTGAAAACCCAAGTATGGATGGCTTCCAGTACGGCCTTGGTGCAGGCATGTGCCGGATCGAACCGCGCGGCGCCGCCACCACCGACAATCCCGGTCTCCGGGTCGATCACCACGGCCGCGACCACCGAAACCGGGTACTCGCTTGGCAACTGCACCAGGTGTACCTGCAAGCGTGAGCCAGCAAGCCGCTCGGCAAGCCAGGGAACCGACGCGATATCGATTCCGGTCGTCGGCCCGCCGAGATGCCACCACAGTTCGAGGGCATCGCGTTCGATGAGCTCAAGCAGGCCGCGCTCGAACGCGTCCCGCTCCCCCAGCCCAGTCGCGATGCCCGCGTAGTTCAGGTGATGCAGCCGAGGCTCCGCACGCCTGGACGCGGTGTGGTAGTTGAGATACACCCAGGACGCCGGCGCGAAACACGGTTCTCCCCCTTCAATCCCCTGCGCCCAGGCGATTTCCACATCATCGGCGAAGGGCCGGTACGGGAACCTCTCGCTGTCGTATTGCCACTTGTCAAAGAACGGCAGGTCCGCGGGCCCTAGAACCTTCTGCCCCCCGGCCAGCAGATCCCGCGCGGTGGCGACGCGAAGACCAAGTGGCACACGGTTTCCGCAGTAGCGTTCCACGGCCTCGCCCAACGCGGCCGCACGAGCGGTGTCGATGTCGCCGAAACTGGTGCCGAGGCTGACCCGGTCGGCAGGCCACGCGCCAAGCCTGCGGGCATCGGACACCTCGGCCGTGACACCCACGTAGCTCGACGGGATGCCAGCAACCGGTTCGACGTCCACGAGCCGCCGGACGATGCCGGTGAGCGGATCGATCAGGGCATCGGTGGTCAACGTCATGCTGTGATCTCCTCGACTCGCGCGCGGCCGGTGTCCCCGGCCGCCCAGGCCAGAACAGCCGTGGCGGCAAGCACAATTCTCTTACTGGGCAGCAATGTGTCCGCGGTGAACGGATCTTCTCCGGTATGCGGGTTGCGTGCGTGCCTCGGCCAGTTGTGGCCGGCGACCTCGATCCGCAACTCGGCCCGCTTGGCAACGATCACACCAGCAGGCGTGCAGTCCACAATGAACTTCCGAGAGCCACAAACACGCCGAATCCCGTGTCCCAAATAGACATCGTCGAGCCACGCGTGCACAACCCAATCGGCGTCGGCACAGTCAGCATGAGCACACAGTTCGACGGCGAATTGGCCGCGAATCTCCCCCTGCGGCACAACTGCTTTCAGCACGGCGAAACTGCCGGACCGATGTGTCGGGTAAGGACAGTCTGGATCGGCAACGAAGTCACCCTGCTCAACCGTCATCTCGATCCGGGTTCGCACCGGCGCGATCGCACGCCATTCCCCGTCCGCGACCGAGATCAGTTCCTTGTACCCGGTCAGCCTGCCAAGCGCCCGCGCCCAGTCGACGTACACGCGGCCGATCCCACGTCCCAGCTCGTGACCCCACGGCCCCAGCAGAAGCCTGGCGCTCGCGCCCCAGGATCTCGCCAGTTCGATCGTGTCGGCAGCGAATGGGTCGGCAAGCCCGCCGACCGCGAGCAAGGGCATTCTGGCCTTGCCGATCTCGTCCCAGAGTTCCGGTGCGCGCCGGGGTGCGGCCCAAACCTCGTTCCAGCCCGCCAAATCGGAGTGAATGTCCCTGATGGGTTTCTGCGTCAGCAGGTGCTGGAAGCTGGCGGCAGGCCGGGGGATCCGGGTGTCGCCATGTTCCGACCACCAACCGACACGGCACTCCAACCGCGCCGCACCACCTGGCTCGCGGACCGTTTCGCCCTGTCCCAATGCGGGAACCGCCGCGATAACCCCGATGGCGACCTCAGGCCGGGCAAGCGCGGCCGTGATCGCGCAGTAGGCGGCATACGACCCACCGACAAGAAGCACGCCACCGTCGTAGAACTGTTGCCGGACAATCCAATCGACTACCGTGGCGCCATCGGATCGCTCATGGACATACGGCCGGAAGTCTCCCGTGGACTCGAACCGGCCGCGTACATCGCCAACCACACACGAAAAACCCCGCCGCGCCCAGCCTTCCGCCTCGGCGAGATGGTTCTGCCTGCCGTACGGCGTCCTGATCAGGACAACCGGGCCGGGTTTCGCCGCCTGGACGACGGTCAGCGCGAGCTCGGTCACGGTGCGCACGCAGGTACCGGCAGAACTGGATGATCACTGATCGCGGACGTATCCAAGTCGATGACCCGCACCCGGCGTGACGCGGGAAGCGCGCCAGGCACGAACGCACTCGTGCGATCCGCGGTACCCCGCGCCCAACGCGCCAGGTCGTTCACTGCCATCGCGCACACCAGAGCGATTTCAGCGGCCGTCAGATGTTCTTCGCCGAGTACGGCTTCCCCGGTCGCGCAACTGGACCAGTAGGTCTCCAGGTGTTCGAAGCCGGATCCGGCCGCAGCCAGCCTCCGTGCCCGAACGTCGGCATGCCGCAGATCGGCTGTGACAGGTTCGAAAAGGACATGCCGTCCTTCTCGATACACGCGCTGCCAAACGATCCGGTTGTCCAGCTCGACCCACCAACTGGGCGCTGGTCCATCGTGGACCGCGCATACCGCGTGCACGCTTGACGCTTCAAGAGCGTTGGCTGTGACAGCCACCGGGCTCGCGCCCGCCTGGCGCAACTGGGCGGTCAGTGTCACCGCGATCTCGGCGTCGGCGAGTACGCCGATCTTGGCACGTTCGGCAGGCCAGTATCGCCGCGCGCCGAGGTGCCCAGCCTCCCGGAACGCTGCTAGCTCGTCCGGTGCCTTGCCATTCCCGGCCAGCGCGGCACGCACGGCGGCCGATGTGCCGTCGTCCAACGCAAGGTCGAACAGGTTGCCGTTCGCGTCTCGCAACGCCATTCCGTTGCGGGGACTGAAGAACAGTGCGGCACCTGGACTTAATCTGTTGCTGTCACCGGAAGGCATCGGCACCCCTTCTAGGCTGCCGTGCCGCCCCGCGGGGCGGCACGGCAGTCAATCACTCGTTGTCGTCGTCGAATGGGTTCTCCACCAACGCGTTGCTGTGGCTGGCCGAGTTGTGCGGCAGCGCCCACTCCGCCTCGACGTTCACAAAGATGTCCTTCATGTGTCACCTCCTGTCAGCTTGGGCCTTCCCGTCCCTTCCAGCTAGCCACAAATGATAACCATTTTCAATAGATACCCTATCGTGACTCACGACACAGATGAAAACGGTAACTGTTGTCGATAAGCTCCACGATCGTGACCCACGTGGACCTACGGACAGACCGGGATCTCCGGCACTACCTCGCCGCCCGCGTGACGTCCCTGATCGGCAGCCTGGTGTCGGTCGTCGCCCTGCCGGTGCTCGTTTACCAGCTCACTGGCTCCTCCGGCTGGACCGCCGCGGTTGCCGCGGTCGAGGCCGCGCCGTACCTGCTGTTCGGCCTGCTGGCCGGTGCGGTGGCCGACCGGGTACGGCGCAGGGAACTCATGGTGCGGCTCGAGATCGTCACCGGGATCGCACTGGCCAGCATCCCGATCGCCTGGTACAGCGGGGTTCTGAGCGCCACTCAGGTGATCATCGTCGGGTTCGTTGTCCAGACCTGCTTCGTGTTCTTCGACGCGGCCAATTTCGGTGCCCTGCCGACACTTGTGGGCAAGGAGAAACTCACGTCCGCGTTCGCAACGCTCTACGGGGCGACGACCTCGGTCCAGTTGTTCGTCCCCGCGCTGGCCGGATTGGCCGTGGCATCAGTGGCTCCCGCGGCCATGATCAGCGTCAACGTGATCACCGCGGTAGCCGCGGCGTTGCTGATCGCCGGTATCCGTGCTCCGTTGTCCACCACCCCCACCGCCAAAGTGGACATCGTCACTGGGCTGAAGTTCCTCTGGGAGAACAAGATTGTTCGCACGCTGACGTTCGTGGGCACGACTCACGCCGTGGCTGGCGGAGCCTGGGTGGCGATGCTCGTACCATGGGCCGACAAGGTTCTCGGCATCGCGCCATCCGGCGACGCCCGGCTCGCCGCGCTGTTCAGCTGCTGGGGCGTTGGCGGACTCGCCGCATCACGTCTAGTGCCAGTGCTGGGCCGACGGTTCAGCCCCGCGTGGGTGACATTGACAGCGCTGCCCGCGTCGCTGGCATGCGGAGCTCTTGTCCTCGTCAGCACGCATTGGCTGATCGCGCTTCCCGCGGCGGTGCTGTGGGGCGCCACGCACTCAACGGTCGTGCTCAACGCGATCACGTATCGCCAGCAAGAGATCCCGGACGAACTGCAGTCCAGGGTCAACACCACGTGCCGGATGTTGTCGTGGGGCATCGGGCAACCGGCGGGAGCCGCCTTGGCTGGGGCCGTGTCGGTCGCGGCCGGGCCACGTGGCGGGCTTGCCGCTGGTCTTTGCGTGCTGACGGTGGGTGTCGCGGCCGCGTGGATCACGCCTGTGCTCCGGCGTAACGCATGAACCTGGCCGAAGTCCAAGACTTTCTGAACGGTCCTGCCACGCGCTGTCTTGACAGGACGGGTCTCACCCCCGCCAACGGGACAGTTTTGTTGAGTGCGAGTCAGTCCTTCGACATGTCACTCGCCGAAGTGCTGACGCACAGGAAGTCCAGTTACCGATACGGCCGGATGTCCACTGAGGACTTGGGAACGTTGCTGAGCTGGGCGGCCGGGCCACAGCGGATGGTTCGTGACCACCAATTCAGCATGGCGCCGTCCGCGGGCGGCCTACCCTCCCTCGACATGTACGTCATCGCCCGCGATATCAGCGGCGTCCGACAAGGTGTGCACAGATATTCACAAGGGACGCTTTCCCTGCTGCTGCAGGGCGATCCCGCCCCCGCGTTACGTTCCGCGCTGCTCCAGCCCGAGTTCGCCGACCGCGCCGCAGCGGTTGTTGTCATCGTCGCCCGCCTGGACACGACGTTGGTCAAGTATCCGGTCCGGCACTACCGGACGTTGCACGTCGACGCCGGAATCCTGGTACAGAACCTGTATCTCGTGTCGACCGCGCTCGACCTCGCCGGTTGCGCCATCGCCGGTTACGACGACGCCGTGGTGACCGATCTGCTCTCGCTCGACGAGACTGCCTTCCCCGCGATGCTTTTCGCTGTTGGCAGGCAAATCTGATCTCATGTAAGTGCCCCGGTTCCGATGATCACCACTCGCCGGGTGGCCGAGCCGTTTTCCTACAAGTCCGCGCGGGCGTTGTTCGCGGGTACCGGTCGGGAAGTTCGGGTGAATCTGGCGGTCAGGCGTACGCCGCGCCCTCATGTGACCATCCGCTACCTGGAGCCGGAGTTCACTACGTTGTTCCTCAACGGTTTGCGTGGCGCGGTAGTTGTCAAGTCCAATTGAGACGGTTTGTGTCTACAGGGCTGGTTGTGACTGTGGAATGGGTTGGTTGATCCAGACTGCCTCGGGCAGTTTGGGTGGCCGGGGTCGGCGGGTGAAGCGTTCGGGGTGTGCGGCGTAGGCCCGGTTGAGGGTGGTTTGGCGTTGGGTCTGGATCTGCTCGGCGGTGCCGAAGTGGACCGAGGCCGGGGTGTGCATCCCGATCCCGGAATGCCGGTGTTCGTGGTTGTAGGCCAGGAAGAAGCTCTCGCAGAACGCGCGGGCGTCGGCCAGTGACCCGAACCGGTCGGGAAAATCCGGCACGTACTTCATCGTCTTGAACTGGGCTTCGGAGTACGGGTTGTCGTTCGAGGTTCGGGGGCGGGAATGCGACCGCAGCACGCCGAGATCGACCAGGAGGTCGGACACTGGTTTGGAGACCATCGCCCCGCCGCGGTCGGCGTGGATGGTGTGCGGCTCGACCCCGTTGCGGGCGACCGCGTCAGCGAGGAAATCCTTGGCCACGACCGCGTCCTCGGCCGCGGCGACCAGCCAGCCCGTCACATAGCGGGAGAAGATGTCCAGCACGACATAGCACTTGTACCAGACGCCTTTGACCGGTCCTTTCAACGCGGTGATGTCCCAGGACCACACCTCGCTGGGGCCGCGGGCGATCAGCTCCGGGCGGACCCGGGGTGGATGGGTGGCCAGCCGGCGGCGTTCGGACACCTGCCCAGCCGCGCGGGCGATGCGGTACATGGTGGAGATCGAGCAGTGATATCGGCCCTCGTCCAGCTCGCGGGCCCAGACCTGTGGGATCGCCAGATCCGCGTAGGTCGGGCTGGTTAGCAAGGCCAGCACGGCTGTGCGTTCGGTGTCGGTCAACGCCGAGGGCGGTGGTTGGCGCGGTAGCCACGGACCGTGCTTGGCCGGCGGCGGGTTGGCGCGCCGGTAGTAGGTCGCGCGGGAGATCCCGGTCAGCGCGCACGACTGCTGCACCGAGACCTCGGCTGCGCGTAGTTCGGTGAACGCGGCCGTCATGACGTCCTCGGCGGCTCGTCGTTCTCCGCGCTCTCGGAGAGTCCTTCCAAGAGCGCGTGTGCTTTTCCCATGATGTCCAGCGCTATCCGGGTTTTCGCCAGGTCGGATCGCAGTTTCTCGTTCTGGCGGCGGAGTTTCTCCAGCTCGATCTGCTCGGCTGATTTCTTCGAGCGTTTCGCCGGTGTCGACGGGTCCGCCGGGCCGCTGGTCAGGGCGGCCGCGTCGCGGGCGCGTGTCCACTCGATGATGTGCGAGGAATACAGGCCTTCCCGGCGCAGGATCGCGCCTTTCTCGCCGTTGGGGGCGTTCTCGTACTCGGTGACGATCGCCAGCTTGTACTCCGGGCTGAACACCCGCCGGGACGGACGCGGCGCGGGATCGCCCGCCGGTGTCGACGGGATGGGCTGGTCGTCAGCGGGAGTGGACACGTACACAAGGATCTCCGATCCCGCCCTTGGTCAGGAACCCCGGTACTCACACCGGGTGTCTCACACGATCCTGACAAAGAGGGGCGTGGCCAGCCGCGGCGGGGAGGACGCGGGCTATCGCGGCCGTGAGCTGGCTCGCAATGGTGCGATCGGTGGGTTGGCGGTGGCCACTGGCTTGCGGTTGCAGGAGTTCACCTTTCTCAGTTGTCTGCTCTGCCCGTTGGCCGTCTTCGCTCCCCACCATGCGATGAACTTGTTGCGGCTCAAAGCGTTCTTCACCCGGCAATGGCGAGTGATGCCCGCTGCCCAGTTCATGGCCGTGTTCGGGGCCTACGCGCAACGCATTCACCAGATTCTCGACCGCTACGAGCCCGAGGTCGTGGCCTCCGCCGCGGCCGAGGTCACAACGAGGTCACCGCACTCAAGCAGCGCCTCACCCAGTCGGCCAGCACCATCGCCGAACTCACCGACTTCCGGACCCAAGACCTCGCCCAACTCGCCGCCCAACACGACGAGATCACCCGCTTGCGGGCATCCGTCACCGCGGCCAGCCGCATCCCGCGACTACCACGCCGAGCGGCGACCATCGGCTCCTGCAGCTAACCCTCAGCCACAGGCCCAGCTATGAATCGACACAGCCACCGCAACAAAGGGAGGATGGCCGCATGGACCCCCAGGCGAGAGAACAACCACTGGCAGGCGGAGTCGACCACGCCGGCGCAGTCGTCCGCGTCGAGGACACCGTGCGCCGACCTGGGGGTCCCGCCGCGACCCAAGTCCGCTTCTTCCTGACCTACCTGGACGACGTGGGCTTCACCGGCGCCCCACGGTTTCACGGCCTGGACGAACACGACCGCGAAATACTCGACTACCTCGACGGCCAGGTCGCAGTGCCCCCGTTCCCGGATTGGGCGGCGGATGAGGATCTACTGATCAGCGTCGCGCTGCTGCAACGTGAACTACACAGGGCCGCCGCAGGTTTCCGATTGCCCGCGGGAATGCACTGGCCTTCTCGTCAGCTTCCCCCTGGAGCACAAGGCGATCTGGTTTGCCACACCGACCTGTGTCTGGAGAACGTCGTCGTCCGCGACGGCCATGCCGCGGCGTTCATCGACTTCGATCTGGCGACACCAGCCCACCCACTGTTCGACATCGCGATCGCGGCCCGCCACTGGATCCCGCTGCGCGATCCGGTCGACATCGCCGACGCCCGCGCTTCCACCGATCTGATCGGCCGCTTCCGGCTGCTCGCCGGCGCTCACCACCTCAATGCCGCACAACGCGAACAGGTGATCAGCATGCTGCTTGGCTTCCTGGACAACGCGTTGCGCAGCACCCGTTGGCGCGCCGAGTCCGGCCACCCCGGCTTCGCGAGGATGTGGGCTGACGGCTACGAAGGGATGAACCGCCGATCACGAGCCTGGCTGACCGACCATGCCCACGACCTGAGTAACCCCGGCCGCCATCAGCCATGGTGATCTACGACACGCTGACGTCGCCACAATGCAACACACCCAGCGAACCGGGTGGCGAACGATCCCGCAGTCCAGTCGCAACACGGACTCAATCACACACGGCGACTGCGGACACAAGGCATTCCTTCGTGACAGCGATGGATAGATGGTCACACACCGGGTTCATCGGTTAACCACCGTTCACATCACGTGCGACAGCAAGCTGCCGCTGGTTGTGTTCCCGCTCGCGAGCTAGATCGTCCGCACGCCGTCGAGCGAGCATGTCCTGCACGACGCGTTCGACCGCCACCCACGTCCTGACCCACTTGGCGCGTTGCTTGCACCGCACATCCTGAGTGGCGACAGCAATCTCATGTTCGGACGCCCGCCCGGAGCTGAATGCGGGATCTTTGATGGCCGCGTCCGGATCGCTGTAGTCGAAACCCGCTTCCGCCATGCATCGTGACCACGCCCCCGCGGCCGCGATGACTGGCGGAGCGGTGCGGGTGACCTCGTGACTACGCATGCTCAGCTCGAAACTCACCGGCTCCTGGCCCGGCCGCGCGTCAGGCACGAGCGTCTGATTGGCTTCGCCCGCACAACCTTCAGGCGACACTTCGCGCCCGCCGACCTTACCGTCGCGTGTGCCCGTGATGACCGCGACGACATCCGGCGGCGGCTGGTCGGCGACCGACTTGGCTTTGACGTCACTCGTGGCGAACACTGCCGGGTCGCGGTATCCGTATTTGGCCGCCTCCCCGGCGTCGACCAATCCGTGCCGCCGCAGTTTGGCAGCGTCCCGTTCAGGATCGATCATCGGCAAGGTGTAGGTGATGCCGTGACTGGCGAGACACCGTTCCATCAATGTGTTGCGCGCCTTGAGAATTTCCAGCTCCTGCAAACGCACGACACCCAAACGCCCGACCTGCGATAACGCGACTTCGGCATGTCACGACAGGTCCGTTGAACGCGGTTGGGGCGGTCCAACTCAGCGGATTGCTCCCCATCTGCTCCCATCTCGCGCTCCCGATTGCGGAGAGAGCCAAAACCCGCGTCCCCTTGATATGTCCACAAAGGACTCTCACAAGTGGAAAGATGCACAGGCCGGGCCTCATCCCCGCGCCCGGGTCGCGAACCGTGCCCGGCCAACACCCAGCCCGGCTGCGACAGCGGCCGCGCAGACCAGCCCAGCGACGAGCACGCTGGGCGAGGCGAGCACCGCAACGGCGGCCAGCGGCAGGACCCATGCGGCTGCGCCCTGTCTGGTGTGACGTGCGTGCAGCATCCAGACGGCGAAGAAGTAGAGGGCAGCTGGGATCGTCACGCCGAGTGTGGCGGCGGTTTGCGAGATGTGGATGCTTCCCACCGAGTGCTTGACGGCCACCTCAAGGCCGGCGCCGATCGCCGCGACGGCAAGGAAGACGACGTAGTGGCCGTAGCCCCAGACGAAGGCCTGGCGGTTGGAGCGCAGATGCTGCTCGGCCGAGTTGGCGAAGTAGATCCACCACGCGGCGAAGCAGATGAGCAGTCCACCTGCGGCGATCGGCCACAACTGGCGCAACGCCTCGTGGCCGTCCACTGCGGACTGGACGGCGATGGTGGTGGCCGCGACCGACTCGCCCAGCACGATGAGTGTGAAGGAGCCGTAGCGATCGGCGATGTGGCCCGGATGCCAGCCGATCTCGGCCACTCGCTCGGCCACCACCGGCACGGCGAGGTCGGCGATCGGTCCGATGAAGTAGGTCCAGCTCCTTGCCCCGACAGGGATCCAGGTCACCCAGAGCACCCAGTACAGCTGGACCAGAAGCATTCCGACGGCGTAGCGCAGGGCGACGGTCCGTTGTTTGCCTGTGGTGGCGGCCGCCGCCCGAAACCACTGGGCCGCCATCGCGAAGCGCATCACCACATAGCCGGCCACGGCGACGGTCAGGTCAGAGCTGGCAAAGGCGTCCGGTACGCCGGCGGCCATGATCAGCGCCCCGGCGATGACGACGAAGGTGGTGATCCGGTAGGGGACGTCGTCGGTGTCGTAGGCGGAGGCGAACCAGGTGAAGTTCATCCACGCCCACCAGATGGAGAAGAACACGACAAGGTAGCCCGCGATGCCCTGCTGGATATGGCCGTCGCCCAGTGCGTGCGCGAGCTGCGAGCCAGCCTGGGCGACGGCGACGACGACGCAGAGATCGAAGAACAGTTCCAGCGGGGTCGCGGTCCGGTGCCGTTCATGCCGCCCGCGCGGCCGCATCCGCATATTTCAGATGCCGTCGGGAGGCACGGGAACGGTATAGGCGTTCAGGAGCATGGAGATGGCAACGTAGTGGGCAGCGAGATGCACCAGTTCCGCCACGCCGGTCTCGCCGAACGCCGCCACGGCCTCGGCGTAGTTCTCCCCCGGCAGTGGTCTGCCCTGGTACAGCGCCGTGGCCACGTCATGCGCGACGAGTTCCTCACGCGAAAGCTCGACAGGGCGCTGACCGACGACCAGGTCGGCGACGGCGGTCGCGGGCAGCCCGACCGACCGCCCCACCCGGCTGTGAGCGTAGAGCTCGAAGGCGGCGTTGAGCCGCGCGCCGATGGTGAGGATCACGACCTCACGCACCCGAGGTGTCAGTGCCGAGTCGGTGAACAGCGCCTCGCTCCAGCCGAACAGCGGTTCGCCGAACTTGGGGAAATGCAGGAAGGCCGGGAACGGGCCGAGCAGAGCACCGTCCTCATCCACGCTGGTGAAGCCCGGCAACCCGCGGTCCACCACGGCACGGATGCGCGCGTCGAGAGCACGGTTGTCTTCGCCCAGCTTGTCGGCAGGGATCGGTTCGAGGCGCATTTTCACTTGGGGTCCCTCACTGTCAGCACCAGCTTCCCGGTCACCCGGCCCGTTTCGCCCAACGCGTGTGCCTTGGCGGCTTGCGCCAGCGGGTACGTGCCGGACACGTGCGGTCGCAACTGTCCTGACTCCGCCAGCGCGGCGATGCCTGCGATCCCCGTGTGGTCGTACTCGACCTGCATGGCCGTGGCGCGCACGCCCAACTCGGCCGCGCGCGTCTGCACTTCTGCGAAGTCGACGGGCAGGATCGACACCAGCAGGCCGCCCGGCCGCAGGGTCTGCAGCGAGCGCAGCCGGTCCTTGCCGAGGAATGGTTCGAGGACCACGTCGATGTCGCGGGCGTCGGCCACGAAGTCCTGGGTGCGGTAGTCGATCACCTCGTCAGCGCCGAGGGACAGGACGAAGTCGCGTTTGGACGCCGTGGCGATGACGTAGGCTCCGCGTGCCTTGGCGATCTGCGTCGCGAGATGCCCGACACCGCCGGCCGCCCCGTGGATCAGAACCCGCTGCCCGGGTTGCACCTGGGCGGTGTCGACGAGCGCCTGCCAGGCGGTCATCGATGCCAGCGGCAGCGCGGCGGCCTGTACGTGGCTGAGACCGGCAGGCTTGGGCACGAAGGCACGGGCGGGGGCAGTCACGTATTCGGCGTGGGCGCCGTGCCCGTTCGGGTAAGGCAGCATCCCGAATACCTCATCACCCGGCTGGTGTCGCGTGACGCCTGCGCCGACCGCCTCGACCACGCCGGACACGTCCCAACCCAGCGTGAACGGGGGCTCGCCGAAGCGCATCAACCCCGCGCGATGCTTCCAGTCGGTGGGGTTGAGGCCAGCGGCATGGACGGCGACGAGGATCTCGTTGCCGATCGGCTCGGGCCGTTCCACCTCGACTTCCTTGAGGACCTCGGGCTCGCCGAAGGTGGGAGAAGTCGCCCCTGACCAAGGAACTCGACCGGCTGACCCTGTCGATCGCGGCGGCGGCCGGCATCACCATGATCGTGATGTTCGTGCTGGGCCGCAGCCGCGGTGAGGCCTGGGACGTGCTGTTCGTCAGCGCTGTCGCCCTCGCGATCGCGGCCATCCCCGAGGCGCTCCCCACCGTGTCCCAGACGATCCTGTCCCTCGGCGGAATCGACCTCGCCAAGCGCAACGCGATCGTCAAGGAACTCCCGTCCGTCGAGACGCTGGCCTTCACGTCGGCGATCAACTCCGACAAGACCGGCACGCTCACCATGAACCAGATGACAGCGGTCGAGATCGTGACGACGGGCAACCGCTACACAATCTCGGGCACCGGCTACGGTCTGGAGGGCAGGGTGCACCACGACGTGGGCACGTCGCCGTCCGTCGACGGCGCGATCCTGCCCTACGTCGTCGCGAGCGACGCACAGTTGACCGACGGCCAGGTCGTTGGCGACCCCACCGAAGGCGCTCTCCTGGTCCTCGGCCACAAGGCGGGACTCGACGTCGGGGCGACCCGGAAGAAGTTCCCGCGCCTGGCCACGCTTCCGTTCGACCCGGCCTACAAGCTCATGGCCACGTTCAACGCCGCCACTGACAGCAGCGGGCGGCAGCTTGTCCGGTGCTTCGTGAAGGGCGCCGCGTCGGCGGTGATGAGCCGCGCATCCGCCGCCCTGACCGACGAAGGCCCGATCCCGTGGGACACCGAAGTGGAGAACCTGGCCGTCGCCCACCTCGAGCGGATGGCGAGCGGAGGTCTGCGGGTGATGGCGGCCGCCGTCCGCGATCTCGACGCGGCGGACTTCGACCCCGACGGTGACCTGCTCGGGTACGTCACCGACCTGCAGGTGACCAGCCTGGTCGGCATGGTCGATCCGCCCCGCGACGAGTCGAAGGCAGCGGTCGCGAAGGCGCAGGCCGCCAATATCCGGGTCCGGATGGTCACCGGCGACGACATCACCACGGGTGCGACGATCGCCTCCCAGCTCGGGATCCCCGGCACCGTCATCTCCGGCGCCGATTTCGCCGCACTGTCGGAGAGCGTCCGGCTCGCGCGCATCGACGAGATCGGCGTCCTTGGCCGGGTGGCTCCCGAGCACAAGGTCCTCTTCGCCGACACGCTGAAGAAGAACGGGGACGTCGTCGCGATGACCGGGGACGGGGTCAACGACGCCCCCGCGATCAAGGCGGCCGACATCGGTATCGCCATGGGCAGTGGCACCGAGGTGGCCAAGAACGCCAGCCGGATGATCCTGTCCGACGACAACTTCGCGACGATCGTCTTCGCGGTCGAGCAAGGTCGCAAGATCTTCGACAACCTGACGAAGTACATCCGCTTCGTGCTGATCCTGCTCGTCGTCTTCGTCCTGACGTTCCTCGGCGCCAGCCTGTTCAACATCGCCGCTGGTGAGCCGTTCAGCCCGGCCCAGGTCCTCTGGATCCACTTCTTCGTCAACGCCGCGTTCGGGTTCGCGCTCGGCTTCGACCGGGAAACACCCGGGCTGATGCGACAACGCCCGCGGCCGCGTGGCCAGTCGGTGCTGACACCGGGTCTGGTCACCACGGTCGGGCTTGTCGGGCTGTTCATCAGCGTCGCACTGCTCACCCTGATCGTCGTCGGCGAACGGGCTTTCGGAAGCCTCGAGATCGGCCAGTCCATCGCCTTCACAGCCTTCGCCCTTTGTCTGATCGTCGCCGCACTCGAATGCCGCAGCGGCACCGAGACCGTGCTCACGACGTCCACATTCGACAGCAAGCAGATGAACAAGGCGCTCCTCATCGAGGCCGCGCTGGCTGTGCTGGTCACGCAGATGGACGTCTTCAATCGACTTCTCGGGACCACCCAGATCAACCTGACCCAGTTCCTGCTGGCCCTCACGCCGGCCGTTGGGCTGCTGGTGTGCTGGGAGGTCGGCAAGCTCATCGCACGGCACGTGCGGCACGCGATCGAGTGACGAGTCAGCAGGTCGTGAAATGACCGCGTCGGGCGCGATCGATACCGCTCAGCAGGTGATCTAGCCGTCATGCGGGACGTCGTGATGCTCTGCCAATCGGCTCAGGTGATGCCGACGCCGGGTTGATGAATCCGACGGTGCCGACGGTTGGTGCCGACGCGTTGCCGGGAAGGAGCAAGCACCCGTTGCAAGCCCTCGACAGGCGGCGGGCGTAGGCCGCGCGCCGCTGGCGATGTTCAGCGCGCCGGATGCCCGGCGAGCACTCGGAACGAGGCCGTGACCACCTGTCGGATGCCGACCGGGGTCGCGGCCGCGGGCGCGGTGTTCGGCGCGTCGATGGGAGTGCGCACGCGAAGCGCGCCGGGAAGCGAACGGAATCGCAAGGGAGGTGGCAGCCGCAGGGCCTCACCGTCGACACCAACCTCGACCAGAGGCTGACCGGAATCGACCTCGAACTCGCGCGTGGTCCATTCCTGGTAGCCGGGGAAACGGTCGAGGTGCCCGCTGACTTCGGCCGCTATGAGCGCAGGCAGATCCCAAGCGCGATTCACCGTCAGGGTGACGATGCCGAGCACGCCGGCGTCCAGACGGCTCCTGGTGCCGAAGCCTTTGTGGCTGTTGAGGCGATAGACGCCGTTCGACACGAGCACGATGTCAGCGCTCCGCACGATCGCCCCGTCCGAGCGGGCGAAGCGCAGGTCGAAGCCCGGTGCGTCCGGGCCGAGCAGGTCAGGGAGGAGTTCCTCGGCAGTGGCCAGCTTGGCGTCACGGTAGCCACCGGAGTGCACGATGGCGGCGTACACACCGAGCGAGACGTTGTTCACGAACACGCGATCGCCGAGCATGGCGAGGTCGACGCGCCGTTCCAGGGCATCGCCGAAGGCACCGAGCGCGGCCGTCACATCGGCCCGGTCCAGTCCGAGGTCGAGCGCGAAGTGGTTGCGAGTCCCGGCCGGTACGCAGACGAACGGGATGTGGTGTCGCCGGGCGACGTCAGCGACCAGAGCTTGCGACCCGTCACCGCCAGCCATGCCGATCACGTCGGCGCCCTCGGCCACGGCATGTTCGGCCAGGACCAGCAGGTCGTCGCCGCGCTGGAGTACGACAGGGGTGATCCCGAGCTCGCGTGCCTTCTCCTCTAGCCCGAAGCGTTTCACCTTTCCGCCACCGGACCAGGGGTTCATCAGTAGTACGCCGTAGCTCGCCGGACCGACCGACCGGGTGGCGGTGGCCGGGGCCAGATCGTGGGCGACCGCCACCTTCAGCGCCGCCGTGGAGATCGCGATCAGCCCGATTACGACCGCCAACAACGCGAATGAGCGCACGTCGGGCAACGCGATGGTCGCGGCCAGCGTCACGACCACGCCGATCGCCGCGAGCACCCGGCGGATCCCGTGACGCACCAGCGCAGTCCACGCAGCAACCACCGCGAACAAGATCAACAGTACCGCCAACGGCAGCTGGACGGGGTACTGAACGAGGCGCCAGGCCACCACCACGACAGCGGCCACGAGCGTGATCAACGCGACTGCGGCGGCCACCCGCCGCCGGGGTGATGGCCGCTGTGCCGGCGAAGCGTTCGCCGGACCGGTGTGGACGTCCATCAGCTCGCCTCCGACCAGGAGTCGACGGATCGGCCTTCGTGCCGGTGCACGCGGACGCGGCGGTCAGTTTCGCCGGCGGCTGACGCGCCGCGCGGTGCGCCGCGCCGTGCGACGGGCGATCCTCCGTGACCCGAACATGTCCTACCTCCCGAAGATCATCGGCACGTCACTTGTGGCTGCCCGCCGCCGTTTCCAACGCGTGCAGCTCCTTCGCTTCCTCCGCCGAGACCAGATCGACGCCGATCAGGTCCAGCGGGCTGACGAAACCATCGCTGACACGAAACCCGCCGGCCGCCGCGACCGCGTCGCGCAATGGGATGGCCCACCGGTGCTCAAGCAGAAGCAACACCCCGGCCGAGCCGTTCGGGATCTCCTCAAGCACATCCCACGCGTCTTCGTCGGAGAACACCTCCAGACCTTCCACGGCCACCTCCGCACTGGCCATCGCACCTTCCTCGCCCGCGATTCCAAGGCCTGTCAGCGCAGCGATCTTGCTGCCGAGTTGGATCGCCTCCTCGTCGCTGATGTTGCTCAGATGGGCGACCTCGATGGCTCCGTCGCGGTGCTTGTGGACCGCGAGCGCGTCGATGACGCGAATGATGTCGCTCTCCCGCAGACGTTCCAGTTCTTCGATGACGCGGCCGTGGAGGTTCGGCTCCGGGAATCCCAGCACGACCAACTGCACGGGCCCGATTGTCATTGTCTTCCCTCCATTCCACGGAAGTGGTCGCCGTGGCACAACGCCTGTGGCAAAGGGTGCACGCCCTGTGCTTCCGGCTGCCTCATCTGCTGAGGGTGAGCTTTCCGGGCCTCACACGCTTGGCGCGATCGTGGCAACGGCTTCCGGCCGTCCATCTGCGCCTATGTCCGTGACCACATCTTCGCCGCGGCAGGCATGAACCAACACGGACTTCCAAAGGGATTGAACCAGTGACCCCTACCGTGTCAACGTACGACGTTATCGAGCGTGACCTGCGGAAACATGACTTCCGCATGTCATGACAGGTCCGGTGACAGCCGTTCATCGCAGGTGGGAGCAGTCCAACGCATCGGATTGCTCCCATTCTGCTCCCGTGCTCCCAACCTCGGAGAACGCCCGAACGCGCCCCCTGACCCAAGGGTGTCTACAAAGGACTTTGACGAGCGCGAACAAAGAAAATCGACGTCAACCAGGTGCGGTCCCCTGCACTTCAGGGGAATTCGACACACTTACCGCATATTCCGGCTGAGCCCGGATGCTGCTCGCCCGTTCTGTCGCTAGATGACGACGACGCCAACGACGTTCGACGTGGCCGAGGCGTACAGGTCCGTGCCCGGGAAGTACAGCCGCAAGTCCGCGGAGACCTCAACACTCAGCTTCAGGTTGAACGTCGAGTTCGGCTGACAGGACTTGGAAGTCAGATCCGCCCAACCCGACGCGCCGATCTTGATCTGCGCGAAGACGTCCAGGCCGAGCGTCAACTCACGCGACTCGCCTTGAGTGCCGAGCTTGCCCTTGACCGAGAGATTGTTGCCCTTCTTCAGCTTGACCTGTGTGCCGCCAGCATCCAACGTGAGCGTTGTCGGCTTGGCCATCGGCGCGGTAGCCGCCAGCGCGACAGCAGGCGTGGCGAACAGACCCAGTGCCGCGCAGGCGACTACGAGGATCCGTGCGAACTTGGTGATCATGACGGCCATGCTCGACCGCGCAGAACGACTCCGCTTGCGGAGACACCCGGAACCGCCTGATCAGGTGACGTGACGCCCAAGGCTTGCACCCACCGCTTCACCTCGTGGTTTTGTTCGTCAGATGTGGCGCTGGCTCCTCGCGAAGGAGAACCCGAACTGGGGCTACCGCCGGATCCACGGCGAACTCCCCGTTCTCGGCATCAAGGTCGCCGCATCTACCGTGTGGCAGATCCTCACCGACGCCGGTCATGTACGTGCTGGCGGTGATCGAACACGCCCATCGCCGGATCCGCATCCTCGGCGCCACACAACAACCGCTTCGTCTCGGAGACCTCCCTACGACGGTCCACGAAACTCGTCACCTCGGCGGGAAGACCGCCCACCAGCCGACGCGGCCTGGTATGCGCTGTCATGGGTTTCGGTCTCTCCCTTGTTCGTTGATCCAGACGGCGAGCTGGGTGCGTGTGCTGAAGCCGAGTTTGGTCAGGATGCGGTCCACGTGGCCTTCAGCGGTGCGCTGGGCGATCACCAGCCGCGCGGCGATGTCCTTGTTGGACAGACCCTCGGCGACCAGCTCGGCGACCTGCCGCTCCCGGCGGGTCAATGGCGCCAGCGGTTTGCCGTTGGTGGCGGGAACCGCAGGGGCAGGCTGAGGGCTTTCGCCGAGCGCGAGCGTGGCCAGGTCGATCATCCCTCAGTAGGACAGTGCGATCTTGTCGTAGCGAGCGGCGATCGCATGGAACTGCTTCAGACGCTGGAAACAGCGTTCGACCATGGTGCGCCGTCGATAGACAGTGCGGTCGAACACCGGTGGGCGGTCGCCGTAGTTGGTGCGATTCGGGAAGGTCTCGCCCAGCAGTCGGCGCAAGTCCTGCCGCGTTCGGCAGGTACGCAAGTCCGGCAGCCCAGTCCACCCGACGGTTGCCAGTCCCTCGCCAACGGCCTGCTCCGCCCGTTCCCCATGCTGCCCTGCCCTGACCATCCACGCTGAGGCTGTCATGTGGCCCTCCCGTACACACCCATCGCCTTGTCACCCTTTATTCGAGGCCAGATGCCATTGCGATACAAACTCCTGCCACTCGACGTCCACGTCACGCTGCGGGGCCGACTTTTGACATCCCACAGGAAACCGCAGGCTAAGCGGGTGTCGTTCCGCGCTCCGGTCAGGCACGGTCGGGCTCGGCCTGGGTCTCCGGTTCCGCGGCTGGCTTCGGGGCCCGTACGAACGCGATGCCGACGACGATCGCGCCGAACACGAGCACCGCGGCGACGAGGTAGCTGAAGCTGAAGCCCGCGGTCACCGCAGCCGGGGACGGGTCACCGGCGGTGCGTGCGGCGGCGATGCTGCTCAGCGCGGCCAAGCCGATGGCCCCGCCGACCTGGTAGGTGGTGCTGAGCAGGCCGGAGGTCAGGCCCGCGTCGTCGTCGGTCGCACCGGACATGGCCAGGCCCATCATCGCCGGGAACACCAGACCACCACCGAGCCCGAACAGGATCAGCGCGGGCAGCACGTCCAGTGGATAGCTGCCGTCAGCGGGCGTGCGGGCGAACAGCAGCAAGCACAGCAGAATCGAGCACAGCCCGGCGATGATGGTGGTCCGCGGCCCAAACCTCATCAGGCAGGGACCGGACAGCCGCAGCGCGGTGATACCCATGGTCAGCGCGGCGGGCAGGAACGACAGGCCCACCTCCAGCGGGCCGAACCCCAGCGCCTGCTGTAGGTACAGCGCGCCGAAGAAGAAGACCGCGAACATGGCCGCCACCATGAGCAACTGGATGGCGTTGGCGGTGGCGACGGCGCGTGAGCGCAACAACCCGAGCGGCACCAACGGGTTGCGGACACGGGCCTGACGTACCAGGAAGGCGGCGACCAGGACCACGGCGCCCGTGCCGGTCGCCAGCGTCTGGGCCGACGTCCAGCCGCTCTTGCCGACCTCCAGGATGGTGTAGACCGCGAGCATCAGGCCCGCAGTGAGCAGCACCGCGCCCAGCCCGTCGGCGCCCCGGCCCAGCCCGATGCCGCTCTGGTTCGGCACGTAGCGCAGGCTCAGCAGCAGCGTGAGCAGCCCGATCGGCAGGTTGATCAGGAAGATCCAGTGCCAGTTCAGGCCGTCGGTCAGCGCGCCGCCGAGCACCAGGCCGAGGGAGCCGCCCGAAGCGGTGATGAACCCGTACGTCCCGATCGCCTTCGCCTGTCTGTCCGGCTCCGGGAACATCGTGACGATCATGCCGAGGATGACCGCCGAGGTCAGCGCCCCGCCGACGCCTTGGAAGAAGCGCGCCCCGACGAGCATCAGCTGCGTCTGCGACACCGCGCACACCACCGAGGCGAGGGTGAACACGGTGAGGCCCACCAGGTAGACGCGGCGTTTGCCGAGCAGGTCGCCGACGCGGCCCGCCAGCATCAGCAGGCCGCCGAAGGCGATCAGGTATCCGTTCACCACCCAGGCCAGCGCGCTCTGCTCGAAGCCGAGGTCCTGGCGGATGCTGTCCAGCGCGACGTTCACGATCGTCGCGTCGAGCAGGATCATCAGCTCACCCAGGCACAGCACCGACAGCGCGATCCAGCGTCCGCGCTCAGTCAGGGTGTTGGCGGTCATACGGGCGGTTTCCCTCCTCTGGTGGTCCCAGGCGTGCGCCTGGGGTCAGTCGTCAAGGCCGAAGCCGACTTCCTGCAGGGCCATGGCCAGTTCGTCCTGGTCGAGGTCGGCAAGGACGACCGGCTCCGGCTCGGCGGCCAGCAGTCCGGTGACCACGGTGACGCACTCGTCCAGCCAGCGCTCGACGTCGGCGCGCTGGTGCACGTCCGGCGAGAACTTCACCGCGATCTCCAGGTCGCCCGCGCTGACCTGCGCCGCGATGTCGATCAGGTAGCGGCGCGGGCTGTCCGGGCTCTGCTCGGCGCTCAAGGATCCCGGCACCGCCGACAGCAGCGGGTTCGCCTCGCCGCCCGCGTCGAACACGCCGAGATAGTTGAAGCTGACCTGGCGCTCGGGCACGTCATGCAGCGGGTGCTCGGGCGGGCAAGCGCCGAGGTGGCGCAGCAGGCCCCACTCCAGGTGCCTGCCCCGGGTGTCGTCCAGCGCGCGGCGCACCCGCGGCACCGCGTCGGCGGGCCGCCCGCACCCGGCGATGTCCAGGCGCAGCGGCGCGATCGCGGTGAACCAGCCGATGGTGCGGGACAGGTCGACCGGCAGTTCACGCTCCAGCCTGCCGTGGCCCTCGACGTCGATGGCGAAGGACTCGTGGCCGGTCCAGCGCGACAGGCTCCAGCCGACCGCGGCCAGCAGGACTTCGTTGACGCTGGCCTCCCCGCCGCGCGGCGCGGGCGCGCAGACCGTGCGGTTGAGCACGATCGAGTCGCCTTCGCGGGGCCGCTTGTCCGGTACGTCGGCGAACACGTCGCCGGAGTCGCCCAGCCGGGCCAGCCAGGCGTCGGCCAGCGCTGTCCCGTCGACCAGCTGCGCGCGGCGGACAACACGGTGAGCCCAGTCGAAGAAGCCCATGGTGCGGGCAGGCAGTTCGCCGCCACCGTCCGCGAGCAGCAGCACAAGGTCGTCCTCGATGATCCGCCACGACACGCCGTCAACGGCGGCGTGGTGGATGACCAGCGCCAGCTGGGCGCGCGACTGGTCGGCGAAGCGCAGCAGCGCCGCCCGGACGATCGGCCCGTCGGCCGGGTCGACGCCGCGGTGCAGCGCGGACTCGACGGCGTGGACCTCACCGTCACCGGTGACCGAGTGCACCTCGAAACCGAGGCTGTCCGCGGGGTCCCCGGCCGCGACCAGCCGCGGGCCGTCGGGGGTTTCGGTCAGCCGCAGCCGCAAGGCGTCGTGCTGGGCGATGAGGGCCAGCAGCGCCGCTTCGACCGCGTCGGGCTCGATGCGGTGGTCGAGTTCGTAGCGCATGCCCATGGTCAGGTGCGCGCGTACGTCGATGCGGTCCGCAGTCTCCAGCCACCAGTCGAACACCGGAGGCAGTTCAACGGGCGCGGTCGCGTCGATGTCGTCGACCGGGTCGGGCAGCGCGGAGAGCTGGCCGGTGCCGGCGAGGTGGGCGAGCAGCGCGGCGACGGTCTTGTGCTCGAACAGGTCCAGTGCACTGAACCGGATGCCGCGCTCGGCGGCGCGGGTGACGACCTGGATGGCCCGGATCGAGTCGCCGCCGACGGCGAAGAAGTTGTCGTCGCCGTCCACGTCGGGGGCGGCGAGCACCCCGCGGAACACCTCGAGGAGGCTGGCCATGTGCGGGCTGGACAGCGCCCGCTCGGCCTGCGAGCTGCGGCGCACGGTGTGCACCCGCTCCGCCGGAATGCCCAGCACCGTGGCGACATCGGCCGCGTCGACCGGGCCGTCGGCCGACACCGCGTGCCCGAACAGGTCAGCGGGCAGGAGCGGCGCCACGGCGCTGCCCCCGGCGAGCAAGCCGATCAGCACGCGCCGGTCGGGCGCGTCCAGCGCCACGTGCAGCGCGGCCAGGCCCTGCGCGGGCGTCATCCGGGCGAACCCGCGCCGCTCGGCCAGCGCGGTCAACTCGGCGGGCGCGCCCGCCGCCATACCGACCTGCTGCCACATGCCCCAATCCAGGCATATGTCTCCGCGCTCGGAGCGCACGGCGTGCGCGGCCTGGTAGGCGCAGGCGCCCGCATAGTGCGCGAAGCCCGCGCCGCCGAAGAACCCGTTGACCGAACTGAACATCACCACCGGAGCGGGGCGCGTGGCGAGTGCGGTGTCGAGGCTGTGGCAGAGCCGGATGCGGTCGCCCGCACGGCGCAGCGCCCGCACGTCGTCGACCTGCCCGCCTGTCATCAGCGCGTCGATCTGCTCGACCACCGAGCCCTCGCCGAGCAGCGCGAACACGGCGTCGAACGGGGCGTCGGCGGCCTCGACCACGGCGGTGAGCGCGGCCGGGTCGGTGGCATCGACCGGGTGGTAGTCGAAGCGAGCGCCGGAACTGGCCGCCGCTTGGGCCGCCAGGTAGTCCAGCGTCTGGGCACGGGATCCGCCCGCGTCGGCCGGGCCACGGCCGATCACGGTCAGCCGCGCACCGAAGCGCTGCAGCAGGTGCTGGCAGAGCAGCGCGCCGACACCGCCAAGGCCGCCGATGACCAGGTAGTGCCCACCTTCAGTGAGCACTCGGGCGGGGGTGGCGGGGATATCGCTCGCGGTCAGCGGCTCCAGGGTGGCGACCAGGCGCGTGCCGTCGCGGTAGGCGACCCGGGTCTGGCCCGGCGTCGCTGCCTGCTCGGCGAGCAGCTCCTCGTCAACGGCGCCGTCGACGACCTTGATCGACAGCTGTGGGTGCGACTGGGCGAAGCTCTCGGCCAAGCCGGGGAGCGCGGCGTTGCCGATGCCCGCCTCGGTCCCTGTGACGGTGAACGCCTCGTCCACCACGAGGACGAGCGCGGGCGGGGCGTCCTGGCCTGCCGCAGCCCGGCACAGCGCGCCCCAGCGGGCATGCGCACGTTCCAGCGCGGCGACCGCACGATCGGCCGCGTCGGCGGTTTCGGGGACCGCACGCACAGCGGTGTCAACGACCGCGTCGAGTCCACCCAGTCGACGCGCAGCGTCGACCAGTAGCGCGGCAATGTCGGCGTGGTGGTCGGAGCGGTAGCGGGCGCGGCCGTCAGCGTCGAATCCGGCGTACGCCGCGCCTTCCGCCGCGGCCAGCGGCACATCCGCCGGAGCCGGGCCGCCGAGCCACAGCACCCGCCGGTCGACGCGCGGCGCGGCGGACGCGGGCAGCCAGCGCTGAACGAAATGGAACTCGGGCAGGCTGGCCGGTTCACCGACGCCGCTGTCACGCTGGAGCACGATCCGGTCGGCGAACTCGCCGGCCAGGAACCCTTGAGCCAGCGGCGGCCTGCGGATCTTGCCGATGGCGGTCCGCGGCCACTGCGCCGGGTCCAGCTCAACCACCGCGATCGGGCGCAGGCTGAACTCACTGAGCAGGGCGGCTTCGACGGCCGCCGGGTCCGCGGCGGCGTCGTCGGCCGAGCTGACGAAGACGACCAGGTCATCGGTGACCGCGTCCGGCCTGCGCACGGACACCGCGGCGCAGCAGCCCTGCCGGACGCCGGGCACCGTCTCGACGGCGCCTTCGAGCGCGCGGGCGGCGAAGTTGAGGCCGTTGACGATGATGACGTCCTTCTCGCGGCCGGTGACCACGAGGCTGCCGTCGACCATGAAGCCGCAGTCACCCATGCGCAGCCAGCCGTCCGGGCTGAACGTGTCGGCGTTGGCGGCGGGGTTGCGGTAGTAGCCGTCGAAGATCTGCAGGCCGCTGACCTCGATGCGGCCAATGACGCCTTCCGGGCACACCTTGCCCTCGGCGTCGACCACGCGCATGGCCACGCCCGCCATCGGGGTGCCGACCTCGACGAAGGCGCTGCCGCCACCGGGCAGGGCGCGCACCACGCGGTGGTCCAGGCCGCTGTCGGACAGCCAGTGCACGTTGTCGTGGCGGCCCGCGACCAGGTTGTGCGCGGCGATGATCGCCGAGCTGGTCTCGGTCATGCCGAACACCGGCTTGATCACGTCAGGACGCAGGCCGTGCGGGGCCAGCAGGCCGAGGAAGCGCTGGTTGCCGTCGTGGGTGACGGCCTCGCCGCCGTTCTCCCACAGCTTCACCGGGCTCAGGTCCCAGCTTCCGCGAGTGATCTCGGCGGCCTGCTCGTTGAGCATGTTGAAGCCGAAGTTGGCCTGCCAGGCCAGTGTAACCCGGTGCTTGGCCATCAGGTCGAGCATGCGGGTCGGCTTGGCCATGACGTAGGCGGTGTCGACGTGGATCTGTCGGTTGGCCAGGCAGAGGTCGCGGATGTGGTGCTGGACCAGCCCGCCGACGTGGTCCACGGCCAGCCAGTTCAGCGACACCTCGGCACCGCGGTCGAACGCGAACTCACGGCAGACCGCCTCGGCCAGCGACACCAGGTTGCGGTGCGAGAGCGGGACGCCTTTCGGGGCGCCCGTGCTGCCGGATGTCAGCAGCATGACGGCGTGCCTGCCGATGGTCCAGCCGGCGTCGGCCAGCGGCTCGTGGCCGCGGGCGTCCTCCAGGAGCAGCGTGCGCGCGGCCAGCCCGCGATCGGCCAGTGCCGCCTCGGTGGCCTTGGCCTGGGTGGCAGTGGTGAGCACGAGGTCGCGCGTGAGCATGGTGTCCGGCCCGAGAAGATGCCACATCGGGTTGCCCGCGCCGTCATACGGCGAGGCTGGGGTGATCGGCACGGCCAGCACACCGGACAGCACACAGGCCCAGATGCCCGCGAGCAGGTCGGCGGGATCGGCGCAGTGGACGATCACCTCGTCGCCCTCGCCGAGCCCGCGGGCCTTCAGGAACGCGGCGATGCGGGCAGCGTCGTCGAGCAGGGCGCGGTACGGCAGTTCCCGCTCGGTGCCGTCGCCGTCGACTAGGAGGATGCCGCGGCCGCTGTCGGCGGCGGCGCGCAGCCGGTCGGCGAGGCTGTCGACGGGCGGTTCCAGTACGGCGCCAGCCAGCTCAGCGAGCCGGTCGTCCGGGTAGTGGCCGCCGTTGGCCTCGAACTCCGCGGGCAGCAGGCGAGTCGCGGGCTCCGGCGGGGTCGTCAGCGCGCGCAGCCGCACGGGGCCGCCGTGTGCGTCGGCGAGGACGCGCTCGGCGTGGGCGAGCAGCCAGTCGTCGGGCAGAGCCAGATCGGTCAGGGCGGCGTAGTCGACCGAACCACTGTCGGTGCGTGGCAGTGCGGGCAGCACGGCGACGCCGAGCGGGTGGGCCCAGTCAGGCAGCACCTCGGCCAGCCGCCCGGTGTCGGCGCCCTCGGCGACGTGCAGCACGAGCCGCGCGCGGTCGGTGCCCTGGTCGCGGGCGAGCAGGGCGGCGTCGGCGAGCCCGGCGTCGGCCAGCGCGCGGCGCACCAACGCGGGCGAGAGCCTGCGGCCCGCGAAGCGCAGTGTGTCGGTTTCCGCGAGATCGAACTCGATGGTGCCGTCGCTACGCTTGCGCGCCCGGTAGTCGGTGATCCAGGTCTGCTCGCCCCGGTCCGTGGCGACCAGCTCGGCGGGGGTGTCGGCGACGAGCGGCAGCACGCCCGCCAAGCCGAGCCTGCCCCACGCGTTGTCCGGGATGGGCCGGCCTGCTGGGTTGAGCACCCGGTGGCGGCCCGGCACGCGCCCGCGCGGACCCTGGCCGGGCGTCTCAGGGTCGAGGTCGGCGATGACGAAGTGGTCGCCGAAGCCGTGCCGGTGCACGGGTCCCCCACTGGGCGGGACCGCACCCCACGTCAGCCACACGTCGAAGCCGTCGGCTCCGGCCGGAAGGGCGTGCCCCGGGAAAGCGAGGACGCCGCGTCCGTCAGTTGCCGAACCCGCGGATGCCAAGTCGATCCGGGGCACACCCGCCAGCAGCGCGGCGCAAACCACCGGCAGCCATGCGTCCACCCGCCAGTCGGCGTGCGCCACAACCCGCTCGGCGGTCTCGGGCAGGTCCAGCCCGCCCAGCCAACCCGCCGGGTAAGCGACACACCCGACCAGCGGCTCGGCAACCACCAGGGCGTCCGGGCTGACGACCGAGCCGGCGGCGGCAGCGTCCGGGCCGACCCACGGGGTCGCCCCGGCCAGCCAGGCGGCCAGGCAGCCGACCAGCACGTCCACCGGTTCGGCGGCGGTCACCGGCACCGCTTCGCCCGGCGCGGGGCCGGCCAGCGCGGTGACGGCCGCGTCGATCCGCGCGGCCAGCTGCGTGCCGGAGTGGCCGGACACCGCCGGCCGGTCGGCGCGGTCGTGCAGGACCGCGTGGACGCGCTTGGCGACCTCGGCCGGATCGTGGGATGCGAACAGGTTGGACTGCACGGCAGGCTCCTCGGACGGGTGGGTCAGGACTGCGAAGTGGACGCCATGGCGGGTTCGCGCCTCGCGGCCTTGCGCTCGGCCGCGAGTCGCAGCCATGCGGCGATGAACGCCCGGTTGTTGGCGCGCCAGCGGTTCACCGGGCGCTCCGGGTCGTAGTTGGCCGGCACCGGCGGGTTCTCCCCGCGGGCCACCGCGTTGTGGTACTCCAGCGCTAGCCTGCCGGTCGGGTAGTCCTGGTGGCCCTGGAGCATCAGGTAGGCGCCGTCGGCCGACACGACCGTGGCGTGGCCGCCGTTGACGCACCAGTCCAGCGGCACGAGCGCGCCGGACTCGACAGCCGCGGTGTACGCCTGCGGCTCCATCTCGGCGTACCGGCTCTGCGGCAGCCAGTACGAGTCATCCAGGCCACGCATCAGCTCGTGGTCGGGGCGCAGGTTGGTCATCTCGTAGACGCCGGACAGCTTCTCGGGGAAGTGCTGCTTGTCGATGTCGAAGAACACCTTCGCCACCACCTGCGCGCCCCAGCAGACGCCCGCGACCGAGCCGACCCGGGTACTGGCGTCCCGCAGCGTCTCGACCACCTCGTCCCAGTAGTGGGCCGCGGTGAAGTCGGGGTTCTTGTCCATCACGGACCCGCTGATCAGCAGCGCGTCGCAGGAGTCGATGGCGGCATCGTCGTAGAACTTGTGCGTGCGGGCCAGGATCTCCTGGTCGCTGCTGCGGTACGGGTGGTCGCGCAGCCGGAGCCATTCGATGTCGGTGCCCGGCGGCACCACGTCGCCGATGTAGTCGAGGTAGACCTCGGCCTGGGGCATCACGTTGAGCACGGCGAGACGGAAACGGGTCATCGGGCAGTCACCTCGGAAGGGGTTGTGGCGTCGAGCGCCGCCAGCAGGTGGCGCGCGACGTGTGTGGCGTGTTCGCGGATGAAGTAGTGGTCACCCGGCAGGACCACCAGCTCGTGGTCGACGGCGAATCGGCCCCAGCTCAGCCAGCCGTCGGCGTAGTCGGTGGTCAGCGGGTCGTCGGCGCCGATGAGGCAGGTCAGCGGCGCGCGTAGGCGGGTGCGCCCGTTCTCCAGTGCCCGCCGGAAGTAGCGGCGGGCCTCGGTGCCGTCGTGGCGCAGCAGGCGGCCGATGGTCTTGGCCTCCTCGGCGCTGAGGCCGCCGAAGCCGCCGAGCTTGGCGAACTGCCCGGCCAGCTCGACGTCGTCGACCGGGGCGAACGGGTCGTCGTCGAACGCGTCCGCGTTGTTGGGCGGGTAGGACGCGCCGACCATCAGGCCGCGCAGGTCCGCCCCCGCCCGTTCAAGCAGGGTGGCGACCTCGGTGGCCAGGGCGACGCCGCCGCAGTGGCCGTAGACCACCATAGGCCTGCCCGCGAACGCGGCAGCCGCCTCGGCTACCGCGCGGGCGACGGCGTCCACCGGCTGCAACTGCTCGTCGCGGCCGTCGTGCTCGTGACCAGGCAGACGCACCGCGTACAGCGCGACCCGGTCACCGAGTGCGTCGGCGACCGGCTGGTAGACGCCTGCGTGCCCGCCGCCGTACGGCACGCAGATGACCACGGGCGCCGGGTCGGCGGCGCTGAGCCGGACCAGCGGCCCGCGCGAGCCGTCGCTGCGGGACAGGTGCTCGGCCAGCGCCCGCACCGACGAGTACCGGTAGAGGTCGCTGATCGCGACCGGCAGGTCAGGCACCCGGCAGGCACGCAGTGCCTTGAGCGAGTTGCCGCCGAGGTCGAAGAAGCTGGTCTCGACGTCGATGGTGGCGACATCGACGTCAAGAACCTTCGCCCAGTGCTCGGCCAGCCGCGTCTCCAGCTCGCCCTCCGGCGGCACCCGGGTGGCCGCGGCCGCGGCGAACTGCGGGGCAGGCAGGTCGCGCCGGTTGACCTTGCCGTTGGCGGTCAGCGGCAGCCGCTCCAGCCATACGTACGCCTCGGGCACCAGCTGCTCGGGCAGCCGGGCCCGCAGCCACGACCGCAGCTCAGCCGCGAGCTCGTCGCCGACGCCGGGCTGGGTGGGCACGATGTACGCGGCGAGCCTCCGGTCGCCCGCGGCGTCGGTCGGCGCGGCCACCAGGCACGCGTCGACCGCCGGGTGCTCACGCAGCACGGCCTCGATCTCGCCGAGCTCGATGCGGATACCGCGGATCTTGACCTGGAAGTCGATCCGGCCAAGTAGCTCGATCACGCCGTCATGGCCGAAGCGAGCCAGGTCGCCTGTGCGGTAGAGCCGCTCGCCCGGCCGGGTCGGCCACGGGTGCGGGATGAACTTTTCCGCGGTCAGCTCCGGCCGGTCGAGATAGCCCGCGGCCACCCCGACTCCGCCGAGGTGCAGCTCGCCGGGCACGCCGACGGGCGCGATCCGCAGGTCCTCGTCGAGGACGTACGCGGTCTGGTTGGCCATGGGCGTGCCGTACGGGATGCTGCGCCAAGCCGGGTCGACCGCGCCGAGGAGATAGAGCACGGAGTCGACCGAAAGCTCAGTCGCGCCGCCCGCACTGACGAACTGCACGCCGGGGAAGGCGGCGCGGACCCGGTCGGGCTGGGTCAAGGGGATCCAGTCGCCGTCGAGGACCGCCAGCCGCAGCGTGTCGGCCCGGTACGGGCGCTCGGCGGCCACATCGAGCATCGCGTCCATCAGGGCGGGCGCGGAGTGCCACAGGGTGATTGCCTCGGTGCCGATCAGGTCGAGCCAGTGCTCGGGGTCCTTCTCCCGGCCCGCGTCCGGGAACACCAGGCAGCCACCCGCGTTGAGGCTGCAGAACAGGTCGCACACCGAGATGTCGAAGCTGAGCGACGACACACACAGCGTCCGGTCGTCTGGCCCCATGCCGAAGCGGTCGCAGTAGTCCTCGACGTTGTTGACCCGGCCGCGGTGGTCGAGCATGACGCCCTTGGGCTTGCCCGACGACCCCGACGTGTAGATCACGTAGGCCAGCTCGTCCGGGCCGACCTCCAGCTCCAGCGGCGTCGTGGTGTGCTCGGCGATCTTGGCCCAGTCGCCGTCCAGCGCCAGCCGCGGCACGTCGATGCCCGCGGTGGCCTCGGCCCCGCGGCCCCAGGTGAGCAGTGCGGCAGGCCGGGCGTCGTCGATCATCGCGGCGATGCGGCCTGCCGGGTAGGCCGGGTCGAGTGGGACGTAGGCCGCGCCCGCCTTCATCACCGCGAGCATCGCCACGACGGTGGCGGTGGACTTCTCGGTGCAGAGCCCGACCCGGTCGCCCCGGCGCACGCTGAGGCCGACCAGGGCGTGCGCGAGCTGGTTGGCGCGGGCGTCGAGTTCGGCGTAGGTGAGCCTGCCGTCGACAGCGACGATGGCGGGCGCGTCCGGGCGCACCGCGGCCTGCCACTCGGCGAGCCCGTGCAGGGTGCGGTCGAGATCGAAGGGCTTGTCGGTGGCGTTCCACTCGCGCAGCACGCGGTCGGCGTGCGGCCCGGCGACGGGCTCGATCTCCCACAGGCCGCGGTCCGGTCCGACGCCAAGGCGCTCGACCAGCAGCCGGAACTGGTCGATCATCGCCTCGGCGACGGCGCCGTCGACGCGGTGCTCGTAGTAGGTGAGCACCAGCATGATCTGCTCGCCGGGAAACGCGCGCACAGCGACCGGGTAGTTGGTCGGGCCGGTCCAGCCGTAGTCGACGAGGCGGATGCCTGCCCAGCTCTCGGTGTGGCCGTCGTCGAGCGGGTAGTTCTGGTAGCTCAACAGGGTCTCGAACAGTGGTTTGCCACGCTCCACATCGGACAGTTCCTGCACCCGGGACAGCCCGGTGAACTGGTGGTTCTGCACCTGGAACAGGTCGCGCTGGATGCCGCGCAGCCAGTCGCCGACACGCTGTTCGGGATCGATGCGCACCCGCAGCGGTACGGCGTTGATGAACAGGCCGACCATCTGCTCGACGCCCGACAGCTCCGGCGGCCTGCCCGCCGTGGTGGAGCCGAACAGCACTTCACGCTCGCCGCTGTAGGCGCTGAGCAGCCGGGCCCACGCGCCGTGCACGAGCGCGCTCAGCGACACGCCGAGCCGCGCGCACTCGGCCTGCACGGCGGCGCTCACGTCCGCGTCGAGGGTCGCCGAGAGGGTGATCTCGGTGCCCGCGCCGCCTTCGTGCACTCCCTCGCCGCGGTCCACGGCGAGCCTGGTGGGTGCGCCGACGCCCGCCAGGTACTCCTGCCAGAAGCGCTCGTCAGCCGCGGTGTCACGGTCGCCGAGGAAGGAGATGAAGTCGCCGAACGGGCGCACCGGGGCGGCGTCGGTGGTCCGGCCGTGCGTGATGAGGTCGGCGTAGCACTGCAGCGCCTCGTTGAGCACGATCCCAAAGCTCCACCCGTCGAGCAGGATGTGGTGGTGGCTCCAGACGAACAGGTGCCGCTCGTCGGCGACCTGGCGCAAGGTCAGGCGCATCAGCGGCGCCCTGGCCATGTCGAAGCCGCGGGCCCGGTCCTGGCGCAGCAGCTCCTCCCAGTCGGCGTCCGGGTCGGTCCGGCCGCGCCAGTCCTGCCAGTCCACCGGGACGACGGACTTGCGGCCCACCACCTGCACGGGCTCCTTGAGCCGCTGCGACGCGAACGCGGTGCGCAGCACCGTGTGGCGCGCCACGACCCAGTTCCACGCCTGCTCGAACGCGGCCAGGGCGAGAGGGCCCTCGATGGCGCAGCGGATCTGCTCGAAGTAGGTCGGCTCGCCCGGCCTGCTCAGCGTGTGGAACAGCAGGCCCTGCTGCAGCGGGGACAGCGGGTAGACCGCTTCGACGTTGTTGGCCATTGCAGATCCCCTCAGTGCTCGGTGCCCGCGCCGACGAGGTCCGCCGATGGGGCCGGGTCGTAGGGCAGCGGGAAGTCCCGGCAGAGCCTGCGCACCTCGGCGGACACCTGCGTGCGCACCGCGTCGTCGAGGTGGAAGGCGCCGCCGTCGCCGGGTTCGACCGCGTCGAGCACCGCGTGCAGCAATTCGGCACAGGTGTCCATCTCGGACGGTCCGAGTCCGCGCAACGCCACCGTGTTGCTGCCCAGCCGCACGCCGCTGGCGACGGTGGCCGACCGGGTGTCGCCCGGGATCTTGTTCTTGTTGACGAGGATGTCGCAGGCTTCCAGCGCGCGTTCGGCGATGAGCCCGTTGAGCTTCTCGGGCGCGCGGAACAGCACGATGTGGTTGTCGGTGCCGCCGCCGATGACGTCGTAACCATGTGCGGTGAGCGCTCTGGCGAGCGCGGACGCGTTGGCCTGGATGCGCTCGGCCAGCTCACGGAAGGCGGGGTCGAGCAGCCTGCCCATCGCGCGTGCCTTGGCCGCGATGGTGTGCACCTCTGGCGAGCCCTGCATCATCGGGAACACCGCGCTCTGGATGCGCTGCGACAGGGTGCGCTTGCCGTCGGCCGCGAGCGCCTCGGCGTCGCGGCCCATCATGATCAGTCCACCGCGCGGCCCGTACAGCTGCTTGAAGGTGCAGGTGGTGGTGAAGTGCGCGGCGTCGATCGGGCTGGCGTGCAGGCCGGCGGCGATGAGCCCGGCGATGTGGGTGACGTCGGCGAGCACGTACGCGCCGACGCTGTCGGCGATGGCCCGGATACGGTCGAAGTCGATGGTGCGTGGGTAGGACGTCGTACCGCAGACGATCAGCTTGGGCCGGTGGGTCCGCGCCAGCTCGGCCATGTGCGTGTAGTCGATCACGCCGTGCTCGTCGAGGCCGTACGCGTGGACGGTGAACAGCTTGCCGCTGAGGTTGACCGGCGAGCCGTGGGTGAGGTGACCGCCCTGGTCGAGCGCCATCCCGACGATGGTGTCGCCCGGGTCCAGGACTGCCTGCATGACGGTGTGGTTGGCGAAGCTGGCGCAGTGCGGCTGCACGTTGACGTACTTCGCGCCGAAGACCTGCTTGGTGCGCTCGATGGCCAGGCGCTCCACCTCGTCGACGTAGCGGCAGCCCGCGTGGTAGCGGTTTCCGGGATAGCCCTCGGCGGTGACGTTGACGATGCTGGCCCCGGTGACCGCGAGCACGGACGGATCGGTGATGCCGCAGGAGGCGACCAGCGACAGCGTCTGCCGCTGCCGGTCGTGCTCCAGCTCCAGCAGCCGGTACAGGTCGGGGTCCTCCTGCCGGAGGGCGCCGATCCCGTGCCCGAGGTACCGGCCGATGTGGCTGCCGTCCCCGGGAATGTGCTCCGGACTCACCATGAGTCTTCCTCCAGCAGTGTGTGGATCGATTCGTGCGGCTCGGTGAGACCGGCCTCGATCAGGGCGAGCCAGTCCCGTCGGAATGCCGCCGCGGTGGCTTGTTCGAACAGCGCGGTGCAGTAGGCGAGGATGCCGCCGAGGCCGCCCGCGGGCTCCTCCCACAGCACCGCGGACAGGTCGAACCACGAGGTCGCGGTGTCGACCTGCACCGGGCTCATGGCGGCCTCGCCCAGCCGCCGTTCGGCGTCGCCGCCCGCGCCCTGCAGCGACAGCAGTGTCTGCACCAGCGGCGGCCTGGCCGCATCGCCGCCCGCACCGACCTGTTCGACCAGCACGTCGAACGGGTGACGCTGGTGGGCGAATGCACCGACGAGCCCAGCCCGGACGCGGTCGAACAGCGTGGTGAAACTCGGGTCGCCGCTGGCGTCCACGCGCAGGGCGAGGGTGTTGATGAAGCAGCCGGGCAGGTTCTCCGCCTCAACCCGGTGGCGGCCGGCGATCGGCACCCCGACGATGAAATCCTCGGCCTGGGTCAGCCGCGCCAGCCATGCGGCGTAGGCCGTCATCAGCCAGGTGAACAGCGTGCCGTTGCGGGTGCGTGCCTCTTCGCGGACGCGCTTGACCAGTTCGGCGGGCACCTCAAGGTCCAGCCAGGCCCCGCGGTAGTCCTGCTGGGCGCCGTAGGGGAAATCGGTGGGCAACGGCAGCTCGGTCGGCGCGCCGCGCAGCCGCTCCAACCAGTAGTCGGCGTCCTGCGCGCGCTCCTGGCCGTGCTCCCATGCGGCCCAGTCGACGAACTGGAGCGCTGGCGCGGCAGGTGGCGGCGTGTCGTCGCGCAGTGCGGCGTAGTGCGCGACGAGGTCGTCGAGCAGTAGGCCCATCGACTGCTCGTCACAGATCGCGTGGTGCAGCACGAGTTGAAGCCAGGCGCGGTCGCCGTCGCGCAGCAGCAGGCCTCGGGCCGCGCCCGCGGCGGCCAGGTCGAACGGTCGCGCCGCGTGCGCGCGCAGTTCGTCGGCAGCCTCAGACCCCGGCGCGAGGGTCGCCACGGTGAGGTCGAACGGCGCGGGCGGCTCCACCCGCTGCACCAGCTCGCCGTCCTCCAGCACCAATCGGGTGCGCAGCACGCCGTGCCGGGCGGCGAGCGCGTCGAGCGCGGCGCGCAACGTGTCCACATCGACCGGGCCGTCGAGTTCGTACGCCGCGGCGACGTTGTAAGCGCCGGAATCCGGAGCCAGCTGCTGGAGCAGCCACATCCGGCGCTGCGAGTGGGTGGCCGGGGCGCGGTCGCGGCCCGGGTCGTGGGTGGGGCCGCCGGCGTCGGTCACCGGCGCGAGCGCGGCGATGTGGGCGGCCAGCTCACGCAGGGTGGTGTGGTCGTAGAAGGCGTCGAAGGCGATCTCGATGCCGAAGTCGGCCTGGATGGCGTTCTCCAACTGGACCTGCATGAGCGAGTCGCCGCCGAGGTCGAAGAAGTCGTCGTCGCGGCTGACCGACTCGGTTTCGAGCACGTCGCACCAGATCGCCGCCAGTGCGATCTCGGCCGGCGTGCCGTCGTCTTCCTTGAGCCGGTGCACGGGCACCGCTTCGGCCACCGGTTCGGCGGGCCTGGCTGTCGCGCGGCCGTTGTAGGGCTTCTCGACCCAGCAGCGGGTGCGTTCGAACAGGGCGGTGGGCACGGAGCTGCGCCTGCCGTATCCGCCGAGGAAGTCGACGCACTTCGCCCAGTCGATGTCCACACCGGTCCGGTACAGCGCGGCGATCAAGTCGGCGAGCGCGGTGCGCGGGGCAGCGTCGGCGTCGAACGCGAAACTCTCGCCGTCGTGCCGCGGCACGACGGCGCCCATCACGTCGACCAGCCCACCGCGCCACGGCGTGACGCAGACCGGCCTGCCCTGCGCGGCGATCGTCGTCATCGCGGCGTCCACGCGAGCGGCGTCGGGCGGAGCGACCACGCCCAGCGAGGCAGCGTTCGCGGCGGCGGTGGCCGCGTCGGTCTCGCCGCGCAGGATGTCGAGCAGCAGGTTGCCGCTGCCACTGCCGATGACGATCCGATCGGAGACGCCCGCGTGGATCAGGGCGCGGACCGGGGCGAGCCGGTCGGCCATCGGGTGACTGGGCCCGCCGAGCGCCGGAAAGGCTGTCGCCCATGCGGCGGCGTCGACCGGGACGTCCTCATGCGGGAGCAGGAGCACCGGCACCGCTGGCGTGGTCTCGGCAATGTCGTCCCCGTCGGCGATCCGATCCAGCGCAGCGACCGCCTCCTCGGCAGTCGCGGCCCGCACGCAGGCCCGGACCCGCTCGTGGTCACGCCCCAGCGCCTGCACCGCCGCGGCGTCGGCGAACCGCTCAGGATGGGCGCGCAGGTGATCGGCCAGCACTCGCGCGTGCGAACGAAGCCCGGCGGCGCTACGCGCGGCGACCGGGATCACCAGCTCGCCCACGGCAGGCGCGTCCTCCCGCCATACCGGCGGCGCCTGCTCGACAACCAGGTGGACGTTGGTGCCGGTGAGCCCGAACGAGCTGACCCCCGCCCGCCGCTGCGCCGATGTCTCCCAAGATTCGGTGGCCGACGACAGGACCAGCGCCGAATTCCCGGTCTCCAGCAACGGATTCGGCGTCGTGAAGTGTGCCGAGGCGTAACGTCGCCCTTCCCGCAGCGCCACGATGGCCTTCGCCAGCCCGGCGGCACCCGCCGCCGAGTCGAGATGCCCGAGGTTCGACTTGACCGAACTGAGCACGCAGAACCCGGTCCGGCCGGTACGCCGCACGAACGCCGCCGTCAACGCCTGGAACTCAATCGGGTCACCCAGGCGGGTTCCCGTCCCGTGTGCCTCGATGAAGCCGACCGAGTTCGGGTGCACGCCTGCGGACTGCCACGCGGTCAGCAGCAGTTCCTCTTGCGCCTCCGCACTGGGCGCAGCGAACCCGTTGCTGCGTCCACCGTCGTGGTTCGACGCGCCACCGATGATCACCGCGTGCACAGGGTCGCCGTCGGCCTGGGCGTGGGAGAGCAACTTCAGCAGGAACACCGCCCCGCCCTCGCCCAGCCCGGTCCCGTCGGCGGCAGCGTCGAAGCTGCGCGAGCGCCCACCCGGCGAGACGATGCTCTCCGCACCAGGCTCATTGGCCGACGGCGGAACCGGGAACAGCCGAACCCCGCCTGCCAGCGCCCACTCGACCTCGCCTGCCCCCAGCCTCCGGCAGGCATCGAGCACCGCGGACAGACTGGAGGAACAAGCGGTGTCGACGGCCGCGGCAGGCCCCCGCAGATCCAACGCGTGCGCCACCCGCCCGGCCTGAGCCGCAGGCAGCAGCCCCGTCACCATCGGCTGGGCGGCCGGATCAAGCAGCGTCGAGTACTCCTCGGCGGCGGCGCCGAACACCACAGCGGTCCGGCTGCCACGCAACTGCGTCAGCGACCGCCCACCGTCCCAAATGGCCCGGCAACTCAGCTCCAGCAGGGCTCGCTGCTGGGGATCCATCTGCCGCGCTTCCCGCAGCGACAATCCGAAGAAGGCGTGGTCGAACGCGTCAACCCGGTCCAGCAACGCACACTCGGCCAACGGCTCGTCCACCGTCATCCCGGCGTCGGCCCGCCGCTCCGGCGGCACCACCCCGACAAGGTCCCGGCGCTGCTCCACCAAGGCAGCGAGCGCGTCGAGATCGCCGGCCCCTGGCAACTCGGCGGCGACGCCCACGATGGCAACCGGCTGAAACGCGACGGTCGCCGGCTCAATCCCAATGCTCTGCATCAACCGCCCCTACAGTCGGAAGCTCAGATCGGCGGACGCGGCGGGCTCGACGGCGCCGGTGTTCTCCAGCGCCGTGGCGATCGCCGCCACGGTGGTCAGGCGGAACAGGTCGACGAGTTTGAGCGCGCCGCGGTAGCGGGCGTCCAACCGCTCGTGCAGCCGGGTCAAGGTCAGCGACGTGCCGCCGAGGGCGAAGAAGCTGTCCTCGCGGCCGATCTCCGCGTCGGGCAGCAGTTCCCGCCAGATCGCGGTGATCTCGGTCTCCACCGGCCCCCGCGGCGGAGCCGACGCCCGCCGCACCGGCCTGCGGGTGGCGGCGCGAGCCGCCAGAGCCCGGCGGTCGAGCTTGCCGTTGCCGGTCAACGGGAACGCCTCAAGCCGGTCGACCCACGCGGGGACCATGTACGCGGGCAACGTCGTGGTGAGCTGTCCGCGCAGTTCCTCGACGTCAAGATCGGCCGGTCCGGTGACGAACCCGACGAGGTGCTGTTCCCCGCCCGTGCCCGCGACCAGCACCACCGCGCCACCGACCCGGGGGCCGGCCGCCAGCGCGCGTTCGATCTCACCCAGCTCGACCCGGATGCCACGGAGCTTGACCTGGTCGTCGGCGCGGCCGAGGAACTCGATTTCCCCGTCGGCCGTCAGCCGGGCCCGATCGCCGGTGCGGTACAGGCGCTCGCCTGGGCGGGCCGGGTCCGGGTGCGGCACGAACACGGACGCGGTCAACTCAGGACGGCCGAGGTACCCACGGCCCAGGCCCTGGCCACCGAGGCACAGCTCGCCCGGTACGCCCGCGGGGACCGGGTTGAGCGCCTCGTCCAGCACGTACGCCTGTGCCCCGGCGAACGCGGTCCCGATCGTGGGTGCCTGCCCGGCAGGCAGGTCCGTGCAGTCGCGGATGGTGCCGCACACGGTGGCTTCGCTCGGGCCGTACGCGTTCCACATGTGCACCCGGCCGCCCCAGCGTGTCACGAGGTCGGCGGGCAGGGCCTCGCCTGCGAGCACCAGGTGCCGCAGGGAGTCCGGCAGGGCCGTGACCATCGCCAGGTTCGACGGCGGCATGGTCAGGTGCGTGATCCCGCGCGCGGCCAGCGCCGACTCGAGCGGGCCGCCAGGCAGCAGGGCGTCGGCGGCCGTCATGTGCAGGCAGGCGCCCGTCAGCAGCGCCATGGCGCACTCCCACACCCACGCGTCGAACGAGTGCGGCGCGTACTGCAGCACGTGCGATCCGGGGCCTGCGTCGAACCGGTCGCGGTGCAGGTCGCGCAGCTGCGCCAAGCCGCTGTGCGGCAGGAGCACACCCTTCGGTGTTCCGGTCGACCCGGAGGTGTAGATCGCGTAGCAAAGGTGGTCGGTGGTCAGGCGGTGCAAGTCGGGGTCGGCGACCGGCTCGCCAGGGCGTTCACCGTCCAGGCGCAGCTCGGGCACCGCGTCCAGCCTGCCGGCCAGCGAGGCGTCGGTGATCTGCAGCCGGACACCCGCGTCCCGGGCGATCCAGGCCATCCGCTCGGCGGGCAATGCCGGGTCGAGGCACAGGAACGCCGCGCCCGCCTTCGCCACGCCCAGCACGGCGGTCACCGCGGCGCGAGTGCGCGGCAGCACGATGGCCACCAGGTCGTCCTGGCCGACCCCGCGCCCGGCGAGCCGACGGGCCAGCCGATTGGCGGCGGCGTCGAGTTCGCGGTACGTCAGCGTGCCGTCGTCGTCGCGTACGGCGGGCTCGTCCCGGTGGGCGTGCGCGGCGAACAGCTCGGGCAGTGTGGCCGGGACCGGGGTGGCTGCCGGACGACCGCTCGCGGGCAGTTCCGTCTGCCCCAACCGCAGGTGCGTCAGCGGCAGCGCCGGTTCCCGCGCCGCGGCTGCGATCATGGCCGCGAAGCAGTCGGCGAAACGCTCGACGGTGGCGGCGTCGAACAGATCAGTGCGGTAGTCCCACTCGGCCACCCAGCCGCGCTCGTCGCGACTGACCATCACGGTGACGTCGAACTGCGTGGCCACCGGCTCGACCTCGACCACCGAGCAGCCCAAGCCCGCGGGCGCCGGCAGCGGCTGCTGGTCGCCGTGCAGGACGAACATCGTCTGGAACACCGGCGTGTGATCGACCGCGCGCTCGACGTCCAGCGCGCCGACCACCAACTCGAACGGCGTCTGCTGGTGGGCGAACGCCTCCAGGCACCGCTGCCGGGTCTGCGCGAGCAGCTCGGCGTACGAGAGCGCGCCCGACAGGTCGGCGCGCAGCGCGAGCGTGTTGAGCAGGCACCCGACCAGCCGCTCAGTCCCGGACTGGTCCCGGTCGGCGATCGGTGTGCCGACCACGATGTCGTCCTGCCCGGACAGCCTGCCCATCAGCCCCTGGTACGCCGCCAGCAGCGCCGCGAACGGCGTCGCACCGGCCGACCGGCCGACCGCCAGCAGCGCGTCGACAGCGGCGTCCGGGAGCTTGCGGGTCACCCGCGATCCGCTGAACGCCGTCGCGGCGGCGGGGTCGCGGTCGAACGCCAGCCGGAGCCGGTCGGGTAGGTCGGCGAGTCGCTCGCGCCAGTACGCCAGGTCCCGGCGGACGGCGATGGAGTGGTCCAGCGCGTGGCGCTGCCACTCGCCGTAGTCCAGCACCGACACAGCAGGGGCCTGGGTCAGCGGGGCGCGCTCGCGCAGCGCGGCGTAGTCGGCGAGCAGCTCGTCGAACAGCACGCGCAGCGACGGTGCATCCGCGACCACGTGGTGGATCACCAGGCACAGCACCGCAGCCCCGGGCTCGTTGACGAGCACCCAGCGCGCGGGCGGCTCGGTGGCGACGTCAAACGGGGTCGCCACCGCCGACCGCAGCAGCCGGTCGGTCGCCTTCTCGCCCGCCGAGGCCAACACCTGCGGCGCCACCGTCTGGTTCGCCACAGCCTGCTGGCGCAGCTTCCCGTCCGGTCCGCGGCCCACCCGCAGCCGCAGCGCGTCGTGCCGGTCGGTGAGGCCCTGCAGCGCACGGCGTAGCAGGTCACGGTCGAGGTCGCCGGTGAACCGCACCGCCATGCCGATGTTGAGCATCGCGGTCCCGGGCCGTAGCTGGTCAACCAGCCACATGCGTTCCTGGGCGTACGCCAGCGGTGCGGGGCCCGCGCCGGATCGTGGCCGAAGCGGCGGCAGAACGATCTGGTTAGCGGTGGCGCGGTCGACGCGCTCAGCCAGCGCGCGGACGGTCCGGTCGGCGAAGACGTCGGCCAGGGTGATCTCCGCGCCCAGCCGCTCGCGCACGACGACTACCAGCTGCATGGCCATTAGCGAGTGCCCGCCGAGCTCGAAGAACTCCGCGTCGGCGCCCAGCGGCCCGCTCGCGGTGAGCTCGGCGACCAGTTCGGCCAGGGCACGCTCGGTGTCGGTGGCGGGCGCGGTCGACCCGCCAGTGTCGCGGGCGGGCTCAGGCAGGGCGGCACGATCGGTCTTGCCGTTGGGGTTGAGCGGGAACGCCTTCAGCGGCACCCAGTACCGGGGCACCATGTACTCCGGCAGGGCCTCGGCGAGCGCGGCGCGCAGCGCGTCCGCATCGGCGCCGCCGGTCCAGTAGCAGACGAGGTGGTCCGTGCCCGCCACGGTTCGCACGGTCACGACCGCCTGGTCGACGCCGTCAAGTTCGGCGGCGCGGCTCTCGATCTCGCCGGTCTCGATGCGGAAGCCACGCAGCTTGACCTGGTGGTCGTAGCGGCCGAGGTAGCGCAGCTCGCCGGTGTCGGTCAGCCGCACCCGGTCGCCGGTGCGGTACATGCGCGCGCCAGGCTCGGTGGTGAACGGGTCGGGCAGGAAGCGCTCGGCGGTCAGCTCCGGCCTGCCGAGGTAGCCCTGCGCGACGCCGAGGCCGCCGAGGAACAGCTCACCGTCCACACCGACCGGAACCGGGGCGAGCGCCGCGTCGAGCACGTACGCGTTGGTGCCCTCGACCGGGAAGCCGATCGTCGGCTCCTCCGCGCTGCCCCTGGGCACCTCGCACCAGGTCGAGTACGTGGTGTCCTCGGACGGGCCGTAGAGGTTGAACACACGCACCGACGGCGACGCCGCGTGCACGAGGTCCACAAGCGCCCTGGGCAGTGCCTCGCCAGCGAGGTTGACGACCCGGGTCCGCGCCGGCAAAGCGTCCGCGCGCAGCAGTTCGGCCATCGCCGAGGGCACGGTGTTGATCAGCGTCGGCGCCGGGTCCGGCCGCTCGGCCAGCTCCAGCGCGGTCCCGACCAGCCGCACCGAGCCGCCCAGCGACAGCGGCAGGAACAGCTCGAACACCGACAGGTCGAAGCAGACCGACGTGCTGGCGAGCACGACGGCGCCCTCGTCGGCCGGGAAGTGCGCCCGCGCCCAGCCGAGGAACGCGCGCATGGCCCGGTGCGGGATCGCCACGCCCTTGGGCCGCCCGGTGGAGCCGGAGGTGTAGATCAGGTACGCCACGTGCTCGGGGTCGGTGGGCGCGGCGGCGGGCAGGTCGGCGTCGGCGAGGGCCGCGGTGTCCAAAGTGGGCGTTCCCCCGCCGGGCAGCACCTCGCGGGTGTCCGGCTCGACCAGGATGAGCGCGCAGTCGGCGTCGTCGGCGATGAACGCCAGCCGCTCGCGCGGGTAGGCCGGGTCCAACGGCACGTACGTCGCACCGCTGCGCAGGATCGCGTGCAGTGCGGCCACGAGGTCAGGCGTGCGCCGCAGGCAGACCCCGACGGAGTCGCCCGGAGCGATCCCGGCGTCGAGCAGCGCGGACTGGATCGCGCCGACGCGGGCGGCCAGCCCGGCGTAGCTGAGCACGCGGCCGTCCTGCCACACGGCGGGCGCTTCGGGCTGCTCGGTGACCACCCGCGCGAACCCCTCGACCGGGTCCAGTGCGGGCACGGCCTCGGCCAGCCTGCGCCCGCCCGCCCGCAGCTCCTGCTCGGCCGGGGTGACCAGGTCGAGGTCGGCCACCCGGGCGGCTGGGTCGGCGCTCATCGCCGCGACGACCAGCCGCCAGTGCGCCAGCAGCCGCTCAGCGCGGGCGCGTGTCCACGACTCGGCGGGGTATTCCAGCGCCGCCCACAGGCCGGACTCGGGCTCCGAACCGCCGGGCGCAACCGCGAGCGCCCGGTCGAGCTGGAGCACGACGTCGAACTTGGTGTGCCGGTTCATCGGGAAGTACCGCGCCGCCCGTACACCAGTCAGCTCCGGCAACGGCTCGTCGTCAGGCTGTACGACCAGCATCGCCGCCAGCGGCGCGCCGCCGAGGTGCGCGGCGAGGCGGTCCAGCGGGACGTCGGCGTGGGAGTACGCGACCACCGCGGCGTCCCGCACGCTGGCCAGCAGGTCCGACCAGCTGTCATCACCACGCACGGTGACAGGCAGCGGGATCGTGTTGACGAACAACCCGTAGCAACTGGCCGCCTCCGGGTCACGGCCCGCCACCGGCAGGCCGATGACCACCTGTTCTTGCCCGCTGTGGCGGGCCAGCAGCGCGGCGAAGGACGCCGCGTAGAACATGGCCTGCGTCGCGCCGTGCGCGGCGGCGACCGTCTCCGCGCCCTTGACCAGGTCGTCGGGCAGTCGCTCGCGCAGGGTCCCCGCCTGGGCGGGCTCGGTCGCCGCCGCGTCGCGAGGCAGATCGATACCGAAGGACGCCGAGCGCACCGGCTCGGCCGCCGACGCCACCCGCGTGTCGAATTCCGGCGCCGCCAGCCGTGCCCGCTCCCGGTCGACCGCCGCGCGGTAGTCCCCGGCCGGTTCCGTCCACTCCGGACGCGTCCCGGCCAGCTCGGCCTGGTAGGCCGCGCCCAGCTCGGCGAAGAACACCTGCGACGCCCAGCCGTCGGTGACGATGTGGTGCACGAGGAACGCGAACACCCGCTCGTCTGGCCCCAGCTCCGCCAGCACGGCCCGGAACAGCGGCCCGGTCCTCAGGTCGAAACCCTCCTCGGCCTGCCTGCCCAACCACGCGTCAACCTCGTCGCGGTCGACAGTGGCTCTGCGCAGCTCCACCGGGTGTGCCCCGGCGGGCAGCACCCGCTGCCACAGCCCACCGTCGCGGTAGTCGAAGACGACGCGCAGCTGGGCGTGCCGCTCGACGAGCGCGGCGAGCGAACGCTCCAGCGCCTCGGCGTCGAGCGGTCCGCGCAGCCAAATCGCCTCGGTGACGGTGTACGCCCGACTGGCCGGGTGGCGATGCTGCAGAAACCACAGCCGCTGCTGCGCGGCGGACGCGGCGAAGCGGTCCGCCTCGGGACGGGTCGGGATGGAGCCAGAGTTCATCGCGCGGTTCCTCGGGTTCCTCGTGGTCAGGCAGGGAGTTCGGTCAGGCCACCGTGGTGACCGCGTCGAGTTGCAGGTCCGCGCGCACCGCGCGCCAGAGCCGTGCGCGCCGCGAGTGCAGGACGAAATGCCCGCCCTCGTACACGCGCGTCTCGCTGCCCTGGCTGCCCAGGTGCATCCAGGCGGCCAGGTCGGCGACGGCAACGCGGTGGTCGCTGGTGCCGCCGAACGCCGTCACCGGGCAGCTCAGCTGGTGCGGTGCGGGCTGGTAGGTCTCCATCACCCGCGAGTCGGCGCGGATGATCGGCAGGTAGACCGACATCAGTTCCGGGCTGGAGAGCACCTCGTAGGTCGTGCCCTCGAAGTTGTGCAGCTCCTCGACCAGCTCGGCGTCGGACATCTCGTGCAGCACCGGGTCGCCCTGACCGAGGTGCGGCGCACGGGCCGCGCCCGCGAACAGCCTGCGTGGCGCGTGCCCCCGCCCCTCCAGCTCGACGGCGAGCGCGTACGCGACCACGGCGCCGAAGCTGTAGCCGAACAGCGCGTACGGTTCGCCCGCGAACTGTTCCGTCTGCTCCGCCAGCCGCTCGACCAGCGCCGGCATGTCCTGGTCGAGCGGTTCGCCGTAGCGGGCGCCGCGGCCGGGCAGGTCCGCCACGCGGACCTGCACACCAGGGCCGAGGAGGTCGTCGACGCCGTCGAAGACCTCCTTGCCACCGCCCGCGTACGGCACGCAGAACAGGATCACGACGCAGCCCGGTCGCGAAGGCTGCGCGGCCGCATGTCGACCCAGTACTCCTGGATGTAGGCCAGGCACGACTCGCGGTCCGCCGGGCCGTTGCGGGTGGACCACCCGGCGGGCAGATCCCGGTGCGCTGGCCAGATCGAGTACTGCTCCTCGTCGTTGACCACGACGACGTACGACTGCTCACTCATCGCTGGTGTGTCCAAACTGTGTCGGGTACGTCCGGTCAGGACTTGGGGACCGGCCACTGCCAGCCCTCCGGGCCGGGGATCAGGCCGTGCTGCAGGTCGAGCATGTGCTGGCGCAGCCTGCTGGCGACCTCCCGGCCGGGCAGCGGCAGCCGCAGGCCGGAGTCGTCGCCGAGCAGCTCGACCGGGGCCACCACCGCACCCGTGCCGCAGCCGAACAGCTCCACTTCCTCGCCCGAGCGGACCGCGTCGATCACCTCGTCGACGGCGACCGGCTCCTCGCGCATGTCCAGGCCCAGCGTCGGTCCCAGCCGCAGCAGGCTGTCGCGGGTGATGCCGGCGAGGATCGTGTCCGACAGCGGCGGGGTCAGCAGGCGGTCGCCCCGGCGGACGAACACGTTCATCGCGGTGAACTCCTCGAGCTGCGTGTGCGTCGCCGCGTCAAGCCACAGCAGCTGGTGGAAGCCTTTCTCGCCGAGCTTGGCCGCGGCGGCGAAGCTGGCCGCGTAGTTGCCCGCCGCCTTCACGTTGCCGGTGCCGCCCGGCCCTGCCCGGCTGAACAGCCGCTCGATCCACGCCGAGATGGGCGCGGTGAAGAACGCGTCGGACGGAGTGGCCAGCACGACGAAGCAGAACTCGGTCGACGGCACGACGGACAGGTCCGCGGTCGCGCCGAACATGGTCGGCCGCAGGTACAGCGACTGGCCCTGCCGGTTGGGCACCAGCTTGTCCACAGCGGAGACCAGCCGCTCCAGCGTCTCGACGTAGACCTGCTCGGGCAGTTCGGGCATCCCCAGCCGCAGCGCGGTGCGGTTCATCCGCCGCGCGTGCTCGAACGGGCGGAACAGCAGCGCGGACGCGCCTGGGACCGCGTCACCGAGGTTGCGGTAGGCCTTCATGCCCTCGAACAGGGCCTGGCCGTAGTGCAGGGCCTGGGTGTGCGGCCACAGATCCATCGGCTCGAGACCGGTCAGGCGCGGCGTCTCCCACGCACCGTCGCGGTAGTACGCGACGGCCATGACCGGTGCCATCACCTTGCTGAACCCCAGCGGGTCGGTCAGCTCGATGGCGTCGAGCCTGTTCAGCAGCTCAGGGGACAGCTCGGACGAGGTGTGCGCGATCGTCATGGTCTTCCCTCAGCTCCAGCAGCGCAGCGGCTGGTCGGTGCCGGCGTTGCCGACGAATCCGGACACGGTCATCCGCCTGCCCGTGGTGATCTTGCGGACGGCGTGTGCCCTGGTGGTGTTGACCATGACCAGGTCGCCGACCTCCGGCGAGATCAGCAGTGACTCAGCGGGCAGCAGGTCCCGCGAGTAGCCGTAGCTGCCCGGGTAGGTCTCCCGCAGCGGCTCGTACTCCGTGTCGGTGATGTACCGGTCCCACGTCTCCAGCTCGCCGCCCTCGTCGGCGGTGTCGAGGTAGATGTTGACGCCGAGCTGGCCGATCAGCTTGACCGACAACCGGTCCGGGTCGACCTCGCGCCACAGCAGGTCCTGGTGCGGCAGCGCCTCCTTGCCGCTGCGCCACAGCCGCGTGATGCCGAAGGGCATCTTGCGCTCGGCCATCGTCATCAGCGTCGCGCCACCGGGCCACGCCTCGTCGAGGGCAAGCCGTAACTGGTCCACCGGCGACGGGTAGGGCGCGCTCATCGTCCGCAGCCGCTGCTGGACGGGCAGGGCCGCGTCGAGGTACCGCTCGCGCCGGGTCTCGTCGTTCATGACGTTCCAGAACGAGTCGATGTCGCTCTCGTAGATGCCGCCCGTCGCGGCATCGTTGTCGATCTTCTCGTACAGCGGCTCGACCAGGTTCTTGCAGTACTGCGCGTCGTAGAAGTTCGGCACGCGAACCGCGATGTAGGTGCCCGCGAACAAGGCGGTGAGCACCTCGGCGTCGAGCGCGCTGACGGTCGCGAGCTTGGAATCGATCGACATCTTGCCTTCCCTTTCACCAGATCTCATGGATGTGCGGCCGGTCCGAGGGGGAGGTGGTCTCAGCGCGGTCAGTGGTCGATCAGCGCCCACCGGTCCCCGATCACCGGCTCGGAGCTCGCGGAGGGGAGCTCGATCAGCTCGGGCTTGAACAGCGGGGCCGAGTCCAGCGACGGCTCCCACGTGGCCAGCGACTCGTCCTGTTCGACCTCGACGCGCCTGCCGGAGGCCAGGTCGTCGACCACCCGCAGCAGCAGTCGTACGCCGAGCGGGGCGAGGTGCTCCCGCCACAGGCTCTCCGCGGTGGCCTTGCGCGGGACGAGTACGTGTTCCTGGGCGGCGATCGGACCGCCGTCCGTGCGCTCGCTGAGGTGGTAGACGGTGCCGCCGGTCACCCGGTCGCCGTCGCGGATCGTCCAGCGGATCGCGTCGCGGCCACGGTGCAGCGGCAGCAGGCTCGGGTGGTAGCCGATCGCGGCGACCGACGCTTTCGCCCTGGTCTTGCGGCCGATGAACGCGTGCGAATGGGCCGCGACGATCACTTCGGTCTTGTCGGGTATGTGCATGGCACGCAGTTCGGCGGCGTCCGTCCAGGCCACCTGGCGTGGATAGGCCCACGCGCGCACGCGGTCCCAGGACAATGCGTTCTCGTCGTCGGTGTGCCCTTTCCTCGTCCGGGGCGACGCGACGCCGACAATGGAATGCCCGGCCTCGCCGAATGCCTCGGCCATCTGGACCGCGAAGGCACCGCGGCCCGACAGAAAGATGTTCACCCGTCCTCCAACATACCGTCGAATTGCGACATCCACCGCCAATTGCGGGCAGATTTATCCAGCGGAAGCAGACTGCGGCCCGCGCAGTCATCAGCTCCCGCTAAATCGTTCCCTATGCACGCCAAATAAGGCCGCCGGCGATACCGAATGTGCGGCACCGGTACACCACGGCTCTTATCGACGATTTACGACGCGAGGAATCGCGAATGCATGACGCATTCCGGCGCGCGAGCGACACTGCTCACGCACCGCGCATGCCGAAACAGCGCCCCGCGTCACAGCAACACAACCTGACGGTTGTATTACGGCAGCGCTGCGGCAGCGGTCAGACGACCAATATCATCCTATGATCCCCAGCCCCCGATAAGCCTGGTTGCACACGCAACTCTGCTTCTCCCCAGCCGTTGCCACTCCCCTCAAAGTGACTTTGTTTCACTTGCTGCAGTCACCACACTACCACCTTAACTGTGGCGATGACCGGAAGTTAGCACAATGATCCATCAGTGTCGATAGACTCCAAGCGGGTGGCGCCTTATAAAACACCGGCTTGCATCAACCGGCACGTTATCGGTTGAACGTGAAACTAAAACGTGAGCCAGCCACACATACTTCCAGAACCAAAACAGTGACTGCATTCACCGGGTCAGACAGAACTTTTTTGTAAATTGTTCATTTCGCTGTTCTGGTCAGCGGACATGACCTGCGCGCAATCCCGTCACCGCAGGCGCGCACCCGTCTGCTCGGCCAGCGCTTCGAGCACTTGCGCACGGGCGACGCCGATGTCCGCCGCGGTGAGCGTGGTCCCGCGCGGCCGCAAGATGACCCGCAGGGTGAGCGACCGGTGCCCGCTCGGCACCCACGAACCGTTGTACTCCCCGATGTACGACACGGCACTGACCAGTTCGTGTCCCTGCAACACAACGGCTTCGACGGTCTGCCACGGCACCGAGTCAGCGACCACGACCGACAGGTCGAAGTCGGACTCAGGCAGCTCGGGCAGCGCCGCGTACCGATTGTCTCTTGACCGGTGCGCGGACAGCCCGGCAAGACGCAGCTCAGCGCAGGCGACCAGGGTCTCCTCGATCCCTGCCGCCCGGCACACCCGCGGTCGCACCAGCCCGAGCGCCCCGACCGGGACGCCGCCCGCGCTCACGGCCAGGCGCGCGGACGGGTCCGCCCACGCCTCGTCCGGTTCACCCGAAAGTGTTAGCTCTATAACGTGACAATGCCTGTACAGCATCTCCAGCAGGCCCTTGACCCGCCGGAACAGCGTGACGCCATCCGTTCCCGCCAATGCGATGCCGAGCGCGGTCGTCTGCCCGGGCAGCGATTCCCCGCTGCTGTCGTACAGCACGCGTTCGGCGCCGGAGAAGACCTCGCCGACCTCGAACACCCCGAATTCCTTGCGGTAGCGGAGGTTGTCCGCGACCGCCTCCAGCAGATTCGGCACCAGGGATGGGCGCAGTGAGTCTCGGTCAGGCGCAGGAGCACCGTCGATCCGTACGGTAGCGGCCTTGTCCAACCCGCATACGGCGAGCAGGTGATCAGCCGACCACGGATAGGTCAACACCTCGGTGAGCCCACCGCGCCCGGCCAGCTGTTCGCGTACCGAGCGGCCGAGCGGCTTGCGGTTGAGCGAGCGCACCGGGTTCAGAGCCACTGTGGGCCGAACCGCGGGCAGCCGGTCATAGCCGTGTATCCGCGCGATCTCCTCGACAATGTCGTGCGGCAGCGACACATCCCCCGTCGAACGCCACGTCGGGGCCACCACGGACAGAACATCCTCGGATATCTGGCACTCGAAGCCAAGCGCGCCGAGGATCGCCAGGATCTCCTTGTCCGGCAACCGGGTTCCGATGCGGCGCGCCAGGAACGGCAGGCCGACGTCGATCCGCTGGCGCTCGGTCGGCCGGACGACGACGTCCTGGGCGGCGGTGATCCGCGCGTCGGGGGCGGCGGTGACAAGCAGGTCAAGGAACAACCCGACAGCGTCGTCCACCCGCTGCGTGTCCAGTTCCTTCTCGTAGCGCGCCGAAGCCTCGGTGCGCAGCCCGAGCCGCTGCACCGAGCGCCGAACTTGCCCGGCACGGAAAGCCGCCGCTTCCAGCACGAACCGCTGGGACGACCCCGACACCGCCGAGGACGCACCACCCATCACGCCAGCGGCCGCCACCACGCCGTCCGCATCCCGGATGACCGGCATGCCTGTTATCACGTCGATCGTGCGACCGACCAGCAACTCCAGCACCCCAGGCCGCTCGGCGAAGTCCGCTGAAAGCGGGAGCCGCACGCGGTCGGCGTCGTAGACGTGGGTGGGCTGGCCGACGGTGAACATGACGTAGTTGCTGAGGTCGACGCAGAGGTTGATGCTCTGCTCTCCGATGCGTGCCAACCGGTCCCGCACCACGGCCGGCGTCGGCACCGAACCGTCCACAGTGAACTCGGTGGCCGAGAAGCGCCCGCACAGCTCGGCGTCGAGCGTGCCGACTATGTGTGTCGCCGACGGCGCTGGCGGGCAAGTCGGCAGCGGCGCGAGCGGGCGGTCGTAGATGACGGCGAACTCGCGCGCGATGCCGTAGTGGCCCCACAGGTCGGGCCGGTTGGTCAGCGACTTGTTGTCGATCTCCAGCACGACGTCACCGTCGACCTCGGTGAAGCCATCGACCTCGACGGCCTTCAGGGTCAGGTCGTGGGCGAGCCGCGCGGGGGTCGATTCGGCGGGCAGCTCGACGAAGTCGGAGAGCCACTCCAGGGAAACCTTCACCGGTGTCTCCTAAGCGAACTGGGTGAGGAAGCGCAGGTCGGCGCTGTGCATGAGGCGGACGTCGTCGATGCCGTAGCGCATCATCACCAGCCGGTCGAGACCGACGTTGACGTAGCAGCCGGTCCACCGCTCGGGGTCGAGACCGGCGGCCAGAAGCACGTTCGGGTGCGGGCTGCCGCCGGGCATCACCTCGATCCACCCGACCCGGCCGCAGGTGCGGCAGCCCTTGCCGCCGCACACCTGGCACTGCATGTCGACCTCGAACCCGGGTTCCACGAACGGGAAGAAGCCCGTGCGCATGCGGGTCAGCACCGGTGTGCCGAACACGGTGTCGAGGATGGTGTCGACCAGGAACTTGCCCGTCGTCAGCGGGACGTCCTCGTCGACGAGCAGCACTTCGTACTGGAAGAACGCACGTTCGTGCCGGGCGTCGGTGCTCTCGTTGCGGTACACCCGGCCGGGGTAGACAAACCGGAACGGCGGCTCGTGCTCGCTCATGTAGCGGATGCTGGCCCCGGTGAGGTGCGGCCGCAGACACAGCCGCTCCGCGCCGCGCTGGTCGGCGGTGCCGGTCAGCCAGTAGGTGTCCATGCTCTCCCGCGCCGGATGGTCGGGTGGGAAGTTCATGTGGTCGAACTCGAACAGCTCCGAGCTGATCTCCGGACCTTCGTACACCTCGAAGTTCAACGCGGCGAACGCGTCGTTGAGGTCGTAGGCGAGCTGAGTGGTCGGGTGCAGCCGACCACCGCTGGGAGACAGCCCGGGGACGGTGACGTCGAACGGGTGTGCCAGCGCGGGCTCGGCGTCGAGCAGTTCGCGTTCCTTCTCAGCCAGCGCGGCCGTGATGTCCTGCTGGGCGGCGTGCAGCGCGGCACCCGCGGTCTTGCGCGTGTCCACGTCCATCCCGCCGAGCGCGCGGCGCAATGCGGGCAGCGCACCCGATTTGCCCAGCTGTTCGCGGCGGATCGCGGCCAAGTCAGCGGATGTGCTGGCCGCGGCCAAGTCCGCGCGCGCTTTGGCCAAAGCTTCCTGGACGCGATCAAGCATCGTGGTGCCGCCGTATGGCGTGCTCACAAGGGTTCCCCATCGTCTAAGCGACTTCCGCGGGCGCGGAGCCGGAGGCGATTCCTGTCGCTTCCCCCCGAGGCGGTGGGGAGGCGGCTGTGGGGGCTGACCCAGGCTGCGCGCGCTACCCCCGAGAACCTCGGGGGCGGCTAAATCGCGGAGCGCACTGCGGCATGACGCAATGATGCCCGGTGATCATCGAATGGTGCAAGTGCGCCGCTGCATTGCTCGTCCTCCACCTGGTCCACGAGAACCCGCGTTGGGGACATCGGAGGATCCAGCCGGACTCGGACATCAGATCGCGGCGTCGACGGTGTGGGAGATCCTCAACTCAGCCGGCATTGGTCCCGCTCCACGCCGAGCCGGTCCCACTTGGAAACAATGTCTAGCGTCGGCTACTGGAAGGTAAGCAGCGAACGCTTCTGGTGGGGCGCGGTGTTCGTCATCGCCGTCCCGGTGATAGTGCTGGTCCTGCTGGTCGCGCCGATGCTGCTGGCCGGGGACGAGGAAACCCAGCCAGGCAAGCTCGACCTGCCCAGCGTGGGGCCTTTCGCTGGTGTCCATCCTGCCGATCACCTACGGCTTCAAGGAACTGGCCAGTTACGGCCCATCCGTCGCGATATTGATCAGCATCGTGGCCGGAGCCGGCCTCACCGTACTGTTCGTCCGCAGGCAGTACCGGTTGGAGAGCCCGCTGCTGGATTTGTGGCTGTTCCGCAACCGATCGTTCAGCGTGTCGCTGGGTGCATTGCTGCTCGGCCAGTTCGCGATCCGCGGCATATTGTTCCTGCTGCCCCAGTTCTTCCAGTTGGTGCTCGGTGAGACACCGCTCAGGCTGGGCTTCGGCTGCTGCCCGGCACCATCGTCTTCGCGGCGGTCGCCATGATCGCCCCGGCCATCGCGGCGAAAGTGCGGCGCGACTGGTTGTTGGCGGGCACCCTGGTCCTCGCGGCCGTGGGATACATCCAGCTCGCCCTGGTTGGTCCCGGAGCGAGCCACTGGGAACTGGTGGCCGCGATGGTGGCCATGTCCGCGGGAATGACACCCCCCTGTGTTGCTGGTCACCGACCTGGCAGTGGCCAGAGACGCGTTCGTCACCGGATTCAACGTGGTTGGCGCCATCAGCGCGACAGTGGCGATCGCGGCGGCCATCGCGGTGAAGGTGTTGCTGCGCAACGTCGCCAAGCCCGCCGAGGCACCTACCGAGCACACCGAGCCGCAAAGTAAGCACGTTCGCTAAACAATGTCCACAAAGGACATTATTCAGTCCACGCCCAACGCACGCGCCAGTACCGCGTGAGCCTCCGCGACCTCCCGACGGGTGATTCGCGCGGTGCGGATCAAGCCGGAATCATGGAGAGTGCCGGGGAAGAGGTGCAACTCCGTTGGCACGTGGGCGGCGAAAAGGCCCTGCGCGTAGGCAATGGCTTCGTCACGCAAAGGGTCGAACTCCTTGACCGAGATATATGCGGGTGGAAGGCCTTTGAGGTCGGTGGCTCGGGCCGGGGCAGCGTAGATCGGCACGTCGGCCGTGCTCAGGCATCGTTCCGATCATGGCCATGGTCCGGCAACGGGCGCGCGTCACCGACCCGCCACCGTTCACTCTTCTCTACTCCATACGCACCCCGGCCGACATCTACTACGACGCCGAGCTGCAATCTCGTCCCAGTTTTGACGTCACGATTCTGTTCAGCCGGAAAGCGTTCGGCACCAACCGCCCGGCGGGTCGGATCGGATCGGACGACCTCGCCGTGGCACGTCCGTCCGGAATGGACGCACGCACCTAACATCTGTGGCCCAACCAGGTTCGTCGAGACGGGTTCCGAACTCCTCCTGGCTCAAGGACAGAACCCCGACACCATCCGGACTGAACGAACGTTTCGGAGCAAGCGGAGCACGATGTCAGACGGCGACCGCATCTACGACATCTCGCTGTCGCAAATGCACGTCGGTCCTCGCTCGCCTCGTTCGCACTCCAACCGATGCACGGCTGGACTTGCGTGGGACACAGTCGGTGCGTGTGCCTCTCTCGGCAGGAGCCCCGCGGTGAGCGACGACCTCGACACGACTCCGGGCTGCTCGAACCCGATGAAGCCTCGAACACCGGGGTGTGACCGACGTGCTTGGCACGGGCCGATCGAATTCGCGATCCGCCGCGGCGCCTGGGGCCCCGGCGGTCGCAGTGGCTCGGGCGGAGGCGACGTAGGTGATCCGGTTCGCCACCGCGTGAATGCGCCGGCTGTGCATCGAGGTCGGAGGTCGTCGGCTATGAACCTCCGCTCTGCCTGAGCACGGTCGAGGTCCTGTTCCAGGCCTGAACGAACTCGCACATGCCGTATGTCGGCGAAGGTCCGGGGCACACGACATCACGGCCTGTACAGGCCAAACCGTCATGGCCTGTTCGCGTGCAGGACGACGCCGGACTAGCGCGGCGTCCGCCAGCAGATCTCGCGGAGTTGAATGTGATCGACGGTCACAAGCACCTCCTCGCAGTCCGTTCCACTGTGCCATGACGGCCCCACAGCTTCCGGTCATGTCCACCGAGCCCTCGCACGACCTCGCCGGCATCAGGGCGTCAACACTACTGCCCGAAACGTCTCCTAGAGGGGCGGTGCGGCGCAGGGACATGCCTGAGAGCACGTGGCACTTCCAATGCCGCGAGTGCTTCGGCTTCGGCGTCGTAGTTGTGGAGCCAGGAGAGAGTGTCGGAGTGGTTGCGTAGTTGGGTGTTGCGCGTCGAGACGGGGTCGGTGGCGTCATAGAGGGCGCCAGCCACGCGGGAGTGGTGTTGGACGCGTGTGGTGCGGGGGCGGCGTAGCGACTCGTAGAACGCGAGTGCGGCGGGGATGTCTGCTCGGGTCGCGTCGGCCAGGAGGAGGGCGAGGGTGTAGGCGTCCTCAATGGACTGGTTGGCGCCTTGACCCAAGTGGGGAAGCATGGGGTGGGCGGCGTCGCCGAGAAGGGTGAGGTGGCCGGAGGTCCAGTGGGACAAGGGGGTGCGGTCGTAGAGGCCCCAGCGGAACGTGGTGTCGACCTGAGCGAGTACGGCCGAGACCAGGGGGTCCCAGCCGGCGAATTCTCTGCGGAGGGTGGACGGGTTGCCGGGGGCGGACCATGACTCGTGAGGACGAGCGGCGGGGGCGTGTCGGGATTCGCGTGAACGAACGCCCAGGACACATGTGGAATCCCGTGAGTGGTCGCCGGCCGGGACGAAGGCGACGTAGTTCAGCAGGTGGCCGGCACGGATCGGATAGACCAGGAAGTGCTTGTGAGCGCCCAGCCAGTTGCGGGTGGCGTTGCGGGGCCACTGCGGTACCCGCTCGCTGGAAATGACGCCGCGGTAGGCGACGCTGCCGGAGAAGACCGGCGGCGTCGGGGTGGTGACGAATCGCTGGAGGGATGAGTGGATGCCGTCGGCGGCGATGATCACGTCGGCGGCCACGCTGGGGCCATGCGCGAAGTGCGCGGTGATGTGGTGGTCGTGCTCGGTGACGCCGACACAGCGGTAGCCGGTGTGCACCACGTCGCCGGGTAGCTCGGCCGAGAGCGCCGCGATGAGGTCGGCGCGGTGCAGGCCGATGGTGGGGTTGGCGGCGTCTTCGCCGACGGTCAGTTTGGTGATGGTGGTGCCGTCGGCTTGGCAGAACAGGCCGTCGAGCAAGGGGGTGCCGCAGTGGCCCAGCCGCAGGCCGAGGCGGTTGAGCAGGCGGTGGCCGTTCGGGGTGAGGCCGACGCCGGCGCCGACTTCGGTGAAGGCCGGGGCCTGCTCGTAGAGGCGGACGTCGAGGCCGCGGCGCAGTAGCGCGAGGGCAGCGGTGAGTCCGCCGATCCCGCCGCCCACCACTGCTACCCGCAGTGGGGTCATGGTTGTGCTCTCCTGGAGTCGATCGGCGCCGATCCCACCGTAACGGGCAACGCGGTCACGGTTCGGTTTAGGCGTCGAAAAGGGGACTGTCGACGGGGACTACTGGCGACGAGTCCGCCGTCGACCGCCCAGGCCTGGCCGGTGGCGAAGGACGCGCGGTCGGACAGCAGCCAGGCGACGGCTTCGGCGATCTCGGCCGGGTCGGCCGGCCGGTTGATCGGTTGCATCGCCGCGATCTGGTCTTCGGTCACCACGCCGTGCTTGGCCGCCACGTAGGCGGACAAGCCGATACCCATCCCGACCAGGTCGCCGGTCGACGAGGTGTTCACGACCGACCCGCCGCCGGAGGTGAGCATCCGGCGGATCTCCGCCCGCAGGCACAGCCAGACGCCCTTGAGGTTGACGTCCGTGACGCGGTCCCAATTCTCCACAGTGGACTCGGCGACCGACTCGAACGCGCCGTCGATGCCGGCGTTGTTGAACGCGCCATCGAGTCGGCCGTAGGCGCGGATCGCGGCCTCGACCATCGCGTCGGCATCGTCTTCTCGGGACACGTCGGCTACCACTAGCACTGCATTGCCTGACGGATTCCGCGGTCTCGTGGCAGGTGTCGCCGTTGATGTCGGCCAGCACCAGATCGGCGCCGTGCCCGGCCAGCACCTCGGCGGCGCTGCGGCCGATACCCGAGCCGGCACCGGTGACGAGCACTGCCTTGCCTGTGAGCAGTCCTGTCACCGGGCACCCACGATCATCGGAAGCTCGGCGAGGCGCACGACGCTCGTGGTCACGGTCTTCGGGCGGAACCCGGCGGGGAGGCTCAGCCGGCGATTCGCCGCGATGGCGGCGACGCTGATCTTCATCTGGATCATCGCGAACGCGTCACCCATGCACTGTCGCCGGCCGAGGCCGAAGGGCACGAACGCGCGCTGCATCTCGGGGGTGGGCCCGGCGCCGAGCCAGCGTTCCGGGCGGATCCGCAGTGGGTCCGGGAAAATGTCCGGGTCACGGTGCATGGCGGCAGGGCTGTAGATCACCTCGGTGCCCGCCTCCAGGTGTACGCCGCCGACCGTGACGGGGCGCACTGCTCGCCGCATGAGCATCCACAGTGGATGGTGCAGGCGCAGGTTCTCCAGTACGAACGCTTCGGTGACGCGAAGTTCGGCCAAGTCGACGTCGCCGTGGAACACCCGGTCAGCCTCTTCCTCGAGGTGCGCCCGCACCTCGGGCGACCATACGTGTAGGTACGCCGCGTGTCGCCCTGGACGCGATGTTGGACTTCGGACGTGCGGTTTCCGATGGCGTCATAGCCGAACTCCGACCAATACGGCGCCGTACCACCAAGGCCCGCAACGGACGGTGCAGCGGAGCAATCTCCTGTCGACGGGGTGAATCCTTGTGTCAAACGCCGCAGATAGTCGTACGCGAAGCATTGCACGTCGGACTTGTCCGCGATCCGGGTGATGTTGCCGGTGGCATCGTAGGTGAGGCTGCGATCCGAGATCCGGAAGTCGCTCGACGTAGCGCGATCGACAATGCTCTGCGAGAGCCTCCGCGTGCCTTCTTCATAGTAGTTCGTGAGCCACAACTCATTCGGCTCACGCCCGACCGTCAGCCAGAGCGTCTCTGGGCTTGACCCGATTCGACAGACAAGGTCGATATGTGATCAGGCTACCGCAAGCTCGGTAGCGGTTTGCTGGGCTGCTTCGTAGGCGGCCGGGCTGAGGAAGCCGAGGCTGGAATGCCGCCGGCGGGTGTTGTACCAGCCTTCCACATATTCGAAGATTGCCTTGTGCGCCAACGCTTTCGTCGGCCAGGCCTGCCGGTCGAGCAGTTCAGTCTTGATGGTGGCGAAGAACGACTCGGCGACCGCGTTGTCCCAGCACTGTCCTTTCCGGCCCACCGACAGCCGCACTCCGGCATCGCGCGCGAGGCGGGCGTACTGACCGGAGGTGTACTGACAGCCGCGATCGGCATGAAAGATCACGCCTGGCCCGGGTCGACGTGGGGTGATCGCGACACGCAAGGCCTGGTCGACCAGGTCAGTCCGCAGATGGTCGGCGGTGGCCCAGCCCACCACGCGCCGAGAGGCGATATCGATCACCATGGCCAGATACAACCAGCCCTCCCCCGTGTGGATATAGGTGATGTCACCGCACCAGCGACTGTTGAGATCCGTTGCCGCACAGGCGAAATCCCTGCGGATCAGATCGTCGGGCAGGACCGCGGCCGGATCCGGCACGGTGGTGGTCCGCCACCGTTTCGGTGTCTTGCCCACGAGTCCCGCCGCGCGCATCAACCGAGCCACTCGCTTGCGTGAATGCCCTCGGCCGCTGGCAGCCAGTTCAGCACGCACCCGAGGTGCCCCGTAGGTGCCGTTGGACTCAGCGTGGATCTCGGTGATCCGCTCAGTCAACTCGGCATCGTCGCGGGCCCGCTGGAATGGTTGGCCGGTGCGGTGGGCATAGTAGGCGGCACGGGAGACTTTAAGCAGCGCACACGCACGTTTGACGTTGCCGGTGGTGCTGATGTTCTCCGCCTCGATGAACGGGGACACGTTCACCGGGTCTCCTTGGCGAAGAAAATCGTGGCGCGCTTGAGGATCTCGTTGTCCTCACGCAGTCGGCGGTTTTCCGCCCGCAACGCCGCCAACTCGTCGCGCTCCGCGCTGGTCAACCCGTCAGTGCGCGTTCCGGCGTCCAGTTCGACCTGCTTGACCCAGCCCCGCACCGCGGTCTCGGTCAGGTCGAAATCCCGCGCGACCTGCCCCAACGACCGATCCCCGCGCTGGCACAACTCGACGATCTCGGCCTTGAACTCCGGCGTGAACGCCCGCCGAGGCCGCCGCTTCTTCTTGCCCACAGGCTCCATGATGAACATCCTTCCCAAGGGTTCGCACCCCTGATCAGAGATGTCCGTCAAAACGGGTCAGGCCCAACCGTCCACACGGCACACTGACCTGCTACTCAACGTACGGCTGCCGCTGCGCCTCATGCCGCTGCGCGTACGCCCCCTACCGATCGGCTCGCCGCGCTCAGGGCAAAGACCGGCCCGCACACGGACGCTCGTTGGACACCGACGGGCACATACCGCGTAATTGGCACCTCAAACACATCTGGAAACCCGCGCTCACCGCAGCCGGAATCACCCGACGAATCCGGATGCACGACCTGCGCCACACACACGCCTCGTGGCTACTGGCCGGCAGAGCAGACATCCAAACCGTCCGCGAACGACTGGGACACTCCAGCCTGCGCGCCACGGAGCGATACCTGCACACCCTCGCCGCATCAGACGAACACGCTCTCAAAGCCTTCGAACGTGTCCGTAACCACCGACACCTCCGAACCGACTGACCACCACGCCAGGCTCGACACGCCACAGCCTGAGGCGAGAATCACGGTCAACAGACGGTCAGATGATCAAGGACCCGACGACGCCCCACACGGCCAAACCGACCAGAAGTCACCGAAACTCAGACTTCCGCAACGACCGAAACCGTCCGTGTCACGGCGACAGCCACGGTCAAATGACGGTCAAAAGCCAAAGGCCTTGCCAACGACGAACGTCAACAAGGCCTCTGAACTGCACTTATCGGGTGGGCGATACTGGGATTGAACCAGTGACCCCTACCGTGTCAAGGTAGTGCTCTCCCACTGAGCTAATCGCCCGAGGCGCAGGCGGGAATCGAACCCGCGTACAGGGCTTTGCAGGCCCTTGCCTAAGCCACTCGGCCACTGCGCCAGTTTCCTGTCAATTGCCCAGGAGTCCGACCCGAGGGGCCGACGCCGAGCGGACGACGGGACTCGAACCCGCAACCCTCACCTTGGCAAGGTGATGCGCTACCAGCTGCGCTACGTCCGCCTGCCCCAGCTTGGCGGACTTTTCGGCCCGCCTCGGTGGTACGTGGAGAACTTTATCCGACCGGCTCAACGGGTTTCAAACCGGGGGTCGGTTTCGATGTTTGCTCAGGTCAGGTCGTTGGAGATCAAGTGCGTCAGCGCCTCGTCGACGTTGACCCAGGTGTGCTCGTTTCCTGGCACCACTACGTCGTACGTCCGGTCGAGGAAGTCCGCCAGTTCTTGTGCCGAGGCTTCGAAGACCGCGTGGCCGGACGGCGAGCTGAGTTCGATCACCACTACCTCTGGGTCGTCCACCGCTGGCCGGATTCGGACGTCGCCGTCTCCCGCCTCCGCGATCAGCCCGTCGGCGAGAAGGTCGCGTGCGAAGACCCATTCCACCCAGCCTGCCCTGCCGGTACGGAACGCCGCGACGACCGCATACGGGTCGCGGGTGTCATAGCGCAGCTCGACCTTCACCGGCACGGCCGGTGTGCGCGGCGCAAGCAGGTCAAAGACCGCTGTCGAGCGGAGCGTCACGTGATCGTTGCGCATCGTCGCTACCCTTCTACTCCCTTCCCAGCCATGGAACGACTGAGTCCCAGTCCTGTGACGCCGTAGCACCGCCCGTCGATAGCATTTCGGCCGATCTTCACCCGTTCGGGCCCCCTGGGTCGACACTATGCGATCGATTGACTCCGCCCTGTAATCACCTGATGGACCTACGCGTACATACTGCTGGGTTCGTCCCGAACTTGGTAGCGCCAATGCGTGAATCTTCTGCATGACGTTATGGCTCGCTTGTCACATCGGGCGAACATCCCCAGGTCAGCCGGGATACGGGGGGTGGTTACAAACCGGTCGCGGCCTGCTGTAAGCTTTCTCTCTGTTAGGCAAGAGGGTGATTAGCTCAGCGGGAGAGCGCTCCGTTCACACCGGAGAGGTCACTGGTTCGATCCCAGTATTGCCCACGCGAACCAAGCCCGGTCCCACTTCAGGGGCCGGGCTTTTTTCCTGACTACAGTGTTCCTTTGTGGACCTCGACCTGCGCAAGCTCCGGTACTTCGTCGTACTGGCCGAGGAGTTGAACTTCGGCCGGGCCGCGGGGCGGTTGCACATCGCGCAGCCCGTTCTGTCACGGCAGATCCGGGCGCTTGAGGACGAACTGCACGTCCGACTGTTCGTCCGGGACAAACGATCGACCGAGCTCACGGCCGCTGGCAGGCAACTGCTCGACGACGGAAAACCCCTGCTCGCCGCGGCCGAGGCGCTCAAGCGCCGGGTGGCGCAGGCCGCGAGAGGCACCACGACGTTCAGCGTCGGGTTCATGCCGGGCATCACGGTCACTGACTGGGTACGTGCGTTCGGCACACAACATCCGGATGTCGAGGTCGAACTCGTCCGGACCACTTGGAACAACCAGGTCGACGTGCTGCGCGACGGCCGCGTCGACGTCAGTATCGTGCGGTTGCCGATCGATCAACGCGGCCTGAAGGTCCGGCCGATGTTCACTGAGCCGCGCGTCGCCGTCCTGCCCGCAGATCATCGGTTGGCGGGCAAGGAGTCCATTGAGATCGTTGATCTCGCGGCCGAGCATCTGCTGAACGAGCCCGGCGCCGTCCCCGAATGGCGTGACATCTCCGTCCAGCTTCGTGACGGCACCGCGCCGCCCGCCCGCGGGTACACCAGCATCGAAGAGAAACTTGAGGATGTCGCGTCCGGACAAGGGATCGCGATCATCCCGAAGTCCACTTCGGAGTACTACCGGCGCCCGGATGTCACGCAGGTCCCGGTCGGCGACATCGGCCCGAACCACGTCTGTCTCGCGTGGATCGCCCCCCGCCGGTCACCGCTGATCCACGACTTCGCCGAGATTGTCGGCTAGGTGCCGGGGCGCCCAGCCGAGTTCACGCCGTGCCTTGTCCCCGCTCAACTGCTGGTCGAGTGCGAACGCCTCCGCAATGGGTCCCATCTGATCCAAAGCCTCCGCATAACTCATCGAAGGCTTGCCAGTGAAAAAGTCGGCGACATGCATGTTGAAACTCACACCGATGTACGTCGAGCCCGCGGGCGCGGTCAACGCGCGCACGTACAAGTCCGCAATGTCGTCGACGTGCACAAGCGCCCAGTGGTTCGAACCATCGCCGATGATCGAGCCACGGAAGAAGTGCGGGAGCAACCCGCCATCGCGCCCGAAGACCACCCCGGGCATGACCAGCACGGCGTGCCCACGCGAAAGCACCTGAGCCTCATTGGCGGCACGCCAAGCGGTGATCTGCGGCGGATTCTGCGGCGATTCCTCAGTAGCCACGCCATCGGTGTTGCCGTAGACCCAAACACCGCCTGTGTGCACGTAAACCCCGCGCGTGCCTTCCTGCATCGCAGTAGCCGCCGCGAGATCGGCCTGAGCCGCGTCCGAAGTCCCGTCGAAGCCAAGGTGGATCACGCCGTCCGCGGCAGCAGCGGCGTCACGCAACACGTCCAGCGACGACATCGAGCCGTGCACGGGTTTTGCCCCGAGTTCGGACACGGCCGCGGCGGAGGCATCGCTGCGCGCCAGGGCCGACACCTCGTGCCCGGCACGCACCAGAGCCGGGATCGTGCTGCGGCCGAGATAGCCGGAGCCACCGGTGATGAAGACCTTCATTTCTGGGTCCTTTCGTTGTGTCATCCCCGAAATCGAGTCTCATCAGGTTCGTGAACGGCGTCCAAGACCTGTTTCGCCGCCTGTGATACCCCTAGGGCATCAGGCTCAACACATACCGCACGGCGTCCGCCCGCGAATGAAAGCCCGCCTTGGCGAAGAGGTTGTTGATGTGCGTTTTGACGGTCGCCTCGCTGATCACCAGGCGCTGCGCGATCTCCGGGTTACGCAGCCCCGCACCGATCAGGTCCGAGATCACCTGTTCACGGGCGGTCAGGGTGAACTTCGCCGGAGCGGGCCGAGCGTGTCGGGTGGGCCAGCGTCAGCAATCTGCGCCGCACTTCCTGTGCGAGAACGGCTTGCCCTGCCGCGGCGCTGCGCACGGCCTGCTCGATCTTCGCCCGGTCGGCTTCCTTGGTGAGATAACCGCTCGCGCCGGCCGCCAGCGCGTCCAAGATGGACTCATTGTCTCACGATCCCGCTCTTCGTGCTTGTCGCGGTGCTTGCGCTCGCGACCATCCCACCTTGGCGAGGCCTCCCCCGAGTGCGCGCAGATCACGTTGATGGCCGCGTACGCGGTGCCTGCAGCAGTTTTGGTGCCACTAGCCGAGTCGACGCTCGTCACGATCCTGGCGTTCGTCGCTTCCGGGACCACCTCGTGAGTGGTTAGGAGGGTTAGAACCTGGATTCACCGAAGATCTTGGTGGGTTGGTCGTGTCGTGGACGGGCAGATGCCCTCTGACTTGGGACGATTGTTCTTACGAGAGAAACATATCGGTCCGAGTGAGAGGGCATCTGCTGAGTGAAAGCATCGCATACGCGTGGCGCGGTGTCGGTGAGGTTCGACGATCCGGGATTGGTGTCGCACGCGGGGCTGGTGCCGGTGATGCGGCTGGCCGAGGACGCGGGGTTGTCGGATCTGGCCGGTGAGCTGGTCCGGCTGGGTGGTTCGGTCGGGGCGAACGCGGGCGCGAAGATCAGCACGATCGTGGCCGGGATGGCCGCGGGCGCGGACTCGATCAGTGATCTGGACCTGGTGCGGCATGGTGGCATGGCGGGGTTGTTCACCGGGATCCGCGCACCGTCCACTGTGGGCACGTTCCTGCGCTGGTTCAGCATGGGTCATGTCGCTCAACTGGAGAAACTCTCCGCCCGGCTGCTGGCCCGCTTGGCGGAGCTGACGCCGCTGCTGGCGGGGGCCGACCGGTTGGGGTTGCTGGATCTGGACTCGAAAATCAGCCAGGTCTACGGGCGGGGCAAAGACGGGGCCGCGTTCGGCTATACCGGGGTGTTGGGGTTGAACACGCTGGCCGCGACCCTGACCACAGCGGCGGGCAGGCCGGTGATCGTGGCGACCCGGTTACGGGGTGGCAACGCCGATACCCGCCGCGCGGTGAGCTCGCTGGCCCGGCGCGCGCTGGGCACCGCCCGCGCCGCGGGCGCGACCGGGCCGCTGCTGGTACGCGGCGATTCCGGGTTCTATGTCGGGGAATTGATCACGATGCTGGTGCGGGAAGGGGGTCTGGTTCTCCATCACCGCCCCACAACATTCCGCGATCCGGGAGGCGATCGACGCGATCAGCGAGCACGCCTGGCAGCAGCACACCTACCGCGACCCGGTCCTCGACCCGCACACCGGGCAGCTGATCCACACCGCCCAGATCGCCGAGACCAGCCATACCGCGTTCACCAACCCGACCGTCAACCCCGGCCAGAAAACCACCGCCCGGCTACTGGTCCGCCGGACCCGGATCACCACCCGCGACGAGCAGGGCGAGTTGTTCCCAGCCTGGCGCTACCACGCGGTGTTCACCAACCTCCCACCCGCCACCACCAGGCCCGACACCACCAGGCCCGACACCACCAGGCCCGCCACCACCAGGCCCGCCACCACCGAGCCCGACACGGCCGGCTTCGACACGGCCACCGCCTGGCGTCTGCACGACCAACGCAGCGGCGCGATCGAACACGTCTTCGCCGAACTCGCGGCCGGCCCGCTGGCCCACTTCCCGTCCGGACTGTTCGCCGCCAACGCCGCCTGGCTCTCCCTGGCCGCCCTGACCCACAACCTCCTGCGCGCCACCGCCTGCCTGGCCGGCCCCGCCCACGCCCGAACACGGCTGACCACCCTGCGCCGCCGGTTGATCACCATCGCCGCCCGCGTCACCCGCACCGCCCGCCACATCACCCTGCGACTACCACAAGACTGGCCCTGGGCCCACGACTTCACCCGGCTGTTCACCACCATCCACGCCCCACCCCACCCCGCCTGACCCCCTACCCACCCGCCTGACCAGGGCCCAACCCGAAAGACCACAGTGGAAAAGCTGGGCAGACCAGCAACTCCCACACGACCACACCACACACCACCGGCCCACCACCACAACCACCCACCACCACGACCACAACCCAAGATCAACGGTGAATCCAGGTTAGAACGCGCGTAATCACTCACGAGGTTCTAGCCGCGGCACAGGAGGGCAGAGGTCATGCACCGTCGCATCCTGCTGAGCGTCGTCATCGTCCTGCTCGCGTTGCTCACGCCGACTGCGAATGCCGAGGTCGAGCATCCGAGACAACAGTGGTTACGGGCGTCAACGGCCGGGCTTTTCCTGCACTGGGGCATGTTCACCGCGCCGAAGCACCTCGACTGCGCGGAATGGGAACGTGACGTCACCGGTGGCGGCTGGAGTGCCGACTACTGGGTCGACGAGGCCCGCAAGCTGGGCGCCTCCTACATCGTCCTGGCCACGTTCCACAGCAGGCTTGGCTATGCGCGCCCATGGCCGTCGGCGATCCCGGGCAGTTGCAGCACCAAGCGCGATCTCCTTGGTGAGCTGGTCAAAGCGGGCAAAGCCAAGGACGTCAAGATCATCCTCTATGTACGGCGAGGCCGGTTGGGACAACCTGGTCGCGCATTGGCAGCCGCGGGAGGACCCGGACACCGATCAGTGCTTGGCCGAAGTGCGTGCACTGTTGCCGAAACTCGCGGCGGTGCACGCGTTCTCGTGGGGACCCGATGGCTACACCGAACGGCTTGCATTGGGCGCGAGGGAAGATCTGTGGCGCCCGCTTTTCGGTCTCCTGCGTGATGCGGAGGTCATGCTGGAGTTCGTCCAGGACGACTCCGTTGACGCCGTGCTGCGTGACGCCGAGACCCTGCGTCAGTTCGCGGCCGCGTCGTAGGAGCACATCGGCTTGCCGGTGAGGTCGTCCAGCCACACCCGGCCTTTCACGCCGAACACCGAGTGAAGCAGGTCGGCGTCGACGACTTCGCCGGCGGGCCCTTGTGTGTGCACGACTCCGTCTCGCAACGCGACGATCCGGTCCGCGTACTTCGCGGCTTGGCTGAGGTCGTGCAGGACTGTGACCACAGTCAGGCCACGTTCTCGCTGCAGACGCCGTACCAACTCCAGCACTTCCAGTTGGTGCCGCACGTCAAGGTACGTCGTCGGCTCGTCAAGCAGCAGTACCGGCACGTCCTGCGCCAGCGCCAATGCCAGCCGCGCACGCTGCCTTTCCCCGCCGGACAACCGATCCACCTGCGCGTCAGCCAATTCGAGCACCGAAGCGTCGGCCATCGCCGTGCGTTCGGCGGCGTCCTGACCATTGCTCAGCATGCCCAGCGGTCCACGTGTGGCGTATCGTCCTTGCCGGACAAGCTGTTTGACCGTCATCGCGCCGACAGGAGGCATCGACTGCGAAAGAATCGCGACGCGGCGAGCAATTTCCCTACGAGACAAGGCGTTCAGTGGACCACCTGCGATGGTTACGCTCCCTTGCGCGGGTTCGAGCAAACCAGCCATCACGCGGAGCGCGGTCGATTTGCCACACCCGTTGCGGCCGACCAATGCCAGCCATTCGCCGTGGTGCACCGTGATCGAGACCTTGTCGAGCACGGTTTTCTCGCCGAAACGGACCGTGATGTCTGCCGCTTCGATCATCGGCTGCCTCCCACTGTCGCCGCTGACATCCGCTTCGCCACTTTGATCAGGACAATCGCACCTGCTATCGCCGTGATCGCCCCTGCTGGGAGATTCGCGTGCTGAGCCGCGATGTCCGCTGCCGCAACCGTTGCGGCGCCAATGATGGCCGACAGCGGCAGCGCGACACGTTGATCGCTGCCGACCAGAGCTCGTGCCGCGTGGGGCGCCAGCATGCCCACGAACACGAGTGCGCCGGTTGTCGCCGCGGCTGCCGAGGTTGTCAGCACCGAGAGCATCAGAACTGTGATCCGCCACGGGGTTACCGCGATACCAACGGCTTTGGCGTGATCGTCGTCTACCGACAGGACACTGAGGACGGCCGTCACCAAGAACGCGCCGCCAAATCCGATGGCTAGACACGGCCACAGTGCTCGCCAGTGTTCCCAGGTTCGACCGTTCAGGCTGCCGACGAGCCACTGGGTCATGGCGCCCGCGAGTTGGGGACGTGCGGTCAACAGGATGAGCGTCGCGCTCGCGAGCGTCGCTGACAGCAGTACACCAATCACCGCGAGCCTCAGCGGATCGGAGCCGCGCGTCGATGCCATTGCCCAGAGAATGCCGCCGCCGAGTAATCCGCCCAGCAGAGCCAGGAGCACCATTTCGGTGGACGTGGTGGCTCCGATGGTCGTGGCCACGACCGCGCCAAGGATCGCACCGGATCCGACGCCCGTGACTTCCGGTGATGCCAACGGATTGCGGAGCGTGGACTGCAGGATCATCCCCGCGACGCCCAAACACGCACCCGCGGCCAGTCCGACAACGACTCGTGGCGCCCGCAGCTCGACGATGATCCTGTTGTCCCCGAACAGCGCCGCCAGTGCTTCGGGCGCGGACATCGAGGACCCGGTCAGCAGCTGGACGAACGCGAGAACAACCGCGAGCGGAATCAGGATGACTATCCACCTCATGCGCGCACGCGCTTTCGTACCAGCAAAAGGACACCGACTCCAACACCGACCACCGCGGTCAGACCACCGACGGGAAGCTCCACCGGATACAGCACAGTCCGTGCGGCCAGATCCGCGGCAACGACGAGCAATGCGCCGAAGACCAGCGACCACCACACCCTGGCCGCGTCCATCAAACGGGCGAGTTGCGGTGCGAGGAACCCAATCCATCCGATGGGGCCGCAGAACCCCACGATCACCGCGATCAACAGGCTGGCGACGGTGAGCACCCGGACCCTGGCGCGTCCGGCATTCAATCCGGCGGACGCGGCCGTCTCGTCACCTAGTGCCAGAACCTTCAACGCAGGAAGGCAAAGCACAGCTAACGGCATGACGACAGCCAATGCGATTCCCGCAACCGTAACGTCATCCCAACTGATTCCCGACAAAGAGCCCAGCAGGTAACGGACCAGCACACCTTGGTCACGCGAATCCGTGAATGCCGCGGCCGCCAGCAACACAGCCTGTAACGCGGCGCTCACTGCCGCCCCGATCAGCAGCGTCGCTTCCGGCCCTACGGCGCCTTTGACGGCCACGAGCGTCAACGCCGCGCCGACGGCCGCCCCGAAAAGCGCCGGAACGAGCGGCGCGCCAGGCACGGTCAGCCCGGTGACAACGCAGATCGCCACCGCGGCCGAAGAACCACTCGACACACCAAGCAGTTCCGGCACAGCCAAGGGGTTTCGCAGCGATTCCTGCAGCATCAAACCGGCAACACCGAGCGCACCACCCGCCAGCAGGCCGAAGACGAGCCGCGGTGAGCGCAACTCGGCGACAATGACGTACTCGACGCCCGACGCTACGAAGAGACGGTTGATCCCGACAAACGGCGTGCCCAGCATGAGCGAGCCGAGGACGAGCAGGAGGAAGGCGACGAGTACGGTCCCTCGGATCAACTCGCCGCGACCTTGGCAACGGCTTCGTCGATGACCGCGCTCAGACTGCGTGTCCCACGGCCAGAGCCCCACAGTTTCGTATGCGTTTCGTAGACGTGTCCCTGTTGGACGGCCGGAATCCGCTTCCAGATCGGATTGTCGGCCAGCTGCGCGCTCAATGTGCGGTCATTGCTGGAAAACAGCAGGGAGTACACGAACACGACATCCGGCTGCTTGGCGAGGAGTTCCTCGACGCTGTAGGTGCTTGCCGTCGTGGCGTCCGTGCCTTTGGCTGGGAAGGGATACGTGAACAGCAGGCCAAGCAGGTTGCCCTTGAGCGAGGCGCTGGTGTCGACGCCGATCGAGTCGACACTGCCGTACATCAGCAGCGCCTTCCGCTGTGCTTGGCCGTTCTGGTGCGTGGTGGCCACGGCAGACGCGAGTTTGTCCCGGAAACGTTGCTCGGCGTTGGTCGCCGCATCGGTCCTGTTGGTCAACGCCCCGATGGCACGCAAGGATTCGACCGACTCCTGCCACTTCGTCGGTTCGACCAGCCACAAGGGCGCGAACTTCTCGATCGCCGGGCGGAGTCCGTCGTGCACACCCGGCAGGCCGATCACCAGGTCCGGCCTGAGGGCGGCGACACTCTCGACATCCTCGGACCCGAACGTCCCCTTGACCACTGGTACGGCCGTGCCACGCTCGCCGAGCAGTGCCGGGTGGCCAAGCAGGGTCGGGTTGCTGGTCCCAGCCGGAACAATTCCCAGCTCAGTGAGGACGTCGTCGCACAACCCATTGAGGCAGACGATGCGTTCGGGCGCTTGGGGCAAGGTCAACGTACTGCCTGCGGCCGTGACCGTGAGGCTTGGCCGCAATGGCTGGACCGTCCGGTCGATCGTCGTTTGCTGTGCGGTGGCCGGACCGCCTTCGGCCACTGGGGTCGAGCAACCCACGACCAGCACACCCATGGCTAACAGGGCCACTCGCTTCACGATCGGTTCCTCACGCTAGTTGGAAACGATCGTCATTATCGTATTCATGAAGCCGTTGCGTCAACCCAGCAGTGAGTCGTGGTCTCACGGTCAGCCGTTCGATGTTGGCCGTGGTTCTGAACGTGTGGCGATCAGACGAGCCACACTCGCGTCAGTGTCCTGAGCGATCCGTATGAGCATTTCGTGCGTCCGATCGGAAGGAGCCTTCGGCCTCGTATCATCAAGGTGGCCGTCCAGAGCCCTTTTCCATACGGGGAGCGAGTTCGGCGAAGGTCACCAAGCGGAGGTCGTGTGCGAGCGCCGCCCAGTCCTGGGCGGGTGCGCGTTTCTGGTCGGTGATCTGAACACGCACTCCCGCTACCTGCACCCCGCCATCGTCGAACTGGCCGAACGGATCCTGGCCACCATGCCGTCCTCATTGGACACGTGTCTGTTCACCACCTCCGGCATCGAAGCCAACGAGCTCGCCTGGCGGATGGCGACCGAGTACATCGGCGGCTCCGGTGCGATCATCGCCGAGCACGCGTACGACGGCTCGCCTAAATGGATGGCGGACTTGAGCTCCAATGAATGGTTGCCAAGCCATAAACCGAACCGCGTCGGCACTTTCCAGGCAGGCCGATCCGCCACGGTTCGCACTTTTCGCGGACCAGTTGCGCGCCGAGGGCCACCGCCCGGCGCTTGTCCTCGTTGACTCGCAGTTCACCTCCGAAGGCATCCTCGACGTGCCCGCCGCGTTCCCGGCCGGAATCGTCGCGGAGGCCCATCGTGCCGGTGCGCTGTACCTGGCAGATGAGGTGCAGTCCGGGTACGGCCGCAGCGGCCTGCAACTCTGGCGGTTCCTGCTCGCCGGGATCACGCCGGATTTCGTCACGCTCGGCAAACCGATGGGTGCCGGATATTCGATCACCCGGCGCGAGATCGCCGACGTACTGGCCTCCCGCTACGAGTACGTCTCGACATTCGCCGCAACTCCGGCAGCCGCCGCGGCCGGTCACTCCGTTCTGGACATCCTTGAGCTGACCGGATTGCCCGCTATGGCGGTCAACGTCGGTGACTATCTTCGCCAGCGGCTCAGCCAAGTCGCGGCCGAATCGCCACTGCTGGTTCGGTACGTGGCACCGGCTTGCTCGCTGGCGTCGATGTTCTTGGCGATCGGGTGACGACCAGGAAGCTGCTGGGCAAGTCGGCAGCACAGGGCATCCCGTCGGCGCGACCGGTCCACACGGAAACGTGCTGAAGGTCCGGCCGCCACTCGTGTGGAACACTGGATACGTTGACGAGTTCATCACCGGACTTGTCCGAGTCCTGATCGGACCCTGTCAGCGAATCGGTCAAAACGCGGTCAGCCAGTAAGTTTAGAATGGATTCTTCTCGATCGGGTGTAGGGCGAAATTATGCCACGCGCCGCCGATAACCGGATGCTTGAATATGGCGTTCATTCTTTTCAACCGACACGGTGCAAGGAGCCATCCATGGCACGCTCCCGCGCAGTCCGGGCCGCCGCCACACTCGTTATACCGCTGGTACTGCTATTCGTGCCTGGGCACGCGACGGCCGCGCCGCAATCATCGGACCAAGACGCCGGCAGGATCATCACCGGGCTGAGGCACACCGACTATCGGTTCGACGGCCGCAGGATCGAGGTGCCGAATGCCGCCGAGGCGTCCCGCAGCGACGAACCCGCCCGCATCCCACCGGCGGCTACCCCGGCGGTCGGCACGGTCCGCCAGTGGCTCGGCCTCGACGACACCAAGCAGAACGTCTACCGCAAGGACTACACGTTGCGCGGGGTCGGCAAGAAGATCGAGGTCTGGGTGGCCAACGACCGCGCCTTCCCCGCCGGTGACTGCCGCAACCAGATCCCTGGCAGCACCGACATCACCGACGCTCAGGTGAACGAGCTCATCTCCGAGTTCGACAACAACATGTATCCCAAGGAAACCGCGACCTTCTCCACGCCGAAGGACCGCGATGGTACACATGCGACATACGAGCCGGATGCCAACGGCAACGGCGGCGTCTACACCGGTGACGGGGACAAGACCGTTGCCCTGCTCGACAACGTCCGGGACGCCAACTACTACAACTTCCCGGCCGAGCGAACCTACCTTGGCGGGTTCTACATGCCTGCGTTCAACCAGGAGTTCGACCGCAACGTGATGACCATCGACGTGTTCGACTGGCAGCACCGCACGACGGCCACACCGCCGAACGAGCCGACCGACGACCCGTGTACCAGCCGGCCCGCGCGCCCGTTCAGCTACGAGAGCACGTTCGCCCACGAGTGGCAGCACCTGCTATTGGACTACATCGACGGGACCTCCGAGGACACGTGGCTCAACGAGGGCATGTCCGACTTCGCCCAGACACTGACGGGATATGTCGACAGTAAGGCGACGGTCGACGACCAGGCGCAGGACGGCCATCTGACCTGCTTCCAGGGCTTCGCGACGGTGAAAACCGACGCCAACCCGAACCCGCGTGAGTGTGGCGGCCCGGAGAACTCGCTGAACCTCTGGGAAGGCGGGCGGAATGCGAGCGTCCTCGCCGATTACGGCAACGCCTACCAGTTCATGCTGTACCTCTACGACCACTACGGCGCCGATATCATTTCCCGCCTGCACCGCGATGCCGAGCACCACGGCCTGGACAGCGTTGCGACCCAACTGAAAGCCGTCGGCGAGAACGACCTCGCCAAAGTGCTGCACAACTACCAGACCTCCGTCCTGGTCGACCGGTTCGTCGAGAACGGCAAAATGTTCGGCGCGGACGGCAAGAAAGTCACTTCAGCCAGCGTCCGGTCCACAGTGAACCTCGCCAACCCCGCCGCCAACGCCACCCCCGGCGCGGCCCCGAACGGCGCGGACTACGTCCAGCTACAGGGTCCCGGCGGCACCGTCCTCAAGGGACGCGACCTCACCTCGCTGACCTTCGAAGGCGCGAAAGTGCTGCCATCGCTCCCACTCACGTGGACAGTCGTGAGCAACGACCCGGACCGCGCAGACAATCCCGTGTTGTTCTCCGGCAACGAAGGCAACCTCAACTCCGCCGCGATCACCCCCGTTACGGTGCCGACGACCGATCCCACCCTGCGCTTCCTCGCGAAGTACGGCGCCGAAGAGGGCTACGACTACGCGTACGTGACCGTGTCCACCGACGGCGGCGCGACCTACAAACCGATCGCGGGAGACAAGACCGTCGACGGGCCGCTCGGTCCTGGCCTGACCGGCAAAACCACCGGGTTCGAAGCACGTAGTTACGACCTCTCAGCATATGCCGGCCAGAACGTGCTGCTGGGACTGCAGTACGTCTCCGACCCCGGCGTGAACGAAGGCGGACTGCTTGTCGACGATGTCACCATCGGCGGCACGACAATCAGCGACGGCTCGAACGTGACACCGTTCAAATCGCCGACCCAGATCAAACAGACGCCGGTGAACAACTGGAACCTGCGACTCGTCGGACTCGACGAGCAGAAGAACACCGCGCTGCAAAAGGAGTTCAACGGCACATCCTCGGTCCAGATCAACCGGTACCAACTGGCGCAGTTCTCCGCATTCCCGAAGGTAGTCGCCATCGTGACCTACGACGAACCGACCGGGAAGCTCAGCCAGTACGCGCCGTACCAGTTGACCGCGAACGGAGTCGTCCAACCAGGGGGCTGAAATAGGCTCTGTCGTTGGACACCCGTCGCGACATCACCGCGAAGAGGTTCGGACGCGGTGATGTCGCGACGGTTTTTATTTCAGACTTGATCACCCTTGGCCGAGTTGGTCACGATACGCGGCACCCAACGCCCCGGAGTTTGAGGCCCAAGTGGAGGGTCAGCCAGTCGTCGCCGTTGTCCCACATCAGGGGCTCTGGCTCAGTTTTGTGGTCCGGTAACGCATTGCGTCGTGTGCCGCGGCAAGATCACGTCGGCTTAGAGGGTGTCTCACGTGGTTGATCATGGTCTGTCATGATCAACCACGTGGTTGATGATCTGTCGCGGCGGTTGGTGCCGGACGAGTTGTGGGCGTTGGCGCAGCCGTTGATTCCGGGGTTTGATCCACGTCCGCAGGGTGGCGGGACGGCACCGGTGGACGACCGTGCGGTGTTCACCGCGATCGTGTTCGTGTTGACCAGCGGTTGTGCCTGGCGATACCTGCCGCCATCGTTCGGGGTCACCGTCCCCACGGCGCATCGCCGGTTCACCGACTGGACCAAGGCCGGTCTGTGGCGTCGGTTGCATCGCGTGGTGCTGGATGAGTTGGGCAGCCAAGGCCTGATCGACTGGTCGCGTGCGGTGCTGGATGGAGCATCCGTCCGGGCCAAAAAGGGGGACCCATGACCGGGCCGAACCCGGTCGACCGTGGCAAAGCCGGTTCGAAGATCCACGTGCTGTCCGACCGTGCCGGAATCCCGTTGTCGGTGGCGGTGTCCGCCGCGAACACCAACGACTCTTACGCTCTCAAGCCTCTGGTCATGGCCATCCCCGCGATCAAGTCCCGACGCGGCCCTCGCCGCCGCAAACCGGCCAAGCTCCACGGCGACAAGGCCTATGACCAGATCGACTTGCGGCACTGGGTGCGTGAGCAGGGCATCGCCGTACGCATCGCGCGCAAAGGGATCGAATCGAGCACCAAGTTGGGCAAACACCGTTGGGTGATCGAACGATCCATCGCCTGGCTGTTCGGCTACCACCGGCTCAGCATCCGATACGAACGCTACGCCAACCACTTCTGCGCCTTCCTCACCCTCGCCGCCACACTCACCTGCTACAAGAAACTCCGAAAAGCAACCACGTGAGACACGCTCTTAGCAGCGTGATCGACATCGTTCGGGTCGTGTGTTCTGAGCTGGATTCGTGCGCGGGGACGTTGTTGCTGGGCTTGGTCGATGTGGTGGTGACTGCTCTTCAGATCGTGCCTGTGGAGCTACGTGCGACCATCCGGTGTGACACGGCAATGCCAGGAACTTAACCAAGCCCGTGGACTGGCGCTTTCGAGCATCCCAAGGTCCATTAAGGACAGAAATTCACCTCGTCAGTCACACCTGTAACACCAGCCCCACCCGCGACGGAACCTGATGCCGCGAAGGCCACCTTGACTGCACTCAACGCAGCAAACTCGGCCCTCATACCCCTCAACGCGACGCAACCGCCCTGCGCCCTCGCCACGGCACCCAGTCCCAGCAGCAACCCACCCGCACCCGCCACAAATCTCCGCAGGTCAACGGCTCGCGCACGCCCCAAACACCGACCAAACCCCGAACCCTAAGTTTCTGGCATTGGTGTGACACGGCGGTATGGCCGGTGGTCGGAGCGGCTGCGCTCGACGTTGGAGAAGATTGGCCGGGCGCGCGGGCGCCAACCGGAAAGTCAGAACGCTGAAACAAGCCCTTGAGAAGCTCTTCCCGACACCGACTGCCGCCAATCCGCATTCGCTGTCAGGCGGTGCCCCCGGTCGTTTGGTGCGCGGTGTTCGTTGGTGGACCGAACCGGTAGGGGCGTACCCGATAGGTCGCTTTCCGCTCATCATCGGTGGGGATCATGCCGAAGGAATTCACGTTCACGTCGACGCTGGTCGCGACAGTGAAGTCCGGCGCGCCGTCTGGCTTGACCTCCAGCAGGAAACCTTCCTCGTCGCTCGTGTTGTCCGTCCACTTGAACGCGAGCCCGTTGGTCTGCACCACGGTGGCGGTGAAGTCGGTGGGTGCGTTGCCCGGGTCGCGCACAGATCCCTGCCGCACCGGCCCGCCGGGAAGGGTGGTTGCCCGCATCCATTCCTCGTCGCCCTGCGGTTCTGTGCCGGACGCGCCCGGCGGCAGCGCGGTGTCCACTGTGGATGACGCGGGGCCGTGGAACGTCCGGATCCGGTAGTAGAACGGCGTTTGCGGAATCAGGTCCGGGTGCCGGAACGTCGTGCTGGTCGGTGGCAGATACGCAAGTATCGTGTACTGGCCGTTTTCCTCGTTCGAATACTCAACGACCTGCCCGCTGGCCGCCGGATCCGTGATCGTCCACACCAGATCGATATCCGTCGGCGAGGCCAGAGTGGCCCGCAGCGTCGCGGCGTTCTTGACGTCGGCAACTGGGGCATCGCCCGTGGGACCGGCCGAGCATCCGGCCAGTACCACGAGCGAAACCAAACCAATCCAGCGGATCATGGCTATGAGTACCGGACGTTGGAGAACACGACGGTGGTCGGACCCCGGCCGCTGTCCGTGGCGTACGCACCGTGCTTGTGGTAATAGCTGCCCTGCGGGCCGTTCAGGCGGTGCAACTCCGAGCCGTTGATGTACGTGACGTGGGCGCCACCAACCCGGTGCACGGTCTTGACCTGGAATCCACCCCGCAGGTCGACTGACCTGCGCTTGCTCGAATCGTGGACCACGTAGACCTGGCCGCCGCCAGCTGCGAGCATGAACCATGCGTCGCCGCGGAAGGTCTGCACGAGGCTGATTCCGCTGCCGCCGTTGACCGAGACACGGGCTTCGAACGTGTGCGTGCCGCTGCTGTAGTTGGGATAGCGCAACTCGGCGCGATCGTCACCGGCACTACCAAGCCGATTGCAGGTCAACTTGAACGTATTGCCCGAGATGGAACCGCAGCCACGCGTCTGCTTGTCTTGTGCCGACGCGGCAGGGGCCAGTACCAGGCTGCCCGCGACAACGAGTGCGGCAAGGACCGGAATCTTTTTCGCCAAAGCATCTCCTCAAGGAGCGGAGCTCCCGGACACTGCGGGAACCCGATTTCACATTCGAGCCCAACTGGGCGCCACTGTCAGAAACTCATGTCAGCAGACAGAGAACGGCCGACTTGTGCGTTGTGCACCGTGCGTTCCCGGGGAGCGACATGGCGGATTCTGGTGGACGATTGTGAAGGTGTCCATGACTACCGCGCACGTGACATTTTCGTGCCACCGGCAGATCGGCGCCCGCGACTTCGATCGCACTGGTCAGTCCGGTATCGGAGGGCGCAATCAGGTAAAAGGATGTGCCCGAAACTCCCTGCCGCGATCGTGAAGCCTCTTTGGGCGTCGAAAAGACCCGGCAGCTCGCCGACGCGTTCTATGGTCTCGTCAAGCAGGTATTTCATGTATGAAAATCGAGACCTGAAGATTCTTCAAACTCAGCGACGCGCATTCGCCAGCCGGGGTGGCATCAAGATCTCGAGGCAAATGCCCCGAGGGCGGCATCGTGAAAGCCCTTCATGAATCGGTCGCCCACCGTGCGCGAGGGAACCATCGCCAGAAGCGCCGTTGAGTGGCCTTGTCGCCGACGCCTGGGGCATTATCCCGGAACACGCAGCCAGGCCAGGTCAGCCCGGGAATCAGCAAGGCAGTCGAATCGAGCCCCAGCCTTCGGGGCTGAGTTCGACTTCGCGGGTGCCGGTGGTGCAGGCGGAGTTGGTTTCGCTGGTCCAGGAGGGGCCGGATAGGCGGTATGGGTCGGCGGGGAACGTGACAAGTGCTGAGACGACAAGGACTGTTGCTAGCACGATTGCGTGGATCCGTTGCAGCGCGGGCGCGGCGAGGCATGCGGCCCAGATCAGGATGACGAATCCGCAGGCGATGTATCGCGGTTGTGGTGATCCATTGAGGACGGTCGGGACTGCGACGAACAAGGCTGATGTTACGACGAACGCGGCCGCGCGTGCGTCCTTTCGTGCTCCGATGAACCATGCCGACAAGATGACGGCGATGAGAATGGCGCCTGCCACCAAGGGCGCCCATGGTGTGCTGCTTGCCTGCTTGAGGATGTCGAAGACCATGCCTACGTAGGCACCAGGGGAGCGGGGTGCTGGGTTGGCAACGGAGTGCATGCCGATCAGCCGGACAATTGCTTGGTACGCCAGGCCTGCGGCTAAGGCGGCAGCGACTGGGGTGCGCCATGCTGTGCGGCCGTGGATGATGAGGAGAGCTGGCAGTAGGAGGATTGACAGTGGGCTGGTGGTCGCGGCCGCGGCGGCGATGAGAATGGCAGCGACGTGGGTTCGGTGGGGATCGACGATTGCCCATAGGGCTGCGGGCATCAGGAACCATTGCAGGTTGGCCAAGTTGCCGAGTGCCTCGGCCCGGTAGGCCGGTGTGAGCACCAGGGCTATGGCGGCAATGAAGGCCCAGACCGAGCTGGACGTGACACGCTTCGCGGCGGTGAAGACGTACCACGCGAGCAGGCCGACCACGATGGATGAGGCCAGCACGGTGAATAAGGCGTAGTACCCCAACGGCAGCCATGAGCCGATGAGCGCGAGCAGTCGGGGGACGAGGTGGCCGTATCCGCTGTATTCAGCGACCACTGAGCCAAGACCGTAGGCGCGGGTGTCTGAGAGGAACACTGCGCCGTCTTCGGCCCAGACGCGGTCGAATCCGTCGCCGGAGACTAGGAGTCTGGCTACGGCGCAGACAACCGCTGCGAATCCGACTGCGGCGCCGGTCATTCGCGTGGTGCTGGTCGTGTATGTGGTCACTGGGTTTTCCTGTCGGTCATGAGCAGAGCTGTGCCCATGGCGGGATTTTGTTGCCGCCAATGCTTGGGCGATCTTTCGTGTGCCTTTGGTCAACAGAGTTGGTTGGCTGGGGCACATTACTTGCAGCTAACGGGGTTAAGCAGCTGTTTGGCGGTTCAATCGGCCAATGATCGCCGCTGCCTGCCCGAACGGGCGTACATCTGGTCGGCTGAACAGCCCTGTGTGGAGCGTGACGCGGTCGACAGAGTTGTTGGTTACCTACGTGGTCTAGACCGGTCGGTCGTGGACCTGCTCGCGGTCGTAGGACTCACGTACGAGGCTTGCCGGTCGGGCGGCGGTGCAGCAGATCGAAACGGGTCCACATCGCTTCCGCGGCCTCGATCGACTCGTTCGTCCGCTCCGGGTCGACAGCTGCCAGTTGCGCGACGATTGCCTGGACGAGCGCCATGCCCGCGGTCAGTGACGGGAAGAACGTCACGCCCTCCGTGGGCACCATCAGCACGTGCTCGGCCGCGTCCGCCAGCGCGGGGCTGGCCGCGTCGGTGATGGCGAAGACGCGAGCGCCGCGGCGTTTCGCTTCATCCGCTGCTAGGACCGTGCTCTCGTACAGGCGCCAGAAGCTGATCGCTACCAGTACGTCGTCTGAGGTCAGTTTTGCCGTCTGGTTCGCGAGTTCCGCGTCGCCTGTCTGTACCGCGTGGACGTCGTAGCCTGCGAGGCGTGCGTTGTGCGCGAAGGCGATGCCGACCGCCGCGTAACTGCCGTCCGCGATCACGAGTGTTCGGCGGGCTGCCGCGATCGCTTGGGCGACGTCGCTGATGACTTTCTCGTCGAACCGCCGGTTCAGGATGGCCAGGCTGTCGAGGTCTCGGCGTATCGACGCTGCCCCCGGCGAGCCGACGCCGCGATGTTCCTCCGCGACCTGTGGCGCGCTCAGCGATGACATGTACCTGGCCCGCAGCTCTTGTTGCAACGCTGGCCAGCCCGCGAAGCCGAGTGCTTGCGCCGTGCGGGTCACGGTCGCGACGTTGACACCGGCGAGCTGCGCCAGTTCGGCCGTTGAGCCGAACGAGGCCCGCCTTGGCTGGGAGACAAGCACTTCCAGCACCGCGGCCGACTTCGGTCGCAAACCGCGCTCGGGCAGCCGGTCTCGCAGCCAGTCCTCGAAACCGTCGTCCACCCGCGTGCCCTCCTTGCGCTCACGGAACCTTAACCCAGGAACGCGGCTTTGCAATGAATGTTGCAAAAGTAAGAAAGTGCAGTATATGTTGTCGGTCTCTGCTCGGAGGACACCTGCACGAAAGCGAGTGCACTAGTGACCCTGCTTGCGCGACTTGACCGGCTCCCGCTGAGCCGGCCCCACTACAAACTGCTGCTCATCGGCGGGCTCGGCTACACCTTCGATGGCATGGACTCAGCCGTCGTCGCCTTCCTGCTGCCCAGCGTCAGGGCCGTGTGGCAGCTCGACAACGGCCAGCTCGGGTTGATCGGCTCGGCAACGCCGTTCGGCTTCCTGTTCGGCGCGATCGCCGCTGGCTTGCTCGGTGACCGCGTCGGCCGCAAGAAAGTCATGATGTACGCGCTGGCGTTCTACGCGGTGTTCTCCGTCGTCGCCGCCTTTTCGCCCAATTACGAGATCTTCCTTGGCGCCCGGGTGCTGGCCGGGGCTGGCGCTGGCGCGGAAAGTGCGATCATCGCGCCGTTCTTGGCCGAGTTCGTGCCAGCCAAGCGGCGCGGCTGGTTCGTTGGCGCGCTCGCCGGGTTTTTCTCCTTCGGGTTCGTCGGGGCCGCGTTGATTGGGCGGTTTGTCGTGCCGTCGTTCGACGAAGGCTGGCGGGTGGCACAGCTGATCACCGCGTTGCCGATCGTGATGCTGCTGTGGTGGCGGCGATCTCTGCCTGAGTCCCCGCGGTTTCTGCTCGCCCAGGGGCGTGGCGCTGAGGCCGAGAAGGTTGTCGCCAAGATCGAACGTGACGTCGAGAAGGCGACCGGCGCGGCCCTTCCGCCGGTGCCCGCCGCCGCGGCCGGGCCGACGACCGAGACGCCGAAGGTCAACCTCGTCAGCGCGCTGAAGTTCTTGTGGAGCAACGCTATGCGGCGCCGGACGGCGGTGATCTGGACCGTCTGGTTCGTCATCACGTTCTCGTACTACGGCTTCTTCTCGTGGATCCCGACGCTGCTCGTCGAACGTGGCATCACCGTGACGAAGAGCTTCGAGTTCTCGATCATCATCTATCTGGCGCAGGTGCCCGGATACTTCTCCGCCGCCTGGCTGTCCGAACGCCTCGACCGCAAGCACACCATCGCGCTTTACCTGGCAGGGTCGGCCGTGAGCGCGTTCTGGCTGAGCCAGACGAGCACGCCGTGGGCGATCACGCTTGCCGGGGCGGTGCTTTCGTTCTTCCTCAACGGCACCTACGCGGGCGTCTACTCCTACACGCCCGAGGTGTTCCCGACCTGGATCCGTGCCAGCGGCACCGGCTTGTCCAGCGCGTTTGGCAGGGTTGGCAGCATCCTCGCGCCGACGATCATCGGCCTGTTCGCCGCAAGCCTCGGGTTCGCGGGCGTGTTCGGTATGACGACAGCCGTGCTCACGGCCGGGGTGCTGTGCGTGCTCGTATTCGGCCTGTCCACCGCGGGCCGTTCGCTGGAAGAACTGACCGAACAGGGCGAGCCGGTGGCCGTCGCGAAGGAGATGACCAAGTGAGTTTGTCCATTGTGGAGGAAAGGGTCTTGCAGAAGGTGGAACTGTGAACGGATCGCTTGTGCTGCGCAACGCTCGGCTGCTCGACCCGCTGTCGGGGGAGTACACCGAGGGCGACCTGCGGTGCGTCGACGGCCGCATAGCTGAAGTGGGCCCAGGATTGAGGGCGGCTGACGTGCCGACGCTCGACGTGCGGGGCGCGGTCGTGTTGCCCGGGTTGGTTGACGCGCACGTCCACGTCACCGCGTTGACGGCGGATCTGGGGTCGCTGCCCTCGTCGTCACCGTCCTATGTGGCCGCGCATGCCGCCCGCACGATGAGCCGGATGCTCGACCGCGGGTTCACGACGGTCCGTGACGCGTCGGGCGCCGACTTCGGCCTCGCCGATGCACAGGCGGAAGGGCTCTTTCGCGGGCCGCGGTTGCTGTTCTGCGGACGGGCACTGAGCCAGACCGGCGGCCACGGCGACAGTCGCACCCGCGGCGCGTACGCGAAGGAAGATCACCCGTGCTGCGCGGGCCTTGGGCGGGTTGCCGACGGCGTGGACGCCGTTCGGACCGCCGCGCGTGACGAGCTGCGTAAGGGCGCGCACCACATCAAGGTGATGGCGTCCGGCGGCGTCGCGTCCCCGACCGACCGCATCGACTCGACGCAGTACTCGGCCGAGGAGCTGAGCGCGATCGTCGAGGAAGCGTCGGCTGCGAACCGGTACGTCGCCGCGCACGCGTACACCGCGCGTGCCGTGAACCGGGCGCTAGAACTCGGTGTCCGCTCGATCGAGCACGGGAACCTGCTCGACGACACCAGCATTCCTCTGTTCGTCGAGCACGAGGCGTTTTTGGTTCCGACCCTGGTGACGTACTGGGCGCTGAAAGAGGAAGGCCGCGAGCATGGGTTGCCGGAGTCGAGCTGGCGCAAGGTCGACGAGGTTCTGAACGCGGGCTTGGCCGCGCTGGAGCGCGCGGCCCGCGGCGGCGTGAAGCTGGTTTACGGCACGGACCTGCTCGCAGGCATGCACCGTCACCAGAACCACGAGTTCCGCCTGCGCGGCGAGGTTCAGCCGCCCCTGGAGGTCATCCGCTCGGCGACGTCGACGGCCGCCGAGCTGCTGAACATGACGGGCCAGATCGGCACGCTGGCCGTGGGCGCGCACGCCGACCTTCTTGTGGTGGACGGCGATCCGCTGGCCGACCTCGAAGTGCTGGCCGAGCCCAAACACTTCCGCCACGTCATCCAAGGCGGGATCAGCCGGGGTCCAGGATCCGTTTGAGGAAACGCTGGGTGCGCTCCTCCTGCGGGTCGCCGATCACCTGAGCGCTCGTGCCGTACTCCACGATCACTCCGCTGTCCAGGAAAAGCACCTGGTCGGCGACTTGCTCGGCGAAGCGGATCTCGTGGGTGACGATCACCATCGTCCAGCCCGTCGCGGCCAGGTCCTTGATCACGGCAAGGACTTCGCCGACCAGTTCGGGGTCCAGCGCGGACGTCGGCTCGTCGAACAGCACCACACGCGGCTTGAGCGCCAGCGCCCGCGCGATCCCGACACGCTGCTGCTGCCCGCCCGACAGCTGCGACGGGTAGGCGTCGACCCGGTCGCCGAGTCCTACCTGGTCAAGCAGGACTTTCGCGTCGGCGACGGCTTCCTCTCGTGGACGCCCTTGTGCGACCACCGGACCCTCGATGATGTTCTCCAACACCGTGCGGTGCGGGAACAGGTTGTGGGTCTGGAACACCATTCCGCTCTGTGCACGCAGCCGAGCGCCTTCCTTGCGGCCGGCTTTGCCCGGTGGCAGCTTGGCGAAGTCGACTTCGACGTCGTCGATCCTGACGACGCCGCAGTCCGGGGTCTCCAGGACGTTGAGCGAGCGCAGCACGGTCGTCTTGCCCGACCCGGACGGCCCGATCAGGACGGTCGACGTCCCACGCCGGGACTCGAAGTCGATGCCGCGCAGGACCTGATGGTCGCCAAAGGATTTCGCCAGCCCGCGCACCTGGATACGGGTGGGCTCGGTGGTCTCAGTCATGCGATCACGTACCTGCTCAGTCTGGTCTCCAGTCGTTTCTGCGCGGCGGAGAGCCCGACGCAGATCACCCAGTAATACAGCCCCGCGAAGGCGTACAGGGCAAGGAACTCGTTGCTTTCGGCCGCCGCCAGCTGCGATTCACGGAAGAGCTCGGTCAACAGCACCACTGATCCCAGTGACGTGTCCTTCAGCAGCGACAGAAGCGTGTTGGACAACGGCGGCACCGCGGTTCTCGCTGCCTGCGGCAAAATGATCCGGCGCAGCGTGCGTGCGTAGTCGAGGCCGATCGTGGCCGCCGCCTCGAACTGGCCTCTCGGCACCGCCAGGATCGCCGACCGGACGACCTCAGCCGCGTAACCAGCCACATTGAGGCTGAACGCGATCACGGCCGCGGTGAACGGCGGGAACTTCAGCCCGATTTGCGGCAGCCCGTAGAACACGATGAACAGCTGCAACAGCAGCGGAGTGCCACGGATGATCGAGATGAACGCGCGAGCCAGGCCAGCGAGAACCTTGTAACTGGAAATCCGGGCGAGGGCGACGAACAACGCGAGCACGAGCCCGATCGCGAAACTCAGCGCCGTCAGCGGGATCGTCACCTTGACCAAGCCGATGAACATCGGCCACGCCGTGTTGCCAACCACCTCCCAGATGCTGCGTTGGCCGCGTCCGCCGGAGAGATCCGCGCTTCCGCCGTCGGGCACTGAGACGTCCGCCTTGAAGTACTTCTCCGAGATGCCGCGCAGCGTCCCGTCGGCCTTGAGGTCGGCGATCGCCTGGTTTGCCTGGGCGAGCAGCGACTCGTCGGTCTTACGGAAGGCAAGCGCCTGGTCGCTGGTCTCGTTCCCGGCGTTTCCGGCGATCTCGACATCCTTGGAGCCGGTCGTCGCCAGGTAGTCGAGCACGGCGATGTTGTCGTTGACGATCGCGTCGACCCTGCCTTGCGAGAGCAACGCGGCGGCCTGCGCGAATCCCTCGACCGCCTCGACGTTCGCACCGGCGTCGCGCGCGACCTTCGCCCAGGTACTCGTGGTCGACTGTGCCGTTGTCTTGCCCTTGATGTCGGCGAGCGTCTTGATGCTCTCGTCGCCCGTGCGCCGGACGATCACGCCGTGGGAGTAGGTGTAGGTCGTCGATATGCCGTATTTGGCTTTGCGCTCGTCGTTGACGGTGACCTGGTTGGCGATCAGGTCGATCCGGCCGGAATCCAGCGCGGGGAAGATCGCGTCCCACTGCGTCTCGACGAACTCGATCCGCCACCCGGCCTTGGCGGCGATCGCCTTGATCACCTCGATGTCGTACCCGGTGAGCTCCTGCGTCCGCGGATCGTGGAACGAGAACGGCGGATACGTCCCCTCGGTACCGACCCGCACCACGGGCTGTGCCTCGTTGTTTTGGGCCGACGCTGCCCCTGTTGGCATGGCGATCACCAGCAACAGGAACACCACCACGCCCCTGAGCACCTGCCGCATCGGCGACTCCCCTCGAATTCGACCAGACGCCGGAAACCGTGCAAGGAGACTAGTGATCCATGATCCGGGCGCGATCGTCAAGGTCACGCGATTAGCGTCGTCCTCGGCAGACGGGTCTGAAGTGGACGTTCTACGAAGTCGCCGCCCGATCCAGGCTTGGTCGTATGAACATCAAAACACACCGCGTCGGCATCCACGGCCTGACGACATCGGTCGAAGGACTCGGCACGATGGGGATGACCGCGATGTACGGCACTCCGGACGATGCGGAGTCGATCGCGACCATTCACCGGGCGGTCGAACTCGGGATCACGTTGTTCGACACCGCGGACATGTACGGTCCGTTCACCGGTGAGGAACTGCTCGGCCGCGCGATAGCGCCGTATCGGGACCAGGTCGTGCTCGCCACCAAGTTCGGCGGGATGACACTCGACGAGACAGGCAAGATCGTCGGCGGGCCGAACGGCCGGCCTGAGTACGTGCGAGCCGCGGTGGAAGGGTCGCTGCGTCGTCTCGGTACGGACCGCATCGACCTGTACTACCAGCACCGCGTCGACCCGCTTGTGCCGGTGGCCGAGACGTTCGGCACGCTGGGTGAACTGGTCGCTGAAGGAAAGGTTCGGTATCTCGGCATCAGTGAGGCGTGCGCCGAGACCATTCGCGCATCCAATGCCGCAGCTCCGCTTTCCGCCGTGCAGACCGAGTATTCGTTGTTCACGCGCACTGTCGAGGTCAACGGCGTGCTCGACACCGTGCGGGCGCTGGGCATCGGGTTCGTCGCCTACGCGCCGCTGGGGCGCGGTTTCCTGACTGGCCGGCTGCGGTCGCTTGAGGACCTGCCGGACAATGACTTCCGTCGCACCGCACCCCGATTCAACGGCGAGAACTTCGCGCACAACCTCGCACTTGCCGACCGTGTCCGCGTGATCGCCGAACAGCAAGCTGTCACGCCCGGCCAGCTGGCGTTGGCGTGGGTGCCGCCCAGGTTCTGTCGTAGATTGCGTGATCAACTAGTGCGCGACGGAGCGAGTAGCGGCTAGGTTGTGCGCAGTATTCGCTTGCGTAGCAAGGGAAAGCTGGCTCGTCCGAACATCTGTCGTTTGGTGTGTCCTGAACGTGGAAGGGAGTCGGTGTAGGTCGAGTCCTTGAAGCGGTGCTGCACGGATGATGAAGGTTTGGCCCTTCGGAGTCGCCCTGCGGAGGGAGGCTTCAAACCACCTCATGCTGCGTTGGCTGAAGACCGTCGTGGTGAGCGATGAGGGAAAGGCACCCGTGAGGTGTCAGGTGGGGACCAGGAAGACGAACGCGAGTGAATCGTTGCGGACGTGTCGAAACTGAACCACCCCGGGATCGATGGAGACTCTGATCCTATGGGAGAATTAGATCATGTCTGCGCCCAAGAAGTACCCGAACGAGTTGCGTGAGCGTGCGGTTCGTTTGGTGTTCGAGATCCGTCGTGAACGTGGTAGCTCGCATGGTGTGATCCCTGAGGTCGCCGCTCGTTTGGGGATCGGTGACCAATCGCTTCGGGCGTGGGTAAAGCAGGCTGAAATTGATGACGGTGGTCGGCCGGGTACGTCGACTGCGGATGCGCAGCGACTCGCCGAGCTGGAGCGTGAGAACCGAGAGCTCCGACGCTCTAACGAGATTTTGAAAGCCGCGTCTGCTTTCTTCGCGCGGGAGCTCGACCCGCGACCGCCACGCTAGTCGAATTCATCGACGGTCACAAGAACGAATTCGGAGTCGAGCCGATCTGTCGTGAATTACAGGTCGCTCCGTCAACGTACTATGCCGCGCTCACCCGGCCAGCGTCTGCCCGATCGGTCCGCGACGAGAAGCTGGCACGCGAGATCCGCCGCGTCTACGAGGAAAACTACTGCGTCTACGGCGCCCGGAAGATCTGGAGCCAGCTCAACCGCGAGGGCATCACGGTCGCCCGGTGCACGGTCGAGCGGCTGATGGGCACGCTGGGGATGTCCGGTGCGGTGCGCGGGAAAACCCGCCGGACGACGGTCGCCGACCCGAGCACCCGACGGGCTCCGGACCTGGTCAAACGCGACTTCACCGCAGCCGCGCCGAACCGGTTGTGGGTCGCGGATTTCACCTACTGCGCCACGTGGGCCGGCACCGTGTATACCGCGTTCGTCATCGACGTCTATTCGCGGCGGATTGTCGGCTGGCGCACCTCGACGTCCATGACCACAGATCTGCCGTTGGACGCGCTGGACATGGCGATCTGGGCACGTAATGACCGGCTTGACACGCTTGTGCACCACTCCGACCGTGGCACGCAATACACGTCAATTCGCTACACCGAGCGGCTCGTTGAGGCCGGTGCTGAGTGTTCGGTCGGCACAACCGGCGATTCCTATGACAACGCTCTCGCCGAGTCAGCGATCGGACTGTACAAGACCGAACTGGTCCGAAGGAAGGGACCATGGAAGACCGTGGACGAACTGGAAATCGCCACTCTTGAGTGGGTTGACTGGTTCAATCATCGGCGTTTGCACAGCGCGATCGGCAACATCCCGCCAGCCGAATACGAGACCCTCTACTACGCCCAAGAAACATCTGATACGGTAGCCAAGACGATATCGAGGTAGCCTCTATCGATCCCGGTGCGGTTCAAGTCGTCGGGTGACAGGGTTGTCCGCTCGGGTGATCGCGGACTTGGTGGCCGAGGTCGGGCCGGTGTGGCAGGCACGGCAGGACGCCCGCCGGGAGCAACGCACGCGCCAGCGGGCCGTGGGTGCGGGCGCGAAGCACAAGCTGGTGTTCGTCGACCGGTTACTGGCCACGCTGGTGCATTTGCGGCACGCAACCACACATGATGTTCTGGCGGCTTGGTTTCGCGTGGATCGGTCCACGATCACCCGTGCTATCAACGAGATCCGACCGCTCCTGGCAGATCGTGGCTGCTGCATCGAGTCTGGGGTGAGGCTCAAGACGATCGCCGATGTGGTCACCTATCTTGATCACACCAGACTGACCGGATTGATGGACGCCACGGAAATCCGGGTGCGCCGCCCGACCGTGAAGCGGGCCGGGCGGCATCAGTTCATCTCCGGCAAGTCTCGGCAGAACGCGATGAAAGCCTTGTGATCAGCGATGCTCGCGGGCGTGTGCTGTTCAGTGGAGCGTCCTGCCGGGGCAGCACCGCCGACATCACCCAAGCCCGCCAAGCAGGCGTGGCCGACTGGCTCGAGCACACGCTCCGCGTCGAAATCCTCACCGACGCCGGCTACCAAGGACTTGGCGCTCAGACCTTCGGGCAAGTCGTCACACCGACCCTGAAACATCAGAAGAAGCGACTTGAACGGATGCCGGGCATCGCAGAACTCCGTGACGCACAACGGAAATCACATGCTCGCCGACGAGTCCGTGTCGAGCACACCATCGCCCACATGAAGAACTGGCGCAGCCTGACCCGACACCTCGGCCGCCGCGACACCCTCGACGACACCATCCGCGCCGTCGCCGGACTGCTCTCCGACCACCAACACACCCAACCAACCCGGCAACCCGTCGCCGCACTGCCAGCCGGAACAACCATGTAACGCCTGCCCCTGACACAGCTAGTCACGCCTCAACGGCAACCATGCACGAGGTCGTTAGACAACAAAGACGCGATAGTCACCGGCGCAAGCGATGGAATCGGATTGGCGATCGCACAGCGATTCGCTGACGAAGGTGCCCGCGTGTATATGACCGGCCGGCGTAAGCAGGAATTGGATTCGGCTGTCGCGAAGGTCGGTCACGGCGCGATCGGTGTCCAGGCCGACGCGACGAGTTCCGAGGACATGGACCGGCTGTACGCAGCCGTCGACGGGAATATCGACGTCGTGGTCGCGAACGTCGGTTTCGGGGAATTCGTCCGGCTCGAAGACGTCACCGACGAACATTACCAGCGGATCTTCGACATCAACGTGAAAGGCACGGTGTACACGGTCAGGAAAGCCCTGCCGAAGCTCGCCGACCACGCCTCGATCGTCCTGGTGACCTCGATGGCCGGCCGCGGCGGCCAGGAAGGACTCGGGACCTACGCCGCGTCGAAGGCCGCCGTCCGGAGCTTTGCCAGGACCTGGGCGAACGAGCTCAAGGACCGGCACATCAGGGTGAACGCCCTCGCGCCCGGCAGCACCGACACACCCGCGATGGACGCGGTGCTCAAGCAGAACGGCATCGACAGCGAGGACGCTGTTCAAGAGTGGAAGGCCAAGCAAACGTCCAATGCCAGTCTCCGGCGAATGGCCCAGCCAGAAGAACAAGCCTCGGCCGCGCTTTTCCTGGCGTCCTCGGAGAGCAGCTACATCACCGGCACCGAACTAACCGTTGACGGCGGCGTGACCGAGACCATTACGTGGTGCAGTCACTAGCTTCTGAGCCGTTTTGACAAAGGCGTTGCGAGCCTCGAACGGAATGCCACGCGGCCACGCCAGCAAAACCGAGATCGGCGGACTGTCGACAACCGGCACGGCCACAGCGGTGTGACCGAGTCGATTGGTCACACCTTCGCCGACAACGACCGTGATCTGCCCGAGACCCTAAAGGTTGTCCCGTAATGGTCAAGAGTGTTGGTGGGTATGGGGAGTGGCGGCGGTATGTGTGGATGGGCGACCGGTCAGGCGGTCATGGCCAGGTTGCGCATCTGGGCGACGCCGAGGGTGGCGTGCCAGACGCCGTCGCGTTTACGGCGGCAGTTGCGCAGGATGTTCCAGGACTTCATGTGTGCCAGGGCGTGTTCGACCCGTGCACGGACGCTTTTGTGGACGGTGTTGAGCTTGATCTTTAACCTCGATGCGGTGATACCCGCACCCAGTTGATCATGAACGCAGCCCTTGGTTGATCATTCGTCTTGCGACAGTACGAAGATCGATCCAAGGGCTGCGGTGATCAGTGTGCACGATCCCGATCGGGAAGCGGCGCTCGGGGAGTTGGTCAGATTCCGCCAGAAGTTCTACGAGTGTTTGACCCGCCGGGCAGATGCGTTGTTCGAGCTTGCCGACGCGGTGCTGTGCACCGACGGTCCGATCCGGTCGCTGGTGGGGTTGTCACTGGCGCCGGAGCACGGGCGTGGACACGGAGCGCTGTATGACGCGGTGAACAGCGGCCGGGTCGATATTGCACGTTTACGGAATCTGGTTGCCGCACAACGGTTACCCAGAGCAGCGGACGACCGCATCGTGCTGGCGGCGGATGTGACGCCGTGGCTGCGTCCGGACGCCAACACCTCACCGGAGCGATCGTTCTGCCATACCTACGGCCGCGGCAAGGACCAGCACCACATGGTCCCCGGCTGGCCATACTCGATCGTGGCGGCCCTGGAGACCGGCCGCACCTCTTGGACGGCCCTGCTGGATGCGGTCCGGCTGCAGCCCGGCGCGGACGTCGCGGCGGTGACCACCGCCCAGATTCACGAGGTCGTCGAACGCCTCATCACCACAGGCCAGTGGCGAGAGGGCGATCCGGAGATCCTCGTGGTGCTGGACGCCGGCTACGACGCCCCACGCATCGCGCACCTGTTGTGTGACCTGCCGGTGCAGATCCTCGGCCGGATGCGCTCCGACCGCGTCCTGCGCAGGCCCGCACCACCGCGGATGCCCGGCACCAACGGCAGACCACCCAAGCATGGTGGCGAGTTCGTCTTCGGTGCCCCGGCCACCTGGGGCGCCGAGCAGGCCGTGACCAGCGCCGACACCCGCCTCTACGGCACGGCGACCGCGCAAGCGTGGGACCGGCTGCACCCACGCCTGACCCGCCGCGCAGCCTGGGCCGACCATGCCGGGCCGCTGCCGATCATCACCGGCACCGTGATCCGGTTACGGGTCGACCACCTGCCCAGCGGCGGCGAGCCGAAACCGGTCTGGCTATGGTGGTCCAAAGTGGATGCGACTGACAGCGATGTCGACCGCTGCTGGCAGATGTTCCTACGCCGCTTCGACATCGAGCACACATTCCGCTTGTTCAAACAGACCCTCGGGTGGACCACCCCGAAACTCCGAGACCCGCAGGCGGCTGATCGCTGGACCTGGCTCATCATCGCCACCCACACCCAACTCCGCCTCGCCCGTCGCCTCGTCGTCGACCTGCGCCGGCCATGGGAGAAGCCCGTTCCCACGGACAAGCTCACACCAGCCCGAGTCCGCAGAGGGTTCCGGAACATCCGCGCGAAGACCACATCTCCAACGAATGCGCCGAAACCCTCCCATCCAGGCCCCGGACGGCCACCAGGCTCCAAGAACCGGCATTCCGCCACACGCCACGACGTCGGGCGCATCCTGGCCACCGGCGAGGCATACCAACGCCCTCCCCACCACAAGAAGGGCACCAAACCAAGGCGAACAGGTTAAAGATCAAGCTTAGGCCATGTGCCGGAAACGCGCACGATGGCGGCAGGGTTCCCAGGCTACGCCCGCGCTTTCAGCCCAGCGAGATCCGGTCCAAGTCCGGTGCACCTGACTGGTCGTTGAAGAACTTGATGCTGTTGGCTCCCGCGTTCAGCGTGACCGGGATGGTCGTCACGTACGGAGTGTTGTTGCCGACGCCATCGACTTTCACCTCTGTCGGCTGCCCGCCGTTCACGGACACGAAGTAGGAGCGCGGCCCGTTGACCGTGAAGTCGATGTACAGCTTGTACTGACCGGCAGTGTCCACAGTGACGTCGTCGAACTGCACGAAGGCGTCGGGCGATCCGCCGATGTTGCGGACCTTCTCGCCGCCCGAGCAAGGTCCGCAGCCGGTCAGGCCTGTGCTGCCGAAGTCGTTGCGTGAATCCTCGGCTTCGCGCATGAAGACTCGGTCCGTGGGGCGTGGCTTGATGTCCACAGTGGTCGTGACTTGCTTGGCTCTGTTGAGAACATGGAACTTCGCGGTCACCGGAGCCGTCGCGGCCTGAGCGGGCCCAGTCAGCGTCCATTCGCCACTCAGGATCTGGCCAAGCCGTAGGGTTTGGACAGTCGCAGGCGGACCCTGCACGGACCAGCCCTCGGGCGCCGTCGGCGTCAGTTCGACGTTGTTGAGCTGGTCGTCGACGTCAAGCCGGAGTTTCGCGGTCACCTTGATCGCCTGCTGGCCAGGCCCGACCCACTGCACGCCATGGGGTTCGACCGTCATCGTGGTCGTTGGCGTGTACTGCGCGGGCGGCAGGGGAGCGATCGAGATCCGGTCGATTCCTGGGCCGCGCGAGGCATTGCTGGACAAGGAGATTGTGTTTTCTCCAGCTTTCAACGGGACGGAAACCGCGGTATCGCTGGGCACGTCCGGCCGGTCCGCGGGTATTGCGACCTCGGTTGCCACACCGTTGACGGTCACGGTCAGCGAGGTTGCTTCGGCTGAAGTCGTGTGCAGCTCAAGCCTTTGGTCCCCGGCGGCTTGAACCGTGTTGTACGTGACGGAATTACGTGCGCCGCCGCCGAGACCGATCACTTGGGACACTCCGGAGCACGCCACGCAGATCTGCCTGCGCGCGACTCCCTTGAGGCTGGCGTTCTCGGCCTCAAGTGGTGTCTTGGCGCGCTGGGACAACGGATAACCGTTGCCCACCTTGATCTCGTCGATCTGCAGTTCGCCGAAGTATCTCGGCGCCTGCGGCCCGCCCCACGTGTTCAGCACGTCCAGTTTGATGTACCGGGTGTTCTGCTGGCCGATGTCGATGAACTGGGTGCCGCGGGCGCTGGGCATCGCGCCTGTCCTGGCCACCTGCCATCGCACGCCGTCGTCACTCACCGACACCTTGTAGTCCTTGATACGCGCGGAGTCTTCCGGGCGGCCGAAGGAAACTCGGGCGTACGTGGGGGACCATTCGCGCTGGTTCACCGCTAGGCCGTGTTTCAAAGCTGGGAGCTGGTGCGTTGCTGGGTGATCGCTGTCGCGGCGTGTCGTTGATCGAATAGGCGAGGTCTCGGGGTAGATCGATTCTCGACCAAGACAATCGATGACACCGGAGACCTCGTGGCCACCCTAGCGGTGACGGGGCGAGCGGACTTGACTGACGCTCAGTGGGCCGTGCTGGCAGTGCTGTTGCCCGTTGGACGTAAGCCTGGTCGCCCGCCGAAATGGACGAAACGACAGCTCATCGACGGGATTCGGTGGCGGATCCGGGTTGGTGCACCGTGGCGGGATGTGCCACCGGCGTATGGCTCGTGGCAGACCGTGTACGGGTTGTTCCGGCGTTGGCAGCGCGCCGGAGTGTGGCAGCGCATCCTGACCGCGTTGCAGGCCATCGCGGACGCCGAGGGCGAGATCGTCTGGGATGTGAGCGTCGATTCCACGGTCGCGCGGGCGCATCAGCATGCTGCAGGTGCGCGGACAAGAGGCGATCTGCAGGCCGAACCGCCGAGCACCGAGACCGGTGGCGCCGAGCCGGACGATCACGGGCTGGGCCGCTCACGAGGTGGGTGGACCACCAAGGTGCACCTGGCCTGTGAGCAGGGCCGCAAGCTGCTGTCATTGGTGGTCACCGCGGGCCAGCGTGGCGACAGCCCGCAGTTCATGGCGGTGCTCGGCCGGATCCGGGTACCCCGTCTGGGTCCGGGACGGGCGCGCACCCGCCCCGACCGGGTGCTGGCGGACAAGGCCTACAGCTCGAAGGGCAATCGGGCCTATCTGCGGCGACGTGGGATCACCGCAGTCATCCCGGTCAAGGACGACCAGGCCGCCCACCGCCGCAAGAAGGGCTCGCGAGGTGGGCGGCCACCGGCATTCGACCCACAGGCCTACAAGCGGCGGCATGCCGTGGAGTGCGGCATCAGCCAACTCAAACAGCACCGGGCCGTGGCCACGCGCTACGACAAGCTGGCCGTGCGCTACGAAGCGACCATCCACATCGCTGCGATCAACATCTGGCTACGACCGCACTTATGAAACACGGCCTAGCGGTGAACCAGCGCGAATGGTCCCCCACGTACGCCCGAGTTTCCTTCGGCCGCCCGGAAGACTCCGCGCGTATCAAGGACTACAAGGTGTCGGTGAGTGACGACGGCGTGCGATGGCAGGTGGCCAGGACAGGCGCGATGCCCAGCGCCCGCGGCACCCAGTTCATCGACATCGGCCAGCAGAACACCCGGTACATCAAACTGGACGTGCTGAACACGTGGGGCGGGCCGCAGGCGCCGAGATACTTCGGCGAACTGCAGATCGACGAGATCAAGGTGGGCAACGGTTATCCGTTGTCCCAGCGCGCCAAGACACCACTTGAGGCCGAGAACGCCAGCCTCAAGGGAGTCGCGCGCAGGCAGATCTGCGTGGCGTGCTCCGGAGTGTCCCAAGTGATCGGTCTCGGCGGCGGCGCACGTAATTCCGTCACGTACAACACGGTTCAAGCCGCCGGGGACCAAAGGCTTGAGCTGCACACGACTTCAGCCGAAGCAACCTCGCTGACCGTGACCGTCAACGGTGTGGCAACCGAGGTCGCAATACCCGCGGACCGGCCGGACGTGCCCAGCGATACCGCGGTTTCCGTCCCGTTGAAAGCTGGAGAAAACACAATCTCCTTGTCCAGCAATGCCTCGCGCGGCCCAGGAATCGACCGGATCTCGATCGCTCCCCTGCCGCCCGCGCAGTACACGCCAACGACCACGATGACGGTCGAACCCCATGGCGTGCAGTGGGTCGGGCCTGGCCAGCAGGCGATCAAGGTGACCGCGAAACTCCGGCTTGACGTCGACGACCAGCTCAACAACGTCGAACTGACGCCGACGGCGCCCGAGGGCTGGTCCGTGCAGGGTCCGCCTGCGACTGTCCAAACCCTACGGCTTGGCCAGATCCTGAGTGGCGAATGGACGCTGACTGGGCCCGCTCAGGCCGCGACGGCTCCGGTGACCGCGAAGTTCCATGTTCTCAACAGAGCCAAGCAAGTCACGACCACTGTGGACATCAAGCCACGCCCCACGGACCGAGTCTTCATGCGCGAAGCCGAGGATTCACGCAACGACTTCGGCAGCACAGGCCTGACCGGCTGCGGACCTTGCTCGGGCGGCGAGAAGGTCCGCAACATCGGCGGATCGCCCGACGCCTTCGTGCAGTTCGACGACGTCACTGTGGACACTGCCGGTCAGTACAAGCTGTACATCGACTTCACGGTCAACGGGCCGCGCTCCTACTTCGTGTCCGTGAACGGCGGGCAGCCGACAGAGGTGAAAGTCGATGGCGTCGGCAACAACACTCCGTACGTGACGACCATCCCGGTCACGCTGAACGCGGGAGCCAACAGCATCAAGTTCTTCAACGACCAGTCAGGTGCACCGGACTTGGACCGGATCTCGCTGGGCTGAAAGCGCGGGCGTAGCCTGGGAACCCTGCCGCCATCGTGCGCGTTTCCGGCACATGACCTAAGGGAGGCCGCGTGCGCACTCGCCAACGGGACCGAGACGTCCCCGCACCAAGAGCACCGTGGAATCAGATCAGGCTCGGCCTGTGGATGGGCGGGCACTACTGGACGGACGAATCGGGCGAGTTGCAGTTCGCCGTGGTCGGCGACCAGTTCGACATGGTCGTCAGCCTGTACAGCAAGGACGGGCACGGCCCGGCCGACGGCGTCGAGCACCACGTCGCCACGATGCCGGACGGCCCGTTGACCGCCGATCAGATCGGCCGGGTCCGGAAACTGGCGGAAGTCACCGCGCAAGCGATAACCGAAGGCCGGAACGTGCTGGTCCGATGCCATGCGGGCTACAACCGGTCGGGTTTGGTGGCCGCGCAGGCGCTGATGCACCTCGGCTACGACGCACGCAGCGCGATTCTGCTGATCCGGCGCAAGCGTTCACCGTGGGCGTTGCACAACAGCTTGTTCGAGCAGTATCTGGAGAGCGGCTTGGACGTCACCCATCTGCTCGTGGGCCTGGACTAAAACAAGTTTCGGAGCGGCCACAGGCACGGTAGAAACTCGCGCATGGAGCGCGTGCTGGTCAATTTCTTCTACTGCCACCCGGTTGGTCACGCGATCGAAGCGCTGTACTACGCCAACGGTCATCACGCAGCCAACCCTGACCGCGAGATCGCGGTCGCGCTCAACGCGGCCACCGCAGCCGAGCTCGCCGACTTCTGCCCGTTCGTCTCAGCGAAGTACGTCGTCGATCATCCGTTGCTGACCTCGACGAACGACTCGGCGAGCCGGGTCGCGCACCTGCCGAGGGAATGGGACTGGGTGATCGACGAATCCCGCCGGTACCAAGACTTCCAGCTCGAGATGTTCCCCGGTCTCAAGGACTACTACGCCGCCACCGACCAGCATCTCAAGCCAAGCAAGGGCCGCACGGTCGTCACCAGCCCGAAACCTGGATACCTGCGCCGCCAGCACCTCCGGCTCGACTTGCCGAGAGCCAAGCAGGACCGGCGAACCATCACGATCATGCCGGGCGGATCGAGCGAACCCGCGTTGTACCCGTCAGCCGATTCGTGGCTGCTGATCATGGACGCCCTCGCCGACGCCTACCCGGACGCACAACTGGTGCTGGTCGGCAAGCTGGCCAAGACCAACCAAACGTCCACTTCGATCACCGAAGCGGACCTCAAGCGCTTGCTCGATCACCGATCCAAGCCGTGGAACTGCTTCGACCGAGGTCTCATCGAACAACTCAGCGTCATCAAGGCGAGTGACGTCTTCCTCTCGCCGCACACCGGTTTCGGTATGGCCGTGTTGGCCGCGGGCACGCCATGGCTGACACTGTCCGGCGGCCGGTGGTTCGAGTACTTCTTCAATGGTGTCCCGTTCCGATCGATCATCCCCGACACCGACCGGTTCCCGAGTTACACCACGTTCAACGAGCTGCCAGTGATCGACAGCGAGGACGGGCCACGCACGCCGAGCATGACCAAGGCCCGGATCGTCGCCGACCTCGACCGGATCATCACCGCCGCCGGTGAACTGCGGGACGGCGCCGTGAGCTACGAGCAAGCGCTGAGCGAGTACTTCCCCGCACTGCTGAACGCCCACAACGGCGACCGGACGCGGCTCTGGTCGATCGACAACGTCCACCTGGACTACCTGTAGGCGCGCACGGCACCGGGATACGGCAGCCGCTCCGGGCGACGCAGCCGGTACTCGAAGTGCCACCACTCATTGTCATACGTCCGATACAGGTTGTAACGCTCACCGTTTTCCTCGAGCCACCGCGCGCCTTCCATCGGCCGCACATCCAGCGCCGTTCCTCGCACGTGCCCTGACTCGGCTGGGTGCAGCACGGGCTTGCCCGGCTTGTGCAAGCTCTCGATGTACATCCGGTGCTGCACGGCCGCGTCGCGATGCCCTGAGGTCAGGCCGATCAGCTGGCCGTCCTTCCAGAACGCCTCGGTACGGGCCGTCGTGAACGCCGCGTACGTGGCCGGGGTCAGCCCGGTCAGGTCTTCATTGGGGAAGCGCAGACCCAGCGCCCACTGGCACGTGACGTGCCGGGCGTGCCCTGGCGCGTTCAGGTGGGCCAGCGGCAGCATGACCCTGGCAAGCGCTTTCGCCGCCAGTTCCATCACTCGGTCTCGTGTCGTCATACATTCCACTGTTGACGGACAGTGTCGTTGTCCCGTCCTTGCTCTGTAACAGCTATGTCCTGGCGTTTCTGTGACACAACCATGACATTTCCCGAATGCCGCGCGGAACCGCGAAATGCATCATGGGAGGGGTGGACAGGCGAACTTCGACCGGCCCTGCGATGGTTGGCGGTATGTCTCGGGTGCTGTTGATCGAAGACGACCAAGCCGTACGTGACGGTCTCGAACTGGCATTGACCAGGCAAGGGCACGCGGTACGCGCAGTGGAGACCGGCGAGCAGGGGCTCGGCAAGCTGGCGGGCACGGATGTCGTCGTGCTCGACCTGATGTTGCCGGGGATGGACGGGTTCGAGGTCTGCCGCAGAATCAGGGCGACCGGCAACCTGCCGATCATCATGCTCACCGCACGCAGCGACGATATGGACGTCGTCGCTGGCCTGGAAGCGGGCGCGGACGACTACGTGGTCAAGCCGGTCCAGCCGCGCGTGCTCGAAGCGCGGATCCGCGCGGTGCTGCGTCGCGTGGGCGAACCCACGCAGCAGACCGACGCCGAGGAATACGGCGCGCTGACCATCGATCGCGCGAGCCTTGTGGTCCGCAAGGATGGCGAGCCGATCAGCCTTGCCCCGACCGAGATGCGGCTGTTGCTCGAACTGTCCAGCGCGCCAGGTCGGGTGCTCAGTCGCCAGCAACTGCTGGAATCGGTGTGGGAACACGGCTATCTCGGCGATTCACGGCTGGTCGACGCGTGTGTGCAGCGGCTGCGGGCCAAGATCGAGTCGGATCCGGCGGCACCGCGCTACATCCAGACCGTGCGCGGGTTCGGATACCGGTTCGGCCCGTTGTGAGGAGCTTGCGTACTCGGCTACTTGTCGCGTTCGCCCTGCTCACCGGCATCACAGCGGCTGCCGTGTCCGGCGCGTCGTACGTGCAGGCCCGCACAACGGTGCTCAAGCAGGCGCAGGACGCGTACGTCGAGTTGTTCACCGACAAGGTCGCCAATATGGCGATTCCGGACGCGGGCGCACTGTCCGATCGGAACACCAGCGGTCTGATCCTCTACAGAGGACAGCCACTTGGCACTGTCGGCCTGAGCCCCGCGGATGTCCCACGGGCGTTGCGGGACGAGGTGGCGACTGGCGTCGTCGCGTGGCAGCGCGTCGAGCTCAACGGTCAGATCAAGCTGATCATCGGCATGCGAGTGTCCGAAATGGAGTTCTACCAGTCGCGGGGCTTGGCGGCCGAGGCCAAGAGCATCAACCTGCTGGCGCTGACCGCGTGGACGATCGGGATCGGTTCGCTTGTGCTCAGCGGCTTTCTGGCGTGGTTCGCGGCCAATAGCGTGCTGCGTCCCGTGCGTGAGCTGCGTGCGGCAGCGCAGCGGCTGGGTGAAGGCGATCTGACTACTCGCGTTCAGGTCCGTGGCGCCGATGAGCTCGCCGGGGTGGCGCAAACGTTTAACGTCACCGCGGAGGCTCTCGAGAAGCAGGTCGCCGACGCGCGTCGGTTCGTTGCCGACGTATCGCACGAGCTGCGGACGCCCCTGGCCGCGATGACCGCGGTCACGGACGTGCTCGACGAGGAAGCGCCGCACCTGACCCCCGACGCAGGCAAAGCGGCGAGCCTGGTCAGCAGGGAGACGCGCAACCTGACGCGGCTGGTCAACGACCTCATGGAGATCAGCCGGTTCGACTCCGGCGCGGCCGCGCTCGTGCTTGAGGAGATCGACGTCGCCGAGGCGATCCGGGCCACGCTGCGCGCACGGCGTTGGTCCGAAGTGGTCACTGACCTGCCTCCGGTGATCGCGCGCGTGGATCCACGACGGTTGGACGTGATCGTCGCGAACCTGGTCGGCAACGCTTTGCGGCACGGCGCCCCGCCGGTGTCAGTCACCTTGCGCGGCGGGCCTGGCTGGATCTTCGTCCAGGTCACCGACAATGGGCCTGGGCTGGATCCCGCGGTGCTGCCGAGGGTTTTCGACCGCTTCTACAAAGCCGACACGGCGCGGACTCGTTCCGAAGGCAGCGGCCTCGGCCTGGCGATCGCCTGGGAGAACGCCAAGCTGCACCACGGCGCGCTGACTGCGGACAACGGGCCACACGGCGGTGCCGTGTTCACTTTGCATCTGCCCACAGGAGGTTCACAGTGAAACGCGCCCTCCTCGCACTCGCCCTTATCGTGGCCGGATGCGGCGTTCAACCGTCCAGCCCGATTCCAGGATCGCACGCCACCGGTGCGCTCATCTACCTGGTCAGGACATACGACGGCACCCTTGCGCCGATCCTGCAACCGGCCCGGTTCGACACCAAGATCGAAGCCGCACTGGACATCCTGACCAATACCCAGATCGAACCGGCGGTCGGCTACCGCAACGAGGTTCCCCGCAACGCGGGGCCGATGACCGTGACCGGTTCGACGGTCCGCCTGCCGATCGACGTGTCCACACTGTCCACACTGGCCGCTCAGCAGATCGTGTGCACGGCCGCCATCTCTGGGCCTGCCACGCTTGTCGGGGGTGGGCAGACCCGGGGACGGATCTCCTGTCCGGTTTGATCGAAGCGAGCAACGGTCAACACGGTGTGACGGAACGGTGGACACGGTCGCAAGCAACGGTGGACACACGCTTCAGCAACGGTGGACACGGCCTTCAGGAACGGTGGACACGGCGTGGGGTTTGGCTATTAGGCGATGGCTAGGCGGATTGCGGCTACTAGGCCTAGGGTTCCGATGATGTAGCGCAGCGGCGCTGGCGGGATCTTGCGGGACAGGTAGACGCCGATCGGGCCCGCGATCATCGTGGTGGCGCCGAAAATCAGGGTTTGCGGCCACGGCACTGGCGCGATGAAACAGAACAAAACGCCCGCCACGCCGTTCGCGATCCCTTGCAGGACAACCTTGACGGCGTTGAGCTGATGCGTGGTGCCCTTGGCGAAAAGGCCGAGGACGGCGAAGAAGATCACGCCGATCCCGGTGCCGAAGTAGCCGCCATACACCGAAGTCCCGAAGACAAGAGACTTGATCGGCCCACGATGCTTCTTGGCGGCCCGCAATTTCTTCGCCACGAGTGGCTGGATCAGCACGAGCAGCGCGCCGAGCCCCAGCAACGCGGGCACAAGATAGGTGAAGACTCGTTCGGGCAGCAGGAAAAGCACGATCCCGCCGATCAGCGAACCGACCGCGGCTGGCAGGACGATCTTACGCAGCAACGGTTTCTGCGTCTTGAGCTCTTTGCGGAACGTCACCATCGACGCGACGTTGCCCGGCACCACACCGATACAGTTGGCCACGTTGGCCTGAAGTGGCGTCATTCCCATCGCCAGGAACACTGGGAACGTCACCAACGCCCCGGCGCCGGCGACGGTGTTGATCACACCGGCAAGCAGCCCCACCGCTGCGACCACGATCAAGTCCACGTGAATTACTTTCGCCCGAACCACACTCATGCGTCCAATGAACGCCAGCGATGAAATCCATGCGTATCATGCATCGATATGGAGATTGACCAGCTCAGGTGGTTCGTGATGGTCGCCGAAGGCCGTACGGTGACCGCCTCGGCGGAGCAGTTGCATGTGTCACAGCCTGCGTTGTCCCGTGGTCTCGCACGTCTTGAGCAGGAGATCGGCGCGCCCCTGTTCGACCGGGTCGGCCGCGTGCTCAGGCTCAACAGCAATGGTCACACGCTGCTCGAAGCGGCCAAGCGCGCGTTGAGCTCCATCGACAGCGCGGTCAGGACAATCGGGACCGCCGCCGACCCGACGCACGGCACGGTCCGGTTCGCGTTCCTCAACACCCTGGGCACCATGCTGGTTCCGGCGCTGCTCAGCGGTTTTCGCGCTCGCTACCCCAAGGTCGAGTTCCTGTTGCGGCAAGACGGGACGAGTCGTAACGAGCAGAGCCTGCTCAACGGCGAGGTGGACATGATCCTTGCGGCGCAGCCGTCCGACCAACCGGGCATCACCTGGCAGCCGGTGCTGGACGAACCGCTCGCCCTGGTCGTTCCTGTTGGGCATCGGTTGGCCAAACGGCGGAGAGTCCGGTTGATCGAGGTCAAGGACGAGCCGTTCGTGACGTTCGCGCACGGCTACGGGCTGCGCCCGATCACCGAGCAGTTGTGCGCCAGCGTCGGGTTCACGCCACGGATCGCTTTCGAGGGCGAAGACCCGACGATGCTGCGTGGCCTGGTCGGTGCCGGGTGTGGTGTGTCGTTGCTCGCTCCCGCGCCTGGACCTTTGCCGGACGCCGTCGAGTTGCCGATCTCAGAACCCCGCTGTGCCAGGACAATCGGTGTTGGCTGGTGCCCGGATCACTACCACCCGGCTGTGGTGGAGGCATTCCGTGAATACGTACTGACGGAGTCCCGACCACCCGCACCCTGGTCCAGATTCTGGAACTAGGGTGGGGCTCATGTCCGAGCCCCATCAGGTCAGGCACGTCGCGGAGTCGTTCGGTATCGACGCTGAACGCTACGACCGGTCGCGGCCGCGCTATCCCGCGGAGCTCATCGACCGGATCGCCACGGTCAGCCCAGGTCCGGAGGTCGTGGAGGTCGGCTGTGGCACCGGTATCGCCTCCCGGCAGCTCCAGGCGGCGGGGTTGAAGGTGCTTGGAGTGGAGCCCGACGCGCGGATGGCTTCTTTCGCGCGGGATCGTGGGCTTGATGTCGAGGTGTCGACTTTCGAGGCCTGGGAGTCCGCGTGCCGGACATTCGATGCTGTGGTCGCGGCGCAGTGCTGGCACTGGGTGGCCCCGGTGGCGGGTGCGGTCAAGGCAGCCCAGGTCCTGCGGCCCGGCGGGTTGATGGCTGTGTTCTGGAACGTCGACCGTCCGCAGCCCGAGTTGGCCGAGGAGTTCACGGCGATCTACCGCCGCTTGATCCCCGACTCGTTCTCGGCCCGGGTTACCGGCTCGGATCCGTACTCGATGCTGTCCGACCGGGCGGCTGAGGGGATCGAAGCGTCGGGTGAGTTTCATGGGCAGGATGAGTGGCGGTTCACGTGGGAGCGTGAATATACGAAGGCAGACTGGCTCGACCGCCTGCCGACCCACGGCGGATGGAGCACGTTCTCCCCGGAGGACACCGCCGCTGTGCTGACGGCGGTGGGTAACGCGATCGATGCCGCTGGTGGCAGCTTCACGATGCATTTCAATACGGTGGCAGTGACGGCGACAAAGGCCTGAACGCCTCACCGCGAAACAGCGCCGAATCTCTCGTCCGCTTGTTCCACCGTCAGCCCGAAATCAGCCAGGTCATACTTGTGTGACCGGCGCCGGTCCCCGGACGTGTGCACGGCCTTCATCCCATCAAGGACCTCGTCGGAGATGTCCAAGCCGAAATGGCCATAGATATCCGTCACCACCCCCAACGGATCGGCCACGAAATCGTCATACTGCACGTCATAGAACTGCGCGGGATTGTGCTTCGCCCGGTCGGTATTGAATTTCTCCAGGCCTCGCGCCCACAACTCCAGCTGCGTCGATCCGATGACCGAGCCACTGAAAACTGTGGACCACCCGTGCGAGGCTTGCTCGGCAAGACTGCACATCGACGCGATGATCGTGCTCGGCGCCCGATGGGTCTGAATCACCAAAGCATCCGGATACGCCTCAAGCAACGCATCGAGCGCGAACAGATGACTCGGGTTCTTCAAAACCCAGCGCTTGCCCGAGTCCGGCATACCGATCAGCTGCAGGTTACGCCGGTGCCGCCGGTAAGCCGGGCCCCAGTCCTGTTCAGCCAGCCACGAGGAATACGTTGGCACGTAAGCAAGGCACTCGAACGACAGAGACATCATGGACTGCCGAAGCAGCCGCCAGCACTCCTCGGCCATATCGGCCGTGATGTAGTGCAGCCCCATGAACTCGGGATGCTCGACGTGATGCTTCTCGTACCCAGCCTGAATCCGTTGGTACATAGGGTTTTCATCCCACGTCTCGCGAGGCGGGCGTGGCTGCGGCACATCCGTCAGCCACAGCTCCAAACCCTGGTGCGCGGGATCCTCAACCAGCAGCCGATGCAAAGCCGTCGTCCCCGTCCGCGGCAGGCCAGTCACGAAGATCGGCCGCGAAACAGGAATTGAGGAATACGAAGGAAGCCGCTGCCAAGCGGCCTCGCTCAACAACCGGGCCACCAAAGCCGAGCGCAGCCCGGCCCACTTGACCCGCTCCCCCAACTCCGTCAGCCCGGCCTCGCGCTGGTACGAGTCCAGCAGGACCGACACCCCCTCAAGGTAGCCGGAATCCCCGAAATCCGTCAGCCCGGTGATCTTCGTCGCCGACGCGTGCAGAGACTCGATGTCCACAATCGACTCCTAGTGGTGGTACTCGCCGCCGTTCACGTCAAGGCACTGACCGGTCACCGCGCTGGCCATCGACGAAGCCAGGAATACGATGGTGTCGGCGACCTCGTCCGGCTCCGGCAGTTTGCGGAGATCGATCGAGGCGGCCACCTCGTCGTAGACCTCCTGCGTGGTGATACCGCGTTTGTTGGCCTGATAGGAGAAATGCGCCTTCACGTTGTCCGCCCAGATGTACCCTGGCGCGATCGTGTTGACCCGCACGCCCTTGGGACCCAACTCCGTCGACAGACTCTGCGCCATCGCCAGCAACGCGGACTTGGTCATCTTGTACGGACCGAAAGTCAGCTGCGAATGCCTGATCACCATCGAGCTGACCATCACAATGGACCCACGGCTAGCTTCGAGGGCCGGGCGGAACAGGTTCACCAGACGCAACGCGCCAAGCACGTTGGTCTCGAAGCCGTTGCGTATCCCATCGAACGGGGCACGGTCGAAGCTACGCATCGGCGGCATCGCGAAAGCGTTGTTCACCAACGTGTCCACGCGGCCGAACGAAGAAAGAGCGGTTTCCGCAAGGCGAGCCGCGTCTTCCTCCGAGGCGATGTCGGTCGGCACGGTCACCGCGCGCCGCCCCAGGTCCGTGACCTCTTTGGCCACTTCAGTGAGGCGAGACTCGGTCCGGGCCGCCAGGACGATGTCCGCACCCTGCTGCGCGCACCGCAAAGCGATCGACCGGCCGAGTCCCGGTCCAATCCCGGACACCACGACGACCTTGTCCTGCAACAACATCAGCCCACCATCCTGGTCGCTACGGCCGCTTGGCGCACGGCAATCCGGTCCGCGTACTGAGAAGAAGTGATCCGAGCTTCGTCATAGAACGGCAGCCGTTGTGCGAGTTCCGAGCACTGAACGACTTCCACGACAGGACCGTCAGAAGGTTTCAGCTCACGGGACAGCCGCTGCCACCGGATCTGCAGATATCCACGCGAATGACCAGTGCGCTCGATCCAGTTCACCACACCTGGATCGCGTTCACTGACCACGTATCTGATCTTGCCGTCCGGGTCGATCCTGGCTTGATCGGCGGTCAGGCTGGTCTGGTGGTTGATGTAGTCCAACGAGACGTACCACATACTGCCCAGCTGGAACCCCTGATAGGGCGCCTCGGACGCGGGCACCGTGATGATCATCGCGTCCGAGTCGGCGAGGTCGTAGTGACCGACCGAGGAGAACTGGGTGGCCAGCCCGCCGGGCGTGAGCCGAGGCTCGGTCATCGTGTTCACCGGCAGCTTCAAGTAGAACCACTTCGGGAACGCGAGGAAAGTCTTGATCCGCCCGACAAGGATCTTGCCTGCCACGGTGTATCGCTTGGCCATCAGGTCTTGCGTCAGCGGCGCGGGCGCCGAACCGGTCGTGTCCGCACGGCGGATCTTGATCATTCCGCGCTCTTCGCCGGTCCAGTCGTTGTAGACCTCACGCACGATCAGCATCGCCGCGCCGCCGCCGAGAGTGAAGTAGTTGCGCCCGGCTTTGCCCGGCCCGAACCGGATCTCGAACGAACCGTCCTCGGCGATGTCGAACTCGCGGTCATCGAACGCGGTCAAACTGTCAGGGACATCCACCGGCGAGTAGTCACCGTTGAGCACCTGGAAGCTCAAGTCCGCCGTACTGCCCCGCTTACCGGTCACCACATATTCGGCGTCCTCGCGGATGTACGCGTGGAAATACAGCGTGTCCGGGTTGTCCAAGCCCATCTTGGTGTACGGCCCAGTGGACTGGACGAAGTACGGGAACTCCCGGTCATACGCCCACGCCATCTGCAGCGACGCCCGGATGCTGCCGGCGAGGTAGTCGTAGCCCTCGATCAGGTCTTGGTCGGTCCGCACGTGCGGCGCGTCCGTGATCAGCTTCTCGGCCTCGGCGACCGCGGCGGCGAATGACTCGGTGAGCACCGACCTAGGCTAGAACGTGTTCTAACATCCGGTCAAACACCCTCGTGAGTGGTTAGCCGCGTTCTAACGTGGCTAACCACTCACGAGGTCCCACCAGCCAGGAACTTCAGGCTCGGCAGGTCGTCCATGGACATCATCACCTCGTAGACGCGGTTGTAGGTGATGTGTTTGATCCGCCAGCCGTGCTCGGGCGAGCGGACGTACTGCTCCACGTAGTACGCCGCACCCTTGATGACCAGGCGCGATTCCTTGATGATCACGGTATCCTCGAACGCCCAGGTCCCATTGGCCTCATCACCGTCGATGTCGATCTCCGGCTGGCCGCAGAAGTGGAACGTCAGGATCTCCTCGCCGCCGAGGTTGTCCCGCATGAACTGCATGATCTCGGCGCGGCCGGTGAGCACGAGCGGCTTGCCCATCGTTCGGGTGCCGTAGTCGGCGACGGCGTCCTCGGTCAGCGAACTCTCCAGTTCGTCCCAGCTCTTCTGGTCGACCGAGCGCAGGTAGCGGTGCTTCAGCCGGCGGATTTCCTCAAGCGCGATCAAGTCCATGCCGACCAGCTAACCCCTAACCATTGACCAGTGCAATAACCTGTTCTAGTTTTTGATCGTGGCCACCACGTACGAGCTGTCCAATCCGCGTGCGCTCGAAGCGGAATCCGCGCACGTGCTGCGCGAGGTCGCGGCGACGTTCGAGCGACCAGTGCTGCTCTTCTCCGGCGGCAAGGACTCCGTGGTGATGCTGCACCTCGCGGCCAAGGCGTTCTGGCCCGCGCCACCGCCCTTTCCCGTGATGCACGTGGACACCGGGCACAACTTCGACGAGGTCATCGAATTCCGGGACCGCGCGGTCGAATCCGCGGGCGTGCGGCTGATCGTCAGCCAGGTTCAGGACGACATCGACGCGGGCCGTGCCGTCGAGGAGACCGGGCCACGGGCGAGCCGCAACCGCTTACAGACCACGACTTTGCTCCGGGCGATCACCGAAAACCGGTTCGACGCGGTGTTCGGCGGCGCCCGTCGAGACGAAGAGAAGGCACGGGCCAAGGAGCGCGTGTTCAGCTTCCGTGACGAGTTCGGCCAATGGGATCCCCGAAACCAACGCCCGGAACTCTGGAACCTCTACAACGGACGGCACAGCCGCGGCGAGCACATCCGAGTCTTCCCACTGTCCAACTGGACCGAATTGGATATCTGGCAGTACATCCGGGACGAACGCATCGAGCTTCCCGAGATCTACTACGCACATCGCCGCCAAGTTTTCCAGCGCGACGGAATGCTCCTTGCACATACCAGGTTCGTGACACTGTTGCCGGGTGAAGAGCCCTTCGAGGCCTCGGTGCGGTTCCGGACAGTCGGCGACGCGACCTGTACCGGCTGCGTCGAATCCACAGCCACCACACCGGAAGAGGTCGTCGCCGAAGTCGCCGCGACACGCGTGACCGAACGCGGCGCGACCAGGGCGGACGACCGGATCTCCGAAGCAGGTATGGAGGACCGCAAGAAGGAGGGCTACTTCTGATGAGCCAACTACTCCGTCTTGCCACCGCGGGCAGCGTCGACGACGGCAAGTCCACATTGATCGGCAGGCTGCTCTTCGACTCCAAGACCATCTTCGAAGACCAGCTCGCCGCGATCGAACGCACCAGCAGGGACCGCGGCGAGGACTACCCGAACCTGGCGCTGCTCACCGACGGGCTGCGCGCGGAACGCGAGCAGGGCATCACGATCGACGTTGCCTACCGCTACTTCGCCACGCCCAAGCGGAAATTCATCATCGCGGACACCCCTGGACACATCCAGTACACCCGCAACATGGTCACCGGAGCGTCCACAGCAGACCTCGCACTGGTCCTTGTGGACGCTCGCAAAGGGATTCTCGAACAGTCACGCAGGCACGCGTTTCTCGCCAGCCTGCTGGGAATCCCGCACCTTGTGGTGTGTGTCAACAAGATGGACCTGGTCGACTGGTCGCGGGAACGCTTCGAGGAGATCCGCGAGGAGTTCCGGCAGTTCTCCATGAAGCTGACGATTCCCGACCTGACGTTCATCCCGGTCTCGGCGCTGCACGGCGACAACATCGTCCACCGCAGCGCCTCGATGCCTTGGTACGAAGGAACTTCCCTGCTGCACCACCTCGAAGAGGTGCACATCAGCTCGGACCGCAACCTGATCGACGCGCGGTTCCCTGTGCAGTACGTGATCCGCACCAAGGACTTCCGTGGTTACGCCGGAACGATCGCGGGCGGCGTGTTCAAGCCGGGCGACGAAGTCCTTGTCCTGCCGTCCGGATTCACCACGACCGTGGCAAAGATCTGGGGCCTCGGCGGGCAACCCGTGATGGAAGCCTTCCCACCGCAGGCGGTCACCCTGGAACTGGCGGACGAGCTGGACGTGAGCCGCGGCGACCTGATCTGCCGCCCCAACAACCGGCCACACGTCGGCCAGGACGTTGACGCGATTGTTTGTTGGCTGACCGAACGCGGCGAACTGAACCCGGACGCGAAGTACACCGTCCTCAACACCACGCGGGCGACGAAAGCCGTGGTCAAGTCGCTGGACTACCGGCTGGACATCACCACACTGCACCGCGACGAGACCGCGCGATCCTTGTCGCTCAACGAGATCGGCCGCGTCAAGCTACGCACCCAGCAGCCGCTGCTGTTCGACGCGTATCGCCGCAACCGGGCGTGCGGCAGCTTCATCCTGGTCGACGAGACCACCAATAACACTGTCGCGGCCGGAATGATCACCGGACCGAGCCAGGCCGTGGTCTGGCATTCCACCGCGGTCCAGCGTACGGAACGCGGCACGACCGGCGCCACTGTGTGGCTGACCGGTCTTTCGGCATCCGGAAAGTCGACCGTGGCGGTGGAGTTGGAGCGCCGACTTGTGGCTTCGGGGCGACCGGCTTACCTTCTGGACGGCGACAATCTGCGCCACGGCCTGAACGCCGACTTGGGGTTCAGCTCGGCCGATCGCGCGGAGAACGTACGCAGGGTCGGCGAGGTGGCGAAGCTGTTCGCCGATGCTGGCGTTGTCGCCGTGGTGTCGCTGATCAGTCCTTATCAGGCTGACCGTGATCGCGTACGGGCCGCGCATGACCAGGCGGGCTTGCCTTTCCTCGAGGTCTTTGTGGACACTCCTATCGAGGTGTGCGAGGCCCGCGACCCCAAGGGGATGTACGCGAAAGCCAGGGCGGGCGAGATCAGCGGATTCACCGGGGTGGACGACCCATACGAGGCACCCGCGCAGCCGGAGCTGGTACTGCGACCGGAGCAAGGCGACCCCGCGAAGATGGCGGCGTTGATCCTCGCCTCGTTGGATCAGGTCGCGCTGACCCGGATGGACTAGCGACGGCCAGAGCGCCGCCCGCCACCGACACACGTTCGTCGCAGTCTCTTGCTACTGGAGAGTGAACGGCGTTTCCAGCCAAAACACTTTCGGTTCATTTATTCTACACGCCAGCGGTAAAAGCGTGAATCGTCCCATGATTGTTTTCCACTGGCCGGGCAAGCCTTTTGGGTGACTGCGCACGTTCGAAACGTGGTGCTAGCCTCACGTCTTGGCACCGTCCGAACTGGATCATTCAGCTGGGGCACCAACGGGCTGTCCCACCATTGTCTCAAGCCAATTCCCCATGTCTTTTTTCCACGAACCCGACTAGGAAGAATGGCGGCACGTTGTGACCGACACGGTGGAGTCGAATCTTGGCGTAGAGAACGGCCAGCAACAGCAGAGCCTGGCCACCGCGGCCGCGCGGAATTTGGCGACGACCACCAAATCCGTCCCGCAGATGCAGAGCATCACCTCGCGCTGGCTGTTGCGAGTCCTGCCGTGGGTGCAGGCACAAGGTGGTGTGTACCGGGTCAACCGGCGGCTGAGCTACACCGTCGGCGACGGCCGGATCGCCGTGTCCAACACCGGTTCCCGGGTCCACGTTGTCGGCCCTGACCTGGTCGAACTGGCGCTGTTGCGCACCTTCGAAGACGAGGACGCGCTCAACGCGCTCGCCGGCCGGTTCGAGCAGCAGGAGTATGAACCCGGCGCGGTGATCGCCGAGTTCGGGCACGAGGCCAACTACCTCTACGTTGTCGCGCACGGCAAAGTGAACCGGATCGGCACCGGTGAGTACGGTGATCAAACCGTGCTGAGCACGATGGTCGACGGTGACTATTTCGGCGACCAGGCGCTCGTTCAAGATCAAAGTATCTGGGAGTTCACCGCGAAGGCGGTCACGCCGACAACCATTCTCGCATTGCCAAAGCAGGCATTCCAGGAATTGCAAGATCAATCCGAGGCACTGCGCGCACACGTCACCGAGTACCGGAACAGCCCAAAAAAAGCACAAAACGTTCACGGTGAAGCAGAGATCGAACTCGCGTCCGGCCACGATGGTGAACCGGAACTGCCGAGTACGTTCGTCGACTACGAACTATCGCCACGTGAATACGAACTGAGCGTCGCGCAAACAGTGTTGCGCGTGCACACCAGGGTCGCCGACCTGTACAACCAGCCGATGAACCAGACGGAGCAACAGCTCCGGTTGACCATCGAGGCACTGCGCGAACGCCAGGAACACGAGCTGATCAACAGCGGCGACTTCGGCCTGCTGGCCAACGCCGACCTCAAGCAGCGCATCCCGACCCGCTCCGGCCCGCCAACCCCGGACGACATGGACGAACTGCTGGCCACCGTGTGGAAGGACCCGAGCGTCATCCTCGCCCACCCGCGTGCGATCGCCGCGTTCGGCCAGGAATGCAACAAGCGAGGCCTCTACCCGGCGAGCATCGACCTCAACGGCAACCAGGTTCCGTCGTGGCGCGGCATCCCTGTGTTGCCGTGCAACAAGATCCCGATCACCAACACGCGGACGACGCAGATCATCGCGATGCGGACCGGCGAGCAGAACCAAGGTGTGATCGGCCTGCACCAGACCGGCCTGCCGGACGAGTACCAGCCGGGCCTTTCGGTGCGGTTCATGAACATCAACGAGAAGGCGATCCTCTCGTACCTGGTCAGCGCCTACTACTCGGCGGCGATCCTGGTACCGGACGCCCTCGGCGTGCTGGAGAACGTCGAGTTGGGCCGTACTGACTGACACCCACCATCCCCTCGACCACCAGACCTTGGACCTTGGCCGTTGCCACGCCTGAACTCTCGTTCGGCCGTCGGCGCTCCCAGCGGACGAGAAAAAAGACAACAGCGTGGTGCCCTCTTCGGACAAGGGCGAGTCAAGGTGGTCGAGCGGGCGCTGGCCGATGTACGGCTCTCCATCTCGGGGCCTCCGACGCGGATCGGCATCGGCCAGCGTCGAATCCCAGTGAATCCCCACCTTCTCCATAGATCAACTCAGAACAGGCGGTCGAACACGTGACACAGGTCGAGAACCCCCAGTCGCAGCAGATGAGCCTCGGCACCGCCGCCGCGCGAAATCTGGCGACGACGACCAAGTCCGTACCGCAGATGCAGGGGATCACGCCACGGTGGTTGCTGCGGGTCCTGCCATGGGTACAGGCCGAAGGCGGCACCTACCGAGTCAACCGGCGCCTGACGTACGCCATCGGCGACGGGTTGGTCAGTTTCACCAGCGCCGCCGGACGGATCCAGGTGGTACCACCGGAACTGCGCGAACTTGCGCTGCTGCGTACGTTCGAGGACGAGGACACGCTTGCCGCACTGGCCAGTCGGTTCGAACAGCAGGAGTTCGAACCCGGCGAGCTGGTCATCCAAAAAGGACAACCCGCCGACCGGCTCGTCCTGATGGCACACGGAAAAGCGAGCAAGATCGGCCAAGGCGAGTACGGCACCGACACCGTCCTCGACACACTCGGCGAAGGCGAGTACTTCGGCGAGCAGGCGCTGACCGGACAGCGCAACGAGTGGAGCTTCACGGTCAAGGCCAAGACGCGGGTCATCACGATGTCGTTGTCCCGTGAAACGTTCGACCGGATCACTGAACAGTCCGAGCAGCTACAGGCGCACCTCGCCGAGTTCATCTCATTGCGCGGCAAGGCAAGCAACCACAAAGGCGAGGCCGAGATCGAACTGGCTTCCGGGCAGGCCGGCGAATACCAGCTGCCGTCGACCTTTGTGGACTACGAACTGTCGCCACGTGAGTACGAGATGAGCGTGACGCAGACGGTGCTGCGGATCCACACCAGGGTCGCGGATCTGTACAACCAGCCGATGAACCAGACCGAGCAACAGCTGCGGCTGACCGTCGAGGCGCTGCGCGAGCGCCAAGAGTACGAGATGATCAACAACAGGGACATCGGGCTGATCTACAACGCGGACCTCAAGCAGCGCATCCACACCCACTCCGGGCCGCCGACCCCCGACGACATGGACGAGCTGATCACGCGCAGGCGCAAGACCCAGTTCATCCTCGCGCACCCTCGGGCGATCGCCGCGTTCGGCCGGGAGTGCAACAGCAGGGGGATCTACCCGAACACCAAGGAACTCGACGGCAAGGTCGTCCGCACCTGGCGCAACATCCCGCTGCTGCCGTGCGACAAGATCCCGGTCAGCGAGACCGGCCGGACCTCGTTCATCGCGATGCGGACCGGCGAGAAGAACCAGGGCGTGATCGGCCTGCACCACGCCGGGCTGCCGGACGAGGTCGAGCCCGGCCTGAACGTCCGGTTCATGGGCATCGACGACAAGGCCATCATGTCCTATTTGGTCAGTGCCTACTACTCGGTCGCGGTGATGGTGCCGGACGCACTCGGCATCCTCGAAGGCGTAGAACTCGGGCGTTGACGTCATGACACTGCGCGAGGTGACAACGGAAAGCCGTCAGCCGGGCGAGGTGCTGGCGTGGAGCAGAGACATGGTCGCGCCCGCGACGCGGGCCGCGTTCGACACGCTGCCCGCGTCGATGCGACAGGTCGCTGGCTATCACTATGGCTGGTGGGACGAGAACGGCACACCGACCGAGGCTTCCGGTGGCAAGGCGTTACGTCCCACGCTCACCTTGCTCGCAGCTGAGGCGGTCGGCGGTGTCGCGTCGGCCGCCATACCAGCCGCGATCGCGATCGAGTTGGTGCACAACTTCTCGCTGCTGCACGACGATGTGATCGACGGTGACGTCACGCGCAGGCATCGCCCGACGGCCTGGAGCATATTCGGCCGCAGTGCGGCGATCCTGGCCGGTGACTCCCTGCTGACGCTGGCTTTCGACCTCCTCGCGGAGAGCGGGCATCCCGATTCCCGCGAAGGTATGCGGATCCTCAGCGCGGCGGTACAGTCCCTTGTGGAAGGTCAGAGTCTCGATGTGGCGTTCGAGGATCGTCAGGACATCGAGCTGGCCGAATGTGTGACGATGGCGCGCGGCAAAACCGGGGCGTTGATCAGCGCGGCCTGCGCGATCGGCGCGCTGTTCGGCGGCGGCAGATCGGCTCAGGTCGAGCATATGCTTCTCTTCGGCGAGGAGCTTGGCCTGGCGTTCCAGCTGGTCGACGATCTGCTTGGCATTTGGGGTGATCCGGCGGTGACGGGCAAGCCGGTGTACTCCGATCTCTACAACCGCAAGAAATCCCTGCCGGTTGTGGTCGCTTTGGGGTCACGAACCATTGCGGCACAGGAACTGCATGAGCTGTACCACTCCGACCGGCCACTGTCGGGCACCGACGTCGAACGGGCCGCCGAGCTGATCGACCTTGCCGGTGGCCGGGAGTGGTGCCAGGCACAGGCGGACGACCGGCTGGCCAGGGCGATCCACCGGCTCCGCTCGGCCGACCCGGTAGCCGGTGCGGCCGCCGAACTGGCCGGGCTGGCCGGCCTGGTCACACATCGCGACCACTGACTTTCCCTCGTGAGTGGTTAGCCGTGTTCTAACCCTGCTAACCACTCACGAGGAGGAGAGGGAAGCCATGCAGGTCAAGGTGTTGCTCGCGTCGCCTCGGTCGTTCTGTGCCGGGGTGGAACGCGCCATCGAGATCGTCGAAGAGGTGCTGCGGCACCGAAAACCTCCCGTCTACGTCCGTAAACAGATCGTGCACAACAAGCATGTGGTTGCTGACTTGGCTGACCGTGGTGCGGTGTTCGTCGACGAGCTCGACGCCGTCCCGGATGGCGCGACTGTGATCTTTTCGGCGCACGGGGTCTCACCTGCCGTGCGTGAAGAAGCCGAACGGCGCCGGTTGACCGTGATCGACGCGACCTGCCCATTGGTACAGAAGGTCCATACCGAAGCCCGTCGCTTCGCCACCCGAGGCGACACGGTGGTGCTGGTCGGACACGCCGGGCATGAGGAGGTGGAAGGCACGCTCGGCGAGGCACCAGACCGGACTGTGCTGGTGGAAACCCCGGAGGACGTCCAGAAGCTGGACATTCCCGATCCGTCCCGGATTTCATACCTGATGCAGACCACATTGGCGGTCGACGAAGCCGCTGAGGTGGTCGCGGCTCTGCGGGCACGGTATCCGGATCTGCGCGGTCCAGCTTCGGACGACATCTGTTACGCCACAACCAATCGGCAGAACGCGTTGAACGCGATCGCCGAGGAGGCAGACGTGGTCCTTGTGGTCGGCTCGACCAACTCGTCCAATTCGGTGCGGCTGGTCGAACTGGCGCAACGCCATGGCACGCCCGCGTATCTGATCGACGATGTCAGCGAGATCAAGGCCACATGGCTTTCGGGTGTGCGGGTCGTCGGGATCACCGCGGGAGCTTCGGCACCACCAGGTCTAGTGGACGAAGTGGTCGCCGCGTTGGACCCGGTCAGCGTGGAGAATCGCGAAGTCGTCAGGGAAACCATCCAGTTCACCCTGCCTCCGGCCGCGAGGCGGTCATCATGATCTCGGACCCTGCCGATCTGGCATCGAAGTCGACCACGGAACTGGCCATTGTGGCCGATGAGATCCGCGATTTCCTGATCCACAAGGTGTCCAGGACAGGCGGGCATCTCGGACCGAACCTCGGTGCGGTCGAGCTGACGATCGCGCTGCATCGGGTTTTCCATTCACCGCACGATGTTCTGCTGTTCGACACTGGACACCAGGCCTACGTGCACAAGATCCTGACCGGACGTGAGTCCGATTTCGACTCGTTGCGTCAAGCCGGTGGGCTGTCCGGTTATCCGTCCAGGTCCGAGTCCGAGCATGACGTGATCGAGAACTCGCACGCGTCCACCGCACTGTCCTATGCGGACGGGTTTGCCAAGGCTTTCGCGTTGCAGGAGTCGACGCGCCGAGCGGTCGCGGTGATCGGCGACGGCGCGTTGACCGGCGGGATGGCGTGGGAGGCGTTGAACAACATCGGTTCCGCGCCTCAGCGTCCCGTGGTCATTGTGTTGAACGACAATGGCCGTTCTTACGCACCGACCGTCGGCGGAATCGCCAGCCATTTGGCCGTGCTGCGCTACGAGGGCAATCGCAACGTCTTCGAGGACCTTGGGCTGGCGTACATCGGCCCGGTGGACGGGCACGACATCGCCGATCTTGAGCACGCTTTGCGCCGGGCGGTTCGGATGAACAAGCCGGTGGTCGTGCATTGCCTGACGCGTAAGGGAAAAGGCTATCTACCAGCCGAACAGGACGATGCCGACCGGCTGCACGCGATCGGACCCATTGGTGCGGCTAAGAAGCCAACGTGGACTTCGGTGTTCGCCGACGAGATCACCGCGATCGGAGCCGCTCGTCCAGACGTCGTCTGTATCACGGCTGCTATGGCCGAACCAGCTGGCTTGGCTGGCTTCGCGGCGCGCTTTCCCGACCGGATGTTCGATGTCGGGATAGCCGAGCAGCACGCCGTGACCTCCGCGGCAGGCCTTGCCATGGCTGGAATGCACCCGGTGGTGGCGATCTATTCGACGTTCCTGAACCGTGCGGTCGACCAGTTGCTGATGGACGTGGCACTACACCGGCAGCCGGTCACGTTCGTGCTCGACCGTGCCGGGATCACCGGACCGGACGGGCCGAGCCACCACGGCGTGTGGGATTCGTCGATTTTGCCTGTCGTGCCTGGTCTTCGGCTTGCCTGCCCGCGAGACCCGGCCAGGTTGCGGGAACTGCTCAGAGAAGCCGTCGATGTCAACGACGGGCCTACGGTTGTGCGCTATCCCAAGGCGACTGCCACCGACGACATCCCGGCCGTGCGCCGAAGCGGGCATTGTGACGTGCTGCTGGATAGCCCTGGCGCCCAGGTCTTGCTGGTCGCGGTGGGCCCATTGGCCCCGGCTTGCCTTGCGGCGGCGGATGAACTCTGCGCCCAGGGCGTCCCGGCGACCGTGGTGGACCCACGCTGGATCGCGCCGATCGACCCTGGCCTGCTGAAACTCGCAGGCGCGCACCGGCTTGTGGTCGCCGTCGAGGACACCACGACCCCTGGCGCCCTCGGCGGACGGATCGCGCAAGCGTTGTCGGCCAACGGCTCGGACACGTGCGCGGCGACATTCGCGCTGCCGCCACGGTTTCTGCCGCACGCGTCCCGCTCGGAGATCCTGCGCGCACACGGCCTCGACGCGGCCGGAATCACCACCACCGTGCTCAAACGCCTGGAGGCACTGTCTTGACCCTGGTTCAACTCGGCCCGCCTCGGGTGCGCCGGAAGTCCCGTCAAGTGCTCGTCGGCGACGTTCCGGTGGGCGGGAACGCGCCGGTGAGCGTGCAATCGATGACGACGACCGTGACGTCCGATGTGGACAGCACGTTGCAGCAGATCGCGGAGCTGACCGCGGCAGGTTGCCAGATCATCCGGGTGGCCGTGCCGTCGCAGGACGATGCCGAGGCACTGCCAGCGATTGCCAAGAAGTCGCCCATCCCGGTGATCGCGGACATTCATTTCCAGCCGAAGTACGTCTTCGCCGCGATCGACGCCGGATGTGCCGCTGTACGGGTCAATCCCGGCAACATCAGGCAGTTCGACGACAAGGTCCGCGAGATTTCCCAGGCTGCCTCGTCGGCCGGAGTGCCGATCCGGATCGGCGTCAACGCGGGCTCGTTGGACAAACGCCTTCTCGAGAAATACGGCAAGGCCACGCCGGACGCACTGGTCGAGTCGGCGCTGTGGGAATGTTCGTTGTTCGAGGAACACGGGTTCACCGACATCAAGATCTCGGTGAAGCACCACGATCCGTTGGTGATGATCGAGGCGTACCGAAAATTGGCCGCGCGCTGCGACTATCCGCTGCATCTCGGCGTGACCGAAGCCGGGCCACGGTTCCAGGGCACGATTAAGTCGTCGGTGGCCTTCGGTGTCCTGCTCGCCGAAGGAATAGGCGACACCATCAGGGTCTCGCTGTCCGCGCCACCGGTCGAGGAAGTCAAGGTAGGCGCCCAGATCCTTGAGTCATTGGGGCTGCGACCACGCAGGCTGGAGATCGTGTCGTGCCCATCGTGCGGACGTGCGCAAGTCGACGTCTACAAGCTGGCTGAAGAGGTCACCGCCGCATTCGACGGTTTCCCCGTGCCACTTCGGGTCGCGGTGATGGGGTGCGTAGTGAACGGGCCAGGTGAGGCACGGGAAGCCGACCTCGGCGTGTCGTCAGGAAACGGGAAGGGCCAGATTTTCGTTCGGGGACAAGTGGTTCGCACGGTGCCGGAAAGCAAGATCGTGGAAACCCTGCTCGAGGAGGCGATGAATCGCGACTGGACCACCGGTGGTTACGACCGGTAGATCGTTGGCGGTATTGACCACTAGTGTCTGACGGGTGCGAGAAGTCCAGCAGAAGGTCGCCCAGGTCGCTGACAAACTCGGCCTGCACGCGAACGCGCCAAGCCTGACACTGACCCTGCTGTCGGAAATCGGTCGGTTGTCCGACGAAGTCCTTGCCGCCACCGCGAACGGCCGCCGCCCGTTCCGCCCGACGGAAGGCTGGGAGCAGCGGCTTGCCGACCTGGCGTTCACCGTGATCAACCTGGCCGATCAGACCGGCGTGGACCTGTCTGTCGCTCTGGAAGGCACGATCGCCAGGCTTGAGGCGAACGCGAAACCCGTCGACGATCTGCCCGGCTGGTAACCGATGCCATCCACAATCCATAACGTGTCGCTGAACGCGCTGGACGCGTACGGCCTTGCCCAGTTCTGGTCGGCCGTGTACGACAAGCCGATCGACGCGGGCGACCAGCCAGGCGACGACGAAGTGGCGATCGCCTTGGGCGGCGGAATGAACATGTTCTTCCAGCAGGTGCCGGAGGGCAAGTCGGTGCGCAATCGAATGCACATCTGCCTGCAGCCGGATACCACGCGGGACGAGGAAGTGGCTCGCCTTGTCGGCCTTGGCGCCTCGGTTCTCGAAGACTTCCGGCGCACTGACGGCACGGGCTGGGTCGTTCTCGCGGATCCGGAGGGCAACGAGTTCTGCGTCGAGCGCAGCTTGGCGGAGCGCGCCTAAAACTGTCGGTGGGTCCCGCTACGGTCACGGCATGGGCATGATTGGTTCGTATCTGCGTGTGTCGGCGGCCGAGCTGGCGAAGGTGATCGATGACCCGGAATGGGGCATCGAGCATGCCGGAGAGGCCATGGAGGCCGAGTACGACTCGGCGTCCGAAGCGCGGGTGTGGGATACCGACAAAGCTTGGCACGCCATCGCATTCCTCCTGGAAAGAAGGAACTTCCCTGTCGACATCGTGTACGGCGAAGTCGAATTCACCCAGCTGGAGTGGGTCTACGGACCGCCCAAATACCTGACCGCACAGCACGTCAAAGAAGCCGCGCACGCCCTGTCGGAGTTACCGTTCGCCGCGCTGGTCGAAGGCGTCGACCCGGCAGCGCTGACCGCGGCTGAGATCTACCCTGGCTGGGATTGGGCTTCCGACGACTGCCTTGAGTACGTGGCGGACAACTACGCGGACCTGCTGCCGTTCTTCCAGGCCGCCGCCAATGCCGACGAAGCGATCGTGGTCTGGATCGCGTGAAGTTCACTGCGTGGCTTCGATGACTTGGTACGAGCCACCAATTGGGGCCGTCCGAGTTGGTCGCAACCCGGCGGAACGCAACAGCGTCTCGAACTCGCCGGTCGTTCGAGCCGATTCTGATCTAGGCGCCTGGCTGGGCGTGGTGAAGACAGTGCGCCCAGCCAGGCGTTCCCAGACCTGTTACCGCTGCTGCCATGGTCGTGATCATGAGCTTTCGCATGGCCTCAACCGTAGGCAGATCACGGCCACTGCGGCTCATGCTTCTGGCTAGATCCGGGTCAGCGGGCCTCAGCCATCCGGACGAGGTGCTTGCCCGACCCAAACACGTGCTTGACGCCGGACGGCAGGATCACCTCGGCTGTCGAGTTCACCGGCACCTCGACTTCGACGCTGGTCCGGCGCCATGGACACGCCCACAGCAGTGTCGAGGTGCGCCTTGGCTGACACGCATAGCCTCCAGCCAATTGTCGAACAACGCCGCCAGTCCGAAGTGGTACAGCATCGGTTGTGTCGCGCTCGTCCAGCCGTAGCGGCCGACATCTGGCCGACCCCGCAGGATGTTGCGAGCAGTCCCGGCAGTGCCCACCCCGCAAGAGCACGCCGGGCGTCGTAGGTCTCACCCGCGAGCACGGCGCCGTGCACCGTCGACCCTCGGTGAGCTGCCACGATGGTCCGCTGGAGACCACGGTACGTCCGTTGATCTCCAATTGCAGGGAGCGGCTCATCCGGTACGCAGATCGTCGTAGTTCTTGACCACGAACTCATCGTGCAAGCGTGTGCCAATTTTGTTGAGCTTGGACAATAGGCGACTTACCGACACAGGCAACGCGGAGATCGCCCGCGCCCCATTGGCCAGCGCCCACACCCCAAAGGGACTGGTCGGGATCAGCGTCTTGGTCCCCAGCAACGCAACCTGCCTACTGCCCTGCACGTACCCAGCCATCTCCCGCTCATAGGCCGTGAACGCACGCTCGTAGTCACCTTTCGCCGTGGCCAACTCCCCCGCCAGCACGTAGGCACCGACCACCGCCAGGCTCGTGCTGCCACCGACCGCTGGACCTGGGCAGTAACCCGCGTCCCCGACGAGGGTGACGCGCCCTCGTGACCAGGTTTCCAGCTTCAACTGCGTGATCGAGTCGAAGTAGAACGCTGGCGACCGGTCGAGCTCCTCGAGCCAACGGCTCACCTCCGGGTGCAGCCGCTGGAACGCTTGCTTGAGCAGTTCTTTCTGCCGCGGCACGTCCCGGTAGTGATAGTCGAGCGGCTGGCTGCGGAACAGGAAGACCGCACGCGCGTCCTCGAGGTGGGTCGCGCTGTAGATACCGGCCATCCGGCCGACGTCGACGTAGTTCAGGAATTCGCCCTCAGGCCCGAAGTCCTTCGGCATCGTCGCGACGGCAAGGTACGCACCGAGGAAGTCGTTGGGGACTTCGCCGAACGTCAGCTTGCGTACGTTCGAATGCAGGCCGTCCGCTCCGACGACTATGTCGAACTTGCGTGGCGCGGAGTTCTCGAACGTGACCTTGCCGTCTTCGCCGATCCCGGTGATCGAGTCACCGAAGATGTAGTCGACTTCGTTGGCTGTCGCTTCGTAGTAGATCTCGCTGAGGTCGTCCCGCATGATCTCGACGTGCCGGTCAGACGCGGCCTGGTAGATCTTGCCGAGATTGACCTTGGTCGGCCTGACCACCCCGCGCCGATACAGCCTCAGCCGGTCGATGCCGGTGATGCGCTTCTCGACTTCCGGCAGGACGCCCATTTTCTCGGTGATGTCCATCGCCGGGCGGAAGAGGTCGATCGCGTGCCCGCCCGTCTTGCGCAGGACAGGTGAACGCTCGACGACCGTGACCTCGAAATCGTATCTGGCCAGCCAATATGCGAGAACCGGACCGGAAATGCTCGCCCCGGAGATCAGCACCTTCATATCACCCCTCCTGACTTACCGGTAAGTCAGGTTAGCATAAATCTGACCTATCGGTAAGTCAGTTGGCCAGCGCGGCGGATGTGTCACGCAAGCCCGACGCACACTGACCCGCAGGTCAGCCCTCGTGAGTGGTTAACAGGGTTAGAACACGGCTAACCACTCACGAGCGGTATCCGGGCGGCTGACCTGCCGGTAGGTCACTTACTCTTCTTCCGTGGCCGATACGAAACAACGCATTCTGGACGCCGCTCGCGACCTCTTCGCGGCCCAAGGCGTGCAGAAGACCAGCCTGCGAGAAATCGCCGACCGGCTGGGCATCAGCAAACCGGCCCTGTACTACCACTTCTCGTCCCGCGAAGACCTGGTCCGCAGCATCATCCAGCCGGTGCTGGACGGGGGCGAGCAGTTCCTGCTGCAGTACGAAGCCAAGACACCAGTGGACAAGCGTGCCCTGCTCGACGGCTACTTCGACTTCCATTACGTCCACCGCAAAGACATCATCCTGTTCGTCCAGGAGCTGAGCACGCTCAGCGAGCTCGGCGTGATCGAGCTCGTGCTCGCTTGGCGCGGACGGGTCGCGGCGATGCTGCTTGGCCCGGAGCCGACCCTCGCCGACTCCGTGAGGGCGACGATCGCGTTGGGCGGCCTACAGGACTGCACGGTCGAATTCGCCAACGTGCCCCAGGATGAGCTGCGGAAAGTCGCGGTGGACGCGGCATGGGCCACGCTTGGCTTCGAAGAAAATCCCGAAAACCAAAACCGAACCAGATCCACCAGCGTCTAGCTGGGCATGACGGATGACGAGGCGGCGTTGGTCCGCCGGATCGCCAAAGGCGACCGGGCGGCCTTCGAAGAGCTTTACCGCCGGACGTCACCGTGGTTGGCAGTACGGTTGCGCCGCCGGTGCCCAGACGACCAGGTCGTCGCCGAGGTCATGCAGGAGACGTACCTCGCGGTGTGGCGGGCGGCGGGTGGTTTCGCGGGCGCGGCGGTCGACGGCAGCGCGGTCGGGTGGTTGTGGACCATCGCGGCACACAGGCTTGTAGACGCATTCCGCAAGCAGAAGAAGCAAGCCGAGATTCGGCACGAAGTCCGGCACGAGTCGCCAGCCGCCGAAGAAGAGGCGCTGGCGGGGACGGTCGGAACTGAGCTGGGAGCCGCGCTGGACAGGCTGGCGCCCGAGCTGCGTGACGTCCTACAGGCGATGGTGCTCGACGGGCTGACCGTCCGTGAGACGTCGGTGCTGCTCGGAGTGCCAGAAGGAACCGTGAAGACCCGAGCGCGTCGAGCGCGGACCCTGCTTAGGGAGGCGCTGTCATGAGTCACGTGTCGGAGGACCTGGTCCGCAGGTACGCCAATGGGGATACGGACATCCCTGCGGACCAGGCGTGGGCTTTGGAAGCGCACATGGAAACGTGCGCGCCCTGCCGTCAGGTCCTGGCCTCACACGCTAAGCACGTCACGCCATTGCTCGACACGATATGGGCCGGACTCACGCCCGCCGAGGTGCCCGCGAAGCGTCGGCGCAGTTTTCGCGTCGCGCCCGCGGGTTTGCCGTGGATTGGGATGACGATCCTGGTGGCGGCGGTGGCGATGTTGCTCGACCTCGTAGCGCCGCTCAGTACCTCACTTGTGCTCCTGTTCGCGCCGATCGCTCCTCTCGTCGGGGTGGCGGCATCGTGGAACAAGAGCGTCGATTCGATGCACGAACTCGTCGCGGGAACGCCTCGCGCGGGCATAGAGCTGATCCTGCGACGGACGTCTTCAGTTCTTCTCCTTGTGATTCCCGCGCTTTTCCTTGCTGGATTGCCAGTTAACGCCTCACCTGCGCTGTGGTTGTTGCCGTGCTTGGCTTTCACGACCGGCGCGCTGGCTTTCGGGCTGATGATCGGGGTTACGCGGGCCGCGATCGTTCTTGGCGCGCTGTGGGTCTTGGTTGTCGCTGGCCCGAGTGTGGTTGAGGATCAATTGCCGGTGGTGCTGCAGCCTGCCAGTTTGCCCTTCTGGGCGTTGTCCATTGCCGGGTGCGTTGCCGTTTTGTCGCTGCGCAGCGATGCGTACGCACGATTGCTGCGTTGAGGGGAGAATATTGAGTCGCGTTGTGAAGACGGCGGAGACCGCGCCGACGACGTACGCATGGGAGATCCACACCTCCGGCCTGCGGGTGCGGGCTGGGCGCCGAATGGCGGTCAATGGGATGGATCTGTCCATGGGCATTGGCGTGCACGGCATTCTTGGGCCGAATGGCGCTGGTAAGACGACGCTGATCCGTGCGCTGGCAACTGTTCTCAGTCCGGCTGGTGGGTCGCTCGAACTGATGGGAACCACGCCGAGTGGGCGCGATCTTCGGCCGATCAGGCGGGAAATCGGTTATCTGCCACAGCAGTTCGGCTTCTATCCGCGGTTCACCGTGCGTGAGTTCGTCGAATACATGGCGTGGCTCAAGGAGATGCCGAAGAATGAGATTCCTGGCGCTGTACAGCGTGCGATCGACCGAACCGATCTGGCTTCCCGTGCCGATGACAAGATGAAGACGTTGTCCGGCGGCATGATCCGGCGTGCGGGCATCGCGCAGGCCATTGTCAACGACCCGCGGATTCTGTTGCTGGACGAGCCGACCGCTGGCCTGGATCCCGCGCAGCGCATCCAGTTCCGCGAACTCCTGCGGTCGTTGAGCGGGGACACGTGTGTCGTCGTGTCGACACATCTGGTCGAAGACGTCGCCGCCGCGTGCACCGATGTCGTGTTGATGGCCGACGGAAAGCTGGTTTTCCAAGGGACTCCGGAGACTTTGGCCGCGGCCGGTGGCGACTCCGATGTCGGCGACAGCCCGACCGAGCGCGGTTACTCGGCTTTGCTGGGGCGTGCGCGATGAGGGCTCTTCGCATCGAACTTCGTCGCTCGGCGGCGCTGTGGACAGGTCTGCTGATCCTGTTGATCAGCCTCGCCTACTTCTACCTACTGCAAGGCCCGTGGAGTTGGGGTACCGACGCGTGGACCGCGGAGTGGACCGCGCTTGCCATGTGGCAGCGCTTCACTCTCCACCTGACGTGGCCGTTCGCGTTGGCTGCCGGTGCGTGGCAAGGCAGGCGCAACAGGCGGGCCACAATGGACGAACTGTTGTCCACAATGCCCAAACAGGCGTTGACGCGGGCCGCTCCGCCCACGCTGGCCATGTGTGTCGGAGTGACCGGTGCCTATCTGGCTTTCTTTGTGCTCGGCGCGGTTCAGGTCTTCGTGAACTCGTCCTATATGGACATCAGTTGGGTTCCGGTCACGCTGGTCGGCATCCTGTCGCTCAACGCCGCGGTGCTCGTCGGAATGGGCATCGGCAGGCTCCTGCCGTCCCTGCTGACCGCGCCAATCCTCGGTGTCCTCGGCATCCTCGCGATGGCGTTCGGCATCGTCGGCGGCCCGGAGACAGAAGGCAGCGTCCTGCAGGGCATGGTGTCGCATCAGTACACGCTGCTTGTGCCAGCGTTCGGCGATCAACCTGACATTTTCACGCAACTGTCGACCCGGGTGAACCTGCTGCAGGGCCTGTGGTTCCTGGCATTGGCCACGACTGGATTCGGCTTGCTGGCATTGATCAGCACCAAAGCGCGGCTGCTCGCACTTCTGCCCGCGGTTGCCGCGTTGGCGATCGTCTATCCACTTCTACCGTCGTCCAGTGTGGATACGTTCACACTGAACTCCTCAGCGGCCGCCTTGCAGTGTGAAGATCGCTTGTGCATCACCAAGATGCACGAACATCGACGGGCTGAGATCGAAGGCCCGTTCCGGGAAGCGTTGACGCAACTGACAAAGCTGCCGGACGCACCGACCACGGTCGAAGAAGCCCCGGTCCGCCTGATCCACATGTCTTCCTTGCCGCAGCGACCCGGTGTCGTCTACTTCCATTTCGACGACCCGGCGTTCCACCGAAACAGCAAGCGAGCCGTTCTCGCGGGCAGCCAACCCATGCGATGCGGTGACTTGGAACGAGCGGCCATGTCCCAGGCCAAACGAGTGGTCGTGGCGTCGTGGTTCGACGGCGAACTGGCGCCCACGGTGCTCACGAACATGTCGTATCCCAACGGCGAAGCCATCGCGAAACGAGTCTGGGACGACCTGCACGCATTGCCCGCCGACCAACAACCGGCTCGTGTCGCCGAACTGCGCGCCTCCGCGCAGGAGTGCTGACGTGCTCGTTCTGTATTTGCGGAGTCGTGGTGTGCCCGCCGCGTTGGCAACGCTCGTGCTGGTCACGGTCGGTGTATGGGCGTTGGACAGCCGTGCTGTGGAAATCCTGCTGCTCACCGTGGCAATGGGTGTGGCCGTGACGTCCGCCGGACTTGCCGGGGCGGACGTTCAGCTCGACCGCACCGGGGCCATTCCGTGGCCGCTGTGGCGTGCAACGCACCTCGTCATGGTCGGTTTGGCGGTGTTTGGGCTGGTCACAGCGGTCGATCTGTGGGACATGTCCGTGGTGTTGCGCGACACAGCGGGACTCGCCGGATTGACAGGTTTGGCCACGGCGGTGCTGGGTAATCAGCTGGCATGGACGTTACCCGCCCTCTGGGTCGCTGTGTGCATAGTCGGCCAACCGGACAACGAGGCCTTGATGTGGCTCGCCCAGAGCGCGGACTCCACCCCTGCGGTTGTGATGGCTTCAGTGCTCGGCACGGTCGGCTTGGCGGCGTACGCGCTCACCGGGCCTAGAGGTACTTAGCTGCCTCTTTCCTGGACAACGGTGAAAGGTCTGGGTGCGTGCTGACGAACGTGCGCACCCAGGCCGTGTCCACTTTGGAATGCTGACGCAGCGCCCAGCCAATTCCCTTGCGCAGGAAGAAATCCTTGTCGTTGATGTTCGCCTCGATGGTCTCGGCGAGCAGCTCGGTGTCCACTTCGGTCTTCGCGCCGACCTGACAGATGACCGATGTCCGGCGCCGCCAGAGATCCTCGTCGGTCGCCCACGCCCGGATGATCGGCACGACCTCGTCCCACTGCATGAGCAAGATCGGCCCGACACGCCGGATCGCGACCTCGTCGACGAAATCCCACCACGCGCCGGTCACGATCATCTCGTCGTACATCGGCAGCAAATCCTTGGTCTGCCACTGCTTGTACCGGCGGTCGCCGGTCAGGTCGATGGCGACATAGCGCTCTTCGCGGTACTCCGCGTCGCGCCACAGCTCAAGAGCGGTGGCCCGCAGTTCGTCCACATCGGACATGACGTACGAAGCGAAGAGTTTCTTGGCCAACGCGGCCCGTTCCGGCTTGGCCACGCCACGAAACGGCATTTCGGACTTCATGTACCGCTGCATCTCCGGCGCCTTCGCCGGATCAGCCGCGCGCTTGAGCTCTGTCCGGACCGCGTCGACCAAAGTGCTCATGCCCGCAGACTACTTCGGGGTCAACGTCGTCGCCACGCTGGTCATCGGGCCTGGGAAGAGGTCGTGGCCGATGTAGCCGCCCTCTGGTTGGTTGACGAAAAACTCCCAGCCCCAGGCCCGGAGCGTACGGAAAGTCGCGACCCCGTCCGGCATCCTCGCTCGCGCGGACAGTCACGATCTTGGCAAGCGACCGCTTGAGCTGGCCCGCGTACCACTGAGTGGTCTGGTCCCGCCAGAAGAACCGGATCAGGTAATCACCCGGTCGCCGTTGGGAAAACCGGAAGCGCCGCTGTTGTCGGTGAAGACCGAGCCCGACCCGGAAGTCCCTTTCGGATCAGTCAGATCCAGCCGGACTCCGGGATGCGGCACACCGCCCCGGTCCAGCAATCTTCCTGAGACAGAGCCGAATTCAGCGACGGGCAGCATCGTCAAGCGCTGTGATCGAAGGTGGGCCGATGGATGGCCACAGCCCGGCCCACCTGGACTGAAACCTGGACTGGGACAAGCGATCAGGCGAGGCCCCGTTGACCTCGCCTGATCACTACACGGCGGCTCAGCGCAAAGTCGCGCCGAACCGCTCGGCCACTACGGCCACCGCCGCTTCCTTCGCGGCAGTGGCTTCCTCGACGGTCAACGTCTTGTCCGGCGCACGGAAGCGCAGAGAGTAAGCCAGCGAACGCTTTCCTTCGCCGAGCTGCTCACCGGTGTAGACGTCGAACAGGTGCAGTTCTTCCAACAGGTCGCCGCCGCCCGACTGCAGTGCCTCGGTGACCTCGGCCACCGGGACTGAAGCGTCGAGCACGAGCGCCGCGTCGAGCAGCACCGGCGGGTATGGCGAAATCTTCGGTGCCGGACGGTGTTTCTGGATCGGCAGCAGATCCAGGTCCAGCTCCATCGCGCAGGTTCGCTTCGGCAGTCCCAAGGCCTCGATGACCTTCGGGTGCAGTTCGCCCGCGTGCCCGACCGGGAAGTCGCCGACGCGAAGCTCCGCGCACCGGCCAGGGTGCCACGGCATCAGCGAGCCTGCCTGGACCGTCAACTCCACGCCAGCGGCGGCCGCAACGTCATGCCCGGCTTGGATCGCGTCCGCCCACGTGGCCGGTTCGCCCTTGCCCCACCAGCCTGGGCGTTGACGGTTGCCTGCCAGGACGACCGCGACGTGCAGCGGCTGCGCCGGAAGGGCGGCCTTCAGGGTGGCGATCTCCGCGTCGGTCGGCCGGTGGTCCGTTGCGACCGACGGCATTGGGACCTGCTGCGCCTTGGGCAGCACGACCTGGCCGACGTGATAGAGCGACACGTCCCGCATGCCACGGGAAACGTTGCGGCCCAACGCTTCCAGCAGACCTGGCAGCAACGTCGATGTCATCTCGTTGCGGTCGGCCTCAAGCGGGTTGATCACCTTGACGGTCTGCCGACGCACGTCGTCCTCGGGCAGCCCGAAGGCGTCCCACGTGGACGGCGACACGAACGTCATCGGCATGACCTCGACGTAGCCGACATCGGCCAGCGTGCGGGACACGGCACGACGGCGACGCTGCGAAGGCGTCAGGCCACGGCCTGCGGGCGCGGCGGGCAGCACGGACGGAATCGTGTGATACCCCTGCAACCGCAGGACTTCCTCGACCAAGTCCGCCGGGCGGGTCAGGTCGGGGCGCCACGTCGGCGGCGTCGCGATCACCGCGGCACGACCGGCTTCCGTGGCCGTCACCTCGACGTTGCAGCCGATCTGGCTCAACCGCCGCGCCGTCACGCCACGCGGGTAGTTGATGCCCGCGACGCGGTCCGGCAGGTCGATCTCCATCAGCACCGGGCCGGGCAGCTCAGGCCGTCCGACGTCGGTACGGCCGGGCTGGATGCGCGCTTCGCCGTGCTCACGCAACAACTTCGCGGCCAGCTCCGCCGCGGCCGGGGCCAACGCCGGGTCGACCGAACGCTCGAAGCGCTTGGAGGCCTCGCTTGGCAGCTTGTGCCTGCGGACCGCGCGCGCGATCGACGCCGGATCCCAGACGGCCGCTTCCAGCAGGATGTCCGTGGAGTCCGAGCGGACCTCGGTCGACGCGCCACCCATCACACCGGCGAGCGAGATCGGGCCGGTCTCGTCGGCGATCACGATGTCGTCCGGGTCGAGCGCGCGCTCCACATCGTCCAAAGTGGTCAGTTTCTCGCCCGCCTGCGCGCGCCGGACGACCAGGTTGCCCTTGACCGACGAGGTGTCGAACGCGTGCATCGGCTGCCCGGTCTCGAGCATCACGTAGTTCGTCACGTCGACCGCGAGCGAGATGCTGCGGATCCCGGCCAGCATCAGCCGCCTGCGGATGAACCACGGCGTCGGCGAGGTCGGGTCGAGGCCGGTCACCCGGCGGAACACGAACCGCGAGCAGCCCTGCTGGTCCTCGATGTGCAGGCTGCGTGCCTCGCCTTCGGCACCAGGCACCGCGATCGCGGCCGGGTCGACCAGCGTGGTCTCGAACGCGATCGCCAGCTCACGCGCCAGACCGCGCACGGACATCGCGTAACCGCGGTCCGGCGTGATCTCAAGGTCGATAACGGTGTCATCGAGCCCGAGCAGCGGCGACGCGTCGTCACCCGGGCTGGCCTCGCCGCTCGGCAGCACCAGGATGCCCGAGTGGTCGTCGCCGATGCCCAGCTCACGGACCGAACAGATCATGCCGTTGGACGTCTTGCCGTACGTCTTGCGCGCGGAGATCGCGAACCCGCCGGGCAGCACCGCGCCAGGCAGTGCGACAACGACCAGGTCACCCTCGACGAAGTTCGGGGCGCCGCAGATGATCCCCCGGGTCTGGACGTCGTCGTCATCCTCGCCGTCGCCGACGTCGACCTGGCAGTAGCGGATCGGCTTCTTGAACTCCTTGAGTTCTTCGATCTCCACGACCCGGCCGACCACGAGCGGACCGGTCACGGTGTCCAGCGAGTGCATCTCGTCGACCTCGAAACCGAGGTCGACAAGGGCTTCGGAGATCCGCTCGGAAGTCAGCCCTTCTGGCAGGTCGACGTACGCCTTGAGCCAGCTGAGTGGGATCTTCACTCCGCCTCCGTTCCGAACGCCGTGGTGAACCGGACGTCCCCTTCAACCATGTCGCGCATGTCCGGAATGCCGTTTCGGAACTGCAATGTCCGATCGATGCCCATTCCGAACGCGAAACCGGAGTAGACGTCCGTGTCCACGCCACAGGCGCGCAGCACGTTGGGGTCGACCATCCCGCAGCCGCCCCACTCGACCCAGCCAGCGCCACCCTTCTTCTCCGGGAACCACACGTCCACCTCGGCGGACGGCTCGGTGAACGGGAAGAAGTTCGGCCGGAAGCGGGTCTTGGACTCCGGACCGAACATGGCACGGGCGAAGTGGTCGAGCGTGCCCTTCAGGTGCGCCATCGTGATGCCCTTGTCCACCGCGAGGCCCTCGATCTGGTTGAAGACCGGAAGGTGGGTGGCGTCGATCTCGTCGGTCCGGTACGTGCGGCCAGGGCAGACCACGTAAACCGGCAGCTCACGGTCCAGCAAGGAGCGGATCTGCACCGGCGAGGTGTGCGTGCGCAGCACAAGACCCGAGTCGGCGGGCGCTATGTAGAAGGTGTCCGACATCGTGCGGGCCGGGTGGTCCGGTAGGAAGTTCAGCGCGTCGAAGTTGAACCACTCGGCCTCGACCTCGGGCCCTTCCGCGACCTCGTAGCCCATGCCGACGAACACGTCCGCGATCAGCTCGGACAGCGTGCTGACGGGGTGACGCGCGCCACGCGGTACTCGGTCCCACGGCAGCGTGACGTCGACGGTCTCGTCGCGCAGGACGCGCTCGTCGCGCTCGATCTCCAGCTGCGCGCGGCGCTCCTCGAACGCGGCCTTGATCGCGTTCTGAGCCTCGTTGACGCGCTTGCCTGCCTCGGAACGAGCCTTGGGCGGCAGGGCGCCAACCTCCCGGCGGGCCACCAGCAAGGGCGACTTGTCACCGAGGTGAGCTGGCTTGACTCCGGCGAGGGCGTCGAGGCTGTCAGCGGCGGAAAACTCGGCCTTAGCCTTGTCGACCGCCTGCTGAAGCGTCTCTGGCGCTAGCGCCGCGACCTCTTTAGGGTCGTAGGGGTCGTTGGCTCCGGACATCGGTGCTGGACATCTCCTCGGGTCCACAAGCGTGGGTATGCCAAATAGGCAACATCGGTAGCCCAACGATCGTAGGCGACCATCACTTCGCGCAACTCAATAGGTCACACATGGGGCCAATCATCGGCTTGGTCGCGCCGGTCGTTTACGCCACGCAACGCGCCCGACGCCGCCCCAGCCACGGCGGCAAGCCAGCAGCCAGCGGTGTCGGTTGCGTGGGACGGGGTGGACCCACGGTTGGGGGTGGGCGGCCCCCGCGGGGGTCGGAATGTAAACAGTCTGGTTCTGGCGACCAAGCCCGTCCGAGCGAAGCGAGGACAGTCAAACACCGCCTTGGGTAACGGGCCGAACACTCGCCCGATAGAGTGACGCGCGCGACAATCGCGTGGATCCCACGGCATTCCGAGGTCAATTACCACTCATGTCCAGATCGTTCGGCGTCGATCTCCGAGGCATCATCGAGCTGCTCAGCCAGCATCTCTATTCCAGCCCTCGGGTCTACATCCGGGAACTGCTGCAGAACGCGATGGACGCGATCACCGCGCGGGACGGCGGTCCGGCGTGGATCGCGATCGAACCGGCCGAGCAAACCGGTGACGGCACACTGCGGATTTCCGACAGCGGCGTAGGACTGACCGAGGACGAGGTGCACACCTTGTTGTCCACGCTCGGTCGTACCTCCAAGCGTGACGAGCTTGGCTTCGCACGGCAGAACTTCCTCGGCCAGTTCGGTGTCGGGCTGCTCTCGTGTTTTCTGGTCGCCGACGAGATCCGGCTGGTCAGCCGCTCGGCCAAGGGTGGCCCAGCGGCGCGGTGGACCGCGGACTCATCCGGCACCTATGAAGTAGTGGCCGACGACACAGCCCGCGACGAGGTCGGCACGACCGTGACTCTGGTGCCGCGCAAGGACGCCGAGCACTGGCTGCAGCACGACATGGTCTTGGCGCTGGCACGGGAATTCGGCGAACTGTTGCCGGTCGATGTGCTGATCGGCGACCAGCTTCTGACGCAACCGTCGCTGCCGTGGACGCTTGGCGCCGACTACACCGAGCGGATGACCGAGTACTGCGAGCGCACGTTCGGCTTCCGTCCGTTCGAGATCTTGCCGCTGGACATCCCCGCGGCCGGTTTGACCGGCGCCGCGTTCGTGATGCCGGACGCGGCCTATCCCGGTTCCCGGCAGGCACACCGGATCTACTTGAAGCGCATGCTTGTCGGCGATTCAGTCGAAGGACTGCTCCCCGACTGGGCGTATTTCGTGCGCTGTGCGGTGAATTCCTCGGCGCTGCGGCCGACCGCGAGCCGTGAGTCGCTCTACCAGGATGAGACGTTGCTCGCGATCCGCGACGAACTCGGCACTGTGTTGAAGGACTGGCTCGTGCGGCTCGGCGCGACCGAGCCGGACCGGGCCGCCGCGTTGCTGGCCAAACACCAGCTGGGGATGAAGTCGGTGGCCCTGGTCGACGACGAGCTGCTCCGGCTCGTCGAGCACTGGCTGCCGTTCGAGACCACTGACGGGAACGTGACGTTGCGTCAGTTCCGCCGTCGCTACAACACCATTTTGTTCACCTCAGATGTGGACGAGTTCCGTCAGCTCGCTCCGGTTGCCCAGGCGCAGGGTCTTGGCTTGTTGAACGCCGGGTACGCGTACGACTCGGAGTTGATGCGGCGTCTCAGCGAGGTCGACGGTCCTGCCACGACGCGCCGGGTCGTGCCCAGCGAGCTGCTCGCGACCATGGACCGGCCGGATCCGGCGATCGAGGCCGAGTTGCGGACCAGCCTGCAGCTCGCGCAGGGCGTGCTGGACAGGCACGACTGCGAGGCCGTGCCGCGGGAGTTCGACCCGGTTTCGTTGCCCGCCTTGTTGATCACGGATGCCGACCGGGAACGGCAGCGTGACACCGCGGAGATCAGCGCGGAGGCCGACCCGCTGTGGGCGGAGTTGCTCGGGCAGCTCGCCGAACCGGCGTCGACCGCGAGCCAGCAACTCGTGCTGAACACACGTAATCCTCTGGTGCAAAGGCTTTCCGAGCTGACCGACAAGAAGCTCGCCGAGCTGACCGTGGAATCCTTGTATGTGCACGCGCTGCTGCAGTCAAGGCGGCCGATGCGACCGAAGGACACCGCCGCGCTCAACCGCTCCTTCCTCGACCTGCTCGACAGGGCGGTGCGCCGATGACCGATCCGTTGCGGCTGTTCACCGAAGCCTTGGACATGCCAACCGGGATGGCCAAGCACGAGGCGCTCGAGCGGGCCGCGCGCGCCGCGGACACGAGCGGCGACAAGCACCTGCCCGCGGCCTGCCGCCTCGCGTTGATCGAGTCCTGCTATTACCTCAACCGGTACGACCTGATCCTCGCGCCGATCGCGTGGTGCCACAACGCCGAGAAACGCGACCCGTCGGTATTCAGCGACAGCGACATGCGCAGCCTGAACTGGGCGCACAAGTGGATCCCGGTGGGGTTGCGGCGCGATCCCCGGTTCACTCTCGCGCAGATCGATTCGGTCACTGACTCGTTGGAGACGCGCTACAAGCGTTTCGGCTTCTCGCTGCAACCGGTGTGGGGCCAGCGTGCTTTGACCGCGGCGCATGTCGGCGATTTCGAGTTGGCCGACGAACACTTCGCGCGGTTCATCGGGACCGAGCGGGATGACATGTCCGACTGCGCGGGTTGTGTTGTAGAGGAACAGGTCGAGCACCTGGTCATGCGTGGACGGTATGAGGAAGCGCTACGCCATGCGGAACCCGCATTGGCTGGGCGGTTCACGTGCAGCACGCAGCCACAGGGTGTTCTGACGGCTTTGCTGCCCGCGTTGACAGCTCTTGGCGAGGTTGAACGGGCTCGGGACGCGCATCTGGTGGCGTATCGGCAGTCTCGTGAGCAGGCGAGCCAGGGTTACGTGGGGCTGCACTTGGAGTTCTGCGCCGTGACCGGGAACGTGCCGCGTGGCATGGAGTTGTTGCGTCGACACCTCGACCAGGTCCATCACGCGACCAGTCCTATCGGGACGATGAACTTCGCGGCCAGTGCGGCTTTGCTGCTGAGCCGCTTGGATTCCGATCGGGTTGAGCTCGCGGTGCCTATGCCGGGTGGCGAGGTTTCCCGGACGACAGCTGGACAGTTGCGCTCGTACCTGACTTCCCGGGCTCAGGAACTGGCTTTGGAGTTCGACGCGCGGAATGGGAGCTCTCGGCAGTCTTCGCGGATTCGGTCCATTTTGGAAGCCGCCGATGCCGTGCATGTTCCTTTGGCTGTCCCGAATCCTGCGGCTTCGCCGCCGCTGGTGACTGCGGATCCGGTCGAGCTGGCTTACCAGGCGCACCTGGCGTATGAGGAGAACGATTTTCTTACTGGGCATCGGCTGCTGAAGTCGTTGCCCGCGGACTTGGATCCTTTGCTGCCAAGCAAACTCGCTGCCCAGTTGGCGGCCAGGCGGCTTGTCGTGTTCCCCGGGCCGGACGTGCTTTCGCTGCTGCCGTTGGGGATCGATCGGTTGGCCGCGGTTGGCGACCTTGATCAGGCCGCTCGGTTCCACGCTCGATTCGGCATGCTCCAGGCCGAGGCCGGGGATCTGGATGGCGGGATCGCTATCGTTGAACAAGCGCTTGTTCAGGCTGAGGCGCATTCGTCATCGGTCGGCCGGATCCTGGTCCGGCTGATCCTGTGTGAACTTCTGGACAACCGGCACGAGCACACTCGGTCTTCGGAGTTGCTGGACGAAGCCTTGGAACTGGCGCGGGAAACCGCTTCGGAACGGGTCATGTCCGTCCTGTTGGAACAGGCCGACCATGAGGCACGCCAAGGAAACCTGGACGACGCAGACAAGATCATGGACCAGGTGCTGACGACACCCGGCTTGTGCCCAGGCGACCGGTTCCACGCTTTGCGGGCCCGGATGGCGATCGCCGAGGTCCGCGGGGACGTCGATCTGGCTTTGCAGACTTCGTCCGAGCTCGTGGAGTTCGTGCGTAACTACCCGGGTCCTTGGCGTCCGGACGTATTGCTGCACCGAGCGTCCATGGTGGACAACCTCGATCGCGCGGGTGCCCATTTGCGGGACCTCGTGGACACGGTTGCGGTTTGCCGGACCGAGGGAACTCCTTTGGAGACAGCACATGCGTGTTACGTGCTGTCTTCAGGGTATCTGGCACATGGGCGGCTGGTCGAAGCTGCGGAGGCGCTTGAGGAAGCGTTGCGCCTGCTGCCTGTCGAGGCCGAAGAGGACGCCACGTTGCGCATCCGGTTCCGCCTTGGCTCGGTCTGCGCGGAGTTGGGTGAGCACGCTGAGGGTCGCAGGCATTTCCAGGCGATGCTCGACTTGGTGGCCGACGCTCCCTCGGCTTCCCAGGCGATGGTGTGGGCGGGTCTCGGCTCGACCAACCACGCGCTGGACTCCTTCGAGGAGGCCGAACGCTGTCACCGGCGTTCCGCGGAACTCTGGGAAGAAGCAGAACTTCCCGTCGAGGCCTGCCGCGCGTGGATCAAGACAGCGGCCGCGATCGCCGACTCCTCGCCTGACGTGGCACTTGAGGCCTTGGAACGGGCTTCGACGCACATCGGCGGCGAACTCGCTGACCGGCTGACCGCGGAGATGCTGGAGCTTCGGGGATACACGTACACCCAGCTATCCCGGCACTCGGAGTCGTTGGCCGACAACCTTCGGGCCGCTTCGATCGTCCGGGACCTCGGCGAACCCGACTGGGAGATCTTCCTGATGGTCCGGGCCGCCCGTAACCACATGGGCCTGGACGCGCCCGCGGTGGCCGAGCAACTCGCCCGCGACTCGGTCGCCCTGATCTCCGAGGACACGCCTCCAAGCATCATCGCCCGAGTACTGGACGTGCTGACCCGCGCCCTGGACGCCCAATCCAAGCCCGTTTCCAGCGACCCCACTGCCCGAACCCTTACCGCGCGTTTGCGGGGCTAATGCCTGTCGTGAGTGGTTATTCGTGTTAGAACACGAATAACCACTCACGAGGTTTTAACCGATTCGGTAGGCGTTGGTGAAGGTCTGTTCGACCTTCGTGCCCGCCTTGTCGGTCGCTGTCAGCCGCAGGGACGCGAACTTGGCCTTGGTGTTGTTCATTTCCAGGCCGTACCACGTGTCACCGGCGTGGATGACCGGGACCTTGTGCCAGTTCTTTCCGTCGAACGAAGCTTCAAGGGTCACCGACTTCACCGGAGACGCGACGCTGCCGGGGTTGTGCTCGAACTTGATCGGCAGCATCAGCAGGCAGTTCGCCTTGGCAGTGTTGGTCATGTCCAAGTTGGGCGAGATGCGAGCCGTGAACAACGGCAGCTGGGCCTTCTCGACCGTTGCCGACTTGAACGTCCACGCCGTGTGCGTCTTGCTGGACAACGGCAGGAAGTCCGGCTGCAGCTCCAGCGTGACCTCGGCACGGTAGGTCGTCTGCTGCTGGGGCAGCGCGTCGAACCGGTTGGAGAACAGACTGTCCCGTTCGGACACCAGCTTTCCGTCCCGGTACAGCGCGATCTTGCTGGACTTGGACTTCATCGGATAGCCCATGCGGCCGGGGGTTCCGTCCGAGTAGCCGGGTGCGTGAATCCACATCGTGTCGCCGACGCGGACCGAGCTGTAGTTCAGCGGTGAGCCTTCCGGCGCGAACGACGGCCCGAACACTCCCTTGTTCCAGTTCTTCACGGTCGTCTGCCCGGCAACCAGCTTCTGCTTCGACTTCTCCTCGACATTGCTGACGTCCGGGAAGGACAACGGCTCAGTCCCCTGGTGGAAGCTCTGGTACCACTGGGGACCATCGGCCAGGTAGTACTCGGTCCGCGAGAACGGCAACGTCATCTGCAGTGGCACGGCGCTGCGCCGGTCCACCTCAGGCGATGAGCCGAACGACCACGTGTAGCCGTACTTCCCGGGTGTCATCCTCGCGTAGTTCTGTTTGACGGCAGCGTATTCACGCTGCTTCGTCTCGGGTGCGAAGCCGGTCGGGTACGTGCCTCGCATACCCCAGAACATGTGGTAGACGTACGGACTGTTGATGTACGAGATGTCCTTCATCGGGTCGGCGACCTTGACGTTCACCCACGCTTCCAGGTCCTCCTTCGGCACCGCCGGGCCGAACTGCGTGGTGTAGAACGGCGTCACCTTCTCGCCGAAGCCGAACTGCTGGATGCCCGAACCCAGCGCGATCCGGCCATGCTGGGAGTCGAAGTAGCGGTAGTAACCGACGTCCTGCAGCGCCAGCTCGCCCTGCACGCCCCGCACCGACGGCCGGACCAGCTTGGCTGCCCTGGCGTCCAACGTGATCTGGGTGTCGCGGTCGAGGTCGAGCGACAGGTACGGAACGTGCGAGATCTCGGTGTCAGTCATGATCACCGCGTCCACCATGTACTTGCCCTTGGGGCGGCGCAGTGTCACCGTGCCGGACTCGTTGTTCGGGAAGTCCGCGGCCATGGTGTACGTGTTGACCACCGACATCGCTTCGATCGGGGCGGGCTTTCCGTCCCGGCCGATCTGCGTGATCGTCAGGTTGTAGCTCTCAGTTTCCTTGTTCACGGTCATCGGCGTGATGACCCTGGCCTCGCCCGCGGTCGCGACCAAGCGTCCGCTGACGTGCCCGGCCGTGGTCGTCTGGGCGACGACCGTGACCTCGGCCGTGCCGCCCGCTGGGACCGTGATCTCCTTCGGCTCGACGGAGAACACGGACTCCGTGGTGCTCAGGGACAGCGTCTTCGGGGCCGTACCAGAGTTCTGGTACGTCACGGTCTTGCGGATCGGCTCGGAGCTGTTGTGCGGCTGCGCACCGAAGTTCACCGAGTTGGTGGCCGTCAGGTCCTGCTTGATCGCGCGGGCGACGTCCACGCGGCCGGAACCGACCGAGTACACCGCGCCTTCACCGGTCGACGAGCCGATCAGCAGCGACTTCAGTTCGGCTGCCTTGAGGGTCGGCCGTTGCTGGAGCAGCAAAGCAGCCACGCCTGCCACGTGCGGCGTGGCCATCGAGGTGCCGCTGGCCATCGTGTAGATCTCGTCGACCGGCGGCAGCCCACTGTTGGTCGCACGAGCCGCGACGATGTTGGTGCCCGGTGCGGCTACCTCGGGCTTGATCGCGCCGTCGCCTGCCCGTGGACCTTCATTGGAGTACGCCTCGATGGCGTTCTGCTTGCTCACCGCGCCAACGGAAAGCGCCGCGTCGGCGGTGCTGGGCGAGCTGACCGATTCGGGACGGTAAGCCTGGTTGCCCGCGGCGATCACGAACAGGGCGCCGGTCTCAGCGGTCAGCCGGTCGACGGCGGCTTCGAGCGGGTCGACGTCCGGGCCGTTCTGGCCGCCCAGGCTCATGTTGATGATCTGAGCCTTCTTCTCCTTCGCGGCCCATTCCATCGCTTCGAGGATCGCGCTGTCCGGGCAACCGGTCGGCAGGCAGACCTTGCCGACCACGAGCGTCGCTTCCGGTGCCACGCCACGGTATTTGCCCTCGCCCGCGATCGTGGACGCGACGTGCGTGCCGTGCCCGAAGGTGTCGTCGGGATTCTGGTCGGTGGTGAAGTCCTTGGCGTCCGCGATCCGGCCTTTGAAGTCAGGATGGGTCGCGTCGATCCCGGTGTCCAGCACCGCGACCGTCACGCCCTTGCCGGTGAAACCCGCCTGCCACGCGGCGGGCGTGCCGATCTGCGGGACACTTTCCTTCAGGCTGAGCTTGCGCTTGCCGTCCAGCCAGACCTTGTCCTGACTGGTCTTCAACTCCTGCCAGGCCTGGCCTTTCGGCACGCGCTTGGCCTGCATCCGCTGGCCCTCGACGATCACCGGGAGGTCCGCGGTGTCGGCGTAGCCGAACTCCAGCAGGGACGTCACATCGAAGAGCCTTCGGTCGAGACGGCCCGCCGCGATCGGTTCCGCCGCGTCCATCGGCACGACGTACTTGTGACCAGCGAGTTCGTAGCTGTGGAAGACGACGCCCGCGCGGCCCGGCGTGGGCAGCGGCTGGACGTCCTTGCCCTGTACGGCGATCCGGTCCCCGGTCACCAGCGTGAGGGTCTTCGGCTGTTCGGGTGCCGCGACTGCTTCCGTTGGCAGAGCGGGTAATAGTCCGGCTATCAAGCCGGCTGTGACCAAGGCGTGGATTCTCAACACCAACTCCTTCAGCGAGTGTGTACGCAAAAGGTATGAAGGCGCGAAGGTGTTGCCTAGGTCCGTAAGTCGCGAACTAGATAACTCGGTACGCGTGCAGAACTGTCTGTTGGACTTTGTTCCCTGCCTCATCGGTCGCGGTCACGCGCAGCGACGCGTAGCTGTTGGACACTTGGTTGGCCTCGAGGCCGTACCAGATGTCATTTCCTGGATAGACTGGGATTTCCCGCCATGACGCGCCGTCGTCGAACGACACCTCGATGCCCACATCGGTCACCTTGGCCGGCGCGCTGCCAGGATTGCGTCGCAGGGTCACGGGAATGACCAGCAGCTGGTTCACCTTGGCGGCGTTGTTCGCGTCCACGTTGGGCGCGATCCGGACGTTCATCAGAGGCAACGCCTCTGTCTCCTTGGTCGCGGCCGAGCGGAACGTCCATTCGGTGTTCGTCTTGGTGGACAACGGGAACAACTTCGGATCCAGCTGCATGGACAACTCGGCCCGATAGGTCGCCTCGGCTTCCGGCAAGCCCTCGAACAGGCTCTGGAACATGTCGGGCTTCTCGGCGACCAGGACGCCGTCCCGGTACAAAGCTATGCGGCTCTTGCGTTCGCCGCTCATCGGGTAGCCGGTACGGCCGGTCGTCGAGTCCACATAGGGCGCGGCGAAGATGTTCATCTTGTCGCCGGTCCTGGTCGACCGGTAGGACGCGGGCGCGTCGACCGTGTCGAAACCAGGCGTGAACACGGCCCTGTTCCAGTGCCGGACAACGCTCGTGCCTGGCTTGAGGACTTCGCGGCGGCTGTAGAGGTTGCTGATCTCGCGATCGGCGTCCTTGTCCTGATACTGCGCGAGACTCTGCTCCCAGGTCCGTCCGGTCTGGAAGTAATCCGTGCGCTGGAAGGGCAGATTCACGCCGATCGGACCGCCCGCGGCCGTGTGACCGAGGCCTTCGAGATACCCGAGAGTCCAGGTGTACGCGTACTTGCCGGCCTCGGTCGCGTGATAGTGCTGCCGGACCTCGGCCAGTTCTTCCTGTTTCACCACAGGCTCGAACCCGGTCGGGTAAACGCCGTGGTCCTGCCACAGCAGGTGATACATGACCGGCGACTTCGTGAAGTCGCCTTCCTTGTCGGGCTCTGCGATTTTGAACGCCATCCAAGCTTCGAGATCTTCCGGCGGCAATGGCTCACCTTGGTAGAAGCTGTAGAACGGGATTCCGTCATACAGAATCGCGCCGGTCAACAGGCCGCCGCGTCCGCCGTTCACGGCAAAGGACCGGATCAACCCAACATCGAGCAGGGCCGCACCGACTCCTGTGTTCGGCACGGCAGGCTTGACGAGCTTGGCCTGACGGGCATCCAGGGTGAGATCTTGGTCGCGGTCCAGCGTCAGCGTCGGCACGATGATGTGGCTGTAGCTGTCCTTCGCAGGCACGTGGCTGTCCACAATGTACCTGCCTTTGGGACGGCGCTGTACGACCGAGCCGTCGAGGTCGAACGGGTAGTACGTCTGTCCGTTGTCCATTCCGAGCAGCACGGCCGAGACGATCGGCGCGGCTTTGCCGTCGCGCCCGATCTGGGTCATCCGCAGGTCGTAACTCTCGACCTCTTTGTTCACTGTCAACGGCGTGACAACCCTGGTTTCACCGGCGGTCGCGGTGAGCAGGCCGGTGATGTGCCCGTCCGGCCCGGTCCTGGTGTCCGCGGTGACGGTCGCCGTGGCTTCGCCGCCTGCCGGGACCGTGAGTTCCGGCGAGGCACTGTAAGGCGCGGCAGTTGTCAGGGTTAACGTGACTGGGGAAGTTCCGGTGTTGCGATAGGTGACCGTGCCGCTGACGGGTTTGTCGTCATCGTGTGGCCAGCGTTGCAGGCCAAGGTTGACCGAGTTGTTCACGGCCACCACGGTCTGCTTCATCGCTCGGGCAACGTCCAGCCTGCCCGCGCCGATGGCGTGCGCGTCGAACTTCAGCGGTGCCGCCGAGGAGACCAAAGTGGACTTCAGCTCGGCCGATTTGATGCCAGGTCGTTGCTGGGCAAGCAAAGCCGCGGCACCAGAGACGTGTGGCGTGGCCATCGAGGTGCCGCTGTTGCGGGTGTAGAACTTGTCGACCGGCTCGGATTCGCTGTTGCGGGCCAGTGCGGCGACGATGGATGTCCCCGGCGCGGCGATCTCGGGTTTGATCGCGCCGTCGCCGCGTGGGCCACGGCTGGAGTAGAAGGCTTCATCGTCCTTCTTGTCCACTGCGCCAACGGAAAGCGCCGCGTCGGCCGTGCTTGGTGAGCTGACTGTCTCGCGGCGCGGGCCTTTGTTGCCAGCAGCGACAACGAAAAGGGCGCCGGTTTCGGCGCTGAGCTTGTTGATCGCGGCTTCGAGCGGGTCGATCTCCTCGGCGTCCGGTCCACCCAGGCTCAGGTTCACAACCTGCGCTTTCTTCTCACGCGCGGCCCACTCCATGCCTTTCAGAATGGCGCTTTCCGGGCAGCCGTCGGCGCCGCAGACCTTGCCGACCACCAGGGTCGCGTCCGGCGCCACGCCCTTGTACTTGCCGTTCGACGCGGCTCCACTGCCCGCGATCGTTGAGGCCACGTGGGTTCCGTGGCCGTCCTTGTCATCGGCTTCTTTGTCTTTGTCATCGGTGAAGTCGCGCCTGTCCGCGATGCGCCCGGTGAAATCCTTGTGCGTAGCGTCGATTCCGGTGTCCAGCACCGCGACCGTCACGCCTTTGCCGGTGAATCCGGATTGCCAGGCCGCCGGTGCCCCGATCTGCGGGACGCTCTCAGCAAGCGAGAGTTCGCGTTTGCCGTCCAGCCAGACCTTGTCCGGACTGGTCTGCAGGCTCGGCCATGACTGGCCTTTCATGGCCGTCATGGCGTTGCCCTCGATGATCAACGGCACACTCGGGGTTTTGGCGTAGCCGAAGGCTTTGAGGGACGTGACGTCGAACAGTCGCCGGTCCAGTTTTCCCGCCGAGACCCGCTCCAGCGCATCGAGCGGGATGACATAGCGGTGACCTGCGACTTCGTACGTCCGAAAGCCCATACCTTGGCGGCCTTTGCCTGGCATGGGCGAGACCGCGCCCGCTCTCAGCAGCACCCGATCACCCGTGATCAAGGTGATCTCGTCGGTTGCCGGTTCACTCGCGGCGGTTGGCGCGAGGACCGGGAGCAACGTCAAAACAAGGGCGGCTGCGAGTACGCGTCCCAACACGATCTCCTTCCGGAGCAGTTGGGAAGTTGTTTACCGTAAGTGCCCGGCGTAAAGACAGACCGCGGCGGCGGTTGCCAGGTTCAAACTCTCCGCCTTCCCGAAGATCGGGACATTCACCACGTCGTCGACGGCCGCGAGCACCTCGGCATCCAGCCCGTGCGCCTCACTGCCGAACACCCACGCGGTCGGCTGGCTCAAGTCCACCCGCGTGAGATCCGTCTTGGCATGCCCGTCGGCCGCGACCAGCCGCAACCCGGCTTTCCGGCAGGCATCGAAAACCGCTGCGGTGTTGCGGGAACGCGCCAGCGGCAGGTGGAAAACACTGCCGGTGGAAGCACGTACGCACTTGCCGTTGTGTGGATCGACGGTGTCACCGGCGAAAATCACGGCGGATGCGCCAGCCGCATCAGCGACCCTGGTGACCGTGCCCGCATTGCCCGGATCGGACACGCCAACGAGCACCGCGACCAGCTTCGGTTCGACGAGCGCCTCGTCCAGCGGCACGTCAAGCAGTTCGCAGACCGCGACAATGCCTTGCGGTGTCACGGTTTCCGAGAGCCCGTCAGCGGCTCGATCGGTCACAGTGGACACTACGATGCCCGCGGCACGGGCCTCGTCGACGAGCTCAGCGTTCCGGCTGGCGGCTACCTCGGTCACGAAGACCTCGTAGACTTGGCCGTACCGCAACGCTTCCCGGACTGCCTGCGCGCCTTCGGCAAGGAACCGGCCAGCCTTTTCCCTGCCCGCGCGTTTGGTCAGTTGACGCGCAGCAGCGACCCGGGGCGTTCGCTCGGTGAAGAGCTCTGCTGCCCCGGGTCGCTGTATGTTCTTGCTCAGGCCTTCTCCTGCGCCGGAACGTTCGCGCGGGACACCTCGACCAGCGCGGTGAACGCGGCCGGGTCACTCACCGCGAGCTCGGCGAGGATCTTGCGGTCAACCTCGATACCAGCGACCTTCAGGCCCTGGATGAAGCGGTTGTAGGTCATGCCGTTCTGGCGGGCTGCCGCGTTGATACGCGTGATCCACAGCTGCCGGAAGTCACCCTTGCGGGCGCGGCGGTCGCGGTATGCGTAGTTCAGCGAGTGGAGCACCTGCTCCTTGGCCTTGCGGTACAGCCGCGAGCGCTGGCCGCGGTAGCCACTGGCCAGCTCAAGGGTCGTGCGGCGCTTCTTCTGGGCGTTGACTGCCCGCTTGACGCGTGCCACGGGTCCATCCTGTTTATCTCGATGGGGCTTTCGGGGCTGCCCCTAGTGGTCAGGGACTGCTCAGATGCCGAGGAGGCGCTTGACGCGCTTCTCGTCGTTCTGGGAGACGTCGGTCGTGCCCTCAAGGCGACGGGTCAGCTTGCTGGGCTTCTTCTCCAGGATGTGCCGCCGGCCGGCCTGCTCGCGCTTCAGCTTGCCCTTGGCGGTCACGCGAAAGCGCTTGGCAGTGCCCTTGTGCGTCTTGTTCTTAGGCATGGTCGTCCTCATCTAGGTGCTTCCGCCCGTGGATTCCCGGGCGGAAGCGCTGTCTACTTCAGGTGACCCCGAGTACTTACTCGGCGGGGTCTGGCTCCTGCGGCGTCGTCGCCTTCGTCTTCGGCTTGGCGTTCTTGTGCGGCGCCAGAACCATGATCATGTTTCGGCCGTCTTGCTTCGGTGAGGACTCGATGACCCCCAACTCGGCCACGTCGTCGGCCAACCGCTGCAACAACCGGTATCCGAGCTCCGGGCGGGACTGCTCACGGCCACGGAACATGATGGTGATCTTGACCTTGTTGCCGTGCTCGAGGAAGCGGACAACCGCGCGCTTCTTGGTCTCGTAGTCGTGCGGGTCGATCTTCGGCCGGAGCTTCTGCTCCTTGATCACCGTGAGTACCTGGTTGCGCCGGGACTCGCGAGCCTTCTGCGCGCTCTCGTACTTGAACTTGCCGTAGTCCATGAGCTTGCAGACAGGCGGGCGGGCCTGCGGGGCCACCTCGACGAGGTCGAGATCCGCCTCCTGAGCGAGGCGGAGCGCGTCCTCGATACGGACGATCCCGACCTGCTCGCCGTTCGGCCCGACAAGGCGGACCTCCGGCACCCGGATGCGGTCGTTAATACGTGACTCGGAGCTGATGGTGCCTCCTCTTTCCCGAGTACAAAGTCTCTTTGTGTCTCTACGCTGCGGCCTGCGGTGTGACCCCAGTAACGCGTCAGGCCCCGCCGTCATTTCTGACGCGGGGCCCGCTGCCTACACCGATCCACGACATGCACGCACGTCGCGCCGCAGCAAGCTCACGCTGCTGCGATAAAGACCGGACCCGGACACCTCAAGCGGTGACGCGGGTGGGAGCGGGGCTCCACTTGCCGCCCCCGTGGGTACAGGGGCTGGTCGCACGTGGAAGGGTACCAGACTGTGAACGACCCCGCCGCAGACCCTGCCACCAGTGACAACGCTCGTGACCTAGGCGACATTCCCAGTGTTGAGGTGATCAGCCGGGCAGCTGTGATGCTCATGTCGGCCGCCGCCGAGCGCCTCGGCCTCGCGGACCCGGATCCGGACGAGTCCCCTCGCCGCGACCTTGACGAAGCCCGCCGCCTGATCACGGCCCTCGCCGGCCTGGTGACCGCTTCCGTCGAGTATCTCGGCCCGCACGCCGGGCCCCTGCGCGAGGGCCTGCAGTCCCTGCAACGAGCGTTCCGCGAAGGCTCCGCGTTCCCGGACGAGCCAGGCGCCGGTCCGGGCGAGAAATACACCGGCCCCGTCTACTGAAAAACCCTCGTGAGTGGTTAGGCGTGTTCTAACACGCCTAACCACTCACGAGGAGCTACCTGCGAAAACGGCCCCCGGGAGGTCCCGGGGGCCGCATATGTGTTGGGGGTCGGACCCAACTGTGACCCGGCGCCGGTGAGGCGCAGGAGGGGAGGCCAGCGCCGGATCACATGATCTGTGGGGACTACTTCTTCAGCTTGTCCTTGGCCTTCTTGCCGTCCGTGCCGGCCACGAACCAGACACCCTGCACGCCTTCACCGTTGGCCTGGCACGGCGCGGTGTCCTTGGCGAAGCGGTAGACCGGGGAACCCGCGACCGTCACCTGCTTGGTGCCGTCCTTACGGGTGACCGAACCGATCAGGCTCTTGTCGACGCCCTCGGCGATGATGTTGTCCTCGGCCTTCAGCGGCGGCCATGCCTTGGCGCAGTCGCCGTCGCAGTTCGACGCCGACGGATCCTTGGTGTCCTTGTCGAAGATGTAGAGCGTGAAGCCCTTGTCATCGGTCAGCACCTTGCCGAACGGCTTGACGTCCATCGCACGCACCACGGTCGTTCCCGGCGCGGCAGCCTTCACCTTGTCCTTGGCGCGGGTGCCGTTGGGGGCCATCGTCCACCAGACGCCGCCGACCGCTTCACCGGTCACGTCGCCAGCCTTGGTGTCCTTCTCGTAGTAGTACGCGGGCCAGCCCGCGACGGTCAGCTGCTTCTTGCCGTCGGGACGGTCGATCGAACCGATCTGTGCCTTCTCGACGCCTTCGAGCGTCATGTTCTCGTTGAAGGCGACGATCGGCCACGCCTTCTCACACGCGTCCGCACAGTTCGACTTCGGCGGCTTGGGGGTGTCCTTGTCGAAGCGGTAGATCGCTTTGCCTTCGGCGTCGGTCAGAATCGTGCCGAGCGCACCGGATTCCGTTGCCTTCAAACCAGAAGTGCCTGCCGCGTTCCCGGTTGGCGCGTCGTCGACGGGCACCGTCCCGGTCGGCGCTGCGACGGTCGGCGGTTGCTGCTGGAGCTGCCGCTGATTGGCCGCTGGCGTCGCTGTGGGGCTCGCCCCGCACGCCGCGGTGGCCAGCACGGCGCCGACAGCTGCCGCGGTGGCAAGGATGTGCCTCACCCGAGCTGATGCCATGACTAGGATCCCTTCTCCCGCTGATGCCCCTGTCGCATCTCTGCGGGGCGGTGGTCGCTCACCCACAACACGAGCTGACCCCCGACAGCGGTTCAGGCGGATCTGAGAATTTTTTAGAACGGCCTCAGGCCAGCGAAAACGATGCTGAGGGTGCGCGCGCGAAGGTCACGGCTCCAGCCCGCGTGCAGCGCCCCGTGCGCGGCGGCGGTGAACAAGGCCATGACTTCGTCGAGTCGCACGTCGTCACGGACCGCGCCAACTTCCTGTGCGTTCACCAGAAGCGTGCCGATCGCAGCGCGCAGGAGCTGTGCCTGACTGCCGACCTCTATGTCCACACCCAACAGTTCGACCACGGTTTTCCTGCCAGCGGCCTGTTCCACGGCCTGGGTGAAGAATGTGAAGAACGCTGTTTCCGGATCGCCTTCGGCGGCAAGCGTTTCCGCGTCGCGGGCCAGCCGGGCCGCCAGTTCCTTCATCATCGCGGCGAGCAGGTCGTTCTTGGTCGGGAAGTGCCGGAAGACAGTGCCGATGGCGACGCCAGCGCGCCTGGCTACCTCCTCTGTGGACGCATCGGCGCCGGACTCGACGAAGACTTCCTCGGCGGCGGCGAGGATCTTGGCCCGGTTGCGCAGGGCGTCGGCACGCATGGCTCCCCTTTGACAAGATGAGTCGTCACTCACTATCGTCGAAAGTGAGTCACTACTCATCTTAACCCTGGAGGGTCGATGACACCTCGCGAGGCGTTCGAGAAGATGCGGGACTTCTGGCTGACCGGAACCGAGCACTACATCTGGGCGCCGGATCTCGTTGTGGAGACGCCCTTCGGCGTGACGAAGCGGATCCGCGGCGCGGAGAACTTTCGCGAGATCGCCAGGGCGGGCCGGGCCGCTCTGCCGGTGACGCTCACCGAATGCACGACCATCGCCATCCACGACACCATCGAGCCCGATGTCATCGTGGTGGAGTACGAACTGGCTGGCATCGTGAACGCCACCGGAGAACGGCACTCGGCCCGGTTCATCGGCGTCCTGACCGTGCGCAACGGCAAAGTCGTGCACTGGCGCGAATATCAGGACACCGCCCGGATGGCCGCCGCGGGTGTTGGCTAAGGCTCGATCGACTGGCGGTGCCGGAAGACGTTACGTGGGTCGTACTTCGCCTTCACCTGACGCAGGCGCGGGTAGCTTCCCTTGTAGTACAAGGTCGACCACGGCACGCCGGACTTGTTGAACGTCGGATCCTGCAAGTCGATGTCCGGATAGTTCACGTAACACCCGTCGGTCACCGCGTTGGGCACCGGCACACCACCGGTCGAGGCGTACACCGACGAGTAGAAGTCGCGGAACCACTGGAGGTGTCGCGCGTCCTCCGCCGGATCCTTCCAGTACACCTGATACTGCAACTTCATGATCGAGTCCCGCTGCGGCACAGCGGTGTCCGTCGACGCCACCGAGTTGATTTTGCAGCCGTACGAGTCGATCTGCACCAAGGCGTTGGGGTTGTTGTACTCAGCCGTCAACGCCTTGTACATCGCCGCGATCTGCTCGGAGGTGTGCGCTTTCCGCATATACGCCGACTTGTAGTCGCCGCGGAACTCCCATCCGCCGCCGCTCAAGGCAAAGGTGCCGTTGAGCCACGGCAACCGCTGCGGCTCTTCGAATTGCGGCAATGCCGCGAAGTGACCGGCCCGCGTGATGTTGGCCGTTCGTGACGCCTGCACGCCGTTGAAGACGTACGCCACGAAGTCGTCCAGCAGCTTGCGGGCGTTGGGCACGGTCGCGTCGGCCTGCGTGGTCATCGCGACCTGGCCGCCGATCTCTTTGGTGATCGGGTCCTGTGTCCGCTTGTTCAGCTTGAGCAAACCGAACAGCCCGGCGTACGGCGAGTCCGGCGCACTGTTCTGCTCGTGCCACTTGCCGAAGTTGCCGACGATCGTGGCGAATTCCGCCTCGGTAAGGTCCTTCCAGTTCACCGCGACCGAATGCAGGAAGATCTCGGACGGCGGCTTGGGCAGGAAGGTCGCCGGGTCGGTCCCGGTCGCCGTGCGGGACTTCAGCAGGAACCGTGTGACGACACCGAAGTTGCCGCCGCCACCGCCGGTGTGCGCCCACCAGAGTTCCCGGTTCGGGTCGTTGGCCTCGCGGGTCGCGATGACCGACCGTGCCTTGCCGGTCGCGTCGACCACGACAACCTCGACGCCGTACAGATAGTCGACGGTCAGCCCGAACTGCCGGGAGTTCAGACCGTAGCCACCGCCCGTGATGTGCCCGCCCGCGCCGACGGTCGCGCACGAGCCGCCCGGGATGATGACACCCCAAACCCGGTACAGCGCCTCGTAAACCTGAAAAAGATTCGCACCAGCACCGACCGAGATGGCGTTCACTGCCGGGTCGTAGCCGATATCGTCCAACTCGGACAAATCGAGAACTACTTGCTTCCCACTGTAAACAAAGTCTTCGTAGCAGTGACCACCGCTCCTGATCCCGATCTGCTTGCCCGCGGTCACCGCCTCCTGCACCGCGGCAACGACTTGCGCGGTGGAGTTGACCACGCGGACGGCTTCCGGCGAGCCGATCCACCGTGGGTTGGTGCCACGGACCATGTCGATGTATCTCGCGTCGCCCGGCCGCACTGTGGTGGCCGGAAGGCTGACCCCAGCCTCCGCTTCCTGTGCCGCCGCGGTCGTGCTCGTCACCGCGACCCCCACCGCGGCGGCACCGGCTCCCGCCAGAAAACGGCGGCGTCCGACCTCACTCATTTGGATTGTCACCCCTTTGAAGCGTGCAACCCCCAGCGCCTTCCAGACGACCACCGCCCAGGTCAGACGTGCCATGAGTTGATCAGGTTGTTGTGCAGTGCAAAATGTCGTGTTGTCGGCGTAACAGGTCCAGACCACGTGTCATGCTTCACACTGTGTCCAGTCAGCCCAGTTCGCGAAACCAGTCGTCGTCCCTACGACGCGCGCTTTCGGTACTCCAGTACGTGTCCGACCGGGCGAACGCGACCCGCGGGGTCCCGCTGTCACGTATCGCCGAGGACTTGAAGATCAGCAAGAGCAGCGTGCTGCGCCTGACAACTCCCCTGCTCGACACAAATCTGCTCATCCGGGACCGGCAAACCGGCTGGTTCCGGCTAGGCCACGGCGCTTTGCGCCTCGGCCAGGCCTACCTCGCGTCGTTGGATCTGCGTACCGTGGCGGCGGAGCCGTTGCGGCGCATGCAACGCACGCTTGGCGAGACCTGTCATTTGGTCGTGTACGAGCCGCCGGATGTTGTCTACATCGACAAGGTCGAGAACGACCATCAGGTACGGATGGCTTCCCGGATAGGCAACCGAGTGCCCGCATATCGGACAGCGGTGGGAAAAGCGATCCTCGCCTGGCTGCCCGAAGAGGCGGTTCAGGCGGCGATAGATCGTGGCCTGCAGCCGGTGACCGATCGGACGCTCGCCGAACCCGCCGAACTACGCGCGGATCTGCAACGCATCCGGCGCCGCGGCTACGCCATCGACGACCGGGAGAACGAGGAGGAAGTGCGATGTATCGCCGCACCGATCTTCGACCACAGCGACGAAGTGATCGGTGCGCTTTCGGTGTCGTCACTCGCATCCCGGATGAAACCGGCCCGCGTGCGTGAGGTCGGTCCGATCGTGATGCGCTACAGCATGGAGATCTCCCGGGTCTTCGGCTCGGTCAAAGTGCCAGCCGAGGTCCCCCGGGAATAGTTCGCCGTTCCCCGTACGGTCACTTCGGTGGCCGTACGGGGTTGCCTCAGGCGAGCATCGCGATGATTGCGACGAGTGGCGGCACGCCCTGACCGAACGGGCCCCAAACGTCGGCGTCCTTTTCGCGGCCGAGGCCGAGACGGTTGGAGATGAACAGCATGGTTCCCGACAACACCATGAAGCCACACGTGTAGAACACGAACGCGCGCCCGAGTTCCACGTTTCCACTGTGCACAGAGACCAGTCCGAAGACCGTGCCCGCGGCAAGGAACAGGTTGTAGAAGCCTTGGTTGAACGACCAGAGCAGTACCGCTGGCACATCCTCCGAGCGAATCTTGAAAACGCCCCAGTGCACGCCTTCCCTGCGGAAAAGGACTGTCTCCCATGCGAAGGCGATGATGTGCACGAGTGCGGCGATACCGGCGAAAACCGTGGCGATGAGAGTCATGACTCCACCTTGATGCCGTGCTTACCGGCTACCTCGTAAGGGTTCTCCGCTGTGGACAATTCACGGAAGAACTTTCCCATGGCATCGGTGATGCTGAGCGCCAGAAACCGGACCGATGGCGTGTGGACAGTGAAGGTGTGGATCGCGTTCGGCGGGATCGTGATCGACGAACCCGGTCCCATGTCATAGATCTCGCCCGAAACGAGCACGGCCATCCGCCCGTGCAACACGTAGTACGACTTCGGCCACGGTGTGCCGTGAGGTGGTGTCACCGGGCCGCGGGGTGCGTCAATTTCGAACACCTCGTACGCGCCGCCGGTGTGTGACGCGTCGATTTTGACGGTGACCTGTGCGTCGGGTGCGGACAGTTCCAGTCCTTCACCCGCTGTGCTGAAGTGAGTCATGAAGCGACGGTATGAACCGGCCGTTTTCGATGAAATCCCGGAATTGTGGGATATCGGGTGCACACGGGCAGGCGCATACTTCCAGACATGTGGGAAGGCCGCGCGGATGGCGCGAAACGCGACATCGCCGCACTCGTCAAGACGGGTCTCGGTGTCGCGGAGCTGCACACGGCGGCGATCGCCGTGGTCGACCGGGTTGTCCCCGTCGAGCTGGCCTGCTGGGCTTCCCTCGATCCGGACACCGCCGCGATCAGCTCGATGACCAGTGGCGTGAACCGAATCCCCGGACAATACGAGCCATTGCTCGCAAGCTTCGAGTACGACGGCCATGAGCCGAACACCTTCGCCCAACTCGCCCAACGCAGCGAGCCGGTCGCCCGGCTGGAGGACACGTCGCACAGCGGCCGGTTCAACGAGGTCTGGCGTCCGTTGGGCTTGAATTCGGAGCTACGGACGATGTTCCGCGTCGACGGCACCTATTGGGGCGCTGCGGGGATGGTCCGGACTCATCCGTTCAGCGACCGCGAGGTGGAGTTCATGGCTTCGATCGCGCCCGCTCTGGCCGCCGCGACCCGGGTTGCCGCTCGATGCAGCCCAAGTGGCGGTGGGGAGGCCGCGATCGTTGTCGTGGACTCGCAGGGTGTGCCGAGGGCTGTGACGGCCGCGGCTCAGCAGTGGCAGGCCGAATTGGACACGATCGCTCCCGGCCGGTTCTTGGTGATGTTGCGTGCGGTTGCCGTGGGCGCTCAGGCTCAGGGGACGTTCCGTGCTCGGATCCGGGACGCGTCCGGGGGCTGGATCTTGGTGCAGGGCAGCAAACTCATCTCCGACGCGGACCTCGCCGAGACTGTCGTGACGTTCGATCGCGCGTCCGGTATGGAGCTGCTCGGGGTGTTGTTCGCCGCTTATGGTTTGACCACAAGGGAACGGGACATTTGCCGCGAGGTGATCGCTGGGCGGTCCACTTCGGACATCGCGGCCAGGCTCGCCATCACCGCGCACACCGTCCAGGATCACTTGAAGTCCGTGTTCGGCAAGGTCGATGTGCGCAGTCGTGGCGAGCTGGTCGCGAAACTGACCTCGTGAGTGGTTAGCCGCGTTAGAACTCACGTAACCACTCACGAGGTTGTTGGGCACTCAGTCCACCACTGCCAAGCCGTCGATCTCGACGAGCAGGCCGGGCGGCAGGCCGACGTAAACCGTTGTCCGCGCGGGGAAGTCGCCGCCGAGGAACTCCGCGTACGCCTCATTGAACTCGGCGAAGTGGGACACGTCGGTCAGGTACGCGCGCAGCATCACCACGTCGTCCAACGAGGCGCCGCCTGCTTCCAGGACGCGCTTGACGTTCGTGAGCACCTGGCGGGTCTGCTCGGCAACGGTGGTGCCGACGACCTCACCCTGCTCGTTGAACGCGACCTGGCCGGCCACCTGAAGGATGTTGCCCTTCCGCACCCCGTGGTTCAGCGGCACCGCCGGCTTCACGGTGCCCTCGGGGTGGATGAAGGTCCTGGCCATGTTCTTCCTCTCCTATCGGTGATATCCGCATTCGGCGGACGCTTTCTCCGCCGCGCGCAGCAGGTCTGGAACGAGCGCGAGCAACCCGTCAAGATCCAACAGTACCTTCGGGACCGACAACGACATCGCGGCGAGAACTTCGCCACGGGGGCCGCGGATCGGTGCGGCCACACAGTGGATGAAGTCCTCGTGCTCGGAGTTGTCGACGGCGTAGCCGCGTGCGGCAACGGTTGCCAGTTCTGAGAGGTACGCCTCGGGAGTCAGGATCGTGTTCTCGGTCTTCTTCTCATAGTTGATCCCGAATGCGATCTCGCGGCGGCGGTCTTCGGGGAACGCGGCGACCAGGATCTTGGCGACGGCCGTGCAGTGCAGCAGGGCCCGTTTGCCGATCCGGGAGTACATCCGGACTTGGTGGCGGCTCTCGAACTTGTCGATGTACACGACTTCGCCGTCCTCATACGAAGCCAGGTGCACGGTGTGTCCGGTTTGAGCATTCAGCTCGCGCAACGCGGGTTCGACGCTCCGGCGTACGTCCCGGTCCTCAAGCGACCGGTGAGCCAGGTCAAACAGGGCCGTCCCGAGCCGGTAGTAGCGGACGCCCTCACGTTGCACGAACCGATGCGATTCGAGGGTCCGCAGCAGCCTCAAAACCGTCGATTTGTGCACGCCGATGGTCTCGGCGAGCTGGTCCAACGTGCGCGGCCCCTCGGCCAAACCGTCCAGAAGCGTGAGTGCCCGATCGAGGCTTTGGCTCATGCTAAGACTCCCTGCTCGGTGAGATGGGCGTCCGCCCACTCAGCCGCGTCCGCGTCGAGCAGGGATGTCACCAGCTCTGGCGGTAGCGGTGTACCGACATCATCATGCGTCCGCAATGTCGTGGCGGCCTGCAAATGTCCGGATCGCAACCGTCTGACCGGCGACTCACCGGCCAGGGTCGCGGCCAGGAACCCGGCGGCGAACGCGTCGCCCGCACCTACCGGTTCGACCACATCGACCCGCAGAGCGGGTTGGAAAACCGAGGCGTCCCCTTCGAGCAAGGTCGCCCCGCGTGAACCGTGCTTGACCACGATCGTCGCTGGGCCGGGCAGGATGCGGCGGATTTCCGCCGGGTCGCTCGTGCCCCAGACTTCCTGCGTCTCGTCGTCCCCTGCCAGCACGATGTCCGCCGAGTTGGCGAGTTCACGCAAGACCGAGGTGTCCCGATCAGTCCACAGTTTGGGCCGCCAGTTCAGGTCGAACGACAGCCGGAACGTGTTCCGAGGGGCCGCGAAGAGGGCACGCGTCAGCTCGAGGCACGAGTCCGAAAGCGCGGCCGTGATGCCGGTCAGGTGCAGTACGCGGACGTTCAAGTCCAGTTGCGAAAGCAGCGACGGCCCCATGCCGGACGCGGCCGAACCGCGCCGGTAGTACCGGACCGGGCTGCCGCCCGCGTTGCTTTCCTTGACGTACAGGCCGGTCGGCCGGACGGGATCGATCACCACCCCGGACACGTCCACCCCGTGCGACGCGACCGTGTTGACCACGGCTTTGCCGAAGGCGTCCGCGCCGACCGCGCTGACCCACTTCGCCCGCAGGCCCAGCATGGCGCTGTTGCACGCCACATTGGACTCGGCGCCGCCGACGGTCCGGATCCACGTGCGGACCTGGTCTACCGGTCCCGGTTCGCCCGGCACGAACAGTGCCATGGACTCACCGAGGCACAGCACATCGGTCTCCACAGGTTTTCCCATCCTTTCCCCCAAGCGGCGGTGGGGGCCTCGAAGTAGCAACGTTGACCTGGCGGCGATGGGGATGCTACACACCACCGCATCACATCGCGCAATAGCCGTTGCAACATACGCAATGAGAGGCAGGGAGATGGTCGAAGGAGCGAGCATCAACTCCGACGCGGTGGACCGCCTGCGCGAGGAGCGGATCGACTGGCGCTTCAAGGGTCTGCCGGACGCACTGTCCGGCAAAACCATCGCCGAGGCCCTGGCCACGCGCCCGAACCTGTTCTCCGACGGCTTCGTCGGCCCATTGGTCGTTCTGGACAACGATGCCATCGATCACAACGTCAGCACTATGAGCCGTTGGTGCGAATCCAAGGGCGTCGCGCTGGCTCCGCACGGTAAGACGACCATGGCGCCGCAGCTTTTCCGCCGCCAACTGGACGCCGGTTCTTGGGCGATCACGACCGCGAACGCGAGCCAGTTGCGGGTCTACCGGGCCTTCGGCGTGAGCCGGATCCTGCTGGCCAACCAGCTCATCGACCCGTCGGCACTGCGCTGGCTGGCCGGTGAACTCGAAGCCGACCCTTGCTTCGAGTTCTCCTGCTGGGTCGACTCCGTTCGCGGCGTCGAGCTGATGACCGAGGCACTGCAGGGCGCCAAGCGTCCGGTCGATGTAACCGTCGAACTGGGTGCACACGGGGGTCGTACCGGTGCGCGGGACATTCCGACCGCGATCGCCGTGGCCGAAGCGGTTGTCGCGAGCCCGGTCCTACGCTTGGTCGGCGTCTGTGGCTACGAGGGCGCGCTCGCTCACGATGCGTCCGAGGCGGCTTTGGCCAAAGTGGACGGTTACCTTGCCGCGGTTCGTGAGCTGGCAGTGGCATTGAAGGACAAGTTCGAAGATCCCGATCGGGTGATCGTGACCGTCGGCGGCAGCGCGTACTTCGATCACGTGGCCGACGCCCTGACCCAGCCCTGGGGCGACATGAATGTCCTGCCGGTGCTGCGCAGCGGCGCGTACGTGACCCACGACGACGGCTTCTACCGCGGCATCTCACCCCTCGGCGAGCACGCCCGAATCTCCGGCTCGCCCACCTTCCGCAGCGCGCTGCGTGCCTGGGCCCAGGTGACGTCCAAACCCGAGGACACCCTGGCGTTGCTGACGATCGGCAAACGCGACGCGTCCTTCGATGAGGGATTGCCAGAGCCGCAAGTGATCCGTACCGCCGACGGCACGAAGCCGTTGACCGGCTGCACGGTCACGGCGATGAACGACCAGCACGCTTTCCTTGCCATCGGCGAAGGCGCGGACGTCCAGGTCGGTGACTGGGTCGGCCTTGGCCTGTCGCACCCGTGCACGGTGTTCGACAAGTGGCAACTGCTTCCCGCGGTCGGCGCGGACGGCGAGACCGTGGTCGACTTCATCCGGACCTACTTCTAAAGGGAGTCCGAAATGGACATCGTGCTTCGCGGGGCGACGGTGGTCGACGGCACCGGCGCCCAGCGGTACCAGGCGGACGTCGGCTTATCGGCCGGGCGGATCGCCGAGATCGCGACCGGGCGAAGACTGGACGGCACCCGCGTGATCGACGCGCAGGGCCTCGTCCTCGCGCCGGGGTTCATCGATATGCACTCCCACTCCGACCTGCAGGTCCTGGCCAAGCCCGACCATCTGGCCAAGGTCTCGCAGGGCGTGACGAGCGAGGTCTACGGCCAGGACGGCCTGTCGTACGCACCGGTCAACGACGAGACCCTGGCCGGGCTGCGCTCACAACTGGCCGGGTGGAACGACGATCCGCCGGGGTTCGACTGGAACTGGCGTAGCGTCGGCGAATACCTCGACCGGCTGGACCAGGGCATCGCGGTGAACGCGGCGTATCTGCTGCCGCAGGGCACGATCCGGATGATGGTCGTCGGGTGGGAGGCCCGGCCGCCGACAGAGTCCGAAATGGACACGATGAAAGAGGTTGTGGCCCAGGGCTTGCGGGAAGGCGCGATGGGCCTGTCCTCCGGCCTGACGTACACGCCAGGCATGTACGCGGACACCGCCGAACTCGTGGCATTGTGCGAGGTCACGGGCAAGCTCGGCGGCTACTACAGCCCCCATCACCGCAGTTACGGCGCGGGCGCGCTGGAGGCGTACGCCGAGATGGTCGACGTGTCCCAGCGCTCCGGCTGCCCGCTGCACCTGGCACACGCGACGATGAACTTCCCGGTCAACAAGGGCCGTGGCGTCGAACTGCTTGCCTTGCTGGACGATGCGATCGCCGGTGGCTGCGACATCACCCTGGACACGTATCCCTATCTGCCCGGCGCGACCTACCTGTCAGCACTTCTGCCGAGCTGGTCGACCGAAGGCGGGCCGGACGCGGCGATCGCGCGAATGTCCGATCCGGACACTCGGGAGAAGATCCGGGTCGACCTCGAGGTGAACGGATCCGACGGCTGCCACGGCGTTCCCGTTGACTGGGACTCCATCGAGATCAACGGTGTGCGCAAGGACGCGAACCTGCACCTGGTCGGGCACAGCGTCGCCGAGTCGGCACGCACCGCGGGCAGGCCGCCGTCGGAGCTGTACTTCGACGTGTTGATCGACGAGCGAATGGGTAGCTCGTGCCTGATGCACGTCGGCCACGAGGACAACGTCCGGGCGATCATGAAGCACGCGGCGCACACAGGCGGCAGCGACGGAATCCTCGTCGGTGAACGCCCGCATCCGCGTTCGTGGGGAACGTTCCCGCGCTATCTCGCGCGTTATGTCCGTGAGCTGGGCGTTCTCGAACTGGAGGAGTGCGTCGCGCACCTGACCGGCCGGGCTGCCAATCGCTTGCGCCTGAACGATCGTGGCCTTGTCCGGGAGGGCTTCGCCGCTGATCTCGTGTTGTTCGACCCCGAGACCGTCGCCGACACCGCGACATACGACAACCCACGGCAAGTCGCGACCGGCATCCCGTATGTGCTGGTCAACGGCGTGCCGGTGATCGACGACGGTTCTCACACGGGCGCGACGCCCGGACATTCACTGCGTAACCCAGGAGGCAGTGTTTGATTGTCCTCGCTCCGCTCGGACGGGCTTTGTCGCCGGAAGCCGAGCATTTCCACCCCGCCCCACGCGACCGACGCCGCGCTGCGGCTGCTTGCCGCCGTGGGCAGGGCGGCGTCGGGCGTGTTGCGTGGCGTAAACGCCCGGCGCGACAAAGCCATGCACTGTCAGAACACAGTTAGGACTGAACCATGGATCTCATCGCCGAGCTGAAGGCGTGGCACTCGCTGTGCATCATCCGGGCGCCGCAGATCGCCGATCCCGCCGGACTGGGCAAGACCCTTGTCGAGTCGGGACTGCCGATCGTGGAGTTCTCCTTCACCACGCCGAACGCGCCGAAGCTGATGGAGCAGGCCGCCAAAGTGGACGGTCTGATCCTCGGCGCTGGCACGGTGATGACCGAGCAGGACGCCCGCGACGCGATCAACGCGGGCGCGAAGTTCCTGCTCACCCCCGGACTGCGGCCAAAGGTGGCCGCGGAGGCCGTCCGACAGGGCGTGCCGATCGTGCTCGGGGCGATGACCCCGACCGAAGTGGCTGACGCGCTGGACATGGGCGCGACGGCCGTGAAGGTGTTCCCGGCGGCAAGGCTTGGTCCTGCGTACTTCAAGGACCTGCACGGCCCTTACCCGGGCATACCACTGGTGGCGACCGGCGGCCTGAACGCCGCCAACGCCGCGGAGTACCTGGAAGCCGGCGCGCTCGCGGTCACCGCGGGCTCCGGCGTGGTCTCCCCCGCATTGGCCGCCGACTCACGGCTGGCCGAAATCGCCGCTCGGGCACGGGAGTTCGTCGACGCGGTCGCTACCGCACGCGTCACTGAAAACTGAGGGAGCAGTCCAATGGTGGACTGGTTGCAACACACGACGGGTGGGCTGCTGACGCTCGCCGCGGTCGGAATCGCGCTGCTGCTCGCGATGATCATCGTGTGGAAGGTCGAACCCTTCATCGCGTTGCTGATCGTCGGTGTCGGCACCGCGCTCGCCGCGGGCATTCCGGTGGAGACGCTGGTCGGGTCCATTCAGTCGAGCAACTCCGGCTCGCTGATCGAGACCGGGTTCGGCAACATCCTCGGCCATATCGCCGTGATCATCGGGATGGGGACGTTCCTCGGCGCCATCCTCGAGGCTTCCGGTGGCGCACAGGTGCTGACCCGGAAACTGTTGCAGGCTATCGGCGAGAAACGCGCGCCGCTCGCGATGGGCCTCGCCGGGCTGATCTTCGGTATCCCGGTCTTCTTCGATATCGGCATCTTCGTGCTCGCACCGCTGGTGTACGTGGTGGCCAAGCAGTCCGGTCGCTCGATCCTGCTGTTCTGCCTGCCGCTGCTTGCCGGTCTGTCCGTCACGCACGCGTTCCTGCCGCCGCACCCCGGTCCGGTGGCCGCGGCTGGTCTGCTGGGTGTCGGGCTCGGCTGGGTGATCCTGTTCGGCGCGATCTGCGCGATCCCCGCGTGGGCCGTCGGTCTGTGGTTCGCCAACTGGATCGGCAACCGCATGCACATCGAGGTGCCCGAGGAGATGCTGGCCGCGGCCAGGGAACACGAGGACAAGCCGGGCACCGCGACCGCGCCTGCGAAGACCGAGCCGAAGCTGAGCACGGTCGTCACGATCATCGCGATCCCGTTGGTGCTCATCCTGATCGGTACGTTCGGCAGCATCGCGCTGCCGAAGAGGTCGTTCGCCGCCGGTGTCGCCACGTTCTTCGGCACGCCAGCGATCGCGCTGACCATCTCGGTGCTGCTCGCATTCTGGCTGCTCGGTTACCGCCGTGGCATGACCCGCAGCCAGGTGTCCACGATCGCCAACGCCTCGCTCAAGCCGGTCGCCATGATCCTGCTTGTTGTCGGCGCTGGTGCGTTCTACGGCCGTGTGCTGACCGTCAGCGGTATCGGCAAGGCCGTGCAGTCGTCGCTCGCGGACATCGGCTTGCCGGTGCTCGTGGCGGCTTATCTCATCTCGTGTGGTCTGCGGATCGCGCAGGGTTCGGCCACCGCGGCGATCGCGGCCTCGGCGGCCATCATCGGCCCGACCATCGCGAACGCGGGCTACACACAACCACAACTGGCGCTCATCGTCGCCGCCATCTGCGCCGGTTCGATCATCGCCTCGCACGTCAACGACGGCGGGTTCTGGATCGTGTCGAGGTATTTCGGCATTTCCGTGAAGGACACGCTGAAAACCTGGACAGTGCTGGAAACCATCTTGTCCGTGGTCGGTTTCGCGGTGGCCGCGGTCTTGATGATCTTCATCTAACCCCTGCTTAGAGAGGATCTCCACAAGGTGAATTCATTGAATCGGCGCGCCTTTCTCGGCGCCGCGGGCGTTGGCGGCCTGATGCTGGCGACGGGGGTCCCGGCATCGGCCCAAGGGAGAGCAGTGTCCACTGTGTACATCGGCAGCTTCACCAGCTGGGGCACGCCACCCGGCCCTGGTTTCGTGGTCGGCTCGGCCGACTCCGTGTCCGGGAAGCTGACACTGACCGGCGGAGTGAGCGGGATCGTGGATCCGTCGTGGTTCGCGTACTCGCTCGACGGCCGAATCCTGTACTCGACCAATGAGTCCGCTACCGGCAAGGTCACGGCCTTCAGCCTCGCCGATCCGCTGCGGCCGCGCGTGCTCAACTCGGCCAACGTCAACGGCGCCGGGCCGACGCACGTGAGCCTGCATGGCAAGCACCTGCTGACCGCCAACTACAGCAGCGGCAGCGTTTCGGTGCTGTCGTTGCTGGCGGATGGCAAGGTCGGTGCCGTGACCGATGTCGTCAAGCACACCGGCGGAAGCCGGAATTCGCACGCGCATCAGGTCGTGACTGACCCGAGCGGGCGGTGGATCGTCGTTGTCGACCTCGGCACGGACTCGGTGTACGTCTACAGCATCGACACGGCCGGGAAACTGAAGCTCAACCAGCAGTTGGTGCTGCCTTCCGGTCTCGGCCCACGGCACTTGACGTTCCATCCGAACGGCAAGTTCGCCTACATCCTTGGTGAGCTGCGGTCCGAAGTGACCGTGGCGGCTTGGGACGCGACCGCGGGCAAGTTCACCCCAGGACAGGTGATCAGCACTTTGGGAGGCGCCAAGCCGCCGGAGAACTACCCTGGCGAGATCCAGATCTCGCCGGACGGGCGGTTTGTCTACGCCTCGAACCGTGGTCACGACAGCCTTGCCACGTTCGTCGTCGGCGAGCAGGGCAAGTCGCTGGCGTTCGTCAGCACAACGCCGACAGGCGGCACCTGGCCTCGGCACTTCACCCTTGGCCCAGGCGGTAACTGGGTGTACGTGGCCAACCAGAACTCGCACACGATCAACTGGCTGCCGCGCGATCCAGGCACCGGAAAGCTCGGCACCTCAGCGGGTTCGGTCAAGGTCAACAGCGTAGGCATCGTCTCCTTCAAGTAATCCCTGGTCACCCCTCGTGAGTGGTTATGCGTGTTCTAACACGCATAACCACTCACGAGGAGGTGGTCTAGACCCTTGTGCCGGGCAATTGTCCGTTCTAGCATCGCGGCATTGCCACATGTGAAACGCGCGTTGCATCAGACGCAACCGGAGGAACAATGAAGATCAAAGGTGTGCTCGCTGCAGCCGCTGTGGGGGCCTTAGTCGTCGCGTGTGGACCGCCGCAGGCGCAGAACAACCAGCAGCAGCAAACGGGCAGCCCGGGCCAGCCGGTTGGCGAGATGACCGGCGAGCTGAAGGTGTGGCTGTTCCAGGAAGCCAACAACGCGCCGAAGGAAGCCGTGGTCAACGAGGCCAAGCAGGAGTTCGAGGCGGCGCACCAGGGTGTCAAGGTCACCGTCGAGTACCTGCCGGTCGACGGCCGCGCGACGCGGTTCAACGGTGCCTTCAACGACAAGAACTCCTCGCCCGACGTGGCCGAGTTCGGCAACACGGACCTCGCGGGCTACACCGCGTCCAACGGTTTCGCCGACCTGACCGCCGATCTGGGGGCATGGGCGGACAGCAAGGACCTCATCCCGTCTGTCGTGGACACCGCGAAGGTGAAGGGCAAGACCTACGGAATCCCTTGGTACACAGGCACTCGCGCGCTGTACTACCGGACCGACGTGTTCACCGAGCTCGGCCTGCAGCCACCGAAGACCTTGGCGGAGCTGACCGAGACGGCTCGCAAGATCCGTCAGTCCAAGCCGGACCTGTACGGCATCGCGGTCGGCGGCAAGTACATCTACGCCGCTTTCCCGTACATCTGGGCAAACGGCGGCGATCTGGCCAAACAGGACGGTGACAAGTGGAGCTCGGCACTGACGAGCCCGCAAACTCGTGACGGCTTGCGTCAGTACGCCGAGCTGCTGAAGGACGACATCTGCCCGCCTGCGGCGTGCGCCCAGCTGACCGGTAGCCAGTCGGTCGCGCAGTTCGCCGGTGGCAAGGCAGGCATGACGATCGGTGGCGACTTCAACCGCAAGGCCGTGGAAGCGGGCACGGTGAAGGGCAAGTACGCGGTGGTTCCGTTGCCTGGCAAGGACGCGGGCTCGACCGCACCGGCCTTCGCCGGTGGCAACCTGCTCGGCGTGTTCGGCGCGAGCAAGAAGCACACGCTGTCGCTCGAGTTCATCAAGCTGTTGGGCGGCAAGAACTACCAGAACAAGATGTACACCGCGATGGGCAACCTGCCGACGTTCAAGGACGTTCAGGAGCAGGTGGCCAGTGCGGACAAGTTCGTCGAGCCGTTCGTGAAGACCGCGCAGGCTGGCACGAAGTTCGTCCCGGCGACCCCGGCCTGGACCAAGATCGACGCGCAGAACATCATCCCGACCGCGATCCAGCAGGTCGCGACGGGTGGCCAGTCGGTCGACGCGGCGACGGAAGCGGCCGCATCCGAGATGAACAAGGCATTCGGTAGCTGATGACGACTCAACTAGCCCCTGCGGCGCCGAAGGTTGCTCTGGCGCCGCAGCGGCCTGTCCGCAAGAAGCGCGAAGGCCGGGCGGCAGTGATGTACCTGCTGCCCGCGGGAATCCTGCTGCTGGCGCTGATGGCATACCCGCTGTACCAACTCGTCCAGATCTCGTTGTACGAGTACAACCAGCCGCAAGCCAGTGGCGCGGAACCGTTGGTGTTCATCGGCCTTGACAACTACATCGAACTGTTCGGCGACGAGCAGTTCTGGTCCGTGCTGGTGTCGACGGTGTTGTTCGCGGCCGTGTGCGTGGTCGGCAGCTTGCTCGTCGGGACGGCGCTGGCAATCCTGGCGACCCGGGTGCGAACATTGCCCCGGATGTTGCTTTTCCTTGCCGCGCTTGGAGCTTGGGCGACGCCCGCGATGGCCGGATCGTACATCTGGCTGTTCCTGTTCGACGCGGACTTCGGTGTGGTCAACGAAATTCTCGGGATGCAGGGGCATTCCTGGACTTTCGACCGGCTCTCGGCCTTCGGGCTGGTGGCGGCCGAGGTGATCTGGTGCTCGTTCCCGTTCGTGATGATGACGATGTACGCGGGGATCAAGAACATCTCCTCGGAGATCATCGAGGCCGCGCAGCTGGACGGGGCGAGCTGGCGGCGGACCGCGACGCAGGTGATCCTGCCGATCCTGAGGCCGCTGATCGTGATCGCCACGATCCAGTCGATCATCTGGGACTTCAAGATCTTCACGCAGATCTACGTGATGACCAACGGTGGCGGCATCGCCGGGCAGAACCTCGTGCTGAACGTCTACACGTACCAGAAGGCGTTCGCGGGTGAGGAATACGGCTTGGGCGCGGCCATCGGTGTGGTGATGACGGTGTTGTTGATGCTGATCACGGTGTTGTACTTGCGGACGCAGCGGAGGACCGGATGGCAACCCTGACCCTGCGGAAGCCGCGCCGCCGCCCTGGCCGTCTGATCGCCGAGATCGCGTGCTGCGTCATCGCGGCCCTTGTCGCCGTCCCCCTCTACTGGATGGTCCTTTCGGCCTTCAAGCCTGCGGGCGAGATCCAGTCCGCGACGCCGTGGACCTTCGCGCCCAGCTTCGAAAGCTTCTCCCGAGTCCTTGATTCCCAAGGCTTTGGGCGATACTTCATGAACAGCGCGATCGTCGCCCTCTGCGTCGTCGCTTTGTCGATGCTGCTGTCGTTCCTTTCCGCAGTCGCGTTGACGCGCTTCCGGTTCAAGGGCCGGACCGTCCTGCTCGTGATGTTGCTTGTCGCCCAGATGGTTCCGGTCGAGGCACTCACCATCCCGTTGTTCTTCATGGTCCAGCAAGTCGGCACAACCGCACCTGCCTTCGGGCTGAACGAGTTGGCGCCCTTGGTGTTGGTGAACCTCGCATTCAGCCTGCCGTTCGCGATCTGGATGCTGCGCGGTTTCGTCGCAGCCGTCCCGGCCGAACTGGAGGAAGCCGCTGCGTTGGACGGCGCCAGCCGGATGCGGTTCACCTGGCAGGTGCTGTTTCCGTTGGTGGCGCCCGGTCTTGTCGCAACGAGCGTGCTCGCGTTCATCCACGCGTGGAACGACTTCCTGTTCGCCCAAACGCTGATATTCTCGGACGTGGACAATCGCACACTGCCCCAGGCGATGCGGGTGTTCTACAAGCCGGAAGAGCTTGACTGGGGCGGAATCATGGCTGGGGCCACGTTGATGACGATCCCGGTGCTGATCTTCTTCATCTTCGTCCAACGGCACCTGGCGTCCGGACTCTCGGGAGCGGTCAAGGGATGACGAGTTTCGAAGGTATTCTGCCCCATCCTTCCTCGGTCACCACCGCGGAAGGAACCTTCACCAGCGCGGCTCCGGCGGAGCCATCGATCACGTTCACCGACGCCCTGCCGAGCGAGGGGTATCGGATAACCATTACGCAGCAAGGTGTCGCCACCGAAGCCGCCGACGAGGCCGGTGCCTTCTACGCCGCGCAAACCCTGCGTCAGCTCTACGGCGCCGACCGGTTCAGGGCCGCGTCGCTCCACAAAGGACCGTGGGAGCTGCCCTGTGGCACGGTCGAGGACAAGCCGAGGTTCAAGTGGCGTGGCGTGCTGCTGGACGTGGCGCGCCACTTCATGCCGAAGTACGAGGTGTTCCGGTTCATCGACCAGATGGCCGCGCACAAGCTCAACGTGCTGCACCTGCACCTGACCGACGATCAGGGCTGGCGCATCGAGGTCCCCGCGTACCCGCTGCTGACCCAGGTCGGCGGCTGGCGCACGGGTTCGTGGGTCGGCCGTCAGCCGGACGGCACCAAAGAACACGACGGCCGCCCGCACGGCGGTTTCTACACCACGGACGACATGCGTGAGCTCGTCGCGTACGCCAAACAACGGCACATCACGATCGTGCCGGAGGTCGACGTCCCCGGACACAGCCAAGCGGCGATCGCGGCGTACCCGAAGCTCGGCAACACCGACGAACAGCTGCCGGTGCTGCGTAACTGGGGCATCAACCCGAACATCCTGAACGTCTCGGACGACACGATCGACTTCTACAAGACCGTGCTCGACCACGTCGTCGACATCTTCGACGGACCGGTGATCTGCCTCGGCGGCGACGAAGTCCCGACCATCCAATGGAAGGACAGCCCGGCCGCGGCGCAGCGGATGGCCGAGCTCGGCTTCACGGCCGAGGTTCAGCTGCACGGCTGGTTCATCGCGCAGCTGGCCAATCACCTGGCCAAGCACGGCCGCCGATCCCTTGGCTGGGACGAGATCCTGGACGCGGGCGGCCTGACCGACGACGCGATCATCGCATCGTGGCGTGGCGAGGAGGCCGGTGTCACGGCGGCCTCGTCCGGCCACGACGTCGTGATGTGCCCTGAGCAGTACGTCTACCTCGACCATCGGCAGTCCGCGCATCCCGACGAGCCGATCCCGGTCGGCTTCCTGCGCACCCTGGAAGACGTCTACGGCTACGAGCCCATCCCCGCGGCGCTCGCGCCGGAGTTCCACAAGCACGTCCTCGGTGCGCAGGCTCAGGTCTGGACCGAGCACCTGGACAACCCCCGGCGCGTGGACTACGCGGTCTACCCGCGGCTCGCCGCGTTCGCCGAGGTCGTCTGGTCGTCCCCAGCGGGACGGTCGTACGAGGAATTCGAGACCCGCCTGGTCAACCACCACCTGGCCAGGCTGGATGCCATGGGTGTGGAGTACCGGCCGCTCACCGGCCCACACCCATGGCAAACCCGTCCAGGAGCGCCCGGCAGGCCCCGCTAACCGGCCGCCAGGCGGTAGAACAGCTCAGGCCTGCCCACCTGGCCGTACTGCGGACGCCGGACAACCGTGCCGGTGTCCGCGAGGTGTTCGAGGTAGCGACGGGCCGTGACGCGGGAAATGCCCACCACGCTCGCGGCCCCAACCGCCGACAGTCCTTCAGGCGTCTCCCGCAACGCGGCCACGACAGAGTCCAACGTGTCCGCGCTCATCCCCTTCGGCAACCCAATGCCCTCGGTCCCCCTCAGCGTCGCGAGTGCACGGTCGACATCGGCCTGACCAGCCGCCTCACCCGCTGCCATGACGGCCGCGCGGAACTCGGCGTACCGCTCCAGCTTGTCGCGCAACGTGGCGAACGTGAAGGGTTTCAGCAGGTACTGCACGACGCCCGCGGACACCGCGGCACGGACCATCGCCAGGTCCCGCGCGGACGTCACGGCGATGACATCGATGTTCGGATTGGCCGCCCGCAGCGCGCGGCTGATCTGCAGCCCGTGCGCGTCCGGCAGGTACAGGTCCAGCAGGAGCAGGTCGATCGGGTGCTGTTCGACGAACCGCTTCGCCTCGGCGCCGGTGTGGGCGACTCCGGACACCGAGAAGCCCGCCACCCGCTCGACGTAGAGCCGGTGCGCGTCAGCAGCTACAGGGTCGTCCTCGACCACCAAAACCCTGATCATCTCGACAGCCTCACGGGGCCAGCTCGTCCGGCCTACCGCCGAATAGTCTCTCCCACGAGGGCCCCGGATCAGTAGCCGGGCGCGCCTTACCACTGATCGGAACCAAACCGACACTCACCGGCAGCACAAGGCCATTGTCCATCTTGCTGAGCAGTCCCGAGGCGTGCCGACGCCCAATTCGCCAGCCCATCACACATTTCCAGCGCCCGAAAATCTCGAGCCCCGAAAAGGGAAGCTCGCCAAAACAATAGCCGAAGGCTCGGCAGCTCTGAGTGCCCTAGCCATCCAGTCGACACCTTTCACCCACGACCGTCTGCGGCAAATACCCCCACGACCTGGGTAGTTGACCCAACACCTTGCCCCTTCAGACGTGACAACATAACGTTGTCAGCATGCCAATCAACCCGGACACTCGCCTTACCTGGGACCGTGAGCAGCAAATCCTGAGCCAACTCCGACGCTACCTTCCCAATGGCCACAAAGAAGGACATCCGGGCATATTCAACATGGCCCAGATGGTCAGCGCGTGCGCATTCGGATCAGCGAAGCACGACGACTCGCGCCGCGAGGCCGGTCTGCCCACGATCGACGAAGTCACCGCGGCCGACATGGTCGCGGCGCTGAGCCTGGTCCCGCAGATCCGCATCGACCTCGACAACATCGAGGCCAAGCTGATCGAGGCGGCCCTGGACCGAGGGGAAACCTTTGAGTCGCTTGGTGAAGTCTTCGGGCTCACCCGGCAAGGCATGCGCCAGCGCTACCAACGCCTGCTGCACTCGCGCCTGACACCCGCGGACATCGCCAGCCACAAGGCAAAGAAGAAGAACTCAGCTCCCTGATCGAGTGGTACTGGCCTGCGCCGGTAGCCGCACGGTGAACACCGCGCCAATTTCCTGGCCAAGCTCGATCGTGCCGCCGTAGCGCCGGACGGTCTGGCCGACGAGAGCCAATCCCAGCCCACGATTCGAGTCCTTTGTAGACCATCCACGGGTGAAGGCGGCCCGTGAGGTCTCGTCATCAAGCCCTGGACCGGTGTCAGCAACGCGAAGCAACAGTTCGTCGCCGGTCTTCCGAACGGTGACAAAGACTTTCGGCGCTTCCTGCCCGTCAACCGCCGCGTCCAGCGCGTTGTCGATCAGGTTGCCCAGAATCGTCACCAAGTCCCGGCCAGGCATCGAAGTTTCCTCGATGTGCGTGTCCGGAGTGATCACCAGCTCCACGCCACGCTCGCTCGCCTCGGCTGTCTTGCCCAAAAGCAGCGCGGCAAGCACGGGTTCGCCGACTGCCGCGACGACTCGATCGGTCAGCTGCTGCGCGATTTCCAGTTCCTCCGTGGCGAATTGGACCGCTTCGTCGGCCCGGTCCAGTTCGATCAGGGAGACCACTGTGTGCAGCCGATTCGCGGCCTCGTGCGCCTGCGACCGCAACGATTCCGCGAAGCCCTTCACCGAGTCCAGCTCGCCGGTCAGCGCCTGCAGGTCGGTGTGGTCTCGCAACGTCACCACGGCGCCCTGGGTCGGGAGCTTGGACTTGTTGACCACGACCACCCGGCGATCGGTCACGTGGATCTCGTCGCGGACAGGACCGTCGGACAACAGACCGTCCACGAGAGACGATGGCAAGCCCAGTGTGGACAGTTTCCTGCCTTCGACGTCTTCCGGTACGCCCAGCAGGTCTCTGGCCGCGTCGTTGCACAAGGTCACGGTCCCGCGCCGGTCCAGAAGGAGCAGGCCTTCATGCACCGCGTGCAGGATCGACTCGTGGTAGTCGATCATCCGGCCGAGCCGGGCCGGGCCCATCCCGCGGGTCTGGCGGCGCACCCTGGCACTGACGAAGTACGTGCCGATCAGGCCGACGCCAAGCGCGGCAACGCCGACGAGTATCACGGCGACCAGACGGCCGGACAATTCATCCGCGATCGCCTCGACAGTGATCCCGACAGCCACCAAAGCCACTACACGATCGGCTGAAAATGCCGGGACTACGGCTCGTACCGACGGCCCGAGAGTGCCGACAAAAGTCTCGGTCAACACCCCGCCTTCCAATGCCTCCTTGGTGTTGCCGATGAAATGCCGCCCTATCTCCTGCGGGTTCGGATGGGTATACCTGATGCCCTCCGGATTCATGATCGTAATGAAATCAACACCCGTATCGTGACGTACATCTTCGGCGAACGGCTGAAGGATGTCGGTCGGCCTCGGCGTGGACAACGCCATGATCAGGGTCGGCGTATCCGCAACCGACTTCGCCACCGCGACGACTTCTCGCCGGGCCGTGTCCTCCGTGTTTCGGGCCGCGTCGAGGTAGGCCAGTATCGATCCACCCCCGACGATCACACCTACGATCACCACCTGCAACACCAGCAGCTGGCGGGCAAGACTCCACTCCCGCATGACCGTTAACCTCCGCGACGCACGACCGAAATGAACACAACCGTGACCGGTCTCATATCGGCACGGATAGTCTGCACAACCAATTCCCAGACCCTACGTCGCATACCCGCCTTCCCAGGAGGCCCGTTTTGTCCACAGTTGAGGGGCGCACCCGCCGGGATCGCACCCATTACCTCTACATCGCGGTTGTCGTCGCGGTCATTCTCGGCATCGCCGTCGGTTTGATCTTCCCCAAGACGGGTGTCGCTCTGAAGCCGATCGGTGACGGTTTCGTCGCACTGATCAAGATGATGATCAGCCCGATCATCTTCTGCACGCTGGTGCTCGGCATCGGCTCGATCAGGCAGGCCGCACGGGTTGGCAAGGTCGGCGGCCTTGCGATCGGCTACTTCATCGCGATGTCGTTCGTCGCACTGACGATCGGCCTGATCGTCGGCAACATCCTGCACCCCGGTGACGGCCTCGCCATCACCGACCAGGTGCAGAAGAGCGGCCTCGCGCAGGTCAAGGCACAGGAGAACACCACCCAGTTCATCCTCGGCATCATTCCTACGACCCTGGTATCCGGTCTGACCAGCGGTGACGTGCTCGAAACGCTGCTGATTTCGCTGCTTGTCGGCTTCGCGCTGCAGGCACTCGGCGAAAAGGGCAAGCCGGTGCTGCGCGGCATCTCGCACATCCAGCGCCTGGTCTTCAAGGTCCTGGCGATGGTCATGTGGGCCGCACCGATCGGTGCGTTCGGCGCCATCGCGGCCGTGGTCGGCGCGACCGGCGCGGCGGCGTTGAAGAGCCTACTGGTGATCATGCTCGGCTTCTACATCACCTGCATCCTGTTCATCGGCATCATCCTCGCCGGTCTGCTGTGGATCGTCTCGCGGGTCAACCTGTTCTCGCTGATGCGCTACCTCGCCCGCGAGTACCTGCTGATCTTCTCGACCTCCTCCTCGGAAAGCGCGCTGCCGCGCCTGATCGCGAAGATGGAGCACGTCGGCGTGAGCCGTCCGGTCGTCGGTATCACCGTCCCGACCGGATACTCGTTCAACCTCGACGGCACGATGATCTACCTGACGATGGCGACGATCTTCATCGCCGAAGCGATGAACGCGCCGCTGAACTTCGGCGAGCAGATCGCGTTGCTGCTGTTCATGATGATCGCCTCGAAGGGCGCGGCCGGTGTCTCCGGCGCTGGTCTTGCCACCCTGGCAGGCGGTCTGTCGTCGCACCGGCCGGAACTGGTCGGCGGTGTCGGCTTCATCGTCGGTATCGACCGGTTCATGTCCGAGGCCCGCGCGCTGACCAACTTCACCGGCAACGCCGTCGCCACCGTGCTGTTGGGTACGTGGACAAAGGAATTCGACCGGGATCAGGCCAAGCGCGTGCTGTCCGGTGAGGATCCGTTCGACGAGTCCACAATGGTCGACGAGCACGCGGTGCGTGAAGACGACGAGGACGAAGGCACCAAGAAGGAACCAGCCAACGCCTGATAGACCCTCGTGAGTGGTTAGCCGTGTTCTAACGCGGCTAACCACTCACGATAGGAACCTGCGCAATCCTTGCTGGCCCCGGCGCATCATCGCCCAGTGGTTGGCGCGGAACACCGGTCTGGCGACCGGGGCCAGCATCCTCAACAACCGTTTGTTCACAACGACTTCCTGGGTGATCTGCAGCGTCACCCCGCGGGGCCTGGCCACCACAGTGGACCGGCAGAAGCCTTCGAGGTCCCCGGTCATCCCGACAAGCATCCGGCCTTGAGCCAAGTCCTGCTCGGCCCGGTGCAACCGGAAAGTCAGCTCGTACGGCAGAACTGAGCGGCAGACCACCTCGGCGGTGTCGTCATCGATCCGCCCGACGCCGTGAATATCGGGCCACCACAAGGGATACGTGCCCGGGTCAGTGACCACATCGAACACATCGCCGGCCTTGACCGGCAGTGTCCACACACTACTGAACTGATAGCGGTTGGCGCCGTGGAGTGAGGCTCTCACGTCACTCCACGGCCTGCCTACCGGGGTCATATCTAGAGATTCACCGGCACAGACACGAGCTTGCGGCCATCGAACGTGATCACGTCGACCGACTGGACGTCCTTCGGCTCGATCAACGCGGCACCCTGCAACGTGGTGCCGACGTCCTCGCCTTTCTCAGTCACCAGCCAGCTGCCCGCGACGCGCTGCGTGCCGTTCTTCGCGGTGACAATCAGCTGGCACTGCTCGCCTTGCTTGATGCCAGCGGTCTTCGCGGACAGTTTGATCCAGCCCTGCAACGACTCGACCGTGACGTCCATCTTGGCGCCCGATGCCTGATCGGTGGCTGACGAGGCCACACCGACAAGGCCTGGGGGCTCACTGCTGCCGCCCCCGTTGATGGCGAGGCCACCTGCGAATGCCCCACCGGCGATCACAACGGCCGCCGCGACCGCGGCGAGGCGGCGCCCCATCGACGGGCGCTCGGCGCCCTGGTGGCCCTCCTCGGCGCGAACGCGGCGCAGCGTGCGCTGCAGCAGCAGATCACCACCGGGCGGTGGACCGTCGATGAACGCCTCCGGCGGGACCGAGTCCATCACCGAACGCAGGCCGACCAGATCGGCTACCTCACGACGGCCTTCCGGACAGGTCCGCAGGTGCGCTTCGACCTCAGTTGCTTCGCGTGGGGTCAGCACCCCGAGGGCATACGCCCCAAGCGAGGAGTGGTCGTGCTGGTTGGTCACGTGTGGGTTGCTCACCGGGGCACCTCCGTCCCTGTCTTCCCGCCGGACATCACGGCCCGTAGGGCACGCAATGCATAATAAGATCGTGATTTCACGGTACCCGCCGCGATGCCCAAAGCCTGTGCGGCTTCGGTGACCGTGCGGCCCTTGTAATAAATCTCCACGAGCACCTCGCGATGCTCAGGAGTCAAGCTGTCCAACGCGCCGAGCATGGCCATCGAGTCCACGACCTGATCGGCGTGGTCCCGTTCGACCGATGGCGACTCCGTCACCTCCGCCACTTCAGGCGGCCGGACCGCGCGTGCCCGCGCCCGGTCGGTGACGATGTTGCGTGCCACGGTGAGCAGCCAACCCCTGACTGACCCTTTTTCAGCGGTCAGCGCGTCGGAGTGCTTCCACGCGCGCAGCAACGTCTCTTGCACGATGTCTTCGGCCGCCGCCCGGTCGTTGGTCAACCGGGTCGCGTACGCGAGCAGGCTCGCACCGTGCTCGTTGTACAAGGACCGGACAAGGTCTTCGCCACGAACGCGCCGCGATCGCCGCGGCCACCAGCCTGGGGTCGTCACCAGGTTCCTCTCCGCTGGGGATCGAGTCGCTGCGGAGGTTACTGGATTTGGACGGAGCACCGGTGATCGCGGGCCTGGAACGAATGCGAGTGAGGCGCTCACGAGGTGATCTCCTCCGCTCGCGGATCAGTAGCCGGAGCCGTAGTCATTGGCTGGCGCCTGCTGCGGTTTCGGCTGTTGCTGCTGCTGTGGCTTCTCCGCCTGGGTGGCAAGACCCTGTGCCTGCTTTCCTTGCGGAGTCACCGCGTACCACTGGGAGTTCATGCCTTGGCCGTTGGCGTCACCAGGCGCCAAATCCTTGGCATAGGTGTAAACCGGCATCTTGTTGACGGTGATCTGCCGGGTCCCGTCCTTGCGCTTGGTGGTGCCGACCATCTCCTGCGGCAAGCCGGTGAAGGTGATCTCCTTGCCCTCGGCGATCAACGGTTTCCATTGCGTGGCACATTGGTTGTAGCAAGTCGAGCCCGCGACTGTGTCCTTCGTGAACATGTACAGCGTCATGCCCGCCTGGTTGGTCATCACCTTGCCGAGCGAGCTGACCTCGGCCGCGACGAGATTGGGCCGTGGCCCCTCTTCGATCGGCAACTCATCCTGTTGCTGCGCTTGCGGAATCTGTACCCTCGGGGCGGGATTGTTGCCACTGCAAGCGGTCAGGCCCAGCAGCCCAAAACCGGCGATGGCAGTCAGCACGCCGACACGAGCGCCCTTCATGACTAACCTCCTGTGGTGGCCCCGCCCGTCGCGGCGACCCTGTTCACCCACACACACGAGGAGATGTCAGAAGCGGTTCAACCCATTTCGAAGCAGTTCGGCATCCGGATTGGTCCGAGTTTTCAGCAGTTGCCCTCGGACGTCGGCATCGGCTTCGACGGGTCGAACATCCGAGCCACATCCTCATCACTCGCCCCGCGGCCGTGCAGATTCCGCTCGCTGTACGAAGGAGCCAGCATGTCCTGCTCAAGAGGCTTGCACGCCATGGAGTAGTAGTGGCTGGTGCTGTCGCCGTTCCACAGACCTCGACTGCTTGGTTCGAAGGTGGAGCCGTCCCGGTAGATGAACTGCCATTCAAATCGGACGACGGCGACGATGTCCATGACATCCTCGATCCGCCTGGGATCATCGATGTCGAACGCGTAAGCGATGGAATAGTTGGCTCGAATCTTCAATTCGCCCTTTTCGCCCGATTCGACCGAAATACTCCCTGTGACCTTCGGCGAGGCAGGGAGCAGACGGAACCCTGGAGCGATCCGCACCCGGTTGCCGGGGTCCTCCCGTTGGTCCTGGCGGGCGTCGGGCGCATAAAGAGCGGCGAGCACCTCGACGTTGTTGTCCTGGATAACCCGGCGGTCCAAGAACGCGGCAATGAACGCCTCCCGGGCCGTGGTCAACGCCTGGCCCACCTTCTGAGCGGAAAAATCGTTCACCGCCGTTGCGGCGGGCAGCACGATCCCGGCCTCACCATCACTCCAGTCCGCAGCTGGCGTACCAACGAATGGCTTGGCAAGGTCGACCTTGACCCGGGTGTCCATGACGGTTGGCGCGGTCGCCGGAGCTCGCACTTCGACAGTCCTGGGGCCACGTTGTAGGCGACCGCCGCCCCAACCAGCACGACAAGGCCGAGCACTGTGGCTAGAGCGGACCTGTGACGCTGCCAGAACGGCCGACGCTGGTCCTTCTGGCCAGGCTCACGCAGCTCAGGGCGCTCAAAGAAATCGGACACGGTTTCCCCCACTGTCTACCGATGCGCGGGAACCCTAGCCCGCCACATGGCGAGCGCGCCTTACCTTTACGTCCCAGCGCAAAGGAGCCAACCGCGCCAGTCGCCGCAGGCCGCCCCACACCGTGCCACGGCGATCAGCCCGCACGACCGCCCGCGCCAAGCCTTCAATCCCGCGCGATCCATCCACGCGAGACCTTCAGCCACAGGATCCGCCAGGCCCGAGACTCTCCATCCCGGGCCGTTCATCCACTCAGACCGCTTCAACCCACCCGGCCCATCCGTGCCGCGTTTGGCCTTCGGCTCGACCGGTCTTGCCTGCTTAGACCTTGAGGACCTGCTTGAGGAATTGGCCGGTGTAGCTCTCCGTTATGTCCGCGAGGTCTTCCGGGGTGCCTTCGGCTACCACTGTTCCGCCGCCTGAGCCGCCTTCTGGGCCCATGTCGACGATCCAGTCCGAGCTCTTGATCACGTCGAGGTTGTGCTCGATCACGATCACCGTGTTGCCTTTGTCGACCAAGCCGTTGATCACGCCGAGGAGCTTGCGGATGTCTTCGAAGTGCAGACCGGTCGTTGGCTCGTCGAGGATGTAGACGGTCTTGCCGGTCGAGCGCTTCTGCAACTCGCTTGCCAGCTTCACGCGCTGTGCTTCACCGCCGGACAGGGTTGGGGCGGGCTGGCCGAGGCGGACGTAGCCGAGGCCGACGTCCACCAGGGTCTTGAGGTGACGGTAGATCGAGTTGATCGGCTTGAAGAACTCGGCCGCTTCCTCGATCGGCATGTCGAGGATCTCCGAGATGGTCTTGCCCTTGTAGTGCACCTCAAGGGTTTCCCGGTTGTAGCGGGCACCCTTGCAGACCTCGCACGGCACATACACATCCGGCAGGAAGTTCATCTCGATCTTGATCGTGCCGTCACCGGCGCACGCCTCGCAGCGGCCGCCCTTGACGTTGAACGAGAACCGGCCCGGCTGATAACCGCGCACCTTCGCCTCGGTCGTCGCCGCGAAGAGCTTGCGGATGTTGTCGAACACACCGGTGTACGTCGCCGGGTTGGACCGCGGGGTACGGCCGATCGGCGACTGGTCCACCCGGACCAGCTTGTCCAGGTGGGCGAGGCCGTTGACCCTGGTGTGCCTGCCCGGCACCTGGCGCGCGCCGTTGAGCTTGTTCGCCAGCACCTGCGCGAGGATGTCGTTGACCAAAGTGGACTTCCCTGACCCGGACACACCGGTCACGGAAACCAGGCACCCCAACGGGAAAGACACATCCAGGCCGCGCAGGTTGTGCTCGCGCGCGCCGACCACGGTCAGCTGGCGCTTGCGGTCGATCGGCCTGCGGATGTCCGGAACCGGAATCTCCTTGCGCCCTGAGAGGTACGCGCCGGTCATCGACTCCTTGTTCTTCAACAGCTTCGCGACCGGACCGGAGTGCACGACGTTGCCGCCGTGCTCACCCGCGCCAGGGCCGATGTCCACGACCCAGTCGGACGTGCGGATCGTGTCCTCGTCGTGCTCCACGACAATCAGCGTGTTGCCGAGGTCGCGCAGCCGGGTGAGGGTCTCGATCAGCCGGTGGTTGTCCCGCTGGTGCAAGCCGATCGACGGCTCGTCCAGCACGTACAGCACGCCGACCAGACCAGAACCGATCTGCGTGGCCAGCCGGATCCGCTGCGCCTCGCCACCGGACAGCGTCGCCGAACCCCGGTCAAGCGACAGGTAGTCAAGGCCGACGTCGAGCAGGAACCGCAGCCGCGCCTGGATCTCCTTGAGCACGGCGCCCGCGATCATCGTCTCGCGCCTGCCGAGTTTGAGGCCCTCGAGGAACTCCGAACAGTCGGCCACGCTCATCGCGCAGACGTCCGCGATCGACAGGTCGCCCTGGGTCTTGTGGTTCAAGGTGACCGCGAGGATCTCCGGCTTCAACCGGGTGCCTTGGCATGCGGGACACGGAACCTCCCGCATGTAGCCCTCGTAGCGCTCGCGCATCGCGTCGGACTCGGTCTGTTCCTGACGCCGCTCGAGGAACGGGATCACGCCTTCGTAGCTCGCGTAGTACGAGCGCTCACGGCCATACCGGTTCTTGTAGCGCACGTGCACCTGGTCGGCCGTACCGTGCAGCACCGCCTTCTGCGCCTTCGCGGGCAGCTTCTTCCACGGCGTGTCCATCCGGAAACCGACGGCCTCGGCCAGCGAGGTCAGCAACCGCGCGAAGTACTCGGCGGTCTGGCCGCCAGCCCACGGCGCGATCGCGCCTTCGGCCAGTGACAACTCGTCGTCGGGCACGACCAGCTCAGGGTCGACCTCCATCCGCACACCCAGACCGGAACACGAGGTGCACGCGCCGTACGGCGAGTTGAACGAGAACGACCGGGGCTCAAGGTCCTCGATCGCCAGCGGGTGGCCATTCGGGCAGGCCAGGTTCTCGGAGAAGCCGCGGTCGCGGTGCGGGTCGTTCTCGTCGAGATCGACGAACTCCAGCACGACAAGGCCGTCGGCGAGGCGCAGCGCGGTCTCGACCGAGTCGGTCAGCCGCTGCTTCGCGCTCTTCTTGACGGTCAACCGGTCGATCACGACCGCGATGTCGTGCTTCTCCTGCTTCTTGAGCTTCGGCACGTCGGTGAGCGAGTACACGACCCCGTCGACCCGCGCGCGCGAGTAACCCTGCGACTGCAGCGTCTGGAAAAGGTCGATGTACTCGCCCTTGCGGCTGCGGATGACCGGCGCGAGCACCTGGAAACGCGTGCCCTCCTCCAGCGCGAGGACCTGGTCGACGATCTGCTGCGGCGTCTGCTTGCTGATCGCCTCGCCACAGATCGGGCAGTGCGGCTTGCCCGCCCGCGCGTAGAGCAGACGCAGGTAGTCGTACACCTCGGTGACCGTGCCGACGGTCGAACGCGGGTTGCGGCTCGTCGACTTCTGGTCGATGGAGACCGCGGGCGAGAGGCCCTCGATGAAGTCGACGTCCGGTTTGTCCATCTGGCCGAGGAACTGGCGCGCGTACGCCGACAGCGACTCGACGTATCTGCGCTGGCCCTCGGCGAAGATGGTGTCGAACGCCAGGCTGGACTTGCCCGATCCGGACAGCCCGGTGAACACGATCAGGCTGTCGCGGGGCAGGTCCAAGTCGACGCTGCGCAAGTTGTGCTCGCGGGCGCCGCGAACCACGAGACGGTCGGCCACAAGGGGTCCCTTCGGTCTTTGATCTTTCGGCCAGCGCTATCGAATACACGTTCGATCAAGGGCGCCGCGACCCATGTTAGGCGGGGGGTACGACAAAACCGATTTGGAGTCTCCCCCATGGCCGGTGATCTACCCGTACCCTGGTCGTCATCAGCTCATCGTGAGCGCCATGTCGCTCTGCGAAGTCGGGATTACGACACATGACTGGATCACGCGTATCGCAACAAACCGCCACGCCACACGATTCCCTGCCGGAGCCGCGCAGCGATCTCTCCGCGACTGAGTACGCCGAACTGGGCATAGCCGCAGCCAGGCAGACGACCGTGCTGCTGACGGGTGTCGTCGAGGGGCTCGACGACATCGCGATGCGGCGGCCAAGCCTGCTGCCGAGCTGGACAAGGGCACATGTGGTGACCCACCTCGCGCGCAACGCTGACGCGCTGGTGAACCTGCTCACCTGGGCACGGACCGGGGTCGAGCACCCGATGTACACGAGCAAGGCCGACCGGGACGCGGACATCGAAGAAGGCGCCCATCGGATGACGGCGGTGCTGAAGGAAGATCTGACGGCCGCGACCGAGAGATTTTTCGAATCTGTCACTCAGATGGATGACATTTCGTGGAGCAAATCGGTCACCCTCGCCACGGGCAGGCAGATCGCGGCATGCATGGTGCCACGGCTGCGCTGGCAGGAAACCGCCGTGCACATGATCGACCTCGACGCCGGGATCGGCTTCGGCGACCTGCCGGACGGGCACGTAGAACGCCTGCTGGAGCTGGTGGTCGGCGAGTTCACCAAGCGCAAGGACGTGCCAGCGGTCCGGCTGCGCGTGGATCTTCCCGACGGCCGTCAGCGCGACTGGGAGTTGGCGGCGGCGAAGGACTCGCCGGACGTCGGCGGCCCCGCGCCAACCGTGTTGGCCTGGCTGATGGGCAGAGGCGACGGGTCAGGGTTGGCGGGTGACTTGCCGGACCTGCCTGCGTGGCTCTGAGTTTTCTGGGTCAGCAGGCGGTGAACGGGCCGTTCGACGAGCTTGGTGAGCAGCCAGCCGAGCACGACGGCGAGCGCGAACGACGCGGCGAACCGTTCGATCGGCGTGGCACCGAGGTCCAACAGTGACCGGGCAAGGATGAACCCGAGCTGCTGGTGGATCAGGTACACGCCGAACGAGATCCCGGCCAGCCACGTGATGGCTGGCGCGAGCCTGCGTACGAACGGCACGTCCCAATCCCTGCCACCCGCGGCGAAGCAAACGATGAGGAGGACAACGCCGAGCGCGACGGTGGAAGGCGTATCGGTGAAGTAGGCGTGCGTGTCCTGCGCGACCAGCGCGGCGACGATGTACACGCCGAGGTGCCAGACGCGCATGCGCCCGGTCGACCACAGCCAAATCGCCACGCCGACGCCGAAAAGCTGGACGCGGTTGAGCGCGAGACCGTCGAAAATGGACTTCACCCATTGGGGTGAGTCATCGGTGCGCGCGGTGAACCGCAGCACAACCGGGACAATCACCAACGACCACAGCAAAAGCGGGGCATTGCGGGCGGTCAACCACTTGCGCGGGAACAACAAAGCGGCGACGACGAACGCGGCGAGCTGAACCGGCATGGTCCAGTAGGAAGCGTCGATCCAGTGGAAGCCGGGAATCCACACCTGCATCATCATCAGGTTGCCGAACAGGTCATGGACAGAAGGCTGCAACCACGGAAACTCGCCGGGAGCACTGGACACCGAAGCACCGAAAAGCCAGCCACCAGGCCCGTAAGAGTGCCGGTCGAAAACGGTCACCGCGATCCGAGTGGCGACATAAGTCACGATCACGGCAGCGAAGTACGCGGGCAGCAACCGAGCGACCCGGTTCCACAACCACCGACGGCGCCCGATGGTGACGCAGACGAAGAAAGCGGAGATCACCAGCATGGTGCTCGCGCCGAACTGGAGCGGTAAAGAGAAGGGGTATCCGCCCAGCTCAGGATGGTTGACCGGGGCCTGGTGGGTGATGTGCTCGACGACGACGGCGAAGACGGCGAACACCCGGAGGATGTCCCAGCTGATCTTGCGCGTTGACGCTGAATGAGTGGTAGTCACGAGCTCGCAGTGATCGGCGGACAAGGACAGTGGCGTGACCGGAGCGTAATGAAGGAACCTGTGAGGACACTGAGCAGGTCCTCTACTGTCCTCGACCGTGGACGTTGTCGAGAACTACACCGGTCATGTGGAACCAGGCGGCGCGGCAGCCAGGCGAACACTTGACAAACTGACCATCAACAAGCTCTCGGTCGGGCCGATGGACAACAACGCATATCTGCTGGTGTGCAACGCCAGCAGGGACGCACTGTTGATCGACGCGGCGAACGATCCGGAGAGGATCGAAGACCTCATCGGACACGACCGCAACCGGCCGCGGTTGCGCACGATCGTGACAACCCATCAACACCCCGATCACTGGCAGGCCCTCGGCGCCGTCGCCGGCGCGAATGGCGCGAACACGGTCGCTCACGCGCTCGACGCGGACCCGCTCCCTGTACCCCCGGACGTGTTCGTCAAACACGGGGACACCATCGAGGTGGGCGAGTGCACACTTGAGGTGATCCATCTTCGCGGGCACACACCGGGTTCGATTGCCTTGCTGTACCGCGATCCTTCTGGCCACCCGCACCTGTGGACCGGCGACTCGCTGTTTCCTGGAGGCGTAGGAAAAACTGGCTCTCCAGAGGACTTCACGTCTTTGATCAACGACGTTTCGTCGCGCCTGTTCGACGTCCTCCCTGACGACACCTGGTTCTACCCAGGCCACGGCGACGACTCCACCCTCGGCGAACAGAAACCCCACATCGACGAATGGCGTTCGCGCGGCTGGTAATTACGAAAGAAGCGTGCACCTGATAATTCGGGCGCACGCTTCTTCAAGTCGCCAGGACACGCCAATAACGGACCGATCCGGGCCCGGCACTCAGATTCCTGGCCAGCGAACCGATCGGCAGCTCGCGACTCGACGTGCGTCTCTGACATTGTGACAGTTTTCTTGATGACTAAGGCTGACCGACCCGACCAAGCCTTCCTGAAGAAAGTTCTTCGGCAGTATAGTCCGGCGATCGGCCGACAGCATGCAGCGCGTCCGCGAATTCAGCAGCTTCTACCACGGAAACCTTTGCCTGTTTGATCATGAGATGCAACAGCTTATGAATGCTTAATGCCCTGACGCCACGGACGTTGGCCGCAACACGAGCATTGTAATCATCACTCAACATCAGCGGCCGCAACGTTTGAGCACGACTGGCGAGAGCGATAATGGCAGCCTCACCGTAGTGCTCCGCAGGGTGCTTGAGGCCACGGCCGGCCGCGAGCTCCTCTTGGATCTCTAAGGCGAGGTCCGTGCCAACTGGATCATCCAGCCGAACGGGCCGGCCGAGCCAGTCCAACTGACCGAGTGCCGTCCTTGCCCACCTCCCCTCTGGCGGAGGCGTTGATGCCAAACCCTCAAGTTCAGCTACAACAGCATTGGCCAGCACTCTGCGATGCACAGACAGTGTCTCTCTCACAGCCTGCTGCAGCGGTAGATGCGCACCAAGGGAGACCAGCGCACTCGTGTCGAAGAACCAAACCTGCTCGACGCCTCCCTGCGCAGATGTCGACTTGGGACTGGGGACGGGCGTTGCACTCACAGAACGATGTCATCTCCATTGTCACCATCCGTCACGATGTCGCCCATCACGGACTCCCACAAGTGTTCGTCATCGTCACGTTCGAGAAGCGCTGCCACCACCGACAGCCCCAGGCGTTGCGCACGAACTGCGGCCAACGCATGCCGAGCCAGTCGCTCGGGCGCTCGGTGCACCCTGCGCACGATTGTGGCAGCTTCGGTCGGCGCCACATCGCGATGCCGCGAAATCAATGTGCGCACGCGATTCTGGTCACGCAACCGCTTCCCAGCCTCGTAATCTATTACCCCGATGGTATTCAGCTGATAGACCAGCGCAGCCATCGACACACCGAAGTGCTCCATCAGCGCAACAACGGCTCGCTCGCTGACTTGCCCCTGCCCTGCCCCGAGCCACTCAAGAACCGAGCGAATGCCCCGCTCAGGCATCAGTAGATGCGCAGCGAAGGCATTCGCCCGCCATTCTTCAGCATTGCCAGCGAACATGTCATGCTCGATCTCCTCGATAACTTCTCGTGGGTCACCGAGCAAGTGGTGCGCCAGCTCGTGTGCCAACGTGAACCGGAGGTGCCCATCAGGAAAGTCACTGCTGGCCAGAATAAGCGCAGAATGCTCGCCATGTACGCACAATCCATCAGCATCTGTACCCAACGGAGACAATGCCACATCAACGGCAAAGTGCTGTTCCAACAGCGCCGCAAGGTCACCGAGCGCGTCACTACCCAAGTCGAGTTCACGGCGCGTTAGCTCAGCCAGTTCTAAGCCTTGAGCCTGTGCGGTCACCTTCGACCGCGGCCGAACAGTGAAGCCAGAACGAGCCTGTTCCAGCACCACCGCTCCTGCCTGGCTTGGTCGTGCTGGCGGCATGCCCGCCACCTGCCCTAAGAGATCATCCAGTTCAAGCAACTGCCGGGCACGTCGACGGGCAGAGCGAGTCGCCTCCGGCCCCACACCCGCGGCAAGCCGCGCCGCCATTGCCAAACCAGGACGCTCCGACTGACCCAACAGGTAACGCACTGTCACACCAAGAGCGGCAGCGATACCGGGAAGCTCACCAACATCCAATCGACGCTTACCGGATTCGATCTTCGAGATCTGGTCCTTCCGAAGCCCGACCGCGGCGCCGAGCTCTGTACCTGTCATTCCAGCCCGATGACGTGCCGCCGCAACACGAGCTCCGACCTCTGCCGACCTCAAGTCTTCAGAAGTCGACTCCGCAAGCTCATCGAGCCCCAGAGCCTCCAACCCAGTCAGTCCTTCAGCCATAACCACACTCCTCCCCTTCGCAACTCACTATGACATCGAGTTGCTAACATCGCAACTATTCGACGTGGTGACATGCATGCACCCCGGGATGCGTAGTCAAGAGAGTGCGCTGCGGCAGCCAACAGGGACCTGACCTACTGAGTCGACGGGGTGATTCCGTCGTCGGCGTAAGCTTCGCCGAGCTCGACGTGGTCCACTGTGGACAGGACAGGCGAATCGTTGTTGTGCATTCCGTACGCCTGCTGAATTCACCCGTAAGCGGCGATGGCAGTGGCCACGACCACGGTGTGTTCTTCCCAAGGACCACCGCCACAGACCGCCGCCGCCATAAGCGCCCGCGCGGCCTTCGGCCGAAAACGGTCGCTGTCCGATTCCCGTCGCCCGCGACTACAGTCTGGCCGCGAAAAGTACGGCGAACGCGAGCGAGGACACATGGCGAAGACGGCGCGGGAACGGCTGGCGCGATTGCTCGGAGACTCCGAGCCGACCGGGTCGTTCAGTGCTCAACTGCTGGCGCAGGCGCAGTTGCTCCAGCTTGAGGTGTCCGGCGTAGGCCCGGTGAGCCTTCCGGTCCGCGCACCCATGGCGAAGAAGCTGATCGCAGTAGCGCGGTCGGCGATGTTCGGGCGAAGGGAAGAGACGCTGACCGACGCCAGCGTGCGTGACACGTGGGAGCTCACTCCGGATCAGATCACGCTCGGCGGACCCGGCTGGGCGGCGCTGCTGGACCGCGCGCTGGAACATTTCCGTGACGAGCTCGCGCTCCCGCGGACGGCACGGCTGCGGGCCGAGCCGCACTCAATGCTGGTCTACGGCAAGGGACAGTTCTTCCTTCCCCACCAGGACTCAGAAAAGCACGACGCCATGGTGGGCACGCTGGTGGTGTCACTGCCCTCGGCGCACACCGGCGGGGAACTGGTCATCGACCACGCCGGCGAGACCAGGGCCTACCGCGCCTCGAAGGAAGAGCTGACCTTCGTCGCGTTCTACGCCGACTGCCGCCACCAGGTCACGCCCGTCAGGTCCGGATACCGGGTGACGATCACGTTCAATCTGCTGGCTGCCACCGAGCCCCCGGTTCCGGAGATTGGCCCTGCCACCGAGCTGGTGCAGTGCCTGACCGAGCACTTCACCACGCCCGCCACCTCGCCGTACGGCGGCCGCGACCTCGGCACACCAAACCGGCTGGTCTTCCTGCTCGACCACGAATACACCCAGCGGGGCCTGGACTGGCGCCGGCTCAAAGGCGCCGACGCGGAGCGGGCCGCGCTGGTACGCGCCGCGGCGCAGCAGGCCGGATGCGAGACAGTGCTGGCACTCGCGGAGGTGAAGGAGACCTGGGACGCCCTGCCATCCCACAGCGACCCGTGGAACGACCACGACTACTACGAGGACGAAGACGAGGAAGAGCGCGGCCCGGGCGAGGATCCCGACGACTTTCAGCTCAACGAACTGATAGACAACGAGATCACCCTCGGCTGGTGGACCAGCCTGGACGACGCCGACGGCGAGCCGATCTCGCTACACGTCCCTGACCACGAGGTATGCGCCGCCACTCCGAGTGCGCGCCTGGAGCCCTACCAGTCCGAGTACGAGGGCTACATGGGCAACTACGGCAACACGCTGGACCGATGGTACCGGCGGGCCGCGATCGTCTTGTGGCCGCGGGACCGGGCATTCGCGGCGCGTGCCGAAGCCGGATCGCAGTGGGCTCTCCACGAGCTCCGCGACCGCATCGACGCCGGAGACCTGGACGGCGCACGTGCCGCAGCGGAGTCGCTCGCGCCATTCTGGAAGAAAGCAGGAGCACAGCCGGCACTGCTCGATGCGGCCCTAGACGTCGCGGCGGGCCTGGACGCCGCCGGGACAGCGGCGATGCTGCTGGAACCGTTCCGAATGCAGTCCATCACGCAGGAACACGCGGGCAGGCTGGCAGCAGCAGCCGGACGCTACGGCGAGGACTGGACGCGCAACGTCATCGAAGGATGGTTCGAGCCGAGGCGCCATTTCGCAACCGACCGGTCCGAGTGGGTCGAAGGGCTGCCGGAGCTGTGCGGGACGTTGCGTACCGCCGGGAGCCCAGAGGTGGCACGGCTACTGGCCGCTAAAACCTGGGGCTGGCTGGACGGCGAGATCCGGCTCTGGACCACCACCGCGCGAAGCGAGGTCCGCCAGCCGCAGCTGGAAAACCTGAGCTCGCCGTTGGTGCGGCTACTGGAAGCGGCCGACGACAAGCTATGCGACGAGATCACGGCAGCGCTGCGCGAGTATGGGGACAACGCACTGGAATGTCTGATGCCAGCGCTGCGTCTCGCAGAGGCGCGGCGGATGGCAGGGTTTGACACGGTCGCGCGGGATTGCGCGCAGCGGCTCGGCAGGATCATCGCGAGGCCGCAACGCGACGAAGACGACTGGTCGATCGAATGGACCGGATGCAGGTGCGACCTCTGTGACACGCTGAGGACGTTTCTCAACTCACGGTCACGGCGGATCTTCGAGTGGCCGCTGGCAACAGACGGACGCCGGCACATGCACACCCAGATCGACTCGGCGGGCCTGCCCGTGCGGCACCAGACCCGGCGGCAAGGGCGGCCATACACTCTGGTGCTGACCAAGACCGACGAGCTATTCACGCGCGCCAGGAACACGCGACACAAGGCCGTGACCGACCTGGCATGGGTGACGTCGAGGTTGGGGTGACGCATCAACGCGAACGTAAGGTGACGGAGCAGAACGGGGTGCATGATCGTCCAGACGGTCTCACCTACCGCGATCGCCGAAGATCTTCCCTGCTCGTACCGGTCACAGGTACCTCACGAGCGTCATGACCGTGTCGTGTCGATATGTTCACCGCTGACGCGATACGCTGTTTCCGGGAGGGGTTGGAAAAACTTCCTCACCGGAGAACTTCACGTCTTTGATCAACGACGTTTCTTCGCGCCTGTTCGACGTCCTGCCGGACGACACCTGGTTCTACCCGGGCCACGGCGACGACTCGACTTTGGGCGAGCAGAAACCGCACATCGACGAATGGCGCGAACGCGGCTGGTGACCATCCGAATGGGGCTGTCTAACCAGTAGGCGGCCCCATTGCCGCAGGGGCAATAGAATGGGCTATCGACCTCCCATATTGCTGGACCAGGCTCAGTACTGTCCGTGGCTGCAAACGCCTGTCGGGCAGTCGATCGGTGGTGCGGTCACGGGCGGGACCGTTGGAGGGCGTCGGACAAGGTCTTGGAAAGCGGGACGGTTCGGGGCAGCTGTGATCCGTCGAAGTAGCCAGGCTTGTGCCGACGTAGGAGGGCCTCTCCTTCGGTGTCCCAGCGAAAGCCCTTGCGCTTGAGAAGTTTCCCGAACACGACGTTCGCGCTGCTCTGGTCGCGTGCCGCGAGCTGCCGAAGTGGTTCCGGGGAGGTGTCGGGGTCGCGCAGCAAGTCGGTAAGGGCCTCGCGGTAACGACGACGTGAGAGCAACGCAGGGTTGACGAACGCCTCCTCGACCAGATGGAAATCGGGGTAGAAGCTCAGGCCCTCGCCGGGCACGAAGTGGATCGCGACGTGTTCGGCGCTGAGCAGTTCCTCACCGTCCAGGCCGAGCCGGTCGGGATCGGGCGGCCCAGCGTCAGGTCGGACCTGCCGGGCCACATGGTGGTAGAACTCGGTGACCTTGCCAGGCACCTCGGAGCCGGGCACGACGATGAGATCGGCGCCGAACAGGTCGACGAACAGGTCATGTTGCTCGGTCATGAGGCGGCGAGCCTCGGCCAACTTCTCCGGATTACGGAAGGCAGCTGCCGGATTGCGCATCGCCTCCTGGGCAGCGGCGGCCAGCATCTGGTCGCGAGCCGAGGCGGGAAAGGCAGCGAGGTTGCCACTGACCACCCAGTCGCTGTCGACCCGGACAACCCGCCCCACGACGATCATGCTTTTCCTCAGCGGCGTGAATGCCTTGCGGCCAAGAGTCGACCGGGTCCGGTAGGTCAGCTCGTCCACGAAGTTGAACAACAGCACCGCGTCACGGTCCTTGCCTCGCACCTCGAAGATGCCCTCGACCACGTCCCGCCAGTCCAGCAGCATGTCGCGTTCGACATCGGGCAGTTCAGGGTTGGCCGTCACGAACGCTTCGACCACCGTGCCGCCCGACCGGAGTTCATGCTGCAACGCGAAGTGGTCGAGGACCATCGTGAACTCGGCCTCGTCGGTTACCACCCCGCCCGGGAAACTCTGCCAGATCACCGCCGTCAGCTCGACGTCGAACCGGGGCGACATGGCGAAGTCGACGAGCATTCCCTTGAGCTCGCCGGCCCGCTCCAACAGATCCACGTGGTATCTCCCATCGCTGTGCCGAACAGGCCCCAACATAGTCCGGACGCCCGCCAGGACCGGATCGGAGTGTTCGGGCTCAGGGAGCGGTGGCGGCAGCCGACAGATCGGTGATGAGTTCGGACAGCATCAACTCGTCCCGGACATGGATGCCGTGGTGTTCGAGTGCGGGACGGAGATCCGGGGCCCAGGCGGCATCGACGGGTCGGCTGGCCTGTGTTGCTGGCGTCAACGCCGTGTCGGGGATATTCACCGCCAACGTGGCGTCCACAACGTGTCAAGGGGCAATACCAAAATCCCGTCATCGTGGGTGTACGACAAAGCACCGGTGTAGAGGATGACCGCGGTCAGGAGGCGATTGCCAAGCCTGTTGCGCAAGGCCCGGATCCCACGCAGATCCTCGCCGTGGATACGGGTTCCTGCCTTGATCTCAAACGCGATAACCGCGCCATCATCGCGTTCCAGGACAAGATCGACCTCGTCTGCTGCGGCGGTGCGAAAGTGCCCGACCGCGACAGGCGCATCCCACCAGCTGACCTGCTTGAGAATCTCACCCACCGCAAAGGTCTCGACTAGGTGCCCGTACTCGGTCAGCACAGCGGGATCGCCTTGGGAGATTTTCGCTGGAGTCAGGCCGAGCAGCCAAGCCATGACTCCGGCGTCGACAAGATAAACCTTGGGATGACGCGCTATCCGCGATCCCAGGGTTGTACCCCAAGCGGGCAAGCGTTGAATGAGGAATACCGCTTCCAGGAGGCGCAGGTAGTTCTCTGCGCTGCTCTTCTCCATCCCGATCGCCTGAGCAGCCGAGGCGATGTTCAACACCTGCCCAGACCTGGCGGCCAGTTGGTTGAGGAGTCGGGGCAGCATCTCGCGTTGCCGGACTCGGCTCAACTCGATCACATCGCGCTCGACAACGAGATCGAGATAGTTGCTGAACCAGCGGGAACGTGAGCGCCCAGGAGGCCGCCGCAAAGCCACCGGCATACCTCCCGACGTCACGCGTCGGGCGTACTCGTCTCGAGTCGTTGGGGACGGCTCGGCAACGGGCGGCGATGTCATGCCCTGAAGCAACCGATGGACCAATGGCTCGCTCGCGTTCCCGTCGATTTCCATCTGGGCCAATGGCAACACATCGAGGATGTCGACCCTGCCCGTCAGCGACTGCCCAGCTTGCGGCAGTGTCGAGTACCTCGTGGAACCGGCAAGGACATACCTCCCTGGACGTAGATCACGGTTCAGTTCAGCCTTGATCGCATCAAGCACCTCCGGGACGTGCTGGTATTCGTCGATCAGCACCGTGCCGGGTCCAGCGACGAAGCGCCCCGGATCGTTCCGAACGGCAGCACGCGTCGCGGGGTCGTCGCAGTCGACCACTACCTTGCCAAGGCGCTGTGCCAGAGAACTCAACAGCGTGCTCTTCCCGACCGTCCTTGGCCCGTTAAGGACCACAGTCGGCTCCTCCGCAAGGCGATCAGCGAGCACGGCCGTCAACCATCGATCAGCTAGGCCCGTCAGCGCTCCATCCACCCGGACAGGGTGTCAGATCTTCCGCATTCACGCAACTTAACTTCCGCAAGTACGAGGCCTTGTCTTCCGCAAATACACACTCATTACTTCCGTATGCTCACAGGTGTGGTCCTCGAACGGGTGGACGACCAGATCGTCTGCATCGAGTCCAAGGCAAGGGCCACAGCCACGGCTGAGGACTTCAATGACCTTGCAGCGCTACGGATCTGGTCGGGGACCAGGTTCGACAGGACATCACTGACACGGACTTCTTCACCGCTAAAGTGATACTCTGTTTCCTGGAGGGGTGGGCCGAACCACGTCACCTTCGGACTTCGAGTCGCTGATCAACGACGTCTCGTCGCGGATCTTTGACGTCTTGCCCGACAACACCTGGTTCTACCCAGGCCACGGCGGCGACTCGACCTTGGGCGAGCAGAAGCCCCACATCGACGAATGGCGCTCCCGCGGCTGGTAAGTCCCCGCCTTGCACGAGACGGAGCCGCCGATCGCGCAGGGCGGCTCCGTCGTCTCGTGTCCGCACATTGCCTGGCCGGTGAGGTGACCGTTTCATAAGCAGCCAGATGACCACCAGCATTGCGACTGTTTGACCATGGGGTCAGCGGCCAAACGACCAGAGATCCATCGGCCAGATGACCATTGATCTTTGCTCGTTCGGCACGCTGTCACCATGCCCGACCTTCGGTCTGATCACACGCCGCGCCGAATCCTGCCTATTCGGTGACACGAGCGAGGTAGTCGGGTCCGATGTCATCCACCTCGACCTGGGAGTGCGGTTTCCCCTCTGCGTAGGGCACGCAGCGATCGGCCAACTCTGGTGGGGTGGCGTTGCGCGCGGCCAGCCAGCGGGTCCACTCGGGTAGCAGAGCAACCAGTTGGTCGGCGAACTCCTCGATGTAGTAGCCACGGATGTGCAGCACGCACAGGGCAACCCGGTGCGGAGAACACGTTGCGAATACCGCGTCGATGCCGTTGATACACCAGGAGTCGGCCAGTTCTGTGACCAGTTCGTCCATGTCCTCCGGTAACTCCTGCCGGTCGGCGTCGCGGCCACGCAGCCATCCAGCGAACTCGACCGCTGCGGTGGCCGCGTTCAAACCGCCACCGGGCCGGGTTCCCTGCGGTCGCACCGCCTGCTTCACAGCCTCGCCCAAACGCTTGCTGCGATGGTACTCAGCGAACTGCTCTACGCTTTCCCCGCCGGAACGCAGTAGTCCCTCCTCGGCGGGTAGCAGTTCGGCCAACAGCCACGGGTCATCCACCTGAGCCAATTCCGTATCCGCCGCGGCGATCTGGCCGACCCCAGCCTGCCATGCACTCAACGCCGCGTCCGGCGTCGGGTAGAAGCCACTGTGCACGGTGAACGCCTGATGTCCGCAGGCATCGATATCCCACAAGTACCAGCGCACCTGCTGGTCCACAGTGGTGATCGGCGCGGCGACGGCAAACCGGCTGCCATACCGGTCACGGCTCCACAGCACTGTCCCGGTCGCCACCGGACCGGGCGGCGCGGCAGGCAACACCCGCCCGCCCGCCGTATCCCGCAACCGAGCGATCGCGTCGACCGCGACCTCGCTGTGCGGGTACGGCAGAATACCGGCTACTGCGGTGAGCACCCGCCACGGAGCGCGCCACGCGTCCGCCTCTCCTGTAGTCGTCTCCACCGCGGCTACGGCAGCCGCCACCATGGCATCGGCCAAATCATGCGGGCCCAGTCGGTCATCGACCGGAGTCTGCTCCTCCTCGCCCAACAGCGTCCCCAGCCGCAGACACACCGCGTCTTCCAAGATCATGTCCGGCTGACTCGCCACCACCGCCACGAGGTCCGCGACCAGATCCGCTGCCATCTCAGCGGCACGTGACGCCCGCCGCGTTTTGACCTGCTCTCGGTAGGCGGCCAAACCTCGCCACGCATCCGCGAGCTCACGGCGATCAGGCTCTCTTAGAGGGCATCTGATCTTAGTTAGGCAAGAATGTCTGCTTTGGGTGGATCGTTTCGCCAGGTTTGGGTGGATTCCCCGGTCAGGGTGCGGCTCATTATGTTAGTCATCGCCCAGTGGACCATCGTGCGCGACCGCTGGGGCAGGGCTTCGTAGTCGCGCGCGAGTCGGCGGTGTTGCATCAGCCAGCCCAGACTGCGCTCCACTACCCACCGCCGGGGCAACACGTGGAATCCCTTGGCAGAAGGGCGTTTGACGACCTCAACCCGGATACCCCGCTGGGCTCCATGACGGATGACTGTGTTGTTGTAGCCACCGTCCACCCATGCCGCCGACACGGTCGGATGCGCAGCGGCGAGATGATCGAGAACCTGTTGCCCGCCAGCGGAATCCTGCACCGACGCCGCGGTCACGATTACCGCCAGCAGCAGGCCGAGCACATCGGTGGCGATGTGCCGTTTGCGGCCCTTGATCTTCTTGCCCGCGTCGATACCCTGACTGGATTCGCTGACATTGCAGGAGGTTTTCACGCTCTGCGAGTCGATGATCGCCGCCGTCGGGGCAGCAGCGCGGCCTTTCGCGACGCGGACTTGGTCACGCAACAGGTCATGCAGCGTTTCCGTTGTGCCATCGGCTTCCCACTTGGCGTAGTAGTCATAAACCGTCTTGCAGGGCGGGAAGTCGTGCGGCAGATACTCCCAGGCGATCCCGGTCCGGCACACGTACAGGATCGCGTTCACGATCTCCCGCAAGTCATGCACGCGCATCACGGTTCCCGGCCCACGCCGGGCAGCACGCCACGCCGTCAGCGTTGGCTCGATCAACGCCCAGCGAGCATCGGACAAGTCGCTGCGGTACGCACGCCGGGACCCCACAAGTTGATCAAGGTATCAGCCGTCACCCGACACAGACATATCGCCCCAACCAAGATCAGATGCCCTCTTAGATCAGCACGAGATCCGCGCGGCTCCACCCGGGCCGCTGCCCGGGACCGACCAGACTTGCCAGGCTTCTTCTTACGTTTCCGAGACACGGGCATCGCCGAAGCATAGGCAACCGGCCTCGCCACTTCGGAAAGCCCCGAGCCAGGGCACTATCACCACGTCGCACTCATGGACGATCACGTCTTCGGCGCGGCCTCGCCGAGCTAGATCTGGTCTACTGTAGACAGACAGGTGGGCCGACGAACGGTCGCCGTCTGCATTCCCGTCGCCGCCACTACAGTCTGACCGCAAGAGGAGATGGCGAGCGCGAGCGAGGACATATGGCGAAGACGGCACGGGAACGGCTGGCGCGGCTACTCGACGATTCCGAGCCGACCGGGTCGGTCAGTGCTCAACTGCTGGCACCGGCGCATCTGCTCCAGCTTGAGGTGTCCGGCGTCGGACCTGTCAGCCTTCCGGTCCGTGCACCTCTGGCGAAGAAACTGATCGCAGTGGCTCGGTCGGCGATGTTCGGGCGAGGAGAGAAGACGCTGACCGACACCGATGTCCGCGACACGTGGGAGCTCACTCCGGATCAGATCACACTCGGCGGACCCGGCTGGACAGCGCTGATGCACCGCGCGCTGGAACACTTTCGTGACGAGCTCGGACTCCCGCAGACCTCATGCCTGCGGGCCGAGCTGCACTCGATGCTGATATACGGCAAGGGGCAGTTCTTTCTCCCTCACCAGGACTCGGAGAAAGACGACACGATGGTAGGCACGCTGGTCGTGTCCCTGCCTTCGGCGCACACCGGTGGTGAACTGGTCATCGACCACGCGGGGAAGAGCATCTCCTACCGAGCGTCAAAGGAGGAGCTGACCTTTGTCGCGTTCTACGCTGACTGTCGTCACCAGGTCACCCCTGTCAGGTCCGGGTATCGGGTGACGCTCACGTTCAATCTGCTCTCCAGCACCGAGAACCCGGCCCCCGAGATTGGCCCCGCCACCGAACTGGCGCGCTGCCTGACCGAGCACTTCACCACGCCGGCCACCCCTCGATACGGAGGCCGCGACCTCAGTCCGCCGAACCGGCTGGTCTTCCTGCTCGACCACGAGTACACCCAGCGGGGCCTGAACTGGCACCGGCTCAAAGGCACCGACGCCCAGCGAGCCGCGCTGGTGCGCGCCGCAGCAGGGCAGGCCGGGTGCGAGGCGGTGCTGGCACTCGCCGAGGTGAAGGAGACCTGGGACGCCCTGCCATCCGACAGCGACCCATGGGACGACTACGACTCCTATGAAGACGAGGATGAGGATGAGGGTCACCGCGACCCGGGCGAGGATCCTGACGACTTTCAGCTCAACGAGCTGATCGACGACGAGATCACCCTCGGCTGGTGGACCAGCCCGGACGGCACCGGCGGCGAGCCGATCTCGCTGCACGTCCCTGACTACGAAGTGTGTGCCACCACCCCGAGCGCGAACCTGGAGCCCTACCAGTCCGAGTACGAGGGCTATATGGGCAACTACGGCAACACGCTGGACCGCTGGTACCGGCGGGCCGCGGTTGTCGTGTGGCCGAAGGACAGGGCGTTCGCGGCGCGCGCCGAAGCCGGAGCGCACTGGGCTCTCCACAAGCTCCGAGACCGCATCGACGCCGGAGACCTGGACAGCGCACGTGCCGCAGCGGAATCACTCGCGCCATTCTGGAAAAAGACAGGAGCCCAGCCGGGACTGCTCGATGCGGCCCTGGACGTGGCAGCAGGCCTGGACGCCGCCAGAACAGCGGCGATGCTGCTGGAACCGTTCCGGGTGGGGACAGTCACACAGGAGCATGCGGGCGGCTTGGCGGCAGCGGCCGGGCAGTACGGCGATAACTGGACACGAAGCGTCATCGACGGATGGTTCCGGCCGCGACACCACCTCGGAACCGACTTGTCAGAGTGGATCGACAACACGCTGCCAGGGCTGTGTGAGGCACTGCGTGCCACCGGGAGGCCGGAGGTGGCGCGGCTCCTGGCCGCCGGAGCCTGGCGCTGGATGGGGAGCCAGCTCCGGCTCTGGACTACCACCGCGCGAAGCGAGGTCCGCCAGCCGCAGCTGGAGATGCTGAGCTCGCCGTTGGTGCGGCTGCTGGAGGCGGCCGACGACAAGCTATGCGACGAGATCACGGAAGCACTGCGCGAATGCGGGGACAACATACTGGAGTGCCTGATGCCAGCGCTGCGTCTGGCGGAAGCACGGCGGGCGACCGGGCTCGACGCGGTCGCGCAGGACTGCGCGCAGCGGCTCGGCACCATCGTCGCGCGGCCACTGCGTGACGAAGACGACTGGTCGATCGACTGGACCGGGTGCGGGTGCAGCCTCTGTGACACCTTGGGAACGTTTCTCGGCTCCCGGTCGCAGCGGATCTTCGAGTGGCCGCTGGCGAAAGACGGACGTCGGCATGTGCACGCCCAGATCGACTCGGCGGGCCTGCCCGTGCGGCACCAGACCCGGCGGCAAGGGCGGCCATACACTCTGGTGCTGACCAAAACCGACGAGCTATTCACGCGCGCCAGGAACACGCGGCACAAGGCCTTGACCGACCTGGCATGGCTGACGTCGAGGTGGGGTGACGCATCAACGCGAACGTAAGGTGACGGAGCAGAAACGGGTGCATGATCGTCCAGACGGTCTCATCTACCGCGATCGCCGAAGGTCTTCCCTGCTCATGCCGGTCACAGGTACCTCACGAGTCGCCATGACCGCGTCGCGGCAATATGTTCACCGCTGACGCGATACGCTGTTCCCGGCGGCGTGGGAAAAACGGCTTCACCCGAGAACTTCACTTCGCTGATCAATGACGTGAAGTCGCGGCTGTTCGACGTTCTACCCGACGACACCTGGTTCTACCCGGGCCATGGTGACGACTCGACGCTCGGCGAACAGAAGCCACACATCGACGAATGGCGTGAACGCGGCTGGTGAATGAGACGTTCCTGCACGAGGCCGTCTGAACCAGGCGGCCTCGCCGAGCCGTACTGACCCTGCCGTCAGTAACCTAGTCGTCCCAGTGATCCCATTGCTCGGTTGAAATCTCGAAGCCGAACGGACGCGGCAGGCGGATGGTTTCGCCAAAAGCCCAGGTCTGCAGCTCGACGTAGGTTCCGGCTCGCGTGTCCGGATTCGCATACAACGCGGTGACGCACGCCTTCGGATCACGGTCGACAAGCAAATAATACGGAATACCCGCGTGCGCGTATCCGCTCCACTTGGTTCCGACCTTGCGCTTTCGGTCTGGTTGCCGATCACTGGCAGCGTTCGACCGCGAAGTGACCTCGACGACAAGCTCCACTTGATACGGCAGCAAATGCTTGGCTTTTGTCTCGCGCGCCTCCGCCAAGACCTCAGCGTCCATGACGATCAAGTTCGGGATGTAGCCGTCACCTATCTCGAACATGTTGAGATCAGTCGTCTGCACCGAACGCCAGACAAAGGCAGGATCGGTCAACTCCGCAGCGAACAGTCCGCGCTCGATATCCCTGACCATCCCGTTGTGATCGACGGAAGGGCCAGGCGACACGACGATCTCTCCTCCGACAACCTCGACACGCGTGCCGTCCTTCGGCAGGTGCAGGTAACCAGCAAGCTCGTCACGCACCCACATGGCGTAAGGCGAGTCTGGCAGCGTGAAATGCGCCACTGCTGCGACACTCATGAGCGGCGCTCCTCTCGCGTGACGCACCGGTCGGGCTAAGTTGACGACTCTGACGCACGTTGAACTGTACCGTCTGACACCCTGCGCTCGACGTTTCCGCTGGCAACATCGGACATGTCAACCCCACCATTCACAAGCGCTCACCTACGGGTGGTTGTCGAGTTCGTCCTCGTAATGGCGTACGGAGCGCCGCCGGACGTGTAGCCCAGCCTTCGCGGGTCCACGGAGTCGCCTCCGAACCGCTCTCGTGAGCCAGGTGGAGCACTGCAAGACGCCACCAGACCACGTGTCGCGGCACAGGTGTTCACCGCTGACGCGATACTCTGTTCCCTGGCGGCGTAGCAAGACGTCATCTCCCGAGAACTTCACGTCGCTGATCGATGACGTGTCTTCGCGGTTGTTCAATGCCCTGCCTGATGACACGTGGTTCTACCCAGGCCACGGCGACGACTCGACACTGGGCGAACAGAAGCCGCACATCGACGAATGGCGCTCCTGCGGCTGGTGGGACCTCGCGGTTGCTTGGCGAGATCACTCGCCAAGCAACCGATCACTGATCAAGATCAACAAAATGTCGGTGGATCATTCTGTCGAATGTCGGTCCAACTGACCGCAGAATGTCGGTCCAACTCACTGTGAGATGTACACTTCTCCCACTCGCCGATCCGACGAACCGCCGAGGTGTCATGCCCGAGCCGGACCTGCCCCGCGCATGCTGTGACCTGGTCAAAGAGTATCTCTCGACCTTCCGTGTCGTGATTCTCAACGGGCCAAGGCAAGCGGGCAAGACCACTCTGCTCAATGCGGTGCGTGCTCTGCTTGGGGGCACATTGCTCAACCTGGACGATGAGCAACTGCTACAGGCCGCGATCAGCGACCCACTCGGGTTCGCCGGCAACGGCACCGAGCCAAGGCTCATCGACGAGGTCCAGCGGGCCGGTGATCCGCTGGTCAGAGCGATCAAGGCTGAGGTCGACGCGGACCCACGGGCGGGCCGGTATGTTCTCGCCGGGTCGACCCGCTTCTTGTCTACCCCCAGTCTGTCCGAGTCGCTCGCGGGGCGCGGCGACGTCGTCGACGTCTGGCCCTTCTCCCAAGGTGAGTTTGAGGGCAAGTTCGAGCGGTTCATCGACACCGCGTTCGACGAACCGGGCTCACTGCGGGAGTTCACACCGTCGCAAGTGGACCGGACCGGCTACTTCGACCGTGTCTGTCGGGGCGGATTCCCTGAGCCCGCTCTCATGCACAGTGCCAGAGCCCGCCGGACCTGGTTCCGCAGTTACGTTCGCGCGATCGCGGAACGAGACATCCGGGAGATGACACGGCTCAACGAGCCCAGTGCCATCACCACGCTCTTGTCCTACCTCGCCTCCATCACAGCGCAGGAACACAACAGCGTCCATACCTCGAACAAGACCGGCCTGCACCGCACGACTGTGAACCGGTACCTCGAACTACTGGAAGCAGTTTTCCTGATTCACAGGCTGCCAGCCTGGTCACGGAACCCAACCGCGAGGGTAGTGAAACACGCCAAAGTGCATCTCACCGACACCGGGCTGGCGACCGCACTGCTTGGCGTTTCCGCGGAGTCACTCGCCAAGCCCGTTGCTCCGGCGCGCGGCGCGCTTATCGAGACATTCATCGTCAACGAACTCGCCAAACAGGCCACCTGGAGCGAGTCCCAGGTCCGCCTCCACCACTGGCGAATCAGCGGCGGCGCAGAAGTGGACGTAGTCCTCGAGCGAGAGGACGGCCAGATCGTCGGAATCGAGTCCAAGGCACGAGACACAGTCACGGCCGACGACTTCCAGGGCCTCGCGGCATTACGCGATCAGGTCGGTGACCAGTTCCGTCAGGGCATCGTGCTGCATACAGGCAAGCGAGGCAGCGTCAACTTCGGAGAACGGCTCCTGTCCCTCCCCATCTCTGCCCTCTGGGAAACCGGGCATCGCTAATCACAAGTTTGTTCACCGCTGAGGAGATACTCTGTTCCCTGGTGGAGTTGGCAAGACCAACTCTCCCGAGGATTTCACGTCGTTGGTCAACGACGTCTCCTCGCGCCTGTTCGATGCACTCCCGGACGACACCTGGTTCTATCCAGGCCACGGCGACGACTCGACCCTGGGCGAGCAGAAGCCCCACGTCGACGAATGGCGCTCCCGAGGTTGGTAGGTCGTTTGGGCTGAGTGCTTCGGCGAGAAGGCTCGCCGAAGCACTCAGATGGCGACTACGGTCAGCATGCCTTGCAGGCCCTTGAAGTCATCAGCGTTGCGCGTGTAGAGCGGCAAGTCGTGAGCTGATGCGATCGCAGCAATCATGAGGTCCATCCGTCGCGGTTTGGGATCACGGTTCGCAGCTAAGGCGAGTCCGACCAACGTGCCGTACCGGGTAGCCGCGTCGCGATCGAAAGGCAACGGGTCGAAATCGGCGATCGCTGCACCAAGCTTCTCTGTCCGCGCCGCCCTGACCGCAGGGTCTTTGGCCATAGCCACACCCTGGTGCAATTCCGCCATCGTGATCGCAGAGATCTCCGGAATCGCAGGCAACTGCGCCGGGTCGAGCAGGTCGAGATCGATGTAAGCACAGGTGTCCAGGACACCTGACTCAGGACGCTCAGCCACGACCACGCTCCCAAGGATCGCCGTCGCCGATGCGATCTTCCGTGCCGAAGAACTCGTCGGCTTCCTGCTGCATCAACTTGTGCTCGCCCCGCGGCAACCGTCGATGACGCTCCACGAGCTCCTCGGCGGTCAACCGTCGTCTGCGAGAAAGTGGACGCAACTCGGCGATCTCGACCCCGTTACGCGTGACGTGGTAGGTCTCCCCCGCTTCCACAGCGTCCATGACGGCGGCAGAGTTGTTGCGAAACTCTCGCTGGCTGATGACTCGCATGGCCAAAGTGTAGCCCCGTGTAGCCCTATGCGCTACAGAAGCTAGCCTTGTTGCCCGCTGACGCGATCTCTGTTCCCTGGTGGAGTTGGCAAGACCAACTCTCCCAAGGATTTCACGTCGTTGGTCAACGACGTCTCCTCGCGCCTGTTCGATGCGCTACCCGACGACACCTGGTTCTACCCGGGACATGGCGACGACTTGACCTTGGGCGAGCAGAAGCCGCACATCGACGAATGGCGTGAACGCGGCCGGTGACGGACTTTGGGCGCGGAGGCGTGCGGCAGCGTATGGAAAGGATTGGGCCCTCGACAGAAAGACAGCGCGGCACTATGTAGCACCGGGTGCCACATGCAGTTAGAATGGTGTCATGTCTGCGCAGCCTGAGATCACGCAGCGAGACCTCCGCAACAGGTCGAAAGAGATCATGGACGCCGTCGAAAGCGGACGGTCGTTCACCGTCACCCGCGACGGCCACGAGATCGGCGAACTGATCCCACTGCGCCGACGCCGACGCTTCGTCTCGCGAGCCGAGTTCGCCGCCATGTCCCGCAACGCCGCCCATGTCGATATCGACGCCTTCCGCGCCGATCAGAAAGCCGCGCTCGACCAGGAGTCCCGAGACCCATATGAGCAGTAACGCTCACAAGCAAGGTCTGCTCGACACCAACATCCTGATCTTGCGCCGCTGGATCAACCCTGCCGAGTTGCCCGATGAGATGGCCATCAGCGCGATCACGCTCGCCGAACTCTCCGCAGGACCCCACGAGGTACGGCGGAACGACGAGCAAGACGTCTACGACGAACACACCGAACGTGCCAGGCGCCTCGATGTACTGCAGCGCGCCGAAAGCGAGTTCGACCCAGTCCCCTTCGACGCCGAAGCAGCCAGGATATACGGACGCGTATCCGCGGCAGTGATCGCCAGCGGACGCAAACCACGACGCAGGATGGTCGACCTCATGATCGCCGCCACCGCGATCGCCGAAGACCTCCCCTTGTTCACCACCAACCCAGAAGACTTCAAAGGACTTCACGACCTGCTGACCGTCGTGCCGGTCGCTCGCCCACGAGTGCCACACGGGTAGCCACTGAACGCTCAGCGATGGTCGGTGAGTACGGCGCGCAGGTCGCTGAGCAGGATGCGGAAGTCGGCGCGATCGACGGTCGTGCGGGTACCGGCATAGTCGTGCTCGATGGTGACTGTTTGGCCGTCGAGATATAGGTGGCAGGCGTTGCCGGTGAACTGCCATGTGCGTTCGTGCCGGACGTGATGCTCGATCAAGCCGAGCATGGCTTCGCTTGTGCCTATTTCGGTTTCGAAGAAGTCGGTGAGGGTGTCCAGCTCTTTCGGCACCGACACGCGCAGTTCGTCGTCGACGATGGTGAAGCGGACGCGTGTCGTCGCCTTACTCATGAGCGCTTCGGTCGCTTCCGCACACCACGAGGGTACGCCGTGACGACGTCGCAGAGCCGGGGCTCTGCTGGGCCGCGTTTGAGGTGGCCGACGATCTGTACGCCTTCGTATTCCCCGCGGAAGCGACGGCTCGTGGGGTCGTAGTCGCCGGTACGGAAGGCATGGCGGACGGCCTGCAGGACCTTTGCACGCGACCACGAATCTGGGAAGAACGTGCTGGTCTTGACCTTGTTGGGTGCGGTGCGCGGGCCAGATACGCGGGCGACATAGACCCCGTGCTCGTCTGGTCCGTCGATGATCTCGACGACGCGGAGCGCGCCGCGGTCGACGCCGCCTTCGCGGTGGTGGTAACCGGTGTCTTCCTGCCTGCTTGGGCGGTAGTGGCCGTCGAAGATGTGCTGGGGCAGGCGCGGGGACATCCGGTCGAGGCCGTCCCAGCGCAGTCGCTTGCGGATTTCCTTGATAGCCGTGGCCCAGCTTTGCAGGTCGTCGCGCAATGCCTTGGGGTCGAACAAGGTTCGAGGTTCTTGCGGACTCACCACGGCACGCACAGTCAGGGTGACGGCCTGCGGGATTGGCTGTGTGAACGGCGCGGGCATCAACTCGGCCGCTGCCATGATCGTGGTCGCCGACTCGTTGCCGACGGTGTCGAGCATGGCAAGGGCCCGACGGTACGTGCAGAGAGCGAGTTCGTGCTGGTCGATGCCAATGGGTTGAGGGTCGTCGGTGCCGGTGATGACACCGGTGAGCTCAGCCTGTTCGGCAGGTGTGCAGCTCACGGGTTCTGCTGGGTTGGGCGGCGCGTCTTCTTTGTCGCCCAACGCGATCACCTCGCCTGCCTGGCGTTGCGCCCAGGCCAGGACGGAGGCATAAGTGTCCAGCGCGGTCGCGGCTTGGCCGTAGGAGTCGGCCATGGCCAGGTACCGCTTGGGCTGCTGCTCGAAGTGGGCGCGGAACGCTTCGGCTGCTCGGCCGGACCAGCCGCCGTCGTCGATCGTGCGGAAACCTCGGCCGATTTCTTCCCAGGTGCGGGCCATCCGGTTGTAGGAGTCCGCGAGCAGCCAGATCTCGTCCGGATCGCCTGGTACCAGGTCCTTCGCGGTCTTCGACGTCACGTCGCGATGTCCTTGAACCGTTCAGCGCCGTCCTCGTCGGCCTGTCGGTAGCTCCTGACTGTCTCGGCGAGCCGGTCGCGGATCGATTCCACTTCAGCGGTCAACCGCGTCCGGCTGTCCTCCTCCTGCGCGGCGAACTTGTCGATCGCGTCGGCCAGCCGGTCATGTCCGAAGACGCTTGCGCTCGGGACCTCATGGGACGGTTCGGCCAGGTCTCCGGCCAATCGACCTACCCGGTCACCTGCCGCGTTGAGAGCTTCGAGATCGACTGCGAACCCATCCGAACTCACCCAGCCTCCCATCCAGGTCGCTCACAGTGACGAAACCTTACCGGATCGCCACAGCCGGTTCGCAAGCTTGTCCGCGATTCGTTCGCGGCTTGGCGGTGGAGTCGCATTCGAACAGTTCCGTGCCACTCGCTTCGCCGAACAGCTTATTCAGCATCTTTGACGTGCGAACAAATGCAGCACACCAGACGAGGAGATAACACGCTGTCCACAGCGAGTCCTTTTTGGACCTTCAGGGACGTGCGGCAAGAACCGTCACCTCGAAACCGGTTTCACGCGCCGTGTCGTCAGATCCACACGCGCCCATCGAAGAGTCGGCGAATAACCACTGTCTACATAGGACATTTTGAACCGGGATGACCGAGCGTCGATCCGCAGCGGAAATTCGCCATGTGTCCGGCGGCGAGCCGGTTGAGCCGGGCGCCGATTTGCGTATACTCGGCCTCAAGCGCCGGTAGTCGATTGTCGGGGGCAACGCGCGGCGCGCATGGGGATTGGGGATTACCACACATTCCGGGGGGCTATGTGTACCCACTCGACGGCTGACCCGCCGACGCTGCGTCCACTGTGGACTTAGCGCGTCTTCTTCATCGACACCTCTCTGCACGGATTCGCGGTGCCGCAACAAGGCACCCGCGCCGATTCGCGCAGCTCGCGTTTCGCTGCCTGTCAGCGCTGTTCTAGGAGAGCCATGCCCAGAATTCGCCTTACCTACTGGTGGGACGGCCATGCTCCCGGTGCCGTTGTCGACGTCGACGACCAGGTCGCGACCACGTTGATCGGCCGGATCGCGGTACCCGCCACCGACGACGCGGAGACTGAGCGTCCCGCTCGCAAGCAGTCCGAGACGAGCAAGGCGTGACCGGTCCGGTCGTCTTCCCTGACGTCGAGCGGCTGGTCGTCGACTCCATCAAGAACCGCTCGGAGCTCGCCGGGATCGTCGTGGACAACAAGCCACCGCCCGGTTTCACCGGCACGCAGAAGGTCGTGCTCGTCTCCCGCGTTGGTGGCGCGTGGATCGACGACCAGTACCTGGACCAGCCGCTGATCGACCTGGAGTGCTACGGCCCCGACAAGACAGCCGCGCACGGGGTGTCGTTGCTCGCCAGGGCCGCGGTCCTCACGCTGCGCGGAGTCGGCTACGGCGGCGCTCAAGTGGTCGACGTCGCCGAGATGGACGGGCCGCGCTGGCTGCCCGACTACCACCACGCGGCGGCCAGCCGCTACCTGGCCACGGTGCGGCTGCTCGTCCGACCGGCATGACCTTTCACAAGTCCCAAACCAAGGAGTAAGCACTGATGGCTGGTTCCAACGCCAAGGAGATCCGGGTCGCCGGCAGCGGCCGCATCCTCGTCGCCCCGCTGGGCACCGCAGCGCCCGTGGACACCACCGCGGCGTGGGGCGCGGACTGGAAGGACCTCGGCTACACCACGACCGACGGCGTCAAGGTCGCCAAGAAGGACAAGATCGACCCGATCGACACGTGGCAGAGCGTCAGCCCGGCCCGGTTCGTCTACTCCGACCGCGACCTGACGTTCAAGTTCCAGATGCTGCAGCTCAACGAGGACACGCTGCCGTTCTTCTTCGGTGGTGGCGCCGTCTCGCAGGTCGGCACCTCGGGTGTCTACAAGTACGAGATGGCCGCCGAGCCGAAGTTCGACGAGCGCATGCTCGGCGTGGAGTTCACTGACGGCAACGAAGTGAAGTACCGCCTTGTCGTCGCGCGCGGGCAGGTCACCGAGACCGAGGAGATGGCGCTGGTGCGCACCGCTCCGCTGAAGCTCGGCGTCACCTACACGGCGCTGGCCGTCGACGAGAAGGCCCCGCTCGTGACGTTCCTGATGAAGGACTCCGCGTACGCGGCTGCCGTCTGATCTCACCTCGATCAGGGGCGCGCGGCCTCGTCGGTGCGCGCCCCATGCCCTGCCCTGAAAGGACACCGCCATCATGGCCCGCTTCAACGTCAATGCCGCACGCGCCCAGCGACTCGAGGTTTCCGGCACCGACTGGGAGTTCGAACTAGACGACGAGGTCTTCAGCCTGCCGCGCGAATTCCCGCGCGCCATGGCGAAGCAGCTGAGCCAGATCGACGACAACGACATCGACGGCCTGCTCGAAGTGCTGCTCGGCGAGGAGCAGTACGAGCGCTTCAACAAGCACGCGGTCACCGTGCAGGACGTCGCCGCACTGCTTGAGGCCTACGGCAAGGAAACGGGCCTGCCGCTGGGGGAAGGCTGAGCCTCGGCACGCTCGTCGAAGAGCATGCCGAGGCCCTCGAGGCCGACCTGCTGCGGTACTACAACGTGGATTTGCTCGACTGGTACCGGGAAAAGCTGACGTCCCGGCGGTTGAAGGTGCTCATCGAGCATCTGCCGCGGGACTCGTCGTTCGCGAAGTCGTTGCACGGCGAGGAAGCGGAGTGGCACCTGAGCGATCACCTGTTGGCCGCGATGGTCGACCACCTCGCCGTGTCGAACTGGATGTTCGCCACGGTCAACCGGGACGAGAACGCCGAGGAGATCCCGTACCCGCAGGCTATTCCGCGGCCAGGTCCCGAAGCGGCAGGCGAGCAAGCACCGAAGGCGCAACCCGAGAGCACGGACGCGAGCGAGGTCCTCGCCTTCCTGCGCGGTTAGGAGACAGACGTGACCATGCCACCCATCGGGGGCTATTACCCGGCTGCTCCCGGCCCTGCCCCGATGACGCCTGAGCAGGCAGCGGCATTGACCAAGATGGTCAAGGACGCGGTCGCCGCCGCCTACACCAGCCCTCCCGAGTGGTACAAAGGCGAGGCCACCGCCGTCAAGCACGAGATCAACGGGCTGGCCAACGCCTTCAACCTCGTCAAGGTCGAGTGGACCGCGTTCAAGCTGGAGCCGCCCTCGATCTGGGAGATCATCCAGCAGCGCCGAGCAAGGGCTCGTGGCGAGGCGCCCGAGCAGCTCAAGGCTCTCGGCGACTCGGCAAAGAAACGCGCAGACTCGGCGCACCAGCTCGCTCAGACCTCCCTCCGCAGGGCCAACGAGCTCAATTCCTCCATGCAGCGGCTCTTCCGCAACCAGATCGCTCCCGTCAAGCAGAGCGCCGACACGTTGCGGACCCAGGTCACCCAGCTCAGCCAGCGCGTCACGGCCGTCGGCAGGGACGCAACCGCTGCCCTGCAAGGAGTCCGGCGCGTCGGCGGCGACCTCAATCAGGCCAACCGCCGAATCACCACGTTGGAGCGCAGGCAACAGAGCAGCCAAGGCGGCGGCCGGGGTCAGGATGCCGCGGCGCTTCGGCGCGAGGGCGACCGGACCCGCCAGGCCGTGCGCGATCTGACCAACGCAATGCGCGCGGCAGGCCCCGGATCCCAGCAGTTCAAACGGCAACTCGACGCGATCGAGCAGTCGCTCCGCTGATCATCACCACGCAGACGAAGGAAGCCAGCCAGCATGAGAAATGCCTTGGTACAGGCCACAGGCGCGATCGGCCGGTTCCGCGCGGCGCTGGCGCAGGCCAGTGGAGCGGGCGGCCAGTTCCGCAATGCCACCAGCCAGAGCACCAACCAGGTCCGTCAGCTCAAGACCGCCGCGGACCAGGCCTCAAGGTCGGTGCAGCAGGCCGGGCGGCAGGCGGCGTCGGGCGGCGGGTTTTTCAGCCGGTTCAGTCAGGGGCTGCGCACCGCGACGACTGCCCAAAGAGGACTCAACGCCGCGATGAAGGCCAACGTCCTCGGCTTCCTGCTCAGCCTGTTGCTTCCACTGGTTTCCAAGATCGTCGACATGGCCATGCAGTCGCAACGCGTGCGACAAGTCGTGTCGACGGCCTTCCGAATAATCGGGCAGGTCATCAGTGCGGTGATGGACGTCATCCGCAAGGTGATCAGCGTCGTGTGGCCGTGGATCGAGACGTACGTCCGGACGTACATAACCATTGTCATGACGGTGATCCGGACCGTCATGAACGTCATCCAGACGATCATCTCCACCGTGTGGAACGTGATCTCCACGGTCTTCCGCACGGCCATGAACGTGATCAGCACAGTGGTTTCCGCTGCCTGGAACGGCATCCGGGCCGTGATCATGCCGGTCATCAACTGGATCGGCGAGGCCATTCCGGCTGTGTGGAACCGCGTCACGGGTGCGTTGCGCGCCGCGTGGGACGGGCTCGCGGGCTTCGCACGTGCCGCGTTCGAGGCGGTCTTTGGCGCGGTCAAGGGTCCGATCAACGCCATCATCGGCCTTGTCAATATGGCCATCCGCGGCCTCAACAGCGTGAAGGTGACCATCCCTGACTGGGTGCCGATCGTCGGCGGCAAGACGTTCGGGATCAACTTGCCGCAGATCCCGCAACTGGCCGAAGGCGGTATCGCCACACCGGTTCCTGGCGGCCGGCTGGTGAACGTCGCCGAGGCCGGGCACGCCGAGGCGATCATTCCGCTGTCGAAGCTGCCGCAACTGCTCGACCTGGCCACCAACCGCCGTGAAACCAAGCCGGTCACGGTCAACATCCACCCGAGGGCACGGCAGTCCGAGTACGAGATCGGCCGGATCGCCGCGCGCGAGCTGGCCTGGGCGGGGAAGCGATGACCGCGATGCGGGCGCCAGGAACTGTGTTGCAGCAGCCGGTTTTCACGGTCGACGGCTGGGCGGGCAACACCGTCGACGCCGACGGCGTGGAGTGGTGGGTGACCAAGGAGGAAGGCTGGGCGTCCTCCGCCGGCGTCCGGCTCACGCTGACCGACCGGCCGGAGCGGGATGGCGCGTTCGACGCCCCGTCCTACCGCTCACCAAGGGTGATCACCTTGGAGGGCACGGCGGTCGCGCCAGACCGGATGAGCAAGGAGCGCGCCAAGGACCGGCTCGCCGCCGTGCTCAACGACGGCTCGCAGCTGCTGCCCCTCGTAGTGACCGAGCCGCACGTGACGCGTCGCGCGATGGTCCGGCTGTCCAGCGAGTCGAAGGTGTCGGACAAAAAAGCGGGCGCCTTCGAGTTCTCGGTGCAGGTCACTGCGCCGGACCCGTTGCGCTACTCCGCCGAGCTGCGCACCGCGACCTGTCCGTTGCCCAGTTCCGCTGGCGGCGTGGCGTTCCCGCTGAGCTTCCCGCTCGACTTCGGCCCCGGCGCGACCGGCGGCCGGCTGGCGCTCGACAACGCGGGCACGGCAGCGACCTGGCCGACGTGGAAGATCAGCGGCCCCTGTGCCGACCCGGTGATCATCAATACCAAGACCGGCGAAGAGCTGGCCTTCCAGATCCGGCTGGCCGCGGGCGAGGTGCTCGTCATCGACACCGACGCGCGGACTGTGTTGCTGCAGGGTCTGGCTTCCCGGCGGTCCGCGTTGCTGCCTCAGTCGCGGTGGTTTCCGTTGGTACGCGGCGGCATCGACATCGCGTTCCGTGCAGCGGCCTTCGATCCGGCCGCGCGGTTGACCGCCGAATGGCGCGACGCATGGAGCTGACCATCTCGACACGAGGAGTCCACTGATGCCCGAGCGCGATTCCGCCTGGCTGTCCGGGGGTGTCGTCGACGCCGAGGACGCCCGGCTCGCCACAGGTTCTCTCGTGACCGCGGGCAACACCCCGGTGCAGAGCCGTACCGGGCTGCGGCCCGCCGCGAGCGCGGGCAGGGTCAGCGCGACCGTGACGCCGTCCGGCCAGGTTCAGGTCAACGCCTTCCAAGCGGTCATCCAGGGCACCCGCTCGCCGAATGCGGGCGCGTACCTGGTCACCCTTGATCAGGCCAAGACCATCGACGTGCTCGGCGCCGTGCCCGCGCATCCGACGTACGCCCGGTTCGACCTGATCGTGGTGCGCCAGACCGATACGCAGTACGGCGACGCCACCTCGGCGATGACCGTGAGCCTGGTCGCCGGAACCCCCGCGCAAGCGCCGGTTGAGCCCACGGTCACCGGTGACGTCATTGTGCTGGCCCGGATCTCGGTCCCGGCCAAAGCGACGGCGATCGCTCCCGAGCAGATCCAGGACCGGCGCTTCTTCACGAGTTCCATCGGCGGTGTCGTGCCTGCGCACGGCGAAGGGAACCGGCCTGCCGTGCCGTACGTCGGTCAGCTCGTCTATCGCCAGGACCTGCGGACGCTCGAGGCCTACGAGGGCACCATGTGGAAGCCCGCGGTGGCCAATTCGCTTGCCGTGTACGGAACTCCAGACCCTGGTTTCCCGATCCGCGGTACGTCCGCCGGAGATCTTCGCTATTTCAACAGGTTGACCGTGCCCGCGGTGTACTACCCGCGCAGCCTGTTGATCACGGCGCACACGATGGTCGACTCGAACGGCACCGCCGACCGATACGACGTGGTCCTGCGAACCAACGGAACCGTGATCGCCATCTCCGTGGTGAACACCCCGCCCGGCGCCGGGATACTCACCGCCCATCTCACCGGGAGCACCAGCCAGCCTGTCAACACCGCGATGACCATCGAAGTCGGCATCCATCGCGTCGACGGCAACGGCACGGTCGACACCGGCTACGGCGGCGCCTACGACTCCATCAACGTTCTCGCGATTCCCAGCTAGGAGAGAAGAAACCATGCCAGAACGGGACTCAGGCTGGGTCGGCGGCAGCGTGGTCGACGCCGAGGACGCCCGGCTCGCGACCGCCGCACTCGCCGCACCCGCCAGCAGCCCGGTGCAGTCGCGTACCGGCCTGCGTCCGGCGCCCGGTGACCCCGGACTCGTCCGCGCGACCGGCACACCGTCGGGAAATGTGACTGTGCAACCGTTTCAGGCGGTCATCCAGGGCACAAGGCACGCGGGCGCGGGCGCCTATCTGACCACTTTGGACGAGCAGAAAACGCTCAAGGTGCTCGACGTGCCCGCGCATGGCTCGTACAGCCGGATCGACTTGGTCGTCGCCCGGCAGACCGACGCGCAGTACGGCGACACCACATCGCGGTTCACCGTCGAGGTGGTTGCTGGCACCGCGGACCCGAGCCCGGCCGAACCGGTCGTGCCGGGAGACGTGCTCAAGCTGGCCCAGATCACGGTCCGCGCCAACACATCCAGCATCACCACGGCCGACATCCTCGATCTGCGGCCGTACACGTGCGCAGTCGGCGGGATTCTGCCTGTGCGCAACGCGGATCAACGGCCCGTCGACGCGTACAACGGTCTGTACGTGCACCGCCAGGACACCGGCAGGCTCGAGTTCTTCAACGGCAGCGGCTGGAAGTCGCTGGTCATCGAGGATGACACGGGCTGGCAGCCGCTGAGCCTGAACCCCTTCGTCTGGTTGCCGCAGCGCCCCGGCGTCGACGAAGACGGTTCCGGGGTGCACGTGCGCCGAATCGGCCAGGTCGTCTATCTGCGTGGCACCGCCACTCGCCGGACCACTCCGGCGGGCCATGGCGCGGTGATCGTGACGATCCCGCAGGCGTTCCGGCCGCCGCTGGCGCACCACTGGGTCGCCAACACCTTCACTGGTCACGCCCCTCCCGCTAACGCACACCAGTTTCTCGATATGAGTCTCCAGCGTAACGGCGAAGTGGCTTTGTGGACCGACAACAACGTCAGCGTGCCGGTTGGCGAGACCATTTACCTGAACACGTCCTACCTGCTGGGCTGAGCGGTCGATGGCGAACCAAGACAGGAGCCGGCTCGCTGGCCGCTACCGGTACATCGTGGCGGACCTGCGGACCGGGCAGGTACACGCGGAACTGCCGTTGCGCGACGTGACGTTCAGCTCGGTGCTCAACGACGCTGGCGAGTTCCAGGGCCAGCTCATGCTCGGCGATCCACGTATCGCCGTGCACGAACCCGAGTTCCTGACCCGACCGGCGCACACCGCGTTGTACGTCGAACGCGACGGTGTGGTTGTGTGGGGCGGGATCATCTGGACGAGCAAGTACTCGTCGGCAAGCCGCGCGATCGAGATCGGCGCGGCGGGATTCTTGTCCTATTTCGACCATCGCAGGGTCCTGCCGTCCGATTTCGACCCGTCGAAAGGCAACCTCGCCGACATCACGGTCACCTATACGGATGTCGATCAGACGGAGATCGCCCGCAGCCTCATCGCCACCGCGCAGGGGCATCCGCGTGGCGACATCCGGATCCAGTCCGATCCGTATGCGACGTCGCAGATCCGGCGCACGATCACCTACCCTGGCCGTGAGCTGAAGTCCGTCGGCGACGCACTGCGGGAACTGTCGAACCTGGAGAACGGACCGGACTTCGTGTTCGACGTGATCTACGGCGGCGAGGGCAGGCATCTCGTGCACCGGTTGCGGGTTGGTACCCCGGAGCTGGGTCAGCAGGGCACCCCGCACGTGTGGGAGTTCGGCGGCAACTTGATCGAATACGCGTGGCCACGCGACGGCTCGTCCATGGCGACACGCGTATTCGCCCTCGGCGACGAGAACGAAGAAGGCCAGCAAGTCGGTATCGCGCAAGACAATTCAACCGCGCGGCCGTTGCTCGAGACCGAGGTGTCGCTCGTCAACATGAGCGATGTGCAGTTGCTTCAATCCCACGCGCGTTCGGCGCTGGCAGCCGCGGTCGACCCGGTCGTGCTGCCGGAGTTGATCGTGCGGGGCGACCGTGACCCGATGCTCGGCTCGTACTCCGTCGGCGACCACGCGCTCATCGTGGTGCGCGACGACTTCTTCCCCTTCGGCACCCAGTTCCGCGTCCGGATCGTCGCACTGGAGGTGACGCCCGGCGACGACGCGGGCGAGGAAAAGGTTCAGCTCACCGTGTCACCAATCAGCGGAGGACAGTCATGACCCGCGTGAATCAACCCGATTCGCTGCTCACCGAGATCCGCGACATCAAACGGCGGCTGCGTGCGCTGGAGACCAGGAGCGCCGCGCTCGCGCAGCCTGTCGCCCCGGCCGCTGACGTGCCGAATCCCGAGGAGACGCGCGACGACAAAACCGAGTGAGGTTGCGGCTAAACTGCGGCCGGTGTCAGGTGCCAGCCAACGGTCGGCCGCAGTGCGCCATCTTTTCCTTGTGCGACAGCAACAAGACCGCCATACAGGGCAACGGCCTCGTCGTTGATGGTGACGGTCGCTTTGGCGAGCGTGCGCGGCACCCGGTCCGCGGGAATCCTTCTTTTCGCCTCCCACAAGTCCGCGATGGGCAACGCCAGCAACGGGTTCGCCACATCGACCGCGCCGTCGCGGCTGTGCGGATACGGGTAGGTGATCGGCCGCAGGTTCGCAGGCCGAAACGCTCAAGTTCGTCGACCCGTTCACGGATCCTCTGCCAGTCACCGACTGTGCCGGTTAAGGTGATGGACGGAATGCCGCAGATGAAGCCGAGAAGCACTGAGAAGAACGGCGAATAGGCGTCGAACAGGACAACCTTGCCCGCGGTTCGTTCGGTCTCGGTGCTCGTGGTGAAGTCGCATTCGAACAGTTCCGTGCCATTTGCTTCGCTGGCAACGAGTTTGCCGAACAGCTCGATGACGTACGACCGCGTCCAGGAGATGGTGCGCTCCATTGGGGACGATCACAGGCATCGCGGGATCGCCTCCCATTGCCAGCGCGTCGGGATATAGCTCGGCGAGCGGCTGCGTCGGCAGGCGATTGGTGGCGGGGAATATGTCGTCGACGGTGAAGGTGACCATGAAGGCGAACGTATTCACGCAGACCTGTGGCTCGACACTTTATTCACTGTGAGCGGATGGGAATCTCGGATAGTGGACCCGCTCCCAGCGTGGCGCCAACTGGCGCCTGTCCCACGGGCGTATCGTCGGTGCGTGGCGGTTGGCGGCAGCAGGCGGGCACGAGCCGCGAGGAAGCGCAAGCGGCGGATGGCGAGTGTCGAGCACGACCTGTCCGACGAGCAGTGGAGCGCGCTCAAAACAGCCTGGGGCGGCTGCGCCTACTGCGGCACGCCCAACGTCCCGCTCCAGCGTGACTGCGTGCAGGCACTGTCGCGAGGCGGGCGGTACACGCTCGACAACATCGTCCCGGCATGTGGGCCATGCAACGCAAGCAAATGCAATGCCGAAGTCACCGGCTGGTTGCGGCGCAAACGCCTGGACGAGCGCAAGTTCCTCCTCAGACTCCGGGAGATCAATACCGCGCTCGCACTGGAAGGCACGCAGCCGTAGGGCACAGTTGTGGACCTATCTCTGTCGAACCGCGGTGCGGGCGGATCCGCTGGTACGCGCGGCCGTACAGGCGCTGAGCCGTGGCACCCGGTCAACATCGACAGCCTGGCCAGCCATCTGGCACCGCGCGACACGATCGGGGACCGAGGCAACGAACGGCTGGCGCTGCGAGCGACCGCGGATAGTGTTCCGACTCGTGACCGAACCTGCCTACGTGACGACGACCCGGACTGCCTACGACACCGTTGCCGACTCGTACGCCGAGTCGCTGCAGAACGCGCTGGATGCCAGCCCGTGGGACCGGGCGATGCTGGGCACGTTCGCTGAGCTGGTCGGTGGGACTGGTCCTGTCGGTGACCTGGGGTGTGGCCCTGGGCGGTTGACGGGATACCTGGCCTCGCTTGGGCTGGACGTGTTCGGAGTGGATCTCTCCCCCGGCATGGTCGACGCGGCCCGCCGGGCGCATCCAGAGCTGCGCTTTGTGGTCGGTTGTCTGGAGGCCCTCGAACTGGACGACGGTTGCCTGGCAGGCGCGCTGGCGTGGTATTCGCTGATCCACACACCACCGAAGCTGCTGCCGTCGGTGGTGGCGGAACTGGCGCGTGTGCTGGCGCCAGGCGGACGGCTGATGACGGCGTTCCAGGTCGGCGATGAGCTCCGCCGCATCACCCATGGTTACGGCCACGAGGTCTCCCTTGACGCATACAGATTGCGGCCGGACGTCATAGCCGAGATGTGCATCGCCGCAGGCCTGACTGTGGAAGCCAGGTTGGTTCGAGAACCGCAGCCACCGCACGAGAAAACGCCACAGGCGTACCTGCTGGCCCGAAAGCCGGTGACGGGTCCTGCTTGATCCTGACGGCGGCTCGACCGGATAGGACATGGGCTCATGCCAGCTCAGTTGACCACGGACCACATTGGTTGACCGCTGACACCGTCGGCATGGCAGGTAATGGCGGTTGCTGCGAGTCTGAGCCTGCGCGATTTGTTCAAGAACTGTGGTGATCTGGACTCATAGGTTCGGTTCGACCCTTGCTGATAGGAGCACTCGCATGCTTGTCATCCGTGGCCGGGTCGTCGAATGGCTCGATGACGACGCCGCGTGGGAAATCATCGACCAACTGTCCACTAAGTACATTGGTGCGCCCTGTTCCCGGGAGGAAGAGCGCGTTGTGGTCGTGATCGAGCCCGAGCGCCAGCCTGTCGGTATCGGCTGACCACTTTCTCGGCCATTCAGAATGGCACGACATATCAACGTTGACTAATGGTTTCACGCGAGGCTGGGGATAACTCTGTGGATAACTCACGGCCCGCTGAACGAAGCCCGATAACGTCGTTGGTATGCAAGATGATCGCGAAGAAATAGAGATCTACACGGACGGCGCGTGTATCCGGAATCCAGGGCCGGGCGGGTGGGGTGCTGTGTTGAGGTACGGCAGCCACGTGGAGGAGCTGTATGGCAGCGAGCCGGACGAAACCACGAACAACCGTATGGAGCTGACGGCCCCGATTCAGGCGCTGAACACGCTGCTGCGCCCGTCGGTTGTGCGGATCTACACCGACAGCACGTATGTGAAGAACGGCATCACCTCGTGGCTAGCGAGATGGAAGAGGAATGGCTGGCGCACCAGCGCCAGACAGCCGGTCAAGAATGTCGACCTGTGGCAGCAGCTTGACGATGCGACCGCTGCCCATGAAGTGCATTGGCACTGGGTCAAGGGGCATTCGGGCCATCCGGTGAACGATCGGGCGGACCAGTTGGCGGCCCGAGGCGCTCAGGAAGCGTCCAGAAAATGTCGGACCCGGCCGCTACGGTCCGTCTCATGATCGATCAGACACAGGCAACGGCCGCCATCTTCGTCACCGACTCCCCCGCGCCGCAGGACGTGGCGGTGATCTCGGACGGGCTCGACGAGTTCAACCTTCTCAAGGCGGGCATCAACGACCGTCGCGATCTCGCCGTCCTCGCCAGGGACCCGGACACGCAGGAGGTCATCGGCGGCTTGACCGGCCGTACCTCGTTAGGCCTGCTGTTCGTGGATCTGTTCTATCTTCCGCCCGGCCTTCGTGGTGCGGGGCTTGGCAGCGAGATCCTGCGGCAGGCCGAGGAGGAGGCGCGCCGACGTGGTTGCCAGACCGGCGTGGTCTACACGATCAGTTTTCAGGCGCCCGAGTTCTACGAGCGGAACGGCTGGCAGCGATTCGGCGAGATCCCATCCGGCCAGGGGACGAGCCGGGTGTTCATGACGAAGAATCTGATGAGGTGAGGCTTTTGCCGAAGTGGAAAGCCGGGATGACGTAGCCGGAGCTGAGGTATCGCCGGTGCGCGTCGTGGCGGTAGGTCGCGGAGTCGAGGTGCACCTCGCGGCATCCCAGCCGTGACGCTTCTTCGTCGACCCACTGCAACAAAGCGCTGGCTGGCCCTGTCCTCGCGCCTGCGGCAGCGTGCAGAGGTCATCGATGTACAGGAAGTGACCCCATGCCAAGTTGTTTCCCACACGGAAGCCCGCTACGGCAACGACGTCTCCGGCCGCATCGAACGCTTCCACGAGGCGGTAGCCCCCGGTGCGTTGCTGGCGGACGCGTTCGACGAACTCGGCTGGACCGGTGAGGTGCGCGGGCGGAGTTCCCGCATCGCCGGGTAGGCAAGCTCAGTGATGGAGTCGTCGAGTTCTTTCACGGTCATAGTGCCACCCTCGCCCGCTGAGTGGCACTGTGAAAGTGCCAACCAGTTACCTTCTCAGGAGGCCACTTTGGTGAGGTGAACCAGTTCGAACCACGTCAATTCACCCTCCCGGTAGAGGACACGGACCTGCCAACGTCCGGCGGCGATCACTGGTCGCCGAGGAGCTCCACCGCGGTCCGGTTGCGCAGCTCAGGGGTGCACGTTCATGTCGCCAGCCTTGACCAATGCAGCCACGGCATACAGATCCCCCTGCGCCGCAAGGGCGACCAATACTCAGCAAAGCCTCAAGGCCGCCATAGATGGCCAGCTCGTTGGATCCGGCAGGGACTCGCGATGCCCTTCGCGCCATTGTGATCCGGGCATAAGCGTCTCGGTCACATGCCTGAGCGAACAGCGACTACCCGTTGCACCGCATCCGGCTTGTACCAGCGGAACATCAGGCCGGAGTCGTCGATCATCCGGTTGCGGGCTTCACCGTCCACAGTGTTCTGGAAGGTGACCCCTTGCTGGGTGTACGCAGGCACCTTCTCAGGAGGCCACTTTGGTGAGGTGAACCAGTTCGAACCACGTGGATTCACCCTCCCGGTAGAGGACACGGACCTGCCAACGTCCGGCGGCGATCGCGACGGAGGCTTGGTCAGGGTGCCCGCCCGCGGGCCACCCGGAGGCCAAGTCAGCCCCAGATACCGCGGAATCGAAAAGCACAGCTGGCCCGTCTGTCTCCCAGGTTCCGCAGTCTTCCCACTCGGTTGCGGGATCGGCGAGGGCGGCCTCGGCCGCGGCCACCAGGTCGGCTTCCGAGTCAGCGGCCAACCAACGCAGAAAGGCGTGATACTCCGGGAGATAGCACGTCGTGGCTGGATCGTCGGCGAGGACAAGTCCTTGCGCGCCACCGACTGGGATCGCGCCAGCGAAGCCGTCTACTTGGCATGCGCGGTCATAATCGTCGCCTACGCTGCCAGTCCATGAGTTCAGCGCGGAGACAGGGACGACAATCAGCGGGCCGCCAAGGGATTCGACCCATTCAGTTGGCGCGATCATGGCCGCCATTATGAGCGGTGAGGCCGCCGTTGCCGGACAGACAGCCTCACCGTCCGGACATGGTCAAGGCTTCTCGAAGTGTTGGTAGTCGATCGGGGTGGTCCAGTAGCCGCCCCAGTCCCAGCCGCGGCCTTCGAACGCGCGCACAGTCGCGTCGTCGGCGTGGATCAGGCCGGGGTCGTTACGCGTGCGGTCAACATACGGCGCGCCGTTGGGCGGGTATACGGTGCCGCTACCTGAAATGTACGGGTTCTGAACCGGGTTGATGTCGATCGCGCGGCCGTAGGAGTGGTTGGACCACCCGGTGCCGCCGGTGATCTTTCGGCAGTTGAACACTGAGGTGTTGTTGGCCTCCATGGACCTGTCGTCGTCGGCGTCGTACTTCTCCACTGTCTCCATCCGCTCGACCGGGTAGCGGTTGAAGTACAGGTCCGCGAATGTCCAGCCGATCTCGGTGGCGACCGCCTTGTCCACGATCAGTTCGCCGCGGTACACCTTGCCGTCGAAGCCGAGCGCGCTGAGATTGATCAGACGCAACTGGTCAGGCCCGACCGGGCAGCCTTCCCGCCAGCTCTTGCCCAACCGCTCGGCGGTCACCAGCTTGATGATCGCGACGTACGTCGGCAGTCCGTTGGCTGCGGGCGCGGTCAGCTGGATGTTCTCCTCGGCCGCGGTGGCCGCTCCCCCAGTTCCCAGGCCCACAGCCGCCGCGATGGCGACTATCGATACGAGTTGTGAAATCATCCCCATGCTCTCCCAGACGCCACCCGTTGCCGAAAGGTTGGCCAGACTCCACAAAATTTAAGTCCTTTGTGGACATACGCCAGTTGGACCGAGAAAGCCGTTTGCGCGCCCACGCACGGACCGTCGCCATGAATGTCCGCAAAGGAGAGGAGTGCGCCTGGATGGCGTTACTGGTACACCTGACTCAGGAGAAGAACGCCAAGAGCATCGTGTGCACCGGCATCAAGAAGGGCCGGGTGGGCGTGTTCTGCCTGCGGAAATGACGGTGGTCCAGGCGATCGCGGTCGTGCGGGAGCAGGACCACCCGCGCGGGTACGAAATCGTGGTCCCGAGAGCCGTTACGCGAAAAGAGATCCGCAGGGTCAGGTACATCAATCAGGTGACTGGCTGGCGGTACAAGCCGGATGCGCACGGTCGGAACCGTGCGCGTGCTGCGTCCCGGCTGGAGCGTACAAAGCCGCTGATATCCGCGCCCGCTTCGCTTCCTACCGTGATCGGCCCGCTGTCACGATGCTTCGCCACCTCGCCGAGGATGCCGACCACGAGGTGCGTGAGGCAGTCGAGGAAAGCCTTGGCAAGCGGGGTATCCACCGATCGGTTGATTCTCGGTACGCCCCGGCTGATGTGCTTGGTCAACCGGCACATCGATGTTCGGCCGCCGCCAAGCCAGCAGGCTGAAGCACATGTTGCTGAAACAGACCGAACGGGCGCTCGCGCCGGACCTTGCACGCGGCACGATGCTGGTCTTGGTCGCGTTGGCGAACTCGACGTTCTATCTCTACGGCAGGCCTTACGGGCCAAGACAACACGTGATCGAGCACGACATGCTCGACCGGATCGTCAGCATGCTCAACGTGACTTTCGTCGAGTTACGCGGATATCCCATGTTCGCCGCCATGTTCGCGTACGGCGTCGTACAGATGTTACGGCACCTTCCGGTAAACGACGGAAAAAGTGTTGCGCGCAGGCGGTTTCAATGGATGATAGTCTTCGGATTTGCGCATGCCACGCTGCTGTTCCCGGCGGACATCCTTGGCCTGTACGGGGTTCTGGGCTTCATTCTGCTGGCTGTCATGCGCGCCAAGGACCGCACGTTGCTGACGGTTGCCGCGTGGTGGCTCGTACTCGTCGCGATCATCCAAGGGTTCGTCTACACCGACACGTCCTACAGCGAGAACCGTGAGTTCTTTTGGTCGTTCGAGGTTGACGACCCGGTCACGGCGCTACTTCTGCGCCCGATGGAATGGCTTCTTACCCCGTTCGGCGTTCTCGGCGTCGGCAGCGCGGCGCTCGTTGGCATCTGGGCGGCGCGCCGTGGCGTGTTGGCCGAGCCTGAACAGCACCGAACGTTGCTGAGAAGGACGGCCATTGTCGGAGTGTCGGCAGCGGTGATCGGCGGGTTGCCGATGGGCCTTGTGGTCGGCCGATTCTGGACGCCGGATTCGGGCGCGTTCATGTGGGCGCTGTCCGCCTTGCATTCGGTGACCGGGGTTGCTGGTGGACTTGGTTACGCCGCGCTGATCGGCCTGTTCGCGGCCAACAAACGCAGTGGCCCAGGCGTCAGGGCAATCAGCGCGTGCGGCGAACGCTCGCTCAGTTGCTACTTGTTCCAGTCCGTGGTGTTCGTGGCGCTGCTGATGCCGTACACGTTGGGGTTGGGCGGCGTGCTGGGATCAGCCGAGATCGCGTTCGTGGCCGTTGGCACATGGCTGGCGTCCGTGCTGCTGGCTGACCAATTGCGCCGGAGAGGCAAGCGCGGTCCGGCCGAGATTCTGATCCGACGCCTGACGTACCGGCGCTGAACTGAAAAGCTGGACAGCGTGGAGGACCAACTGGAACGACGATGGAACCGGGCCTGGGCGCTCGCTCCGTACGTGGTGCTGGGCGTGGCATGCGCCCTGTCGTTGGCATTCGACCAGACCAGTTGGTCCTATCGGCTGGTCAGCGTGGCCATCGTCATAGGACTGGCACTGTGGCACGGGTGGTTCATCGTTGCACATCCACAGTGGTGGGAACGCAAGATCATGGCGGTGTACTTCGTCGGGTTGCTGGCGTTCACGTCTGTTCTCGTGCTGCGCAGCGACAGCTTCGAACTCTTCATACCGATGTGTTACGTGCTCGCGTTCGTCGCGTTGCCCGGCTGGTGGGCGTACGTCGGTGCGGTCCTCGCGAACACGCCATGGTTCGTGCTGACCGGCCCTGAAGTGCTCAACTTCGCGGTGCTGACGCCGTTCGCCACGTTGTTGGGTTGGTCCATCCGCACAATAGAGAAGGAAGCGATCCGGCGGCGGGAGACCAACGACAAGCTCGTGGCCATGGCCGCGGAGAACACCAAACTGCACGCATTGCTTGTAGAACGGGCTAAGGAGACGGGTGTCGTGGAGGAACGCGCGCGAATGGCCCGTGAAATCCACGACACAGTCGCTCAAGGACTGACTGGGATCGTCACCCAACTGGAAGCCGCTGAAGCATTAACGCCAGCAGGGCCCGCGCGCAGCCGCCTCGACACCGCGAGGCAGTTGGCGCGCACGAGCCTTGTCGAGGTCCGCAGGTCGATCGAAGCACTCCGCCCCGGCCCGTTGCACGACGCACGCCTTAGCGACGCGGTGGAGCAAGCCGTAACGACATGGCACGCGCAGCACGACATCCCGGCAACGTTCACCGTGACGGGAACACCACAGCCAATGCACGCGGAAGTCGAAATCACGATCCTGCGCGCCGTCCAGGAAACACTGGCCAATGTCGGTAGGCACGCGCAGGCGCAGCGAGTGGACGTGACACTGTCCTACATGGAGGATGTGATCGTGCTCGACGTGCGGGACGACGGAACCGGCTTCGACCCGTTGAAGGTCAACGGATTCGGGCTCATCGCAATGCGTCAGCGAGCACGATCCCTCTGCGGGACAGTGGAAATCGAGTCGACGCCAGGGGCGGGAACAGCGGTCAGCGTCAGCGTGCCGACGATCGAGGTGGACCAGTGAAACCGATACGGCTGGTGATCGTCGACGACCATCCCGTCGTCCGGGACGGCCTGCGCGGCATGCTCGGCACACAACCGGACTTCGAGATCGTGAACGAAGCCGCGTCCGGCGCCGAGGCGTTGACAGTCGTCGAGGCGAGCCAACCCGATGTCGTGCTGACGGACCTGCGCATGCCAGAACCCAGCGGCGCCATGCTGATCCGCCTGCTGCGGGAAAGGGTCCCTAAAGCGCGCGTTTTGGTGCTGACCACGCATGACACGGATTCGGACGTGTTACCCGCGGTAGAAGCGGGCGCGATCGGCTACCTCCTCAAAGATGCCCCACGAGAAGAGCTTTTCCGTGCTGTCCGAGCAGCAGCACGAAATGAAAGCGTACTTTCTCCATCCGTGGCAGCACTTTTACTCAAGCGTGTCCGTCCACAACAGCCTCTGACGGCGGTCAAACTAAGCGCAAGGGAAAGTGAGGTGCTTGAGCTGATCGCGCAGGGCAAAACCAACCGGGAAGCCGCGGCCGCGTTGTTCATCAGCGAGGCCACCGTCAAGACGCACCTGCTGCACATCTACGCCAAGCTCGAGGTGCCTGACCGGGCAGCCGCGGTTGCCGCCGCCTACAAACAGGGAATCATCGGGTAACGCACATCAATGTGCCTTCTTTCGCGGGTTCCGGGTTCTCGTGATGATGAGTGCATGTTCGTCGTCACCGGCGCGTCCGGAAACCATGGCAGGCTCACCATCCAGCACCTTCGCGAACGCGTGGACGCGGCCAAAATCGTCGCGGTGACCCGCGATCCGGCCGCTGTGGCCGATCTGGGAGTCACTGTGCGACAAGGTGATTTCACCGATCCCGGTGGACTGGTCAATGCTTTCGACGGAGCTGAGCGCGTTCTGCTCGTCAGCGTCAACAGCGTCCCGTCACACACCAACGCCATCGATGCCGCGATCAAGGCGTGCGTCGGGTCCGTGCTCTACACCTCCGTCCTGCGCGCCGGGGATCCGGCAAACCCGAACGCCCTGGTCTCCGACCATCGCGACACCGAAAGAATCCTTGCAAGTAAAGACATTCCGTTCACCATTCTGCGCTACGGAATGTGGTCGGAAATGTTGCCGCTCACCCTGCCCTTGCAGGAAGCTCTCGACACAGGCGTCCTGCGAACGAACGCGGGCGACGAATCGTATGTCTCGTACGTGACGCGGTCGGACTGCGCCGCTGTCGCAGCCGTCGCACTGGCCGCCGGCGGTTTCGCCGGGCAGTTCCTGAACGTCACCGGGCCGGAACCGATCAACCATCCGAGAATTGCCAAAGCTCTCACTGAAGCCACTGGCCGACCGATACGGCACGAGCGCTGTAGCGACGAGGAAGCCAGGAATTCCTTGCTGGCAAGGCTTCCTGCCGAGATCGCGGCCGTGCCGCACGCGGTCGACGCCGGACTTCAGCTCACCCAGGACATCGAGAACGGCTGGTTCGACATCACCACAAGGACTGTGGAACGTCTCACCGGCCGTCCCGCGACGACACTTACCGAGTTCTTAAGGACGCTGTGAACAACTCGAGTCTGCTTTGCGCGGCAAGGGGATGCGTCGCGACGACGTCAGCGGTCAGCTCGCGCATCCGGTCCGCTGACGGGCCATAGAGGTACAGCGCCGTCTCCTCAGGTCCTTCCCATAGGACTGCATCGTGCCTTCGGTGCCGAGCCGGTCAAGGATCTGGCCGACGAGTTCGTTGACGTCAGCAGTTTAGTAGACCTCGTCGGGCAGATCGGTTCCGTTGAGGTACAGGCCGAGGCCTTCGGTCGCACCGAAGGCCACTTTGTCGGCGTCAGTAAGGTTCCACCGCCGCTGATTTCGCTTCCCGGCAGCTTCGCTTCCAGGACTTCCATCAGCGGATCTTCGTACACGTGGCCACGATCGAGCGGGCGCAGGCGGGCGTTCAGGGTCACCAGTAGACGCATGGGCGGCAGCTTATGCCCGACTACCGACAATTTACGGTCCTGCGGCTTTGACCACCTTGGCTCGGTAGTCGGCCCACCACGCCTCGTCGACGGGTGGCATGAAGTCGTTGCCTTCCCGCAGACCCACGGACCCGTCGACGAGTTCCCGCACGATGTCGGCGTGTCCAGCGTGCCGGTTGGACTCGGCGATCACGTGGATGAGAACGCGGTGCAGCGTCGGTTTGCCGTCAGGCCACCATTCCACGTGCCCGACCGTCTCTAGTGGAAGTTCCTCGATCGTGGAGTCCGCATGGGCACAAGCACGGTGGTAGAGGTCGACAATGTACGAACGCGACTCGTCAGCCGTCGCCCACATGTCCATATTGGGCTCCGCGTCCTTGCTGAACCACGCCACTTCCTCGGGGAAATGACGCTCGAAGGCATAGCCGAAGTAGAGCAATTCGACCGTGGTCAGATGTTTGACGAGGCCGAGCAGGTTGGTGCCGGTCGGGGTGAGCGGGCGGCGGACGTCATAGTCCGACAGCCCATCCAGCTTCCAGACCACGGCAGCCCGGATATCCCGCAGGTAGTGGTGCAAATCTTCTTTCATGCCCAGTGAGACAGCGGCTGTGCGGCAGAATCGTCGGTTGTGAGCGAAGTTTTTCTCGAGCGAGCCAGACAGGGCGACGACCAGGCCTTCACCCGCCTGATCGAGCCGTTGCGCCGAGAGCTGCACGCGCACTGCTACCGCATGCTCGGCTCGACGCATGACGCGGACGACGCATTGCAGGACACGCTCATCAAAGCCTGGCGCAAGCTGGACTCGTTCGAAGGCCGCAGCTCACTGCGGACGTGGCTCTACACCGTGGCCACCAGGGCATGCCTGGACATCGCGGAAACCAGAGGCAAGCGAGCGATGCCCGTCGATCTCGGCCCGGCGAGCGAGCACGTGGTGCTGGAGCAGAATGCCTTGGAGATCGCCTGGTTGGAGCCGTATCCGGATCTGCGTTACGAGCAGCGCGAGGGTGTCGAGTTGGCGTTCGTCGCCGCGTTGCAGCACCTGCCGGGCAATCAGCGTGCCGCGTTGGTGCTGTTCGACGTGCTGAAGTTCTCCGCGGCTGAAATCGCCGAGATCATGGACACGTCGACGACCTCGGTGAATTCAGCGCTGGCCCGTGCCCGCAAGATCATCGCGGAGAAGGCACCCTCCCGGAGCGAGCAGCAGGACGATGCCGCGCTGAAGGAGATTGTCGCCAAATACTCAAGCGCGATGGAGCGCGGCGACGCCGATGCCCTGGTAGCCCTGCTAACCGAGGACGTCACATGGTCCATGCCGCCCCTCGCGGCTTGGTACAGCGGAATCGCCGCAGCCATGGACCATGCCATCAAGGTGCCTTTCACCTGCGGGACGTGGCAGCACCTGGCAACCAGCGCCAACGGGCAGCCAGCCGTAGCTGCCTACCTGTTCGGCAAGGCCTGGTCGATCAACGTGTTGGCGATCCGCGACGGCAAGATCGCCGCGATCACGTCCTTCATCGGGCCGGAACACTTCCGGCAGTTCGACCTGCCCGCGTCACTGCATTGATCAGACGAGCGTACGAATCGAGCATCTCGTCCCGGTCGAAGGTGCTGAGGGTGATCAGCAGTTCGTCGGCTTCGGGCAGCTGCTCAAGGGCCTCGATGACTTCGTCCTCGGTGCCATAGATCTGGCCTTGCAGGCCGCGCTCCAGCCGTTCCCGCTCACGAGGGCTCATGTCGATGCTCTCGACGGGCTGGAGGGGCGGAAAAACGCCGTGGGTCCGTGAGTACACCATCGACCACGCCTCCGGCAGAAGCAGCCGTTTCGCCTGCTCAGAGGTCTCAGCCACAGCGACATTCACCGCCACGACGACATAGGGATTCGCCGACCGCTCGCGATAACGCGCGACCGTCGGCCCAACCTTCGGACCACCGACGACTACCGGCAGGCCAAGGTCAGCGGCGATATCGGCGCCCGCGCCCGTGGCCAGGATGAACGCGGGGATCCGCAGGCCTTCCGCTGGGTACGCGTGCACGCCGTCGTGACCACCGACGAAGTAGCCCAAGAGGTCCCTGACCTGGGCTTCGAAGTCCTCAGCCGCATCTTTGTCCCGACCAAGAGCCCGCCGGACACCATCGGTAAAGCCGACAGAACGCCCAAGGCCCATGTCAATCCGGCCGGGATACAGCGACTCAAGCACGCCGAACTGCTCAGCGACCACGAGCGGCTGATGATTGGGCAGCATCACCCCGCCCGTACCGACCCTGATGGTCGACGTGGCCGCCGCGATCGCCGCGGCCAAAACCGTCGGCGCCGACCCGGCGACACCGGGCACACTGTGGTGCTCGGAGACCCAGAACCGGTGATACCCCAACGCTTCGGCCTGTTGCGCGAACCGCACGGTATCCCGCAGCGCCTGCGCGTCACTCTTGCCAACCCGATTGCTCGAGCGGTCCAGAATGGACAATTTGGCCGATGTCACATCAAGGTCAACGCGCCACCAACCTGTGCATTCCCTCCTGTGACATCACTCATCGTCACCTCGGGCTCGCTCGATGATCTCGTCGGACGTCAGGGCGCTGCGCGGGTGGTGGGTCAGGCACCACGGGGTGCGCACCTTCTGGAAGGCGATCCCCTCACCCGTCACGTAGAACTCCGCCGCCGACAGCCGCCCGAGATCAGGCAGGTCACGGCCCTTCGCCCGAGCCAGATCCCGTGCCGCCTCGATGTGCGTCGGATGGTTCAAGCGGCCGAAGAACTGGGTTGTCGCGTTGCCAGATACCTGATTGTGGATAGCTTTCGGCGCCTGCGTGGCGAGAATCAAGCCAAGACCGAACTTCCTGGCCTGCTGTGCCAGCCTGATGCTGCTCGCCGTGCTCGCTGTCTTTCCTGTCGCTGGAGCCAGTTCCTGTGCCTCGTCCATCACCAGCAACCCACCGAGCGGCCGGTCGCCAGCCGGATTGCGCTTCACCCAACTGAACAGCTCAAGCTGCAACTGGTTCACGAAGATCTGTTTCTGTTCTGTCGATGCCAGTGCTTCGAGGTTGATCACCGAGACCCTCGCCCGCTTGCCTGCCGCTGGAGCGAGCAACACACCCGGATCGATTTTGTCGATCTTGTCGTCCAGCAAGGGATCGGTCACCATTTCAGCGCGCAGGCTCTGCGCCAGTGGCGCGGCGATGCTTGCCGCGTCTTCCAGATTGCTCACGCCCTCCGGCAGGTCAGCGAGGATGTCAATCAAGCCGCTCAGGCTGCGGCCGCCGTTGCGGGCGTAGTGCTCGATCGCCTCTGTGAGCACGGCCCTGCGCCATTTGGCCTTGTCCGTGTTGCCTTCGACCCGTGCTCTGGGTGCGAGTGCGGCGGCTGCCTCGCGCACCGCGAACTCGAACTCGTCCGGGTTGTCCATAACGCTCGCGAAGTCCGGCAACGGTTCGAACGCGAGCGGCCGTCCGCCAGGGCGGCCTGGCGTCCAGACCACCACATCGGTGTCCCGCAAATACTGTTCAGCCTTCGCCTTGTCCTCGGCGACAGGCAACTCGGGCCACGCATCGCCGAGCCTGGCGAGGTCGCTGTTCGGATCGAGCACGATCGACGAGACGCCAAGCAGCGCGCACTCCTCGACCAATCGCCGGATGAGCACGGTCTTGCCGGACCCCGACCCAGCGAAGATCACGACGTGCTTACGCAGCGACTCAAGCGGAACGCCCACAGATGACTGGTCGGCGAGCAGTCGGCCGACCGGCACCCGAGCGGCGTCATCCGTGTCCACTATGGACTGCTCGGGTGTGACGTTCTCGATCAAGGCTTCGACGTCGACCGGCAGTACCGCCGCGAACAACTCTGTTCGGCTGGCCGGACGGCGAGCGACAAGCCAGTCCGACAGGCCAGGTTTCGCTTCCTTCAGCATCTGCCGCAATGCGTGGAACGTTCTCAGGTCGTCCTCGGTGATCGGCACCGACGCGCCACCTGTCTTCTCCACCTCGGCCAACAACTGCTGCGTCCCCTGACCGCGAGACCATTCGATGTTGCGGATGAGAACCAGTGATCTGCCGGGGACACCGAGTTTGACACCAGCGGCGTCACAAGCGTGCTTCAGTGGATGGAACGCGCCCTGGGCAATAGGATGGGCGACTGCACGGAACGACCAGTGCGCCTGGTCATCGGTCTCCGTGTCGAGGATAAGACGCAGCCTCGCGTGCAACGGTGGTTTCGCGCCCGGCGCCGGATCCACCGACCAGGACTGTCCTGGTCCGCGCTCGATGACCCACGCGGTCAGCCCCGCGAACAACAGTGTGGGCATCTCCCGGTTCTCCAGGTCCGAGTTTAGCGGCGCCAGAATGTTGGCTTCCTGCTTCAACTCGGCGAACCGCGTGTCGAACGGCGCGTAATCGATATCCAGCGCTGGAGCAGGCCGGGCGACGACTTCTTCGGCGAATGTCTCGGCGAACGTCGTTAGTTCGGTGACCTGACCGCGTTGAACGCAGGCCTGCGCATGCTTGGAGATCGTGGTCAGCACCTGGCGAGGGGTATAGGACTTCACGTCGTCGAAGGCAGCGGGAGCCACCGGCCAAGTCGGGTGCGGCGGGGCGAAACCGATCCGCTCGTACACCTGGGCCAGCCGGGCGGCCACCAGTTCCCTGCCCAGTTCCACGTCGGTGATCCTGGACAGTTCGGGAGCCACGGTGAACCGATCAGGCACCGACGAGGTGGCCGTCGACTCGATCAACGTCCACGACTGCGGTAGCGACGCCACGATGGTCAATGTCCGTCTGGTCGCCTCACGCAGATGCATCAGCCCATCCGCGATCTCAGCGACCTGTTTGCCGAGCGCGCCCCCGGACTTCTCGGCGAGACTCACCAGAGTGTCAATCTGGTCGATGGCAACGACGCTTGGCCCAGTGAGACCGAGCAATTTGGACACGTCGGACACGACTCGACGCGCCTCGTGTGGCCTTGCCCGAAAGCCCCAGCGGAGCCGGTCCTCGTCCCGCATCTCACCCGACGAGGTCAGATAGTCGTACCCGACGTTCGCTTCCCGAATATCGACAGACGCAGCCAACGCCAGAGCACGTGCCGCGTCCTGACACTCCATCGCGACCTGCCGGTTGAGCCCACGCAATGAGCCGACGAAGTCGTCCAGTCCGCCAGGCGTCAACGGTGCCTTGCCGATGATCGCGTCGGTAAGCGACGGAAGAACCCTCGCGGCGACACAGAGTCTGCGAAGGAACGTGGCGAGCTGTGTGAGCCCGTCTTCGCCGTCGTGGCCTAGCCCCTGCAGAATCGCTTCCGAGGCGTTCGCCCAGAACCCGCTGCCGTCACCGAGATTGCTGAGGAAGAAGTAGCCGCCCTCGTGCGCGACTTGCCTGCGTACCCAGCCGAGCATGTGTGTCTTGCCCGCACCGGCACGGCCGCTGAGCACGACGCCGATCGGACTCGGCCCGGTGCTCCGGCTGGCCTCCAGAACCCGATCCATGACCATCTGCTGGGCGGCCCTGTGCAAACCCCGCACATGGGCCTGAGCCGAATGCCATACGTCGTCTTCGGTCAGTGCGGCCTCGAACTGCAACTGTGCCAACGCTTTGTGTTGGTCCATGATCACGCTCGACCAATGGCCAGTTGATGGTTGTCCTCGTTGCCGATCCGCAGGGCAGCCGCCCGGTCCTCCACGGTGAGGTTCTTCTGATCAGCATCGGGAATGATCGTGACGTCACCGTCGCTGTCCATATTCCGCAGCGTCTCGTCCACTGCGTCGCGGGGAACGTTGCCAAGCAACGGACGAAGATCAGCCAAACGCACCCACGCCTTGGGACGAGCAGCCAGCCGCTCGTACGCGTCTCGAATCAGACCCTCCAGATCGACGATCTCGGTCTCCGCCTTGAACACGTCGCTGAGCGCCAGACCAGCACGATCCAGGTATCGGTGCACACCAGCGAGCACCGCGTACAACCCCGCACCCACTGATCCCGCGCGTGCCGGGATGTCTGCGGCGAGCTCGTCGGCGCACCACTTCCAACCTCGCTCGGTCAGCTCGTGCCGGAACGGCTTGGTGTCTTCGTCGGTCACGATGAGGTCCGCATCTTGGAGCGCCATGCGGTAGGGCTTGGTCATCGTCAGGTTCCAGCGATCTTTCAGTTCCTTGTTGGAGACCTGCCTCGCCTCCGCCATCAGCACCAGCAAGATCGCTCGGTGCGGCAGCCCCAGTTTCGGTTCGGACATGCGTCAGTCCTCCAGTAGCTGGAATCCGTCCGGTCCGGCGAGCAGTTCCACCCGGCGGCCGATGGTCTTCATCTCGCCGCGTACGCGCACTTGCCGCCCCGCGCGGTGGGCTGCGATCGCGACTTCGTAGGTGGCGCGGTCAGGCAGCCGGACCCAGACCGCGCGACGCCCTGCGCCCCGTATCTCAATCGACCATCTGTCCTCGCGAGATTCGTCGTCCCGCAGTCCCTGGATCACCCCTGACACAGCCACCGTCGCGGGGTCGTCCAGGCGCCGTAGTTGTTCCGCGGCCGCACGGATGACAGTGCTCGCCCCTTCGGCGAAGTTGTAGACCGCTGAGGGCAAATCCGATGGAATTGCCCTGGCCCAACGGAATCCGATTTCGAACGGCCGGTTTCCCAACCGGCTGACCGATTCGCACAACTCCGCGGGAACCTCGGCTTCCCTGAGGCCATTGGGATCCGGTTGCGGGTTGCTCAGCAGGGATACCGCGGTGTGGAGTCGTCTGGTCACCTGACGGCCGAGGGCATCGTCCACAGGTACCCGTACCGGTAGGATGTAGCTGCCAGCTCGCGCGGGCCCCAGCTGCACGCGGCCAAGCAGACGTTCGACATCGGCGGGGACGTCCCCACGGACCGACTGGGCCGCCGCCCGCAGGGCACCCTCCACGCCGGTCAGGGCTTGCAGGCCCGCGTGCAACGTGGTGAAGCCCGACGGCAGCCCGTCCGGAAACATCCTGATCACCTGGGTGTCGGACCACGGCAACCGGATATCGAGGACGATCTCTTCCCTCGGGCGGTTCTCGACCTGGGTCAACGTGTCCAGGATCTGCCGCACCCGCAGGTCCGCGTCGCCCATCCCGTCCCTTGCCGGGACGAGCACCTCGTACTCCTCGTCGTAGACCCAGATGGAGGCGCCGCGCCAACGTTCCTGACGTTGCTGCCACCCGCTGTCGACCAGGTAACTGGCTATGTCGGTGACGCCCAGTGAGCTGGTCACGCCGTACTCCGCGCTGCCAGTTCGACTGAGCGCACCAGGTTCAGCAGGCTCCGTGCGGTCAGGACGTTGGCAACAGGTACCCGAACGGGACGTCTGCGGCTCTTGTCCGGTTTCTCGATCGGCGTCTCCAGCTGAAGGGAACAGTAGTAAGCCAGGTGACGCAGCAGCATCCCGTCGGTTGTGAACTCCACGTAATCCATATTGTTCGACGGGACACGGACAAGGAAAAGAAACCGCGGCACCGTGAAATCATCACCGGCGATACGGTTGAACTGAGCTTCATTGAGACCGTTGAAGTGCCATTCCGAGACACCCTGTTTCATTTCGCCGCGCGACCACGATTTGATCTGCGCCTCGACACACGGAGAAGCGACTCCGGTCGTCCTGCCCGGCATCCGGAAGCCGAGATCAACACCGTCAAGATCCAGATCATGCTGATACACAAGCAAACCGGCCGCCGACGCGAGCGCGCGGACGTAGTCCTCACCAAACTTGCCCTGATGATTCCGGGCATCAAGCACACGACCTCCCCGGCTGTGGCAGCGAGACGCAGCTTACGCAGGACGACACTTTTGTGTCAGCACCATGAACCCGAACGGAGCACGAGATCAGATCAACATTTTCCGGCCCAAGATCACAATTCCTGGTCACCCCTCGTGAGTGGTTAGCAGCGTTAGAACACGCTTAACCACTCACGAGGGGTGACCAGCCACACAGCTGCGCTGGCTGACCGGTAACTTGACGGCGCGAGTGAACCTCCCTCTGGCGCTGTCCGTTACTTCTAATGGTGGCTGCCCGCGGAGGCAGGACAAGAGCCGGAGGGCAGTCGATGAGTGCGGACAGTGTGCCGAAGTGGCGTCGTGTCACGGCAAAGGTGATCACGGCGCTGGCGTTCCTGTTCGTGCTGTTCACCTTGGTTGTGCCGAATGAGCTGCCCAAGCTTGGGCCGCTTTCGATTCTGCGGATTCCGCTCGAAGGCTTGATCGGCGTCGCGCTCATGCTGGTGTTGCCGCCAAAGCCGCGCAAGATCGTCGCCGCGGTCCTTGGGTCGCTTCTTGGTCTTCTGCTCATCTGGAAGCTCTTCGACATGGGCTTCTACACCACGCTTGCCCGTCCCTTCGATCCCGTTTTCGACTGGAGTTTCCTCGGGCCGGGCTTTGAGTTCCTCGCGGGCGCGATCGGGCAGGGTGGCGCGGTCGCCGCCGCGATCGGCATCTCCATTCTGGCCCTTGCACTCATCGTGCTGATGGCGTTGGCGTCGGTGCGGTTGTCCCGTGTTGTCGCTGGGCGGCAGACGGCGGCGACGCGTGCATTGGCTGTGCTCGGGGTCATCTGGGTTGGGGCGGCTGCGTTTGGGGCGCCGTTTGCGAGCAACAGCGCGGCAGCTTTGGCGTACGACCACGCGCGGCAGGTTGGGTCGAGCCTGCAGGATTCCAACGCTTATCACGCGGAGGCTTCGGTTGACGCGTTCCGGGATGTGCCTGGCAGCGAGTTGCTGACCGGGTTGCGCGGCAAGGACGTGATCCTCACGTTCATCGAGAGCTACGGCCAGGTCGCGATCCAGGATCCCGTTATCTCGCCCGGGGTTGACGCTGTCCTCGACGCGGGCACCGCCAAACTGCGGGCCGCCGGGTTCGAGTCGAAGAGTGCGTACATCACCTCGTCGACGTCGGGTGGCGGCAGCTGGCTCGCGCATTCGACGCTGCAGTCCGGCGTGTACATCAACAACCAGAAGCGTTACGACACCTTTGTCGCCAGTGACCGGTTCACCTTGAGTGGGGCGTTCGAGCGCGCCGGCTGGAAGACCGTCGGCGTTGTGCCGCAGAACATGAAGCCGTGGCCGGAAGGCAAGGTTTACGGCTACGACTCGTACTACGACTCGCACACCTCCGGCTACAAGGGCAAGCCGTTCTTCTACGCCCAGATGCCTGACCAGTACACGCTTTCCGCGTTCCAGCGCAACGAGCGGGACAAGCGTTACCGCAAGCCTGTGATGGCCGAGATCGACTTGGTTTCCAGCCACACGCCGTTCGTTCCGCTGCCGAAGATGGTCGACTGGAACCAGGTCGGCGACGGGTCGATCTTCATTCCGCAGGCCGAGAACGGCACCAAGCCGGAAGACATCTGGAACGACGCAGGCAAGTCCCGCGCTGCTTTCGGCGAGGCCATCCAGTACTCGCTGAACTCGCTGATCTCCTACGTGCAGACCTATGGCGACGAGAACCTTGTGCTCGTGTTCCTCGGTGACCACCAGCCTGCGCCGATGATCACGGGCGATGGGGCGACGCGCAATGTCCCGGTGACGATCGTGGCCAAGGACCCCGCGGTGCTTGAGCGGACCGCGAGTTGGGGCTGGCATGACGGCCTGAACCCTGGCCTTGAGGCTCCGGTGTGGCCGATGCAGGACTTCAGGGACAAGTTCCTGACCACGTTCGGCCCGCACCCGCCCGCCCGGTAGTTGACTTCAACCAAGGTTCACGTTCGAGCCTTGGGTCATGGAAATCGGTATCGGACTGCCTCACCAGGACATCGTCACTGTCGCGCGGCGCGCGGAGGAGCTGGGCTTCGATTCGGTCGCGGCCGCGGATGTCCTGATCGGTGACGGCACACCCTGGCTGGAACCCATCGTCGTCCAGTCAACAGTCGCGGCCGTGACCGAACGCGTCTGGCTGGACTTCGGGGTTCTGTCGATCCCGACACGGCCGGTCGCGATGCTGGCAGCCCAGATCCAGACCTTGCAGCACCTGTCCGGCAACCGGGTCCGGCTCGGCCTCGGGATCGGCGGCTTCCCGGGGACACCGTTCTGGAAAGCGGTCGACGCGCCAACCGGAAACCGTGGGCAACTGCTGGACCAGGCCCTGGAAATCCTGCCGAAGCTGATCACGGGTGAAAGCGCGCTTGGCGTCACGTTGGCGCCCGCCGCACCCGCGCCACTGCTGCTCGTCGCGGGCGGCAACATCGAACCCGCGCTGCGGCGCGTCGCGAAGTACGGGGACTTCTGGCTCACGGCCGCGCTGACACCGGCTGAGGTCGCCGAGGCCAAGGCCAAGCTGCAGCTGTACGCGGCCGAGTACGCCAGGCCTGCGCCCCGGATTCACCTCGGCCTGCACTCGGCGTTGAACGACGAACCCGCCCGTGAACGGATGGTCCAGCAGCTGAGCGCCTTCTATCAGAAGACGCCCGAACAGATCGCCGAGATCACGCTCACGGGCGGCCCGGAACAGGCCGCTGAGCGGATGGCCGAATACGCCGAAGCTGGCCTGGACGAGCTCGGGATCGGCAGCGATGGCAGCGACATCCTGCGGCAGCTCGACCTGATCGCCGAGGCAGGATCGATGCTGTGACGGCTGTCGGTACTGTGCCGGGGTGGGTGAACAGCAGGTTGTGGAGATCTACACCGACGGCGCGTGCAGCGGAAATCCCGGACCGGGCGGATGGGGCGCATTGCTGCGCTACGGACGCCACGAGCGCGAACTCTACGGCGGTGAAGCGACGCCCACGACGAACAACCGGATGGAGCTGACGGCGCCGATCAAGGCCTTGGAGACGTTGACCCGGCCGTCGGTCGTGCACCTGTACACCGACAGCTCCTATGTCCGCAACGGCATCACGCAATGGTTGCCACGGTGGAAATCCAACGGCTGGCAGACGTCGGCCAAGCAGCCCGTGAAGAACGCTGACCTGTGGCAACAGCTGGAGGCCGCGGCCAAGCAGCATGACGTCGAGTGGCATTGGGTGAAGGGCCACGCTGGTCATCCGGACAACGAACGAGCCGACCGGCTGGCTGTCCGCGGATGCGAGGAGGCAAAGTCCTCCCATTGAGGACAGAAAGTGGCCGGTATCGGCCTTAGGCTGGTGCCACACCAAGAACAAAGGAGTGGTTCCGATGGACTTCAAGCTCGAGCTGATCGCGGTCCCGGTGTCCGATGTCGACCGTGCCAAGGAGTTCTACGCGCAGGTCGGCTTTAGTGTCGATCATGACCACGTGGTCAGCGAGGACATCCGGTTCGTGCAGCTGACCCCGCCGGGTTCGGCGTGCTCGATCGCGATCGGCAAGGGCGTCACCGACGCGCAACCGGGCTCGGTCAAGGGCCTGCAGGTCGTGGTGACCGACATCGAAGCCGCACACAAGGTGCTGACCGAGCGCGGGATCGAGGACAGCGAGATCGCGGACATGCCGTGGGGGTCGTTCGTGTTCTTCGCCGACCCCGACGGCAATGCCTGGGCGGTGCAGCAGATCCAGCCGCGCTCACACGCGTAGCGCGGTGCGCCATGCCGCGGACGTGCCGAGACCCGTTGGCAACAGTGCCGACGGGTTCTGGCGGCGGCGTAGTTCGGCTTCCTTGTACCGGTCGGCTTTCTGGTGCCAGGCAAGAACTCCGGCCATCCAGTCCTTGAGCGTGTCGGCGTAGCTGGTGAGCATCGTGCGAGCTTCCTCGTCGAGCCCGTACTCCTCGAACAGCATCGGGAAGTCGTTGGCCAGGATGTGCTCGAACTGTTCCACCCGGGCGGTCATCAGGTCGGCCGTGATGTCACGGGCCTTCCACCGGTCCACGCCGAGGAACTGCTCGATCACCAAGACGATGTTGTGCAGCTCGCCTTCGAACTCGATCTCCTTCTGGTAGGAGAACAAGTCGTTGGTGAAACAGGCATAGTCCATCGCGGCCGTTTCGAGCTCACGGACGACGCGGGTCTGGTAGATCTCTTCGGGAATCACGTCCCAGTGCGGGATCCTGGCCAGCCCGATGGTCAGATCCGAGCCGAACGTGACCCGCCGCATCTCCACGTAGTCGACGGGATCCGGCACGCGGTTCTCGGCTTGGTTGAACATCTCCCACAGCCAACTGTCCAACATGGTCGAAACCGCCGCCCGCAGCTGCGCTCGCGCGGGTCCGGGCATGTCGGTGGCACTGCGCCGCCACAACTCGGCCAGGCCACGCTCGATCGCGCCCGCGGGCTCGGGAACCTCGCCCATATCCAATGGCATGAACAGTTTCAGCCGGTCGACGGCTGCCTTGGCACCGGTCAGGTTGCGCGGCGCGCCGTAGACGATCGGGAGGTAGTCGTCGGCATACGTACCCCAGGCTAGCCAGGCGGACGAGAGCTTCAGTTGCTCAAGATCCGCGTCAGGATGGATCCTGGCGGCGCAGTACGCGAGGTCGTTCATCGCCATCTCGCGCTCGCCCCACACGCCTTCGTCGTAGATACCCGTGTCGCGGCCCCATTCGATCAGGTACTGCGCCGCCGCGCCCTCGTGCGGGCTGACCTTGACCGGGTACGGCATGTAGAACTCTGGCAAGGGCAAGTGCCCGACCGGCCGGAACGGCGTGAACGAATGCTGCCGCGCCCGGACTTGCAGCCCGATCCGTCCTGGCGTGATGCCCGCCGTCCCCAGGCCGTTTGGTCCACCTAGGACAGTCGGCGTCTCGGTGACGGCTCCTTCGTTCATGTACCGGCTGGAGCGCATGTGCCACTCGTGCCCGCCGGACTGCCAGTCCTGCAATCCCTTGACGTACCCGGCGAACCGGGCCGCCTCATCCGGAAGTGCCTGCATGGCAAGGAAAACCGCGGGAACTTCGACCAGCGCGGTGTTCTCGAACTGCTGCACCCGGGAGGTCAGCAGGTCGTTGACCATCTCGGCGGCGTCCTGTGTCTCGATGTCGAAGAACTTCTCGAACACCAGGACGGCGTTGGAGTTCTCGCCTTCCTCCTGCACTTCCCGCTGGTAGGAGAACAAGTCGTTGCGCAGGTGCACCGCGTCGGAGAACGTGTCGGTGAGCACCTCGAACTGGCGAGTTCTGGCGAACCGGTCGGGCACCTCGGCGGCGGCCGCGTACTCGACCAGGTTGGCCGACCATGGCGCACCACCGACCCGGCGGCGCATCTGGATGTACTCGATCGGGTTGGCGATCCGGCCGATGTTGATGTTGTTGAGCTCCCACATCGACTCGACCATCAGGTTGTGGGTGCTGCGGATGAACCGTTCCCGCCAGTCGTTCGACATCGCGGGCACGGTCCGTGCCCACAGATCCTGCAACCCCGCCTCGGCCGGGTTCGACGGCTCGGGTGGGGTCTCGCCTTTCCTGGTCATGAACCGTTCGAGCTGATCGAGGTACGCCCTGGCACCGGTCAGGTCTCGCGAGTACTTGAAGTGTTCGAGGAAGTGGTCGTCGAAGAAGAACACCCAGACGTACCAGTCGGTAATCAGATCGAGTGTCGGGCCGTCACAGTCGGGATGGGTGTACGCGCACATCAGCGCGTAGTCCATCTTGGCGAGCGCCTCCTCGGTCCACACCACCCCGCCGTCCGGCTTCGGCGCGTCGAGCATTCCCATCCGCGCCGCCCACGCCATGCTGTGGGCCCGTGTGCTCTCCAAATGTGGGTTCAACCTGGCCGGGTACGGCATGTAGAAATCGGGCAAGGTGAATGCCTGCATGAACGCGCCCACTCCCATCGCGAGTCGACCAGCACCAGGTCCGACAGTGGCACCAGACGGCAGCACGGGGATACGGCCAGCCGGGCGGATGTGGCCGCACGAATGGCTGAATCCCAGCGTGCGCCTCGTGAGTGTTTTCGCCGGTTAGAACCGGCGAAAACACTCACGAGGAATGTGTCAGCACGTTGACGATGTGGCCGTCGGGATCGCGCACGAAGAACCGACGCACACCCCAAGGCTCATCACGGATGGCGTACACGATGTCGGCGCCCTGATCGGCGAAGGCCGCATGCACAGCATCCACATCGGACACTTCGATGGACATGTCCGGTTGCAGGCCGGACGGGTCCGCGTCGGTCAACAGGACCTGGGCGGTCGGGTCGCTCGGCGACGCGAGCCCGACCACCCACCCGTGGTTCATCACTTCCTTGAACCCCAACAAGCCGTAGAACTTCGCACTGGCACCGATATCGCCGCTCCGGACGTTGGGGACCACCCGTCGAATCGTCATGTCACGCAGGCTAGCGGCGGATCCCCAGTGTGCTCTTGGAAGGAAGGAGGCCCGACTGGGCGGCCGCCATCGTCACCGGCATCAGCAGCTCGGCCAGCCTGCCGGGATTGATCACCGACCACGGTGCCGCGGCGAGTTCGTCGGTACGCCGCTCAACCGCTCGCCTGCCCACCTTCCCTTGCTCGGTACCGTTTCCATCGACATCCACCCAGCCGCGATCCCGCAGCCTGCCTTGCGCGGCCGCCCATTGCTCCGGAGTCCAGCCCCGGCTCGCGAAGACCTCGACCGGAGCGGCGCCGATCGCGGCGAACGAGACCAGCGACTCGACCGGATCCAGGCCTGCCGCGAGCAGCGCTGCGATGTGGCCGTCGCCGCGGTGTTCCCGGACGATCGTTGCCGCGTGCCACAACGCGAGGTGCGGCTCCTCCGGCCACGCAAGCGACGCATTGGCAGCGGCCAGCGGACGACCGGCGGTGTTGGCCGCCAGTGCGACCTTCTTGGCCAGGTCAGCGGCTTCGGTCAGGTCCATGTTCCCCAACAGTCGACCGAGCGCACGATCCATCCCGCGGGTCCGTGCCGCGACCACATCCGCGGGCGACGCGACGTCCCAAGCCACATGTTCGGCGACCATGTCCGGGTTGAAGCTGTAGAACGTCGCCGATACAAGCGATGGGCTGGCCGGGCCTAACGGCGCTGACCTGAGCGGGAAGTACGTGGGCCAGCGCGTGTCCACCTCATATCCGAGTCTGGCCATCTCGTCGAAGACCTCGGGCGCGTAGTAGACGAGTGCGTGAATCGGTTCGAGCAAGTGCCACATCTGCCGCATGGAAACCTCCACTATCTATTTCCTGCCACGATAGGAGCACACGCCGCATCTTGTCAATGACAAGATTGGGAGTATCGTGACCCGCATGCCCTATCACCACGGCGACCTGCGCCGGGCTGTGCTCGACGCCGCGCTCGAAGTCATCGCGACCGACGGCCCCAGTGCGATCAGCCTCCGGGACCTCGCCCGCCGGGCAGGCGTGTCGCACGCCGCTCCCGCGCACCACTTCAAGGACAAGGCCGGGTTGCTGACGGCGATCGCGGTGGAGGGTAACGAGCTGCTGGCCGAATCGCTAGCGCAGGCCGCCGAAGGCGACCGCGACCGGTTGAAGGATCTCGGCGTACGATACGTGCGCTTCGCACTGGATCATCCCGGCCACTTCGAGGTGATGTACCGCCCGGATCTCTACCACCGCCACGCGCCCGAGCTGCTCGCCGCGCGAGAACAGACCGCCAAACTGTTGCGTGGCACCATCGAAGCGATGGGCGGTGACCAGAACGCCCGTGCCACACAGCTTGCCGCATGGTCGGCCGCGCACGGTTTCGCCACGCTCGCACTGGCAGGCAACTTGGACAAGACCATCGGTGAACAGGACCCGGCGGAGGTGTTCCGCACGGTCGCCGACGTCATGTTCGCTGGACATGGCACCATCGAGCGATGAACGATCTCGAGCAGTACCGGATCGGACTGACCGGTTACTGCTACCGGATGCTCGGCGCGGCAACGGAAGCCGAAGACGCGGTGCAAGAAACGTTCCTGCGCGCGTGGCGCAAGCAGGACCAGCGCCAAGGCCAGCTGAAATCCTGGCTGTACGCGATCGCCACGAACGTCTGCCTCGACATGCTGCGCAGCGCCCAGCGCAGGGTGATCGCGATGGACGTCGCCGAACCCTCCCGCGCGGGCACGGAATTCCCCGCACCCCTGCCGGAAAGTTCTTGGATACAGCCGATTCCGGACGCCCGCGTGCTCGATCCAGCCAATGTCGTGGCCGAGCGGGAAACCATCCGGCTGGCGTTCGTCGCCGCGCTGCAATACCTGCCACCCAAGCAACGCGCGGTGTTGATCCTGCGCGAAGTGTTGGTGTGGAAGGCAGACGAGGTCGCCGAACTGCTCGACACCAGCGTTGCTTCGGTGAACAGCGCGCTGCAGCGGGCACGTGCAACGATGGCGACGCGGCCGTCCGCGAAGCCGCTCGACGAGGACCAGCAGCAGCTGATCGAGCGGTACATGCAGGCCTTCACGCGCTACGACCTGGACACGCTTGTGACGTTGCTGCACGAGGACGCAACGTCGACCATGCCGCCGTTCACCTGGTGGATGCGTGGCCGCGACGAGCTCATGGCGGCTCTGCGCGGTGCCGGATCGGAGGCGATCTGCCAGATTTCCACGTTCGCACCGGCCGGATTCGCCAACGGCGCGCCCGTGTACGGCCAGTACCTCGAAGGCAAGCCGTTCTCGCTGCAGGTCTTCGAGGTCTCCGGCGGGCTGATCACGAACACCACGACATACCTGCAGGCCGGGCACCTTTTTCCGCTTTTCGGGCTGCCGGTCGATGAGTTTTCCGACGCCCAGTCGTCCTAGGTTGTACAACTCTGACGAAGGGACTCCTGTGGCCGACTACGTGACCGTGAACGGCGTTCGCTCCTGGTACGACGTGCGTGGCGAAGGTGAACCGCTCGTGCTGCTGCACGGCGGTTTCTCCGACTCGCGTGACTTCGACGGGAACCTGCTGACCTTGACCGGTTTCAGGGTCTACCTGCTGGACCGGCGTGGCCACGGGCACACGCCGGACGTCGAAGGCCCGGTCACCTCGGAGATGCTGACCGATGACGTGGCCGCGTTCATCGAGCAGGTTGTGGGTGAACCCGCGCACGTGGCCGGATACAGCTCCGGCGGCCTGGTCGCGCTGGGGTTGGCGGTGCGGCGGCCGGACCTGATCCGCAAGCTCGTGTTGGTGTGCACGGCATACAGCGCGGACGGCTGGATCCACACGCCTGACCCAGACGCCGAATTCCCGCCGCAACTGGTCGACCGCTACGCCGAGGTCTCACCCGACGGCCGCGACCACTTTCCTGCGGTGGTGAGGAAGTTCGCCGAAATGGAAGCCCTCGAGTCCCTCGACCCGACCCGCGTGACGAACCCGACGCTGATTCTCGCGGCCGACGACGACATCGTCCACCTCAGGCACCTCGTGGAGATGTACGAAGCAATCCCCAAGGCACAGCTGGGTATCGTGCCCGCGACGTCACACCTGTTGTTCTGGGAGCGCCCCGAGCGGGTCACCCGGATGGTCGAGGAGTTCCTGACGACGGAACCCGCCCCGATGCTGCCCCTGCGACGGGCGGGCGGATCTCTGACTCTGCAACAGCAATAGCCGCCCGTACGGAGGCGGCGACGGCCCGGGACGACGAGCGCTCGGGCCACCCGACCGCGATCGTCGAAATTGGACCGTCCACAACATACACAGCAACCAGGTCACCGCGCAGGCCGATCCGCGCCGATTCGGGCAGTACGGCGATCACCCGGCCGATGGCGATGAGCTGCATCAGTTGCGCGGCATCACGAACCTCCGGTCCGGTCCCGGTCATGCCGGGCCAGCGCGGCAGGAGTTCACCCTCCAGATCCGCCATCCACAGGCGATCCCGGTCAGCGTACCGATGTCCGGCAGGCAAGATCGCGACCGCGCCTTCGACCCGTAGCTGCTCGATGTCAAACCCGGACGTGTCGTCATAGGGCAGGTGCAGTACGGCGACATCGGCCCGGCCGTCGCGCAGAATCTGCGCCTGCTCACCGATTCCGCATACCAGCAGTTCCGCTGGAAGGGCGTCCGGCTCGGTGGCGTGTCTGTCCAAAATGTCCTGCAGCATACCGCCGCCACTGCCCGGTTTCATGACCAGCACCAGCTTCGGCTCAGCGACACGCTGGGTCCGCCGAGCCGCCGCAGCGACCGCGTCCAGGGCTTTGCCGGCTTCGTGCAGCAGAACGTCACCGGCTTCGGTGAGCAAAACCTTGCGGCTGGTACGCTCGAACAGCTCCACGCCAAGCCGTTGTTCAAGCTGACGGATCGCACGTGACAACGGCGGCTGGGCGATCCTGAGCCGGTCGGCCGCCCTGCTGAAGTGCAACTCCTCGGCGACCGCGACGAAGTAGGCCAGCTCGCGCGTCTCCAGTCAATCCATGCCCGTCAGCGTATCGCTTGCACCCGCAGCACAGAGGCTTGGAAGAACACGTCGTTCCATGGAGCGCACATCGTGCGGTAGGTCGCGGCTTCTTCTTCGCCACGGAAGATCGCGACGAGCGCGGCGATCAACGCGTCGAGATGCCTGCCGGACGGATCGATGGCACTGCCGGTCGCAACGAGTTCCTCATCCCTGCGCAATTTGACGGTCCGTAGCAGATCGCGCTCGGTCACCACGCCGTGCAGCATTTCAGACATCGTACGGAAGTAGTGCGCATCCGGGTTCTCCCGCGCGCCCAGAGCGTCGAGCCGGTCGCAATAGCGGTGTACCGTCTGCCAATCTCCGTGCATGACTAAGCCCTGGCAGGCGAAACTCAATCCGAGACCGTAGTAGTGGCGAGGTCCGAGCACGTCCCCGGTCGGCACAACGGAATCCAGCAGCTGTTCCAGTGCCGAGCACAGCGCGACGATCTGATCCCGGTCGAGCATCAGCAAGGCGTCGCGGATCGTGAAGCAGTACCACCGCGGGTTCTCCGGGTCGTTCTGCCTTGCCTGGTCGAGCAGTTCGAGGTTCCGGCCGGGTTTGTCCTTGGCTCGCACCACATCGGACCGGTAGCCGTCGTGCCCGAACTCGAGGTCGAGGCCGACGAGACCGACCGCTGTGTCCGGGTTTCCGGTGATCACGGGATACTCGTGGACGGGACCGCGGAACCTGATCTGGCTGTCGGTCCGGAAGATCCGAGGGATGCTGTCGTCGAAGACGCCCGTGTCCACCTCCAGAATCCTGGGCGCATACACCAGGTTCGTCGACGGATCGCCGAGGGACTCCAGGCAGGCGGGCAGCTCGTCGGCGGTGCGCTCGGTGAGCCATTCGTCGGCGTCGATGAAAACAATCCACCCCGGCGCCACGGAATCGATGGCGAAATTCCGGGCCGCCGAAAACGAGCCCGGCCACGGCAGGTGCAGCAACCGGACATCGGCATACCCGGTCACGATGTCCACAGTATTGTCGGTCGAGCCGGTGTCCACTACCAGGACATCGAAACCACGGCCCACGACACTGTCCAAGCAGCGCGCGATACAGCGCTCTTCATCCTTGGCCAGAATGGCGATACTGATCGTGTTTTCCGGTTGACTTCCGGTATGTTTCGGAATGACGCCCTCATAATAGACCCGGCGCACCCAGCGACTGGACATCACACTCCTTTTCCGGCAAAGCGGGCCGTGGGGCCAGAACGCCTGGCACCCACGACCGGACATATCGGCTCAGTGCGTACAGGCTTCCGAGACGCCCTGGTAGTACCACGCGTTACAGGCGAACCAGTAGGTGTCGAACTTGTAGCAGAGGATATGCGGAACCGGGTTGTACGAGCCGATGTAGACGAACTTCCGGGTGGTCCCGTCACACCCCTTGTAGTGGGTGTACTTGACCATGTCGGGCCCCGGACAGTCAGCCGCGATGCTTGCTTCGGACGCACTGGGAGCGGCCGCGTTCGCCACCCCAGCCGTCGCGGCGAAGAACGACGCACCGGCGAAGAGCGCGGCCGCTACCGCACCCATCTTCCGGCCAATCGACCTGGCCGGTTTCTTCGATTGCGAGGTCGCCGAGATCGAGGTTTCCAGATTGTCGAGGAAAGCAGACTTCTGCGCGTTAATCGTGCACCTCCGTGCGGGTTTTTCGACCAACCACGACTCACGCTAGGGATCGATCCAGAACGCGGCAAGCGGCTTCAAGCTCGCGTTAAACCGGCGTTTCGCAAATTGACCAATCGATACCGCTAGGGTATCGCCGGGCACCGACACGGTCATGGTGTTACGGAAAACCGGTGGTGAGCTGGACACATGACGGAGAACAAGATCGTTTTGGTGACCGGGGCCAACAAGGGCATCGGTTACGAGATCGCGGCCCAGCTCAAGACACTGGGCGCGACCGTGATCATCGGTGCCCGCGACGACCGGCGCCGCGAAGAAGCCGCCAAAGCCCTAGGCGTCGAGTCGGTCGCGCTCGACGTGACGGACGCGACGACCGTGGAGAAAGCGGCCGCGTGGATCGACGAACACTTCGGGAGGTTGGACGCGCTCGTGAACAACGCCGGAATCACCGGTGGATGGGGCCAGGAACCGAGCAAGGTCGCGCCCGAGCTGATCCGCAAGGTCTTCGACACCAACTCCTTCGGCGTGATCACGGTGACGAACGCGATGCTGCCCCTGCTCAGGAAGTCGGCGGCGGCGCGGATCGTCAACATGTCCAGCGGAGTCGGTTCACTGGCACAGCAGCAGAACGATGGGATCTACACCGGCCTGCCACCCGCGGCGGCCTACCCGGTCTCGAAGACGGCACTCAACAGCTTGACTGTCCAGTACACCAAGGACCTGAGCAAAGCGGGCATTCTGGTCAACGCCGTCTGCCCCCGGCTTCTGCGCGACCGACCTCAACGACCATCAAGGACACCGCACGGCCGCCCAAGGCGCGGCGATCGCGGTGAAGCTCGCGACGCTCGAAGCCGACGTCTCGACCGGCGGCTATTTCAACGACGAAGGCCCGTTGCCCTGGTAGGGCTAACCTGGAGCACGTGAAGAGGATCGATCTGGGGGAAGTGCCGTACCTCGACGCGATCGAGGACATGCGGACCTGGGTGGAGCAGCGGCAGAACGGCCTGATCGAGGACCGTCTCGTCCTGCTGACCCATCCCCCGGTCATCACCTACGGCGCCCGGACGCCACCCGCCGAACTGCCGAAACACGGTGATATCCCGGTCATCCCGGTGGATCGTGGCGGGCAGGCGACCTATCACGGGCCCGGCCAGCTGATCGGCTACCTGATCATCGACCTGAACCGGCGTGGCCCAGGCGACATCGTGCGGTGGCTGGAAAACGTCCTTATCGCCGCGTTGGATTCGCTGGGTTTCACGATGATCCGCCGTGACACGCCACCGGGCGGGCAGAGCCTTGTCGGTGTGTGGACGCCCGACCACCGGAAGATCGGGTCGATCGGGATGCGCATCCGCAGAGGCGTGACCAGTCACGGATTCGCGCTCAACATCACCTCGGACCTGACTGTGTACGACTCGTTCACGGCATGCGGATTGCCTGACGTACCAATGACGTCGTTGGCCGAACTGACCGACGACGTTCCGTCGGAGGAGCAGGTCCGAAACGCCGTCTGGAAGCATTTGACCCCAACGGATGCCTGTTTGGGCGGGTGATAATGGCCTGACGCGCCATAGTTTGGCTATGTGCCGCCCGATCGTCCGGCCCTGACCGCGGAGCCCGTCGCCGGTCGAGGGATTGCTTGCGTTGCAGCAATGGCGGGAAACGCGGCGGTGTCACGAATGATGGCGAGCCCGGTCCCGGTCACGATCGCACCGCCGAGTTCCCCCGAATTCCTTGCCCTGGTTGAAGAAATCGAAGCCCGCCGGGCCGCGATCGAAGCACACAGCACGGCACAGGCCGAGCAGATCCGGGCAAGCGCGGATGCTCTGAAGCAGCGTTTCCGTACGAACACAGACGCCAAGGCGATGGCCGTCGAACAAGCCCACGCAGCCGCTCTCGGGGTCGTTCAACAGCACGCGTCCACCGCCCAAGAGACCATCCAAGGCAACCTAGATGCCGAGCTGGCCCGGGTGGACGCGGCAGCGGAAGCCGAACTGCTGCGCCTCGACGGCGTTATCGAAGATAAGCATGGCGCAGTCACCCGGCACGCTGAGGACAAAGCCACGCTGGCCACGACCGCGGGCGACGAGCAAGCGCAGCGAGCCACCGAAGGCACAACCGAACGCACCACACGCGTCAACGAGATAGCCAACGCCAAGATCGAGCGATACCGCACACACGAGCAGGCCGAAGAAATCCGGGACACCGTCGAGTCGGCGAAACGTGACGTGCTCGCTGAACTGAACCGCACCGGCACGGCCGTGGCCAGCAGCGTCCGCACCAAGTCCACCGAGCTCGGCGCGCACTTCCGGAAGGAAGCCGCCCAGACGGATTTCGAGCAGCCACGCAGCGACGCCCGCACCCAGATCTTGGAAAACCGCGACCGCACCAAGGACACCCTGCGCGAGATCGCGGCCAACGCGACCGCCCGGATCACCGCGGAAGCCAGCCAGCTCAGCACCTCGCTGCAGGAGCAATCCACGCAGCGCAGCCAGGACGTCCGCGCGCAGGCGGCATTGTTCGACACATTGATCGACGAGTCCGTGGCGACCACGATCACCCAGCTCGCCGAGCCAGCCGAAGCCCTGGCCAACGACCTCGCCAGCTTCGCGCAGGACAACCAGGATGCCGCCTGCTATCAGCCATTCGTCGAGGAGGCCCGCACCGAACTGCTGGCCGCGGCGGACTCGCGCCAAGCCTAGATCGACGAGCTGGCAACACAATTGCTCGGCAGCCTGGACGAGACGACCAATGACGCCGAAACCATGGTCAACGACCACACCGACACGTTGATCAGTGCCGTTCAGCAAGCTGGCAACGACTTCGGTGGACCGATCAGCGAGATCATGCAGAACACCGCCCAGGAGATGCACAACGCGACCGACGAGGGCGCGCACAGCATGGGCGTGGTCACCGACGAGGTCGGTCGTGAGCTCGACTGGGTCATCGAGGACCTGGATTCACGGTGGGACGAAAGGCTTTCCGAGCACACCCAGGAGTTGCGCGACGAGGTCGACAACACACTGGTCGACGAAGACCGTGCGGTGCAACGGTTCTCCGACGACATCGACGTCAGCGTCGACCGCATCGTCGAGGAGAGCAGCTTCTTCGACTCGGTCTGGAACTTCTGCGCCGGACTGGTCGAAGGGATCTGGGACGGCTTCGTCGGGCTGCTCAAGGGAATCTGGGAGGCAGTCAAGACACCGCTGTTCTGGATCGTGGTCGCGGTCGTTGTCGTCGTCATCGCGATCGCCGTGATCGTGCTGGTGATCAAGGGCGCGGCAGCACTGCTGGCAATCGCCGCGGTGCTGACGTTCGTCGGCAAGGTTCTGCTGGTCATCGGCGTGATCGCCGGGACGATCGCGGCGATCTACTTCCTGTACCTGGCGATCACCCGGCCCGACCTGACGTGGCGGCAACGCGGTCAGCTCGTCGGCCGCGCGATCTTCGAGGCCGTGCTGGCGTACGCCGGAACCGGGATTCTGGCGCGGCTCAAGGTGTTCGCTCAGCTCGGCAGGTTCCGCGCGCTGGTGGCCAGGGTCGGCAACCTGATGCTGGTGATCCGGCTGGTGGACAAGGTGCCGGACCTTGAGAAGATCGCCCGGCTGCTCGACCTTGCCGAAGCCGCGCACGTGCTGCGCGTGCTGGACAAGGTCTCGGACGCGGAACTCGCGATCGTCCTGCTCGGCAAGGTCCGCAACGTGGACGAGCTACTTGTGTTGGTGGACAAGCGTTCCGACGCGGCCGCGCTTGCCCGGCTGCCCCTACTGATCGACGCGTTCGACCAACGGCTGCTGCTCAGGATCGCCCCAGAGGTCGACTTCCATGAGCTGTTCTTGTTCCTGGACCAGCAGGAAACCGCCGCCGCACGCCAGATCATCACCCAGTACGCCGACGCGGGCAGCTGGGACCGACTCCGCCGATTCCTGCGTGGCACAACGCAAGCAGCCGAAACCGAGGGTTACGCCGCAGCAGGCGCTGGCGACATCATCGTGGACAACCAGACGCTGTCGGCCGTGCGCGCCATGCTCGGCGGCGTGGACTACAGCGCGCTTCAGCCGATCGAACAGCGCATGATCCAGCAGCTGTTCGCCCACCTCGGACAGCCACTCGACGCGACCGGCACGATCGTCCCGCCAAATCACGCCGCGATCGAGGGAATCATGGGCCGCCTGCGTGCCCCGGCCACGGTCATGGGCGAAACCGGCGTCAACGCGGTACACAAGCCCCTTGGCGGCGCGGCCGCTGACCTCGGCGCGGTCGAACGTCCGGCAGGGCTTGCCGTCGACATCGACCGCAACAGCGCCGCGTACCGCCAGGTCCTTGCCGATCTGGAAAGCCCGCCGAACAGGCCGTGGACACCGTCGAGCACGACCACACCGACCCCAGTGGGCAAGACGGAAGGAATCAGAGACCGCACAGTCGTGGCCGACGCCCTGTTCGCCCAGGTGGAGGGCGGTGGCGTTGCTCGGTTCATGACCGCGGACGGCGCGGTGTTCGAGCGGCTCGCGGGCTGGGCTGTGTCGGTCAACCCGCCGGTCGCCGGAGCCGGGAGCGTCGCGACCAGGCTGGCACGGGCAAACCCGAACGGGTTCGAGATAATGCTCAACGGCCGCAGGTTGCTCGTGATCCCGGTAGGACTGTGAACATGCCCTCTGCGTACTTCGTCGCCGAACTGGACTGCCCGGTCTGTGGCACGCGGTCCGCGGCGGACGAGTCCATCGAGCTGACGACTCCGCTGGTGGACGGCGGATTCTGGACCATCGGCGAGAGCGACCCGGACTTCACCTGGCGCACGATCCGCGTGTACTACCCGATCCTGCGTGAACCGGCGGACGACGAGCCTGTCCAACTGCTCGAAACGTGGGTTTGTCAGTCATGCGGGTCCACGAACTGGGCGCGGATCACCTTCGAGGACACCGTGATCAAGCAGATCGCGGCCGTGCCCCTTGACGTGCTCACGGTCAGCACCGCGCACGCCATCAGCGAAGACGTCGGCCGGCCGTATCAGGAGATCACCGGCGAGGAGCTGTTCCCCAGCGGCAACATCCGGATCGACTTCCGCGAGCGCCTCCTGGCCGCCCTGCAACGCTAAGTCACGCCGCCTCCAGCAGGGCTTGTCCAGACGGTGTCAGTCTCGCTGGTTCTCGTTCTGATCCGGTGATCAGGCCCGCCTGGGTCAGCCGCATCGCGGCGAACTGGTCGCAGCAGCTCAGACCATCGATGCGCAGGCACACGCCGGAGATCTCACACCGGCCCGCGGCGACGGCTCGCAGCACGGCCCGGTCCCTGAAGCTGATCGTGGTGGTCATTTCTCGCTCCCTCTCTCGTCTCTACCTATTCGTCGAAGCAGGGCCACCCGGATCGACATGCCAATCGACATCACTGTGACGAAAAAGAGGCGCGAAGGATCCCACGAATACAGGATTCACACTACGTGCGCGAAGAAATACCCTCGGTCGATGGTGACCTTCCGTTCGGTGCTCGCCGTTCGCGAGTTCCGGGCCATTTGGCTCGCCGAGTTGCTGTCGCAAGCCGGGGACCAATTGGCCCGGGTGGCGCTGTCGGTCCTGGTTTACCAACGGACCAACTCGGCCGCGCTGACCGGGCTGACGTTCGCGCTGACGTACCTGCCGACGATGCTCGGCGGAATCCTGCTGTCCGGCCTCGGCGACCGGTTCCCGCGCCGCACGGTCCTGGTCGTCTCGGACATCGTGCGCGCCGCACTCGTTGGCCTGATGGCGATACCGGGCACTCCACTGTGGCTGCTGTGCATCCTGTTAACAGCTGTGGTGATGGCCAACGGCCCGTTCAAAGCAGCCCAACTGGCTCTGCTGCCCGATGTGCTCGACGAGAAGCGTTACGTCGTAGGTCTCGCGGTTCGCAACGTGACCGTGCAGTCGTCTCAGGTCGCAGGGTTCGCGGGTGGCGGTCTGCTGGTCAGTTTGCTCGATCCGTATCTTGCGTTGGGTTTGGACGCTGTCACCTTTGCCTTGTCCGCGTTGATCATTCGTTACGGGGTGCGCTGGCGGCCTGCGACCCGAGCCTCGAAGGACCCCGTGCGTGTCACCGCGTTCGGTCTGGTGTGGCGTGATCCTCGGCTTCGGCTGATCGCGTTGATCTCGTGGCTGTCCTTGTTCTACATCGCGCCCGAAAGCCTGGCTGCGCCGTATGCCGCCGAACTCGGGCTCGGCGCGCTCGCGGTCGGCCTGATCATGGCGAGCCATCCGGTCGGCAGCATCATCGGCGCGTACGTGTACACGCGGTTTGTCAGCGCAGAGAACCGGCTACGCACGCTCGGCCTGATGGGCATCCTTGCCGGGATCCCACTGCTGTTCGGCGCGTTCCAGCCCAACCTGGCCAGTTCCATGATCCTTTTCGGACTGACGGGCGCGTTCAGCACGGCCTACACGCTCCAATGTGCCGCAACCGCGACACGGTTACTGCCGGACAGCGTGCGTGCACAAGGAATCGGCCTGTTGGCCACCGCAGCCCTTACCGCCCAAGGGATCGGGGCGTTGCTCGCTGGCGTATTGGCTGACTTGTCCGCTGCTTCCGCGGCGATCGCTCTGTCTGGCGCGGCCGGGGTCGTTGCCGCGATCCCGTTGACGTACGCCTGGGCTAAGCGGGGCCACGGACGTGATCAAGCATCCACGCTTCGGCTTCCGGGTAAACACCGGAACATGCCCACGGCTGACCACTGACGTCAAGCACAAGCAATTGATCACCCGGATCGAGCTGGGAAGCCAGAATGTCACGAACCTCGTCGAGGTGATAACCAGTGGACACCAGCCATACGTTCTCGGCCGGATGCCACCAGCGCCCTAAGGAAGAGATCATTCGGGCAAGGCCCGCGCCCGGCGCGTCCACCCCCACACGGGTGACCGAATAACAGATCAGCAGGGTGCCCACTGAATCCATCATTCCGTACTCGCACTGGTTTCGAGTCGTCCGACCGCGTGAATAAAACCCAGGTCCAGCGGGTATTCCAAGGTCTCAACGATGTGGGAGGCAGCATGTTAGCCATCATCGGTGCGGTTCTGTTCGGACTCGCCCTGATTCTCGATCTCGCTGACGCCAACCTTGGTGACACGGTCACCGCGAGCACCATCGTGACCGCCGGTCTGCTGTGTGTCGCTCTTCACCTGGCCGGCGTCGGTGCACGGGCCCGCACCGGAGGCGGTTGGAGCCTGCGCAGCCGTAGGTAATAACGCTGTGACGCCCCTCGTGCGCGAGTCGACCACGCACGAGGGGCGTTTCAAGAGCTAGCAGCCCCCGCAGTTGTAGTACGTGACGTCCCAGTGGTTCTGCTCGTAGTAGTAGATGTTGCCCGAGCCGGACTGCCACTTGTCGCCGCCGATGGGCGTGAAGGTGTTGCGCACGTAGTTGTTGATGCAGGTGTTCAGGCCGTAGTCCAGTTTGTAGCCGTTCCAGTGGCTGAACTCGCCGCTGGCGTGCCCGACCTCGGTGCCGCCGGTGACATTCAACGAGCATCCGCTGGCACTCTTGAGGGTTTCCGCGCCCTGGATCGTCGCGAGGTTGACCTGTTCAAGCGACGTGCAGCTGGGGTTGTCGCGGTCACTGCAGTTGCCGCTCGACGACCACGTGATTCCGGCATTCCGTAACCGCGTTGTGGCCTGTGCGTGGGTGAGTTTGGTGACTTGGATGGTGACGCTTTCCGCGTTCGCCGGGCTGAAGACCGGGTCGGATTCCTTTGTCTGCACGGAAGCTTGAGCGATACCCGCGCCGAAAATCAGCGCCGCGGCTGAAATGATCAGCGAGCGCCCCAGAATGTGCCGCATTCGATCTTGCTCCTTCGATTTCGGGCAGCCTCGAATACCGCCCGGGTCGCGAGCGGATGATCATGAATGGCTGCAAGGAGCGAGACTAATAGTTACTGACGAGATATCACAGACTGCTGGGACAAGTTTTCGTCGACAGCACAGGCCTTGCGCGTCCGCAGCTCACGAAGCGCCAGGCCCAATGCGGCAAGCGTGGCCAAGGCCGCGGTACCGAGGGCAAACGCCGCCCCAACGTCGACCCGGCCGTTGCCCGCGTTTGTTCCCGCGTGGTACATCGCCACCAGCAACGCTGCCCCGATGGCGGTCCCGATCCGTTGCCCTGTTTGCAAAGCACCGCCTGCCGCGCCGGCCATACTGGTCGGCACGTTCTCCAGGGTCAGCGTCACGTTCGGTGAAATCACCGCGCCACCACCGATCCCGGAGATCAGCAACGGAATCGTCAACCACCAGCCCACTTGGCCAGGCGGGCTGACCAAGGCAACAATGGCGCACGACACCAATCCAACGGACACCACGCTCAACGCGACGACGGTGATCCGGCGTCCCCATTTGGCCACCAACCGTCCCGAAACCCCCGCCGACACCGCGGAACCGATCGCGAACGACGTCACAACCAAACCGGATTGCAGTGCGGTGAAACCAAGTCCGGTCTGGAAGAACATCGCGAGGACCACGAAGATCCCGGAAAACCCGGCAAAGTAGACCGCGCCGAGCCCAGCACCCGATGCGAAACCCCGTGTGCTGGTGAACAAGCGCAGATCGAGCAGTGGCGCCCTGCCCTGCTCGACCGTCCGCTTCTCCCAGCGGATGAACAGATACCCGAGCACGACCGCGATCGGGAACAGCCACCACCACTTGCCGAGCTGGCCGCTTTCCACCTGGACCACCGGGAACAGCAACGAAACCACTGCCGCGCCGAGCAATGCGGCGCCGACGAAGTCGATCTCCGACCAGACGTGGATCTTGCGGCGTTCGGTCTTCGGCAACACGCGTGCGGCCAGGATGAGTGCGACGATGCCGATCGGGACATTCACATAGAACACCCAGCGCCACCCGGTTTCCGCGCCGAACGCGGCGATGATGAGCCCGCCGAGGATCGGGCCGACCGCGGTCGACACCCCGATCGTCGCGCCCATCAGCCCGAACGCCCGGCCTCGTTCGGCGCCGCTGAACATGCTCTGGATCAGCCCGGAACTCTGCGGCGTGAGCAATCCTGCCGACGCGCCCTGCAACAGCCGCGCGATGATCAGGAGTTCGATCGACTGGGCCGTGCCCGCGAGCGCGCTCGTGAGCACGAACGCGGCCAACGCGAGCAGGAAGATCCGCCTGCGGCCGAGCGCGTCACCGAGGCGTCCGCCCGCGACGAGCACGAGGCCGAACGTCAGCGCGTAGCCGGAGACGACCCATTGCACGGCACCCGCGTTGGCGTTCAGCCCGACTTGCATGGACGGCAGGGCGACGTTCACGATGCTGACGTCGAGCAAGGTCATGAACCCGACGCCCTGGGTCACCGTGAGCGCGCGCCACCGCCGCGGGTCCGGTTGTTCGCTGTTGGCCACCCACACATATTCGTCCTTGCCGGCGATCAGCGCATCAGGTCACGGTCTTCCCGTTGACCTTTGCGTTCGTATACGTCGGCTTCGTCGCGTTCTTCACCTTCGGGGTGGCGTTGGTGATCTTGGTGAACGTGCTGTTCGCGATGGACATCCCGGTGATCTTCGACTCGCTGAGCCCGTCGAGGCTCCACGCGTAGCTCGCGCCGTCGACCGTCATGTCCTCGACCGTGATGTCGCGGACAGCCGGGTTCACGATCGGCCCGAAACCCGGCCCGGTCAGGCTGTAGTTCAGCGTCACGCTGATCGCTTCCCGCTGCACGCCGCTTGCCTTGATCCGGCGAGCGTGCACGCCGTCGACCGTGCCGCCGCGGCGCTTGTTCGTCTTGATGTAGAGCACGTGGAACGCGCTGTAGGACGAGCCCTTCTTGATGGTGCAGTCCTCAAAGAACACATTGCGGACGCCACCGGACATTTCGCTGCCGACCGTCAACGCGCCCCAGCGGCCGAGGTGCGTGCAGTTCTGGATCACGATGTTCTCGGACGCCACGCCGACCCGGCGGCCGTCGGTGTCCCTTCCGGACTTCACCGCGACGCCGTCGTCACCGGTGTCGAACTGGCAGCCGGTGATGTGCACGTCGGAGCTGGATTCGGGGTCGCAGCCGTCGACCATGCCGCCTCTGCTGTAGAGCTTCACGTTGCGGACGGTCACGTTCCTGGCGAGGACCGGGTGGATCGTCCACATCGCCGGGTTGCGCAGGTGCACGCCCTCGACCAGCACGTTCTGGCACTCGTAGAGCTGGATCATGTTCGGCTTGAGGAAGTGGCCAGAGCCGAAGGTCCGGCTGGTGACCGGCATGTTGTCCACGGCCATCTGCTGCAGCCGGTCCCAGTCCGGGCCGCGTTCGTCGTCGTAGTCGAACCAGGGGCCGGACGGGCCTTGGCCGTCGATCGTGCCTGTCCCGGTGATCGCGACGTTGCGCTGGCCGCGGGCGTAGATGAACGGCGAGAAGTTCATGCACTCGATGCCCTGCCAGCGCGTGAACACCGTCGGGTAGTCCTTCGGATCGGTGCTGAACTTGACCGTGGCCCCGGCCGAGACGACCAGGTTGACGTTCGAGAGCAGGGTCACCGCGCCGGTCAGAAAGCTGCCTTGCGGTACGACGACCTTGCCGCCACCTGCCCGGTTGCAGGCCTGGACCGCCTTACGGAAGGCCTCGGTGTTCTTGGTCTCGCCGTCGCCCTTGGCGCCGTAGGCCGTGACGTCGAACGCGGCGTCCGGGAAGGTCGGCGGGACGATCCTGGCCAGGATCAGCGGCACCTGGTCCCATGGCGAGGCTGGAGCCGCTTCTGCCGTGCCCGGGAGCATCAGCCCGGCCGCGACCAGGCCGGTCATCTTGAGGAAGTCGCGACGCTCATTCGCCATGTCGGTCCCTTCGGATCACGCGGCGGAATGAAAACGTTTACATGCCTAGATGTACCCCCTGGGACGGTCACGGCGTCAAGCACAAAGGAGCGGTACGGCGTACCCCCAGACCGCCGTACCGCAGTCTGAGTACACCTGTCACCAGCTGTGATGTCCAGTAATCGTTTCCCCGACCGGTCCACCGATCTGCTTCTTCGCCAGGTAGAAGGCCGCTTCGTGGGGTTTGGCTCCGTTGTCCACGGTGTATGAACTCTCGAGCACTCCTTGAGCGCCGGGGAACATCGACACCAGTTCCGGCCGGGCGGCGACCAGGTCGTCTTGGTCGACCACGTTCACCCAGCGTTTGACCTGCGGCGGAACCGCTGGAGGCTGCGGCCGGAGCCGGTCGTAGACCACTGTGCGCAGACCAAGTGGCGAGCCGCAGGTGACGAGCAGCGGCAATGGGCGTTCCAGCTGGTGAGCGGCCTCGTAGGCGACCACGGAACCCAGCGAATGCGACACGACGACCTTGGTGTCCGCGTCGATCAGGCTCAGCACCCTCCGCTGGACCTCGGCGTGCACGTCCTCATCGGTCAGATACCGCGTGACCTGCCGCAACGCCTTCACAACCATCCGCTCAGCCAGCGCGACCCCGAACCGCGCGAACGGCTTCAGCCGAACCAGGCTGTTGACCACGGGCCTGAGAGCCGCGCGGACGCCCTGGGTCTCTCCGGTCTGGCCTTCGAGCTCACGCCGAGCCGTGACCCGGTCAGACTCGCGGCTGGCATCCTCAGCCGCGCGCTTCAGCCACTCCCGGCCGAGCTGCTCGGCGAACTCCTGCTCGGTCTCGTCGAGCTCCTCGGCGCCGCCCTGCTGGTCCTTGGCCAGGAACAGGTCGCCGTAGAACGCCATCCGGACGTCGATCTCCCTCGTCCGCCACAGCCGATCGGCGAGCTCGGGATATCCGGCGACCCGGACGCCGCCTGCCAGGCTGGGCAGCCACTCGGCCTCGAGGCCGTCCGCCGACTTCTGCTCCTGCGCGATCCCGTGGACGAGCACGACCTCCGCCATGCCCGTGAGGCTATCGTGACAACCGTGGGAGAACGTCGGGCGCTGGTGATCGCATCCCAGTGCGAGGGGCTGAACCTGTTGTCGTTTCTGCCCAACGCGGCCCGTGACGTCGCCGAAGTATTGCTGGATCCCTCGATTGGCGGTTGCGTACCGGCCCTGCCTGACACTCCGTTACTCGTCGACCCAACAGCCGCCGAACTGGATTCAGCAGTGACATCGGCCTTCGAACGTGCGTCGGAGGACGAAGCCACCCTGTTCATCGCCCTGGTAGGGCACGGCGAATACACCTTCGACGACTTCTACTTCCTGGTGAAAGACACTCCTCTCCCGCCAAACAGCCGCACGGCTTTCCTGCTGGCGCAGCGGATCCGTGAACTGCTCGGGCAGCATTCGCTGCTGGACGGCCTGGTGTTGCTGCTGGACACGTGCCACGCGGGAATCGCGGCCCAGCAGGCTGGCGACCGCTGGATCCAGATCGTCGGCCAGGCTGGACGCCGGTTCGAGGTGCTCACGGCGTCGGACGACCGCGCCGCGGCCAACGGCTGTTTCAGCAAGCAATTGGTCAACATCATGAGGTCCGGGCATGCCGAGCTGGGTGCCCGATTGCGCTGCCCTGACATGAAAGTGGCGTTGTCCGGGTTGTGCCCGTCGCAGACCGCGGTCCACTTGGCCTTCGACGGCAGACGTGAGATCACAGCAGGTGACGAAGGCCTGTGGCTGGCCAGGAACACATCTGACGCATGGCGTTCGTCGCAGGCCGCGGACAACCCAGCCGCCGACCTGATCGACACCCTGACCCGTGATTACGTTCCCCCGCAACAACTCCAGACCCTGGTCGGCCACCTGCTTATGGGAACACGGACCATCACAGTGGCCGGTTCGGACAAGTCCAGCCTGATCGCCGCCTTGGCCCGGCCGTCAGTTGCCCGTGCGGTCATCCCGCCTCAGCTGATGGACGCGGTGGTATTCGTGTCCGCAACGGACACAGTCGAACGGATAGCCACAGAACTGGCCCGTCAGCTCAGCAAGAACGTACCCGGCTTCGCCGACGCGGCCCGCACGTTCGAGTCGTCCGCCGATGAAGCTTCCTGGAACTTGGCTGACGCTTTCGAACGCGCCGTCGCCGGGCCACTGCGCGATTCCCAGCTCAAAGCCCGAATCGCGGTGGACGGCGTTGACGACCTGCCGACGGTTTCCCGAGACCGCCTCGTCCATGCCTTGCTAGCGCTGGAGAACGCCCAGATCGTGCTGGCGGTGGGAAGCCCGATCACGGCGGAGGCACAGATCTGGGTAGGCGCGCCGATCAAGCCCGATGTGCGGCCTACTGGCGACCCGGGCGGCACCAAATCATGGATCCCGCCGAACGAAGAACCGGATGAAGTGGAAGCCCCGCCCACCGACATCGGCCCGATCTCGCCACCTGAGCTGATGGACTTGGTGCGCGCCTGCGGAAAGGCCCCCGTCCCGACGTCGGTTCTGATCGAAGCGAGCGGACTCCCGGTGAGCGCGGTCCGAGATTTCGTGCTGCAGCAGAACAACATGCGCCGCTTGGACGCTGGCACATCACGCGAGACGGTCGCCATCACCGGCAGTCTCCCGCCCGGTAGTACTCAAGCACACTCGGCCATCGCCGACACGCTGATACGACTGGCGCCGCCCACTAACCGGGCTTCAGGCAGTCCCGAACAGGTCTACGCCGACGCCATGGCGGCCGTACACCTTTGGCACGCCAATCGCGTGATCGAAGTCCTGCAGTGCTTGGAACAGCGCGGTTCGAAGGTTCCTGCGGAAAACCATGCCATGTGGGAATTGTGGAGTAGCCGAATCGCAACCGCCATCGGCACTCACGCCAAGGTCGCGATCATCGCACAGGCCCGATATCTGACCTCGAAAGTGAAGATCGGCGACGCGGTAACAGCGTTGAGTTCATTCGAGACATTGCTTCCTACCGCCGAAAAGTCGTTGTCCGCCGACGACCCGGAGATCTTCAGCATCCGTAACAACATCGGTTACCTGCTCTTCGAACTGGACCGTCCAACCGAGTCGGAAGCCCACCTGCGCATGGTCATCGACCAAGCAACCCGTCTGCTCGGCCCACACCACCCGGAGACCTTGCACGCCCGCCACCTCCACGCCGTGGCAACCGGAAAGCTCGGCGACGGCACAGAATCCGCACGTTTGTCGCTGGAGTTGATCCCGGTTGCGGAAGCAGCACTGGGACCAGACAACGAAGTCACCATCAACTCCCGCCTGAACTACGATTTCTACACCTCGGAATCGGCGTACCCCCCCCCCGATGTTTTTCGACAACCGACGCCGACTCATCGAGTACGTGGCAGGGCTGAGGGATGATGACCCGCGCGCGGTGGAAGTCGGCGTCTTCCTCTACTGGAATGACGTGGCCGGTCTCCAGCCATTCATCGAACGGTCCAAACGCTTGTACGGTCGCGAAGACCACCGCGAAACGCTCAAAATCGAAGCGAGGGTGCGCGAACTCATGGGGTGACCAGTGAGCCTGCGGGTCGCGCTGCTGACGTATCGCGGTAAGAAGAATTGTGGCGGTCAAGGCGTCTACATAAGACACCTGAGCCGTGAGTTCGTGGCAATGGGCCATTACGTCGAGGTGATCAGCGGACCGCCCTATCCAGTGGTCGATCCCGGCGTCCACCTTGTCCGCGCACCCGCGCTCGACCTTTACGCGGAGCCAAACCCTTTCCGCACACCGAGTCTAGCGGAACTGCGCCGACTGCCAGACTGGATCGAGTTCGCAGGCATGCGTTCGGGCCGATTCACCGAACCACTGGCGTTTTCCTTGCGAGTCCGGCACTACCTCGCCACCCGAGATTTCGACGTCGTGCACGACAACCAAAGCCTCGGCTACGGCCTGCTGGGGCTAGGCAAGCCGGTGCTGGCAACCGTGCACCATCCAGTCGCGATCGACAGCGGCCTCAAACCAGGCTCGGAGCGCTGGTACTCCTTCACCCGAATGCAAAACCGAGTAGCCCGCCAATTGCCTTTGACACTAACAGTCTCCACCGCATCCCGCGACGAAATCGTTTCCCGGATGGGTGTTCGAGCCTCAGCCGTCCGAGTGACACCACTGAGCGCGGACACCATGTTCCGCCCGGGAAAACCCGTCCCAGGACGGATTGTGTGCGTCGCCAGCTCACACGACCCGATCAAAGGCCTCCGGTATCTTCTAGCCGCATTCAAAGAAGTCCGGAGAGACTGCGAACTCGTAGTGATAGGCCGCTCCGAACCAGCCCCTGGCGTCAAGTTCGTCTCCAATCTCCCGGACGAGGAGTACGCGGCGCTGATCGCCAGCGCGGAAATCCTGTGTGTCCCTTCCCTGTTCGAAGGCTTCTCGCTGCCCGCGGCCGAAGCAATGGCCTGCGGAGTCCCACTAGTGGCAACGACAGGAGGAGCCCTGCCGGAAGTGATCGGAGACGCCGGAATCCTCGTCCCACCAGCAAATGCGGCAGCCTTGACCCAAGCCATGACCGAACTGCTGGACAATCCCGCCCGCCGAGCCCAACTCGGCCAGCGAGGACTAGCCCGTGCCGGACAGTTGAGCTGGCGCAGAACAGCGGAAGAAACCGTCGCCTGCTACCAGGAGCTGCTCAGTTGCTGACCGTCCACTTCGGTCGTCTCCACATCAAGCCTGGAGATCAAGTGCTGGACCTAGGCTGTGGAGGCGGCCGACACGCCTTCGAGGCGGCGAAGAAAGGCGCACACGTAATCGCCTTGGACCTCAACGAAGCCGACCTCAAAGACGTCCGAGACATGTTCGCGGCGATGAAAGAAGTAGGAGAATCCACCGGCGCAACGGCAGCCGTGCGCGCAACCGGCCTAGCCCTCCCCTTCCCAGACGCAAGTTTTGACAGAGTAATAGCGGCCGAAATCCTTGAACACGTCCCCGACGACATCGGCATGATCGCCGAAACAGCGCGCGTCCTCAAACCAGGCGGAACAGTGGCGGTGACGGTCCCCCGATGGTGGCCAGAGCGGATCTGCTGGGCACTTTCCAAGGCCTATCACGAAGTCGAAGGCGGCCACGTCAGGATCTATCGCAAACGTCAACTCCTCCACCAACTACGAGAAGCCGGACTCGAACCCATCCAGACCCATCACGCCCATGCCTTGCATTCACCCTACTGGTGGCTGAAATGCGCGGTGGGAGTAGACAACGAGGCGGCGACAGTCCGCCTGTACCACCGCTTTCTCCTGTGGGACATCATCAAAGCACCCAAGCTGACCCGAGTACTGGAAAAGCTGCTGAACCCACTGCTCGGCAAAAGCCTGGTGATCTACGCGAGGAAGCCAGAATGACGTGGATAGCCTCGGTCCAAGAACCATCCGGCGCCATCCCCTGGTTTCCAGGCGGACAGCTAGATCCATGGAACCACATAGAAGCCGCAATGGGCCTAGACGTCGCAGGCCACCACACAGAAGCAGCAGCGGCCTACCGATGGCTCGCCAACACCCAAAACCCCGACGGCTCGTGGTACGCGGAATACCGCGACGGGCAAGTGACGGATCCGGCAAAAGATTCAAACTTCACGGCATACATAGCGGTCGGCGTCCTGCACCACGCCCTGAGCACGCGAGACTCGTCCTTCTTAAGAGAGCTGTGGCCGACGGTGGAAAAGGCCATCGAGTTCGTCCTCCTGTTGCGCTCTCCCGAAGGCGCCATCCAGTGGCGCGCCGCGCAGCCGTTCCCACCGCCGAACCATTTCCCCCTGCCATCGCCACCACCGAACCGCTCCTCATCAACACCGCTCCACCCCAACCACACCCCACCAACACCCCTCCAAGAGGCACCCCCACCTCCCCTCTTCCTCCTAACCGGCTGCTCCAGCATCCACCAGTCCTTGCTCTGCGCAGCCGCGATCGCCAAACGCGTCAACTCCCCACGCCCCCAATGGATTTCCGCCGCTGCCGACCTAGCCACCGTCATCCGCACTCGACCGGAACTGTTCGCGGCCAAGCCACACTCGATGGACTGGTACTACCCCATCCTCTGCGCAGCCATCACCGGATCCGAAGCGGCCCAAAGACTTTCCCGCGACTGGGACCGGTTCGTCGTCCCCGGCCTCGGAGTCCGATGCGTCTTCGATCAACCGTGGGTGACCGGCGGCGAAACCGCCGAGCTCGCGCTCACCCTTGCCCTACAAGGAGATGCGCGCGCCCGGCAGCTGTTGACCGATATCGAGGTACTCCGGCATTCAGACGGTTCTTATTGGACCGGTTACCAGTTCGCCAACCACGTCATCTGGCCGGAAGAGCGGACCACATGGACGGCGGGCGCCATCCTGCTCGCAACCGCTGCGCTGAGTGACGACCCCGCGGTAAATGCGACCTTCAAGCCCCTTTCCCTTCTCTCCCAAGGGAAAAACAGCTACCCGATCGAGTGATGCCACTCGAACACAGGTTCAACTATTCTGAACGCATGCGACCAACCTCACCGAAGCGGTACCCAACCCCGTTGGCCCAGCCCATCAAGAGCACTGGCCATGAAGCCACCGTCGGACACGGTCCACAACTCATCGCCGATCACGATCGACCGCCTGATCATCCCAGTCGGATGCGAGACGCGCCCAACCTCGACCAACGCATTCCCGTCCAGCCGCAACACCAGAGCATAGTTGAGCGTCTGCCACTCGCCTTCACGAATACCGCCCTGTTTGTTGCTCATCACCGGCACCACAACAAGATTGCGCTCGGGCCAGTACAGGAAGGCGTGCGGGTCATACTCCACTTCGGACGATCCGCCGTCGATCTGCTGCTGCGCAAGACGGTTCGGCGCAGCCGGGTTGTTGACGTCGAACAGCGACACCTGCGCGCCAAGCCGCCGCCCCTGGTCCGTCGCCTCCTGCCCGACACCAAGCACCTTGCCCGGGCCGACGGGATGCAAGTAGGCCGAGTATCCCGTGATCTTCAACTCGCCAACCACGCGCGGCTTGGCCGGTTGAGACAAGTCGAGTGTGTACAAAGGATCAACTTGCCGGAAGGTGACCACATAGCCCACCGCGCCGAAGAACCGCACGGCATAGATGCGTTCGCCCTTGCCAAGACCGTCGACCTTGCCGACCTGAGTCAGTCCTTTGTCTCCACGGGCGAGCACGGTGACCATGCTCTGCGATTGCACATCGGCAGACACCCCGCCCCAACCCGCGCCCACAGTCGTGGCGACCCGAAGGTGCCCGTCGAACTCGGACAACGAGTACTGGTTGAGCAACTGTCCGTCGACTTCACCAGATCCAGCGTACTTCGGCGGTGCGCTACCGGCGATGTCAAACCGGTGGATCTGAGTCTTGCTCGGCGCAGGCGGCGAGGTCGGTCGGTCTGTGCTGCCCGGCGGGAGCTGCTGCATCGGCATCATGCGGCTGAAGTGGTCGTCGGCCACGTACAAGCTCTTGTCCGTGCCATAAACGGTGTCGCCGTCCGCAGCCACCGTGACCGGGTCGCCCTTCTCCAGGGCCTTGGTCAGATCAACCGTGAGCACGCTCAGCATCGCGGTGCCCGAGTAGTCGGCGGGATGGCTGACCTTGGCGCAGTCGACCAGCCTGCCTTCGGTGGTTTTGCCCTCGCTGTCCAGCCGGTAGCTCGGCAACCAGTCGTCGATCGTCGACTTCAGCGCGATTTCGCGGTTCTTCTCCAGAACGGTGGTGTCTGACCGTGATCCGTCCGGGTAGTAGAACTTCAGTCTCGGTTGCGAACGAACCACGACTCGGGCCACGCTGCCGACCTGGCGCGCGTCCACGTACAGACCGCTTACCGCCAAGGTACCCAAGACCTTCGGTGTACCAACGAGATCGACGAGCACGAGCTTCGAACCAAAGGTGGGCACGGGCGACATGTTCGGCGGGGTGGGCTTGCCGCCTGGAATCGGCGTTGGCATGTCATAGACGACGTGGTCCTGGCTTGCCACGAACAGCGCACGGTCACCGAAGATGAGCATCTGGGAGACGTAAAGGTCCGGTACGTCAAGGGTTCCGGTGATCTTGCGGGAGGCCACGTCGATGACCTTCAGCTTGCCGTCGACCACCGAAAGGATCCGTTTGCCGTCCGTCTTGACGATGTCCGGCTCATCGACGTTGGTTTCGTGGTTGTTGGTCGACGAATGGCCCGGTCCCTGACCGCCTTGTTGACCCGCGGCCGAACCCTGCGGCGCCTGTGCCTCACGTTTGGCTATCCCGCCTGATCCGTTCGCCGCGGCCGGCGCTGGCATGGAGTCGGCGATTGCCCCACCACCACGGGTGGACAGGGCATAACCGCCCCCGAAACCGAACGGGCCAATGTATGGCCATGCGGCCTTCCTGAGTCCCGACAACGCTGTTTCACACGAGTCGAAGGCGACAAGAGAGATCGCGCCTGAAGGGAGGTCCGTGACCTTGTCCGAGTGAGAATCCGAGGTGGAAGCTGTCAGATCGGCAGTGGAGGTGACCGAGGCCGCGGCGACGATGCCGCCGATGACGACCGCGATCGCGCCCCCGGCGACGATCCTGGACTTGCCAACTCTCGGTAACCCTGCTTTCCCTGCCATACACACAAGACGGTGACATGGCCGGAATCCGTTGCTGACGATATTGGTAACGGTTAGATTGCGGCGATGATCGTCAGCGGTGACAGACCCGGTCCGTGGCAGCCAAGCGACACTCTGTTATCCCCCAGTCCACCGCCTGCCACGGACGACCCAGTGGACCCAGCCGAGGCCGAGGAGTTCCTTCGGCTGTACTACGCGGAAAACCCGGCAGCCGGTGACGCTGACCGGCGCGTGGCCTGGGTGATGACCGAGATCGACCTGACCGGTACCTATCAGCACACGACAGCGGAACTGACCTTCGGTGCCCAGATTGCCTGGCGCAACAGCGCCCGGTGCATCGGCCGGTTGTACTGGCGCAGCCTGCGTGTCCGCGACCTGCGGGCCGTGCGGACGGCCGATGACATCGCCGAACAGTGCGTCGAGCACCTACGGCAAGCATGGAACGGCGGCAAAATCCGGCCACTGATGTCGGTCTTCGCCCCAGAGGCGCCGGGCAGACCAGCGCCTCGGATCTGGAACGAGCAACTGATTCGCTATGCGGCGTACCCAAAAGAGGACGGTGGTGTCCTGGGCGATCCCCGCTATCTGGGCTTCACCGACTCGATGGTGAAACTCGGCTGGCGCCCTGCCGAACCACGCGGAGCGTTCGACGTGCTGCCGCTGGTGATACAGACAGCAGAGTCCGGTGCCCAGCTGTATGAGCTGCCCGCCGACGCGGTTCAGGAAGTGCCAATCACGCACCCAGAACTGCCGTGGCTGGCCGAACTCGGCCTGCGCTGGCACGCGGTCCCGGCAATCAGCAGCATGCGGCTGGTAGTCGGTGGTGTCTCATACCCCGCGGCACCGTTCAACGGCTGGTACATGGGAACGGAGATCGGCGCGCGCAACCTCGCCGACACCGAACGCTATGACCTACTCCCCGAGATCGCCCGCAAACTAGGCCTCGACACAACTAGCGAAACAACCCTCTGGCGCGACCGCGCGATGGTTGAACTCAACCGTGCCGTCCTGCACTCATACGCGGCAGCGAACGTGACAATCACCGACCACCACACCGAATCCGACCGATTCCTCAAGCATGTTGAGAAGGAACAACGTGCAGGCCGCACATGCCCGGCGGACTGGAGCTGGATCGTGCCCCCAATGAGCGGCTCGCAAACACCGGTATTCCACCGCTACTACGACACCGACCACCTCAAACCCGAGTTTGTCCTCGACGACGAAGCCGCACACCGCAGCACCAACGGCGTCTCAGTCCCACCTGCCCCCACAACCTCCGCAGAAACAACACCAACGCCGATCTGGCACTACCTGAACAGAACAACCCACTGACAATTCGAGTCAGCGAACCTCACGAGCACTCGCACAACGCTCGCCCTCACCGAAGTCCAAGCAGTCACACAACACCGGCCCACCACCAAAGGCCCAAACAGCGGCACAACGCTGCACACCACCAAAGCCCGAGCTATCAGCCACCAAAGCCGAACCATCCACAACACCGGACCACCACTAAAGCCTGAGCCGTGCACAACACCGACTACCGCCAAAGCCCTAGCCCTCAGCAAGAACGCGAAGCAACACAACCCCTGAAACGATCAGCAAAATCGGCCCGATCCGCGCGAACGTAGGAGGATCCCCAGCAACCAAGATGCCGAAGACGACGGTGCCCACAGCACCAATCCCAGTGAAGACCGCATAGGCCGTCCCAATTGGCAACGACCGCACTGCGATCGTCAACAGATACACGGCCACACACATCAAGACCAACGACATCACCGTCGGCCATAACCGCGTAAACCCTTCCGTGGGCTTCAAACTCAACGCCCACGCAACCTCAACAACCCCAGCAGCAACAAGAATCAGCCAAGGCATAACCCACCCCCAGCCCCGCAGGCTGACGTTCACGCCACCCACGATCCGAACAAAACACTCACACCAGTGCCTCACAAAGACAGCCGTAGTGAGCCCAAACCAAACGAAAACCGCAGCCTCAGAACCACCAGCCACCGGCACAACACCAGCTGCCCGCGCAACCACCACCGCCCGCGCAACCACGACTCGCTCGCGCAAACACCACAGGCCCGCACAAACACCAGCCACCCCAATCAAGGCAAGCCGCTCACTACGCCCGATCAGCCACCGTCGAAGACTCCCCGGGCCAAGCGCTCCAGCCCAGCCACAATCTCCTTCACCGTCAACCCCAGCTCGTTCCGTTGATACGCATAAACATCCGGCGCGAGTGGAGCCAGCAGCGAGTCCACAAGCGCGTCAGCCTCCGCCACACCGCCCGCGACCAGCAACGACCGCACGTGCGCCCGCCAGAACCCATAAGCACCGGTCCGCATGCGCGACTGTCCAACCTCAGTACCCAGCACAAGCTCGTAGTGCTGCTCCAACAAATCAACCATCGCCGCGTAGAACGCCGTCAGCCGCAAACCCGGCAAAGCCCCAGGCCCCAGCGGCGGCGAACCCCGCAACAGTTCCTCCTGCAGCTCCCGTTCGTGCGAGTCCAGCAGAGCCGTCGCGATCGAGGCCACATCCGGATACCGCCGGTACAGCGTTGCCCGACCAACCCCAGCCGCTTGCGCGATGTCCGCCATCGTCACGTTGCGAGCACCCTGACCAGCGAACAGCCGCGCAGCCGCGGCGAGCACTTTCTCCCTGTTGCGCACGGCGTCCGCTCTCACACCGCTCAACCATACCGGTAAGTGGACACTGTGACCACTTAGCCGAAACTCGCAGATCGATTAGGCTGATCGACGTGTCCAAGAGCAGCCTTGGCGAGTTCCTGCGGGCGCACCGCAGTCGGGTCGATCCCGCTGACGTGGGCCTGCGTGGCGGAGGTGACCGCCGGGTCGCTGGGCTGCGCCGGGAGGAAGTCGCGGTGCTCGCTGGGGTCAGCGCGGACTACTACACCCGGCTTGAGCAGGGGCGCGAGCGGAATCCTTCGGCTCAGGTGCTTCGTGCGATTGGCAATGCCCTGAGGCTCACTGTCGACGAACGCGGCCATCTGTTCCGCCTCGCCGGGTTGAACCCGACTGTGGCGGCCGACAGGCAGGTGCATCCGGCGCTCTTGCAGTTGCTCGACTCGTTTCCCAACTCGGCCGCGTATGTGCTGAGCCCGGCATTCGAGCTGCTGGCCACCAATGGCCTGGCCAAGGAGCTGCTCTCGCCGTTCGCGGGGATGACCAACATGGTCCGGATCATGTTCCACCACCCGCAGGCCAAGGTCGTCTTCGTCGAGTGGCCGACGCTCGTCGAGAACACCGTGCACGCGCTGCGCCTGAACTGGGCGTCCTATCCCGACGATCCGGAGATCCGGGACGTGGTCGACGATCCGCTCGCGACGTCACCCGAATTCGCGGAGTTGTGGCAGGACCAGGCCGTCGGCGGGTTGACCAGGATGTTCAAGGTCTTCGCGCATCCGGTGGTCGGCCGGGTCGAGCTGCCCTATCAGACCTTCGACGTGCGGGACGCTCCCGGCCAGTACCTGCTCGTCGGCACGGCGGAACCCGGCAGCCGCAGCGCCGAGGCGCTGACGTACCTGGCGACACAGCACACCACCAGCTGACGGGGTGTGCCACACCCAGGAAGACACGGCCTTCTCCGCCTGCGGCGTGCCCCGCACGCTGGCACCATGTCGAAGATCGTGCTCATCACCGGAGCCAGCAGCGGGATCGGTGCCGCATCCGCCCGCAGGCTCGCCAAAGACGGCCACCACGTTGTGCTCGGCGCACGGCGCGTTGACCGGTGAAAAAACTCGCCGACGAGATCCAGAACGCCGACTATCACGAGCTGGATGTGACCAGTCTCGACAGCATGCGGGCGTTCGTGGACACGGCGCGCGAGCAGCACGGCCGCGTCGATGTGCTGGTCAACAACGCCGGTGTGATGCTGCTGTCCAGAGTCGAGGCGCTGCGGATCGACGAGTGGAACCAGATGATCGACGTGAACCTGCGGGGCACGCTGCACGGAATCGCGGCAGTCCTGCCGCACATGCGGTCCGAGAAGTCCGGCCACATCATCAACGTGGCCTCGACCGCGGCGCATCGCGTCGACCCGACTGCCGCTGTCTACTGCGCGACGAAGTTCGCCGTCCGCGTGCTGTCGGAAGGACTGCGGCAGGAAAACGAGGACGTCCGTGTCACGGTCGTCAGCCCCGGCTACACGAAGACTGAGCTTGCCGACCACGGCACCGATCAGGAGGTTCGCACGGCCGTGCGCGCCGCCACAGACCAGATCGGGCTACCGGCCGAAGCCGTCGCCGACGCGATCGCTTACGCCATCGCCCAGCCGGACACTGTGGATGTGAACGAGGTCCTTATCCGTCCGACGAGCCAAGGCTGAGTTGTTCGGCCGCAAGGAAATGCGCGAGATCGCGGGTTGCCGGGTACAACGCTCGATACTGCGAGTAGAACGCGTCATACTTCGCTGTGTGCTCAGGATTTGGCGTCACGGTCCTCGCCAGGGGGTTCCACGAGTTCACCGAATGTCCCAACGCTGTCGCCGCGAACATCGCGGACCCAAAGCACGCACCCACGGTCTCGGCGGGAAGTTCCTGCGGGACACCGGTCACATCCGACACGATCTGTGTCCACAGGTCGCCTTGCGTCCCACCGCCCACGGCGACCACGCGCCGCGCTGATCCGCCCATGACTTCAAGGTTGTGCCGCAGCCCGTACGCCGTGCCTTCCAGCGCGGCACGGTAGATCTCCGGTTGCCCGTGGTTCAACGTCAGCCCCGCGATGATCCCGCGCGCGTCCGGGTCGAAGATCGGCGTCCGTTCACCAGCGAAGTACGGCAACATCAACAACCCGCGGCTGCCCGCGGGCACCGAAGCTGCCTGTTCGACCAGATCCTTGAACGACCCTGCGAACAGTTGCCGCAGCCAGTCAGTGATCGCGCCGGACGTCGCCATCCCGGCGGCCAGCGAAAACGTCTGAGGAAAGGCGCCTTGGGTGGTCCACAGCGCGGCATGCGGCTGAGGCGTGTCCACGACCTGGATCACGAACATCGTGGTGCCGTACATGACCATCACGTCACCCGGAGATGTCACGCCGACACTGGTCGCCTCGGCCCACGCGTCGATCGTGCCCGCGATCACCGGCAGCCCGGCGGGCAGACCGGTCTCGACGGCTGCGGCTTGAGAGACCGTGCCGACGATCTCGTTGGGCCAGAACAACTCCGGCAGCTTCAAGCCAGGCGCGATCTGGGCACACCAGTCACGTGCCCAGTCAGCGGCCTGCATGTCGTACATCGGGTCGCATTGGCTCGCGGAGTGATGGTCGAGCACGTACCGTCCGGTCAGCCGGAGCACCAGGTACGAGCTCGCCATCAGCATGAGCGAAGTCCGCGCGAACACGTCAGGTTCGTTGTGCGCCAACCACAATACCTTGGGACCGACGGCCTGGCTGGACAACGGCGTCCCGCCACGTCGCAGGATCGTGTCGGCGCCGAACAACTCGGTCAGCTCAGCGATCTCCGCCGTGGCCCGAGTGTCCACACCGTACAGAATCGCGGGACGCAGAGGCGTCCCGTCTGCGGACGCGGGCAGCAGGCACGGGCCGATACCGCTGACACCGAGACCCGTGATCGGCGCAGGCGAAGCCTCGACCAGTTCTCTGGCGATCGACACGAAGTCGGTCCACCACACAGATTCCGCGTCATGCTCGACCCAGCCGGGACGCAGCGTCGACACCGTATGCGGCCTGCTCGCGCGGGCGACGATCGTCCCCTCCGGACTGACGAGCACGCCTTTCGAGCTCGATGTCCCGATGTCGATCCCGATCAGCACGTGTCAGCCTCGCGTGAATTCGTCGAGTGTGACGCCGAGCAACGAGCACGCGGCGCGGACTGTGGCGCGATGATCGCCGGGAATGGCGTGAATATGGTTGGCTCCGAACCGGGACAGGAACACTTCCGCCGGCGCGTCCAACCGGGCGAAGGCGTGCGGCCATTCCGGTGTCGACTGGTTCATCAACGCCTTGTTCGTCTCCTCGTCGTACGTCTCGAAGCTGCCGAGCATCAACTGCATTCGATACGCGCCGTCTTTCCGTGTCAAGCGGCCGAGCGTCATCTCGCCGGGCGCCGCGAGGTGATGGACGGACGCGCCACCCGCCGGGAAGAAGAACACTTCCGGGTACAGGTGCACGCGCGCGAGGTTCTCGGCCGGGTCGGAACTGCGCGCGGCGTACCAGGTCGCGTGCTGCCCGGAGTTGCAGAGGTCCCAGATGTCCCGGTCGCCGTGGTAGTGCCGGACGTCAGCGAACAGCACGGGCGTGCCCGAGATGTGCTTGAACAACTGCATCGTCAAGGCGCCGTCCATGTCCGCTTCGGTCGCGCACACGTGCGGCTCTTTCGGGCCGTTCCAGTCGTACGGGTCGTTCAGGAACGCCTCGGCGATGTCCATCGTCGCGAAGTACTGGGTCAGCTCGGGCTGCCCCTTGATCCCGGTGAAGTCGAGATTCCACTCGTCGATCAGTTCACGCATCGCCATGTACGACCCGATTTGCCGCTCAAGCAACTCGGGCGTCAGCTTCTTGCCGTCGTAGTGCACGTTGGCGTGCCGCTCGAGCCATTCGCGCGCCTTGACCTTCTCGCTCGCGTCGGCCAGTTCAGCACGGCGGACGATCTCCCATTGGTCGATCTCCTCGACGTCGATGCCGAACAGCCGCTGCCACTGGTCGGTGTTGGCGACGGCGGTGTTCATCCCCATCGGCCGGCCCCCGATCCGGCCGAAGGTGGCGCCGCGCAGGCCAGCGACCGCCGCAGCGGCCGAGGCGTGCACGCCGATCGATGAAATCAATTCGGGCGAGTCTGGATCGCCCCACAACCGGGTGTGCTCGCGTCCAATCTGGTCAAGCGCGCCGCCCGCGGCGAGCATGCCGACCATGCCCGGCTGCACCGGATCGATGTTGGACAGCAACAACAACGGCCCATCGATCGCGCCAGCGGCGAGCATCGTGAAGTGCGGGAAAGCCCAGACCGCGTAGTGCAACACGGTCAGGTCGACGTCCGCCGCGGCGATCTCCCGCGCGACCGACGTCGCGAGCGTGTTGGTGCTGACCGGGCTCGAACCTCGTACGACCTCATGACCCGCCTCGGTCAGCCGGGCGGCGAGTTTGTCCTCGGTCCGGCCGATGAAATCGGCGATTCCGCCGTGTACGTAGTCTCGGCCGTCGGAAATACTGATCACACCGATCCGGGCCACGAGTCCTCCAACGCGTTAGCCGAGTAATCGATTACTCGTGACGCTATTCTCCAGGCCGAGTAGTGTCAACATCGGCGCAGCGTTCAGCGCGCGGCATCGATTCGGACAAGTTCGCAGAGTGAGGCCGATGGGTTGTGGCGACCATCAACGACGTGGCGACCAAGGCCGGAGTATCAACCGCGACCGCGTCGCGGGCACTCAACGGCAAGTCCACAGTGGACCCAAAGCTGGCCGAGCGAGTCCTTGCGGCAGCCGCTGAGCTGGGCTACCAACCCAACGGACCGGCCAGAAATCTCCGTCGGCAGGAAACCGCGGTGCTCGCGTTGATCATCTCGGACGTTGAGAATCCCTTCTTCACCTCGATCGCCAGAGGCGTCGAGGACGTCGCGCAAGCGGTCGGCTACTCGGTGGTCCTGTGCAACTCCGACGAAAACCCAGAGAAAGAACGCCGATACATCGACGTCGCGATCCAAGAACGGGTCGCCGGAGTCGTGCTCTCACCCACTGGGACGACGACCAATGTGGACCTGCTGACCGCACGCAGCACGCCACTCGTCGCGGTCGACCGTCCGCTACAGGACGCAGCGGCCGACATGGTTCTTGTGGACACCAGAAGTGCGGCGAAAGAGGCCACAGCACACCTGATCTCCCAAGGCTACAGGCAAATCGGCTGTATCACGGGCCCAGCGGGTGTCCAAACGGCCGACGATCGGCTGGCGGGTTACAAGGACGCACTGCGCGCGGCAAAGCGGCGGACGTCGGCCAAACTCACCCGGCGTGCGGAGTATCGAGCCGATGGGGCTTACGCGGCCGCGATCGACCTACTGAGCGACTCGGACCGCCCGGATGCGTTGCTGGTCGCCAACAGCACGATGGCTATCGGGGTGCTTGAGGCGCTCTCCAAATTGGACCTACGGCTCGGCACGGACGTCGGCGTGGTCGCCTTCGATGACGCTCCGTGGGCGCCACTGGTGAATCCTCCGCTCTCGGTCGTCTCCCAGCCTGCTTACGACATCGGCAAAGTGGCCGCGCAGTTGCTGATGGCCCGGATCACGGACAGCTCTTTGCCTTACACAACAACCACATTGCAAGCTACCTTGATCACCCGGGGGAGTTCTGTCCGCTGAGGTCACGGGGAACCGCCCAGGTCAGAACTCGTGAGTGGTTACGCGTGTTCTAACCCGCCTAACCACTCACGAGTTCTGTCCACCGGGTTATGCGGTCTTCGTGAGCATTCGGTAGCGGGCGGCTGACCATGCTGGTGAGCCGGACTGCGGGACGATGCGGACAGTCACCGAACTCTTTCCTGCCACCAAGTTCGCTGGCAGGTCGAACGAGTCCTCCAGCCATCGCGACGAAGTGTTGCCCAACGGCTGCAGCCATGTTCCCGCTGCCATGCCGTCTACGGAAACGCTTGCCTGCTGGTAGGCCTCGCTTTGGTCGTTCATCCGCAGGATTCGGGCACCCGATGAACCTGGTGCCAGTTTCAGGGTGAAGGTGATCTCGCCCGTTGTCGATGCGACTCCGTCGGTGACGTTGACCTTGTCGTCCTTGCCTTCGAAGGTTGACTGCAGGGTTCGGCGGGTTTCGCCTGTTGACTGGTATCCGTGCGCCGCGCGGCTTGCGTCATCGGCGACGTCCAGTGCGTCGCTTTCGGCCAGTGCTGGTGTTGATTGGCCGTACCAGTATGACGTTGAGCTGTAGTTCGCTGGTGCGTCATTCACTGGGCCGTGTTGGATGTCGAAGCGGAGATTCGAGGAGAATGACACCGCTTCACCGATCATCAGTCGATACGCGCCTGTGCAGTCATGCTGACAGCCGTCGCCGTTCAGTTCCCATGCTGGGTTGCCCGCGAGCGGCATTGTGTACGTGACTCCGTCACGGAAGTACCAGCCGGATTCGTAGAAGTCCTCGGTTCCGGTGCCGTAGATCGTTGGGGATGCGGCGCCGTCGACATAGACGCGTTCGTCGCCTTCGAGGTACAGGCGCATGTTTCCGTTCGGGATCGCGCCTCTCATCGAGTGCGAGACTCCGTAGTACACGCCGCGGCCCGAGGTCTGCAGGAACGTGAAGTCCTGGCTGGGCACCGTGTTTCCGCCTACCTTGGTCGCGCGAAAGTAGCCGATCTTGCCGGATTGCAACGCGGCTGCGACCGATGGGTCGTTCACGTAGTCGGTCTCGACGGTCACATCGCCGAGTGGGACGCCGCTTTCGTTCACCAACACGACTGTGGCGTTACGGGCGTACGGCATTGGCCACCAGGAGGTGTACCAGCCGTCGGGTGCTGTGTCCATCGACGACATCAGCGTCATCGTGTCGTATTCGCCAAGCCCTGAACCGAAGAATTCACCGAGTGGGGCGTCGACGGTTGTCTTGCCGTCGACCGAAACCACGACTCGGACTCCGCTCAGCACGGCGTCCGAGCGAGTTACTTCGGCTGCTGGGACCGGGTATCGGTAGACGCGGTAGCCTTGCCAGTTCAGGCCTCTGATCACGTAGCCGTGCGCGGCTTGCTCGCCGGGGTGGTTGGGGCCGACGTCCATCACGTCGGTTCGGCGCCAGTCGCCGCCGATGTTGCTGTGGATCGTGTAGCCGAACTCGTTGACGTCCAAATCGGACGCTACGTACTCGTTTCGGATCGTCACCGAAGACTTGCCCGCGGTCAGGGCTGGCGGGATCATGATCGTCTGATCACGCCATTCGCCTGCCGGAACGCGTGGGCCGCTTTCCCAGAAGCCGACCTGGGTTCCGTCGACCAAGAGCCGCGCCCGCTGGTTTCCTATCTGCGGGTCGTATCGGCGGGTGATGCGGACGCCGGAGTTCTCCGGGTCGACCGCGACCTTGAACGTCGTCGACCCGCCAATCGCGAACGCGCTGCCGTCGTCGCCGACGCGCGGGCTCGCCACGATCTGCGGGATCTTCACCCTGAGCTGCGTCACCCAGCCGGAGCCTGCGAGAGCGGCCACGTTCTTCGATGTACGGGCCGAGATCGCGCCCTTGGACACGGGCGCCTTCAAAGCCGCGTCACCCTTGGGGTCGCGGATTCCGTACGCCCGCAGCTTGGCGATCACGTCAAGCGCTTGGTCGGCGGGGTTGAAGGTCTGCACGCCGTCCGCGTCCGCGAAGTCACGGTAGGCCACGTGATAGAAGAGCGGATTCGCTTGGACCGTCACGCGCATTGACTCGCGGTAAGGCATCGGAACCTTGACCACGCCGGCACCGGAGGTGTCTTCGCCGTTGCCGACCAACGGCCAGACCCATGGCGCGCCGAGCTTTCCGTCGACGACTTCTTCCAGCAGGTCGTCCAGGACCACCTGGCCGTCGAGCTCGATCTTCAGCCTGCCGTTGTTCACCATCGAGCCGTAGTCACGGGTGAACCACATCGAGTCGATCTGACCAGCGCCGGTTCGCTCGGCGATCACGCAGCCCGATGCCGTTGTGCGCAAACAGGAATACGTGCCCACGAAGCCGTCGTCGTTGCCGCCGGTCCGGTCGAAACTCGAGAACTGACGCGACACCGCGCCGGGTCTCATCATGGCCAGCTGGTCCATCTGGCGATAGACCTGCCAGCCGATCGGGCCCTTGTCCGTCGCGCTCACCGGTTTCGGCGCGGCATGGGCCACGCCCGAGACCGTGCTCAGGACGAGGGCGGAGATAACAGTGGATGCGAGCAGGGACCCGAAGCGCATCCTGCCTCCTCATATGGTGTTGTCCCAGCTAGCCCCTCGTGAGTGGTTATCAGGGTTAGAACCCTGATAACCACTCACGACAGGCTTCAGCCGCCGGGGTTTTCCTTCGCGTAGACCTGTGCCGCGTTCTCCTTGGTGATCAGCTGGGTCGGTAAGGTTTGCGTCTTGGGTGTTTGCTGGCAGTCGACCAGGATCTTGCGCGCGGACTCGACCGCCTCTTTGCCCGCTGTCGGGTAGATCAGCGTCGCCGAGAGCCTGCCTGCCTCGACCGCTTTCAGGCCACCCGACGGGATCGGCAGGCCGTCGATTCCGATGAACTTCAACGAGTCCTGCTTGCCTGTCGCCCGTGCGGCCAGATAGGCGCCTTCGGCCATCGGGTCGTTGTGCGCGTAGATCACCGAGACGTCCGGATTGGACTTCAGGATCGCGTCGGCTTTCTCCTGGCCCTTCTCCCGCAGCCAGTCGCCGTCCTGGCTGACCGCGATGTCGATGTTCTTGCCCTGTATCGCTTCACGGAAGCCGTCGCCGCGTTCCTTCGCCGGGGTCGATCCGGCGAGGCCACGGATCTCGGCGATCTTGCCGCCGCCCGGCAGCAGCTGCTCGGCCACGTACTTACCCGCCTGACGGCCGATTTCCACGTTGTCCGCGCCGATCCAGGTCGTGTACGCGTCGCCTTCCACCTTGCGGTCGAGCACGATCACCGGAATGCCTTTGTCGTAGGCCTTCTTCACCACCGCGGTCAGCGGTTTGGCCTCGTTCGGGCTGATGATCAGCAGGTCGACCTGCTGGGTCAGGAAGTTCTCCACGTCCGAGACCTGGCGGGAGTTGTCCTGCTGCGCGTCGGTGAAGCGGACTTCGAACTGCGGCACCGACTTCGCGGCCGCCCGGATGTCGTCGTCCATTCGTTGGCGGTACGGCTCGGCCACGTTGGCCTGGCTCATGCCGATGACGTACTTGCCGCCAGCGCCTTTGCACGCCGTGTTCGCCGGAGGCTGGCCACCGGGACGGTTCTCGCTCGTTGTCCCACAGGCGACCAGCGAACCCAGTAGGAGGACCGCCGCCAGTAAACGCATGTCTCGTCCTTCCGTCTTCAGGACGGCCTGAGCCGTTGCAGCCCGGCCGCCACCACGATCACGAGCCCCTTGATCAGGAGCTGGACGTTCGTATCCACGCTGTTGAGCGCGAGAATGTTGTTGAGTACGCCGAGAAGCAGCGCACCGGCCACGGTCCCGACCACCGAGCCGCGCCCACCCGCAAGGCTCGTTCCGCCGACAACCACAGCCGCGATCGCGTCGAGTTCGTAGCCGAGGCCGTCGTTGGGGCTGCCTTGGTTGAGCTGCCCCGCGTGAATGATCCCGGCGAGCGCCGCCAGTAACCCGCAGATCCCGAATACGATGATCTTGACCCGGGTGACCGGCACACCGGAGAGCCTGGCGGCCTTCTCGTTGCCACCGATCGCATAGACGTGCCGCGAGAACGCGGTGCCACGTAAGAAAAGGATCGCGAGCACCGCCACCACGATGAAGATCAACGCCGGAATCGGCACCAAGCCGTTGAACGTCCGCTCGCCCAACAGTGAGAACGTCACCGGTGCCTCACCAGGACCGTCGCCATACGCGATCGCCACGCCCTGGCCACCAGACCAGATCCGGGCCAGCCCACGGGCGATCTGCAATCCGGCCAGCGTCACGATGAACGCCTGGATACTGAACAACGCGGACGCGATGCCTTGCAGCAGCCCGAACACCAGACCGACGGCCAGCACGATCACGACCGTCGGAATGAGTCCGAAGTCGTTTTCCACCAAAAGAACCGCGGAGCCGACGGCCGCCAAGCCGAGCATCGCGCCGACCGACAGGTCGATCCCGCCGATCAGGATCACGAACGTCATCCCGACCGCGATGATCCCGATCTCTGACACCGCGCGCACCACGTTGAACAGGTTGTCGCTGGTGAGGAACAGCAGTTCCCCGTTGCGGCTCGGGGAGAACACGATCGCCGCGATGAACACCGCGACGAGCCCGAACAGGCTCTGGAAGCGGAAGATCATCGAGCGCACGCTCTCCCGCTTCGTGTCAACGAAGTCCGTCGTCCCAAAGGATGTCACAGCTGCACCACCTCCCCCATGGATGCCGCGAGCAGTTCGGCCTCGCCGGCCTGCGCCGTCTGCAGCTCGGCGACGTTTCGCCCGCCACGCAACACAATCACGCGATCGCACACCCCGACCAGCTCAGCCAGTTCCGAGGACGCGAGCAGCACCCCCATCCCGCGCTGCGCCGCCTGACCGAGCAACTGATAGATCTCTGCCTTCGCACCGACGTCCACACCCCTCGTCGGTTCGTCCAGCAACAGTAGATCCGGTTCGGTGAGCAACATGCGACCAAGCACGATCTTCTGCTGATTTCCACCCGATAGTGTGGAAACCGGGTCACGCACCGAAGCCAGCTTCACACTCAACTCCCGCACGATCCGCGTCGCCTCGCCCGCCTCGCGCCGCCGGGACACCACCCCGAAGCGGGCGATTCGGTCCACAATAGACAAAACCGTGTTCGCCAGCACGGAATGATCGAGCGCCAGTCCGGAAATCCGGCGATCCTCCGGCATGTAGACCACACCACGCCGGATCGCCGACCGCGGCCCACGCAGCCGCGAAGACCGGCCCTTGAAGATCACCGATCCCTGCCACCGGCCACCGGCGCCGAACAAGGTCTCCAACAGCTCGGTACGTCCCGAGCCAAGCAAACCGGCGAGCCCCACGATCTCGCCGCGCCGGACCGTCAGGCTGATGCCCGCGGGGTCACGGCGACCGGGCCTTGACCGTGTGACAACGAGATCCGTGACTTCGAGAAGCTTCTCCCCGGTATCGGTGGTCTCGTGCGTTGTGAACATCGCGCGCACCGGCCGTCCGATCATGGCTTCGGCGGCTTGGTCGGCAGTCATGTCGCGGGCGTCGAATTCCGCCACGACAGAGCCGTTCCGCAAGACGGTCGCGCGATCGGCGATCCGGCCGATCTCGTCCATCCGGTGTGAGATGTAGACGATCCCGGCACCACCGCGGCGCAACTCGGCGATCACGGTGAACATCCGGTCCACTTCGGCCGACGACAGCGCGGACGTCGGCTCGTCCATGATCAGCACCTTGGCATCGAGCGACAGCGCCTTGGCGATGCTCACCAGCTGTTGCTCGCCGGTCCGTAGCTCGCCGACCTGACGCCTGGGGTCGAGGTCGATTCCAGTGCGGCGCAACAGGTTCCGGGTCTCGCGCAGCATCGCACGGCGGTCGAGCGTGCGTACCGGTGTCCGCGGCTCCCTGCCGAGGAAGATGTTCTCCGCGACCGACAGGCCGGGCACGAGGTCGAGTTCCTGGTGGATCATGGCGATCCCGGCGCGCTGGGCATCGGCCGGGCCGTGAAACCGAATCGGCTTGCCGCCAACAGTGATCGTGCCGGTGTAGTCAGTCAGATCGCCCGACAGCACGCGCATCAACGTCGACTTGCCCGCGCCGTTCTCACCGAGCAGAGCGTGCACCTCGCCGGCCCGGACCGTGAAATCCACGTCGCGGCAAGCCCTAACACCGCCGTAGGACTTGCTGATCCGGACCAGCCCCACAAGTGATGCGACACCGTTGTCCATCCACACCCGCCATTGGGCCATCACCGAGAAAACGATTACCCGAGACGCTAGGGTCGGGCTACCGACGTGTCAAGCATCCACTTGTTGATCAAGAAGTACGTTGCTCGTCAACAATCGCTTGCCCGCGCGGCGAAAGCCGGTAGCCCACTTCCAGGCTCTCAGTCAGACCTAGTTCCTTGAGTTTGCGAACATCCGCTTTGAACGTGGCCACATCAATCGACACAGTCTCGCGGCTCAGACAGGTCAGGAGATCGGGCGCGCGCACGACTGGCTTCGCCGCGATCAGCGAGAGCACAGTGTGCGTCCACGGTCCGCGCTTGCTCCGTTCGTCCATCCGGCGCAGCTTGTCCAGAACCTGCGCGACTCCTCCGGAGTTGGCAGCTCGGCCAGGGTGTCGTATCCCGCCAACTGGGCATCCTTCGCGGTGATTCTCCGTAGCGGGACTCGCTCGACGGAATCGACCGCGAGCACCCCGACGATCGTTCGCAGCGTGCCGCCCGCCTTGACCGTAGGTCCTGCCAGCGCCGAAACGCCAGCGTGACCTCGCCCGCCTGGATCTGTTTGAGAACGTTTGCCCTGATCAGCATGGCCCTACCCTCTCGACACAGTCCTGCCGGCGCGGCATAGTGGTTAAGGCTGCACACACTGTGTTGAAGTATGTGCGATTTGTATTCATCCTCGTGAATTTCTTCACAAAGGCGCACGAACCCGCACATCCGCGCTAGTCTATGCGCATGAGCATCGCGCTGGAGACGGTTTTGGCCAAAGCGGGGCTGCGAGTTACCCCCAACGAGTTCCTCGGCCTCGTCGAGGACGCCGCGAAACGGTTGTCACCACCGAACCCGAATCCAGCCGAGTACTTCTCGGCCGATCAGCGCGAGACCCTCACCGAGGTCGGTCTCGACCTGCGGCCAAGGCGCCCAGACGAAGTCGACTCACGTGCGCGCGCCGTCGCCGCGCAGGCCGTGCTGCGGGATTCCGCGCTGACGGTGTCCGATGCGGCGGCGACCATCGGCGTGGACACCAGCCGGATCCGCCACCGGCTCGCGGCCGGTCGCTTGGTCGGCTGGAAGGACCGCGGCGGATGGCGGCTGCCCGCGTGGCAGTTCACCGGCTCCGGCGTGTTGCCCGGATTGGAGACCGTGCTGGCCGCGTTGCCCATCGACCAGCCACCACTGGTGGTCGCGGCGTTCATGACCACGCCACAGGAAGACCTCGTCATCAGCGGCGAGCCCGGTACGCCACGGCAGTGGCTGCTCGCCGGCGGTGATCCAGATAGGGTTGCCGCGCTAGCCGCCGTCCTTGGAACCCCCGCGTGACGGTGCCGACGACAAAGACAGGCTGACGACTCCAAACGTATGGCTCGGCTCCCCCAGCCACCGACTCCGGCCGCGCTCAGGTCGCTGCTGCGAGTAGACGAGGACATTGTCGCCGTGCACAGCGGCACACGACTGGTCCGGATCTTCGCAGCGGGCGGCGCGCACCGTCAGCGGTGGAACTCCTTCCGATACACCGGCCCGCTGCCGCACGGCCGGTTCGACGCGCACCCGATCGGCCCGGAAGGCCGTGCCGCGGACAGCCCAGGCAACGGCGTGCTGTACTTCGGCCTCTCGGTACGCACCAGCCTCGCCGAGGTGTTCCAGTCGACCTCCATTGTGGACAGATCGACCCGGCGGCCACACCTTGTGGTGTTCCGGCCGCAACGCACCCTGCGCCTGCTGGATCTCTCCGGCCTTTGGCCAACGCGCGCGGGCGCCTCGCAGGAGCTCTCCAGCGGCTCAAAGACGCTGACCCAGGCGTGGGCAAGGGCGATCAGGGCGGCGCATCCCGAGCTTGACGGCGTCTGGTACCGGTCCTCAATGGACGGTGGCGAACCGGCGATCTGCCTGTTCGACCCGCCTGCCGGTACCGCGATCCCGCCCGCGCCGGACATGCTGCTCCCGCTCGACCACCCCGGCCTCGACCTGCCGTTGGGCCGAATCTGCGAAGAGCTGAACTACACCTTGTTGAGTTAACTGATGGCCATCAGCTGAGGTGCCGCGACCACCACTCCAGCACCGCGTCGAACCGTTGCTTGCGGTGCTGCGGCTGGCCTGACCTGGTCAGTTCGTGTCCTTCGCCGGGGAAGAGCAGGAACTCCACCTCGGTGCCCTGTTTGCGCAGTGCGACGAACATCCGTTGCGCCTGCTCGACCGGGCACCGCCAGTCCTGCTCGGAATGCACGACCGCGAACGGGATCCTGATCTGGTCGGCGTAGGTCAGCGGGCTCGTCTTGATCTGCGTTTCCCGGTCGCTGCCCACGTAACACTCGGTGAACGCGTAGCCGATGTCCGAGGTGCCGACGATGGAATCCCATGCGTTGACGGCACGTTCGCTCCACGCCGCACGAAACCGCTGGCCGTGGTGGGCGGCGAGCCAACTGGTCATGAAGCCGCCGTACGATCCGCCCATCACGCCGACTCTGGACGCGTCAGCCTGCGGCAACGCCAGCGCCGCGTCCAAAAGCGACAGAACGTCGTCCACGTCGAGGGTGCCGAGCCCGTGCACGACGGCTTGACCGTGCGCTTGGCCGTATCCCGCGGATCCACGAGGATTCGGCAGTACGACAAGGTATCCGGCCGAGGCGTACACCTGGGCTTCGTCAAAGAATCCCCAGCCGTGATACGCGAACGGCCCGCCGTGCACGGCAAGCAGCACGGGGTGCGGGCCGGGCCCTTCGGGAAGCACAACCCAGCCATGGGATTCGTAGCCGTCCGGCGACTGCCCGGTGAGCTCCTGGATCTCGCACACACCGCTGGCCCGCAATGGCGCCGAGAAATCGGCGAGCACCTTGTCTTCGAAAACGACCTGCCCGGCGCTGTCCGGGGTCATCATCGCGGCGACCACGCGTGTTCCGTCGACGGCGAAAGCTTTGACCTTGCTGCGCGCACCGGCAACCAAAGTGGTCTCCGCCAAGGTCATCGCTGACGCGGACAACGGGACCTGACGCAGCTCCGAAGCTCCACGGTTGAGCACCGACACAAGCACCGACGAACCAAACAACTGCGGTGCAATGGTTTCCTCGCAGTCGACCGTCTCCTGGTCAGTAAGTCTTCGTGGCGACTGCGGCTCAGCCAGATTCAACGGCGCCACCCATATGCTGGTGTTCACGGCGACCGCATACACGCCCTCGAACTCGCGTCCGGTGTACACCACAACACCGTCACCGACGGTGGTGAACCGGACATCACCAGCTGTTTCAACGACAACGACCGGCGAACCACCGGAAACCGGTACAGCATAAATGTTTTCGCGCTTTGTCTCCCGCGCACCCCACCCGGCAGACGCGGAAAACACCAAGTGCGCGCTGTCCGGCGTCCATGCCGGTGTGCTGACATCGCAGGCACCGTCGGTCAACTCGGTCAGCTCACCAGCCAAGTCGGTGACGAACAACCGAGTACGCCGGTCGAACACGAAACCGAGGTCGTCAAGGCGATAGTCCATCATCGTGATCCGGCGGAACGACTCGGCATCGGGCTTGCCGCCCGGCTCGTAACGGCCTTGTTCACCAACCCGCGCGGCGAACGCGATCTTGGTCGAATCCGGTGACCACACCGGGGTTTGCACGCCAAGCGGAAGGTCAGTCAGCGCACGGGAATCACCGCCGTCAGCCCGTTGAACACGCAACTGTGGCCGGGCATCCGCGGATTGCCTGCGCAGAAACGCGATCCAGTTTCCGTCCGGCGAGATCGCCGGGCTGAAATCGTGATAGCCGTGCGTCCATGGCTTTGCGCCCGACCCATCGAGGGCCACACGATGCAGGCCGCCACGGTAAGAGTTGCGAGACAAATCGGGGTGAGTCGCCGCTACCAGCAGCAACTCACCCCGAAAGCTGATCGAGTCGGTGGTCGTGAGCAGTTCGATGTCATCAGGGCGCACCCGCCCGACGCTACCCGACGCTTAGCGAGGCTTACGACCGTCTGAACTCGTATTTCAGCTGGACGTCGTAACCGATTCCTCGGCTGACTCCTTGTTCCTGTCCCGCCGGGCCTTGATCAGGCTCGCCACCGTGGTGATCGCCAGAACACCGATGATGACGCTGAGCGAGACCGCGATGTTCGGCACCCACACGTTCAGGTGCTCGCCGCCGTTGATGAACGGAAGTTCGTTCGTGTGCAGTGCTTCCAGCACCAGCTTCACGCCGATGAACGCCAGGATCGCGGCGAGACCGATCTGCAGGTACACCAGCTTGTTGAGCAGACCGCCCAGCAGGAAGTACAGCTGCCGCAGACCCATCAGCGCGAACGCGTTCGCGGCGAAGACCAGGAACGGCTCCTTGGTCAGGCCGAAGATGGCAGGGATCGAGTCGACCGCGAAGAGCAGGTCAGCCGTGCCGATCGCGATCATCACGATGAACATCGGGGTGACCATCCGCTTGCCGGCGAGCTTCACGAACGACTTCGCGCCGTGGTAGTCGTCGGTCACCGGAAGGAACTTGCGCGCCAGCTTGGTCGCGCCGTTCTCCTTGTATTCGTCTTCGTCGTCGGTGTGGTTCGACTTGATGAACGTGTAGGCGGTGTAGATCAGGAACGCGCCGAACAGGTAGAACACCCAGCTGAACTCCGCGATGACCGCTGCGCCGAGCAGGATGAAGATGCTGCGCATGGCCAGCGCGAGCAAGATACCGATCAGCAGGACCTTGTGCTGGTGGATCGCAGGCACCTTGAAGGCACCCATAATCACCAGGAACACGAAGAGGTTGTCGACCGACAACGAGTACTCGGTGATATAACCGGCGAAGAACTCTCCCGCTGGCTGACCACCGGCGAAGTACCAGAGGCCGAGTCCGAAAACGACGGCGCAGGCGACGTAGAACGTCACCCACCTGGCGGCTTCACCAATGGTCACCTCATGTGGTTTTCGATCCACGATGACCAGATCGATCGCGAGCAGGATCAGAAGTCCTGCGATCGTGGCGATCCACAACCACACGGGCACACTCATTGATCACCTCCGGATAGGCGGGCATAGCCGTCCAAACCGGAGGTCTCTTCCGCCAGTGCCCAACAAGGCACGGACCGACGGCGCCGGGCTCATTACCACTGGTCCAGCGGTTCGAGATCCGTGTTGACGACACCGCCGCGAAGGAATACTCCCCTCCACAACAGCCCTTATTGTCCCTATCGGTGAGCCATCACGCCAGACGGAGTCGCCCATCCGGTTGTTGTTCTTGGTCACATCGCCCGATCGGCCCTGTCCAATAGCTGTCGGTCACCGACAGGTTCGCTCACCGTCAGCGAGTTCTCAGCAACTTTGCAATACGGTTCGCAGGTGCCCCGAATGTCCAAAACCCAGCTCCGCTGGCTGGCGCTCACGCTGGCCGCCGCGATAGTCGCGGCCGGAGCCCTGATCTGGGTGAACAGCGGATCGGACGGGCCTCGGATCGTCACCGAGGACCGCATGATCGCGACCCCAGGCGCCCAGCTTGACACGACTCTTTACCTGCCGGAGCAGACTCCGGCGCCCGCTGTGCTCGTCGCGCACGGGTTCGGCGGGAGCAAGGACAGCGTCGACAGCGACGCCCGTGAACTTGCCCAGCGGGGCTTTGTGGTGCTGACCTGGTCGGCTCGTGGTTTCGGCCGCAGCACCGGCCAGATCGCGCTGAACGCGCCGGATGCCGAAGTCGCCGACGTGAGCAGGCTGATCGACGAACTCGCGCAGCGCCCCGAGGTGGAAAAGGATGGTGCCGACCCCAAGGTCGGCATCACCGGCGGTTCCTACGGCGGTGCGATCTCGTTGCTGGCGGCTGGATACGACAAACGTATCGACGCGCTCGCGCCCGTGATCACGTACAACGACCTCGGTCAGGCGCTGATCCCGAACTCCGCGACCACCGCACACGTGCCGAACACGCCGTCCGCCAACGCATCCACTCCGGACGGTGTGTTCAAGCGGTCGTGGGCAGGCGTGTTCTTCGGTGCCGGGATGGGTGGATCGAGCTTCGCGAACCCGAACGCCGAAGCCGCCGAACCAGGCGTCGACAACGATGACCAGCTGGACGCGCAGAACCCGGCCGCCGCGGCGGCGGGTGGCGGGATTCCGCAGGGCGCGTTGCCGCCTGGCCGTAGCCCGTCACAGAACACGGGTCCCTGTGGCCGGTTCACCGAGCAGATCTGTGCGGCGTACACCGAACTCGCCACCACCGGCAAGGCCAGCCAGGCCACTGTGGACCTGCTGCGATCTGTTTCACCGGTTTCGGTCACCAACCGGATCACCCAGCCAACGATGATCGTCCAAGGTGAACAGGACACGCTGTTCGGCCTCGACCAGTCCGACGCCACCGCACGGCAGATCGCCGCGGCGGGCGGCAAGGTGAAAGTGGTCTGGTACGCGGGCGGCCACGACGGCGGCAGGCCGGGAACGAGCCTGCGCTCGGAGATCGCCGACTGGTTCGACTTCCATCTGCGCAACCGCGGCACCGATCCCGGCACAAGCTTCGAGTACGCCATCCAGGGCGCGCTGCGTGCCCAAGGCGCCCCGAACGTCCGCACCATCACCGCGCCCAGCTACCCAGGATTGGCTGGTACACAGACTGAACGCCGTCCGATCGCCTTGAGCGGTCCACAGCAGACAGTCGTGAACCCGCCGGGCGGCAACCCCGGCTCGATCACGAGCATGCCGGGCCTCGGCTCGGTGGTCAGCGGATCGAACAGCCTGGCCAGCAGGCTGTCCATCGACATGCCCGGCCAGGTGGCGCGATTCCGCAGCGAGCCGTTCACCGGCCAGCTGTTGATCAGTGGCTCGTCCACGGTCCGCCTTCGTGTGGAAGGTGTGCCAGGTCAGCCGCTGCCCGCTGATGGCGTGGTGCTGTTCGCGAAGCTCTACGACGTCGCCGGGAACGGCCAGCAGCGCACGCTGCCGGGTTCGGCCGTGTCTCCGCTGCGGATCACGCAACTGCCTGCCGAGGTGACGGTGACGCTGCCTGGGATCGTGCGGCCGATCGAGGCCGATCACCGCATCGAGGTAGCGGTGACCACGACCGACCAGGCTTATTCCGTGCCCACGCAGCCCGCCGCGTTCACGGTGTCGTTGGTGGACAACACAGTCCAGGTGCCGGTGGTGCCGGGAACGCGTTCGACGCAGACGCCGCCGATGTTCGCCCTTGTTGGCATCTTCGTCGTGATCGGGCTGGCCATTGTGGTCGCCATCGTCGCGGCGATCCGCCGTCGCCGGGCCGATGATGTCGACCCTTCGTTGACCGACGTGCCTCTGGTGATCGAGGGGCTGGCCAAGGAGTACCCAGGCGGGCTCAAGGCCGTCGACGGCTTGTCGTTCCGGGTGGAGAAGGGCCAAGTGCTCGGTCTGCTCGGGCCCAACGGCGCGGGCAAGACGACGTCGCTGCGCATGCTGATGGGCCTCATCCAGCCGACCGAAGGCTCGATCAGGGTCTTCGGGCACAAGATCTACTCGGGTGCGCCGGTGCTGTCCCGTATCGGCTCCTTTGTGGAGGGTTCGGGCTTCCTCCCGCACCTGTCCGGCGAGGCGAACCTGCGGCTCTACTGGGCCGCGACCGGTCGTCCGCTTGAGCACGCGCACTTCGACGAGGCCATCGAGATCGCTGGCCTCGGCCACGCCGTGCGCCGCAAGGTCCGTACCTACAGCCAAGGTATGCGGCAACGGCTCGCGATCGCGCAAGCAATGCTCGGCCTGCCGGACATGCTTGTGTTGGACGAGCCGACCAACGGACTCGACCCGCCCCAGATCCACCAGATGCGTGAGGTCCTGAAGCGCTACGCGGCCACCGGCAGGACGGTGCTGGTCTCCAGCCACCTGCTCGCCGAGGTCGAACAGGCCTGTACGCACGTGGTCGTGATGCATCGCGGCAAGCTGGTCGCCGCGGGTGAGGTCGCGGACATCGCGGCGGTCGGCGGCGAGGCGACGTTCCGCGTCGACCAACCTGACCAGGCGGCATCGGTACTCGGTGAGCTCACGGGCGTCACCGGCGTCGAGATCGAGGGCAAGCAAGTGCACGCCAACCTCGACGGCACACCACGCTCCAAGGCCCTAGGTGCCCTGGTAGCAGCCGGTGTGGCGGTCGAACAGGCAGGCCCACGCCGCCGTCTCGAGGACGCGTTCCTTGAGCTCGTTGGGGAGAACAAGTCATGAGCGAGCTTGCGAGCGAATCATTCAACACAGTGTCGTACTCATGCGACATAAGCGAGAACGACGGGAAGTACGCATGAGTACGAACAATGTTCATACCGACCCCACAGCCATTGGGGCGATGGAGGAAGCAGCGTCGCACGAGCACCTGCAGGTGCAGTCCGACGGTTCGGTGGTCGGCTACAAGGCGTCGCGCACGCTTCGGCTGCGTGTCGAGCTGGCCAGGCAGCTGCGCAGGCGACGGACCCAACTGATGCTCGGCCTGCTCGTGCTGCTGCCGATCGTGCTGGTGATCTCGTTCGAGATCGGACAGGCGAACCCGAACCGCAGGCAGGGCGGATTCGTCGACCTGGCGACCGCGAGCGCGCCGAACTTCGTGGTGTTCGCACTATTCGTGTCGGGCACGTTCCTGCTGCCGATGATCGTGGCGATCTTCTTCGGCGACACGATCGCGAGCGAAGCCTCGTGGTCGAGCCTGAAGTACTTGCTGGCGATGCCGATTCCCCGGAATCGGTTGATCCGGCAGAAGGCGATCTCGTCAGGGATCCTGTCGCTGTTCGCGCTGCTGCTGTTGCCGACCGTCTCGTTCCTCATCGGCGTGATTTGGTACGGCGCGGGGGAAGCCGTGAGTCCGACCGGGGACGCGGTGTCGTTCTCCGACGGTGTCATGGCCATTTACGCGGCGACGATCTATATAGCGGTGAACCTGTTGTGGGTTGCGGCGCTGGCCATGTTCCTGTCGGTGTCGACGGACGCGCCTCTGGGTGCCGTCGGCGGCACGGTGCTGGTGGCGATCGTTTCGCAGATCCTCGACCAGATCACGGCTTTGGAGGACCTGCGTAACTACCTGCCGACGCATTACGCGTTCGCCTGGTCGGACCTGATCTCCACCGACATCGACTGGTCGGAGATGACTCGGGGCGCTTTCTCCGCCGTCTGTTACGCGGCAGTGTTCGGCTTCCTCGCCGTCCGCAAGTTCACGCGTAAGGACATCACCAGCTAAGAGGTATCGACGATGTCTGCCGCGCTCCCGGTTCGTTGGGGGCGCGGCAGACTTTTTTGTCGTACCCCTGAGGCATCATCGCCACATGGCCTACGACAAGGAGTTGGCTGACCGGGTCCGCGAACTGATCGCCGGTGAGCCAGGCGTGACCGAGAAGCGGATGTTCGGCGGACTGGCGTTCCTGATCAACGGCAATATGTCCGTGACGATCAGCAGACAGGGCGGCTTACTTGTCCGGATGGATCCTGAGCGGGCGGACGCGCTGGTCGATGACGCTGACGTCACGCCGATGGTGATGCGCGGTCGGGAGCTCGACGGCTGGCTGCGGGTGTCCGCGGCCGTTGTCGATGCCGACGAGCAGCTCGCGGAGTGGGTCACTCGCGGTGTCGGCTTCGCGCGGTTGTTACCGGCCAAGTAGCGGAGGTCACCTCGGCCCGGTTTTGCATGACCATACATCGGCATGCATAATTGTGCTTGTGTCCAAGGTGCTCACTTCTCTGCCTGTCGGTGAACGTGTCGGTATCGCCTTCTCTGGTGGTCTCGACACTTCGGTAGCTGTCGCGTGGATGCGCGAAAAGGGCGCGGTGCCCTGCACCTACACCGCCGACATCGGCCAGTACGACGAGCTCGACATCGACTCGGTACCCGGTCGTGCCCAGTCGTATGGCGCTGAGGTCGCGCGGCTGGTCGACTGCCGTGCCGCGCTGGTCGAGGAGGGTCTCGCCGCGCTCGCGTGCGGGGCGTTCCACATCCGCACCGGTGGCCGCACGTACTTCAACACCACACCGCTCGGTCGTGCCGTGACCGGCACGCTGCTGGTGCGCGCGATGCTTGAGGACGACGTGCAGATCTGGGGCGACGGCTCGACCTTCAAGGGCAACGACATCGAGCGGTTCTACCGCTACGGTCTGCTGGCCAACCCGTCGCTGCGGATCTACAAGCCGTGGCTGGACGCGGACTTCGTGACCGAGCTCGGCGGCCGCAAGGAGATGTCCGAGTGGCTGCTTGCCCGCAACCTGCCATACCGCGACAGCACGGAGAAGGCGTACTCCACTGACGCGAACATCTGGGGCGCGACGCACGAAGCCAAATCGCTCGAGCAGCTCGACACCGGCATCGAGATCGTCGACCCGATCATGGGCGTGCGGTTCTGGGACCCGGACGTGCAGATCGCGACCGAGGACGTGACGATCGGCTTCGAGCAGGGCCGCCCGGTCTCGATCAACGGCAAGGAGTTCGCCACCCCGGTCGACCTTGTGCTTGAGGCCAACGCGATCGGCGGACGGCACGGCATGGGCATGTCCGACCAGATCGAGAACCGGATCATCGAAGCCAAGAGCCGCGGCATCTACGAGGCGCCCGGCATGGCGCTGCTGCACGCCGCGTACGAACGGCTCGTCAACGCGGTCCACAACGAGGACACCCTTGCCAGCTACCACAACGAAGGCCGCAAACTCGGCCGTCTGATGTACGAAGGCCGCTGGCTCGACCCGCAGGCGCTGATGATGCGTGAGTCGCTGCAGCGCTGGGTCGGCATGGCCATCACCGGCGAGGTGACGTTGCGGCTGCGGCGCGGCGAGGACTACTCGATCCTGGAAACCTCAGGTCCCGCGTTCAGCTACCACCCGGACAAGCTGTCGATGGAGCGCACCGAGGACGCGGCATTCGGCCCGGTGGACCGAATCGGCCAGCTGACCATGCGGAACCTCGACATCGCTGACTCCCGCGCCCGCCTTGAGCAGTACGCGGGACTGGGCATGGTCGGCAGCCAGCACACGATGCTGATCGCCGCATCCACCCAGACCGAGCTGATCGGCGAAATGCCCGAAGGCGGAGCGGAAGCAATCGCCTCACGGGGAGAAGTCCCGGCCGAAGAGGCCGAACTGCTCGACCACGCGGCACTCGAAGAAGGCAACGACTGACTGACGTGCAGCTACCCAACGGGTGTCGTACCCGTTGGGTAGCTTGCGGGCATGGTCACCGTTGAAGAAATCCGCGAGGTGGCGTCAGCCCTGCCGCGGGCCTATGAAGTGGTGGTGTACGACCGGATCAAGTTCCGCGTCGGACAGATCGTGTTCGTGGCGCTGTCGCGGGACGAGACAACAATGGGCTTCGGCTTCCCCAAAGAACTCCGGGATTCACTGATTGAAGCGGAGCCCGCGAAGTTCTTCCCGCCATCGAAGTCCGACGCCCGCTTCAACTGGGTCCAAGTCCACCTCAACGCGATAGACGCGGACGAGATGCGTGACCTCGTCACGGATGCGTGGCGCATGTGCGTGCCGAAGAAGGTGGCCGCGTCATACGACGCGCAACTGTGAGCTCTTCCCCGAATTTCCACTCCGACACGCCTGCGGCGCCGACAGATGCCCAAGCTCTCCGCCGGACCGGAGAGTCCGTCTGACCGGCCCAGGGCTTCCCCTCGGCCGACCGGAGTATCCCACCCGCGCAACCTGAGACTTCCCCTTGCCAGCCGGGAAGTCGCGTGTCCGCGGTGGCGCGGTGGCAAAAGCCTGCCGCGCCACGCGACCTTGCTTACTTGATGCCTGCGGCGTCCATGCCTCGGAGTTCTTTCTTCAGGTCGTGGATTTCGTCGCGGAGGCGGGCGGCTAGTTCGAATTGGAGTTCGCGGGCCGCGTTCATCATCTGGTCGGTGAGTTGGGCGACGAGGTCGGCGAGTTCGGCGCGCGGCATCTTGCTGATGTCGCGGTCAGACTTCACGCCGGAGCTCTTTCCGCCTGTTGCGGGGACGCCCTTCTCTCCGGTGGGTTTCTTGCCGCGAGAGGCGTTGCGGCCGGAGCCGCCGACAGCCACCTCGTTGTCGTCTGCTTCTTGGTAGACGCGGTCGAGGATGTCAGCGATCTTCTTGCGCAGTGGTTGTGGGTCGATGCCGCGTTCTTCGTTGTACGCGACCTGCTTGGCGCGGCGGCGGTTCGTCTCGTCGATCGCGTGCTGCATCGCGGCGGTCATCTTGTCCGCGTACATGTGCACTTGGCCCGAGACGTTACGGGCGGCGCGGCCGATGGTCTGGATGAGGCTAGTTCCTGATCGCAGGAAGCCTTCCTTGTCCGCGTCGAGGATCGCTACGAGGGAGACTTCGGGCAGGTCGAGGCCTTCGCGCAGCAGGTTGATGCCGACGAGGACGTCGAACTCGCCTATTCGCAGTTGCCGCAACAGTTCCACGCGACGCAGAGTGTCCACTTCGGAGTGCAGGTAGCGCACCCTGATGCCGAGCTCCAACAGGTAGTCGGTGAGGTCTTCGGCCATCTTCTTGGTCAGCGTGGTGACCAGGACGCGCTCGTCCTTCTCCGCACGCTCGCGGATCTCGCCGACCAGGTCGTCGATCTGGCCCTTGGTCGGCTTGATGATCACCTCGGGGTCGACGAGACCTGTCGGCCGGATGACCTGCTCGACGAACTCGCCGCCGGTCTGCCCCATCTCGTACGGGCCCGGCGTCGCCGAGAGATACACCGTCTGGCCGATCCGGTCCTGGAATTCCTCCCAGGTCAGCGGCCGGTTGTCCAGCGCGGACGGCAGCCGGAACCCGTGCTCGACCAGGTTGCGCTTACGGGACGCGTCACCCTCGTACATCCCGCCGACCTGCGGGACGGTTCCGTGCGACTCGTCGATGATCAGCAGGAAGTCCTCGGGGAAGTAGTCGATCAGCGTCGCGGGCGCCGACCCGGCCTCGCGGCCGTCGATGTGCCGCGAGTAGTTCTCGATTCCCGAGCAGAAGCCGACCTGACGCATCATCTCGATGTCGTACGTGGTCCGCATCCGCAACCGCTGGGCTTCCAGCAGCTTGCCCTGCCGCTCGAACTCGGCCAGCCGCTCCTCGAGCTCCTTCTCGATCGCGACGATCGCCTTCTCCATCCGCTCGGGACCGGCGACGTAGTGGGTGGCCGGGAAGATCCGCAGATCGTCGACCTCCCTGACGATGTCGCCGGTGAGCGGGTGCAGGTAGTACAGCTTGTCGACCTCGTCGCCGAACATCTCGATCCGGACGGCCAGTTCCTCGTACGCCGGGATGATCTCGATGGTGTCGCCGCGCACCCGGAACGTGCCACGGGCGAACGCAAGGTCGTTGCGCGTGTACTGGACATCGACCAACGCCCGCAGCAGCTGCTCGCGTTCGAGCTCCTGCCCGACCCGCACCTCGATGGACCGGTCGAGATACGACTGCGGCGTGCCGAGGCCGTAGATGCAGGACACCGAGGCGACCACGATCACGTCACGCCGGGAGAGCAGGTTGGACGTGGCCGAGTGGCGCAGCCGCTCCACGTCGTCGTTGATCGACGAGTCCTTCTCGATGTACGTGTCCGTCTGCGGGATGTACGCCTCTGGCTGGTAGTAGTCGTAGTAGCTGACGAAGTACTCGACCGCGTTGTGCGGGAAGAACTCGCGCAGCTCGTTGGCCAGCTGGGCGGCCAGTGTCTTGTTCGGCGCGAGCACCAGCGTCGGCCGTTGGATGCGCTCGACCAGCCAGGCCGCGGTGGCCGACTTACCGGTACCGGTCGCGCCGAGCAGCACCACGTCCTTCTCGCCCGCGCCGAGCCTGCGCTCCAGCTCGTCGATGGCCGCGGGCTGGTCACCGGCAGGCTGGTACTCACTGACCACCTGGAAGGTGCCAGTGGTGCGCGGGATGTCGCTCACCGGCCGGAACTCGGAGTGGGCGATCACTGGGTGTTCGGTCGCGAATGCCACGACAAAGACTCTATGCCCACCCACCGACAGTTTTGCATTGGCCCAGGTCAGGGGGCACAACCGTCACAACAGTCGCAGTGGCCGCAGCGGGTTTTGCCCACCTGCTTGGCGGTGACCTCGAAGGCGAGTTTCGCGAGCTCACTGTCGCCACCGCCGTGGGCCTCGTCGTCCTTCTTTTTCTTCTTTCGCCGTCCGGAGGCGTGCGCGAACGCCCGATCGACAGCGCGCTCAACCTCATCGGTCAGCAGGAGACGGACAAGCCGGTCATCGACGAACTCGACCTCGTCCAACGCAAGCCGTATCCCGAGCAACGCGTCGTCACAGTGCTCACGCGCCTCAACAGACGAAGTTCCGGTAACGGACAACGGGTTCCACGCATCCGTCGCCTGGTCCTCGACGGCGTCGACGATGTGAGCGATCCGCCCGAACAACCGACCTATCTCAGCCAAGGCAACGGCGTTCCCAGGCCGCCCGCTCACCACAGCGGTATGCGCGAACGAAGCAGCCGCAGCGGTTTCAGCCGGTTCAGTCACATCCAACAAAGCCGTAGCCGACGACTCGACGGTTGATTGCCGCGAGACGGCGTCCACCAAAACAGCCGTGTCGAAGCCAACCGCCGAACCTGACGAAGCCCCCTGAGCTGCCCAACGAGCGGCCACGAGTCGCGCCACAGCAGGCACGCGGCCTGCCCTCCCATCGCCGTCAGCAACGTGGTCAGCCACCTTGACCGACGCCAGTACCAACGAAACGGAAGCCGCCAACCTGGCACCGTCGCCTTGGGCAACGGAAGCGGACTGCATCGCGCGCAACGGGCAACGTCCCGCCGTACGCCGGGCAGACGTTTCCGACTGAGCCTCGACCAGTACCGAGATCACCAAGCCGTCATAGTTGGTGACGGTCCTCGCCAGCTGACCATGGTCATCGCGAAGCGCCAGGCAAAGCCCGCACAGGTGGGCAAGCCATGACGCGTGTAAGCGGGACAGCCGATGACGGCACGGTCTGATGATTCCGAACATCACAATCCCCCTCGATCAAACGCGGCCTTATCGGGGAAAAGCCCGGCGATGAGCGCTCGGCGACGTGCCACGCCGACGCGCGAAATGATGCCGAAGCGTGTCGGGATGGGCGAACCCTGACCGATGCGCGACGACGTCCACGGTCAAATCAGTGGTCTCCAGCAACAGTTCGGCGCGCTGCAACCGTTGCTCCAGCAGCCATCGATGCGGTGTCACGCCAGTGGTCGCCTTGAAATGCCTGGCAAAGCTGCGCCCAGACATCCCAGCGCGACGGGCCAGCACGTCAACCGTCAACGGCTGGTCCAGGTTCGAAGCCGCCCAGTCCATGACAGCGGAAAACCCCGAAGGGCTGACAGGAACAGGCATCTCGACGTATTGCGCCTGCCCGCCGTCCCGATGCGCGGGCACAACCATGCGGCGGGCCAACGCATTCGCGACCTCCGAACCATGCACGGTCCGTACGAGGTGCATGCACGCGTCGATCCCGGCAGCCGCGCCCGCGCTGGTCAACAGCGGCCCGTCGCTGACGTACAACACGTCCTCGACCACATCGACCGACGGGAAACTCTTACGTAGCAAAGAAGCGAACTGCCAATGCGTGGTCGCCCGGCGGCCGTCGAGGACACCAGCGCCTGCCAACGCGAACGCCCCGCTGCAGATGGACAACAAGGTGGCCCCCGCCTCATAGGCGGCACGAATCGCCGCGCCGATCGCGGGATCCAAAGGAGCTTCGAGATCCGGCCATGCCGGGATCGCGACAAGATCGGCCGACACGACCCGGTCCAAGCCGGACGGGACTTCCATGGCGAAGCCGGACGTCGTCGGCACCAACCCGGGACGCGGCCCGCAGATCGTGAAGTCGTAGCACGGCAAACCGTCATCGGACCGGTCAAGCCCGAAGACCTGGCAGAGAATGCCCAGTTCAAACCCGGCGACCCGGTCACCGACCACCGCTACGACAGACTTCATTGGCAGGATCTTCCGACATCTGGTCTTTCCTGCCAGTATCGCCGACGCCGCGCCCCAAGCACAGTGGAAACCATGGAATTCCCAGGACACGGGCCGTACGAAGTCGTCGCCGAACCGCCAAGCACCGGCGGTCAGCGCTGGGCAGGCGCCCCCTGTGCGCTGAAGGTCGGCAACACGACCTACCTCTCTTACAGGACAAGAGGTGACGGCGACCGTGTCGTCATCGCGAGGTCCGACGACGGCGTCCGGTTCGACACGGTCACCGAACTGACGGCGAAGGCACTGACCGTCCCGATGGTCGAGAAGTCACCGCTCACAAAGACGGAAAACGGTTGGCGGATCTACGTTTCCTGCGCAGAGCAAGGCACGAAAGCCTGGTGGATCGGCCTGCTCGAAGCGCCAACCCTTGAAGCACTGACCGAGGCGCCGATCCGGCGACTGGACTTCGGCGCGCCCGCGGTCAAAGACCCGGTGATCAGGCCGTACGGACAAGGCTGGCAGGCGTGGATCTGCGAGCACCCCCTTGATATCGAAGGCGCCGAAGACCGGATGTCCACGTCCTACGCCACGTCCGAGGACGGCATCACCTGGCAGTCACACGGCACAGTCCTCAGTGGACGAAAGGGGCACTGGGACGCGCGCGGCGCCCGGCTGTCGACGATCTTGCCGGACGGCCGCGCGGCCTACGACGGGCGAGCCACAGCAGCGGAGAACTGGTTCGAGCGCACCGGAATCGCGGTCCCGACAACCACCGGCTTCCGAGGCGGCGACCCGGTGGCCGACGTTCGATACCTGGAGTTCCTGGACGGCCGTTGGTACTACGAAGCCCGCCGCCCGGACGGCTACCACGAGCTGAGAACGTCCTAACAAGAACAGTCGCAGCCACAGGCGTCGCCGCAACTGCAGCAGTCACAGCAATCGCAACAGTCGCAATCGCAGCGGTGACACCATCCTTCGCGCGGCTCACCAGTCCACGGGTCGTGATACGGGTCGCCACAGCAGTACTGGCACGTACAGAACATGACCATGGCCAGGCCGCACGCGGCACCCCAACTGCGATCCGGCCGTTCCCAGCCCTTCTTCTGCCACTCGCCGTGCTTGTCCTCGCGCTTGTCCTTGCGTTTCGTCTTCTCATCCAAGGAAGGCCCGTGCACGTCGCCGAAAGCCCGCTTGACGGCGTGGTCAAGCTCGTGGGCCAGAAGGGCATGGATGAGTTTGTCGTCCACGAAGTCCGCCTCACGCAACGCAAGTCGCACACCGAGCACGGCGTCGTCGCAGATCCGACGGGTCTCCTCGAGCGAGGTGCCGGTCACGAGCAACGGGTTCCACGCGCCCTTCGCCCGGTCCTCCTCGATGTCCTCGACCGCGTCGACCAGGTGCGCGACGCGCCCGAAGAGCCGCCCAGCCTCGGACAGAGCGGCCACGTTCTGCGGACGGCCGCTCAGCACAGCCGTGTGCGCGAAGGCGGCCGCGGTCGCGGCCTCGGTCGGCGAAGTCGCCAGCAGCAAAGAGTCCCCACGACCGACTGAACGCTCGACAGCGGGTTGCTCGGCGACGGCATCCAACAGCACGGCCGTGTCGAAGCCGACCGCCGAGCCGGACGACGCGCCCTGGGCTGCCCATCGACCCGCGACCTTGCGTGCCGCCAAGGAAACGCCGCGACGGCCGAACAGTCCGTCCCGGTCCGCAACATGATCGTTGATCTTGGCGGACGCGAGGACCAGTGAGACCGAGGCGGCCAACCGGGCACCGTCACCCTGTGCGACGGAAGCCGTTCGCATCGCCCGAAGCGGGCAAGGTCCCGCCGTCCGGCGCCCTGAGACCTGCGACTGCGCCTCGACCAAAGCCGACACCACGAGCCCGTCGTAATTGGTGACGGTTCTCGCCAATTGCCCGTGATCGTCCCGTAATGCCAGGCAGAGCCCACAAAGGTGGGCGAGCCACGAAGTGCGCAGCCGGGGCGAAAGTCTGTGACGGCAAGGCCGGATGATGCCGAACATGAATGCCTCCCCAGATCATGAAGGACGGCATACTAACGGTTATCACCCGTTCGGACGCACAATCCCCCCGCTGCGGAGGGTGCGTTGATCCAGTCGGCGTAGGCACCATGACCAGGTGAGCTTCGACTACGCGCTACCCGTTGCCCGCCCGAGGATCAGCCCCGACACCGCGCCGCACGTGCACCCGCCCAAGGTGGAAACGTTCGACGTCAAGGCCATGGAGAACATCGACCCCAAGGGTTTCCGGCGCACGGTCGACGAATACCGCGTGGAAACGTTCGGCTTGTTCATGGCGCGCAAGATGGACGGCCACCGCGAGCTCGCATATATCGAATCGTGGCTTTTGCCCGAAATGGGTCTGCGGGTCAGTCACTGGCACACGCACCCCGGCGCGCGGCAGCGCGAGGACATCTACATCGACCTCGTCGACGTGGATCCCGAGTTCGGCGCTCGTGACGCAGCGCCAGGACCGGTGTGGCGCATGGTCGACATCTATCTGGACATCCACGTGTGGACCGGTGAGCGCCTCGAGGTCGTGGACTCCGACGAGTTGCTGGCCGCGCTCGGCGACCGCATGATCGACGCCGAAACAGCCCAGCGGACCCTTGAGAGGACGTACCGGACAGTCGAAGGCATCACTCGGCACGGCTACGACACGTGCGCGTGGCTGCGATCCCTCGGCATCGATCTGACGTGGCGAGACCAGCGAAAATACTGATTTCAACCAGTGTGGCGAAATCCCTACTCGCGGGTATTTGATCTTGTCAACCGCCGTTCAGGGTAACCGTCGACCGCTCACAGATCGATACCCGGTCGATCACAAGCCGTGATGTAACGAATGAAGACCGAGTGATCACGCAACGCGCCGTTCCGACTACTCTTCGGCCGCGTGGGCACGACCATCACCCCGCAGCTGGTCGACATCGTCGACACAGTTTCCGCGGTTCGCAGGTACTCGTCCGGTACGACCCGGCGCCTCCGGACATGCCAGGAGGAACGCTGGGGCCTTCGCGTGGAATGCCCCACGCCGGAGGATCCTTTCTTCGACTCCGAGGTGACGTGGCTACTGCCGGAGATCAACGTCCGGCTCACCCACCAACGCCCCCGATCGCGCCACGCGCGTTCCGGTCCGAGCGTGCTCACTTCCGCCCGGATCACGCGCGACGGCACATCGTGGCGTACCACGGATCTTCTGCTCGGCCTTGCGTCAGTGCCCGGATCGGCCGCACGGATCGTGCGCTGCGAGGAATTCGCCGCCGCGGTCGCCGGCCGGGTCCTGCGGACCGGTGACGCGGATCTCGCGTTGCGGACCGTGCACAAGACGCTCGAAGAGCTGAGCTACTACCGGCACGATCTGAGCGCTTGGCTGACCGGCCAACATGTTTTCGAGGTGTGGCCGCCGTACTGAGACAGATCCTCACCACAAACCCCCTGCGAATCGCCAATTCCTCGCAGGGGGTTTGTCGCGTCTTGGGGCGATTACACACCGAACCTGGCCACTCACCCCCTGCTGCCTGTTCTTTTACAACTTCTTGGCAACCGGCTTGACAGTTGGTGTGGTCCGGACCACGCTGCTCTGCATTGGTCTACACCATTTGTGGCGCCCGGGGTGGCCGGGCTTGAAAGGACGGCACGAGTGAAGCGCTGGATGAAGTTGGCGGCTGGAGCTGTCGCCATCTCCCTCGCGACCGCGGGCTGCGCCGGCTCTGGTGGGTCAGGCAACGCCCCTAGCAACGCCAACAACCCGCAGCAGCTCAGCGGCGAGTTGACTGTCTGGCTGATGACCGGCTCCGCGCCGGAAACCCTCACCAGCGCACTGCACAAGGAGTTCCAGGACGCCAACCCAGGCGTCAAGATCAAGTACGAGATCCAGCAGTGGACCGGTATCCAGCAGAAGCTGACCACCGCGCTGGCCTCGCAGACCCCGCCTGACGTGATCGAGATCGGCAATACCCAGACCCCGCAGTTCGCCGGGGAGGGCGTGCTCGCCGACCTGACCGACTCGGTCAACGACCTTAATGGCTCGCAGTGGCTCAAGGGTCTCAAGGACTCCGCGACGTTCGACGGCAAGGTCTACGGCATGCCGTTCTACGCCGCCAACCGTGAGGTGCTCTACCGCAAGGACATGTTCGCCGAGGCCGGGATCACCACCCCGCCGACCTCGCGCGAGGAACTGCTCGCCGCGATCGACAAGCTGAACGCCAAGTACGGCAGCGATCCCGACTTCCAGGCGATGTACGTGCCCGGCCAGAACTGGTACGCGCTGCTGTCGTTCATCTTCGACGAGGGCGGCGACATCGCCAAGGCCGACGGCAAGAACTTCAAGGGCACGCTGAACAGCCCAGAGGCCAAGGCAGGCCTTGACTTCTACAAGAAGCTGGTCGACGCCTCCAAGACCAAGGCACCGAAGGACAACGACGAGTCCAACCCGCAGCAGGGTGGCATCTACGGCGGCGGCAAGGTCGCGATGTTCATCGGCACCCCGAACGAGGTCGCGACCGCGGCCAAGACCGACCCGGCGATCAAGGACAAGACCGGCGCCTTCGCCATCCCCGGCAAGACCGCTGGCAAGAGCGCTCCGGTGTTCCTCGGTGGCTCGAACCTGGCCATCCCGGTCAACAGCAAGAACACCGCGGCCGCCAAGGCATACCTGAAGCTGTTCTCGTCGCAGAAGTACATGTCCGAGGTCGCCAAGACCGGTTTCGTGCCGGGCACCTCGACTGACATCAGCGCCCTGGACTCCGACCCGTACGCAAGCGTCATGGCCAAGGCCGCGCAGAACGGCCGCGCCGTCCCCTCCAGTCCGAAGTGGGGCGAGGTCGAGGCCGGTCAGAACCCGTTGAAGGACATGATGACCGCGTACATCACCGGCGCCAAGTCCATCGACCAGGCCACGACCGACGCGAACGCCGCGTTGGACAAGCTGCTCGCAGGTTCATGACGTCGACGAAGGACGTAGCTGCGATGCCGGCGGGGACCACCCCGCCGGCATCGCCGCGTGTCCCAACCCTGCGAACACGGCGCCGCAAAGGCTTTGGCGACGCCGTGTTGCCGTATCTGTTGCTGCTGCCAGGTGTCGTGGCCATCGGCGCGTTGCTGATCTGGCCGACCTTGCAGCTCGTGCTGATCAGCTTCCGCAAGCTGGACCTGCGTGAGCTGGTCACCGGCCAGTTGGTCTGGGTGGGTTTCGACAACTACACCGAGGTTCTCGGCGATTCCGAGTTCTGGCAGATCACCGTACGAACACTGGTGTTCATGGGCCTTGTCGTGGCCGCCACTCTGCTCGCCGGGCTTGGCATCGCGCTGCTGATGAAGCAGCTGCACCCGATCGTGCGAGTGATGCTGCAGGTCACGCTGGTCGTCGCATGGGCGACACCGGCCGTCGCGACCACCACGATCTTCCAGTGGATCTTCGACCAGCAGTACGGCATCTTGAACAAGACGCTGGACCTGCTCGGGTTCGAGGGCTTCATCGGCCACTCGTGGTTCGGCAACGGTGCCAGCACGCTGACCGTGATCGGCCTGCTGATCACGTGGCAGGCGGTGCCATTCGTGGCGTTCAGCCTGTACGCGGGCCTGATCGGCGTGCCGAACGAGCAGTACGAGGCCGCTGGGATCGACGGCGCCGGGCCGTTCCAGACGTTCCGCGCGGTGAGCTGGCCCGCGATCCAGCCGGTGCTGACGATCGTCACCTTCCTGTCGGTGATCTGGGACTTCCGGGTCTTCACCCAGGTATGGGCGGTGCGCCAGGGCGGACCGGACGGCGAGAGCACCACACTGCCGGTTTACATGTACCTCAAGGGCATCGCGGGCAGCCACTTCGGCTCGGCAGGCGCGATCGCCATGATCATGCTGCTGGTGCTGGTCGTCCTGCTGGCCCGCTACATCCAGCTGCTGCTGCGTTCCAAGGAGGTGGACCTGAAGTGAGGAAGTCCCTGCCCCAGCGGATCGCACTCAACACAATCGGCGTCATCGGGGCGATCCTGATCGGGTTCCCGACCTACTGGCTGATCACGACCTCGTTCAAGACACCGGGCGAGGTGCTTTCCCCGCGCTACGACCTGATCCCGCTCTCGATCACGTTCGAGAACTTCGCGTCGGCGCTGAGCAAACCGGGTTTCACCACATTCCTGACCAACAGCCTGATCGTCACGCTCGGCGCGGTGCTCACCGCGTTGATCGCGGGTGTGCTCGCCGCGGTTCCATTGGCCAGAATGAAGTTCCGTGGCCGCAAGGGTTTCCTGTTCCTGATCTTGATCGCGCAGCTTGCCCCGATCGAGGCGCTGCTGATCCCGCTGTACCTGCTGATGCGGGACGCGGGGCTGCTCAACCAGCTGCCGTCACTGCTGTTCGTCTACATGGCACTGACGCTGCCGTTCACCTGCTGGATGTTGTACGGCTTCGTCAACGGCATCCCGATCGAGCTGGAAGAAGCCGCGATGATCGACGGCTGCGGCCGGTGGGAGGCGTTCCGCCGGGTCACGCTGCCGCTGCTCGGACCGGGCCTTGTCGCCACGTCGGTGTTCAGCTTCATCACCGCGTGGAACGAGTTTCTTTTCGCCCTTGTGCTCATGCGTGACCAGGACAAGCAGACGATCCCGGTGTGGCTGTCGACGTTCCGTACGGCGTTCGCCGTGGACTGGGGCGGCATCATGGCCGCGTCGGTGCTCTACGCGGTGCCCGCGCTGATCTTCTTCCTGATCGTGCAACGCAAGCTGGTGTCCGGACTGACCGCTGGCGCGGTGAAGGGATAACGCGTGTCCACACTGGAAAAACTGGCCGAATCTGTTCTGCTGCCCGCGTTCGGCGGTACGACCGCGCCGGACTGGATCCTCCGCAGACTCGGCGAGGGCCTCGGCGGTGTGACTCTGTTCGGCCGCAACGTGGTCGACGACGAGCAGGTCCGCGCACTGACCGCACAGCTGCGGGCGGAACGCGAGGACGTGGTCATCGCGATCGACGAGGAAGGCGGTGACGTCACCCGGCTCGACGTCAACACCGGCTCCTTCGTTCCGGGCCCGCTCGCGCTGGGTGCGGCTGGGGACCCGGCATTGACGACGTCGGTCGCGGCCGCGCTCGGCGAACGGCTCGCGGCAACAGGCGTCACGCTGAACCTGGCGCCGTGCGCGGATCTCACGCTCGTACCGGACGACCCGATCATCGGTGTGCGTGCGTTCGGCTCGTCGCCCAATGAGGTCGCCGAACACGTGGCGGCCTATGTGACGGGCATGCAGAAGTTCGGCGTGGCCACGTGTGTCAAGCACTTCCCCGGGCATGGCGCGGCCGGCGAGGACTCGCACAAGAGTCTTCCGGTGCTGCGGCGAACCGAGGAGGAGCTGCGGACCATCGAGCTGGTGCCGTTCGCCGCTGCGATCAAGGCTGGCACCCGCGCGATCATGTCCGGCCACCTGGTCGTGCCCCCATGGGGTGACAAGCCAGCGACCCTGAACTCCAAGGCGCTGGTGGACATCCTGCGTGGCGAGCTCGGTTTCACGGGCGCGATCGTCACCGACGCGCTGGACATGGCCGGTGTGGTCGGCAGTTTCGGCAACAACGCGGGAATCCCGGCCGCTTCGGTCGGTGCGTTGATCGCCGGAGCCGACCTGCTGTGCATCGGCGGGCAGGAGTTCGACGCGGCACTGATGGACGCGATCACCGCGGCTGTCGTCGCGGCGGTCCGTGACGGCTCACTGCCGGAGTCGCGGCTGGCCGAGGCGTCGGCGCGGGCGTTCGAGATGCGTAAACCACCGGTTGCCACCGAGATCAAGCCGGTGGATCTGACGTTGGGGCTGCGTGCGGCCCGGCAAGCCATCCGTGTCAACGGGGAACCCCGGCTGACCGGCCCTGCGCTCGTGGTCGACGTCGAATCGACGCCGACCATCGCCGCAGGCCCGATGCCTTGGGGCGTAGGCCAATACCTCGTCGACCGGGTGCCGGGCAGCAAGTCCCTGCGTAACGCCACGGCCGAGGAAATCCTTGCCGCGGCGAAGGAATTCGACCAGGTCGTGATCGTGACAAGGGAAGCGCACCGGCACGCACACGTCCGTGCGTTGCTGGAATCGTTGGGCGACCTGGACTTCATCCACGTCGAAACCGGCACCCCTGGTGTCGAGGTGGGTTCCCGGCCGCGGATCGACACCTTCAGCGGCTCGAAGGTGAGCATGATCGCCGCAGCCGAATACCTCGCCGGCTGAAACCCCCTCGTGAGTGTTTTCGCCGGTCTGGTGTTTTAACGTTGTGAGGGCATGGTGGGCAGGGCCGTCGCGGAGCGGCGGCCCTGCTTTCGTTGCTGGGTTTAGGTTTTTGTCACTGGACGGACGATGCGATGCCGCGTCGCGGGGATGGATGTACGCCCTGTCGGGCGGCCCGGACCGGGCCGTGAAGGTTTTCGCGGTTTCGCCGGAGATCCCAGGCGCGGATGAAGCCCACGAAACCCGCGTTTGACCCGTAGCGGGCTGAGCGGTCCCCGGCGTCGTTCCCAGGACAGTCGCTGATCGGCGATGAGCCCACGCGCCAGGACCAGGTGAACATAAGCCACAGCCACCAGCCAACTCCACCGCTCGGCTTGCTCGGGGCCACGCACTCGAGGGCGGGTCCAAGCCAGGTATTGCTTGAGGAACCGGAAGAGGTGCTCGATGCCGTAACGGCGCAGATACGCCCGCCACACCCGGTCAAGATCGAACGAGCCCTCAGGCCCGGTCCAGAACAACCACATCGGCGGGTACGCCGGGTCGGCCGAACACACCCAGACCACACTGCCCCGGGTCACCGGGCGGGAGTACCCGGGCCGGTAGCCAGGTTCCCGCAGTGCCGCCGATTCCGAGGCACGCGGGTGCATCCCATGCCACACCGACACACTCACCGCGGCCCGCCCAGGCTCGGCGGGCACCGCGAGGTATTCGTCCGGGTCACGCCAGCTACGGCGATCGGACAGTTTCATCTTTGGCCCGTGCACTCGCGGCCGCCCGATCGTGCCTGGTTCCCGCGGCGGCGGATCGGCCATCACCACCGCGTCCTTACGCAACCGGACCACGATCTGCACCCGCTCGCCGGTCAACCGGCCACCCAGATACACCGGGCTGTAGTCCCCGTCAGCACACACAATCGGAACCAGACCACCACCATCATCACCACCGTCCGGGTCCCGGTCGGCAGCCACCTGCTTCAGCAACGCCTCGATCTGCCCGACAGCAACCACATTGTGGTTCTCACCCACCGCGATACGCGCCACCGCCACCGGCGACGCCCACGACGAACCGCTCGTCCCGGTCGCGGCCAGCCACTGAAACCACCAGCCCGGAGTCACCACCCCGCTGCCACCGCCAACATCCTTGCCCGCGTCGTAGTTCAACGTCCGGTCCGGGCTGGTCGGCGCATCCGGACGCGGCCACTGCGAACAATCCAACGCGAACACCAGCCCCGAGGACCGATCCACCACACCCGCCAACACACCCGCCAACACCGCGGCGTCGATCCGGCCCCGATCCAACGCGGCATACACACTGCCATGCCCACGCCGCAACACCGGCTCCAAGCTTAGATACGGCAACGACTCCAACCGGCCCGGATGACACAACAACGCGTCCACCATCTCGAACAACACATCCGGCCACCTCGTGAACGACTCATACACCGCCCGGCGGAACCGCCGCAGCCGCCGGAGTTGGCCTACAAGGGATCCATCAGGCACACTGCCAGACACGGCCACCGCTTTCGTGATCAAAGTTCTGTGGAAGGAACCAAGATCATCGAGCGGTGGCCGCCTCCATGTCAAAGATCAACCACCCGGAACGTTAAAACACCAGACCGGCGAAAACACTCACGAGGGTGACCAGGCAGTTTGCTGGGCCCAGGATTCGGCGCGGGGCAGGGCTTTGTCGAACCATGCGTCCTTGACGTTCTCCGGCGCGCTGCCGGACGTGTACTGCTTCGCTATCCCCTGCTTGAATTCGAGGTAACTCGCACGCTCCTGTTCGGACGCGCGCAACCAGTCCCGGAACAACAAGGCATGCCGCCAGTCCGTGCTGCCTTCCAGGCGCAACTGGATGTTGGCCAGCCGCCCGGGATCCGCCGAGTGGTGCCGCCGGTCGCCAGGGAATCCCGCTTCGGCCAGCGGTTCGGCGAAAGCATCGCCCTGCTCCAAAGAGGACACAGTGACCTGCAGGTCGATGATGTCCTTGGCAGGCAAGCCAGGCACCGCGGTCGAGCCGACGTGGTCGACCCGCAGACCGCCGGTGATGAGCTTGATCCGGGCCGCCAACCTCGCCGCCTGCAAGGGCCATTCCGGGTTGTAGTCGTACAGGCGGGCGTTTCCGTAGTCGACCGAGCGATGCAGCCGGACGTTGGCTTCGAAGGGAACCAGGCGATCCGCCCACAAAGCGTCGGCCTGCGCGAGCACCCGGTCAGGCGTTCCGGAGTTGTCCAGCCAGACATCAGCGACCGCACGACGCTGCTCAGTGGTTGCCTGCGCGGCGATGCGGGCGCGGGCGTCGGCTTCGGGCATGCCGCGTGTTTCAGTGAGCCGCCGGACGCGCTCCTCGATGTCGGCGTCGACAACGACCACGAGGTGGTACATCGGCGCGTAGTTCTTCTCGACCAGCAACGGCACATCGTGGATGACCACGGCATCGTCCGCGGCTTCGGCGAGCATCTCGGCGGTTCGCTGACCTACCAAGGGATGCACGATCCCGTTCAGCCGTTCCCGCTGCTCAGCGGAGTTGAACACGACCGCAGCGAGCTTCGGGCGGTCGAGCGAGCCGTCCTCGGCCAGTACTTCCTCACCAAACGCCTCGGCGATGGCCTTGAGACCGGGCGTGCCCGGCTCGACGACCTCGCGTGCCAGCTTGTCCGCGTCGATCAGGACCGCGCCGTGTTCGGCCAGCCGGCCGGCCACCGTCGACTTGCCCGATCCGATCCCGCCCGTGAGCCCCACTCGCAGCATGGTCTTGATCGTAGGTAGGCCTAGGCCCACCTGCGCAGTGGGCCTGCGAGCAATGTGGATTGTCGTACCCTGCGGGCAGACTGGGAGGCGTGTTCAGCACCATCGCCATCGCACCGGTCAGGGGACTGGTCCTGGCCGGGCTGTCGATACTCGGCCTTGTCGCCGTGCTGGCGCATGCGCTCGTCCTGCTGCTGACCATCTCAGTCGGCCTGGCCATGCTGATGCCATGGGCCATTGGCCTCGGCCGCCGGGTGACGGGGGCAAGGCGCAAGCTCGCCGCGCGCTGGGACGGCGTGTACATCCCGTGGCCCTACTCGCCCGCGCCCGAGCCACCAGAGCCGGACGAAGAAGGCCTGTACCTGTACGAGGAGCACCTGTACAACTCGCCGCGAACACCCATGCTGTACCGGAAAGTCGACTGGATGCTCGACGACCGGGCGACGTGGCGTGACCTGGCCTGGCTGCTGCTCAACGCGAGCATCGGCAACGTGCTCGCGCTGGCACCAGCCGCCTTGATCATTTACGGTGCTCTGACACTGCCGTGGGGCGGTTTGTTGATCATGCTCGGTTTCCTGCTCGGGCCGATGTTCCTGCGGCTGCACACGGCGGGCAGCCGGGTACTACTCGGCCTGCCGCTTCGGACTGGGCCGCGCGCGATGAGCAAGCGCTTCACGAAGTGGGGCTACAGTTTCGGGCTCTTCGCCTTGTCGCTGAACAGTGTGTTCATGCTGATCGTGTTTCCGCGCGCGTGGAAGGTGGCAAATACGCGTCGCAAGCTCGCGAGCGAGTGGTCAGGGGTTCCGGTCGCGCAGTCAACCGCTACCCGCACGACCTGGCGTGATCTGCGGTTCTTCGCGCTCGACCCGATTGTCGGCGTGCTCACCACGGTCGTGCCGTTCGTGCTGTTGCTCTACGCCGGGTGGGGATTGGCGGTGCCACAGACCTGGCGCTGGTTCGTACCGCCAACCGAACCCGACTGGGCCTTCGGCTGGTACGGCCAATTCGCTGGCTCGGACTGGCTCGCGATTCCCGCCGCCGTCGGCCTGTCGGCGGTGGCGCTGTGGATCACGCCGCCGTTGATCCGTCTCAACGGACAGTGGGTGCGCACGATGCTGGCGCCCGCCGATGACCTGACACAGCGTGTGCTTGAGCTGGCCAAGACTCGAGCCGATGCGACCGACGCTGCAGCGGCCGAGCTCAGACGTATCGAACAGGACCTGCATGACGGCGCCCAGGCTCGCCTCGTGGCTATGGGGCTTGGTTTGGGCGCGCTTGAGCACCTGATCGACCAAGATCCGGACCGTGCCAAACAGGTGCTGTCGAAAGTGCGATCCAACTCGGCGCAGGCATTGGCCGAACTGCGTGACCTCGTGCGGGGAATCCACCCGCCGGTCCTTGCCGACCGTGGGCTCGGCGACGCGGTCCGAGCCCTGGCCTTGGACACGCCATTACCCGTCAAAGTCCAGGTGGACTTACCCCGTCGCCTCGACCCGCCAATCGAGACGGCCGCGTACTTCGCGATCAGCGAAGCGCTGACCAACGTCAGCAAGCACGCCGAGGCAGCCTCGGTGGGAGTGGATGTCCGCCTTGTCGAGGACACGCTCGAACTGACCGTGCGGGATGACGGACGCGGTGGCGCCGACGTGTCACGCGGGACGGGTCTACGTGGCGTCGCGCGACGGCTGAGCGCCTTTGACGGCGTGATGACCGTGCACAGCCCGGTTGGCGGGCCGACGACGATCAGGATGACGTTGCGGGTCAGCGCGGGCTGAGCGCGCGATCCGCAATCTTGGCCAGGACCGTCGGCGCCTGTGCTGCAGGCACCGTGTCGATCGCGGCGATCACGACGACCGTCGTGGCCTGGTGGGTGGCGACGAGGGTGGAAGAGTTCTTGCCGACCAGCAGCGTGCCTTTGTCGACGCCGACCGTGACGTCGCTGGATTTGGCGCCTGCGGCCTTTTCGTCGGCAATGGTCTTCCCGACCCGTTCGGTCGCCGTTCTGGCGTCGGTGTAGCTCGCCAGCCCGACGCGTACCGGGGCGTTGGCGACCTGTTCACTGTCGCCAAGGCCGTAGTAGCAGTCGATGCGGTCGGTGCGGCCGATGGTCGTATCGGCGGCACCGTCGACCGGCTTGGCCTGCCCCGGCAACGACTTGCCGACTGCCTCAGAGATCTCTTCTGCCGAGCCGATCGCCCCGCACCCGGTCGGCAACGCGCCAACAATCCGCGCGGGCGCGGACGTGCCAGCACTCGCCGACGGGGTGAAGGTAGGAATGGGGACTACGAGGGGTGTGCGTTTCTCGGATGCGCAGCCCGCCAAACCGGCGATCAGCACCACGGCGGACGCGCTGCGTGTCCATGCCTTAGCACTCACAAGGTGTAGACCGTAGTCCCCCTGATGGGTGAACGACACGCGATCCCCCAAAAAGTCACAAACGCACAACGCGAACTACCCCCGCGTACCCCGGACGCGAGGCGATGATCAGCGGTTTCTTGATCATCGACGGCCAGATGATTGCATCGAAAACTTTCGCCACCCCTCGCGAGTCGCCCACCCCCAAGGCCACGAACACGAACCTTTCGGCCGCCCGAACTACTCCGATCGCCCCAACACCTCTACCAACATCCGCAGGACACCCAACCCATCACTGAACCTCAATCAACCCAACCAGTCCCCCACCCGACCCCCGCGCGTGTCCACCGTTCCAGCACACCGTGTCCACCGTTCCTTGCGACCGTGTCCACCGTTCCTGAAGGCCGTGTCCACCGTTCCTGAAGGCCGTGTCCACCATTGCGGCACACCGTGTTGACCATTGCTTGCGGGTTTGATTGCGCTCGGACACTTTCGCCTCAGGGCACTCTCATTGAACGCCCTCCGCAAATACTGCTGGGCAACACAGAAGCCCCACACCGAAGTGCGGGGCTTCTGAAGTAACTAGCTAGCGAGCCTGATCAGATCAGACGCCGCCGGACAGCTTCTCGCGCAGCGCTGCGAGCTGCTCGTCGCTGGCAAGCGTGCCGCCACTCTTGGCCTGGGTCTCCGACCCGGCGGAGGAGTAGCTCTGGTCGCCACTGGCGGCCTCGGCACCTTCGCCCGCGGCTGCGGCAGCGTCGGCCTCGGCGGCCTTGCGGATCTGCGACATGTGCTGCTCGTAGCGGGTGTGCGCCTCGGCGTACTGGCGCTCCCACTCCTCACGCTGCTTGTCGAAGCCTTCCTGCCATTCCTGGGTGTCCGGGTCGAAGCCCTCGGGGTAGATGTAGTTACCCTCGTTGTCGTACTCAGCGGCCATGCCGTACTGAGTCGGGTCGAACTCGGTGTCCGGCGTGAAGCCTTCGTTCGCCTGCTTGAGCGACAGCGAGATCCGGCGACGCTCGAGGTCGATGTCGATGACCTTGACCATCACGTCGTTGCCGACCTGGACGACCTGCTCCGGGATCTCGACGTGGCGCTCGGCCAGCTCGGAGATGTGGACCAGGCCCTCGATGCCCTCGTCCACGCGGACGAACGCACCGAACGGAACCAGCTTGGTGACCTTGCCCGGCACGATCTGGCCGATCGCGTGGGTACGGGCGAACTGGCGCCACGGGTCTTCCTGGGTCGCCTTGAGCGACAGGGACACGCGCTCGCGGTCCATGTCGACGTCCAGGACCTCGACCGTGACCTCCTGGCCGACCTCGACGACCTCGGACGGGTGGTCGATGTGCTTCCAGGACAGCTCCGAGACGTGCACGAGGCCGTCGACGCCGCCGAGGTCCACGAACGCACCGAAGTTGACGATCGAGGACACGACGCCCTTGCGGACCTGGCCCTTCTGCAGCTGGTTGAGGAACTCGCTGCGGACCTCGGACTGGGTCTGCTCCAGCCACGCACGGCGGGAAAGGACCACGTTGTTGCGGTTCTTGTCCAGCTCGATGATCTTGGCCTCGAGCTCGCGGCCGACGTACGGCTGCAGGTCGCGGACCCGGCGCATCTCGACCAAGGACGCCGGCAGGAAGCCCCGCAGGCCGATGTCCAGGATCAGACCACCCTTGACCACCTCGATGACGGTGCCGCGGACCGGCTCGTCGGCCTCCTTGAGACCCTCGATCGTGCCCCACGCCCGCTCGTACTGAGCGCGCTTCTTGGACAGGATCAGGCGACCTTCCTTGTCCTCCTTCTGGAGAACAAGCGCCTCGACCTCATCGCCGACCTTGACGACCTCATTGGGGTCGACGTCGTGCTTGATCGAGAGCTCACGCGAGGGGATGACACCCTCGGTCTTGTAGCCGATGTCGAGAAGAACCTCGTCACGGTCGACCTTGACGATGACGCCTTCGACGATATCGCCGTCGTTGAAGTACTTGATCGTCGCGTCGATCGCGGCGAGGAAGTCCTCCGCCGTCCCGACGTCGTTGATTGCGACCTGCTGCTTGGGCGCGTTGGAAGCCGGGACAATGGTGGTGTCGGTGGACATTAGGTGGGTTGCTCCGGTACGGATTGGGAGTAGTTGGGTTGTCTTGAGTTCTGGCGCACGGTGTGACGACGAGCGCCCTGAGCTGTGTGTGATCATGCACAGGGTTCAACACCGATACGCGCAACCCGATTCCCAGATTCCTCACCTGAACCGCAGGCAGCGCGAAATTCACCGCGCGGGCGGTATCGTACGCGCCCGCGCGATCGTCGGGCAAACCGGATGCCCATAAGGAGCAGGCGTGGACAGCAACGACACCCGGTACGCCGGCGCTCAAACTACCCTCGGCACGGTCGGTCCCGCTCGCCGAAGCGCTGGCGCGGCCGAGTCGATCAGCGCGAACATCGCGTGGTGGGACGCTGACGCGGACGACTACATCGCCGAGCACGGCGACTTCCTCGGCGACGTCAATTTCCTCTGGTGCCCCGAGGGCCTGCGGGAACGCGACATAGAACTGCTCGGCGACGTCAAGGGCAAGGACATCGTCGAGGTCGGCTGCGGCTCCGCGCCGTGCGCGCGGTGGCTGACGAGCCAGGGTGCCCGGGTGGCCGCGCTCGATCTGTCTGCCGGGATGCTGCGGCACGCGAAGCACGCCAACGATGTGACCGGGATCACTCCCATGTTGATCAGGGCGAACGCCGAACGGCTGCCTTTCGCCACCGAAAGCTTCGACATCGCATGCTCGGCTTTCGGTGCGGTGCCCTTCGTCGCTGACGTGCGGCCGGTGTTCCAGGAGGTCGCCAGGGTGCTGCGGCCGGGCGGCAAGTGGGTCTTCGCCGTGACTCACCCGATCAGGTGGATCTTCCCCGACGATCCCGGGCCGAACGGCCTGCGGGTGATCAACTCGTACTTCGACCGCACCCCGTACGTCGAGGTCGACGGCAACGGCCGCGCGACCTACGTCGAACACCACCGGACGCTCGGCGACTACGTGCGCGCGCTGACCGGATCTGGTTTCGTCATCGAGGACATGATCGAACCGGAGTGGCCGGAGGAGCAGACCCGCGAGTGGGGCCAGTGGAGCCCGCTGCGTGGCGAGCTGTTCCCTGGCACAGCGATCTTCTGCTGCCGGAGGGCTACGTGAGGTTCACCGACGGAGCGCTGGACACGCAGAGCGCGTGGTACGCCCGTCTGGATCCGATGCTGCCGCCCGCGGTCCACCCGCCCGACGGCAACGTGATCACCGCTGCTTTACCGGACGGCACTCGAGTGGCTGGCGTTCTCGTACCGACGAGGCTGGCTCCGAACGCGATGCCCACCCTGTGGTCCGCGCTGGAGGTGTGGGAGTTACACCCGATGCTCGGTGAGCACGGGATGCCCCAGTTGCTGGACCAGTGGCGCAGGACGATGGCCCGCCAGCCAACCGGCCCCGACTCGTCCTGCCTGATCACCTGGCCGAGCCGGGACGTCGGCGCGGCACGGGTGTTCCTTGACCACGGCCTGATCCCACTGTCCACATTAGCCATCCGGACCGGCGCGCCGATCCTGCCGTCGCCAGGCGCGCTGAAGGTGCGCCGCGCGACGTTACGAGACATCGACACGATCCTGCCGCTCGCAATGGCCGAGCTTGAGTACTCGGCGATGGTCGGCAGCACTGTCTTACGTCCTGGCGCGGCGCAGGTGAAGCGAGCCGCGCTGAGCAGGCACATCGACCAGAACGACCCCATCTGGATCGGTGAGCGCGACGGGATCGCGGTCGCGCTCGCCGAGTGCTGGTACAACGAGTCGACCACCGGATCTTGGAGCGAGACCCGTGTTCGGCACGGCCTTTGGGGCTATATCAACTCCTTCTCAGTTGCTCCGTCGTTCCGTGGTGCTGGCGTCGGCAGGGAGATGGCCTCCGTCGTGCATCGCGAGCTCGCCGCGGCTGGCACGATCGGCACCTTCCTCTACTTCAACCCGCCGAACCCGTTGTCGACGGTGTTCTGGGCACGCCAGGGCTACCGTCCACTATGGACAATCTGGGAAGTCAGACCAGCGTCTGCCCTTCGGTGACGTACCCCCCCACCTAAAGTCATAGACAACCCTGGACCGTAGTCCGATGCGCGAACCGCAGCCGCCAAGAAAAATGGCAGCATGCGAATCTTCCTCCTGATCACAACGCTTCTCCTAGCCCTGGCGGTGCCCGCCACCGCTGTGGAACGCATAGGACTGCTCAAGCCTGACGGGACATTTCCTGTCGGGCAACGAACTCTGCACCTGACCGACACCAGCCGAGCCGATCACTGGATGCCCGATCAACGCCGAGAACTCATGGTTTCCTTGTGGTATCCCGCTTTCCCGTTAGGCACGCCCGCTCAATACATGACCGCCGCCGAGTCGGCCGCCACCGTGAAAGGTCTCAAACTTGACCTCCCGGATGATGCTTTGCAGCGGCTCAAGGTGCACTCGCGCCAGGCTGCTCCGGCATTACCCTCTGGCCGCGGTTGGCCGCTCGTCGTGCTCTCCCCTGGTATGGGCAACACCCGTGCCACGTTGACGACTCTGGCCGAACAGTTGGCGTCGAAGGGATTCGTGGTCGCAGGGATCGACCATGCCTATGAGGCGTACAACGTCGAGTTCCCTGGTGGCCGGTTGCTGCAGTGTCAGGCTTGCCAGAGCGCCGGCAAGCCGTACCAGGCGGCAATGGACAACCGTGCGCAAGACGTCAAATTCGTGCTCGACGAGGTGCTCAAGCGGCACTCACCGCGCGTGGACGCGTCCCGGATCGGAATGGCTGGGCACTCCATGGGCGGCGGCGCGACCGTGCACGCGTTAGCCACGGACGCACGGATCAAGGCGGGCGTGAACATGGACGGGCCGTTCTATCCAGTCGTCGACATCCCCAAGCCGCTGGCGCTGTTCACCAGTCCGGTCGGTGAGGAGGAGTTCGGCACCGAGTGGGATGCCGCATGGCCACAGCTGACGGGCTGGAAGGAACGCAGGTACCTGGCGGAAAGCGGGCACTCGTCGTCGAACGACAACGGTTACCTGGCGATCGCGTTGGGCCAGAAGGACAAAATCCCGGCCAACACGTGGTCGCGCCTGTACGGCACCGGAGACACCGTCGAATGGGTTCGATTCTTCCGCACCTATCTCACCGAGTTCTTTCAGTCGAGGCTCTGAACGAGTCCGGCCTCGTAGGCGAGGATCGCGGCCTGAACGCGGTTGCGTACGCCGAGCCTGCCAAGGATCGCGGTCACGTGCGCCTTGACGGTCCCCTCGACGATGAAGAGTGTGGCGGCGATGTCCGCGTTGGACAGCCCAGAACCCACTAGTGCCAGTACTTCAGTTTCCTTGGGAGTGAGAGTGGTGACTTTGGCGCGAGCACCGACGCTCTTGCGGGGCAGTTGGTCGATGACCCGTTTGGCGACCTTCGGGGAGAGAAACGCGGCGCCGTCCGCGACCGCCTTGATCCCGGCGATGAGCTCGTCCGGATCACCTGTTTTGAGGAGGAAACCGTTGGCTCCCACGGCAAGAGCCCGCTCGATGTACTCGTCCTCGCCGAACGTGGTCAGCATGACCACACCGGTCTGCGGCCGAAGACGCCAGATCTCCTCGGCCGCGGCGAGACCGTCGAGCACCGGCATCTGGATGTCGAGCACAGCGATGTCCGGGCGAGTGCTGAGAACGTGATCCACGGCTTGGCGACCGTCATCGGCCTGTGCGACGACCTCGATGCCCGCGTCGCTGCTCAGGATGGCCGCGATGCCTGCCCGGATCATCGTCTCGTCATCGGCGAGGACAACTCGGATCACGATTCCCCCTTGAATATCGCTGTCACCGCGAAACCACCGTGCCGTGGCCCGGCTTCGAAGTGACCGCCGAACTGTTCGACCCGTTTTCGCAAACTCGCGAGACCACTACCGCCGGAGGCGAGTCCGGCGGGTTCGGTGGGCTGTTCATTGAAAACTGAAACATGATTCGGAGTGACCGCCACAACGATCGCCGCTCCGGGTGCGTGCTTGGCCGCGTTGGTCAGCGCCTCCTGCACCACCCGGTACGCGATCGGCTCGACCTCCACTGGTACAGAGTCCACAGTGGACTTGATGGCCAGTCCGGAGGCCGCGCTGCGCGCGACAAGATCAGTGATGCTCTCCGGTTCGCGCAGGACTTCGATGATCTCGCGAAGCCTGTCGGTCTCAGCCGCAGCACTTTCCCGCAGCTCAGCAACGGCTTGACGCTGCAGTTCATCGAGCCCACCCGACACCTGCAAAACCCCCGCCCGCACGGCAATGAGGGCAAGCTCGTGGCCAAGCGAGTCATGCATGTCGGCGGCGATCCGCGCACGTTCCTTCAACCGCGCTTGTACGGCGTTCTCCTGCGCGCGACGCAGGACGTACTGGCGTCGCGTGAGGTACACGGTGCCCGCCATCACGGCCAACGGCCAGATCGGCACCCGGCCGCCATAGTCGAACAGCATCGCGACACCGGACGCCACCGCCACGCTCACCGCGACCAGCGGAAAACGCCTGGTGGCCGTCACCACGAGGGCGATGGCCACCAGGCCTCCGATCAATTCCCATGGAGTGCGGCTGCGCGAGCTTTCGAACACGAGCAGCGCGGTGACACAGGCCCAGACGGCCACCTCGACAACAACCCCCGCTCGCATGCCTTCGAAACTACAAGCTCAGGCATGTCAGCCGTCCTGTCGGGTTCGCACGACGGCATCTGCCTATATCGACGTGATCCGCAAACCGCGGCGCAGGTCTTCGAGCTCGTCGACGGCCATCCGCTTGGACACCGAGGCATCGGTGACCATCCCGGAGCCGTGAAAGGTACCCGGGTAACCGCGCAGTTCGGTCGGCACATTGGCTTGTGACAGCCGCCGAGCGTACTCGATCCCCTCGTCGCGCAACGGGTCGAACTGACACACCATCACAACCGTTGAGGGAAGGCCCGAGAGGTCCGCGGCACGCGCAGGCGCGGCATACGGTGAAACACCCGCAGTACCGCGTTTTCCTTCACCGAGATACGAATCCCAGCTGAACACCGCCGACGGCCGACTCCACATCGGAGTATCAACGTACGTCCGCATGGATTCGGTCTCGAGCCGGTCGTCCAGTTCGGGCACACCGAGATGCTGGAAGACGACCGCCGGGCCACCGCGGTCACGAGCCAGTAGAACGGTTCCCGCGGCGAGCCCGCCGCCCGCGCTGCCACCCGCGACACCAATCCGCACTGGGTCGATTCCCAGCTCGGTCGCCTTGGCGGCAGTCCACACGAGTGCCGCGTAGCAGTCCTCAACCGGCCCAGGGAACGGCGTCTCCGGAGCCAACCGATAGTCCACGGAGAGCACGACAATGCCGAGCACGTCGGCGTATTTCAGGCACGCGCTGTCGGACATGTCGACATCGCCGGCCACGAATCCACCGCCATGGATGTACACGAGGCCCGGCCGAGTACCGCGCGTATTCGGTGGCGCATAAATCCGGACCCGCACGTCAGGCTCGCCCGCCGCCCCGGGGATGAGTTCGTCCCGGACATCGATCGGCTGGCTGGGCTCATATACCGGCATCCGGGCACGGATCTCGGATATCCGAGGGCGGGCCGCGAGCAGGTCCTCATACGTGCGCAACGGGTGGCTCGGCAACACTTCGAGCCACGGAACGATTTCTGGGTCGATGGCGTATTCAGTCATTGGCTCAGATCCCCAGTCCTCGGCTCAGGTCCGCCAGCTGATCAGCGGCGGCCCGCTGGGTCACGGCGGCGTCACCGATCAGCGTTGAGCCGTGGAAACTCCCAGCGTAGCCCCGCAGTTCGGTCGGCACATTGGCCTGTGACAGCCGCCGGGCGTACTCCAACCCCTCATCGCGCAACGGGTCGAACTGACACACCGTCACCACGGTCGGCGGCAAACCCGCCAGATCCGCGGCACGGGCGGGAGCGGCATAGGGTGAAACATCCTCGGTCCCTCGCTTGCCCTCACCGAGATACGAATCCCAGCTGAAGACGGCGTTCGGATAGTTCCACATTGGCGTGTCGACGTATTCCCGCATGCACTCGGTCGCCAGCCGGTCGTCCAGTTCCGGGATCCACAGGTACTGGTAGCACAGCGCGGGACCGCCGCGGTCTCGGGCAAGCAGAGTCGTCCCGGCCGTCAGCCCACCGCCCGCGCTCTCCCCGCCGATCGCGAGGCGGGCCGGGTCGATGCCAAGCTCCGAGGCCTTGGCGGCGGTCCACAGCAGCGCCGCGTAGCAATCCTCGACCGGGCCGGGGAACGGCGTCTCGGGCGCCAGCCGGTAGTCCACCGCCACCACGACGATCCCGAGTTTGTCCACGATGGGTATGGCGTAGAGGTCGGCCATCTCCAGCCCGCCCATGATGAATCCGCCGCCGTGGATGTAGAACAGCGCCGGCTGGGGGCCTTCCCGGTCCGCGCGCCGGTATATGCGGACAGCGACGTCCGGCGCGCCCGCTGGGCCAGGCACCACCTCGTCTCGAATGTCGATCGGGTGCGTGGGCTCGTAGGGAGTCACCTTGTCACGCATCTGGTCAAGACCGGCGCGTACCTCGGCGAGCGATGTGGCGTCCCGGACCTCGAACAGGGGCAACATGTCCAGCCAGGGGAGCAATTCAGGATCGATGGCGTACTTGCTCATATCCCAAGGCTCTGCCACGGCCATATCGTGACGCACCAGCCATCTGGCGGCGATTCGGACATTCTCCCCCGACAGATGGCGGTGGCGTAACCTCGCCAGAATGGAGGGCCTGCTGCTGCGGCTGTCGTCATTGGACGCCGACGCCGAGAACGCGGTGCGGGTGATCGGCTTCTTCGACCGGCTGATCGCCACCCGCGCCAGCCTCGACACGATCGTGAGCAAGGCGCGCGCACTGGCCGAATGTCCGCTCGGGGTGTCCTCCTCGGCCCGTGGCCTTCAGGTCGGCGGTCCAATCCCGGCGCACGCGACCAGGCGTGAACTCGAAGACGGCACGGTGGTCTGGTTGGCTCGTGACGGCAAGCCGTTGCCGTTGGACGAAATGGTGTTGGAACGCTTTTCCATCGCGGTCGCGCTGTCGCTGGAGCTCAGCCGGGTTCCCTTGCCCGCGTTGGGTGACCCGGCGCTGGTGGAGCTTGTCCTGTCAGACAGCGCGGGCGAGGCTGAACGTTCCCGCGCGCTGCACCTGCTCGGACTGAAGCCGACGACCCCGCTGCGTGTCCTGGCCGTGAGAGGCACGCCGACGGGCCTGTCCGCCGCGCTGGGCTCGTTGCACGCAGTACTGGCGCCGAACGAAATTCCCGACCAGGACGGCGAAGTAGGCATCAGTGCGCAGGTGCCTGCGATCAACGCCCCAGCCGCATGGGCCGAAGCACGGACCGTGCTGCGGTTCACGTCGCAGGCGTGTCCGGTCGGGCACGCGGATGAACTGGGCAGCCAGATCGCGCTCGCGTCGTTATCCCGTGAGCACATCGCCACGTTGCCGGATGTGATCGCATTGGACGGATTGGATCCGCAACTGCTGACTGTGCTCACCGCCCTGGTTCGCACCAACTCCAACCGCAAGGCGGCAGCGGCCGTCCACCGCCACCACAGCACGATCCCGGCCCGTATCGCTCAGGCGGAGCCCGCCTTGGGCTTTCCGATCGACACACCCAGCGGCCGGTTTCGTCTGCAACTCGCGCTGATCCTGCGCCACCTGCGCGACAACTAGGGCGGCCTCAGCCGACCGCTGAGCGGGGATGGACCTGGCTGCTGAAATCAGGTCGCCGACAGCTCCCTGGCGTAGCAGACCGACAGCGGGTCCTGGTCGTAAGGCGGGAAGTTCGGGATGCGCGTGTACCCGGACTTCTCATACAGCCGGATCGCCTCCGGCTGCCGGATCCCGGTCTCCAGAATGACTCGGCGGCCGCCTGCCTCAAGGACAGTCGAATGGGCCGCTTCGATCAACAGCTGCGCGACACCCGTGCCACGCGCGGTGGGCATCACGAACATGCGCTTGAGTTCGAAGTCATCGCCCTTCGGTTGCACAGCAACACATCCGACTGGTTCCTGGCCACGGCACGCGATCATGAAACGGACGTCCGGCGTAATCGGCATCGGGCCGATCGCCTCGTCGCTGTACCGGCCCCAGAGGTCACGGTCCAACTCGGCGATGAGGGTCTTGAGGCGCACATCGTCCGGCTCGACCGCAACGACGTGCAGCAGGTCTTTCGCGAGCCAATAGGCCACGTAGTCGTCGTCGTTGAACGGCTCGACCTCGACGTAGCCGCACTTGGCGTACAGCGAACGCGCCTCAACCAGGTCCTCACGGACGTCGAGGCGCATGGTCACCGCGTCATGCTGGCGGGCCACGAGTTCCGCTTGGGCCAGCAGCGCTAGCGCCACTCCGCGGCCACGTGCGGCAGGAGCCACATAGACCCGCTTGAGTTCGGCGAAGGGCTTGACCGACAGTCTCAGGGCGACACAACCAACCTGCTCACCGTCCACAGTGGCCACAAGCATCAGCAGATCGTCGCTCGGTTCATCGAGCATGATCTCGTCAACCTCGGCCGAGGTCATCGGCCTGCCGTAGTACCTGCCGACAATGTCGAAGTAGTAGTCGCGCAGCAGCGGTGTGGCCTCAGCCACCGACACAGAGGTGATTCGCACGATCCGATCGTCATCGCGCCGTCAACATTATTTCGGGCACATGTCAGTAGGCGCGCGGCAAACACTCAGTCATCGTGCGAACCAGTTGACCAAGAGGATCAGAATAGGCACCAATAGGGGAGCACCGATGCACGCGGCGAGCGTGCTGTTGGCTGAACCATCGGCGACAAGGCGAACACGACAGCAGCCACGCCACCGGCAAGTACAACCAGGAATCCAACGACCGAGATCAACACCGAAGAGAAGGACCAGCTTCTCGTCCAGCCCTGATCTCGGCCGAACGATCCGGATTCGCAGTAACCAAGACTCGTCAGGAGTCCGACGGCGACAGCGCCCCCTACCCCGACCAACATCAGAACCCCAGCACAACAGCCACGACACCTGCTATTCCTTGGCCGCGGAGTCACCGCGGGAGCCTGCTGTCGACAACGACGAAAACGGGAAACAGCAACAGAATCCCCACGCACGCGGCGAAACTCCCGTCCCCGACACCTTCGGCCCAACCGACGGCGAGAACGAGACCGGCCACGCCGCCGACGCCCATCAAAGGCAATGCGAGGTAGAGCGCCAGATAAGCCGGCGTGGCCTTGGCCCAGTTGTTCGAGTTCCGGCTGCGATACCCGACGACCACCACCGTGATCAGGACGCACGCGACGGCGGCAACCCCGGTCCACAGTAGAACCCAGAGCACGTCAGCCATAGCGCCGACGCTCAGCGATCGCACGATCGGCAGCCAAGACCATCATCGCGCCACTCAGTCCGCCAGCCAGGACGCGATCGTCGAACTTGTCCTCTGTGGCCGCAAGAACGGCACCGGCCGCGATACCGAGCGGTTCTAACCGATGAGCCACCTCCGCGGGCACCATCAACATCAGCAAGGCGATCTCTTCGCCGTCGCCACTGTCGTCGTTCTTGCCCATGATCCGCGCCGCGAGCACTCCCGCCATCGTGCCGAACCGGAAGAACACCGCCAGCCACAACAGGATCCGCAGGCCGAAGTTGAAAACCTTCATCTGACACCTCCAGTAGTCACGCTTTGACGCGCGTCAGGTACACGGCCACACCGAGATAGGCCCACAGCCCCAGGCCGAGCGCCGCGTACAACGGGGCTTCGCGCGCGTCGCTCAGGACTCCGGCTGCCAGCACGAAACCGGCCACCCCGCCGAGAACACCGAGCAGCACCGACAGCCCGATCGGCAGGATCATCAGGAACTCGGACCCTGTCGGCGAACGGTTCCGTCTGCGCAGCCCGGCAAGCAGGCGCATCCCCGCGATCGTGCCGATGTTGACGACGATCGCCAGCCAGATCAGACCCTTCAACACGTTCTCCATGGGCACAAGCATCAACCCGAATCGGACAGAATGTCAAGACATAAAGTCCGGACATCATGTCCGGCAAAGTAGGATGCAGCCATGCCGTCCATGACCCGGTCGAACAAAACTGCTCGCAAGGAACGCCGCGACGCGATGGAGCAGCGCGTCATAGTCGCGACCGAGGAGCTGGTCAGGGAGGGCGAGAGCTTCGCCGAACTGAGCGTCGAGCAGCTCGCCAGCGCCGCGGGCATCTCGCGATCGACCTTCTACGTGCACTTCGAGGACAAGGGCGATCTCGCTCGCCGGATGACCAAGGGCGTCATCGCCGAGCTGGAAGGCGTGTCCAACGACTGGTGGTCGACGGCCGATCGAGCCGACCGCGAGCAGCTCCGGACTGCCGTGAACGCGATCATCAACGTCTACCAGCGACGTGGCGCCGCCTTCACGACCGTCTCCCAAGCGGCCGCCTATGACACGACAGTCGCCGAGGAGCTTCGCGGCCTCATGCAGCGGCTCATCGTGGCGACCAAGGAGGCGATCGAACTCGGCCAGGCCGCAGGCGTGATGCGTCCGGTCGAGCCCAAGGAGACCGCGGCCGTACTCACCTGGATGATCGAACGAGTCGGGCATCAGCTGCTTCGACAGACCGACCCGAGCAGCCACGTCAAGATCGCCGACACGCTCACCGACGTCATCTGGTCCACGCTGTACCGGGTCTGAGCGGCCAGTATCACACCGTCACGACTTGCGAGGCGATCACACACGGGCCAGTATTTGAACTGACCAGTCAGTTCAAATGAAGGGTCAGGGCTGTGGAGATCCGAGCCGAGCGAGTCGGGGTAGACGGTCCGCACGGGCCGTTGCTGCGCCCGACCTCGCTGAGCGTGCGCGAAGGGGAAGTCACGCTCGTCACGGGCGAACCCGGCGCCGGTCACACCACTCTCGCCCTCGCCCTGGCTGGGCGGATCCGCCCCTCCCACGGCACGGTCACGCTCAACGGCGAGCAGGACGCCACGAAGCTGCGTAAGCACGTCGTCCTTGTCGACGCGCCCGGCGTCAACGAGCCGGAAGACGGCCTGAAACTCGGCGACGCGATCGCCGAGGAGCTGATGCACGCGGGCCAGCGGGTGAACCGCAAAGCCGTCCAGCAATGGCTGCGAACCCACGACGCCGAGCAGTACGTCGGCGCGCGCGTCGAGAACGTCCCGCCACAGGTCCGTACGCGCCTGCTGGTCGAGGTCGCGAGCTCGAAGCCGGGTGTGCGGGCTTTGCTGCTCGACCAGCCGGACCGGCATGTCAGCGACGCCCAGAACTGGTGGCCACAAGCCGTTTCCCAAGCCGAACGCGGCCTCGCGGTCGTCGTGCTGTGCGCTCCGGCGACAGCGCAGACGTTGCCCACCCCGGCCGCCCACATCGGAGTGATCGAAGAATGAGCGCCCTTCGCCTGGCGGGCAACGAAATCCGCCGCATCACCGCGGGCAAACTGCCGAGGCTGGCCGTGCTCGCGCTCGTCCTCGTGCCGTTGCTGTACGGCTCGTTGTACCTGTTCGCCAACCACGATCCGTACGGCAGGCTCGACCACATCCCGGCCGCGCTGGTAATGGCGGACGAAGGCACGCCGGAGCTGGGCAACGCGGGCGACAAGGTCGCCACGAAGCTGCAGGATTCCGGTGCGTTCCAATGGAACCGGGTCAGCGCGCAGGACGCGGAGACCGGCGTGCGGGACGGCAAGTACTCGTTCTCGATGACGATCCCGAAGGACTTCTCCGCCGCACTGAGCTCCAGCAGCGCCTTCCACCCGCGCCAGGGCCTGATCACGGTGACCACCAACGACGCCAACAACTACCTGGTCGGCACGATCGCCGACAAGGTGTCCAGCGAGGTGCGCCAGTCGATCACCTCCGAGGTCGGCCAGACCGCGGCGGACAAGTTCCTGCTCGGCTTCGGCACGATCTACTCCGAGACCCAGAAAGCCGCGGGCGGCGCGGGTCAACTGGCGGACGCGACCGGCAAAGCCCGTGACGGCTCCGCACAGCTGGTCGACGGCCAGCGCAAACTTCTCGACGGCGCGACGCAGATCTCCGGCGGGCTCGGTGAGCTCAGCACTGGCCTGAACACGTTGCACGACAAGACAAAGGATCTGCCGGCCAACGCGCAGAAGCTCGCCGACGGAGCCGCGCAGGTAGCGGCCGGGAACGCGCAGGTCGCGACGCAAGGCCAGCACATCGCGGACGTGGCCAAGCAGTTCGTAGGCGGCCTTGACCAGCTGAACGGGGACATCGCGGCGAAACTGCGAGCCGCGGGCTTCACCGAGGAGCAGGTGCAACGTGTGATGACCGCGTTGAGCCAAGCACGCCAGCCAATCGACGACGCCAACGGCAAGGTCCAGAACGCGGCGTCCCAGCTGAACAAGCTCGCCACGGGCGCCAAGCAGGTGTCCGACGGCGCCGCGCAACTGGCCGCTCAGTCGCCCGCTCTGGCCGACGGCATCGCCAAGGCCGCCGCGGGCGGCACGAAACTCAACACCGGTGCAGCCGAGCTGGCCAACGGCGAGAAGACGGCCTACGACGGCCAGGTCAAGCTGGCCGACGGCAACAAGCAGATCGCCGACGGCGCGGCCAAGCTCAGCGACGGCTTGCACCAAGGCCTTGGCCAGATCCCGCATCCGGACGACCCGACCCGCACCGCGACCGCGCAGACCATCGGCAACCCCGTGTCGATCAGCACGGTCAGCAACGTGAAAGCCGGAAGCTATGGCGCCGGTCTCGCGCCGTTCTTCTTCAGCCTGGCAACGTGGATCGGCGCCTTCGTACTGTTCCTGCTGCTCAAACCGTTGTCCAGCCGGGCGATCGCGGCCGGTCAACCCGCGTGGCGAGTGGCGATCGCCGGCTGGCTGCCCGCGGCCGGTCTCGGCCTGCTCCAGGTCGTCCTGCTGTTCACGGTGGTCACCACGATCGTCGGGATCGACGCGCACCGGCCGCTGGCGGCGTTCGGCCTGCTGGCGTTGGCATCGCTGTCGTTCACCGCGATCCTGCACGCGCTCAACGCGTTCTTCGGCGCGGTCGGCAAGTTCCTCGGCCTGGTGTTGCTGATCCTGCAGCTGATCAGCTCGGGTGGCACGTTCCCGTGGCAGACGTTGCCGGACGTGTTGTACCCGTTGCATTCCGTGCTGCCCATGGGATACGTGGTCGACGGGATGCGGCACCTGCTCTACGGTGGATCGATGGTCAGCGTCGGTGAGGACGTGCTCGTGCTGGTGGCCTACCTTGCCGGCGGGCTGCTCGTGTCCACATTGGCCGCGCGGCGCCAGCGGATGTGGACGCCGTCGCGCCTCAAGCCGGAGCTGGTGTTGTGAGCCCGCGAACCCAGGCAACGAAACAGAAGTTGTTCGACGCGACCCTTCGGCTGGCGAACACCAAGGGCATGGTCGGCCTGACCGTCGACGACATCGCGGCCGAGGCCGGTGTCGCGAAAGGCACGGTCTACTACAACTTCGGCAGCAAGGACGGCCTGATCGACGCGCTGCTGCGCTATGGCGTCGACCTGCTGGCCGACCGGCTGCGTAAGGCCGAAGAGGTCGAGGATCTCGTCGACGCGGCGCTGTCGTACTTCGCCGACTATCCGGCGTTCGCGCAGTTGCTGGTCAGCGAGCTGTGGCGGACGCCAGGCCAGTGGCACGACACGTTGACGCTGCTGCGTGACGACATCGTGTCGATCGTCAAGCAGCACATGCAGCGCCTGGCCGAAGGCGGCAGGCTGCCAGACGGCGTGCAAACCGGCACGGCCGCATCGGCGTTGTTCGGCACGTTGCTCGTGGTCGCGCTCGATTGGCAGGTGTTCCAGCCGCAACGCACTCGCGACGAAGTCCGCGAATCGGTGATGTTGCTGGTCAGGGGTCTCGGCCAGAATCAGTGAAACTCGGAGGAACCTGACGGCCCACCCGCGCCTCGTGTCTGGTGAGGAGAGGGGGCGAATTGTCCGACCAGTGGTTCGCCGAACTGTACGAGGCGTCGTACCGGCGCATCGTCGTAGCGACGTATGGCCTGGTCGGAGACCTTGGTGAGGCGGAGGAACTGGCGCAGGAAGCCTTCGCTATCGCCTACAGCCGGCGCCGCCGTGTGCGTGCCACCGACAACCCGGAAGCGTGGTTGTACACGGTGGCTATCAACCTCGCGCGGCGGCGTTGGCGCCGACGTAACACGCTGGACCGGTTGCTACGTCGGGAAACACCGCTACCGCATGCGGAACCGCCGGACAGCTGGGCCGGTGAACACCTTGAGCTGCACGCGGCGATCAAGAAATTGTCCTACGAGCACAGGGCGGTTGTCGTGTTGCACTACCTGGCCGACATGCCGGTCGACGAGGTGGCCGCGACACTGGACATCCCTGTGGGCACAGTGAAATCCCGGCTCGCCCGGGCGCGGGCGGCGCTCGCCACCACGCTCGGCGTGCACCGGGAGGTGGAGAATGCCTGATCCTGACTTCGACGGGTTGCGCGACACCCTGCGCAACGCCGTCCAGCAACCGCCCGTGAGCGACGTGATCACACGCGCGGAGCGACGGTCGAGCCGTCGGCGCCTCCAGATCCTTAGCGCCGCAACGGTCGTGCTCGTCGTCGCTGCTGTCCCGTTGCTACGGCTGGGAATGCAATATGACGGGGCCACGCCGACCAGCCGGACTGGCCAGAACTCCGTTGTCTCGGTGGATTTCTACGATCTGACGAATGGTTTCGCGCTCGGCGTCTCGTGTGAGAAGGAATCAGTCTGCGAGCCGTTGGTCATCGCCACAGGCAACGCCAAGGAATGGGAAGAACGCACGGCACCGCCAATCGAGACGGGTTTCAGCAGACATCCGGACCGGCTGGTCGCGCTCGGCATCTCGACGTTGATCATCGACGACTACCGGTCCGACGACACCGTCAAGCGCTTCTTCTCCAGCGATGGCGCCAGGACGTGGCAGGAAGTGCCGATCCAGAGCGGGCGGATGCCGTACACCAAGTTCGGCGTCTCGACGATCTTGGAATGCCGCAACGGCAAGGTGAGTGCGGTGCTCACCGGCAACGGCCACAGCGTCGACCTGGCCAATCAGCCGCCGTTCGAGGTGCGGTCGTGCCAGCCGTACCCGGATTCGCACAAGGTCTGGTGGGTCGCAGGGGTGGATCCGGCGACCGGCAAGCCCACGGTCGCCTCGACCAAGGACGGCGAGAAATGGACGCAGAGCGAGTTGCCTGCGTTCACACCACCACCGGCGTCGCAGATCACGTCCGCGGATTACCCGTCGATTTCGATCATCACGGCCCCCACGGCCGTCTACGCGACAATCACCAACCCTGACTCCCCCGCCAACCTGGTCGTGATCTTCCGAAGCACGGATTCGGGCCGGACATGGCAACAGACCTGGCAGGCGGCCGGCGGCATCCAGCCGACGATTATCTCGGGCGTTCCCGTCGCCGGAACCGATGGAAAGCTGCGTATTTCGCAATATCCGAAGGTCATGGACGAGGTATGGACCAGTGCCGACGGCGGGAAGAGCTTCGTCGCCGAACCGAGCGCCCATGCCGCCGAGATGCGCTGGATTCGGACCGGCTACCTGGGCATCCGCGCGGACAGCTCGACCAGCGGCCAGTACCTGGTCTCGTACGACGGAATCGGCTGGAAGGAGATAAAGCTGCAATTCCCCTAGACATCCCGGCGTGGTTGTGTGCGGCCTCGCCGCGCGTGCCGACCGGGCGTGGTCACGGTCACATACGCCATCCCTGTTATGAATCACAGAAGCCCAGGACTTGTGCGCGCGGTTAAGCGGCACGAAACTGAGCGCCAGTTCGTTGCCGACTGGGGGTCGATGTGACAACGGGGTTGAAGTTTCGCGTGCTCGGCTCTTTGGTGGCCGGTGACGCCGAGCTCGGGGGTACGAAGCCGCGGGTGTTGTTGGCGACGTTGCTGCTCAACGCCAACCAAACGGTCACCTACGACATGCTGACCGACGCGCTGTGGCCGAATCGAAGACCGCGATCGGTCGCGGCGAATCTGCGGACGTACGTGAGTTCGTTGCGCGCCAGCTCACCGGAGATCAGCTCCCGGATGCGGACCGACCGGCTCGGATATTCGATCGTGGTCGGTCAAGGCGAGCTCGACCTGATCGAATTCACCGAGCACGTCGCGAGAGCCCGTCAGTTCCGGGCCGCCGGAGCGCTGGCGGAAGCCGCCGAGCAGCTCGAACACGCATTGGCGTTGTGGCGCGGCGACCCACTGGCCGACCTGCCCGGAGTACACGCCTGGGGCGACCGCCTCGCGGCATTGGCCGAGGCCAGAGTGGTGGCGACGGAGGATCTGCTCGGCCTGCGCGTGGCGGAAGGGCGCTATCAGGACGCGATCGCCGAACTACGCCCGTTCCTAGCCGAGCATCCGTTCCGCGAATCCGGCTGGCAGCAACTGCTGCTGGCACTCAACGCCAGCGGGCAGCAAGCCGAGGCGCTGCGAACGTATGGCGAGATCCGCAAGCGCCTGGTCAACGAACTGGGCGTGGAGCCAGGGCCGGAACTGCGGAAAGTGCACGCGGCGATCCTCAAAGGCGAGGCGCCACAGCAGGAACCGGTCATCGTCCGCGCGGTGCCCCGCCAGTTGCCGCAGGACGTCCCGGATTTCACCGGACGCGGCAGGCACATTGCGGCACTGCGCGCGGTCTTCACATCAGCCGACGACAGCGCATCGGTCGCGACTATCGTCGGCTCGCCAGGCGTCGGCAAGACGTCGCTGGCCGTGCACGTGGCGCATCTGCTGAAGGACGAATTCCCGGACGGTCAGCTCTACGTGGACCTAGCCGGAACCACCAGCAGGCCGCGGACCGACAAGGAAGTCCTTGGCAGCTTGCTGCGTTCGCTCGGAGTGACTGGCGCCGCGTTGCCAGACACTGCGCACGACCGGGCGACGCTGTACCGCTCGCTGGCGTCGGAAACCCGGATGCTCGTGCTGTTCGACGACGCAGCCAATGCCGCCCAGGTGCAAGGTCTGCTGCCCGCGGACAACTGGGGCGTGCTGGTGACAAGCCGCCAGCGGATGGCGGAGCTGCCCGCGTCGCACCAGATCGAGCTCGACGTGCTGCCTACCGCGGAAGCCGGTGAACTACTCGGCAAAATCGCTGGGCTTGACCGCGTGAACCGCGAACCCGAAGCGGCCGAAGCGATCCTGCAGTCCTGCGGCTACCTGCCATTGGCGATCCGAATCGCAGGCGCTCGTATCGCCGGAAGGCGCGGCTGGACACTGAACGTCCTCGAACGACGCCTTGCCGACGAAACCCAGCGGTTGAGCGAACTGAAAACCGGCGAACTGGCGGTGCGAGCAAGTTTCGATCTGAGTTACCGCCAACTCCCCGAGGACGCGGCGGCGGCGTTCCGGCTGTTGGGCAGGCTCGGTTCAAGCACGATTCCGGAATGGGCAGTGGGAGCACTGCTCGACCGTCAGGACAGCGCGGATCTGGTCGACGTCCTCGTTGACGCGAACATGCTGGAAATAGCGGGCATGGACGTGATCGACCAGCCGCGTTACCTGATGCACGACCTGATCCGCGTATACGCGCGGGAAGCAGCGGAATCGGACGCCCGCGAGCAGCTGAGCAGGGTGATCTCCGGCTGGCTCGGACTGGTGGAAACCGCACTGTCCACAATGCCGGTGAGCATCTTCCGCCCACTGCCCTACAACGGACAACGACACAAGGTCAGTCAGTCCATAGTAGACGCGATCACAGCGGATCCCTTGCAATGGCTTGACGCGGAACACGAAACCCTGATCTCGATCATCGAACTGGCAGCGAGCGAAGGCCTCGACACCCTCGCATGCGTCCTAGCGACATCGTTGGTCCCCTACTTCGACCACCGCTGCCACTTCGACTCATGGCAACGCGTGCACGAAACAGCATTGAAGTCGGCAAAGGACACCTTGAGCCAAGCCGCATTGCTGCGCGGCTTGGCCCAGGTACACCTGTACCGCGATTCGTACAGCACGGCTGAAGCAATGTTCGCCAAGGCGCGCGCCCTGTTCATCGAAGCAGGCGACTCAATGGGCGAAGGCTTCGCGAGCTGCGGCGTCGGCGCAACACGTTATTTCCGCGGCCGACCACTGGCAGCACTGCCGTACTTCCACAAAGGACTGAACATCTTCGTCGACAAAGCCGACGTACACGCGGAAGCCTACGCGCGGCAAGCAATCGGCAAAGCCCAAATGGCCATCGGAAACCAGACGGAGGCAGCGAACTGGCTCGAGCGGGCATTGGCACTGTCGCGCGAGGCAGGCGACCATCACCGAGAAGGCCGCGTCCTGAGCGAACTGGGCAGATTGCACGGCGGCGCAGGGTTTACGAAGAAAGCCGTGCGATACTTGGAAATGTCCCTGGACATCCTGCGCGGCCTCGGCGACGACCTTTGCTCAGCGTACGCGTTGCACTGGTTGGCCGACCTGCACACAACATCCGGAGACTTCGGCCGCGCGGAAGTCGAAGTACGCCAAGCCCTGGCCGCCTTCCGCCGCCTCAAAGACCGCAGCGGCGAGGAAAAAGCCGAGTGGACCTTGACCGTCCTACGCCAACGCCGCGGCACAAGGTTAGAGCAGATCACCGGCTAGCCAGCCACCGAAGCAACGGACGCCTTACTCACGTAAAGAACCTCTACCGCATCCGACCCCGGGCAGCCCCCGCCACTCCCGGGGGGGCGACCCCGAGGCCAGTCTATCGGCGGGGGTTGATCGACAGTGGGGTTCTTGGCGGTTGTGGATAACTGGATTTGCCGATGATCCCTTTGCTTCAGTGCAGCGCGGTCCAGGGCCGGAATTCACCCACCTGGTGGACGGCGTGCTGCCGGCCATCCAGCGCCCTGCGGACCCCGGCCATCACGCCCTCCGCGGTCTCGCGGTGGGTGAGCCAGCGAGTCCGGCCCGCGTTGCGGCGGAATCCCAGGACCACCTGCTGCGTCGGGTTGCCGGACAGCACAGGCTCCGGGCAGCCCTGCAGCGGGTTGGCCGAAGCGCTCCCGTGCACCTCGACCACCGGGCTGTCCTCTTCCAGCAGCGGACTCACCGCCCGCAGGACTGGCACCCGGAAGCTTCCGTGGATCCAGGCGACCAGCAGACTCGCCGGTCCGCCCAGTGCGATGTGCGCCCGCTCAGCCAGTTCGTTCGGCTGAGCCCAGTCAGCTTGAACCCATACCGCGCCGTGGGTGTCCAACGGCCGCCGCCGGCTCGGAGAGACCACATACCAGCCCTCGCTGGTCAACGCCTCCACGCAACCAGCGAGCATCCCCGTCCCACCCAGGACCAGCGCGCGACGTTGCGACGGCATCATCCCAATCTACCGAGCTGACATGAAAAGGCAACATCAGACAAAACGCTCTTGGTGCACAACGGCTTCGAGCGGTAGCCGACTTCGCCAGCCATGCCGTTCCAAGTCCGGGACGTCGTGCACGCGCGACACCGGTCCGAGGCACAGCCAGGCGACTGGCCGGATCGACGCGGGAATGTTCAGCAGGTCACGCAGGAAATCCTCGCGATAGAAACTCACCCAGCCGACGCCGAGTCCTTCCACGGTCGCCGCGAGCCACAGATTCTGGATCGCCAGGCACACCGAGTACAGACCTGCGTCGGCGATCGCGTGCCTGCCGAGCACCGCGGGCGCGCCCTTCGCCGGGTTGTACGTCACTACCACCGACAGCGTCGATTCAAGAATCCCTTCGATCTTGATACGACTGAAGGTCGATGCCCGTTCTCCGCTGAGCTGATCGGCGAACGTCTCCCGCTCCGACGCCACGTGATGCTGGAAAGCCTTACGAGTCACAGGATCGCGCACGATCACGAAGTCCCATGGTTGACTCAGCCCAACGCTGGGCGCCGCGTGCGCGGCGCCCAGCACTCGCCGGAGGACGTCGTCGTCGACCGGCTCCCCCGTGAACTCGGCCCGTACGTCCCGGCGCCGGTTGATCACCTCATAGAAATCCACGTCCGGACACTAACGACCCAGCTTGCGGTATCGGCGGACCGACAACGGCAGGAAGATGGCGATCAACACCACAGGCCAGACCAGCGCGAGCAGGATCGAGTTCTGCGAGGCCCAACTGTCGCCGCCGAAGCCCGGATTGGCGAAGAGCTCACGCGTCGCGCCGACAGTCGCGGACAACGGGTTCCATTCCGCGATCGTGCCGAGCCAGCCCGGCATCATCTCCGGCGCCACGAAGGTGTTCGCGATCATCGTGATCGGAAACAGCAGGCCATAGACACCCGCCGCGCTCTCCGAGTTCGGCAACAGCAGGCCGATGTAGATGCCCAACCAGATCACCGCGAACCGCAGCAGCAACAACAGCGCCAGTGCGCCAAGCATCGCGCCGAAGCTGCCACGCCACGTCCAGCCAACGGCCAGGCCGCACAGCACCAGCACGACAAGGTCCAGCAGCGAGTTCAGCATGTCCGCGGCACTGCGGCCGACAACCACGCCCGAGCGCGCCATCGGCATCGACCGGAACCTGTTGGTGATGCCGCGCTCAGTGTCAGCGACGACCGCACTCATGGTGACGCCGATGCCGAACATCATCGACTGCGCGAACATGCCTGGCATCAGGAACTCGCGGTAGTCTCCGCCACCCGGCACCGACATCGCGCTGCCGAACACGTAACCGAACAGCAGCACCGACACGATCGGAAAGGTCAACCCGCCGATCAGCAACCCGGGCTGACGGACCCGCTGCATCAGGTCGCGTTTCGTGATCACCCAGGCGTCCGACGTGCCCCAGCGCATGCGTTCCCACGGCGACATTGGGATGACCGGCGTCAGAATCATGCCGCCACCTCCGCCTTATGACCGGTGAGCCGCAGGAAGACCTCGTCGAGCGTCGGCCTGCGGATCGAGATGTCCTCGGCTTCGATGTCGACCGAAGCCAGCACGCTGACCAGCTCGGTCAACGCGTGTACGCGACGGACCACCGGCGAGGAGATCCGGCGGTCGTCCTCGTCCATCTCGACTGTCTGGCCGGTGATCCGCTCGAGTATCTCGGCTGCTTTGGCCATATCGGCGAAGTTGTGCAGGACGACGTCGATCTGGTCACCGCCGATCTCGGACTTCAGCTGCGTCGGCGTTCCCTCGGCGATCACCTTGCCGCTGTCGATCACCGCGATCTGATCGGCGAGTTGGTCGGCCTCGTCGAGGTACTGTGTGGTCAGCAGCAGCGTCATGCCGCCGTCGACGAGGGTCCGCAATGCGCGCCAGACTTCGTTGCGGTTACGCGGATCCAGGCCGGTCGTCGGTTCGTCCAGGAACAGCACCGGTGGCGCCATGATCAAGCTCGCCGCCAGGTCCAGCCGGCGACGCATGCCGCCGGAGTAATGCTTCGGTGCCTTGTTCGCGGCGTCCGTGAGGTTGAACTGCTCGAGCAGCTCGTCCGCGCGAGCACGAGCGACCTTCGCGCTGAGGTGATACAGGCGCCCGAACATCACCAGGTTGTCGCGCCCGGTGAGGATCTCGTCGACCGCGGCCTCCTGGCTGTTGAGGCCGATCCGGTAGCGCACCTCGGCCGACTGCTTGACCACGTCGAACCCGGCGACTTCGGCACGCCCGGCGTCGAACTTCAGCAAGGTGCTCAATATGCGGACCGCGGTTGTCTTGCCCGCACCGTTCGGGCCGAGCAGCCCGCACACCGTGCCATCGGGAACGACCAGGTCAAACCCGTCCAGCGCCGTCGTGTTCTTGTAGTTCTTCCGTAGACCTTCGGCGAGAACCGCAGGACTCATTCGCTTACCCCCTAACTGGGTACAGCGTACCCTAAACGTCGTACACTGTACCCAGTTCTATTATTTACGCAAGATGAGCACCGAATACAGCGGCGGCGACGTGACGGTCAGCCTCAGGCTGCTCTGGGGACTGGACGAACGGCCGAGCCGCGGCCCGAAGCCGTCACTGACCGTCGACAAGATCGCCGCCGCCGGCATCGAGCTGGCCGACGAGGAAGGCCTTGACGCGCTGTCGATGCGACGCGTCGCGGCCAAGCTCGGCGTGGGCACGATGTCGCTGTACCGCTACGTACCGAGCAAGGCCGAACTGATCGACGTGATGCTCGACCGGGCGATCGCGTCGGAGGACACGTTCAACCACATGTCCGGCCTTGAAGGAAAAGGCTGGCGCGAGAAGATGCACGCGATCGCGCACGCCTCCCGCGAGCTCTACCTCCGGCACAACTGGTTGCTGCACGTGTCCCCGGTGCGCCGCCTGCTCGGTCCGGGCGCGCTGGCCAGTTTCGAGTATTTCCTCGACGTGATGGCGGAAACGACACTGACCGACGCGGAGAAGATCAACACGATCGGTCTCATCGACGGGTACGTCATCAGCGCGACCAAATCGGTGATCGAAGCAGCACAAGCAGCCGAGCGAACCGGCGTCAGCGACGAGGATTATTGGGAAGCGCACCGGCCATTCCTGGAACAAATCCTGGCGACCGGCGACTACCCGAACATGGTCAGCATGGCCCCCGGCACGTTCGAGGAGGCCATCGCCACATCGTTCGACTACGGATTGGATCGCGTCCTCGACGGCCTCGAACTCCTGATCAACTCAAGGAAATGAGCCAGTATTTCGCGGCTGAGGGCAAGACCCTGTGGAACCGGTCGAACGGTGCCGCACGGCTCTACGTTCACTGCGCCAAGGCGATGAGCGATTTCACCGGCGTCCCATCAGGAATCGGCCCACTGATCTCGAACCACCCGATCATTCTGTCCATAATGGACAGATTCGTCGCGACCAGCATCGTCATGGTTCAACGGTCAGGCGGCGAACTTCCCGCGCTAGCCGGTCCGGCACAACGGCTTTCCGGGATTCCAGCGGCGGGCGTGACGCGGCTGATCGAGCTAGCCGCTGTCCACGCTCGCGCCATGCCTGACTAGGCCGGACAGTCCAACTGGCCATTCAGCGCGGTTTCGGAGGCACCAGTGTCGGAAATCCTGACGCTGGAGGTGGTCCGGGGTGTTGCTGACGCTGACTTTGTTCTTCGGCGGCCAGTGGCGTGGTCCTTCTGTACCGCCGGTTCGACAAGGCCGCTACGTCGCCAGCTTCTCGGTGCTGCTCGTCATCGTGCTCGTCAAGGCGAAGAAGTAGCCGCGGGGTTTCGGGCACGAGGGCGCCTCGAAACCCCGCGGCGAGCATGGTGATGTTGGCCGCGCCACGAATGCGGCAGAGGCCGGTCGACGTCCCCACTCTTCCAGAGCTGGATCGGCGTGTTCATAGCAATCCGCTTGGCCATGCGCCACCACAGGATCTCGCCACGGACTTTCGCCGTAGAGCCGTCACGCGGCGCTCCCCACTGACAAACCTTGCCCGCCGTGAACCAAGTCCCGGCGGGCAAGGCGCCGGGTCAGTGCGCGGCGTCGTTCCAGGAACGACCGAAGCCGACCGAGACGTCCAGAGGGACGTCCAGGTGGTAGGCGCTGCCCATGCCGTCGCGGACGAGTTCCTCGACGGTCGCCTTCTCGTCGGCGACGACTTCGAGCACGAGTTCGTCGTGCACCTGCAGCAGCATCCGGGATTTCAGGCCGGCATCTTTGAGCTTGGAGTGGACGTTGAGCATGGCGACCTTGATGATGTCGGCCGCGCTGCCTTGGATCGGTGCGTTGAGGGCCATCCGCTCGGCCATCTCGCGGCGCTGGCGGTTGTCCGAGTTGAGGTCCGGCAGGTAGCGGCGGCGGCCGAAGATCGTCTCGGTGTAGCCCTCGCGGCGTGCTTTGTCCACAACGGACGTGAGGTAGTCGCGGATCCCGCCGAAGCGCTCGAAATATTCCTCCATCAGGCCACGCGCTTCTTCGGTGGAGATTCGAAGCTGTTGCGAGAGGCCGAAGGCGGACAGGCCGTACGCCAGGCCGTAGTTCATCGCCTTGACCTTGGCCCGCTGGGAACCGCTGACCTCGGTTGGTTCGACGGAGAACACGCGGGCGGCGGTCGCGGCGTGGAAGTCGAAGCCGGAGTTGAACGCTTCGACAAGGCCCTCGTCGTGCGAGAGGTGGGCCATGATGCGCATCTCGATCTGTGAGTAGTCCGCCGTCATCAGTTCGGAGTACCCCGCGCCAACGACGAACGCGTCCCGGATCCGGCGGCCTTCCTCTGTCCTGATCGGGATGTTCTGCAGGTTGGGCTCTTGGGACGACAACCGGCCGGTGGCCGCGATGGTCTGGTTGTACGTGGTGTGGATCCGGCCGTCGTCGGCGACCGACTTGATCAAACCGTCCACAGTGGTCTTCAGGCGGGTCGCGTCCCTGTGCTCGAGCAGGTGCTGCAGGAACGGGTGCGAGGTCTGCTCGAACAACGTGGTCAGCGCGTCGGCGTCCGTCGTGTAGCCGGTCTTGGTCTTCTTCGTCTTCGGCATCTGCAGCTCGTCGAACAGCACGACCTGCAGCTGCTTGGGCGAGCCGAGGTTGATCTCCTTGCCGATCACGCCGTACGCGTCCTGCGCCGCCTGCTTGACCCGGGCGGCGAAGTGGGCCTCGAGTGAGGCGAGGTGCTCCATGTCGATGCAGATGCCGATGCCCTCGATCTCGGCGAGCACTTGGAGCAGGGGCAGCTCCATCTCGGCGAGGAGCTTGGCGCCGCCGGTCGATTCGACCTCGGTGGCCAGTGCCTCGGCCAGTTCGGCGACGGCTCGGGCGCGGACGACCTCGGTGGCGGCGAGCTTCTCGCCCTCGTCGGCCTCGTCGAACATGGACAGCTGCTGCTCGCCCTCGACCTCCTCGACCCGCAGCTCGCGCTTGAGGTGCCGCAGGACGAGGTCGTCGAGGGAGAACGAGCGTTGGCCTGGCCGGACGAGGTAGGCGGCGAGCTCGGTGTCCATCACGAGGCCGCCGAGTGTCCAGCCGCGTTGGGCGAGGCCGTGCAGGGCCAACTTCACTGCATGGGCGACCTTGGGCACCGCGGGATCTGCGAGCCAGGCGGTCAGCGCGCGCTCATCCTCTTCACGCAACGACACAACGTCGATGAAGGTTCCGTCCCCGTCGACACCGGCCACTGTGATGGACAAAAGATCGACGGCTCCGGGACCGCCGGTGTGGCGAAATGCCAGGCCAGTGCGCTTGCCGGCGGGTGCGTGCTCGGCCAGCCACGCACCCAGTCCGCCCTCATTCACGTTCGACGCCTTGACTTCGAAGCCCGCTTCTGCTTCGGGCTCAGCGGCCTGCAGGCTCTGGAACAACCGGTCCCGCAGAACCCGGAATTCCAGCTCGTCGAACAGCCGGTGCACCGCATCCCGGTCCCAAGCCTGCGCGGCGAGGTCGACGGGGGTGGCTGGCAGGTCGAGGTCGCGCACCAACTGGGTGAGTTCACGGTTGAGCACCACGGACGACAGGTTCGCCCTGAGGTTGTCGCCGACCTTGCCCTTGACCTTGTCGACCTGGTCGATCAGGTTGTCGAGCGAGCCGTACTCCTGGATCCACTTGGTGATCGTCTTCTCACCCACACCGGGGATCTTCGGCAAGTTGTCCGAGGGGTCGCCGCGCAGTGCCGCGAAGTCCGGGTATTGGGTGGGGGTCAGTCCGTATTTGGCCTCGACCGCGGAAGGCGTGAACCGCGTCATCTCGGAGACGCCGCGCGACGGGTACAGCACGGTCGTGTGCTGCGTAACCAACTGCAGTGCGTCACGGTCGCCCGTACAGATCAATACGTCGAAATCGCCTTCGGCCTCCGCCTGGGTGGCGAGGGTCGCGATGATGTCGTCGGCCTCGTAGTTCTCCTTGGTCAGCATCGGGATCTTCAACGCGCCGAGCACGTCCTCGATCAGGCTGACCTGGCCTTTGAACTCGTCCGGTGTGGCGCTCCGGTTGGCCTTGTACTCCGTGTACTTCTCACTGCGGAACGTCTTGCGCGACAGGTCGAACGCGACCGCGATATGCGTTGGTTTCTCGTCACGCAGCAGATTGATCAGCATCGACGTGAAGCCGAAAACGGCATTCGTGTGCTGCCCTGTGCCGGTCTGGAAATTCTCCTTCGGCAGGGCGTAGAAGGCTCGGTAGGCCATCGAGTGGCCATCTATCAGGAGGAGTCGATGCTGGTGGTCTGCCACGCCAGCGAGTCTAGGCCGACCCACCGACAACTTTGCTCCGGCCTTGCATACCCTCTACTGGTTGCGTACAGAAACTTTTAAGTGGAGGTTCCGCTCATGGGGGAGCTAGTCGAGCAGCTCAACGAGAAGATGGGTATCGAGGTCACCGACTGGACCCCCGATCGCGTCGTCGCGACCATGCCTGTGAAGGGCAACCGTCAGCCGTACGGACTGCTGCACGGCGGAGCCAACGCGGTGCTGGCGGAGGCCGTCGGTTCGGTCTGCGCGGCGTTGAAATCAGATGGCAAGCCGACGGTCGGTTTGGAGCTCTCGTGCACGCACCACCGCGGCGTGCGTGAAGGACTGGTCACGGCCGTGGCAACGCCGCTGCACGTGGGCCGCAGCACGGTCACGGTCGAGATCGTGATCACCGACGAATCTGACCGCCGCACCTGCACGGCCAGGCTTACTTGCATGGTGTTGCAGAACGTCCCCGGCTCCTGAGTTGGATCTCGACCTCGCCCAGGTCAGGGCATTCGTCGTCACGGCTGACCAGCAGCATTTCAGCCGGGCGGCCGACGCGTTGTTCCTGACCCAGCAGGCGTTGTCCAAGCGGATCAAGCGGCTTGAGGAATCGCTGAACACGCAATTGTTCTCGCGCACCAACCGCGCGGTCGAACTGACTGAAGACGGCCAGAAGTTCCTGCCGCACGCGCGTGAACTGATCAGGGTCGCCGACGCGGCCGTGGCTGTTTTCCAAGAGCAGCCGCTGAAGCTCGATCTGATCGACTTCCGGCTCGCGCCCGCGTTCATCCTGCGCAAACTCGCTGAGCAGGATCCAGGCCTGCTGGTCGAACGCAGCGCACGGCAAGGCATCGACAACTCCATCGAGCCGCTACGAAACGGCGAGCTCGACGTGGCGTTCGGCTTCGTGCACAGGCCGCTGCCGGAAGAACTCGATCATCGCCTGGTCCGGCTGGAACCGATCCTCGCGTTGCTCCCGCCCGAGCACCCGCTCGCGAGTCAAGACGCGATCCGGATCGAGGACCTCGCGCAAGAAGGTCTGTGGCTGCCCTCCCGGAAAGGTCCAGCGGAGTGGGGCTATTTCATCCACCAGCTGGGCAAGGATCTCGGGCTGAAGATCGACGACAGCGGAAACAGCTACGACCTGCGGCACACGTTGGAACAGGCCCGCTACGGCAAACCCCGGGTCACGTTGGTCGGCGCGGACATGGAACTTCCGCGTGACCTGAACCTGATTGTCCTGCCGTTCAAGCCTTTGCCGTTGTTCCCGTGGTCGATCGTGTGGCACAGGCAAAACAAGGGGCCAGCCCTCCGCGAGCTGCTTGCCTTGGCAGGCAGGACAAGCCGCGCGGAGGGCTGGTGCGACTACGACCCGGAAACCTCCTGGATCGGGACATAGCGCGTGTTCTGGAAGGACTCCTGCGTCCACTTGCCATCCCGTTTGACCAGGACGTTGATGTTGCGCGACACGGAATCCGGGCGGCATTCTGTGTCCGGTGGAACCAGCTGACATCCGGTTCGGACCACAAAAACCAAGTCACGGCCGACGAACCGAATCCGCTCGCCAAGGGTCTTCAATCGCGTCTTGTTGATGTAATTGTCGAAGTAGAACTGCATCCGCTCGGCAATCCCCTTGCGGGTCCGCAGGTGATCGGCGTTGAACGTCACAACGTCGGCGTCCTTGCTGAAAGTTGACGCGAACTTCGCACCATCCTCCTCGTACCACGAATCTTCCTGACGCTGCCGGATCTGTTCAATTGAGCCCGGGTAGCCCTTGGGCTCCGAAACCGGCACGACACCAGGCGCGAGCGGCTCGACCCTGGTGTTCTGGAACGACTCCTGCAACCACTTCCCGTCCCGTTTGGACAGAACGTTCGTGTTGCGGGACAACGATCCCTCGCGACATTCCACCGTCTCGACAATGCAGGTGGTACGCACGATGACGGCCAAGTCCCTGCGCACGTACCTGACATGCGAGTCGAGTACCTTCAACCGCGATTTCGGGATGTGGTTGTCGAAGAAGTACTGCATCCCTTCGGCAATCCCTTTCCTGGTCGAAAGGTGCTCGCCGTTGAACGTGACCATGTCCGCGTCCTCGTGGAAGGTGGCCGCGAACTTGGCCCCGTCCTGCTCGTACCAAGCGTCGTACTGCTGCTTGAGAATACGAGCGAAGTCATCCCCGGAAGCATTGGCCGAAGTGCCAATCCCCAGTGCCACAACCATTGCGCCGACCACTGCGGCGAACTTTCTCCCAGTCATGCTGTCAAACTAGGGAGTAGGTCACCGCGGGCACGTCCCCCAGGAGTTGTGACCCGCGATCAACCTTGGATGTACGACTGGAACCAGCGCGTGAACTCGGCGTCCACGCGCTTGGCGTCCGCACCGATCACCTCGTGCCGCATGCCCGAGATCGTGACGAGCTCCGAGCCCGGAATTTCCTTGTGCCCCAACGCAGCCGGTTCACGAACCGCGATGTCATCGTCCGAACCGACCACAATCAGCAACGGCACGTCGATCTCGTTCGCACGCTGCACGTAGTCGTAGTACTGGGCGACCTGACGCGACTCCGCCGACCAGTTGTACGTGATCCCCATGTGCCGTTCGTTGGCCGCGATCACCGGCGACAGTTGGGTAACCGGGCTCACCACAGCACCCGCAGCGATCGGAATCTCGCCCCTGGCAATGACTTCGTACGCAACCATCGATCCAGCCGAACCGCCGGCAACATACACCGGTCCATCCGAAATGGACAGTTGCTTACGCAGTTCAGCCACGGCGGCAGGGAATTCGTCAGCGGCTTGCTTGGTCACCGGACCGAACACGTTGAGCACAACGTCCTGCGCCGACAGCGCGTAGAATTCCTCGTCGCCACCAGACAAAGCCCGCCTGCCGGACATCGGAAGTCCGAAGTAGACGCGCCACGCGGGCAACTCGTTCATCGGCACCGCTTCGGCCATCGCCACATCGGTGCGCGGTTCGTCCATCAAGTGCCACGTCACCACGAGCGGTGCGGGTCCATCGACGCCTGCTGGCTCAAGAGCAACAAATGGAACACCCGCCGCGAAACCGACAACACTCACTTCGACCTCCTGATTGGCTGATGCCTATAGCAAACAGCCTGGTCAGGGGTACGTCCAACAGCCATAACGGCCGTGAGCACAACCGGCGGTTGTGATCGGACACAACCGCCGGTTGTGATCGGCTATCCCTCGCCGAGGTAGGCGGCCCGCACCCGCTGGTCGGCCAGCAGGTCGATACCGGGTCCCTCAAGGGTGGTTGAACCAAGGTCGATCACGTAACCGCGGTCCGACAACGCCAATGCCGCCAGCGCGTTCTGCTCGACCAGCAGAATGGTCGTGCCGCCAGCCTGCAGTTCCTTGATGGTGTCGAAGATCCGCTGGGTCATGATCGGCGAAAGGCCCATCGACGGCTCGTCGAGCATCAGCAGCTTCGGCTTGGACATCATCGCCCGGCCGATCGCCAGCATCTGCTGCTCACCACCGGAGAACAGGCCTGCCTTGTTGTGCCGCCGCTCGCCGAGCACCGGGAACAGCTCGTACACGCGCTGCATGTCCGCTTGGATCCCGGCCTCGTCGTCCCGCACGTACGCGCCGAGCTGCAGGTTCTCCTCGACTGTCATCCGGCCGAACAGCCTGCGGCCCTCCGGGCAGTGCGCGATCCCGCTGGCCAGGATCTCGTGCGCCGCCTTGCGGTGGATCGGCTCGCCGTTGAACAGGATGTCGCCGCGAGTCGGGCGCAGCAGACCGGAAATGGTCCGCAGCGTGGTGGTCTTGCCAGCGCCGTTCGCCCCGATGAGGCTGACGATCTGGCCTTCCTCCACGAAGAACGACACGTCACGGACGGCTTCGATGGCACCGTAGGCGACGCTGAGGTTGCGAACCTCCAGCAACGGGCTCACTGGTTCACTCCCTTGTCGTGCTCGCCGACCAGCTCGGCCGCGTGCTGCACTTCGGCCTGCACTTCCTCCGGCGGCTTGCCGAGGTAGGCCTCGATCACGTGCGGGTCGGCCCGCACGACCTCGGGCCGCCCTTCGACCAGCAGCTTGCCCTGCACCAGCACGGACACGTGGTCGCAGAGACCAAAGATGAACTTCGTGTCGTGCTCGATCACCACGACCGAGATGCCGAGGTCGCGGATCTTGAAGATCAGCTGCCTTGTCGCCTCGGTCTCCTGCGGGTTCATGCCTGCCGTCGGCTCGTCGAGCAACAGCACCTGCGGGTCGGTCGCCAGCGCGCGGGCGATCTCCAGCCGCCGCTGGTCACCGTAGGGCAGGTTACGGGCGAGCTCGTCGCCCGTGCGCCCGATCCCAGCGAAGTCCAGCAACTCCTGTGCCCGCTTGCGGGCATCGGCCTCGCCCTTGCGGAACCTCGGGCCACGGAAGATCGTGGCGATCGGGCCCTGCTTCATCCGGGCGTGCCGTCCGACCATGACGTTCTCGATCGCGGTCATGTTCGGGAACAGCCGGATGTTCTGGAACGTCCTGGCGATACCCGAGATGGTCACCGCGGCCGGGTCGCTCGGCAACTGCTTGCCGTCCAGCAGCACCTGGCCCTTTGACGGGGTGTACAGGCCGGTTAGGCAGTTGAAGAACGTGGTCTTGCCCGCGCCGTTCGGCCCGATCAGGCCGACGATCTGGCCACGGTCAAGCGTCAGCGAGACGTCCGACAGCGCGGTCAGACCGCCGAAGATCATCGTGACGCCCTCTGCCCTGAGAATGGGAGCAGTCATCGCGCCGGTACCTCCTGCGGCCTAGGCTGTTCCGGTTCTTCTCCCGGCGGTCCTGCCTCGTCGATGGCATGGCCTTCGGCGTCCTCACCGGCCAGCTCCGCTCGGCGGTGCCGGTCTGGAATGAGGCCCTGCGGCCGGAACCGCATGATCAGGATCAGCGCGAGACCGAACAGCAGCAGGCGGTATTCGGAGAACGCCCGCAGCTTCTCAGGCAGCACGAACAGCAACGACGCACCGAGCACGGCGCCTGGGATGGAGCCCATGCCACCGAGGATGACCGCCGCGAGCAGCGTCACCGACTCCATGAACAGGAAGCTCTCGTAGCCGACCGTGCTGGTCTTGTGCGCGAACACCGCACCGGCGATACCGGCGAGCACCGCGCCGCAGAGGAACGCGAGGATCTTGGCCTTGCCGGTCTTGATGCCCATCGCGCGGGCCGCGTCTTCGTCCTCCCTGATGGCGATCCACGCCCGGCCCATCCGGCTGTTCTTCAGGTTCGCAAACACGGTCATGACCGCCGCGATCAGCAGGATGATCAGGAAGTAGTACAGCACGCCGGACGGCAGCTGAACGCCGAACAGGACGATCGACTCGTTGTACGCGGTCCCGTCGAACCACTGCAGCGGCGGGATGTTCGGGATCGCGTTCGATCCGCCGGTCAGCCCGCCGATGTTGTTGCGCGCGGCGATCTGGAAGATCTCACCGAACGCCAGCGTCACGATCGCCAGGTAGTCACCACGCACCCGCAGCGTCGGCGAACCGACGATGGCGCCGAAGATACCCGCGATCGCCGCGGAGATGATCACCACGAGGTAGAACGGCAGGTGCACGCCAAGTGCCGACGCGGCGGCACCGGACAGGTTCGCCGCGACGAACGCGCCGATGCCGAGGAAGGCGACGTATCCGAGGTCGAGCAGACCCGCGAGGCCGACCACGATGTTCAGGCCGATCGCGGTCGCCGCGTACACACCGATGTTGGCCGCGACCGTCATCCAGTACTCGGTACCGGCGTCGGTGAACGGCAACAGGAACGCGCACAGCAGCAGCACGACGATGCTGAACGCGCGGTGCTGCTCGGACAGCTTGGAGATCCACTTCAGGATGCCGAGACCCGACGCGGCGGCGATCAACGCGCCACCGAAGCCGAGGAACGACAGGAAGATCGGGCCCGAGTACGGGTTGGCCGCACCGCCCTGGCCACCGGCGGTCAGCGTGAGCGACACGAGGTAGAGCAGCACGCCGAACGAGACCAGCAGACCGAGGTAGGCCACCGGCAGCGGCAGCTTGGTGTTCCAGCTCGGGACTTCGCCGAGCTGCTGGCCGCTCGTGCTGAGCGCCAGCAGGACACCGGCGATGATCGTGGCGACGCTACCGAAGGCCGTACTGCCGTCCGCGGCCGTGACAGCACCGAGGCCGCCGCCTTCGCTTGAGATGAAAGCGAAGTGCACAAGGCCGATGACGAAGATGCCGATGCCGAGTCCACGAAGGACACGAAGCTGTCCTGGCACCTTGATGACCGCGCACAGCACCGCCACGATGCCGACGAGCAGCAGCTCCCACCGGAAGCCGGTGACCTCGAAGGGAGCGTCGAAGAACTGCAGTGTCGCCTTGTCCGGCCACGCGCCCTTGTTGAGCACGAACGTGGACCAGGGAAGCAGCGCGCCGACGATCGCGAGTACCGCGCCGACGATGCCGACCACACGGGCGACCGACGGGCTGAAGAGGGCTTTCGTCTCGCTCATGCGCGTACCCTTTCGGTCTCACCGAACAGGCCCTGCGGCCGGAAGACCAGCACTGCGATCAGCACAACGAAGATCCAGACGTAGTCATATTGCGTGCCACCTGGCAGGTACTGGCCGGCAATGGTCTTGACAAGACCGATGATGAACCCGCCGATGACCGCGCCACGGATACTGCCGATACCGCCGAGCACGGCGGCGGTGAACGCGAAGATGCCGTTCTGGAAACCGATGTCGATGCTGATGTTGGTGAAGTGCACGCCGTAGAGCACGCCTGCGACACCGGCGAGCACGGCACCGATTCCGAACGTGAGGACAATCGTGCGGTCTGGGTTGATACCCATCAACCGGGCGATGTCCGGGTCCTGCGCGGTCGCTCGCATGGCCCGGCCCATGCGCGACTTGTTGATGTACATCTGCAGCAGCGCGGTGAGCACGATCGTCACCACGACGAGCAGAATCCCGGTCTTCGGGATCACCAGCGTGCCGATGTCGACGCTTCCCTCGAGGAACACCCTCGGGAAGGGCAACGGCGCCGTGGCACCCGGGTAGAAGATCCGGACGGCCTCTTTCAGGGCGACCGACACACCGAGTGCGGTGATCAGGGGTGCGAGCCTCGGGGCGTTTCGCAGCGGTTTGTACGCCAACCGCTCGATGATCAGGGCGAGCACCATGGAGACGACCGCACCAGCGATCACCATCAGTGGCAGCGTGATGTACCACGTGCCCTTGACGCCCTCCGGTATGGCCCAGGTGAACGTCGCGAGCGCGCCGAAGGCCCCGACCATGAAGATCTCGCCGTGGGCGAAGTTGATCAACTGCACGATGCCGTACACCATGGTGTACCCGAGTGCGATCAGACCGACGGTCCCACCAAGGATCACACCGTAGACCAGCTGCTGTAGCAGCGTTGACACAATCTACCTCCAACAAGGCGGGGGCAGGTCTTTTCTTGACCTACCCCCGCCAGACCACCCCGCCGATCGGGCGGAGCTTGCTAGTCCGCTATGCGATTGTCAGCTCAGTTGGTGAGCGTTCCGGTCTCCACTGGCTGGAACTTGCCGCCACTGATCTGGTAAACGGTCAGCAGCTTGTTGGTGCTGTCACCGTACTGGTCGAACGCGATGTCGCCGTTGGCACCCTTGATCTTCGTGCTGCCGATGTTCTTGAGCAGTGCTTCACGCTGCGACTCGCTCCAGTCACCAGCGGCGACCGTGCGGGCAAGACCATCGATCAGGGCGTTGGTCGCGTCGAAGGACATCGCACCATATGCGCTGTAGCCCTGGTCCTTAGGGTACTTGGCGTTGTAGGCGTCGATGAAGGCCTTGGCCTCGGCCAGCTTGTCAGCCGGGGCACCGACGGAGGTGGCCAGGTCGCCCTCGGCTGCGGCACCGGCCAGCTTGCCGTAGGTGTCGTCGACGATGCCGTCGCCGCCCATCAGCGGAATCCGCAGACCGGCTTCCTTGAGCTGCTTGGAGAACGGACCAGCGGCGCCGTACTCGCCGCCGTAGTAGACAGCGTCGGGAGCGAACGGCTTGATCTTGGCGATCACGCCGGAGAAGTCGGTGTCCTTCTCCTGGACCTTCTCGCGGGTGACGATCTCGGCACCGAGCGCCTTGGCCTTCTCGGTGAACTCGTTGGCGAGGCCCTCGCCGTAGGTCTTACCGTCGGCGACGACGGCGATCTTCTTCTTGCCTGCCTTGCTGACGAGGTAGTTGGCCGCGAACGGGCCCTGCGCGTCGTCGGTGGTGCAGACGCGGAAGTAGTTCTGGAACTGGCGCGACGGCGCGGTCTTGTAGTTCTCACCGCGGGTCAGCGACGGGTTGGTGTTCGCCGGGGACATCATGGCGATCTTCTTGTTGGCGAGGATCGGCTGGACAGTCTGGGCGACTGAGGAGTTCAGGGTGCCGATCACGCCGACCACGCTCGGCTCCGAGGACAGCTTGGTCGCGGCCTGCGCGCCCTTTGCCGGGTTCTTCTCGTCGTCCTGCGGGTCGAGGACCAGCTTGTAGCCCTTGACGGTGCACTTTTCGTTAGCCTGGTTAACGGCAAGATCCGCGGAGTTTCGGATACCGACACCCAGCGCAGTCAATTCGCCACTGAGCGGAACGACAACACCGATGGTCAGAGTACCTTTGCTGGTGTCGCACTGATTTCCACCGGCAGCATTACCACCCGGGGTTTCCGTTTTATTAGTGCTGCACGACGCAATCAACAGTGCGCCAGCCGCGAGTACAGCAGCTGTAGCTACCTTCTTACGCACGAGACAATCCTCCTCGGTGCCGGGTTACGTAATATCCGCAACCCGCATTTCGCCCCCGCCTGCGAGGAGCGCTGGGCGGAACTTAGGCGATGGACCAGCCGACAGTCAGCAATCCCTGCGAGAGCGTAACCAGAACGCAACGTTGGCGTACGTTGAGCGGACACTTCCGCCGTTCCTGCTAACCGCTGGCGTTGGCTTAGCATAGACTGCCCGAGGTGACTCGACGCGCCCGCATTAGCGCAGGGGTCCTAGGTATGTGTCTTGTCCTCGGCGCAATCATCCTGTTACGCAACGATACCGACGACCCGCAGCCGGACAGGTTTCCCAGTTTTACTGTCGACGCAGTAGATCCACCGCGCCCGGCGCAGTCCGTACCGCCGCCTGGACCAGTCCGATTGTCGCCAGGGCCGAACCGGCTGCGACTCGCGTGGGCCGACGGGTTGCCTGGCGGACAGCCGATTGACGGCGTCACGGGCTACGAAGTTCGGTGGGGCGACCAAGTTCGTGTGGTCAGTGAGCCCACTGTCCAACTGGACGGGCTGTCCATGCGAAACCACGACATCGAAGTGCGGTCAGTCGATCCGTTCGGCAGGCGATCGGAGCCCGCCCGGGTGACTGGAATGCCTTCCAGGGAAGCAAGATTCGCCCTTGATTACGTTGACGAGTTCGACACCACCGACACCGTGCACACGGAAGTCCAGGGTTCGCAATGGCATGTGTCTGGATACAAAGGCTGTATCGACATGGGGAGCGAAAAGGCGCCAAAGAAAGCCAGTTGATCGTGCAACTGGGGTGCGGCGCCGACGATGTCGTACTGCGGTCGCGCTCCGCGTTCCAGTTGGTACGGGGTGCGGGCAGGGCAACGGTGGTGACGGACGCGGCCGGGCCGTACGGAGGCCTGAATTTCGACTTCGTACCAGGCAATCCAGACAGGGTTGGCGCCAGGAACACCCCCTCGCCGCCGCTGCCGCCCGGCGCGATCCGAGTATCCATTTCAGACAGTGGCGTCCGCGTCATCAGCGGACCGGACAACGCCAGCGGCACGTTCGAACCGGCCACGGTGCAGCCGGCCAAGCGTGGAAGCGGTGTGCTGCACAAGTTCGACGTGGTGTTCTCACCGGCGGGAATCCAGGTGTTCCAAGACGATTCGCTGGTGACGATGAGCGAGGTCGTACCGAAGTGGACGACCTCGACGATGCTTGTGGGGATGATCGGACCACCGGGTCGCCGCACCCGCCTGCACCTGGACGCGGTGGGGATGTCATCGGTCGTGCCGACGCAGGAGAAAGTGGTGGAATTCGGTGCTGTGCTGGGGACACAGCGAGTCCTGCGGCCGCAGGAGAACGCCCCCGGTCTGGGCGTCAGCCGCCAACCGTTGATCGGTGCGACAAGCGCGCGACTGCGGACAACCGTGACGCTGGGAGCGGGCGCGGACCCGAACGGGATGTCGTTGCAGATCGGTGATCGAACCGTGCCAATGCATCCAGCGACACCAGGATCACCAACGAATCCAGGCTCGGACGTGACACTGGAAGCGACGCTGCCGCCGGAGTTGTTCGGTGGTGAAGCGCCTTCGTTGAGCCCCTTGGTGATCAGAGGCCAAGGGACAGGAGCGGTGCTCGAGTCCTATTTGGAGATATCGGGGACGACGCCGGAACGGAGGGTGCCCGACGCCCGGCTGACGCCCCGGTTCGCGGCGCTGCCGACAGTAACCGTAAGGCTACGGGACGCGAACGGAATCGATCTCGGAAAAACGGCGTCGGCGAATAAGCCATTCCAGTTGGAAATCACCCTGGATCCAAAACTGGCGCAGCGAGAAGCGGACGACGTGATGCCGATGCGAGGATTCGAGGTCTACCTGAATGAGAGGCGAATAGCAGCGGTCCCGACGGATATTCAAGGAGCAGCGACCGGCGGAACCTATCACCTGACGGTGCGCTCGACGGAAGAATTGCCGGGTGACCAGACCCTTGAGGTCAGAGTGCACCCGGCAGATCAGACAAGGCAGCCTTACTCGGCCCGCTTCGACGTGCAGCTACTCAACTGAGGTTTTCCACAACCGCCTCGGCAACAGCCTTCATAGTGGTGCGCCGGTCCATGGCGGTCCGCTGGATCCACCGGAACGCCTCAGGCTCAGTCAGGCTCTGCTTGCTCATCAGAAGCCCCTTGGCCCGCTCGACAACCTTGCGGGTCTCGAGTCGGTCGGTGAGTCCGGCGACCTCATTCTCGAGAGCCTGCATCTCAGAGAACCGGCTCACGGCCAGCTCGATAGCCGGAACAAGATCATGCTTGGCGAACGGCTTGACAAGGTAAGCCATAGCGCCAGCGTCCCGCGCCCGTTCGATGAGCTCCCGCTGGGAGAAAGCGGTGAGGATGACAACGGGGGCAACGCGGTCGCCAACGATGCTCGAGGCTGCCTCGATGCCGTCCATCTTGGGCATCTTGACGTCGAGGATGACAAGGTCAGGCTTGAGCTCGGTAGCCATCCGCACAGCCTCTTCGCCGTCCGCGGCCTGGCCCGCGACCTCGTAGCCCTCTTCGTTCAGCATCTCGACGAGATCAAGCCGGATGAGCGCCTCATCCTCAGCGACGAGCACGCGTCGCTGCACACGGGCCTCGGTAGCCACTTCGGTCACCGGGGTCCTCCTGTCGCTGTAGGGGTACGAAAGCCGAAACAGCAGCGTACCGGGGTGCGGCCGACGGCGCCGTAACCAGGAGAGTTATCCGACACACACCCACCCCCAACCCCACCGAAGCTGATCGCGTAAAGTTCTCCCCTGTCAGCCCCCGTAGCCCAATCGGCAGAGGCAGCGGACTCAAAATCCGTCCAGTGTGCGTTCGAGTCGCACCGGGGGCACGTACAGCATCTACACAAGCACCTGCTGCCTGAGCAGGCGTTTCTTGTGTAGTTATCATGGTTTCGGTGATCCTCTCCGCCGCGTGGGCGATCTGGGGTAGTTGGTCTGCGGGCAGCTTAATGGTGATGGTGACGTGGTCTCTGTCGTCGTGCAGGTGGACGGCGAGTTGGGTGATCTCGAACAGCTTCCGGAGCAGCAGCTCGGGCGCCTCAGCGAGATTGAGCGCCATGTAGGGCAGCGCATCCAGCAGCTCCATGTCCGCAGCGTTCGGGCGGCCTGGCTCGGCCTCGTCGGCGGCGTCGAGCTGGGCAATGGCCACGAGCGCGGCGGTCTTCTCGGCGTCCAGGTCGTTGTAGGTGCCGCGTAGGGCCTTGGTGAACGGGTCGTTGGGGTCGCCCTCCTGGGCCTGGCGCACGATCGAGTTCTGGCGCCGCGCCACGTCGGCAATCACTCGTTGCAGCCGTTCCCGCTCCGCCTGGCGTTCGCGGGCAGCCCGGTCGTCGAGCCCGGCGAGGTCGGCCGCGAGGATCTCGCGGCGGTGAGGGCCGAACACTCGGTCGGCGAAGAACCGGGACACCGCGTCCAGCAGGGCGTCTTCTCGGATGTAGACGGCTTTGGGGTGGCCGACGTATTTGTCGGGCCGTCCGCGGTTGTTGTTGCGGGGCCAGCACATGTAGTAGGCGCGGTTGTGCCGGTGGTTGCCGAACATCCGCCGACCACATCCGCAGAACACCGTCCCCCGCAACACATACGTCCGCCGCGTCTCGGGGTGAGCGTTCTTGTTGTTGCCGTCCCGGGAGCCGCGTTTGGCTTGGCGGCGGGCGGACATCTCGTCATACATCCACTTGGGAATCAGTGGCTCGTGCGCGGGTTCGGTGGACCACACCCACTTCACCGGGTCGTTGACCTTGCCGTGCCGGGAGCGGGTGGCGCGGCGGTTGAACACCTGATAGCCGGTGTACTTCGGGTTCTTCAGCACCTCGTACACGCTGGTCTTGCCCCACGCGCCGCGCGCTCGTTTCTTGCCGGGCGGCACTGGGGGCGGGTACTTGACCGGGTCGGCGTTGAGTCGCTCGGCGATGGTGTCGTAGCCGAGCCCTTCGTGGTAACGCCACAGCGCGATCTGGGTGACGGTCTCGCCGCGCACGCCGTCCGGCTCCAGCCGGGTCTTGGTCTGCCCTTTGGCGGCTTTGGTCGGGTTGGGGTGCCGGAAGGTCTTGGCCTTGTAGCCGTAGGGCGGTTTGCCGATGTTCCAGCCTTCCCGCACATGGGTGCACAGGCCGCCCCAGGACTGTTCGAGGGTGTTGAGGACTTCGTACTCGGCGACCGACTGGTTGATCCGCCGTTGCAAGATCCGCTGTGCCCGGCTTCCGGTCAGGGTGATGGGTTCGTTGGCGGCGAACAGCGGCACCTCGGCGCGCTCCAGCTCGCGCTCAATCGACAGGCCTTCGAAGGTGCGGCGGCTGACGCGGGAGACGGATTCGCAGATCACCACGTCGAATCGGCGGCCGGGATGCCGGGCTTCGTCGAGCAAGTCGGCGATTCCGCCGTCGCGGGCGATCGGGATGTCGAACCGCTCGTAGTTGTCCCCGTGGCCGCGTGCCTCCAGTTCCATCCGCCCGGATTCGACGTCGTAGAAGTGGACCACGATCACCCACGACTCGGGAATCGCGGTCTTGGAGTTTCCCAACTGCCGCAACAGGGATTGCCGTGGGTCCTGCTGGTCCTCCGTGGACGTACGGCCAAGGAACGCCACCCGGACTTCGTCCCGCAGCAACGCCACTGACATTCCCAACGGCGAGACGGCATAGTCCGACAGGCCGGACGGCCCTGACACGGGCACGGTCGCCGACAGCGACGCGGCCCGCCGGGTCAACGCGGGCGCGGGCGGGTTGACCGTCACCTCATCGGGTGCGCGGTCAGGTGTCATGCGGCTTCACCATCCTCAATGGATTGATCAGCATCGGTTTGTTGTTGAGCAGCAGCCCAGTCCAGAAGATCGCGGATCACGTCGGCGAGTTCACCGCGCAACCGTTCGGCTCCGACGCCGTGAATGTGGTTGACCTGACCGGAATACGTGCGGTCACTGCCGCGTTTCCGCTTCTGATCATACCACCAGACCGGCTGACCAGAGCCGGTTTCCGGCCGATTCTCTGTTCCGTCAAAGGGTTTTCGCGTCAGTGGAACCACTACCGCGTCCCGGTCATCATCGCCTGGGTTGTCCGGGGTGTTGTTGTGGGCGTGCATGGGGTACCTCCGCCTACCCGCGAGCCCGCTCATCGGCGGGAGGTCGCGGGTGCCGTCGCGGTCACAGGGCAACCGTCGATCAGCCAGACCCGCCAGCCCGTGGTCACCAGCATCCCCTTGACACCTCCGGCATGGAGGGTCCGTGATCAGGGCGCTTGGCCGCGCCGTCACGCGCGATTCCAGGCTGGGCGGCGTCAACGCTGCGCAACCCGTGCCGCTTCGACTCCCCGACTGCCGTAGCACCGCCGGGGCCAGCGATCACCGGTTGACTGAACCCTCATCACTGTCCACCCGAGACACCGGGCGAGACTGCCGCCGAGACCGGCGAGACAGGGGCGAGACAGGGGCGAGACTCCGTGTCTCGGTGGTCTCGCTGGTGTCTCGGAGTCTCGGGTTGGCGTCCCGGCGCGGTCTCGTCGCAAGCGAGACCACGGTGGACAGTTCGACGCGCACGCGGGTCCAGATTTCCTCGCTGTGTAATGACGGCGGGCCGAGGCGAGCGATCCTGGCGGGCCGTCGTCGGTGTCGTGTGGCGGATCACGTCATCGTCGTTCATCCCCTCCGGTACCTGGGAGCGTGCGGAAGCCGGTGCACATAGAGGGATTCAGGCGGCCCAGCGCCGAGGCTGCTGGGTGTTCGGCCACGCGGGAGCTACCGGCGCGCAGTACGCGTCGTCATCGGCGTCGGTGTCGTCGTAGAGCGTCACCTCGTCGAGGTCGTGATCGTCGTCCGGGCAGCCTGCCGAGTCCGCGGGCTCGGGCGGTGTGTCGATGCGGCGCAGTATCTCCCGGTCGTTCGGGTCGAACGCCGCCTCGCTGAACGGCTGGATGGTGTTGGTGGCGCGGTGTTCGACAGAAGGACCACGCACCGGCAGTTCGGCCAATCGGTACCGGCGAGGCACAGTGTCACCGCTGTGGGGCGTCCACACGCCCCAGATCGGCCCGGCCGGGCCGTTGGCATGGCTGTGGTCGCGGGCCGCTGTCGCGATCACCAAGCCGGGGTCATAGCCGCCCAGGTCGCGGCGCAGCGCCGCCCGCAGGGCGATCTCCCGCCTTGTGGAGTGCACCGAGAACAGCAGGACACCGAAGGCGTCGGTTGGGAAGGCCGTGTAGTCGTCGATCTTGTTCGTGACCTTCGTGAGGGATTCGGTGCCGGTGTCGTGTTCGAGGAAGAACCGCACCGCGTGGCCGTGTTCCTCCCAGCAGCCATAGCCATCCGGACGCAACCGGATATCAGGCCCGCCGCCCTGGTACTTCACGAAGAACTCCGTGCACCGCTTCTCCGGCCACCACTGCGTCAGCCCGCTCACCTCACCCTCGCGGCCCATCTCCCGCAGCCGGGCCGGGTTGCGGTGCGTGGCCAGCGCGCAGAAGAAGTCATTGACGCCGAGCTGGTGATCCAGCTTGGGCCACAGCCCGAGTCGTTCCAGGCGCTCGGTGTACGCCTTGGGCGCGGACGGTTTCTCCGCGCGCTGCGCGGCGATCAGCCGGGCGCCGAGGTAGCCCAGCGCGTAGCGGGTCTGGCTCGTCCCGCCGCGCAGATAAGACTCGCGGAAGGCAAACACCACACCCAGCTCGCGCAACTGCCGCAGCCGGTCCTGCGCGCGCCGCACCGAGGTGAACTCGATCGCGGCGATCTGGTTGGTGGTCAGCACCTTGTGCTCGGCCAGCAGCGCCAGCAGTCGCCGGTCCCGGCCGACCAGTCGGAACCACAGCGACGAGTTCGGCTCCCCGACCCGCCGGCCGCCGCGCCCCGCGCGCCCCCGATGATGTGTGGATTGGTGAGGATTACTCCTCAGTCGGCCTTCCGCCCGCTCCCGCCGATACCACCGTTGACCAGCAGTTTCAGCGATAGCGTCGTCGGCGTGTGGGCTGGCGGATTCAGAACGCCGGGGCTGCGCCGAGCCAGACGCGCTGCCAAACGCCGGTCCATCCGCAGCTACTACGTCACGACCACCAGCGCGGTCAGCACCACCCGTCATGATCACCACCGCCTTCCACCCGGAGGAGCCAGGAGATCCCGGCACCCCTTAACTCCGGATTTCGACCCCAAAATCCCGGGCGGTTACCGAACCGTGACCAAAGTGTGTCCCTGTGGGTGACGCCACTACACGCTGTCGATCCTCGGCGAACGCTGACCATGATCGACCATCCCTTCCATTGTGCCAGGGAAAAGCCTTGCACTACTGAAAGCCGATTTTTCGGTCGATTTTGGACACCGTCCCGACCAGTCGTGATCAGGCCGTTATCCCACCGTTGGGGGCGATGAGGGGCAGGTCGTCGGCGGGAAGCCGGATGGTGAGGGTGACGTCGTTACCGTCGGCGTGCAGGCGGACAGCGAGGTGGGTGGTGTCCAACAGGCCCCGGAGTAACTGTTCGGGTGCCTCGGTGAGGTTGTCGATGAGGTAGGGCAGGGCGTCCAGCAGCCCGGCGTCCTGCCCGGTGGGCCGGACGGGCACGTCGGTCTCGGCGGCGTCCAAGTCTGCCAGCGCGGCGAGAGTCGCGCGGCGTTCAGCGTCGAGGTCGTTGTAAGTCTGCCGCAACTGTTGGCCGAACGGGTCGTCCGGCTCGCAGTCCTGGGCCTGGCGCATGAGGTTGTTCTGCCTGCGGGCGAGATCGGCGAGAGTACGCTGCAGCCGGTCTCGGTCGGCGTCTCGCCGTCTCGTCTCGTGGTCCTCGACGGTGGCGAGATCGGCGGCCAGAAGATCTCGACGGTCGGGGGCGAAGACGCGGTCGGCGTAGAAGGCTGAGACCGCTTGCAGGATCAGGTCTTCGCGGATGTAGGCGGCCTTCTCGTGCCCGGCGTACTTGTCCAGCCGTCCACGGTTGTTGGCGCGCGGCTGACAGCTGTAGTAGGCGGAGTGGTGGCGGTGGCTGCCGAACATCCGCCGCCCACACCCGTGAAACACCAGCCCCCGCAACACATACGTCCGCCGCGTCTCCGGGTGGGTGTTGGGATCATTGCCGTCCCGGGAGCCACGGTTGGCCTGTCGGCGGGCGTTGAGTTCGTCGTACATCCACTTCGGAATCAACGGCTCATGCACCGGTTGCGGTGACCACACCCATTTCACCGGGTCGTTGACCTTCCCGTGGCGGGAGCGGGAAGCGCGCCGGTTGAACACCTGATACCCGGTGTACTTCGGATTCCGCAGGATCTCATACACGCTGGACTTGCCCCACGCGCCCCGCGCCCGCTGTTTCCCTGGCGGCTCCGGCGGCGGGTACTTCACGAGATCCTGGTTGAGGCGGTCAGCGATGGTGTCACAGCCGAGCCCGTCGTGGTAGCGCCACAGCGCGATCTGCCTGACCGTCTCCGCGCGCACCCCCGTCCGGCTCCAGCCGGGTCTTGGTCTGCCCCCTTCGCGGCCTTCGCCGGGTCGGGATGCCGAAAGGCCTTGGCCTTGTACCCGTACGGCGGTTTGCCGATGTTCCCACCCTCCCGCACATGGGTGCACAGCCCGCCCCAGGACTGTTCCAGAGTGTTGAGCACCTCGTACTCCGCGACGGACTGGTTGATCCGCCGCTGCAACACCCGCTGCGCCCGCGACCCGGACAGCGTGATCGGCTCGTTCGCGGCGAACAACGGCACCTCCGCCCGCTCCACCGAGAGCCCTTCGAAGGCCCGCCGGGCCACCCGCGGGATCGATTCGCAGAGCACCACATCGAACCGCCGCCCCGGATGCTGCGCTTCCGCGAGCAGGTCGGCGATGCCGCCGTCGCGGGCGATCGGAATGCCGAACCGCTCATACCTGGTGCCCTGGCCGCGCTGGTCCAGTTCCATCCGGCCGGACTCGACGTCGTAGAAGACCGCGACGATCACCCAGGACTCGGGTAACGCGCTTCGGCAGGTGCTCATCTGCCGCATGACCGACTGCCGGGGGTCTTGCTGGTCCTCGGTGGAGGTGCGGGCCAGCACGGCAACCCGGACCTGGACCTCGTCGCGCAACAGCGCGGCCGGCATGCCCAGCGGCGACACCGCGTAGTCCGACAAGCCCGATGGACCCGACTCCGGCACCGCCCCGCCGACTTGCTGACCCGGCCAGGTTAGCGGGGGCCGATCGGCCGGGTCACGCGGGTGTGTCATCGGCTGTACCGCCCTCACCGGTATCCGTGTCGGATGTCCCGGTTTGTTGTTTCGCCCAGTCGAGCAGGTCCCGAATCACGGCGGCGAGGTCCTCGCGCAACTGGTCCCCCTCGGGGCCGCTGATGCGGTCGACGTGCCCGGTGTAGCGGCGGTGGTGTCCGCGTTTCTGTGGTTGGTCGTACCACCATGCCGCGTCGCCGGAACCGATGTCCGGCACACTCCCGAGGTCGTCGGGTGCGGGACGCGGCGACGGAATACCCAGAAGGGACGCGTCGCCGCCCCACTGGTTGTCTGGGTCGTTGTCCGATGCGAGATCGGCCCCCCATGAGATGTTCCCCCCTGTTTCGCTGTGTGTCTCCAATGCAGTGAAGGCACCCGGCCTTCACGCAGCGTGATGGCCAATCACGAACCTCAGGGGGCGCGGGCAACCCCGCGACCAGTACACACGCTGGATCATCGACAGTAGCACCACATTGGACACTGTCGCCCGTGTACACACACCGTCACCAGACGCGATGGCCACGGGGCAGGGGTTCAGAGACGCGGCTCGTTCAGTCATCTGCACGAAGCTTGCATCCGCCCGTGAGCTGCTGGTGACGCCGCTGTTCAGGTTTGCGGCGGCACGCCATCCATCGGTCGGGCGGCGAGGAAGGAGTGAGAGCATGACTAATGCGATTGCGCAGAGCTTCCAAGCATGTGTACCTCTTGGCTGGGAGGCTATGGGGCGATCTGCTGGTGGTCATGGCAGAGTGGATCGGCCATGAGATCGAAAGGACGGCGAGGTGGACTCGGACCGCTGGGTAGAGGTGAGCCCGTCCCAGTTCACCCACGAAGCCGAGGGGTTGCGGCTGATCAGGGATCTCCTCCCGGATGTCGAACCGTTCCGTGCGTGGTCGAACTTCGAGTTCCGTGACGTTCGTGGCCGCTGGCATGAGGTCGACCTGGCGGTCCTCGGCCGCGATACGCTGTACTTGATCGAGCTGAAGTACTACTCCGGACGCCTGCGCGGCGACGACCACCGCTGGCGGCGTGACGGCCATCCAGCCGAAGACTCTCCACTCAAGCTCGCTCACCGCAAGGCCCAGTACCTCGCCAGCCTCCTCAAGGAGCGGTTCCGGGAGTACCTGAGGTCGAAGGGAGAGCACAACGTCGATCTCCGCGACTACATCCCGTTCGTGCAGGAGGCCGTTTTCCTGCACCACCCCAACCTGCGGTGCGAACTGCCCGAGTACGCCCGCCGAGGCATCTACGGACTCGAAGGCCAGCAACACGTATCCGGCCTGCAACCGCTGTCTGAGCTGCTGTTGGCTCCAGCCCGGCACGAGCCGATCAGCGCGAGGCAGTCGGCGATCTTTGCCGCTCTGATGAAGCAGATCGGTCTAGTGCCCAGGCGCCAGCGTGAAGTCGGTTCGTGGGTCATCGACGACGAGCCGCTCGCTGACGGGGACGGATGGCAGGACTGGCCTGCATTCCATCGCGTCACGACGACCGACCGGTGCCGCATCCGCTTCTACATCCCGGAACCGGGCAGCGGGTCGGCAGCCGAGCGGAAGGTGGAACGGCGTGCTGAGTACGAGTACCGGCTGCTGTCACGGCTGCGGCACGACGGTGTCCTCACTCCACGTGACCTGGTCAAGGCTGAACTGGGCACCGGCCTCGTCTATACCGATGACCATCGGCTGCGTCGGCTTGATCTGTGGTTCGCCGAGCAGGAAGACGGACTGCCGCTGCGCGAGCAGCTCGACATCATCAGGCAGGTCGCCGAGGCACTGCACTACGCGCACCGACACCGTGTCGTACACCGAGGGCTGGCACCGTCTGCGGTTGCCGTGCGTGAGCGCAGCGGTGGCGGACTGGCGGTCGTGGTCAGCAACTGGGAAGCGGCCGGAACGGTACCCGCCATGAGCGCGACGCAGCTGTCAGCCTCCGTTGTCAGCGAGGAGGTCACGCCTGGCCTTCCCGGGAACTTCGCCGACGAGGACGAGTTGTTCGCGGCCCCGGAGGGCAGGTGGATCGCGGGCGCCGACCGTATTCGCCTCGACGTGTTCGCCCTAGGGGCACTGGCCTACTATGTCCTGACCAACCAGACGCTTCCCGCCCAGGACCGCGGTGCGCTCGTCGAGCGGCTGCGTCGGGACGGTGGTCTGGACGTGGCTGCCGAGCTGCCCCAGGTGCCGTCGGCGATCCGCCAGCTCGTGCTGGACGCCAGCAGTCCGCGCCCCTCGGAGCGCACGGCCAGCGTCGCAGACTTCCTTGAGCAGCTGGCCGCCGCCGAGGAGAGGTTGTTCGCGCCGACCCTGCGCGAGGACGTGGATCCGCTCGACGCAGGGCCGGGCGCGCTGTTGGGCGGCAGATATAAGTTCCTCCGTCGGCTCGGCTCCGGGTCGACCGCCGTCGGCCTGCTGGTGGCTGACGAGGCCGCCGGTGGTAAGCAGCGGGTGCTCAAGGTCGCCAAGGATGCGGCAGCCGAGGCACGGCTGGAGACCGAGGCGAAGGCGCTCGGCTCGCTCGACCACGATCACATCGTCGACTTCCTGGACATCACCCAGATCGGAGGACGGCAGGTACTCGTGCTCGCGTACGCGGGCGACGCCACTCTGGCTGAAGAGCTGGCTCGCAAGCGCGGACGCCTGTCTCTTGACCTGCTGGAACGGTGGGGGGCCGATCTGCTGTCGGCGCTGGTCGAGCTCGACCGTGTGGGGATCTTCCATCGGGACATCAAGCCGTCAAACCTGGGTATTAAGGCGCACGACAGGCGTTCCCGCCGAACGGCGGACTCCCGCCTGGTGTTGTTTGACTTCTCCATGTCAGGCACGGACCTGCGTGCGCTCGCGGCTGGCACGCCGCACTACCGCGACCCGTTCCTCGGCCAGGACGACCGTCTGACCTATGACAGTGCCGCGGAGTTGTACGGCGCGGCGGTGGTGCTATACGAGATGGCCACCGCCAAGCTCCCCCACTACGGGCGTGATCCTGATGCCGATCCGGCGAGCGTGCCGGATGATGTCTCGATCGACGGGGAGTCGTTCGATCCAGCCGTGCGGGAAGACCTCGAAGCCTTCTTCGCGACCGCACTGTCGCGCCATGCGAGCAGACGGCACGACACCGCCGAAGACATGCGCCGAGCGTGGACGAACATCTTCGAGCGGTTGGGCCGCCAGTCGTCTGGTGATCTGGAACGCGCAGCCACGGCCACGCTGGACAGTACACTCGGTGAGGCTGGTCTGTCGGCGAGAGCGGTGTCGGCTCTCGAATCTGAGGTGACCACCGTTGTCGACCTGCTCATGCTGGATCCGGTACGGCTGAACCGCCTGGTGGGCAAGGAGGCCAAGGCGACACGCACGGAGGTTCGCGACCGTGTACGGGAATGGCGAAAAACCTTCGCTGACCAGTTGGCTGCCAGGCGTGGGCGGGATTCGGCGCGACCGGAAATGCCGACTACGCTGCCTGACCCGGTGCGTGCCGCCGTGGAGTTGGCCAAGGCCGCGCGCTACCCCCGCTCGGAAACTCGGCAGAAGGCCGCAGAGTTGATCCTCGGTTTGGCGGAGGGCCTAGACCCGTTCGCCAGCCAGCAGGAGCTCGCAGTGGCCGTTGGCCGATCCGGCCCTCGGGGGCACCAACTGGTCAAGGAACTGCAGGACGCCTGGGCACGCAACGACCAGTGCCGCGACCTGCTCGATCAGCTGGTTCGGGTAGTCACCGCTTCGCTGGACACACTCGGTGGCGTGGCCACCATCAAGACGCTCACAGACGAGATCCTGGCCACGCTTCCCGACGTTCCGCCGAGCCAAAGAGACCAGGCGAGGCGGGTGGCCGCTGGCCTGCTGCGGCTCGCCCTGGACCGTTACGTCGAGTTCGAGCAAGCGGAGTCACATGCTCCACTGGCGAAACGTCGGCATGGGGGCAGGCTCGCGCTGGTCGCGACCCATCCAGCGCTGCTGGACGCGGCCGACGCGGTCGCGGAGGTCGCCAGCAAGCTGGTAGCTGCTGGCGGTGACGACGTCGTGCCGCAGCAGCGCGCCGCGCGGGAGATCCGCACCCAGTTCGACTCGGCTTTTCGGGCGGCGAGCGGTAGCGCCGACGGGCCACCGGCGATGACAGACCTGCGGCTGGTGCGACTGGCCGCCCAAGCGGCGACGGATGTGGGCTTGTCCACCCGAGGCGAACTGCACTCCCTCGGGCTGGCACAGCACGTCGCCGTCCGGTTGGCTCTCGCTGGTGTCGGCCACCACGAGAAGCTCAAGCCTGGCGAACTGGTCAACCGCGTGCGGGCCAGATTCCCTGACCTGGAGCCTCTACCGGCCCGGCCGGCCCTGGACGCGATCGTCGAGCGAGCCGGTATCGGGCTGCGCTTCGCCGACGGTGTGTACGGACCGGAGGTGAGCGCTCCGCCAGCCACAAGTGGTCTGCCCAGCCGGGTGGCGAGTGTGGTGCCGGAAGTGACCGAGTTCGCGCTGAGCCGGAGCGACCACCTGGACCGCCTACTGGCGGAGAGTCTCACCGCGCGGTCCTTCCTCGCCCTTGGCGTCGCTGTTCGGCGCTCGGACGAGGTGGACAGGGCGGTTACGACGCTGTCCCGGCGATTCGAGGCGCAGGTCGTCGACATCACCGGAGTGGTAATCGACGAGATGAGAGCGGTAGCCGAGCAGGCGGGCCTGCCATGGAACCTGGTTCGTTCCGCGGACGCGGCGGCTGCGGGCAGTCGGGACGCGCGCGGCCTGCGGGCTCTCGTCGAACGCGTCATGCCGCGGGTTGCCGAGCACATTGACAGCCTAGTTCTCGGTGAGGCGAAGGCTGACGAGCGCAAGCCAGTGATCCTGACTGAGCTGTCGCCACTGGCCCGCTACGGGCACCTCGGCGTGGTAGCCCGCTGGAGCGACCTGGCGGCACGGCGCAGCCGACCGGTGTGGCTGGTGGTTCCCCAGGTGCCATGGATGCGTGGCGCCGCCGTGGATGGAAAGCCGTTGCAGCTCGGGTCCAACGGCCAGTTCGTCCAACTAGACGCGGGATGGCTGGCCGCTCAGGAGCAGCACGAGGCTGTGACCGGCTAGTGTTCGGCGCCTGGCCTGAGCAGGTCGCTCACAATGCTGTAACAGACGGTGACGCGCTGTGGGCGAACGTCGATGGAACGACTGCTGGCCAGGAGTATGCCGTGGCAGAGTTGCCTCCTGGTTTTCGCGAACGAGACACGGACGGTGTGAGGGGCGACTGGTGGCAAAGCTGAATAGGTTGGTCGGTGAGCTGCGGGCGCAGGTCAAGGCACTGGAGGAGGACCTGCGCGCCCGCGTGGACGGACCCGATCTTCACGGCCGCCAGGAGGGCGTCTACGAGCGGTGGCACGCCGAATGGGAGGCGGCTCTCAAGGCGGAACGTTCCGCGGCGTCGTGGCAGGAGTGGCGCGACGACCGAGTGGTTCAGGCGGCGGTCGCCTGGGTGTTGCTGGCCGTGTTCGCCCGCTTCTGCGAAGACAACGAGCTGGTCCGCCCGGTGTGGATTGCCGGGCACACGAAGGACCGTAGGCAGCTCGCCCTGGACGCCCGGCGTGCCTATTTCCAGGAGAACCCGGAACACAACGACCGACACTGGCTATCGACAATCGTCGACTACTTCGCCGGCATGGGCGCCACCGCGGGCCTGGTTGACGAGTACTCCCCACTGCACCAGGTGGCACCATCCGGTGACGCGGCCCAGCGGCTGCTGGAGTTCTGGTGGGAAACGGATGCGGAGGGCGAGCAGCTCCTTCGCCGGTTCGATGACCCCAAGCTCAACACTCGGTTCCTTGGTGACCTGTATCAGGACCTGTCCGAACACGCGAAGAAGACCTACGCGCTGCTGCAGACACCCGAGTTCGTCGAGGAGTTCATTCTCGACCAAACCATGGAGCCGGCGCTGAAGGAGCGCCCGCTGGACGGCTTCCGGCTCATCGACCCTACCTGCGGCTCCGGGCACTTCCTATTGGGCGCGTTCCGACGGCTACTCGACCGCTGGTCCAAGCACGCGCCGAATCTGGATTCACGCACCCTCGTCCAAAGGGCGCTGGACGGCGTGCACGGCGTGGACATCAACCCTTTCGCGGTCGCCATAGCCCGCTTCCGTTTGATCGTAGGCGCGCTCAAAGCCACTAGTGAGCGGTCGCTGGAAAAGGCGCCTGACTTCCTGCTCAACGTAGCCGCAGGGGATTCCCTGCTGTTCGGCGCCCCCCAGCAGGCCCTAGGGGACGACATGTTCAGCTTCGACCAAGTCGTGTTTGCCTACTCGACGGAGGACCGCAAGGCCCTGGAGCGTCTGCTTCAGACGCGCGACGGTGAGCCCGTCGCCTATGACGTCGTGGTCGGGAACCCTCCATATATTACGGTCAAGGACAAGGCGCTAAATGCGGCGTACCGGACGCTATACAAGACGTGTCACAGAAACTATTCACTTACTGCGCCCTTTATGGAGCTTTTCTTTGGGCTTGCGACGCGTGGCGAACGGCCGGGTTGGGTTGCCCAGATCACTTCCAATTCCTTCATGAAGCGCGAGTTTGGGAAACCGCTGATCGAGGAGTTTTTGGCGAGGTGCAACCTGAGGGTCGTCATCAATTCCGAGGGTGCATGGATTCCTGGGCACAACATGGATGGCACACCGACGGTCATCCTTGTTGCTAGAAACGGCAGCCCCAATGGAAGTACGATCCGAGCGATCCTCAACAAAGGGCTACGCGAGAATAGAGATGTTGGAAACGAGGGCGATGGCCCAGGGCAATAGCAAAGTCGTTGTTGCTGTTCAGGGGGTAGATGCGGCCAGGAGCGGGAGGATTCTCATGCGGTCGGCGGCGATCCATTCCAGGGTGCGTTTGATCTCGGTGAGTCCAGCCAGGCGGATCAGGCCGATGGCCAGATTGCGGAGCATGGCCATGGCGTGAGCACCGTTGCCGGTGTAGGCGTGCTGGTGGTCCTCAGCGAACACGACGTCGCGGACCCAGTGGATTTTGTTCTCGATGCCCCACTGACCCCGTACCAGGCCACCAATGTCCCGAGCGGACGCTCGCTCGGTGTTCAGGCTGGTCACGCCGTATGCGATCTCTTTGTGGACGCGTTGCCCGGCGAGGTTGAACACGTCCCGGCGGATGCGGAAGACCTGGGCGGCATGAGGGAAATCGACGCCCTCGGCGACGGTCGCCCAGATGGCCCGGCGGGTGATCCGCCCGTGGCTGCGCTCGTCGTCCACATGGTCCTCCGACCCTGGGGCAGCAGGCGGCAGCAGGGCTTGGACCTGGGCCAACAGGGTCGGCTGGTTGCCTTTGACAGCAAGCACGTAGTCCGCCTGCTTGTCGGACACCAGGTGCCGCGCGGTGTCGCGCTGGGTGTGCGCGGCATCGGCCGTGACCACCGCACCCGCCAGATCCATACCCGTGAGCAACGACTTGACCTGCGTGGTCTCGGTCGTCTCGTCGGGGACCCGGATCTGCGAGATGACCACCGCCTGGCCGTGACGCATCGCCGAGAACAGGCGCACACCACCGGAATTACGCACGGCCTTGCCGTCGATGGCCACCCCGTCGAAGCCAGCACAGCCGTCGTCGCCGGCCAGGGCCATCGCTCGATCAGCCAGCCAGTGGCACACCAGCCTGTCGGCGGCCTCGGCGTCCACCGACTCGACCACCCGGCGGATCGTGTCCGCGCTCGGCGCCACACGCCGTCCCGATAGGACGCTCCGCCGCGCCCCGACCAGCTCCAGCAACTCCTGCGGCAAGTCCTCGGCCCGGTCACCGGCCTCCCGGTAGTTCTTCGCCCCCGCCAATACCGCCAGCACCGTCACGGCCAGCACCGTGGCGATGTGATGCCGAATCCCCCGGCGTTTACGGGGATCGGCGACCTTGCCCAGCAACGCGACCAAGTCGGCTAGCTCAGCCGAGCCCATCATGACCGACGCATCGACGGGTACGCAGACGGCATGCGACACTGACACCAGCGGCCTTTCGACAGACGATCAAGAGCGTGAGAACTCACATCGTCCCATCGAAGGGCCGCATCTCCTTACCCACCAGGGAAAACCTCACCCCGCCCCACCACTCCCAAGATCAACCGACTTTGCTTTAGCCCTGGGCGATGGCCCCTACTGGCGCAGTATCGTAGAGCGAATTGAAGATCCGGGCTTCGAAAACGACTGGGTCAGCGTTGCCGACCTGAATCGTACCTCGTTGACAGTGCATCCATGGAGTCTGACAGGCGGCGGGGCTGCCGAGGTGTCTGAGGCGATGGAGTCGATATCGCCATCAAGACTAGGGGATCGAGTGGCTCGAATAGGATTTTTCGGGGTAACCGGAAATGATGACGCTGTGACGATTCCAGCGCCAACAGCCGACTCGATACGATATGCCGACTGCGACTACAGGCCTTTCATTATCGGTGATGACGTGAGGGATTGAGGTAATCTCACCAAGATTCTGGTTCGTTTGTTGAGCCGCGAAGCTGCTCGGACGAGCGCTGGTCGATGTGCTGGGGAGTGGTGAGACCCGGGGAAAGATGGGCGGGGAGCCCTTGGTAGAACTGGATTGCGAAGATCAAGTCCGGACCAGAAGGCTCCCCGTGATTGCGTATCGTGCCATGCTCGATGTCCCGCGTGAACTGGCCCTCTACCTCAGCCGGCTGCTGCACGCCGAACGCCGCCGACGCGGCACCCGCAAGAACAGCAGGGCGTTGACCTGCTTTCGCCACGCGGTGCTGGGCCTGCGCTGGTTCCGGCAGAACACCGACGTCCCCGCCCTGGCTCGCGATCACGGCATCTCCCGCGCCACCGGCTACCGCTACTTGGATGAGGTCGTCATCGTGCTCGCCGAGCAGGCGCCGGACCTGCATGAGGCCCTGCAGCGGGCCAAGGATGAGGGCACGGCCTACGTGATCCTCGATGGAAAGGTCTTCTCCGCCGATCGCTGTAGCGAGAAAACGTTGAGCGTGAAAGGCGAGCCGATCGACCTGTGGTACTCCGGCAAAGCCCGCGAGCACGGCGGCAACATCCAAGCGCTGTGCGCGCCGGACGGTTTTCCGTGGTGGGTCTCGGATGTCGAGCCCGGTTCACTCCATGACTTGACCGTGGCGCGCGAGCATGTGCTGGGTGCGCTGTACTGGGCCGCCTCGCACCTTGATCTGCCGACGCTGGCCGATGGCGGCTACGACGGTGCCGGCATCGGCGTGCACACCCCGGTCAAACAGCCTGCCGATGGCCAGGTCCTCGACGTGGACACCCGCACACGCAACGCTCTGCTGCGTGGCCTACGGTGTCTGGGCGAACGTGGTTTCGCCCTACTCACCGAACGCTGGCGCAGCCTGCGGCATCTCACCGCCAACCCCAGCAAGATCGGCGACATCATCAAAGCCGCCCTTGTCCTCACGCATTTCGAACACGGCAAGATCGCGTGAAAGTCGCTGAGATCACCTCATTATGTAGCCATTGAGGTAATCTCACCAAGATTCTGGTTCGTTTGTTGAGCCGCGAAGCTGCTCGGACGAGCGCTGGTCGATGTGCTGGGGAGTGGTGAGACCCGGGGAAAGATGGGCGGGGAGCCCTTGGTAGAACTGGATTGCGAAGATCAAGTCCGGACCAGAAGGCTCCCCGTGATTGCGTATCGTGCCATGCTCGATGTCCCGCGTGAACTGGCCCTCTACCTCAGCCGGCTGCTGCACGCCGAACGCCGCCGACGCGGCACCCGCAAGAACAGCAGGGCGTTGACCTGCTTTCGCCACGCGGTGCTGGGCCTGCGCTGGTTCCGGCAGAACACCGACGTCCCCGCCCTGGCTCGCGATCACGGCATCTCCCGCGCCACCGGCTACCGCTACTTGGATGAGGTCGTCATCGTGCTCGCCGAGCAGGCGCCGGACCTGCATGAGGCCCTGCAGCGGGCCAAGGATGAGGGCACGGCCTACGTGATCCTCGATGGAAAGGTCTTCTCCGCCGATCGCTGTAGCGAGAAAACGTTGAGCGTGAAAGGCGAGCCGATCGACCTGTGGTACTCCGGCAAAGCCCGCGAGCACGGCGGCAACATCCAAGCGCTGTGCGCGCCGGACGGTTTTCCGTGGTGGGTCTCGGATGTCGAGCCCGGTTCACTCCATGACTTGACCGTGGCGCGCGAGCATGTGCTGGGTGCGCTGTACTGGGCCGCCTCGCACCTTGATCTGCCGACGCTGGCCGATGGCGGCTACGACGGTGCCGGCATCGGCGTGCACACCCCGGTCAAACAGCCTGCCGATGGCCAGGTCCTCGACGTGGACACCCGCACACGCAACGCTCTGCTGCGTGGCCTGCGGTGTCTGGGCGAACGTGGTTTCGCCCTGCTCACCGGACGCTGGCGCAGCCTGCGGCATCTCACCGCCAGCCCCAGCAAGATCGGCGACATCGTCAAAGCCGCCCTTGTCCTCACGCATTTCGAACACGGCAAGATCGCGTGAAAGTCGCTGAGATCACCTCATTGCATCGCTTCGTGTCTTCTTTCCGTACTCGACAGACCGCAAGCTTGAAAGCTTGGAGTTGCACCCGACGATTAAGAAACGACTCTGGGCGATCCGCACCGAGCTTGGAAACCGGGCGACCTTTAGCGGTGGGACATACTTCTCTGAAGGGCGTCCTTGGTATGGGTGGCACCAGTTGCCGCGCGATGTTGACACCTCTCCTATGTCAATAGCTTACGCATTCGTTGCCACGCACAACCATTTCATCCTCGATCGGGAGGTGAGGCTATTCAATCACGCGGCGCCACTCATAAAGTTGCGTATTGACGCCTCCGAGGAAGATCACCTCGCGCTTCTAGGGCTGCTAAATTCTTCAGCTGCGTGTTTCTGGCTTAAAGAGAAGAGTCAGGAGAAAGGAGGCGCGGCTGATGCACGCTGGGCGCGAACTTACGAATTTACGGGCACAACTCTTAAAAATTTCCCTTTGCCGATGAGGCTTCCATCTCATCGTTCTCGGGCACTCGATTCCCTCGCAAAACGGCTTGTCGACTACCTCCCTCAGACTGTTGCCCAGAACGAGGTACCGACCCACGAGGCCCTCGATGCTGCCCAGGCTGAGCACGAGTGCACCCGATCGATGATGATCGCGCATCAGGAAGAACTGGATTGGGAGATCTACCGGCTCTACGGACTGATCGACGAGGATCTCACCTACTCCGGCGTGCTGCCCTGCATCAAGCTCGGCGAGCGGGCTTTCGAAATCGTGCTGGCGCGGGCCACGGAAAGCGGTAAGGAGACGGCCTGGTTCGAGCGTCACGACTCCACACCAACCAGTGAGATTCCTGAGCACTGGCCAACTGATTACCGCGAGCTGGTACAGCGCCGCCTCAGCGTCATCGCGAGCAACAACAAGATTCGCCTCCTAGAACAGCCGGAGTACAAGCGCCGGTGGGCGATCCAGCCGTGGGAGAAGCGAGTGCAGGCCGCGCTCAAGGACTGGCTGCTCGACCGGGTCGAAGACCGGGCGCTGTGGTTCGACCGGGAAGGCCGGCCCCAGCCGCGCAGCGTCAGCCAGCTCGCCGATGTTCTCGCCCGGAATGAGGACTTTCGGATCGTCCTGGAGCTGTGGGCTAGGCGTCCGGACGTTCCGACTGTTACCGCACTTCAGGACCTGCTGGCTGATCAAGCCGTACCGTTCCTCGCCGCCCACCGGTACAAGCCATCTGGGTTGGAGAAGCGCAAGGCCTGGGTGCACACCTGGGAGCTGCAACGCAAGGAGGACGCTGGCGAGCTGCCGCTTGACCCGAAGACCAAGTTGCCAGACCCGCCGATTCCGGTGCCACCGAAGTACAAGCCTGCTGACTTTGCCAAGCCCGCATACTGGGAGCACCGTGGCAAGCTGGACGTGCCCAAGGAGCGGTTCATCCTGTACCCAGACGCCAACCGGGAGACCGACCCGACGCCGTTGCTCGGCTGGGCTGGCTGGGACCACGCGCAGCAGGCCCTGGCTCTGGCCGCCATCATGAATGAGCGCGAGACGGAAGGCTGGACCGATGAGCGTATAGTGCCGCTCATCGCTGGTCTTGCCGAGCTGCAGCCGTGGGTGCGGCAGTGGCATGGTGAGGTCGATCCGACCTACGGCGTGAGCCTCGCCGCGATCATCGACGAGGAGCTGGCTGGCCGGGCCCAGCGGGCCGGCAAGACGCTCGACGACCTCGCTGCCTGGCGGCCGGCAGCTACCGGCCGCAGTCGGCGTAGCACCACGAAGAACGGAGGGGGAGCCTAGATGAGCACGTTGTTCCGCGACATTTTCCGGATTCCGGAGCGCGCGGGCACCGAGGACTACGTGCTCCGGCTCACCGAGAGTACTGACGCTGAGCACATCCCGCAGACCCTCGCCGACTACGTCGTCACCCCTTCGCTGGCGGACAACTTCGATGCCGCGCTGAGCCTGGTCGTCGACGCGTTGCGCAACAACAAGAGTCGCGGTGCGTTCCTGTCCGGCTCGTTCGGGTCCGGTAAGAGTCACTTCATGGCCGTGCTGCACGCTTTGCTTGGCCACGAACCTGCCGCGCGGGCGATCGACGAGCTGCAACCCGTGATCGCCCGACACGACAATGCTCTCAGCGACCGCAAGCTGACGCGGCTGTCCTACCACTTGCTCGGTGCCAACACCCTTGAGGAAGCCATTTTCCGTGGCTATGTCGACCACATCCGCGAGCACTACCCGAATGCACCGCTTCCCGCTGTGCACACGAGCGACCAGCTGCTGGTCGACGCGGAGAACCGGCGTGCCCAGGTCGGCGACGAGGAGTTCTTCCGTGGTTTGAACGGCGACGACGGTGGCGCGTTGGACGCCTGGTCCGGCCTGCTCGGCGCAGGCACCTGGAACGCAGAGACCTACGCCGCCGCTCGCGCCGCCAGCCCGGACAGCCCGGAGCGCCAACAGCTCGTCACCGCGCTGACCGAGAAGTACTTCACCTCATACACCAGGTTTGCCGCCTATGTGGACATTGACACCGGATTGCTGGCGATCTCCCGGCACGCCAAGGAACTCGGCTACGACGGCGTCGTGCTCTTTCTCGACGAGCTGGTGCTGTGGCTGGCTTTCGGTGTTCGTGACGCGGAGTTCTTCCGCCGCGAGACCCAGAAGATCACCAAACTAGTCGAGTCTGCGGCCACCGCACGGCCGATCCCGATCATCTCGTTCATCTCCCGGCAGATGGACCTGCGCAAGTGGTTCGCCGACGCCGGGGCATCAGGCGCGGAACAGGAAGCCCTTGACCGGGCGTTCCGCCACCAGGAGGGTCGTTTCGCCACCATCGAACTCGGCGACGACAACCTCGCGGAGGTCGCGCACAAGCGACTGCTGGAGCCCGTCGACGACCGGGCCAAACTTGCGTTGGCTGACGCGTTCAACGGCCTCGATCGGCGTCCGCAGGTGTGGGATGTGCTGCTCGACGGTGTCAACACCAGCGACGACCACCGTGGCGCCTCCGAAGCGGAGTTCCGCAAGACCTACCCCTTCTCACCGGCACTGGTGTCTACGCTGCGGGCACTGGCGAGCGTGATGCAGCGAGAGCGCACAGCGCTGAAGGTCATGCTGCAGATGCTCGTCGACCGCCGCGACTCGCTGACGGTCGACGACGCAATCCCGGTCGGTGACTGCTTCGACTACGTGGTCAACGGCAAGCAGGCGCTCGACACACACGCTGCCAATCTCTTCCGCGCCGCCACGGTGCTGTACCAGGACAAAATCAAGCCGGTGCTGTTGCGGGAGCATCGTGTCACCGAGGAGCAGTTGGCGAGCAACCCTGCCTCCGTGCCGCAGGGCTTTCGGGGGCATGAGCGGCTGGCCAAGACGCTGCTGCTGTCGGCGGTGGCGCCGAATGTGCCGGCGCTGAAAGAGCTGACCGCCTCGCGGCTGGCGTCACTCAACCACGGGTCGATCAAGTCACCACTGCCGGGCAACGAGGCGCGGATGGTGATGGCCGCCATCAACACCTGGAAGCGAGATGTTCCGGAGATCCAGACGTCCGCTGACGCCATCGACCCGGTCATCCGCGTCCAATTGTCCAATGTGGACTATGAGTCGGTGGTCGACCGTATCCGCGGGGAGGACAACCCGGGCCGGCGCCGTCAGCTCATCAAGGAACTGGTGCACGAAGCGCTGGGCGTCGGTATGGGCGCTACTGATCTCAGCGGTGCGGTCACCCGCACCGTCATTTGGAAGGGCTCGCGCCGCGAGATCGACGTGGTGTTCGGCAACGTCCGTGACACGACGTTTCTGTCTGACAATCACTTCAAGCACCGGCCTGGCACCTGGCGGTTCGTCATCGACTACCCGTTCGACGAGGAGAACCACTCGGTCGCCGAGGACATCCAGCGCGTAGAGCGAATGCTGGCCAGCGGGCAGCATTACCACACCGTTGTGTGGTTGCCGCATTTCTTCACCGCGGAGGTTCAGCGTGAACTCATTCGCTTGGTGAAGCTGCACTGGTTGTTCAGCGGACCCGGCGAGCGCTGGCAGAACAACGCCGATCATCTGTCCGAGACCGATCGGGCACAGGCCCGCGGCATCCTAGAAAGCCAGTACGCGGGGCTCAAAGAGCGCATTACCCGCGTCATGCAACAGGCCTATGGCGCGGCTGCGCCCGAACCAGGGGGGCTCGACACCAGCTCCCCTCACGACGTGTTGATGACTCTGTCCCGGGATTTCAGCCTGGCCGAACCCGTGGGCGCGAACCTCGGACAGGCCTTCGACAACCTGATCGACCAGGTGTTCCGGTCCAGCTACCCCGCCCACCCGGACTTCGAGCCTGGGGACACCGAGGTGACCGTACGGCAGCTCACGGTTGTGCGTGACTACGTCGAGCAGGCCACCACTCACCCGGATGGGCGGGTGCCGGTAAGCCCGGAGCACCGGCAGACCTTGCGCCGGATCTGCACCCCGCTACGGGTGGGCAGACCGACGGAAACACATTTCCTCTTCGGGGACGACACCTTTGCCTACTGGGCGCGCGAGTTCGACCGTGCCGTGGTCCGCGAAGCGGGCGATCCGCATGCTCCGGTCATGGTCGCCGTGTTGCGCCGCGCGGTGAAGGAGGACTGGGGCTTGCGCCCCGAGGTATGCGACCTGGTGATCAGTGCATGGGCTCTGCACAGCAAGCGAGCATGGTACGAATCCGGATCCGCGGTCCCCACTCCCGCGATCGGCAAGCTCAAGGATCACTTCGAGCTGCGTCCGGAACCGCTGCCCACACCGGACGCCTGGAACAAGGCCCTTGACCGGGCCGGTCACCTGCTAGGTGTGGCCGCGAACAATTACCTCACCGGCGCGAACGTCGCCGCCTTTGCCGAGAAGGTGCGCGAGCAAGCGAAAGTCGCCGCGTCATCGGTGACGCCCCTGGTCAACGAGCTTCGGAACGTCTACACCCGACTGAAGCTGCCCCAGCAGGCCCCTGGCCGCCTCACTGTGGCCGAGGAAGCAGCACGGTTTATCACGACGGTCCTGCATGCGACGAATCCCGTCGATCTCATCTCCGCCGTCGCCGCGGCGCGGTTCTCCGCGACCGATCAGACACTAGCCTTGATCATTCACGTGGGTGACGTGTCCGCCTGTGCCGGTTCGGATGTTGATCTTGAGTTGGTTGCTGTGTGGTGATGGTCAGGGTTCGAGCCCGGCCGCCGGTGTTGGCTGGGCGCCGGGTTGGGGGGCGGGCCTTTCAGGTCGAGGGGCAGGGACAGGGGTCATCGAGTTGGTGGTGGCAGGGCCAGCGCTGCCCGGAGGCAGGCGGCGAGAGGGTCGGCCCAGGGCCAGGTTTCCGGGATTTTGATCTTGCGTTTGCGTTGGCCGCGGACGATGCGGGCGGCGGTGTGCAGTAGCCGGTAGCGCAGGGTTTTGGGTTCGGCTTTGGCGAGGGTGCCCTCAAGGCAGAGCAGGCGCAGCCAGGCGAGCAGGTCGATGGCGATGGTGGCGGCCAGACACCAGGCCCGGTTGATCTCGATCTTGGTGGAGGGCAGGTGACCGAGGCCGGTTTGCTTGCCGCAGCGGACGTGGTCCTCGACTCGGGCGTGCGGGCGGTGACGGGCTTCCAGGAACTGGACGGTGGCGCCCGAACCGCTGCCCGGGGTGTTGGTGGCCACCAGTTGGTAGCGCCAGCCGTCGGCTTCTTCGAACAGGGACAACTGTGCGCCGGGGTGGGGTTTCTCACGACGACAGATGATCCGCAGATCGGCCGGCCAGTTCTCCAGTTGGTCCCCGTCGGGGTGGTGACGTAGTAGCGCGGTCAGTTCCACCACGCCGGCTTTGTCCAGCGGCCGAGGATCGCCGTGGTGATCGAGCACTGCCTGCCATGCCTTCGCGGGGACACGGCCGATCGCGGCTCGTTCCCGCGCACCGAGTTCCCAGCCGACGCTGTAGTGCGCCTGCCTGCCTGGCTTGGCGTTCAGCGCGGTGATGTACTTGATGAGACCGTGGGAGGCGCCCGCGCCGTCCACGGTGACTAGAAGGTTCCTTCGATGTTTCGCCGGGATCTGGGCGATCGCGGCGTCGAGGACCTCGAGGTGATCAGCTGTCGTGTTGGATCCGGCGCTTCCTGTGCGCAGCAACAGGGCCAGCGATTCGCCGGTGTTGTCACACATGGCCAGCAGCGGATGATGACCGAAGCTGCCCTTGTAGGTTCCCGCGGCGAGTTGTTTGTCCGAGTGCGCGATCACCAGCGAACCATCCAACCGGACCACCACGGTCGTGCCCAGATCACGGTCGGCCACCCGCGACGGCGGAATCCGGCCGTGCCGTCGCTCGATCAACGACCACACATGCTCGCGGATCCGGGCACGCACACGGGCGATCTTGTTGCGCTGCACCTGACCGACCGCGTCCAACGTGCGCCACAACGTCGGATCTGAGGCGACCGGCCCGAACAGTTCGGCCTGATCGCGCAGGACAGCCAGATCCGACAGGACCCGCCCGCCGTCAGCGATCAACACCGCGGTGTCGGCGAACACCCGGCCACGGTCATGCACCGGCATGAACCCACGCCGCGCCATCGCCCGCGACAAGCCTTCCGTCAACCCGGTGCGGTCGGCCAGCAACCGCACCGCCGCGGTCCCGGCATGACTGACCACGCCACGCCCACCGACTTCTACCGCCAGATCCCGCGACCACCCAGTAACATCCACGTCGAAAGTGCTCCAGAGCTTCATGGGTAAGAACAGGCATTAGCAACCTCATCTTCCCAGCTCAGGAGCACTTTTCCCTGTTCCGACACGGCGCCCGAATCAAGATCGCCATGAATACTCAGGGCTAAGTGGAGCAGCCGCGGCGGCGGGCTTTCGTTCGACATCACCAGAGGCGTCCGGTCGATCTTGCTGGGCACCATGCCACGCGACGTGACTCTGACCAAGCGCGCCAAGGCCACGCTCGCTGACATACGAGAGCGCCTTCGGCCGTACGCGTCCACAGACGCAACTCTGATCACGAGAGACACTGCTGGCACCTTTCGCTGGTGGACGTGGGCCGGTACGGCAGCTAACCGCACCATGCAAACGTCTCTTCCGGGCATCGCAGATCCCCGGCAGCGAAGCAACGACCAGTTCGTGCGGCTGCTTCCAGACCTCGACTTTAGTGAAATCTCATCGAGGCTCTGCCGGTGTGAACTGATCCCACCGCGTGTCGACCGAGGGGCAGTAGCCGGCCTCAAGTTCTCGGCGGCCCTGCCCGATGATCTCGCGCAACGCACCGTGGCGGAACGCCTCATGGACATCCGTGGAGCCTCTACGTTGATGGGGGAACCTAGACGGTTTCTCAACCTGGCTGAGGGCACCTAATACCGAGCGGGTGAACCACCGCGAGAGCGATGGAGACCAATCCCATATCGCCTTCGCTGCTTGATCAGAGGCCGAGACTGGGGCCGCCCCGGTCGATATCGGGGCGGATGGAGCGCTGGAGGTAGTCGACTTCTGCAGGGACAGCCCGTTCGAGGGCGGCCTGTTCGAGCTGCTGTTGGGCGGCGGGGCACGGAGCTGGTGTTCGAGGCTGCATTGGCCGTCAGGCATGCTGGTCCGCAGGTCTGCTCGGCCAGCAACTCGTCCCCTCGGGTGCCCGCGTCGAACGCGGCGGTTTCGTGACTGGCCGCCCGGTCACGCAGCAGCGTGAGATCGTGCTGGTCGTCTTCGTGGGCGCGCTCGCGGTCCCGCGCGTAGCTGGCCTCCGCGCGTTCGGCCTGCAGACGGGCCTGCCGCCACACCTGAGGGCCGCCGAGCTGCTGCTGAAGGTCGGCGGCGTGCCGGGCCAGGTCGGCTGCCTCGGTCTGGGCTCGTTCGACACGGGCTTGGTGGGCGGTGGCCTCGGCCTGCAACCGCTCGCGGCGGCCGGGCTGCCACCACCGGGTCCGCTCGGCCTCGGACTGCTTGTCCGCCGCCTGCTCGGCCGCCTCGCCGATCTGGGTCATGCTGTCCTGCCAGCGGCGTTCGAGCGCCTCGATCGTGCCCTGCAACTCGGCGTTGACACGCAGCCGGTGCAGCTCGGCGTACAGCCACGCCACACGCGGACCGCGCCCGGCAGTCACCGCCGGTTCCCGCTGGGCCAACTGCTGGCGGGCGCGGTCGGCCGCGGCCTGGTGGTCGGCCTGCCGCTGTTGCGCGTGGCAGATGGCACGGGCGAGGTCGCTGTCGGCGAACCTGGCGTGGACCGGGCCTGCCACTGCGCCACCAGCCGCTGCCGCTCTAGACGCTGGTTGGTGTCCCCGGACCTGTCGCCGCAACGCCGCCCGCGTCTCTTGCCGCAGCACCTCGACCCGCTCCGGGCCGAGCTGCCGGGCCAGCGCCTGCCGCTCCGCCGCAACGGCCCGGGAGGCGTCCTGGTCACCCGCACGGCGTGCTGCGATGGACCGCTGCCGCAGCTCCTGCCATTGGCGACGCTGCACGTCGGTGACCGCCACCGACACCGGCGCTGGCTCCGGTTGCGGTGCTGGCCGCCGTTGTGGGTGCGGCGTGACTGGCTGGTCAGTATTCGGCCGAGTCACAGGTGCTGGTGCCGGTGGCGCGGCTTCAGCTGTGGCACCGCCTGCGGCTGCGGCGGGGTCGGCCGGGGCGTGACCGATGTCGACCAGCACCGGCCGGTCGTTCGAACCGTGACTGGGGGTCGTATGCGTTCCATCCCGGAGAAGACGCTGGAGCACTGGACAAGCATCTATCTGTCGAACCGGTTTCCCAACGCAGCGTTGTGGTGGCCCGCATCTGGTGAGGATGTCCTGGCTGAACTGCCTCGGCTGGCCGCGTCCGGACCGGGCAAGACGCTTGCACTGGAGCTGAAAACGACCGAGGCGGACGGCGCCGATCACGTGCTGGAGATCGACACCCACCCGCTGACCCGGTACCTCACCCCACCGTTCGGGCCGCCGTTGCCGGTCTACTACGTGTTCCCGACCCCACACTGGACCGGCCACTGACGTCGTTGTCGGGAACAGCCCCGACTGCTCCTACAGGCGCAGCTACGGCACCTCCGGAATGGTGGCGACGACGTGTCGGGCCGGCATGTTTTTTGACTGGCTCTACGTGATGTCCGCGCGATCTCTAGCTGCGGCGCTACCGTCCGCCTGGAATATGCCGAGCAGGAGGAGGGCGCGGCTGTTCGCCCTGAACGGCTCTCACATGGTCGGCAGGGTGCCGGTCTGGGCCAGCCTGTTCGGCCGGAAGCTGGCCACGCGACCGACGGCGTGGAGACGGTTCTGGAAGGACGTGGCTCGCTGCGGACCGGACAACGGTGTCCGGTGGCGCACACTCGCCGGCGAGAACAACCGGCCCGACCGGGTTCTGGTGCTCGACAACGATGAGGAGCGCGAGTGGTCGCTCGGCCGGTTGCTCGATCAACCCTGGCGTGAACTCAAACAAGGACGCCCCAGCTACGCGGACACCATTGTGGACGAGCCTGTCGACATCGGTGGCAATGAGCGCCTGCTACTGCACATCCCCGAATCCGCACTAACCTGAACGCGCCGAAACCGCCACACCACGGCGACCGTCGGTGCCGGGCGTTAGCGCGCGGCGGTGCCCAATCCGCAGTCACCAGACCCCGACACCATCACTAACGTCATCAGCCGCCACACCGCGCTACGTCCCCTGAGCGGCCATGATCTGCGCGGTGTGTGCCCGTTCTGCGGCTCCACCGCGTTTCGTGTACGGCCCGCCTTCGACACCTTCTACTGTTTCGGCTGCGGCGAGGGCGGCGACATCCGCGCGTTCATCGCCAAAATCGAGAACCGCGACCCCGTGACATAGGTCTTCTGCCGTGGCGGCAACACCGAGGCCAACCAGATCGGATTCCCAACGGCACGACGTCGGCGGCGTGCCCTAGCCTGGCGCCGTGGCCGATCCCACATCCCGCTCCACCTGATCCGGACGAAATGACATGGTGGGAACATCGGGAAACCGCCGACGGCAAGGCCAAGACCGCCGAGAAGCTGGCCAGAACAGCCGACCGAGAAACCGAGAACGCGTCGCAACTGCTGGCTCGGGCACAGGTACAAGCGTCGCTCGCGGTGTATCACCAGCTGCGCGCGATCGGCGACCATCAGGAACTGCTGGCTCGCCGTCAGCAGCAATTCGCCGCCCAGATCGACGCTCACGACGAGGCTTTGGCCCGACCACGCGGGCAGTATGGCTGACCACGGAGCAACCCTTGCCGGTTACGCGCGGCCTGGAGGAACTGGGCAAAGCGATCAAGGGACATAACGAAGACGTCCGCGACGCGCTGAGCCGCTGGGAACACTGAACCCTCCATACCAGCCGTGAGCGGTGCGGACGGGGTGTGAAAGGCGAGGCGCCAACTGCCTGGCTACCCCGTCCTTCTACTTGGGTGGCAGAACGATTCGCGCTTCGATGCCGAATTGGCGGCACAGGGCCAGCAGGTGTGTGCCGTCGTACAGCTGGAGCGGCTTGCCGTTGGCCCATTCATGGCACCCCGAGGTGAAGCCGTGGGTGGTGACCAGGATTCCCTTGTTGGCGCCCTCATGCTGGACAATGCCGTGCAGTTCGCGTACCGCGCTGGGTTGCACCTTGTGGGTGTACTTCTTTGCCTGAATCACGTACTTTGCGCCGCGGACCGGATCGTGGTCGTAGGCGATCACATCAACACCGCCATCACCACTGGCCTTGAGCTTGTGCGTCTCGAAACGCATACGCGTGAACAGGTTCTGCACGAAGTGCTCGAACTCCTCGGCAGTCAAGTCGATCAGGTTGGGCCGCCGGTCCAGATCGCTAATCACGTCGATCGAGTCCACGATGCGCGGGTCGGCCATGCCGAAGTCGATGATGGGTGTGACGGCTTGGAGTTCGTCAGGGTGCCCACTGATCAGCGCGGCGAAGTGTTCCCGCACACAGGCGATCGGCTTAACCTGGCGTAGGTTCACCCGCTCGAAGTGTTCCCGGGTCGCACGCAGCGTGATCTTGTGGGTGCGTTCCGGCTGACCGGTAGCAGGATTGATGGTGTCGACCACACCATTCACCACGACAGTGTGCACGAGATCAGCGGGATCCGACCGGAACACCGTGTGCAACACCATAAGCGCGACCTGGGAGGTGAGCTCCTGATAGACCTGGCGCAGCTCGGTGATGGGCCGGGCGCGAGCCAGCTCGACCACGTCACGGGTCTTGACGTACTGGAACTCCTTGTCCTTGGGCACAACCTCGAACTAGAAAAAATCCCATTCGACCACCAGCATCGTCGACTCAGGGACATAACCAGCCTGGCGAGCAGTCGAAAAGCCGTCCGGGAGCCGGACCGAGTCGAGCACCTGCTGGAAGTAACCGCTGGTCGCAAGCCTGTCACCGGCTAAGACCCGCTCCCGCCGCAGGTCGATCGCCGCGTTGTGCTCCGCCGCGTCACGCTCGGCCGCAGCAACCTGCTCGGCATGGCGAGCCTGAGCATTGGCCACCCACTGCCGGCGTGCGTGCTCGACCTCCTGGTGCTGCAGGACAGCCGCCTCGAATTCCTCGCGGCGAAGTGCCGTCAGTTCATCTATCCGCTTGTGCCGCCCGAACATCCGACCGATCGCGCCTGGTTCCCGCGGCTCGAAGTCCGCCCACACGGGAGCACGCAACGGAATCGCATTCGTACCAAGATCGAGCACCGGCTCATCCGGTGTGACCTTGCCTGCAGTCAGATCCAACGACACGACCTTGACGTCCAGCGCAGCATGAAGAATCCCGGTCAGCTCAGCCACCCGCTCGGCCGCTTCGCGCGTTAGGCTCGCCGCCCGCTCCTGTTGCTCGGCGAAATAATTTTGCTGCGCCTGCCGTTCCCTCTCCTTTGCCGCACGCTTGCGCTCCGCAGCCTCCCACGCCGCAGTCCGCTGCTGCTGTCGCTTCCAATCGCCTCCAGACGACCGCCCCGATCGCTACGCCACGCCACTCCCATCCCCTGCACAAGCGTCCCTCTGGAACGTAGGCCAGCGGAGAAAGACAGCGAGACGATCCACGACGACTGTGCCCAATCGGAGCAACGCGCGACTCGCTGTTGTGCCCCATATAGCGTGCGCTTGAAGATGATCTCGAAGGATTCGAGGTTCTTCAGCCCCATCCAACCGGCGAAGATCAGGACGACTGGTTGCGGCCCATGTGGGTTCAGTTCGGGTATGCGTCGTCCCACGGCAACAGGGGTCACTCGATCGGTTGGCAGGGGTAGTGCGCCGCCGAAAGCGCAAGAAACGATGCCGGACATGGAATCCGAGATCTTGCCGGTTACCGACCCGCGCACCGTCCTAACGGATGCCGAGCTGGAAGCAGCCAGAGCGGTGGCAGCTGGGGCACCACCATTCACTCCCCGGCAGCGCGACCTACTCATGGCCATCTTCCAACCTGCGGTCCGCAAGCTGTGGACAGAACGTCAACACACTCAGAGCAAGCAAGGCAGCGACGGCTGAGGCGCAGCGCTGGCGAAGCAGTAGCCCGTTCGAGTGATGGCATCCACTGAAGGAACGGCTCCGACGCCTCGCGCGTCTGACGAACTGGTCGTAGTGGCCCGGTAACGGTTGGTACGCTGCGCGACAGTAGCCGTCGAGGGGAGTAGACGCTATGGCGGAGGGGTTTGAACGAGAGCAGCCAGGCTCGGCTGCCGAACAGGTGGACGCAGAGATCGCGGTGGCACAAGTCGGCCAGATCATCGTGGGTACGTTCGGCGGCGAATACCAACACCAATCAGGCGGTGGCGGCGCTGGCGGTCACTATGAGTTCACAAGCCTCGCCGAGCTGGACGGCATCATCGCCGACCTGAAGTTCGAACTTGACGGAATCTTCAGTGACGGTAACAAGATCCGGCAAGCGATCGGGTTGGTCGAGCCACCGGCGCGGGACATCATGAGCCAGCTACAAGCACAGGCAACGATCAACTCGTGGCAACTCGCCCTCGACCACAACCAACGGATGTGGCATGCGGCCAACGCTGAGATTGACAAGTTGGAGGCTGCACGCAAGGCGTACTCACACACCGAGGACGTGAACACCGCGAAAATGAAGAATCAGGGCTGAGCGGATGCGGAACGTTCTCTTCAAGACGATGGTTGGCGTCGGCGTAGTGACGGCAGTGGCTTCAGGCTGCACGAACACCCAGCCTGGTACCCCCAGCGCGACTGCGGATGCGACAGGTCAGACGTCGTCGGAGACAACACCCAGTTCGACTAACGACTACGGCGCGCCAAGGGTGACCAGCCCGCTGGATGGAACTCCATTCCTCACTAAACCATGCGCCGTGCTCACAGTCACCCAACTGCAACCACTTAATGTCCCTGCTTCTGGGAAGCCGGACACCGATAGCCCTCTGGCAAGGTCATCAGGCCCCGGATGTACATGGAGCAATGTCGACACGGGAACTGGAATCGGGTTCGGTTTTCTGTCAGGCAACAAGAATGGTTTGTCAGACACCTACCGTGGTCGCGATAGGTTCAAGGGATATTTCGAGCCGACCAATGTCGAAGGATATCCGGCCGTCTTCAACGATCCGAGCGATTTTCGCGCTAAGGGATCATGCAACATCACTGTAGGCATTTCCGACACACTGACATTCCGGGTCTCATGGGATGAAGGTCGTGCTGGTTTGACGTCGTGTGATCGGGCGAAGCAGGTTGCTTCCATGGTGATTCAGACGATCAGATCGGGAGGCTGACCATGTTCATGGGTGGGCAGGCGATCTACGACAACTTCACCAGCGCGACCGGCGCTCAGGGTTTGGCCGACGGGGCGGCCACGATGAACGAGGTGGTCAAGGCTTACCACGAGCGTGGCGACCGGATTAAGAAGATCGTTGCCCGAATGGATGCTGTGTGGAAAGGCGACGCTGCCGGGGCTGCGCAGCGCGGCGCTGGGCCGTTGGCGGTCGAGCATGGCTTGGCGGCGCCCGCGATGCACACCGCGCAGGATCTCGCCACGCGGCAAGCAGGCTCGTTCGGTGACGCGAAGAACGCCGTGATTCCGGTCCCGCCCGCTCCGGAGAAAGTCGATCCGTTGGCTGCGTTCATGGTCCCAGGCGCGCTGGTGACCTACAGCCAGCAGCTCGACGCGCACAAGGCAGCGGCTCAGCACAACGTGGATGTGATGCGCGGCTACGAGAACGCGTCGGTCTACAACATGAGCATGCCGCAGTCCTATGGGCAGATCGTGAGCGACCAGGCAGAGATCCGCGTTGCCAGCCCTACGCCGCCACCCGGTCCTGGGGAAGGCGGCGGAAGCGGGGGCGGTGGCCAGGGACCTGGTCCAGGTTCCGGCCCGGTTGTCCCGCCCCGTCTTCCTGGACGTGGAGGTGGAAGCGTTCAGTCTGGCTCGGGTGGCGGCGGTTCGTCCGCCCCAGGGGGACCTGGTGGTCTCGGTGGCGGCAATGATGCAGGTGGCGGCGGTGGTCAAGGCGTCACTCCGCCCCAACATGGCACGAATCCAGGCGGGTACGTGCCACCGCCAACGCAAGGTGGTGGCCTGCCGATCGGTCCGGGCATCCCTGGAGGCGGTGGTCTACCTCAGGGTGGTCAAGCAACCGGGTTCGGTGGTGGCCTGCCGATCGGTCCGGGCATCCCTGGAGGCGGTGGTCTACCTCAGGGTGGTCAAGCAACCGGGTTCGGTGGTGGCCTGCCTGGGGTGAGTTTCCCGCTGGGTGGGGCCGGTGGCGAAGCTGGCGGGAGCGGTGGCGCGGGCGGCCGCGGTCCAGGTGTGAGTGGTGGCCCAGGTTCCGGCGCGGGCCAGGGTCCTGGTGGCGCTGGTGGGCGGCCCGGTGCTAGTCCAGTCGCGGAGCCAGTGGCCGGACAGAATGCCGCCACACGAGGTGGCGGCGTGGCCGGGCGCGGCGGCGGTCCCGGTGGGATGCCGGTGGGTGCCGGAGCGGGCAAAGGAAGTGGCGGCGAGGATGAGGAGCATCAGCGCGCGTCGTTCCTGCAGGAGCCTGATCCCGACAGCGTATTCGGCACGGACGAAGTCACTGCGCCACCTGTGATCGGTGGACAGCCATAAATCGAATTCTGGGGCCACATTCCGTACACGAGAAGGGTTGATCGGGTGCTGTGGCCACGGCCAAAGCGGATCGCGCTGGACATGCTTATGTGGCTGGTGCGTACCGAGGGTCTCGGCGAGTTGTCCAAGGTACTGGCACCAGTCGCCGGATGGCGTCCGCAGACTGAGAACACGGCCGTGGACAGCCAGCTACGCGAGGAATGCTCCCGCCTGGGATGGCTAGATCGGCGCGGGCGGCTGGATGTCGATGTGGCTGCGGGGTTAGCGGTGTTGTGCCGCCCCACCATCGAGTACTTCGGATGGGTTACTTCCGGCGACAGTACAGCTGGAGTGCTGGCTGGCGCGATTGGCCGTCAGGCCGTCGTGGCGGTCTGCCTGGATGGCTGGGTGACGGTGCGCTCGACTCGTTTGGAGAACCTGGCGCGAATGTTGGTGGCACAGTTGCCGGACATCCCAGCCGGGCAGGGTCAGCCCTTCACCGTCCGGCAGTCGGACCTTCTCGCGTTCGCTCCTGGGCAACGGGCGCATGGTGGCGTGGCGGTGCGTCCGGTGCCGTTGGAAGTGCGCCGCTTCCACCACATAGCTGGGATGGGACGGACCGGTGCGGGTGAGTTGTACGTTGCCATTCGCGACGGTGTAGGGCGCCACTACGTCATCAACGATCCGATCTGCTACGTGGACACGGCCGTCGGCCGGTACGTCACAGCGGCAACTACGGTTGGCCGCGAGGCTGAGATGCTTGTAGCACCTGCAAATGCTGGTGATCTCGTCGCCAGGCTTCACCAGGCGCACAGTTCACTCGGCCGGTAGCCACTGGTCACGGGGTCCATAGTGGATAGTCGATGCCAGGTTCCCGTTCGGACAACAATGACAGGCACCGTGAGCATCGGCGGAACGAGCCGGACGAGAGTTCTGCTTCGGCGACATCAGCGATGAGCAGACACCCGCAGATCGCAAACCCGGTCATCGCGCCGTCCTCCGCGATGTCGGCGACCGGTTGCCCGCCACGAGTTTCCCGCACGTGCACGCGGTCGGGTTCAATGATGCCGCGTCCCCAGAACACCGGGACGTCCGGCGGCAAGTCCTCGGTCATAAGCTGCGTACTTTCGGTCTTTCTAGGAGTGCCAACGGGATTCTGGTAGGACGCACAGGCGATGCACCGGTCTCGGTGTGGGTTGAGTTCGCCATCGAGGGGCACGCATGCGGCGCCACACCGAGCAAACCACAGCGGAATCCCATCGAACTGAATACAGACCGCGTCGTCGACAACGTGCACCAAACACCGAAACACACCCGTGCCGAGCATGACATCAAACCCCGTGGTCTCTGATGTCGGGTGACGACTCGACTGTCCGGGTTTGCCGCGCCGCCTGCTCGGCGACCGCCAGGTACCGAGTGGCTACCTGCTGCCAATCCTGGTTGGTCATCTGGCGGGCATGAATCCGCATCCCGGTGGCCGGAGCGTGCTTGGCCAACTGCAGGATCGCTGCGGCAAGGTCGACTTGTTCGGGCGTAGCTGCGTCGGTGTCGACCCGGTTACGCGAGTCGGCCAACGCCAGCAGGGCAGCCTCGATCTCCGGGAACGTCACGACGCCCGTCCCGTCCGCTGATCGCAGTGATGGACGGCAAGTCGACGCGACCACCGAAGTTCGGACAGCTCAAGTACGGGGAGCTCTCGATGTGGGCAGCGGCCTGCGTGTACATGTCCGGCTCTTCCGGCCCGGCGGTCCAGACCACTCGATACGCGCGAAGGTCGCGCTCATAACGGACTTCTACGTGCACACCACTGGCGCGGCTCAACAGACCAGCCAACCGTCGAGCTCCTCGCGCTCGCTCAGACACGACATGTCACATCCCTTCGCAGGATCGGTACACGGTCACGTGGAAGGGCTCGGCAGATCATCGTCACGGCACCTTCCTGGAGAAACAGGGCTACACAGTGATAGCCTGCGCCTACATTGAGCATAGAGCAAGCATAAATGGAGCACCATGTCTGAATGTCACCCGGATGGGCGCTACAAGCGCGTGCCATGCTTAGCCTGAGATGAGATGGTCTCGACGCCTAACACAACGCCCGATCCAGGAGGTAGCACCACGATGAAACTGACCCATCTCGGCACCGAGTCCGGTGACACCGGCTGCCCAAGCGCGTTCGCCACCGACCGCGGCACGTTCCTCGTCCAAGGGTGGAAGGTCAGCGATCCGGAAGCACTCGCCGAACTTCGGCGTCGCGGCATGCCCGAGTACGAGACCGTGGTTGAGATTCCAGCCGAGTTGCTGCGCCACTTCCCGGGAGCTTCCTGATGTTGTCGCGACAGGAGTTTCAGGGCCTGTTCGCCAGTGACTGGTCTTCAGCCTGGCGGTGGGAATGCCAAGGGACATATCACGAGCCGCAGGAACAGGAGCCGCTCCGGCGATTCCTTGCTGGCGAGGCGGATGACCACGCGTGGTTCGCGTGGCCGAAGAGGGTACGAGCATGGGTTTCGACGGGTCGGAAGATCGGCCGGGTGCGCATGCTCACCGACCCGCTCACCGACTACCTACGATTCGAGTTGTCGATCACCCCGCCTGCACTCGACGCAGGTGAGGACATCCGGTTCCTGCACCACGCTCGTGCGGCCGAACTCGGCGCGCCTGACAAGGACTTCTGGATGTTCGATGACAATACGGTCGTGCTGATGACGTTCGATGATCACGGCGTAAGCGGCGCGGAACTCATTACCGACGCGACGAGCGTACGCCCGTACGCCGACTGGCAGGATGTGGCGACACGTGAAGCCGTGCCCTTCGCGTCGCTGACCTGACGACGAGGAGACCGTGACCACCTTCGAGCATCGGCGTCTGGCGTTCGGAAACAAGCTGCGCGAGATCCGGGAAAGCGCTGGCCTCAACGGAACAGACCTGGCCAATGTCCTGGGCTGGCAGCAGTCGAAGGTCAGCAAGATCGAGCGTGGCCGTCAGACGGCGAGCGACTCTGACGTCGTGGCATGGCTTGGCGCGACCAACACACCGGAATCGCTGCTTGAGCAGATGCGTACGGAGTTGCGCGACCTTCAGGTGGCGCAACTGACGTGGCGACGACAAATCCGCGAAGGCCATCTCGAACGGCAACAACAGGGTGTCCGCGACGCTCAGTCGGCGACAACGATCCGGGCCGTAGACATCATGGCTGTGCCAGGTCTTCTCCAGACGCCCGATTACGCGCGGGCGATCTTTCGAACGCAGGCGGATCTTCTTGGCGTGCCAGACGACGACATTGAGGACGCAGTGGCGGCGCGGATGGCACGTCAGCAGGTGCTTTATGACCGGTCCAAGCACATCGAGATCCTGCTCGCCGAGGCGGCGCTGAGCCACCCGGTCTGCACATTCGAAGAGTTGGCTGGCCAGGTCGACCGGCTGGTCTCCAGCATTGGTTTGGCTCATGTCCGCATCGGCATCCTGCCGATGCGGCGGCCGATCCCGCACCTGCTTCCCCATGGCTTCTGGATCATGGACGACGAAGTGCATTTCGAGAGCGTGAGCGGCGAGCACCGCATTACGGACCCGGACGAGATCGCCCTCTACAACAAGCTCACTGACCGGCTGTGGACGGCCGCGGTCGAGGGTGACCAGGCCCGCGCTCTACTCCTTCGAACCCTCAAGTCTGGCGACCAGCCATGAACGCGATGCTCGTCGAGTTTGTCTAGCCCGAACGAGTGAGCCATCGCCGTTTCACCCCGGCGCAATGCGTGCAGCCCTATCGTGAGCGGTGCCTCACGGGGAGTAACAGGCAAGAGGGGTGGACATGTCAGGACCAGCAGACCACGTGCGCGTCAGACCGGAGGACTTGCGGTCGGTGGCTGACGAGGTCATAGCCGGGGCCGACGAGGCGCATCACGATGTGCGCAAGTTGGGCAGAACCCACGCGTTGAACGGCGCCCAGCGCGCGTTCGATAGTCCGCGTGCGCCGTGCTCACAGCAGCGAAATCCTCCCATATAGCAAGAAAACCAAGGTAGAAATGCCGGAGAGACCCCTGTCCCTGATCACCCGGCCAGTCGTTCTCCAAATTCGGGATCACGTTGCCTTACAAGCGCAGCACAGCGCGTACGCGACTTGCCGAACCTGCGGGAACGGCAATCACGCTCGGTGCGTCGAACAGGTGATTGTCGTGGCGAGTAATGAGCGGAGTCGATGTTGACCGCACCAGATCGGAAGTCTCGTGGCCAACGCACTACCGCGTTGACCTTGGGACTGATGTCGGAAGTCCTGCTGGGCACCACGCTGGTGATCTGGTCTGGCGGTAGCGCCCAGCCACTGGGCCGGGAAGCGTTGGGCCGCAGTGGTTCCTTCGCCGTTGTCACCGCCGCGATGGTGCTGCTCGCGGGAGCGATGCTGGCGCTAGCCGTCGCGAGGCGGCTGAGCCGGGCGGCACTACAGGTGGCTGTCGCGGCCACGGTCATGGGGTTCGCAGGGCTTGGGGTCGTGGCGCTGGCGGCGTTGTTTCAGGACCCCGGGATAGGAATTCTGCTGGTTTCCGGCTGGGCGTTGATCATTCCCATTGCTCTGGGAATCACCCGTGCCAGCGCTGATGGACGCAGGAAGAGGTAGATCGTGACCGATGAGTTGGCGGTGCAGTTCGCTCAGATGCAGAAATACACGGCAACCCTGCACAGCCTGATGACCGCCGCCCAGAGCCATGCGCCCCGGCAGTCCGCAGGTGCGGACAAGTCAGGTGCCGTGCGAATCACGCTTGGCCCCGACGGGCTGCCCGCATCTTTCCGGGTCGACAACGACTGGGATCGAAAGATCACCCCCGCCGCATTCGGTGGCGCGGTGATGGAGGCGTTCCAAGTCGCGATCAACGACCGAATGGAGACATGGACCCGCGCGCTCGCCGAGGATGGCTGGCGGGACCGCGTCGACCAAGTCAAAGGCCCGGCCACGGCGACCGAGGGACGGATACCAGCGGCGTTCCGCAAGCCAGTCGAAGAGGTGAACCCGCGCCCGATCGGCGACATCGCCGAAGACATGTTCAAGGCATTCGACACCGTGGACGCGTTGGCCGCAGTACCGAAGTCCGATGGGGCAAGCGGCACCGACCGGACCGGCAAGATCACGATCAGCTTGTCCTCATCCGGACTGACATCGTGCACTGTGGACGAACACTGGGCCGCCAGACAAACCGCGGCACAGTTGATGAACGCACTCAGTCAGGCACTGACCGCGGCCAAAGAGGACCTGTCGCGGAAATCGCAGAAGCCGCAGCCAATGAGCGGCGTAGACCGCCTGTTCGCCGAGGCCATGGCATTGCTCCACGATCCTCGCCGGCTCGCCGACTGAAAGGCATCCAGCTATGGCACCCCCTACCGCGGACCAAGTCAAGGTCGCAATCGAAGCGCTCCGGCAAGAAGCCGGCGTGTGGGACCAGGAAGCCGATACGACAGGCAACATCGCGACCGCAGCTGAAGAGTTGCGCCTTAATCGCATCGAGGCCGGTCTCTTCCAGGTCATCTTCGACACCTACAGCCAGGTGATCGATCAGGTCATCGCCCGGGCGAACGAGGGAAAGACGCAGATGACCGAAGTAGCCGACACACTCCGGTCGGTCGCGGACACCTATGAGCAGGAAGAGGCCGCGAACGTGCACAAGCTGAAGAACATCTACTAGGGGAACGACCATGGGTTTCAGCGAGGCGCAGTTCAACGAGACGATCAACAAGCTCAATCAGGGCATGAGCGACCTGTCCAAGAAGATCGGCGAGGTGCCGCAAGCCGCGAACGCGGCGGTTGACCACTGGTACATCCCGGGCTTCATCAAGGACGCGATCATGTGGTGTGCCGAGAAGATCTGCGAGCTAGCGAACTGGATCTGGAACAAGATCCAAGAAGTGATGCGGGGCATCGCCGCACCGGTCTACTTCTTCAAGTACGCGTTTGACTGGCAAGACATTCGAGGCATCACCAACGGCGTGACCGGTCAGTTGAAACCGGAAGCGATGCCGGCGGCCAACAGTTGGACCGGCTCGGCGGCCACTGCCTACAAGGGAGTCATCAAGCCGCAAGGCGACGCCGCGAACAAGATCGCCACAGTATCGGACAAGACGTCGACCGCACTGCAAATCTGCGCGGGCGTCGGGCTGACCTTCTACGTAGCGATCGGGATAATCCTACTCAAGTTCATCGCCGCAATGGTCGTCGCGATAGCGGCGTTCGGCTCGGCGGTGTTCTCATGGACGGGCGCGGCGATCGTCGTCGAAGAAGCCGCAGTCAACAGTGGACTGATCTGGGGCGCGATCGGCGCATTGACCGCGGCGCTGGGCACCCAGGCACAGCAGATGATCAGCCTGCACGGTGAGGCGATCGACAACAGCACCTTCCCCGGCGGCCACTGGCCGGACGCGACCACCGGCAGCTACAACGACGCCAGCGTCAAAGACGGCGACGCAGACTGGTCACTCAACAAGTAATTCAAGTGACAGCACGTCAGCCGCTCAGTACCCGAAGTGCGAGAGGCCGCATTCATACCATCGCACCATCGGAGATGGCGTAAGCCGGTTTCAGCTCCGCAGTGCGACTAATACGACAGCAGCACAGTGTGATCTTGGTGCGGGGTCGTGATCATGGGTGCGGCCACCGCGTGATCAACTTCGAGGTGTGATTGGACTCGAGGAAGACGCGGTGGCCGCGTCGGAGACTGTAGTAGACGAGGGTTTCGCCCGCTGGCGGGCCGGGTTTGACGACATGTTCGCGCTGGTGGCTGGCCGGTTCGCGCAGGCCGATTCGCGTGCCCGTGCTCAGAAGTACCTACTAGGGCTGCTGTCTGGTGTGGAGCGCAAGAACTCCTGGTCGTTGGCGGAGCTCGCCGGGGAGAGCAGCCCGGACGGCATGCAGCGCCTGCTGAACTTCTACCGCTGGGACGCCGAGGCGGTGCGCGACGATGTGCGTGGCTACGTGCTGGCGCATCTGGATGACCCGAGTGGGGTGTTCGTCGGCGACGAGACCGGATTCATCAAGAAGGGCACCAAATCCGCGGGTGTGCAACGCCAGTACACCGGCACCTCGGGCAAGATCGACAACTGTCAGGTCGGCGTGTTTCTGACCTTGCGCTTGTCGAAAACCTCATCCGTGCCGGTCAACGCCCTTTCCTACGGCGTGGGGCTCCCTCCAGTTTCAGGGCTGGCGATCACCACAGCAAGGTGCTCGACCGTGCTGCCACTCAATAGAGGCCTGCAAGGTCGACGCCGTCCACTCACGGCTGGCGTCTCACGGCAGGATGATCGGCCGTGCTGCTGCGACTGACCTATCTCGGTCTGACCAATACCTTCGCCCTGCTTCGTCTGCTTCCGATGAGCAACCGGGACAGAGACGTTGAGATCTTGGTGTTGCGGCACCAGATCGCCGTGCTGCAACGACAACTCGGCGACACGCAGGTGCGATTCAGCCCGGCCGACAGAGCATTACTCGCGGCGCTCCTACATCGACTACCACGCCAGACCTTGCACCAGCTCCGCCTGCTGGTACGCCCGGATACGATCCTGCGCTGGCATCGCGATCTACTCCGCCGACGCCACGCCAGGGCATCCCGACCTAAACGCCCAGGCCGACCGCGCACTATCCTGTCCATCCGAGTGCTGGTTCTGCGTCTGGCCAAGGAGAACCCGAGCTGGGGCTACCGCCGCATCCACGGCGAACTCCTCGTCCTCGGCATCAAGATCGCCGCATCCACAGTATGGCAGATCCTCACTGACGCACGCATCGACCCCGCACCCCAACGCGCATCCAGCACCTGGGCCCAATTCCTCCGCTCCCAATCCGACGCCCTGCTGGCCTGTGACTTCTTCGAAACCGTCACCCTCACCGGCGCCCGCATGTACGTACTGGCGGTCATCGAACACGCGCAGCGCCGGATCCGCATCCTCGGCACCACACCACATCCAACCGCGGAGTGGGTAACCCAAGCCGCCCGGAACCTTGTCATGGATCTGGAGCACGCCGGCTGCAGCGCACGATTCCTGATCCGCGACAGAGACGGCAAATTCCCCCACCTATTCGATGTCATCCTCGCCGACGCCGGTATCCAGGTCGTCCTCAGCGGTGTTCAGATGCCGAGGATGAACTCTATCGTGGAACGCTGGATCCAGACCTGCCGCCACGAGCTACTCGACCGCACCTTGATCTGGAACCAGCGACACCTGCTCCACGCCCTCCGTCAGTATGAGCAGTTCTACAACAACCACAGGCCACACCAAGGCATCGCCAACGCCCGACCACTACAACCACTGCCGATGCCGATCACCACGCAGGCTCAGACCAGTCAACTCGACATCCGCCGACACCCATGTTTGGGCGGCATCCTCAACGAGTACCACCACGCCGCTTGACCTGCACGGACGACATTTTCGGCAAGCGCACCGTTGTGCCAACGTCGCAGCCTTCCCACGTCTGTCCAATCCAGGGGCTGCCTCCCTGGTCAGGATTCCTGGAGCATACCGATGCTCGATCTGTTTCCCGTCAACGGTTACTGGATAGTCGAGCAATGTCGTCGTCGCCCGCAGCACACCAGCGCCGTAGGACCACGTGTATGTCAGGAGGATTCCGGGGAAGAACTCGATCGGCCAGTCAATTCCCTCTAGCCGAGGCTTTCCCGCCAACCGCGTCTGAACACATTGGACAGTCTCAGACGGATCAAGTTCGCGCCCGTCGTGGGTCAGCAGAAGGCGCATCCGCGCGCTGTCGAGCCCAGCCGCACGGATATGGGAGACAACTCTGTCAGGTAGCGGCGTGTGGCGGTCGAGCATGTGGGATAGCCGTAGCGGCTGCGTCCAAGAGATCTGGCTGTCAGTCACCGAGAGGTCAACCGGGTCGTTCTCGTGGTGACGATCGACGATGAGGTCGGGCTCAGGCAGGGTCGCCAGCCAGCCCAACCCAAGCGGCTCGGTGACATCAACGGCCAGATAATCACTAGTGGGATGTTCCGCGCGCCACACTCCCCCGCCTTCCCAGGGATCGTCCAGGCGCAAATGCACGTTGCCTGATAGCAACCCGGTTTCCTCATTCGTTTCGCGGCACGCGTAGTCGCTGATGATCGCATTGGCATGACAGACCGCCTCGGCGTAACCGAGCCCTGCCAGGGATTCCCGGGCGCCGTTGACTTCGCGCAGTCGAGGGCCGATAGCCGTATACGCGGGACTTGGATTTGACCTCCATCGGCTGACGCAGGACGGAACAGCGCTGCGGGACAACTGAACCGCGATGGACGACATGTCGGCTCCCCCCAGAGGGCCCTGGTCATGTAGCCGTCTGGCCAAGGAGCGCCGGGTGAATGTGTATCCGCGCCACGTCCGGAGTTCCTCGGCGGATGCCAGTACCGCGGCAAGGGTGCGTTGAATACCTGTAAGCGCGATCGCGAGCTGTTCCTCGCCAGCGGTCTCTATCAAGAGCATCGACAACGGAGCGGGCGCCGCCGCTGACAACAGCTGGTTTCTGCCCCTGGTGAGCAGGTACCGCGCATAGCAGGTGACGTCGTCGAGTTTCGCATCGCTCGGCGAAGCGTAGGTTGCTGTCAGCACCAGATGCCCGTACGCGTCCAGCCACTTTCCGCGCCGCCGCAACCGATCCAACTGAGATGTTGTCGTAGACAGCCCTTGTCCGAAGGCATCCACGTCGATGACAAGCCGTTCGGTTCGTGCTGGCGTTCCCGTGTCGCTGGCCTCACCAGGACCGGTCGCGCCTACTGGGGCACCGGATATCCAGGAAGGCAGCGTTCCATCGTCATTCAATAGGTCGTGCTTGCCTTCCTTGTAGATCACCTCCGCGAACAACGGCTCCGAGCCTGTCGCGATGTTGACCATGGCACCGACAGGTAGGGCATCGGCCGCTTTCCCAAAAGCGACAACAGGAAACGCATCTAGGTCGAGCGGGCCGCCGACGTATCCGCCTTTCGACAGGTCGTAGCCGAAGTAGACGGCGTTGAACGCGACGTTGACATGAATCGGCGCTCGTCTCACCTCGAGCAGAGCTGACAGGTAATTCCCAAGCCGCTTGAGATCCATGGGATGAACCGCGTGCGGCCCAAGAGTCATCTCTGGGGTCAGCAACGGCTCATCCGCGTACGGCTGCCACACATCGTCCGTCACTGGCGCCCCGTCCCGCCTTGCTCCTGCTGGACGTACATCACGTTGCGCCAGACCTTTCCAACTTGGACAACAAGGTTCTTGTCAGCCAGGCGTGCCACGGAGTCATGCACATCCTCGATTCGCACAGCCGGATTCGCCCCGAAGTAACGGCTGTTGACCAGCGCCCGTCGCAACGTAACACGGCGACGGCTCTTCGCCAGGTAGTAGGAATCTTCGCCCCGAAGAGCATTGTAGAGGTCGGTCGGGTGCAACCCGGCGCGCACGTCCCAAATCATTCGATGCACCTGATCGTCAAGCCTGCGCCGGTGAAGAGTGGAATCCACGGGACTACCGGCTGACTTCGGATGTGATGTCTCGAACGCGTCAGCGACTGTTGGCCTGGACTCTCTGGGTGGCCATGTCGGATCGTTCCAGCACGCCGAGCATCGGTTGCCAGCGTTCGAACAGCATTCATCGGGTAGCTCGCCGACGCCGAAGTAATCGGCAAACTTCCGGTTGGCACATACGGTCGTGTCCTGGAAGAAATCCCACAGCAGCCGGATCTCTTCGGCCGCGCGAGCCACCTTGCCAGTCACCTCCTTGTGGAATCCTCTCGGCAACGTCGACTGGATGACACGCAGACCGGTCACGAGTCGGCGACTCGGTGCTGCGGAGACATCAAGCAGTCCGCGGTCGTGCAAGTCAGCCAACGTTTGCCAAGTGACAGCCGGGTTTTCAGCAAGTTCGCGATAATCAGGAATCGCGGCGGCCGCTTGGTTGTCGAGCTGTGTGATGTCTAGCTTGGCTCGCGTCGGGGATGACAGCACCTGTTCAATGAGGGCCAGTTCGAGTTCATTGGGACGTGATCTGCCGAGCAGTTCGCCCGGCTTTACGGTACAGAACGGCGGAAAGTCTCCCGAATCCTCGACAGCTCCCATTGCAGCCAGGGTGGCGAACGCGCGGCCGGTCTCCAGGGCCGCCACGATCGAGTATGGCCAGCCGGGGACCATGTGGTGCTGGTCCTTGCCGCGGCCGTAGGTATGGCAGAACGATCGCTCCGGTGAGGTGTTGGCATCCGGCCGCAGCCACGGCGTCACATCCACCGCCAGCACGATGCGGTCGTCCGCCGCTCTGGGTAACCGTTGTGCGGCAACAAGGTTCCGTAAGCGTGCGATATCTATCCGCCCGCAGTTCACCGCGTCATACAGCGCTCCGTGTCCACGCCGGTGCTCCGGCGCCAGTGACAAACCCACCAGCGACCGGATCGGACCGTCGGTGCACAACACCGCGTCGGCAAGCTCGAACAACGCATCCGCCCGGCCGGTCAAACACTCGTAGAACTCCTGCCGGAATCTGACCAACTCCCCGAACGCCGCTTCCCGATCGGGATCGTGCACACTGATCACCGCAGCCCTTGGATCGATCTTCGTACTGTCGCAAGACGAATGATCAACCAAGGGCTGCGTTCATGATCAACTGGGTGCGGGTATCACCGCATCGAGGTTAAAGATCAAGCTAAGAAGATGTTTGAGATCTTCAGGTTGCGATGCCGAAGTGACGACGGCTGGGCGGATGGCTGGTGCGCGGCGGACGATGCGGCGAAGCATGGTCGCGATCGAGGCCCATCGGATGAAAGCCTCGGACGTGGCGGGATGACGTTCGTAGTCTCGTGCCAGCCGGCGGTATCCGGTCAGCCAGGCCAGCGTGCGTTCCACCGCCCACCTGCGCGGGATCACAGCAAACCCCTTCTGGCCAGCGGGTTTGCGGACGATCTCGATGGTGGTGCGCAGCGTGGTATGGGCCCATTCCACCAAGGCCCCGGCGAAGCCACCGTCGGCGAACAGGTACCGGGTCCGGCGGCGGGTGGCCGACAGCAGCGGGTGTTGGCGGTGGTGCAACTCCAGTAGCAGGCGCTTGGCACCGTCCCGGTCCTGCACATACGCCGGCAGTACCACTACGGTCAGCAGGAGCCCGAGGGTGTCGGTGACGATGAACCGCTTGCGGCCGTTGAGTTTCTTGCCCGCGTCATAGCCGCGGGTGTCCGTGCCGACGGTGTCGGCGCCCTTGACGGTCTGGGAGTCCATCAGCCCGGCGCTGGGATCGGGATCGCGGCCGGCGTCGGTGCGGATCTGCGCCCGTAGGGCGTCGAGCAGACGGAAGGTCAGGCGTCGCTGTTCCCAGCGGGTGAAGTACCAGTACACGGTCTCCCAGGGTGGGAAGTCGACCGGCAGTTGCCGCCAGGAGCAGCCCGAGCGGACCACGTACAAGATCGCGTCCACGATGGCCCGGCGCGGGTGCTTCTCCCGGCGTCCGCCTCGGGGATGCGCTGTCGGTGGCGGTAGCAAGGGCTCTACCACTGCCCACTCGGCGTCGGTCAGGTCCGAGGGGTATCGCCGGTCCCGTGCCATCCGCCCGACTTTGCCGGAGATCAGCGGCACTGGGGAGCGGCCAAGATCTCAAAGACGTCCTTACAGTAAGTGCGATTGTCAACCGGCGTCATGCACATAGCCACAGGTAGGCGACATTCTGCCATCGCCCCACAGGATCAACCGCGTGCCAATTCCCGGTATGCGGCATCGGCCGATGCGCCACTCCAGGCGATGTGTTGGTCAGGACGGACCAGGAAGTACATGTCTGGCCATGGGTATCCCCGCGGTGTGTCCAACACCGTGTGCGGAGGACGCACGGTAGCGATACTTGCCCGTGGACCGAGCAACGTGAACCCACGTCCCAAGTGGTCATACAGCGACGAGCCGTCATCGAGCCACATGTGCGGCAAGCGACTCCCGGGTGACACCGAGGGCGTGTACGTGGCCGGATCCCCCTCGACGACCGGATCGGTGTAGCGGTAGCCGATCACCAGGCCAAGACTGTAAAACTCCGGCCGTTTGAGCCGCAGTATCTCGGAAGCTCGATTGGGGAGATCACCCGCGAGCGTCGCCATGTTCGTCTCCGACGCCGCCACCGTCCACTCGACCACCGGCCTGCGCTCCGGCTCGTAGCTCTCCAGCAGGGCCGATTCGGCCCACCCCTGGTGCACCGCAGCGATTTTCCAGCCGATGTTGACGCCGTCACCGATACACGTGTTGTAGCCGTGGCCACCCCACGGCGGGTTCATATGCGCCGCTTCCCCGACAAGGAAGACTCGCTCGGTTTGGAAACGTTCTGCCACTAGCATTCGAGCCGTCCACGGGTCGGTGGCAACCACCGTGTGATCGACGGTCTGGCCCGTCAGGTTGGCGATTAGCTGTGCGGTGTTGGCGTTGCCGTATTCCGCGTCGACACCCGGGATGACCGCCCACCACATACCGTTCAAGTCGAGCCGCCCGATCGAGCCGGGCGTCGGTCCGTCGACCACCCAGTACTGCACCGCCGTGGGCAGATCAGTCCGCAGATCCGGGGCGTGGAAGACGACGTTGAAGTTGGGCCGGGAATCCGAGCGTCCTGCCATCCGGATGCCCATCGACTTGCGCACCACACTGTTCGGTCCGTCGCAGCCGAGCAAATAGTCGGCAACGACTTGCCTTGTCCGTCCATTATGGCCGGTAATGGTCACGGCGACGTGGCCGGGTTGTTCCTGGACGTCAGTCACTGACCACCCCAAGGCGAACTTGACGCTCGCCTGACGGCTCAGGTGTTGCCGCAGCACGTCCTCCACAACCGGCTGTGGGATGTACTGGCCGCTCTCAGCGTGTGTTCCGGCCCGTTCGGTGGACAGTCCAAGAGCGCCAGGGAAACTGGCGATCTCGCAACCCGCGAGTGAGTCGCAGAAGAGGATCCGGTCCGACCATGACACCGGCACTGGCGCGGCCGAACGAATGTCCTCCGCGATTCCCCACCGGCGGAAGTGCTCCATGGTCCGGACATGAGTCGTTTTGGCCCGCGGCCTGCTGTGTGACACCGTCTCCCGTGGTTCTACAACGAGACAGGGCACGCCGTGATGACTCAACTCGGCGGCCGCGGCCAGGCCGGCTGGACCGGCTCCCGCGATGAGGACTACGTGTGGCTCTGTCATGGCATCGACTATGAATGCCGAGCACACCCTTGCGCCGCAAGAGTTTCATTCAATGGCACACGTGAGGCGCAGTTGCCGTCCTCGCCAGTGGGCCCAAGGCGCCTTAAGCGCTGTTCACGGTCCGCTTGCGGCGCTTCGGTTTCGGCTCCTGCTCGGCCTGAGGTTGGAGCAGTTGCGTGGTCAAGACGATGTGATCGCGCAACCGTTCGACTGCACGGTCCGCGTCCCTGGCGACAGTCGCCTGCATGATCTCGCGATGTTCCTTGGCTACGTCACGGCCTTTGCCGCGACCAGGCGCGACCGACCACTGCCGGTAGAGTTCAGCTTCGTCGCGCAGCGTCCTGGCGATCTCGACCAGGCGCCGGTTCTTGCACCCGTTGAGAAGAGCGAGGTGGAACGCCGCATGCGCTTCAGCCCAGCCGCGGGTGGACTGCGTGGCAGAGGTACTGTCGACGAAAGGTGTCCGTTCAAGCACATGGTGAGCGGCGACCACCTGCGCCTCCCAGTCCACGTCACCCTCCTGAATGGACAGCCGGAGGACCAGCGTCTCCAATTCGATGCGAGCCTGGGTCAGCTCAGCCAGGTCCTCGAGGGTGAGCTGGGTGACAACGAAGCCCAGGTGCGGCTCGGACTGCACCAGCCCGGCGGATACGAGCTTGGTCAGCGCCTCACGGGCCACGCCCACGCTCGTGTCGTATTTCGCGCAGAGCTCCGGGAACTTTAACCGAGTGCCGGACTCCAGCACACCGCCGAGGATGTCGGAGCGCAGCTGTTCGTACACAGCATCGGTACGGGTGGGCCCCCCAGTGCGTTTTGCCATTTTCGAATCATAGGCTGATTCACGAATGTAAGGCACCACACGGTACCTCCTTGTCTTCAACAGCGTCTCGTGTTACGACCCCAAGATGGTCAGATCTTAGCAAACTTTCGAAAGTATGTTGACGTACCGAATATAGGCGCGTGTACTGGGGTAGTGGCGGACCGCCCCAGCGTCCGCCAAGAGCGGGAGTTGGCTGATGCGTTTCGCGAACATTTGCGGCCGGTTGAGCCTGGTCACTTGGTCGTCGACGGTGGTGGACCTCGCCGAAGCGAGTGGTGGACAGTTCGGGCCGAATCCGCAGTCCGGCTACGAGCAGTGGCCACGACTACTGGATTTCGTGCGGTCGTTGGACCTCGCCACGGTGCCAACGCGACAGGTGAGCCGCGAAGAGTTCGGCAACCCGGTTCCCGCTCCGCGGCAAGTGTTCGCGATCGGGCTCAACTACGCTGATCACGCTGCCGAGTCCTCGTTCGCCGTACCGGAGAGTCCCGCGGTGTTCACCAAGTACGTCACCTCGTTGACCGGTCCGACCGGCGAGATCAAGCTGCCTGCCGGCGATGTCGACTGGGAGGTCGAGCTGGTGGTGGTGATCGGGCGCCGGGCTGAAGGCGTCAACGCCGCACAAGCATGGGACCACATCGCAGGCGTCACCGTCGGTCAGGACATTTCGGAACGTGTACTGCAGCGCGTGGGACCGGCACCACAGTTCAGCTTGGCGAAGTCATATCCCGGATTCGGCCCGATGGGGCCGGTGGTCGTCACGCCGGACGAGCTGGAGGACCCGGACGCATTGGAACTCGGCTGTCTGGTCAATGGCGAAAAGGTACAGGCTGGTTCGACGACCGACCTGGTTTTCAGTGTGCCTGAACTGGTCGAGCGCCTGTCCGCGGTCACACCGTTGCTGCCAGGGGACGTGATCTTCACGGGCACTCCAGCCGGTGTGGGCATAGGCCGCACACCACCGCGTTTCCTCAAGCCCGGCGACGAGCTGGTCAGCTACATCACCGGCATCGGCGAGATGCGGCACGTCATGGTCGCTTCCTGATCGCGCAGGAGCCGCGAAGATGTCACTGCATGGGCTGTCTTCGATCACGATCGGCGTGCCGAACGTCGCCGAGACGATCGCGTACTACCGGGACTTCGGTCTGTCGGACGGCGAAGTCGGCCGGCTGCGTACCCGGGATGGCGGCGGGCAGCTGCTGATCACCCGAACACCGACCCGGCGTCTTGTCGAGATCAGGATCGCTGCCGACCATCCGGACGACCTTTCCGCCGTCCGTTCACGGATCAACCGTCTCGGGTTGGCGACCACTGGCGACGAGCGATCGGTCACCGCGTTCGAACCGGCATCGCGGATTCGAGCGGTTGTCGAGATCGCGCCGCGAATCGTCCAACTGCCGGTTCCAGCTACGCCGTACAATGGCCCAGGCCGTGTGGAACGGGTTGGCCGCGCGCCGGGCGTCATGCGCACCGAGCCGGTCCAGCCACGCAAACTGGGGCACGCCGTCATCGGTTCGGTCGACGGCCCGGCCACAATCCGGTTCTTCACCGAGGGCGTAGGTTTCAAGGTCAGTGACGAGATCAAAGGCGAGGGCGCGTTTCTGCGCTGCTCCACCGACCACCACAACCTGCTCGTGCTCAACCAGCCGATCAACTACCTGCACCACACCTCCTGGCAGGTCGACGACATCGACGAGGTCGGGCGCGGGGCTTCGGCGATGCTCGAAGGCCATCCGGAACGGCACGTGTGGGGACTCGGCAGGCATCACGCGGGTTCGAATTTCTTCTGGTACCTCAAAGACCCGGCAGGCAACTTCTCGGAGTACTACTCCGACATGGACTGCATCGCCGACGACCAGTTGTGGACGCCGGAAGTACTCGAAGGCGCGAAGGGCCTGTTCAACTGGGGACCACCGCCGCCACCCTCGTTCCTGCACCCCGAGGACCTCGCCGCACTGATGACCGGCAGCCACCAACCTGGCTGAGCGTCACAAACTGGCCTCCGCGATCGTATCGTGGAGGCCAGTTTCTGACGTTCAGTGAAAGGCAAGCGGTCCGTTCTCCAGCCACGTATGGCCAGCGCTGTAGAGCTTTTCCACGATTGGGCCACGTAGCTCAGGCAGATCGGTCAGTACCGGCACGCCATTGCACTTCTGTGCGTACAGCATATGGCGACAGCCGGCTGGATACGCAGCCAGCAATTCGTGGTCCATATCCGGGTATTGTCTGCCGTCTACCGAGTCGAGCCGATCCTTCTCGTAGATCGGCTGCCGCGACACCAGCCGCCAGTTGCCATCCCGGGCTTCGAAGAAGTCGTAGAACCGCCCGATACCTACGACATCGCAGAGCACGTTGTGGATCATCACCCGCTGCGAGATGGTGACTTTGGATTGTGCGATCGCCCGTGTGCCATGGAGTTTCGTCCACGTCCCGCCGAGCGTGTGATGGACGGTGACGCCCGTGTCGAAGGCTGTCCGGCAGCGCTCCACGAACTCCGGGGCCGGGCCCCGGAACCAGCTGGTGTGCATGCGGCCACCTTCGTGCCACGCGCAGAGCAGCTCGTCCCAGAGCCCGGCATCCCGCCAGATCACCCAGTTGTCGACGACCTCGGTGATCGCCGCACGCGCGTCGGTCATGCGATCGGCAGCTTACGCTGTCCACTCTGGACGTTCACCCAGATCAGATCGGTGAAATCATCGATGGAGTAAGGGCCGGTGCGGCCCCAGCCGCTGTCCCGCACGCCGCCGATCGGCGCCTGGATCTCGTCGTCGATCGTCGGCATGTTCACGTGCACGGCCCCGGACTTCACCTGCGCGGCGAGTTCGAAGCCCCGGTAGGTGTCGCCGGTCAGGATGGCCGACGTCAGCCCGTACATGGTCCGATTGGCCTGCGCGATGGCCTCTTCGACCGTGTCGACCGGCTGGACGATCGTGACCGGGCCGAACGTCTCCTCGTTACACACCGTCGCTTCCGGCGGAACGTCGACAAGGATGGTCGGCTCATATACCTGACCTTGGTGATTGCCGCCGGTCAGCGCCTTCCCGCCGAGCTCGATGGCCTCTGCCACACGTTCCTTGACCGAAGCAAGCGCTTGTGGAGTGATCAACGGCCCGATCACGGTCTCCGGGTTCTGCGGATCTCCACGCCTCAAGGTCTTGGTTTTCTCGACGAACCGGCGCAGGAACTCGTCGTAAATGCCGCGTTGAACAAGGATCTTGCGAGCATTCATACAAATCTGACCCTGGTGGAAGAACGCGCTGAACGTCGCGCACCGTACCGCGTAGTCGATATCGACATCCTCCAACACAATCATCGGGTTGTACCCGCCCAACTCCATCACCGTACGCTTGAGAACACGGCCCGCGCGCTCGCTGAGCATCCGGGCGGTCTGCACGCTGCCGATGAAGTTGATGCACCGAACCTCGGGATTTTCAAAGAACTCGTCGGCGATCACCTTGGCCTCGCCGGGTGCGTGGGTCACCACGTTCACGACACCAGGCGGGAACCCAGCCTCTGCGGCGATCTCGGCCACGATCAATCCAGCGGACACCGGTGCGAGTTCGGACGGCTTGACCACCACGGTGTTGCCTGCAGCAATCGGCTGCAGCACCGCGCGCCACGCCAGGACGCTGGCCCCGTTCCAGGGGGTGAAGCTTGCCACGACGCCAAGAGGCCTGCGGACCGCGGTGGAGTACGTGCCCGGAACGTCGGACTGCAGGATATCGCCTTTACGCTGGTAAACCCAGCTTGCCGCATGTTGCAGCGTCTGCTTGACCAGGTCCTGCTGGAAGTTGGCGAAGAAGACCGTGCAGCCGGTCTCCCTGGCGAGCAAGTCCGCGATGCGCTCGCGACGCCGCTCGACGATCTCCGCGGCTCGCAGGAACAGCGCTGCCTTGCGGGCGGGCGCTAGTTCGGCCCAGCCTTGGAAAGCCACGCTCGCAGCTTCGATCGCCGCCTTGGCTTCGGCTTGACCACACGCGGCCACCTCGCCAAACACCTTACCCGTGTAAGGCTCGTGAACTTCGAAAGTCGTGCCATCGGCCGTTGCCCGCCAGTCGCCGCCGACAAAGTGTCCGTAGTGGATAGCAGACGTCGTCTCGGTCTCGCTCACGCTGGTCTCCTCGATTGTCACTCGATCTCTCCTTTGTAAACCCCCAATGTTCGGCAAGTCAAGTAACTTTCGAAAGTTACTTGACTTGTCGAACATTGAGGCCTACAAGTGAGAGATCGACCGCTTCTCGCGCGCCGCAACTCCTCCCGACAGCGCTCCGCGTACCACCGACGAAAGAGGTTGATGTGCACCAGACAACGATGTCCGACGCCCGGCCCACAGCGATGGGCGCCATCATCGTGGGCTGCCTGTTCACCGCTGTGTCCTTCACGATCAACGCGATGGACCGGCAGGTCTTCTACCCGTTGTTACCCGAGATCCGTACCGAGTTCGGCTTCTCGCTCGGACAAGGCGGGCTGCTCGCGACCGGATTCACTCTCGGCTTGGCGTTGGCGGGCATCCTCGGCGGTCATCTGGTCGACCGGACTTCCCGCAAATCGGTGCTACTGGTCAGCATCGGGATCTTCTCGGTCGGCACGCTGCTGCTGCCGCTGTCGGTGGGATTCCCGGACATGGCGGCCTACCGAATCGTGTCCGGCATCGGTGAAGGCCTGCAGGCTGCCGCGATCTACGCCGCTGCGGGGAGTTTCTTCTTCCGGCGCAGGACGTTGGCCTTCGGGGTACTGAGTGCGGCGTTCGGTGCCGGCGTGTTTCTCGGCCCCTTGATCGGTTCTCAACTGGCGTCGACCTGGGACGACTGGCGAGCACCCTTCATCGCCTTCGGACTCGGCGGCCTGCTGATCATGCTGGTGATGGTGTTCGGTGTGCACCGAGGACTGACCGAGGCTACGGCGGGCGGCGCGGGCGAGCCCGCGCCTGACGTCGAGCATGTGCCGGAGTCCCCGTATAACCGCAACACGCTGATGCTGGGCATCGCTTCAGCCATGGGAGGCCTGGTCTTCTACGGCTTCTTGGGCCTATATCCGACGTACCTGCGGAGCGAACTGGCATTCACTCCAGGACAGACCGCACTGGCAACCGGGTTGATCGGTGCCGGTGCGGCGATGGGCGTTCTGTTCGGTTGGCTTGGTGACCGCTTCGATCAGCGCACGCTGCTCATCGGCACGTACACGACGGTCGCGGTGGTCGCATGGTTCGTCTATCACGGACCCGTCTCGCCTGGATGGCAGTACTTGCTGGCCTTCCTCATGGGCTCGTTCGGCTCCGGCGCGCTCTTTCCCAACTGCAACAGCGCGATGACCCGGGCAGTAAGGCCACACCACATCGGTCGGGGTGGCGGCCTGTTCCTCGGCAGTTACTACACGGCTGCCGCAACGTCCGGGCTCCTGTTCGCCGAACTGGTCGAATGGATCGGATGGGCTGACGCCGCACTCTGGCAGTTCACACTCTTGCCGGTGATCGCTGTCGTCGCACTGTGGTTCGTCGACAGCGGAAGTCAGATCGGTGGAGTGAGGCCACCGGTGCGGACCATCGTTGACTCGCGGTCCGACTGATCATCCCCGTGTGAAACACTGCCGCCGTCCAGTTCACCGTTCATTTTCCTGACAAAAGCGCAACCGATAGTGTTCGATAGTATCATCGACTTTCGAAAGTATGATAGAACATGCTAGCTTCGCGTAGTAGTCGAAGCATCTGAGCTGGGTCCGCGAGATAGGAATGTCCGTGATGGACGACTTGAGGATATTGGGAATCTCGGGCAGCCTGCGCGCCAGGTCGTTGAACACGGCGCTGCTGCGGGCGACAGCCAAACACGCCCCCGCGGGGATCAGGATCACCGAGTACGAGGGGTTGGCCGATGTGCCTCCCTACAACGGTGATCTTGACGACGAGGCGGTACTGCCGACGACGAGGCGGTACTGCCGACGACGGTGCGTGACCTTCGTGCCCGCATCGAGGCAGCGGACGGCCTGCTGATCGTGACACCCGAGTACAACTACTCGCTGCCGGGGGTGTTGAAGAACGCTCTCGACTGGGCATCGCGCCCCGCCACCGGCTCTTGCCTGCTGCACAAGGACATCGCGGTCGCCGGTTCGTCACCGGGAAACTTCGGCACGATCCGGGCCCAGCTGGCACTGCGGCAGGTGTTGGTCGCGACCGACAGCCGCGTCTTGCAACGACCGGAGCTGTTCATGTTCAGCTCACACCAGCGTTTCGACGACGCCGGACACCTCGTCGACGAAGTCACCATCGACCTGCTGCGCAGCATGATGACCGCGCTGGCAGCTCAGATCCGGGCGAATCAGAACCACTGACAGGAGGATTTCCATGTCCCAGGCGAAGATGCTGTGGAGCGACTTGGTCAAGTACGGTGAGGAACAGGGCTTGCTCGGCAAACAGTTGTTCATCGTATTTTCGAACCCGACCAACGGGATCGGCCCGATCCTGGAGAACCTGGACACACACGTCGAGTACCAACGCAAGCTCGAGCGTGACGGGATCATGTTCGCGGCCGGCCCGTTGGCCAACCATGACCTCACTGAATGGGATGGTGAGGGAATCTTCATGTATCGCGCCAACTCGATGGCGGCAGCGGTTGAACTGGCCGCGGCCGATCCGATGCACATCAGCGGGGCACGTAGCTACACGGTGCGGCTCTGGCTGCTGAACGAAGGAACCTACTCGGTTCAGGTCTACTACTCCGGCGGCAAACCGAAGATCGAGTAAACGTACTGACTTCACCCGAAGTCGCGATCGCGCGTTCAGGCTCGCCGACGGCGGTCACATGGCGGCGATCGTGTGGCTATGCCTCGCGTTCGAAGCTCTGCGTCGTGGTACCGCCGACGGCCAGACCGACGGCTGTACCGAACGCGGTGTATTTGGCGATCCTTAAGGCGCAGTCGCGTCCGTGAGGATCACCAGCGGGTGTAGCCGCCCAGTTCCATCACCGACCGTTTCAAGGCACGACCGGCCCGCTCGGCGAAGCGTGCATCCATTTCGGACGCTGTGGATGAAATAGGAACAGCGAACCTCAGGACGCTGGTAGAACACATCCGCCGATCTCGGCAGCAGCGCCAGGGGTGTGTCAGGACGTTCAGGAAAGTGATCCCTTGAGGACTCGTTCACATGGCAGATTCACATAAATGAAACCGGCAACGGGGGAACCGGTCGTCGACCGCGTGTTCCGGATTCTGTCCTCGTTCGAACGGCACGAAACCGGTCTGTCGTTGACGTCTCTCAGCGCACAAGCCGGACTGCCGAAGAGCACGACGCTCCGGCTGATCCGTCGCTTGGTCGAGTGGGGCGCACTCGAACGCGCCGAGGACGGCACATATGCCATCGGCTTGCGGCTGTTCGAAATCGCCGCACTGGCTCCCAGAGGGCACGGATTGCGCGCTGTGGCCCTGCCGTACATGGACGACCTGCTCCGCGAGACAGGGCATCACGTACTGCTCGCGGTACGCGACGGATCCGAGGCTGTGGCAGTCGAACGTCTGTCGGCGCATGGCGCGGTACACGTGGCATACCGCATCGGTGGCCGGATGCCCTTGCCACAAACCGGTGTCGGTCTCGTGCTGCTCGCCTACGCCCCGGCAGAGGTACAAGAGGCGCTATTCGCCAGAGAGGCCACCGTTGATCTCCGCCGCCTCACTGCGAAGATACGGCGCGAAGGAGTGGCTCTCAACAAACGAATGGGGTCCGACCCCACGGCATCCATTGCGGCGCCGATCGTCGGTTCCAGGGAAGAAGTTGTCGCCGCCGTGTCAGTCATCGTGCCAGTGGGTTCACTGTGCACATCGGCAATGCGGCCCGCCGTGGCGAGCGCCGCGAGGGCGATCGGCCGAGAGATCCAGCGTACGAGGAACTAACCGCGCCAGTCGCGCGTGCACGAGGCGTATCTGGGAAACGCGTGGCTGAGCTGTTCACCGGTTGGCGACCGGCACGACTTATGCCCTGGTCGGCCTGGGCATCGGGTTGATCTTCCAGGTCACCGGTGTGATCAACTTTGCGCAGGGCGACTTCGTGATGGTCAGCGGCTTGATGTTCGCCACGTTGCGGGCCAACGGCTTCGGTACGCCGTTCGCCGCGCTGATCGCAGTGGGTGTCACGACCGTGATCGGGGCGCTGACCCATCTGCTGGTGATCGCTCCGGTGCACCGCGCGGGACACCATCGGTTGATGATTCTGACCATTGGCGTTTCGATTGTGCTTCAAGGTGCCGCGTTGCTGGTCTTCGGCGCGGACGCGCACTTCGCGCTGGAGTTCAGCCCTGGTGGATCCTCCCAGCTATTAGGCGTCGCGGTGGCGCGTCAGTACGCTTGATGTGCCGGGGTGACGGTTGTCCTCATGGTGTTGTTGTGGATGTTCTTAACGCGGGCGGCGACAGGCACCGCGATGTGTGCCAGTGCGATGGACCCGGGTGCGGCACAGCTGACGGGTACCTCGCCGAACAAATGGGGTTGCTTGTCTTCAGCATTGCCGCCGCGCTCGCTGCGGCCGCCGGTTCCGTGCTGGCTCCGTTGCGGCTGCCAGACGCGACGATCGGGGTCGCATTGGGGCTTAAGGGGTTCACGGCGGCGGTCATCGGCGGATTGGCCTCACGGGCGGGCGCGGCTGCAGGCGGTGTGGTGATCGGCTTGGTCGAGGCGTACGCAACCGGCTATCTGTCCAGTGAGTACAGGGACACACTGACATATGGGCTGTTGTTGGTGGTGTTGCTGATTCGGTCGGGCGGGTTGCTGCACTGGCGGGCGGAGGTCAGCCGGGTATGACGCTTCTTCTTCGTTCGTGGTGGACCGGCGATGTCGTGTTCCTCGTGTTGTTGCTCCTGGTGCCCGCGATTTGTGCGCGGGTGCCGTTCTACACGATGTCGGTTGCCGTCCTGACGGGGGCTCTGGCACGGAAAGCGTGAACCCGGTGACAGCGGGTGATCCCAGTTGTTGATCATGCTCTGCTGTGTCTGCGGCGAAGCTGGTCAAGGTGGTGTGTCCCCCATCTGGCGGGGATGGTGGTTGAGGAGGTTGCCGGAGACGGCAGCGAGGTGCTGATCCGAGCACGGTCACGGCAGGTGGACGCCGCTTGCCCGGATTGCGGAACTGGTTCGTCCACGGTGCATAGTCGCTATCAGCGTCGATTGGACGATCGGCCGGTGAGCGGTCGTCCGGTCTCGATTCTTCTTACGGTGCGCCGATTTCGAGCAGGGTCGAGGCCCACAGATGCGGATCGTCGGCCAACCGGGCCCGGCAGTAGGCGACAAACGGCTTGAACGGGTCCGGACCCGCGGGTTTTCGCCGGCCGGGCTCGCGTTCGCCGGACAAATACGTAGCTGCGGATTGTCTTGCGGTCACGTCCCAAATGCCGGGCGATGGCCGAGATCGACCAGCCCTGATCGCGCAGCGCCTGCGCCTCCACGTCTTCCTCCAGCGAGAGCATCCACCCTCCAGCGACGAACGCGGTGATCACCACCGCGACCGTCACCCGAAGGTCGCTGACCAGTGCAAACGACGCGCCGACAGGACACCCGACTGGGGAATTTCAGAGAGCAGGAGTGGGGAATTTCAGAGAGCGCCAACAAGCATCCTCAACGAATACCACCATGCACCTTGACGTTCATGGATGACATTTCCGGCAAGCGCAACGTTGGCGATAGTGTCGCTCTATCTAGTTCAGGCTGAGTCGAGCGTGGCGGCACGGGCCTGACTGGGCGACTTTCCGGTGACTCGCTTGAATGCTGTGCTGAACGCGCTCACCGAGGAGTAGCCGCTGGCTATCGCCGACTCCGACACTGAGAGCTGCCTGTCCCGCAGGCGCTGCGCGGCCAGCTGCATCCGCAGCTCGGCTAGGTAGGCCAGCGGCGGTTGCCCGGCGACCGCTCGGAACCGCGTCGCGAAAGCAGTTCGGGACATTGCCGCCGACCGCGCGAGATCCTCGAGTCGCCAGGGCGGCCCGGATCTTCGTGCATGCGCTGGACAGCAGGCGCCAGCGGCTGGTCCACAAGCACCCGCAGCTGGCCCGGCGGCAGGTCTGGGGCACTGGCGAGGAACTCTCGCAGTACGTGGACGAGCACGAGCTGGGCCAGCCGCTCTCCCGCGTACATCCAACCCGCGCTCGGATGGGACATCTCGGCGAAGAGCTGTTCCACCAGGCCTCGCAGGACCGTCGCGCTCCGCGCGTCCGCACCGACGTGCAGGATCGGCGGCAGCACCTCGCGCAGCATCGCGGTACCAGCCCAGTTGGCCTCAATGTGTCCCCCGATCTGGACAGTGTCCTCCCCGCCCAGATCGACCATCGGGTCGTCGTGGCCGGTGAGCAAGAGCGAGGCGCCCCGAGGCGTCATTCCTTCCTGGTTGCCGACGACGAGCGGGTGACGGCCGTCAAGTATCGCGATGTCGCCGGGCTCGAGACGCACCGCAGCGGCTGTGCCCTGACACCGCAGCACGCACGAGCCTGATACCTGCGCCGCAATTTTGAGCCGCCCCGGAGTGGGGAAGCGCAAAGCCCAGTCCCCGCCGACCCGGTACCCGCCGGTGAATATGCATCGAGCTGACACGCGCTCCAGGCTCGCCGACAACAAATCCTCGAAACTCTGACGCAACAAAGTAGTGCTCATAGCCACTTCATCGTACTTGGGCGAGTGTTCGTACGCTCGCACAAGTAAAGCGAATTTGCAGACATCAACGCCTGGCGGCGCTGCCCTACGTTGAATCCATGGCTACAGAGCAAGGTCCGATCGGCTCCGGCTTCACCGCCGCGTCCACCACCGAAGACGTCATCAAGGGCATCGATCTGACCGGCAAAACGGCAATCGTTACTGGCGGCTACTCAGGCATCGGCACGGAGACTGTCCGGGTCCTGCGCGCTGCCGGCGCTCACGTCATTGTGCCGACTCGCAACCACGAGAAGGCCGCCGAGACATTGGCGGGAATGGAGGGCATCCAGGTCGAGACTATGGATCTGCTCGACCCAGCCTCCATCGACGAGTTCGCCCGCACCTTCCTGGCTACCGGCAGTCCGCTGCACATTCTGGTCAACAGCGCGGGGATCATGGCCAACCCGCTGACGTTCGATGCTCGCGGCTACGAGTCACAGTTCGCCACCAACCACCTCGGCCACTTCCAACTGGTGAGTCGGCTCTGGCCTGCGCTGCGTCGGGCCGACGGTGCCCGGGTGGTGTCGGTGTCTTCGTGGGGGCATCGGTACTCCGACGTGCATTTCGACGACCCGAACTTCGAGCGCCGGAAATACGCCCCGTTCTCGGCCTACGGTCAATCGAGGAGCGCCAATATCCTCTTTGCCCTCGGCGTCGACGAACGTGGCCGGCGCGACGGCATCCGCGCGTTCGCGCTGCACCCTGGCGGCATCGTGAATACCGGACTCGGCAAGCACGTCCCTGTTGATGCGTTGCGGACCGGCGGCATCATCGACGAGAACGGAGCGCCCATCATCGACCCCCAGCACGGCCTTAAGACACTCCTGCAGGGCGCGGCCACGAGCGTGTGGTGCGCGACGAGTCCCAGGCTCGAAGGCCTCGGCGGCGTCTACTGTGAGGACGTCGAGGTCGCGCCGCTCGCGCCCGATGACCAAGCGGATAGTGTCACCCTGGCCGATTCCCTCACCAAACGGGGCGTGATGCCGTACGCCGTCGACCCCGAGTCGGTCGAGCGCCTGTGGAAGCTGAGCGAGGCTCTCGTATGAGCGCAGTCAAATCCACGAAGCCAGCGGCATATCACCACCGACATCACATCCGTGAATACACTGTGATCATTGACAGTGATCGGCACGTGTGGGTGAACGGTGAGAAGGTTCAGGAACTCATCGTCGATGGGCGGCATGCTATTGATGACGACCAGCTGACTACCACCGGGATCACTACAGCAACCGGTAGATGTCAGGCCATGAGGTCTTTTTCTGCTGGTGTTAGGGATACGCGGAAGAGGGCGACGCGCCAGCGGTCGACGAGGGCGAGGTGGCCGGGTGGAAGGGTGTCGACGGTGCGGGCTATGTCGGGGCGGGCGAAGAGATCGGCTAGGGCGCGGCCGTGGCCTGGGGCGTTAACCACTACGGCTTCGACATGAGACCAGAAATCAGAGCCTGCAGGGATGCGGTCTGCGACGTGCAGGACGGTTGTCCAGGGCATGTCTCCTAGCCATAGGGGTGGTGGGCTGGGGAGGTCTGCGATGAATGCTTGTGGGCCTGGGGTTCCGCCTGGTTGGGTTGATGGTTTGGCTGGCCAGGGTGGTGGGTTGTCGACGATGGTCAAGCGGGTGTTGGTGCGCAAGGCTTTCCAAGTTGGTTGACGGCGGGTCACCACCATGACCTGTACCCCTGCGGACGCTAGGCGATGGGCCAGCAGGCGGGCCGGGGGTGGTGGGCCGAGCAGTCCGATGCGGACTGGCGCACGACGGACCATGGGCACCAAAATCTCAGCTCCATGTTGGTCGAAGCCTAGTTGGACACCGGACACCGGTATTTCCAGGGTCATTGGCGCACCAATCCTATTGCTCCCACCAGGTTTCGGGCTCCTCCGCCCAAGGGCAGCGTCGCCACTAGTCCAAGTCGCTGGCCCATTTCTGTCGCTATGCCGCTTGCCAGCAGTTCGTCTCGGGCTCTTCTGGGGTCTGTCGATACGAGGCGCACTGTGACTTCGTCTGCGATGACTGAGATGTAGGAGATTTCCGCTGCGCTTGCCGTCACCTGCAATAGACGTTGCCAGTCGGCTGTACTCGAACGCAGGCAGCAATGACTTGCCGAGTTCACAGTGAACATTGTGGACAGCTCGGCGCTGCTCAAGGGGGAAGCTTTCAGGTTTTGGTCGCCCAGAAGGACTTGGAGGCGGGCTGCGGCCGCCACCAGCGCTGCACGGGCGCCTTCGGCTCCGCCGCCTCTTTCGAACACCGCTTCCTGCGCCCACATTGGTTCGTGGCGCAGGACTATCCACACGCGACGGGTTAGGCCGCGGAACTGTTCGATGAGGACTTGGGTTCCCGCTAGGCCTGAGGGGTCAGTGGCTGCGAATGTGGTGAGGTCGGGCAGGCGGATTGGGGTGCCGGTGTCTATTTCCAACACCGCCGTGAAGCCTTGGCCGTCTCCTATCACTCCAACGGGTGGGCCGTTGCGGTTCGGGGCGTTGATCACTTGGGGCTTGGCCAGTGGTTCTTCCGCTTCCAGCCACGCTATTGCGCGTTTGTCCACTTTGAGCACCGAAAAAGCTACGACGAGCAGGCCAAGAGCTAGCAGGGTCCACCCGAATGGGTTACGCATCAGCGCACCTGCCACCATCGCGCCGATTCCCGCTTCTATCGCGAGTACCCGACCTAGGGCTTTCATCTGCTCACCACCAAGTGGGCCGCTAAGGTGAAGCCAGTATCGCAGGGAAGGAACCCGGACGCCGTGGCAAGCACGCGGGATCAGCTCGAGGCCTACACGTACGAGGGACGCCGGCAGGTCACCAGCCTGATGGTCGGCTCCGACGAAGCCATCGCCGACCCGAGGCGTCGGATCAACCGGGTCACGATTGGCAGCATTGTCATCGCGGTGCTGGTGATGGCTGGGTTTGGGATCGCTGGATTCCTTGGTGGTGGGCGCGGTCCTGAGCTTCCGGAGGCTGGCGCCGTCATTCTCAAGGGTTCTGGTGATCGCTATGTCGTTGTGGACGGTCGCGTTCATCCGGCGCTGAACCTGGCTTCGGCGCTTCTTGTTGGCGGCGGGAATCTCACCGAGGTACGGCAGCGCGCGCTCGACACCAAACCCCGTGGGTTGCCGGTGGGTATTCCTGGCGCACCGGATGCCTTGCCTACCAAGGATCAGTTGACCAATGGCGCGTGGACCGTGTGTGTTGTTCCGTCACAGTCCACTTCGGTCCCGCCTGCTGTCACCCTCACTGTTGGGGATTCCGCTCCCGCGGAAGGGGTTCTTGGCAAGAACGCGGGCACGATCGTGCAGGATCCTGACGGGCAGCATTGGCTCATCGCTCACGGCCGGAGGTTCAAGTTCACTGGCAACAGCCAGGTTGTCCTTGGCCTGCAACGGGCTTCCGCGGCACGCGTTCCCGCCGAGGTGCTCAACACCATTCCTGAAGGGCCTGAGCTGGCTGAGCCGAGATTGCCGGATGGTCGGGATCGTGCGCCTTCCTTCACGTTGCCCGTGAGTGCAGCGATTGGTGATGTCGCTGAGGCTGATCGGCAGCATTTCGTTGTGCAGTCCGATGGGTTGAGTCCCATCTCGGAACCGGCTTTTCTTTTGCTGGCCGCGGGTGGCAGTCGCAAGTTGACGTTGCCGACCGCCGCTGTTTTCTCCGCGCCGCAGTCGAGGCGGCCGGTTCCGGATCAGCGGGGCTGGCCTGGTGAGGTGCCTGAGATCACCGACCTGGAACGGGATCATCCGTTGTGTATCAGCACGACTCCTGGTGAGCCCGCTGGCGATGCGGCGTGGCAGGTCAGGGTCAGCACTCCGTCTACTGTGGCCCGTCGCGCCGCTGTCGGCAGCAAGAGCGGGGACGTGCCTGGCATTGTGTCCGAAGTGGTCATTCCGCCAGGGGCAGGAGCGTTGGTCAAAGGGGCGTCCGCGGCGGGTCAGGATGGGGTCTACACGCTCGTGACGGACGCTGGTCAGCGTTATCCAGTGCCTACAGAGGACGCTGTCCGCAGGCTTCGATACGACCCGGCTGCCGCGAAGAACGTGCCTTGGCCGTTCGTGTCGCTTCTTCCCACTGGCCCGGTTCTGGATCCGGTCGAAGCTGCGAAGGAGTTCGGCGGGACGGGTTAGGCCACTGGCCAGCTGATGATTTTGGCCTGAGCGCTGCCGGGCAGGGTGGCGAGCTTGCGTACAGCTCCGTCCATACCGACTCTGACGACCGCCACGACGTCCGAGGAGACCTGCACAGTCAGCACGATCGCCTCACCCATCACACGAACACCGTAAACGCGGCCCATGCTGTTGCCGTACGCACTATCAATATCGCCCGCCAGCTGCATGTCTGTCACTGGCGAGCGGTACAGCTCCGCCGTCACACCGTCGGCTGCGATGGACTTCGTGACGAACCAGCTGATGCGCTTCGTACGCTGGTCCGACACGCGTTCGTTGAACGCGAGGGCGACATCGCTGGGATCAATCCACCCGGCCATGCCCGACGCGTCCAGCAAGATGCCACTACCCCCGGGCTTCTTGGCCGGTGGCAGCACCTCAGCCCGGACCAGGCGCTTGCCATCGGTCTGCGCCCAGGCGGACAACGCGCCGGCGCGGAAAGGTACGCCCGTGGACGTTGCCCAGCCGACCGTCCCATCGGTGTGGATCACCGGCGTGCCTTGCGCGGTCGAGTCGCTGATCGGCGCACACCGTTCGGCAGGAGCGTCCAACGCAGGCAGGAGACACCATCCGGATGCCACGATGTAGTCAGCGGCGTTCGGCACACCATTCGGCCGCTTGGACATCAGGACGCGGCCGTTGCCAGGCAGGGACGCCGGCTTCCAGTCCGCGTTGCCTACTTTGGTCAGGCGCAGGCCGGCCAGCTCGACCACGCCGTCCTCGACGACGATCGACCGCAGATCAGGCGACAGGTCCGGCATCACGATGGAGTCGACGGGTGCCGTCGACTGGTTGTACCGCACTCCATCCGCCTCCAAGGGCACGTCCGAACTGCCCGCCGTCGTGGCGGTCACCTTGCAGCGGACCTTGATCTGTCCGGAGTGGACGTCGACGGCAATCACCTCATCGGGTGCTTGCAAAACCCCGATCGACGTCAAATCCGCAGGCCAGGCGCAGCCTTCCGAACCGGACTCGTCAGCCGATGTACACGCAGCGAGCACCAGTGCGATCGAAACCACCGAACAGGTTAATTGCCGTGATCGCACCTGGCCGCCTTTCGTCGGGTGTGCCTATCCTGCCATTGGATTCATCGTCAGGGGGCGACATATGAGTTTTTCACACGAACAGCTCGCCGCTAAGGCAGGCGTCGACCCATGGAAGCTGCGCGACAAGCTGACCGCGGGAAACCCGGCTGAGATCACCAATCTCGCCAAGACGTTCGCCGACGCCAGTGGCGAGGCGCAGCTGTCGACCGATCTGGCCAAAGAGGCGTCCGAGCTCACCGCTCAGGGCTACACAGTGGACAACAGTCCCGTGCACGACCCGGCGAAGCACGTGCAGGACACCAAGAAGCTCCTTGGCGACGGCGGCGAGAAGATGGGCAAGATCGCCAGGATCCTCGACTCCATCTCCGACGAGCTGGAAGGCCGGATCAGCCACGCGAAGACCGGGGTGTCCACACTCGAGGGCGAGATCAAGACCATCGAGGGCCAGTGGGGCGAGTTCTGGCGCAAGAACCACAACATGATGGATCCCAACGACCGTCAGTCCACTCTGAACACCTACATCGAGCAGGCCGTCGGCCGGGTCAGGGAACACGGCAACGCCATCAAGACCTCGGTCGACTCCTACGAGACCACGCTGGCCACGCATCTGAAGTCTATGGCGGACCTCGGCTACATCCCACCGGACAATGTGGACGAAGGCCCTGGCGACGTCAATATCAGCGTCGACGCGGCCAACGCCGACGGCCAGCAGACCAAGGACGGCCTCGGCGAGCAGCCACCGAGTGCCGAAGGCGTTGACGCCATTCAGGACGGTTCGGGCACGATCGCCCTGCTGAACGCCAAGGTAGCCGCAGGACATCAGCTCACCGAGGCGGAACGCGCGTACATGAACGCGTGGTACGACAAGGTCGGCGCGGACGACCTGTCGAAGATCCCCAAGTACGTCACCGATGCCGCGCCAGGGCGCACCCGCGAAGTAGTCAGCCCGATCGCCGACGGCATCATGAATCTGTCCAAACCGTACACAGATTCTGCCGGTCACAACGTGGTCCCCGGCAAGGACCAGATGCCCAAGGCCGTCCAGGACCTGATGGGCACCAAGGTCGGCCACCGCGACGAGGACACCGGCCTGCTGTGGCCGAACAAGGATCTCAACAACACCAAGGACATGCACGTCGAGGGGCTGAACCGGTGGAACGGGTTCGCCGACCTGATGGAGACGTCCACAATAGACGGTGGAACGGAGTTCACCAAGCAGCTCGGCAACGAAGCGATCCGGGTCAAGCAGGAACTCAACGCGATCTCCGGCAACACCACCGAGGGCTTGCGGTACGCCACGGGCGGAGAAGGCGGTCCGGAGGCGTTCGCGAAGCTCAAGGAGCAGACGTCCGACAGCGGTGTCAGCGACATGCTCAAAGTGGTCGGCCGCAACGAGGACGCCTCGGCGCAACTGTTGCTGGACAAGAACTCCCGTCAAGCCCTGATGGGCTTGAACTGGCGTGACGAGGGCGGCGCGGCCGCCGTGATCCACGGAGGCACCGACCGTGACCCGAAGGACGGCGGTGGCGGCGAAGCGCAAGCGCGGGCAGCGGTGGAAGTAGTCAAGGAAGTGGCCAGCGACCGCGACGGCTACCTGCACCGGATGGGCGAAGGTGTGGAAGACGCGGTGAAAGACGTCGGCGTGCAGTACATGGACTCGTTCACCCGCGAGGGACCGAAATCAGAGTACAAGGACGGCCTCACCGACGTACTGGGCCGCAAGGTCGGCCCTGGCTTCGAGCTGACCACCCGTGACCGGGACCTGTTCCTACAGTTCATTTCCGGCACCGGCGACGACGACGCGACGGACTTCCACACCAAAGCCACCGCGTACAACCAGGTCATGCTCACCGAGGCGTTCAAACACGGCGACGCCACGAAGGTCAACCAGGCACTGATCGAGGCGGGCAGGCTGGACGGCGCGGTCACCCAGGCCAATTTCGACTACACCTTCGACGTCACCAAGGAAGCGGACAAGGAAGCGGCAGCCGCGCACCGAGCGGAATCCATGCGCAACACGGCGATCAAGAGCGGCATCTCGGTAGCGACCACCCTGGTGGCGGCTGGCGTGACGGTGGGAACGGCCGGTACGGGCGCTGTGCTCGTCGGCCCCGCGGTCAGCCTGACCAACGCGCTGGTCAACGGCGGCGCGAACTTCGCCTTCATGGACGACCCCGCACCACAGCCCCAGCTTCCCGGTAAGAGGGACGAACTGTTCCGCCAGGATCGCGCCGAGTACGTCACCCGCCGGGATCTGTTGATCACCTCAGCTGCCCTCAACGCGGGTGTCGTCGATCCGGCCGATTTGCCGCCAGGACTCGTTTCACGCGACGCCCAGGGGAACTACACCCTGCAAGCGCCTGGGGACATCGACGGCAGCGAGGAGAAGAAGAACCTCAGCATGGCGTCACACCGGGCGGTCAACGCCTACGAGGCAGCGCATCGGACTCCCACCGACAGCGCGGACGTCGACACGCTGGCCTACGACGTCGAGCGGGGCAACCGGGCCACGGGCACTCAAGACGTGGACACGCCTCGAAACTCGCCGTGGAGCAACGAGGAACAAGCCCGCGTGCTGCTCTACGGCGACAACGTGCCCAAGGACGGCAAGGTCAGCGGTATGCGTGAGGAACGGGTGCCGACGGAGACCGGTCGTTTTTACGAGTACTACCGAAGTTGAGCTATCGCGGCATGTTCCGCGCCGCGGACTGGGTCTGCACGTCTGCCTGACGGGCAAGCTCGGCGGCGGCGAGGGACCTGCTGGCCAGGTCGTCCAGGTCGATTCCGGCCTTGGTCAGCTCACTGCCCATCCCCTCGAACAGCTTGATGAGCCTGCCGGAGGCTTCCTGGGCGCCGGCGATCTGGCCGAACGCGCCCGTGGGCATGAGTCCTTGCTGCAGCTCCATCACGAGCTGGTCCTTCTTCTGCTCACGCAGGCGGCTCGCGGCCTTCTCGAGCAACTCGGCGTCGAACACCTGGCGGTCTCCGGCACCCCAGCCGTACGCGTCACCCATTCTCGTGTCCTTTCAACTGCGGATCGCGCCGCACGACTCGACGAAGTTGTCGCGCGCGTCGGTCAGTTTGCGGTTGACCTCCGTCACCCTGGATTCGTCTTTGGTCCTGGCGACGTCGAGCTCCTCGTCAACGGCGGCAAGGAAGGCGTCGAGGTCTTTGATCACCACGTGGGTCTCCGGCACACCTGCCTGGATCAACAGCGGTCGCTGGCGTGTCGGGGTCTCTTTGAAGGTGGGGGCGACGCGCAAGGTCTCTTCCCAGCTCCGCTCCGGAACCGGCTTGTTGGCCTCGACAAACGACGTGGCGACGCCGTACCAGCCAACGACCGCGCCATGCATCGAGAACTGCGCCTGGTGACACAGCGTTGGCGCGATCTTCTTACCGCCGGGCAGCGGTTCGATCTGCCGGGGCACTCGGCTCTTTGTCGTCGTTGGCGGCGGAGTGCTCGTTGTTGTGGTCGGTGTGGACACCGGCGCAGGCTGTCCGGCCTGCGGCTCTGAGGTGCAGCCGGCGAGCACGCATGCCGACAGCACAGCGATGATCTTGGTCGCCCGGTTGGTCATAGCCCCCAGCATGTCAGGTGACTCACATCCGGTCGGCGATGTCGTTCACCACTGCCTGATTCGCCACTTGGGTCGTGGTGACCGTGAGGTCGTCACCGGCGTTGGCCACCGAGTCGGCACGCGCGGCCTTGTTGTCACGCCCCTGTCCCGCTGAACGGGCTCCTTTCGCCTGATCCTGCTGGGCTTGGGACAGCGCACCGGCGAACGACGAGGCGATCGGGACGTCACCGAACGGGCTCGCGGAGACGCTGGCTCCACGCAGCTTGTTCGACACCTCCTCGGCCGAGTCGCCCGACTGCCTGCTGCGTCTGGCTCCGTTGCGGAGCTCGCCGGTGTCGTACTTCATGTCGGCCACGGCTAGTCCTCCCCCAGGATGCCCCGGGTGGCTGGCTGGCCGCTCGACCACACGTCGTCCTCGACCATCCACTCTGGACGCTCGACCATCTTGCGCTTCTCTTCCTCTTTCCCCTGACCGCCCCACGTGCTCGACGGCTCGGTGAGGTAACGCGCACGTGTCCGGCGTGCGCCACCGCCTTCCGCCCCTGCACCACCAGCCTGCATCGGCGGGAAGAACGGACGGCCACCTTGCGCGGCCTCCCGCAAGCCAAGCTGTTGCGCGGCAAATGCTTTGGCGGCCATGTCGTTGGCTGCCTTGGCACCGAGCTGGGCGACGGCCGGGTTCATCGCGGCAAGGCTGGGCGGAACCACTCCCCCGTACAGGCTGCCCACCGCGCCGCTGGTCATCAGGGCCGGTGTCACGCCGCCGAAACCGCCAAGCAGGCCACCGGTGGTGCTCACGCCGCCCTCCAGTCCTTCCAGGCGTGAGGCGTACTGGGTCACGTCGCCGAACGGTTTGCCGGTGACCGGGTCGATCCATTTCCCGCTGACCGGGTCGAATTCCCTGCCACTGCCCGGATCCACGAGGAATCCGGTTGTCGGGTCCTTCACCCAGCCCTGGAAGTCACCGCCGTCCTTGCCGACCACAGAGGACTCAGGAAAGTCGGTCTTTCCCGGCAGTTCCTTGTTGTCGGTGCCCGGCCGGTCGGTGGATCCCGGCGGCGGATCGCCGACGACTGGTCGCACGGCGTCAGTCGAACCGGTCGAATCAGCGGTTCCCGTTGAGCCCGTGGACGTCGTGGTGCCCGTTCCGCCGTTGGTCGCGGGAACCGGCGGCACATCACCGGGATTGAACGCGGCATACGCCTGCGACCACTTGTCGATCTCGACGCTGAGCACCTCGGCCGCCTGCTCCTCGGCACGCTTGATCGCGGCCATCCGGGAGCCGCTCAACGCGTCCTCCGGGCCGACGATCTGGTCGACGCGCGCGTTGAACTCGTGTTCCTGCTTGGATTTCGTCCACTGCGCGGCGGTCCCCACGTCACCGGCGTTGGACAGCCCGGCAGCCACCGTGTCGGCCTGTTTCGCGATGGTCTCCAGCCAGGTCGCGATCGGCACGGCTCTGGCACCGAAGTTCTGGTACGGCGCGCCGTACTGCGCCGTGACCTCGTCGGCGGTGCCCTTGGTGTGGGACGCCGCCGTCCGGCACGCCGCCGCGAAGTTGCGCCACGCATTGCCAACCGCGCGCAACGAATATGGCTGGCCGCTCTCCAGAATTTCGCAGGCCTCGGAATAGGAGTACTTCGCCATCGTGCCCCCTTGGCGACTCAGCCGCGGATTACCCTGCTCATCTGCTGGTTGGTGTCGACCGCGATATTCCCGACGTTGCGGACCGCGTTCATCTGGCTCTGCAACTGGGCGGTGTACTGCTGGGTTTTCTGGTGGTACTGGGTGCTGCGCTCCTCAAGCGACGATCCGGTCAGCGCGTCGAGCGCCTCGGAAACAGTCGCCGTCAGTTTGCCGCGCACACCTTCCCAGACGCGGTCCCATTCCTGCTGACTTCCCTGCGTCGCCTGGGCGATACGGGCGATGTCGCCGTCCTTGAATTCGATGTACGTCATAATCGCTCCCCTCACATTCCGTCGTATACCGCGCCGGACGGGCTGCCGGACGCGCCACCTCGGGCCGCCTGCGTGGCCTGGTCGGACCCCTCCATCGCCACGTGCCTGAGTTTGACCAGGTCAGCCTTGAGCTGGTCGAGCGTCTCGGCCAGCGCGCGCCCGCCGCCACCGAGGTCGTTGAACGTGGTCGAGGTGATCTGCCCGGCCGGCGCCTTCATCGCGACCTCGCTCATTCCGGCCTGGGCGAGAATGCGCTTGGTAATCCCCTCCATCTCGGTCAGCGCGGTGGCAACCACCTGCTCGGCGGCCTGGACCTGGGCCAGATCGATCTTCATTCCAGGACTGCCCACGACATTCCCCTCCTAGTCGATTTCGGTCCCACTGTAATCGCCAAAATCCGATGCGATAGAAGTTTTCACCAAACCGTGGTTGTCAGTTACCCAATGTGACCGGATCCATTCTGGCCAGCTGCACGGGGACCATTCCGAGCCGGTGATGGATAAGTGTGCCGCGACCAGGAGGTTGTTTGCGCGGCTGGACGCCGTAAAGCGCGCCTTCCTCCCGTGACGCGCTCAACAACACGCCAGGAAATGCGAGTTCACGCATGGCACCGAGCACCGGATCCATCATCATCGCCTTGCCGGCGCCACCGGCCCGGCGCGCGATGTAGAGGTGCAGCCCGATCTCCCGTGCCTGTGGCAGGAAATCGACGAGCTGGAGCAGCGGATTCGACCCCGTGGCGACCCGGTCGTAGTCGTCGACGAGGACGAAGATCTCCGGCCCGGTCCACCAGCTGCGGCTGCGCAGCTGTTCGGGGGTGACGTCCGGCCCAGGCAAACGTTTGTCCGTGATGCCCTTGGCCAGGCCGGCGATGACCTCGTTGGTCTGCTGCGCGGTGGCCGCGTAGCCAAGCACCGAGTCGCCGCTGAACTCGGCGACCATGGTGTGCTTGTGGTCGATGATGATCAGCTTGGCCTCGTGCGGCTCGAAGTTCTGCACGACCTGGCGCGCGACCATGCGCAACGTCGAGGTCTTGCCGGACTCGGCGTCCCCGATCAGCAGCAGTCCCCGGTCCTGCCGCAGGTCGAAGACCAGCGGCTCGAGCCGCTGCCCTTCCACGCCGAGCGCGATGCCCTGGTCAGCGGCAGGCAGATCGGCGAACTCCAGCAGTTGCGGCAGCAGCCGTACAGGCGGCGCGGGCGGCCCACTCCAGGCCTCGGACACGCGTCGGACCAGGTCAGCGACCCCGACGGACAGGTCTGCCGCGCTCCGCCGCCCGTCGATGCGCGGAACGGCGGCAAGGTAGTGGTACTTCGCCGCGCTGACACCGCGTCCCGGCCGGTCCGCGGGCACAGCCGCCTGCAGCTTGCGGTCCACTTCGGAATCCAGCGAGTCGCCGAGCTTGAGCTCCAGTTTCGTGCCCACCAGGTCACGCAGGCCAAGCCGCAGATCGAGGTAGCGGTTGGCGGTCACGATCACGTGCACGCCATAGCTGAGCGAACGCCCCATCAGCGCGGTGATCCCGGTTTCCAGGTCCTCGTACTCGCGGCACAACGTCGACCAGCCGTCGATCACCAGGAACACGTCGCCGAACTTGTCGTCGGTGACGTCGCCCTGCGCCCGCATACGCCGGTAGTCGGCCATCGAATCCACGCCGAGCTCGCGGAACCGGACTTCGCGGTCCTGCACGACACCGCTGATCTCGCCGATGACCCGGCGGACGACCTCTGCCTCCTGCCGCCCGGCGACTCGCCCGACGTGCGGCAATCCGGCCATCCCGAACAGCGTGCCGCTGAAGTCCAACGCGTAGAACTGGACCTCGGCTGGCGTGTGGCGCAAGGCAAGCGCCGAGATCAAGGTTCTGAGCAAAGTGGACTTTCCAGACCCTGGCCTTCCCACGATCGCAACGTGTCCCCCGGCGCCGTCGAGTGCGACGGTCAACGGGTCGCGGCGCTGGTGATACGGCCGGTCGACGGTGCCCAACCGCACGCGCAACGGCGGCGAGTCGGGGTCCGCACCGAGCCCTCTGCCTTCGCGCACTTGCAGGTCAGGGAACAGAATGTCCAATGTGTCCGGCTCATCCAACGGCGGCAACCACACCTGCCTCGCGGGAGACCCCTTGCCCGCCAACTGTTCCACCATCACGGTCAGCAACGTGGGAAGCTCGGTCCCGTCGGTGTCCTCGGGTTCTGGTGAGGGGACCTCGATTTGGGCCGGCACTGGAAGCAAGCCAGCCGGGAAGCGCCTGATGTCGGCCGCACCGGCCAGGACGTAGGCCGCCTCCGCTTCGTTGCCACGATAGGCGCCGGAAACATAGGCGGCGCGGAACCTTTTGAGATCCGAGGCGTCGTCCTTCAAGAACCCGTGTCCTGGCGCGTTCGGCAACGCGGCCGCATCAGTCACACCGAGCACCGCCCGGCTTTCCTGTTCCGAGAACGTGCGCAGGCCGATTCGGTACGACAGATGGGATTCCAGGCCACGCAGCCGTCCCTCGTCAAGGCGTTGCGAGGCAAGCAAGAGGTGCACACCTAGCGCTCGGCCGAGGCGGCCGATCTGGGCGAACAGGTCGGCGAAGTCGGGTTTCTGGCTCAACAGCTCCGAAAACTCGTCGACCACAATGAACAATGTGGGCAATGGCGCCAGCGGGACGCCGCGCAGCCGTGCCTGCTCGTAGTCACGCACCGAGACCAGGTTTCCGGCCGAGCGCAGTACTTCTTGCCTGCGGTTGAGCTCGCCGGACAGGGCTTCCTGCATGCGGTCGACCATGCTGAGGTCGCGTTCCAGGTTGGAGATCACGGCGGCGACGTGCGGCAGGCGTTCCATCTCCGCGAACGTGACGCCGCCCTTGAAGTCCACGAGCACCATGTTGAGCTGGACCGGCGGGTGGGTGGCCGCCATGCCGAGCACCAGGGTGCGCAGCAGTTCGGACTTACCGGAGCCGGTGGCGCCGATGATCAGGCCGTGCGGGCCCATTCCCTCGTCCGAGGACTCCTTGATGTCCAGGTGCAGCACGGTTCCGTCAGCCGAGATGCCGATCGGCACCCGCAGCCGGTCTTTCAACGGCCGCGGTTTCCACAGCGTCTCAAGGTCAAGCGTGCCGGGGTCGTCCACATTGAGCAGACCGGGCAGCGTCTGGTCCACCGTGGACAGATCTTCGCTCTGCGCGGTGGCGACGTCGAGGCGGTAGCCGGACAGTTGCCGGGCCAGCGCCTCAGCCACCGGGACGGCCATCTTCGCGGCCGTGCCGAGATGGTCCTGTTGCGATCCGACACGGACATCAAGCCTGCCGTCGTCCACCGTGAGCTGCATGCCATGCTGCGTGACCAGGTCTGCCGCCCGGCCGTCAAGATCGATGACAGTCACGGCCTGCAATCCATCAAGGACCAGTTCGCTGCCGAGCACGATGCTGCCGTCCAGCACCACGACCATATGCGGAACTTCGGGATCTGGTTCTGCGGAACGGTTGAACCGCGGGCGCCCGGTCAGCTGAGCGCCTAGCCATTCTTCGAGCGTGCCGAGCATCGGGTGGATGAGCCGCAGCCGTCCGGCGTGATCGACCTGGTCCGGGTGTTGGGCGTGTGGCAACCACTTCGCCCACGACCATCGTTCGCCGTCGGGTTGATCCGTGCAGATGACGACTCGCAAGTCGTGTGGTGCTTGGAAAGTAGCCGCGTGTGCGATCAATGCGCGCACCAACGAACGCGCTTGGTCACGGTCGCCGCTGATACCGATCGCGGCGAACCGGCGCAGCGACAACTCGACCGGAAGGTCGGGAACAACCGAGTGGGTCACCAGGAAACGCTTGAGCGCCAGCACACACAGCGAATCGAGATCCTCGACCGGACCTGACTCTCCCGGTTGGAGCTTGGTCGCCAGGTATTTCGCGCCCAGTGCGATGCGCACAACGCCGAAGTCGGGATCGATGATCCGGCGTTCCCACAGCCGCGGTCCGGCTGCGACCGACCACAGCTGGTCGGGCGGTGGCGAATTCCAGGTCGCGGCCGCGCGTTGGGCCTCAGCAGCGCGCCGGACCTGCGCACGGGTCCGCTCCAGGTAGCGCAAGTAGTCGCGACGCTGCTGTTGAGCGTCACCCTTTTGGGTGGATCTCGCCCGCAGCAGCGAGCCGCCGACCATCGCCAGCGACGAGAACAGGAAGAACGATCCGGCGACGTAGGTGATCGGGTTCGGCGGGCCCGCGAACAGGTAGGCGACCGATCCCAAACCGCTCAACGCCGGCAACGCCGTCAGCCAGGTGTTCCCAGTGTCCACTTTGACCAGCTCAGGCGGGGGTTGGAGAGCGACGACGTTCTCCGGTACGGCCGGCCGTGGCGTCCTGGGTGGACGGCGGAACAAGGTCGTGGACACGGCTGATCTCCCCGGTTCACCAGGCTTACAGTGCGCGACTGGTCATAACCTTAGGGTAGGCGCAGACGATGGGGAGCACCGTGACGACCACACACCACTCGACTGGCGGATACTGCCGGATCAGGTTGGCAGGCCCGCGTACACGCGTCGATCTCGCAGTTCCGTCGGGTGTTCCACTGGCGGCACTGCTGCCGACGTTGCTCAAACACGCGGTTGACGAGAAGGACGAAGGCGAGGCCGGCGGCTGGACGCTGAGCACCATCGACGGCGGCGCACTCGATCCCGCGGCCAGCCTGACCGCGTCCGGTGTGCGTGAAGGCGACCTGCTTGTCCTGCACCCGGCCAACGACCGCAATCCGCCGCCGCTGTACGACGACGTGGTCGAGGTGATCGGCGAGAACTCCATCGATTCCGCGTGGGGGACAAAGCAAACCCGGGCAGCGTGCGCGGTTCTGATCACCGCGTCTGTCCTCGGGGGACTGGCCGCAGTGGCTGCCGGGAAGGGAATTCTTCCGGGGATTCTCGCCGCGGTGGCGTGCGTGCTGCTTCTGCTCGGCGGAGGTGCGCTGTCGAGGGCTTTGGGCGATGTTCCGGCGGGAATTCTCGGTGCCACACTGGCGATCCCGGCGGGTGCGGTGGCAGCGGCGAGCTTGCTTGGTGGGACGTGGGGAGCCGGGCACGCGCTGCTGGCGTTCGCGGTGGTGCTGTTGGTGTCCGCGCTCGGGCCGGTCGTTGTCGGCGGCGGTGACGCGGTGTTCGCCGCGTTCACGATGATTGGTGTGTTCGGCTGCTTGGGCAGTCTGATCGTGGTGCTCGACGCGGGATCCCCAGCTGCCGCCGCCGCGGTCGTCGCGCCGCTCGCGCTCGCGATGACGACACTGATGCCCGTGCTGGCGTTGCGGATTTCGAGATTTCCCAGGCCTCAGCTGCCGCGCACTGTGGACGATCTGGCCAACACGCCAGGACAGGTCGAGTTCGACACTGTGCTGCAACGGGTTCGTCGCGCGCGGCTCATGTTGTCCGGCCTGGTTGCGGGTTGTCACGCGACTATCGCAGTCGGCATCGCCATTCTCGCAGCCGCCGGTGACGCGTGGGCGTGGTCGTTGGCGGGTGTCTTGTTCTTGCTGATGCTGTTGCGTGCCAGGCTTTTCCGGGAAATTCCTCAAGTGGCGTCCCCGATTCTCGCTGCGGTCCTTGCGTTGCCCGCGGGTGCCGGTGTCGCCGTGGCACAGGCTGCGGGCAACAACACCATGCTGCTCGGCGTCGTGCTGCCGATTCTCCTTGTCGGCGCGGCCATTGCGACTTTGGTCGGTATCGCAAGTGGACGGCACGCGCCGAACCCTCGTACGTCCCGGTTGCTCGACATCATCGAAACCACGTTGCTGCTGACGGTCGTCCCACTCGCGCTGGCCGTCTGGGGAATCTACCGCCTGCTGCTGGATTTGGGCGGATGATGGTCACCCGGTTGGCTTTCATCGTGGCCTTGCTGACCACTCTCGCTGTGTTTCCTGGCACGGCGCAGGCAGCGTGCAGGCAGGATCCCGTTCCTGGGCCTTCGCTTCCGAAGACCGCGCCACGTGATCCGATGCTGGATCGGCTTGGTCTTGAACGGGTGTGGGAGATCTCGACCGGCGCTGGCGTGACCGTCGCCGTGATTGATTCCGGTGTGGACGGTCGACATCCCAAACTGAGCGGCGCGATGCTGCCCGGTGTCGAACTCTCCCCCGTTGGCGATCCACGCGGGTTCACCACAGCGCCCAGCAGCATGGAAGACTGCGAAAACCATGGCACGTCAGTGGCTGCACTCATTGCCGGGAGCGATGCCGATGACGACCGTGTCATCGGAGTGGCTCCCGGCGCCAAGATCGTGCCGATCCGTTTCACCGTGCCTTTCCAGCAGGCGACCGACGCGATGGTTGCCGAGGCAATCCGGCTGGGCGCTGAACGCGCGCAGGTACTCAACCTGTCCTTCGCGCTCCCTGTGGACAAACCCGTGATCAAGGACGCCGTCGCCGCGGCGATCGCTCGCGGCGCCGTGGTCGTGGCTGCGGCGGGCAACGAACAGCAGGACCAGCCGGGCGTGACGTGGTATCCGGCCGCGTATGACGGTGTGCTCGCGGTGGCGGCAGTGGACGAGCGCGGCCAGCCGTTGAAGGAGTCCAACCAAGGCCAGTGGATCGACGTGGCCGCACCGGGCAAGGAACTGACCACGGCGTCGTCCGGTGGACGCGGCTACGTCGCGGTGAGTGGCACGAGCTTCGCGACAGCGTTGGCCTCTGGTGTCGCCGCCCTCGTCCGGTCGAAGTATCCAGACATGCCGGTCACCGAAGTGGTCCGCCGGATCACCGCGACCGCAACACCTGTCGCAGGCCAACGCACAGATCGGATCGGCGCCGGGGTGATCGATCCGTTCGCGGCGCTGACCGCGGCGATCCCCGCTCGTGTGCCCTCGACGGCTGCCGGATCTGTCGAGATTGTGCCACTTCCACCGGAGAACACCGGGCCAGCCGGAGTGCTGCTGACCGCGTTGAGTTGGGCAGGCGGGATAACGGTCGCCGCCGTGGTCGCCGCCCTGGGTGGAATCGCCGTCCGCCGGGGGCTTCGCCGCGGCTGGCGCCCTGGCCCGGCGGAGCAGCGAGAGGACGCGCCACCACCGCCCCGGGCTGCCGACGTTGAGCTGACTTAGCAGTACATTCGTTGTTATGCGGAGCCAGAAGATCGAGTTCACCGGGTCGCAGGGTGAGAAGTTGGCCGCCCGGCTGGAGCTGCCCGACGGCGACATCTGGACGTACGCCTTGTTCGCGCACTGCTTCACGTGTGGCAAGGACGTGGTCGCGGCCAGCCGGATCTCGCGTGCGCTCACCGAGTTCGGCATCGCGGTGCTGCGGTTCGACTTCACCGGCCTCGGCGGCTCGGCAGGCGACTTCGGCAACACGAACTTCTCGTCCAACATCGAAGACCTGGTCCTCGCCGCAGACCACCTACGGTCCTCGTACGGACCACCGACGGTCCTCATCGGACACTCACTCGGCGGCGCCGCGGTAATCGCAGCGGCCCATCGAATTCCCGAAGTACGCGCGGTGGCAACGATTGGCGCGCCAGCCGACCCCGCCCACGTCCTGCACCTGCTCGGCGACTCGCACGAGGAGATCGTCGGCAAGGGCCAAGCCGACGTGGTGCTGGCAGGCCGGACCTTCTGCATCCGCAAGCAGTTCCTCGACGACATCGCCGAACAACCACAGACCGAACGAATCAGCAAGCTCAAAGCAGCACTGTTGGTAATGCACTCGCCAATCGACGAGTACGTGGGAATCGAGAACGCCCGGCGCATCTTCGACGCCGCACACCACCCCAAGTCCTTCGTCGCCCTCGACGGCGCCAACCACCTGCTCACGAAGCGAGAAGACGCCGACTACGTCGCCAACGTCCTCGCCACCTGGGTCGCCCGCTACGCCGTCAAGGCCCCAGAACCGGAGGAAGGCCGCGTTGTGGTGTCCGAGAACGGCGACGGCCCGTTCGGCCAACGTGTCAAGGTCGGCCGCCATGTCCTCACCGCCGACGAGCCGGTCCCCGTCGGCAACGACAGCGGGCCGACCCCGTACGACCTGTTGCTAGCCGCACTCGGCGCGTGCACCTCGATGACGATCCGGATGTACGCAGACCGCAAGCAATGGCCGCTGAAGAACGTCTCGGTGCACTTGCATCACACCCGTATCCACGCCGAGGACTGCGCGGACTGCGAGACCAAGGCAGGCATGCTCGATCGCATCGACCGGCGAATCCGCATCGAGGGCGACCTTTCCGCCGAACAACGCCAACGCCTGCTCGAGATCGCCGACAAGTGCCCGGTTCACCGCACCCTGCACTCCGAGATCGAGATCCGCACGACTACGTAGCCGTCGCGTCCACAAACAACTCGGGTTCCCCGAAGCCATCTGGGACCAGCAGCAGCGCCAGGTCCCGCGTATGGATCCACGGCACACCGGCGTCTTCCAGTTCCCCGATGGTTCCGCTGGTGATGCCCAGTGCACTTACGACCGCGTGCGACGCCTCGGTCCCGGCGACGACCAACCGGCGGCAGCCGCGCTCCACGAGGTCCAACGCGAGTTCGGGAACCCGCTCGGGGGTTGAGCGAATCAGCGGGACATCCGGTCTGCCCGCATTGATCATGGCGGTGACCTGCTCGGATGGACCGCAGGCCAACACTGCCGCCTTGCCGGACAGCGGCGGATTCGACGACAGGCTCAATGGTCCTGGCTTGGCGGCCCCCAAGCCGCGAGCGAAGCCCGCAGAACCCGAGGCAGGTCCGCCACCAAGGTCGACCCGTCGAACAAGTGCCCCATGTACACAGCTCGCCGTCGATGCGGAGCACTCGGCACGATCGGGACGGTATCCACGGACATCGCCTCGGCAACCGCGCCAAGGACGGAAGCCGAACCAAATTCGACGTAGATCTGGCTACAACCGTTGCGGCGCAGCCAGTCCACAGCCTCCACAGCGTCAGCAGCCGCGATCACAACCGCGTCACTTAGCTCGACAGATTTCGCTGGCACATCGAACAGAAACAGCGTCCGGAGTCCTTCCGCGCGGAACGCACAGGCGATATCCAGGCCACCGCCCAGGTCTTCCGCAACGGTTCCGATCATCCGGTGAACATAGCGGTGATGTCGGCGTAGGCGATCGCGTCCTTCGTGAAGCCGAATGTGCCGTGCTCCTTGAGTTCACGGGCGGCGGTAATGAAGCTGCCGAGCGCGGTGCGCGACAGCGTGCTGCCGAGGCTGACGCGCCGAACGCCTATTTCCTCCAATTCAGACAGTGAGATCGGTTCACCCGAAAGCCCTATGACCACGTTCACGGGCCGGTCGACCGCGCTGACCACCGCGCGGATCTCGTCCTTTGTGGTCAGACCTGGTGCGTAGAGGCAGTCAGCGCCTGCTTCCTGGTACGCCTGCAACCTGCGAATCGTGTCGTCAAGGTCGGGATGGCCCATCAGGTAGTTGTCGCATCGGGCGGTGAGCAGGAACTTGAACGGCAGGCTGCGCGCCGCGTCCACTGCGGCCTGGATCCTGGCCACAGCGACGTCGACGGAGTAGCGGTCACCCAGCGCGACCTTTTCGCGGCCGTAGCCTCGGTCCTCAATGGAGCCGCCGACAATGCCGGTTCCTGCAGCTTCCACGATGAACTCGCCGACTTCGTCCGGGTCGTCGGCGAAGCCTTCTTCCAGGTCCGCGCTGACCGGCAGGTCTGTGGCTTGCGCGATGGACCGCACGTAGGCCAGCATTTCTTCTTTGCTTGTCGCTCCGTCTCGGCGTCCTACCGAGAAGGCAAAGCCCGCGCCGGTGGTTGCCAGCGCTTCGAAGCCGACGTGCGCCAGGATTCTGCTGGTTCCGACGTCCCAGGGGTTGGGGATGATGAAGGCCTGGTCACGGGCGTGCAGTTCGGCGAACTTCTCGGCTTTTTCCTGCTGAATCGTCACTTCTTCTTGCTACACCAGGCCTCTGACAATTCGCCGACAGTGGGTTCAGGCACTGTTGAAACCCGCTGGTCAGCACCCATTCGGCGGTTGCCTACCGGTCAGTAGGAGCATCGTCACCCCCTGCCATCTGGTAGAACAACACGCGTCACTGGCGGAACTTCGATGGAACCGCGGGCACGCGGCGCGCGTCGGAGCACACGCACTGGGGCATTCGATTCGACTGGGGTGAGGGGCGTTATGCCCAACGGGTTTGGAACCGTTCCCGAGGAACTGCGGAACGCCGCGACCAAGATCGGGGACGTTGTCGGCAAGGTGGTCGGCGCGGTCTGGCAACCTCCTAGCGGTGATTACGGCCATCCTGGCGTCCAACAGGGATGGTCGGCGTTCATCGAGGAGATGAAGAAGAACATCGAGGCGTTGAAAGACAAGGCAGACGGCCACGGCCACGGCCTTGTCACCGCGTCCAAGTCCTATGTGGAGACCGAAGCGCAGGCAGGCAGCCTGCTCAGCAAGGTCGGCGAGGCCCTGCCAGGCGAGGGCACCGGCACCGGCCTGACCGGCGGCGCGGTCGGCATCGCGCCGAGCATCTCCTCGCGGTTGAATCCAAGCTTGGCGTCTGACGCGCCTCCGCCAGGAAGGATGGCGTTCTGATGGCAGCGGAACTCGGGCAGACGATGGATCCGCGGGCGCTCATCCCAGGAATGCCGGAGGCGATCTCCAGCGACCTCAAAGCCCTTGTGGAGAACATCAAACAGGTCGGTTCGGTAGGCCGTGACCTCGGCGGCGTCGACGTTGTGCAGTGGACCGGTGACGCCGCGTCCTCGTTCCTTGAGATGTTCGGCCAGGAACCGCCGAAATGGCTGCAGGCCGTCGAGGACATGGGCATCGGCGGCGAGGCCCTCGCGGACTTCGGCGACACGCTGACCTGGGCGCAGGGCGAGGCCCAGAAGGCCATCGAGATGTACACCTCGGCGATGGCAGCGTCCCGTGCGCACGCCGCACAGGCCTTGGAAGCCGTCGCGAACGGCAACTTCGTCACGCAGGTCACCGACCCCGCCGCGGACGCGTTCCGCAATGCGCAAACGGTCCTGCAGAACGCGCGTGACCAGCTCGCGTCGGCAGGCGGCACGATCGCGGAGATGTTCGGCTTCCAGCCGGACGGCGAAGGCAAGTACACAAAGGACGTCGGCAACGAGAAGACGTTCGGCACCGATGCCCACCAGCAGAACCGCGGCTGGCACGGCAAGGGGATCAACCGCAGTTACGCTCGCGAGTTCGGCAGCCAGAACCAGGGCAACCTCGGCGACATCTTCAGCGGCGTCATGCAGGGCGTGCTGAAGGGGCTCGGCATCGAGATCCCCGAGGGCGAGTGGAAAGCCGACGCGGCGGCCAAGTGGTGGGGCACGGAAGCCGAGGGCAAATTCGACTCCGGCTTCTTCAGCGGCACCGGTAAGGCGAGTGTCGACGTGCTCGGCGCCGAGGCGCAGGCCAACGCCAAGTGGGGCCCTGACGGCCTGACTGCGGGCGCCAGCGCGGAGGCGTATCTTGCCAAGGCAGGTGCCGAAGGGACGCTCAACCTCAGCGAATACTCGAGCGTGTCCGGCAAGGCCGAGGTCTTCGTCGGCGCGAAAGCCGAGGCAGAGGCCAACATCGGCTGGGGCGGCGCGGAGGCGAGCGTCGGCGCGTTCGCCGGTGCGCGCGTCGAAGGCGAGGTCGGTGCGGAGGTCGGCGGGATCGGCGCTGGTGTCAAGGGCGAGGCCTGGGCCGGTGCGGGCGTCGAAGCCGACGCCCAGTTGGGCATGGGCGACGACGGCAAGTTCCACGTCGGCGGCTCGTTCGGTGTCGGCCTCGGGTACGGCGCCAAGCTCGGCTTCGACGTCTCGGTCGACCCCGGCAAAGTCGTCGACACGGTCGGCGACGTCGCGGGCGCCGTCGGCAACACCGTCGAGAGCGCGGGCAAGGCCGTCAACCAGGGGGTCAGCAACGCGGCCAACGCGGCCAAGGACTTCTTCGGACTGTAAAGCGGATGGAGATTCAAGCGAATGGCAACCACGATCCCGGTGCCGATCGAGTTCGCGCTGCCGGACGGATGGCGTGCCGCACCACCTGACGAGGTCGGTTCGCCGCACGTCGCGTTCGTCGCGCTGAAACCGCCCGCGGTCAACGGATTCACCTCGAACATCACGATTTCCGGCGACATCAGGCCGGACGTGCCGCTCGACCAGCTGGCCGACGAGGCGCTGGCCAAGCTGCGCGCGCAGGTCGTACAGATGAAGGTGGGCAACCGCAGCCAGCACGGTACTGCCGAAAACCCTGGCCTGACCCAGGCCGTCCGGGTGCTGATCCAGGCGGGCGGGCGGCAGATGGACGTCGCCCAGCTGCAGGTGTTCATCGGGATGGACGACGTCCGTAACCCGGGGCGCCAAGCCGTGCTGCACATCGTGCTGTCCGCGGACTCCGACGAGTTCGAGCGCGTGATCAGCGACTTCCAGCAGTTCCTGACGACCGTCCGGCCGGATCCGGCGGCACAGAACACCAACGGGGGCTGGTGAGCATGACCGAGTGGTCGGAGCGCCTCGCGCGCCGGATCGAATCCATTGACCAGGCGGCAGCGGACAACCGGATGCGCGCCGAGGCGTACCGGCAGATGACCGAGGAACTCAAAGGCGTCGACGGCACCGCGACGTCACCTGACGGTATGGTGACCGTCGTCGCCGGAGCTGGCGGGTCGGTCCAGTCCATCACGTTCAGCGACGCGACAAGGTCGACGGACCCGGCCCTGCTGTCCAAGACGGTGATGCACACCATCGCCAGGGCACAGGCGAACGCGGCCCGTGCGCAGGCCGAAGTGGTCCGGCGCGGGCTGGGTGGTTCAGAGCTGCTCGACCGGGTCTTGGCCGAGGAGGAAACCGTGTTCGGCGACCGGCCGACCCCGGATCCCGGCCCAGGATCTTTGCGGCGAGCACCGGCGCCCGCGCCAGCGCCGACCCGGCCGGGTTACGACGACTACGAGGACGGATTCGACATCTACCAAGGGATGCGTCGTTGAGCCCAAGCCCGATACTGATCATCGCGGTCGTGGTCGGTGGCCTGATAGTGGTCGGCGGCCTGCTCGCCTGGCTGTTCATCTGGATCAAGAAGACCAACGACAGAGAGGAAGCGGGTACGTTCGGCCGTCTCAATGAGGAAGCGCCTCGGAGAGGCTGGAATTACGTTGAACGCGCCGACGATTACGTCGACGTGTTCAACGATGTTGAGCGCTACCCGAAGCTTTCGGAGCCGATCGTCGGGCATGCCGCGTCGCCAACGGCTTTGCAGGCACACGAAGTCCTGACCGGCGAGCACCGCGGCAGGCAGTTCCTCGCGGCGAAGTTCTGGACGTCCAAACCAGCGGACAGCCGCGAAGTCGGCGGCGAGAAGTGGTTCCACGCGATCTGGGTGCACACGCCTGCGCCTCGGCCGACGCTGGATGTTCGTTCGGTGCCAAGGATGCAGAGCGCGGTCGGCTCCGCGCTTGGCATGGGCGACCTGAAGATCGGCCATCCGGAGTTCGATGCCCGCTACCAGGTGACCGCGCAGAACGAGCAGTTCGCTCGTGACGTCCTCAGCCCGCAGTTGATTGACCTGATGCTGAACGATTCCCGGTCGTTCCAAGGGTTCTGGATTCGTGGACAGCAGCTGGAAGTGATCGGCGACGTCGTCGGCGACCACCGCGACCCGGCCCAACTGGTGCCCGCGTTGGACCTTCGTAACGACATCATGGACCGAATCCCGCAGCAGGTCTGGACGTAGCCAATATCCTCGTCCCATGAGGGGATTACTGATTACAGCGTTGACGGCGGCCGCTTTGGCCGCCGTTGCCATGCCAGCGGCCGCCGCGACGCCGCCGACCCGCACCGAGACCGACGTCAAGCGAACCGTGGCCGATCCGGTGGCCTGCGGTGACTATGGCGTCGAATGGAACATCGACCTGCACGCGGTCAACTGGACCTTCTTTGACGACAATGGAAAACGCGTCAAGCTCGTTCAGCATGTCACCGAGGACAACACCATCCGCAACACTGTCACTGGTTTGACGCTCAAGGACAGCCCGGTCGACTTCATGCAGACGTCGACCTTCAACCCGGACACCGGTGTCCGCGAGAAGATCTACATCACCGGCACGTCCGTGAATGTCCGGCGTGGCGACCAGCACCTCGTTGATCGCGGTCCGATCGTGCTCGACGGGCAGACTGGCAAGATCCTGTTCGCCGCCGGGCCGCACCCGATCCGCAGGCAGATGGAAGGCAGCTTCGACATCACCAAGGCGCTGCCAGGGTTCTGCGACATCTTGCGCTGACGCGTGAGCCCTTCCGGTGCCGCGGAGGCCAACTCGCGGTGCCGGAACGGTGGACACGGCCTTCAGCAACGGTGGACACGGTGTGCTGGAATGGTGGACACGCGCGGGGAACACGGGCTCCCGGGTTTTGGCCACTAATGGCGTAATACTTCGTCGGTGCTCGTCACTCCGACCGGTTTGGTGATCTCCCCCGGAGACCTCGTCGACCTGCTGGAATGTGAGCATCGCAGCGTTCTCGACCACGCGCTGGCGATGAAACTCGACGGCGCGCCGCAACCGGCGGAACCGCAGAATCTCCTGGTCGCCAAGCACGGCTTGGCCCATGAGCAGGCGGTTCTCGAGCAACTCGAAGCCCGCTACGAGGTCACCAAGATCGATTTGCCCGCGCCGCAGCCGGACGCCCTGATCAAGGCGGCTGAGCAGACACGGCAGGCGGTCGAAGCCGGTGCACCCGTGATCTACCAGGCCGTTTTCTACGACGGCTCGTTCTACGGCCGCGCGGACTTCCTGATCCGCGACAAGAACGGCGGTTACGAGCCGCACGACACGAAACTCACCCGGCACGCGAAGCCTTCGGCTGTGCTTCAGCTGACCACCTATGCGGCTGCGATCAGGGACGCGGCATATCCGGCAGGCCCGGATATGCACCTGATCCTGGGTGACGGGACCACGCATTCCTATCGTGTCAACGATTTCCTGCCGTTGGCGCACGATCTGCGGGCGAGGCTGGCCGAGCGGCTGGCGAAGCCCGCGCATCTGCCCCAGCAGCTCTGGGCCGACGAACGCGCAGCGTGTGCCACGTGCAAGTTCGGCACGCACTGCGCGTCCGGCAGGGAAAACGACCGTGACCTGTCACTGGTCGCCAACATCCGGGCTGATCAGCGCCGCAAGCTTGCCGCGGCGGGCATGTCGACGATCGACGATCTGGCCAACGCGACCGCGATGGACCGGCCAGCGACCATGTCGGCGGCCACCTACAACGGGTTGCGGTCACAGGCCGCGATCCAGGTCATCCAGGACGCTTCACGCACACCGGACGATCCGGTCGGCAAGGTGGCCTACGAGGTCCTTTCGCCCGAAGTGCTCGCCGCCCTGCCGGAACCGGCCCAAGGCGATGTGTTCTTCGACATGGAAGGCGACCCGTTCGCCTTGGCAGGCCAAGGACTTGAATACCTCTTCGGCGCAGTGACCGTGACCGGCGAGCAAGAAGAGTTCCGGCCGTTCTGGGCGCACAGCCGGATGCAGGAAAAGCAGGCGTTCGAGGACTTCGTCGATTTCGCACTCGAGCGCACGGTGAAGCATCCCGGTTCGCACATCTACCATTACGCGCCCTACGAAGTGAACGCGCTCAAGCGCTTGGCCGCCTTGCACGGCACGCGTGAGGAAGCCGTGGACACGCTGCTGCGGACGGGCGCACTGATCGACCTGTATGCCGTGGTACGCAAAGGACTCCGGGTCTCGCAGCGGTCGTACTCGATCAAATATCTGGAACCCTTGTACATGCCGGACAAGCGTGACGGTGACGTGGTCAACGCCGTGTCCAGCATCGAGGCGTACGAGGAATACCTGACGCTGCTCGCGGCCAATGACATCCCGGAAGCCGAAGCGGTGTTGGACGGGATCAAGGACTACAACGAGTACGACTGCGTGTCCACGCACCGGTTGTATCGCTTCCTACTCCAGGTTCGGACCGAGGCGGGCATCGATCCGCACAAGCCAGAAGAGTCCGAAATGGACGTTCTGATCAACGAGACGGCCGAGGCCGAAGCCGCGGAACGCCGGGCCGAACGCGCGGCACGGATCGCGGCCGTGGTCGACCCGTTGATGGCCGACTTGCCCGAAGACCCAAGCCAGGCAACGGAAGACGAGCAGGCACGGGCATTGCTTGCCGCAGCCGTCGGGTATCACCGGCGCGAAACCAACCCAGCCTGGTGGGACTTCTTCCGTCAAGTCGGCGCTCCTTTGTCCGACCTGGAGTCCGATACCGCTTGCACAGTCCCGGTTACCGTCAGAGCCGAGGACTGGACGGCGCCAAAAGGCCGCGTACGCAACGCCAAACGCCTCTTGCACGCGCGATGCGACCCGGATCGGCCGCACCCGTTCGCACCCAACGAGCAGGTGCGTGTGCTGTACTCGGGAACTCCGGTCAACTGGACGCGCAACGCGAAGGTGATCGAGGAGACGGCCGAGCAGATCACCCTTGAGGAGAGCGCAAAACCGGACGAGACCAGCAACGATGTGCCGATCGCGGTCCTGCCCGGCGACCCGGTGAAGCCGCAGCCGAAAGACGAAGCGGTCTACTCGCTTGCCGAAGGCGTGGTCGAGATCCTGCCGATGCTGCCCGCGCATCCGGGCATCGACCTGTTGCGCAGGCTGCCACCGCAGACCATCAGCGGTGCCCTCCCACAAGGCGAAGACCTTGTCGCCACAGTGATTTCCGCGGTCGACGCGCTGGACGGCTCCACCTTGGCCGTGCAGGGCCCGCCGGGCGCTGGCAAGACGTACCTGGCCGGGCGGTTGATCGCGCACCTGGTCCGCAAGGGCAAGTCGGTCGCGGTCACGTCCAACAGCCACAAGGCCGTCGAGAACGTGCTCAGCTCGGCACTGGCCGCCGGACGGGCGCTTGGCGTGCCGATTCCGTGCGCCAAGCGAGCGAAAGGCATGCCTGCCAAGGATTGCGAATGGGATCAGCCGAAGGACAACAACTCGCTGGTGCGCTGGCGGTCTGACCAGGGCAGCGGGCATCTGGTCGGCGGCACGGCGTGGACGTTCGCCAACGCGGCCATGCGGGAACAGCGGTTCGACGTGTTGATCATCGACGAGGCCGGGCAGTTCGCCCTCGCTGACGCGCTCGCGGTGTCGGCGTGCACCCGTAACCTCGTGCTGCTCGGCGACCCGCAGCAGTTGCCGCAGGTGGTGCAGGGCACGCATCCGGCGGGCGCGGACGCGTCGGCGCTGGGGCATCTTCTCGGTGACGCTGACGTGATTCCGCCGAATCTCGGTTACTTCATGGACCAGACCCGGCGTATGCATCCGGGGGTGTGTGACCCGGTTTCCCTACTTTCGTATGCCGGATTGCTGCACGCGCACCCGACGGCCGCGGAGCGACGCGTCGACGGCATCGAACCTGGCCTGTACACGCAGTATGTCGATCACAGCCACAACATCACGAGCTCGCCCGAGGAAGCCGAAGCCGTGGTGACCGCGGTGAAGTCGCTGGTCGGCCGGACTTGGGTGGACGGCAGCGAGAGCATGCCGCTGACCGACGGCGACATTCTGGTCGTGGCGCCGTACAACTTGCAGGTCAGGATCGTTCGGCGGGCACTGGACGAGGCCGGGTTCACCGAGACGAGGATCGGCACGGTGGACAAGTTCCAAGGCCAGGAAGCGCCCGTGGTGCTTGTCACAATGACGTCGTCCGCAGCGGTCGATCTGCCGCGTGGACTGGACTTTCTGCTGTCGCGCAACCGGCTGAACGTCGCTTTGTCGCGTGCGCAGGCGCTTGCTGTGCTCATCTGTTCGCCGCGGCTCGTGCAGGCGGACATCCGCGACGTCGAACAGATGCGCCTGGTGTCCGGAATGATCGGTTTGCAGCGTGGCGCCCGCCACTGGGGGCACTGACACTTTCTTGGTTGCTCTGCGTGGCGGCTAAGATGGGGGTCACCGTCCTGAGAAAGGCGTCATAGCTCCATGACCAGCGATTTCGACGCTGCGCCGGCCAAGTTCACCACGCTTGGGCTCACCTTCGACGACGTTCTGCTACTGCCCGCCGAATCCGACGTTGTGCCGAGCGGTGTGGACACCTCCACCCAGGTCTCGCGCAACATCCGACTGCGTGTCCCGCTGCTGTCCGCGGCGATGGACACCGTGACCGAGGCACGGATGGCGATCGCCATGGCCCGCCAGGGCGGCATCGGCATCCTCCAGCGCAACCTCTCCATCGAAGATCAAGCCAGGCAGGCCGAAACGGTCAAGCGGTCGGAAGCCGGCATGGTCACGGACCCGGTGACGTGCTCACCGGACGCCACACTGTCCGAAGTGGACGCGATGTGCGCCCGCTACCGCATTTCCGGCCTGCCGGTCACCGACGAGAACGGCAAGCTGATCGGCATCATCACCAACCGCGACATGCGCTTCGAGGTGGACCACACCCGCCCGGTGCGCGAGGTGATGACGCAGGGCCCGCTGGTCACGGCCCAGGTCGGCGTCTCGGCCGACGCGGCGCTGGGGTTGCTGCGCCGCCACAAGATCGAGAAGCTGCCGATCGTGGACGCGGACGGCAGGCTGCACGGCCTGATCACCGTGAAGGACTTCGTCAAGACCGAGCAGTACCCGTTGTCCACCAAGGACCCCGACGGCCGCCTGCTGTGCGGAGCGGCGGTCGGTGTCGGCGAGGACGGCGTGAAGCGCGCCATGGCCCTGGCTGACGCGGGCGTTGACGTGATCATGGTCGACACCGCGCATGGACACGGCCGCAACGTGACCGAGACCGTCGCCCGCCTGAAGAAGGAACTCGGCGACACCGTGGACATCGTCGGCGGCAACGTCGCGACCCGCGCGGGCGCCCAGGCCCTGGTCGACGCGGGCGCGGACGGCGTGAAGGTCGGTGTCGGGCCCGGCTCGATCTGTACGACCCGTGTGGTCGCAGGCGTCGGCGTCCCGCAGATCACGGCGATTTACGAGGCCTCGCTGGCTTGCCGTCCGGCCGGGATCCCGGTGATCGGAGACGGCGGCATCCAGTATTCGGGCGACATCGCCAAGGCCATCGCAGCTGGCGCCAGCTCAGTGATGATCGGCAGCCTGCTCGCGGGCACGGCCGAGTCCCCCGGCGAGCTGATCCTGGTCAACGGCCAGCAGTACAAGACCTACCGGGGCATGGGTTCGCTGGGCGCGATGCAGTCCAGGGGTGAGGCGAAGTCGTACTCCAAGGACCGCTACTCGCAGGATGACGTGCTGTCCGAGGACAAGCTCGTGCCTGAGGGCATCGAAGGCCGCACGCCTTACCGTGGGCCGCTGAAGAACGTGGTGCACCAGCTTGTTGGCGGCCTGCGTGCGGCCATGGGCTACACGGGGTCGCACACGATCGCGGAGCTGCAGGACGCGCAGCTGATCCGGATCACCGCGGCCGGGCTGAAGGAAAGCCACCCACACGACATCACGATGACCGTCGAAGCACCCAACTACAACGCCCGCTGATCCCCCTCGTGAGTGGTTAGCAAGGTTAGAACACGGCTAACCACTCACGACGGATGACCTGGGGTTTTGAGGTAGCTTTCGATCTCGTCAGCGCCTCTTACGGCCCCTCCGCTTTTGGCTATCACCGCTCGCATCCGGTCCAGATTCGCGCGGACGTCTGGGTCTGTGCTCACCTTGGCCACTGCGGCCTTCAGGTCGTTGCCGCGCTGTGCTCCCAGGCCCATTTCGACCACTCGGTCCGCGTTCGACTTCTGCTCGGGTGTCATCGGCACCACGACCAGTGGCACCGCGTGGCTCAGGGCCTCCATCACCGAGTTCATGCCGCCATGCGTGACGAACGCGCTGGCCTGCTTGAGCACCGCGACCTGCGGAAACCGTGGCCGGATGTCGAAATTCGACGGAACAGCGCCAAGTTCCGCGTCGCCGACGGTCATCGCCACGTGCCAATCGGTGTCCCCGAACATCTCGATGCACCTTCGGTAGAAGGCGATATCGGTGAACACCGAGCCAAGTGAGATGTACAGCAACGGTTTCCCGCGTGGCGCCCACTCTTCCTGAGCACGATCACCGAGAAGCGGTCCGATGAACCGGAACCTGTCGTCGAACGAGTCGACGGCAGGCTGGAAATCGCGTGGTAGGAACACGAGGTTCAGCCGCTGCGGAACCTCCCACGTGCCTGCGAAGTCAAGCGGCACACCGTGTTCGGCCGAGAACCGGTCACACATGGCTTCGATTTCCGTGGTGTCCAGGCCCGTGATCATTGTTTCATGCAACGGAAACGCATCGTTGGCAGCGAAGTGCGGGACGGTCCGCACGGCCGGAATGCCGAGTTTCTCGGCGACCAACCGGGCGGGCCAGTTGGTCGTGTCGTAGATGATCGCGTCCGGTCTCCGGTTCGTGCAGTGGTCCAGCAGGATCGGATACGTCCGGCTCAGCGAAGTGAAGAAATGCTTCAGCCACGCAGCCAGGATGTTGTCGCCCACCGGGAAATCCGGCTGCATCTTCGGCAGTTGAACGTGCGTGGAACCGGCACCGACGGGCTCTTCCGTCGCATATTCGACCTGGTGGCCGCGCCGGACGAGCTCAGTGACAAGCGGCAACGTCGGAGTGATATGGCCTTGACCCGTCAGCGTGACGAACAGCAAGCGCATGAATCCACATTACGGATTCAGCTGCCTGACTTCATCCGCCCAACGATCAAGCAGCCGCATGTCATGCGAGATCGCCAGCACACCAGCCGCTGAATCCTTTTGATAGTCCCGAATCACCGCGACCAACGCTGCCGTTGTCGACGCGTCGAGCATCGTGGTCATCTCGTCACAGACGAGATATGCTGGCCGCAAAGCCAAAGCACGCGCCAAACAAGCGCGCTGCAGTTGCCCGTCACTGACCTCGTGGGCACGCCGGTTCAGCAAATCCGGAGTCAGCGCCACAAAGTCTGCGAGTTCGTCCACCCGATCGGGTTTGCCGTTGGCACGAGAAGGCTCGGCGATGACTTGCCGCAATGTCATCCGTGGATCGACGGACAACCGAGGCTGCTGGAACAACACGCCTATCCGAGTCCGGAACTCCCGTGGCGCGCGATACCGAAACCCGTCAACCACAGACCCATCAATGGTCACAGTTCCCGAGAAAGGCTTGTGCAGCAACGACACCACCCTGGCCAGAGTGGATTTGCCGCTACCGCTCGGCCCAGCGAGACCAATGGTCGCACCCGGCGAGATTGCCAGCGAAATGTCCGCGATCACCGGCTGGCGAGGGCGATAACCGGCGGTGATGGCCGTGGCGCTCAGCATGGCTGGTGACACGCGACGAGGTGACCGTTGACTCCGGTCAACTGTGGACGGTCGGCGCATTCGTCGGTCACGCGGTCACATCGAGGGGTGAACGCGCAGCCAGGCGGCAAGTCGGTAAGCACAGGCGGCAGTCCTGGGATCGGTGTGAAAGCCCGGTCAGGCAAGGAATCGACCAGGCCTCGGGCGTACGGATGGCGTGGTGCGTCAAGGACTTCCGAGGCTGGCCCGACCTCAATGAAACGACCGGCGTACATCACGGCGATCCGGTCGGCCACGCGCCGGGCAGCCGCCAAGTCGTGCGTGATGAGCAGAACGGCCCGGCCGTCGGCCACAAGCGCACGCAATTCGGCCACCAAGGCGTCGACCAAAGCCCTGTCCAGGCCGGTCGTTGGCTCGTCAGCGATGATCAACCACGGATCGCCAGCCAAGGCCAACGCGGTAGCCACCCGTTGCGCCATGCCACCGGACAGCTGGTGCGGATACAAGTCCAAATCAGCGGGTTTGAGACCGGCGCGAGCCGCAATGGAATCCGCGGACGGCCGCGACGCCGCCGGATGCAGGAAACGCAGCGCCTCATCCAGTTGCGCACGGGCCGTACGGACGGGCGTGAGATGCGCGGCCGGGCTCTGTGGCACAAGCCCGATCTGCCTGCCACGGACCTGCTGGCTCAGCACATGATCAGGCGCGGACAACAGGTCGATGCAGCCGAGCATCGCGCTCCCGGCGACCTCCGCATTCCCAGGCAGGAACCCGAGCAGCGCACTCGCCAGCACCGACTTGCCGCACCCACTTTCGCCGACGAATGCCACGCATTCGCCGGGAGAGATGGAAAACGACACATCGCTGACCGCGGAAACCTTGGCCTCCGGCAACGTGAACCGGACCGAAAGCGAGTCGACGACCAGATCTACCATGACAACTCCGAGCGACGCCGAGGGTTGAGCCGGTCCCGCCACACGCCGCTGAGCCCTGAGATCGCCAGCGTCGCGATCACCAGAATCAGCCCTGGCGCCAAGGACATCCACCAGCCGCCGGTCAGCAACGACCGCTTGGCATCGTTGATCATATTGCCAATGCTGGCCATATGCGGCGGCATGCCAAGGCCGAGGAAGGACAACGCGGTCTCGTGCCACACCGCATGCGGGATCATCAATGTCGTGGCCAGCAGAACCTGCGGAGCCACGTTAGGCAGCAGATGCTTGCCCATCACGCGCAGCCGTGACGATCCTCCGGCGATCGCGGCGTCGATGAACGGCCTGCCGCGCAACGAAAGGATCTCCGATCGCACGATTCGTGCCGACGAAAGCCAGTGCGTCAGTCCAATTGAGATGATAACGGACGTCAGGCTCGGACCAAGCACTGCGACGATCACTATGCCTAGCAACAGGTGCGGCACGGACGCGACCGTGTCGACCAATCGCATCAGCAGCCGATCCACCCAGCCGCCCGCAGCCCCGGCAAGCGCGCCGATCAACGTGCCCAGGACCGTCGACACCAACGCGGCCACGATGCCGACCATCAACGAGACGCGCAGTCCGTAGATCACGCGCAGCAACACGTCCCGGCCCATTTCGTCGGTGCCGAACGGGTGCGCGAAACTCGGTGCCTGGTTGGCGATGGCCAGATCGACGAACTGCTCGTTCAGGTTGACCACCAACGGCACCACAATGACCGTGATGGCCAGGACGCCAAGGATGATGGTCGACGACAGCAGCCGAACGCGTGGCGATTTCGGCGCCGCGGCGACCGCGACGCGTGATCGCGTAACCCGGCGCCATGAAGTGTCAACCATCGAACCCCACCCTCGGGTCAGTCAACGCGTAGAGCACGTCAGCGATCAGATTGCCCAGCAACACCGCCGCAGTGGCAAGCAGTGTCAGCGCGCCGAGCAACGCGAAGTCGACGTTCAACGCAGCGTCCACAGTGGCCTTCGCGATCCCCGGCCACGAGAACACCGTCTCCACCAACAAGGCGCCACTGATCAGTTCCGGCAACCGTGAGCCAAGCAAGGTCAGGAATGGCAACAGCGATGTGCGCAGCGCGTGCCCGAGAACCACGGTCCGGTCAGGCAATCCTCGCGCCCGCGCGCCGATCACGTAATCCTGCGTCAACGATTCCATCAGGTTCTGCCGGATGAACAACGCGAACCACGGCGCCTGCGAGATGGCCAGTACCGCGGCAGGAAGGATGATGTGCCGGACCAACTGGCCGAGATCAAGCGCTTGGTCGCCGTCGGTGAGTCCACCGCCCGGTAACCACTGCAGTTGCTGGGCGAAGATGAACAACGCGCCGAGACCGAGCCAGAAGACCGGCGCGGCTTCCAGGACGTAGGAGCCGGACGTGATCGCCCGGTCCAGCCAGCCGCCCTGCCGCCACGCGGCGAGCGTTCCCAGGACCAGCCCGAGCACGAGGGCCATCCCGAACCCGACCGCTAAGAGCAGCGTTGACCAGCCAAGACGGTCACCGATCACCTGGGAAACAGGTTGCTGCAAGGACAAGGAGTCGCCGAAGTCGCCGGTGATCGCGTTGCCGAGCCAGGCCGTGTACTGCTCGACAACAGGTTTGTCGACGCCCCAGTTCTCCCGGATCTGCGCGACCCGCTCGGGGTCGGCGCCGATGATCCGTACCCCGAAATACCGCTCGACCGGGTCGAACGGCGACGCCTTGGCCAGCAGGAACAGCCCGAAGCTGACGATCAACAGAACCGGGACAGCGAACAAAAGGCGCCTCAGAACCAGCTTGCCCATGCCGGTTTTCATTTCGGTGACCAGTGTTCAATGTTCCACCAGACCGCGTGAACCATGCCGTGGTCATGCGGTTCGACCTGCTCTTCGAGCCCGGTCCACTTGTCCCGCATGACATACGTGTGGTCGAGGAAAACCAGGAACGCCCAGCCAGGATCCGCGACGAACGCCTTCTGGAAGTCCTTGTACGCCTGCTTGCGGGCAGCGCGATCCAGGTTCTTCCGGGCTTCGTCGAGAGCCGTGTCCACCTGAGAGTTCTTATATAGCGTCATGTTGACATAGCCGGACTGTCCACTGTAGCGCGAGTGCAGCAGGGTGTAGGCCGCCGTGTCCGGGTCATAGGGGTCGCCGCCGCCCCAGATAGCCGCGGTTTCCTTCTGGCGTTGCAACATCAGCTCGAACGTGGTCGCTTCGACGGGTGCGTCGATTCCAAGCTTGGCCAGGTCACTGCCGACCGCGAGCGCGAGGTCTTTGCGCAGCGAGTCCTCGGCCGGGTACAGGATCGGCAGCCGTGCGGGCTGGCCGTCCTTGGCGCGCTTGCCGTCCGATCCGATTACCCACCCGGCCAGGTCCAGTATCGCGCCAGCTTTCTGCGGGTCGAAGTCGAACTTGGCTGCCGGGTCGTACCATTCGGCGAGGTATGGCGAGATCGGTGTGGCGGCGGGCTTTCCGGCGCCCGCGAGGACGGTGTCGATCATCGCCTGCCGGTTGATGCCGGTGTTGATGGCGACGCGGACGTTCGGGTCCTTCGTGAACGGCAACTCCGACGGAATCCCCAGCCCCCGGTAATCCGCGGACGGGTTCTGCACGATCTTGTACCCGGCCTTGTCCCGATAGGTCTGCGCCAACCTCGGCGGCAGGACGGTGGCGTCGAACTCGCCGGAGGCCATGCGGGTTGCGCGCGCGTTGTCGTCGGTGATGTAGACGAAGGTGACGGTCTTGATGTTCGGTTTGGTGTCCCAGTGGGTTTCGTTGGCCTTGAGGACCATCCGGTCGCCCTTGCGCCACTGGTTCACCGTGTACGGACCGGTCCCGATGGGAGCGGTGTTGAACGGCGCCGCATTGATGTCCACGCCATCAAAAGCCTTACGCGGCACGATGCCCAGGGTCAACGTCTGGTCGAAGGGCGCATAGGGGTACTTCAGTTTGAAGACGACTGTGCTGTCGTCGGTTGCCTGGACATCGGCGAGGGCGTCGTAACGGGAGGCGATGGTCGAGTTGACCTTGGGGTCGAGGACCGACTTGTAGGTGAACGCCACGTCTTGCGCGGACAACGGTGCGCCGTCGGAGAACTTGACTCCTTGCCGGAGTTTCGCCGTCCATGTCAGGCCGTCCGCCGATGTTTCGGGGAGCTCGACGGCCAGGCCTGGCGTCAGTTTGAGCTTGGCGTCCCTGTCGAGGAGGCCATCGAAGATCTTGGCGGCGCCATCGGGCGCGTATCCCAGGATCGGGTTGAGGTTGTCCGGCTCCTGACCTGCACCGATGACAATGGAAGGCGGCCCAGCCGGCCCCTGCCGAGCAACCGAGCACCCCGTCCCCACCAGCGCACCAAGCAAGACCAACCCGATGACCGTTCGCATACGGCCATCTCAGCCTAGTAACCAGTCATTTGCAATAAGCGACATATCACCACCCCAACCCCCACCCCCACCACTCCACCCGCCGTGTCCACCACTCCAACACACCGTGTCCACCACTCCGACACACAGAAATGCACCTTCCAGCACACCGTGTCCACCGTTCCGGCACACCGTGTCCACCATTCCGACACACCGTGTCCACCGTTCCGACACACCGTGTCCACCGTTCCAGCACACCGTGTCCACCTTTGCCTGACCCCGCGTCCACCACTCGGCATCTGCGGCGGAGCACCCAGGCTGCGAATCCATGGTGGCGCAACGGGCCAACCATGCGGCCGAGCAGGCATTTCATGGTTCTGGAACGTGCATTTCATTGTGTCGGAACGGTGGACACACTGTGCTGGAACGGTGGACACGGCTGGGTTGGGTCAGCGCTTCGTGTCGCGGCGTTTCGCGTCGTTGTCCACGTCTATCCGCTCCTTGCGGACCTTCTCGCGGATCTGTTGCTGCTCGGTCACTTCCTCGGTCCTCATCCGGACCTGCTCCACCGGCACCGCTTCCTTCGCCACCACCGGTTTCTCCGCGTGCAGCACGACTTCCTGTTCTTCTTCGGAGATTTTGGCCTTGCCCGCGTGGCTGGCGTCGACCGGTTCGCGCTCGATCCTGATCTCTTCGTGCGACACGGGTACCGTGACCTGCTGCTCCTCGGTCACCACGTGCTTGCGCAGCCGCACCCGGCCTGACTCGACCCGCTGTGTGCCGACGTTCAACTGCTCTTCCGACCGGGTCATCACCTGCTCGCCCTGGCGCGGAGCGTTCTCGCCGGTTCGCTGCGTGGGCATGCCGTAGTACTCGTACAAACCCATGCTTTCCTTTGGCGACAGCCTTCCGTCCGCTTCTATCCGCGGGGCATCTTTGATCTTGTCCTTGCCCCAGTTGACGTGCAGGCCGTCGTTCCCTGATGTCGCACCCATCAGCGGGACGAAGCTTTCCTTGTGACCAAACAGGCCAGTGTGGACCGTAACCCACTCCGGCTGCTGCGATTCCTCGCTCACGTACACCGTCGCGACCCGGCCGACGCGCTCGCCCGTGGTGTCGTACACGTCGCTGCCAACGAGTTCCTGCGGTCCCATGCCTTCACCTTCCGTGTCTATAAAGGACATCATTCGGAAGTCCACAGTCCACTGAGTACCCAACGCCCGCAAACCGAGTGGCACCCGGCAACCAAGAACCACAACGAAAACGGACACCCTCAGCAAGAACACGACCATCAAGGCGAGTGGTTTACCCACGCGAAGCGCGGGTAAGGACCCGACACTACAACGCGTACCCGCGAGACTTGTGGGTGACAGCGGACTCGAAAGCAGGTTTCGAAAGAACTACCAGCCCCACCGCGACGCGGCGACAGGTGTAAGAAAACTGTACGCGGGTAACGGCGCCACGAACTCGGCAGAAAGCCCGGCAACAAGAGCACGAGCTTTCTCCACGTCCGCCAACGGAATCAAGAAGGTCCGACGCGCAGTCCCCGGTAAACTGACCGGCTCCCTGGCCAGATCCGCGACCGACGCGAGCACATACTCGCACACGCCGAGCACCGACCGGAGCTCAGCGAGCTGTTCACGCACCGCCATCAGGGCCTGGCCCGGCCGTTCGATGTCGTCGTCGGTCAGCGAACCGGCGGCCACTCGGCGGATGGCCTGACGTTCGAGTAACTCGGCGATGACTTCGAGCGCGGCGACCACCAGCTTGCCGAGGCCTTGGCCCGCGTCGGCTGGGATCCGGCGTCACTCATCGATCCCGGCCAGCGAGATGATCACGTCACCGGTGATCACCGCGCCCGCGCCGACGATCCGGTCGAGCAAGTCCGCCAGGGAAGGTTGGTTCACTGTTGAACCGCCAGTTCGATCCGGGTGAACGAATACGGTGGCCACGGCCCGGTCGTGTGCACGGTCGCACCAAGTCGTTCCAGCGGCTCGGAAAGCCGAGTCACGCTGTCCCGAAACGACGTCTCGTTGTCCTGCGGCACAAGGTACGCGGCATCGAGCAAGGTATGCGGCCGCTGCTCACGACAAGCCGCGTCGGTGGCCTGCCGCTGGAGCTTGTCGTGCATCGACTGCGCGGCTTTCGCCTGATCCTGGTCACGAGAAAGCGCGCTTTGCCGATGCCGCAGGTATTCCGTGCCAGAAAGGCCCTCGGACGAAGTCTCCGGAGGGACAGGCGACTCGACCCGCACACCCCACTCGCAATGCCCAGCGACACGATCGAGCCAGGTCAACGCCTCCTCCCGACGTTCCCGAAGCAGATCCAACGCCGCCTGCTCACCCGTCACGACCGTGCCGAACCGCAACGGCAGCACGGGTTCGTGCTCGAACACAGCCCGCACAACGGCGTCGTGTTCACGAGCGAGCGTCGCCAGCGCACTGTCCTCCACAGGATCGGCTTCGAGATTGGTGAACTGCGCGAGGTCCACGTCAGCCACAACGGCGCCAACCCCATCATGGGCGATCAGCCTCGGCGACACGGCAGTACGCAGCGCCGGAAGTTTGATCTCGCACTCGCGGGTGATCGCGTAGACGCACAGGCCTTTGTCGGCGCTTTCCAGCTGCGGTGGCCGGTAGGGCTTGAGCGCCTCGGCGATGATCGCGTTGACGAGCCGTTCGGACAATACTTCGACCGCCTTGGACCTGGCCAGCCGCAAGGCTTCGGCGAGAACCTGTGGCGCGTGTTGCCGGGCGAGTAGGTCGATCTCAGCGCTCACGCCGCACCCTCCGCCGCCGCGCGCTCCAACTCGGCGACCCGGCCGCGCAGTTGCTCAAGCTCGCCGATTGGCTGGACGGTTCGCGGCGCGAAGAACGGATCGCCTGTCCACCAGTCCATGCCCAGCTCCTTCGCGGTGGACGCGGACGCGATGAACAGACGTACCCGCAGCGTCAGCAGTTCGATGTCGACGACGTTGACCGCGATGTCCCCGACGATGACGACGCCTTTGTCCAGCACCCGTTCAAGGACGTCGGCGAGTGAACTCGAACTATTCTCCACAGTGGACATACCTGCCTAGATGTCAATGGTGCCACGCGTATAGCGCCGGAGTCGTTCACAGGACACCAGTGCGCCGCCCGCACGCCCGTGACACCGTCCGGTTGGCTGAACTGCTCGGTTGCCAGGTGGATCGCGGTGACCGCCGTAAGGGGTGGGCGGCGGTCCCGGCGAGCCCGGAATCGACGGTTTCGGTTCATCAGACGATGGCACATTCATCGGAATCGTGATCGGTCTCCGAGAAACCGCGTTGTCCCCGTTCCGATGGCAACTCCCCAACGGCTGGCATGGCGGTTACGTGAGTTGTCGCAGTCTCCGGCCCCTGCTGGCGGAGTGCCATTACGGCCGTTTCCGTAAAACTCGACTACTAGGCGTATTCAGTCACAAGTGGGTAACTCGGTAAGGACTATTTACTATCGGTTGGAATCGGCCGAAGATCCCACGACTAGGCGCTGGTCCTATCGGGTGATATACGTAAACCGACTGGGGGTGACCATGATCCTGTTCGAAGGCCAAGACGTCGAGGAAGTGCACGAGGTGGTGAGCACCCCACGTCGCCCCGCACCGGCTGAGGGTCATCGAGGACCGTGAACTCAACGGCCGGTTCGTCACCTCGCACGTCGGCCCGGTCTCAGCGTTCACGCTCGGTTACGGCGCGACCGTCGAAATCCGGCCTGGCGAACTGCCGGACATCTACAACATCCATATCCCGCTCACCGGGCACGGCACCATCTGGGTGGACGGGCGCCAAGTCGCGACCGAGGACAGCATGATCGGCCCGGGCCAGCGCCTGGACATGCGGTGGAGCGCGGACAGCGACACGCTGATCCTGCGCATCGCCCGTGCGGCGGTCGATGAGGCGCTCGGCAAGCGACTCGGCGATATTCCAGCGGCGCCAATCCACTTCGACGCCGACTTGCACCACGCCGCGACCGGCTCATGGCTGGCGGCCGCGCGGATCTTCGGTGAGAGCGCCGGAGCCGGACTGCTCGCCCAGTCCCCCTTGGCCGCAGGGCATTTCGAGCAACTGCTTGTCCAAGGCCTGCTGGACAGCCAGCCGCACACGTTGACCGATCACCTGACCGAACCGGGCACTATGGACCTGCCCGCGGTGCTGCGGCGGGCGATGGCGTTCTGCGAGGAACGGGCGGGCGACCCGATCTCCATCGCCGACATCGCCATCGCCGCGCACACCGGCGTCCGATCGTTGCAGCGGTTGTTCAAGACCCGGCTGGAGATGAGCCCACTGGAGTACCTGCAGCGGGTCCGCCTCGACCGCGCGCACCAGGACCTCGTGGCACTACGTGGAACCGTGGCCGAGGTGGCGATGCGCTGGGGCTTCACGCACCTCGGCCGGTTCTCCGCGCTGTACCGCAAGTCCTACGGACACACCCCCAGTGAATCCGTCCGTCGGTCAGCTCACGGCCAGCAAGCTGGCGCCACGCGAGGACAATTTGTGTACCGCGGCCCCGTTTGCACGATGGGTGATCACGAGTCCGGCGTCGCGCAACACAGTGGCGTGCTGTGACGCGCCCGCAACGGAAATGCCGATCGCCTTGGCCAGCTCGGAAGTGTTGACCCGCGGCGCTTCGGCGATCGTGCGCAACACGTTCGCCCTGGTCCGGCCAAGCAGCGCGATCAACGACTCCGGCCGTGGCGCGGAACGCTGTGTGCTGCCGCCGACCGGTCCGCACCAACCGAGTTCCCGCTCAACGGGATAGACGAGAATCGGCTGGCGTTCCGGATCGGCCAGGCTGACCGGGCTCTGCCAGCAGAAGAACGACGGCATCAGCGTCAGGCCACGGCCCTGCAGGTAGATGTCGTGCTCGACCGGGTAGTCGATCTCCAGAATCGGCGCCCGCCACTTCATCGTCGGATGCAACATCGTGAGCATGCTCTCGATCCCGCAGTCTGTGGTCAGCTCCGCGCGCTTGTTGCGGTCGGCGCGGACGTGCGCGCGAATCGTCTGCCAGTGCGGCTGCAGAACGTCTTCGTGATAACGCCTGATGCTGTTCGCCAACTGGCGCATCGCGTTCGCGTCGCCGTCGGCGATGCCGACGACCCACGTCGGCAGCCGGGTCTCGGCCGCCAGCAGCTCAATGTCGCTACGCAGCACGGTTTTGGCCGTACTGAGCAAGGTTTCCAGTGCTGTTTCGAGGTCAGCGGAGTCCACTGTGGGCGTCAGGAAATCCGGTGAATACCCCTTCGGCGGCGCCAATGTCGCGAGCACGGTCGCTGACGACCGCATCGACGACCGTGCCTGGCGGCGCCAGTTGTCGAACATCAGCGAACCGTGACCGCTCTGCAGCAAATGCATGCTCAAGAGCACTTCCCACAGCGGATGCGGTTCGGCCCGGACGCGAATCCGGGCCAGATCGTCCGCCGTGAAATGGATGCGCAGCACTCGTCCCCCCGCAAACCGAGTTGTTGACCGGCATCCCCCGCGCCGGCCAAGGAAAACGATAGCGATCGACACCTGGCCGTGGATATCCACTTGGCGACAAGTTCGCTGTCGCCAAGTGGATATTCATCGCGTAGCCGCGCGCCGCAACCATCCCATGATCAACTCTTTGCCCGCATCACCTTTCATGAATACCTGAAACCTCGTGATGATCATCGGATGTTTGTGGCGACACGACAAGGAAGCCGTGGTAGCGATGGCGATGGCCAGCCTCGACCGATGTTCGCTCACTTGACCTCGGTACCCCCTACCCGTATGTTGCTCATATACCGGTACGGGGTATATACGGGAGGAACCGATGTCCGATGACCGTTACTTCACCCGAGACGGCGCCACAATCGCCTACGAGTACACCGGCACCGGCACACCCCTCGGCTACGCGCACGGAGTCTTCCTGAGCCGGGATGCCGTGCGCCGCATGGAATTATTCGACTTCGACACGTTGTCGGCCGGCCGCAGCCTGCTGACCTTCGATCAACGCGGCCACGGCCAATCGACCGGACGTCCGCTGACAACCGACTACACCTTCGCCAACGTCGCACTGGACCTGCTCGGCGTGCTGGACGCAGCCGGAATCGACGAGCCAATCGACTTCGCTGGATCGTCGTTGGGCGCGGCGATGGCGCTGCACGCCGCGGTGATCGAACCGGAACGCTTCCGCAGTCTCGTGCTGATTATCCCGCCGGTGGCCTGGGAAGACGGTCCGAAACAGGCGCGACAGTGGTACTCCGACACCGCCGATGAGATCGAACGGATGGGTGGACCGGCGTGGCGTAAAGCATGGGCGGACGCCGATCCGCTGCCGATCTTCGCGGATTACCCCAAGTTCGATCTGACGCCCGAAGTGCCCGACGACCTACTGCCGTCGGTATTGCGGGGAATCGGTCAGTCCGACCTGCCACCGCAAGAGCTCATTGCGGAACTCCGCATGCCGACGTTGATCACGACGTGGGAAACCGATCCCCTGCACCCGGTCGACACCGCACAACGACTGCACAAGCTGATCCCGGGATCGCAGCTGCACGTGGCGTCATCGGTGCCAGAGATCCAGACATGGACCGCACGCACTGCGGAATTCCTCAGTCTTCCCGGACGATCGTGAACAACACCTCGTTGAACGCCTCGGTCGAACTCGGGTGCGTGTAAACCGCATCCCGCAATTGGCTCGCCGGTACGCCGTTGCGCATCGCCAGCGCGACCGTGTTGATCAGTTCCTGCGCGTCCACACTCAGCAACGCCGCGCCCAAGACCTCGTCAGTGTCCGCGTCCAGCACGAACTTCATCACGCCGCGCGTCTCCTCGACGACATAGGCCCGAGGCATCGCGACAATCTCGGCCACGGGCTGTCTGGCGATCTTCAGCCGATACCCGGCAGCACGGGCTTCCCGCTCGGTCAGGCCGACGGTCGCGAGCGGCGGCGTCATGAAGAGCGTATGCGGGATCGCGACCCGGTCGGCCGTCGACCGTTTGCCATCACCGAGGAGTTGGTCGAGCACGATTCGACTGTCGTCCAAGGAGATGTACGTGAACTGCGGACCGCCGTTCACATCGCCGAGCGCGAAAATATGCGGCTGGCTCGTGCGAAGGTACTCGTCTACCACAACAGCACCGCGTTCGGTGACGCGAACCCCTGCCGCTTCAAGGCCAAGGCCTTCCGTCGCCGGGACACGTCCGGCCGCTGCCAGAATCGCGTCGGCTTCGGTCGTGAACTCCTGACCGTCCTTTTCGTACACAACGGTCGCGTCGCGGATCTCCCGCACCGATGCGCCAGCGATGATGTCGATACCTTCGCCGACCAGGATCGACTCGGCCACAGCGGCGATGTCGTCGTCCTCGTGCCGCAGGATCCTCGGCTGGCTCTCGAACATGGTCACCTGTGCGCCGAACTGACGGTAGATCGAGGCGAACTCGATGCCGAGGTAGCCACCGCCGACGATCGCCAGCCGCTTCGGCAGGCTGGGTTCGTGAATGAGCTCCGTGCTGGTCACGGTGTACTTGCTGGCAGCAAGGCCAGGAATATCCGGTATGACCGGTGTGGAACCGGTGTTGATCAGGATGTGTTCCGCGGTGATCGGGACTCCGCCGACCGTGACCGTGTGGGCGTCGACAAACCTTGCCTTGCCGGTGATCACAGTGACCGTGTCGGCGTTGTTGAGGGCGTCGTAGTTGCCTGCCCGGAATGTGCTCGTCAACGCCTGGACCTCGCCGACCGCGTGCTCGTACCATTCCGGCGCCGAGTCGAGCGGCCGACGGTTGCGCGAATGGTGCACGAGGGCTTTCGTCGGGACACAGCCGACGTTCGGGCATGTGCCGCCGTACATCTGGTCGGACTGTTCGACCAGCACGACCCGCCTGCGGCGGCGCCCCAACGCCGCTGCCGCCGTCTTGCCGCCCTTGCCGAATCCGATCACGAGCACGTCAGTGTCCATGATCAGACATCTCAGTCGGCTACAATTGAGCCGACAAGGCTATTCCATCTCACTTTTCAACCCGAGCGTCTCACTATGGATACAGTCAGCCGCCTCATCGGCCTCGCTCGTCTCGCGGCGAGCGTGGACAAGCGCTGCCTGCTCGGCCGCACGACCGTGATGGACGTTCCCGACGCTGGCGACGGCGAAGCATGGTTCCACGTCCTGCTCGATGGCGAGTGCACTGTGGACCTGCCAAGCGGTCAGCTTGCCCTCAAAGCGGGCGAGGCGCTTGTGGTGCCGAACGGTGAGCGGCATCGGGTCCGCACCAACGGACCTGGCCGTCTACATGGGACGGTCGAGACGGCAGGCGAGTCGTACGACACTATCCGCAGCAGCCACACCGAAGACGATGTCATCGATCTGTTCTGTGGTCGCTACACCTATGGTTCCGGTGCTGGCGCGATCCTGTTCCGCACCTTGCCGGATCCACTGCACGTGAATCTGTCCACTTCCGACTCCGTGGCGATGCTGACCACGATCATGCGCAGGGAAGCCAGGGAATCCGGAGCGGGCACCGCGGTCATTCTCGGCGCGCTGTCCAGCGCACTGCTGGCGATGATGCTGCGCCAGTCGGACCATTCTGTTCCACTGTGGACGGCAGTGGACGATCCGCGAATCCGCACGGCGATCGACGAAGTCGTGACGGCACCGGGCGAAGACTGGCCGATCGCCCGGCTCTCGGAGACCGCTTCGATGTCCCGTGCGACCTTCATCCGGCATTTCACCCGCACCACCGGAATGACGGTCGGTGCGTTTCTCACGCATGTGCGCCTGATGACGGCGGCGGAACTGCTCAGCACCACTGACCTCACGGTGGCCACTGTAGCCGGACGGGTCGGATACAAGTCCGAGTCCGCGTTCAGCCGGGCCTTCCGCGAATCAACCGGCCAGACACCAGCGAAGTTCCGGCGGTCAACCGGATCGCACGTCGTCGAGCCACATCTGTAGCGCGACACGGCATTCACGCAATGTTCGAGCGTGCTCGCCGAGGCCCGAATGCGAGTGGCCGTGCCGAGGCGCGTTGGGGCTCCAGAACTTGGAAAACGCGAGCTTGAGGCAATCCTCGACCGTGGTCGCGTGGTAGAGCAACAACTCCGCGACGCGTTCCCGCAGTGACCCCGGTTCGCAGCCGAGATCAACGGCAGCTTGGTGCAGCCTGGCGTATTCGCTGACGATCCGGCCGCCTCGGCGCGCGACGTCCGCGGGCGGTGCACCGGCCCGGCAGCACTCGGCGATGGCTTCTTCCGCGTTCGGCTGGGCCCTGATGCCTTCGTCGACCAGATCGATCAAGGCCGCCAGCCTGCCGGCCAGCTCGGCACGTGACTCGCCTGCCCTGGCCTTCCGCCGCCAGAATCCCATGGGCACCTCCGTTGGTGCATGGACGCCCATCACACTAGTGCCTTGAGACAAAGATCAGCAGCCACAAAACCCCTTGACCTTGACGTGGCGTCAACGTTTTAACTGGACGTATGCGGATCGGGGAACTCGCCGGCATGATCGGCCTGTCGACAAGGGCGATCAGGCACTACCACCATCGTGGCCTGCTGCCCGAGCCTGATCGGCTGGCCAACGGCTACCGCGAGTACGGCCTGCGTGACGTGATCCTGCTTGCCCGCATCCGCAGGCTGACCGAGCTCGGCCTGAGCCTCGACGAGGTTCGGGGCGCCCTGTCCGACGAGCATGGCAACGATCTACGCGAAGCACTGATCGCGCTGGACAGCGACCTGGAAAAGCAGGAAGAGGTCATCCGGGCCCGCAGGGCAAGGCTGGCTGACCTGATCGCGCAGGTCGAACTGCGGCCCGACTCGACGATCTCCGTCGAACTCGCCGGCCTGCTGGCCGATCTGCCCGCACCGCACGGAGAAATCGGCACCCTGGACCGGGAATTGCTCGCATTGCTGGACATCACGCCGGGCCGGGACGAGGTCGTGGCCATGTTGCGCGCCAACCCAATCGATCCCGGGGTCAGCGCGGACCTGGCCAGGCGACTGGAAGAACTCAGCGACGCACCGGTCGACGACCCGAGAATCACGCCGCTGGCACACGAAATCGCCCGGAGCATCCCCGTCGACCTGATGCCAACGGACATCGACATGGACAACTCGTTCGCGGAGGCCGTCCTCGAGTCATTGAAGCCGGCGCAGGCCGAGATGATCAGACAGGCAATACGAAAGGGGGCGACATGAAGAAGCTGCTTGTCATGCAGTGGCACGGTTTCACGGCATTGTGGTTATGGATCAGGGGCCGTAGGCAAGGATCCGGCACGCTGATCGGCTACGCCCGCGACCAACTGCCGATGATCTTCGTACTGACCGGCATTTTCGCCGTCGAGACGGTCGTCGTCGGCATGCTGATTCCGTCGTGGTGGATCCACATCCTCGACGTGATCGCATTGCTTCAGGTGCTTGGCATCGGCGCGCTGATGGTCACCTGGCCGCACTATCTGACCGAGGAAACGTTGGTACTGCGGGAAGGATCGACGTACGAGGTCCGCGTTCCACTTGGGATTATCTCGTCGGCTCGTGTGCATCGCAAAGACCACAGTGGAAAGACGATCGAACTCGATGACGACATGTTGAGCATCGTGATCGGCAACCAAACCGATATCGTACTCGTGCTGTCGGAACCGATCGCCGTTCCCGGCGGCGAAGTGACGACGATCCGGTTCCGTGCCGACGAACCGCGCGACGCGGTCAAGTCGATCAATGACGCGCTAAGCAAGCTGACGGCGGACGTCCAATAGGTGATGGTGGACCTCGTGCACCGTATGCACGGCAACCCATTGCAACGACTTCGTTTCCGGTTCTGGATAGCTGTAAATGAGCGTCCGCTGCCAGTCAGCTTCGGCCAAACGGTTGAGAACGTTGCAGAACAGGTCCGCGGAGTCGACGAGTTGCCGGGCGACGGATTCGGGCTCCTGATCGTTGTAGCCCTCGTGCTCGGCCCGCTCGTCCCGTCCCATTGGGACGCAGACCGGAGTCTCGGTGCGACGCGCCAGCAGCACGCGTTCCCGTTGCACAAGAAGAACATCGCGGACGTGACAGGCGTACTCCAGCGGCGACCAGACGTCCGGGCTCGGCCGGTTGCGCAGGTTCGCGTCGCTTCGCAGAATCTCCACGAAGTCCGCGACACCCGCGCTGATCGTCTGCGCCGCCGCTGGGTACTCGGTCAGGTCGTACGTGAAGCCACACTCCGAGCAGTGATCCATGGCCTCAGATTAGCTCAGCGGATCAAGCGTCATCGTCGCCTGCTGCGGGTTGCCGTCGTGCACAAGGGATTCGTGCGCGCCGACATCGTCGAAGGCGAAGCCGTAAGCCTTGCCATCGACCATTTGCGCGTGGATCAACCGTGAGTAGTGGTTGGTCACGGAGTCACGGTAGAAATTGGCGTTGTTCGCGTCCGGCTGGTTCGGGTTCGTGATCAGCGTCGACCGGTTGAACCCGGCGCACAACGTCCGCGAGATCGGCCCGCGAACCAGGTCGTTCGGCGCGTCAAGGAGCTTGTAACAACCGAAAACGCTGTCAGAATCCGGTTTCTGGAACGACGTCGCCACGCCGCCGGACGCGTTGGTGAACGTCATCGTGTTGCCCGACACCCGGCCGAAGTACTTGACCTTCGGCTGGTTGGAGAACGGCGTGACGGTCAACGTCCGTGACGAATAGTGCGACCAGACGCGGTCGATGTAGTTGCTCATCACGTTGCCCGGCAACGCACCGGCAAGCACACCGTGCCCCGGCGACAAAGCACGGATTCCGTTGTTGCGGATCAGGTTTCCCCAACCCTGGGAACGCAGTCCGTTGAACACCGCCGTGTAACCGCCGGGCTTCAGGTGGCCCGTCTCGCGGACCTGCCCGCTGGCTGTACGCACGCCGACCGCGTACGGAGCCGAGAACATGTCCACCTGCGTGCTGTTGATCCAGATACCGGAGTCGTTGAGCGTGTACTCCGACCAGTTGAACAGGATGTTCACGTTGGGATCACTGGGGTTCTGCACAGCCGGCTGGACAAGACCGCCGGTGGTCAGCTTGAACACGAGCTTCTGGCCGTACGAGAAGTAGATCCGGCCGGAGAACTTCGGGATCTGGATGGTCCGTGACTGGCCGTTGGCCGGGCCCACAATGGACGCGTCCGGCGCCGGCGTCGGCGGATTGCCACCGGCTGGCCATGCGTGGAAAGTGCCGTTGGCATCGGCCCATCCTTGCCTGCCAGACGAAAGCTGCGTGCCGAGGTTGTAGATGTAGACCGGACCGCTGCGTCCCGAACTGTTCTTGATCACGAGCGGGATGGTCGCGGGCACGGCCTGTGCCGCGGGAACGGCGACCAGACCCGCCGCAACGGATGCCGCGGCCACGAAGACCGCGAGTTTTGAGCGCACCTGCTGTTCCTCCTCAGGGTGGTCCCTCGTGGAGCGTCGACGCCCTCTGCAGGGGCGGTGCATGAACACCGGGGCAGGTACTTCCAGGCGCCGACGTGCGCTTTTCCCGTCAGGACGGTGAGAGCGCTCTCACAGGAGCAGGTTCGTCAGCCGCAATGTCAATGTTTACGCGCGGGAAACGCGCCCGTCGCCGAAGATGCTCGGGGTTCGCCCACCTCCCGCTGACTGTGGCCAGCCCCGCTGGAAAGCAAGAAAACCTTCAGCAACGGTGGACACGGTCGCAAGCAACGGTGGACACGGTGTTCCGGAACGGTGGACACGATGTGCGGGAAAGGTGGACACACCGGGCCGGGCCTTGGCTGCCGAGAACTTGCCGTGGCAGGCAGATATGGGACAATCCTTCGTTAGGTCCGTGCTTGGGGGAATGACAACGTGCACATCTTCGATGAAGCCGCCACGCTCGACGAGAACGGTGGAGGGCTATCGTGAGTGCCGTGTCCACACGCTCGACCAGTCAGCACGGGCTGAGGTAACGCACAGTGGGGACCCCGACTGACACCCGGCCGGACGACAACCTCCTGCCGCGCAACCTGCCGCCTGATGTCGGTGAGTTCACCGGTCGCGACGCGGATGTGGCCGCGATCCTGCGGGTCGGTACCCAGCCATACAAGCGAACGGTCGTCGTCTCCGGCTTCGGTGGCGTCGGCAAGTCCGCGCTCGCGGTGCACGCCGCGCACAAGTTGACCGACGTCTTCCCGGACGGCCAGCTCTTCGCCGATCTGCGTGGTGCGACGGGCCGTGAGGTCGACGCGCACGAGGTCCTCGGCCGGTTCCTGCAGGCATTGGGTGTCCCCGCCCCCGCTGTCCCGGTCAGCACGGACGAGCGGATCGAGCAGTACCGGTCCCGCATCGCCGGCCGCCGGATGATCATCGTGCTGGACAACGCCCGCGGCGAGCACCAAGTGCGGCCCCTGCTGCCCGGCGATCACAGCAGCCTTGTCGTGGTCACGAGCCGGTCGAGGCTGACCGGGCTGGACAACGCCGAGTCGATCGAGCTGAACTTCCTGGCGATGGATGCGGCGATCGAGCTGCTCAGCCGCATCATCGGGCCCGAGCGGATCCAGAACCAGCGCGCCGAGGCCGAGCAGATCGTCGAACTTTGCGGCGGGCTGCCGCTCGCGGTCCGCGCGGCGGGCGCAAAGCTGCTGGCCAGGCCGCATTGGCCGCTGAAATCGCTGGTCGTACGCCTGTCCGACGAGCACAGGCGGCTGGACGAGCTGACGGTCGGCGATCTGGCGATCCGGTCGAGCCTCGGGCTGAACTACGCCGAGCTCGACGAGAAACAGCGGCGCGCGTTCCACCTTCTTTCCGTCCTCGACCTGCCGGACTTCGGGTGGTGGCCGGTTGTGCCGCTGCTGGACGTCTCCGCGCAGGAGGCCGAGGACATCGTCGAGCACCTCGTCGACCTGCGGCTGCTCGAAGTCGCGGGCGTCGACGCGATCGGCCGGGTCCGGTACCGCCTGCACGACCTGGTGCAACTGTTCGGTGCGGAGCAGCACGAGTCCGGCGTCGGCATGCCCGCCGCGGTCACCCGCACGATGAACACGTGGATGCTGCTGATCAACGAGAGCAGCCGCGACATGCCGCGCGTGACCGTGGCTCTGCGCCCGCCGACATTGCCCGACATCACGGTCGCCCCCGAGTTGATCGAGGACGTCCGCACCGATCCCGAAGAATGGCTGAAGTCGGAGTCCGCGGCGGTCGTGCGCATGGTCGAACGTGCCTACGAGCTGCGGATCAACTACAACACGATCGTCTCCCTGGCGTCGGTGCTGACAACACCGTTCTCGGCACGCAACGAGTTCGACGCGTGGCAACGCACTCAAGAGGTCGCGCTCGAAGTGACCAGCGCGGTTGGCGACCAGAACGCCGAAGCGGTCGTCCTCGCCGGGCTCGGCCAGTTGCACGCGGAGAAAGACGACTTCGCCACGGCGCTTGAGCACTTCCGTAAGGCCGCCAAGCTCGCCGCGATCATCGGCGACGACGCAACGCTCGCGGCGTCGTTGGTTGGCATGGGAACAGTCCACCGCGAGTTCGCCGTCACGGGCGCTGCCGTCATAGACCTGACCGTCGCGGCTGCCCTCGGCGAGGAGATCAACCACCTCGGCGTGGTCGCGGTCGCGAACTACGGTCTTGGCGCGATCAGCCGTGACAAGGGCGACATCGCCGCGGCGACCGCCCAGTTCCAGCGCTGCATCGAGGTGTATCAGAAGGCAGGTGACCAACGAGGCGCCGCGTTGTCGTTGCGCGGCCTAAGCCTCTGCCACCGTGCCGTCGGTGAGTACGCGCCAGCCGCGGAGTTGGCCACGCAGGCGGCGACCATCCTCGAAGGACTCGGCGACGACCTCGGCGCCGCGTACGCGCGTCAGTCGTGGGCGAAGGCCGCGCTGCGTATGGGCAATCACGTCGAAACCGCCGAAGTGCTGGACGCGTGCTTGGAAACGTGCACGAGCAGGCACGACCGGTTCGGGATGGCGCTGATGACCCGGACTCTCGGCGAGCTGCACCTGGCGTCCGGCAATCTGGCTGCCGCGAAGAACACGCTGACCTCGGCGCTGGACCAGTGGGCCGCGTTGGATCTGCCGCTCTGGCAGGCGCGGACCCTGCGAGACCTCGCAGCCGCGACCGTCACCGGTGACCCGGCCGCCGCACAAGAACAGTGGGCGCGTGCACGGCACCTGATCGACGGGACCGAAGCGCGCGAGTTGGCCGAACTGGCAGCGACGACTCCAGCGGACTGGCTGGCTGCCGTAACCACCTGAGAATGAGCGGTGCTGAACTGATCACGGTTTCAGCCTGGCAACAGCACGGCATCGTGATCGCCCGTTAGCATCCGAATGCAGGAACACGCTGTGTGGTGAATGGTTTTCCGGGTCAAGGACGATATTGGGGAAGATGACCGACCTTCGGTATGGGGTACTGGGTCCACTTGAGGTCGTCCGCGACGGCAAACGCGTCGCGATCAACGGCCCCAAACTGCGCGTCCTGCTGGCGACACTGCTACTACAAGCCAACGCCACGGTCTCGATGGACCAGCTCGGCGAGCGGATGTGGGGCGAACGCCCGCCATCGACCGCGCGCAAGAGCGTCCAGCTGTACGTGATGCGCCTGCGCCGGGCCATCGGCGACGACTCGGTGATCGAAACCCGCCCGGACGGCTACTTGCTCAACGCCGACGCCGACCAAGTCGATCTCCTGCGGTTCCGGCGATTGACGATCGACGCCAGGGAAGCCGCCCGAACCGGTGACCTGCTCGAAGAGCTGAACAAGCTGAACGACGCGCTGGCGTGCTGGCGCGGCCCGGCGCTGAGCGACGTGCCATCCGAGTCGTTGCAGCGTGAGGCCGTAGCCGAGCTGGCCGAGGACAAGCTGCGCACCGAGGAACGGCGGATCCAGGTACACCTTGACCTCGGCAGACACCGTGAGGTGATCAGCGAGCTCGTCCAGCTGACCAAGGACCACCCTTGGCAGGAGCAGTTCTGGGTCCAGCTGATCCAGGCCCTGCACCGTTCGGACCGGCTCGCGGACGCGCTGGACACGTACCGAACGGTGCACCGGAAGTTTCGTGACGAACTGGGCATCGACCCGGGTCCACAGATGCAGCAAGTGCACAGCACGCTCCTGGCCGAACGCCCGGACCTCAGCGGTGAAGTGCTGCCGATGATGGCCGCGCCGATCAACCAACTGCCAGCGGCGCTGCGTGACTTCGTGGGTCGCGAGGAACTCGTCCAGACGCTCAGCGCAATGCGCGGCCCGATCACTGTGGTGTCCGGCCCGCCCGGTGTCGGCAAGACGGCGTTCACGCTGCACGTCGCGCACAGGCTGCGGGACCATTTCCCGGATGGCCAGTTGTACGTGAACCTGCAGGGCTACGCCTCCGACCCGCCATTGGTTCCGGCGACGGTGTTGAACCGGTTCCTGCGAACGCTCGGTGTGGCGCGCGAGGAGATCCCGGCCGATCTGGAAGGCCAGGCGGCGCTGTTCCGCAGTGTGTTGACGGGTAAGCAGATGCTGGTCGTGCTTGACAACGCTGTCGACGCCGAACAGGTGCGGCCGTTGTTGCCCGCTGAGGCTGGCTGTCGCGTGTTGATCACGAGCCGCAGCGACTTGCGTGGCCTCGCGGTGAATCCAGGCGCCGACCATCTGCGGCTGAACGTGCTGACCGCGCCGGAATCGCAAGCGGTACTGACCGAGCTGATCGGCGAGGAACGTGCCGAGGCAGAGCCGGATGCGTTGGCGGAGTTGACAAACGCGTGCGCACACCTGCCGCTGGCGTTGCGGATCGCGGGTGCGAACCTCGCGGCCAACCCACACCGCCTGATCGCGGACTACGTCGCGGAAATGAAGCAATCAGGGCGCCTTGCCGAACTCGCGATCGACGGCGACGAGACATCGGCCGTCCGAGTGGCGTTCGACAATTCCTATTTGCGACTAAGGGAAAGCGACCAGAAACTGTTCCGGTTGCTCGGATCCGCACCGGGCCCGGACGTCAGCGTGGGCGCGGCGGCCGCGCTGGCCGGGGATTCGCTCGGCGAAACAAACCGTGCGCTCGACCGTCTGACCGCGGCGGCCTTGATGTACCGGGAATTCGGTGGCCGGTACCACTTCCACGACCTGATCCGTGAATACGCCATTTCCCAAGACACACCAACGGATTCGATCACCGCGTTGACGCGGCTCGCGGACTATTACCTGCACACCGCGAATGCCGCCGCACGCCTGTTGTATCCGGCAACGCCCCGGCTGCCGCTGCCCGTATCGCGCGTCGCCGCGGTATCGCTCACCGACGCTTCCGCTTTGCGATGGTTGGACGAAGAACGCCACAACTTGGTCGCTGTCGTGACATGGGCCGCGACTCATCCCGTACTTCGGCCTTACGCATGGCGCCTTGTCGATGTGTTGCGAGGGTATCTGCAGGCGCGCGGGTATGACCGGGAAGCGCTCACAGGCTTCGAAGCCGCCTTGCGTGCCGCGGAGGACGCGGGCGAACCGGCCGCGCAAATCTCGATCCTGGACGTCCTCGGCCTGATGTCGTACAACCTCGCGGACTATCAGGAAGCGATCGACTATCACAACCGAGCGCTCGCGGTCGCCGCGCAAATCAACGACCTCGACGCCGCCGCGCAGGCACTGCACAATCTCGGCCGGATCCATATGCAGCAAGGACAACCGAAGCTGGCGGAGGACTATCATCGCCAGGCGTTGGAAGCCGCGCGTAAGACCGGAAACCTGGCCACTGAGATCCTCGCCCTGAACTACATCGGCATCGCGCAGACATCCGCGGGCCAACCTGCCAAGGCGTTGGGTTGGCACGAGCAATCGTTGGCGCTGAGCCATTCGAGCGGAAACCGTACGGCGGCTTTCCGCGCAACCAACGGACTCGGGATCGCATACTGGAACCTAGGCGAACTAGACAAAGCGGTGGCACTGCAGCAAGAAGTGCTGAACTACTGCCACGAAATCGGCGAACGCTTCGGCGAACTAATCACGCTGGTCTGCCTAGCCGAAATCCAATGCGACCTGGAAAACTACGAAACAGCACTGAGCCACGCCCACAAAGCCATAGCCTTAAGCACAAAGCTGAGCGAGCGCCGAAGTGAAGCAGGCGCACGAGAAATAATCGCGACCGTCCACAGCAGAAACAACGAGTTCCACCGCGCGATCACCGGATATACTGAAGCATTGAGGCTGTGCAGGCAAATCGGCTTCCGCTACGGCGAAATGTCTGTCCTCATCGGACTAGCTGCGGCACATCGAGGGCTCGGCGACGCCGAGTTGGCACTGACGTACAGCGAACAGGCGTTGACCAAGTTGCGCGCAGGCGGCCAGTTGCTGCTTGAGGCCAAAGCATTGACAGAGCTGGCGTACGCCCACCTCGCCCTTGACCGCCGAGAGGCAGCGAAGCTGTACATCAGCAACGCCATCAGCCTGGCCCGAGAACGCCACCAGCGACTGGACGAGAAACGCGCGCTGTACATGCAATCACTCCTCGGTGAGGATTAGATCGCAGCTACCTAATCGAGGATCGGAAACCTTAGAAGAGGCTGGCCCGCTCGTCGATAAACCGAGTTGGGGTGCCGAGGAAGACGTTCGTATCGTGGTTGCCGTATGCGAGGTTGAGCGTGTCCAGGCGATACCACCAGTTGTTTATGGAAAAATGCAGGAACCGGTAGTTGATCTGCCAACGGATCCATTCGCCAGGCGCGATCCGGACGGCTGGGTGGCGGCGGCGGCGATGGGGCATACCCCACTTGTCGTCGATCAGGTGGATGCGCAGGCGACCGGAATCCTCCTCGGTGAGCGTGAGCTCATCCTTGGACAACTCGACGGCGTGCCACTGTGGCTTGTAGTCGTTCCATTCGGCCATCCGTACTTCATGGATGCCTGCGCTTGGCATGGGGAAGGTCACCGGGGCCGCGTTTCGGCGTGTAGCGGCTTCAGCTCCTCGGGACTTCTTGGTCCACGCGGTCCGCACCCAGAGCGCTGTGACGTTCACACGTTCATGAAAGCAGGTCGCGCCAGCGAATTATCGCTTCAGCTCTCGATGGTTCTGGGGCTTCCAGCCTGGTTGGCACCCGGTTCGGCTTCGGCTTCCAGCCTGGTTGCTTGGCTTTGTTCCTGTTCCAGCGTTTCGGTGGTCACCGCGGCTCGATTCGACATGGGAACCCCTCGCGGCAATGCCACCGACTTAAGCATTCTGGCTGGTCGCAACCGGCGCAGGGTCGATTGCCGGTGGCGTTGGTGTCCACAATGGACGATTAATCGTCACATCAGTCTCACTTACCCCGCACGTCACTCCTGTTAACCAGGTTGGTGCCGTGAAGGTCACCTTCGCGGCGTCCAACGCGCCAAAGGTTCCCCTCACGGACCATGCCGGGCCTACATGAAGGCCACTGTGGACAGTCCCGTCCATCGGTGGCGCGGGTACGCCGTGCTCGCGGGCCCGGCCACTCGCGTTCCGCACCTCTCAAGATCAACCTCGCACCCCACGCCCGCAGGCCACCTCTGAAGTGCGAAAACTCTCTCAAGTCAATGGCATTGCCCCTCACGGCGGGCCACAGGCGACCACGCTGGAACAGGAACAAAGCCACAGCAACCACGCTGGAAGAAAAGACGGCGAAGCAAAACCTATCCGCGAAGAGCCGAGAAGACCACCGGATGTGGGAACCGAAAAAGATGCCCAGCCTCCACAAGGAACCCGAAGTCAACGGCTTCCTCAACAGGACCGACAAGAGAAGTTACGGGAACACCCATAGCCGACGCGACCGCACCAAGGTCAAAGCTCTCCCCAACCAAAGCCCCCTGCCGAAGCAACACCTGAGCCTCATCAGACAGAAACCCCAACCACCGCCGAACAACATCCTGCACAGCCGAAGAACGCTGAATGGCGTCAGTGGCCTCAACTCCATCCCCCGCCGCACCGGAATCCTGGATGGCACTGACAACCTCGAGCACAAACCCAGGATTCCCGGCCGTCACCTGCGCAACCGACGAACTCCCGGCACACCCGACCAAGGCGACAACGTCCGAAGCGGACAAGCCAGAGAGCCGAAGAACGTCGCCCCCACCTGGACCGACGCCAGCGCGAAGCCGATCAACCTCGGTCCTCCGGGGAAGCGGCCGACAAGCCCCAACCACAAGCAGCGCCTCGCTCTGGGCCTGCTTGCTCAACCGGTGCCAAGCCAGCAACCCGGCTTCGTCCAAATCCTGCAAGTCGTCAACCACAACCACCGCGGGCCCGCTAACCCCAGCCGCCTCCGAAGGCGACCCCCACACCACGGGAACCCCGGCATCCGCAAAAGCCTCTGCCAGCAGCGCGGATTTCCCCACCCCCGGCCCGCCCTCAACCCACACCGTCCCGCCAACCCCACGGTCCAAAGCCGCCAATCGCCCCCGCAAAACCGACAGCTCCCGCGAACGCCCCACGAACACGGCAGGCCGCGCGGGAGCAGAAGAAGCTCGACGTTCACCGGCGATCTCGGAATACAAGCGCCGAAGAGCCGCCCCCGGCTCGATCCCCAAGGTGTCCACGAGGCGCTGCTGAATGTCCGTAAACACAGCTACAGCTTCTGAGGAACGCCCAAATCGCACCAAAGCCGACATCAACAGTCCAGTCAACGACTCCCGGAGCGGATACGCCCTGACCAACCGCTGCAGCTCGGACACGGCCGACGGGTCCGAAGCCGCGATCAAGGTTTCCGCACGCAGCTCCAAAGCCGCCAGCCGCAACTCCCCCAACCTCTGCCTCTGAACCACAGCAAAGGGTGAGTCGATCCCACCCAACGCCTCCCCGTCCCACAAAGCCAACGCCGCATCCAACGCTTCCCGGGTCCCTGCGACATCCCGGCGGTTCCAAGCCGCCTGAGCCGTCTCCCGCAGGTCGTCGAATGTATGAACGTCCAGCTCTCCGGGCCCGAGCCGCAACGAATAACCCGAACGCTCCGAGACCAGGACCTGGTTGGAACGCCCAAGGGCCAACCGCAACCGGGAGATGTAGCTGTAGAGACTGTTCGCCGCTCCCGCGGGCACGTCGTCTCCCCAGACCCCGTCCATCAGGGCTTCTCGGGACACCATCTGATTCGCACGCATGGCCAGGACCGCGAAGACCGCCCGTTGCCTTCCTGGCCCGAGGTCTATTTCCGTCTCACCGCGCCTGGCGGTGACCACACCCAGCAACCGGACGCGCAGGGATTGTGACACCCGGGGATCGTACTGGGTGCTTCCGGGCAAGTTTTGCCCGACAAAGTGCTCCTAACCAGGCTTTCCCCTGGTGGTCAAGCGAGCGTTCGGCAAACATTGAGTCGAGGTCTCTCGCCGACAAGACTTCGTTAAGACCGCTCGCGCAGACTCTCCCCACCGATCCAGCGTGTGGAGGAGTCCATGGAACAGGTGCGCGTGGCTGTCCAGTCAACGGACCCGATGACCCACGTGGGGCTGACCAGCTTTCTCGGATCTCGTCGCGAACTGACTGTTGTCGACGGCGCCGAGGACCGTCCCGATGTGGTGGTCTTCTCGACTGACCATCTGACCAGTGACGCGATGGCCAGGCTGCGGCAGACCGCGACGGACATCGGCAAGCCGACCGTGTTGATGACCGGCGACCTTGGCGAGGCTCCGCTGTTGACCGTGGTCGAGTGCCATGTCGTAGCGATCTTGCCGAAGAAGACGGCGACCGGTACGCAGCTTGTCGACAGCGTTGTCGCCGCCGCCGAGGGCAACGGGGTCATGCCCCGTGACGTGCTTGGCAAGCTTTTACGGCGGGTCGAGGTGCTGCAGCGTGAGGTGCTCGCGCCTAACGGTCTGAACGCGTCCGGTCTGCAGCCGCGCGAGGTTGACGTGCTCCGGTTGATCGCTGACGGGTGGGACACCGAGGAGATCGCGCAGGAGTTGCGGTACTCGGAACGGACCGTCAAGAACGTCATCTACAACATGACCGCACGTTTGCACCTGCGTAACCGGGCGCACGCCGTGGCGTACGCCTTGCGCGCTGGCGTGATCTAGGACGCCTGCCGGATCTCCGACCGCGAGCCCACGCCGAGTTTTGCCATGATCTGCACGACGTGGGCCTGCACGATCCGCCGGGGCAACGACATCCGGGTCGCGATCTCCGGATTGGACAGTCCATTCGAGACCATCGCCGCGATCTGTTGCTCCGCTGCGGACAGGGTGTCCCAGTCGCTGCCGCCGACACCGGGCACGGCGTGCATGGGCTCACGGATGCCGAACTCGCTCATCCGGGCTTTCGCGCGGGCGCGGTCCCAGTTGGCGCCGAGTTCCACGTAGATCCTGAGTGCTTCGCCGTACGCGGTTGTCGCTTGTGGACGCGCACCGCGCACGGCGAGCAGCACGGCCATATCTTCCAAAGCAACCGCTAGTTCAACGGGACGCCCGACCTTGCGGTAGTGGTCGACGGCCACGCGCGCAGGCTCCGGGTCGCCGGTCGCCAAGGCCTGGCAGCGGTGCAAAGCCGCGTACGCACGGGCAGGCACGAGTTCGCGGCTTGCCTCCATCTCGGCCACCGCCATGGCGTCCTCCACCAGGGCCGAGTCGAGCGCCTGGGACAGGCGGATGATCTCCGGCAGCCATTGGTGACGCAGCATCATCTCGGCGTACGCGGGGTTGAGCACGGGCGCGAACTCAGCCAACGCGCCAGGGATGTCGCCGCGTTGGGTCGCGGCCAGCGCACGGGCTGCCAGCAGGAAGTCCTGGCTTTCCCGTTCCGAGTCGGTGATCACCAGGTATCGCTCGGCCGCGTCGAGGTTCGCGGCGAGCGCGGCACGGTCATCCCGGCGGCCCGCGATCAACGCTGAAACGCCGTGCAGCAACAATCCCGCGGGACCGGCGTCCATCAAGCCCGCGTACGTGATGGCTGGACCGTCTTCAGTGATCGCGTCCAGCTCGTAGAGCGCTTCGTCCCAACGACCGGTCCAGTAGTAGTGCACAGCCGCGGCAACTTGAGGGCCGACCGGCAGCCGGTGCTCGACCACGAGTTCGTTGGCGGCACGCAGGTTTTCGTCCGCGTCAGCCATCCGGTCGAGATTCTGCAATGTGAAAAGCCGGTTGTCCAGCAGGTTGAAGTGCATACCTGCGAGCTCCGCTTGGCCACGCACGACATCGATGGCCTCGTCGATGTGGTCGAGCGCTGCCTCGTGGTCCCGGCGGACAGAGTCGACTATCCACTGTGTCTGCAACGCGTGCGCCATCAGACCGACTTCGCCGTCCGCCACGGCTTCCTCGTATGCCGATTTCGCCATGGTTTCGGCGACGTCGACGTCCCTGACGTCACGGACCAAGTGGGCAAGCAAGAACTTGCGTCGCTGGCGCCATTCGTCAGGGACCGATTCGTCCATTTCGGACGCGGTGAGGGTCAGTATCGACTCGTCACGGCGACCGCTGCGGTAGATGATCGCGGCGAGCAGCTGGCGCAGTTCCTCGGTACGGATCGGGTCGGTGGACGCAGCAAGTGCTTGTTCGACCTGATCCGCGGTGACCCTTGTCAGCCGGAAAAGCACCTTGACCTGGGCGGCGAGCAGGATTTCCCGCGCTCGATCGGCCGGATCGAGTGTCTTGAGCACGCCAGCCAGCAGGTCGGCGGCGATCAACGGGCCATGGTTGGCGACTTCCGTGACGTGATCGACAAGCCAGCCAGACACCCACGGTTCCACACTGGACACAGCGGCCACCAGCTGTTCGGCCACCCGGATCGCGGGCGCGTCCGTGCCCGCCAAGGCTTTCGCGGCGGCACGATGTAGCACGATCCGAACGGCCGGGGAGATTCCACTGAGGATCGCCTCGCGCATCAACGGATGTCTGAACACCAGTCGAGGTCCTTCGCCGAAGACCACATTGGCGTCGACCGCTTCGGTCAGCGCCACGCGCAGATCCATCGCCGAGCGCCCGGTCAACGCGACCACGTTGTCCATTGTGGCCTCAGGACCCAGCACAGCCATCCACCGCAGAACCTCATGCGTCCTTTGTGGCAACGCGCCACAGGTGCGTTCGACGGCATCGGCAAGCGAGCGAGGCGCGGTCTCGACCTGAGCCTGATCGATGTGCGCCACACCGTCGATCAAGTCGACCGCCGAGTCACGCACCAATCCGCGGACCATTTCCCGCAGGTACAAAGGGTTTCCGCCAGCCCGATCAGTGACCCGGCGCAGCAGCTTGCCAGGTCTGCCGCCGACCAGAGTGCCGGTCAATGACTCAACATCACTGGGCAGCAAGGGTTCCACCGAAACCAGCAAGGCACGCGAGCGCAACTGATCAAGCTCGGGACGACCATGACCGGTCCGCGAGCACGTCACGAGCAGCAAAGGCAATTGCTTGACGGCCGCGGACAACCGGCGCCAGACGTGCACGCTCGCTTCATCGGCCCATTGCAAGTCGTCAATCACCAGGACAACAGGCCCATGCGCACACATCCGGTCGACCAGTGCAAGCATTCGGTCGACCGCGTCGGAGATCGGGTCGTCGTCGTCACGGCCGGTGTGCACCTGCAGCTGCCTGGCCAGCTCGGCACGATCCGCGTCCGGGGATTTCGGCGTGATGCCAAGGCATTCCATGATCAGCCGGAGCGGGAACCGGATGTCCGGTTCGTCCGCGACCGCCCAGCCGAGCTGGCAGCCCTGGTCCCGGACGCCCCCAAGCGCCTCGATCAGCAGCTCCGACTTGCCGATCCCCGGGTCGCCCTCGATCCAGAGCATGCCACCACGGCCGGCGAGCACATCCGTGACCCGGTCACGGACCTTCGCCACTTCCGCGGCACGACCGACGAACAGCCGCGTATCGCTGCGCGCGATGGCCGCGACGTGCGCGGGCATGACGTCCAGCGGCACCACGGCACGGTCCTCGCCCGCCAGGATCTGCGCATGCACGGCACGCAAAGCTTGGCCAGGCTCGGCCCCAAGCTCCCGCAACAGCGTTTCGCGGGTTTCCTGAAAAACGTCCAAGGCCTCGGCGTGCCGTCCACTGCGAGCAAGCGCCATCATCAGCAACTCCCGCAGCGGCTCACGCAACGGGTGCTCCTGGACCAAAGTGGCGAGTTCAGCCGCGAGCTCCGCGTACCGACCAAGCTCTAGCTGCGCCCGCGCGGCCGCTTCGATCGCACGAAGCCGTGACTCCTCGAGCCGCGTGCGTTCGGCTGTGGCAAAAGGGCCGGGGATCCCGGCAAGCGCCTCGCCGTGCCACAGCCCGAGAGCTTCACTGAGCGTTGCGACAGTAGCGGCGGCCGCGGACTGCTTGCTCGCCTGCGCGACCAGCTCGTCGTACACCTTGACGTCGACGGCTTCCTGCGGCAGTCGCAGTGTGTAACCGTTGTCGGCCGACGCGAGCACGTCCTTGCCCAAGAGTTTGCGCAAGTTCGAGACGTACAGGTAGACCGCGCTCGCGGCACTGTGCGGCGCGGTCTGTCCCCAGACCGCTTCGATCAGCTCCGCCCGTGACACCACCTGACCAGCGCGAACAGCCAAGACCGCGAGTACCGCGCGTTGCCGTGGCGGTCCAAGCTTGAGCTCGACCTCGTCGTCGATGGCGCTTACCTGGCCCAATAACTGCACACGTAACCGCGACACAGCGACAGGCTACAAGGTGTGAGAGCGCGTACACCAACTGTCAGCGGATCAGTTTCCGAAAGATGCCACTTTCATCAGGTTCCTCTGCCTCAACGGGCTGCGGGCCGGACAGGTCGAAGTGCGGCGGAACGACCGGTGCCATCAGGGTCGCGACCCGCTCGCGGGCCTGTGCCTGGGCCTGCCGCAACGTCCGCATGACCGTCGTGGCGAGGTCGGCTGGTGAGAGGCCGAGGTAGGCGCTCGTGGGGAACTGCAAGTCGGTGATCTGACCGTGCTGCCCGACGGTGATCGTCACGACCTTGCGCGGCGCGGTCACCGAGACCGAGATCTCAGCAACGCGTCTACGCACGGCGGCCATGTCTTGGAGAGAAGGAGACATGCAGGCTCTCCTCGCATCGGTGGGAAAACCCTCGTGAGTGGTTATCAGGGTTAGAACACGGATAACCACTCACGAGCAGTAAACGAGCCAGCCAACGCGAGAACAAGAAACCTGCCCGTGCGCACCACCGATGGGTTCCCCTTCGCACTCACCCGGCCATGCTGTCCGATGTGTCCAGTCCACCGCGCGTGGCGCTGGCGAGAAACATAGATACCGCAACAAAGAATCTGCCCGCACGGGCCCGTGCGGTCTGGTCGGCGAGCCACGCTGGATCGTCGGTGAACGTGGAGACTGTTGGGAGCAAACGGGGATCGGTGAGTGCAATCGTATGCACCTCCACCGCGGCATTGACAAAGCCGTTGTCCAGTAGAAGATTCCGATAGCTGCGGGCAACGTACGGATTGGGCAGTGCCGCCGCCCGGTCCAGCAGAATCCGCCGTGTCCGGTCCGGGTCGGACGAGTCGATCAGGAAGTGTTCCCAGTCCTGTCCGACCAGGACGATCCGGCCGCCTGGAGCGAGCACACGACGCGCCTCGGCCAGTGCCCGTGCGGGATCTTGCACGGCGTGCAACACCTTGTCCGCCCGGTATCCCATGACGTTCTCGACCGGGAGCGCGTACGCGTCACCAACACGGAAATCGTGCGGCCATCGGGTCTTCGCCGCCGCGATCATCTCTGGATCAAGGTCGACACCGACGGGCTCCGCACCCTGCGATGCCAGTTCCGCCACGGCACGACCGGTTCCGCACCCGACGTCAACGACAGCGGCACCCGGTGGCAAGGCAAGCAGTTCATAGGTACGGGCGCGCAGTGCGGTGGCTTCGGGCAACTGGTCGAAGACGTCAAGGATGTCGATGAGGGAAGTGGACATGCCAGCCATGCTGGGACTTGATGTCGACATGAAGTCAAGCGAGACGTTCGGAGTCGGGCAGGTCGCCGAGCGGTTCGGCCTAGCCGCCCATGTCCTGCGGCACTGGGAGTCGGAGGGCCTGCTCCAGCCGGAGCGGGACGGCGACCGGCGCCGCTACCGGCAGGGCGATCTTGACCGGGTCGCGCTGATCCGCAAGGCGAAAGAGGCGGGCTTCAGTCTCGCGGAGATCCGGGAGATGTTCGTGGTCGCCGACCCGGCCATGCGCAAGGAGATCATGCGACACCATCAGCAAGCGCTGATCGAACGAATCGCCGAGCTGCAGGCGTCACTCACAATGGTCGAAACCGCGTTGAACTGCGCCCACGAGGACATCACCGAATGTCCCAACTTCCGCCGGGAACTCGTCAGGCTGGCTAGAACTTTAGCCCACTAGAAATCAACACTGAGGCAGGCAAGCCGGGCTCCTGCCGTGCCCGCGTGGCCAGGGTCGGTGTGCGTGTGGGTCTCGTGGATCACGATCGACGACGCGTCCCGATCGCCGAAGCCCCACTTCACGCGCGCGACCGCGACAGCGTTGCCGAACCGGTCAGTGGTGAAGTCCAGCCAGACCTCGTTGCGGGGATTGGCGTACGCCGGGTCGACCGACGGCTGTACCGGGTCCTTCTTGTTCTGGAAGTGCGGTCCGGAGTCCGCGGGCGCCGGGCCACATGGCTTGACGTGCACGTGCGCGCCGTACTGACGCTTGGGCAGCAAGCTCTGCACCGACAGCAGCACCGTCGACCCCTGCGGCGTGGAGACGCTCAGCACGGACAAGGTCGCGCCCGCCGGGGCGAGCTTCGGGTTGTAGGTGACGCCGCCCGCGTTGGGTTTGTAGGCGTAGATCTTCGAGGATGCCGTGGTCACCCGCATGGACGGGATCTCAGCCGCCGAGCCGCTGCCACCGAGCAGCACCACCGCCGGGACGATCGCGGCCAACGCCAGGTAACGCATAGTCACTCCTAGTCAGTTCCACCCACCACTGTGGATAGTGCACTACCTGCTGGCCCGCCGCCGATCGGCCGCGGGAGTTCTCTACCATCCGGGTGAGGGGGTGCGCAGGGGATGAAGCCACGGCTGACCGGCCGGGACCGGGAAACAGCCACATTGGCGGGGATTTTGGCCGAGGCCGAGCAGGGCAACGGCCAGCTCGTGCTGATTTCCGGCGAAGCGGGCATCGGCAAGACCCGGCTGGCCGACCACGCGGCCGACACGGCCCGTGATCTTGGCTTCGCTGTGCTCACCGGCCAGGCTGACCCGTTGCAGACCGGTCTCGCGTACGCCCCGATCGTCTCGGCACTGCGCAACCACCTGGACTCGCTTGAAAGCACCGAAATGCTGCGCGGCCTGCCCGATCTCGGTCGCCTGATCACCGACCCGCGACTTCCCCAACCCGCGCCTGGCGGTGATCCCGCGCTCAACCGAACCCACATGTTCGAAGCGGTACTCAGGCTCCTGCACCTGAGTGCTCCTCTGCTGCTGATCATCGACGACCTGCACTGGGCCGACGACGGCACCATCGAACTCGTCCATTACCTGGGTCGCGGGACCAGCAACGGCCAGTTCGTCGTGCTCGGCACCTGCCGGACGCCGCAATCCGGGCAACGCCTGACAGACTTGGCGACGCTCGTCCGTCGCAACGGGACAGAGCTGGTTCTCCAGCCGCTCAACGACTCCGACCTCGCGGACCTCCTGCATGACCTGCTGGGCAGTCGGCCGCACGAGCATCTGCTCCAGGAAATGTCCGCACGCACCAAAGGCGTGCCGTTGTTCGTCCGTGCCCTCGCGCCCGTGCTCCCGGACGGCGGCCCGCTTCCGGCGATCGTGCGAGACGTCGTGCTCAGCCGCCTGCACGCACTCGACGAACCCGAGCGCGCCATCCTCGACCTCATCGCGGTCGCCGCGACCGCGGCAACGGCAGAAGTCCTCGGTATCAGCCCGACCGACCCTGCTCTGCACAATTTGCTGAGACAGGGCCATATCGAAGAGCACATAACGGGCCGTCAGCTCACCTACCGCGTCACCCACCCGCTCTACGCCGAAGTCGCCTACGCCGAACTCACCGAAAGCGAACGCCGGAAACTCCACGCCAAACTGGCCGCGGCAATCGGATCCGACGACGTCCTCGCAGCCGCACCGCACTATCGAGGCGCGGGCGAACTCGTCGACACCGAACAAGCCATCGACATCTTCACCGCCGCGGGCAAACGCGCACTGGACGTGGTCGCCGCGCCCGAAGCAGTCGAGTACTTCTCCCGCGCCCTGCACCTGGCCAGCGCAACCGACAAGGTGCCGGGACTGCTGGACAACCTCGGTCTTGCGTACCAGGGCATCGGTGATCTCGACGCGGCCACGGACATCTGGCTGAAACGGCTGGCGATCGCCGAGGCCGACGGTGACATGGACCGTCAGGCAGCGCTTCGCGTGCAATTGGCCGTCCTGGAGTCCGAGCGCGGCAACCCGCAAAGCGCGGACAAGCACGTGACCGCACGAATGGGGTTGACCGACGATGTCCAGTCGGCCGCGTTGCGCGTGACGATCGCGGCAAGGCACTGGAATCCCGCGGACATCGGCCGCCTGCTCGACGAAACCGAGGCAACGGTCAAGGACGATCCGAGGCCGCAAGCACAAGCCCTGAGGTACTGCGTAACCGGTTTCCGGGCGGCGTACCAGGGTGATTTCAGCGCGGCACACCGCGATCTGCTGATCGCCGAACGGCACGGCAGGCAGTCGGCCGACGACGTCGGCATGATCGTTCCGTTCAACCCGTTGCGCGTGCACATCGGGATCTGTGTGCTGATCGGCCAGATCCCGAAGGCCGTGGAACTGGCCACGTTCGGCACCAGGACCAGCGCGGCTTTCGTGCTCCCGTCTGCGACCTACTCGCTACGGCTGGCCCGCACCACCTTGCTGTATTTCACCGGCGACCTTCCTGGCGCTTTGGCCGCGTTGGACGACGACCTCGCGAACGTTGCCGAGCTCGGCCTGAACCGGCTGCACGCCAGGATGCTCGCGCACAAAGCGCACCTGCTGGCCGAGATGGGCCGGACCGACGAGGCCACGCAGTGCGTCAAGCAGGCCGCGCAATGGCGTAAGACGCACGAGAACGCGCTGGAGCACGGGCTGCAGACGGCAAAAGCCGCGATTGCCTTGGTATCCGGCCATCCCGAGCACGCTCCGGACATGAGCACCGAGGGCTACGCGATCCGGGAACCGTTGATCAGCACGTTGCGCAACCTGGTCGCGGGCCAGACAGCCATCGCCGCGAAGGATGTCACCACCGCGCAGACGATCACGGACTCGCTGCGGACGAGCGGCCGGACGGCCCCGCTGCTCGATGTCCTTGCTGACCGATTCACCGGTTTGCTGACGTCCGACAACGAAATCCTTGTCCAGGCGGCACGCCGGTTCGAGGAGATGGGCGCGCCGCTGCTCGCCGCCCAGACTTCGCTGGAAGCTGCGGAGATCGTGCCGGACCGCGAGGCGATCAAGGCAAGCCTTGACCAGTTCCAACGATCGGGCGTGACGCCGTGGATCGACCGCGCACGCCGCCTTGCTCGTGCCAACGGCATCACCCAGCCAGCTGGTAAAACCGATGGAGTGTTGTCGAAAAGGGAAGCCGAGATCGTTCGCTTCGTCGGCCATGGACTGTCCAATGCGGACATTGCCACTCGGCTGTTTCTCAGCACACGGACCGTGGAAACTCATCTGCGCAACAGCTATCGCAAGCTCGACATCACGTCGCGAGTGCGCCTGGCGCAATGGGTCCTCCAGCACGAGGACGAGCTGTGATCGGGCGCGACCGGGAACAGGCCGCGATCGCCGAAATGCTGGCGACAGCCGAGCGCGGACAGGGGACGCTCGTGCTGCTGTCCGGCGAACCGGGCATCGGCAAAACCCGGCTCGCCGAGTACGCGGCCGGCGTCGCGCGGGATCGTGGTTTCACAGTCCTGACCGGCCAAGCAGATCCGCTGCAAGCCGGTCTCGCGTACGCCCCGATCGTCTCCGCGCTCCGGTCGCACCTGGACACGCTTGCTAGCCCCGAAATGCTGCCCGACCTCGGCAGGTTGATCACCGACCCACGGCTACCGCAGCCCGCGCCCGGCGGCGATCCGGCACTCAACCGGACTCACATGTTCGAAGCAGTGCTGCGGCTCCTGAAAATGAGTGCTCCCCTGCTGCTGATCATCGACGACCTGCACTGGGCCGACGACGGCACCATCGAACTCATCCACTACCTCGGCCGCGGCACCGCCACCAGCCAGCTGGTGGTGATCGGGACATGCCGGACGCCGACCGCGGGCCGAAGATTGACCGATTTGGCCACGCTGGTCCGCCGAAACGGCACAGAACTGGCATTGCAGCCACTCAACGACACGGATCTGGCCAGCCTGCTGGCGGATCTGCTCGGTGAGCCGCCGAAACAGGACCTGCTGCAGGAGATGTCCTCGCGTACGAGGGGCGTCCCCTTGTTCGTCACGGCACTGGCTTCGCTACAAGGCCAAGGACCGCTGCCCGCGATCGTCCGGGACGTCGTGCTCAGCCGCCTGCACGCGCTGGACGAACCCGAGCGCGCCATCCTCGACCTCATCGCGGTCGCCGGAACGGCAGCCACAGCAGAGGTTCTCGCGTTGCCGCCAGGCGATCCGGCGCTGCGTAACCTGTTGCGGCAAGGCCATATCGAAGAGCACGTGACCGGACGCCAACTCACCTACCGCGTCACCCACCCGCTCTACGCCGAAGTCGCCTACGCTGAACTCACCGAAAGCGAACGCCGGAAACTCCACGCCAAGCTCGCGGCGGCGATCGACACCGGCACATCCGAGACCATCCTCGCGGCGGCGCCGCACTACCGAGGCGCGGGCGAACTCGTCGACACCCAACGAGCCATCGACATCTTCACCGCCGCGGGCAAACGCGCGTTGGACGTGGTCGCGACGCAGGAGGCCGTCGAGTACCTCGACCGGGCACTGGCTCTGGCCAGGGACGCACGGCCGGAAATCGTGCCGGAGCTGCTGGATTGCCTTGGTCTGGCGTATCAGGGAACCGGGCGGCTGGCCGAGGCCGCCGAGGTCTGGCACGAACGTCTGCAGATCGCGCGGAACAACGTCGAGGAGGCCAGGCAGATCCAGCTGCTCGTGCAGCTGGCGATGCTGGAGTCCGAACGCGGGAACGGCGCCGCCGCGCACAGCCACGTCGACGCGATCTCACGGCTACGCGGCGAGGATGACATCGAGTACGCCAGCATGCGGATCGCGATGGTCGCCCGGCACCTGCCGATCGACAGCGCCCGCGTTGCCTATCAGCAGCTGGTGACCGCGTTCGAGGGCCGGCCGGACCCCGCGTCGCAAGCGATGTTCCACATCGCCAAGTCTTTCCCCGCCATGCTCGACCGCGACTTCGTGGCCGCGGACTGGCATTTGCGTACTGCCGAAGAGGTAGGCGCGGACAGCATGAGCAAGTTCCCGTCGTTGTCCTTCGTGCCACGCCGGATCCACCCGGGCGTGTCACTGTTGCTCGGCGATCTCCCAGCAGCCACCCGGCAGGCGGACATCGCGAGGGTGGCGAGCGCGGCCTTCATGCTGCCATCCGCGGTCTACTCGATCCGGATGCTGCAGCGGACCGTGCAGTACTTCGGCGGCGATCTCGCCAGCACCCTGGCCGCGGTCGAAGAGGACATCGACGGCAGCACACAGACCGGGTTGTACCGGCTGACCGCGCGTTTCTACGTGTTCCGGGCCTGTCTGCTCGCCGAGCTCGGCAGGCTGGACGAGGCCAACCAGAGCATGCGGCTCGCCAGGAGCCGTCCAGCCGTCAGTGACAACGCGCTGGACATGGGCTGGGCCACCGCTGAAGCCGCGATCGCGTGCTACTCCGGCCATCCATCGCAGGCGCCCAAGTTCGTTGCGGAAGCTTTCCCGTTCAGCGACCCGACCATCTGTTGTCTTCGGTTGCTCAGCGCGAGCCAAGCCTCGATCGCCGCCAAGGACGCCGCGTCAGCCGCCGGGGTTCAGCAGGTCCTGTACTCCACCAAGGCGAACGCGCCGATGCTCGTGGCGCTGTCCGACCGGCACGACGGCTTGATGCAGGGTGACGCGGAACTTCTCCGTGCCGCCGCACGCCAATTCGAGGAAATGGGTGCGCCCTTGCTTGCCGCACAGACCTTGTTGGAAGCGGCAGAGCTCGATCCCGACCGCGACACCATCCTCCAGTGCCTGGAACGGCTCCAACACGTCCAGCCGTGGTTCGAGCGGGCACGCAAGTTGGCCCGCACGCATCGGGTCGAGCGGAGCGAAAGCGTGCTCACCGCACGGGAAGCCGAGATCGTCCGCCTTGTCGGCACTGGACTGTCCAATGCAGACATTGCAACACGACTGTTTCTCAGCGCCCGCACGGTCGAGACCCATCTGCGCAACAGCTACCGCAAGCTGGACATCCCTTCACGGCTACGGCTCGCGCAATGGGCGCTGCAGCATGAGGATGAGCTTTAAACCGGTGCCGTGCCAATGAGTCCGTTGCGGGTCACCAGGTCGGCCAACTGTTCCTCGGTGAGGTTCTCGGTGCCAGCCGGACGGACGGGAATGACGATGTACCGGGTTTCCGCGTTGGCGTCCCATACTGTGACTTCGACTTCGGGGCGCAGGTCCAAGCCGAATTCCCGCAACACTTCCCGTGGGGTTCGGACCACCCTCGACCGGTAGCTCTCGCTTTTGTACCAAGTGGGTGAAGGGCCCAGCAGGGCAAGCGGGTAACAAGAGCACAGCGTGCACACGACAACGTTGTGCTCACGGTCCGAATTCGCCACCGCGTGCAGGTCCTGCACGTGCAATCCGCCGCTCATCGACAAGTCGAGCTCGTTGATGGCCGCAGGGGCGTCCGCGAGCAGCCGGTCCCGGAATTCGGGATCCACCCATGCCCTTGCCACGATCCGGGCACCATTCGCCGGTGACGAACGGTTGAGAAAGGCCGCCAATGTTTCGTCGAGCGCACCCGGAATCACCAAGCCGCGCTCTTCGAGCAGGCGTTCCATCTGGCGGACACGGGCCGCGATCGGCGCGTCGGAATGATCACCACTCACAGCTGCTCCATGTACCTCTCCCACAGGCTCACGGTCACCGTGTGATCGCCTGTGCCGAACAGTTCGGTCGCGGTGAACCGGACCGCGTAAACCGGCTCTTCTTGGGCGGAAATTCCCTGTGCGACGTCGTCAGGAACCGGATGCGCGCCCTGTGTTCCGACGACCGTGCCGACCGCGCCGCGGATGTAGGACGGCAGCCTGGTGTGGTGCGGCGGGTCGACGGCTTTGGCCCGAACCTGATCACCCGTGGTGAACGTCATCCAGCTCCTCCGCGGAGAAAACGCCCTTTTCGATCAGGAGTGTGCGAATCGCCAGAAACCACCGCTCGTAGTACGACGCGGCCAGGTATTGACTGGGTGACAGCCGTTCGATCGCGTCACGGAACTCGTCGAGCTGATAGATCCCGTGCCGGAGCATCGCGCCGTTGAGGGCGAAGACGTGCGCCTCCCAGTCCGCGTGAAAAGGCGGCTCCTCCTGCTCGAGTTCGATCTTGCCGAACCCCTGCACACCGCCGACGTCGTTGATCCGGCTCATGATCCGATGTTAACTCTGGGAACAAGAGTTAACATGAGTTTGCGGTTCGCTGGGTTACTCTCAAACCATGCAGACCAGGTCACGGCTGAAAGAGGCACTCACGCTGTCGGCCGTGCTGTGCTTCATCTACACGGTCGCGATCTTCTTCACCGCGCTGGACGGCAAGGTCGACTACGTCTACGCGTTGGTCACCGGCCCGGCCGCGATCGTGCTCGGTCTCGGTTTGATTGTGCGCTGCCGACCAGGACGCTGAGCCGGACGTGCTTTGATTGTGCCCTCTTGGCCAGGTCGTTTGACGCCTGATCGCGGTTAGAGTGTCGCGGTGAACGAGCAGCGACTGTCCAATTGGGAACGCCGAACGGAATGGCCACTGAGTGTGCTCGCCATGGCGTTCCTTGTGGCATATGCCTGGCAGGTACTGCATGTCAGTGCACCCGCTGGCGTGCATCTCGGTCTGGAGATCACGCTGTGGGTGATCTGGTCGGTATTCGCTGTCGACTATGTGACCCGGTTGATCCTTGCCGAGCGGAAACTGCGTTTCATCTGGCGGCACCTGTTCGATTTGCTCGCGGTGGCGCTGCCGATGGTCCGGCAATTGCGCGCGTTGCGCGTGGTCACGCTGTTGCGGGTGCTCAACCGTAAGGCGTCGACGGCATTCCGTGGCCGGGTGGCGATTTATGTCGGCATTGTGACCGTGCTGGTGAGTTTCGCGTCGGCGATCGCGGTCCTGGATGCCGAGCGGGCGAATCCGGATGCCGGAATCGACTCGTTCCCGAAAGCCCTGTGGTGGACGCTGACCACGATCTCCACGGTTGGTTATGGCGATGTCTATCCGACGACGTGGGAAGGCAGGCTCGTCGCGGCGACGCTGATGGTCGGCGGCATCGCGTTGCTCGGTGTGATCACCGGAATGATCGCGTCCTGGCTGCTTGAGCGAATTCAGCAGGCCGAGGCGACAGTGCACCAGGAAACCGACGAGCTGCACGTGGAGCTGGTGACCTTGCGTGAAGAAGTCCGGCGATTAAGGGAAGAGCTGGCGAAAACCTCCTCGTGAGTGGTTAGCCGTGTTCTAACCCGCATAACCACTCACGAGCCCCGACCAGGTCAGGAATCGAGCCCTCCGCGCGCGATGAGCTGACGCACGATCACGTTCCGCTGGATCTCGTTGGTGCCCTCGCCGACGATCATCAGTGGCGCGTCCCGGAAATACCGCTCAACGTCGAACTCTGTCGAGTACCCGTAGCCGCCGTGAATCCGGACCGCGGTCAACGCGATCTGCATCGCGGTCTCCGAAGCGAATAGCTTCGCCATCCCGGCTTCCATGTCCACCCTGCGCCCCGCGTCGGCCTCTCGGGCCGCGTGCAAGGTCAATTGCCGGGCCGCGGACAGCGAGGTGGCCATGTCGGCCAGGTAGTTGCCGATGGACTGGTGCTGCCAGATCGGTTTGCCGAACGACTCCCGGCTTTGCGCGTACGCAAGGGAATCCTCCAGCGCCGCCCGGCCGACACCAAGGGCCCTCGCCGCGACCTGCAGCCTGCCGGTCTCCAGTCCCGTCATCATCTGCGCGAACCCATCGCCCTCGACGCCACCGAGAATCGCGTCCCACGGCGCCTGGTAGTCCTCAAAGGACAGTTCGCAGCTTTCCACGCCCTTGTAGCCGAGCTTGGGCAGGTCCCGGGACACCGTGAGGCCTGGACCGTGTTCGGCCAGCAGGATCGAGATGCCGTGATGGACCGGCTGAGCATCAGGATCTGTCTTGCACAGCAAGGCAATGAGTTGGGAACGGCGTGAGTTCGTGATCCACGTCTTCGACCCGTTGACCACATACCCGTCTTCGGTTTTACGAGCCACAGTGCGCATGGCCTGCAGATCCGAGCCACCACCTGGCTCGGTCAGTGCCATCGTGGCACGGACCGAGCCGGTGGCCATGCGGGGCAGATAGTGCTGTTTCTGCTCTGGTGTCCCGAATTTGAGCAGGAGCTTGCAGACGACCGTATGCCCGCCCATCGCACCGGCCAGGCTCATCCAGCCGCGAGCCAGTTCCTCGGTGATCAGCACGTAGCAGGGCATCGAGACCGGGGTGCCGCCGTATTCCTCGGGAACCGCGAGACCGAAGATGCCGAGTTCCTTCATCCGCTCGATCAGCGCCTCGGGGTAGGTATTGGCGTGTTCGAGCTCGCGGACGACCGGTTTGACGTCTTTGTCGACGAACTCCTTCACGGTCCGAACCATGAACTGTTCGTCGTCGGACAGGGTAGTCACTCCGACACATTAACGCCCACGCGTCGCTGGAAGGGCGAGCGAAAGGGCCAGTGACTCGTCAAGGAACATCAGTCCGCGCTCCTGGAACTGGGCAAACGCGTCCTCGATCGCCCGGACCGGCACATCGAGGCCAAGTTTGTCCCGGACAACCGACGCAGTCGTCGGACGGTCGCTACAGGCCAGGTAGATGCGGGCGAGCGTGTCGCGGAACGTGTACGTGCCCTCGCGGCCTTCGTGCCTGCCGTCGTAGATCCGCAGGTAGCCCGGTGAGGACCAATAGGTCAGGATGGGGCGTTGTGGCGACTCCCAGAGGGTGTTCCACGCAGCCACTTCACCAGCCAGGTCGGTGTAAGTCTCGGCGGGCAGGGTGTCGTCCATTTCGTACTCGAAGAAGTACGCGACCTTGTCGAGGTCGACCGTCTTCGGGTACACGTACTGATAGCTGCGTTCCGGCGCCCGGTGCCGCATCTTGAACCGGGTGTACATCGGACTGAACCGCTCCAACCAGACCCGTGCCGCGCTGCCGGGCGGTTGCAGGTGAACCAGGTGCGGGATGACGGCTGCTTGCGCAGCGTAGTCCGCCTCGGTTTCACCGGGGAAGCCCCACAGGATGTTCCAGCCGACATCGATGCCGTAATACCGCGCCCAGCGCAGGAGATTGACGTTCTGCGCGGCCCGGACTCCTTTGTCCATCAGCCGGAGAACATTGGAGCTCAAGGATTCCAGGCCTGGTTGCAGATGCGTGACGCCGGCCGAGACGAGGAGTTTGAGCTGCGCGCGACTCAGGTTGGCTTTGACTTCGTAGAACAGTTCGTAGTCGCTTTCAAGCAGAGCAGGAAAGAGTTCCTTGAGGTAGCGCGGTTCCATGATGTTGTCGACGGCCTCGAACCGGAACACGCCGTATCGCCTCGCCAGTCCGGCCAGTTCGGCGAGCACACGGTCCGCGGACTTGGCGCGGAACTTCATGGTCGTGCCGTTGAGACCGCAGAACGTGCAATGGTGTTTGGCGCCCCACCAACAGCCACGGGCGGATTCGAACGGAAGCCACACGGTCTCCGGCAGCAGACCCACTGCCGAGGCACGTTCGAAGTACTCGTCGTACACCGGAACCGGCGTGTCGTCGAGCGCTTCAAGTGGCGGTTGCGCCGCAGCCGCGCCATTGCGGCTCGCGACTCCCGGTACCGCCAACGGATCGGTGCCCTCCGACAAAGCCTTGAGCAGCCGGGGAAACGCGGTGTCACCTTCGCCGATCACCGCGAAGTCGATACAGTCGACCGACCGCACCAGCTCAAGGCCCATCTCCCCGTCGAAGTTGGCGCCGCCGAAGATCGTGACAATGCCTGGATACCGTTCCTTCAACCGGCGAGCCAGCGCGAACGACGCGGTGTTCTGCTGGAACGTACAGCTGAACCCGACAACTTCGGCTTCGTGCCAAGGAAACCCGTCAACCAAGGAGTCGAGGAACGCTGGCACATCATGATCCCTCGTGTGCGTCAGCCGACGCCCTGAGTCGGCCAAATAGGACAGTTCGGCTTCGAACTCCTCAGCGAACAAAGCGTCCGGATCTGGCGCGGCCGCGCCGAACGCCTCCACAGAGAACAGCCAGTCGCCGATCATCCGGCCGCGCATGTCCGCGAGCTGCTGGTAGTACTCGATCCCGATACGTGCGGCGAAGTCCAGGTTGGCATGCACCGTACGCACCGGGAAACCGTTCGCCTCGGCGATCGCCCGCAACAGTCCCAACTGGATGGACGGGCGATCGGCGTGCATGAACGGCATCGAGACGAGAACCGTTCGCATGACTACGGCTTGATGTACCGCGGCTTGATGTACCGCGAGCTGTATTTACCGGTGATACCAGGCGAATTGGCGTCATAGCTGACCGTCAGCTGGGTCCTGCCCTGCGCGAAGGCGTCGCCGAACTCCGACGAGTACGCGCGGAAACCAGTCATGATGGCGTCGGCCATCCCGCAGAGCATCCGGTCGAACAGCTCACGATCCTCAGCGGACAGTCCACTCGCGAACTTGTCGATTCTCGGCAGCATCTCGGTGAAGTCCCGCGCGCTGGTGACGTCGTCCATTTCTCCCCTTAAAGTGTGTTGTCTCATCCCAGTTTGACTCTGACCTCGTCAGCTTCCCGAAGCCCGATCTGCTCGAACCTCTCGACCGCACGCTGCCAGGCGACGTGGGCCGACTCGATGTCGCCCGCGTTCTCGTACGCATCCCCCAACGAGGTGAGCGCGATGGCTTCGGAATGCCGGTTGCCCAGCTCATGGTTGACGTCGACCGACGACTGGTGGCACACGATCGCACGCTCGTGATCGCCGAGACGGCTGTACGCGAGACCGAGGCTGTCCCACGTCTGCGCCGCGCCCACACTGTCGCCCAGTTTCAGTTGCAGGTCAATGGCTTTCTGGCAATAGTTGAGCGCGTCCACATGCGCACCGAGCAGTGCGTACAGGAATCCGACGGCGTTGAGCGCCCGACCTTCCCCCGGCTTGTGCCCAGCGCCTCGGAACACGTCAAGGCAGTGTTGCGCGTACTTCAACGCCTCCGCATGCCGGTTCTCCCGTTCCAGCATCCAGCAGAAGCATTGCAGCACAAGACCTTCGCCCAACCGATCACCGGCCTTGCGGTAGAGGTCGAGCGCCAGTCGAAGCAGCTCCGCGCCCTCGTCAACCCGTCCGAAAAGGATGTGCGACGATCCGATGAAGCATTGCGCGTAGGCCTCTTTCGCCGGGTCGCCCAGCCGCTTGGCCGCTTCACGCGCGGGCAGCAGCGCACTGAGTTGTTCGTGCCGCAGTCCTCTGCGCGTGAAGTACCGGCGCAATGTCCACGCCAGCGACCAGACTTCCTCGTCGAAGCCCTGGGTCTGGTTGATCGCCGCGAGCATCACTCGGTGCTCAGTATTGAACCACCGCAACGCCCGCGCCTTATCCATAATGGACTCGACGGCAACACCGGCAGGCAGCTTCGGAAACTCGGGCGGTTCTTCCCTGAAGGGATCGAGCAGGCCGTCAGCGATATTTCCACTGTGGACGTAATAGCCAAGCATGCGTCGCTTCGCCGCGTGCCGGTCGCTGTCGGCTTGGGCGAGTTCGGCGGCGTAAGCCCGAAGCAGGTCATGGAACTCGTAGCGCCCAGGGGTTTCCTCAGCGACCAGGTGCGCACCAGCCAGCTCCGCCAGCGGTGAACGAACCTGCGCGACCGGCAACCCGCTCATGCTCGCCGCGGCACGAACACTGAAGTCAGGGCCGGGATGCAGGCCAAGCAACCGGAACAACCGCGCGCTGGTCTCGGTCAACTGCAGGTAGGACCAGGAAAACACGGCCCTGGGGTCGGTGGCTGGATCGGCGCCGGATAACTCGTCAAGGCCGTCACGCAGTTCGTCAGCCAACGCGGCAAGGCTGAACTTGGGGTGCGTCGCGGCCCGTGCGGCAACCACTGCCAGCGCCAGCGGAAGGCGCGCGCAGAGCTGGATGATGTCGTCGACCGCTGCGGACTCGGCCTCGACTCGCTCAGCGCCGACCCTTTGGGCAAGCAGGCTTCTTGCTTCGGCGGCATCGAGCAGTTCGAGCAGCATCGGATACGCGCCTTCGGCCACCAGCCCGGCAAGCTGATCCCGGCTGGTCACGAGCACAAGGCACTGCGACGAACCCGGCAGCAGCGGCCGAACCTGCTCGGCATCGCGTGCGTTGTCCAGCACGATCAGCACGCGCCGGTCGGCCAGCAGGCTGCGATACAACCCAACCTGAGCCTCGAATCCGGTCGGGACACGTTCGCGGGGCACGTAGAAGGCATCGAGAAACCCACGTACGGCCTCGGCTGGGGTGACCGGTGTCCCGGTTGGATCGAACCCGCGCAGGTTCAAATACAGCTGGCCATCAGGGAAATCGGCGCGGACCTGGTGCGCCCAGTGCACGACAAGGGACGTCTTGCCAACGCCCGCGGTCCCCGCGACCACGACGGTCCGGGCCCGTTCGAGCTTGCCCAACTGTCCTAGTTGCTCTTCCCGGCCAGCGAATCCGTAGACGTCAGGCGGCAATTGCGCGGGTGCCAGCGCGGTCGGCTTCAGCGGTTTCGGCAGTTCACCGCGCAGCAGCGAGCTGTGCAGGGCCTGCAACTCCGGTCCGGGATCCGTGCCGAGTTCGTCGGCGAGCCGCTGCCGGATGAGGGTGTACCGGTCGAGTGCTTCCGCGTCCCGGCCTGCCGTGTGCAATGCCCGGATCAGGACGTGCTCGAACTGCTCAGCCAGCGGGTATTCGGTCGCGAGATCCCGGAAAACGTCGATCACGTCGGCCGAGCGCCCGAGTTTCAGCTCGGTGTCACCCCATTGGACGATCGCGTCGAGGCGTCGGCGTGACCAGCGATCCCTGACCTGCTCGACCCATTCGCCGGGGATGCCCGCAAGGGGCGTGCCCTGCCACAGCGCCAACGCGTCCGTGAGCATCGCGGCCTTGTCGGCGTCACGCAGTTCCTTACTCTGCTCGACCAGCTGCCAGAACCGGTGCATGTCCACCGCGTCTGGCGGCACGTCAAGGACGTAGCCAGCAGGTCTGCGCTCCAGAGTGGCCGTTCCTTTGAGCAACCGCCGGATTCGGCTGAGGTGCGAGTAGAGCACGTTGCGGGCCTCGACCGGCGGGTCGGCGTCCCAGACGCGGTCGATCAGGGTCTCGATCGGGACGGGTTTGCCCACGTCGACAAGCAGGGCGGCGAGCACGGCTTGCTGGCGCGGCGTTCCCACGTCGGCGAGCCAGTCTCCCGCCCTCAGCTGTACCTCCCCGAACAGCCGAAACTCCATGTTTCTCGATGCTTGTCGGTCCGCAAGGTTGCTGCAAGGTCCGCGAGCAGGGCGTGGCGAAATCGTGAAGCCGACGGGGAAAGTGCCGAGCAGGGGGACACGATGGTTCTGACGGCTTTGGTGGCTGGGGCGTCGCGAGGACAGGCGTCGGCGTGGACGACGCTTGTCCGGCGATATCGGCCGTTGGTGTCCGCGATTTGCCGAAATTTCGGCATCATGGGCGTCGACGCCGACGACGTGGCTGGGACGGTGTGGCTTCGTCTGGTGGCGAACGTGACGGCGATTCGCGATCCGGAAGCCTTGCCGGGATGGATCGTGACGACCACGCGGCGGGAATGCTTGCAGCTGCTGCGCGATCGGACTCGGCAGGTGGCTCGGGAGACCGAGGAGATGGCAGACATCCTCGCGCCCGGGCCGGACAGCCGGTTGCTGGTGGACGAGCGGCGCGACGCGCTGCGTGAAGCGATTGACGGACTGTCCGGTCGGGACCAGCAGTTGTTGTCGTTGTTGTTCGCTGATCCACCGATTCCGTATGCCGAGATCAGTGTCCGGCTCGGCATGCCAATTGGGGCGATCGGGCCGACCAGACAGCGCTGCCTCGCGCGAGTGCGCAAAAGCCCAGGTATCGCGGCACTGCTGGTCAACGAGTGTCACGTAAATAGGAGGCTGGACGAAGCCTCCTGATACAGCGGATGTGTGTTAGGCCGTGTGGCCTATGGTTGACGCGTGCGCTCTCGTCGGTTGATCGCCGGTCGTTATCGGCTGGAAGAGCAGCTCGGTTCCGGTGGAATGGGCATGGTCTGGCGGGCAACCGACGAAGAGCTCGGCCGCGTTGTCGCGGTCAAACGGGCGCTTCCGCTGTTTGGTGAGCACGCGAAGCTGCTGAAACGCGAAGCCAAAGCGGCTGCCCGCGTGAATCACCCGAACGTGGTGACTGTGTACGACGTCGTCACGTCGGACGACGAAGTGTGGCTGGTGATGGAATACCTGCCCGCCAACACCTTGGCCAAGCAGGGCGTATTGCCAGCCGCCCAAGTCGCGCGGATCGGCGTGCAGTTGGCCGACGCATTGGACACCATTCACGCGGCCGGCGTGCTGCATCGGGATGTCAAGCCGAGCAATGTGTTGATGACGCATGACGGTAGGCCGAAGCTCAGTGATTTCGGGGTTTCCCGCAGTGTCCATAACGATGTCACGCTCAGTCGTACCGGCGGACTTGATGGCACGCCCGGATATCTCGCACCCGAGGTCGCCAGGGGTGAGGACGCGACGAGTGCGTCCGACATTTTCTCGCTCGGTGCCACATTGTTCGCGGCCGTCGAAGGCGTTTCTCCCGTTGGCAAAGCGCCGAATCCACAGGTTTTGGTCTGGCGTGCGGCTCGTGGCGATATCGCCGAATCGCACAGTCCGCTGCGGCCGGTGTTGTCGGCATTGTTGCGGCCTGATCCGCGGAAACGTCCAACCGCCGCCGAGGCGAAACAGATGCTTCAGAACGCGGCCACCGGTATCCGCCATCGGCCGCCGATTCTCGCGCGGGCGGCGATCCTGCTCGTGCTCGTGGCCACGTGGGTCGTGCTGAGTCTTCCGGCCGAGTCCGGGAGTGCCGCCGCCTCCGCCGGTCCTAGCATCGGGGATCCGCGGACCGCTGACCCGTGTTCCTTGCTCGACTCGGCCGAGCTGAAGCGCTTCGGAAATACCGACCTTGATCCGGATTACGGCAACTTCAACCGCTGTGACGTGCTCATCCGGCCGCGTGAAGGCGCCGGCGAGGTCGACGTCCGGCTGACGTTCGAGCTCGTGCCCAAGACCGGCGAGGTCCCGCCGGGCCAGACCTCTCAGGTCGGCTTGGTTCAAGTGGTGCGGCACCCGACGTACAACAACTCCCAGTGCATGCGCACGTTGGTGATGCCGGACAAGCGTCACGCCATCTCGATCACCGCGAAGTTCAACCGGACCCGGTTCCCCGTCGATCTCTGCGCGGCCGCTGAGTCGGCTGTGAGCACCGCGTTGAGCAGGCTTCGGGGCACCGTTCCGCGCCGGATGCTGCCACCCGCACCGGACTCGTTGATCAACGTCGACGCGTGCGCCATGCCGAACGCCGACATCCTGGCCTTGTTTCCCGGCATCGACGCGAACAATCCGGAGCCCGCGTTCGGCGACTGGGAATGCCGCTGGCGCAGCACGACAAGCAACAGCACGCTGATGATCATCTTCGACCAGCGCGACCCGCTCAACGCCAGGGACGGCAAACAAACGACCTTCGCGGGCCGCCCTGCCGCCGTCGAGGAAAACGGCTATGGCGACAACTCGTGTGTGTCGTACATCCAGCACCGCGCGTACACCAACGATGACGCGCGTCCAGCCATCGAGGCATTGCTGGTGGTCGTGTTCGGCCAGCAAACTTCGGACGGCAGGCTGTGCCGGCTCGTCAACGACATCTCCGAACCGCTCGCGGCCAAACTGCCTGGTTGAGCATTCGGGAGGGCTCCCGCGAGGAAGGGGTTAGCTGTGGTCATTGGAAGGAGCAAACCCATGACCGAAACGCTCGCACCTGGGCACAGCAGCCTCGCCTTGGGTGTCCCGCCCGCGACCCCCGGCACGATCTATGCGCTGGCGATCGCCGGTGGCATCGTGTTCGGTCCCCGGGAAGGCCGCACAATCCTGTTTGGCCGTAACCGCCCAGAGGTGCACGTGTGCATCGGCGAGGACGACCGCCGGGTGAGCAGGCAGCACGGGCAGCTGACGCATCAGCACAACCAGTGGTGGGTGAGCAATACGGGCAGGCTCCCGATCCGCCTGCCGAACTCGCGGTTGTTGTTCACGAACGAAGAGCCAATCCCGCTGATCGAGGGCTACACACCGGTGTTCGTCGGCGGATCGGGCGGCCGCGAGCACCTGCTTGAGCTGTACGTGACCGGCTCGGACGTGCAGACTCCGGCGTCCAGGCACCTCGACCCGACGCACCCGCCGAAGACGTGGCGCCTTGAGCCGACCGAACGTCTTGCCCTGGTGGTTTTGGGCCAGCGATACCTGTTGCATGAGGCTCGGCCGCAGCCGTTGTCGTGGACGCAGGCCGCGAATCAGTTGGCGCACCTGCAGCCCAACGCGAACTGGACGTCGAAGAAGGTCGAGCATTTGGTGGTGAAGGTGCGTGCCCGGCTGTCGAAGGATGGTGTGGCTGGCTTGACCCGTGAGGAGATGGACGAGCCGGTCGGCAACTCGTTGAACCACAATTTGATTCGGGAGTTGTTGACAAGCACGACATTGGTGCCGCCGGATCTAAGGCTGCTCAACCACCCCGACGACTGATCTCGCCTCGATTGCCTTGACCACCGCGGCCATGTCGGCGTCCGCGTAGCCGAGCGCCGATGTCTCGCTGAACAACTCCTCGCAGACGTCCATCAGCGGCGCGGGAATGCCCGATGCCTTGGCAGCCTCGGTGATCAGCCGCGTGTTCATCCACACGTCGTCGATGGCCGCCTGCACCGAATAGTCCTCAGCCACCAGCTTTGGCCCTTTGACCCGCATGATCGGGCTGGACATCTGCCCACCGGCCAACACTTCGACGAACGTGTCAAGGTCGAGCCCAAGCCGCTTGGCGAACTGGAAGGACTCCGCCAGCCCAGTCACCGTCGCGATCAGGAACACGTTCACCGACAACTTCATCCGAAGCCCATTGGGCACCGCCCCACAGACCACAGTGTCCCGGCACATGGGCGCGATCACCTGCCGCACAACATCAACGGCCTCAGGGTCACCCGCAACCATCGCGACAAGCTCGCCATTCTCAGCTGGGACACGGGATCCCGAAACCGGCGCCTCGACATACCTGCCACCGGCTGCCCGAATGTCAGCCTCAAGCCCTTGGGAATAAGACGTTTCCGTCGTACCCATATGGACGATGATCCGTCCGGCAACCTTGTCGGCGAAGTCTGGCGTGCCCCGGGTGAGGACCGCGTCGATAGCCGAAGCGTTGGCCAGCATGAGGATGATCACGTCCGACCGCTTGAAGAGCGTCGCCGCATCGGGCGCGAACTCCGCTCCCGGCAGGTCTTTGCCAGGTGTGCGGCTCCAGACGAGCAGCGGTGACCCTGCCTTGACAAGGTTGCGCGCCATGGGGGTGCCCATGACGCCCAACCCGATGAACCCGACCGAAGGTGCTCCCATCCCGCCAGTCTGGCAGCGTGCCAGCCACCAGGTGGTCCTTGAAAAGGGAGCCAGTCAGTCGGCCAGCGCGAACTCCGGCGCCTTCGTCCGTTCCGATTTGGACGGACGACTGGCCAGCAGCAGGAACACCAGCGCCACGGCGGCGACGATCGCGGCGATCGGCGGCAAGGCGGTCAGCCCAGCCGAGTTGATCACGACTCCGCCGAAGATGCCGGACAACCCGACACCCAAGTAGATCGCAGATCCGTTGAGCGACAACAACAAGCTGCTGTTCGCGGGCGAGAGCTCGATCAGCCAGTTCTGGATCGGCGGGTTGACCGACCACGTGAACAGACCCCACACGAACAACACGATTCCCGCGGCCACAGTCGAAGTCGCGGTGAACGGCAGCGTCGCAAGCACTCCGATGAACACCACGAAGATCGCGAACAACGGCTTCTGGCTGCCGAACTTGTCGGTCACCCGGCCACCAACGTTGTTCCCGATCGCGCCACCGACGCCGTAGATCAGCAGCAAGATGCTGATCGTCGTGCCGTGCACGCCCGCGATCTCGCCAAGGATCGGCGCGATGAACGTGAACACGCTGAACGCAGCCAAGCACCCGAACACGGTCATCCCGAGCACGTACTGCACCCGACGGTCAGCCGCGATGGTGAACCGGTCCCGCAAACGAACCGCGGGCGGCGCGGCAACAGCCGGAATCCCCAGCCGCACGGCCACTGCGCCGAGCAAAGAAGCCGCCGCCACCAGTGCGAAGACGCCCTTGTACCCCAGGCTCGCCCCGATCAGGCTGCCTGCGGGAACCCCGAGAATCAGAGCGAACGTCAGTCCCCCGAACACGATCGCGACCTCCCGGCCACGGTGGTCCGGCGGGTTCAACATCGTCGCGACCGCCGTGGCAGCCGGTGTGTACACGGCCGCGCCCAGCGCGCTGACCACGCGAGATGCGAGCAGGAGCTCGTAGGTGGGCGCGATCGCGGCCAGGGCGTTGCCGAGGGTGCTGATCAACAGCGCGACCACCAGGAGACGTCGCCGCTCCCAGCGTCCCATGGCTGCGGCCATCAGCGGCGAGGCGATCGCGTAGGCGATGGCGAAGGCAGTCACGAGCTGCCCCGCCGTCGCGGACGAAACGTTCAGATCCCGGCTGACCGCAGGTAGCACGCCAGAAACGATGTATCCGCTCGTCCCGACGGCGAAGGCACCTGCGGCGAGCAGATAGGTGCGTGGCGACATGACTCTCCCCAAGTGGGCTCTAGTTCGATAACCACCGTACTACGACATCCATCGAACTACGATGTTCGTCGAACTTCCATTACCATTGAGGTCATGACCGACCTGCCACACCCATCGCGTGACGAGATCCGCATCGAGGCGGTGCTGCATGCGCTTGCCGACCCGGTGCGCCTGCAGATGGTCCGCGTACTCGCCGCGCTCCCTCCCGACGAAGGCGTCGCGTGCGGCTCGCTCGACCTGACAATCAGCAAGTCGACGACCACTCACCACGTCCGTACGCTGCGCGAGGCTGGCGTGATCAACGTGCGTCCCGAAGGCACCAGCCGGATCTCCAGGCTGCGTCGCGACGACCTCGACGCGCTGTACCCGGGCATGCTCGACGGGATCCTGAACGCGCCGCGCTAACTTGGTCACGTGACCGAGATCGAGCGGGTCTTCGCCGAGGAGTACGGGCGCGCGGTCGCGGTGCTCGTCAGGGTTTTCGGTGACATCGACATCGCCGAGGAAGCGGTCCAGGAGGCGTTCGCCGAGGCCGTCAAGCGCTGGCCGGACGCGGGCACGCCACCCAGCCCGGCCGGATGGATCATCACCACGGCCCGCAACCGGGCAATCGACCGTCTCCGCCGTGAGTCCTATCGCGAAGACAAGCACGCCCAGGCCGCCTTGCTGCACGCGCAGGACGAACCGCTCGACGAAGGCCCAGTTCAAGACGACCGGCTACGGCTGATCTTCACCTGCTGCCACCCATCCCTGGCCAAACCCGCCCAGGTCGCGTTGACACTTCGCCTGCTCGGCGGCCTGACCACGCCGGAAATCGCGCACGCGTTCCTCGTGCCCGAGGCGACCATGGCGCAACGCCTGGTCAGGGCCAAGGGCAAGATCCGGGACGCAGGCATCCCCTACCGCGTACCGTCCGAAGCGAACCTGCCTGAGCGGCTGAAATCCGTGCTCGCGGTCGTCTACCTGATCTTCAACGAGGGCTACACGGCCAGTTCAGGCGAGCAGCTCGTCCGCGAGGACCTGTGCGCCGAAGCCATCCGGCTCGGCCGCGTGCTTGGCGAACTGATGCCAGATGAGCCCGAAGTCCGCGGACTGCTCGCCCTGATGCTGTTCATCGAGGCACGCCGGACCGCGCGGACGACACCGGACGGCGACCTTGTCCTTCTCGCCGACCAGAACCGGGCGTTGTGGGACGAGAACCTTCTTGCCGAAGGCCGGGAGATCGTACGGGAATGCCTGCGGCGCAACGAACCTGGGCCGTACCAGATCCAGGCCGCGATCAATGCCGTGCACAGCGAGGAGCCGACCGACTGGACGCAGATCGTCCAGCTGTACGACCATCTTCTGACGTTCACGCCGACTCCGGTCGTCGCGTTGAACCGGGCCGTCGCAGTGGCCGAAGTGGACGGTCCGGCGGCCGCGCTGTCCTTGGTGGACGAACTCGAACTGGACAAGTTCCACCTCTTCCACGCGATACGGGCGAATCTGCTCACCCGGCTCGGTCGTATCGCTGAGGCCGAAGTGGCCTACGAGCAGGCGATCGAGCGTGCCGCGAACGCACCGGAACGTGACCACCTGCGCCGGGCGAAGCAAACCCTGTCGGGATCGACAGCGTGACACCCAGCTAACTTTCAGGTTCGTCGGTCAGCCTGGAACGCGTGAACAAACGGATCGCCGGGATCGACCTGGCACGCGGTCTCGCGGTGTTCGGAATGTTCGCCGTGCACGTCGGACCGGACCCCGCCCGAACGTCCGGTCTGCTTGGCGATGTGATGCAGGCGACGCACGGCCGCTCGTCCGTGCTCTTCGCCACACTCGCCGGGCTTTCGCTCGCTTTGATCACCGGGCGGCAACAGCCGAACGTCACCAGCCGTGACTATTTCAAGATCGCGATCAGAGCGGTCATCCTGATAGCTCTCGGCACATATCTGACATTGCTCGGCACCAACATCGCGGTGATCCTCGCGTACTACGGCACGTTTTTCGTTCTGGCGATGCCATTCCTGCGACTGCGCGCGTCCTGGCTGTTCGGTATCGCGGGCGCGCTTGCGCTCATTGGGCCCTTTGTCGCCATTTTGTCCAAACAGACATGGACGACATGGGCAGGCGATCCGCTCGAACAGATCAGCGGCCAAGGGGTGCTGCAGTTCCTGCTCACCGGCTACTACCCGGCCGTGACATGGATGCCTTACGTCCTCGCCGGAATCGCGCTCGGCAGGCTCGACCTCACCTCAGCCAAACTGCGGATGACACTGCTGACCCTTGGGCCGGTGATGGCCATCGCTGGCTACGGCGGTTCAGCGATCGCCATCCGGCAATTCGGCAGCCGTTTTGCGCCGCAACCACTTTCGTTCGAATGGCTACTGGAAGCCTCGCCGCACAGCAACACGACGTTCGAGATCGTCGGCGCGCTCGGTGTCGCGATGTTCGTACTGTCGTTCTCGTTGTACGTAGCCGAATGGATACCCACGCTCGTCCGGCCGATCATGGCGGTCGGCACGATGTCGCTGACGCTCTACACGGCACATCTGTTCGCGATCGCTTTCCTGACAGCAGAAGGAATTCCGACCGTGTCGATGACCGTGCTGGTGTTGTTCATCGCGGTCTCCGCCCTGTTCGCCACGGTGTGGCTGATCGGATTCCGGCGTGGACCGCTGGAATATGGTCTGCATGGCGTGACCCGGATGGTGCCGCAGGACACACCGCCACAACAGCCACGGGTAAAGAGTTTGCAGAGCACAAGATGAGGATGCTGGGATGCCAGCATGGAGTTGTCTGTCCTGCTGGCGTTCACCGTCGCATCGGCCCTGATCAGCCTCGCACCGGGCCCCGACATGATGTTCATCATCGCCAACGGGATCGCCAGGGGCCGTAAGGCCGGGGTGATCGCCGCACTGGGCATGTCCACCGGCATCGCGATCCATACGGTGGCTGCCGCCGCCGGTCTCGGCGCCTTGCTGGCCGCCGCGCCCGTTGCCTTGGACATCATGCGGATCCTCGGCGCGGTGTTCCTGGTGTACTTGGCCATCGCGACACTGCGCGCGTCGCGTAAAGCGGCTGAAGCGGCTGAAACTCCTGTACCGCAACGCTCCTTGCGCAAGATGTACGCGATGGCCGTGCTGACGAACCTGTCGAACCCGAAGGTGATCCTGTTCTACCTCGCGTTCTTCCCGCAGTTCATCCACCAGGACGGTTGGCCGGCGTGGGTGCAGTTCCTTGTCCTCGGCGCGATCCTGATCTGCGTCGGACTGATGGTGGACGCGACGGTTGGCTTCACCTCTGGCGCGTTGTCCGAGTTCTTGGTGCGGCGCCCGGCCATCCGGCGCTGGATGGACCGGGCCTCCGCGGCGATCTTCGGCGCGCTAGCGGTTCGCCTGGTCGCCAATCCCCAGTAGCTGCTCGGTTTTCCGCCACAGCCGGGCGGCCAGCTCAGGGCTGGTTCCCTTGGGCTTACGCGGTTTCATCCGGCTGAAGTACTTGCCGTTGACCGACTCCGCGTCCGCGACCGTCGCCAAGTGCACCAACGGTTGTGCGCCTTGCTCGGGCGTCAGCGCGAGTTTGCCGATCGGCGAGTGCAGCACCAGCTTGTACATTCTGCTGTCACGGAAGAACTCTGAGCCGACCGGACCTGGGTGGAACGAGCTCGCGGTCACGTTCGTGTCGGCGAGACGGCGCGCAAGTTCTTGCGTGAACAGGATGTTGGCGAGCTTACTGCTGCCGTACGCGCGCTGGGTGGTGAACTTGCGGCTCTCGAATGCGAGGTCGTCGAGGTCCAGGCGGGCCCAGCCATGCGCCGCGCTGGCTGTGGTGATCACGCGTGCCGCGGGCGCGGCCACGAGCCGGTCTGTCAGCAGGTGCGTGAGCAGGAACGGCGCCACATGGTTGACCTGGAACGTGATCTCCATGCCATCCGGCGTGAGCACCCTGCTCTCGCTCATCAACCCCGCGTTGTTCGCGAGGATGTCGATGTGTGGGTAATCCAGTTGGTCAGCGACCCTGCGGACGTCGTCGAGCTTGGCGAAGTCGGCGAAGTACGGGGTGCCGCCGATCTCTTTGGCGATCTTGGTGGTCTTCTCCTTCGAGCGGCCGACGACGGCCACGTTCGCGCCCAAAGCAGCCAGTTTCCGAGCCCCTGCCGCACCGATACCGGCACTCGCGCCGGTCACCACGACGATTTTGCCGTCCATGAAGCCCCCTAAACGGATAGCGTATCCGCCAGGGTAACAGAACCGGATGATCTATCCGTTTAGACCTCTGAGCAGCACAGACAGGTAGACATCGGCCCTACCGGGGTCTTGCCGGACGGCGTACTGCAGGCCGATCATCAGGTTGCGGACATCCTCGCCGGTGATCTCCGGCCGGATCACGCCCTCTGCCCGCGCCCGCTCAAGCAACAGATCAGCGAGGCGCTGCAGCTCGGCTTTGGCATGTGTGGTCTGTTCGTCCGCGTCCTCGATCGCCGCCATCACCGCGGCCAAGCCGCCCGCTGTGCACGTTTGCAGATCAAGGGTGCGGCGCAGGAGGAACTCCGTCCCCTCACGGATGTCCTCGGCCGCCGCCGCCTCCGCGGCGATCTGCACCATCGTCGCCAACTCCTGCCCGACGACGGCTTCGAGCAGCGCATGTGGGGTCGGGAAATGCCGGTAGACCGTGCCGACGCCGACGCCCGCTTTCCGCGCGATCTCGTTGAGCTGAAAAGAAACATTGCCCTCGGCGACCTCGGCCCGCGCAACCTCGAGCAACCGCTCACGGTTGCGTGCCGCATCGGCCCGCAGATTCGCCACCACGCTTCCAGCCTAATCAGACCCGGTCAGCGCGTCGGTGAGGTCGGCGGTCGCCAGGATCATGGCGACGAGGAAGTCGGTGAGTCGCGCGCGGCTGACGTCCAGATCGCCGCGAAGCCACGAGCAGAACAGGTCGAACCCGCCACTGACCAGCGTAAACGCCGCCATGGTGGTATCCGGCTCGGCGGGCGCACGCTCGCCGAGCCGCTCGTACGCGTGTGCCGCCATGATGTCGGCCAGCCGCCGGATCATCTGGTACCGCATCGGATACAGCGATTCGGTGACCTGCACCGCCAGCCATACCCGCCCCCGGCGCGGATCGTCACAGACGAACCCGATCGCGGCTTCGACCATACGTCTGACCTGGGCCCGCATGTCCGGTACCGGCGTCGCGGCGACATCCATCACCACAGCGACCGCTCCCGCACCCTCTCGTTCAGCCAACGCCTTGAGAAGCTCCGCACAGTCGCGGAAGTGCTCGTAGAAGTAGCGGTCATTGAGCTTGGCATGACCGCAGACGCCCCGGACAGTGAGCCCGTCGGGCAGCACATCCATCGCGGCTTCCAGCAAAGCCGTTCGCCGCTCGCTCCTGCGCTGCTCAGCTGAGACGCCGCCGTAGCCCCGCGCCATCACACCACCTTTCCGACTTGACCATCGATGATATCTGGTGAACACTTTCACCAGTAATTCTGGTGTACCGGTTCACCACATTGGGAGGTTCGATGAGCGTCGACGACCAGCGCCTGCCGCATCCGCCGCAGCTCAGCGGGTTCCCAATCGGCGCGGGACTGCGTCTGCTGGCACCCGGCGACGCGCCGGCGACCCAGCAGCAGCTCGACCAGTTCCGCCAGTTCGCCACACAGGGCGATCCACTGACCGACGCCCTGGTCGCGTGGATGCGTCAGACCGAGGACGGCCGTGAGCTCTTCGAGCACGCGATTCAGCACGGCGTCTCCGCGACCACGCCGGAGCCGTTGCGCGCGTTCTTCGCCTCGGTCGAGGAGGTGCCGTACTGGCTCGACCGCGATCTGCTGACGTTGGGCAGCAAGGTCGTCCGGCGAACCGGGCTGTGGGGAATGCTGCTGGTGCTGCCGTTCCTATCCCTCGCAGGCGGTTACTTGGCATCCCGCGCGGACAAAACCCTTGTCGGTACGGGAAATCTGGACCAGATGGCACCTCGGCGGCTGGCCGAGACGGCAAAATGGTGGGTCGACGTCACGGACGAAGGCGGCTTGGCACGCTCCGCCACCGGCTTCCACAACACTTTGCGGGTCCGGGTGATGCACGCGCATGTCCGTGCCGCGATGAACCGCCGGCGCGACTGGGACTACAGCACGTGGGATCACCCCGTGAACCAGGTGCAGACGGTCGGCACCTTGATGCTGTTCTCGCTGGGGCTCCTGGTCGGATCCCAGGCAATCGGCCTGCGGTTCACCAAGCGTGAACGGCATTCGGTGTACCACCTTTGGCGTTACGTCGGCTGGCTGCTCGGGGTCGATCCCCGGCTGTTGCCATCGGACGAAGTCGACAACTGGCGGCTGTTCTGGCTGGAGGCGGCCACGGAGTTCTTCCCGGACAACGATTCCCGCCGACTGGCACAGGCGCTGTTCAACGGCTCAGCCGAAACGATCCTTGGGCCATGGATGCGTCGCGACGGACTGGTCTTCCGGGTGAGCAGCCACGCTCTGGTCCGCTTCCAGACGTCGTACACCCGGCTGGTGCTCGGCGGGCACAACGGTGACCAGCTCGGCGCGCCTCGCAGTAAACCCTTCCAGGCAGCCGTGATCGCGGCAGCCGCCGTGAATTCGGTCGGGGAAACACTGCGGCGCGTCATCCCTGGCGCTAACGGACTTGCCGTCCGCATTGGCACGCGCAGCCGGCGCGTGATGATCGACCGCATAGTCGCGGCCCACCTCGCGGACCGCACGTACACACATCACTCCATTGCCGCTGCGTAACGCCCGAGGTCCTGCGGTGTCAACGGACTGCGGTACGCTGCATGCAAAACATCCGAGATGGTCTGGCTGTCGGCGGTCTCGGCGAGCTTGATGAACCAGTCCGCTCCCGCTGGATAAGCCCATTGATACGACCGCAAGAGGACGTCCGTGCTGCGGTCGCTGAGCATCCGCCCGACGGTCTCCTCAGGCAGGAAAGGCGCGCGGAGCTTGGCGTGGTCCAGACAATCGGAGACGCTCGCGCCATCGTTGATCGCCAGATGCAGCTCGGCACTGACCAGCTGAAGGTAGTAGTCCAACCGGAGGTGCGCGATGAGCGCCTCATCATCCGGCGCGACGAACAACGGAAGTGCCTGCGCCAGACCTTCCAGCAACACCTGATGGTTCGCGTGAACGGACAGAATCCGCACCCACGGCACATCTTCGACGCAGCACCGCGCGGAGTAACTCGCGCTTTGCAAGGCGTGCCCCAGGATTTCGTGTAGTGAAAACTGGCGCGCTTGCACATCCGTGAACCGGGCGTTGCGCATGTTCAAGCGCAGCCGGGCGTTCTGGCCTTCACCATCCAGCCAGTAGGACCAATATGCGTCAGCGTCCGCGGTCTCGATGGTGAGGTTGTACGGCGCTGTGGTCCCGGTTACCTTTCGGACCAACGGCTCGAACTTGGCCGCCGCGGCGCGTAAGGCTTCCGGGACTTCGCTGGCCGTCAGGTTTTCTTCGGAGTCAAGCAGATCGCGCCTTGTCCGCGCGCCCCATGGAATTCCTAAGTCCGCCATGGCCTTGCGGGCCTGCTCGCCGCGCCACGTAACATATTCGCCGCTCCAGGCAGCGACTTCGACGCCCTGAGTACGTCTGACGAACTCATTCAACGACATCCGTTCGCCAAGCAGAGCACCAAGATAGGCGAGATGGCAGTCGATCCTGTCGGCAAGGGCATCGGTGGCTTCGGCCTTCAGGCGTAACAACTCTTGATACGCATGGACGCGGCCGTTCAGCTTGCCGACCTCGCCTTTGCTGTGACGGCAGTCGTAGTCGATGACCGGCGGCGCCCCCACGGAGATCTCATGGGCGTTCCATGCAACCAGAACATCCTCGACCTTGTCACGCAGACTCGTTGCCACAAGCCGACTCTAACGATCCCGCGGGCGCGTGCCCTCCGCCATTAGTCGGCAATCCACGATGTACATAGTGGACTATGGCCAGACAAGCAGCACCGCGCAGGGCGCGTGGTCGACAACGAACCGGCTTGCTGGGCCGAGGCTTCGCGGCCCCACGTGGTCGCCATCCCTAGCCAGCACCAACAGGTCGGCATTCTCGGCGGCAGCGACAACTTCGTGTTCGGTCCGCCCGGTCCGTTCAACCCTGGTACACGATCTACCAAGCCGCTCGGCGGCTGCGTCCATGAGTTCCGTGGCCGTGGTGGTGGCGAGGCTCTCCATCGCCGTGCCAGGGTCACGTTCCGGCGGCTGACGTCCGAACAAACCAGCAAAGGCCCCATGCGCCGCGCCTGGTACATCAGTGCCGCTCACGTGCAGCAAGGTGATGTCGTCGTACGCGCGGGCGGCGTCGACACATGCGGGCCAGGTTCCTTCGACAATCCAGACGACAACAGCCATCGCCTAGCCTCCGATCAGGTGCAACGACCCCCACAGTGCCACTACGGACAAGATCAGGCTCAACGGAACAGTCAACAGGCCAAGGCGGGTGAACTCACCAAGGTCGACATCATGGTCGTGCTGATGCACGATCCGCCGCCAGAGCAGGGTTGCGAGCGACCCGGCATAGGTGAGGTTGGGCCCGATGTTCACGCCGAGCAAGACTGCGAGCACGGCTCCTGGCCCGGCCGCGACTGTCAACGGCAGGAGCACGAGTACCGCGGGCAGGTTGTTGATCACGTTCGCCAAGACGGCGGCCAGGGCCGCGATGGCCAGCAGGGCTAGCAGGCCGGTGCCGTCGGGGATCAATTGGCCGAGCCAGTCCCCGAGGCCGTGGTCGACGACTGCCCGGACCACGATCCCCAAGGCAAGCACGAACGCCAGAAACGGCAGTGCTGCCGCCCGCACTATGGTTTTCGGGGTGGCCCGGGTTTTGATGGCGAGGACTAGGGCTCCGGCCGCGGCGGCGAAGGCCGGGTCGATTCCGATGGCCGACGTGACCACGAAGCCCACGAGCGTCAGAGCTACCGTGACCAGGGCGAATACCGGCATTTTCGGTGGGTTCGGGTTCTGCGGGGCTGTCGTGCCCGCCTCCAGGTCGGCCGCGAAGAACCTCCGGAAGACGAGGTATTCGACCGCGATGGCCACCAGCCATGGCAACACCATGAGCCCAGCGAAGCGGGTGAAGCTGAGGCCACTGGCCGCGAAAGCCAAGAGGTTGGTGAGGTTGGAGACCGGAAGTAGGAGTGAGGCGGTGTTGGAGAGGTGGGTGCAGGCGTACACCTGGGGTTTGGGGCGGACTCCCGCTCGGGCTGCGGTCGCGAACACCACTGGGGTCAGCAGGACAACCGTCGCGTCGAGGCTGAGAGGGCATCTGATCTTGGTTGGGGCGATATGTCTGTGTCGGGTGACGGCTGATACCTTGATCAACTTGTGGGGTCCCGGCGTGCGTACCGCAGCGACTTGTCCGATGCTCGCTGGGCGTTGATCGAGCCAACGCTGACGGCGTGGCGTGCTGCCCGGCGTGGGCCGGGAACCGTGATGCGCGTGCATGACTTGCGGGAGATCGTGAACGCGATCCTGTACGTGTGCCGGACCGGGATCGCCTGGGAGTATCTGCCGCACGACTTCCCGCCCTGCAAGACGGTTTATGACTACTACGCCAAGTGGGAAGCCGATGGCACAACGGAAACGCTGCATGACCTGTTGCGTGACCAAGTCCGCGTCGCGAAAGGCCGCGCTGCTGCCCCGACGGCGGCGATCATCGACTCGCAGAGCGTGAAAACCTCCTGCAATGTCAGCGAATCCAGTCAGGGTATCGACGCGGGCAAGAAGATCAAGGGCCGCAAACGGCACATCGCCACCGATGTGCTCGGCCTGCTGCTGGCGGTAATCGTGACCGCGGCGTCGGTGCAGGATTCCGCTGGCGGGCAACAGGTTCTCGATCATCTCGCCGCTGCGCATCCGACCGTGTCGGCGGCATGGGTGGACGGTGGCTACAACAACACAGTCATCCGTCATGGAGCCCAGCGGGGTATCCGGGTTGAGGTCGTCAAACGCCCTTCTGCCAAGGGATTCCACGTGTTGCCCCGGCGGTGGGTAGTGGAGCGCAGTCTGGGCTGGCTGATGCAACACCGCCGACTCGCGCGCGACTACGAAGCCCTGCCCCAGCGGTCGCGCACGATGGTCCACTGGGCGATGACTAACATAATGAGCCGCACCCTGACCGGGGAATCCACCCAAACCTGGCGAAACGATCCACCCAAAGCAGACATTCTTGCCTAACTAAGATCAGATGCCCTCTGAGAACTGCTGTGATGAGAGAGGCTAGGAGGAAGACTCCTTTGAGAAGCCTTTTCGGGCGTGCGGCCGCGGCCCGGGCCAGCCAGGCACCGCAGGCTTGAAAGAGTCCTTCGTCAGCGCAGAGTTGTGCCAGGACCAGGACTGCGGCTAGAAACCCGACGACTGAGGCCAGGCGTTCGGTTTCGTCGACGGCCGCTGGCAGGGAGATAGCCCCTATCGCGATGGTGAGGGCGGCTGCGGGGACGGCGACCAGTGCTTCCGGCCACCCCCACGGCCGCACCACCGCACAAGCCAACACCAGCAGGAGAAGGGTGATGGAGATGGCCTCGGCCAGCCACGCGCTCAGGACCAGCTCCATTCCCTCGATCATGTGCCGTGAAGGTCTTCTTACCTTCACGGCGTCTACCGCCAATGCCAGGAACTCGACCAAGTCCGCGGGCTGACCGCTGCCGAGCACCTCAAGGTCCACTAAGGACAGGAAATCGCCTCGTCAGTCACACGTGCCACACCAGCCCCACCTAGCACGGGATAGGATGCCGTGAAGGTCACCTTGGCGGCGTTCAACGCACCAAACTCGGCCTTCGCACCCTGAACGTCACGTCATGCCCACTCCTCGCCCGCGCGGCCAGTCCCACCCGCGCCAGCCACACATCAGCACAGGTCAACCGCCCGCGCCCATCCACAGTCTCGATCAAACTCCGAACCCCAAATTCCTGGCATTGACGTTCAACGCGTCAAGGGAGACCCTCGCGCGTCTAACGCCGCGAGGGTGACCTTCACAGCATGATCGAACCACGCACACAGAGGTCGAAGCGGGCACAGCGGCCTAGATCTCAGGCGGCACCGGCCGAGCCCCCATCCTCAACCTCAACTCCTCCACAAACGCCGGATCCTCGTGCTCCACCGCCACCAGATCGACCTCGGCGGGTAACTCGCCACCGCCCTCGATCAAATACTTCACCGCCTCGACCACCACAGCCTCGCGATCAACACCAGCGATCACCAGGTCATCGAGCAGCGAGTCGGGCACCGTCACCATGATGCTCCTGACCTGCGAACCCGCCCTGATCTCCACCGCGAACCGGTCTTCGGCGATGCCAAGCACCCTCATGGATCACAGGTACCCAGCCCGACCTGTAGCAATCGCGTTACCGCGGTGAAACACCGTCAGGTTTCCCTTTCGTGGAAGAAAGTTTCCACGAAAGGCAGGACCCTGTATGCGCGGACTGCACCGCTCGATGTTCTTCCAGGTCCTCGTCGCGGTCGTGATCGGGCTGGCGATCGGCGCGATCTGGCCGGGCTTCGGCGCCGATCTCAAACCTCTCGGCGACGGGTTCATCAAGCTGATCAAGATGATCATCGCTCCCCTCATCTTCTGCGTTGTCGTCACGGGGATCGCCAAGGTCGGCGACCTCAAGGCGGTCGGCAGGATCGGGTTGAAGGCGATCATCTACTTCGAAGTCGTCACGACCGCCGCGCTCGCGCTCGGCCTGCTCGTGGCCAACATCGTCGGCCCGGGCACCGGCATGAACATCGATCCGAGCACGCTCGACCCGAACGCCATCGACCAGAAGACCGGCGGCGCGCACCTGCCGGGCACGGTCGAGTTCCTGCTCAACATCATTCCGTCGAGTGTGGTGAACGCGTTCGCTACCAACAGTTTGCTGCAGGTCCTGCTCTTCTCCGTACTCTTCGGGGTCGCGCTGGCCGCGTTCGCCGACCATTCTGGACCGTCGCTTGTGCTCAAGATGCTGGACGAGCTGACGCAGATCATCTTCCGGATCGTCGGCTACGTCATGAAGCTCGCACCCCTCGGCGCGCTTGGCGCGATGGCGTTCATCGTCGGGCAATACGGTCTGTCCTCTTTGAGCGCTTTCGGGTTGTTGATCGCCGCGTGTTACGGCGCCGCGGTTCTGTTCTGCCTGGTCCTTGTCGTCATCGCCAAGGTGGGCGCTGGCGTCAACCTGTGGAAGTTCATCCAGTTCACGCGCGAGGAATTCGCACTGGCGCTGGCCACCGCGTCCTCTGAATCCGTGATGCCGAGGATGATGGCCAAATTGGAGCAAGCGGGCTGTCAGAAGGCCGCGGTCGGGCTTGTCCTGCCGACCGGCTACTCCTTCAACCTCGACGGAGCCTCGATCTATCTTTCTCTAGCAACTGTTTTCCTCGCGCAGGCGGTCGGTGTTCCGCTATCGCTGGGTGATCAGATCGTCATCGTGCTTGTGCTCATGCTGACGTCCAAAGGCATGGCCGGTGTTCCTGGTTCGGCTTTCCTCGCCCTGTCGGCGACATTGGCCGCGGTCGGGTCGATTCCCGCTGCCGCGGTGTCATTGCTGCTTGGCGCCGACCGGATCATGGATTCGATGCGCGTGTTCACGAACCTGCTCGGCAACTGTGTGGCCACGTTCGTGGTCGCGCGTTGGGAAGGGTTGCTTGATCGGGATCAACTCGATGCGGCCTTGGGGAAGGAAGCCGTGAAGACCGCGTGATCGCCGACCGTGAGCGTGCCGCCGTGCCGGACAGCGATCTCCCTGGCGATCGCCAGACCCAACCCTGCCCCACCGGCATCACTGTCCCGTGCTTCGTCGAGCCGGGTGAACCGGTCGAAGACACGCTCACGGTCCGCCGCCGGGATTCCCGGCCCGTCATCGGCCACTTCGAGGATCTCCTTGTCCTCAGTAGACCTGACCGCCACCGATACGCGCGAGACCGCGTGCCTCGCAGCGTTGTCAACCAGGTTACGCAGCAGTCGATCCAGCTGCTTGACGTCACCCTTGACGAACGCAGAACCGTCCACAGTCAACTCAGCACGGTCACGATAGCCATCAGCCACTTCGGACAGATCAACCGAGGCAGTCGGCAGAGGCAGCGCAGAGTCCAAACGGGCCAACAACAACAGATCCTCAGCGAGAACTTCGAGGCGGCGAGTGTCGGTCACCGCGTCGCCGATGACCGACAACCAGTCCGCCTGATCGGGGTGGTCACGTGCCACCTCAAGCACTGTCCGAAGGCTGGCGATCGGGCTGCGCAGCTCATGCGCGGCGTCAGCGATGAACTGCCGCTGCACCTTGACCGAGTTCTCCAGACGGTCGAGCATTTCGTTCAACGTCAAGGCAAGCCGGGAGATCGCGTCGCGTGTGGCCGGAACGGGCACCCGCAGATCCAACGCGCTGGTGCTGATCTCCCCGGCTTGTTCCCTGATCCGTTCCACCGGCCGCAAGGAGCGCGTGGTTCCCGACCACGCGGCGAGTCCGATCAGTGCCATCGATGCCGGGACTGCTGGGAACAGCACGCGATCCATTGCCACCGCTGGATTTCCTTCGACCGAGTTGACCTCGAAGGTGTAGATGGCTGCCGTGCCACGCGCGGTACCCACCTCACGTTTCCACACGTTCACCGGCGCACCCACGTCCGGCAGCAGCGACCGGAGCCAGAGCCTGTTTTCCTCCGTCAAGTTGACGATGTCAGTGGCGTACATGGCGGTCGCGTTCGGCAGCGGCGCGGCAAGCAACGGCCGTCCGATGATGGATTCGGCCCACGTGACGGCCGGGCTGGAATCGGTGTGCCCGTCCGAGTACACCACTTCGTACAGGTATGCCTTCGAATCCCGGATCGTCGGCACGATCGGAACGTCCGCGCGCAAGCCGAGCTCGATCCCGTCAAGGGCTCCGTAAGCCGCGGAGGACTCGGCCATGAACCTGGCGGTGTTCACGTCGTCAACGGCATGCCGCAGCCACACGACCCCTGCGACAAGCGGCCCTGCGGACATGAGCGCAGCCGCGATCCCAGCGCGCACGCCGATCGACAACCGGCTCATCCCCATCCACCGGACCGGTACGTCGACTCGCTGTTCCAACGAGTGCGTGCTGATGTCGGCGGCCTGTACCCGGATCCACTCCACCGGTCGCAACGCACTAGCCGCCGAAGCCCACGCGACAAGGGCAACGAGCAGCGCACCCGCGGGCACCCCCGGCCACAGCCACGTGTCCAGGTCCAGCGCCATGCCCGGATCGGAGTATCCAAGGTAGACGTAGACTGCGATCCTGCCGGTGTCATCATCGATCGTCTTGAGATAGACCTCCCCCGGCGGCCACGAGGAGTACGGCGTCGATGCGTCCTGCGCGACAACGCCAGGGAAACGAAAAACCTGGCCGCCGCTGGCATCCGAGGTCGGCGGCGGGAACACTGAGCGCCCGAGCGCGTCCTCGACGGATCTGATCTCGCGACCCGCGCCCAGTACCCTCCCGTCGCTGTGCACGACTTCGTACTGGCCTTCACCTGTCGCGATGTCCTTGCCCGCGCGCAGGATCGGAATCACCGAGTCCGCGATCGCTTGTGCACCCGCGAGTTGGGCGGTGTGCCGGTCGTCGTCCAGACCTGAGATCGAGAGCCGCAGCCACAACGCGCCCGCGGTGAACAGCACGAGCGCGATCAGCCCGGCGGCGACCGCCGAGCGCACACCCGTTGGCCAGTTCCTAAATCGCACGACCAGCCAACCGGTATCCCATGCCACGCACGGTCTCGATCGTGCGCAGGCCGAATGGCTGGTCGATCTTCCTGCGTAGCGCGCTGACGTGGACCTCGACGACGTTCACGTCCCCCTCATAGTGTTCGTCCCAGACGTGCTGCAGGATCTCGTCCTTGCTCAGCACCAGGTTCGGCCTGCGGGCAAGGCATTCCAGGATCGCGAACTCCCGCGCGGTCAGGCTGATCTCCTTGCCGCCACGGCGAACCGTGCCCGATCCCGGGTCGACGACGAGATCGTCCACACACAACTTCGCCGGTGCCGCGTGACCACGCCGCAGCAGCGCCCTGATCCGCGCGATCAGCACGACGTACGAGAACGGCTTGGTCAGGTAGTCGTCCGCGCCCGTGTCCAGGCCCTCTGCCTCGTCGTACTCACCGTCCTTCGCGGTCAGCATCAGGATCGGTGTGGTCACGCCAGATCGCCGCAACTCGGCGCAGACGCGGTAGCCGTTCATCCCGGGCAGCATGATGTCCAGCACGATCGCGGAATACGGCCGCTGCTCGGCCATCCACACCGCGTCCGGGCCATTGTGGACGATGTCGACGGTGAACGCGTTCGCCTCAAGGCCGCGTTTGAGCGCCGCGGCCAGCCGCCGCTCATCCTCGACTACCAGTATTCGCATCGCCGTCCACTCAACCATCCCGTGATCGATTCGCTGAAGACGTCTTCAGCGAGCTTCAGGTTTGCTTCAGCGCGGTGTTTCCAGGGTGGCGACGTGCTGATCACTCGTCCCACCTCAGTAACCCTTCGTGTCTGGCCGTTGGCTTTCGTATTCTTCACGCTCTACGGCCTGTTGTCCCTGACCAACCACCTCCATCTCCGGACGACAGGGTTTGACCTGGGGATTTTCGAGCAGATCGTCCGGTCTTACGCCGAGTTCCGTGCCCCGGTGTCCGAGCTGAAGGGGCCGGGCTTCGTGATGCTGGGTGACCACTTCCACCCCATCCTGGCCACCCTGGCACCGCTGTACTGGATCTTCCCCAGCCCGATCACGCTGCTTTTCGCCCAGGCAGGTCTGCTCGCGGTGTCGGTCGTGCCGGTCACCCGGATCGCGATCAGGCTCGTGGACCGCCGGATCGGCCTGCTGATCGGGGTGGCGTACGGGCTCTCGTGGGGCCTGCAGACCACTGTGGACTTCGACTTCCACGAAGTCGTCTTCGCTGTGCCGTTGCTGGCGTTCGCGATCGAACGACTGTTGCGTGAACAGTGGACCGCCGCGGTGTGCTTAGCGGCGCCACTGATCCTGGTCAAGGAGGACTTGCCGTTGACCGTCACGGTGATCGGCGGATACCTGTTCCTCAAGGGCCAACGGCGGCTGGGCGGGTGGGTGATGGTCGCGAGCGTCCTGAGTTTCCTGGTGATCCTGAAGGTCCTGATCCCGGCGATGAACCCGGCGGGGGTGTACGGCTTCACGGGCGACCTCGGCACCGGCTTCAGCTTGTCGGAGCTGCCCGGGAGGCTGTTCGACAACGACAAGAAACTTGTGCTGCTGGTCGCCGTGTTCGCGCCGACCGCGCTGCTTGCGTTGCTCTCGCCAGTGAGCCTGATCGCCGTACCGACCCTGCTGTGGCGACTGCTGTCGACCAACCCGTCCCACTGGGAGACCGGTTTCCACTACGGCGCCGTGCTGATGCCGATCGTCTTTATCGCCATGGTCGACGCGCTCGCGAGGGGGAAGCTGAACCTGCCCGCCCACGCCTATCGCAACACAACCAGGTTGGTCGTCGCGGTCTGCGTGGTGTCGTCGGTCCTTGGGCTCACCACGCTTCCGCTGGGGAAACTGACCGATGCGAAGACATGGCAGACAACCTCCCGGATCACGGCCGCACATCGCTTGATGGACATGATCCCGGATGGCGTGACCGTCGCCGCGTCGAACACATTGGCGCCTCATCTCACCAACCGCACCACCGTGCAGTTCTTCCCCGTCATACGGCCACGCATCAGCACGGACGCGGACTGGGTGATCGTGGACACGAACTACGCGGACTGGCCGAAGTCATCCGCCGCACAGTCGGCTGACCTGGAACGACTCCGGCAGACCGACTACCGGACGGTGGCGGAACAAGACGGTTTCGTTCTGCTCCGCAGGGCATCGTGAACTCTTTTCGCGCGTCCTACGGATAACAGGTGAAGCGTCCATACCGGGAAGGGTGGTTCGTTTGAACCAGAGGGAGGACTGGGATGACGCGGCGATCATCTTCGCATCGCTGCGGGATCCCGACCTGTTCGCCGTGATCTTCGACCGGCACGCGCCGTACGTGCACCGCTACCTCACCAGACGGCTGGGCCGCGAGGCCGCGGACGATCTTGTGGCCGAGACATTCCTGGCCGCATTCGGCAAACGCAAGCGATACGACACGACTCGACCCGACGCCAGGCCTTGGCTGTACGGGATCGCGACAAACCTGGTCAGCCAGCACCGGCGAGACGAGGTGAAACAGTTCAAGCTACGCAACGCCGTCACGCCGGAACCCGATGAAGTGTCGCACGCCGAACGTGTAGTGGCTCAAGTGGCCGCACAGGCAATGGGGAATTTGCTGGGGATCGCGCTCGCAGAACTGTCCACTGGGGATCGAGATGTGCTGCTCCTCATCGCGTGGGAAGGGCTCACCTACGACGAAGTCGCCGTGGCGCTGAGGATTCCGGTCGGCACTGTCCGATCACGACTGAATCGGGCCCGCAAGCAGGTCCGCGCGGTACTGGAAGTCCCTGACCAGCAAGCGGAGGAGGAGATCAAGACCCCATGGATGAGTTGCAGCTGATTCGCGAACTCGGCGACGAGATCCCACTGGCGACCGCAGAGGAGCTAGCACCCGCCCGTGCCCGTCTGCTCGCCGCCCGCAGACCGCGTCGGGCAAAGCGATACACCGTGTACGGCGGCGCTGTGATCGGGATGGCAGCAGCGATTTTCGCCGCGTTCACCTTGATCACGCCAGAAGAGAACAACACCGCGACCGCCGATCCCATTCAGGTCCTGCGGAACGCCTCGGCCGCGGCGTTGCAGGCGTACGACATCACGCCGGCACCGAACCAGTATCTGTACACCAAGGTGCAGGAGCCCGACGGCGCAAGGGAAATGTGGGCATCCATCGACGGCACGCACGACGGGCTGATTCTGATGCCGGACCCGATGCTCATACCTGGATGCCGCGACGGCCGCAAGGCGGTGGTCAAAGGCAAGGAACCACTTCCCGGCGAGACCGAGAAGTGCGTGCCCGATCCCGCCTACCGGCCGGATCTGCCCAAGGACGTCGACGGCATGGTCGGCTATCTGAAGGCGAACAACGGCGACAGCATCAACTCGATCGGCAAGGACATCTCATGGCTGCTGCAGAGCACCGTCATGGCGCCGGAGTCGAGGGCCGCGTTGTTCGGCGCTGTCAGCAAGATCCCTGGCCTGCGTGCGGTCACTGGTGTCAAGGACGCGGTCGGACGACGGGGCATCCAGATCGAGTGGAAGACCGACGTGCACTCCGGCAGCTTCATCGTCGACGCCAAGTCGTACCAATACCTCGGCTACCGCACAGCGGTCGCACTGGTCAACTACGCCATTGTGGACAAAGTCGGACAACGTCCCTAGCTCTGTCCAATGAGGTCGTTGGTGATGGCCAGCCTGGAGTCCACGCCCAGTTTACGCAGGATCCGTGACACGTGCATCTGCACTGTGCCGCGGGACAGGGAAAGCTGGGTCGCGATGTCCGCGTTCGGCCAACCAGCCGCGACCAGCCTGGCGATCCTGATCTCCACTTTGGACAACGGTCCGACCGGGACAGTGGTCGGTCGCAGGCCGAACGGCGCCAACCTGGACTCGGCGCGGCGGATATCCCATGCCGCGCCGAGTTCCGTGTAGACAATGATGGCGTCGTGCAAGGCTTCGCGGGCCTCTTCCAGCCTGCGGTCGGCGGCCAGCAGGATCGCGGCATCCTCCGCGGCCATGCCGTGTTCGACCTTGCGACCAACGACGGAGAAGTGCTTCGCCACGGTCAGCAGCGCGCCCGGGTCCTGTTCGATCAGCCCGCGGCACCACTGCACCGCGGCCGCCGCCCTGGCCGGACGGACCTCCAGCTCTGCCTCGGCTTCACACACCTGCAACGCCTGCTGGGCCAGATCGCGCTCACCAAAATCGATCGCGAGCCGGACAAGTTTGGGCAACCACTGGTGGCGCAACATCATCCGGGAGTAGCCGTGGTTGAGCGCCGGCGTCAGGATCTGCAGCGCCTCGCTCGGTCTACCGCGCTGCTCGGCGGCCAGCGCCTGGGCCATCATCAGGAAGTCGATGTTATCCTTGGCTTCCGGCGTCGGATCCGTCAGGTCCGCCGCCATCTTCAGGTGCCGCTCGAGGCTGACCGAATCATCCCGGTGTACGGCGATCAACGCGGCCGTGCCGTGCAGCAACCGGATCACGCCGTGCTGACGCAGACCGTAGAACGTGATCTCCGGGCCGTCCCGCATCACGGAGTCCAAATCAGCCAGTGCTTCATCCCACCGGCCGAGCCAGAAGTAGTGCACGGCCGCGGCGATGTGCGGGCCGCTCGGCAAATTGACCCGGCTGACCAGATGCCGCGCCGCGTCCAGCGTCTGGCCCGCGTCGTCGAGCCGGTCGAGGTTCTGCAGGGTGAACATCTTGTTGTCGAGGAAGCTGATCAGCAGATCCGCCAGTTCGGTCTGGCCGGAGATGGCCGCGATCGACGCGTTGATGTGTTCGAGCGCTTCCGGGTGCTTGCGCAACATGGAAGCTGTCAGCCACATGTACTGCGACCACTGCGCGATGGAGAAGGCGTCCTTCTCTTTGAGCGCTTCCTCCAAATCGGCCGCCGCGTCCTGCTCGGCCGAGGCCGGGTCGTCGAGTCCACTGCGGACCACCATCCAGCGCAGCGCCTGGTGCCGGGCTCGCCAGTGCTCCGGCACGTCCGGGTCGCCGACCACTTGGTCGAGCGCCTCGATCGCGCGGGCGTTGTCGTGATTGAGATAGTCCAAATAGGCCAAAACCAGGCGCATCTCCGCGGCACGCTCGGGGTCGCTTGTCATCGCGAGCACCGATCGGGCCTCGACCTCGGGGCTACGGCCGAGCCAGAACTTGACCCTGGCCAGCCGCGCGGTGAGCGTTTCCCTTGCCTCGTCGCGCAGCCCCGGGCTGGTGATGGCACGTTCGAGCAGTTCAGCCGCACTGGTCGGCGATCGACGAGCGACCGCATTCGTGTTCGCGAGCAGCCACCGCGTGACCCACGCGTCGACCGGGACACCCGCACCTTGCAACTGGGCTGCCACCAACGAAACTTGGGCCCCAGCTTCGTCGAGTGTCTCGGCTGCCTGGCGGTGTAGGGCGATTCGGACAGCCTCGGGCATCGCCTCGTACAAAGCGCGACGCACCAACGGGTGCCGGAACGCGAAGCGCTGACCGGCTTCACGCAGCACGCCAGCGGCCGTCGCCTCCTCGATCGCCCTGATCAACTCGGACGCCGGACGCGTCATCACTGTCGCGAGATCACCGAGGTCGAACTCGACACCGAGCAACGCGGCCCACCGCAACGCGTCCTTGGTGAGGTTCGCGAGGTGACCGGTCCGGCGAGTGACGACCGACGCCAGCGTCGGCTGGGCCGTGGTCAGTCCTTCTGCATCTATATCGTCGACATCGGCGACGCCGTCGGAGATCGTAATGGCCTTGTCCCGCACCAAAGCGTGCACGATCTCGCGGATGAAGGCCGGATTGCCCGCGGCGCTGTCGGTCAGTCCAAGCAAAGTCGGACCCGGTTCAGCGCCGATCAGCCGGCCAGCCAGCTCGGCCGTGCCCGCTTCGTCGAGCGGCTCGAGCAAATGCAGGTCGCCGCCCCAAGTGGACACAACGGACCGAAGCTGGTCAAGCTCGGCACGGCGCGGCAGCGGCCGCGCGGACCCGACAAGTAGTAACGGAAGTTGACGAGTCAACCGGACCAGCCGGTGCCACACCAAAAGGCTCGCGTCGTCGGCCCACTGCAGATCGTCAAGAACCAGGACTACCGGTCCGTCCCCGCACAGCTGGTCGACGAGGTCGATCAGCTGCTCGACCGCGGCGAGCAGCAAGTCCTCGGGATGCCACTGCTGCGAAGCGCCGGATTCGCCAGCCCGCAACGACTCCGCGACGGCTACCCGGCGCGGATCGGCCGACCGGATCTCGACACCAAGACAAGAGGTGATCAGGCCCAACGGGAATCGCCGGCCGACCTCGTCACCCGCGGCCCACAGCAGCTGCCCGCCACGGTCGGCCGCGTCCCCCAAGGCCGCTGACAACAAAGCGGACTTGCCAATACCCGACTCACCTTCGACCCATACCGCGGCTCCTGTTCCGTGGAGCACATCAGCAAGCCGATTACGCAACACCGAAAGCTCATTGCCGCGACCGACGAACACATCCGGCATCGCGACCTTGGCCAATGAAGGTGTCCGCGTCGCGGGCGCACTGGCCGTCGGCCGGGCGACGATGTCGTTATATACGCGGCGCAGATTGGCACCTGGCTCGATACCGAGCTGCTCGATCAAGATTTGTTTGGTCTCTTCGTAGACCTCCAGCGCCTCGGGATCCCGCCCACCTCGGTGCAAAGCGGTCATCAGCAGGCCACGCAGGCTTTCCCGCAAGGGATGCGCGCTGGCGAGGCGATAAAGCTCTGTTACCGCACCATTGATATCGCCCGCGCCGAGCATGATCTCGGCCCTGCGCTCAAGCGCGGCCAGCCTGAGCTCGGCCAACCTCTTGCGGTGCAAGGCAGCGGACGGTCCTTGAATGCCGGCCAACGCCTCGCCGTGCCAGAGCGCGAGCGCCGAGTCCATCGCGGCCTTCGCCGCGGTCAAGTCGCGGCGGTTCCACAGCTCGTTGGCAGATTCCCTGAGCCGGTCGAACTCAATGACGTCAAGCTGACCGTCGCCCAGTTGCAAGGAATACCCGGAACCTGCGGAAACCAGCGTCTGACCGCCGGACCACCGTGACCGGTCGGGCTCCAGCACGCGACGCAGACGGGAGACGTATGTATAGAGACTGCCGCTGGCACCGGTCGGCGGGTTGTCCCCCCACACCGACGAGACCAGATCTTCGCGTGAGACAACACGGTTCGCGCGCATCGCCAGCGCCGCGAACACCGCACGCTGCCTGCCAGAACCAAGGTCGAGCTGCTCGTCGCCCCGCCACGCACTCACTGTCCCGAGCACCTGGACACGCAGGGGCTCAACCGGCTCCGCCGCCATCTCTCACCCCCGACATCTACCCATGAGGATACCGCGCGGTAGCCCATTCCAGCACAGTCCGGAAGTCGTGAAAGGAACACCCGGCGCATATGCGAAAGTTTTTATGAGATTCCTGTGAAATTCCCTAGTGTGATGCCTTTCACACTACTTTATGACGCTGCGTGACGGTTCAACCCCCTGACCAAGAGGGCAGATCTCGCTGTCCAAAAGACGCCGAACAGGTGAAACGTCTTCTGCTTCGACCGTCGATGAGCTTGAATACGTCAGCCAGGTGTGAGGCCAAACCGGATGTATCCGGACATTCCGCCGTGTGGGTGACCCCTGTCACCACCGCCGTCAAGGTTACTTGCGGGTTCGTTCAAATCGCGGCAAGAGTTTATGAAGGCCTTTGGCCAAGACTTAATCCCATTCCACAGGCGAGCATGTCGGGAAGGCGCGATGGAACGGGTAAAGGTCGTCATACAAGCCACCGATCCCATCACCTACGTTGGGCTATCCAGCTACCTCCAGCAGAGACCGGAGGTCGTAGTGGTGGAGAGTCGGGATCAGGCCGACGTCCAGGTGCTGTCAACCGAGCGGGTGGGGCCGGAAGCGTTGGCGCGGTTGAGGAATTCGGCAGCCGACGGGGGGCTGCCGACCGTCCTGATGACCGGCGAACTCGGTGACGCGCCACTGCTGACTCTGGTCGAGTGCCACGTCGTCGCGATTCTGCCGAAGAACTCCGTCACCGGAGACCAGCTTGTCGACTGCATCGTGGCCGCTGCCGCAGGCAACGGCGTCATGCCCCGCGATGTGCTCGGCAGCCTGCTGCGCCGGATCAAGGTCCTGCAGCAGGAAGTACTGGCGCCCAACGGGTTGAGCGCGTCCGGCCTCGAACCTCGTGAGGTGGACGTGTTGCGGCTGATCGCGGAAGGCTGGGGCACTGAGGAGATCGCCAAGGAACTGGCGTACTCCGAGCGGACCGTGAAGAACGTCATCTTCAACATGACCAGCAGGCTGCACCTGCGCAACAGGGCACACGCGGTGGCGTACGCCCTGCGAGCGGGCGTCATCTAGGACAGAAGGGCCGTGGCGTTACATGCCCAGCTCGGCCAGTCTGGCCGACGTGAAGTCCAGGTCCCAGTGGGCCCCGACTTCCGCGAAGATCGCCGCGGCCTCGGCAAAAGCGGTGCGGGCATCGGCCATCAGCCCGCGTTCGGCGAACAGCTCGGCAACGTCGCCGAGCGTCGACGCCAGCTCGACCGGCCTGCCGACGCGCCGATAGTGATCGGCTGCGACCAGGCCAGGCTCAGGATCTCGCGTGAGCAGCGCGGTACATCGGTTCAACGCGCAGAAACCGCGCGCGGGCACCGGTTCCTTGGCAGCCTCGAGCTCGAGCACGTCGACGGCCTGCTCGACCCGTTCCCAGTCGCCCATCTTGACGGCGATCCGGACCAATGCGGGCAACCACTGGTGGCGCAGCATCATTCCGGCGAACGTCGACTGCAGGATAGGCGCGAGTTCCTCGTACCCCCGTCGTATGTCCCCCACCTGGACCGCGACGAGCGCGCGTGCGGCAAGGACGAAGTCGAAATTCTCCAGCTCCGCCTTGGTGGTCACCAGATAGTGCTCGGCCACGTCAAGGTGTGCGGTCGCGGCGATGTGATCGCCACGGCGTCCCGAGATCAACGAGAACAGCCCGTGCAGCAACAACCGCGCCGGGCCCGCGTCGATCAGACCGGCGTACGTGATCGATGGCCCGTCGCCCGAAACCGTGTTGAGCGCCTGCAACGCCTCGTCCCACCGGCCGCGCCAATAGTGGTGCACCGCCGCGGTCACGTGCAGTCCGATCGGCAATCCGTTCACCGGGGACAGACTGGCTGCCATGCCAAGCATCGCGTCGGCTTCGTCGAGCCGGTCAAGGTTCTGCAAGGTGTAGATCTTGTTGTCCAGCAAGTCGTACTGCAGACCGACGAACTCCTTGCGGTCGGTGATCAGATCGATCGCCTCGTCGACGTGCCGCAGCGCCGCGACGTGATCCCGTCGCATGGAGTCGACGAGCCACCTGGTCTGCAACGCGTGCGCCGCATAGAAGTTGTCGCCCGCGCTGAGTGCTTCCTCGTACGCGTCCTTGGCGGCAACCTCCGCGGTGTCGATATTGCTCATGTCGCGCCGCAGGTATGCCAGCAAAGCCCGGTATCGCAACTGCCACGCTTCCGGCAACCGTGGATCAACCGGCACTTCGGTCAGAATCGCGACCGCCTCGACCCGCCTGCCTTGCCGGTACACGATCGCGGCGAGCAACTGCCGGACCTCCGCGGCCAGCACCGGATTCGTGCAGATCGCCAGCGCGTGCCGTGCTTTCGCCTCCGGGTCACGGGAAAGCTGGAACAGCACCCGGATTTCCGCTGCCTGCAACACTTCCCGGTGCGCATCGCCGATGTCCAGGGTGTCGATCACCTGCTCGATCAGATCGGCGGCGACCTGTGGGGCGCGGCCGGACAGCTCGTTGACGTGTTCGGCCAGCCACCCGGCCACCCACGGTTCGACGTCCCCACCCGAAGCAACCAGTTGCTCGGACACGCGATGCGGTGGCGCGCCGGCGTCAGCGAGAACCTTGGCAGCCTGCCGATGCAGCACACCTCGGGTCGGCCCGGCGACGCCGCCGTACACGGTGTCGCGCATCAGCTGGTGCCGGAAAGTCAACTTTGGACCGTCCTCGAGCAGGACGTTGGCGTTCACCGCATCGGTCACCGCGCGAACGAGATACCACACTGGACGCTCGGAGACCGCGGCGATGTTGCCGATCGTGGCCTCGGGGCCGAGCACGGCGACCCAGACGAGCATTTCCTTCGTACTGTCGGACAACGACTTCGAGGACCGTTCGACCGCGGCGACGAGCGAACGCGGCGCGTCCTCCGCTTTGGACTCGTCTATGTAGGCGACGCCGTCCACTATCTCCACCGCGCCGTCGAGCACCAATGCGTTCACGACTTGCCGCATGTACAACGGGTTGCCGTCGGCACGGGCGGTGATCCGGCGCAGCACTCGACCTGGGCGCGCGCCGACCAGTTGGGTCAGCAGAGTCTCACTCTCCACAAAGGAGAGCGGCCGCACGTTGATCGCGCCACCTCGTTCCACGCCACTTTCGATGTAGTGGCGCAGCTCGGTCAGATCGTCACGGCCGTGGCCGGTGTTCGCGGCGCAGATCAGCAGCAGCGGCAGCCGGTTCGTGGCCTCGCAGAGCCGCCGCCATGTTTGCACGGTGTCTTCGTCCGCCCACTGCATGTCATCGAGGACAAGAACAAGCGGCCCGGTCGCGCAAATTCGTTCGACCATCGAACCAATGGACTCACCAGCGGGCAGCTTGCGGTCCAAGCCGAGGCATTCCAGCATGATCTGCAGCGGGAACCGGCCGGCCAGCTCGTCGGCGACGGCCCAGCCGATCTGCAGGTCGCTTGGTTCGATGTCGCACAGCGCGGCACCGAGCAGATCGGACTTGCCAATCCCCGGCTCACCTTCGATCCAGACCGCGCCGCCGACACCTTCACGCACACCGGCAAGCCGCTCACGGACCTGCTCGAGTTCCGCACGCCTGCCGACGAACGGCTGGCTGCCAACCCGTGTGACGGTGCATGGCCGGACATCGAGCCGTGGCACGTCCGGCTCGGCCGTATACATCTCATTGCCCGCCAACACATCGGCGTGCACCTGGCACAGGTCCGGTCCTGGATGCGCTCCCAGTTCCCGCAACAGGGTCGCTCGCGCGTCGGCGAAGACGTCGAGCGCCTCGGCGTGTCGCCCGCTGCGAGCCAGCGCGATCATCAGCAGTTCCCGCAACGACTCCCGCAGTGGATGGTCACGAACCAGGACTTCGAGGTCCGCGGCGAGCTCGACGTGATCGCCCAGTTCCAGCCGCGCCCTTGCCAGCGTCTCAACGGCCCGCAACCTGGCCTGTTCCAGGCGTGCGCGCTCCTGCTCGGCGAACGGCCCCGGCACACCGGCGAAAGCCTCGCCGCGCCACAACTTCAGTGCGTCAGCGAGCTTTTCGGTGACACCGCGGTGGTCTGCCCGTGCCGCCAACGTGTTCGCCTGCTCGCAGAGCTCGTCGAACAGCGTGACGTCGACCTGATGGGAGTCCACTCGCAACGAATAACCGTTTCCAGAGGACACAATGAGTTCGCGGCCAAGCTGAGCAAGGGTGCGCCGCAACCCGGACATGTACGTGTAGACGCTGCCGTCGGCGCTGGCAGGCGCGGAGCGGCCCCACACCGCTTCGACCAGCTCAGCACGGGACACCGTCTGCCCGGACCGCATCGCGAGGACAACGAAAACCGCGCGTTGCCGAGCGGGCCCAAGCCCGATCTCCGTATCGGCGTCGACCACTCTGACCGGGCCAAGCAACTCGACCCTCGGCCCGGTTGACCGACCTTGCTCCCCCAGTGCACTCGTTTCCATCCCGAGAGGCACAAGGTCAACCCTACCGCAGGTTGATCGCGCCATACTTTTCGCAGTTTCAATGGCACAGGTGAAGCACCTTTAAAGCGTTTCACTCCAACAAGATCATTTCAATTTGACCCCGGCTTTACTCGTTCTGTTAGTCCATAGTGGACAAGTTCGTTGATTCGCGCACGGCTCGGGAGTCTTTCGGGCAAGACTGATTCCAGTAGACCGACCGGTCAGGTAATCCTGTCCTGAGTAGCCGTCAGGTCCCCCAAGGAGTTCCCCGTGTCGCTCACTCTCTCCGAAGCAGCTGGTGCGGTACAGACAGGCCACGGCCAGCCGCCCGCGCTCGGCCTGTGGTCGACCGCCGACCGTGGCCGCACACTCGTCGTGCACGTCCCGCACAAGCAGAACGAGCGGATCGCCGATATCTCAGTGACTGAGAACTCGCGGTCAGTCCTCGTCGAAGTGATCCGGATAGGCGTGCAACGAGAAGGTGACGCCCGGCTGGTCCGTTCGACCCGAACCGTGAAACTCTCGGCACCACTCGGCAACCGCAGACTCGCCATGACCTGGGATGGTGCCCGCGTTCCCCTGCTGCAGGCAGTCCCGGCCGGAGGCGAAGACGCACAGGAGTCGGCGGCCGAGCGCGCGAAGAAAGAACTGGTCACGCTGATCGACAACCTTGAACCAGGATCAGCGCTGCCATCGGAGCGAGTCCTGTCAGAGCGCCTCGAGATCGCGCGAATGACGTTGCGGCACGCCGTGGACGAGCTGACCCTCGCCGGAAAGGTCTCGCGCCGAAGGGGAAGCGGGACGTACGTGGCGGAGTCGAAGCTGCTCTGCCGGATCACCCCGGATGGCCTTGACCTTGATCCAACGACCCCTGGAGCGGGCTTCGGGCACGTGCACGTGGTCAGGGATGTGGTCGAAGCGGAAGAAGACGTCGCCGCGGACCTCGGGATCGACACCGGGGATCTGGTACTGAACATCGGCAGGCTGTTGCTGGTGGACCACAGGCCATTTGGCCTGGTTTCGCGGCATATCCCGGTCGCCAGGCTGTCCGAAACCCCAGGGGCGCCAAGTGCCCTGCGGTGGTTCTCCGAGCGTACGTCCAGGGTGGACACCCGGATCCAGCTCTCGACAGCCACGCCAGCCGAGGCCCGGTTGCTGGACTTGAGCCAGGTTCAGCCAATGCTCGCGTGGCACAAGATAGCTTTGGATGATCAGGATACGCCTTTGGAGCGGACACGGGTGCTTGCTCGGGGTGACCGGGTGGTGCTGGACCTTTCCGGGCAGTGAGGTCTGGGAGCGATTCCACGATCGGTCCACTGTGTACGTAGTGGCTGGGGCCACGGGCACAGTGGGCCGATCTCGCTTTTGCGGGCGGCGCGGGTAACGACAGGTACCTAGTACAGCTGGCTGGGGCGGCGCCGATTTGACACGGGACCCCCTCGCGGCGTGCGCGGGGAGGAAAGGTGTAGACCCCCAACCGAATGCCGCTGCCCTTCTTTGTGGCGCGAGGGGCCTCCCCTCACCGCAAGTTTGAGCACGCCGCTACCCCATGTAAAATCGGCGCCGCTCTGTGCCCACCTTTTTCGACGTTCCTTTTTCCGGCCTACTTCTTCGCGCTGGAAATCAACCTTGACCTGGCTGGAACGTAACCAACACAGGGCAACCAGCGCTGAAACCGAAGCATCGAGCTGGAAGCCGAACTCCAACGTAACCAGCAGCGCTAAAGCAAACAGTCATATTCGATAAACAGCGCAAAGCAACCACCAGCATTCACCCAATCTGGCGACGTTTCTTGACAGAACTTCCGGTAAACTGAACACATGAGCGAACAACTTCTGATGTTTGTTCGAAAACCGGAAGAACCTCCAGACATCCCACTAGCCGAAATGAACGACGAGCAACTGCTCAATTTCATCAATTACCACTATCAAGCCGAATGTAGCTCCCAGGGCAAACTAATCCAGGGCCTGGCCCGCTTCACCGAACTTCGGCTACCAAAGCGTCCCGGGATTCACATAGGCGATGGCGCTGCCGAAGAAATAGCCCTTGAGTTGTGCATGAGCCCAACTACAGCAGCCAGGAAACTCTGCCAGGCGAAGACAATGGCGGCTCGGCTACCCAACACTGTCGACGCATTGGCCGCTGGCGAGATCGATTACATGCGCGCCAAGGCCATGCATGATGCAACCGCCGAACTGGAGCTGCACCAGGCAAGCGAGGTTGAAAAGCGTGTTCTGGATGATGGGAGGCAGGAGAGCCTCCTGCGGTTCAAACTGGGCATCAAGCGCGAGGTTCTTCGAGCCGATCCCGATGCCGAGCAACGTCGCCAGTTCGCCAAGGCCGATCGCAACGTCATCGGTACCGACCGACCGGACGGTATGGCGTGCTTGGACGTCATTCTTGAGCCGCACGAGGCACAGGCTGCCTACGACCAGATCAATCTTCTGGCCAACCAAGCGAAAACTCCTGAGCGCAGTCTTGCTCAGTGTCGGGCCGATGTTTTCATGGATCTCGTCATGGGCAAGTCGGGCAAACGGGCGGCGGTCAACGTCAACGTCCTCGTTCCGCTGAGTACGCGCGCGAACTCGCCAAAAATGCCACATGGCGGCGTGTCATCACCGATCCGGTCGGGCAAGTGCTTGAAGTCAGCCGCAAACGTGTCCCGACGCCGGGGCTACGGCGGCACATCCAGGCCAGGGACAAGGTCTGCCGTCAACCTGGCTGTGAAGTCCCCGCTGAACACTGCGAAGCCGACCACACGAAAAGCTACGCCAGCGGAGGAATTACGGGCGAAGGCAACCTTGCCACCCACTGCAAGCGGCACAACCTGATGCGGGTGCGCAGCGGCTGGCAACTAGACCAACCGCTACCCGGCACCCTTGTCTTTCGTACGCCTGCCAATCGGACCGTCATCTCCGGTCCGGCGCGCTACGACGTCCCGCCCTTCTGACCCCAGGCGGCGATCCCGAGCCACGTGTAGTCCACAAAGGATGGGTCACGGTAGGCCGCATGAGCTTCAGTCAGCTCTTCCCACGTGATCAGCCCAGCCTCGACGGCTCGCGAGTCCGTGAGTTGCATTGTGGCGCTTACCCAATTGGCCATCGCCGTACCGCCCAACACCGGCGGGGCACAGAGTTCAGCGCCGCAATCAACCAGCCCTGCGGCAATCAAAGGCTGCGGGAGCGTACGAACCCATTCAGGCTCCGAGCCCAAACCCCGGCCATAAATGGCCAGCCCTGCGGACATGGCACGGCCAACCACAGTGCGACTGGACAACGACGGCGTCGGAGCGCCACCCTCAACCAGCAACGTCCCACCAGGCTTCAGCCAGGAGACCATGCGCTCCAAAGCCCTCTGCCGAGCTGGCAGATGCTCAAGCACATACCGGCAATGAATGAAGTCGAACTCGCCAGGAGCATCGTCGACCAGCACGTCATGGCGAAGCACCGTGACCCCCAGCGACGTCAAAGGCGTCAACAACTCGATGGTCAGATCGGTCACCACGACCGAACCGGCACGTGAAGCCAAGGCGCGGGCAATAGAACCCGCGCCCGCCCCTACCTCAAGGCAAGACCACGAAGGCTGGATTCCGATCCGATCGAGGTTACGGATGCTGATCGGGTCGAAGACCTGCTCGAGCAGCGCCAGTCTCTGTTGTTCGGTGACGTCCGCCGGGTCGACGAACTCGTGCCATTGGGCCACGCCTTACTCTGCCTCTGGTCGCCTCAGCGGCGCAACAGGCCCGCGAGCTCGTCCATGTCCCGAACGAACCAGACATGCCGCCCTTTGTTGGTCTCACGGACCCAGTCCTGGAAGGGCTTGCTTTCGTACCCCGACACGTCGCCGAGGATCGCGAGGCCCACGCCGTAGCTGGTGAACTTCTGGGCGATCATCCCGGCGAACCCGGAGCTCAGGGTGAAGAAATCCGAACACAGCCGACTGGTCGGCACGACCGCCCACTTGGCGTCGGCGCCGTAGTGCCCAGCGGCGACGATAAGATCCATCGCGTCGTTCTCTCCTGCCACGGGTGGGCCGTCCGAGCCGAGTACGAATACCGGAACGTCCTCAATGTGTTCGAGTTGATCGGTCACGTCCCCCAGCGTACTAATCGGGGCGATCGATTATCGGGTTGTACATGTCGGCCCAGTGGTACAGATCAAGGATCCGATCGATGCCCCTACGGACATTGCTCGGCATCGAAGCAGGGTCCATGGCGATCGCGTCGGTCAGCCAGTCCCAGTCGATCAAGGACATCGCCAGGTGGTCACGATCAGCGAGCACTTCCTTGACCTGGGACTGCAGTTCGGTGTTGTACCGAGGGTCCTGAGTGGACGGGTACGACGCCTTCAGTCTGTTCTGGACCGATCCGGGCACGACGTGCGAGGTGGCGTGTCGCAGCAGGCTCTTCTCCCTGCCGTCGAAGGACTTCAGCGCCCACGGTGCATTGTAGACGTATTCGACGAGCCGGTGATCGCAGAACGGCACGCGGACTTCCAGGCCAACGGCCATCGAGATCCGGTCCTTGCGGTCGAGCATCATCCGGACAAACCGCGTGAGATGCAGGTACGAGATGGTCCGCATGCGACGCTCGAAGTCGGAGTCCGAGTCAAGGTGCTCGACGGCGGCGACGGCATCCGAGTACTGCGCGGCCATGTAGCCGGGAATGTCCAGGTGACCGCGGAGATGCGGGCACATCAGCGCCGCACGATCGCCACTCATGGCGCTTTGGTAGACCAGCCACGGGAAGTTGTCCGTACCCACCACGAACGGATCGTGGAACCAGCGGTAACCGCCGAAGACCTCATCAGCCGACTCGCCAGACAAGGCCACAGTGGACTCAGCCCTGATCGACTCGAACAGCAGGTACAGCGAAGTGTCCATCTCGCCGAAACCGATGGGCATGTCCCTTGCCGCGATGACCTTGCGGCGCAGCCCGGGATCGCAGAGCAAAGCCGACGACAGCGTGACGAACTTGTGCTGAGAGTTGACCATCGAAACGACGTCACGGATGAACGGCGTGTCCGGGGTGTCACGAGCCTCATCAGCCCGGAACGTCTCCTCCCTGCCGATGAAGTCGACCGAGAAGGTGCGGAGTTCGGAGCCCAAAAAGGACGAAGCCAAACCGGTGATGGCACTGGAATCCAAACCACCTGACAACAAGACACACCGCGGCACGTCAGCGACCAACTGCCGTTCAACAATGTCAGTCAGCAGCTCTCGAACATTCCCGACAGTGTCCTCAAGGGAGTCACTGTGCGGCTTGGGTTCCAGCCGCCAGTATGTCCGCGCCGTGATACCAGCACGAGACACCGTCAGAATCTGGCCAGGCTCGACCTCGTACATGCCCTTCCACAGCGCCCAACGCGGCGCCTGAGTGAAAGCAACGAGTTCACGCAAGCCATCCATGTCCACAATCCGGGGAACATCCGGGTTGGCGAGGATCGCCTTCGGTTCGGATCCAAAAAGGACGCCATCCGGCGTCGGATAGTAGTAGAACGGCTTGATACCCAGCCGATCCCGGACCATCACCAGCTTCTGATCCCGCTCGTCCCAGATGGCGAACGCGTACATCCCATTCAACCGCGACGCCAGACCAGCGTCCCACTCAAGGTACGCATGCAGCACAACCTCGGTATCGCTGGAAGTCCGGAACTTGTGCCCCAAGCCTTCCAAAGCGCGCCGCAGCTCGGTGAAGTTGTACGTCTCCCCGCTGTACACCAATGTCACAGCGCCGCGAGGAGTGTCCACAGTCATCGGTTGCTGGCCGCCGGGAAGGTCAATGATCGCCAGCCGACAGTGCCCGAGACCCACATGCCGCCGAATCCAAGTCCCAGATGCATCAGGCCCGCGACAGGACATCGTGGCCGTCATGTCGTCCACAACGGACCGCCGAGTCGTGAGGTCGGCCGTGTAGGAAACCCAGCCCGCGATGCCGCACATGTCAACGCGGCCTTGCGATGATGGCGGTGGTCTCCACCGGCAGGTCCGCGACCCGCTCGACCTCAAGACCTGCACGCTGCAAAAGGGACGTGAACTTCTCGACCGTCCGATGCCTGCCGCCGTTGGTCATCAGCAAATGCAAGTCCCACAAAGCGGGCAACATCGTGGAACCCGAGTCCACAACGACCCGTTCCAAGATGATCAACCGTCCATCAGGGTTCATCACCTTGCGACAGTTCTCGAAGACCCCGACAATCGAGTCGTCACTCCACCCAGCCAGCACGCGGCACAGGAAGTACACGTCCCCGCCCTCCGGCACCGCCGCGAACATGTCGCCGGAGAACAACTCGACCCGGTCGAAAGCTGCCAAGTTCTGCCGTGCCACCGGAATCACGTGCTCACGATCCAGCAACTTCGCCCGCGCGCTCGAAACCGCGGACAGAATCGCCGCGGTCAGCTGACCAGGGCCGCCACCAACGTCCACAAAGGTCTTCCCAGAAAGATCGACGACATCTGGGACGTAGTCGAAGAACAGGTTCCCGGCCTTCATCGCGAGCTGAAAACGCTTTGTAGCTCCCGGATCCTCGCCGAGATACGTATAAAGCGGTGAACCGTAAGCGATCTCGAACCCGGCAGTGAGCGTCTTGATGCACTCAACGGCATGCCCCCAGGCGGTGTAGAACTCCTCGCCATACAACAGGCACATGTCCCGCAACGAGTCAGGATTGTTCAACAGCACCGAGCTCACCGGAGTGTTGCGGTATCCCTGCACGCTATCGCCTTCGAAGACCCCGACCGCGACCAGCAGGCGCATCAGCCGGTGGATGCCTTCTTCGACCGCGCCGGTGGCCTCGGCGAGCTGGGCATTCGTGGTCTTGCCGTCTTCGATCAGGTCAGGGATGCCGAGTTTGACGGCCGTGTGCAGGCACTGCGCGCGCCAGCCGCCGGTGATCAGTTCGACGGCCTCGGTGGCCGCCTTCAAGTCGACCTGCACAACAGACTCCTATGTCGGGATGCCGCCGCGGTTGATCACCGGTACCTCGATGCCAAGCGCCCTGAGCTGGTTGAACGGGTTCATGAACTCGCGCTGGACGGCGATTTTGCCGTCACGCAGGTCGAAGGAGTGGATGAAGTGGTTGCGGTAGTGGCCGGGCGGGTAGGCCGGGTAGAGGATCTTGCCTTCGCCGTCGCATTCGGCCCAGAACCGGTTCGGGTCCTGGGTTTCGAAGATCTCGATGTTGAACCAGACCCAGTCGGGGAACATCCGCAGCGACCATTCGCCGTGCGCCTTGAGTTTCTCGTGGCCGACCGACACGATCGGCTGCCCGGTGTCCCCTGTGTACAGTCCGGCGCTGCCGTCCGGTGTGAAGAGCAGGTAGCGGGTCAGCCGGTTCTCGCCCTGCCTGCCCAGGTAGTCCTCGACGACCGCGCGATGGATTCGCCGCAGCTCAGTGTCATTCATTTCGGACCTCCGGACTATTGGTAACGACTGGCCGGTAAAATTGTCAAACCATGTCCAACCACGGAGTTGGACATGCGCCGGACCGCGAAGCTAGCGTCGAAGAATGCATGACTACGTGGTCGCTGACGTATTCACCGACACCATGCTCGAAGGCAACCCGCTCGCCGTTTTCCTGGACGCAGCCGATATCCCGGCCGAGCGGATGCAGCGGATCGCACGCGAGCTGAACCTGTCGGAGACGGTGTTCGTGATGCCGCCAGAAAGTGGCGGCGACGTGCGGCTTCGGATCTTCACGCCGGTCAACGAGCTGCCGTTCGCCGGACACCCGACGATGGGCACGGCGTTCGTCATCGGCGAGCTGACCGACAAGATCAGCATAATCATGGAAACCGGCATGGGTCTCGTCCCGTTCGAATTGGATCGAGTCGACGGAAAAGTGCAATGGGCACGAATGCGGCAGCCGATTCCAGAATGGCAGCCGTACGAGAAAGCCCCGCATTTACTCGAAGCCCTCGGCTTGGAAACCTCAACCCTGCCGATTGAGGTATACCGGAACGGGCCCCGGCACGTATTCGTCGGTCTGCCCAATGTTCGGGCGTTGTCGGCGCTCCGGCCAGATCTGCTGATGCTGGCCGACCACTTGGACATGGCCGCGAACTGCTTCGCGGGCGCGGGATCCGAGTGGCGGATGCGGATGTTCTCCCCCGCTTACGGTGTCGCGGAGGACGCGGCGACCGGATCGGCCGCCGGACCGCTCGCGATCCACCTCGGCAGGCACGGCCTTGTGCCGTTCGGGACGAGGATCGAGGTCCAGCAAGGGGTTGAGATGGGTCGGACGTCGAAGATGTACGCGCAGGTAACTGGCGCCGCGAACGAGATTGGCCTTGTCGAAGTGTCAGGCCAGGCCGTCGTGATCGCGCGGGGGACAATGCTGATCTAGACGCCGACGTGACGCCGATGCACGGGCTCCCTCCCTCCGGAGTTGGAGCCATCAGCTGACCTGTGCAGGAATGGTCGACACGGTGTTCCGGAATGGTCGACACGGTGTTCCGCAACGGTCGACACGGTGTTCCGGAACGGTGGACACGGCGGTTCGAAGTTCGCCACGTGCCGGTACTTCTAGGGCTGTAGGCGGCGGCTTGTCCAGCCGTGGCCGTTTCGGTCGTATCTCAGCCGTCGGTGCAGCCTGTCCTTGCTGCCTTTCCAGAACTCGACGATGGATGGGACCAGCTCGTAGCCCAGCCACTCGACCGGGCGCGCAAGCGTTTGCGCGCTGTCGGCCAGCTGCTGGGCGCGGGCCCGCAAGGCCTCCTCGTCCTCAAGCAAGGCGCTCTGGGAAGCGGCGACGGACATCGGGTGCGTGCTGGGATCGCGGGCGAACCACAGCTCGTCGCAGTCCTCATCGGACAGTCGGGCCACCTGCCCGGCAATGATCAGTTGCTGGCTCGTCTCGCGCCAGTAGAACACCCCCGATGCCCACCCGGTCGCCGCGATGTCCTGGCCTTTTTGGCTGCCTGCGTGGCTCGTGAACACCCAGCCGGTGTCCGTGAGCTTGATCGTTTGCACGATTCGGTTGGACACCACGCCGTCGGCATTTGCCGTGGCCAGGGCCACCACGCCCGGCTCGCGGACTGCCTCCTTCGCCGCTGCGAACCAGGCGGCGAACAACTCCATCGGGTCGGCGGGTGGGTGATCGAACTCAGTCACGGCAGCTCCACCACCCCGCCGTCGACGCTGGCCTCGACGTCGAACCGGATTCGCTCGGTCGGCGGGTAGCCGATCAACTCGGCTGCTTTGTGCGGGGGTAATTGCTGGTCAGGGGCGGGTGGGGTGTCCCACAACATCACCGCGCCCCACCTGTTGCCCGCGTGGTCGGCGATCCAGACCTTCAGACGCAGGCCGGGCACGTCCGCCCAGGGTTTGACGCCTTCGTTGCGCAGGTAATCCCGCAAGGAGTCGATGGTCTGGGTCGAATGGGTCAGGTCCCACCAGGCGATTGTCGCTTTCATCGGTCGAGCACCTCCTTGATCCGGGTGGCCAGGATGCGCGGCCCGTCGAGGGTCAGCACGGACTCGGCGTGGAACTGCATCGACGCGAAGTGCGGTCCGCGCAAGGCATGGACCTCGCCCGTGCTGACATCGCGGCAGATCTCGACCTCGCCGACCTTGTCCTCATCGCTTCGGGCAGCGAAGGCGTTGTAGAAGCCGACAACCTCGTGGTCACCGAACAGGTCGATCTCCTTCTGAGTGCCCTGATTGGACACGTCACAGCGATACACGTTCAGCCCGAGCTGGCGGCTGAGTACCTGATGGCTCAAGCAGACCGCGACGAACTTGCGGCGCTCGGTCAGCAGCTGGCCGATCGCGTTGTGCAGGTGAGCGATCCGCGGATGCGCCATGTCCAACGGATCTCCTGGGCCGGGACCCATCACGACGAGGTCGGCGTTGTCCCATGTGTACGGTTCGTCGAAACGTTTGACCCGCACACAAAGGCCGAGCGAGCGCAGCTGGTGCGCGATCATCGCGGTGAATGTGTCCTCGGCGTCGACAACCAGCACTTCCAGGCCATGCAGACCTGGATCCGGCAGTGCCGCGAGGGTTCCGTCGAGCCAGAAGTCCGCCAGGCCGGTGGTTCGCTGCTGTAAGGCTGCCTGCACATCGGGATCGTCGCTGAACTGGTTACGTTTCCCGACATCGAACGCGGCAAGCAGCCCAGCAGCCTTCGCGCGCGTTTCCTCCACTTCGGACAATGGATCCGAGTGCCGGACAAGCGTCGCGCCTACGCTGATCTTGACACGACCGGTGTGCTCGATGTCCGCGGTCCTGATCATGATCGCGGAGTCCATCGCCCTTGATCCGCCGGGATTGCGGCCGATCAACGCGAGCACACCGCTGTAGTAACCGCGGCCACGCTGCTCATACCGGCTGATCACACGGCACGCGCTCTCCAGTGGACTACCGGTCACAGTTGGCGCGAACATCGTCTCCCACAGGATCTGCCGCGGGTCGCGTGTGGACTTCCCGGAGATGAAGTACTCGGTGTGCGCGAGCCGGGCCATTTCCTTGAGGAACGGGCCGACGACCCGGCCACCACCGTCGCAGATTCGGGCCATCATCTTGAGTTCCTCGTCGACGACCATGTGCAGTTCGTCGTTTTCCTTGGTATCGCTGAGGAACTCCATCAAACCGGCGAGTGTCGGCCCAGTCGGCGGGTAACGATAAGTGCCACTGATCGGGTTCATCACCGCGACGCCGTCATGTAAGCTGACGTGCCTTTCCGGTGTGGCGCCGATGAAAGTGTGGGTTCCAGTGTGGACGATGAACGTCCAGTAGGCGCCCGACTCGTGTTCACAGAGCCGCCGGAAGAAGGTCAGCGCGCTGGCTGCACGGTATCCGGTGATGTTGGCGATGTAGGAACGTTTGATGACGAAGTTCGCGCCGGTTCCCTCGCCGATCTCGTCCTCGACAATGGCACGGACAGTGTTGGCGTAGGTCTCATCGCCAACGTCGAAGTGTCCACCGGCGAGCTTGATCGGGACAACCGGAATCCGCGCGAGCACTTCGTGCATCGGAATGACGGCCTGCTCGGTCACCCGCAATGCGATCAACGGCGAACCGTCGTCAAGGAAGTCGAATCCACGCTCGGCCAGCTGCCGGTATGGCACTACGACAAGGACTTCGTGGCCGGGTTCAGAGGCTGGTTCGAGTGGGATGTCGCCTAGTTTGTCCGGTGTGGACACCTCGCCGACCAAGACGTCCAGCCGGTCGTGGCCGATGGTCGACGGCCGGTGCAGCAAAGCGAATGGCGGTGGCTCGGCGGCCAGTACCCGGTCGAGCAGGTCCATTACGGCAGGACCTCCTTGGTCGTCAACACGACCGCGCACCGCTCGGCGGCGTACGTGATGGCCATCCGGTGGTAGTCCTCGTTGAAGTCAGCGACCGCGTCCGCGACCATGAAAGCCTGGATGTCGTTGGTGAAGGCGTCGACCGCGCTCATCAACACGCCGACGTGCGCGTAGACACCGCAGATGATCAGCTGATCCCGGCGCTGTTCCCGCATTCTGGCCAGCAGGTTCGAGCGGTGGAACGCGCTATAGCGCCACTTGGTGAAGACCCAGTCTTCCGGTTGCGGCGTCAAGGGTTCGACGACTTCACGGTCGACCGGCTCGACCCGCATGCCAGGTCCCCAAAAGTCCTTGAGCAGCCCGCGTTGTTGCGGCGTCATGCCACCGGGTTGAGCCGTGTACGCCACCGGAACTTGGAGCTCACGGCAGCGGTCGACGAGCGTCGCGATGTTGCCGACGAGTTGGTGGGCAAGGCTGTCCGGGAAGGGCCGGAGGAAGTAGCGCTGCATGTCGTGGATCAACAACACCGCACGTGCGGGGTCGGTGAGCCAGGTCGCGGTGTTCGGGGGCAGATCGGCGATCGCAGGCATCGGGTACGGCGCGATCGCGGGAATCCCCACCATTGTGTTTTCTCCTTGCTAGGGCGCCGTTCTTTCCAACTGCTCAGCGACCGTGCGCCAGACCCTCGCGCATTCCAGCGCCGCTTGGGCGATCGTTCCCCTGGCGTGCGGCGGCACATTGCGGACCAGCAAAGCCCATCGGTCGTTGCTCATCGCGTGCACGTCAAGCAGGCGCAGCAAAGTCCGACCGGTTTCGGAGAACCGGAGCGTCGGATCGGTGCGCAGGTACCGCATGATCGTCACACGGTCCGGTAGCGGCAATGGTTGCGGCGCACGGGTTTGCGGCTGACGCTTTTCTTCGACCTTCTTGACGTTGCTCGGCTTGCGGATCGTCGGATCCTCGCCGCGCAACAACCTGGCTCGGACAGCTCGTGCCGTTTCCGGCGAGATGCCCGCGGCCTTGGCGACTTGGCGGAGCGACAGATTTGGGTTCTGCCGCATGAGGTTCATCGCCTGCCTGCGCTTCTCCAGGCTGTTGATCGGGCGGACCCTGCCATCCTGGCCAATCCGGCTATCCGGCTGCGGAACCTTGGCACCGCGCCGCACCTCGCCGATTGTCTTGGCAGACAAGCCAGTCACACTCGCGATCAACCGGTCTGACCAATGTGGATGGCTCAGCACGATGTTCTTCGCGGCAGATTTGCGTTCCGCTAAGGACAGTGGCAGCCCGTGCGAGACGTTCGCGCGTACCGCGAGGACGAACGCGTCGGCTTCGTCGCCGTCGAAGAAGCGGACCGCGATGTCGTGCTGATTGCGGAGTTTGGCTGCCCGCAAGCGATGCACCCCGTCAATCACGCGCATCGTCTGCCGGTGCACGATGATCGGCGGGAGTTCGTCCGGCGTGTCGGCGAGGACGCGGACGTGTTCCAGGTTCTCACCCGCGATCCTGGGCGACCCGGCCACACGCAGCGCCCTGATCGGAATCCGCACCACCGCGGAAGCGCTCACGTTACTGTCGAGGCAGTCGAAATCTTCCCGCGGAAGGCTGACAGCAGCGAAGTTGGTCACCTCGACCTCCAGTACTCGAACGAACCCGGTAATCCGCAGATGGGAACCAGATTCGCAGTGTGCTGGAGCGCGCACCAGTGAGCGGGCCATGAGGCCAAAATGAGGGATTGTGTGCCCCTATATGAGTTTTTCACCCCGTAGATTCATCGACCGGAATCCTACGGTGGCGAAATTCCCGGGCCCGGCGCCGCTCCCCACAATGCGATTTGATGTGAAGCACACAGCCTGGCTACTGCCATTGTGGTCCCGATGGAGACTGCGTCCATTTTTCGAGCAGCCGCAAAGCAGAACCAAAAATACGGGCAGGGCCTGCGGCCGCGGCCGCACCTCCGCTTGGGGTGACTGGGCTTTTCACGCCGTTCGGGGGCCAGCTCCCTGGCCGGTCTTCGGCGGGTTTCCGCTGGCCAACGCAGCCTTGGTTGCTCCCAAACGTCAACTCAGTCCTTCGACAGGGGTGTCGAGCAAGCGCTTGGCCGCTCAGGACTTCGCCGTTTTCCCTTTTCCGAACCTCATGCCCGCGAATACACCCAGTCCGATAATCACAATCGCGCCGACAATCCAGACCCAGGCCGGAATTCCACCGCTGTCTTCGTTTTCCTGGGCAGCTGGGGTTGGTGTCGCGGTTGCTACCGCTGATCCGTTCTGGCCCGGTTGGGTCGCCGATGTCTCCGTGGGTGGCGAAGTGGTGGTGGTCGGGGTCGTCGTAGTGGGCGCTGCCGCGGGCACCGTTAGGGTGAATGGCACCTTTCCGGTCAGGGGATGACCGTCTCCGGAAATAACCCGCCAATTGATCGTGTACTGGCCTGCCGGTCCAATTGGCGTGACTGGTGCCGTGACCACCGCTTTGTCGACCGTCACCTGCCCTACCGTCCACTGCTCGCCGCCTGGGCCCGCGACCGACACCGCGCCAGGTTCGACCTGGACCGGCTCGCTGAACGTGAGCTGGATTTGGGACGGCACCGTATTGATCGACGAGTTCTTCTGCGGATCGCTGCTCTTCAGCGACGTGTGCGCGAGCGCAGGGGCGGCGGTGCTCAGTAGCGCTGTCGCGCTGAGCAGCAGTGCGGCGGACATGCGCTTGAACATGTGGTGGCCCTTCACGCCTGAGGTAGTCGGCTGGCAGCAGACTTTAGTTCCCTGCGATCCGCGTAGAACTCAGTGGAACTACCGATTAGACCGATTGGGGCAGCCTCGTAAGCTACTGATGTGCTCGCCGTTCGGGTGCTGGGACCGATCGAGGTCGTCGCCGGGGATACCAGGGTGGATCTTGGCGGCTCGCTGCCGCGCAGGCTGCTCGCCGCGCTCGTTTCCGCTGGTGGGCAGGTGGTTGCCGACGATCGGCTGGCTGAGCTGGTGTGGGGTGCGAAGCCTCCGGCGAAAGCTGCCGCGACACTTCAGGTCTACGTTTCCCGCCTTCGTCGTTCGTTGGGTCCTGAGGGCCGTGACCTGCTGGAACGGGACGGCTTGGGCTATCGGTTCGACGCCGCGCGCGGTTCGGTCGATGCTTCCCGGTTCGCTGAGTTGATCGAGGTCAGTCGTGGGTTGTCGCCTGGTGAGGCGATGCATGGGTTGAGCGAGGCTTTGGAGCTGTGGCGGGGTCAACCGTATGCCGATCTTGCCGATTCGGACGAGGTTGATGCTGCCCGCGGTCGCCTGACTGAGTTGCGTGAGGTGGCACTTGAGGAGCGCGCTGCGGCTCGATTGTCCAGCGGTGATGCCACGGGCGCCGTGCCTGACCTGGAGGAACTCGTGCGCGCGGCGCCTTTGCGGGAGCGGCGGTGGGCATTGCTGGTGCTCGCTTTGTACCGCGTTGGACGGCAGGGCGATGCGTTGGCCGCCCTACGGCGTGCTCGGGCCGTGCTTGCCGAGGAATTGGGCGTTGATCTGGGCGCTGAGCTGCAGGATTTGGAACGGCAGGTGCTCGCTCAAGATCCATCTCTGCGGAAGCGGCCGAGCGGGCGGCCGCTGACTTCTTTCCTCGGCCGTCACTCCGAAATCGACACCATCGACGGCCTGTTCCACACTCAACGGCTGATCAGCCTGGTTGGCCCGGCCGGGGTCGGCAAGACTCGGCTCGCCGTCGAATATGCCGACGATCCGTGGTTCGCACGGCTGGCCGATGTGCGTCAATCTGGTGAGTTGCCCAGTGTCGTGGCCGATGCGATCGGCCTGGTCGCTGTTCGGGACGATCCCGTCTCCGCGGTCATCCGGGCCATCGGCGACCGCTCTGGCCTGCTAGTTCTGGACAACTGCGAGCACATTGTCGAGGCGGTGGCCGATCTCGTCGTCGCGTTGCTTCCGCACTGTCCTGAGCTGCGGGTTTTGGCGACGAGTCGTGCGCCGCTCGGGGTGGATGGCGAGGTCACGGTCGCGGTTCAGCCGTTGCCGCTGGAGTTTGCCGAGGCGTTGCTGGTGGATCGGGTGCAGGCGGTTCGGCCAGGGTGGCAGCCGACCGACGACGAACGGACGCAGGCGAGCCGGATCAGTGTGGCGCTGGACGGGCTGCCGCTGGCGATCGAACTTGCCGCTGCGCGGGCGCGGATGTTCGGACTTGGCGAGATCGCTGAACGTCTCGACGATCGGTTCGCCGTGCTCGGTTCGGTGCCTCGGGGGTCGTTGACCGCGCACGCGACCCTTGAGGCGGCGATCGGGTGGAGCGTGGATCTGCTGTCCGATTCGGACCGTTCGTTGCTGCTTCGCCTGTGGCCCTTCGAAGGCGGGTTCACGCTTGAGGCCGCTGACGCGGTCCGGCCTGCCGGGCAGAGCGAAACGACATTGGAGCTATTGTCCTCTTTGGTCACTCGGTCCGTTGTGGTCGCCGATACCCGGGAGATGCCCACTCGGTATCTGATGTTGCAAAGCGTGCGTGCCTACTGCCAGTCGATCGACCCGGATCCTGCTGTGGCACAACAGGAACACGCTCGTTGGGTCAGGGATTTGGGCGGACGTTGGGTGATCGCGGTCCGCGCAAGGCGCGCGGGCCAGATCATGCCTGCCGTCAGCCGCGAGTTGCCGAACATTCGCGCGGGTTTGGCGTATCTGCGTGAGCACTTGTCAATCCCCTCAGATCGTGGAGACGGTTTATGCCACTTCGGTTCTGACCTGCGTCGCTGATACTGCTCGTGCGTGTGCCATCTGATGCTCGAACGGGATCGGGGCCAGGCCGTCGTTGGCGCTGTGCCGGCGGGTGGTGTTGTAGAAGTCCGCGATCCAGGTCGCGACCTTGATCCGCGCCTCAGCTCGGGTAGTGAACCGGTGTCGGTGTACGAATTCGACCTTGAGTGTGCTGTTGAACGCCTCGGCCGCGGCGTTGTCCAATGCGGACCCGACCCGGCCCATCGACTGCACCACACCCAGCGTCCGGCAGGCCGCCGCGGTCGCTGCGGCGGTGTATTCCGATCCGCGGTCGGTATGGAAGATCACCCCGTCCACGTCCCCGCCCCGGGTGGTCGCGGCCATCCGCAGCGACGCCACCACCACAGCCGCGTCATGGTGGGCGGACATCGCGTAACCCAGCATCCGGCGGGAGAACAGATCCTCAGTGGTCGCGAGATACAGCGGCCCCTCATCGGTGTCGATCTGCGTGACATCCCCGCACCACAACACATCCGGTGCCACCGCGGTGAAGTTCCGCCGAACCAGATCGCGAGCCACTGGCCGTTTCCCCGGCCGGGTCAGCGACCGCCGGCGTTTCGGCGGTCGTCCGGCCAGACCGAGCTCGACCATCCGCGCCGCCACGGTGTTCTCCGAGACCTTCCAGCCGGCCTCCCGCAGGTCACGGGTGATCCGGGGACTGCCATAGGTCTCACCCGAAACAGTGAACAACCTCCTGATCTGCTCATCCAACTGCTCCCGCCGCTGATCACGGGCAGTGGGCTTGCGGTTGATCCACTTGTAGAACCAGGACTGCGAGACCTCCAAGGCCCGGCAGGCGATCGCATGCGGGACACCGTGCTTGGTCCTCTGGGACGCGATGAACTCCGCCACGATCACTGGTTCATCGCGTCCTTCACCCACAGGACCACGGAGCGCTTGAGCACATCACGCTCCATCTCCAACTCGGCCTTCTCCTTCGCCCACTGTGCTCGTTCGGCCCGCAGCCGGGCCAACTCCGCACGCTCGGCCTCGTTCAACCCGTCTGCGGGCTGCCCGGTCTGGCGCCGGTCGGCCTGTACCCAGTTGTGCAGGGTGTACGCGCTGATCCCCAGATCCCGTGCGACCTGCGCCACCGACTTGCCGGTCTCGGACACGATGCGCACCGCACCCGCCCGAAACTCCGGATCAAACCGGCGCCTCTTATCTCCCACGACCTGATCATCTCTCTTGGTTCAGGTCTCCACGCTACGAGGGGAAGCACACACTGTCCTGATGCCGCGTTGCGGACTTTTGGCTTGTTTGCCTTGCTGTTCACCCGATATGTCCACAAGAAGGAAGCCATCGCGCTGGCATGGGAGTTGTTGCGAGCGGCGCCCGGCGCTCCCCTGTTCGACCGGGTGCGCGCGATGGTCACGCAGACCGCGCTGGTCGCCATCGGCGGCGACCGTGACGGCGCGATCCAGATCGTCACCGAGGCATTCGAACTGTCGGGCCGAATGCCGGTCGATGATCCGGTTGATGTCGCGGAGTTGTATTGCAATCTGGCGTTCTGCGGTGTCGAGGTGGGTGAGCACGACCTTGCTGCTGACGCGGCCACGCAAGGCATTGCGATCGCTGAGGAACACGGTCTGACCGGGCTTGTTCGGGCTTGCGAAACAGTCCGCGCGGTCGCTTTTGTTGTTCGTGCTTACGCTTTGGGCGACTTCCCCGCCATGCTCGAAGCGGCCAGTTTGGCCAGAAAGGGCGGGCAGTCCTTCACGGCCGGATGGTCCAGTTTGGTCATGGCCGAGGTGCGGCTGCGGGTCACCGACGAGCATCTCGACGAGGTCCTCGATGCGTTGCGGCACGCGGCAACCGTGATGCTGCGGGAACGTGACATCCCGAACGCGTTGATCGCTTTCAGGTTCGGCGCGCTCGCCCTTGCACGGCTCGGCCGTCCACATGACGCGATCCAGTTGCAGTCGGCCGTGCTGCACCAGGCCACACTGTTCGGGACGCTACCGTCGGCCATGCTCAGCCAGGGTTTCGACTGGGTCGACGACCCGCTTGCCGACATCCTGCCGCCAGCCGAACGTGTCGCGGCGCAGACCGCCGGTGCCCGATTGGGCATCACCGAAATGGCCGCATTGCTTGGCTGAAGGGGCGCGTTGCAAGCGACTTGTATGGTTGCTCGGTCATAGTGGGCTTATGCAGAAGGTGGAATTCGACGGGCGCCGGTTCTCGTACATCCGGCGCGGTCAAGGCGAGCCGTTGCTGCTGATCCAAGGGATGAGCGGGCACAACGGGATGTGGGGCGAGGAGTTCCTTTCCCTGCTCGAGCCGCATTTCGATGTTGTGGCGTACAACCACAGAGGGATCGGCGAGAGCAGCTGGGCGGACGGGCAGTTCACGATGTCCGACCTCGCCGACGACGCGGCGGGTGTGATCAGGGGTGTCGGCTGGTCAAGCGCGCATGTCTTCGGCATTTCGATGGGCGGCATGGTCACCCAGGAACTCCTGCTGCGGCACGGCGCGCTCGTGCGTACCGCCACGATCGGGTGTAGTTGGGCGGGTGGTCCAGACGTGTCGCTGGGCGAAACGGTCCGGCGCGCCATCGCGGCGATGTCCACAAGGGACGCGGACCACGCGCTGAAGACCGCCTATGAGATGAATCTCTCGCCACGGTTCGTCATGCCGTACGAGGACTACGTATCGATCAGTTTGTCGCAGCGTGTGCCGGTTCCTGTCGTGCTGATGCAATGGGAGGCTGCCCAGCGTCACGACACTAGCGCTCGCTTGCCCTCGTTGAATGCGAAGGTGCAGGTCATCCACGGCACAGGGGACGCGGGAATGCCCGTGCGCAACGGGGAGCACATCGCTTCACTGATCCCAGGCGCCCGGTTGGAACTGTTGCAGGACGCCAGTCACTTGTTCTGGTTCGACGAGCCTTTCAGGACAGCCGATTTGCTCAAGCAGTTCGCGGCTTTGGCTGACAAGTAGCGCTGCTCGGGGATGCTGCTGGTGCGCTTGGCGGCCCGTAGGTATGCCGCGTGGGCGGCGTCCAGGTCGCCTGCCATCTCGTTGAGGTGTGCCTTGACCGCGTCCAGTCGGTGGTGTTTGGACAGTCGCGTGTCTCCGTCCAATGTAGCCAGCATGGCGAGAGCTTCGTCCGGTCCGTCCACCATGGACAACGCAATCGCGTGGTTCAAGGTGACCATCGGGTTGGGCTGCATCCGTGACAGGATCTTGTAGAGGACAAGGATTTGCGGCCAGTCAGTGTCCTCAGGGGACTTAGCCTCGTCGTGCAACGCGGCGATGGCGGCTTGCAGCTGGTACGGACCAATCGGGTGCTGCGCCATGGCGTCGTCGATCAGCTTCGTGCCCTCGGCGATCTCTTGCTGGTTCCAGAGCTCCCGGTCCTGCTCGGCCAGCGGGATGAGCTCGCCGTCCGGCCCCGTCCTGGCTTTGCGGCGGGCATCGGTGAGCAGCATCAGCGCCAACAGCCCCGCTACTTCGCCGTCGTTGGTGAGCGCGTGCACGGTCCTGGTCAGCCGGATCGCTTCGCTCGTGAGCTCGACACTCTGCAGGTCAGGGCCGGATGAGGCGGTGTAGCCCTCGTTGAAGATCAGGTAGAGCACGTGCAGGACCACCGGCAGCCGCTCAGTCCACTCCGGCTCCGGAATGTCCTTGATCTTCTGTTTGGCCCTACTGATCCGTTGGCCCATCGTGGGCTCGGGAACCATGAACGCCGTCGCGATCTGTCCCGTGGTCAAGCCGCCGACGGCTCTGAGGGTCAACGCGACCTGGGACGACGGCGACAGATCCGGGTGGCAGCAGAGGAAGAGCAGCTTGAGGGTGTCATCCTGATCTTGGGTTTCGCTCGGCGTGCTCGGCTCCTGCGTGACCGCGAGCGTCTCGCGTTTGCGCCTCGCCTGCTCACTGCGCCACTGGTCGGTCAACCTGCGGGAAGCGACTGTGATCAACCACGCCTTCGGGTTGTCCGGCACCTCATTCCACTGCACGCTCGCCGCAAGCAACGCTTCCTGCACAGCGTCCTCGCACGCGTCGAACTGGGCATATTTGCGCACAAGCACGCCGAGGACCTGCGGCGCCAGTTGACGCAGCAGGTCCTCGTGCTTTGTCGTCACATCTCCAGCCCGTGGGAGAACATCACCGGGCGTACCTCGACACCGAACCCATCATGCTTGGTGTCCGGGATCATTTTCGCGAGCTCGACCGCGCGCTCCTTGGACTCGCATTCGACCAGGTAGAAGCCACCCATGAACTCCTTGGCCTCGATGTACGGTCCGTCGGTGACGACCTGGACGCCATTCTTGGTCTGGACCGTCAAGGTGTTCGACGGGTCCGCCAGGGCTTGGGTCACGATCATCTCGCCGGTTTCGGTGATCGTGTCCATGAATTTCTGGTGGCCTGCCCCGATCGCCTCGCGCTCCTCCTCGGTGAGAGTCGCCATCGTCGCCGGGTTGATGTTCATGATCAGCAGGTACTTCACGTGGTCACTCCTCTCGGCGGTGTCGCGGCTGCGGCACCTTCACGGATGAGTCGGAGCCCGCTGACAGCCTTCGACATTCTGCCCCAGAATCTTCTCGTGGCAATTTCCGAACCGCGGTTGACCAGGCTTATCCGGCGCGACTTCGGGGCGTCCGCCGATCACGTGCTCAAGCTGCTGGCCGAACTCGCCGCGCGGCACCCTGGCGATGCGATGTTCAGCAGCGAACGGCTGCAGGCGGCTGTCGTCCTGCTTGCCGGTGGCGGCTCACCGCACCGCGCCATCGAGCTCGCCGAGACCGACTGGCGGGATCTGCTGGTCGCGACCGACCTGGCCGACGCCGACTGGCCTCACAAGCTGGACCAGCTCCTCGGTCAGTGATGCTTCACACGAAGCGGGAGACGTCGCCTGCGCCTTCTCGGATGATCTCCGGCTCACCCTGCGAGAAGTCGATCACCGTTGTCGGCACCGTGCCGCATTCGCCGGAGTCGATCACCGCGTCGATCACGTTGTCAAGGCGTTCTTTGATTTCCCAGCCCTGAGTCATTGGTTCTTCCTGGTCGGGCAGCAGGAGCGTGCTGGACAGCAGGGGCTCGCCGAGTTCCGCGAGCAGCGCTTGCGCCACCGTGTGGTCTGGGATGCGCACTCCGACCGTTTTCTTCTTCGGGTGCTGCATGCGGCGCGGGACTTCCTTCGTCGCGGGCAGGATGAACGTGTAGCTGCCTGGGGTCACTGCTTTGATCGCGCGGAATACGTCGTTGTCGACGTACACGAACTGGCCGAGCTGGGCGAAGTCCTGGCACACCAGGGTGAAGTGGTGGCGGTCGTCAAGGTGCCTTATCTGCCTGATCCGGTCGATCCCGTCCCTGTTTCCCAGCTGGCAGCCGAGGGCGAAACAGGAGTCCGTCGGGTAGGCGATCAGCCCGTCCTGCCGCAACAACTCGACGACCTGCTGGATGGATCGCCGCTGGGGATTGTCGGGGTGCACATCGAAATACCTCGCCATGCACCCCAACCCTAGTCCATGTTGGACCCCGTCACGCGACGATCTTCATCTGCGCCATCATCGCCACTGACGAGTGGTCGACGAAATGGCAATGGAACGGGAAGACGCCGGTGTACGGCGCGTCGAACTTGATCAGCAGCCGGACGGTCTCGCCGGACGCGATCGACACCGTGTCCTTCGGGTACGCCTCCCACGGCTCCACCGACCTGCCGTTGCGGTCGAGCACGCGGAACTGCACGACGTGCACGTGCAGCGAGTGCGGGATCGGATCGGGATCGGCGTTGGTGACCTCCCATATTTCCGTACTTCCCCGTTTGACCGTGAAGTCCGTGCGATATGGGTCGTAGGCTTTGCCGTTGATCAGGAAGACCAGGTTCTTGAAGTCGAAGCTCAGCACGACCTTCCTGGTCATCATCACCGGCGCGCCGATCGCGGGCAGGATGCTGAGCTGCTGCGGCACCGAGCTGTCGTCGGAGTCCGGCATGTCCTTACGGATGCTGTCGATCACCTCGAACCGCATGATCTCGGTGTTCTCCGGCGCCGTTCCTTGGGCGTTGAGCAGCATGATCTCGCTGCCGCCTTGCGCTTTGGCGAAGTCGACGACGACCTCGACGCGCTCCGCTGGCCACAGCGAGATCTCCGTCCGACGTATCGGCCTGGCGAGCAGGCCTCCGTCCGTGGCGACCTGGACGAATTCGCCGCCGTTGCTCAGCCGGAACGAGAACATGCGCTCGTTCGACGTGTTCACCAAACGCAGCCGGTACTTGCGGCGCCGGACTCGCAGAACTGGTTGGGGCACACCGTTCACCAGAACTGTGCTGCGGCGCTGGGCGTCGAACATCGCCCACAGCAGTTGGCCGTGGTCGTCGAGCGCCACGTCACGGAACATCAGCGGGATGTCGAATTGCCCACGCGGCAACATCGGCGCCGCTTGCTTGTCCTCGATCAGGTAGAGGCCGCAGAGTCCTTTGTAGATCTGTTCGGCTTCCAAGTGATGGGCGTGGTCGTGGTACCACAATGTTGAGGCGCGCTGGTCGTTCGGGTAATGGTAGATCCGCGAGTGGCCCGGCTGGATCACGTCCAGCGGATGGCCGTCGCTGTCCTGCGGCACGATCCCGCCGTGCAGGTGCACCGCGCTCGGGGTTTGCAGGCGGTTGGTCACGGCGACTTTCACCGAACGACCGCGCTTGGCTTTGATGGTTGGTCCGGGGAAGCTGCCGTTGTACGTGATCACCTCGGTCGGCATGCCCGGCAGGATCTCCGCGACGCCGGGTTTGACCGAGAGTTCGTAGTAGTCCGTCGACCGGTCCGAGTACACAGGGGACAGTACCGGCGGAATGGGGAGTTCGCGGGTGAACGGCTTGGTCTGCGGCGGGCTGCCGACCACCGCGGCCATGAGACGCTCCGCCGGCAGGGCCAGCGCCACGCCACCAGCAGCGCCCAGTTTCAAGGTGCCTCTACGGTTGAGCATCCGTATACCTCTTTTCTTCTACGGAACGCCGAACAGCGTTGTTCCGGCGACGACGAGCACGAAGGTGTACTGCAGCACCGTCATCGCGGCCGCCAGCGTGCCGGTGAACAAGATCGCGTTCCCCAGCGTGATCGCGGCGACCGGTATCGTCACCAGGCCCGCGGTCAAGGACCCGAGGACAGCAAAGGAAAGTCTCGCTTTGACCTGATCGCGGACGTGCCGCCGGACCAGCCACGCGGCCGCGAGAATCCCGGCCGCGGTCAGGTGGATGGCGAGCATGATCAGGCCGGGATAGTTGATGACGGCTTCACCGGTGACCGGGGCCGGGGGCACGTAGTCGGTGGCGTGATGGCCGTTGGTGAGTAAGGCGTGCCGTGGGACGAAGGCTCCGGTGGGGAGGAAACGTGCGTGGTCTCGGAGGGCCCAGGCGATGATGGCCGCGGTCAGGGCAGCGAACCCGAGTGCTGGCGCGACTCTCGGTCCGCCCGAAACTGTCGTACCCCTGGTGTTGAATGGAAATTGGGGGGTCCCCGGGGTGACGGGTCTTGCCGGTGACGTGAGGCCACCAGATGCTGATGTCCGTGGCGTCGGGTGAACAGGGCGGAGCGGGATTGTCTTCCCTGCCGTTGCCATCGCTACCGGAATGCCCGAAACCGTGAGCCATCTGATGTCCAAGGCCATTGTTCTCACCACCGGCCGCTTGCGGCTAGGTCTGCGGCTACTGAGTCGCGGATCGGCACGGGCCGAGGTTCGATCGGCCTGGGCGAACGGCGGGTCATCCACAGGGCTTGGGTTACGCGGGCTCTTATCCTTGCCATGATTCACCCCACCACTGGGCTGGCTACCCGTTTGACCAGTTGGTCACGGATTCGGGTTGGAATATCCGGCGCGAAACGGGAAAGGTAGCTCTCGGCGTGCGCGTCTGTGTCGATCACGAAGGGCAGGTCGAACACCACAAGCTTGCGGATCGCGAGCAACGGCAACGGGGCCCGCAAGGCCTTGAACTGCGCGTTCCATAGCCCGGGTTCGTCGCAGACCGGGTGGAATTGACCTATCATCAGTCCACCTGCGACGAACGAATCCTTCGCTGCCCGTTGCAGATCGTCCAACTCGGTCGAGTCTGTGTAGTCCAAGTGTGGCAATGCCAACAGGATTGTCAGCAGTTCCTGGTCGTCTGGGGACAAACCTGCCGACAGGGCCGTGTACTGCTCTCGCAGAGCACGGATCGCTTCATCAACGTCCGAAGTGGTCGGAGCCGCTAAGTAGTACAGGCCTTTGCGTAAGGACGGCTGCGTGTATGGACACACTGGACCGCTGCGGCCGAGGTCGGGGTTTGAGTTCACGAGGTATTCCCGCGACCACTCCAGCACTTGCCGCACGTGGGGCAGGTACTCCGCAGGCACCTTGCCGTCGTCGACTTCGGCCGCTGTCCAGATCAGCACCGCGCTCATTGGGGTTCCCGCCACATCGGTTGCAGGCTTGGTCCACCTGGGATGGAGATCGTCGTTCCTACTGGGAGGAAGCCATAACGGCGCGACAGTGCGAGGCCGCCTTGCGAGCTTGCCTCTGTGTACGCCGCCACTCGGTCGGCGTCGATCCGTGCGATCAGGGTGTCGAACAGTGCCGACATTGTGCCGGTTCGCTGAGCGGATGGGCTGACTCCCGCGAAGGACAGGTAGTAGTGCTGACGGCCGGTTGGGTGGTGGATTGTTTGCAGGCCTGAGATTGTTGCCATTCGCTCCGCGTCCTGGCCCAGGATCTCCGTGAAGCGCCCGGCCAGTTCCAAGTGTCGGGTTTCGGTTTCTTCCCATGCACCTGGCGGCAGGAACAACAGTGCCGCGTCCAATGTGGAGTTTGTGTAGACACCGTTGTATGGCAACGAAATGTCCAGGAACTCGCGGAAGAACGCTGGCAGGACTGTTGCTCTACGGTCTTCTTCCGGTGTTATCCAGCGGGTCATCGCGTCCTCATGGAACGCGTCGGCGAGCATTTTGGCCAGCACCTCGGTGTCGGCTGCGGTTGCCAACTGAGCTTCGGACACGACCTTTCCCTTCAGACTCGAGCGGCGAGTTCTTCGACACGGGCGTGCAATGTGTCCACATAGGCCTCTGATTCCGGCTTCATCAGGACACTTCTCAGCACACGGGCAGAATCCGTGTCTTGCACGACTTGCGGGTGACGCCGTCGGAAAGCTGAACCGTCCGTGCGCAGCAAGCTCAGGTAGACCGGGTCGTCTTCGGCCGCCATTCCCGCGCGCAGCAAGGCGTCCGAGCGAGCATCCACTGTGGACATGTGGGTGTCCGATGGGAAGTAGGTCACGATGTCCAGTTCCGGCTGCTGGTACAGCGAAAGCTCCGAAGATGCCGAGATCGCAGATGCCCAGGTGACTGCCGCGCGACGGTTGGCTGCCAGGATGGCGCCGAAACCTGATGGAGTCAGCGGCAGCAGTTGCAAGGTCAGCCAGAGCGCCGCCGCGGACGCGCCCGCACGTGAGCATTCCAGGCTGATCTCGCCCAAATGCAGCTGCGAGTCAGTGAAGTACGTGTACGGCGAGTCGTGCGACAAGTGCTTTCCTGCCCGTGGGTCAGCGAAAAGCACTGCGCCGCAACCGTATGGCTGCAGACCGTGCTTGTGCGGGTCAACCGCAACCGAGTCACAGGACGCGATTGCACGCCATGGGCGTGGGTCGATTTCCAGTGCCGCACGGCCCAGGATGCTGTAGAAGCCGCCGTAGGCCGCGTCCACGTGTACCCGGGCGCCGTAATTTCGGGCCAGGGCAACGATTTCGTGGACTTGGTCGACGGCGCCGAGGCCGGTTGTTCCTGTTGTGGCCACAATGGTTCCGACGCGGCCGGTGTGCAGGACATGCTCTACGGCGTCCAGATCGACACGTCCAACTGCGTCCACAGGGAGGCGGTGTCCTTGAATTCCGAGCACATGGCACATACGCTCATGCGTGTAATGACATTCCGAGCTGAACGCGATTCCCTTGCCAGGGTGCAATTGCCGAGCCACGTACAGCGCTTCTAGGTTTGCCATCGTTCCGCTGGTCGTCAGATGGCCTACGTGTGGGTCGAAGCCAACCATTTCGGCGAGCGCGGCGACGCATTCGCGCTCCATTTCCGTGGTGGCCGGCCCACCTTCTTGGGCATGGTTGTTCGGGTTGAACTGCATGGCCGTGAGGTAGCCGACGATCGCGGCCGGGTGTGGTGGTTTCACCATCTGTCCGGCGTATCGCGGGTGGAAGAACGGGTAGTTGTTCTCCAGGCGTTTGGTGAACTGTTCGAACACCACGCCGAACTGGTCGTCGGACACTTGATGGGACGCGTGTGGCTGCACCGGGCCGAACTGCTCGGCCCAGGAGGCGGCGAAGTCAGCCGCGCGGGTTAGCCAATACCGCTGATCCATGGCTCAGTTGTACCGAGCCACCCGCAAGAACCCCGCAATATGCCTGGAAAACGCTCGTGAGTGGTTAGTCGTGTTAGAACACGACTAACCACTCACGAGGGTCAAGCTGCGGCGTTGGCGATCAGGGCCCAGATCGCGGCACCGAAACCGAGGGTGGCGAACCACGCGCGGAGGCCGTTGAGCCTGACCCACTTGTCCTCGAACTCCTTGCGGACACCGGCGAGATTGGCGATCTTGTCCGGCGGGCCGTAGCGGTCGAGCCGGACGTTCATCGGCACATTCCCACGGACCGTGATGCCGAAACAGATCAGGTACAGCACCAGGCTCGCCAGCACCGGCGCGAAAACCTGGATCGGCTGCCCGATGAACAGGATCACCGTGAGGATGCCGAACAGCGCCGAGCCGATGAAGGTCATGAAGAACCGGGGATTCTGCACATCCCGGTTGATTTTCTGCATCACGTCGACGAACGTGCGGTCATCCGTGCCGCGCAGACTGACCATCACCGAAATGGAGTAGGTGTAGAAAAAGCCGGAGACCAGTCCAAGCAGGAGCGTTGTCACGATCAGTGACGCGGCCCTGACCACTTCCATTGTTGTTCCTCCCTGCCCCGCGTGATCCCAGTCCGGACGACCGTATCAGGAAATGCCCGTTTTGAGAGCCTTCGTCGCGCGTCCATGTAGCGCGATCGCGGGTACCAGTGCCAGTAACGACAACATGCAGGCAATCGTTCGCGCGGCGTTGAGCGCGTTCCAGGTGCCTTCGTTGAACGCGGCCCGTGCGACGGCCAAGTCGGCGATAACCGCCGGGTCGCCTGCTGCGGCCAGTTTGTCGTTCAGGGGAATGTTTCCGCCGAACGTCAGCGCCAGCGCGACCACGTAGAGCAGCGTGGCGGCGAAGATCCAGCGTGCGGCGGTGCGGTAGCCCGCCTTGTGGTGCACGATCGCGGCTGCGCCGGTGAAGATGAAAGCACCGAAGAAAGCGAACGCGAACGCGCCGGTCTGCACGCCCTCGTTGATCTTCTGCATGGCCACGACGAACGCGCGGTCGTCGACTTTCGCCAGCGACGGCATCACCAAGATGGCGAAGGCGAAGAAGAAACCGGCCATCAGTCCAACTGTGAGGGTGGCCAGGTACAACAGTGGAGCGGCGGCCTTGCTGCGTGGCCCGGCCTGCGGGCCGGCGCCTGGTTGAGCGAGCATCGGACTCGTCCTTCTCTCTGGTGTGGACTCATGGGTAGCAGGCGAACGGCGACGGCTAACCGGGCTTCCCTCGATCGGGTGCACAGTTCACCGGAACAGCCGATCAACGTCGGCCGAGATCGACTACGGGCGCGATCACGCGCTCGTAGCGCCAAGTCAGCACGGTGTTACCGATCAGCCGCACGGGCGGCGGGATGGACACCGCGGCGGCCGCGGCAGCGGTTCGCTTGTCCACGCCGTCGAAAAGCCACGGGAACAGGAAAGCCCGCATACTCGGGCCCGCGCTGCGCATCACCTGATTCTCGATGTCCAGATACTGCTGGCGCGTCAGGTCGTCGACGAACACAGGGAAAACGATTGGTTCTTCCACCTTGAGGTGATCGAGCAGGATGTTCTCGAACCTCGACGCCGCCGCAGACGCCCCATGAGGATCTCCGCGCAGGGCTTTGGACACTTCGAGCATCGACTGGTCGAGCTCGGTGTGATCGTGTGCGAGCCCCTTCTCCTTCTCGGCGAAATCCGGCACTCGCTTACGCAGCGCGGGAAAGAGCACATCATCCTCTGTCCGATGGTGCCACTCGATCACCTCGCGCAACTGGTCGAACCACGAAGCGACAGGCCCAGCGTTGCCACGAGTCACATGCGGCGCTGCCTGAGCGATTCTGCGCGCGTCTCTGCGCATAGCCACGTGCATCAAAGCGAAGCCGTGGATGTGCACCGGCAGGCCGCCGACGCCGTTCTCTGTTGACATAGTCATCCTGACCAGATCCCCGTTTCCGCGGTTTTCCGCGCGTAGTCACCGAAATCCCTTGGCTCGCGGCCGAGCGCCCGCTGGACGCCGTCGCTGAGGTACGAGTTGCGTCCATCCAGGACCTTGCGGAACATCTCCACATAGGCCAGTGGCAGGCCGTGCTGCCTGAGCATCTGCGCGTACTCGACGAACGTCATCGGCACGTAGCGGACCTCTTTGCCCACCGCCGCGCCGATCTCCGCGGCCGCATCCCCGAACGTCAGCAGCCGCGGGCCGGATAACTCGTACGTCTCGCCAAGGTGGTGATCGGTGGTCAACGCGGCGACGGCGACGTCCGCGATGTCGTCGGCGTCGATGAACGGCTCGGCCACGTCACTGGCAGGCAGTTCGATCACGCCGTGGATGACCGGTTCGAGCATGAAGCTCTCGCTGAAGTTCTGGTTGAACCACGCGGCCTGCAGGATCGTCCACTCCGCACCGCATTCCCGCACGGCCCGTTCACTGCCGCCCGCGTGCACTTCGTCGCCACGGCCGGACAACAACACCAGGCGCTGCACGCCCGCGTCGACCGCGGCGGCGGAGAAGTCCGCGATCGTCTCGGCCGCTCCGGGGAACGCGATCTCTGGGGCGTAGACGACATACGCCTTGTCGACCCCGTCGAGCACAGGCCCCCATGTGTCACGGTCGTCCCAGTCGAACCGTGGCTGCGCGGCGGTCCGGGATCCGATCCGCACTTGGACACCGAGCGCTTCCAGCCTTGCTGTCACCCGGGTGCCCGTCTTGCCGGTCCCGCCAAGCACCAAGGTCGTCTTGTCGCTCATAAAACACTCCAAAGGCCCGGGAGACAGGTGTCGTCCCGGGCCGCTAGTTGTAGTCAGGAGGAGAATCACGGCGCGCGTAGAGTCCGTAGGGTGTCTAATTCGGCCAGCCAGCCGGTCAGGCTGGTGGTACGCAACAGGCCCGTCCCGATCAGCAGTCCGCGGTAGCCTTCGGCGAGCAACCGGTCGGCGTCCTGGGGCTTGGTGATCCCGCTCGCGCTGACCGGGCAGCGGGTCCCGCTCGCCGCCAGCGCTGGCAGCAACCGGACACTGCGATCGAGATCCCCTAGGCCACGCTCCCGATTCTTGATGTCCTTGTTGTTCACGGCAACAACGCAGTGCTCCGCAGTTGGCAATCCGTCGATCTCGGCCTCGTCGGTCACTTCCACGAACGGCGTCAATCCCAGCTCCAGACTGCCGTCTATCAGTCGCGGCACGCTTGAGCGCGGTAACAGGCCCACTGTCAACAAGACCGCGGACGCACCGAGGTCACGAGCCTTCACCAGTTGGTCGCGCCGGGTGATGAAGTCCTTCTGCAGCACCGGGCGGTCGGTGAGCGACGCGACCTCGCTGAGCATCGAGTCCGTGCCGCCGAACCACCGCCCGGTGACCACGGAGATGCACGGCGCGCCCGCGGCTACATACTCGGCCAAGATGTCGGCGATCGAACGCTCGCCGAATAGGTCCGAGCCATTGGGATCACGCCGCTTCAACTCCATGATCACCGGACGGTTCGCCCCGGTGAGGGCATCCACGAAGGTCATGCGACCTCCACGTGTCGTGCGGTACGCCAACCGCGGCTGATGTCGGTGATGTTCTTGCGCTCGAAGCTGCCAGAGTTGTTGCGAGCGCCCGTGTCCACGTCGATTCCACGAAACTGCGGATGTTGCACGACCGTCTCGTAGTCGCCGCTGTTGTGCGCGGAGATCCCGCCAGCCAGAAGGAAAGGCTTCGAGAACGAGGGCACGAGATCCGCGACGTCGTTGGCCTGCAAGCGCTGGCCCGTGCTGCCGATCTGGCCGGACGCGGTCACCACGTCGAGCAGGAACACGTCGACGCCCGCGTTCTCGTACGACTTGATCAGCGGGCGTTCCAGGCACTTGCCGTTCTTCAGGTGCAGGACCTTCACGATGGTCAGGTCGCTGGACACGGACTGCTTCAGCGCCCTGATCATGCCGGGCATCTGGTAGGCGTGCAGCTGGACCCAGGAGATTCCGGTGCGGTCGATGATCTGCCGCAGAACCTCCACATCGGACAGGAACGTGACCAGGGTCGGCTCGAGGCGACCAGTTGCCCTGGCCGCCTCGGCTAACGTCGTGACTTCCTCGACGGACACCTCCGCCGGACCGTCGGCCACTCCGTGCCACAGGCCGACGAGGTCCGCGCCAGCGCCAGCGAGCAGCTCGACGTCCGCCTTTGTCGTGGCGCCGCACACTTTCAACAACTTCCGGTCGGCCTTGTGCCGCTTGAATCCGTTCTTCATGACAGCCCCAGCATGGATGCGATCCGGTTGTACTGGATTTCGTTTGTCCCCGAGTAGATCGTGCCAGCCACCGCGTTGCGGACTTCCTTCTCAAGGCCGTACTCGGCCATGTATCCGTTGCCGCCGAAGATCTGCACGGCGGCCAGACTGGTGTCCAGATTGGCCTGACTGGTCAGCAGCTTCGCGATGGCCATGTCAGTGGTCACGTTGTCACCGCGAACGAGTTTCTCAGCGGTGTCGTACAACCACTTGCGTGACGTCTCCAGCTTGATCTTCATGTCGACGATCTTGTTGGCGACGGCCTGATAGCTCGCGATCGGCTTGCCGAACTGCAGGCGTTCCTTGGCATACGTGATGACCTTGTCCAGGCGGTGCTGCATCTCGCCGACGTTGACGATGAACGAGTACAGGATCTCGCGCTTCATCACATGGTCGAGCACAAGGAACCCGCCGCCGACCCGGCCACAGACCTGGGCAGCCGGGATCCGGCAGTCGTCGAAGTACAGTTCGGACAGTGGCGAGGTGCGCAGGCCCATCTTCTTGATGGGATTGCCGATCTCGAAGCCTGGAGTGTCCTTTTCGACCACGAACGCGGTGATCCCCAGTGGACCGCCGTCCGGATGTGTCTTGGCGTAGACCATGAACACATCGGCAATCGGCCCGTTGCTCACGAACGTCTTGCTGCCGTTGAGGACGAAGGAATCCCCATCACGGTCGGCCTTGGTACGCATCTGCAACGCGGCCGATCCGCCAGCGGGTTCGGTGATCGCGTGCGCGCCGATGGCCTCGCCGGAAATGATCCTCGGCAGGTATTTGTCTTTGAGAGCTGGCGATCCGAAGCGCTCAACCGGGACCCCGACGCTGCAGATGGTCGTAGTGATCGAGAAGTTCAGCCCGCCGTCGCGGCACCCCTCGCCGAGACCCTCCAGGACGTACATCGTGGTGAGCAGGTCCTGGCCGAGCCCGCCCCACCGTTCGTCGAACGGGAGGCTGAGAATCCCCGACTCGGCGACCAGTTTCCATTTCTCAAACGAGAACACGCTGGCGTCGTCGTTCTCGACGTGATCGGCTGAGAAGGCCTCATGCCATGCCGAAAGGCCCTCTCGTAGCTCCACCTGATCGGAAGTCCAATCGATCATCGCAGGCCTCCTCTCGTGAGTGGTTATCAGGGTTAGAACGCGGATAACCACTCACGAGGTCTTTTTAGTATTCGGAGAACTCGTCGGTGTCGAGGTTGTGCGCCTCGTTGCCCGTCAGGGCCGGGGTGAACATGCAGACCAGGCGCAGGTCCTCGTGCGGGCTGGCGACCAGCCAGTGCGGGTCGTGCTTGTCAAGTGCGTACATCACGCCAGGAGTGATCGGATACGAGTTGCCCTCGGTGTCGATCACTTCGCCCGATCCCTCGATGCAGTAGCAGGCTTCGAGGTGGTTACGGTATTCCAGGTGTGACTTGGTGCCAGCGCGGACAAGGGTGTCGGTCAGCGTGTAGCCCATACCGTCGGCTTCGAGCAGGAAGCGCCGGGACAGCCCGTTGCCCCATTCGACGGTCTTCACTTCGTCGATGCTGCGAATGATCATGGTCAACTCCTTAGTGTGCCGAGAGTGTGTGCGGGGTGGACCGACCGGACGAAGTCGGCGAATTCGCTGACCACGTCACGGTTGTACGCGAGGGCTTCTTCGACCCGCGCCACTCCAGCGGAGCCGACGATCACCGCGTCCGCCCCGAGGGCGTGCACTGTCGTGACGTCTGCCCGCGACTTGACTCCGAATCCGACGGCGATCGGCACGTGTGTGTCCAACCGCAACTCGGCGATCGTGCCCGCCAGCTCGGAGAACCCGTCGGCCGGCGCGGTGCCGCTGCGGCCGTACTGGGCGACCAGGTACAGGTAGGCCGAGGCGTGTTCGGCTGCCTCGGCCATCACCTGCTGGGTGGAGACCTTGTGGTAGCACGTGGTGACGACCGGCAGGCCCGCGTCTTTGGTTGCCTGGTAGTAACCCGGTCGCACCCGCGGTGGGACGGCGTGCAGCAGCAGGCCGTCCGCGCCTGCTTCGGCGATGTCGCCGACGACCTCGGCCATCGGCCTGCTTTTGATCGAGTAGCTCCAGTCGGCGAGCAACGCGATCCGCAGCCGGTGCAGCTTCGGCCGGACGTTCGAGATGAAGGTGAGAACTTCGTCCAGGCCGACGCCGAGCGCCAGTGCCCGCTCGTGCGAACGCCGGATGACCGGGCCGTCGGTGACCGAGCCGGGGAACGGCACGGCCAGCTCAAGACAGTCCACTCCGGCGTCGTCGAGCATGAACACGAGATCTGCCAATATGTCCAGCGACGGGTCGCCCGCGTTGAGGAACAACGCCAATCCCGGCTCGCCGTCGGCGATCTGGTCGAAGAACTCAGCCATTGGATACCGCCTTGCGTACGAGGGTGAGCTTGCGCTCTTGCGGCGATCGCATTTTGTCCACAAGGGAGCGTGCGGCACCGCTGGTGACTGCTTGCTGCGCGGCGTCGAACGCGTCCGCCCAGTCCTCGATCTGGCCGGTCGCGACCGCAAGCGCCGCCGCGTTGAGGCTGATCGTCTCGGTCACGACCGGTCCGGCCTCACCGGAGATCACCTCAAGGAAGTGGTCGGCGACGCCGTCGAGATCACGCGCCGGTGCCAGGTCCTCGAAAGTGCCCTTGTCGGAGGTGAACCGACCGGCCCAGAGCCGGATCATGCTGGTGTCGTCGTTGGTGTAGATCACGTTGTCAGCAAACCCAAGCAGCTCGTCCGCGCCGGAGTCGTTCATGCACAGCCAGACCTTGCGGTCCTTGATGCCCGCGGCCAGCCTGCGCAACTCCGGCTGAGGCGCGTGCACGGACACACCCGTAACCTGTGCCGTGACCGGAAGAGCTGCCAGGAACGGGCCGAGCGCGTTGACGAACCGGCCGAACGGCTTGAGCCCCAACGGCATGATCACCCTGGCCATCCGGAGCAATTCGGACGGATAGACGAACGGTCCCGCGAACGCGATCCCGTACTTGTCCAAAGTGTCCTCGGTGTGCCGGTACGACCGTGTCAGGCCGACCCCGAGGCGCTCAAGCAAATCGATCGAGCCGACACTGCTCGTGTAGGCACGTGAACCGGTCTTGACGACCTTGACACCCAATGCCGCGGCCACGAATGCCGAAGCCGTCGAAACGTTGAATGTCCTTGGCCCGCCACCGGTTCCGACGATGTTCACGGTGCCCGGCCAGCTGGTGGTCACCGGTTCACGCCGTTCGTTCAACGACGCCAGCAGGTTGCGCAGCGAGTCGTGGTCGGGCAGCCGGGTGGCCAGCGAGGCCAGCAGGGCAACGGCTTCACCTCGGTCGAGGTCACCGCCACCCAGCTGGTCCCATAACGACCGCCAGGTCTCCCGCTCGATACCCGAGCGGTGATCCAGCAAGGAAATGATCGCGGGATGCACGACGGCTCAGCTCCCTGCCACCTGGCTGCGCGCGGCCTCGATGAACTCGTCGATCGCTTGCACGCTGCGGAAGTTGTTCGGGTCGAGGTCGGTGTCGTGCACCGACAGCGCGAAGTGGTCTTCCACCCACGCGATCAGCTTGAGCAGGCCGAGGCTGTCGATCACGCCGTCGGCCAGCAGGTCGTAGTCGACGGCGAGGTCCTCGGGTGCCACGTCGGGCAGGAACTCGTCGATGACGAACTTCTTGATGGCGTCTACGTTGCTCATGGCGTCCTTCCCTTATTTGCTTGTTCCGAAAGCGTTCCGGTCGACCTTGCCGGTCGATGTCTTCGGCAGCGGCTTGTCCACGATGCGCATCACCGAGGGAATGGCTGCCTGGGGAAGACGTCGTGCGCAGTGCTGGCGCAGCGTGAGACTGTTCAGCGTGCTGTCCGCGGCTCGTTGCACCGCGCAGACCAGCTTTCGGCCCGCGATCGGGTCCGGCACGGCGACGACCGCCGCCTCCAGCACTGCCGGGTGCTCAAGCAGGACGTGCTCGACCTCGGCCGTATTGATCGCGACACCACGGACCTTGACCTGGAAGTCACTGCGCCCGATCAGGTAGACACGGCCGTCTTCCGCGCGCCGCACAAGGTCGCCGGAGCGGAACCACGGCCGGTCGTCGGCGCCTGTCGGATGCGGCACGAACTTGTCCGTGTGCCGAGTTCGGTCGAGATATCCGGCGGCCTGGAACGGTGTCGAGACGTAGAGTTCGCCGGTTCCGGGTCCATCTAGGACAGTGCCAGCGTCGGTCAGGAGGAGCGTTTGCACGCCAGGCAACGGTGTTCCGATCGAGACCGGCGGCGTGGCATCCGTGCCGAGGTGGTGGATGAAGCTGTCGTTGGTCTCGGTGCAGCCGTAGATGTTGTGCAGCGAGGCCTTCGGGAACAGCCTGGGCAGCTCGGCGAGCGTACGGTCCGGGATCGCGTCACCGGTGAACATCACCCGGTCGACCGACTCCAGCCGGTCCACCGCGGGCTGCACGATGTCCAGCAGCAAGCCGAAGAACATCGGCACAGCCTGGATGATGTTGACCTCGTGCCGGACCAGCATGTCCAGCAGATGCCTGCCGTTGGCGGCGTAGTCCGGGTCGACGAGCACGACCTGGCCGCCCAGGGCGAGCGTCGTCCAGACGTCCAGCAGGCACAGGTCGAAGTTCAGCGGCGCGTAGTTCAGCACGGTCCGGCCCGGCCGGATGTCGAACTCCGCGCCCGCCCACTCGATGAACCGGTCAATCCCTTGCTGTGGCAGCGGCACGATCTTCGGCAGGCCGGTCGACCCCGATGTCGTGAGCATGAACTGCACGCCGTCCAGATCGGACACTTCAAGCGCGGCCACGGATGCAGAGGGATCCGGTGTGAACTCCGGCTCGCCCTCTGGCGCGAACACGGCCTTGCAGCCTGCCTGGGCGAACAGGCTCGTCAGCGCCGAGTTGGCCAGCGCGGGCGACGGAAGCAGGAACCGGCGGCCACTCAGGATGGCGCCGAGCACGAGCGCGACCGCCTGCGGGGACTTCTTGGCCAGCAGGCCGATCGGCTCACCCGGCTCCAGGTTGGACCATTCGAGCCGGGCCCTTGCCTTGTCAGCGAGTTCGTAGAGGTCGCCGTACGTGGTGACCTCGCCGTGCCAGACCAACGCGGGCGCGCCCGGCCTGCGGCTGACTTGCGAAAGGAACCTCTCCCTGAACGTGTGCGCCATCATTCCCCCAGCTCGACCCAGCCGCTCTTGAGAGCGGGACCGGTCTGCGTCTTGCACGAGAACCGCACGAAGGCTGTCCCGATGCTCGACTCTGCAAGCAAGTCTTCGGTGTCCTCCTGCAGCACGATTTCCAGTGGCGTGTCCGGCAGGACCGCGGACGAGAACCTGGCTCCGACGCTCTTGATACGGCTCGCGTCGCCGCCCGCGTACCGGTCGATGACCTCCTCGGTCACGACCGCCAGCACGCTCATTCCGTGTGCGATCACGCCGTTTCCGAAGCCCGCGTCCCTTGCAGCGTTGTCGTCCAAGTGAATCGGGTTCAAATCACCAGAGGCATGGGCGTACTTGGTCACGGTGTCGCGCGCGATCGATTGCGCCACAATGGTCGGCTCGGCCGTGCTGCCCTTGCCGGGGTGCGGTGGGAGCTGGCCGAAGGTGTCCGGGGTGACCGCGCCGACGAGCATCGCGCCGGTGATCAGCTCGGCGAATTGCGAACCGTCCTCGCCCAGCAGCGCGACCTTCATCGCCACCTGGACGCCTTTGAGGCTCTTACGGGTGCCGACGACGTCCAACGCGACCGTGACCGGCTCGTCCGCCCTGATCGCCCGCTGGACGTGGATCTCCTGCGACAGGTGCACCCGGCCGAGCGGTGAGCCGTCCGCGGTGGCCGCGCCGATCAGTCCGACCGACTCGTCGATCACCGGCGAGGCCAGCACGAACGCGTGCAACGGGGAAGCGTTGCCGTCGCTCTGCGACAGTCCACTTCGGACCACATCGCGATAGGTCGCGATCTCCTCAGCCGTGACCTTGCGGACGGTTTTCGTGGACAGGGTCGGTGTCATACCGGCGTCACCACCAGACAGGCGTTGTGGCCCCCGAAACCGAACGAGTTCGACAGCGCGGGCCCGGCTGCTACCTTGCGTGGCTTGCCGTGCACGACGTCGATCTGCATTCCCGGTTCGAGGTGCTCATGGTTTGCGGTTGGCGGAACCACGGCCTCGCGCATGGCCATCACCGTGGCGATCAGTTCGACCGAGCCAGCGGCTCCGATCAGATGCCCGATGACGCCCTTCGACGAGGTCACCGGCGGACCCTCCGGCCCGAAAACCTTGTGCAGTGCGACCGCTTCGGCGCGGTCGTTGTGCGGTGTGGACGTTCCGTGCGCGTTGACGTGCACGATGTCCCGTGTCTCCAGGCCCGCGTTATTGATCGCCCTGGTCATCGCGGCGACCGCTCCGGCACCGTCCGATGCGGGCATCGACAGGTGGAACGCGTCGCTGGTGGCCGCGTAACCTGCGATTTCCGCGTACATCCGCGCTCCCCTGGCCCGTGCGTCCTCAGCACGTTCCAGCACGACGAAACCAGCGCCCTCGCCCATCACGAACCCGTCGCGGTCCTTGTCGAACGGCCTTGACGCGATCTGCGGAGTGTCGTTACGGCTCGTCGTGACGGCATTGAGGTTTCCGAAGGCGGCCAGCGTCACCTCGGTCATGATCGACTCGCAGCCACCGGCGAGAACCACATCGGCCTGGCCGGTCTGCAGAAGCATTCGGGCGTAGCCGATCGAGTCGGCGCCGCTGGCGCATGTGGACGCGATGGTCAACGCGGGTCCGTGCCAGCCGAGCTTCATGGTGAGCGCGGCCGCCGCGGCGTTCGGCATGTTTATCAACGGCATCAAGGGGTTCACCTTGGCCGGACCGCCGGTGTAGTAGTTTCGGGTCTCGTCGTCGCTGGTTCTCCGGCCACCGACGGCGTTTCCGATCACGATGGCCGCCCGGTCAGTGTCCGGTTTCGGGGAGCCCGCGTCGGCGTATGCCTCCAGTGCGGCCGCGACGCCGTAACGCGCGAAGGGATCAAGACGCCGTGCTTCTTTCGGGTTCAGCACGTCGAGCTGCTCGAACCCGCTGACCCGGCACCCGATCCGTACCTTGTGCTGCGCTACGTCAAGACCGGTCAGTTCGGCGGCCGTCGAACGGCCCGCCCGCAGTACCGCCCAGAATTCGTCGAGCCGGCATCCCGCCGGCGTGACCACGCCCATACCGGTGATCACCACGCTGGCCGTCATCTCGGCTCCCCTCTGCTCACGGCCAAGTTGTACGTGGCTCGCCGCAAGCGGGGCGCAACACAAACGCAGGGTGACTACCTCACGTGGCCGCCCGTGAAAAGCTCATGGTGTAGGGGTAGACGGCCGCGCGAACGCCAGGCAATCCTTTCTGCGGAGATTGTCCGAGCCGACTGGGGTGGTCGGAATGCTCATCAGGCTGACGGGTCTCATCACCATCGAACGTGATGACGCCCCGCCTAGGCATTTGTCGAGCGCACAGGCGCAGGTCGCGTTCGCGCGGCTGACGCTGGAGCGCTCAGGCGGGACGAGCAGGGATCAACTGGCGGACACGGTGTGGCCAGAGGGATTGCCCGACACGTGGGCGTCCGCGCTGCGCAGTGTGGTCAGTCGCGTGCGGGGATTCGTTGTGGGCGGCGACATCGAGGCAAGCCCGCCGATCATCGCGCAAGGCGGCCGTTACCTGCTCAAACTGCCTGCCGAGGCCAGAGTGGACCTTGAGGAGGCCGAGACCGAAGCAACGCAGGCCTCCGAAGCCTTTGGCAGAGGCGAATACGACGATGCCGAACGGCTCGCCGCCGCTGCGGTGACCACACTTGAGCGACCTTTCTTACCTGACCACGAAGGTGAATGGGTCACGGGTGTACGCGAGCGGACCGTAGAACTTCTTGTGTCCGCCTTGGAAACCGCAAGCCTTGCAGCTTCGGCACGACACGACGACCGCAACGCGCTCAGGTTCGCGGATGAGGCCGTCAGGCGTGCGCCGCTACGGGAAAGCGCGCACAGGTGCCGGATGACCGCACACGTTGCCGCGGGGAATCGGGCCGAGGCGCTGAAGTCCTACCACGAGCTGCGCAGGATGCTGGCTGAAGAACTCGGCATCGACCCGGCGCCGGAAACCCAAGTGGCGTATGCGGAATTGCTCGGCAGCCCGGTAGTCACGTCAACGCGAACACGTAAGCCGCAGGCACCGAGCTCGGCTCCTTTCGTGGGCCGACGACAAGAGCTCGCGCGCCTGTCGGCCACGTGGGCGCAGGTCGAAGACGGCGCGTGCCATATGGCTCTGGTCACGGGCGAACCTGGAATCGGCAAGACCAGGCTGGTCACCGAACTCGCGAAAAGAATCAGTGTCGCGGGCGGGATCGTCATGTACGGCCGGTGTGCCGAGAAGTCCACTGTGCCCTGTCACGCTTTCGTTGAAGCGGCAAACGGGTTCATCGCCGCCACACCGGAAGACTCGCTGCCACCGCTGAGTCGTAGCACCGTCCGCACCTTGACCGATCCGGCATCGTCCACACGCACCGATCTGTTGACGGCCTTGACGGACCTGTTCCTCAAGACCTCGGCCGAGGAACCGGTGTTCGTCGTCCTCGACGACCTGGACCTGGCCGATGACGACACGTTCGCCCTGCTGCGCAGGATTTCCCGGTACCGCATCGGAACGTCGTTACTCATCGCCGCGACCGCGGCCGCACCTGGACGCCGTCCAACCGCCGCAGATCACTATGCGTCAGCAATCCACGATCTCGACCGGGACGACTGGCTGCGCCGGATCCCCCTTCCGGAGCTTGACGAGTCCGACGTGGCCGCGTTGATCCGGCGGATCACGCCGGACGCCAGGGACATCCCGCCGCCGTCGCACCTGGTCGACGACACAGCCGGGAACACGTTCCTCTTACTGGAACTCCTGCGCTGGCACAGCGACCCGGACAGCACCAAGCCGACAATGCCGTCCGGTGCGATCGAGTACGCGAGCGCCCGGCTGGCCGCGACCGACCACGACACAAGGCAATTGCTGCGTACCGCGGCCGCGGCCGGGCCGAGTTTCGAGCTCGACCTGATCGCCGAGGCCGCGGAACTGCGTGAGGTCGACGCCTTCGAAGCTCTGGACACCGCGGCGAACGACGGCCTGGTGGAGGAAATCCCGGCAACGCACGAGTACCGGTTCGTGCACGACATCGTCCGCCGCGCGGTTTACGAGCAAACCAGTGCCGCACGACGTCGTTGGCTGCACACCCGAATCGCGGATGCGATCGAACACCGCCGAGCGGGTGAACTCCGCCGCTACAGCCGCACAATGGCGCACCACCGGGCTGCGGGAGCGGTCCCACACGGGGACCAGCGTGCCGTACGGTGGGGGTGGCGTGCGGCCGCGTGGGCCAGCCAGGACGAGGCCGTTCACTTGCACCGCCAGGCATTGCGGCACGTCCCGTCTGCGGACCACGAGCTGCGCGCCGAGGCACTGACGAACCTCGGGCTCGCACAACTCGCGGCCGGACACGAGGAATGCGAGCAGACCCTGTTGGACGGCGCCATCCAGGCGTTGCACAACGGTCGGCTGAATATGGCCGCGCAGGCCGCGCTTGGCCTCGCGGACGTCGTTCAAGACCGGCCAAGAATGCGCAGCGAAGCTACCGCGTTGATCGAAATGCTCGTGGGAACAAAGCCTCCGCGTGCCGTCAGCGCGATCGACGACGTCACCGTCGGGCGGCTGCTTGCTCGTTTGGCCAGGCTCGAGCGTCCGATCACCATCGCTGCCCGGCCCGCTTTGACTGCGATGTCCCGTGAGCTGCAATTGCTCGAAGGACCTGCACACGTGCGACGCAGAATGCAACTGGCCAGCGAGATGCTGGATGTCGCGAAAGCTGTTGAGGACACATATGAAGCGGTCATCGCAGCTCACCACCGTGCCATGGCTGCCGAACTGTCCGGCGACGGCACCGCTGCGCTGACGGATCTTGTTGAGGCAATCGATGATGCTGGAAACCAGCTCGGGCAGTCGTTATTACTGGATCGCTCGGTGGCGATCGCCGTGACACAGGGACAGTTCACGCAGGCCACGGCGATGACCCAACGGCTGCACCGGGTTCCGGACGACGCCGACCACCGGATCCATCCCGTGCCAGGGACTTTGGCAGCACGGCAGATGCTCGTCGTCAGTTGGTTGCGCCGCAGCACCAATGACCAGTGGATTTCCAGTAGCAGGGAAGCCGCCGAACATTCATTGATTGCCCTGATCGGCGGGGATCGTGGCCTTCCTCACTTGACAGTGCGCGCACTCGCTACCGGAGTCGAGGCATTGCCGTCGGGTGACGAATGGCCGCACATCGTTGGCCTGCTTGCACTTGGCGGCTACGAGTTGGGCGATCCGGCGACGGCGGAAGCACTGCGTAAACTGCTCGAACCGCACGCGGGGCTCAACTGCGGCGTCGGCTATCGAACTTTCGCTGGATCGGCGTCATTCCATCTTGGCCGGTTGGCGGTTATCGTTGGTGACTGGGACGACGCGGAGCAGCATCTCACCACGGCGCTCACCGGGTTCGGCGAACGCCAAGCCCGGCCGTGGACGGCCCTTGCACAACTGGCGCTGGCGCGAGCGATGGAGGAAAGAGGACGCGCAGGAGACCGAAGGCGAGCGGAAACCCTGCGTACTGAGGCGAACTGGACCCTCGCCAGCCTCGACCTGCATCCGCGGTCAGCGTAACCAACGGCCCCCTCGTGAGTGGTTCGGTCACACAACTACCTCACGAGGGGGCTGTTCTCCGCGGAAAGCGCGGTTATCGGTACAGCGTCCGGTTCCGGGACGAGCATCTGCGGGACGTGACCGACCATGAACACGAAACCGGTGACAGCTGGAGGATCGGCCGCACGACCCGTACACGGGCGGGCACTGCTCTGGGGTTCGATACCCGAAGCTCATACATGGAAAATCCCTCCTAGGGTCTCGTGAGTGGTTATCAGGGTTAGAACCCGGATAACCACTCACGAGGGGCATCAGGTGATTGAGACACCGCCGTCGACGCTGATGACCTGTCCGGTCGTGAAGTCACACTCCAGGAACAGGGCCATACTGCGGGCGACCTCTTCCGGAGTACCGAATCGCGGAATCGGTGATTTCGACCGGATCGAGTCCATCACGTTGTCCGACAGGTCCTTGGTCATCGTGGTGACCATGAAACCCGGGGACAGCGCGTTCACCGTGACGCCTCGGCGACCGCATTCCGCGGCCAGCGTGCGGGTGAAACCGATGACACCGGCCTTGGACGCGGAGTACGCCGTCTGCCCCGCCGACGCGATCAGGCCGGACGGCGAGACCACGTTGACGATCCGGCCCCACCGCTTGCGCAGCATGTGTCCAACCGCGACTCGGGAGGTGTGGAACGTCCCGATCAGGTTGGTCTCGATCACCTGGCGCCAGTCGTCCGGCGACTGCATGGCCATCAGCGCGTCCTTGCGGATCCCGCCGTTGTTCACCAGGATGTCGATCGGCCCGAGCTGGTCGGAGATCTCCTTGTACATCTGGTTGACCTCCTCCCACGAGGCGACGTCGCCCGTCACCACGCAAGAGTCGTTCTCCAGCTTGTCCGCGACGGCCTGCGCCCTGTCCTTCGACGAGTTGTAGTGCACGGCGACCCGGCACCCCAGCGCGTCGAGTTCGATGGCCAACGCTTGGCCGAGCCCGCCGGACGCACCGGTCACCAGAGCGACCGGCGAGTCCGGGCGGGCCACATCCACAAAAGATTTCCGGCTGCTCATGCCGAAACACCGCCCCACTTCAGAAGTGCCGACCCCCACGTCATGCCCGCGCCGAAGCCGGCAAGCAGAACCAGGTCACCTTTCTTGAAACGGCCTTCCTCCAACGCGTCGAACATGGCGATGGGCATCGACGCCGACGCGGTGTTGCCGTACTTCCACAGGTTGGTGACCAGCTTGCACGGCTTGAGCCCGGTGTGGTCGAGGATCGAGTTGATGATCCTGATGTTCGCCTGATGGGGAACGAAGTGATCGACGTCGTCGACCGTCAGCCCGGCCTGTTCGAGCGTGGCACGCACCGAACGGACCGTGAAACGCACGGCGTTGAGGTAGATCTCGTTTCCCTTGATCTCGGAGTAGTGCAGGCCGTCAGCGAACGTGGTCGCCGACGTCGGCATCCGGCTGCCGCCTGCCTGCACGCGCAGACTGTCCTGGCGCGACCCGTCCGCGCCGAGGTTCCACGCCAGCATCCAGTCCTGCTCGGTCGGGGTGAGCACGATCGCACCGGCCCCGTCACCGACCAAAATGGACAGATCGCGGTCGACCGGGTTGATCTGCGTCGAGTGGGTGTCCGAGCCGATCAGCAGGATCGGCCGAGGGTCCATCTTCATCATGGCCGCGCCGAAGATGAGGCCGTAGATGAAGCCAGAGCACTCCGCGTTCACGTCATGCGCGGACCCGGCGACCCCGAGACCGTGCTGCACGAACGCGGAAGTGGCTGGGGAGAGCTGTTCCGGCGTCGCACTCGCCACGATGAGGTGGGCGATGTCCTTGCCGGTCAGCCCCGCCCGCTCGAGCGCCGCACGGCCCGCGTCGATCGCCAGTGAAGCGGTCGTCTGGCCGGGTTCGATCTTCCGGCGCTCCTGGATACCGCACCGGCTGATGATCCAGTCCTCGTCGACGTCGAAACGGGCCGCGAGCTCGGTCGTGGTGACCCGCTGCTGCGGAACAGCGATGCCCCATCCGGCGATATCGAAGCCGTCCACGATGGCTTACGCTGCTTGCTGTGCCAGGGCGACGAGCTTCGCGTGCACGTCGCGCATGGTGGTCGTGTCGTCGATGTCGCTGAACAGCGACTCGTCCGCGCCGACGTGCGGGTACTTGTTCTGGAAGCCGTACAGCCACTCCATCAGGTCGAGCGAGTCGATGTCCGAGTTGCGCTGAATCGCGTCGTCCGCACCCAATTCGGCAGCGCCAGAGACGGCTGCCAGCTGGCCGGCCAGCTCTTCCACGGTGGGCAGTTCCATAGCTTTCGCTCCTCTCGATCACCCTGCCTGCCACGTGTGCGCGGCGTCAGGGCTGCCGTTCTGGCTCCGAACTAAACCCCGTGGCGCGCAACGAACCCGCAATCCAGGTGTGTCTTGCGCCGCTCTTGCGCCCGCCGGGTGTGCTGGCACCCAAAAGTTTGTGAAGGAAGCCCTCGCGCGCCAGATGCCTGAGGAGGCAGAACCGTGACGAGCACCATCAATCAGAGCGTCAGCACAGGCAAGGGCGGTCGGCCGACGCCACACGTGCAGGTCGCCATCATCGGCACCGGGTTCTCCGGCCTTGGCGTGGCGATCCGCCTGCTGGAGAACAAGATCAAGGACTTCGTCCTGCTCGAGCGCGCCGATGAGGTCGGCGGCACGTGGCGTGACAACACGTACCCCGGTTGCGCTTGCGACGTGGCCTCGGTGTTGTACTCGTACTCCTTCGCCCAGAAGTCCGACTGGAACAGCACTTACGGCTCACGCCAGGAACTGTTCGACTACCTGAAGGACGTCGCCGACCGCTACGGCGTGCGGCCGTACGTCAAGTTCAACCACGAAGTGCTTGACGCCAAGTGGGACGAGAACCTGCGCCGCTGGAACATCAAGACCTCGCAGGGTGAGTACACCGCGCAGGTCCTGGTCGCGGGCACCGGTTACCTTTCCGACGCGGTCATCCCGGACATCCCTGGTATCGAAGACTTCCAGGGCAAGATCATGCACTCGTCCCAGTGGGACCACTCGTACGAGCTCGCTGGCCGCAACGTCGCGGTCATCGGCACCGGCGCGTCGGCGATCCAGTTCGTGCCAGCGATCCAGCCGACTGTCGGGCACCTCGACCTGTACCAGCGCAGCGCGCCATGGGTCGGCCCCAAGGCGGACAACCCGATCAAGGGCGTGCACGGCTGGGCGCTCAAGCGTGTTCCCGGTTACCGCGCGTTCCGCCGTGGCTGGAACAAGAACGGCCGCGAGATCCTGGCTTTCCTGTTCAAGCGGCCGCCGTTGGCTGAGAAGACGATCCAGGGCATGGCCGCGCGGCACCTGGCCAAGAGCGTGCCGGCCCCGGAGCTGCGCGCCAAGCTGACGCCGAACTTCGCGGTGGCGTGCAAGCGGTTGCTGTTCTCCAACAAGTGGTACCCGGCGATCCAGCAGGACAACGTCGAGATCATCAACGGGTCGATCGACAAGGTCACCGAGAACGGCATCGTCGGTTCGGACGGCCGTGAGCGCACGGTCGACGCGATCATCCTCGGCACCGGCTTTCTCGCGACCAAGCGTCCAATCGCCGAGAAGCTCTCCGGCCGTGGCGGCGTTAAGCTCGCAGACGCCTGGGAGGCCGGCGGGATGAAGGCCTACCGGGGTACGACCGTGGCCGGGTTCCCCAACCTTTTCCTGATGCTTGGACCGAACACCTCACTCGGCCACTCCTCGCAGACGGTGATGATCGAGGCTCAGATCGCCTACGTTGTCGACGCGGTCAAGACGCTCAACAAGCGTGGCCTGTCCAGCGTCGAGGTCAACCCGTCGGCGGTTGAGGCGTACAACAAGGAGATCGAGTCCTTGTTGGACGGTTCGGTGTGGGACGCCAAGACCTGCACCAGCTGGTACACCGACTCGACCGGCCGTAACCCGTCCATCTGGCCGGCCAACACACGCAAGTTCACCCGAGGCACCAAGAAGTTCGACCTGGACGCCTACCAGGTCGCGACCCTCGCCGGTGCCGAGACCCACACCGAGATCAAGGCATAGCTAGCTTAACTGGAGGGGTTCGATGGGCAGCAGCGCACACTCCCGGCGCAACATCCTGAGAGGGATCGGTGCCGGTGCGGTTGTGGTCGGCTGGAACGCGGTGACCGGCACCTGGGCAACGGCTTCGGCTTCGGCCGAAGGCGTGATCCCGGTGCCGACGTTGGACGGCACGCTGGAGACATCACCAGCCGTGCTTGGTGAGTTCTCGAAGGACTGGGGCGGTTTCATCACCGCGACGCCGAAGGCCGTGCTGCGGCCCGGTTCGGTGCAGGATGTCGTGAAGATCGTGAACTACGCTCGGGCGAACTGCCTGAAAGTCTCGGTGAACGGCCAGAGCGGCACCGCTGACGACCAGGAATCGCACTCTTTCTGGGGCAACGCCTCGGTTGCAGGCGGGATCTCGATCGACGCCAAGGGATTCTCGACGATCCACAGTATTACCGCGACCCACGCGATCGTCGGCGCCGGTGTGTCGCTGCACCAGCTGTCCGCGGCCACTTTGGACCGTGGCTTGATCGTCCCCTCCCAAACGGATTACTTGCGGCTCTCGGTCGGCGGAGTCGCTTCCGTCGGCGGATTCGGTGGCACGGTCCCGAAGTACGGCCTGTTCTCGGACATGATCGAGGAGGTCGAGGTCGTCACCGGTGCCGGTCAGGTGCTGACGGCCTCGCCTTCCGTGCGGCCGGACCTGTTCAACGCCGTGATCAACGGTGCCGGTCAGGTCGCCGTCATCACCAAGGCCAAGGTGCGGTTGATGAAGGCGCCGCAGCGGGTACGGATGTTCACCTTGTCCTACACGGATCTGGCCAAGTGGCAGCGGGATCAGGAATTCCTGATGCGTGACGGCCGGTTCACCCACCAGGGCGGCGGTTTCTCGCGTAAGCCGGACAACTCCGGTTGGTGGTACCAGATCGAGGCCGGGTACTACTACTCCGCGCCGACGGTTCCCGATGAGGCCGCTTTGCTCGCTGGTCTCAGTGACGAACGGTCAGCGTTGCAGGTGCACGACCACTTGTTCCGTGACTGGACGTTCCGGGTCGACCCGGGCGAGCAGGCGTGGAAGGACGGCGGTTTCTGGGACGGCCCGCACCCGTGGCTGCACCTGCTCGTCCCGGCGTCGAAGATTCAGACGTTCGTCCCTTATGTACTGAACGAACTTCAGGTCGAACAGCTCGGTGCCGGTTTCACGATCCTGTCGCCGTTCCAGACCGCGAAGGTGACGCGGCCGTTGTTCGCCAAGCCGAACGAGCCGATCGCGTATCTCTGTGACCTGCTGAGGATGCCGCCGCCAGGCGACCCGAACATCCAGGCGTATCTCGCACAGAACCGCAAGTTCTACGAGAAGTTGGTGTCGTTGGGCGGCAAGCGTTACATCATCGGCGCGATACCTGGCATGACACCGCCGCAGTGGCAGCGTCACTTCGGGACGGCCTGGCCGTTCCTTGTGGCGTCAAAGCGCCGCTACGACCCGGATGGCGTGCTCACACCCGGTCAGGGGTTCTTCTCCTGATCTGTCTGGTCCTACTCGCCGTGGGACAAAGGGCGGGGGCAGGAGCTATTGGAAAGCTCCTGTCCTCGCTCCAGCCAATGTAGTTCTAGGAGGCGTAACCGTGAGCGGCTACGACATCATCGACGAGGCGTTCATCGACACATCGCCCGACCTCGTCTGGCAGGCACTGGTGGCGGAACTTGGCGGGGCAGCGGGATTCTGGGTGCCCTTCAACACCTTCGCCGCGACCGGCCCTGCCGACCAGGTCGGCACCGAGGTGAAGTGGACAGTGCACCCGAAGGGGCACGACAAGGGCGGCCCGAAGCTGCGCTTCACTTCCCGCACAACGTATGTGGATCCGGGCAGGCGGTTGGACGCGGAATACTTCGAGGGTGTGTTCCGCGGCACGGTCACGTTCACCGTCGCACCGGTGAACGGCGGACTGGCCACCCGGCTGTCGATCCACTTCAAGGCAACGCCACAAGGGATCGCGAAGGTTCTGTCCAAAGTGGCCGATGTGGGCGGCAAGCACTCGCAGGCGGCTCAGCTGGCGTTCACGAACCTGCGGACGCTGCTTGGCGGCAGGCACACAGCGAACGGAGTCCCGCGATGAAGGCGAAGACCAGTGATGGCGCCTCGATCGCCATTTCGGTTCACGGTCCTGCTGACGGGTCTCTTGTTGTGCTGTCTCACGGCTGGGCTGCTGGCCGCGGCGTCTGGGATTCCGTTGTCCCTCAGCTTGTTGATGCCGGGCTTCGGGTCGTGACATACGACCAGCGCGGGCACGGTGAGTCCACTGAGGGCATCTCACCGATCGGGATCGCCCGGTTCGCCATGGACCTCGGTGACGTCCTCGCGGCCGTGAACGCTTCGGACGCTGTCGTGGTTGGACACTCAGGTGGCGGGTTCGCAGCCTTGTGTCACGCGATTACCGATTCCTCCCGGATCGCTGGCCTGGTTCTGCTGGCCACCGCGGCCCATGAACAAAACACCCCAAAGGGTGAAGTCCGGCTGATGGGCAACCCGATGTTCTCGTTCGCCATCCGGCGCGGGGCCTTGGGTCGCAAGATGATCAGCAGCACGGTCGGGTCGGACATCTCACGGGATGCCCTGGAGGCACACCGTTCACTGTTCGCCGGGACTTCACGCAAGGTCCGGGCCGCCTGCTTCGGGTGTACGTCCGGGATGGACCTTCGGCCAGGGCTTGCCTCGGTTTCCGTGCCCGCTGTGCTCCTGCATGGCGAAGCCGACACGGTCATCAAACCCGAGCTCGGCCGGGTCGTCGCGGAAACCTTGCCCAAGGCGGACTTCGAGGAAATCCCCCGAGCCGGGCACATGCTTCCATTGGAAGCACCCGATCGAGTGGTGCGGGCGATCCTGGAACTGACTTCCCGCTGAAAAACCTCGTGAGTGGTTAGACGTGTTAGAACACGCTTAACCACTCACGAGGGTTTCTTACTGGATCCCTCGCAGGTACCCAGCCGCAGCTCGGTTTTAGACCGAGCACCTACGAGGAAGCTGTGGTTTTCAGTAGCGGTAGTGGTCGGCCTTGAACGGGCCTTCGACGTCAACGCCGATGTACTCCGCCTGTGCCTTCGTCAGCTTGGTCAGCTTGACGCCCAACGCGTCGAGGTGCAGCCGGGCGACCTTCTCGTCGAGGTGCTTCGGCAGCCGGTAGACGTCCTTCTCGTACTCGCCCTGCTTGGTGAACAGCTCGATCTGGGCGATCGCCTGGTTGGTGAACGAGTTCGACATCACGAACGACGGGTGCCCGGTCGCGTTGCCGAGGTTCAGCAGACGACCCTCGGACAGCACGATGATCGAGTGTCCATCCGGGAACTTCCACTCGTGCACCTGCGGCTTGATCTCGATCTTCTTGATACCCGGAATCTTGGCGAGTCCGGCCATGTCGATCTCGTTGTCGAAGTGGCCGACGTTGCCGACGATCGCGTTGTGCTTCATCTTCTGCATCTGCTCTGCCGAGATGATGCCGAAGTTGCCGGTCGTGGTGATGAAGATGTCGCCCTTGTGCACGACGTCGTTCAGGTCGACGACCTCGAGACCTTCCATCGCGGCCTGCAGCGCGCAGATCGGGTCGATCTCCGTGACGACAACGCGAGCACCCTGGCCGCGCAGCGCTTCCGCGGCGCCCTTGCCGACATCGCCGTAGCCGCAGATGACGGCGAGCTTGCCGCCGATCATCACGTCGGTCGCCCGGTTGATGCCGTCGCCGAGCGAGTGCCGGATGCCGTACTTGTTGTCGAACTTGGACTTCGTGACCGAGTCGTTCACGTTGATCGCGGGGAACAGCAGCTCGCCGTCCTGCGCCAGCTTGTACAGGCGCTTGACGCCGTTCGTCGTCTCCTCGGTGACACCCTTGACCTCGCCGGCGACCTTGGTGAACCGCTTCGGGTCCTTGGCGAAGCTGTCAGCAAGCGTCTTGAGGATGAGGGCGTATTCCTCGTTGTCCTCGGCGGTCGGCTGCGGAACCGCGCCAGCCGCTTCGAACTCCGCACCCTTGTGGACCAGCAGCGTGGCGTCGCCGCCGTCGTCAACGATCATGTTCGGCAGTTCACCGTTCGGGAACTGGAACAGCTGGTCGGTGCACCACCAATATTCCTCGAGAGTTTCACCCTTCCAGGCGAACACAGAGGTACCTGCGGGCGCTTCCGGCGTGCCGTCGCGGCCGACGACCACCGCGGCAGCGGCGTGGTCCTGGGTGGAGAAGATGTTGCACGACACCCAGCGAACTTCGGCGCCGAGGTCGACAAGGGTTTCAATCAGAACAGCGGTCTGGATCGTCATGTGCAGCGAGCCCGCGACCCGCGCGCCCTTGAGCGGCTTGCGGTCGGCGTACTCCCGCCGAATCGCCATCAGACCAGGCATTTCGTGCTCAGCGAGCTCGATCTCCTTGCGCCCGAAATCGGCAAGGGACAGGTCTTTGACGGCGAATTCGAGACCGTTCACGCATCGCAACACAGGACAAACCTCCTAGTTAATAGGAGGCGCCCTTGCAAGTTCGTGGATCAGGCCGAGCGTGGCGGACGGAGTCGAACCGTCCGTTGCAGCGCCTCTCGGCCTGTTTCCAGGTTGGCAGACTCGCCGCCGGACTGTCAACCGACGAAGAAGTTCGCCATCATCGCCATGTCCTCGTGCTCGAGGTTGTGGCAATGCATCATGTACCGGCCCCGGTACCCGTCGAACCTGGCGAGCACCTCGACCACCTCGTACGGCCGAACGTCCACAGTGTCCTTCCAGCCCGCGTCCCGCGCCTGCGGCCCGCCAGCGCCACGGGACAGCACCTGGAAGTGCGCGAGGTGCAAGTGCACCGGATGGTGGAAATCACTGGAGATCCGCCACTTCTCCACGGTCCCGAGCTTCGGGTCGGCAAGGCTTTTCGTCGCGTCGAACAACTCGCCGTTGATCGTCCACATCCGCGCACCGTGATGCTCCTTTGTGGTTCGGAAGTCGAACGTCCTCGTCACAATCGGGTTTTCGAGCTTCTCGATGTCCACGAGTTTGGTCGGTACGGGAGCACTCTTCGGCCCTTGCCGGATCACTTTGAACCGCATGACTGGGCCGTCAAGGCGGTTCGTCAGGGTGATCTCTGTACCGATTGGATAGTCCTGGAAGTCCACGAGCACGTCGAACCGTTCGCCGGGTGTAACGATCAGGCTCGGGTGTTTCCTTGGCATGTCCAGCAATCCAGCGTCGCTGCCGACTTGGACCAGGTCCCCGCCTTGCTCCAGCGCCAGCTCGTATCGGCGGGCGTTGGAGCCGTTCACGATCCGGAACCGGTATCGGGTCGCATCGACTTCGAGCATCGGCCATGGCGCGCCATTGACCAGGATCACATCCCCAAGCACGCCGTTGGCGTACTCCTTTTCCACCCCTGGACCGTGATGCAACGACGGGTACAAAAAGGACCCATCTTCGTCGAACGCGCGATCGGTCAACAGCAACGGCACGTCGTAATTGTCCGCGGGCAGCCCAAGATTCTCCTCCTCGGCATCACCGACCAAGCACATCCCGGCCAGGCCGCGCCACACCTGCGGAGCCGTGTAGTCCATTCGATGATCGTGGTACCACAATGTGGCGGCGCGCTGCCGCACCGGATACATGTATTCCTTCTTTCCCAACGGATTCACCAGATCCGTCGGGTAACCGTCCGACTCCGGTGGTGTCACGCCACCGTGCAGGTGCAGCGAGGTCGGGACGTCAAGCTCGTTGCGCACTTCGACGACTGCCTGGCGCCCTTGTCGCAAATGGAATGTCGGGCCTGGGAAAGTCCCGTCATACCCCCAGATTCGCGTCCGGACGCCAGGCAGGATCTCTGTGTCCCGCGCCCGCTGCGTCAAGGTGTAGTACTCGACCCCGCTGTCCACCCGGGTCGGTCGCTTGATCTGCGGGATCGGCAGCGGGGTCGTGAACGGCTTCGGGAGCGGCCTTTTACTGCGTAGCAAACCGTTGTTGCCTGCCTGACCGGCGACCACGAAACCGGTCGTCCCGATGACCGCCGCGCCCGCGAGCAGGCCGAGGAACCGTCGCCGCGATGTCACTTCGACTCCCGATAGGCGAAGGACAGTGAGGTCAACGTGATGCCCGCGCCAAGCAGGGCCACGCCCAGCGGGATGTGCAGGCCTAGGTCACGCCCGTGACCTAGGCCGATCTGCGCACCTGTGGCGAGCAACGCGGCGACTCCGACCAACCCCATCCGAAGTGGCACGCGAAGGACCAGCGACGCGATGACCCAGACGATCGCCGCGGCCCCGACGACAGTGCCGTTGACCGCGTGCATCTCCAGGAAGCCGGTGTCCCCCGTGACGAACTGACCTGCCAGCACTGCCTGGCCGAGGACGGCAAGCAGGAACAGCACGGCGGTCGTGCGTAACACCCACACCATCGGTTTCTTCTTCACAACACGAAATCCTGGCTTGGGCGAGCCGTCGTGGCGTCCGACGCAGGAAGACAATGCCGCATACTCCCCCGGGAGTACGCACATCCGCTCATACATCCGCCGCGGTATTGCCGGTCCCGATAATCTGCCCAGGTGAAGCGACAGTGGGCCGTGGACATCGGCGTGGCGGTCTTGGTCACGGCGTTGTTGGTCGCGTTGGTCGAGGCGTCACCGACACAGCTGAGTGTGACCGGCTACACGCTGATGCTCACGAGTTCGCTGTCGATCGCCCTGCGCCGCCGGTTTCCGGTAGCGGTTGTGTTGCTGTGCGCGATCTGCACGGTCAACGTGTACTTCATCGACGGGCCGGACATTCCCATCGAAGTGCCGTTGCTGTGCGCCTTGTTCTCCGCGCTGCGGTTCGGGCATCGCGCGATCGGTATTGGCACTGCTGTGACATACCTGCTGACCATGGTGGTTTACAACGTTTTCATCCTGCCGGGACATCCGGCGCGCGAGGAGATCCAGGACCGGATCCTGCTGCTCGGATGGTTCGTGGCGGCCATCGTTCTTGGCGAAACCGCGCGGCTACGGGAGAAGCGCGCCGCGGATCAGGCGCGTAATCACGAGGAAACGCTGCGTCGCCGTGCTGGCGAAGAGCGCCTGCGCATCGCGCGGGAATTACACGATTCGTTGACGCACAGCATTTCGGTGATCAAGGTCCATGCTGGTGTGGCTGTTCATCTCGCCCGTAAGCGCGGTGAGGAGGTGCCCGAGGCGTTGCTGGCGATTCAGGAGGCCAGTACCGATGCGGTGCGTGAGCTCAGGGAGACGTTGAGTGTTCTTCGCGGCGAACCAGACGCCAGCGGCCTTGATCGGCTCGACGACTTGGTGGACCGGGCTCGAAGCACCGGACTGCCTGTGCGACTGACTGTCACGGGCCAGCAGCGGCCTTTGCCGGACGAGATCAACCGTGCGGCTTACCGGATCGTCCAGGAGGCGTTGACCAACGTGACCCGGCATGCTCAGGCCGATGCCGCGACCGTCCACGTGGGATTCGGGAAGCGGTCATTGACTGTGCAGATCGATGACGACGGCACTTGTGACACGCCACCCGTTCCCGGGGTCGGGTTGATCGGCATGCGGGAACGTGTCACGTCATTGGGCGGATCATTGTCCGCTGCCCCAAGGAAATCCGGCGGGTTCAGGGTTCTCGCGGAGTTGCCGTTCTGATGATCACTGTGCTTCTCGTTGACGACCAGGCGTTGATTCGCGCGGGTTTCCGGGCTCTGCTCGCCGCCGAGGACGACATCACGGTGATCGGTGACGCTCCTGACGGCGCCAGTGGTGTTTCGATGGCTCGTGAGCACCGGCCTGATGTGGTGCTGCTGGATGTGCAGATGCCCGTGATGGACGGAATCGAGGCTACCCGGCAGATCGCTTCTGATCCTTCGCTCGCCGGGGTGCACGTGGTGATCCTGACCAACTACGGCTTTGATGAATACGTCTTCAACGCGTTACGGGCCGGGGCATGCGGGTTTCTGGTGAAGGACACCGAACCCGAGGATCTGGTGACCGCGGTTCGGGTCGCCGCACGTGGGGACGCGCTGTTGTCGCCCGGCATTACGCGCAGGCTGATCAGCGAGTTCGTGGCTCGGACACCGCAGCCCGGTCCGGTGGTTGGGTTGGACGAGCTGACCAACCGGGAGAAGGAAGTGATGGCGTTGGTGGCGAAAGGGCTGACCAACGATGAGATCGCCGCCCAGATGGTGATCAGCCCTACCACCGCCAAAACCCATGTCAGCCGCGCGATGACCAAACTCGGCGCGCGCGACCGTGCTCAACTTGTGGTCTTCGCCTACGAATCCGGCCTGGTCACCCCTCGTGAGTGGTTATCAGGGTTAGAACACGACTAACCACTCACGAGGGGTCAGGGTGGAGTTACTACCAGGCAGGCGTTGTGGCCGCCGAAACCGAACGAGTTCGACAGCGCCGGGCCCGGCGTGATCGGCCGTGGGCTGCCGTGCACCACGTCGATTTCCATGCCTGGCTCCAGTTCCTCGTGATTCGCGGTCGGCGGGACCACGGCGTTCCGCAGCGTCAACACCGTCGCGACCGCCTCGACCGCGCCAGCGGCGCCGATCAAATGCCCGATCACGCCCTTGGTCGACGTCACCGGAGGCCCGCCAGGGCCGAACACCTTCTGCAGCGCAGTGGCTTCGGCACGATCGTTCAACGGCGTCGAAGTCCCGTGGGCGTTCACGTGCACGATGTCCGCAGGCTGTAGACCGGCGTCCGTGATCGCCTGTGTCATCGCGCCAATCGCCGAAGCGCCGTCCGGCAAGGGCATCGACAGGTGGTACGCATCCGACGTGCAGCCGTAGCCCGCGACAATGCCATGGATACGGGCACCTCGGGCTTGAGCGTCTTCAAGGCGTTCCAGGACAACGAATCCGGCGCCTTCACCCATCACAAAGCCGTCACGGTCCTTGTCGAACGGTCGCGAAGCCTTGTCCGGGGCGTCATGCCTGCCGGAAACAGCGTTCAGCTTGCCGAAGGCGGCCAAAGTCAACGGGCTGACCGTCGATTCCGCGCCACCAGCCAGAACAACGTCCGCACGGTTCGCGCGCAGCATCAACACTGCCTGACCAATGGCGTCCACGCCTGCCGCGCAGGTCGTGGCGATGGTCATCGCTGGCCCGCGCCAGCCCAGCTTCATAGCCAACGTCGCCGCGGCCGCGTTGGGCATACTCACCAACGGCAGCAACGGGTTCACCCGCTGCGGACCGAACAGATAGTAGTTACGCGCATCCTTGTCAGTCGTACGCCTGCCACCGACCGCGTTACCGACCACAATGGCTGTTCGCCCCGGGTCCGGCGTCGGTGAACCGGCGTCAGCGTAAGCGGTCAGGCCCGCGGAAACGCCGTAATAGGCGAACGGGTCCATCCGGCGGGATTCCTTGGCCGTGACCAAGTTGAGCTCGTCGACTCCACGCACCGTACAGCCGAAGCGCGGCAAGTCGTTGTCCGCCTTGTCTTCGACATCGAACGGTGCCGCGACCGACCTCCCGGCGAGCAGTGTGGACCAGAAATCGTCCACTGTGGAGCCCGCCGGGCTGACCACACCGAGTCCGGTGATCGCGATCATGACAGCAGTCCGATCTGCCGCGCCGCACTGATGAAGGTGTCGATCGCGTAGTCGACGTCCGCACGGCTGTGCGCGGCAGTGATTGCGATTCGCAGGCGCGCCAACCCGGGCTGCACGGCCGGGCTGATCACCGGAAGGCCGATCACGCCGCCTTTGCGCAGCGCAGTGGCGTAATCCCAGGCATTCTGGTCCGACCCGACAATCAGAGGCACGACTGCCGTCTCGCTGTCACCGGTGTTGAAGCCTGCCTGCTTGACGATGTTGCGGAAACGCGTCGACTCGCGCTGCGCGTACGTGACACGCTCGGGCTCGCGATCCAGGATCCGCAGTGATTCCAGCGCCGCGCCGACCTGGGCGGGGGCGAGTGCCGCGGAGAACAGGAACGGCCGGGCGAAGCGCTTCACGTAGTCCATGAACGGCTTCGAGCCGACAATCCAGCCACCATTGGCCGGGACGGCCTTGGACAGCGTGCCGACCTTGATATCGGCCTTGACCTTGTACTCGAAGTGCTCCTCGATACCACGTCCGGTCGCGCCGATCACGCCGAGTGCGTGTGCTTCGTCGACCATCAGCAGCGCGTTGTGCTTGTCGCACACTTCGCGCAATTCCGGCAATGGCGCGATATCGCCATCCATCGAGTACACACTGTCCACGATGACCAGACGCGTGCCGCCCGGCTCGGTCGCTTCCAGCCTGCGGTCAAGGTGCGCAGGGTCGTTGTGCCGGAACCGGGTCAGCGTGGCACCGGTCAACTGTGCACCATCCACAATGGACGCATGGTCCAGCTTGTCGAGGAAGATCGTGTCACCGGGACCGCACAGGGCGCCGATGGTGCCGACGTTGCCCGCGTACCCTGAGCTGAATACGACCGCGCTCTCCCTGCCGAGGAAGTGCGCGACTTCCTCCTCCAACTCCTCGTGCAACGGGATCGTTCCGGCCAGCGCCCGCACACCCGGAGTACCTGTTCCGTACTCGTCGATCGCCGCCTTCGCGGCCGCGATGACTCGTGGATCGCCGTTCAACCCGATGTAGCCGTAGCCGGACATCATGAGGAGACGCTCGCCCTCGAGCAGGACGTACGGTGTGTTGCCGTCCGCTGTGTACGGCACGAAGTTGTTGCGGCGACTGGAGTCCCACTCGAGTTGCTTGATCCGCTGGCCGACCGCTTCGATCTTTGGCTCGAGATGCCGCCAGGCTTCCGATGCGTTCACGTGCGTCTCCTCAACCACTGGACATCGCTCTACCGGCAGTTCTACGCATCACCCGCAAGCCCGGCGCAACAGCCGACTAGGATCGCCGGGTGGCTTCGCTCGAGACCGCGAGCCCGGCGTTGGAGGTCCTGCGCCGGGTGTTCGGCTACGACTCCTTCCGCGGTGAGCAAGAGGCGATCGTCGGGCACGTGGCCGCTGGCGGCGACGCGCTCGTCCTGATGCCGACCGGTGGCGGAAAATCTCTCTGCTACCAGATCCCGGCGCTGGTGCGGCCGGGTGTCGGGATCGTCATCTCGCCGTTGATCGCGTTGATGCAGGACCAAGTGGACGCGCTGAACGCCCTCGGCGTGCGCGCGGGCTTCCTGAACTCCTCGCAGGACTTCGAGGAACGCAGGATGACCGAGGCGATGTACCAGGCAGGCGAGCTGGACCTGCTCTACCTGGCGCCCGAGCGGCTGCGGGTGCCCGCGACCCTCGACCTGCTCGACCGCGGCCGGATCGCGCTGTTCGCGATCGACGAGGCCCACTGCGTGGCGCAATGGGGCCACGACTTCCGCCCTGACTACCTCGGCCTGTCTGAGCTGCACGAACGCTGGCCGTCGGTCCCCCGCATCGCCCTGACCGCGACGGCGACCCAGGCGACTCACGCGGAGATCGCGTCCCGGCTCAAGCTGGACGAAGCCCGGCATTTCGTGGCGAGCTTCGACCGGCCGAACATCCAATACCGGATCGTGCCCAAGGCCGAGCCGAAGAAGCAACTGTTGGACCTGCTGCGGAACGAGCATTCCGGCGACGCGGGGATCGTCTACTGCCTGTCCCGCTCGTCAGTGGAGAAAACGGCCGAGTTCCTGGTCGCCAACGGCATCGCCGCGGTTCCATATCACGCAGGGCTTGACTCACGGACGCGTGCTGAGAACCAGTCGCGGTTCCTGCGTGAGGACGGTCTGATCGTCGTCGCGACCATCGCGTTCGGCATGGGCATCGACAAGCCCGATGTCCGGTTTGTCGCGCACATGGATCTGCCCAAGTCCGTCGAGGGGTATTACCAGGAGACGGGCCGCGCGGGGCGTGATGGCCTGCCGTCGACCGCGTGGCTGGCGTACGGCCTGCAAGACGTTGTGCAGCAGCGCAAGATGATCGACCAGTCCGAGGGCGACGACGCGCACCGCCGTCGGCAAAGTCAGCACCTGGACGCGATGCTCGCGTTGTGCGAGACCGTCGAATGCCGCCGGGTGCAGCTTCTGGCGTACTTCGGACAAGAGTCAACGGCGTGCGGCAACTGCGACACGTGCCTGACGCCGCCTGAGTCGTGGGACGGCACGATCGCGGCGCAGAAGTTGCTGTCGACGATCTACCGGTTGCAGCGGGAGCGGCGCCAGAAGTTCGGCGCCGGGCAAGTGATCGACATCCTGCTTGGGCGCAAGACTGCGAAGGTCATCCAGCATGACCACGACACCCTGACGGTGTTCGGGATCGGCGAGGAACTTTCCGAAAGCGGCTGGCGCGGAGTCGTCCGGCAACTGCTTGCTCAAGGACTGCTGGCTGTCGAAGGCGATTACGGGACGCTGGTGATGACCGACGCCAGCGCCGCCGTGCTGCGTAAGGAACGCACCGTGAATCTGCGGCGCGAGAAGGTCACCAAGGCAACGTCCAAGCCTGATTCTTCGTCGAAGAAGGCTGCGGTCGAGCTGCCTGCCGAAGCCGAGCCGGTGTTCGAGCGGCTTCGGGCGTGGCGTGCGGCTAGCGCCAAGGAGCAGGGCGTTCCGGCGTACGTGATCTTCCACGACGCAACACTTCGCGAGATCGCGACGTCATCACCACAGACGCTCGAAGAACTCGGCCGGATCAACGGAGTCGGCGAGAACAAGTTGGCCAAGTACGGTCAGCAGGTGCTCGACACGCTCAGTGCGTGAAATCCGCTGGATTCGGGGTACCCGGGCGTCACATGACGACTCCGGGAGCCACAGCATGTTCACACCCTATGAGCGCAGACAACTCCGTCTGATCGAGGAGTGGTTCGAGCAGGACGATCCGCAACTCGCGCGCACGCTGCGCTCGGGGCCGGTGAAGCGCCCGTCGGCCGTGCCTCAGTCGATCATTCTGGCCGTGGCCGGGTCGCTGGGCCTGCTCGGGATCATCACCGGCGTTTTCGTGCTCATCTTCAGCGCGATGATCGCGGCCATCATCGCGGGCTGCGTGATCGCCGCGCGCCGCAAGGATTGATCACACGGGCAGGTCACGTCGTTTCAGGCTGACCAGACCGGCCGCGGCGATCAGCGCGGTCGCGGCCGTCAACACGATCAGTGGCGTGGCGTCGAACGCGGCTCCGGTCAAGATCTTCGGCAAGTGGTGGAACGGGACGATCTGGTTGGCCAGCCAGTAGTCGATGCCAAGGACCGGCCCGAGCACGTCGCCGAAGACGTTCAGCATCACGAAAACAGTCCAGACACAGGCCACAGCCGCTTTGGGCGCGGCCCCGAAGGCGAACATCGCGATCGCACCGACGATCCAGACCGCCGGAATCAGCATCGCGGTGGCCCCGAGAACCAGTGGAAGCTGGCCGTGAACCAGGCCGACGGCAAGCCCACCGGCCAGCATCATGACCGCGACACCCAGTGCGGCGAACGCCAAATGCCCTGCGGCCCAACGCATCCGGCTCAACCCGGTGGCAAGCGTGAACTCGGCACGGCCTGTGGTCTCCTCGGTCCGCATTCGCAAAACGGCCAGCATCGGGTACAACGCGGCGATGTAGCCGAAGCTCAGAATGATCATCCAGACGAACGTGTCCGCGATGTCGGCATGGGGCGTCATGGCGTAGCGCTTGAAAAACTCCTGCGCGACGGTGCCTGACCGGTTGCCCATGTCCCGCATGCCACCGGCAACGCTCGCCGCGGCGAGGCCAACGACGACGAAGGCCGCTGTCCACCCTATGAGCTGACCGCGGTGGATCCGCCACGCGAGGTTCGTATCGCCGCTCACGCGACCCGGCTTCGCTGGGATGACGCCTGCCCCGAAGTCCCTGTGGGCCGTCAGCCAGTACGCCGTCGCGGCCGTCATGATCGCGAACCCAATGGGGACAAGCAAAACCCACCACCGGTTACCAGCGTACGGCTGGACAAGGTGCGCCCAGCCCGTCGGGGACAACCACCTCAGCCACAAGGCGCCGCTACCGTCGGCCACGAACCTGAGCACGTAACCGACGCCGAGAACCGTGCTCGCGATGGCGTTGGCTGTTCTCGCACGCTCCGTGAGTTGTGCCGCTACGGCTGCCACGGCTGCGTAAGCACAACCCACTGCGGCGATTGACGCGCCGAACGCCAGCGCGCCTGGGGTGCCGAATCCGGCCGATGTCGCGGCTGACAGCAATCCGATCACGACACTCAGGCCGACGGTCTCTATGAGGCTCGCAGTCAGCAGCGCGAACCTACCTATGCGCAGGAGCTCAACGCGGCCCGATTCCTCTTCTGCCCGCGTGTGCCTGATGACCGTGAGTACGGCCATCAGGCCGACGAGCATCAGAGCGATGTCACCGATCTTCCATAAGGCGAGGTTGCCCAAGCCGTCGCCGTGCAACTGGCCGGTGAACGCGCTGAGGGCGGAGTTCGTCCGCACTTCCGCCGCGAACTCCGCCCTCACCCCCGCCGTCGGAAACGCCTGTTCGTATTGCTTGGCCGTGCCCAGGACGAGCGCGGGTACGAAGATCGCCCACACGCTTGCCGTCACCCGATCCTGGCGCAGGGTGTGCCCTACCAGCCGCCAGGTCCCCCTCAGCTCAGCAGACATGCTTCACAAGCTACACACTTTTCACAACTTTGTGAATGCTATGGCTCACTTCCAGCGGCGTTACTTGCGGCCGCCTGCGAAAACTTCCTTTTCACACGTGTCCGCAAGCGTCATCGCCTGGTCGATGGACTTGTCCGCTTTGTCGATCGAGTTGGGGTCGGCCTTACCGCCGCCGAGCGACAAGCCGACGGTGCCGTCCTCGCTCGTTTTGACCTCGGCCTTGACGCCCTTGCCACGCAGGCATTCCACGACCTTGCGCTGGAAATCGATCGCTTCCGGATTGCTGGAGTCGTTCTCCCACGGCGGCAACGGCAACAGGGGGTCGCAGTCCTGTTTGACCTTGTCCTTGAGACTCGGGTCGACGTTGGGTGTCGCGGGTCGACCGCGGGCCGCGACACCATGGTCAGCAACACATTTCATGTAAGGGGTCCTGCATCCGGCTGCGTTCTTCGTCAGTCATGTCGATCCGGTACCGGAGGCGTTCACTGGTGGCAGGCGGTTGACTCGTTTTCGGAGTGGCGCTGCCAGTGTCGACCGACGCGACCTGTGGGCTGGGTGGCGCCTCGGGACTACCCGAACACGCCGCGAGAAATCCGAGCGACGCAGTGACAATCAAGAGACTGATTCGCATAGCCGCACTGTGCCGAACAAAGATCAGGAACCTGTCAGAAAGTTGTGTGCGGCTGTCAGCCGTTGGTGCGGATCTGGTCAGCGGCCAGGCTGACGCTGTGCGGCATGCACATTCTGATCTCCGGCGCGGGCATCGCCGGTCCCGCTGCCGCCTTCTGGCTCCAGCGCCACGGCTTCGAGACGACGGTCGTCGAACGAGCGCCGCACCTGCGCACCGACGGTTTCGAGGTCGATTTCCGAGGCCTGGCGCATATGACGGTCCTGTCCCGGATGGGCATCCTCGACGAGATCAAGGAAATCCAGACCCATATGGGCGGCCAGACCATCGTGTCGGCGTCCGGCGACGAGCTCGTGTCCTTGCCGTCCGAGTTCATGAGCGGCGAGATCGAGGTGGCCCGTGGTGAACTGAGCGAACTGCTGTACCGAAACACCAAAGACCAAACCCGTTACGTTTTCGGCGACCACATCGCTGGACTGACGGAAACTCCGACCGGTGTGACGGTGGATTTCGCCAGCGGATCGTCCGAATCATACGACCTGGTCATCGGCGCCGATGGGCTGCATTCCGGCGTACGGTCGCTCGCATTCGGCCCGGAATCGAGGTTTCGCCGATTCCACGGCTACTACCTCGCCGGGTTCCCGATGACCGAATTTCCCGGTCTTGCCAATACGGGCCTGATATACAACGAGCCGGGAAAGTGCGTGATGGTGTCATCCAACGCCAGGAAGACCGGCGGGATGTTCGTCTTCTCGTCGCCGGAACTCGGCCACGTGCCCGACCCGAAACAGCTGGTCGCGGACACGTACGCGGGAGTGGGCTGGGAGACGCCCAAGCTGCTCGACGCCATGTGGCAGACCGAGGACCTCTACTTCGACTCGATCAGCACCATCGAAATGGACACCTTCACCAAAGGACGAGTGGCCCTTCTTGGCGATGCGGGCTACGGCGGAACGTGCGGCGGAATGGGCACAGGGGCGGCAATTGTCTGCGCGTACATCCTTGCCGGTGAACTGGCGCGGGCTGACTATCGGACGGCATTCGCGAGATACGAATCATTGGTACGGCCATATGTCACGCGGTGCAGGAAAGCCGCCGAACGCGCCGGGTCTTTCTTCAGCCCACGCACCAGCGGCCAGATTTGGCGGCGTAACCAGATGTATCGGCTGTTGACCACGCCGGTGGTGATGAAGTACTTCAACAAACTCAGCACCAGCATCGCGAGTGGTATCGCGCTGCCTGAGTACGGGTTGCCTGCCGACGTACGATAAGACCATGCCCGGGCAGGGCGCAGTGCCAGTCTCGAACATGCTGCTGTACTTGATGATCGCGATAGCACCGACGGCAGCATGCTGGGCATTGCTGCGCCTGCCACGGCTCGCTCGCCGGTTGCGGCGCGCCACCTCGGTCTCGACCAATCCACCGATCGAACGTGTCGCCGCGGATCTACGTCGTGTCCATCGCGTCCTTGTCGGCTACGGCCCAGGAACGCCGATGGTCCGGCGCACTGGTGCACTGCAGGCGTACGACGCTCTTCTCATGCAGGCATGCCGCGCGATCGACGTACCGCATCGGCTCGACCAGTTGCCGATGGGCACGCCGCTGGAGGTCGAGCGGCTGCGGGTTGAGCAGTCGCTGATATCCGCTGGCCTGGTGATCCGCTGAGATATGCGAGCATGATCTCGTGTGGTTCGGGATTCTGGGCCCGGTGTCAGCCCGGGATGCCGAGGGGCGGGTGATTGAGCTCGGCGGGCCGAAGGTCCGCGCGCTGCTGGCGGTGCTGTTGACCGAGCCCGGCACGGTTGTACCAACCGAGCGATTGCTTGACGGGTTGTACGGCCAGCACCTGCCGGACAATGCCGCGAACGCGTTGCAGTCACACGTGTCCAGGCTACGGCGGAGTATCGGCGCCGACCGAGTCGAGCTGCACACAGGCGGATATCGCCTGGTGGTCGATCCGTCCGATGTAGACGCTGCGAAGTTCGCAGAACTGGTCGCCGAAGCCACGCGTGCACGTCCCGAACGGGCCGAGCGCTTGCTCGGTGAAGCGCTGGCGTTGTGGCGTGGGCCAGCCCCTGAGGAACTCGGCGCGTACGGGCACAAGCTCACCGAGGCCAGGCTGGCCGCCAGCGAAGACCAGATCGCCGCCCAACTCGCGCAGGGCAGGCAAGACCTGGTTCCCCGGTTGCGCGAACTGGTGGCTCAGCAGCCGTTGCGGGAGCGGCTGAGAGTGCTGCTGATGCGCGCGCTCGCCAGTTCCGGACGACCGGCCGAAGCGCTGACCGCGTACGAGGAGGCCAGGCGAACGCTGGTCGAGGAGCTGGGGACGGACCCGTCCAAGGAGCTCGCGGACGCTCATATGGAGATCCTCACCGGCGACCAGCCAGCGATCCGCCGGGTTCCTGCCCAGCTCAGCAGCTTTGTCGGACGCGCGGACGAGCTGACCCGCCTCGCCGACCTGCTCACGAGCAAGCGTTTGGTCACGCTGACCGGTCCTGGCGGCACCGGCAAAACGAGGCTGGCGATCGAAGCGGTCAAACACCGTAACGACGTCTGTTTCGTCGAACTGGCCGACGTTCTCGATGACCTGCCCCAAGTCGTCCTTGCCGCGCTAGGTATGCGTGCCAACCGACCGCCCGCGACGCCCGAGCAGAGACTGCACGCAGCGTTGCGTGACCGGCCAATGCTGCTCGTGTTCGACAACTGCGAGCACGTCATCGAGGCGGCCGCCAACCTAGCCAAACAGCTGTTGTCCGAGCACCCTGACCTCCGGCTACTGACCACCAGCCGAGAACCACTTGGCATCACAGGAGAAGCCATCGTCTCGGTGCCCACATTGGACATAGCGGAAGCCGTACGCCTCTTTGCCGATCGAGCCGGCACTCCCGCGGAAGAGGAAGTCCCCCGGATCTGCGCTGCCCTTGACGGCCTTCCGTTGGCGATCGAATTGGCCGCCGCCAGGGTCCGGACTCTACCGATAGCGCAGCTCGCAGCGCGTCTCGACGACCGTTTCACGTTGCTGTCCAACAGGACCGCCGACGCGCGGCATCGAACGCTGCGCACGGTCGTCAGCTGGAGCTGGGATCTGCTCGACGACCAGGAACGAGCCGTCGCCGCCCGGCTGACCGTGTTCTCCGGCGGCGCCACGCTCAACGATGCCGAAGCTGTCTGCGGCTCGCCGGACACCATGACCTTGTTGCCCGGCTTGGTGGACAAATCGCTGGTCGAGCTCGTTGGCGACCGCTATCGGATGCTCGAGACGATCCGTGCGTTCTGCGCTGAACAACTCGGCGACGCGACTGAGGAAACGACACGCAGGCACGCCGAACACTTCCTGGCATTCGCTGAGGAAGCAAACGACCGGTTGCTGACCAAGGATCAACTCGCGTGGCTGGCGCGACTGGATACCGAGCACGACAACCTGCACGCGGCGCTGCGTTGGGCCGCGCAAGCGGATCCGTTCCTCGCACTCAGGCTGGTCGGCGCGTTGTCGACGTATTGGTGGATGCGCGGCCGACGGTTCGAGGCCGCGAAGCTGTGCCGTGACTTGGCAATCCGCATCGGCCCGCAGCCACCGGACGGGCTGACAGAGGAATTCCTTTTGTGCGTGGCCAATACGGATTTGCGGGACGGCCACTTGGAAGCCGTGCGGCATTGGGCGACGCGGCGAGGCGCTCCGCCGAAACACCCCTTCACGTTGGTCGTGCTGGCACCCGTGGTCGGCCCGCCGCCAAGCACCGTCCAGCACATGCTGCTCGGCGAGGACCCGTGGAGCCGCGCTCTGGAATCGCTTGGCCAGGGCTACCTGGACGTGTTCAACGGCGATGTCGACGAGGCAGAACAGAATTGGCGCACGGCACTAGAGAAATTCCGCGCTGTCGGCGAACGCTGGGGAATCATGCAGGCGCTTGGCGAACTCGGCACGATCACCAGTTGGCGCGGCGAGCATGAGCGGGCGACCGGAATGCTTGGCGAGGCGATCGAGTTGGCTGGCACGCTCGGCGCGACCGAGGAGCTCTGCGACATGGTGGCTCGGCGCGGCGACGCTTACCTGGCCGCGGACGACTTCGCCAGTGCGGCACGGGATTACGAGCGAGTCCTGACGCTGGGCGCAAGACTCGCGTCTCCGGTGATTCTGGCGGGAGCGCGCCTCGGCCTCGCGACCCTCGCCCGGCTGTCCGGCGACATCGGCGAGGCGCGGCGGCTGATCGACTTGGCGTACAGCGAGGTGGGCGCTGGATGGTTCAGTCCTGATTGGACCAGAACCCAGATCCTGGTGGAAGCGGGCTGGATCGCCTGTGCCGAAGGAAAAGCGGCCGAAGCCGCGATGCAGCTCCACGAGGCGTTGACGGAAGTGGCCCGTTGGGAGCACATGCCCATGGCCGGCGCGGTCGCCGAAGCACTCGCGGACGTCGCATTGCTGTCCAGCGACCCAACTAGGGCAGCTCGGCTCCTCGGAATGGGGTCGGCGCTGGGCGCAGTCGCGGCCGTCGATGTCGCCCGAGTTACGGCTGATGCCACGGCCGCGATCGGCGACAGCGCTTTTTCCACCGCGTATGCAATCGGGCGCGATATGTCTCGTAAGACAGCGCTCGAATGGCTACTTACTGAACAAACTCACTGCGGACCGAAGCAAACTCATTAGTTGGTCTAGACAAGTATGGGTCGCTCGCCGAATCGGGTTCAACCAGCAAAAACAGCGGTTGACCGGCGGATACAGGATGTCTGGTTCACCCATCTGAAAAAGTCGTGCCCCGGCGGTTGGGACAGGCCATTGACAGGCTACGATCCTCGTGTCTGAATTCAGGTCTTAAACAAAGTCTTAACATATAGCCGCCGCTGTACCTCCCCGTATCCCCTGCACAGGAGGCCTCCGTGGCACCTCGCCCGATGTGGCGTGCGGTCTTACCGTGCGTCACTGTACTAGTGACCGCGCTTGCCGGCGCACCCGTCGCGAACGCCGCGACCGAGCACGAAGCTGAAGACGCGACCATCTCCCAAGGACTGGTCGAATCGAACCATGCCGGTTTCACCGGGCGTGGCTTCGTGAACTACGACAACGTCGTCGGCAGCTATGTCGAATGGACTGTTCCCAACACCGCGGCCGGTCCGGCCGACCTGACGTTGCGATTCGCCAACGGCACCATCGTGAACCGGCCGATGAACATCACGGTCAACGGCGTCACGGTCGCCAACAACCAGGCCTTCAACGGCACTGGCGCTTGGACGACCTGGCAGACCGCCACAGTCCGGGCGAACGTCCCCGCGGGCAACCTGACCATCCGCGCGACATCGACGACCGTCAACGGCGGACCGAACGTCGACAAACTCACTGTGTCTCTCGTGGACGGACAGGCGCCGAGCGCGCCGTCCAACCTGCGCTCCACCGGAACGACGCACAACACGACTTCGCTCGCATGGAACGCGGCGACCGACAACATCGCCGTCACCGGCTATGACGTCTACCAGCACGGTCAGCTGATGAAGAGCGTCGCTGGCAACGTCCTCGCCACCACGGTCGAAGGCTTGACGCCGAACACCGAGTACCAGTGGGCAGTGTTCGCGAAGGACGCGGCTGGCAATGTCTCGCCTGGCAGCAACATCATCTTCGTGCGTACAAGCCAAGCCCCACCGGACAACCAAGCACCAACGGTTCCCGGCGGCTTGAACTCACCGCGTAAGACAGCGACCACTGTGGACCTGGAATGGACCCGGTCGACGGACAACGTCGGTGTCACGAGCTACGACATCTTCCGCGATGACGTCCAAAGTGGATCAGCGGACGGTTCCGCCAACACCGCAACCGTCGCCGGTCTGACCGCAGGAACCGCCTATCGCTTCAAGATTCGCGCGAAGGACGCGGCGGGCAACGTTTCGGGATTCAGCAACGAAATCACCGTGACACCGTCCAACAGCGGCCCATCCGGCGCGCCGAACCCCGGTGCCGTGACCACTTTGGCCAGTGGCGTTGACGTTGCGTGGGGTGTGGCATTCCTGCCGGACGGCTCGGCTCTGTTCGCCGAACGTAACTCCTTCAACATCTACCGGCTGACGGAGTCCGGCGAACGAACCCTGGCAGGCAAGATCAACCAAGCCGTCGGTACCGGCGGCGAAGGCGGCCTGCTCGGCCTGGAAGTGGCCCCAACATTCGCAACGGACCACTGGCTGTACGTGTACCACACGGCGGCTGAAGGCAACCGCGTCATCCGGATCAAGTACGAGAACAACCAACTGGTGCAGAACACGTACCAGACATTGGTGCAGGGCATCGGAAAGAGCCAGTTCCACAACGGCGGCAGGCTGCGCTTCGGCCCGGACGGTAAGCTGTACATCAGCTCCGGCGACGCACAGAACGCAAGCCAGGCTCAGAACAACAGCTCTCTCAACGGAAAGATCCTCCGCATCAACGCGGACGGTACGATCCCCGCGGACAACCCGTTCGGCAATGCGGTGTGGAGCAAGGGACACCGTAACCCGCAAGGACTGGACTTCGACTCACAAGGACGTTTGTGGGCAGCTGAGTTCGGTAATACGATCATGGACGAGGTCAACCTGATCTCCCGTGGCGGCAACTACGGCTGGCCCAACTGTGAAGGCACGTCAGGAAGTTGTGGCGGTTTCATCGCACCGAAGAAGACCTGGCCGACAAACCAGGCTTCGCCGAGCGGTCTGACCATCATCAACGACTACGTGTTCGTAGCGACAACGGTCGGCCAACGCGTGTACCGCATGCGAATCGACGCAGCCAGCAACCTGGTCGACCAGCAGCAGTACTTCCAAGGCACGTACAACCGGTTGAGGACAGTGGAAGTCGACCAGCAAGGCGACATCTGGCTGACCACATCCACAGACAAGGACGGACAAGCTAACAACGACCGAGTGCTGCACGTGGACATCGTGTACTCGGGAAGCTGACCGTCCACATAGACCGCTCGGATGGCCGGGACAACTGGCGGCGCTCCGGCCATCCGAGCACCCGCGTGACGGGTGACCCCTGCTCGGTTGCTTCGCAACCTTCGCCGGGGTCACCCGGGACCATGTTGGGGGGCCGAGCCCCCCAGACCCCCCACGGTGCGTGCTCCTTGCCTTCCAGCGCTGGGCACGTTTTTGTTTGACCAGCCCAGTTCGCCTCGTGAGTGGTTATCCGCGTTAGAACGCGGATAACCACTCACGAGGTTTTTATGCGGTACCAGACATTGACGGCGTCCTCGGTGGTCGAGAATCGCAGCCGCTCCAGCTTCACCTGAGTCCCGCCGGGATGATCGAACAACCGGACCCCATCACCAAGCATCACGGGCGTGATGACGGTCAGCACCTCATCCAAGGCCCCAGCCGCCAAAAGCTCACGCGCCACAGTGGCACCCATGACGTTGACGTACTTGTCGCCAGCCGCGGCCTTCGATTCCTTGATCGCCGTGTCGACATCATGCACGAACGTCACCCCGGGTATGGGCCGCTCTGGCGCTTTGTGCGCCAGTACGAACTCTGGGCCGGACCAGCCGCCGCCGAAGGCCTCGCCTTCTTGTTCCGTGTCCTTGTATGGGTCGTCTCCGCCGAAGGACTTGTTGCCCGCAAGGAGCGCGCCTACGTTGCTGATCAGCTCGTCTACTAGCGGGTTGGGGCCCAGGTAGTCTGTCAGCCATCGCATGTCGCCGCCGGGCCCTGCGATGAAGCCGTCCGCTGACATGGACACCGAATAGAGCATCTTCGCCATGGGTGTGCAGACTAGGCCCGCGGGTGAAACTCATCGTTCGTTCATCATTTCAACGAACTGCTGGGTCTTGACTGATCACCGGTCAGCCGAGCAGCATCGGTAGTCATCGGATGACTACCGCGAGGTCCGCCGCTGAAACCCGTCCAATCGGGGCATACATCGGATGTCGCGGCTGCACCCACTGGAGTGTGCATGAGAACACGACCCAGACCGGCGGTGGCCCTGCTGACCCTAGCCGCCCTCCTCGCCAGCGCGACCAGCGCTGTCGCCCAAGAGGCCGACATTCCCAACCCGGTCATCGTCCCGCTGACCCAGTACTTCGACAACGACGGGATCGACTCCGCGAGCGCCCGGGACGGCAACTTCGACGGCTCCGGCTACACCTTCCCGGCCGAGGGTCTCCCCAGCGGCCAAATCCAAGTCGATGGCGTGCCCTACGCGTTTCCAAGCACAGCGCCCAACACAAAGAACAACGTCATCGCGCTGGGGCAACGCATCGACGTCCCCCGCGGCCGCTACCACGCGGCGCACTTCCTCGTCGCGGGCAGCTACGGCATGGCCTCGGGTACGGCGACCGTCCACTACACCGATGGAACCACGACAACGGCGTCATTCGGCGGGCCCGACTGGTACAGCACCAACGGCCCCATCTCCGCGCCCTTCCGCTACAGCCCCAACAACGGCACTGACCAGCACCAAGTCTCCATCTCCACGGCCCAGATCTGGTTGGACGCCAGCCGCGAAGCCGTCGGCCTCACGCTTCCGACCACCAAACCGCCGCAGCCCAACCAAGCCAGCCTGCACATCTTCGCGATGACCACGCAACCAGCAGCCAAAGGCAAAGCATTGGCGCTACGGCAAAGCCGGTCAACCACCAAGCTGATCAACGGCGAGCAAGCCGTCGAAACCACGGTCACGAACCTAGGCGACGAATGGATCACCGAGCGCGACGCAGTCCAGGTCAGCGTTGACGTCTTCGGAGCCAGGACCGTCAGGCCCGCGCAGATCCGCAGGCTCGCACCGGGTGACGAAGCCCGCGTGCGGATCGGCATCGTGCGCACCGGCGCACCCGTGGACACCATCGTGAACGGAAAGGTTGTCGCACAAGGAAGGCGTATCAAGGCCGAGCAACCCGTCCGGTTCACCCTTGGTGTCAAGGACTACCAGGCCACCGACGCCTCACTGTCCACTCACGAGTCACCATACTGGTTCGACGACGCCAAGTTCGGCATCTTCATCCACTGGGGAATCTACTCCGTGCCCGCGTGGTCTCCGCCCGGCGAGCAGTACGCCGAGTGGTACTGGCGGTGGATGGAGGACAAGAACAACGCCGTCCACGCCTACCACGAACAGACCTATGGCAAGGACTTCAAGTACGACGACTTCATCCCGCAGTTCACCGCCGACAAATACGACCCGAAGGCATGGGCCCAACTGTTCCAAGAGGCCGGTGCCAAGTACTACGTGCTGACTTCCAAGCATCACGAAGGCTTCGCGCTCTACGACTCCAAGGTGTCGCAAAGGGACTCAGTCGACCTTGGACCGAAGCGGGACCTGGTCAAGGAATTGTTCGACGCCGCCCGCAAGTACACCCCGGAGATGCGCAACGGCCTCTACTTCTCCATGCCCGAGTGGTACAACCCGGACGGACCATGGATGGGCCACGGCCCCAGGAACCCTTACACCGGAGCAGACGAGCCGTACACCGGCTATCAGTCCGGAAAGGACTTCGTCCGTGATTACCAAGCGCCCCAGATGCGCGAGATCGTCCACCAGTACGACCCGGACGTGATCTGGTGTGACATCGGCGGCGCGAACGACAGCCGCCCGGTACTCGCGGATTACTTCAACCGAGCCAAGAACCGGCCGAACCCCAAGGATGTCACGGTCGACGACCGCTGCGGAATCCCAACCCACGACTACACAACGCCGGAGTACACCACGTATCCGGACACTGTGGTCAAGAAGTGGGAAGCCAGCCGCAGCCTCGACCCGCGTTCCTACGGCTACAACAAGGCCACACCGGACAGTATGTACATGACCGCGAACGAGGTCGTGGACACGCTTGTCGACGTGACAAGCAAGAACGGCAACTTCCTCCTTGACATCGGTCCACGCGCGGATGGCTCGATCCCGGAGATCATGCAGACGCGGTTGCGGGAAACCGGTGCGTGGCTGAAAACCAACGGCGAGTCGATCTATGGCACGACCTACTGGTCACGGATGGCCGCGCAAGGCCAGTTGCGGTTCACCGTCAAGCAGAACTGACCTCGTGAGTGGTTATCCGTGTTCTAACCCTGATAACCACTCACGAGGGATTAGCTGCGGAAATGAGCCAGGCGGCGGAGCCGTATTCGACTCCACGGGAGGTCTGGTGCTCCGCCATGTCGGCAAGCAGGGCAGCCGTGACGGTGTCCTGCTCACCCTCTTCGATCAGGCGACCGAACATGCTGGTGACGTACTCGGCCGCGTCCTGCGGGTCGCGGCCGACGTACATCGGCTCACGCAGCCCGGCCAGCCGGATGTCGTCGAAACCCGCCCTGCCCAGCACGGTGTGGACCCGCTCAGGATCGCTCAGCGAGAACGGGTGCGGCGCGTTCGGCGGCGGCTTGGGCAGGTCACGGCCAGCCGCCAGGATCGTCCGAAATGTACTGATCGCTTCGTGCTCGTCGATCGACTGCCAGACGAGCAGCACCAGCCTGCCGCCTCGCTTGAGCGCGCGCCGGATGTTCGTGAACACCGCGATCGGGTCGTCGAAGAACATCGAGCCGTTCCGGCTGATCGCGACGTCGAACTCGGCTTGCGCAAAGGCGTACACCTGAGCATCCGCCTGTTCGAATTGGACATTCGGGATGCCGGCAGACCGCTGCCGGGCCAACTCGAGCATCTGCACGGAAAGATCGACGCCAAGTACCCGGTTGGCGCTCGCCGCCGCCACCCGGCTGGTCAATCCGTTGCCACACCCGATGTCGAGCACGTTCTCGGTCGACTGGATCGCGGCCGCGGCGAAGAACGGCTCCATGTAGTTCGCCATGCCTTCGTCGAACCGGTCGGCCCGCTCCACCCAGAAATCGCCGTCGGCGCCGTTCCAGGCTGCCCGCTGTTCGGCGTTGGTCTCACTCATACCCGTCATCGTGGCAGGCCGACGTCGAGCAGGTCCTCCAAATAACGACGTAGCGCAGCCGAGTCGTCGATCCGGATCGTGCCGGGGGTTGTGATCAACGACAGGATCAACCGGCAGCACCACTCGACGATCACCGTCGGGTCGACCGCGGGGAAGTCGCCATCCGCGATGGCCTGTTTGACGTGCGGCGTGAACAGGGCAAGTCCGGTCTGAATCACCTGCTCGGAGTGCACGGTGAACCACGGCAGGACCGCGAGCGGGGTCTCCCGCAGGACCTTCTGCAGCAGGGCATGGTCCCTGGCGTACTCGACCACGATGATGATCGTGTCCACGAACCGCTGCCGCAGCGTCCCCGGCCGGGTGACGAGCGGCTCGGCGCTGGCGTGCATGCGGGCGATGTCCCGCTCGATCAAGGCCATCACGATGGCGTCCTGGTCGCCGACGTATTTGTAGACAGTCGGCCGTGAGACACCGGCTCGTTCGGCGATCGCGGCGTGGATCCGGGCGCCCGGCGGACACTCCAGAAAGCAGGCCACAGCGGCATCGAGGATCTGATCCTTCAGCGACTCCGCCACAACCTCAGCTTATCGAGCCTGTTGACCATATGCACCCATCGGGTTTACGTTTGATATGCAGACGTAAAAGGGGTGCGCGATGAGGGACACCGAGCAAGATGCTCAGCGGTTGCTCAACGGGTCGGTCCGGCGCTCGTACGACTCCGCCGTGGACATCGACTGGGACGCCCCATTAGTCGACGGCAAGTACTTCCTGCCGCCGCACCTGTCCGCGCTCTACGACACTCCACTGTGGCATCGGCTGACGCCGCGGCAGCGGATCGAGCTGTCCCGCCAGGAGCTGGCGAACCTTCTGTCGGTCGGGCACTGGTTCGAGAACGTGCTCAACCAGGCGCTGCTGCGGATGATCTTCGACGCCGACCCGGCCGCGCGGCACACGCACTACGCGCTGACCGAGATCGGTGACGAGTGCAGGCACATGCTGATGTTCGGCAGGCTGATCGAGAAGATCGGCGCGCGCTACTACCGCCAGTCGCGGGCCCAGCTCGCGCTGACCAGCTCGCTGCCGCGCAGGCTGCGTGGCCTGAACCTCTGGGTCGGAGCGCTGATCGGCGAAGAGATCTTCGATACGTGGCAACGCAAGATCATGGACGACCCGGGCATGCAGCCGGTCGTGCGGCGGATGATGCGGATCCACGTCGTCGAGGAGGCGCGGCACATCCAGTGGGCGCGCGAGGGCGTCGCACGCCGGATGCGGTACGCGTCCTGGTGGGAGAAGGAGAGCATCGGCCGGATGATCGGGTTCGGCGGCCAGTTCTTCAGCGATCAGTTGGTACACCGCAGGATCTACGCCCGCGCCGGGCTCAACGCCGACGAGGCATACCGGCAGGCGGCGGGCAACCCGCACTACCGGCAGGTCAAGCAGGAAGGCTTCGACAAGCTCCGCCGGTTCTTCGACGAGCAGGGAATCTTCCGCGGCAAGTCGAGAGAACGCTGGCGCCAGGCGGGATTCATCGCATGAAGGTCGCGCTGATCGACGTCCCCGACCGGATGATCCGCATGCTTCCCGGGTTCGCGGTGGTGTTGCTCGACGAAGCCGTCAAGCATGAGTTCGACCCACGATGTGACATGTGGACAGTCACCGCGCCAAGCGGCCGGGCCACAACGGCACGTGTCATCGTGGCGAGCTACCCGGTCCGCGGGCCGAACACGTTTCTGTTCGAGCGCAACAACTACCGGTACATCAAACGCTGCCTGCGAATGATGGGCAGGCAGGATGCCAGGCGAATCGAAGCCCGGCCCGAAGCGCGAATCTCGTACCGGCGAAAACCCGACCCGCACAACTACATCTTCACGCCCTACGAGAGCGATGTGGACGAAACGCATCGAGGCCCGGCCGTACTGACCGTCGACGGCAAACAGATCGACGTCCAGGTGCACCTGATGGGACACGTGCAGCCGATCGACGGCAGCTATCGCTGGTACGGCCGGATCATGGCGGACCTTGACGTCACCTCGGCGCACAAGAGCGGCCGAAACGACGTCACAGTCCGGCTTCCTGGTGGTCTGGACCGCGAGGGACGGCTCACCGAGCTGGATCCGTGGGGCAACATCCGGATCACCGGCAGCGGCCGCCCGCCCTTTCGTTACCCCTGAGCAAGCGCTTGGACGAGCTTCTCGGCGATGGCCGGATCGGTGTCGCCGATCATCAGGTCGAGCAGCGCGTCGTCCCGGAGGCGAACGGTCACAGAGGACTCGCTGATCTTCGCGGGCCGCCCGGCGATCCGGTCGGTAAGGCCAGCGGATCCGACACTGTCCACAACGACTAGGGCAAGGGTCGTGTCGTCCGGCTTGCGCAGCGTGCACGTGCCGTTCTCGATCGTCTTGATCACCTCGAAGTTCAGCGTCTGCTCGGCGACCGTGCACAGCTGGAGAACCTGGACCGGCCTGGGCAGATCGATGAACTCCCCCGCGGTCAGCGGAGTCGACGCGAACGCGACGGTGCCGTCGTCGTCCACTTCGGGCAGAATGGTGCTCTGCCTTGCCAGCACGGGAACGAGTTCGTCGAGCAGACCACGGACCGTCGACTCCACATTCGCCGACGCCAGCGCGCGCAGGATCGGCGTCCGCTTGCTGGACGAGCGGTAGCCGTCGGTCTCGGCGATGCTGACGTCGATGACGACCTTGTTGCTCACGTTGACCTGCGCGGGCCTGCCACCGACCTGCTGGTTCGGCGCGAACTTCTCCCAGACCGCCTGCAGCGTCAGGTCGATCGTGGTCTTGCGCTCGTCGGAGATACGGCACGTTCCCTTGAGCCGTTCGCGCACGACCATGTTGGAGTTCAACAGCGTCCGCAGCCGCGTTTCCGGCAAAGCGTTGCACAGCACCTGAGACGCGGTGTCCGAGTGGACGTAGCTGAGCGCTTCCCCGCTCGACATCGGCACGGCACGCGCGAGATCCGGCGCCGGTGACGGTGGCGCTTGCCCGCCCACCGCGGTACTGCATCCAGCAACCAACAACGCGCACACAATCAGAACGCGAACCATGGTCCCCTATTTCCGGCCAGCGCTTGGACAAGGACAGCACGAGATGGATGACCTCGGCCGATCAGGCGGAATCCGCCTGCCGAGTGCCAATGATTTCCGGACAGTACACCCTCCGGAATCAGTTGATCACTGGGGTGCGGCTGAAGTTGATCAAGCGCACGAATCAGCACAAGCGCTGGCACCACAACGGTTTCCGCAGATCAACCGATGCTTTGCCGATCAGCGGAGTTCAGGTGAACTACTTGGGCTTCAGCGCGGCGAGGACCCTCTCACCGACGGGTTCCTGGCCAAGGTCGAAGACGAGGTCGACAGGCACGTCGTCGCGCAGTCGTACCCGCACGTCCCTGTCGTCGAAAACCGCTGGCCGACCGGCAAACGCCGTCGGGTACTCCGCCAATGTCCGCCCAGTCTCGTCGGCACTGATATAGGCCCTCTTGCCATCGGGCAACTCATAGAAGCATCCGCTGTCGCCCGCGTACGAAGTCTTGTACCGCAGGGTCTGGTTGACAAACGTGCACAACTGTTCCGCCTGCACGGGTTGTGCCAGATCGTGGAACTGTTCCGGCATCAGTCCGGTCGGCTCGATCAGCAGGCCCCGGCCTGGATCAAACCTGATCAGATCCGATTCCTTGGTCAGTACGGGCAAGATCCGCTCGAGGTAGTCCCGTGCGTGCTGCTCGCTGTCTCGCGGCGCCTTGGCCAGCAGGATCGCCCACTGGTTGGTGATCTCACTGGTGCTGCGGATGTCCGCGATGGGCAACCGGAACACGACCGTGTCGCCGACGTCCTGATAGGTCTCGACATCCCGGCCAGCGATCTTCGTATTGCCGGTGAACTCCTCCGAAGTCGGCTGCTTCAGTATCAGTTCGAGCACCTTCGTGGCTTGCTGATCGGCAATCCGGCAGGTCCTGGCCTTCCCGCTGATGTCAGGCTCGTAACGGACAAACACCTGGTGCGGCGGCGTCAGCGGGGAGCACAGGATGCGTGACGCGGTCTCCGGATGGACATAGCTCAAGGACACGCCACCGGACACCAAGAGTTGGCGCGGCGGAACCTCTTTCACTGTAATCGTGCTGGTCGGAGTAGGCGGCGGTGGAACGGGAGCGGGCGCCTCGGCGGCGCAACCCGTGAGCAGGACAGCACAAACCACGAGCCAACGCTTCATGAATCCCCCCAAGGCCACTGTCAGGGGATTCTGGCACACCACGATTCGATCGCCGCGAGCGTTTTCGCCTTGATGTCGCCGTCAGCGGCGGATGCCGTGATGGAATGCCTGGCGATCGCGGCGAGTTCCTTGTCGGACAAGCCAATCGCGGTCCGGGCGATGGCGTACTGCGCCGTCACGTTCGCACCGAACAACAACGGATCATCGGACGCGAGTGCGACCGGAACGCCCGCGGCCAGAACCTCACGGATCGGCAACGATTCATAGGACGCTACCCCGAATGGCGGATAGGACGTCGGGCAAACCTCAAGAGCCACTTGATGTTCGGCCAAATGGCCGAGCGTCTCCTTGTCGCGCATCGCGGTGATGCCGTGGCCGATCCGCTTCGCGGAAAGTCTGTCCACACACGCCCGGACGTGCCAGGCGCCCTCGTAGAAACCGCCGTGCGGCACGGACATCAGGCCAGCGTCGGTGGCGATCCGGCAAGCCTCGACGAAATCGTCGACGCGGCCACGGCGTTCGTCATTGGACAGACCAAAACCGACCACTTTGGTATACCGGACCGCCAGCCGGGCAAGCATGGTCGCGTGATCGCCTGGTTGGGCCCAACTTGACGCGATGATCAGGCCGCAGGGTTTGCCTGTCATCGCGTCCAGCGCGACCTCGACCACGGGCTCGTATCCGCCGAGCAGCGGCGCGTACGAGGTGGGATCCAGCTGGATCTCCAGCCACGTACACCCGTCGGCGAGGTTGTCCTCGATCGATTCGGTGATGATCCGGTGGATTATCTCGGCGGTTCGGACCACGGCGCGCCGGGCGTCGTACCGCTCCTGGAACGCCTCCCACACCTGTGCCTCCCCCATCGGCAATGGCGGAGGCACAGTCAGTCCGTGGACCGCGGCCAGCTCTTCGAGCGTGGCCTGCCGCATCCCACCGGTCAGATGCAGGTGCAGGTTCGCCTTCGGCAGTTCCCGGAGATCATCCACCGCACCACACTAGGGGCAAGCCCCGAACACATCCATCTCCCACAGCGAGAACCCGTACGGTGTCGCGCGGGATATCCCGTTCATCCGGACGTACCGGGCCGTGCCGGAGACGTTGAGATCCTCGATCCCGCCTGCTCCAGCGTTTTGGGTGAAGGCGTTTGTCCATGTTGAACCGTTTGTGGACAGTTGGATGGTGTACGCCCTGCCGTACGCGACCTCCCAGTTCAACCGGACCCTGGTGATCTGCTGGCTGCTGCCGAGGTCGATCTGCAGCCAGTTGGGCTCGTTGTGCGCCGAGGACCATCTGGTGCCCGTATTGCCGTCGACCGCGAAGGCCGCCGCTTGGTTCGGGCTCTCGATACTGGACGCCGCCACCGACCGGTTGCGTGAGATCAACGGGCCACAACTAGGTGGCGGATTCGGCGGTGGAGTGCCACCGCGCGTGTAGACCGCGACGTAGTCAACCAACATGGGTCGCCCGGGAACCGTTGCGGCGACCGGAGTTCCGCCGCCTGCCAGCGCGTTCGGAAACGCTCCACCCATGGCCACGTTGAGCAGGATGAAGTAGCCAGCGTGGCTGGTCATGTTGTTCCACGTGCCCGCGTCCATCTGGTTCTGGCTGACCTGGTGGTACTGCTGGCCGTCGACGTACCACCGCAGCTGGTTCGGGCTGATCGACCGGTCCCATTCGAAGCGGTACGTGTGGAACGCGGACTGGCAGGACGAGCCTGGGCACGCGCGATTCGCGCCGATGCCCGTGGTCTCGTTGCAGGGTCCACCCGGGCTCACTCCACAGTGGAGCACACCCCAGACTGCGTTGATACCGTTGACGTTCTCCATGATGTCGTACTCGCCGATGCCCGGCCAGTTCCAGTAGTTGCCACGATAAGGCGCGCCGAGCGCCCAGAATGCGGGCCAGTAGCCGAGTGCGGCCTGGCCGGTGACGTTCGGCATCTGGATGCGGCCTTCGATCCGCAGCACGCCGCTCGCCGGTGCCTTGAAATCAGCCCGGCGGGTCTCGATGCGTGCCGATGTCCACGCCCCACCGCCGTCCCGCAGCGGGGTGATACGCAGGTTGCCCGCGCCGTCGTGCGCGAGGTTGGAGGTGTTGCGGGTGTAGTTCTGGATCTCGCCGGTGCCCCAGTTGGCGGGGCCGCCCGGATAGGAGTGACCGGTGTCGATGATCCAGTTGTTCTCGTTCGGCAGTGTGTTCGCGCCGCCGGTGAAATCGTCGGCCCACACCTGCGTCCACCCCGCGGGCGGCGGCGGCAGGGCGGCCTGCGCGGCGTCGAAGTGGATGAGTAAGGAGCCGATCAGTGCGCTGGTCAGTGCGATGGCCCTGACCTTCCGACCGTGTCCAGCCATGGACTTACCTTTCCCTCGAGACGTCGTTGACCCTTGGGATGAACGGGCGCAGGGAAATGCCCGGTGAGAGCGCTCTCACCGGGCATTCTGGGACTCGGTCGAACGTGTGTCAAGGGAGGTGGCCGTATGGACCTGCCACCAAGAAGGGGCTGGATGACGCCACAGTCGACCAGCCCCGTCCGGTGACGTCACTCCGTCCAGGGACCCGCGTAGATGAAGAGATCGGGGGCACGCAGGTCAGCCGCTGCGTGGTACGTGGAACCAATGCCGCACAACGTACCCGTACTGATGTTCGATCCGTCGCGCGGAGAAGTCGCCTTCACCTTCTCGGACTGGTTCTTGACCACCGCGATGGTCTCGTCGCTCAGCATGTTCTTTCCCTCGGCGTGATAACAGAGTCGGCCGTCCCCTGACCACTGCCACAGGATGAGCGTCCGGCCGTAGGCCTTCGTCTCAACGACCGCCCGGTATGTGTCCGCCTGCGCTGCGGGCGTCGCGAATCCCTCTCCTCAAGTGCCCGTTAGGCCAAATGGCCTAATCAGGACGCACCTTATCGGCAGGGGCCCTTCTTGGCAGAAACAGCGGCACGCTTTCAGCCACGCCTGAACACACACCGCCGACCAGCCCGGATCCGGGGTACTAAGACATTCTTGTCAGCACCGAATTCGATATCCGAAATTCACTCCTCGAGCAATCCGAGTTCGTGTGCGACGACCAACGCGGCCGCCTTCCGGTGTACCCGCAACTTCCGGAACAAGTTTCCCTGCAGGTTCTCGACGGTCCGCACCGAAATCCCAAGCAGTCGCGCGGTCTGTTTGGTGGTGTGACCCTGGGCGATCGCGGACAGGATCTCCTGTTCCCGAGGGGTGAGTGCGAGCTGCCATCGACGCGATTCACCGCCGGGCGGCCCAAGCACCGCACGCGAATACGCGGAACTGATCAACACGTATCCCGCGTTCGCTGCCTCCACAGCTGGCGCGAGTAGATCGTCCACTATGGACGCGGCCAGGATCGTGACGCCACTTGCGGCAGCTTGGGTCAGCAAGTGCTGCTTGGGTTCCTGACTCGTGATGACCACGATGCCTCTTGCCGGTGGCGTATTCCAGCTCGACGCCGGTGGATCGATCAACACCGTCACTGCGGTGTCGTCCTTCGCGTCGCCTTCGGTGCGTTGCTTGGGTACGGCATGTTTGTCGAGCACGGTGATGTGGTGTTTTTCGAGGACTTCCCTTGCCCGGTCGGCGATCGGGTCGTCGGTGCGGTCGAGCACGACCCGAAGGCCGGGTCTTCGGTCTTGCGGCAAACCGTCAGTTCGCGCCGGTTGCACCTGCGACAGCAGGCCGAGGCGGACCGCGCTTGCCGCCGCGTGTGCCTGGCTGTGGACGCCCAGTTTGGTGAAGATGCGCTGCTTGTGGTTCTCCACGGTGTGCGGGCTGATCCCTAGTTCCAGTCCGATTTGCCGTGGCGGGTAACCGGCACAGACGAGGTAGAGGACTTCGAGTTCGCGCTGGGTCAGCGCGTCGCCGCCGCCTCGCTTCGCCCGTGCTGTCTCAATTGCCGACGATGGCGCCCTGATCGCCGCAAGCAACGGTTCGAGGCCACCGGAGTACGGCACCAAAGCGCTCACTCCGGCTTCATAGGCCCGAATCACGTGCGCTGTTGTCAAAGATTGGTGCATGCCAATCATTCGCATCAACCTGCCGGGCGGCAGCAGCAGGGAAACGAGTCGATCGTTGCTCCATCTGGGCGCGTCCGCCTCGAACAGCGCGACCGTCGGCCGCCGCAGATCGCACAGCTGGATCAGTTCCGGCCCCGACGCCGCGGTGCCGAGCAAGGCGATATCCGGCTCGCGCGCGAGGTTCGCGGCGAGCATTTCGCGGAACAACCGGTTGTGATGCTGCAGGACAACACTGAGAACGGTTTCCACCATGGCCCGACCCCCGGTCCGTTTCCCGCATCATGGCACAACCAAGGGTTTACGAACAGATCGGAACATTCCCACCAATTGTATACGCCGAACGGACCGAATGTCGGACAAGTATCCTTTTGATCTTGACTGGGTGTACCGGTATCCGTTCTATATCGGGTTCAAGGTTGTAAATCGGCTTAGCCTTGGGAGACTCGATGAAGCGCTTGGCGCTGACGTTGGCCGCCGCGGTAATGATCACCACTCCCCTGAGCGCGCAAGCCGCCGATGCCTCGATCGCGGGCATTACCGGCGTCGGCGTGCACAATGCTTACGAACAAGGCACCTTTCCGTGGCTGGTGGACGCGCTGCAGTCCGGCGCGTCCATGCTGGAGCTGGATGTCTGGCAGAACTTCCTTGGCAACAGGCGCTATCAGGTGAGCCACGAGCCATGGGCGGCCGCGAACAACTGCTCGTCCGCGACGACGTTCAGTGGATTACGGTCAGGTTCGCGTAACCAGAGCTTCGAAGCCTGCCTGCGGAACATCAAGCTGTGGCACGACCAGAACCCGAACCACGCGCCGCTGATCTTCAAGCTGGAAGCGAAGAACGGCTACGACGGCCGCGGCGGGTTCGGCGCGGCTCAGCTTGACGCGTTGATCGCATCCTCCCTCGGCGCGGGAAATGTGCTGAAACCGGCTGATGTCAAGGGAAGTCACGCAACACTAGACGCAGCCGTGAAGGCAGGGGCGTGGCCGAGCCGGGAAAGCCTGCGTGGCAAATTCCTGTTCACGTTGATCACCGGCGCGTTCGAGGCCGGAAACCCCTTTGACAACTACGACACGCATCACGAGTACGCGGACTACCTGACCGGGCTCGGTGGCAATCTCAGCTCGGCCATGATGTTCCCGACCATCAATGGCGCTTCTGCCACGGATCCCCGGGTCGGCGACAACGGCGGGACGCGAGCGCAGTGGTATGTGACGTTCGACGGCGACGCCAACGGCTGGTTCGGCGGTGACACAAGCTTTTACACCGGCAACAACTATCTGCTGACCATGGCGAGTGTCCACAATGTCGCCCCGACGATCGACGGTCGCAACCCGACTGTCCAACAGGGACAGGACAAGGTTCGCCAGGCTGCGGCCAAGGGCGCCACGGTCGCGTCGAGCGACTGGAACAACCCGGCGATCTTGGGCTTCACCGTGCCAAGGGGCTAAAAAACCTCGTGAGTGGTTAGCCGTGTTCTAACCCGGATAACCACTCACGAGGCTTCAACTCAGTGGCCGCGGACTCGCTTGATTGTGTCGCGGTACCACAGTGCACTCTGTTTCGGTGTGCGGACTTGGGTGTCGTAGTCCACGCGGACGATGCCGAACCGCTTCTCGTAGCCGTAGGACCACTCGAAGTTGTCCAGCAACGACCAGGCGAAGTACCCGCGCACGTCGGCCCCCGCCTGACGTGCACGCGCGACCGCGCCGATGTGGGTGTTGAAGTAGTCCACCCGGTCGAAGTCCCGCACGAACCCGGCGGCGTCCGGCTCGTCTTCGAATGCCGCGCCGTTCTCGGTGATCACCATCGGCAGGCCCGGGTAGTCCTTGGACAGCCGGACCAGCAGCTTGGTGAACTCCTGCGGCACGATCTCCCAGCCCATCGCGGTCACCGGGTGACCTTGTGGGATGGAACGCTCGATGGGGTTGCCGTCCGAGTCTCGATCCTTGCCGTTCTCGTCGAGGCCCGAGAAGACGTGTCCACTGTAGAAGTTCACACCGAGCACGTCGATCGGTGCCGAGATCACGCTGAGGTCGCCTGGCCGGACCGGGATCCGGATACCGCGGGCCGCGAGGTCCTCGACCACATCAGCCGGGTAACGACCGTGCACCAACGGATCCATGTAGATCCGGACACCGAGTCCGTCGGCGCGGCGGGCCGCGGCGATGTCCAGTTCCGAATCCGTCGCGGGCTCCGAGGTACCCATGTTCAGCGTGATGCCGAGCTCGATCGGCTTCGGGGCCGCGGCACGCATCCGTTGCGTGGCAAGGCCGTGACCGAGCAGCAGGTGGTGCACCGCCGAGATCGCCGCAGGCATGTCCTGACGGCCAGGTGCCTGGCGGCCGTTGCCGTACCCGAGCATGGCCGAACACCACGGCTCGTTCAGCGTCGTCCACGTGTTCACGCGGTCCTTCAGCTGATCGAACACCAGCATGGCGTAGTCGGCGAACCGGTATGCGGTGTCCCGCACCGGCCAGCCGCCTTCGTCCTCAAGCTCCTGCGGCAGGTCCCAGTGGTACAGCGTGACCCACGGATCGATGCCCTTGCCGAGCAGTTCGTCCACCAGCCGGTCGTAGAACGCGAGCCCGGCGTGGTTGACCGGGCCACGACCACCTGGCTGCACGCGCGGCCACGCCACCGAGAACCGATACGTGTCGACGCCGAGTGAACGGATCAGCTCGACGTCCTCCGGCATCCGGTGGTAGTGATCGCAGGCGACGTCACCGTTGTCGCCGTCGTGCACCATTCCCGGAGTACGGCAGTACGTGTCCCAGATGGAGGGTGTGCGCCCGTCCTCGTCATACGCGCCTTCGATCTGGTACGCCGAAGTCGCGACACCCCAACGGAATGAGGACGGCAGCGTGTCGATCGGATCGGTACTGTCCCTGATCTCGGGGGTTCCGACGGTTGGCACAGTTGTATCCATAGGTCTCCTTGTCAGAACCAACTAGTGGGTGGGATGCAGCCAGCAGGCCACCGTGCGCTGCTGAGCAGTGCTGATTCCTGCTGGATGGGTCTCGGGAATTCCCAGTACCGGCAGGTCGGTCGCGCACGGGTCGAAGGCCTTGGGGCAGCGTGGATGGAACGCGCAGCCGGTCGGCATGGCGCGCAGATCCGGCGGAGAGCCGGGGATACCGGTCAGTTCCCTGCGTGGCCCACGCAACGCGGGGAACGAGTGCAGCAAACCGTCACTGTAAGGGTGCAGTGAGTCGCGGTAGATCTCCGCGGCCGGTGCCTCTTCGACGATCCGGCCGCCGTACATGATCGCGATCCGGTCGGAGAACTCGACCAGCAGCGAAAGGTCGTGCGTGATGAACAGCACCGAGAAGCCGAGCCGTTCGCGCAGTTCGATGATCTGGCCGAGGATCTGGCGCTGGATCACCACGTCCAGTGCCGTGGTCGGCTCGTCCATGATCACGATGCGTGGATCGAGCGCGAGCGCCATCCCGATCATCACGCGCTGGCGCATCCCGCCCGACAGCTGGTGCGGGTACGCCTCCAGCCGGTCAGCCGAGATCCCAACCAGCGACAGCATCTCCTTGGCCCGGTCGAGCCGGGAGCGTGGCGTCGAGCCAGGGTCGTGCGCCTTGATCACGTCGGTCATCTGGGTCGAGATCTTGTGCACCGGGTTGAGCGAGTTCATCGCGCCCTGGAACACGATCGCGGTCTCGGCCCAGCGGAACTTGCGCAGCTGCGCGTCGGACATCCGCATGATGTCGGACATCTCGCCGTTTTCCGCGTGGTAGATGACCTCGCCACCGGCGATCACACCCGGCGGCGGCAACAGCCTGGTCAGTCCATATGCGAGTGTCGACTTGCCACTGCCGCTCTCGCCTGCCAGGCCGAGCACCTCGCCCCGGTGCAGAGTGATGTTCACGTCCTGGACGGCGTGCACGGCCTCGTCACCGAGTCCATAGTCGACGTCGAGGTTCTTGATTTCGAGCACTGCGTCGCTCATGCCGAATCCTTCCGGCCAAAGCCGAGCACGGGCGTGAAGCCGACCCGCATCCGGACGGTGTTGCCGTCGACCGTCTTGACCTTCGACTTGCCGTTGCTGCGCAGCCGGGGGCTGACGAACTCGTCGATCCCGAAGTTCAGCAACGACAACGCGGTTCCCAGCAACGCGATCGCGAGACCGGCCGGGACGAACCACCACCAGGCGCCCTGAGCGAGCGCCTGCTGGCCCTGGGCCCAGAACAGGATCGTGCCCCAGTTCCAGTTGTCACCACTGGTGTTCACGCCGATGAACGCCAGAGTGATCTCGGAGGTGACCGCGAAGATGACCGTGCCGATGAAGTTCGACGCGATGACCGCGGTCAGGTTCGGCATGATCTCGAAGATGATGATCCGCCACGTCTTCTCACCGGTCGCCCGCGACGCTTCGATGTAATCCCTGCCCCGCAACGAAAGCGTCTGGGCTCTGAGCACACGAGCGCCCCACGCCCACGACGTCAGCCCGATCACGAACGCGATCGTGATGTCTGTGGTCTCCGGCAGGATCGACGTGATGATGATGATCAGCGGCAGCGCCGGGATCACCAGGAACACATTGGACAGTGCCGACAGGCTCTCCGCCCCGGCCCCGGAGAGATACCCGGACGTCACACCGATCAGCAACGACAAGACCGTCGCGATCGCCCCAGCGAGCAACCCGACGAGGATGACGCTGCGGGTACCGGAAACCAGCTGACTGAAGACGTCCTGACCGAGATGCGTCGTGCCAAGCCAGTGCGCCGCGGACGGCGCCTCGACCAGCGCGTTCGACCGCGCGGACGGATCGTACGGCGCGATGAGCGGCCCGATGATCGCGAGCAGGACGAAGAAACCCATCATCCCGAGGCCGATCGCGGCTTTCGGGTTGGCGACGAACCGAAGTCTGCGCCGCTTGGCCTTGACGGGTGCGGCGGCGACCGGTGTCGCGTCCACAACAGACGGTGTGGCCATCCCTCAGCCCTCCCTTCGGGTACGCGGGTCCAGCAGCATGTACGCCAGGTCCGCGACGAAGTTGGCCAGCAGCACGGACAACGTGATGATCAGGAAGATGCCCTGCAGCAACGGATAGTCCTTGGTACCGACACCCTGGAACAGCAGGAAGCCGAGTCCGGGGTAGGAAAAGACGATCTCGACCAGCAGCGTGCCACCGACGATGAAGCCCAGTGACAGCGCGAAGCCGGACACGTTCGGCAGCAACGCGTTGCGCGCCGCGTAACCGACCATCACTCGGCGCTCAGGCAGACCCTTGGCGTGCGCCACCGTGACGTAGTCCTCGGACGCCACCGTGACCATCATGTTGCGCATGCTGAGGATCCAGCCGGCCATGGACGAGATCAGGATGGTGAACGCGGGCAGCAGGCTGTGCTGGATCGCGCTGCCGATGAACTCCATGTCCCAGCCGGGCGTCAACCCGGTGTCGTAACCGTTGCTTGCCGGGAAGAAGCTGTCCGGTCCGGTCAGCAATGCGATGGCGATCAGGCCGAGCCAGAAGTACGGAATGGACGACAGGAACGTAGTCACCGGGATCAGCGCGTCGATCCACGACCCGCGCCGCCACCCGGCCAGTGTGCCGAGCCCGGTGCCGATCAGGAAGCCGATCACAGTGGTGATGCCGACGAGCAGCAGTGTCCACGGCAGCGCCTGGCCGATCACCTCACCGACCTGGCTGGGGAAGAACGTGAACGACATCCCGAGGTCGCCGCGGAACAGCTGGCCCCAGTACTTGAAGTACTGCGAGAGCAGGCTTTCGTTCTTGTCCAGTCCGAAAAGGATGTACAGCGACTGGATCGAGTCGCTGGTCATCTGGCCGCGGGCCTTGGTGATCAGCGACTGGACCGGGTCACCCGGCATGACCCGTGGAATGAAGAAGTTCAGCGTGATCGCGGCCCATGCCGTGAAGACATAGAAGAAAACGCGTTTGAAGAGATAGCTCATGCGTGCTCCCCGCTGTGAGCAAGCCCGTCGCATGAGCCCGGCACTGCGTTGAATGATTCGCTCGCAGGCTCGCTCATGGCTTCTCCTCCGACGAGTACAACCAGCAAGCCGCGAAGTGCCCTGGCCCGTCACCGATCTCGAACCGTGGCGGCAGTTCGGTCTTGCAGCGATCCATCGCGTGCGGGCAGCGCGGGTGGAACCGGCAACCGGACGGCGGGTTGATCAAGCTGGGCGGTTCGCCCGTGCCCCGGTCCTTTTCGCTCACCGCGTGCGCGGCGATCTGGTCGGGATCCGGCGCCGAGTCGATCAACAGCTGCGTGTACGGATGCGCGGGCCGCTGGGTGACGGTCTCGCTGTCACCGCCTTCGACGATGCGCCCCGCGTACATCACGATCGTCTCGTCGGCGAAGTACCGCGCCGACGCGATGTCGTGCGTGATGTACAGGATCGCCAGGTTCAGGCGTTCCTTCAGATCCCGCAACAGGTTCAGCACACCGAGCCGGATCGAGACGTCCAACATGGACACTGGCTCGTCGGCGAGCAGCGCCTCTGGGTCCGCGCCGAGCGCACGAGCGATCGCCACGCGCTGGCGCTGGCCACCGGACAGCTCGTGCGGGAACTTGTCGATGTAGCGCTCGGGCGGCGTCAGCTGCACCCTCGACAGCAGATCCGCGAGCGCCTTCTCCAAGTCCTCTTTGGTCTTGCCCGCTCTGCCATGGATCTTGAGCGCCCTGGTCAGGTGGTACCGCACGGTGTGCACGGGGTTCAGTGACGCGAACGGGTCCTGGAAAATCATCTGGACCCGCTTGGAGTACGCCCGGAACTTCTTGCCGGACTTCACTGAGACCGACTCGCCGTGCAGCTTGATGTCACCGGAGGTCCGGCCGTAGAGCTGGGCGAGGAGCCTGGCCACAGTGGACTTCCCTGAACCGGACTCGCCGACGAGTGCGGTCACCTTGCCACGCCGCAGAGTCAGGGTGACGTCGTCGACCGCCCTGACCACTTTGGTCACTTTGGAAAGCACCTCCCGGCCGCGCTTGCGGACCGGGAAGTGCTTGGTCAGGCCATCGGCCTCCAGAACCACCTCGGTGGTCTCGGAGGCCGACGCCTTCATACTGCTCGCTGTCATGAGGCCGTAGCAGGCTTGAGGCTCATGATGATGTCCAGCGCGTTCTCCTGCGTCGGCTGCGCGGGAGCGTAGTTGTTCTGCTCGTCCGGCCAGCCGACCCAGTTCTTGGTGCTGTACTGGCCACCCACGTTGCCCTCGGAGGTGATGATCATCGGCATCTCGTCGACGAAGATCTTCTGCAGCTCGTTCATGGCCGCGCTGCGAGCTGCCTCATCGGTGGCGTTGGCGTAGGTGTTGAGCGCCGCGGTGGCGGTGTCGTTCTGGAACCGGCCGTAGTTGCCGTTGATGCCACCGGTGCCGATCGGCTTGTAGAGCGCACCGTCCATGATGGTCTGGTAGATGTCGTACGGCGTGTTGCCGTTGTTCGTCCACCGCATCGAAGCACCGAAGTCACCGGTGTCGATGGCCTTGCCCCAGGCATCCTGGTTGATCTTGTCGACCGTGTTGTCGATGCCGATGCCCTTGAGGTTGTCCTTGATGATCTCAAGGTTGGTCACGTAGTCCGACCAGCCGGACGGCACGATCGAGCGCAGGGTGACCGGCTTGCCGCTCGGGTCGAGCAGCGTCTCGCCCTGGTATTTGAAGCCGTTGTCGGTCAGCAGCTTCTTGGCACCCGCGACGTCGATGGCGTAGTTCTTGCCCTTGAACTCCGGCGCGATGAACGGGTCACCCGCTGGGGTCGGGATACCCGTGATGTTCTCGATCTTCGGGTAGAAGTAGCCGGCCTCGCCCTGGGTGAAGATGTCGTCGCGGTTGACGACCATGCTGACCGCGCGGCGCAGGAACTTGTTGTTCCACGGCTCGACCTTGGTGTTGATCACCAGGCCGTGCACGCCGAGCGCGGACGGGAACCACAGCTTGTAGTGCTGCGGGTCCTTGCTGGTGTAGACCGCCTGCGGGTTCGGGATGAAGACATAGCTCCACTCCGCCTGGCCGGTGGCAAGAGCCGTGGTCTGCGCCTGGTTGTCGTTGTAGGAGGTGTAGCGGATCTCCTTGACCGCCGGCGCCTGCTGCCAGTATCCCTCGCGGGCGACGACCGTGACCGTCTGCGGCGTGAAGGTCTTGAGCGTGTACGGGCCGCTGCCGATCGGGTTCTTCACCGTCTCGGTGGCCGGCGACGAGAACGTCGACCACTGGTGCTTCGGCACGATGAACTGCTCGAAGATCTTCTTCTGGTAGACGAACTGCGAGCCCTCGAAGCCAAGCGTGACCTTGTTGCCCTCGAAGCTGATGTCCTTGTACTTGACGCTGTCGATGTTCAGGCCGGGGTTGTCGCGCAGCAGCTGGAACGTGTAGGCGACGTCCTCACCGGTCAGCGGCTTGCCGTCGGACCACGTGACGTTGTCCCGGATCGTGAAAACGATCTTCTTGTAGTTGTCCGACCACTCCCATGAGCTGGCCAGCCACGGCTTGGTGACGTCGTTCGCCCGGATCTCGTTGTACATCACGAGGGGCTCGTAGATGGCCCGCATGTATCCCGACTGGCGGGCAGCCGACGTGTTGACGAACGGGTTGTTGTTCTCCGTCTGCGGGCCGTTGGGCATGCCAACGTTCAGCACAGTGGTCGAGCCGGCGTTGCTGGTCCCGCTGTTGCTGCTGCTGCAGGCGGCGAGACTGGCCATCGACAGGATGCCAGCGAGGGCTAAGGCGGCGGTGCGCTTGGCTCGCATGGATCCTCCTTCGTGGTCTTGGTTCGGTCGTTGAACTACTCGGGCACAGCTTTGGGACAACTCGAGGGCTTTCAACCCGGCCTGCGGCGGGGCCGGGGACGTGCATGGACACGCTCTCACGTTCGCCGGTCGCGATCCGGCCAATGGGTGGGAGTCAACCGCGTGGCCAGGGTCACGTCAATAACGAGCAGGTTACGAAATCACCCTTAATTTTAGGCGTAAAGTAATCATTGCTTCACCGATCCGCTCACCAAGTCGATCCGCCAGTACCGCTGCAACGCCAGGAACAGGGCAATAACCGGTAGGACGGACAGCAATGTACCGGTGATGACCAACGAGTAAAGCGAAGCCTCTGCCGCCCCGTGCCGCAAGAGGCTGTACAGCCCAACCGTCACCGGGAACTGACTGTCACTGGTCAGCATCACGAAGGGCAACAGGAAGTTGTTCCAGATGACGATGAACTGCAGCAGGAAGACGGTGACCAGTCCTGGCGCCATCAGCCGCAGGCCGATCGACGTGAACAGCCGGAACTCCCCCGCGCCGTCCAGCCGCCCGGCTTCGAGCATGGAATCAGGGACGGACGCGGCGGCGTAGATCCGGCACAGGTAGATGCCGTACGGGTTGAACAGCTGTGGCAACAACACGCCAATGAACGTGTCCGTCAGGCCCACTTTGGACAGCAGCAGGTACTGCGGGATGGCGAGCACGATCTGCGGCAGCAGCACGCCCGCCAGGATCGTGTTGAAGATGACCCGTCGTCCGAAGAACTCGTATTTGGCCAGCGCATATCCCGCCGCGGCCGAGACCAGCGACGCGATCACGCCGCCGACCAGTGCGTACAGGAAGCTGTTGAGCATCCAGCGCCAGAAGATCCCGTCCTGGTAGGCGGTCAGATCCTTGACGTTGGTGACCAGTCCGCCAGTGAACGACGGCAGATACGTCGACGTCGAGAACAGCTCGGCTGGCGATTTCGTAGCGGCGATGACGATCCACAGTGTCGGCGCGAGTGTGTAGATGGCGCCGAGCAACAGGCCGATCGTGGCGAAGTTGATCCTCCTCATCGGACACCCCGCTGCACGACCTTGGCCGCGACAAAGGAAACGACCAATGCGACCACAGTGAACAGCACCGAAGTCGCCGCGGCACTGTAGATGTCGGAGTCCACAAAGGCGTCTTTGTAGATCTTCATCATCGGTGTCCACTCCGACGAGATCGCATTGGACAGTGGCCGCAGCGTGAACGGCTCGTTGACCAGCTGCAGCGCGGCAAGCACGCTGAACAGCGTGCACATCGCGATGGCCGGGCGGACTAGCGGGACCTTGATCCGCAGCGCCATCTTCAGTTCGCTACAGCCGTCAAGGCGCGCGGCTTCGTAGACCTCTGAAGGGATCGACCGCAGCGCGGTGAATATGACGATCATGTTGAACCCGGCCGCGCCCCACACCACCACGTTGGCCACGGAGAAGAAGACCGACGTGGGCCCGAAGAAGTCGCCGCCGACCGGGCTGGTGGCAGGCAGGTAGAGAAAGCCCCACAACAAGGTGGCGATCACGCCAGGGACCGCGTACGGCAGGAAGATGGCCAGCCGGGTGAACCTGGTCAGCCTGGTCCTCGGAACATCAAGCAGCAGCGCGAAAAGCAAGGCGAGCCCGACCGTGAAGCCGACGGTGATGAGGCCGACGAGCAGCATCCGGACGACGCTGCCGAGCAGCTCGGGATCGGCGAGCACGCCCTGGTAGTTGTCCAGCCCGACGAACACCACGTTGCTGCCCGCGGCCAGCAGCCCGCCACTGACCTTGCGCGCCTGGAAGCTCAGCACGAGTGCGTAGATCCCAGGCGCGACAACGAACAGCAGGAACAAGACCACCGCGGGCAACACGAGGAAGTAGGGCAAGCCCTTGCTTTTCCGCATGCTGCTGTCTTTCTAGTTCAGCGTGAACCCGAGTTTCTTCATATCAGCGACGGTCGCGTTCTGCATGGCGTCGAGCGCGCCGTTGAACGGGCTGTTGGCCTGCATCGCCTTGCCGAACGAGTCGGTGTAGCTGGCGAACGTCACCGTCACGTTCGGCCCCCACATCGGGAAACTGCGGGCGCCCGGCGCGGCCTGCTTGACCACGTCGTAGTAGTCGGTCTGGTTGGGCATGAACGGCGGCGGCTCCTTCAGCACCGGCAACGACCGGCCTGCCGTTGACGCCGGGTAGACGTTGATGTTCTTGATCTGCGCGGTCACGGCCTCGGCATTGGTGTTCAGCCACGACACGAACTTCGCCGCCTCGGCAGGGCGTTTCGAGTCCGTGGTCACGGTGATCGCCGAGCCACCCCAGATCCCGGTGGCGTTGTCGCCGGCCTGCCAGGCCGGCAGCGGCGCGACGGCCCATTTGCCCTTGGTGTCCGGTGCGATCCCGTTGAACTGCGCGGGCGCCCATGCACCGGAGATCCACGTGGCCAGCGTGCCGTCGTTCATTTGCTTGTTCCACTGTGGAGAGAACGACGGGCCCTTGTCGACCACACCGGCTTTGACCAGGTCTTCCCAGTATGTGGCGACCTTCTTGGACGCGTCGCCGTTGATGTCGACCTTCCAGTTGGTCCCGCTCGTCGACCACCAGTCGGCGCCGTTCTGCTGGGCCAATCCGGCGAACCAGCCAGGGTCGGCCGCGTCGAAGTTGGTGATGAACGCGTTCGGCGCCTTCTGCTTGAGCGTGCGCGCGGTCTGGGCGTATTCGTCCCACGTCTTAGGCACGGTCAGGCCGTACTGCTGGAACAGGTCCGTCCGGTAGAACAGCATGAGCGGGGCGACATCCTGCGGGATGCCGTACACCTTGCCCTCGAACCTGGTCGCTTTGAGGGTCGGCTCGTCGAAGTCCTTGACGGTGTCCGATGTGTACTCGGTGATGTCCCGTACGACACCGCCGGACACCAACGCGGGCAGCGACTGGTACTCGACCTTGGCGATGTCCGGGCCGTTGCCTGCCTGGTGCGCCGTGACCATCTTGTTGACCAGCTGGTCGCCACCGGCCGGGTTGGTCAGCGTGACGTGGATGTCCGGGTTCTGCGCGTTCCAGATCGCGACGACCTTGTCCATATTGGGGTCCCAGCCCCAGAAGCTCAGCTCGGCCGGGCCGGTGGGGGCGGGCGCGGCGCTGTCGTCACCGCCGCACGCCGTGACGGCGAGCCCGGCGGCCAGCAGCACTGCGGCGAGTCTTCGTTGACTCCTCATGGTGTACTCCGCTCACATATGTGTCAGTGGGGTTCCTCCGCCGCGACCCGGGACTCTACCCGGCGACGCCCGCAGTCCACCCCGGCAAGTTCAGCGGCGTGCGCTGAACACCGATCCATTGCCGCTTGGTGAAACCAGACATCTGGTTGTCCGCGCCGTGGCGCGCGTGCGCGTCGTTGACGTGCACTTCGCCTGCCTGCAACTGCTCGGCGACACGCATCCCGCGGAAAAGGTCAGCGCTGAACACCGAGTTCATCAACATGGGATAGCCGTTGACGAGGTCGATGGCCTCGTCCTCACTGTCCACAACGGTCACCGGGATCACCGGCCCGAAGATCTCCTCATCGAACGCGGGCATGCCGGGCCGGACGTCTGCGAGAACGGTCGGCCGGTAGAACAGCCCTTCATACGTCCCACCACTGACCAACTTGGCGCCCATCGCGATGGACTTCTCGACGATGTCGTGATGCACACGGTCTCGCTGTTTCTCGCTGATCAGCGGCCCTTGGTCGACGGCGTCGAACGGATCCCCGACCTTCAACGCCTCAACCCGCTTGGTCACGGCGTTCAGATACGCGTCGGCGACATCGCGGTGCACGATGTGCCTGCTCGCGCTGATGCACGTCTGCCCCTGGAACTCCAGGGACGCGATCATCGCGCAGGACGCGGCCAGTTCGATGTCAGCGTCGTCGAGGATGACGAAAGCATTGCTGCCGCCGAGTTCGAGCCTGATGTTGCGGAGGCTGCTGGCGTTGGCCTCGGCGATCCGGACGCCGATTTCCCGTGAACCGGTGAAATCCATCAGGTCAAGGCCGGGATGGGTGGCAAGCGGCCAACCGGCCTCCTCGCCATCGCCAGGGACAACATTGAAGGTGCCGGGCGGGAAACCGGCTTCGTGCGCGGCCTCAGCGAGGACCTGGCCGCCGATGATCGGGGTCAATTCGGCAGGCTTGAGGACGACCGTGTTGCCGAACGCCAAACCCGGGGCCACCGCGCGCATCGCGAGGTTCATCGGGTAATTCCATGGCGTGATCAGGCCGATCACGCCGAGGGGCACTGCCCTGGACAGCGACAGCTTTCCCGCTTTGTACGGCGGAAGGATGTCGCCCGCGTTCTCGCCGACCTGCACAGCGGAAATGCGCAGCTGCTTGATCGACGTGCCGACCTCGTCCTCGGCCTTGGCCCGCACTCCGCCGGTTTCCCGCATGCTCTGCTCGACCAGCTCGTCGAAGCGCCCCTGCAGCACTTCGGCGAACTTGAGCAGGAGGTTCGAGCGTTCCGGGGCGCTGGTGGCCGCCCAGGCAGGCTGCGCCTTGCGCGCGGCCTCGACCGCCCTGTCAATGTCCTCTGTGGTGGCTTTGGCGTAGGTGCCGAGCTGCTTGCCTGTGGCTTTCTCGTCAACCGGGCCGGTTTGTCCCGAGGCTGCGTGGCTGAACTCTCCGTTGATGTAGAGCTGGGCTTCCATGCCGCCTCCGGGTCGCGAGGACTTCCTACACGACTTAAGGTAAGTCGCGAAGCCTCGAACGTCAACGGCCTACACCCCTCGTGAGTGGTTAGCAGGGTTAGAACACGCTTAACCACTCACGAGACCCACGCTGGGAATATGCGACTAAGCGGGGCGCGCCCCGGTGGCCAGGAGCTGCAGAACGGGCAGAGTGGCGGCGCCGAGTGCGACTTCGGCATTCCCCAGCTGGCCAAGCTCGATTTCCGTCTGCGCGAACAAATAAGGCAGTGCGTGCCTTTTGACCGTATCCCGGACGGCTGCCAGCACCGAAGGGCCGAGCACCGCGGAGACCCATCCGGACAGCACGACCTTGTCCGGGTTGAGCATGTTGACCAGGTTCGAAATGCCGATCCCCAGGTACTCCGCGGTCTCCGCGATCACCCGCTGGGCATCGGGATCCGGCAACCCGGCAAGCTCGACCAGCCGCGACTCAGTGTCCGAAGCGGACAGAGCCTTGCCGTAACGGGCAAGAACCGCCTCAGCGCCAACGTAAGCCTCAAGACACCCACACGACCCGCACCGGCAAGCAGCGCCACCAACCTGCACGACCGTATGTCCCCACTCAGCGGTCACGGATGTCGCCGAACGGTACGAGTCCGACCCAGTCGCAACCGCCGCGCCGACCCCGACGCCCAGCAAGGCAATGACAGCCCGGGACGCATCACGGCCTGCTCCACGCCACATCTCGGCCTGCCCCAAGGTTCGGGCACAGTTGTCCACGTACAGAGGCGCGTTCACCAAGGGGCGCAACATCGACACCAACGGCACGCCGGACCATTTCAACGTCGGCGCGTGGACCAGACCATCCGACAGCACCGCTCCTGGGACGCCGACACCCACACCCAACAAGGAAGCGGAGTCCGACGAAGCCGTAACCTCCGCGATGCCCTGCACCACCAGCTGCGCGACCTGCTCGGGCTCCAGTTTCGTGTCCGCTATGGGGTATGTGGCCGTATCCAGCGTGTTCAGGGTGCAGTCGAAGAGGCCGACCTGGACGTGGGTTTCCCCGATATCGACGCCTACTACGTTGCCGTAGTCCGCCCTGACTTGCAGGAGTGTTCTCGGCCTGCCGCCGTCCGAGTCGACGGAGCCCGCTTCGGCTACCATTCCGTCGCTGATCAGGTCCGAGATGACATTGCTGACCGTCGCCGAACTCAGGCCCGATGCCTGCATCAGTTCGAGCCGGCTGCCCGGTCCGTCTAGATAGAGCCGCGACAGCAGCGCCGACCTGTTGTGTCGGCGCAGGTCACGCGTTGTCTGCTGGGTCGACCGGAGCACGTATGGATTGTGCCATGTCCAGAGCTCACCACTGGTTGGCTTTACTTGAAAATTTAATTTATGGCCGGTATTTAGGCTGGTGAGGCATGCTGTTGCTGGCTCAGAAGCCAGAGAGGGGTAGTCATGGCTCCGAAGCGCACCACGGTCAGGGACCTGCGCCGCAGCAATCGATCCACTGTGCTCTCCAAGCTGTTCTTCGACGGCCCGCTGAGCAGGCACGAGCTGAGCCAGCTCACCGGATTGAGTGCGGCGACGGTGAGCAACGTGACCGGGGAGCTCGTCGACGACCGGCTGATCATCGAAGCCGGACTGGTCGAGTCGGACGGCGGCAGGCCGAGAGTGCTGCTGCGCGTCGATCCGAACTATGGCCACGTGATCGGTATCGACGTCGGGGAGACCGGGGTCAAGGTCGAACTGTTCGATCTGGCGATGAATCGGCTCGCCGCGGCCGACCATTCGATGACGTCCCCGCGACCGGATCCCGGCGAGGTGGTCGAGCAGATCGTCTCCGGCGTCAACGAGGTGCTGCGTACGTCCCGCGTTGAGGAGCACACCGTTCTCGGCATCGGCGTTGGCGTGCCAGGCACGGTCGAGCATGGCGAGCCAGTTGTCGTGCACGCGCAGACCATCGGGTGGGAGGGTGTCGCGCTCGAGCAGTTGTTGCGTGCTGGCGGAATCACGCTGCCGTTGTTCTTTGACAATGGCGCCAAGACGCTTGGTCAGGCGGAGATGTGGTTCGGCGCGGGTCGTGGCGCCAAGCATGCCGTGATCGCCTTGATCGGATCTGGCGTCGGGGCCGCGGTGATCGCCAACGGGACCACGTATCGCGGATCGACGAGCAGCGCGGGCGAATGGGGTCACACCACCATCGTTTACGACGGCAGGTCGTGCAGGTGCGGGTCGCACGGCTGCCTTGAGGCATACATAGGTGCCGAGGGAATCCTTGACCGGTATCGCAAAGCTCGCGGCGGACGGGACATTCCCGGCACGGATGAACAGTCCCAGCTGGACGCAGTGGTCGCGGCCGCCGTCCGGTCGAAGACCGCGGCAAAGGTGCTCGAGGAGACCGCCGGGTATCTGGGCGCGGGGATCGCCAATCTGATCAATCTGTTCAATCCCGAACGGATCGTGCTCGGCGGGTGGGCTGGCTTGTCCATCGGCGGACGGCTGCTGCCGATGGTCCGGCAGGTCGCGCGGGCGCATGCGTTGCGGCATCCCTATGGCGTGACGTCGATTGAGCTGTGTCAGCTCGGCCCGGACGCTGTCGCCGTCGGTGCCGCGACTCTTCCGGTCGCGGCGATGCTCGACGAAGGCGCGGATCCCAGGGAAAATACGGCCGCTGCATAAAGTTGATCTTTCTAGAACTTGCCCGGTGGACCGGCGCGGCGCCGGTCCACTCAGGCCTCCCCTGCCGGAGGTCCAACTCCGGACTAAGCACTGGTCGACTGTCTATTGTGGACAGCAGCGTGTAGACCATTCGCACCAAAGCTGTGAATTGGCTTGTGGTGCAGGCCACACGCAGGAAACACCGCGACGGCCGGCCGCGTCATGGGTGTGATCACTGACCACAGGTCAACCGGCAGGTCTCTGTCGCAGGTCAGCGCCTTGTTCACGTCTTTATTCGTGGTTAAAATAATCGTGGGCGATGACGCCGGGTACTGAGTCGATCAAGCCGGGTGTTGCCGCCCTGGTCTAGACCATGCATACTGCTGACGTTCCCGCCGCTTTTATTAGTTTATCCAATAAAAAAACTTAGTCGGGGTAGCGCACACCCCGATGTGAGAACGCTCTCGCAATCCCCTGCACGAGAGGTGACAAAGATGTCCAGCCGCCTGTCTCTTCGGCGGACTCGGGCCGGGGCCGTGCTTTCCGCGGCCCTCGTGCTCGGTTCAATGGTGGTCGGCACTGCGTTGAGCACGCAGGCATCCGCCGCCCCCGCCCCTGACGTGAAGATCGCCGCCGTCACTTTCGCCGACGAATTCAACGGTCCAGCCGGAAGCCCCGTCGACGGGAGCAAATGGACCCACGAAATCGGCGACAACGTCAACAACCACGAGCGGCAGTACTCGACCAACAGCACGCGCAACGCTTCGATGGACGGACAGGGCAACCTCGTCATCACCGCGCGCCGGGAAAACCCGGGCAACTTCAACTGCTGGTACGGCCGCTGCGAGTACACCTCCGCCCGGCTCAACACGTTCGGCAAGTTCGCTCAGGCGTACGGCCGTTTCGAGACCCGGCTGAAGATGTCGCACGGCCAGGGAATGTGGCCCGCGTTCTGGATGATGGGCACCACCGGCGGCCAGTGGCCGAACAACGGTGAGATCGACATCATGGAGAACGTCGGTTTCGAGCCGAACACCGTGCACGGCACCATTCACGGCCCCGGTTACTCCGGTTCCGGCGGCATTGGCGCCGCGTACAACGGTCCTCGCTTCGCCGACGGCTTCCACACGTTCACCCTCGACTGGTCGCCGAACCTGTTGGTCTGGTCGGTCGACGGCAACGAGTACCAGCGCCGCACGCCCGCCGACCTCGGCGGACGGCAGTGGGTGTTCAACAACCGGACGTTCGGGATCATCCTGAACCTGGCCGTCGGTGGTTACTGGCCTGGTGACCCGAACGCCAGCACGCCGTTCCCGAACACCCTGACGGTGGACTACGTTCGCGTCACCGACACCCCCGGTGGCGGCAACCCACCGCCAGGTGGCGGCGGCCAGATCACCGGCCTGGCAGGCAAGTGCGTCGATGTCGCAGGTGCCAGCAACGCCAACGGGACCCCGGTCCAGATCTACGACTGCAACGGCAGCAACGCCCAGCGGTGGACCCGCAACGGCAACCAGCTGCAGGCTCTCGGCAAGTGCCTTGACGCCGCTGGCGGCGGAACGGCCAACGGAACGCTCGTCCAGTTGTGGGAATGCAACGGTTCCGGAGCACAACAGTGGGCGATCAGTGGCGCCAATGACATCGTGAACATCGCGGCCAACAAGTGCCTCGACGTCTCCGGTGGCAATCCTGCCAACGCCACCAGGCTCCAGATCTGGGACTGCACCGGCGCTGCCAACCAGAAGTGGAACGCTGCCGTGTGACATGCCAGGCGCTGCGTCGGATCCCCTGCACCCGACGCAGCGCCTACCTTTTCTCCTCTACTAGCTCGTTACGACCACGAACGAACGAGGTAGCCAGTCATGCCGAAAAACCGCCGCAATCCTTTCCTTTTCGGTGCCCTATCCCTGTTCACCCTGACCGCGCTCGCCATTCCGACGCCCGCACAGGCCGCTGGCGAGACCGTGAACATCTGGCTCACCACCACGAATGACGCCGATGGCGTGAACGTCACCCGCGGCCTGCAGCAGCAGACTCCGGTGAACTTCGCGGCAGGCAATGGTTCTGGCGCGGTGACCATCACCGTCAACGAGAACACCCAGTACCAGCCGTTCGAAGGCGCTGGAGCCTCCTTCACAGACTCAGCCGCGTGGCTGATGAACTCAAGCAATATCCTCTCGGCGAATACCCGCGACGAGGTGATGCGTAGGCTGTTCGATCCGAACACTGGCATCGGCGTCAGCTTCATCCGTAACCCGATGGGTGGTTCGGACCTCGCCCGGTTCAGCTACACGTACGACGACATGCCTGCCGGGCAGACCGACCCGAACCTCACGCGGTTCAACATCAACCACGACCTCGCGGACGTCGTTCCCCTGACCCGCCAGGCGTTGCAGCTAAACCCGGCAGCCACTGTGATGGGCTCGCCGTGGTCAGTTCCGCCGTGGATGAAGGACAACGACGACTACAAGCTCGGCTGGGTCGAGTCGCAGTACTACCCCGCACTGGCGCAGTATTTCGTGAAGTACGCGCAGGCCTATGCGGCACAAGGTATTCCGATCAAGTACGTGACCGTGAACAACGAGCCGACGTGTTGCGCGAGCTACCCGTCGACCATGTGGAACGGTTCCGGCCTGCAGGTCTTCACCAAGAACAACCTGCTGCCCGCATTGCAGGGCGCCGGACTGTCCACAAAGGCACTCGCGCTCGACTGGAACTGGGACAAGTACAACGAGTACGCCGCGCCAACGGTGAACGACGCCGCGATCCGCAACCACCCGAACTTCGGCGGTGTGGCGTGGCACGGTTACGGCGGCAACGTCTCGCAGCAGACCACCGTGCAGAACCAGTACCCGGGAATTCCGCAGTACGGCACGGAAATGTCCGGCGGTCTCTGGGTCGGTAACCAGCACACCGACGACATGAACTACATCATCAACACCACCCGCAACTACGCCCGTACGGTGACAAAGTGGAGCCTGGCGATGGACCAGAACCACAACCCGCACAACGGCGGCTGCAACCAGTGCACAGGGTTGGTCACTGTCCACAATGGTGACAGCAGGCACGGCCAGGTGGACTACACCATCGAGTACTACACGATGGGACACCTGACCAAGTTCGTGAAGCCGGGTGCGCGCCGGATCCAGTCCAACGACAACGCCTCGGTCAAGAACGTGGCGTGGCGCAACGCCGACGGATCCAAGGCCCTGCTGGCGTACAACACCACTGGCAGCACGCAGAGTGTCCGCGTCAACTGGGGCGGACAGTCCTTTACGTACAACCTGCCGTCCCGCACGTCCGCGACCTTCACCTGGACCGGCACGCAAAGCGGCGGCGGTGGAGGCGGCGGTCAGATCACGGGTCTCGCAGGCAAGTGCGTGGACGTGGCCGGTGCCAACAGCGCCAACGGCACCGCTGTCCAGCTGTATGACTGCAACGGAACCGGCGCACAGCAGTGGACGCGGACCGGCAGCCAGCTCCAGTCCCTCGGTAAGTGCCTGGATGTTTCCGGCGGCGGTACTGCCAATGGAACGGTCGTGCAGATCTGGGACTGCAACGGATCCGGTGCACAGCAATGGAACGTGACCGCGTCCAACGACATAGTCAACGCGCAGGCCAACAAGTGCCTGGACGTGACAGGCAACAACTCAGCCAACGGAACCCGCCTGCAGATCTGGGAATGCACGGGAGCCGCCAATCAGAAGTGGACAGTCCCAGCGCCCTAACCGTCGTGTCCACCATTGCGACACGTCGTGTCCACCTTTCCAACACACCGAAATACACGTTGCGACACAGTGAATCCCGGGAGCAGGGGTGCCGAAGGGAATTTCACTGTGCCGGAATGGTCGACACACCATGCACGAACGGTGGACACACCGTTCCGGAACGGTCGACACGGTGTGCCGGAGTGGTGGACACGCTTTCCCCTGCCCTGCAATGCCATCAACCCGGAGAGAAAGTATGTTCAAACGAAGAATCGTCATGGTTGCCAGCGCAGCTGCCGCGCTGGCCGTGGTCACCCTGCCTGCGGGCGTCGCCAACGCGGACGTCGGCCAGATCTCGGGCCTCGCTGGCAAGTGCGTGGACATCGCGGGTGCCAACAGCGCCAACGGCACCGCTGTCCAGCTGTATGACTGCAACGGAACCGGTGCCCAGCAGTGGAACAACACCGGCAGCCAGCTGCAGGCTCTCGGCAAGTGCCTCGATGTCGCGGGCGGTGGCACCGCCAACGGCACAGTCGTGCAGATCTGGGACTGCAACGGCACCGGGGCGCAGAGCTGGGTTGTCAGCGGCGCCAACGACATCGTCAACACCCAGGCCAACAAGTGCCTTGACGTCTCCGGCAACAACTCTGCCAACGGCACGCGCCTGCAGATCTGGGAGTGCACCGGCGGCCCGAACCAGAAGTGGAACGCGCCTCCCGGTGGCGGCAACCCGCCGCCGAACCCGCCGCCAAGCGGCAACTTCGTGGTCAGCGAAGCGCAGTTCAACCAGATGTTCCCCGGCCGCAACGGTTTCTACAGCTACAGCGGTCTGATCGCGGCACTGAACGCCTACCCAGCCTTCGCCAAGACCGGCAGTGACGTGACCCGCAAGCAGGAAGCCGCGGCGTTCCTCGCCAACGTGTCCCACGAGACCGGCGGTCTTGTGCACGTCGTCGAGCAGAACCAGGCCAACTACCCGCACTACTGCGACTGGGGCCAGCCCTACGGCTGCCCGGCCGGTCAGGCGGCGTACTACGGCCGTGGCCCGATCCAGCTGAGCTGGAACTTCAACTACAAGGCCGCTGGCGACGCGCTCGGCCTGCCGCTGCTGACCAACCCGTGGCTGGTCCAGAACGACGCGTCCGTCGCGTGGCGGACCGGTATCTGGTACTGGATGACCCAGAACGGCCCCGGCACCATGACCCCGCACGACGCGATGGTCAACAACCGTGGCTTCGGTGAGACGATCCGCAGCATCAACGGTTCGCTCGAGTGCAACGGCCGTAACCCGGCGCAGGTCCAGAGCCGCGTGAACAACTACAACCGGTTCACCGGCATCCTCGGTGTGTCCCCTGGCGGCAACCTGTACTGCTGATCCAAATCTGTCAGGAGAAACGGCACTCACCCGGTGAGTGCCGTTTCTGCTGTCCGGGGAACGTTTAGCATGGGCCGATGTCACCGACGTGCGCCGAACAAGCCGAGCAGACCCGCAAATCGGTGCTGGAGACGGCAAGGCGGCTGTTCACCGAGCACGGGTTCGACGCGACCTCGTTGCAGCAGATCGCCGACGCGATGGGCGTGACCAAAGCCAATGTCTACTACTACTTCCGCACCAAGATCGAGACCTTGGAAGCGTTGCTGGACGGCAGCGTCACCGGCCTGACCGCGGCGCTCGACGAGGCGGAGTCGATCAAGGGAAAGAACGCGAGGCGGGAGTTCCTCGTCGAACATGACACGGCAGTTGTTTAGCCTTGCACGGTGAGGAGAGCGCTCGATGTCCTGATGCGACTGAATCCCGCACCGTCGCGGTTTCAGGTCGCATGGCGGGCCGGAGTGTGCGCGGCCGTGATGGTCGCGCTGGGCACCGCCCTCGGCAGGCCGATCGACGGCCTCGTGGGCGGTTTGGGCGCTTTAGCCTGTTTGTACGCCAGGCCCGGCCCGATCCGTCGTGAGGTTCCCGTCGTCGTGGTTCAGCGTGGTGTGCCAGCGGCTCGACGTACCCCCGCCCGGCGTGCTGATGTTCGTCCTGACCAGCGCGGTCGGCAGCAGCCTGCCAGGCGGTTTCCAGATCGGTTACGTCCTGGCAGTGCTCGCCGCAGGCGTTCTAGCCGCGGCACTCACAGTCATCCCTCATCTCAGCGAGCCCGCGGCGCCGCGACAGCCGAGGTCGCCGGTGTGGCTGGCGTCATTACGGACAGCTCTTGGCGTGGGGTTGGCAGGTGTCGCCGCAGTGGCGCTACGCATGGACCGTCCTTATTGGGCGATGATCGCGGCCATAGCTGTTCTGGCGCAAGGAACGTACGCGAGCATCGCCAACCGACGGGCCCTCCTGCGAGCCATCGGCTGTGTGGCTGGATGTGCACTGGCCGCTCCAGTGCTCTGGTTGCACCCAACCGGTTACGCCGCCGCATTGGTCCTCGGCGTGTTGATGTTCATGATCGAGCTCGTCGCCCCGCGTAACCACGCACTGGGGATGGTGTACATCGTTCCACTGTCGACATTGCTCGCCACCGCCGCCAGGCCGAACCCAATCCTGCCGACGCTCGGCACTTTGCTGGCCAATACGGCCTTGGGCTGCATCGCGGGCATTGTCGCGGGACAGTTCGTGTCGCGCGCGTGGATCCACAATCAACGGTTCCGCGTGATCGTCGACACCTTGCACGCGGCCGAAGCAGCCCTGGACGACAAGCGGCACGTTCCCAAGCTGCGTCAGATGCGCGCGAAGGCCCAGCTTATGGCACAACATTCGGTGGGCGAACGAGCCAACGTCGCCGAAACAGCCAAGGCATGGAACGAAATCGCGGAGCACACGGACCGTGTCGCCGAGCAGGTCCTGATCCGTCCAGACGAGCACAACGAAATCAAGTCGGAGATCCAGCGGCTACGCGATCGTGCCGAAGACCACTGGCGACGAAACGGCACCCACCCCGACCCGGAGTGAGTGCCGTCCCATCAAATCGCTAGTACTTGACGGTCAGTGTGTCCACATCGAACAGGAAGCCGCCGCCTCCGGTGAACACGAGGTAGAGCGTGCCGGACGCGGACCCGCTCAAACTCGTCGTGACTGTTTGGAAGTTCTCCCAGCCACCAGTCACCGGAACCGTGACTGAACCCAGCACTGTGCCGGTCTGCGAGCCGGACCGGATCTGGATCGTGCCGCCCGGCCCGGCCGAGGAGATACGAGCCTCGAATCCCGTAGCTCCAGCTGTGTTCACAGTGGAATACGCTGCCCAGTCACCATTCTCGATGTAACCAGCCGTGTATCCGCCACTGGCATTGGTATGCGGAGCCGGTTGAACACCAGCCGTTGACGAATAACTCTCGCCCTCGACAGTCTTGTTCGGACCGCCAGTTGGCCCGGTGTTGAACGTGAACGCGTCGATGTCGAACAGGTTCCCTTGTCCGGTAACGCCCTTGAACACCAGGTACAAAGTGGTCGTTCCGGATGGGACGTTACTGAGGTTGCCGGACACGGTGGTGAACGTGTTCCAGCCACCCGTGTTCGGGATCTGGACTGAACCAAGCAAAGGTCCGGTTGCCGAGCCGGTACGGACCTCCATCGTGCCGCCCGGCCCGCCGGAGGAAGCACGGGCGCTGACACTGGTGGCACCGGTCAATGAGTACGGCGTAAAGGAAATCCAGTCGTTGTTGTCGGTGAACCCGACGGTCGTCCCGCCTTCCGCGGCGCTGTGCTGAGCGAGTTGGAGGCCACCGGACTGGGTGGAGAAGTGCTCGCCTTGCCGGTGCCGTGGTTGCAGGATGTTCTCGTCATGCGTGGTCAGGCCGCCGTTGTCGGTGTATTCCGCGTCGAACGCACCGAAGATGTTCGCGGCCGGATCGTGTTCACCGTCCATCGGCACCGGGATCGACCCGGTACAGCCATTCCTTGAGGTGATGTCGTGCCGATGGCTGTCGTGGCCGAGCTTGTAGGTCACCTTGACCCGGCTACAGTCGATCGTCCCGTCCTCCGGATCCGACACGTTCACCTGGAACGGTACTGTGTCACCGAAGGAGAACAGCTGTCCGTGCACGGGAGTCTGCAGCGTCACCGAAGGCGCGGTGTTACCTACTGTGATCTGGACGTTGGCTGAACCCGTCAATCCTTGCGGATCCCTGACCGTCAACGTGGCCGTGTACTTGCCATTGGCCGTATAGGTCTTGGCCGGGTTGGCCTGTGTCGATGTTGTGCCGTCGCCGAAGTTCCACGAGTACGTCAGCGCTCCGCCTTCAGGATCATTGCTGCCCGCTGACGAGAAGTTGACCGCAAGCGGAGCCGGGCCCGATGTCCGGTTGGCCGACGCAACCGCGACCGGATTGCGGTTCTGGCCACCGATGTACTCGATGCGCCAAAGCGCCTGGTTGCCACCTCCGGTGCCGTAATCCAAGACGTACAGTGCGCCGTCCGGGCCGAAGTTCATGTCCATCACCTGCGTGCCGGTCCACGGGAACGCCCCGATGTCACCGACGCCGCCACTGGACGTCACTTCGATCGCCTTGATCCAGCGGCGACCGTACTCACCCGCGAAGTACCGGCCGCTCAACGACTGCGGGAACTTGATCGCGGAGCTGAGATTCGCGTCGTACCGGTAGACCGGGCCGCCCATCGGCGACTCCGAACCGCCGCCGAACTCAGGTGGAGTCCCGCTGTCGCCGCCGTACTTGATCCACGAAGGCTTGGCAGCGGGCAGGGTTTGCTGACCGGTGTTGCGGAACGAGTTGTTCGTCGGACCGCCCGCACAGTTGAACTTCGCGCCCGACGGTCCACTTGGGAACTGGTAGTCGTTGTACGTTTCCTCAGTGGTGTTGGTGCCCGTGCAGTACGGCCAGCCGTAGTTGCCTGGACCAGTGATCCGGTCGAACTCGACCTGACCGTTAGGTCCACGGTTGGGGTTCGTGGCACCTGCATCCGGGCCATAGTCACCGAGATAGACGATCCCGGTCGCCTTGTCCACGTTCATCCGGAACGGGTTTCGGAAACCCATCGCGTAGATCTCGGCCCGCGTGTTCGGTGTACCGGGAGCGAACAAGTTTCCTGAAGGGACGGTGTACGTGCCGTCCGGCTGAGGCTTGATCCGCAACACCTTGCCGCGCAAGTCATTGGTGTTGCCGGACGAGCGTTGGGCGTCGAACTGCGGGTTACGGTTGGTCCGCTCGTCGATCGGCGTGTAACTGTCCGATTGGAACGGGTTGGTGTCGTCGCCCGTTGTCAGATATAGGTTTCCGGCCGCGTCGAAGTCGATGTCACCGCCGACGTGACAGCACTGGCCGCGGTCGTTGGCCACTCTGAGCACGATCTTCTCGCTGGCCATGTCGAGCGTCTTCGCCGTGGTCAGGACGAACCGGGACAGGTAGAGTTCGCCTTTCCACCTGTCCCAGTCCGCCTGCGTCCCCTCGGTCGGCGCATCCCCGCCCGGCGTGTTCAACGCGGGTGAGTAGTAGAGATAGATGAATCTGTTGGTCGCGAAGCCGGGATCAGCCGCGACGCCTTGCAGGCCTTCCTCATCGTGTGAGTACACGCTGAGCTTGCCCGCGGTGCTCGTGTTGCCTGCCGCGTCGGTCACGCGGACTGTGCCGTCGCGAGCGGTGTGCACCACGGATCTGTTCGGCAGGATCGCGAGCGACATGGCTTCGCCGAGCTCGTTCGGTCCGAGCGCCAACTGCACCTGCTGGTAGTCACCTGGCGGGATGACCGATCCGGCATGTGCGACTGCGGTGGGGATACTGACGGCGGCGGTGATCATTAGTGCGACCGTGAGGCCACACCGACGCCGCCCTGGGGACGGGGCCATCGGTGTCCTTTCTAGACTTACGAGATCCGGTATGCCTGCAACTCGGCGATCTGACCGGCGGGCCAGCCCGTGTTGCCGGTGAAGTGCAGCCGGAAGGTCCGTTGGGTCGTGGCAGGGAAAGTGATCGTCACGGTGTTACGAGACGCGGGATCGAAGGCGTAACCCTTCGACGGGACGATCGTCGAACCATCGCCGTACACCGTCAGGGTCTGGGTTCGGGGACCCCAAGACGACGGCAGCGACAGCACCAGCTTGCTCACCTCGGTGGCGGTGCCGAAGTCGAGCGTGATCGACTGCGGGAAGGCGTTATTCGCGCTTTCCCAGTAGGTATTGGCATTCCCGTCATTCGCATTGGGTGCGGGATAGCCGTTCTGGATACTGCTCGCGGATATCGGCTTGCCCAATGCCAGATTCGGGTTCGCCGGCGGAACCGTGCCGCCGGTGAACTGGCCGACCCAGTACTTGGTTCGGTCCAGGTATGCCGTCTCCGCGGCGGCGCCAGACTTGCTGTACGCGCCTTGGTACGTCAGATATCCGTGTCCCGCAGGCGGATTCGACCGGGCGGGTTCAATGGTCGAGCCCTCGTGCCACTCGTTGAACGACGTCACCGAGACCCACGTCGGCGCGCCGCCCGTGGCCGGATTGAGCGCATTGTTCCATTGCCTGTCGTACATCGCGCCGTTGTCACGGTTGACCGTCGGGGTTGTATTGCCTGGCACCGCGCGGTCGTCGATGTAGCCGGGCGCGACCGACGGCGACCACACCAAACCGTTGGCCTTGCAGTAATCCGACGCGCCCTTCCATCCTGGCGCGGTCGCCCCGGCGATGCCGTCGTAGGTGTACATGCCGCCGAAGTGCTCGACCAACGCCGGGTTAGTGGTCTGGGCCAGCACGATGCTGGTCGCCTTGACCTGCTCCAACGCACTCCAGTCGGTGATCCGGAGGCTCTCGAACACGTAGAACGCGCCCCGGTTGTTGTAGCGGTAGAACGCGGGACTACTGCCGTAACGGGAGTTGATGTAGTTGATGTCCGCGACCGTGGACTCAGCTGTCCTGTTGAGGTACGGCTCGAGATGCCAGGCGACCTTGATGCCGTGCCGCGCGGCCGATGCGAGGACGGCGGGAACCATTCTGTCCTCATAGGACCCTTGACCCCACCAGGTTGTGACGATCGTGCCAGCACCCGACTGCTGGATCCACCGCATGTGCTGGTCGATCACCGCGGTATCGCCGGAGTCGTACGCACCGAGCGTCGGGTAGAAATCCGCCCCGATGTCCTCCGGTGGAGTACGGCCGCCTTGCTGCCAATGCCGGTAATTCCCGTTCACAGACGGGTTTCCGTACCACGGGTAGTAGAAGAGGTGAACGTCAGCTGCAACCGCCTGCACAGCTAAGGAGGCCGACGCCGGTACCGGCGTGACCGTGACCAGAGTGAGCAGGAAGACCAGCAGGCCGACAATGCTTCGCAGGGTTCGCATTGCTGTCTGCCCTCAATCCTCTGGCGCCATTGCCAGATGATGGGGATAATAAGTTCAGCGCCTCTACTAAAGCAAGGTCTAAACGGCATAACGCAAATTTCTGACTTACACTGGACACGGCCTCGCCCTACACATTTGCCGTGAAGGTCACCCTCGCGGCGTTAGACGCGCGAGGGCCTCCCTTGACGCGTTAGACGCCGCATGGGTGACCTTCACGGCACAATCCGGAAACGCTGTCACCACGCCAAATCCCGGAATTCACCGGTTGATTATTTGCCGGATTGCTCCATTCGTATGAGCCAAGATCAGGCCCAACGGTGCGCTGGTAACGGCCATCTGCCCAACCCGTATCTACGGATCGCGTGGGGAGCTCGCCAGAGCTCAACGAGAGGGAGGACGAATGTCGGCAGGGCCGCAAGTCAGCCCAGTGACAACCGGGTACCCGGCAACCGTGCCGGGGGCGATCCGAGTGCTGCTCGTCGTGGACATGGATCTGTTGCGCGACGCACTCGTGACGCTGTTATCCGACCAGCACGACATGGAGGTGGTCGCCGACCTGAAGTGCGATGACAACGTGGTCCCGATAGCCACGCGGATCCGTCCCGATGTCGCGGTGATCGATGTCGATCAGCCGTGCACCCGTGGCCTGACAATGGTCCCGGAGCTCAGGGCGCGGCTGCCGCGCACGCAGGTCGTGGCGCTGGCCGCGGCCAAACCGCCTGGTCTGGTCCAACGAGCGCTCACCGCGGAAGTGCTCGGGCTGGTCGACAAGAACGCTTCGGCCGCCCGGTTGATCGCCGCGATCCGTGGTGCCGCACGGGGTTCGCAGGTAGTTGACGTCAATCTCGCGGTTGCCGCGCTGGCTGCTGGCCCGAATCCGTTCACACCACGGGAACTGCAGGTTCTTCGATTAGCCGCCGACGGTGCCTCCGGACCGGAGATCGCCTCCCGGCTGTCGTTGTCCAAGGGAACCGTGCGGAATTACCTGTCCAAGGTGATGAGCAAGACCTGCGCCCGCACTCGCATCGATGCCATCCGGATCGTGCGGGAAGCGGGTTGGTTGTGACCAATGCCCCCATAGGTCTCGGTACAACGGTGACCGCCGCACAAGCGAAGCGTGGTCGCCGACCTCGGCTGTGACCCCGTCCAATACGAGGATCCGCTCGGCTCGCCGCGCCGAGCTGATCCGATGCGCCACTACGATGAGCGTTCCTTCTCGCTGTACGAACGCTTCTTCGGCACGCCGTTCTGCCACTGCGTCAAGGTGACACGTGGCCTCGTCGAGCACCACGAGCCGGGCCGGGCTCAGATATGCCCGGACCAACGCGATCAGCTGCCGCTGCCCCGCGGACAGGCCAACCGGGTCGAGCTGGTCGCCGATCTTCTCGACCAGGTCACGTGCACCGACGGCATCGATCGCTGCTCGAATCTGGGAGTCGGTCGCGTCCGGCCGGAGGTACGTCAGGTTGTCACGCAGAGGTCCGGCGAATACGTAGGCTTCCTGCGGGATCAGGACGCGGTCGCGTGCGTTGAGGTCTGCCGCGGGCACCCTTCCATACCTGATCGAGCCCATGTCCGGCTCACGCAGACCGCAGATCAGACTGGCCAATGTGGACTTCCCGATCCCGCTCGGGCCGACTACCGCGAGGTGTTCGCCCGGCAGAACGGTCAGATCGAGGTCACGAAGGACAGGCTCGGCGTGTGGCCCGTAGGCGAACCGGACATCCCGCATGATCAAGTTCTCGCCTTGCCGCTCGTGCTCGTCCGGCACCTCGACCGGCGGAATCGTCGTTTCGTCGAGGATCCGGCCGAGCGTCACCACGAACCGCAGGCCGCTCCCGCCGATTCCGGCGATCACGGCTTGCAACGCCGGTTGCAGACCGGAGACGACGTACATCAGGCCGCCCATGATCAGGCCCGCAGTCAGCCCTTGCCCGGCCAGCCACGGCCCGGCGACCAGGAGGACAACCAACGGCAGCCAACCGCCGATGGCGAAACACATCGTGCGGAGCGCGGCGACCTTGGCCAGTGCGCGTTCGGCTGACGCCTGGTCCTGGATCGGGCCGGAAACCATTGCGGCTGCGTAATCTTCGGCGCCGCACGCGACCAAGTCGCGCGTTCCGGCGAGCACAGTGCCCGCTGTCGCCGCGAGTTTCTCGTCGGCCAGTACCGACGCGCGTTGTTTCGCCGCGGCAAAGCCCAGTGTGGCAAGGAAGGCGCCGAAGCCCAGCAGGAACGGCGGCAGGATCAGCAACACCACGACCGGCGCGAGCGACAACAGGCCGATGACCACGCCGACAACGGTGACCAGAAAGCCCCGGATCACCACGATCAAACCCGCGTACGTGTCCCGGACAACCTCTACCTGCCTCGTCAGGCGAGCCAAGGCGCCTTCATCCGGTTGCCCGGACACACCTTTGTACAGCGCGCTGCCGACAACTCTACGGACCAGGTCGTCACGGAAAGGTTCGACCAACTCGCCCAGGCGCTGGAACACGCGGCGTGATCCGGCCGAGCCGATCACCGCGGCCAGCATCATCACGGCGAGCCAGCCGAAGCCGGCAACGGGCCGTCCGGCCAGGAATCCGTGGTCCACGGCGTTGGCCACCGCGAACCCGGATACCGCGGCGGGCAAGGCTTCCGGGATCGACCAGCCGATCAGGGCCCAAGCCGGGCCGGCACGCAGCGCGGCGACACCGAACTGGATCTCGCGCTTCACTCGGCCGCTCCGAAGACGTCTTGATACGCCGGGTCCCGCCAAAGGACCACGTGGGGACCTACTCCTCGCAGTCGACCGGAATCCAGCCAGACGACAAGGTCGGCGTTCGCGGCAGTGGCTACCCGGTGGGTGATGATCAACCGGGTGCGGTGGCCGTGATCCTCGGTCAGCGTCCGGCCGATCTGCATCTCGGTCACCATGTCCAAACTGGACGTCGCGTCGTCCAGGACGAGTACCCGTTCGGCGTTCCACGCCCTGGCAAGCCCGAGACGCTGAGCTTCACCACCGGACATCGGCGCTTCGATCAACGGAGTGCCGTAGCCGCGCGGCAATCTGCTCACGAACTCATGCGCGTGCGTCGCGCGAGCGGCGGTTTGAACATCGCCCTCGCGGCCCATACCGATGGCGTCCGCGACAGTTCCGCCAACCAGCACGGGACGTTCGAACGCACAACCCACCGCCATGCGGAGTTCATCGTGCGTCAGGTACTTCAAGGGCGCATCGTCCAGGAGCACGTGTCCGCTTGCCGGATCGGTGAGCCGGGCCGCTACCGCCGCCAGAGTCGACTTTCCTGCGCCGGACCGGCCAACGACCGCAATGGACTTACCACCCGGCAATGTCACCGTGACGTCGTCGAGGACCTTGGTTTCTCCCTTGTAGACAGTGACGTTCTTGAACTCAAGACGCCCCTTGCCTTCCGGGAGCCAGAGATGTCCGTAGCCAATCGGTTCGACGTCGAGCACCTCGGCCGCTCGGCTCGCACCGGCTTTGGCTCTGGCCAGTCTGCTGAAGACACTCGTCATACTGCCGAGCCCGGCACCTAGCACCGCGTACTGCAACGCGGCGAACAGATCACCGGGCGTGATCCGTCCATTCAGGAGTGAAACGCCGCCTGCGGCAAGCACGGCCACTGTCACTAGTGGACCGACCACAGCCGCCTGCGCCGTCGATCTCGAAAGGACTCGCCAGCTCGCCATTCCTTGGTTGTGCAGCGCTGGAAGATCGTGCAGAACACGGCGCTTTTCCTCACACAATGTGCCCGCGGCGGCGATCGTGCGTACACCAGCCAGCGATTCCGCCAGCCGGGCCGCGATTCTGCCTTGCACTTGCTGGTACGAAGTGATCACTTGGGCTGTGCGACGGGTGAAAGCGCGCAGCACCAAGGCGACAAGCGCGACACCACCAAGGAACGCGGCCGCGAGCCATGGGTCGATCACCACAAGGAGGACAAGGCTGCCGACAGGTGGCAACACGGCCATCCACACAGTGACCACGGCCGGACCCGCTTGTGCGGCGTCTGCGGCGTTCCCAGATACGCGGGTGACCAGATCCCCAGTGTCGAAACCACGATCCGGCCCGGTTGCCAGCAGGTGCCTGACCAAGCGCTCGCGCAACCACGCGGTCGTGCCTGCGACACAAGCTACGCCAGCGAAGGAATCCACCAGATCCGACACGATGCCCACCGCGATCAGCAGCCCCGCCACCACAAGCCAGGTGGAACCGGGACTGCCGGTAACAATTGCGTCAACTGCTTTGCCTAGGACAACCGGCAAAGCGAGTGCGCTCGCAGTACCGACCAGCGCGGATACGCCGATCACCGGAAGCAGTCGGCCTCCGCGCCGCGCGATCACGCCGAACGTCGTCACCATGAGCTCCTATAGTTGGGGGCGCGACCCCGGGGCGAGCGACAGTCGTCCCGGAGTCGCGCTGCTCTGGCGTTGATCTACCGTGAGTACTAGTGGCAGATCAGCAGCGACAGGCCGGAGCCGCCGTTGCACAGGGTGAGGCTCAGGTTGCTCGGGCAGCTGTGGCCGCTGTTCGAGCTGCCACCGCCGTGGCCGCCGGTCTGCGGTGCGGCTTCCATACCCTGCAGGTCAAGAACAGACATGGTGTCTACTCCTTGTCGGGGATTTTACGAACCCGCACCGGCCGGCGCGGGCGTCTGTGGGGCCGTGCGGCGCGTGGGCGCCAGCAACGGCAGGTGGACCGGCTCGTCGTGCAGAGCCATTCCCACCGCGAGCAGCACACCGGCGGTGCCGGTTGCCAGGTCCATCGAGAGGCGAAGCAAAGCCGTTCCCGGATAGGCGATGCCATCCGCGTACGGCAACGCGTGCCACGCGAGGTTGCGAATCTGCTTGGAAACCAACGGGTCCGCGCCCGGAAGACGGCCAGCCAGGTAGGCGAGGATTCCGGCCCGCCCGGTGAACAGTCCGGGCAAAATGTACATTGTGGACTTCGCGGCGTACTCGATGCCACGGTTGGCTTCGGCGAACTGGTCGTCGTGTTTGCGAGCCAGGTACTCGTCCAGAACGATACCAAGACCGACGCTGCCGCCGTCAAGGTACGGCATGGTCCGCCAGCCCTCGTTGATCTCAAGAACACCGTTGTCCCTCAGGAAACAACGCTTCAGGTCCTGCCTCAACGCATTGGCGGCGCGGTCAAGGAAGTTGGTGTCACCGGTGTCGTCGTAGGCACGCAGCAACAACAGTGCTTGGCCCGCACGACCGCGAAACAGCCCGGCGTGCGGGCTTGTACCGCCGCTGATTCCGGAATCGTCTTCGTCGTCGGGGCGTTCCGCGACCAGTTCGGCAGCTCGCAGCGCGGCCATCCTGAGCGCTGGTTCGCTTGTGCGGTCGGCGAAATGCAACAGGTTCAGGCCGATCCCGGACAGGCCGGTCATCAGGTCTGGACCGAACGACTCCCATCTCTCACGCAGGCATATGTCCAGTGTGTCCAGTGCTTGCTGCCGGTAGCCCAGATGCTCCATTGTGAACGCGGCGCCGTGCAGCCCGTCGAACAAGCCGATCCGGGATCCGCTCTCCGGGTTCGTCGCCCGGCGCACCAGCCAGTCCTCGAACTGTTCGGAGCGGTGACCACCGGTGACCGACAGGGCATAAAGGACACCGGCGGCACCATGCGCCAAGCCGAGCCCGCCGACCCCGAACTGCCGTGGATCACCGGGGAACAGCCGGTCGTCACGCTCCGGCGTGGCGCTTGCGACGATCGCGCGGACCATGTCGTCGCGCACCCTCGGCCAGCCGGACCGATCGGTTGTGAGCCTTGGGCTCGGCGTCGCCGGGGTGTCCGGCGGGACGATCACGTCGACGCCCTTGGCCAGGAACTCCTTGGATACCGGGAAATGCTCGGTGATGATCTCAGCGAACTGCCGTGCCTTGACCCGGTGCAAGCCGAAGAGGTTCGTCATCGGCAGGAATATCGCCAGCCGCAGACAGGCCAGTGCGTACTCGTCGACGCCGAACCCAGTGACTGAACGCGGCGCGGTGAACCCTGGATTGCCCAGGCCCGGACGCGTTGCTTCTTCGACGGGTGCGGCGACTTCGTAGTCCAGCAACGCGATCGTGTCGTCCGGGCGGACGATGATGTTGAACAGGTGCAGGTCGCCGTAGACGATCCCGCGCTCGTGCACGCCGTTCATGGTCTGTTCGACCTGCCGGTGGATCTTCACGGCCCAGTCGGTGAACCTAGCGTAGTCCTCGTCGGTCGCGGCCGGGTCGATCAGCGGGTACTGTATGGTGATCGCCTTGGACAGCACGTCTCCTTCGACGTACTCCATCACTATGAACCGGTGCTCCCCCAGCCAGAACAGGTCGTAGACCTCGGGAATACCCGGAATTCCGGCAAGCCTGCGCAGTGTGTTGTGTTCACGCTCCAGCCTGCGCACGGCATCGTGACCCCAGGCATCCAGCCCTGCGTGCGGGCGCGCCTCCTTGAGCACGACCTGTTTGTCCGTCCGCGTGTCCTTGCCGATGTAAATGCCGCCGCCGTTGGAGAAGTGCACGACACTGTCGAATGTGTACGGAAGGCCGGCGACCGTGACGGCATTGCGCGCGGCGAGGTGCGGCTCAAGGAAGCTCGGCAGCGTGACCCATGGCGGCGTGTAGAACACCGGGCCGCGCCGATCAGCTACGAGCGTCCCGTCCGGCGCGGCGATCGCGTCGACGACCTCGCCACTCTCGTCCACTGTGTACCGGTTGGCGAATGCTCCATATCGGACGTACAGCGGGCCCGTTCCCCACCGCAGATCGCTGAGGATGTACGGGCTTGGCTCTCCCTCTAGCACCTTGCCGAGCTCGGTCAATATCTGTTCGCACTGACTGTCGTCCTCGGGATAGATGGTGACGAGTTTGCCGCTGAATCCTCGCGGAGCGTATTTGGAAACCCGGGCCGTCAATGCGGAGCGTGACCGGAGGAACTTGAACTGGATACCCCGTGGCACGCAGTAGTCGAAGATCTTGTCGATCACGCCGCTGGCGTTGTCCGGGGTGGCCGAAGCGTGAATCTTCCACCCCTGCAGCGGGGTGTTCTGAGTGCCTGGGTTGAGTACGAACCAGTCGTCCTGCTCGTAGCAAGTCCATCCGTCCGGCAATGCGCGGTGCGCCGCCGCGAATGACTCGCCGGCCGTCTGCTCTGAGTGCATCGCGTCGTAAAACGACGGATCCGCCATGCAGTAGGCCTCGTACTCCTCGTTCATGGCTGCAATCGTTGTTACCTGCTGCCGAGACGCATAGTGAGTTCCGTCATCAGGCGACGACGCGCCTGTCACCAGCTACCGGTGCGTTTTTCACATCGTGCGGTTCCGGCGCGTAACGCTCCGATCATCCAGTGCGATGCCCCATTTGAGGAACGGGCTGGTTACCAAAGCCCCCCGTGGTGACGAGCCCGTTTGTCAGGACATCAGCCCGCAACGCGCAGAGCTTCTGTGGGTGAAAGTCTCGCGGCACGCGCGGCCGGGTATATCCCGGCCAGCGTGCCGGCGAAAACACTCGCGCCCAGCCCACCCAACAATGCTGCAGGTGGGACAATCACGGCCCATTCCCGCACAGCGGCATAGCCGACGGTGACAGCGGAGCCGAGCGCGAGTCCAGCGATTCCCCCAAGGTGGGAAAGAACCACCGATTCCACAAGAAATTGCACGCGGATGTGGCGACGGCTGGCGCCCAACGCCCGGCGAAGCCCGATCTCACCCCGCCGTTCAAGCACCCCAATGATCATCACATTGGCAATCCCAACCGTGCCCACAAGCAAAGCAACCCCACCAAGCCCAAGGAACAGACCGTCGTACGCGCTCTCGACAGCACTACGTGCGACAAGAACATCCGACGGCCGACTGACCTTGACAGAGCCCGGATCAGCCGGATTGGCCACAGTGGCCAGTTGAGGAACAAGGGCTGCGACAGACTCGCTGGTAGAGCGTTCATAGATAGTGGTAGGAGCCCCATCGAACCCAAGTAACGCCTGCGCGACCGGATAACCGACAAGCGCGGCAGAATCAATGCTCTGGTCAAGGACAGCAGTGCCGAGCACGCCGATCACAGCGAACCAGTGGCCACTGAGGAACACCTGTTGTCCGACGGAAACCCCAAGCCTGCGGGCGCTCGCTGAACCAAGCACAGTGGTCGGATATCGATCAACTGCTTGGTTGAACCACGTGCCAGCGGCGATGGAGACCTGCAGCGTTTCCGGCAATCCTTGGCTAGCGGCGAGTATGGAGATGCCGCCGGTGCTCGTCTCCGGCATCTGATCGTGGCGGTACACGGCACCTTCGACGCGGCCGACGTAGGCAACCTGTTGCACCCCAGGCAACCTCCTGATCATCGCGGGCGCTTGAGGTGGCAAGGTGGCTGTGTCGCCAAACGCGTTGTTGCCTGGCCGGACGGTCAACAGATTGGTACCGAGCTGGTCGATCTGTTTCATCAGACCGGCCTGACTCGAGGCAGAAACCCCGAGGACAGCGACGACACAGGCGATCCCGATCGCGATGCCGAGACAGCTCAATGTTGTCCGCACCGGACGACCACGGATTCCCAGCAGGCCAAGGGAAATTGCATCACATGGCCGCAATCTCATGGAATCACGCCCTTGGGGCTGGGGGAAGGTGCAATCGCGTTGATGGCGGCCGGATCGCAGGAAGCTGGTTCCTCACGGGTTTGGGCCGCGTGCGACATGCCCGCGAAAGGCCGGTCCTCGCGGACAATTGGCTCGGATTGGCTCGGACGAGGTCGCGGCGAACCGGCAAGCGGCTGGCCGTCATGGATAATCTCGCCGCCTTCGATCCGGGCAGCGATCGGCTCGTCCTGGATCCGACCGGTCCGCACCGCACCTGTTGGCGCTTGGTTGTCATGGATAATCTCGCCATCCTCGATCCTGACCATCCGCGGCATGGTCGCGGCCAGCCGGTCGTCATGCGTGATCACCACAACCGTGGTCCCGCTTTCGTTCAGCTCTCTGAGCAGTCCGGCCACCGCGGCACCAGACTGAGAGTCCAGATTTCCGGTTGGTTCATCGGCTAACACGACATCCGGTCGCCCGACTACCGCGCGAGCGATGGCCACCCGCTGACACTCGCCACCGGAAAGCTGCCCTGGCCGATGTTTCGTTCGGTGGGACATGCCAACTTGGGCCAGTGCCTTCGCCGCACGCTCCCTGCGCTCGGGCCGAGGCATGCCGGTGTACAACAGCCCGGTGGCTACGTTGTCCACTGCGGACAGCATTGGATTCAGGAAGAACTGCTGGAACACGAATCCGATGTGCCGAGCCCTGATCTCGGCCAACCGCTCATCCGGCATGCTTGTGACCTCTTGCCCGGCCAACGAAACCGTGCCTCCGGTCGGCTTGTCCAGGGTGCCCATGATCTGCAGCAGGGTTGTCTTGCCCGACCCTGATGGGCCGACGATGGCAAGTAGCTCGCCGGGTCGCACGATCAGGTCGATTTTCCTCAGCACAGTCAACTCTCCGTACTTTTTCGTGACCTGATGTAGCTCAAGGGTCATATCGACGGCACCTCCACCCGCGTCCCCTCGACCACTCCGGCCCCGGTGATCTCGACCCGGCTGGACGTGAAAAGGCCCGGCGTGACCTCGACGGTCTGCCTGCCAGAAGGACCCACGACTACAACGGCATACGCCCCACCCGGCATCACGGTCAGTGCCTCAACCGGCACTGTCAGAACGCCGCGCCGAGACTCGCCGGGGAACACCACAGTGACCGGGCCCTCGAACACACCGCCAAGCTCAGCCGACGGGCTGGTGATCAAGATGTCCACCCCGATCGTCTCCCGATCGTCGACCGAGGAGGCAACGGCCGCAATGGTCTTGACCACTCCGGCAACAGTCCGGCCGCCGAACAGTCTCACGTGGACGGTCTGATCTACCGCAGCCATCGACCGATGCCGCCTGTCCAGATCCACGTGCACGCCATGCGAAGTCCCGGTGCCGGTGACGACCGCGTCTCCTGGCCGGGCCATGGCACCAACCAAGCCGTTGGTCGCCACGACACGCACCGGACCGGAACCAACAACCGCGTCACCCGGCGAAACCATCCCTGTCTCCATCAGACCAAGGGATTTCTGCCAACGCTTGACAGCATGAACGGTCGAGGTGGTGTACGAAAGGTCCGGCGTAAAAGAAGCGTGCCCAAGATCGACGAGATTGCGTTCGAGCTGCCGAACGTCTTCCCCCTCCACAGCACGATTCAAAGTCCGATAGAACGGCAAACTCCCGTAGAGCAAAGGAATCGGACGCTGGTCAACCGCATACACCTGCTGCCCAAGGGAAATCACCTGACCAACGGTAGGCATAGCCGTGACAGTGCCCTGCCGTTGAGCAACGAGCTGGACCGACCCGAGGTAGCCGAGCTGCCCAGGTTGCTGGACCGAAGACACCAGATCGCCACGCGTGACCGGAACCGTAGGCAACGCCTTCTGCGCAGGCAAAGAAGGACTCGCGCAACCAGAAACCAAAACCACGGCCGCTAACCACAGCCTCACTTCCCATTCCCTCCCTTGGGACCAGGAGGTTGCAGGAGACTACGCATCCCGGGCGGCAAAAGGGAACCGCAAGCCTGGGCAGCTGGTTCCCAAGCGGGCGAGTCGTACACGGCCTTGTTGATGACGAACCGGTTCTCGGGCGTCGGATCCGGCATGTCGACGCCGTTCTCCCGCATGCACCGGGCAAAAGCAAGCCATTGCTCGGGCGAGCCCTTCTGGTTCGGCACGCCGGCCGCGATCAACGCGTCGTTCAAAGGTTTGCGGCACTCCTGCCGGTCAGCTTGATAGCCCTCGCCGGAAGGCTCCTGGAACACCGGCAGGCCCTCGTCGTTGAAAGTCGGGTCCGGCACCTGGTGGCCACGGTCGCGCATGCACTGGCTGAAGCCGACCGCGGCCCGGCTGATCTCCTCGGACTTGCCGGGCGCGGCCGGCGCCGGTGCCGACTGGCATCCGGCAAGCACCACGGCAGTGATGATCAACATGACTGTTCTCATAGGCCCGCACCCTGCTCGGACAACCATCAACAACGCGTGCACGAAAGTCTTGAACTCGTTTTGATGCGCCCAGGTGTCTACTGGGCACATGCGTGTGCTTGTCGTCGAGGATGACGCCGTGCTGGCCGAGGCGATCGCACGCGGCCTGCGGCGGCACGCGATGAGCGTCGATGTGGCCGTGGATGGGGCGCGGGCGTTGGAATGCGCGGCGGTCACGCGTTACGACGTGGTCGTGCTCGACCGTGACCTGCCCGGAGTGCACGGCGACGAGGTCTGCCAGCAGCTGGCCGGAGACAGCATCCGGATCCTGATGCTGACCGCGGCCTCGACCGTGCGTGACCGGGTTTCCGGACTGAACCTCGGCGCGGACGACTACCTGCCGAAACCATTCGCGTTCGACGAGCTGGTCGCCCGCGTTCATGCGTTGTTACGCCGGTCCGCGCCAGCCCGTGCGCCTGTGATCACCCGCGCAGGGATCACGCTCGACCCCGCACAGCGCGTGGTATTCCGCGACGGCCAATTCATCCGCCTGTCCCCCAAGGAGTTTGCCGTGTTGTACGTGCTGCTTTCGGCGGATGGCGCGGTGGTCAGCGCCGAAGAACTGCTCGATCGTGCCTGGGACGAGCACGCCGACCCGTTCACCAACAGCATGCGCACCACTGTCGGGACACTGCGCAAGAAACTCGGCGAACCGCCGGTGATCGGCACGGTTGTCGGTGCGGGGTACCAGATCCGATGAGACTCACCGCGCGAACCCGGCTGACCTTGTTGTTCTCCACCCTGATTGCCCTGTCAGGCGCCGTGTTGACCGTGATCGTCATCGTGCTCACGTTCACCCCGAACCAAACACGCGTGGAACCCAAGACGGTCGAGAAAACACAGATAGTCCAGCTTGGCGTGGACATGAAGGCCCAGGCCCGGCAAGAGCTGCTCGACCGGTTGATGCTCGGCGCCGGAATCGGAATCGGCGTGCTGACCGTGGCATCGGCTGGGCTTGGCTGGCTGCTGGCCGGGCGCGTGCTGCGGCCGGTGCACGTCGTCTCCGGCACCGCTCGGCGGCTTTCCCAGCAGAACCTGCACGAACGTATCCCAGTCAGCGGCCCGCAGGACGAAATGCGGGAACTGGCCGAGACTTTCAACGACATGCTGGCCCGGCTGCAGCGCTCCTTCGACGCCCAAAGCCATTTCGCCGCCAACGCGGCCCACGAACTACGCGGACCGATGACCACCCAACGAACTCTGGTCGAAGTGGCCGCCGGCGCACCAGATGCCCCGCCATCGCTGCGTGAACTCGCTGGCTCGTTGGCGCCCGTGCTGGAACGGCAGGAACGCCTGGTCAACGGCCTGTTGGAACTCGCGTGGAGCGAACACGGCATGACCACGATCGAGACCGTCCGGGTGGATTCCCTCGTCCGGGCGCCGGGTGCGTCGCTGTCACTGGCGCCGTTGACCGTGTCCGGCGATCCGACATTGCTGGACCTGATGGTCGACAACCTGGTACGTAACGCCTTCACCCACGGGAAGGAAGTCTGGATCAGCACGACCTCGGACACGTTGACAGTGGAGAACACGGGCCAAGAGGTGTCGGCCGCGAGACTGGCGACGTTGACCGAGCCGTTCCGGCGCGGCAGCCAGGACCGGTTGAACGGGAACGGAACCGGCCTTGGCCTCGCGATAGTCAGCGCTGTTGTCCGTGCCCACAATGCCTCTCTTGACCTGACGCCAAGGCCTGCCGGTGGAATTCGCGCGACAGTCCGGTTTCCAGCTGGCACCATGCGGTGAATGGCCCGCCTGCGTGACATCGTCATCGACTGCAAGCACCCAGCCTCACTTGCCCGGTTCTGGGCAGCCCTGCTGGACGACTACGAAATCGCCCCCTATGACGACGCGGAACTGGCCCGGCTGGGCATCGACTCCCCTGAAGACGATCCCAGCGTCCTGCTCCAGCGTCTCGACGGCGGAGCGCCTCGGATCTTCCTGACCCGGGTGCCTGAGCCGAAGACCGTGAAGAACCGCGTGCACCTTGACGTCGACGGCGACGTGGACGCGGTGCTCGCACTGGGGGCGACTCTCGTCGCGAAGTACGACGACCACGATCTCCTCACCGACCCGGAAGGCAATGAGTTTTGCGTTTTCCCGTGATCTACGAACACCCGTTGGCGTATGTCATCGGCTTGCAAGGAATCGCGCTGCTGCAGGGATTCATCGGCGAGCACGATCGGGACTTCGTCGAAGCGAGACTCGCGGAAGTCCGTGAACTGCTGGACAACGACCAGCTGAGCAAGGCTGTCGAGGTCACTCCGGTGAGCACAGTGGACGGTTACCGGACCTGGTCGGCCACATACGACGACCCGGCGAACGCGGCCTTCGCCATCGATGTACCGATTATCGCCAAGATCGTCGAAGACCTTCCTGCCGGAGTCGCTTTGGACGCGGCATGCGGCACCGGCCGGTACGCGGAGATCCTTTCCGGACTCGGCCACCGGGTGATCGGTGTGGACAGTTCACCCGAGATGCTCGACCTGGCCCGCAAACGCTTGCCAGACAGCGAGTTCCTGGAAGGCACCCTGCATCACCTGCCGGTCGACGAGGTCGACCTGATCGTCTGCGGCCTCGCGTTGACGCACAACCCGGATCTCGGGCCGATCTTCGCGGAGTTCGCCAGGGTGCTGAAGCCAGGCGGACACCTGGTCATCGCGGACATCCACCCGGACGGTGTCCTGCGCGGCTCGATCCCGACCGTCCGCGGGCCGCGCGGCGAACCCCACAGGCTCGTCACGTATCGCCATTCGATGGGCGACTACCTGCGCGCGTCCCTGCAAGCGGGCTTCACGCTGCTCGGCTGCGAGGAACCGCAGCGCGCCACGATGCTCGACAAGGCAGAAGAGCCTGGTCCGTGGGATGTTTGGCCCTGGTCGTTGGCCGCGTTGGTTCCCGAGGCGGCGTACGCCGCGACCGGCCCCCAGATGGTCATCTGGCATTTCCAAGCGGTTACCTTGCACACGATGTAATCGCGCGCTAGGGTTTTGGCATGACCGAGGACGCCAGGAACCTCCTCCTGCTCGACGAGCAGGCATGCTTCGCGCTGTACGCGGCGTCCAGGGCGGTCACGGACGTGTACCGGCCACTGCTTGCCGAGCTGGACCTCACATACCCGCAGTACCTGGTGTTGCTGGTGCTGTGGGAGCGGGACAACCAGCCGATCAAGCAGATCGGTGCCGCCCTTCACCTCGACTACGGCACCGTCTCCCCACTGCTCAAGCGGTTGGAGACGCGTGGGCTGGTGCAACGCAGGCGACAGGCGGACGACGAGCGAAGCGTCGTGGTGAGCCTGACGCCGGACGGGATCGCCATGCGCGAGCGCGCGCAGGAGATCCCACCCGCGATCGGATGCGCACTGGGCCTGAACAACCAGGATCTCGGTGTACTCATGGATCTGTTGCGGCGAGTCACCACGTCCGCCCGAACCACAGCACACGAAGGAGAACACTGACCATGCCAAGCCGCGACGCGACCACCCGCTGGGAAGGCGACCTGCAGACTGGTGGCGGCAACGTCACCCTCGACTCGTCCAACGCTGGACAGTTCCGTGTCACCTTCCCGGCCCGCACCGGCGACCCGGACGGCATGACCAGCCCGGAAGAGCTGATCGCCGCGGCGCACTCGTCCTGCCTGGCGATGAACTTCACCGGCACGGTGAAGCGCGCTGGTTTCACACCGGGCACTGTGGACGTCAGCGCCGAGGTCACCCTCGGTCCGGACCCCGATGGCGGCTTCAAGCTGACCGAGATCGCGGTGACGCTCGTCGCCAAGGTCGAGGGCCTGGACAAGGACAAGTTCGCCGAGCTGGCGGCCACCGCGGAGAAGACCTGCCCGATCTCGAAGGCGCTTGCCGGCACGACCATCACGCTGGACGCTTCGCTCGCGGAGTAGTCCGACTGTGGTTAACGTCATGAATCAAGACGGTGAGCAGGCGTGACCTTCTCGTTGGACTGTGTGCGGCCATGACCGGTTTCGGCATGGCCGCGCCGTCCGATTGGGACCGGCTGCGCAAGCGCCTCGCCGGGCCCCTATATCTTCCACAGGCCGCGAAGGTCTGTCGTGAGTGGTTATCCGTGTTCTAACCCTGATAACCACTCACGAGGCTAGACGTCGAAGAACACGGTTTCGCCTTCGCCTTGCAGGCGGATGTCGAAGCGGTAGCCGTCCTCGGTTGGCTGCGCGATCAACGTGTGCCTGCGTTCCGGATCCACACTGGACAGCACCGGGTCGCTGGCGTCGTCGGCGAAGTAGATCCGCGTGACCACTCGGTTCAGCAGCCCACGGGCGAACACCGAGACGTCGATGTGCGGCGCCTGTCCGGGGATCGCGCCGGGCGGCAACGTCAAGATCCAGTAGTTGCCGTCCACATCGGTCGGACAGCGCCCGAAAGCACGGAACTCCTTACGCAGTGGGCCCGACGGGTCATCAGGGTGGTCGAAATGCCCGTCCGGATCGGCCTGCCAGGTCTCGATCAACGCATCAGGAACGGTGTTCCCGGCACCATCGAACACCGTACCGACGATCCGGATCGCGCCGGGGGTATCGAGGGGAACGACAGTCGGGCCGTCAGGCCAAGGAAGCCCGATGGACAAGAACGGCCCGACGGTCTGGGAAGGCGTGGTCATTCGTCGTCCACCTCTTCCTCGAACGGCGTGGCGTCCTGGCCACGCAGGACGATGTCGAACGAGAAAGCCAAGGCCCAGTTGGGAATGGTCCGTGACATGTCGAAGGCCGAGACCATCCTGGCCCTGGCCGCCGGGTCCGGGACCGAGTTGAAGATCGGGTCCTGGGAGAACAGCGGATCGTCCGGGAAGTACATCTGGGTGACCAGCCGTTGCGTGAACGACCGTCCGAACACCGAGAAGTGGATGTGCGCCGGACGCCAGGCGTTGTCGTGGTTCTGCCACGGATAAGCGCCAGGTTTGATGGTGGTGAACGTGTACCGGCCCTCGGCGTCGGTCAACGTCCTTCCCACACCGTCGAAATTCGGGTCAAGCGGGCTCGGCCACCGGTCCTGCGCGTGCTTGTACCGTCCGCCCGCGTTGGCCTGCCAGATCTCGACCAACGAGTTCGGCACTGGTTTTCCGTTGCCGTCCACCAACTTGCCGTGCACGATGATCCGCTGCCCTTGTGGCTCACCGGCATGCTGCACGGTCAGGTCGTTGTCGTTGGGACCAAGCCGGCCTTCACCCAGCAATGGCCCGGTGATCTCGGTCAGCTTCTGCGGCAATAAAACGGGGCGCTGCAGTGGATGCCGCAGCCCGGTCGACTTGTACCCCGGGCTGTCCAGCGGCGGATGAGTGCCGGGCGCGTCGCGTAGATACACGGTTTCCTCCTACGGAAACGGCAGGCCGACGTAGTTCTCGGCGAGGCTGGTGGCAGCGGCGCTCGATGACGCGGTGTACCGCAGTTGGGCAAGCCGCAACCGGTGCTGGAACGCGTCGGCGTGATTGTCCCGGTGCAGCATTGTGGTCATGAAGTACGAGAACTGCTCCGCACGCCAGACCCTGCGCAGGCAAGTGTCCGAATAGGAGTCGACGAGGTCGCTGTTACCCTCGGACAGCAAAGCTTTGAGCGCCCGCGACAGCACCAGCACGTCGTGCACAGCGAGGTTCATCCCCTTGGCGCCGGTCGGTGGCACGATGTGCGCCGAGTCACCCGCGAGGAACAATCGGCCGTAGCGCATTGGCTCAACCACAAAGCTGCGCATCGGTGAGAGCAGGCGTTCCAGGATCGGACCTTCGTGCAGAGCGAAGCCATCGATGGCGAACCGCGTCTGCAATTCGTCCCAGATCCGGGCGTCTGACCAGCGGTCGAGCGAATCCGCCGGGTCGACCTGCAGGTAGAGCCGGGTCACTTCCGGCGTACGCATGCTGTGCAGTGCGAAGCCGTTCTCATGGTTGGCGTAGATCAGCTCGTCGTTCGCGGGCGGCGCCTCGACAAGGACACCGAGCCAAGCGAAGGGGTACACGTGGTCGTAGACGGTCAGATCACTGTCTGGAACAGACGGTCGACTGATGCCGTGAAACCCGTCGCAGCCCGCGATCACGTCAGCCTGGATCTCGTGCGCGACACCGTCAGAGTCCATATAGGTCACTCGCGGTTTGTCGCCAGTTACGTCATGCAGTTCCACATCGGATACTTCAAAGTGGATCTGCGCGTCCGCCTTGAGCCGGGCGGCGATCAGGTCTTTGACGATTTCCTGTTGCCCGTACACGGTAATCGTGCGGCCGGTCAGATCCGTCAGTGCGATCCGGTGGTCCTCGCCGTCGAACCGCAAGACGATTCCGCGATGCGGCATACCTTCCACGTCGAGCCGCTCGGCCAATCCAACTTCCCGCAACAGCTTGACCGTCGGGTCTTCGCACACGCCAGCCCGGACACGTTTCTCCACGTAGTCCCGGCTGCGGTTCTCCAGAACGATCGAGTCGATGCCCTCCATCCACAGCAGATGGGACAGCAGCAGCCCGGCCGGTCCGGCCCCGACGATGGCCACCTGAGTTCGCATGACAGCAGAGTTGCTGAAAATCGCCACGTCAGCGACTCTAGTTTCCACTGGCCGGAAGGCACACTGAAGGTATGACAGGCCAGTCCGTTGCCAGCCGGGTTTTCCGGTTACTGGACGCGTTCTCCGAGACCAAGCCCGCGCTGACACTCTCCGAGCTCAGCGCGCAGGCCGACCTCCCGTTGAGCACGACACATCGGTTGGTGGCGGAGCTGACGGACTGGGGCGGGCTGACCCGCGGCGCGGACGGCCGGTATCGGATCGGCCTGCGGCTGCTGGCCATCGGATCGCTCTCACCAGGCAGTTTGAGCCTGCGTGAGCGCGCGATGCCGTTCCTTGAGGACCTCTACGAGGCAACCCGGCAGAACGTCCAACTGGCCGTGCGAGATGACCTTGAGGCGGTCTACCTCGAACGGATCTCCGCACGTGGCGCGGTCAGCATCCTGACCAGGGTGGGCAGCAGGATGCCGCTGCACGCGACCGGCGTCGGACTGATCCTGCTCGCGCACGCCGACGATGACGTGCGGGAACGCGTTTTCGCGGCGCCGCTTGAGCGCTTCACCGATAAGACGATCTCGACCACGAAACACCTGCGTGAGGTGCTCGCCACCGCCCGGCGCGACGGTTATGTGGTGAGTGACCGGCAGATCGAGATGATCACCCAGTCGATCGCGGCACCGATCCGGGACGCGTCAAACACCGTCATCGCAGCGTTGTCGATCGTCGTCCCGATCGAAACGGACTCGCACATGCTCGTACCCGCGGTCCGAGCCGCGGGTCACGGCATTTCCCGGGCCATGGGTTGGCGGCCCAAAGCCATCAGGCGGTAACGCGTACCTCGGCGCACTCGCAGCCCCCGGTGAGCTGCGCGCACTCGAGCACGAGCTCGTGCGTGCCGATTCCCAGTTCGAGACAGGTGATGTCAGTGCATTCGGCTGTGCCGTCGCTGTGCACGACAAGGCTGCCGTGACAGTGGTCGATCCCCCGACTGCACAGCACGCATTCGGTGGAAATCATGCACTTCGTACTACCTCATCGGCCGCGTCGAGCCCTCATCGACACGCCGAGCGGTCAGCTTTCCGAGTTCTCCTCGGTGTGCCCGATCAGTTCCTCGATCTCCCACTTGCCGAACAGCTCACGCAGTTCGTCGAAGATCGGTGTCTCCCCCACAGTTGCGTTGATCATGGTCCCCTCTCCCTTCACACAGAGTGTGCACTCGTATCCCCCACGAGTTGCACTCTCCTCACCCGTATGACGTAAAGCGGACGCATTTCATTCCGCCCCTCTGCCGTGAGGTACGTCTCATTTGGCATCTCCGGTTCATCCTGAGACAATGTTCGTGCTGCGAACACTCGTTCGTATAGTGCACATTTTGCTTACGCTGGGCACACGGAGTTGAGATGGCGTCGATAACGTCACTGGCAGAGGCAGTCGCCGACCTGGTGCATGACGGCGACCAGGTCGCGCTCGAAGGCTTCACGCACCTGATCCCGTTCGCGGCCGGGCACGAGATCATCCGGCAGGGCCGCAAGGACCTGACCCTCGTCCGGATGACCCCCGATCTGATTTACGACCAGCTGATCGGCGCGGGCTGCGCGCGCAAGCTGATCTTCTCGTGGGGCGGGAACCCTGGCGTCGGTTCGCTGCACCGGTTCCGCGACGCCGTGCAGCATTCGTGGCCGGTGCCGTTGGAGATCGAGGAACACAGCCACGCGGGCATGGCCAACCGTTACGTCGCGGGCGCGTCCGGCCTGCCCTTCGCCGTGCTACGCGGCTACACCGGCACTGACCTGCCGAAACAGACCGACACGATCAAGCCGATCACGTGCCCGTTCACCGGCGAGACGCTCACCGCGGTGCCCGCGCTGAACCCGGACGTGGCGATCATTCACGCCCAGCGCGCCGACCGTAAGGGAAACGTGCAGCTCTGGGGCATTACCGGGGTGCAGAAGGAAGCCGTGCTCGCGGCCAAACGATCCCTGGTCACGGTCGAGGAGATCGTCGACACGCTGGAGCCCCGGCCGAACGCGGTCACGCTGCCAAGCTGGGTGGTCACTGCGGTCGCTCATGTCCCTGATGGCGCACATCCGTCGTACGCCCACGACTACTACGTGCGGGACAACGAGTACTACAAGGCGTGGGACGCCATCGGGCGCGATCGTGAACAGTTCCAGAGCTGGCTTGCGGAGGTCGTTCGATGACGTACACGACTGACGAGATGATGACCGTTGCCGCTGCACGGGTTCTGCGCGACGGCGCTTCGTGCTTTGTCGGCATCGGATTGCCGAGTACCGCGGCGAATCTGGCTCGCGCGACGCACGCGCCGGACCTGGTGCTGATCTACGAGTCTGGCTGCATTGGCGCGAAACCCGACCGGCTGCCACTGTCCATTGGCGACGGTATCCTCGCCGAGACAGCGGATTCGCTGGTCAGCGTGCCGGAGATCTTCAACTACTGGCTGCAGCCCGGCCGGATCGACGTCGGCTTCCTCGGCGCGGCCCAACTGGACAAGCACGGCAACATCAACACGACCGTGATCGGTGATTACGCCGATCCGAAGGTGCGGCTGCCCGGTGCGGGCGGGGCGCCGGAGATCGCCGCGTCGTGCAAGGAAGTCGTGATCATCGTCCGGCAAAGCAAGCGTACGTTCATCGACAAGCTCGACTTCGTCACGTCCGTCGGTTTGGGTGACCGGTCCACGTTCACCGGTTCCGGCCCGCAGATGATCATCACCGATCTCGGGGTGCTGCGGCCGGTCGACAGCGAGTTCACGTTGACTCAGATCCATCCGGGAGTCGAGGTGTCCCAGGCAATCGAGGCGACGGGCTGGGAGCTGAAGGTGTCGCCATCGTTGACCGAGACGCCGCCGCCGACCGACTCCGAGTTGACCGCGTTGCGGAAGCTGGCAGGCTGAACGTCGTGTTCGACGAACTGTTCGGTGCACGGGACGACCAGGCTTGGTTGCGGGCCATGGTGGACGCCGAGAAGGCGCTGGCCGTAGCTCTGGCTAAGGCTGGCGTGATTCCCGCATCGGCCGCCGCTGAGATCTCGCAGTGTCCCGCCTCTTTTGATTCGGCCGAGCTTGGCAGAGCGGCTGTCGGGCCGGGGAATCCCGTGGTTGGTTTGGTTCAGGCGATGCGCAGCCGGGTTTCGGCTGAGGCCGGCCTGTATGTCCACTTCGGAGCAACCAGCCAAGACATTATGGACACCGCCGCGATGCTGCTGGCTCGCGATGCTGTTGGCTCGATGCTGGCCGATGTGGACGCTACGGCAGCTGCTTGCGCCCGGTTGGCTGACTCGCACCGGCGTACGATCATGATTGCTCGAACGCTTATGCAGCACGCTTTGCCGACGACTTTCGGGCTCAAGTGCGCTGGGTGGCTCGTGGCTTTGGATGAGGCTGCCTCGAGCCTCAGGCGTCTTCGGTTTTCCGCTCAGCTTGGCGGGGCTATCGGGACTTTGTCCGTGTTCGGCAATACCGAGGTGCCGCGGTTGTTCGCCGCTGAACTGGGCCTGTCCGAGCCTTTGCTTCCGTGGCACACCAATCGGACCAGGGTTGGCGAGCTTGCTGGGGCGCTTGGGGTTCTGGCCGGGGTGTTGGGCAAGATCGCTTTGGACGTGACGTTGCTGGCTCAGACCGAGGTCGGTGAGGTTGCTGAGGCTTCTGGCGGTGGCTCGTCCACTATGCCGCACAAGCAGAACCCGGTCCGCTCGGTGCTGATCACCGCCGGGGTCAAGCAGATTCCCGGGTTGGTGTCGACCATTCTCGCCGCGATGCCACAGGAGCATGAGCGGGCGGCGGGTGCCTGGCACGCTGAATGGGAAACACTGAATTCAATGTTCAGCATTCTAAGCACAGCGTGCAGCCGTACCCGAGACCTGCTGACCGGACTGCGGGTGGATGCTCAGCGTATGCGGACCAATGTGGACATGACCGGCGGCCTTGTAATGGCCGAGGCTGTGGTTACCGCGCTGGCGCCGTCAATCGGACGAGCCGCGGCTGCGGGCGTGGTGAAGGACATCGCGTCGTCCGGGCGCCCGTTCCGCGAGGCGTTGCTCAAGGACCCACGGGTCGGACTGTCCGAAGCAGACATCGACAAAGCATTGGATCCGGCCGAGTACCTGGGTTCGGCCGACGAATTCATAGATCGGGCGTTACAACGATGAGCGACTTCGTGCAGTCACTGGAACGCGGCCTCGCGGTCATCAGAGCGTTCGACGCCGACCACCCTGAGATGACACTCAGCGACGTCGCCAGAGTCACCGGATTGACAAGGGCAGCAGCACGCCGGTTCCTGCTCACGTTGGTTGACCTCGGCTACATGCGGACAGACGGGCGAATGTTCATGTTGCGCCCCAAGGTCCTTGAACTCGGTTACTCGTACCTGTCCAGTCTCGGGCTGCCCGACGTCGCCCAACCGCACCTGGAAAAACTGGCCTTGGAGGTCCACGAGTCCTGCTCGGTGTCCGTGTTGGACGGTTCGGACATCGTCTATGTGGCCCGTGTCCCCACCAAGCGGATCATGAAGGTGATGATCGAAATCGGCACCCGGTTCCCAGCGCACGCGACCTCAATGGGCCGCGTAATGCTTGCGGCACAGGACAACATGGACTTCCTCGACACTCCGCTGCCCGCGTTGACCGATCGTACGATCACTGATCCGGTGGAGCTGAAGGCGGAACTGGTCCGGGTGCGTGCCCAGGGTTGGAGCATGGTCGACGAGGAACTGGAGCACGGCCTGAGGTCGATCGCCGCGCCGATCCGCAACAAGGGCAAGGTGATCGGGGCGCTGAACATCTCGACGCACGTCAGCAGGCCGATCGACAGCGTGCACACAGAACTGGTGCCGCCCCTCCTGACCACGGCCGAAGCTATATCCAGAGACCTGCCCTCGTGAGTGGTTATCAGGGTTAGAACACGGATAACCACTCACGAGGGATTAGCAGCGTCCGGCCTTACAAGAACCGGATGTCGCTGATCTTCCAGGTCTCGCCTTCTTTGTCCGCGAAGATCAACAGCTGTGCCGCCGCGGATTCATGCTTATCCCCTTGCACGGTCTGCCGGTCGATGAAGACCAATAGCCGCGCGGAATTCGGGCTTAGGTCTGTCACCCCGATCGACCGTACCGCTGTCGTCAGCACCTGCTTGGTGTCGGCGGCATGCTTCTTGGCCGCCTCGAAGTCCGTGTTGTACTGATGAATCGCCGCGCCAGTCAACACTTCCTGAGCCGCGGCCGAAGTTCGATCCATCTGCCCGGGGTCATAGGAGAACACCGTGCGCAACGCCCGGCCAACCTGATCAGACACAGCCTGAGTACCCGCGACATCAACAAGAGCCGTATTCGAAGGCCCCGGCGACTGCGACAGCGAAAACCAGAGCGCCGCGCAGCCGAACAGGATGATCACGGCGCCGAGGATGCCCGCGATGGTCGGCTTCATGTCCCGACCACCTCCAGCGCACTGACCTTCCAGCCCATGTCGGTCCGCGCGAGGTCCACGTCCCACCGGCTCACGCTCTTGGTCGGCTGAGCACCGTTCTGGCTCACCGCGACCTCGACCGCGGCGATCATGTTCGCGGTCCCGTCGTACGTGTTCATTGAGGTTATCGCGGCGACGACCGGGTTCGCGTTGGCGACAGTCCTGGCATTCAAAGCGGCCTGCCGGTCAGTGTCCCGGTTGCGGTTCAAGCGTTCGAGCAACGGCCCGGTGGACGCCTCCCGCCAGCGATCAAAATCGGCGTCGAGGTTGTGGAAGTCCACTGTGTTCAACTCGACGACCTGACGCATGCCCAAGGCGAGCACCGCATCACGTTGCGAGGCCAAGTCGGCCCCTGCGCTGTCCGAAGCGTGCCACCAGCGCCAGCCCGTGAAACCGGCCGCGGCCACCGCCAGCACCGCGAGCACAACCAGAATCCGACCGATCACCTGGGCAAACCTAGCAACTGCCCGATATTCTGCAAACCGGAACCGCCGCGATTCAGCGAAAGCACGCCGGGAAGCTGCGGTTGCGCGGCCTGGCCACCCGACGGCACATGCTTCGGGACACCGGCGAAAGGCGCGTTCTGCGAACCCCGCACACCGATTGGGCTGTTCGGCGGTTCGGCACAGTAGGCGTTGCGGTTGACCGGGATAGGGTCAGTCTGGCTGGCGGACCGCTGTTTCGTCCCTTCGTAGCCCTTCACGCACGGCGGCGGGTCGAAGAAGTTCAGCATGATCCCGAGGTGTCCGGTGCCGTCCGGCGATGTGCTCGGCGTGAACGCGGAGATCACCGGGTACGCGACCATGAACTGCTCGATCGCGGCCGTCCGGCTGGTGGTGATGGTCGTGGTGGTCAGGAGGTTCGCGAACACCACACCAAGGTCCGGGCCGGACATCCGCAGGATGTCCACAACCTGGTCGGCCACCACCGGCGTGACCTGGATCAGCTTGCGCAGGTCGGGATCGGACGTCTTCAGCTGGGCGGAGAGCTTTTGTAGCCCGTCGGAGAACGCTCGCAACTTCTGGGCTTCCGCCTGTTGTCGTTCCAGGACTGTCCGCCCGGTGCTCAGCAAGCCGGTGGTTTGGGGCAGGTGCTGGCTCGCGGTGGCGGTGAACTGACCCGCGGAGTCCAGCAGCAGTTGGAGGTCGTTGCCGGTCCCGGCGAATGCCGTGTTCAACTCGTCCACGACCGTGCGCAACGAATCGACTGGCACGCTTCGAACCAGGCCGTCCAAGTTGGACAGCATGGTCTCGGTCGCCGGTGGAATGCTCGTGCGGTCACTCGGGATCACGGACCCTTCGCCTAGATAGGGACCGCGTTCGCTCGTAGGTTGCAAGTCCACGTACTGCTCGCCGATCGCGGACCGGTTGGCCACCGTGGCCTTGGTGTCGGCCGGGACCTCATGTCCGGTCTCCATCACGAGTTCGACGTCCACGCCTTGGTCAGTCAGGTGCATCTCGCCGACCCGGCCGACGGTCACTCCGCGATACGTGACCTCGGCGTTGGTGAAAATCCCGCCCGAGTCACGTAACTGCATGGTCACCACGTACCCACTGGCCCCGAACAACCGGTCCAGCCCGGCGTATCGGGCACCCGCGTACGTCACGGCAACCACCGCGATCACGATGAACGCCACAAACCGCCATTTGACGGCCCGGGTCAACATCAGCCACCTCCCAGCAATGTGCCAAGCAACCCCGCGAGCGGGCCCTGGTTGGCGGGCGGCACACCGTTCTGAGGCAACAGATCCGGCAGGATCGGCACGGGAATCGGCAGGGGCAGCGGACCAGTGTTGTCGCCATAGGACTGACCTGGCGGCGCGATCAACGTCTGCCCGGAGTTGGACAAGTTATTGATCATCTCGGTGAAGTCGAGGCTGAGCCGGGCGTCCACATTGAAGTAGTCACCCCGTACCGCATTGACCGCATAGGACGGATACGGATAGGTGACCAGGTATTCCAGTGCGATCGGAAGCTTGTCCCCGGTCTCCACGAGCTTGCGCAAGGTCGGTTCGAGAAGCTTCAGGTCCGCGACCAGATCTGCTTTGCTGCGATTGATCGTGTCCACGGCTACATCGGACAAGGTGTCGAGCGCGGTCAACATCCCCGTCAGCTGAGTCCGTTGCTGTTCAAGGACTTTCAGGCCCGGCGACAGGTTGTCCAGCGCGTTGGTCAGGTTGCCCGTCTGGCCTTTCAAGGTTCCGGACAGTTTGGTCAACCCATCGATCGCGCGCACGATGTTGCCGCGTTGATCGTCCAATGTCGACACCAGGTTCTTCACGTTGGCCAGCAACTCGCGGATCTGCTTCTCGTTGCCGGACATCGCTTGGTTGAGCTCGCCGACGATCGTCCTCAGTTGCTCGACTCCCCCTCCGTTGAGCAGCATCGACAGCGCGCCTAGAACCTCTTCGACCTCGGGATTGCGGTTGGTTCGGTTCAACGGGACCACCGCGCCATTGGTCAACTGGCCTTGGGGCGGCTCGCCAACAGGTTCACGCAGCTGGACGTACTTCTCCCCCAGCAGGCTGGATTGCCGCAGCTCAGCGCCCGCATTGGCTGGCAAAGTCACGGCTCCGTTGACCACCAGGGTCACCACGGCCATCTTGTTGTCCGGCGTCAGTTCAATCTTCGCCACCCTGCCGACGGAGACATCATTGACCTTCACGCTGGCCTGCGGCACAAGGTCGAGGACATCGCCGAACTGAGCGGTGATCGTGTACGGGTGCTCGCCAACATCCGCCCCACCTGGCAATGGGGTGTTGTACAGCCCGCCGAACCCACCCTCGGTGCATCCAGCCGCCACCATCGCCGCCACCACCAGCGGCATCACCTTCATCCCCACACCACCGCGACGGAACAAGACTGAACGTCGTGTCCACCGTTGCTTGCGAGTGTGTCCACCATTCCGACACAGTGAGATGCACTTTGCCGCACAGTGAAATTCCCGGCAGGGCTGGGCAACGTGCATTTCGGTGTGCCGGAACGGTGGACACGGCCTTCGGGAATGGTGGACACAGTGTGCTGGAACGGTGGACACGGCGTGGGTCATCGGCGCAGCACCTCCAGGAGGGGTACTGGCAGCGGGGGCAATGTGCCGTTTTGCAGGGCGGTTAGGGTTTCGGCTACCGAGGGGAGCTTCAGGGTGCCGTCGAGGACTGGCGCCAGTTTTTTGCAGATGTCGGTCAATGTCGCGGGGACTGCTTTGGGCGCGCCTTGTTCGATCAGGCGGCAGACCATCAGGATTGGCGGGTGGGTGAACTCGTTGAGGTCCGCGCGGACTCCGATCGTGCCGGATGCGGCGTCGTAGGAGTTGATCAGGTTCGAGGCGCCGACCGGTGCGACGTCGAGGATCTCGGCGATCGCCGCCCGCTGGTCGACCAAGGCCTTGGTCACGCCGGTCAGCTTCTCCACATTGGACGCCAGGAGGTCCTTGTTCTCCGCCACGAAGTCCTTGACATCGCCCAAAGCCACGGCCAATGAGCTCAGGGCCTCGGCGACTTCCTCACGGTCGTCCGCGAGGAACGTGCTGACATCGGCGAGTCGTCCGTAGAAGTCGTGCACAGCTTTGTCACTGTTGGCAAGGGCCTCGGTGAACTTGCCGAGACTGTCCACAGTGGCGAACAGGTCTTCCCGGGAACCTGACAACGTGTCCGCGGCCGCGGCGAGCTGCTTGACCGTGTCGTTGAGGTTCTGGCCGTTACCTTTCAAGGTTCCGGCCAGAGTGTCCAATAGCTCCGATACGGAACCATCCTTGTTGGCGCCGTTGGGGCCGAGGTCTGTGGTTAGCTTGTTCACGCTGTTGTACAGGTCGTCGAGTTCGACGGGTGATGCCGTGTCTGCCCGCGAGATCACGGCGCCGGAAGCCATGACCGGCCCGTCGGTGTAGGCGGGAGTCAGCTGGACGTACCGGTCGCTGACCAACGAAGGCGCGACAATAAAAGCCTTTGCCTGCGCAGGAACCTGGATTCCAGAGTCAAGGACCATGTCGACCTTGACCTCCGAGCCCACGGGCTGGACGTCGACGATCTCACCGACAGGAACACCGAGAATGCGGACCGCGGATCCTGAGTAGACACCCACGGTCTTGTCGAAGTAAGCCGTCACACGCATTCCGGCTGGAGTCCTGAGTAGCCACCACAAGCCGCCCGCCAAAATCAGGCCGAGCACGCACAACGTCGCGACCATCCTGGCCGCGCTGAGCTCGCGTTGGGTCCGGAAGGTCATCGGCCGCCTCCGGACGATGAGATCGGCGGCAGGCAGCCGTCCGGGTTGATCGTCAACCCGTTCGTCTTGCCTGGTCCGAGATTGATGTACGGCGGCAGCAACCCGCAGAGATAGCCCTCGAACCAGCGTCCGTTGCCGGTCGTGTTGGTCGAGATCCGGACGAACGGCGCGAGCGCGGCCAGGCCGCGGCTGAGGTTGTCCTGGTTTCGCTGCAGCAGCGAAGTCACCTTCTCCAGTTGCTGCAAAGTGGGTTTGAGCTGCGCCCAATTGTCTTTGACCAGGCCACGCAGCTCGGCTGCGAGGTCCCGAGTTCCCTTGAGCAGCTGGGTGATCGCATCCTTGCGGCGCTGGATCTCGGCGAGCAGCAGGTTACCGTCGTTGATCAGCTTGATGATCTGGTCGTTACGGCTGGCCAAGGTCTTGGATACCTGGCTGGTGTTGCCGAGCAACTCGGCAAGTGCCTTATCCCGGCTGGAGATCGTCTTCGACAGGGCAGAAAGGCCTTCGAGGGCGCCACGCATGTGCTCGGGCGTGTCCTTGAACGTGTCCGCGACAACCTTGAAACTCTCCGCCAGCTTAGCGGTGTCCAAGTTGTTCACTGTGCTGCTCAAGTCGCCGAGCGCCGCGTTCACGTCGTAAGGCGTGGTCGTACGGCTACGCGGAATCGGCGAGCTGGGGTCCTGCGCGCCTGTGCCGCCAGGTTCCAACGCGAGGTATTTCTCGCCGAGCAAGGTCTTGATACCGACGGCTGCCTTGGTCTGGTCGCCGAGACGGACATCGCGGACCTTGAACTTGACCCGCACCTGGTTCCCGGCCAACGCCACTGTGGACACTTCGCCGACCTTCACACCCGCGATCTGGACCTCGTTGCCGTCCGCCAAACCCGCGGCCTCGCTGAAGTACGCCGAATAGTGTGTGCCTGTACCAATGATCGGCAGATCGTCCGAAAAGAACACGGCCAGGGTGGACAGCACCAGAATGGCCAATGTGGACGCACCAACCACGGCCTGATTGCGTTCCTTGAGAGGCTTCACGGGCCGCACCTCTCCGGCATCTCGGTCGTCGGCACCGGAAGCAAGGACATCTGCAGGTTCAACGCCGAGATCCCGACCGTCCCGGACATACGGCACAGGTAGAAATTCAGCCAACTGCCATAACTGACGGCACGAGTGAACGTATCGGCGCGATTCTCCAAACCCTTGAGCATCCCGTCCAACAACGGTTCCTGCTTGTTCAAGGTCTCGGACAGCGTGCCAAGCAACCCGATGTCCTGCTTCAAAGCTGGTCTGGCCTGCTGCAACAGGCCCGAGGTGGTATCGGTCAACGATCCGAGCGCTGAGATGGCTTCACCAATCGGCTGGCGGTCACCCGACAGGCCGGACACCAACTGCTGCAGACTCAGAATCAGGTCCGATACCTGGTCGGTCCGATCGTTCACGGTGGTCAGGACGGTGTTGAGGTTGTTGACGAGTTCGCCGATCATCTTGTCACGGCCCGCGATCGTGGACGTCAACGTCGCGGTGTGCCGAAGAATGCCGTCGACCGTGCCGCCCTCGCCCTGCAGCACCTGGATGATCTCGAACGCCAGCTTGTTCACATCCGCCGGGCTCAACGCCTGGAACAACGGCCGGAACCCATTGAACAGCACAGTCAGGTTCAGCGCCGGTTTCGTGCGCTCGATCGGGATCGTTCCGCCGGGTTCGAGCAACTGGGAACTGCCCGCGCCTGTCCCCAACGACAGGTACCGCTGCCCGACAAGGTTGCGGTACTTCACCGTCGCGGTTGCCGATGCGGGCAGTCGACGACCCGCGTCGATGTCGAACAGGACCTCGGCGTACTTGTCCTCGACGACCGAAAGCGACTCGACCGTCCCCACTTTCACGCCGAGAATGCGCACGTCATCGCCGATCTTCAGGCCGGACGCGTCGACAAACCTCGCACGGTATGCGGACGTCTCGCCGAAGTTGCTGTTCGCGATGGTCGCACCGAGCAACGCCGTCAGCGTGACCGTGACAACCGCGAATACGACCATCTTGATGATCGGGCCGGTGACACTCCTCATTCGACAGTCACCTCCGCCCCGCGATACACCGGCGCCACCAGGAAACTGGTCCATCTCGGCACTTCGTCCGGCCGAACACCCAGCTTCGGCGCCAGTAACAGCGACACCAGTTCCAGCTCCGACTTGGTGTTCTCCACGCCCGCGGCTTGCGGTGAAGTCGAGCCGGGGATGATCGAGGTCGCGCCGGTGTTGCGGGGCGGCGGCGGTTTCACCGAACCGTCCTTGATCGGCCCACCCGGCGGGTACTGCGGGAACACCGCGGGCAGCTTGACCTGCTCGTAGCAACGAGGTCCGCGTTTGTCGTCGAACCTCGGAATGTCCACACCGGGCAGATACTTGCCGCGGTTTCCGGTGAACTCCAACGTCACCCGCATCATGTTCGGGTGTGCCTGTCCCTTGCCGAACGCCGCTTCCGCAGCGGGGACACGGTCGGCGATCTGCTCGAGCATGCACGGATACTCGGGCGCGTACTTGGCAAGGACGTCCAGCGTCGGTTTCGACGTGACCACGAGGTTGATCAGGTTGTTCTTGTTGACCTGAATGAAGTTCCCAAGATCGATCGAGGCGTTGGTCAACGAGCCGAACAGGTGCTGCAGGTTCGCCTGTTCCTCCACAATGGTCTTGGTCGTGGTCGTCAGATCGGACAGTGCCTGCAGCAGGTCCGGCGCGGCTTCGTTGGTCGTCTCCGCGACCGAAGCAAGCAGTTGGATGTCCGCGGTCAGGTCGGGCAGCGCCGGGTTTATCTGCTTGAGGTAGTCGTTGAGCTGTACCAACGTCTCGCCCAGTTGCTTGCCTCGGCCCTGCAGCGCGGTGGCGATGGAGTTCAGCGTCATCGCCAGTTTTTCCGGCTGGACGGCTTGCAGGACCGGCATCACGTTGTTCAGCACGCGTTCCAGCTCGATCGCCGATGAGCTGCGGTCCTGCGGGATCACCGAGCCTTCGAGCAAACGCTTGCTCTCGGGCCGTTGCGGCACCTGCAACGCCACGTACCGTTCACCGAACAAGGTCTTGGGCAACAGCCGCGCGGACACGTTCGCCGGGATCACGTCGACCTTGTCCGGCTGCAGCGCCAGATCCAGCACCGCGTGGTCGCCCATCGCACGGATCGACCGCACCTCGCCGACGATCATCCCGCGGACCTTCACGTCCGCACCGGCGCGCATCTGGTTGCCGACGGTGTCGGTCTGCAGGCTGACCATCACCACCGGCGTGAACACCTTGCGGTACCCGGCGATCGTCAACGCCAGGAACAGCGCGATGATCACCAGGAACACCAGTCCCAGCACGTGGTACTTGATCCGGCCTATCATCCGGCTATCCGTACGGTCGTGGACGAACCCCAGATCGCCAGGCTGAGAAAGAAGTCCAAGATGGACAGCATCACGATCGCCGCCCGCACCGCGCGGCCGACCGCCACGCCAACGCCTGCCGGTCCGCCGGAAGCCGTGTAGCCGTAGTAGCAATGCGTCAGGATCACGACCACGCTGAACACGATCACCTTGAGGAACGACCAGAGCACGTCCTCGGGCGGCAGGAACAGGTGGAAGTAGTGGTCGTACGTGCCCGCAGACTGGCCGTAAAAGTAGACAGTGACGGCCCGTGAGGCCAAATAGGAGGACAGCAGACCCACGGCGTACAACGGGATCACGGCCGCGATCCCGGCGAGGACTCGGGTTGTGACCAAATAGGGCATGCTCGGCACGGCCATCGTCTCCAAAGCGTCGATCTCCTCGGAGATCCGCATCGCCCCAAGCTGCGCGGTGAATCCACAACCGACAGTCGCCGAGAGCGCCAGCCCAGCGGAAAGCGGAGCCACCTCACGGGTGTTGAAGTACGCCGACAGGAACCCGGTCAGCGCGCCGGTTCCCAGTTGGTTGAGGGAAGAATAGCCTTGCAGGCCCACGATCGTGCCGGTGAACAGCGTCATCCCGATCATCACGCCGAGCGTGCCGCCAATGACCGCGAGCGCACCAGTGCCGAAGCTGACCTCGGTCAGCAGGCGCATGACCTCTCTGGAGTATCGGCGGATTGTGCGCGGCGCCCACGCCAATGCCCTGGCGTAGAAGGACAACTGCCTGCCGAGATGTTCGAGGCCGGTGAACGGGCGCGCCGCGAGGTCCAAGATCGCCGACCTCGGCTCCTGGTCCCGGGGTTCCACGGCCGTCATCTACAAGCCCTTCGACGGCACGATCCGCAGGTAGATCCCGGTCAGCACGACGTTGATCAGGAACAGCAGCAGGAACGTGATCACCACGGCCTGGTTGACCGCGTCACCGACACCTTTCGGCCCGGCCGCGGGGTTGAGGCCACGGTATGCCGCGACGACCCCGGCGACGAAACCGTACAACAGCGCCTTGATCTCGCTGATCCACAGGTCCGGAAGTTGCGCCAGTGCGTTGAAACTCGCCAGATACGCACCGGGCGTGCCGCCTTGCATGATCACGTTGAAGAAGTAGCCGCCCATCGTGCCGACCACGCTGACCAGGCCGTTGAGCAAAACGGCCACCACCATCGCGGCCAGCACGCGCGGCACGATGAGCCGCTGGATCGGCGACACGCCGAGCACTTCCATCGCGTCGATCTCTTCACGGATCTTGCGGGCGCCGATATCCGCGCACACCGCCGATCCACCCGCGCCAGCCACGAGAAGCGCTGTGATCAGCGGACTTGCCTGCTGAACAATCGCCAGCGCGCTCGCGGCGCCGGTGAACGACTGCGCGCCGATCTGCTGGGTCAAGGAACCGAGCTGTAGCGCGATCACCGCACCGAACGGAATCGCGACCAGCGCCGTCGGCAGAATCGTGACGCTCGCGAAGAACCAGCATTGCTGGATGAACTCGCGGAACTGGAACGGGCGTCTGGGGATCGCCCGCAGCACTTCCCAAGCGAGCGTCGAGATCCGCCCCACCTGGCGCAGCGCGGCCACGCCAGGTGTCTTGGACCTCTTGGTGGTGGGAGTCATAGGACGTTCAAAGTAGAGAGTGTGTGGCGGTCGCGCCACCGTCCGCGACGAATTCCGCTCCAGTGGAGTACGAACTTTCGTCGCTGGCGAGGAAAACTTGCAGGTTGGCGATTTCCTCGGGTTGCCCGCACCGGCGCAGGGCCACGCGCTTGCCCACTCGTTTCATGTCCACTTCGGCGCCACCGGCCGCGTCGCGGACCATCTGGGTGTCGATCACTCCTGGGTGAATCGAGTTAACTCGTATATTCAGGTGGCCGAGTTCCATCGCGGCCGCCTTGGTCATCCCGCGGACGGCGAACTTGCTCGCGGTGTACGCCATCAGGAACGCCATGCCGCCGAGGCCTTCCACCGACGACACGTTGATGATCGAGCCGCCCTTGGCTTCGGTCAGCGCCGGGATCACCGCCCGCATGCCGAGGAACGTGCCGACCTGGTTGACCTTGATCACCCGCTCGTATTCGGCGAGCGAGGTATCGACGATGGACTTCACGTGGACGATTCCAGCGTTGTTCACCAGCACGTTCAACGAGCCGAACTCGGTCAGCGTCCGTTCGACCGCGGCCGTCCAGTCCTCTTCGGACGTCACGTCGAGGTGCTGGTACACCGCCGCGTCACCGAGTTCGGCGGCGAGTTCCTTGCCCTGTTCGTCAAGGATGTCCGCGATCGTCACGCGGGCGCCTTCCTCGACGAACCGCCTGGCTGCCGCCGCGCCCTGTCCTCGCGCGGCGCCGGTGATGAGTGCGACCTTCCCGTTCAAGCGCGTCATCACATCATCGCCTCGGTCAGCGGCATCATCACGGATTTCAGTTCGGTGTACGCCTCGTAGGCCGACCGTCCGCCTTCCCTGCCGATCCCGGACTGCCGGTACCCGCCGAACGGAAGATGCGGCTCGACTTGGAAGCCGTTGATGCCGATCGATCCCGCGCGCAACCGCTTGGCCACGCGGAACGCCTGCCGGACATCCTTTGTGTACACACCGGCGCCAAGGCCGTATTCGGTGTCGTTGGCCAGCTTGATCGCTTCGTCCTCATCGGAGAAAGGTACGACCGCGAGTACCGGGCCGAAGATCTCTTCCTGCGCGATGGTCATCGTGTTCTCGACGTCCGCGAACAAGGCGGGCGCCACGAAGTTTCCGTTGCTGTAGTCGCCGTCGAGCCGGGTTCCACCTTGGACAAGTCGGGCACCTTCCTCTTGTCCTTTTTGGATGTAGCCGAGGACTCGGTCGAGCTGGCGTTCGTTGATCAACGGGCTGGCGAGCACGCTTGGCTCGAACGGATCGCCGTAGGTCATGTATCCAGCAACGCCTTGTGCCACAGCGAGGAACTCGTCGTAGACGTCACGGTGAACAAGCGCTCGGCTCTGCGCGATGCAGGCCTGTCCGGACAGTCCCATCGTGACCATGCCCATCGCGGTCGCCGCCGCCAGCGCGACTTCGGCTTCCGGGAACACGATCGCCGGGCTCTTGCCGCCGAGTTCCATTGAGACGCGCTTCAGCGTTCCGGCCGATGCTTCGACGATTCGCTTGCCGACCGCGCGGCTACCCGTGAAACTGATCTTGTCGACGAGCGGGTGCGTGATCAGTGCTTCGCCGGTCGGGTCGCCGGGGCCGGTCACGACGTTCACCACGCCCTCGGGCAGCCCGGCTTCCAGGAGCAGCTCAACCATCCTGAGCACGGAAAAGCTCGCGTATTCGGACGGTTTGAGCACGACCGTGCATCCAGCGGCCAGCGCAGGGCCGAGCTTCTGGGCGAACAACAGGAAAGGTGCGTTCCACGGCAGGATCGCTGCCACCACACCGACGGGTTCACGGAAGGTCACGGCGAGTTTGTCGCCGCCCTGGTAGCCGGGGAACGTCTCGCCGCCAGCCTTGTCGATCCAGCCCGCGTGGTGGTCGAACACGTCCGCGGCCACCCCAACGCTGGCCGCGTAGATGTTGCCGAACGTCTTGGGCACGCCGTTGTCCAGCGCCAGCCGGGAAAGCAGGTCGTCGTTGTTCTCCCGCAGCAAGGCGCTGAACTTGTGCAGGACGCGGACCCGTTCGCTGACTGTGGCCCGCGGCCACGGCCCTTCGTCGAAGGCCTGCCGGGCGGCCTTCACGGCAGCATCGACGTCTTCGGCGCTGGCGATCGGGAACGAGCCGATGTCCTCGTGGGTCGCCGGGTGCTTGTGTGTCCACGTGGCGCCGTCGCTGCTGGCCCGCCACTGTCCGCCGATCAGCAGCAATCCGTCCTTGAGGCCCACGTCGTCGCGATGCGCGAGCATACTGAGCGTCATGACTTCCCTTCTAGGACAGTGACATTGTTTCCATACACGCGAACGTCTTCTTGGGATCACGCGCTTGGAAAGTCGTTGTCAGGTCGTCGAAACTGGTGAAGGTCTGCTCCACGGTCGGCGCGCCCATCAGCGCGACCATCCCGCCGTGCACGACGAACAGCTGGCCGTTGATCTTGTCGGCCGCGGGTGAGGCCAGGTAGGCCACGAAACTGCCGACGTGATCGGGCGACAGCGGGTCGTCGCCGTCGGGTGCTTCGCCGAAGACGTCGGCGGTCATGGAGGTCCGGGCGCGCGGGCAGATCGCGTTCGCCCGGACCCCGTACTTCGCCAGTGACCGGGCACTGGTCAAAGTCAACGCGGTGATACCGGCCTTGGCGGCGGCGTAGTTCGGCTGACCGCCCGAACCCATCAGGAACGCCTCGGACGAGGTGTTCACGATCCGCGCGTACACCGGTTCACCGGACTCTTTGGACTGTTCACGCCAGTACGCGGCAGCGTTGCGGGACAACAGGAAATGCCCGCGCAGGTGGACCTTGACGACCAGATCCCATTCCTCGTCGGACATGCTGAACAGCATCCGGTCGCGGAGCACGCCCGCGTTGTTGACCAGGATGTGCAGGCCACCAAAGCGTTCGATGGCTGTCCGAGTCAACGCGTCCGCGGTGTCCCTTTCGGACACATCGCCCGGCACGAACGCGGCTTTGCCGCCGTGCTCCTCGACCTCCGCGAGTACGTCGGATTCGGCGAGGTCGCCGAGCACCACGTCGGCGCCGGCCTTGGCCAGCGCGACAGCCTCAGCACGGCCGAGACCGGCGGCAGCACCGGTGACTACCGCGACTTTCCCGTCTAGCGGCCTCACACCCTGCCTCCTGTCCGAGCATGGCTGCGTCGCAGCTCACACTAGAATAGGTTCTCAGACGTGACAAGGCCGTCGACCAGGAGACTCTTACGACGATCAGTAACAGGTTCTACATCGAACGATCGTCCGGTTCGCCCTGTTAACGAAAATCCCCCGAAAAAAGTGACGGCCAGCCAGTCGATGAGTTCCGCTCCCGTTCGACGTTCTACCAAAGGACGGACCAGAACCAAGGAGCACCGACATGGGCAAGGTAGTCGCAGGCGCGAGCATGTCCCTCGACGGATACGTCGCCGGGCCGGATCAGAGCGGCTTCGAGCACCTCTTCGACTGGTACAACAACGGCGATGTCGCGATGCCTGTCGGCGGCGAGGGCACGCGGCTGGACCTGAAGATGTCCCAGGTCAGCGCCAGCCGGTTCACTGAGCTGATCCAGGCGACCGGTGCGCTGGTCGTCGGCCGGTTCCTGTACGACCAGACCAACGGATGGGACGGCGAGCACCCGATGCAGTGCCCGGTTGTCGTCCTCACGCACAACCCACCGGAGCAGCACTCGGAGCACTTCGTCTTCGTCACCGAGGGCATCGAGGCCGCCGTGGCCAAGGCCAAGGAGATCGCCGGTGACAAGAACGTGGGCCTCAACAGCGGCACCATCACCCGCCAGGCGCTGGACGCCGGCCTCGTGGACGAGCTGGAAGTGGATCTGGTTCCAGTCATTCTCGGCGGCGGAACGCCCTTCTTCGGCGCCATCGCCAACGTACCGGTGAAACTCCAAGGTCCGGTCTCTGTCATCGAAGGAACTGGCGTGACGCACCTCAGCTACTTGGTCACCAAGGGCTAGCCGGGCTATGGTGAACTAGAACGCGTTCCACTCCGGGAGGTCGTCTGGTGCGCATCACCTACACGCCCGAGCAGGAAGAGCTGCGCCGCGAGCTGCGCGAGTACTTCTCGGCGCTGATGACGCCCGAACGCAGGCAGGCGCTCGCGTCGGACGGCGGTGAATACGGCGACGGGTCCGCGTACAAGGAGGTCGTCCGGCAGATGGGCCTGGACGGCTGGCTGGCACTCGGCTGGCCGTCGGAGTACGGCGGTCAGGACCGGTCCGCGATGGACCAGCTGATCTTCAACGATGAGGCGGCCATCGCGGGCGCGCCGGTCCCGTTCCTGACGATCAACACCGTCGGCCCGACGATCATGCGGTTCGGCACGCCGGAACAGCGGGCGAAGTACCTGCCGGGGATCTCGGGCGGCCAGACCCATTTCGCGATCGGGTATTCCGAGCCGGAGGCGGGCACCGACCTGGCGTCGCTGAAGACGCGCGCGGTTCGTGACGGCGACGACTACCTGATCAACGGCCAGAAGATGTGGACAAGCCTGATCCAGTACGCGGACTACGTGTGGCTGGCGTGCCGGACCGACCCGGAAGCGGCCAAGCACAAGGGCCTGTCGATGATCATCGTGCCGACGGAGACGCCGGGTTTCTCGTGGACGCCCGTGCACACCGTGTCAGGTGTGATGACCAGTGCGACGTACTACCAGGACGTGCGCGTTCCGGTGACCAACCTGGTCGGCACGGAGAACCAGGGCTGGCCGCTGATCACCAACCAGCTCAACCACGAGCGCGTCGCTTTGACGTCGTCCGCGCCGGTCCGCAACGCGCTGCGGGACGTCATCGAGTGGGCGCAGAACACCAAACTGCCCGACGGCAGGCGCGTGATCGATCAGGAATGGGTCCAGCTGCACCTGGCCCGGGTGCACGCGAAGGCCGAGTTCCTCAAGCTGATGAACTGGCGGATCGCTTGGGGCGTCGAGCATTCGCCCAAGCCCGCGGACGCGTCGGCGACCAAGATCTTCGGCACCGAGTTCGCGACCGAGGCGTACCGGCTGCTCATGGAAGTCCTCGGGACCAACGCTTACGTACGCACCGGCTCGCGGGGTGAGCTGATCGGCGGGCGGATCGAGCGACTGCACCGGGGCGCGCTGATCCTGACGTTCGGCGGCGGCACCAACGAGGTGCAGCGCGACATCATCGCGGGCGTCGGCCTGAAACTGCCGCTGGCCAAACGCTGAAAGGGCATCGCACCGATGGATTTCTCGTTCTCCGAGGCACAGATCGAGCTCGCCGGGCTGACCCGCTCGATCATGGCCGACCTGACCGACGCGCGGTTGCGAGCGGCCGAGTCTGGTGACGACCGGATCGACGCCTCGCTGTGGCAGGCGCTGGCAGGCTCGGGAATCCTGTCAGTGACCGACTTCGGCCTGCTCGAACACTGCAGCATCCTGATCGAGCTCGGCCGCGCGGTCGCGCCAGTCCCTTATCTGCCGTCGATTGTCGCCGCTTCGGCGTTGGCCGAGTTCGGTTCGCTTGACTCGCCCGAAGCCATTCACACGGTGGCTTTGTCGGACGACGAAGTGTTCGCTTCGCCCACATCGGACGGATGGACGTTGTCGGGGATGAAGTCCTGTGTCCCGACAGGCGGTATAGCGTCCCTGATTCTCGTGCCTGCCACGACTCCTGATGGTGTCAGGGTTTTCGTGGTCAAACCATCTGAAGTGGCCATCACGCGGCAGCGGATCGTCGACGGCGACAGCGAAGCGTTGCTCGAGTTCGCTGACGTGGCCGTGGATTCTTCGCGTGTGCTCGGCGGGGCTGAAGTCGCCGACTGGCTTGTCACCAGGATGACAGTCGGGCTTTGCGCGCTTCAGCTTGGCGTGGCGGAACGCGCTTTGGAACTGACCGCGGAGCATGCGCGCACCCGGGTGCAGTTCGACCGTCCAATTGGATCGTTCCAGGCAGTGGCACAACGGCTCGCTGACGCCTATGTGGACGTTGAAGCGATCCGGCTGACCTTATGGCAGGCGGCTTGGCGCGTCAGCGAAGGACTTCCCGCGGAGACCGAGGTCGCCAGCGCGAAGTTCTGGGCGGCCGACGCTGGGCACCGGATCGCCCATACCGCCGTACATGTGCACGGCGGTATGGGAATCGATACGGATCACCCGTTGCACCGGTACTTCGTTGCAGCCAAACGAAACGAGTTCACCCTCGGGGGCGCGACCGCGCAGCTGCGCAAGATCGGCGCCGCGCTCGCGTCAACGCCCGTTTGACCGCAGGTAGTCGCCCGTACCCGAGCCAGCGGACAGGAACAGCCCGACCATCGGCATGATCGCGAAGAACACCGGGAAGATCGACAGTCCCACCGCGAAACCCTGCGCGTAGTAGTCGCTGACCAAGGCAGCAGCGTTCACGCTCGCCCCGATGACCATGACCAGGTAGAAGGCACAGATCGCCAATTCGAGCGCGGCGCCGCAGAGGTAAAGGACGCGAGACTTGCCGGACAACAGCTGCACCGATCCAATGGTCAGCAGCAGCAAGCCGACGAGTTGGGCGGTCGCCAGCGACCAGAAGACGAGCGCGGAGTAGTCCTGTTCAGACGTCGAAGCGAACAGGGCAGCGAACAAGAGGCCCGTCGTCAGCAAAGTGATGCCAGCTTGGACGAACCCAAGTACCGCGGCAGCGGTGACCGAGCCCGGTCTACCGTTGGGCTGCGGGCCATAGGCCATCGGGTATGGCGGCGGGTACATCGGCTGCCCGGCGGGGTAGCCGTATTGTTCCTGTGGTGTCTCGAATCCAGGGACCGGCGAGTGGTTTCCAGGGTAGGGTTGTTGACCGTACTGATTGGACATGCGGCTCCTCGGGACTCCGGGTGTTGCCGAGTATGTCGCCGGATCACACGATTTCGTGACAGTTTGTGGCAAATTGGTTCCGATGGCGGCAACCGGGCCGCCAAACGTGCCCTTCAGGGCAGCGACTTTTTCATTGCTGCGACAAGGGTTTCGAGCTGACCGCGACTGTAGGCAATAGACATGTGATCAAAGTAATCCCGAGATTCGATGATCTGCCCGTCGCGCACGCGAAGCACGAAGATCGCCGGCTGCGTGAACGGCTTACCGTTCACGGTGCCCCGGTATTCGAACTCAGCGACGATGACCTCAGGATCCGTCGTCTCGTGAATGGTGATGTTGACTGGCGTTCGGCGGATCTCCGGACCTGCGCCGGTTGGCGTGAAATGCTCGCGCAGTTCGTCCCGAGTCCGCAGAGCGGGTGCGCGAAGCGGATCAAACGGATGCACGACGTGAGTCTGTTCCGCATAGAGATCCGGCAGTTCCCGCCAGCGCCCCTCGACGACACCGTTGACGAGCGCCAAAAACACCTCGCGTGGACTCATGAGATCCCCCTGCTAACATCCGGAGTCCCGACTCCGCAAATATACGGAGTCCTCACTTCGGATGTCAATCAGGTGGAGCGATGAGGGTCGACGCACGCATCAACCGTGACCGAATCCTGGACACCGCCGAAGAAGTCTTCGGCGCAGGCGGAGCGTCCGCGTCCACGGAGGAAGTGGCCCGCCTGGCCGGAGTCGGCATCGCCACGGTGTTCCGCCACTTCCCCACCAAAGCGATCCTGCTGGAAGCCGTTCTCGTCCGACGCTTCGACCGACTACGCGCACAAGCCGAAGCATTGCTCGACGCCGCCGACCCAGGCCCAGCATTCCTCGATTTCTTCGCCCAGGTCGTCGCGGACGCAACGTCAAAAATCGCCATCGGCGAAGCTTTGCTTGACGCAGGCGGGAACGGCGACGACGCCACGCAGTCCTCTCAGAAACTCCGGGAGACCGTCGGCATTCTGCTGAAGCGTGCACAGGAAGCCGGGTCCATCCGCGCCGACGTCGAACTGCCTGAGGTTTACGCGTTGCTGGTCGCCACATCCCAAGCGCGTCTGGAGACCGAGGTGAAGGAACGCATGCTCGCCATCGTCTTTGATGGCCTCACTGCTTAACGGTCAGACACTGTTGCACGAGCGGGCCGAACATGGCGGCCAGTTCGTCAACCGATGCCGACGCGATCGGCTCGATGTGGACGATATATCTGGCGACCGCTAGCCCCAGGATCTGGACGTTGACCATTCCCGCGCGCAGGGCGGCATCCGGTGTGCCGAGTGCGCCGCGTGTTCGCCGTCGTGCGGCTGTGTACAGACCGTAAGATCTGGCAGCCCGCGATTGGGTTGATCGTGGTCGGGGTGTCCTCGATGCTGGCCGGAAAGTCTGGGCAGACGGTCGACTTCTACCTCACTGCCGTGCTGATGCAGGCAGGCGGCGGCGTGGTGTTCCTGGTGTCCATTTTGGTGCGATGGCCGGTCATTGGGTTGGTGATGAGCAAGTACGCGGTGACTCGCCCCGCGATCGTCGGTATTACGTGTGCACGGCGATATTCCTGGCGAAGTTCGTGATCGGCACGGCAGTGCTAGTGCCGCTTTACTTGACCGGAGAAGTGATCCCGCTCGGCATCGCCGTCACGCTGCTGGGCGGAGCGCCCGCGGCTGGCATTTGCCTCTACCTGTGCTGGCGGATCCTGCGCGAGGAAGTCACAGATTCTTCAGTCGTCCCAACGTCTCCTCAGTCTCACTGAGCAACGTCGCCATGACGTCCGCCACCGGCCGGACTGCCGACATGCGGCCGACGATCTGACCAACAGGCATCGAAACCACGGCCGGGTCGTTCGCGCGATGAATCCGGTTGTGCGCCTCGGCGACCAACAAGTTCTGCAGCGGCATCGGCAGCGGCTCGGGCGCGTCATCCGACGCCCATGCGTCCGTCCACTTGGTCTTCAACAAACGAGCCGGTTTGCCCGTATAGATCCGTGTTCGGACGGTGTCGCTGGAACTCGCGCCGAGCAAAGCCTCCTGCATGGCGGATTCGCCCAACGACTGCGTGTATTCCTCAGTCGTCAGCCAGTACGAACCCATCCACACGCCATCGGCACCCAGCGCCAACGCAGCCGCGACCTGCCGACCACTGCCGATCCCACCAGCCGCGAGCACGGGAACGTCAACAGCATCAACAATCTCCGGCACGAGCACCATAGTCGCGATCTCACCAGTATGTCCACCAGCCTCATAACCCTGCGCCACAACGAGATCAACACCATTGGCAACATGGCTACGAGCGTGCTCAGCCTTCCCCGCCAAAGCAGCCACCAGGACACCATGGTCATGGGCTCGGGCAATGACATCCGCGGGCGGTGACCCGAGTGCGTTGGCGATGAGCTTGACCGGGTGTTCCAATGCGACGTCCACATGCGACCGAGCAACCGAGTGCAGCCACCCAAGGACTCCGGCACGCCCTTCATCCGCGAGCGGCGGGACACCGAGCCGCTGCAATGTCCGTTCGACGAAGTCCTTGTGTCCTGGCGGGATCAGCTTGTCCAGGTCGATGGCCGCGCCCTCGGTCGGGACCTTGGCAGGCATCACGATGTCGACGCCGTACGGTTTGCCGTCCGTGTTGTCGTCCATCCAGTCGAGAACCTTGGCGAGATCGGCTGCGTCGTTGAACCGGACGCAGCCGAGCACACCGAGGCCGCCTGCCCTGCTGATCGCGGCGGCCACATGTTCGGACGGTGTGAAGCCGACGATCGGATGCTCGATCCCCAGCGTGTCACACAGTGGTGTGTGCACTATTTCACCGCTACCGTCGTGTGTTCAGTGGCTTCGTTCTCGCTCGCGTGCGCCAAAGCCCAGCGATAGTCGGGCTTTCCGCTTGGCGACCGCTTGACCTCGTCAACCAGCCACAGGCTGCGCGGCACCTTGTAGCCAGCGATCTCGCTGCGAGCATGGGCATCCAATGAGGACAATGTCGGCGTCTTGCCTGGACGCGGTTGCACGACAGCCGCGACGCGTTGGCCGAACCGTTCATCCGGGACACCGATCACCAGTGCGTCGAACACGTCCGGATGCGACTTCAAGGCACCTTCCACCTCTTCTGGGAAGATCTTCTCGCCGCCGGAGTTCACGCACATGTTGCCACGCCCCAAAAGCGTGACCGTGCCGTCTTCCTCGACACGCGCGAAGTCGCCTGGCACCACGTAACGCTTTCCGTTGACCTCGGTGAACAGCGCCTTGGTCTTGGCTTCGTCCTTGTAGTACCCCAACGGGATGTTGCCGCTGCGCGCGAGCCTGCCAACGACACCTGGGGGCACCGGGTTGTTGTTCTCGTCGATCACGGTGTTGTCCGCGTCGATCTTGACGCGTGGCCCGCCGCGGTGCTCGACTCCCTTTTGGACGATGCTGAGGCCGGAGAACCCCGCCTCCGACGAGCCGATCGAGTCGGTGATCACCACGTTCGGCAGCGCGGCAAGGTACTGGTCCTTGACCGACGGCGAGAACAACGCGGCCGTGCTCGCGATCGCGACCACTGAGGACGTGTCGTACTGACCTTCCTGCAACGCTTCGATCATTGGCCTGGCCATCGCGTCGCCGGTGATCAGGATGATCTGCGCCTTGTGCTTCTCGATGGTCCGCCACACCTCGTGCGGCTCGAACTGGGGAACGAAAACGACTGTGCCACCGGAGAAGAAGCTCTGCAGCGCGGCCCATTGCGTGGCGCCGTGGATCAACGGCGGGATCGGGAACCGGATCAGGCTGTACTGCAGGCCGGTATTGGCCTGGTGCCATTCGTCCTCGACCCGGGCACCGGTCATGAAGTCGATGCCGCCGCCGAGCACGCGCCACACGTCTTCATGCCGCCACACCACACCTTTGGGATTTCCCGTGGTGCCACCGGTGTAGAGGATGTAGGTGTCGTCAGCACTGCGCGGCGCGAAGTCGCGTTCGGGACCGCCCTGGCTGAGCGCGTGTTCGTACTCGCAGCCGGCGTAGTCCAGCCCCGAGTCATCATCAACAACAATAACGTGTTCCAGTTTGTTGGTTCTTGCCATCGCGACCTTGTCGGCGTAACACCGCTCGTGCACCAGTGCCACCAGGTCCGCGTCCTCGAAGATGTACCGCAGTTCGCTTGCCACATAGCGGTAGTTGACGTTCACCGCGACGGCGCGAAGCTTGTACGCGGCGAGCATGGTCTCGACCGCCTGAATCGAATTTCGCGAGTACACACCCACGTGCGAACCCTTGCCGACGCCCTGCGCGGCCAGGTAGTGCGCGAGCCGGTTGACGCGCTCCTCCAACTGGGAGTAGGTGACCCGGCGATCGCCGCAGATCGCGGCGACCCGCTCGGGCACGACATCAACGGCGTGCTCGACGAGATCGGCGATGTTAAAGGTCACCGACCCAAAGTAGAACATGTTACTGTTCCGAACAATCCCCCGTTCCGTGCAGGAAGGAACTCGATGGACTGCCTGGTAGAGCAGCAGGGGCACGTACTCATCGTGACCATGAACCGCCCGGAGGCACGCAACGCGTTGTCCGCGGAGATGATGGCGATCATGCGCTCGGCCTGGGACCAGGTGGACAACGATGAATCGATTCGGGCGTGCATCCTGACCGGCGCCGGCGGGGCGTTCTGCGCGGGCGCGGATCTGAAAGCGATGACGTCGAGCCATCCGGGTGACACCGCGTCCGATTGGGATCTCTCAGTAATCGAGCCGTTGTTGAAAGGACGTCGGCTGACCAAACCTTTGATCGCGGCTGTCGAAGGGCCCGCGATCGCCGGTGGGACCGAGATCCTGCAAGCGACCGACATCCGGGTAGCCGGGGAGGGCGCCCGTTTCGGCGTTTCCGAACCACGCTGGGGCCTGTTCCCACTGGGCGGTTCCGCCGTTCGGTTACCTCGCCAGATCCCTTATACAGTCGCCTGCGATCTTTTGCTGACTGGCCGTCACATCACCGCGGCGGAGGCTTTGCAGTTCGGCTTGATCGGTCACGTGGTCCCGGACGGCCAAGCTTTGGCCAAAGCGCTGGAACTGGCCGCGTTGATCGCCGCCAACGGCCCGCTGGCCGTACAGGCGATCCTGCGCACGATCCGGGAAACCGAAGGTATGGCGGAGAATGACGCGTTCAAGATCGACGCCCGCCTTGGCATGGACGTATTCCGCAGCGAGGACGCGAAGGAAGGCCCGCGAGCCTTCGCCGAGAAGCGCACACCCGAGTTCCGGGGCAGGTAAACCCTCGTGAGTGGTTAGCGGTGTTCTAACCCGACTAACCACTCACGAGGGTCTTACAGGTAGTTCGCGCGCAGCTTTCGTTTGTACAGCTTGCCGTTCGGGTCGCGCGGCATCTCCTCGATGTAGTCGATGCTGCGTGGCAGTTTGAACTTGGCGAGCCGGGACTTCGCGTACTCCAACAGCTCCTCGGTCAGCGAATCATCGGCTACGACGCCAGGAGCGGGCTGCACGACGGCCTTGATCTCCTCGCCCCAGTCGGCGTGCGGCAGGCCGAAGACGGCGATGTCGGCGACCTTGGGGTGAACCGCCAGCTCACCCTCGATCTCCGCCGGGTAGATGTTCACACCACCGGAAATGATCATGTCGGCCTTGCGGTCGTGCAGGTACAGATACCCGTCCTCGTCCAGGTGCCCGACGTCGCCGAGCGTGAACAGATCCCCGACCCGCGAGGCCAAGGTCTTCGCTTTGTCCTTGTGGTACTCGAAGGTCGACGCGCCCATCTTCATGTACACCAAGCCTAGTTCGCCGACAGGCATGTCGTTGCCGTGATCGTCAAGCACCCGCACGACTGAACCCGGCCACGCCTTGCCTACCGAACCCGGCTTCCGAAGCCATTCCTCGGCGGTGATCGAAGTCCCGCCGCCTTCAGTCGCCGCGTAGTACTCGACGACAACCGGGCCCCACCAGTCGAGCATCCGGCGCTTTGTCTCAAGAGGACATGGCGCCGCGCCGTGGATCATCACACGCAGTGACGACACGTCGTAACGAGCCCTTGTGGACTCCGGCAAAGCCATCAGCCGATGGAACTGTGTTGGCACCATGTGGCTGTGGGTCACCCGGTGCTCCTGAATCAGCCGGAGCATCTCTTCCGGCTCCCACTTCTCCATCAGGACGACCGTATGTCCCATTTGGATCGAAATGCCCGCGAAGTTCAGCACTGCCGTGTGGTACAGCGGTGATCCGCAGATGTGCACGTGCTCGTCGAACGGTTTGATGCCGAAGATCCCGAAGAACCACATCGACGCGGGCGGCACGTCGTCTGGATCCCCACCGGTCAACGGCCGCCGCACGCCTTTCGGGCGGCCGGTTGTCCCGGAGGTGTAGACCATCGGCGCGCCCGCGGTGCGCGCCTCGGGACGGCCAGGTGAGGCGGACGCGCCCAGCGCGTCCAACGGCTGGAAGCCCGGAATGTCACCGACTGCGAACTTCGCGTCGACCGCGTTTCCGGCTTCTGCCGCCATTTCGGCGAACCGTTCGTGCGCGATGAAGACCTTCGCCCCGCTGTCCTCGACGATGTACGCGACCTCCGGCCCGACCAAGTGCCAGTTCACCGGCACGACGTACAGCCCGGTCTGCAGCACCGCGAAGTAGAGCGCCAGCAGGTCCGCCGAGTTGGGCAGCGCCATCACGACCGTGTCGCCGGGTTGCAGACCCAGTTCCTGGAAGCCGCGGCCGAACCGGTTGGCGCGCGCCGCCAGCTCTTGGTAGGTCACCACGGCACCGTCCGGGTCGACGACGGCCGGATGATCGGGCAGGTCAGCGGCGATGTTCCAGAGCCCTATCGCGGTCATACCGCAAACTTAGAACGTGTTACAAGTCGAGACAAGGCCTTGCGTGACGCATGTTTGCCAGTCCAGCGATAACGTGTTTCACTTTCTGTCGTGACCCAGCTCAGCGCGCCGCTCAACGTCGAATTCGACTACACCCGGTCGCTCGGCCCGGTTCTCGGCCGATTCATCACCGGCCTGCGTGACCGGCGGATCGAGGGCATCCGGGGCGACGACGGCCGCGTGCACGTGCCGCCGGTCGAATTCGACCCGATCACCGCGCGCAGACTCACCGAGTGGGTCGAGGTCGCGCACGCGGGCACCGTCCAGACGTGGGCATGGGTCCCCGAACCCGACGAAGGCCAGCCGCTGGACAAGCCGTTCGCGTGGGCCTTGATCAAACTCGACGGCGCCGACACGGCCATGCTGCACGCGGTCGACGTTCCCGGCCCCGAGCACATCCAGACAGGCATGCGCGTCCGGGTGCGCTGGGCGGCCGAACCTGTCGGCAGCATGCACGACATCGCGTGCTTCGAGCCCGGTGAAGAAGTGGAAACCCAAGCAGCGCAAGGTGAACCGGTCACGATGCTGACAACACCCGTCCGCCTGCTTTACACGCACACCGCGTCCCGCGAGGAGACCCGGTACCTCAACGGTCTGCAAGAAGGACGCCTGCTTGGCCAGCGATGTCCCGCGTGCCAGAAGGTCTACATCCCGCCGCGAGGTGCGTGCCCGACCGACGGAGTGCCCACAGTGGACGAAGTCGAACTGCCGGACCGGGGCATCGTCACGACCTTCTGCATCGTCAACCTGCCGTTCCTCGGTCAGCGCATCACTCCGCCTTACGTGACCGCGTATGTCCTGCTCGACGGCGCCGACATCGCGTTCCAGCACCTGATCCTCGGCTGTGAAGCCTCGGAGGTCCGGATGGGCATGCGCGTGAAAGCGGTATGGCGGCCGCGTGCGGAATGGCAGCCCTCGCTAGCCAACATCGACCACTTCGAACCGAGCGGCGAGCCGGACGCGCCGTTCGAAACCTACTCCCAGCACCTGTGAGGCACCGGTGAGAGATGTCGCGGTAGTCGGCTTCGCACAGGCACCCGCCGTCCGCGAGACACACGGCACGACCAACGGTGTCGAGATGCTCGTGCCGGTCTTCCACGAGGTGCTCGGAAACCTCGGCCTGTCCAAATCAGACATCGGATTCTGGTGCTCAGGATCTTCGGACTACGTCGCCGGTCGAGCGTTCTCGTTCATCGCGGCGGTCGACGCGATCGGCGCTTTCCCACCGATCAACGAGTCCCATGTGGAGGCCGACGCGGCGTGGGCGTTCTACGAGGCCTGGGTGAAGATCCAGACAGGCGAAGTGGACCTCGCGCTGGTGTACGGATTCGGCAAGTCCTCAGCGGGCAAGTTGCGGCGCGTGATGACCATGCAGCTGGACCCGTACACGGTCGCTCCACTGTGGCCGGACTCGGTCAGCGTCGCCGGGTTGCAGGCCCGCGCGGGCCTCGACCAAGGCAAGTGGACCGAGCAACAGATGGCCGAAGTCGCGGTCCGCAGCCGTGCTGACGCAAAGGGAAACCCGTTGGCGCAGCTCAAAGGCGACTATACAGCGGATGACCTGCTGGCCGAGCCGTACTTGGCTGATCCACTTCGGAAACACGACTGCGCACCGATCACGGATGGCGCCGCGGCGGTCGTCTTGGCTGCCGGTGATCGGGCACGTGAACTGTCCGACCGTCCAGCATGGATCACCGGAATCGCGCATCGCGTTGACTCAGCGAACCTTGGCGGCCGTGACCTGACCACGTCAGCGTCCACAGTGGGCGCGGCAAGGGACGCGGGTTTCGACAAAGTGGACGTTGCCGAGCTGCACGCACCCTTCACCCACCAAGAACTCCTGCTGCGCCAGGAACTCGGCCTGAACGGAACGCGGATCAACCCGTCCGGTGGCGTGCTGTGCGGAAATCCGATGTTCGCAGCCGGGTTGATCAGGATCGGTGAAGCCGCCCGGCAAGTGAGCTCGGGGCAGGCCGACCGCGCGATGGCGCACGCCACAAGCGGTCCTGCGTTGCAACACAATCTGGTGTGCCTGATGGAGGGACGGGGCTGATGGCCGGACAGCTGGCCGCGGTGATCGGGACCGGGCAGACGGACCACACCGCCAAGCGGTTGGACGTGTCCATGGGCGGCCTGTGCCGCGAGGCGATCGACCGGGCACTCGCCGACGCAGGCGTCGACTGGCCGGACATCGACGCGGTCGTTCTCGGCAAGGCACCGGACATGTTCGAAGGCGTGATGATGCCCGAACTGTTCCTCGCGGACTCGATAGGCGCGGTCGGCAAGCCTTTGCTGCGCGTGCACACCGCGGGATCCGTCGGCGGCTCGACCGGGAACGTCGCAGCATCCCTGGTGCAAAGCGGCGTACACCGCAGGGTTCTGGCGGTGGCGTTCGAGAAGCAATCCGAGTCCAACGCGATGTGGGCGCTGTCCATCCCCACGCCGTTCACCATGCCAGTGCACGCGGGCGCGGGCGGGTACTTCGCACCGCACGTGCGCTCGTATATTCGCAGGTCAAACGCCCCGGAGCACGTCGGCGCGATGGTCGCGGCCAAGGACCGGCGCAACGGCGCCCGCAACCCCCATTCCCACCTCAAACAGCCCGACATCACCGTGGAATCGGTCCGCGCGTCCAAGATGCTCTGGGACCCGATCCGCTACGACGAAACCTGCCCATCCTCGGACGGCGCCTGCGCGATCGTGATCGCCGACGAGAAGACGGCCGGATCGAACGCCGCTTGGATCACCGCGACCGCGTTGCGCACCGAGCCAACCACCTTCGCGGGCCGCGACCAGGTCAACCCACGCGCAGGCCAAGACGCAGCGAAGGCGCTGTGGCGTCAAGCAGGCATCGACGACCCGCTCAACCAGGTCGACGCGGCCGAGATCTACGTCCCGTTCTCCTGGTTCGAGCCGATGTGGCTGGAGAACCTCGGCTTTACCGAGATCGGCGAGGGCTGGAAACTGACCGAAGCGGGCGAGACCGAGATCGGCGGCCTGCTGCCAGTCAACCCATCGGGTGGAGTGTTGTCGTCCAACCCGATCGGCGCATCCGGCCTGATCCGCTATGCCGAGGCCGCTATGCAGGTGATGGGCCGCGCGGGAGCGCACCAAGTGCCCGATGCAAGGGTGGCTATGGGTCACGCATACGGCGGAGGTTCGCAATACTTCGCGATGTGGATAGTGAGCGCGAACAAGCCGACCTGACCCGAACGGTCCTGGTCACCGGCGGCACGGGTGGGCTGGGCACGGCCGTGACCGCGCGGTTCCTGCACGCCGGGTGGCGCGTGGTGGTGCCGTGGATCGCGCCGGGTGAACTGCCCAGGCTGCCTCGGCACAGCATGCTCGAACTGACCGAGACGGATTTGTTCGACGACCAGGCGGTCGCCGCGTGCGTCAAGCTGGCCACCAGCCGCGAGGACGCGCCCCTTGCCGCCGTGGTCAACCTTGTTGGCGGTTTCCACAAGGCGGGCCGCGTACACGAGACGTCTGTGGATGATTTCACGGCTCAGCTGCGGTTGAATCTGCGTCCGACGTATCTGGCGTGCCACCACAGCCTGCCGCACATGCTCAAGACCGGCGGGGCGATTGTGTGCGTGTCCAGCCGGGCCGCGCTCCGCCCATTCTCCGGGGCGGCTGGCTACATCACCGCGAAGGCAGGGGTGCTCGCGCTAGTGGACACGCTGGCTGTGGAGTACAAATCCGAGGGGATTCGGGTGAATGCCGTGCTGCCCAGCACGATCGACACGCCGATAAACCGGGCGAGCATGCCTCAGGCTGACTTCACCCGCTGGGTGCGTCCGGAGAAGATCGCGGACGTCATCCACTTCCTGTGCAGTGACGAAGCAAGCGCGATTACCGGCACTCACCTGGACGTTCCCGGTCGCGTCTGACTCGGCGTACGGTCCCGGGCGTGGAGGCTGATACGCCCGGCTGCCGACGACTTGCGCGGCTCGCGCCGGGATCTTTGTCCGTATGACAAGCATTCTCGCGGCAGTGGCCACGCTCGTAGTCGGGATGTCCGGTGGTCCCCCGCCGGATGAGGCCCGCGTTCAGACCAGTGATGGTTGGCTGCAGGGAGTTGTGGCCGCGGACCATCGAAGTTTCCAAGCAATCCCTTACGCCGCACCGCCAGTTGGCCCGCTGCGATGGCGTTCGCCACAACCTGCCAAGCCTTGGCAAGGTGTCCGTGATGCCACTCGGCCGGGTCAACGATGTACGCAGTCGAATTTTCAGGGTGGTGTCACCGGCGGAGAGGATTGCCTGTTCCTCAACGTGACCACTCCGCTTGGGGCCCGTAAAGGGTTGCCGGTGCTGGTGTTCGTGCATGGTGGTGGGTTGGTGACCGGCGCTGGTGACGCTTGGAACCCGCGGCGGATGGTCCAGCATGACGCCATTGTGGTCACGCTGAACTACCGGCTTGGCGCGTTCGGGTTCCTCAAGCATCCTTCGCTGGATGACCCTTATGCCGGCAACTTCGGGCTCGCGGACCAGCAGTTCGCGTTGCGGTGGGTGCGTGACAACATCGCCGCTTTCGGTGGGGACGCGCGCAACGTGACGCTGTGGGGACAGTCGGCTGGTGGTGTCAGCGTCTGTTCGCAGTTGGCTTCTCCTGGCGCGCGTGGGTTGTTCTCAAAGGCTATTGCTCAGAGCGCTCCGTGCGGGAACGCTGTGCTTGATCCGGCGACCGCGGTTGAGCGTGGGCTGGCGTTCGCTTCTTTTGCTGGATGTTCGACCGAGGCTTGTCTTCGTGGTTTGCCTGCGTCGCAACTCGTCCGGCATTCCGACCGTGCCGAAACTTTCCAGGTGCACCGGTATGCCACTGGGAAGACTTGGATGCCTGTCGCGGGTACACGCGCGTTACCGCTTCAGCCTTTGACCGCTTTGCAACTGGGCTTGGCCGCGGATGTTCCTTTGCTGCACGGCGGGACCAAACATGAGGTCCGTGCGCATGTCACCTTTTCGGGCCAACCCGTTGATTACCCGAAGGTCATCAAGGGCATGTTCGGCAAAGAAGCCTCGAGAATCCTTTCGGCCTACCCGGCCGGTTCGAATCCAGGCTTGACGCTGGCGACGGCACTGACCGACTACGGCGCCATGGTCGGTGCATGCACGCAGCTGCCTGCTCTCAAGGCTGCAAGTCGCGGAGCTCCGGCGTATGGCTATGAATTCGCCGAGCCCGCGGTCCGGCAGTTCGAGGGTTGGCCGCCCAGTGCGACCCATGGCGCCGACATGGACTTCTTGCTCGACCTCATGCCGACTTCGTTCACGCCGGGGCAGAAGGCTTTCGCGGACCGGCTGATCGGGCATTGGGTGGCGTTCGCCAAGAACGGCGACCCGGGATGGCCCGTGTATCAAGGCGGCATTGTGCAATCACTGGCCGCTGCCCAGACAGGCCCGATCGATCTGGCCCGCGAACACCGTTGCGGCTTCTGGCAGACAATCCGCTGACGAACAACTCCTGGGCCCGGTGGCCCAGGAGTTGTTGTCTGTCATGCGTACATGACCGGGAATTCCTTGATGCCGTTGAGCCAGCCGGACCGCAACCGGACCGGATCGGCGGCCATCGCGATGTTCGGCATATGCTCGGCGATCGCATTGAAGATCAGGTCGATCTCCAGCCTCGCCAAGTTCGCGCCGATGCAGTAATGCGCGCCCGTACCGCCGAAACCCAAGTGCGGATTGGGATCGCGGCCGATGTCGAACGCGTGCGGGTCGTCGAACACCTCGGGGTCGAAGTTCGCCGAGCTGTAGTACAGGCCCACCCGCTCGCCCGCCTTGATCTCGACGCCGCCGAGTTCAGTGTCCACTTTGGCGGTTCGCTGAAAAACCATGACCGGGGTCGCCCACCGGACGATCTCGTCAGCCGCGGTCGCCGGGCGTTCGGCCTTGAACCGCTCCCACTGCTCGGGGTGCTCCAAGAACGCGTGCATCCCATGCGTGATCGCGTTTCGCGTGGTTTCGTTGCCCGCCACCGCAAGCAGCAGAACGAAAAAACCGAACTCCTCCGACGCCAAGTCTTCACCGTCGATGTTGGCGTTCACCAACGTCGTCACGATGTCGTGCGCCGGACAGCGTTTCCTGTCCTCAGCCATGTGCCACGCGTAACCGAGCAGTTCGGCCGAGGCTAGTTCTGGTTGGGAGGCCGAAGGATCATCGTAGGAGATCATCCGGTTCGACCAGTCGAACAACTTGTGCCGGTCGTCCTGCGGGACGCCGAGCAACTCCGCGATCGCCTGCAGGGGAAGCTCGCAGGCGACGTCCAGAACAAAGTCGCCCGTTCCTTCGGTGAGCGCGGTTTTCACGATCCGTTCCGCGCGGTTGGCCAGTGCGTCACGCAGGCTGTTGATCGCGCGGGGCGTGAAGCCGCGTTGGATGATCGCCCTGACTTTGGTGTGCTGCGGCGGATCCATGTTCAGCATGATCAGCCGCTGCGCTTCGATCTTCTCCCTCGTGATGTCCGGGCCGAAGCGGATGATCGCGGTGTTCTCGCTGCTGGAGTACACATCCGAGTTGCGGGACACCTCTTTGACGTCACAGTGCTTGGAGACCACCCAGTAGCCGTCGTCGTCGAATCCGCAGTCCCGCTTCGGTGTCTTGTTCCACCAGACTGGGGCGGACCGGCGCAGTTCGGCGAACTCCTGGTGTGGTAACCGCGTGGCGTAAACATCGGGATCGGTGAAGTCGAAGCCTTCGGGGATCCTGGGTTCGGCCACGATTGCCTCCTCGGGTCGCCCCCCACAACGGTGTGGAACACGTTCTACGACCGATTTAAGCATACACCGTTAACTCAACGAAAGAGCTGCTTAGCCATCAGTCTTGCTGATGACGGGAACGTGTTCTATTTTTCGATCACGGACAGGCACGGGAGGTGCTCGGCGTGGGTCATCCGGTGATCGTCGAAGCGGTACGCACACCGATCGGCAAACGAGGAGGTTGGCTGGCCGGGCTGCATGCGGCGCAGCTGCTCGGCACCGCGCAACGGGCGGTGGTCGAGCGTGCGGGCATCGACCCGGTGCTGGTAGAACAGGTCGCCGGTGGCTGTGTAACCCAGGCGGGTGAGCAGTCGAACAACATCACCCGCACGGGGTGGTTGCACGCCGGTCTGCCGCACACCACGGGCTGCATGACCGTCGACTGCCAATGCGGCTCGGCGCAGCAGTCGGTTCATCTGATCGCCGGACTGATCGCGATGGGCACGATAGATATCGGTATCGGGTGCGGCGTCGAGGCGATGAGCCGCGTGCCACTTCGATCCAACCTCGGTGTCGACGTCGGCATGCCGCGCCCGGACGACTGGGACATCGACCTGCCCAACCAGTACGAAGCCGCCGAACGGATCGCCGTACGCCGAGGCTTCAGCCGAAAGGAAGTCGACCAGTTCGGCGTCTGGTCGCAGGCCAAAGCACGCAACGCCTGGGATTCCGGGCATTTCGCGGCCGAAGTCGTCCCGGTCAACGGTGTCACGCAGGACCAAGGCCTGCGCGACACGACCCTCGAAGGCCTGACAAACCTCAAACCCGTCATGGAAGGCGGCGTGCACACCGCAGGCACGTCATCGCAGATTTCCGACGGCGCCGCGGCGGTGATGCTCATGGACTCGGACCGTGCTCGGGCCCTGGGGTTACGGCCGCGGGCGCGCATCGTCGCGCAAACCTTCGTCGGCGCCGAGCCGTACTACCACCTCGACGGCCCTGTTCAAGCGACCGCGCGCGTACTTGAGCGCAGCGGCATGAAGATCGGCGACCTTGACGTGTTCGAGGTCAACGAGGCCTTCGCATCCGTCGTGATGTCGTGGACGAGCGTGCACAAGCCGGACACCGACCGCGTGAACGTCAACGGCGGCGCCATCGCCCTCGGTCACCCAGTCGGCAGCACGGGCGCGCGCCTGCTCACCACAGCACTGCACGCCCTCGAACGCCGCGACGAAACGTGCGCGCTCGTCACCATGTGCGCAGGTGGCGCGCTAGCCACCGCGACCATCATCGAACGCCTCTAAAAAGACCCTCGTGAGTGGTTATTCGTGTTCTAACCTTGATAACCACTCACGAGGACGGAGATTGTCGGTGGGGTGTGCGACGGTCCTTCGCATGCCTAGTACTCCACGATGGTCGGTGCCGGACCATCAGCAGTCAGACTGGAACCGGTTGGTCGGCGACCAGCAGGGAATCGTTTCCCACGAGCAACTGCGACGCTACTTCGGCCTCAGCCACGCGGGCATTGCCGCGAACGTCGCCGCGCGGCGTTGGCAGCGCATCCTGCGAGGTGTGTACGCCACCTTCACTGGTGAGTTGCCGCGTGCTGCCCGATTGTCCGCAGCCATCCTGTACGGCGGGCCAGACGCGACATTGAGCCACTACACGGCTGCCGAGGAATGGGGCATGGTGCCGATCCGGGATGGTCCTGTGGAGATCACAGTGCCGTACGGATGTTCCGCGATCTCCCAACCCGATCTTGTTGTCGTGCACCGGTCACGGGCCTTGCGCTTCACCGTCCGGGTATACGATCTGCCCCGAACCAGGCGCGTTGACACCATCATCGATTTGGCGGTCGCACAGCCCACATCACAAGAAGCTGTGGACACGATGATCGACCTGGTGGGCCGCAGCGGAGTCACTGCGACGGAACTGAGCACTGTGCTCGAGCTGCGCAGGGCGTACCGGTACAGAAAGGCGCTTGACCGCGCGGTCGAGCTCATCGCTGGTGGGCTGATGTCCGTCCTCGAAGCCGAATACCTGCGGGAGGTCGAGCTCGCGCATGGGATCCCGCCTGCTGACCGTCAGGTCCCTTTCTCCGTCGACGATCGAGTCCTCTGGGAGGACGCGACCTACGACAGTCTCGGAGTCCCCCTCACCGTCCGCTTGGACGGCAGGGCTTACCACGCAACTCCTGGCGTGGCGTTCCGGGACCGGCGCAGGGACAATGCCGCCGAGCTTGCCGGGCGCTCCCGCCTCATCTACGGCTGGCACGAAGTCCACAAGGACCCATGCGGAGTGGCGTCCGAGGTCCTGGCCATCCTCAGGAGGGCAGGCTGGACCGGCGGAACTAGCTGTTCCCGCTGCTCAAGGCTCGTGAGTGGTTATGCGGGTTAGAACACGGATAACCACTCACGAGGAGGATCCGTAGGGTGGGAGTGGTGCGGGGGCCTGCGCGAGCAGGTCCTTCATCACTGGGGTGAGTTCGGCTGGTGACCAGCGGGCGGGTTTGGTTGCGGTGGGGCCAGGTGTCCAGCCGGTGTTGAGGCAGATTCGGCCTCCGTCCACTTCGAACACTCGGCCGGTGACGTCACGGGATTCCGTGCTGCCCAGCCAAACCACGAGTGGTGATACGTTCTCCGGGGCCATCGCGTCAAAGCCGTCAGCGGGCGCGGCCATGGTTGAAGCAAATGTCTGCTCGGTCATCCGGGTACGGGCGGCGGGAGCGATGGCGTTCACTGTCACGCCATAAGGCGCGAATTCGGCCGCGGCGACCAAGGTCAACGAGGCGATCCCGGCCTTGGCTGCGCTGTAATTGCCCTGGCCCACGCTGCCCAACAGTCCCGCGCCGGAACTTGTGTTGATCACGCGGGCGTCCGGCATCGTGCCCGACTTGGCTATCGATCGCCAGTGCGCGGCGGCGTGCCGCATGGGAGCGAAGTGGCCCTTGAGGTGCACACGGACGACCGCGTCCCACTCCTCCTCGGCCATGTTCACGAGCATCCGGTCACGCAGGAATCCCGCGTTGTTCACCAGGACATCGAGCCGACCAAACGCTTGCACGGCCGTGTCGACCAACGCGGCCGCGCCGTCCCACGAAGCCACATCGTCGAAGTTGGCCACAGCCGATCCACCCGCGGCGACGATCTCCTCGACCACCGCGCAAGCAGGGCCGGAAGACGCGCCAGAACCGTCAATCCCGACGCCATAGTCGTTCACGACAACGGAAGCGCCCTCAGCGGCGAACGCAAGAGCATGCGCACGACCAATCCCACGCGCCGCACCGGTGACGATGACAACGCGGCCAGAACAAAGCTTGCTCAAGGCGTCTCCCTATCGAAGTAGACGGGCAGTTCACCCCCGCCGTGCACGAGAAGCGTCGCGCCGGTGACATAGGACGCCAGCGGAGAAGCCAAAAAGACCGCGCACGCGCCAATTTCCGAAGGCTCAGCCAAACGTCCCAACGGGACAGCCGCGGCGGCCTCGTCCATGATCGGAGCAAACGCTTCCTCGGTGATGTCGGTACGGACCATCCCGACGCCGAGCGAGTTCACGCGGACCTTCGGCGCCCACTCCGCCGCAAGGCTCGCGGCCATGTTGTTGATCCCGGCCTTCGCGGCACCGTATGCGACAGAAGCCGGTGCCGGGCGCGAACCATTGATACTGCTGATCATCACGATCGATCCGCCGGTGGCCTGCTCCTGCATGACCGCGTTCACGCGCTGCGACACCAAGAGCGGCGCGACCAAGTTGAGCCGGATGACGGCTTCGTGGAACCGGGGTGACGCCGAACCCGTCGAGACAACCGGTGCGCCTCCGGCGTTGTTCACCAGGATGTCCAGCCGCCCATAGCGGGAGACGATCGTGGTCACCATGGCGTCGACTTGTTCGGTATCCCTGATGTCACACGCGATGAAGTCAGCCACGTGGGAGGCGGGTTCCGTCCGGCCGCAGATGACCACGGTCGCGCCAGCGGCCTGAAACGCCTGTGTGATGCCGAGTCCGACCCCGCGCGCACCTCCGGTCACCAGGACGACCGACCCGTCGAGCGCGAGTTCCACTCCTGACTCCTTCTCATGCGAACCGGGCCCTGATAAGTTACCAAGCAATCGCTAGGTTAGGAAGAAGGGTCCATGGGGATCACCAGCAGCCGGGCGGGTCCCGGCGTCACCCAGGTCACCATCGACTTCCCACCGGTGAACGCGCCGCCGGTGCAAGGCTGGTTCGACCTCGCCACGGCAATCCTTGCCGCGGGCGACGACCCAGCGACTCACGTGGTGATCCTTCGCGCCGAGGGCAAAGGCTTCTGCGCGGGCGTGGACATCAAGGAAATGCAGCGCACCGAAGGACATGGCGCCCTGATCGGTGCCAATCGTGGTTGCGCGGCGGCATTCGCGGCGGTGTACGACTGCGCGGTGCCCGTGATCGCCGCAGTTCAAGGCTTCTGCCTCGGCGGCGGGGTTGGTCTTGTCGGCAACAGCGACATCGTGATCGCGTCCGACGACGCCTACTTTGGACTGCCTGAAGTGGACAGAGGCGCGCTCGGTGCGGCGACACATCTGGCGAGACTTGTCCCCCAGCATCTGATGCGCACGCTGTACTACACGGCTCGCAACATCGACGCCAAACAGTTGCACCACCACGGTTCGGTGTACGAGGTCGTGACACGCGATGGGCTCGACGAAGCGTCGTTGAAGCTGGCAGGTGAGATCGCGGCCAAGGACACCAGAGTGATCCGGCGCGCGAAAGAAGCGATCAACGGGATCGATCCACAACCAGTGCACCGCAGTTACCGCTACGAACAAGGTTTTACGTTCGAGCTGAACCTGACCGACGCCTCGGACGAGGCACGCGACGCTTTCATCAACGGAGCGAAAGATGCGTGACAAGCGGATGACGCCAGCCGAAGTGGTGGCGGAACTGTCCGACGGAATGACCGTCGGCATCGGCGGCTGGGGTTCGCGCCGCAAACCGATGGCACTCGTCCGGGCAATCCTCGACTCCCCGCTGAAGAACCTGACGATCGTGTCCTACGGCGGCCCGGACGTCGGATTGCTCGCCGCGGCAGGAAAAATCCGCAAGCTGGTCTTCGGGTTCGTCTCGCTCGACACGGTGGCCTACGACCCGTACTTCCAAAAACTTCGCCAGGAAGGTGATCTGGACGTCACCGAGCTCGACGAAGGCATGTTCCAATGTGGACTCCTTGCCGCCGGGCACCGGCTGCCCTTCCTGCCGATCCGCGCGGGGCTCGGCTCGGACGTGATGCGTACGAATCCCGAACTGCGCACGATCCGATCGCCTTACGACGGCGAAGAACTCGTGGCGATGCCCGCGCTGCACCTTGATGTCGCGCTGATCCACATGAACCGAGCAGATCGACACGGCAACGCCCAGTACCTCGGTCCCGACCCTTACTTCGACGATCTCTTTTGCCTTGCGGCAAAGCGCCGGTACGTGTCGTGCGAGCAGGTCGTGGACACGTTCGAAGGCCCCGTGCAGACGTTGCTGTTGAACAGAATGATGGTCGACGGGGTCGTGGAAACACCGAATGGCGCGCATTTCACCAGCTGCGTGCCGGATTACCCACGTGACGAACAGTTTCAGAAGCTTTACGCCGAGGCGAACTGGGATTCCTTTGTGGACAGGTTCCTGACCGGCGGCGAGCGCGGCTACCAGGAGGCGGTGCGGGCATGGCGGTGACCAGGGCCGAAGTATGCGTCGCGGCCTGTGCGGACCTGTTCGCGGGCGACGGCGAGATCCTGGCCAGCCCGATGGGCCTGGTCCCCAGCCTCGGCGCCCGGCTGGCGAGGCTGACCTCCGAGCCGGACCTGCTGCTGTCCGACGGCGAGGCCTATTTGCTGACGCCACAAGGCGAGATCGAAGGCTGGCTGCCGTACCGCAAGGTTTTCGATGTGGTGGCGCACGGAACCCGGCATGTAGTGATGGGCGCGAACCAGATCGACAAGTTCGGCAACCAGAACATCTCCGCGATCGGCGACCACCGCAAGCCGAGCAGGCAGTTGCTCGGTTTCCGTGGCGCGCCGGGCAACACAGCGAACCACAAGACCAGCTACTGGATTCCACGGCACAGCAAGCGAGTTCTTGTCGACGCGGTTGACGTGGTCTCAGGTGTCGGTTACGACAAGCACGCGGGCCCGTTCCACCACATCCACCGAGTGGTCACCAACCTCGCGGTGTTCGATTTCGACACACCGGATCGCCGGATGCGACTGGTTTCCGTCCATCCAGACGTCGATATCCAAGAGGTCTCCGACCAGACCGGTTTCGAGCTCCCCGAGTATGAGGAGCCGTCGATCACGCGGGACCCAACCGAGCAAGAGCTTGAGCTGATCCGGACGGTTCTCGATCCAGGCGGTAAGCGAGATCGTGAGGTACGAGTGTGAAAACCGCCCTCACGCGACTCGTCGGCGTCGAGCATCCGGTGGTACAGACCGGAATGGGCTGGGTCGCCGGTCCACGACTGGTCGCGGCGAGCGCGGAGGCTGGCGGCCTTGGCATCCTCGCATCGGCCACAATGACCTACGAGGAACTCAAAAAAGCAATCGCCGAAACCAAAAGCCGCACGGACAAGCCCTTCGGCGTGAACCTCAGATCGGACGCGGTCGATGCCAGAGAACGGATCGATCTGCTGATCCGGGAGAAAATCAGGGTCGCATCCTTTGCCAGGGCACCAAAAGCCGACCTGATCAAGCAGCTGAAAGACGCGGGCACGCTGGTCATCCCGTCGGTCGGAGCAGTACGGCACGCGGAGAAGGTCGCCGAATGGGGCGCCGACGCGGTGATCGCGCAAGGCGGCGAGGCAGGCGGACACACAGGTTCCATCGCGACAACACTGCTCATACCGTCCGTTGTAGACGCGATCGACATCCCGGTGATCGCGGCAGGCGGATTCTTCGACGGACGCGGGCTCGCCGCAGCATTGTCGTACGGCGCCGCAGGAATCGCGATGGGCACGAGATTCCTGCTGACGCGGGAAAGCACGGTTCCCGACGAGGTCAAACAGTTCTACCTCAGCAAGGGCCTCGATGGAACCGTGGTCACCAAGCGCGTTGACGGTGTCCCGCATCGCGTTCTGAGAACCGAACTCGTGGAGAAGCTGGAGAAATCCGGCCGGGTCAGCAGTCTCCTGCACGCGATCAAGAACGCGGCCAAGTTCAAGAAACTCAGCGGTCTGTCGTGGTCGTCCATGCTCCGCGAAGGCTGGTCGATGCGCGGGGACTTGTCATTGTCCCAAGTGGTCATGGCGGCCAACACGCCAATGTTGTTGCGTGCTGGCCTTGTCGAAGGCCGGACGGACGCGGGCGTTTTGGCCGCGGGACAAGTCGTCGGCAAGCTCGACGACCTGCCCGCCTGCGCGGACGTGATCATCAAAACCGTGGCTGAGGCGGAACGGATCCTAGCGAAGCTCGGGCAAAGCAGCCTGGTAGAGCCAAGCGGTGAATAGGTCGCCGAGCGGCTTCGGCGAATGCCGCTGTGCGTGCCGTGTGAAGTCCTCAATGGTCACTGAGCCGTGCCGGTTCTGCAGTGTCCAGTCCCTCAGCATCGCGAAGAACGCGGCGTCGCCGAGCCTCAGTCGCAAGGCATGTACGGCAAGCGCGCCACGCTTGTAGAGCAGGTCGTCGAACAGCCGCTCAACCCCAGGGTCGGCGAGGACGAGGTCCTGCGGCAGTTTGGCGAGCCTCGCCCACGTCACCTTCGCCAACGCGTCGGCGGACTGACCGCCGGAAGCCTGCGACCACAGCCATTCCGAGTACGCGGCGAACCCTTCGTTCAACCAGATCTGGCGCCAGTCAGCGATCGACACGCTGTTGCCGAACCACTGATGCGCCATCTCGTGCGCCACAAGGCGTTCGTACCCGCGACGGCCGTCGATGTGGTTGGCCCCGAAGATCGACATGCCTTGGGCTTCGATCGGGATGTCCAGGTCGTCGTCGGTCACCACGACCGTGTAGGCGTTGAACGGATACGGCCCGAACATCCGCTCGAACGCGACCATCATCTCGGACTGGCGTCCGAAGTCGTGCGCGTAGCCGTCGAGCAGACGCATCGGAAAGGCCGCACGCAAAGGAACCCGGTCGTCGGCCCGCTCGATGAACTCATATCGTCCAATTTGGATAGACGCGAGATAGGTGGCCATCGGTTCGAGCTGGAGGTAGACCCACGTTGTGGTCGACGCCCCCACCCTGCCGTCGATCAGGTCACCGTTGGCGATCACGCGGTACGGCGACGCGGTGGTCACCGAAATCCGATATGTCGCTTTGTCACTCGGGTGGTCGTTGCACGGAAACCACGAAGGTGCACCCGTTGGCTGACTGGCGACCAACACACCGTCCTCGAGGTGATCCCAGCCGAGCTCGCCCCAATGCTTGGTGTTGATCGGCGTCGGGTTGCCGACGTACCGCACCTCGACAGTGAACTGCCGCCCAGCCGCGAGCCTCGCCTGCACAGTCAGCTTGTGCCCGCGATGCGTGAACCGGGTCGGCTTGCCGTCGATGCTTACCCGGTTCACCTTGAAGGTGCCGAGATCGAGCGCGAAGCGGGTCAGCGCGGTCTTCGCGACCGCGGTGATCTTGGCCCGGCCCGACAACCTGCCCGCGGCGACCCGGTAGTCCAGCTCTAGGTCGTAGTGCTCAACGTGATAGTTCGGGTCGCCGTGCTCGGGCAGGTACGGGTCGATCACGCCCTGACAGTAGGCCAAGCGGAGATCGGATTGCCAAGCCACCTGGTGTCGGCTGGGACACCTTCGCCGCGCATCACCAACGACGCCGGGCCGATCGTGGTGCGAGCGCCCACCTTCGCGCCGGGCAGGATGATGCCGTGCGGGCCGAGCGTCGAGCCGTCGTCCATGAGCACCTCGGACATGCTCATGATCCGGTCGTGGAACAGGTGCGTCTGCAGCACGCAGCCGCGGTTGACGCTCACGCCGTCGCCAAGCGACACCAGGTCCGCCTCGGGCAGCCAGTACGTGTCCAGGTAGACGCCACGGCCGATCTTCGCGCCCATGGTCCGCAGCCAGCCGTTCAGCAGCGGGGTGCCGGTGGCCGACGAGATCAGCCACGGCCCGGCGAGCACCTCGACGAACGTGTCCGCGAGCTCGTTGCGCCACACGAACGAACTCCACAACGGATGCTCGACCGCACGGAACCGTCCAACCAGCAACCACTTCGCGGCCGTCGTCACTGCGCACGCAACGAGTCCGGCGCCCAGCAGCACACCGCCGGACAGCAACGCAGCCACGGCCCAACCAAACTGACTGACGAGGCCCTCGAACGCGGCGAGGACAAGCACAGCCAACGCGACACCGGCCATGACCGGAATGACCCGGCACATCTCGACCAACGCGCGCGCGACCTTGAGACGCTTGGCGGGAGCGAACGTCCGACTGGTGTCTCCCTCGGCGACGGTCCGCCGTAGCTTCATCGGCGGCATACCCAGCCACGACGAACCCGCCTTGGCACGCTTGGGAGTCGCGGACAGCACGCCCACCAGACCACCGTTAGGAACGGCACGGCCAGGCGCGGTCATACCGGAGTTACCGAGGAACGCTCGTTTGCCAACGCGCGCTTCGCCGATACGCACCCAACCGCCAGCGAGCTCGTATGTAGCGACCATCGTGTCGTCAGCCAGGAACGCGCCGTCGCGGATGGTCGTCATCTTCGGGATGGCCAGGACGGTCGATGCCTCGACCCCGCGGCCGACCTTCGCACCGAGCAGCCGCAGCCACACTGGCGTGAACAAGCTGGCGTACATCGGGAACAGCAGGATGCGGGACAGGTCCATCAACCGCTCGGTCGCCCACGCCTGCCAACCGATACGGCTGTGCACGGGGTGATGCCCAGCACGTAGCCCGATGCCCAGCAACCGCACGGACACAAGGATCAGCGCGGCAAAGCTGCCCATCGCCGCGAGCGTGGCCAGCGGCACGGCCGTCAGCACGCCCGCCAAACCACCGTCGAGGAACGCTGAGAGCACCAGAAGGCCAGGCACCGCACCGATAACCGGGAACATCCCCATTACCAACGACGTGATGCCGTACGCGATAACCCAACGCAGCTTGCGCGGTGCACGAGCCGACGGCCATGACCGCCCAGGCTTACCGGACTTCACCGCAGGCGCACCGGCCCAACGCTGACCTGGCCGAACGGCACCGATGACCGCGGAGCCAGGCGCGACCTCAGCGCGTTTGCCAACACGGGCCCCAGGGAACAGCGTGCTGCGCGCGCCGATCACGGCACCGGCACCGATGCGGATCTTGCCGATGTGCAGGCGGTCGCCGTCCATCCAGTAACCGCTCAGGTCGACCTCGGGCTCAACCGCGCTTGCCTTGCCGAGCTTGAGCATGCCGGTGACTGGCGGCAAGGAATGCAGGTCTGCGCCACGGCCGATCTTGGCACCAAGCGCGCGGGCGTAGTACGTGATCCACGGCGCGCCGGACAGGTTCGAGACACCGGTCAGCGCGGCGATCCGCTCAGCCATCCACAGTCGCAGGTGGACTCCACCGCCGCGCTTGTATTTACCCGGTTTCAGGCCCTTCAGCAGCAGCCGCGCACTGCCTGCTGCTATGCCGAGACGACCAAGCGGGCTGACGAACGCGACCCAACCGAGCGCCACCCACCACCACGAAATCGTTGGTGCCCACGTGAACCCGAGCATTGCCAGGACGTTGTTGATCGCGGCGAGGGCGACGACCCAGCGCGCGCCCACGACCGTCAGCAACGGCGCCATCAAGGCGGTCTGTGCCAGCGCGAAGCCACGCGGCGTCGGCTCGACCGTGCGGCTCGTGGTCTCCACGACGCCCAGCTCGTCGAGGCGTTTGGCCATCTGGCCGAGCTTCGAATACTGATAGACGTCACTGACCGAAAGTCCTGGGTATTGCTGCCGGACCAGCGAGACGAGCTGCGCGGCGCCGAGGCTGCTGCCGCCGCGGGCGAAGAAGTCCTCGTCTTCCTTGTCCACACCGATGCCGAGGATCTCGGTCCACTGCTCGGCCAGCCAGCCCGCTGTGCCGGACAGCTCTGTGGTGACGGTCTTCAGCGGCCACGGCAACGCGTTGCGGTCGACCTTGCCGGAAGTCCGCGTCGGCAGCGTGTCCACGACCGCGAGCAACGGCACCAAAGCCGCAGGCAGGGCGGTACGCAGCCGCTCGAGGGCGTCGGCTTCGTCGAACTCCTCGGCCACCACATAACCAACAAGCACTTGGTTGCCCGCTTTGGTCTTACGCACGGCCGCTGCGGCACCGGCCACACCCGGCAGCGCCTGCAGGGCGGCGTCGACCTCGCCAAGCTCGATCCGGCGGCCACCCAGCTTGACCTGCTCGTCACCGCGCCCGACGAACAACAGGCCTTCAGGCTCGGCCTTGACCAGGTCGCCGCTGCGGTAGGCGCGGTCCCAGCCCAACGAGTCCAGCGGAGCGAACTTCGCGGCGTCCTTCTCGTGATCCAGGTAGCGAGCCAGGCCGACGCCGCCGATCACAAGCTCGCCGATCTCACCCATCGCCACCGGGTTACCAACCTGGTCAACGACGGCCAGGTCCCAGCCGTCCAGCGGCAGGCCGATCCGTACCGGGCCTTCACCCGTCAGCTGAGCAGCGCACGCAACGACCGTCGCCTCCGTCGGGCCGTACGTGTTCCAAACCTCGCGACCTTCGACAGCCAGACGCTCGGCCAACTCAGGCGGGCACGCCTCCCCACCGAAGATGAGCAGGCGGACCTCGTCGAGCGCCTCGACGGGCCACAACGCAGCGAGCGTCGGCACCGTCGACACGACAGTGATCTCACGCTCCAACAGCCACGGCCCCAGGTCCATGCCCGTCCGCACAAGCGCCCGCGGCGCAGGCACGAGGCATGCGCCGTGCCGCCACGCGAGCCACATCTCTTCACACGACGCGTCGAACGCGACCGACAAACCCGCGAGCACACGGTCCTCAGGCCCGATTGGTTCTTCCTGCAAGAACAACCGGGCTTCGGCGTCGACGAAGGCCGCGGCACTGCGGTGGCTGACAGCAACACCCTTGGGCGTACCGGTCGAACCGGACGTGAAGATGATCCACGCGTCATCGTCCGGCCCAGGCCCAGTGCCACAGCGCATCGGCTGCCCGATCGGCCGGAACTCACCCTGCGAGCCGATGACCGCGCTGACCTTGGCTTCGGCCCAGACCAGTTCAGCACGCTCATCAGGGTCGTCAGCGTCAACGGGGACGTAGGCGGCACCAGCCATGAGCACCGCGAGGATCGAGAGGTACAGCTCGGCGGTGCCGGACTCGACGCGGATGCCGACGCGGTCCCCCACGCCAATGCCAGCGGCCGCGAGAATGTCGCGCCGCGCCTCCACCTCGACCATGAGCTGGCGGTAGGTCAGGACAGCCGTACCGTCGTCGAGAGCGGCTGCGTTGGGGTACTGGCGCGCCGTAGCCGTGAGGACGTCTACGAGCGTGCGCTCGGGCGGCGTTGCTCCACCCGAGTAGAGGATCGAGGGGTTCTCAACCGTTCCGGAATCGAGCAGTAGCTGACTTTCGTCCAGGACGGTCATCGAACTCCTGACGTCAAGTAGTAGGCCGACCAAAGAGCATAACGAATCGGTGAACTCAGGGCCTGCTGATGTGGTCGCTATCTCCAGCGTGTCGCACAGACATCGGACCTAAACGACGACAAAACTCCCGGATAACGGCGATTCAGACCCGATCCCACGAGCAAGATCCGATGACCCGAAAGCAGCGACCATGACAGTTGGCATCGACCCGCCATTCCAGAGGCGGACACCGACCGTCACTCCGAGTGACGAGCTACTTGTCGTGAAGGTCACCCTCGCGGCGCTCAACGCCACGGATCTTCCCCTCGCGGTGACACGTCGGTGGGTTGAATTCTTCTAGACAAACCCCCGATGTAATCGATTACATTTAGACTTTGCCGCCCGAACTGTCCCGAAAATCGACAGTGAGGTCCGATGTATATTCGATTGCTCGTCACCAGCCCGCTCGTCGCCGCCGGGCTCTGCGCCCCGAACGCGTCGGCAGCGGTCACCCCGGGAAATGGGCTGGCACTGACGCCGCCCATGGGCTTCAACAACTGGAACTCGACCCATTGCCGGGCCGACTTCAACGAGACGATGGTCAAAGGCATCGCCGACATCTTCGTCACCCAAGGCCTGAAAGACGCGGGCTACCAGTACGTCAACCTCGACGACTGCTGGGCGCTACCGCAACGCGGGCCCGACGGCAACCTCGTCCCCGACCCCGTCCGTTTCCCCAACGGCATCACGCACGTCGCCGACTACGTCCACGCGAAAGGCCTGAAGTTCGGCATCTACACCAGCGCGGGCAGCAAGACGTGCAACTCGGCGGGCTTCATCAACGGCGTGCAGTACGCAAAAGGCCTGGGCACTCACGCGCCTGGCGTTGTGGAGTATTACGTGGCTGGCCGGTGCACCGGGTTCACAGCCGATGTCGGGCTCGATGACGAGAAAGGCAACAACGGCACCGCGACGTTCGAAGTCTGGGCGGACGGCCGGAAGGTCGCGGACAGCGGCGCGCTGACGAATCTGATGCCAGCCAAACCGTTGTCTGCGGATATCACCGGAGCCACGCTGGTCCGGCTGATCAGCACGGACGCGGGCGACGGCAACAACAGTGACCACACGGACTGGGCCGACGCCCGGCTCACGTGTAGTCAATAGCCCCAAGGGGCGGCAAACCAGAGTTCGCCGCCCCCTCAGTTACTTCAGCGGCGGCGTTGCTTGTTTGCACGCGCCGAGTTGGTGCAGACCTCGCCGACATCGACGGTCTGCCCACGGTCGGCGTACACGTCAGCGATGCCGACGAGCCTGCCGATCCGGTTGGTGCAGGTGAGGGTGTACGCCTCCCTGGTGCCGTAGGTCGGCGGGATCGGGGAGGCGAACTCAATCCGGCCGTTGCCCCAGTCATCGGGGTTGGCCGGGTCGACCTGGTCGTAGTTGACCATCACCGCGGTGTAGTTGCCGGGCGGCGGGTCGAACAGGGTGGCGCGCTCCGAGTTCGTGCCGCCTGCGGCCGACGACGTCACCAGTTCACCAGCCGCGTTGTAGACGTACAGGTCCCAGTCGGTGTCGGTGTTCGCCCACTGCACGACGACCTCGAACCGGCCGTTGTCCACCTCGGGCAGGCCCTTGACGGTGAACGGCATGCTCTCGGACACCGGGTTGCCCGGGTACTGGGTGTTTTCCGCAGGCACACCAGCCGGGTTCGCCAACGGCACGGACGCCTGCGGCGGTCCCTGAGGCTCACGGCCGTATCGGCCAGCCACATACGGACGGGTCGACGGGTTGACCGACCAGGCGAACCGGCCACCGGTCGACGAGAACGTCGAGTCGAGCGTGTCGGTGACGTAGATCGGCGGCTTGGTCGAACCGTCCGGCTGCAGCACTGGCGACGTCGGCGTCTGGAACGTCTTGTGCAGCTTGAGTTCGTAGCCACGCGGCGCCGAACCGATCAGTGTCGCGTGCGCGGCCGGGTCAGCAGCGCTGCCGAGCATGTCGAGGAATGCCGCCCGGTTGCCGCCCTTGCCCGCACCTGCTGCTGGCGCCGTGCCGGTGTACTCGGCCACGACAGCGTTCTGGTACGTCGGGTGGAATCCAGCGGTGTTGATCTCGAAGGTGTAGCCGAGGCCGCCGGTCGACCAGAACGACCAGTCTTCGGTCGTACCCGTTGTGTCGTACAGACCCCAGCTAGGAATGCTCCGGTATCCGTTACGAGACGCCATCTTGTCACCAAGCGCCTTGAGCACCGGCTCGTCCAGTGGCGCGCGGGTAGCAGCGACGCCCGGTGGGCGCAGGATCAAGTTGCCGTACGTGTGCAACGTGACGAGGTTCGTAACCTGACGCTTGGACACGAGGTCACGGATGTTGCGCGTCTCCGGCTCGGAGAACGGGCCGGAGCCACGGAACGTGTCGCTGTTCCAGTTGGGGCTGGCGCCGTTGCCGCCCCAGAACGTGGGGTAGTTGCGGTTCGGGTCGATGCCGCGTTCGCGGCCCGCCGGGTTGGCCTTACAAATGCCGGTACGGAACTGCGACGGCGAGTCGTCCGCCTTGCAGTTCTTGCGCTTCATCTCGTAGTCGAACCGGGAGAAGTCGCCCTTGGGCTCGGCCTCACGCGAGATCGAGAAGCCGTCCACGTTCACGATCGGCACGATGATGTTGCGGGTCTTGCCGACCAGCGACTTGATCGCCGGGTCGTTCTGGTAACCGTTGACCAGCTCGTACGCCCACTCGATGGCGTGCTCGGAGGCTGGCCACTCGCGCGCGTGGTGCACACCCATGGTGACGTTGACCGGCTTGCCGTCGGCAATGTTGGCCACGTCGGTCGCGATCTCCACGCCGAGTACATCCCGGCCCTCGATGGACGGGTGGTTCAGGGTGAATGCCTTGACCAGCTTGGGGTTCTTGCGAGCCAGCTCTTTGAGCTCGAACTCGTACTCGTAGAGGTGCCGGTAGCTGGTGCGGCCGGACGGCAGGCCGGACGTCTGAGTGGTGGCCGCGTACTCACGGTCTTTGGCAGCGTCTTCCCGTGAAGTCGTGGACAGATCGGGGTTGATCACGGTAGACCGCAATCCGCTGTCCCTGAGGGTTTTGCGGTCGGCGTCGTCGGCCAGCACGACCTCGATGCCGGTCTCGTCACCCTTCTCGGTCACGTCAAGGCCGAGAGCCAGAAGCTTGCTCTTGTCCGTCCGCTCCGGCGTCTCGACGCGGACGACCTCGGCGCGCTGTGGCTGCTCGGCCACGCCAGTCGGAGTGCCTTGCGGTGTGAGCGCAAGGAAGTCGAGGCCGACCGTGACAGCGCGGGCGGACCCGGAATACCGGCACGCCTGCACGATCAGCTGCTGGTTCTTCTTCACGAAGCTCTCGGCGAGCTCCCGGCTGCGCAACGCCGACGACGCGGCGACAACCTTCCCGGTCGCCTTGTCGAACACGGCGATGTCCCAGTCGCCTTCAGCACCATCACGTGGCGCGAGGCGTGCCTGGATCAGGCCGTCGACAGTCGAGGTCACTTCACGTTGGTCAATGCCCTGCGCACGCCGTGACTGCACGGACTCGTAGCACGCTTGGCCAGCCGACCCGTCAGCCCTCATGACGTTGTCGGCAGCAGTTGCGGACGGCACGGCGATCCCGAAGATCACCAGACCGGACGCCCCCAAAGCGATCGCCGTGCGCAGCGCGACGGGCGATCTGCGTCTTGGCCCCATAGACTTTCTGCCCTTCGTAAGTCCAGACCAGCTAATCGACCGACCCTAAGACACCAATCGGCGTCGCTGCGGGGGCCGAAAGTAGGCACTACCGAAAGTGGCAAGAAGTCACATTTCGGTGGCACACAGTCGGACGAAGTTCAGCGGCGCTACAGTTCTCACGCAACGTGGTCACGTCCGTGCCGCCGCGCGATCCACGCCTGCCCGGTCAACGCGGGAGAACCTGGCAGGCGTGGATGATCACGCGATCGGGACCGCGGCCGACCTCGGCGCCGACGCGGTGTCGTCCTGGTCGGGCATCAAACCGTCCGATGTGGGCGACAACCAAGAACTGGTGAGCCCGTTCCCGCGCCAGGTCTGAACCTTGTTCAGCCGAGGCGTTCAATGATCGTGACGTTGGCTTGGCCGCCTCCTTCGCACATTGTCTGCAGGCCGAAGCGGCCTGAGGTGCGCTCCAGTTCGTGCAGCAGGGTGGTGAACAGGCGAGTTCCAGTTGCGCCGATGGGGTGGCCGAGGGCGATGGCGCCGCCGTTCACGTTTACGCGATCGAGGTCGACCTTAAGTTCCTTGGCCCAGGCCAGAACCACGCTCGCAAAAGCTTCGTTGGCTTCGAACAGGTCGATGTCCGACACGCTCATGCCTGCACGTTCCAAGGCATGTCGGGTGGCGCGGATAGGCGCGGTCAGCATGTAGACCGGGTCCGCGCCACGGGCCGACATGTGATGCACGCGGGCGCGCGGCGTCAGCTTGTGGCGCAACACCATCCGTTCCGAAGCGACGAGTACGGCGCTTGCTCCATCGGAGATCTGGCTTGACAGCGCAGCGGTCACGCGACCGTCGGGGCGTAATGGAGCGAGCTTGGCCATCTTGGCCAGGTTGGTGTCGCGGCGCGGGCCTTCATCGTGTTCGATGCCGTTGAGCGGGACGATCTCGCGGGTGAAGCGGCCGGAATCCTGGGCTGCGATGGCCTTCTGGTGACTGGCGAGGGCGAAGCCCTCCATTTCCGCCCTGGACAGATCCCACCGGGTGGCGATCATGTCCGCCGAGCGGAACTGGTTGATCTCCTCCGCGCCGTATCTGTGGTCCCAGCCCTGCGAGCCGTGCGTCGGGGTCGGGAAGCCGAACTGTTCGCCGACCAGCATCGCCGAACCGATCGGGATCTGGCTCATGTTCTGCACGCCACCGGCCACGACCAGATCCGAGCCGCTCATCACCGCCTGCGCGGCGAAGTGCAGTGCCTGCTGGCTCGATCCGCACTGCCGGTCCACCGTCACCCCTGGCACTTCTTCGGGAAATCCCGCGGCCAGCCACGCTGTCCTGGCGATGTCACCGGCTTGCGGGCCGAGGGTGTCCACGCAGCCGAAGATCACGTCGTCGATCTCGCCAGGGTCGACCGGGCTTTCGGTGAACAGCGCTTTGATCACGTGCGCCCCCAGGTCGGCGGGGTGCACGCCGGACAGCGCGCCACCACGCCGGCCGACCGGAGTGCGTACGGCGTCGATGATGTACGCATCGGACATGGGTCGCTCCCTTCAGGGACGCCGGATCAGGGTCGACGGACCGGCCGCCGGCGGGTCGAGATGCCGTCGAGCAGGATGCCGAGATACTGCTCGGCCACGTCCTGCGCGGACAGCTGGCCGCCTGGCCGGTACCAGTGCACGGCGACCCACACGGTGTCCCTGATGAAGCGGTACACCAGCTCGACGTCGAGGTCCGGCCGGAACGCCCCGGCCCGCACGCCTTCCTCGAGCACGCCGACCCAGATCTTGCGGAACTCGACGCCACGCTCGGCGATGTAGCCGAACCGTTCGAACGTCGCCAGGTACTTGGCGTCGTTCTGGTAGATCGCGACCGCCGCGTGCTGTTTGTCGATGCTCTCCAGCGAGGCGACCACGATCGCCTCGAGTGTCGCCTTCGGCGGCATGCCGGAGTCGACGATTTGGCCGTACCGGCCGAACAACTCGTCGAGAAAGCCGGTCAGGATCTCGTCCACCATGGACTCCTTGGAGTCGAAATGGTGGTACAGACTGCCCGACAGGATGCCCGCGGCGTCCGCGATGTCCCGCACGGTCGTCGCGCGGAACCCGCGCTCGGCGAACATCTCGGCGGCCAGCCGCAACAGCTCGGCCCGGCGCGCTGACACACCGCCCTGCGCCCCTGACTCCTTCTTCACCTTCGAACTCCCATCATGGGTGCTGGCTGCTCACCGACACCACCTCGCCGGTCATGTACGAGGCGTAGTCGCTTGCCAGGAACACCATCACATTCGCGACTTCCCACGGCTGCGCGGCACGCCCGAAAGCCTCCCGCTCAGCCAGTTCGGTCAGCAGTTCCTCGCTGGTCACCTTGGCGAGGAACGGATGCGCGGCCAGGCTCGGCGCCACCGCGTTGACTCTGATCTTGTACGCGGCCGCGTCCATCGCCGCGCATCTGGTGAACGCCATGACACCGGCTTTGGCCGCCGCGTAGTGCGCCTGCCCGCGTTGTGCTCGCCAGCCGACCACCGAGGCGTTGTTGACGATGGCGCCACCGTCGCCTTGCGCCACCATCTGTTTCAACGCCGCCCTTGTACATCGGAACGTGCCGTTCAGCGTCACGTCCAACACCCGTGACCACTCGTCGTCGGTCATGTCCAGCACGGACTTCGTGCCGCCTAGACCAGCGTTGTTGATCATCACGTCGATCCGGCCGAAGGTGCTCGCCGCGCCGTGCACCAACGCCTGCACCTGGTCCTCGTCGGTCACATCGCAGGTCACCGCGGCGACCCGGCCATTGTGTTCGGACTTCAGCGCGTCGAGCGTCTCGGCCAGCCTGCGCTCGTGATGGTCGCTGATCACCACGGACGCGCCTTCCTCAAGGCAGCGTCGTGCGGTGGCCGAGCCGATCCCGGTGCCGGCAGCCGCCGTCACCACGACTGTTTTGTCTTGGAGAAGGTTGTGTCCCTCGGGATAGTTCATGCGCGAGGTTCCTTCGGCAGGCCGAGCACGCGCTCGGCGATGATGGTGCGTTGGATCTCGTCCGAGCCGCCGTAGATGGTGTCCGCGCGGCTGAACAAGAACAGCCGCTGCCATTCGTCCAGGTCACCGTCCACGGCGACCATCGACTCGGGGCCGCGGACCTGCATCGCGAGCTCACCCAACTCGCGGTGCCACCGGGCCCACACCAGCTTCGACACCGACGCCTCGTAACCGGGGTCCTTCCGCGACAACGTCCGCAGGGCGTGCGCCCGCATCACCTCAAGACCGATCCACGACCGGGTCAGGCGTTCCTTGATAACCGGGTCATCGATTGCTCCGTTCCGCTTGGCCAGATCGATCAAGGCGTCCAGTTCACGCCGGAAACCGACCTGCTGTCCCAATGTCGCCACACCACGCTCGAACGCGAGCGTCGCCATGGCCACCCGCCAGCCGTCGCCCACCTCACCGACGACCATGTCCTTCGAAGTCCTTGCGTTGTCGAAGAAGACCTCGTTGAACTCCGACGTTCCAGTCAGCTGACGGATCGGCCGGACCTCCACACCCGGTTGACGCATCGGCACCAGCAGGTACGACAGGCCTTCCCGTCGGCGTGACCCCGGTTGCGTACGAGCGAGCACGAAACACCAGTCCGCCTCGTGCGCCAACGACGTCCACACCTTCTGGCCGGTGATCACCCAGTCGTCGCCGTCCACTGTGGCCGTTGTGGACACCGACGCCAGATCCGACCCGGCACCCGGCTCGGAGTACCCCTGACACCAGAGTTCTTCGACAGCAAGGATCTTCGGCAGGAACCGGCGCTGTTGCTCCGGCGTGCCGAACGCGATCAGCGTCGGCCCAAGCAGTTCCTCCCCGATGTGGTTGACACGCGCAGGCGCGTTGGCCGCCGCGTATTCCTCATAGAAGATGACCTGTTCCTGGGTGCTCGCACCACGGCCACCATGCTCAACCGGCCAGCCAAGGCAACTCCAGCCCGCCTTCGCCAGTTTGCGATCCCACTCCCGGCGCGACTCGTACTGCTCGTGCTCACGGCCGGGACCACCGACACCGCGCAGTTTCGCGAACTCACCGTGCAGGTTGTCCGCGAGCCAGGCGCGCAGCTGTTGACGGAAGTCGCCGTTCACGTAGGCTAGCCTACCAAGCACTTGCTTGAGGAGGTGAGTGTGCGCCGAGAAACCATTCCCGCCGCGCTCCTCGAAGCGGCCGAGCGCTTCGGCGATGCCGAAGCAGTCGTTGATGGCCAGGTCAGGCTGAGTTTCCGCGAGTTACACAACCGCGTGATGGCAGTCGCGTACGGCCTTTGGTCAAGCGGCATCACCCGGGGTGACCGGGTTGCCATCTTCGGACCGAACACGCATCACTGGGTCACGTCAGCACTCGGTGTGCTCTACGCGGGCGCCACTCTGGTGCCTGTCAACACCCGCTTCACCACAGCGGAGACCTTGGATGTGATCAACCGCAGCGGTGCGCGAGGGTTGTTCGTCGAAGGCGAATTCCTTGGCGTGGACCGGGAGGCCGATCTCCTTGAAGCCGATGTCACGCTGGCTTCCCGGGTGCGGATCTACCGGATGCCGATGGAATGGCCGGAAGCCACGTTCGAATCGCCGGCTGAGCCGGACGACGTGGCGGACATTCTCTATACGTCCGGAACCACGGGTCGTAGCAAGGGAGCCATGAGCGCCCATCGGCAGACGCTGGCCGCGGCACGGGCCTGGGTGGCGAGGACAGAGCTGAGTTCCGCTGACCGATACCTCATCGTGAACCCTTTCTTTCACAGCTTTGGTTACAAGGCAGGAATTCTGGCGTGTGTGGTGAGTGGCGCGACGATCGTGCCGCAAGCCAAGTTCGATGTCGCCGAGACCATCCGGCTGACCACTGTCGAGCGTATCACTGTTCTGCCGGGCGCGCCGACGATCTATCAGTCCATTGTGGATCACCCTGCTGACTTTCCCCGAATCCGGCTTGCTGTCACAGGTGCGGCGGTTGTGCCCGTCGCGTTGGTCGAGCTTATGCAGAAAGAATTGTGCGACACCGTACTCACCGGATACGGCCTCACCGAGTGTCCTGTTGTGACACTCTGCTCCCCCGAGGACGACGCTTCCACTGTAGCGCACACCGCGGGTCATGCGGCGGCAGGTTGTGAAGTGCGTGTCGCGCCGAATGGCGAGATCCTTGTCAGGGGCCCCAACGTGATGCTCGGTTATCTCGACGACCCCGCAGCGACCGCCGCGGCGATCGACGAGAACGGCTGGCTGCACACAGGCGATATCGGAAGCCTTGACACAGCAGGGAATCTGACGATCACCGACCGGTTGAAGGACATGTACATCTGTGGCGGGTTCAATGTGTACCCCGCCGAGATCGAGCAGGCGCTGGCCCGGTTGCCGGGGGTCGCGGAGGCCGCGGTGATCGGCGTCCCCGACGAACGCCTAGGCGAGGTGGGCAAAGCCCACATAGTCAAAAAACCAGGCGCTGACCTGTCCGAAGACGAAGTCATCAGTTTTTGTCGGACCCTCATGGCAAACTTCAAAGTGCCACGAGAAGTGGAGTTCCTCGCGGCACTGCCCCGCAACCCGTCGGGCAAGGTCTTGAAGAGAGTTCTAAGGGGAGAGTCATGAGTGTCGTGCGCTACGACAAGCAAGGCCCGGTCGCGACCGCCACGATGAACCGGCCGGACTACCGCAACGCGCAGAACTCAGCGATGACGTACGCGCTGGACGAGGCGTTCAAAGCCGCTGTCGACGACGCGGAAGTCAAGGTGATCGTCCTTGCTGGCGAAGGAAAGCACTTCTCGGCAGGCCATGACATAGGAACGCCCGAGCGAGATGTCGATGTGTCGTTCGAGCGCAAGGCGGTGATGTGGTGGGACCACGTCGACCGTCCCGGCGGCGACCAGCGCTATGCCCGAGAAATGGAGGTATACCTGGGAATGTGCCGCCGCTGGCGTGATATTCCCAAGCCCACCATCGCGATGGTCCAGGGCGCGTGCATCGCGGGCGGGCTGATGCTCGCGTGGATCTGCGACCTGATCGTCGCGTCTGACGACGCGTTCTTCTCGGATCCTGTTGTGCGGATGGGAATTCCGGGCGTTGAGTACTTCGCCCACCCGTGGGTGCTTGGGCCACGCGCGGCCAAAGAGGTGCTCTTCACGGGCGACCGGTTCAGCGCTCAGCAAGCCCTCGATTGGGGGATGGTCAACCGGGTAGTGCCTAGGGAATCCTTGACAGCGGAGACATTACGGCTCGCCGGCCGAATCGCCGAGATGCCCCAGTTCGGCCTCGCACTGGCCAAACGCGCGGTGAACCAAGCGGAAGACCTGATGGGTCTGCGCTCGGGGATGGACTCGGTGTTCGGACTACACCACTTCGCGCACGCCCACAACGCCGAAGTCTCCAAGGACTCGCTGGCGGGTCTCGATGCCCGCTCGATGAAAGAACGCCAATAGCAGCTTCGAACGCCGTGGTGCTCGCCTGATGCCCGCGGTGACGTGGCCGCCGGTGGTTCGGGCAAAGCCCGCACCGATCCGGCGCCGAGTCACCTTGGACGGGCACCACAGCCCATGGCGCGAGACGCGAAGCACCGCAGCTCTCCTGTCCGAAATGAGAACCGATGGATCTCGACCTCGATCCCGCCACCCGCGACTTCCAAGCCGAAGTCCGGTCATGGCTGGCCGCGAACGTGCCAACCGACCTGCCATCGATGGACACGCCGGAAGGCTTCGCGGCCCATCGCGCCTGGGAGAAGACGCTTTTCGACGCTCGGCTCGCCGTGGTGTCGTGGCCAACCGAGTTCGGCGGCAGGGATGCGTCCTTACTGCAGTGGGTGGTGTTCGAGGAGGAGTACTACGCGGCAGGCGCACCCGCCCGGGTGAGCCAGAACGGTATCTTCCTTTTGGCACCAACGTTGTTCGCGCACGGAACGCCGGAGCAATGTGCGCGGCTGTTGCCCAAGATGGCCAGCGCCGAGGAGGTGTGGGCGCAGGCTTGGTCAGAGCCGGAGGCGGGCAGCGACCTCGCGGCGATCCGGGCGTCCGCGACTCGGACCGAAGGCGGATGGTTGCTGCGTGGGCAGAAGACGTGGAGTTCCCGTGCGACCTTCGCCGACCGTGGGTTCGGGTTGTTCCGCACTTCCGGGGAAAGACACCGGGGCCTGACGTACTTCATGTTCTCGCTCAGTGCTCCCGGTGTGACTGTCCGGCCGATCAACCAACTGGACGGCGAGCCTGGCTTCGCCGAGATCTTCCTCGACGACGTCTTCGTACCGGACGAGGACGTGATCGGCGACGTGGACAACGGCTGGAAGGTCGCGATGAGCACGGCCAGCAACGAGCGTGGGCTCTCGTTGCGCAGTCCTGGACGGTTTCTGGCGACCGCGCAACGGCTCGTCGACCTATGGCAGGCGTTGCCCGAACCTGCTTTACGCGATCGCGTTGTGGACGCGTGGATCGGTGCTCAGGCGTATCGGTTGTACACGTTCGGGACCGTCACCCGGCTGATGGAAGGTGGCAGTCTCGGGCCCGAGTCCAGTGTGAACAAGCTGTTCTGGTCCGAGTTGGACATCGCCATGCACGAGACCGCCTTGGACTTGCTCGGTGGTGAGGGCGAGGCAGACGGTCCCTGGCTGGACGGCTATCTGTTCTCGCTCGCCGGTCCGATCTACGCAGGCACCAACGAGATCCAACGCAACGTCGTAGCCGAACGGATACTGGGGCTGCCCCGATGAAATTCGCGCTCTCCCCCGAACAAACCCAGTTCGCGGACACGCTGGACGCGCTGCTGGCCAAGTCCGACGTCGCCAGATCCTGGGCAGCGGGCGACCACGAACCCGGAATGGCCGTCTGGCGTCAACTGGCTGACCTCGGCGTCACGAGCATCGCGCAGGACGGTGAACCCATCGACCTCGTCGTCGCCATGGAGTCCATCGGCTTTCACGCACTCCCCGGTCCAGCGATCGAAACCCTGGCCGTCCTGCCCGACCATCTGGGCGGCGCATTACTGGGCACCGTGGCCATTCCCCCGCACGTGCCGTACGCAGTGGACGCCGATGTCGCCGACCGCGTATTCGTGCTGCGAGGCGGAATCCTCCACACGGCGAGCGCGGGCAAGCGGATCAACTCGGTGGATCCGTGCCGTTCGCTGTTCGAAGTAACCGCGACCACCGAGATCGGTCAGCTCCCAGATGCCTTCGAACGCGGTGTGCTCGCCTGCTCCGCGCAACTGTTGGGTGTGGGCCGCGCTCTGCTGGCAAAGTCCGTCGAGTACGTCAAACAACGCACCCAATTCGGCAAACCCATCGGCTCCTTCCAAGCCGTGAAGCACCACCTAGCCTCGGTCCACGTCGCCCTCGAACTCGCCCGCCCCTTGGTATACGGCGCTGCGCTCAACGCCGTCCCCGTCTCGGCCGCAAAGATCACCGCAGGCGACGCAGCCCATAAAGCTGCCCGCTCAGCACTCCAGGTCCACGGCGCCATCGGCTACACCGTCGAAAACGACCTCAGCCTATGGTTATCGAAAGTCCGTGCGCTGCACTCCGCCTGGGGAACCGGATCCGTCCACCGTGCCCACGTTGCTACCACCCTCCCACGAACAACCAACTTGTATTCGCAACCCGCAACCGCAACGTAGAGAGGTCCTTAATAGACACCACCTCGCCCACTTACTCCTAACCAACCAAGGCTCAGCTCGACGCGCCCGAAAATTCGGCGACGGTTGGACAAAGCGGCTGTCGCGGTCGCCTTCCCACTCGCCATCCTGTTGACGGCTATCATTCCCACTCACGTGCGTCGTAGTCAGTTGTCTAAAGCGCACATGGATCTGATGCCCCCGTTTGACGGGCACGGACGTTGCGGGCCGAACTGGTCCACGGCCAGGGCATAGCTCTACTGCTGCGTGGGCCTCGACGCGTACTCCCGCCGCGTGGTCGGCTGGCCAAGTCCCGGATGGCATCATCCACGCGGACCACGGTACGCAGTTCACCTCATGGATCTTCACCGAACGCACCCGCAAGGCTGGGCTGTCGCCCTCACTGGGCACCTTCGGCGATCCTTACGACAACGCTATGGCCGAGGCATTTTGGGCACACGCCTGCAGGCCGAACTACTCGACCGCCGCCTCTGGCGCACCCGCATCGAGCTAGCGAGTGCGATCTTCGAGTACATCGAAGGGTTCTACAACCGCCGCCGCAGACACTCCGCCCTGGACTGGATGAGCCCGATAGAGTTCGAAATCACCACCCACACGTCGAGCCTGATCTCACCGGCGAGTCCGTGAAAACGAGGCAACATCACTTGCCCTGAGCTGAGTAACGGGTTTGCCGGGACTGAGCAACTAGGTTGTGTGAGCGAAACGATGGCCAAGGCCGGACAGCCGCCCGATGTGGAGCGTGAGGTCGAGGCGACTGGGCTGGCAGCGGAGTTCGAGCAGATCTACCGCGCGCATGTCCCGCACGTCACGGCGTACTTCGCCCGGCGTACAGCGGATCCGCAGGCGGTCGCTGATCTGACCGCGGACACGTTTGTGCAGGCGATTACGTCCTTCACCACGTTTGATCCGGCGCGGGGCAGTCCACGCAGTTGGTTGTACGGCATCGCCAGGCGGGTCTTCGCTCAACACTGCGAGTGGGTCAGCCGTGGGCAGGATGTGGCCAAACGGCTGGCTGGGCGGCGCGAACTCGATATCGACGAGGCCGCCGAACTGGTTGTCCGGATCGACGCGGAGCGCGAAGGACGTGCGTTGTTCGACGGTATGGCGGCGTTGACGCCCGCCGATCGGGAGGCCGTCGAACTCGTTGACATTGTTGGACTCGAACGCAAGGAAGCCGCCGAGGCACTCGGCATCTCCACGGGTGCGTTGCGGATCAGGCTGTTCCGGGCTCGGAACAAGTTGCGGAAAAGCGTAGGTGAGAAGGATGGGTAAGTTCGAAGAGCAACTGCTCAGCGACCTGATGCGGGAACATGGACCAGAACTGGCCGAAGCGCGACGACCCGTAAGGCGGTCGACCAAGCCAGCGTGGGTCACGACGGGCGTTGCCGTTGCGGCGGCCGCGGCTGTCGCGTTCGTCCTGGTGCCAGGGGAAAAACCGGCGCATGCCGTGACCAAGAACGACGACGGCACTGTCACCGTTTCGGTGAACAAGGACATCTCCGTCGACGTGGCCAACCAGGAGCTGAAGGATATGGAGCTCCCGATGCGGATCGACCCGGAATTCAAGATCGAATGCATTCAAGGCAGTGGTGAGAAAACAATCCAGCCGGGCGAATCAGCTCTGAAGAGCATCAAAGAACTCGCGCGCGAGAACGTGCCGACAAGGATCACAGTAAGGATGGACGCCGACGGCCAGGTCACGCTCATTGGCGCGGAATGTGACATGTACATGGTCCGCGGCAAGTAGTTCAGTTCAGCGCCGCCAACAACATCGGGAAGGATCGATGCAATGCTCGTTCCCAATATGGCCAGGTGTGCTTGCCGGGACCGTAGAAGTCCGTGAACACGCGGCCATGCTTGGCGCGCAAACGATCCGCCACGGCGACAGTCTGCTCGCCGAGCAACTGTTCCAGCCGATCCAAGCTTGAACCAGGCGTGTCGAACGGACCGGGTTCACCGTTGCCTGTGGACAGATAGACCGGGATGCCGCGCAACCGGCTGGCCAGGTCGTACGGGTTGTGAGCAGCCCAGATTTCAGGCTGCGTGGCCGGATCTCCCCACAACGCGAAGGGGTCGCCGCTGGTTTGGCCGACAATCCCGGTCACCACGTCGGTCGAACGCTTTCCCTGGTACGTGGGGTGCACGACGCCGCTGTAGGACGCCGCGGCTTTGAAGAAACCCGGATGCCTTGCGGCGTAGGACAACGCTCCGAACCCACCCATCGACAAACCTGCCACAGCACGGTCATGACCGGACCGGTACTTGCGCTCAAGCAGGCGCCTGAGCTCAGTCAGGTGGAAGGTCTCCCACTTCGGCCCCGTCAACCAATCCGAATAGAACCCCGCCGCACCTGCCTCGGGCATGACGATGAGGACGTTGGTCCGTGCGGTGAAGACTTCGGCGTCGGTCTTGTCCGTCCATGAGCGATAGCCATTATCGCCGTCACAACAACCATGCAGGAGGTAGAGCGTCGGCCATTTGCGGTACGGCGCGCGACGCCAGTCTTTCGGGAGCAGCAACCGAACGCCGACTTCCCGGCCAACGGCTTCAGAACGCACAGTCAGTTCAAGCAGCCGTTCGCTGAGTTGCTGCTCCCGAACGACGGTCGCACCGCCAGTCCCTGCCGAAGCAGGAACTCCAACAAGGACGCCAACTAGTAGCAAGAACGAGAGCAACAGTCCCCGGACGCGCATTCAGACCTCCACTGATGGCCGGAACTCCTCAACAACGTGGTGCATAAGGGTGGCTTGGGCGCACGCATGGCCGATGAGTGTTCGATCGGCGATGCGCCCGGATAGGGCAATAGTTGTGCGGTCAGGTGTGCGGTTCCACGGGTGCCGCGATGCTTGGCAGGTTGTGGCTCTGCCGCGGTCTTGGCCTCTCCGTTCGCAGGCCTCGCTTGCTCGGTGTCCGTGTTTCCAACTTGGCTGTGGGGTGGTTAGCTGTCAACCTTGTTGTCCGCTATCGGACATCACGACTTATTTCGATGTCGCACACGTACTGGCCGAACGCGCACCTGGTTGACACAATCACCGGAATGTCCGGTTCAGGGAGTGTCCGATGACTTCGTCGTCCGTGGTGACCACGGTTTTCCTGCCGATCGCGCTCGGTGTGATCATGCTCGGCCTGGGGATGTCCCTGACCGTGCAGGACTTCAAACGGGTCGCCGAGGTGCCCAAGGCCACCATCGTCGCCTTGGTGTGCCAGGTGCTCCTGCTGCCCGCCATCTGCCTTGGGTTGGTCCTGCTGTTCGATCTTTCGCCCACCCTTGCTGTCGGCATGATGCTGCTTGCCGCTTCTCCTGGTGGCACCACTGCCAATCTGTTCAGTCATCTTGCGGGTGGGGATGTCGCGCTCAACATCACGCTGACCGCTATCAATGCTGTCATCGCCGTGGTTACGTTGCCGATTGTCGTGAACCTGTCACTGTCCGGGTTCATGGATGGTGGGGAGCTTGGGCTTCAGTTCGACAAGATGCTCCAGGTTTTCGCCATCGTGCTGGTTCCGGTCGCTATCGGCATGCTTGTCCGGCGGCGGTTCACTGCTTTCGCTGACCGGATGCTTCGGCCGCTCAAGATTGCTGCCGTTGTGTTCATGGTTGCCACTATTGCTGTCGCCGTGTTCCAGGAACGGGCCAATATTGGTGGCTACCTTCAGGATGTCGGCGCGATCTCGCTGGTGTTCTGCGTGATCAGCTTGTCTGTCGGGTACGCGATTCCACGGCTGCTCAAGGTGAACCGGCGGCAGTCCATCGCTTCTTCGATGGAGATCGGTATCCACAACAGCACCTTGGCCATCACGATCGCGCTCAGCCCCGCACTCCTCAACAACACGCAGATGGCCATCCCCGCCGCTGTCTACGGCGTTGTCATGTTCATCCCCGCGGGTGTCTTCGCTTACTGGGTGAGCAGGCGACCTGCTCAGGCTGAGGTCACGACGACCTGAGCGATGAGCTCGACCGGGTGCCAGGCTCGGCGTTCGGTTCCGTGGCGGATCTGTTGGCGGCAGGACACTCCTGTCGCCGCGAGCACGACCTCGGGATCGGCAGCGCGGATCGCTGGGAACAGCCGGTCTTCGCCGACCTTCATCGACACCTCGTAGTGCTCTGCCTCGAAGCCGAAAGACCCTGCCATTCCGCAACACCCGGCGTCCAGCTCTTTCACTGTGACGCCGGGGATTCGGCCCAACAACTCCACCGACGCTGCCGTTCCGACCTCGGCTTTCTGGTGGCAGTGCCCGTGGTACAGGATCTCCTTGCCTGACAGCGCCGGTGACAGCGTCAACAGGCCAGCGTCGATTGCCTCCACCAGGAGTTCCTCAACCTGGCGCACCCGGGACGCCACGGACTTGACTGCGGGATTGTCCGGCAGCAGGGACAGATACTCGTCCTGCAACGTGTACACACAGGATGGTTCGCAGCCGACGATCGGGCCTGACGAAGTCGACAGCTGCGCCGTCAAGGCGGTGGCCTTGCGTTTAGCGTCGTCCAACAGGCCTTTCGAGATCCCGGCGCGACCGCAGCAGCCTGAAGACTCCAACAGGACCTGCCAGCCTGCCTGTTCCAACAACGAGATCGCGGCACGGCCGACCCCCGGCTCAGTGAAGGTCGTGAAGGAGTCGGCCAGGAACGTGACTGTCTGACCGGAAGAGACGGGACGGCGGCGGAACCAGCGGATCAGGTTCTCGCGCTTGAACTCTGGCAACGGCCGCTTGGCTGCGATGCCCAACCAACGTCGTGCGAGAGGCAGACGTGCAGCCAGGTTGGACACAGGAGCAAAAGCCGAGCCGAGGCGGTTGAGCAGGCGGATCGAACCGAAAACCCGTGACCGCAACGGCACGCCGGACTGCGCGTGTTTCTGGGCAAGCGTCTCGCTCTTCAGCGCGGCCATGTCGACCCCGAGCGGGCATTCACTCTTGCAGGCCTTGCACATCAGGCACAGGTCCAGCACCTCGTGCAGCCGGGCATCGCCCAATGCGGAAGCGGGCGAGGGCGAAGACAAGGCCTTGACGAGCGCGTTCGCCCGACCGCGAGTCGAGTCTTCCTCGTTTCGGGTGGCCATATAGGACGGACACATCACGCCGGACGAACTCTTGCGACACAGGCCGATGTTCATGCACCGGTCAGCCGCGCTGCGCATGTCCCCGAGGAACGTCAGGTGCGTTGTCAGCGGCTCTGCGGGTGGCAAAGCGGGGTCACGCAGGTTGTCTGTCATCGAGGGTGAGTCGACGATCTTGCCGGGATTGAGCACGTCCGTTGGGTCGAAGATCCGCTTCACCTGGCGCATCGCTTCGTACAGCGAAGGGCCGAAGAGTTTGCGGTTGAACTCGCTGCGTACCAGGCCGTCGCCGTGCTCGCTGGAGTTCGCGCCGCCGAACTCCACCACGAGGTCGCGGACCTCCTCGGCGACCGACCGCATCGCGGCGACCTCGTCGGGGTTTGTCAGGTCGACGAACGGCCGGACGTGCAAGCATCCCACCGACGCATGACCGTAGAACCCAGCCTTCATCCCGTGGCGTTCCAGGATCGCACGGAATCGCGTGCTGTACTCGATCAGACGAGACGGATCGACGGCCGTGTCCTCGACGAACGCCTGCGGCCGTCGCGAACCGACACTCGAGGCCATCAGCAGACCAAGCCCGGCCTTGCGGACTTTCAACAAAGCGTCTTGTTGCGCCGGAGTCTCGGCGCGCAACGTGTGGTAGCCGTGGGAATGCTTGTCCCACAAGGCAGCCAGTCGTTCCAACCTAGCGCTTGCTTCAGCCAACGTGTCGCCGGTGAACGTGACGAACAGCAGTCCCTCGGGGTCGCCAACGAGGAAACTGCCGAGCCGCCGGTACTCCAGCTTCTGCCGAGACAGTTCCAGGATCGTCTTGTCGAGCAGCTCCACCGCAGCCGGATCGCACGCCAGCGCGTCATCGGTCGCGGCGATGGCGGCCTCGACCGACGTGAAGTGCCCGACCGCGATCACGGTGTGCTTGGGCTTGGGCACGAGCCCGACGACCGCGGAAGTCGCAACAACGAGCGTGCCCTCCGAGCCGACCACGAACTTGGCGAGGTCGAAAGGCCCGTCTGCCAACCGGTCCAGCCGGTACCCGCCTGCGCGCCGCCAGAACTTCGGGAACCCCTCGGCGATCGCGGATCCAGACGAAGCCACAAGATCGGCCAGCGCGGAGTCGAACCTCGTCGGCGTCCCGGGGGCAAGTGTGGCCGTGCTGGCGTCGGACAGCACGACTTCCATGGACTGGACGTGGTCGATGGTCATGCCGTACCGGACGGATCCGCTGCCCGCGGAGTTGTTGCCCATCATCCCGCCGATGGTGGCGCGATTGCTGGTCGACGTGTCCGGCCCGAACATCATCCCGTGCGGCGCCGCGGCCCGGTTCAGGTCGTCCTGCACGACACCGGGCTGCACGTGCGCGATCCCGGTCGAAGGATCCAAGGACAGGATTCGGTTCATGTGCCTGGAAAAGTCCAGCACCACACCAGAACCAACGGTCTGACCGGCCAAGCTCGTCCCGCCGCCGCGGGCAAGGACCGGAACGCCAAACTCCCGAGCGATAGTCACCGCCGCGACCACGTCGTCCGCATGCCGTGGAAACACCACGCCCTCAGGCATGATCGAGTACATGCTGGCGTCACGGGAGAACAGATGCCGCGTGTACGAGTCGAACGCGACCTCGCCTTCCAGCGCCTTCCGAAGAGCCTCGGCGAGGTCGCTCATGCTTCCGCCAGCAACGACAGCGCGGCCGATACCCCGTCCTTGACCGGAACACCGGCGATCTGGAGTCCCATTTGGACACCGGAAAGCGTCCCGGCAAGACTCAGGTCGTTGAAGTGCCCGAGATGCCCGATCCGGAACACCTCACCAGCCACCTTTCCCAACCCGGCGCCCAACGACATGTCGAACCGGTCGAGGATCACTTCCCGGACGTGATCGGCGCCAGGCACCAGGATCGCGGTCAACGTGTTCGAGTACGCCGAAGGATCGAGGCACAGCAGCTCAAGTCCCCAACCCTGCACGGCCGCACGCGTGGCAGCCGCATGACGAGCGTGCCGCGCGTACACCTCAGGCAGGCCCTCGGAGTGCAACATGTGCAACGCTTCGCGAAGCCCGTACAACAGGTTCGTCGGTGGCGTGTAAGGGAAAGCGCCACGCTTGTTGGCCTCGATGATCGGCTGCCACGCCCAATACGACCGACGCGAACCACCAGATGCGGCAAGGGCCTTGGCGCTCACGGCAGTCAGACCGAGCCCAGGCGGCAGCATGAGTCCCTTCTGGGAGCACGAGACCGTGACGTCCACACCCCACTCGTCATGCCGGTAGTCGATGGATCCCAGCGAGGACACGGTATCCACCATCAGCAGGGCCGGATGGTCGCCCATCGCCCGCCGGACGGCGGCGATATCGCTGGTCACACCGGTCGAAGTCTCGTTGTGCACCACCAGAACGGCCTTGGTCTCCGGCGTGAGGCGCGCGGAAACCTCGGCTGGATCGACCGGATGCCGCCAATCCCCTGGTACGAAGTCGACTTCCAGCCCCAAGTCACGGGCCATCGCCTGCCACAGCGTGGCGAAATGACCAGTCTCGAAGCACAGCACGCGATCGCCCGGGCTCAACGTGTTGACCAGCGCGGCTTCCCACGCGCCGGTGCCCGACGACGGGTACAGAACCACGTCACCCGTGGTGCCGAACACCGGCTTCAGCGCTTCGAGCAACGGCGGCACCATGGCCGCGAACTGCGGCCCGCGGTGGTCGATGGTCGGCGCCGACATGGCACGCAGTACCTGGTCCGGAACGTTGGTCGGGCCAGGGATCTGCAGAAAGTGACGTCCGCTGGCGAAACTCATACGCCTGTTTGCCTTCCGTCTGGTCAACCCTTGACGACTTCCTGACCATACGTCTAATTTCTATTGACGAACAGCCAATTCCGAATTGCGGAATCCCTCGGAGCCGCTTATGTCGGTGGAAATCATCTCGATCCTGGTTCTCGTTGCCGTGTTCGTACTGGGAACCACGTTATCGATCAATATGGGTGTGCTGGCGTTCGTTGCCGCGTTCGCGGTCGGCACCCTGGTCGTGGACAAATCGACCGACGACATCGTCGGCGGTTTTCCCAGCAATCTCTTCGTGATCCTGGTCGGGGTCACGTACTTGTTCGCCATCGCCAAACAGAACGGGACCGTCGACTGGTTGGTCAACCTCGCCATCCGGGTCGTTGGCGGCCGGGTGGTGGCGATCCCGTGGATCATGTTCCTGATCACCGCCGTGCTGACCGCGTTCGGCGCGGTCGTGCCCGCGGCGGTGGCGATCATCGCGCCGATCGCGATGGGCTTCGCCGTCCGCTACAGGATCCACCCGGTGCTGATGGGCTTGCTGGTGATCAACGGCGCCAGCGCGGGCGGGTTCTCGCCGCTGAGCATCTTCGGCGGGATCACCAACGGCGTGGTCGAACGCAGCAACCTGCCGGGCAGCCCGATGACCCTGTTCATCGCGTCGTTCGTCTTCAACCTGCTGCTTAGCGTGGTGGTGTTCGTGATCTTCGGCGGACGGCACCTGGTTGGCCAGCAGGCCAACGACCTCGAGCCTGCTTCGGGGCCCGGCACTGTTCAGGCGCCAGTTCGGTTGGACCACAACCGGATCCTCACCTTGGTCGGCATCGTCGGCCTCGCGGTCGGCGCGCTGTTCTTCGACCTCGACGTAGGTCTGCTCGCGCTGACCGTGGTGGTCGTGCTGTCGTTGGTTTCGCCAGCGACGACCCGCGAGGCCGTCGACAAGGTCGCGTGGGCCACGGTCCTGCTGATCTGCGGCATCGTGACGTACGTCAGCCTGCTTGAGGACATCGGCACGGTCGACTATCTCGGTCGTGGCGTAGCGAACATCGGGCTGCCGCTGCTGGGCGCGTTGCTGATCTGCTTCATCGGTGGTGCGGTGTCGGCGTTCGCGTCGACCACGGGAATCCTGGGCGCGTTGATCCCGCTGGCGGTGCCGTTCCTGCAAACCGGGCAAGTCGGCGCGATCGGCCTGATCACGGCGCTCGCGCTGTCCTCTTCGGTGGTGGACGCCAGCCCGTTCTCCACCAGCGGCGCGCTCACTGTGGCCAGTGCTCCGCCGGAGCAGCGCGAACTGGTGTTCAAGCGGCTGATGGCGTGGGGATTCTCGATGATCGCCGTTGCGCCGATCGTCACGTGGCTGGTTCTCGTGGTTCCGGGTTGGCTGTAGGCATGCCACTGGACGGGATCACAGTGCTCGAGGTCGGCGTGTTCATGGCGGGCCCGTACGCCACCATGCAACTCGCTGACCTCGGCGCGGAGGTACTCAAGGTCGAGAATCCGACGGGCGGCGATCCGGTCAGGCAAGCCGGGCCGTTCGTCGACGGCACCAGTTCACCGTTCGCCCGGCTCAACCGGAACAAGAAATCCGTGGCACTTGACCTGAAATCGCCGGACGGGCGCGCGGCCTTCCGGCGCCTGGCCGACCGGGCCGACGTGCTGGTCGAAAACCTCAGGCCAGGCGCGATGCGCGGGCTACGGCTGGACTACGAAACCCTGCGGCAGACAAACCCGCGCCTCATCTACGCCTCCGCCTCCGGCTGGGGCCAGGACGGTCCACTTGCGACGCTACCGGGCCTGGACATCATGGCGCAGGCACGCAGCGGACTGATGAGCATCACGGGCGAGGCCGGTGGCGGCCCGGCAAAGGTCGGCGTGCCGGTGTGCGATCTGGTCTGCGGGTTGTACGTCGCCCTCGCTGTCACCGCGGCACTGCGTGAACGAGACCGAAGTGGTGAAGGCCAGTACATCGACGTGAGCCTGCTCGAATCCGGTGTGTCACTGGCGGTCTGGGAAGCCGGGAAGTACTTCGCGACCGGCGAAGTCGGTGGGCCACTTGGCACAGCGCACCAGAGCCAAGCGCCGTATCAGGCCGTGCGGTGCGCGGACGGGTGGCTCACGGTCGGCGCCATCACCCCGAAAACCTGGCTTGGCCTGTGCGAAGTCCTTGGCCTGCAGGCACTCGTGGACGACGAACGGTTCAACGACGCCTACCGCCGCAAAGAGAACGTCGCCGAGCTCATCCCCCTCATCGAGGACGTCACGTCGATGCGGACGGTCACCGAGTTGGTCGCAGCACTGAACCGTGCCGAGGTACCGTGCGCGCCGATCTCGGACTACGGCGAGGTTTTCACGGCCGATGCCCTCACCAAGCGAGGCTTCCTCTGGGACAGTACGGATGGCGTACGCCAACTGGGCTCGCCAATGCGGTTGTCCCGCACGCCCACACAACGCAACGCCGCCGGACCAGCGCTCGGAGCGGATACGCGTGCAGCGCTGCTCGCGGTCGGGTACACCAATGAGGAAATTGACGAACTGGTCGGAGGACAGTCTTGAGCGTGGTTGTCGAGCAGGACGGTCCTGTCCTCACGATCATTTTCAACCGTCCGGACAAGCACAACGCGATGACGTTCGACATGTACAGCTACCTGGCTGAGGCATGCGAGCGCGCTGACAACGACGACGAGATCCGCGCGATGGTGCTGCGCGGCGCGGGCCGTCAGGCGTTCGTGTCCGGCACGGACATCACGCAGTTCAGCGAGTTCGAGACCGGCGAGGACGGAATCGCGTACGAACGCCGTATCGCCGAGGTGCTCAACCGCCTGGAGGACGTAACCGTGCCGACGATCGCGGTCATCCACGGCTACTGCGTCGGCGCGGGCCTGGCCATCGCGGCCGTCTGTGACCTGCGGGTCGCGGGTACGTCCGCGCGGTTCGGCGTCCCGATCGCGCGCACCCTCGGCAACTGCTTGTCCATGAACTCGTACTCGCTGCTGGTGAACCACCTCGGGCCGTCACGAGCGATGGACATGCTGCTCAGAGCCAAGATGGTGACCGGTAGCGACGCTAAGGCCGCCGGGTTCGTGCACGAGCTGTGCGGCGATGACGACCTCGACCGCACCGCGAACGCCGTCGTCGGGACCGTCCTGCGCAACGCGCCATTGAGCATGTGGGCGACTAAGCAAGCGATTGCGCGGCTGCGTCGTGCCGCGTTGCCCGACGGCGACGACTTCGTCAGCAAGGTCTTCGGCAGCGAGGACTTCCACAACGCAGTCGCCGCGTTCGGCACGAAACGGCAGGTGAACTGGCAGGGCCGCTAGGCCTTGCGGCCCACTCCGCACCAGCCCAGGTAGTAAGCGCTCATGTCGCTGTCGATGGGGTTGTCGGGACGCCAGTCCGGCGGGTGCACGACGCCGGGCTCCACCATGTCCCAGCCCTCGAACAGCTTCTCCATCTCGGCCTTGGTACGGCTGTACAGCCGGGTCGTGGTGTTCTCGTACGCCCTGACGAACGCGTCGACCTGGTCCTTCTGGTCCTGCGGGGCCTCGTCGTTGCAGATGTGGGACAACGCGAGCATGCTGCCCGGCGCCAGCTTGGAGCGGTAATACGCGATCAGCTCGCCCGGTTTGTCCTCGTCGCCGACGAAGTGCAGCAACGCAACCATCAGCACGCAGACCGGTTTGCTGAAGTCGATCAGCTCCAGGGTGCGCGGGTGGTTCAGGATGCCGTCCGGGTTACGCAGGTCCTCCTGGATCATCGCGACCCGGTCGGTGACCTTGTGCTCCTGCAGGACCATCGCCGAACTCTGCACCGCGATGGTGTTGGAGTCGACGTACACGACATGGGCATCCGGGTTGGCCCGCAGCGCGATCTCGTGCACGTTGCCGACCGTCGGCGCACCGGAGCCGATGTCCAGGAACTGGGTGATCCCCTGCGAGACGGCGTAGGTCACCGCGCGGCGCAGGAACGAGCGGTTGCTGCGGGCGAGCGGCCTGATGGACGGCAGGATCTGCTCGGCCTTGTCGACGAAGGCGCGATCGACCGCAGTGTTGTGCGATCCGCCGAGGTAGGCGTCGTAGACCCGGTCAGGTGACGGGAGGGTCGCGTCGATTCCGGCCGCTTCAAGCCACGCGATGACCGCGGTGTCCTGGAACGGAATGTCGTAGTCGGACGTGTCGCGGCCGGCCGTCATCCGGTCTCCCTGTCGCCGAGGTTCATCACTATCTGCATACCGCGAATCGCGCAAGTTCACAACCTGTAGCAAGGTAGTCGCTCCACTCAGAACTGACATCCTTGTCCCCGCTAACGATAATCGCAGGTCGCAATACAACTCTAGGACAACAGCGCTCACAATTTGTGACCCACAACACTGATCCAACTATTACGCCATTCAGATATTCCCATGCCGGACAACTCCCGTTGCTTGACACCGCCAACCTGAACAATCCAAGATCAGTCGAGGGATAACGTTGTGACGGTACTTCAAAGACGCAGATTCCGGCAACACCCCTTTTACTGATCACTATTCAGTCAGTTTTCGCGAGTAACTCACCCATCACGACAGTCATAAACCACAAATGAGCGGGGGAACATGAGGTTCAAGTTCGCACTGCTGTCCGCATACGCAGTCGTTGCTCTCACACCAGTTACCGCCCAGGCCTCAACACCGGAACCCGACCCTCCCTGCCCTACCAGCCATGTCTGCGCTTACCGAAGCCTTGATTGGCAAGGGCATACATATCGGCGTACGACCGCCTCGGTGCGAGGATGTAACGACATTCACACAAGTCAGTCATTCGGAAATTTCGGCATCCCCTCTATCATCTTCTGGGAATTTGACAACTGTACCGGCAGAAACATCAGAGCACTTCCAGGGCTTCTGGGAAGCGCAACGTTTTTCAACCTTGAGGCAATAAGTCGCGGCTGATTGCGTCCCGGAGCACGGATCGGCTGACCAATCGCGTCGCGATTGGTCAGCCGACTCAATCGAATTACCTACCGTCCGAAGCAATCTTAAGCTGGCCGCCGGTCTTGATCACACGCAGTTCCTTGTGTTGGACGTTGCCTTGCCCGTAGTTCACGTCCACCGGGACGGTCACCGAGCCGTCGCCGTTGTTGCGCACACCGTTCGCGTTGCGCGCGCTGAACTGCGGATACTGAGACCAGTACTGACCGAAGGCGTCAACCGTGCCGAAGGTCGCCTGCATCTCAGCAGAGAGCAGATTCCATCGAGTGTTCACGTCAGCCTGGTTGTAGTACTTGATCACCAGCTGACCCGCCGAACTCCAGTCGATCCCGCCCTCGGAACCACCCTGCGGGGTCACCGGCGCGGTCGGCGTCGACGACGACTGCTCCGGCGGTCCCGTGGTCACAGTGACGGTTTGCTGCGGCGGAGTGATGGGCGCCGGGCTGTTCGCGTTGTTGTCGCCGGAGCCGCCTGCGCTGAGCACGGTCGCGATGACACCGCCAAGCACGGCGGCCACGACGACGGCGCCGATAATCGCGGCGACGCGCTTGTTTCCACCCTGCTTTGCCGGAGGTGGCGGGGGCGGCGGAGTCGGTGGCGTAACGGGCTGCTGCGGCGGTGGCTTCGGTGGCGCCTGGACAGCTACCGGTGCTGCAGGCGCGATGAGCGTGGCTTGCGCGGGCGGTGGCGGCGCTTGCTGCTTCGGCGGCTGGGCGATCTTCGGCACGACAACCGTCGCGCCGCCGGCGATCTCACCGAGCGTGCCGACGAGCTCCGGCATGGTCGGCCGGTCGGCCGGGTCCAGGCTCAGCAGCTGCATCAGGGTCTTGGACATCGCGCCGGCCTGCTTGGGCTCCGGCACCTTGCCCATGGCCACCGCGTACAGCTGGGCCAGCGGGTTGTCCTTGAAGCCGTACGGCGGCTGGCCTTCGATCGCGTGGTACAGGGTGGCGCCGAGGGAGAACACGTCTGACGCCCTGGTCGGGTCCTGGCCGCGGGCCACTTCCGGCGCCAGGTAGGCGGGCGTCCCGGCGAGCATGCCGACCGAGGACTGGGTCATCGTGCCGTCGTCGGTCGACCGGGAGATGCCGAAGTCGGTGATCTTCACCGTGCCGGTGTCGTCGATCAGGATGTTGCCCGGTTTGACGTCCCTGTGCACGATTCCGGCCGCGTGCGCGGCGGTCAGCCCGGTGGCGACCTGCACACCGATCTGGGCCGTCTCCTCCGGCGAGAGCGTGCCGCGCTCGGCGAGCAGCCCGGAAAGGCTCAGTGACGGCAGATATTCCATGATCAGGCAAGGGTCGCCGTCGTGTTCGGCGACGTCGAACAACGCGATGGCGTTGCGGTGCTGCAACCTCGCGGCGATCCGGCCTTCACGCATCGCCCTTCGGCGTGCGTCGGCGGTCTGGCTCTCGGAGAGCCCAGCGCGCATCAACAGCTGCTTGATAGCAACCGTTCGGTCAAGACGCTCGTCGCGCGCCTGCCAGACGATGCCCATCGCGCCGCTGCCGATGGTGTCCAGCAGCCGGTAGCGACCGGCGACCAGCTGCCCCTTTTCGATGACGACTCTTCCTCGCGTGCGTGTACCTGACTGCGTCAACCTTATCGAACCGTGGCCACTGCCGAGCGACGTGGCACGGGGTCAGTTCGTAGCAAACCAAGCGATTGTTTGGTTTGATGAGCGTATGCTGAGCGCGGAACACGACGATCTACGAGACGCCGTGCGGCACATGCTCAGCCGCGGCAACGCCTCATGGTCCGGTCTGTGCCAACAGATCGGCGTTGCCGGACTTGCCGTGCCCGAGCAGTACGGCGGAGCGGGCGCGACATTGCTCGAAGCCCATGTCGTGCTTGAGGAAACCGGCCGAATGCTGGCACCTGTCCCTATGCTGTCGGCCACAGTGGCCGCTCAGGCACTGCTGCTCAGCGAACGCGCGGATCTGCTTCCCGAGATTGTGGAGGGCACGACTATCGCGACGGTCCTGTGGGCCGATTCGGTTTCTGAAACGGTTCGGTACGTCCTGGATGGCGATACGGCGGATGTGCTGATCGTCTCAACTCCAGATGGTCTTTTTCTCGGCGATTCCACGCATCGCGTACATACGCCCACGATGGACGAAAGCAAGCGGCTCGCGACTGTGCGTCTTTCGGGCGGAACGCGAATCGGGCCGCCCGCGCCGCAGTTGCGTGACATCGCGTTGGTCGCACAGACCGCCGAACAAGTCGGGGCCGCTCAACAATGCCTCGACATGACCGTGGAATACACCAAAACCAGGGTGCAATTCGGCCGTCCGATCGGGAGTTTCCAGGCGCTGAAACACCGGATGGCGGATATGTACGTCCGAGTGGAGACCGCGCGGTCCATCTCGTACGCGGCCGTCGAGAATCCCGACCTCGCGGCCGCCGCGACGGCGTACTGCGGCGAGACACTGTCCTTTGTGGCCGGTGAGATGATCCAGCTGCACGGCGGGATCGCGATCACCTGGGAACACGACGCGCACCGGTATTTCAAGCGGGCACACAACAGTGCGCAGCTGTTCGGCCAGCCGCACGAGCACGTGACCAGGATTTCCCGGGCGCTGTAGGGGCTGGCACCCTTCCTCGCCGGGATCGGCGTCCGCCAGCCTGGCGTGATGAAACACAGAATCCTGGCTGTGGCGGCATTGTTGCTGCTCAGCCTAACCACGACCGCGAAGGCAGACCCGCCGTCATGGCCGTCGGGCTTGGCCTACCGCGGCAGTACCGCCCTGTGTGCCACGAAGGCAGGCGAGGGGTTGTTCCATCAAGTGTTCGTGCAGTCATGCGGCACGGCTGCGAACGCCACGCAGCACTGGGCCTTGTACATGTTGCACGAACCGGACATCTACCAGATCCGCAACGACCGCGGCGGCGTCAAGACCGGTCGGTGTATGGAGGTCCAGGACAAGTCGACGGCCGACGGCGCGGGCATCCGGGCCGAGGAGTGCGATGAACGGAAATTCCATCAGATGTTCCGCGTGAACATCCACGCGGGCGCGCCCCGGGCCTATGTGGCCGTGCACAGTGGGAAGTGCCTTGCCAACAACCCCAGCAGCATCTGGGTTATTCAGGCCACGTGTACAGGCAACACGCTCTGGACACCGGTCGGACTCAGGCCCTAGATCCAGTCGTTGTGCTTCGACCACGTGAAAAGGTTGTCCAGCATGGCATTCGGCTTGCGTTCAGCCTTCGCGTCGGTCGCGGTGTAACGGCCACGGTAGAACAGCAGCGGCTGGGCGTCCCGGCAGGCGCCCAGCTGTCGCACACGGCCGATCACGACATAGTGGTCGCCCGCGTCACGGACTTCATCGACGTCACAGTCGACCCAGGTCAGCGCGCCGTCAAGGATCGGCGCACCGCTCGGCGCCGGAGTCCATCCCGTGCACGCGAACTTGTCCGCGCCTGCCGTGCCGAACACCGACGAGACGTCCTGCTGGTCCTCAGCAAGCACGTTCACGCAGAACTTTCCGGTCTGCGAAATCGCCTGCCAGGTACGGGAAGTCCGGCCGGGACAGAACAGCACCAGCGGCGGGTCCAGTGACAGCGCGGCAAAGGCCTGGCAGGCGAATCCGACCGGGCCTTCGCCGGTGATCACCGTGACGCCTGTGCAGAAATGCCCAAGCACCCTGCGGAAATCCGCTGTCATCGTGGACGTCACTGCTTCGCGCCAACGCTGAAGTCGTGTCCCCACAAGCTGACCGCTGTACTTTCCCGCGCGATCCAGTCGTCGTCGTCGACCTGTCGTCCCTCACAGCCGAATTCGACGTCGAACCCGCCTGGGGTCTTCATGTAGAACGACAGCATCAGGTCGTTCACGTGCCTGCCCAGTGTGGCGGACATCGGAACCTTGCGGCGTAGCGCGCGGTCAAGCGTGAGCCCGACATCGTCGCTGTTCTCGACCTCGACCATCAGGTGCACGATCCCGCTCGGTGTCGGCATCGGCAGGAACGCCAGGCTGTGGTGACGCGGGTTGCAGCCGAAGAATCGCAGCCACGCGGGCGGACCATCCGCGGGACGCCCGACGAGCTGTGGTGGCAAGCGCATTGAGTCGCGCAGCTTGAACCCAAGCACATCGCGGTAGAACGTCAACGCGGCTTCGTCGTCGTGTGTGGACAGCACGACGTGACCAAGCCCTTGTTCGGCAGTCACGAACTTGTGGCCGTACGGGCTCACGACGCGCCGATGCTCAAGCGCGGCGCCGTGGAAGACCTCAAGAGTGTTGCCGGACGGGTCGTCGAACCTGATCAGCTCGACCACGCGACGATCCGCCAACTCGGCCGGTGTCGCTTCTTTGTACGGCACGCCTGCGGTTTCGAGACTCTTGCGGACTTCGTCCAATTCGGCCGCGTTCGCGGTTTCCCAGCCGGACTGCGCGAGCCGGTCGGCTTCGCCCGGGAAGATCACCAGGCGCGCAGGGAAGTCGTCCATCCGCAGGTACAAGGCGTTGGGGTCGCTGCCTTTTCCTTCGACCATGCCGAGCACTTTGAGGCCGTACTCGCGCCACTTGGCCATATCGGTGGCTTCGATCCGCAGGTAGCCGAGCTGCCGGATGCCCATCACGCGCTCCTCAGGAAATCGAGGGTAAGCCGGTTGAACTCGGCGAACTTCTCCAGCTGCGCCCAATGTCCACATCGGCCGAAGACATGCAACTGCGCCCGCGGGATGAGTTTCAGCGCGAGCAGGGCGCCGTCGAGCGGGTTGACCCGGTCCTCACGGCCCCACACCAGCAGCACGCGTTGCCGTAGCTTGTATGCCTCACGCCAGAGCATGCCTTCTTCGAAGGTTTCCGGACTGGTGAACGATTTGCCCATGGATGCCATGGCTCGCAACGACTCCGGGTCCGCTGCCACTCGGAAGCGTTCCTCGATCAGCTCTTCGGTGACCAAGGACTGGTCGAAGACGAGCGTCCTGAGGAAGTCGCCGAGCTTTTCCTTGGAAGGCCCGGGCGGTGCGGCGAAGGCGTACAGCCGTTTGATTCCTTCGGTCGGGTCGGGCGCGAATACGTTCAACCCGAGGCCACCTGGCGCCATCAAGACAAGACGTCCCGCGCGATCGGGGTGTCGCAATGCGAACCTGACGGCGGTTCCGCCGCCGAGGGAATTGCCGACGATGTGGACCCGTTCAATGCCAAGGGAATCGAGCAGGCCGACGAGCGCGTCCGCGCTGAATGTGAAGAACTGGCTGGTGATCTCCGGTTTGTCGGAATGCCCGAAACCTGGTTGGTCGACGAGCAAGGTCCGGTGGTGTTCGGCGAAAACCTCAAGATTGCGCCCGAAGTTGCTCCACGCGGACGCGCCAGGCCCGCCGCCGTGCAACATCACAACCGGCTCGCCTTCCCCTGCCTCGTGAAAATGCAGCTTCAGGTCCGGGCCCGCCTGGGCTGTGCGTGACGTGGATTCGAATGTTGTGGTCACAGCCATGCGTCCTGCACCTTCAAACCCAGTTCCGCCTTGCCGTACATGGCAAGCGCGCGTTCGGGGTCGTTGATCGCGTGCACTCGTCCGGCGTGCGCGTCCCGCCAGAACCGTTGAATCGGAGTGCCCGCGTTCAACGCTTTCCCACCGGAGTTCTCGAAAAGCCTGTCCACCGCGCCGATTGCCCGCGAGGTCGCTTTGACTTGGTCACGCCTGATCCGCATCCGCAGGTCGAAGGGGACCTTCTCGCCCGCGACCACATGCTTGTACGCGGTCCCGATGTTGTGTTCCAACTGGAGCCACGCGGCATCGATGTCACTTGCCGCTTCGGCCACCCGAACCTGCGAATACGGATCTTCGGCGGCTTTGTTGCCGTAAGAAGCACGAACCCGTTCTTGCATATAGGAAACGTGCGACTCGTAGGCGCCGGTGGCCATTCCCACAACCGGGGCCGCGATCGAGTACGAGAAGACCGAGGCGAATGGCAGCTTGTACAACGGGCCCGTGTTCACTTCCTGGCCGGGACACACGCACTTGCCGGTGTCCATGAAGCTCAACGTCCGGTATTCGGGGACGAAGACGTCGTCGACCAGAATGTCGTTGCTGCCCGTGCCGCGAAGGCCGACGGTGTCCCAGACATCCTCGATCTTGTAGTCGGAGATCGGCAGCAGGAATGTGCGGAAGTCCACCGGATTGCCGTCGTCGCCGAGGACAAGCCCGCCAAGGAAAACCCAGGACGCGTGATCACAGCCGGAGGAGAAACTCCACCGCCCGGAGAACCGGAAGCCGCCGTCAACCGGCGTAGCCCGACCCATTGGCGCGTAGGAAGAAGAAATCCGGGTGTCCTGATCCTCACCCCAGACGTCCTGTTGTGCCTGCGCCGGAAACAACCCCAGTTGCCACGGATGACAGCCGAGCACAGACGACACCCAACCCGTTGACCCACAGGCACTCGAAATGAGCCGGACGGACCGGTAGAAGTCGAGCGGATCGGCCTCGTGGCCACCGTGCCGCGCTGGCTGGAGGATACGGAAGAACCCGGTTCGCTGGAGTGCCTCGATCGACTCCGCCGGGACTTTGCGCAGGTCCTCGGTCTCCTGTGCGCGTTCCCGCAGGACCGGTAGGAGTTCCCGGACCGCGTCGACGACCTCGCTCATCAGCACTCCCGAACTGGAACGTGTTCTCACTACCGACCCAGACTAGAACACGTTCCAGTTTCTGTCGATGCGCGGACCGGTTGGCACGCCTCTGACGTACCCCGAAAGCGTGACAGGACTGGGGATATCCGGATTCCGGACACGGGGAAGCAAGCCGTTGCTACCGTAACTCTGAGCAACCGAGGAGGGACGGCAGTACGTCGACGACGGCAGCGGAACCCCCGCACAACCCGACGCAAGCTGGGACTCCTTCGGTGCGAGTGTGGCTTCGTTTGCCAACTTGGCCGCGAGCGGCGGCTTCGAGGTCAACGAAGCTGGCGGCGAAGCCTTGATCAAGGCCATCCAGCGGATGCGCGACTGGGCGAACGGGCAGGTACTGGATCTCAGGCAACTGGCGCAACAGATGCCGTTGGGAACCAGCCATGCCGCGAAGGTGATGAAGCCATACGTACAGCAGGTGGCGATCGACGACCAGGGCTTCTTGACACAACTTGCGAAGTTTGTCGAGTCCCTCGATAAGGCGGAACAGGGTATCCGCACAGCGATGGCGAACTACAAAGCCACCGAAGAAGCTAACCGTACCTCTCTCGGTAATATGGAAGTCTAATGTTGACTCCAGGAGGAACTGCGAACCGATGGAGCCCCCATTGAAGAGTTCGATCATGGCCGTCACCATCCTCGCCGCTCTGACCTCAAGCTTGATCGCGTGTGCGACTCAAACCGACGGTTCGCCTACGCCTGCTAGCACGCCAGCACCGACTGGTCGGCCGACAATCCCTGGTCAAGGCGGTACGCCGGGCAGCACGAGCAAGGCACCAGTTCCCGGTCATGACAATAGCCCGACCAGCAATATCGACCCCTGCACGCTTCTGACTTCGGCGGATATTTCAACATTCGGAGCGGCAGCGGGAACGCGGAGAGATGGACTGGACGCCGACACCAGAGGTTGTCGATGGGTGGCTTCTGGCCAATATACGATCCAAGTCGATGTCTTTGACAAGCTTGGCGTCAAAGACATTCAGGCGACCGGCGAAGTCAAATCAATTCCTGCGATAGGTAGCCATCAAGCGGTTCAGTTTATGTACGGACCGTCATGTACCGTTACTATGGCAATCTCCGATACGTCACGAGTTGACGCAGCAGTAGCCGCCGGAAATGACGCGACGAAGGCGTGTCAGGTCGCGGCCCAAGTCGCGCCGCTGATTGAGCCCAGGTTGCCGGGCGGCAACTGAGCACACCAACAGCTCCGCCTGGCTGGCGACCGCCCCAGGAGCCACGGTGACGGCTCGGTCCTAAGAGGGCATCTGATCTTAGTTAGGCAAGAATGTCTGCTTTGGGTGGATCGTTTCGCCAGGTTTGGGTGGATTCCCCGGTCAGGGTGCGGCTCATTATGTTAGCCTTGATCATTCACGTGGGTGACGTGTCCGCCTGTGCCGGTTCGGATGTTGATCTTGAGTTGGTTGCTGTGTGGTGATGGTCAGGGTTCGAGCCCGGCCGCCGGTGTTGGCTGGGCGCCGGGTTGGGGGGCGGGCCTTTCAGGTCGAGGGGCAGGGACAGGGGTCATCGAGTTGGTGGTGGCAGGGCCAGCGCTGCCCGGAGGCAGGCGGCGAGAGGGTCGGCCCAGGGCCAGGTTTCCGGGATTTTGATCTTGCGTTTGCGTTGGCCGCGGACGATGCGGGCGGCGGTGTGCAGTAGCCGGTAGCGCAGGGTTTTGGGTTCGGCTTTGGCGAGGGTGCCCTCAAGGCAGAGCAGGCGCAGCCAGGCGAGCAGGTCGATGGCGATGGTGGCGGCCAGACACCAGGCCCGGTTGATCTCGATCTTGGTGGAGGGCAGGTGACCGAGGCCGGTTTGCTTGCCGCAGCGGACGTGGTCCTCGACTCGGGCGTGCGGGCGGTGACGGGCTTCCAGGAACTGGACGGTGGCGCCCGAACCGCTGCCCGGGGTGTTGGTGGCCACCAGTTGGTAGCGCCAGCCGTCGGCTTCTTCGAACAGGGACAACTGTGCGCCGGGGTGGGGTTTCTCACGACGACAGATGATCCGCAGATCGGCCGGCCAGTTCTCCAGTTGGTCCCCGTCGGGGTGGTGACGTAGTAGCGCGGTCAGTTCCACCACGCCGGCTTTGTCCAGCGGCCGAGGATCGCCGTGGTGATCGAGCACTGCCTGCCATGCCTTCGCGGGGACACGGCCGATCGCGGCTCGTTCCCGCGCACCGAGTTCCCAGCCGACGCTGTAGTGCGCCTGCCTGCCTGGCTTGGCGTTCAGCGCGGTGATGTACTTGATGAGACCGTGGGAGGCGCCCGCGCCGTCCACGGTGACTAGAAGGTTCCTTCGATGTTTCGCCGGGATCTGGGCGATCGCGGCGTCGAGGACCTCGAGGTGATCAGCTGTCGTGTTGGATCCGGCGCTTCCTGTGCGCAGCAACAGGGCCAGCGATTCGCCGGTGTTGTCACACATGGCCAGCAGCGGATGATGACCGAAGCTGCCCTTGTAGGTTCCCGCGGCGAGTTGTTTGTCCGAGTGCGCGATCACCAGCGAACCATCCAACCGGACCACCACGGTCGTGCCCAGATCACGGTCGGCCACCCGCGACGGCGGAATCCGGCCGTGCCGTCGCTCGATCAACGACCACACATGCTCGCGGATCCGGGCACGCACACGGGCGATCTTGTTGCGCTGCACCTGACCGACCGCGTCCAACGTGCGCCACAACGTCGGATCTGAGGCGACCGGCCCGAACAGTTCGGCCTGATCGCGCAGGACAGCCAGATCCGACAGGACCCGCCCGCCGTCAGCGATCAACACCGCGGTGTCGGCGAACACCCGGCCACGGTCATGCACCGGCATGAACCCACGCCGCGCCATCGCCCGCGACAAGCCTTCCGTCAACCCGGTGCGGTCGGCCAGCAACCGCACCGCCGCGGTCCCGGCATGACTGACCACGCCACGCCCACCGACTTCTACCGCCAGATCCCGCGACCACCCAGTAACATCCACGTCGAAAGTGCTCCAGAGCTTCATGGGTAAGAACAGGCATTAGCAACCTCATCTTCCCAGCTCAGGAGCACTTTTCCCTGTTCCGACACGGCGCCCGAATCAAGATCGCCATGAATACTCAGGGTTAGTCATCGCCCAGTGGACCATCGTGCGCGACCGCTGGGGCAGGGCTTCGTAGTCGCGCGCGAGTCGGCGGTGTTGCATCAGCCAGCCCAGACTGCGCTCCACTACCCACCGCCGGGGCAACACGTGGAATCCCTTGGCAGAAGGGCGTTTGACGACCTCAACCCGGATACCCCGCTGGGCTCCATGACGGATGACTGTGTTGTTGTAGCCACCGTCCACCCATGCCGCCGACACGGTCGGATGCGCAGCGGCGAGATGATCGAGAACCTGTTGCCCGCCAGCGGAATCCTGCACCGACGCCGCGGTCACGATTACCGCCAGCAGCAGGCCGAGCACATCGGTGGCGATGTGCCGTTTGCGGCCCTTGATCTTCTTGCCCGCGTCGATACCCTGACTGGATTCGCTGACATTGCAGGAGGTTTTCACGCTCTGCGAGTCGATGATCGCCGCCGTCGGGGCAGCAGCGCGGCCTTTCGCGACGCGGACTTGGTCACGCAACAGGTCATGCAGCGTTTCCGTTGTGCCATCGGCTTCCCACTTGGCGTAGTAGTCATAAACCGTCTTGCAGGGCGGGAAGTCGTGCGGCAGATACTCCCAGGCGATCCCGGTCCGGCACACGTACAGGATCGCGTTCACGATCTCCCGCAAGTCATGCACGCGCATCACGGTTCCCGGCCCACGCCGGGCAGCACGCCACGCCGTCAGCGTTGGCTCGATCAACGCCCAGCGAGCATCGGACAAGTCGCTGCGGTACGCACGCCGGGACCCCACAAGTTGATCAAGGTATCAGCCGTCACCCGACACAGACATATCGCCCCAACCAAGATCAGATGCCCTCTAAGCCTGAATCCACTGATGAGTGGGTGTTCGGGGCGGCGTGTTACAAGTGAAAGTGCCTTCTGACCTGCGATAATACGAGTTACTGAGGCTCGATTATCACCCGGGGATGGAAGGCACTTTCAGTGAAATTATCGCACAGGTGGTCGCGGGCGGCGGTGCGGTTCGATGAGGAGAATCTCGTGTCCTGCGCCGGGATCGTGCCGGTGATGGCGCTGGCCGAGCGGGCGGGCATGTCGGAACTGGTAGCGCAGAAGGTAGAGATCACGAACGCTCCGATCCCGTCGACTGGGGCCAGCCCGGCAGGCAAGGTCGCCTCGATCGTCGCGGGGATGCTCGCGGGCGCGGACTGTATCGATGACCTGGACGTGATCCGCCACGGCGGGATGAAACGTCTGTTCACCGGGGTGTACGCGCCCTCGACGCTGGGATCGTTTCTGCGCTCGTTCACCCACGGCCATGCGCTGCAACTGGCCGCGGTGCTGCGCGCGATGCTGGTGTCGCTGGCGGCGAAGACCCCGGTGCTGGCCGGGGCGGATCAGATGACCTTTGTGGACATCGACTCGCTGCTGCGCCGCGTGTACGGCACCCAGAAACGAGGTGCGCGGTTCGGGCCGGCCAAAGTCGGTGGCTACCAATTGTTGCTGCGAGGGCTCTCGCCGCTGGTGGTCACGATCTCCACCCGGCTGGCCGCACCCCTCGTCGCCGCGATCCGTCTGCGGGCAGGCAACGCCGGTTCCGCGCGGGGCGCGGCGAGGTTACTGACCCAAGCCCTGAACACTGCGAAAGCCGCCGGGGCACGCGCGGGACGGATCCTGGTCCGCGGCGATTCCGCCTACTACGCCGGCACAGTGGTCAGTGCCGCACGCCGCGCCGGGGCGATGTTCTCGATCACCGTGGCGACCAACCCGTCAATCCAGGCCGCCATCACGGCGATCGCCGAGGACGCGTGGGTCGCGGTGCGCTACCCGGGTTCGGTGGAAGATCCCGATACCGGCGAGCTGATCTCTGACGCCGAGGTCGCCGAGACCGGCTATACCGCCTTCGCCGGAACCCGCCACGTCATCACCGCCCGGCTGGTGGTACGCCGGGTGAAGGACAAGAACTCCGAGAACGCCCTGTTCCCGATCTGGCGTTACCACGCGTTCTTCACCAACACCGAACTATCCACAGTAGACGCTGATCTCGCCCACCGGCAGCACGCGATCGTCGAAACGACCTTCGCCGACCTCATCGACGGCCCGCTGGCGCATCTGCCATCGGGGCAGTTCGACGCCAACGCCGCGTGGGTCGTCTGCACCGCCCTCGCCCACAACCTGCTGCGCGCCGCAGGCAGCCTCACCAGCACCTTCCACGCCAAAGCCCGCGGCGCGACACTGCGCAAACACCTCGTCTGCGTCCCAGCCCGCCTTGCCCGCCCTCAAGGCCGCCCGGTCCTGCACCTACCCGAGCACTGGCCCTGGGCCGAGGCTTTCACCACCCTGCACACCGCCGCCAGCCCACCCGCCGCCTGACCTTTTCTTCACCACCCGCCCGCCAGGGCCCGACCGGAGACCTCCCGTGGACACGCTGGACAAGCCAGCCGTTTCACCATGCCCACCACCAAAACCCAAGATCCACACATGACCAGAACACCCCGGAAGATCAACACAAGGTCTATCGGTGGATTCAGGCTAAGACCTCGGGCCAGCCTCCGGCGAGGTACGCGACCGCTGATCTATCATCGACCAAGTGTCGCCAGTTTCGCGTGGTCGCAAGGGAAAAAAGAACAAGCAGCAGAAGGGGCCGACCCTGCCGAAGGCGGTCCGTCACTTCGCCGCACCAAGTGCCCCTCAGCCGAACTTTTCGACCGGCAGCCGAAAACTGCCGGTGGTCCGCGGCGAATGGTTTGACGAGGCCACCAGGACTGTCCTCGACCAGGCTCACACGCTCTTGACCGCTCAGAATCCTCTTGAGCTCGAACAGGCCACCGCCGAACTCACTGGCGCCGCTTTGCACACGGTGATCCACGATGGACAAAGTGGTCTGAAGTTCGAGAACTGGCTCAGCGAACTCATCGACGCCGCCGCGGTTGAGGCTGAAGCGTCGGAAGGGGCATCACGGCTGCTCTACGGCCTTGCCGCGATCGTGCCAAGCAAGCTGCTGACCAAGGCCATGCGGAAGGTCAGCCAACTGCCGGAAGGCGGCCCATCCTGGCTCCGGTTGACGCCAGCCATCGAGGCCAACGGTGACGTATGGCGGATGCGGGACATCTACCGCTCCCGGGTCGCCTTGATCGCGGACTTCAGGTACCCGGACGGTTCCGCGCCGTCGGTTTTCCTCTTCGACATCGACATGAGCGCCGAGATCCGGTTCGCAGAGCCTGGAGTGTTCGAAGACGTCAACCAAGCAGCCGACTCGTGGCGAGCGCGGGTCGGCGAGACCGCGACCGATGCCCAGCCTCGTCTCGTCGATTCGCCCACCGACCTACTGCCGCTGATGCACGTGGACGCGGGTGAAATAGGTCCGATCGGCGACGAAACCCGCGCCCAAACAGACAACTGGTTCCGGGGCCTGCGACGAATCCAGGACGTGCTGACCGCCAGGGAGGAACGGGGCCTGCCCGACCCGCCGAGCATCGGACTCTACGAGAGCGACGGGTATGAAGCGTTGGCCAAGGAATTCATCCGGTGGTACGCCGAACGCCACGGCGCCGAGCCTGTGCGGGAAGTGGTCGTCGGGCTCGCCGCGGAATGGCTGGAGGGCATCTTGCCCGATGCCGTGCATTCGGTGTCACCACGCCGAGTGGCGTATTACCAAGAGTTGATCGACGACTTCCGGCCGGACTTCACGGCGGCGGTCAAGCCGCTGTTCCCCGAGTGGGTGCGCTGGAACGGCGAGCAGGCCGGACTGCCCCAGCACCTCATCGATCGCGCGGTGGCCGAGGCCGCGTTCTGAGCTGCCCCAAGAGAAAGAAGGGCAGGCTGCCCTAACTAGACCCTTCGCGACGCTAACCCATTCGGGTGGTACCGGCGAGTAAAGAATCTTGAGTAGTCTCCGAAGATAGTGGCGCCGGTCACAGGGAGGCTCACGGATGCGACATGGCTTGGCACAGTGCCTTGCGTGTGGCTCCCGGTGTGCCTACTGCGATCTGCCGGTTTTGCTCACGAGCGAACGCGAGCATCCCGGCTACGGCGTGGTCGAGCAGGTCAGCGACCTTGGCGGACTGCCAGGGCTCGGCCTGCTGCACGTGTTCTGCCGGGATTCGGCGCGGTCACGCAGCGCGGCCCGGCGTGGGCTTGTTGTCAGGAGGGCGTATCTCGGGCGCGCCACCGAGCGTTATGAAGCGCATCTACCACTACGGCCTTACGATCGCCTCGGGGTTTGTCCGGGTGACGGGCAGCGGTGGCGGATTGCGAAGATGCGGTACGCGTGCAAGGCGTGCCGTTATTACACAAGCTCACACTGACGAGGTTGCTACGTGCTGATCGTTCGTCTTGTTCTTGGTCTGTTGATGACCGTTGTCGGGCTTGGCTTCGCCGCGCAGCGAATCCTGTGGTTGAACAAGCTGATCCGCTCGGGTGAACCCGACCATGCGCGATCCGACAACCTGGGCAAACGCGTGGCCGCGCATCTTGCCGAGGTGTTCGGCCAGCGCAAGCTGCTGAAGTGGTCCGTGCCCGGTATGGCGCATCTGTTCACGTTCTGGGGTTTCGTGATCCTGGCGTCGGTGTACCTGGAGGCGTACGGCGCGCTGTTCGACGAGAAGTTCGTCATCCCCTTCATCGGCCACTGGTCCGTCCTCGGTTTCCTGCAGGACTTCATCGCGGTGATGGTCGCGGTGTCGCTTGTGGTCTTCGGCGTGCTGCGCATCAGGCAGTCGCCGGAGCGCAAACAGCGCAAGTCGCGCTTCTACGGCTCACACACCGGTGGCGCGTGGCTGATTCTCTTCATGATCTTCAACGTCGTCTGGACGATGTTCCTGTTCCGTGGCGCGTCCGCGGCGGCTGGCAACCTGCCGTACGACAGCGGCGCGTTCGTCTCGATCGGCGTCGGCAATCTGCTCGAACCGGCTGGGCACAGCGCGAACGAGATCATCGAGACGATCGGCCTGCTGCTGCACATCGGCGTGATGCTGAGCTTCCTGATCATCGTGCTGCACTCCAAGCACCTGCACATCTTCCTCGCGCCGATCAACGTCACCGCCAAGCGGCTGCCGGACGGTCTTGGCCCGTTGCTGCCGATGCAGTCGCACGGCAAGCCGATCGACTTCGAGGATCCTGGCGAGGACGACGTGTTCGGCCGGGGCAAGATCGAGGACTTCACCTGGAAGGGCATGCTGGACTTCGCGACGTGCACCGAGTGTGGCCGCTGCCAGTCCCAGTGCCCCGCGTGGAACACCGGCAAGCCGTTGTCCCCCAAGCTGGTGATCATGGACCTGCGCGACCACATGTTCGCGAAGGCGCCATACCTGATCGGCGGCAAAGAGCCGACGGACGCGGTGGACGTGGTCGAGCACGACCCGCACCACGTGCCCGAGGCCGGTTTCCCGCGCGTGCCCGGTGACCAGGGCGGACGGCCGTTGGTCGGCACTCTCGAGGCCGGTGGCGTGATCGACCCGGACGTGCTGTGGTCGTGCACGACCTGCGGCGCGTGCGTTGAACAGTGCCCAGTGGACATCGAGCACGTCGACCACATCGTCGACATGCGCCGCTACCAGGTGATGATCGAGTCCGAGTTCCCGACCGAGCTTGGCACGCTGTTTCGCAACCTGGAGACCAAGGGCAACCCTTGGGGCCAGAACAACAACGAGCGGATGGACTGGGCCAAGGGCCTCGACTTCGAGGTGCCGGTGTTCGACGGCGAGCTGGCGTCCGATGTGGAGTATGTGTACTGGATCGGCTGCGCGGGCGCGTTCGACGACAACGCCCGCCGTACCGTCCGGGCGACCGCGGAGTTGCTGCACCTTGCTGGCGTGAAGTACGTCGTGCTGGGCAAGGAGGAAAGCTGCACCGGTGACCCGGCGCGGCGCTCGGGCAACGAGTTCCTGTTCCAGATGATGGCCCAGCAGACGGTGGAGATGCTGAACGCCGTCTTCGAAGGCCGCGAGCCGTTGCAGCGCAAGATCGTGACGACCTGCCCGCACTGCATGAACACGCTCGGCCGCGAATACCCGCAGCTGGAAGGGCATTACGAGGTCGTGCACCACACGCAGTTGCTGAACCGCCTGGTGCAGGCGGGAAAGCTCACTCCGGTGGCGCCTGCTGACCCGGTTGGCCCTGGCGTGACGTACCACGACCCGTGTTACTTGGGGCGGCACAACAAGGTTTACACGCCGCCGCGTGAACTCATCGGCGCCGCTGGCGCGTCGCTCACCGAAATGCCGCGGCACGCCGACCGTTCGCTGTGCTGCGGCGCGGGTGGCGCTCGCATGTGGATGGAGGAGCGCATTGGCAAGCGTGTCAACGAGGAACGTGTCGACGAGGCGCTGACGACCGGCACGGACACCGTGGTGACTGGCTGCCCGTTCTGCCGCGTGATGATCAACGACGGGTTGACCGCGCGGCAGAGCGAAGGCAAGGGCGAAGGTGTTGCGGTGAAGGACGTTTCCCAGCTCCTGCTGGAGTCGGTCAAACGGGCCGACAAGAACACCCCAGCGGCCGACTGAAACCCTCGTGAGTGGTTATTCGTGTTAGAACACGAATAACCACTCACGAGGGGTGGGCCGCCTGAAAGGCGAGCCTGGTATCAGCGGTCGCCGCTATCCGGTCGAGCACATCGTCAAGGGCCATGAACGCTTCCCAGGCCTCCCCTGGAAGCCGCTCGACAATGAGGTTCTCCAGATCTTGCACACGCTTGGCCTTCCAAACCTTGTCCGCAAGGCTGACCACGAGATCCTCGAACTCGATGCCTTGCTCGGTCCACGAGGCGTGTGTTCTGGCGAACCGCGCGAGCCGCTCAGGAAAACCGTGTTCCACCAGAAGTTCATAGCCAGCAGGTTCGTGCTGTGAACCTGGGCCGGAGAGTTCGGCAGGATGCAGAACCTTGCCGATGTCATGGGTCGCCGCGCCGAACAGGACAGCTTCCCGATCGACCACAACTCCACGTTGCTCGAACCACTCGACAAGCTCAACCGCGACATCGTGCACCAGACGCAAATGCGCCGCCAGGCGGGGCGGCGCATCCACGGTTTCCAGCAGAGCCACTACTTCTTCCGGCAAGGGTCTGTACGAGCTCACCCAGCCACTTTAGCCGCGAGGTTGATCGCGATGTCGGCCAATTGGTCTTCCTGGCCACCTACGAGCTTCCGCTTCCCTGCCTGGACAAGGATTTCCGCGCCTGAAACCCCATACCGCTCGGCTTGCCGGTACGCGTGTTTGAGGAAACTCGAATAGACGCCCGCGTAACCCATCAGCAGGGCCATTCGGTCCAGCTTGCATTCCTCTGGCATCGCGGGCAGGACCACGTCTTCGGCCGCGTCGACGATCTTGAAGAAGTCGATGCCCGTCTCGATCCCAAGTTTGTCGCAGACGCCGACAAGCGCCTCGGTCGCCGTGTTGCCCGCGCCCGCGCCGAATCTGCGGGCGCTGCCGTCGATCTGCTGTGCGCCGGCACGGATCGCGGCGATGGAGTTCGCGACCGACAGCCCCAGGTTTTCGTGGCCGTGGAATCCGACCGTGGCGTCTGACCTGAGTTCGGCGATCAGGGCTGAGACCCGGTCGCTAACTTCTTCGAGCACCAACGCACCCGCCGAGTCCACGACGTAGACGCACTGGCAGCCTGCGTCAGCCATGATCCGGCCTTGCTTGGCGATCACCTCTGGCGGCTGGGAGTGGGCCATCATCAGGAAGCCGACCGTTTCCAAGCCACGTTCCCGTGCCAGGCCGAAGTGCTGCACCGCGATGTCCGCTTCCGTGCAGTGAGTGGCTATTCGGCAGATCGAGGCACCGTTGTCCTGCGCTATCAGGATGTCGTCTTTCACTCCGACACCTGGCAGCATCAGGAACGCGATCTTTGCCCGTTCAGCCGTCGCGACTGCCACGGAGATCAGCTCTTGTTCGGGGGTTTTGCTGAAGCCGTAGGTAAAGGACGATCCGCCGAGGCCGTCGCCGTGTGTCACTTCGATGACGGGTACTCCTGCCGCGTCAAGTGCGGCCACAATGGAGCGTACTTCGTCCGATGTGAACTGGTGGCGCTTATGGTGCGAGCCGTCCCGCAGCGACGTGTCCGTGATCCTGAGCATGGGCAATCCTTTCGCCGACCCGAACGGCGGCAGCGGTCATGATGTCCAGGTTTCCCGCATACGGCGGCAGGAAGTCCCCTGCCCCTTCGACTTCGATGAAGACCGTCACCCGTGCTGGCGCTGATCCTTCGGGCGGGTCGAACTGCGGCTCGTTCAACAGCCGATAACCGGGTACGTACGAGGCGACTTCAGAAACCATCCGAGTCACCGAATCCGCGATCGCAGTGTGATCCGCGTTCGACGGGATCGCGCAGATGATGGTGTCACGCATGATCATCGGCGGGTCGGCGGGGTTCAACACGATGATTGCCTTGCCACGTTCGGCGCCGCCCATGACTTCGATACCACGGCTTGTGGTCCGGGTGAACTCGTCGATGTTCGCCCGTGTCCCTGGGCCCGCGGACACCGAAGCTACTGACGCCACGATCTCGGCATACGGAACCGGAACAACTCGGGAAACCGCTGCGACAATGGGAATCGTGGCCTGGCCGCCACAGGTGATCAGGTTGACGTTCGACGCACCCAGGTGCTCATCAAGGTTCACCGGCGGCACGACGTAAGGCCCGATCGCGGCTGGAGTCAGGTCGATCGCCCGTATCCCGGCCGAAGCGTACCGTGGTGCGTTCGCCCGATGGACGTAAGCCGAAGTCGCCTCGAACACCAGCTGCGGCGGATTCGCCGACGACAGCAACACGTCCACACCGTCCGATGTGGTCTCCAGACCCATCGAAGCCGCGCGACGAAGACCTTCGCTTGATGGGTCGATGCCGACCATCCACACCGGATCGATCACCGCACTGCGCTGGAGTTTGTACAACAGGTCGGTCCCGATGTTGCCGGAACCGACGATCGCCGCCGGAACACCCATCAGCCACCCCCGAAGGTCAACGAGACATCACCTAGACCCGAGAACTCAGCCCGGAACGTGTCACCCGGCCGCGCGTCGATAGCCCGCGTGCACGATCCGGGCAGCACGATGTGCCCGGCTTTCAACCGGACCCCGAAACTCGCGACCTTTCCGGCCAGCCACGCCACCGCGGTCACCGGATTGCCAAGCACCGCATCGGATCTGCCTTTGGCCACTTCGGACCCGTTGCGCCACAACACGGCGTCGATCGCACGGATGTCCACATCAGACGGCCGAACCCGAGCGGCACCCAGCACGAACCCGGCCGACGAGGCATTGTCGGCGATGGTGTCCGGCAGCTTGATGTTCCAGTCCACGATCCGGCTGTCGATCAACTCGATCGCGGGCGCCAAAAAGGACGTCGCGGCAAGGACATCGTCCTCCGTGCACCCCTCGCCGGGCAGGTCGGCGCCGAGGACGAAACCGACCTCGACCTCCACGCGCGGATAGCAGTACTTCGCGGTGTCGACCAGAACGTCCTCGGACAGGGCCATGTCGTCGAGCAGGTGGCCGTAGTCCGGTTCGTTCACGCCCATCATCTGCTGCATCGCCTCGGATGACAGGCCTACTTTGTGGCCGAGCACCGGACGGGCTCGCCGCCGGATGTTGTGCAGCTGGATCTCGTAGGAATCCACCGCGTCGATCCCAGGATAGTCCAGGATCAGCGGTGCGATCGGCGACCGGTCGCGTTCGGCCGCGTACAGCCGGTCCGCCGCTTCGGTGCGTTGGTCAGCCGTGAGCACTTGTCCTCCTCACACTCGCGCTGATGAGAAGCCCGCTCTCCGACCGGAGAACACGCAATCGGCCAGCGACAACCCGCTGACGTAAGAGTTCGAGCAGATCCCGACGGCAGTCCGCCCAGCCGCGTACAAGCCTTCGACCAGGGTGCCGTCGTCCCGGCGGACCGCGCCGGTCTGCTCGTCGACCACGAGCCCGCCGAGCGTGAGCATCGGGCACGGATATCCCAGGCTCGGCTTGATCGAAATGTCCACAAGCGAGTACGGCGGCGCGTCAAGCACCCGTAAGAACTCAGCCGGTTTGCCTGCCGGGTCTGGCTTTCCTGATGCCGCAGCGATGTTGTGCGCCTCGACTGTCGCAGCCAGACCGTCCGGGTCGATCCCCGCCTTACGGGCCACCTCCTCCACTGTGGACCCACTGACCCGTTCACGGCCAAGCAGGAACCGGGTTTGCAGCCGGTGGAACCACACGGTCTGCGAACGCAGCTGTTTACGCACCTCAGCAACAAGCGCGCTGTCCACGAACAACCATCCGCGAGCGCCGTGCTTCGTGAGCATGTCATGCCCCAAGGCCGCGCCATACCGGGACTCGTCGCCGATCCGCTCCCCCGCGGAAGAAACAGCCAGGCTGCCAAGGAATGCGCTCGGCGGGCTGATGAATCGCCACGCGGACACCCGATCCAGGTACGCCGTGGCGCCACCCGCGTCAGCACCCATCACAATCCCGGTTCCGTCGTCGGCCGCAGTGCCCAAGGCGAGGCCCTTGCGGTAGTCCGGGGCGTGCTCACGCATCATCTCCCGGTTCGCCACGAACCCGCCCGCCGCCAGCACCACACCCCGACGAGCCTCTACCCGAAGCGTCCGGCCATAACGCTGTTCCAGTTTTCGGACCCGCCGGTTCAACGTCTTGCGCAGGAACGGAACGTACAGCCCAGGCTTGGCCGCGTACTTCGCGTACACCCGATGCCTACGTGCCGCCCAACCGCTGAGCTCCGTGCACGAGACGCCGACGACTCGACCGTTCGAGCTGATCAGGTGCTGCGCAAAGGTTTGCGTCCGGACCCGCGCACCCGCCCGCGCGGCCTCGGCGAGACGAGCGAAGAACACCTTCCCCGAAGTCCCCTTGCCCTTGGTCCGATGCCCACGGGCGGCAGGAGGCGCGGCATCGCGGAACCCGCCCGCGGACTCGCTGCCCGAGTAATAGAGATAGTGCTTGTTGCTCGGATAAGACGTCTTGTACGGACACAAGCTGGCATCGAACGGCACGCCCTGCTTTTCCAGCCAGGCGATCATGTCCACGCTGGAGTCGACGAACTTGCGCAGCGTCTCCTCGGACACCACGTCCCCGACTTCCAGCTTGAGGTACCGGAGCATCGCGTCCGGAGTGTCCGTAATGCCCGCTGCGGCCTGGTACGGCGTGCCGCCGCCCGCATAGACCACCCCGCCGGACATCGCGGTCGCACCACCGCCGGAGAACCGATCCAGAATCAGCACATCGGCCCCTGCACCGGCCGCTTCGATGGCCGCGCAGGCGCCTGCGGCGCCGAAGCCGACGATGACGACATCGGCACTGTCGTCCCAGTCATGTGAAACACGTTTCTGCACTGTCAGCCCGCCTGTCCAACCGTGCTTCGCTTGCAGCTCGTAGGCCCAAATCTAGAGACACCATAGCGCTTGCGGCGACCAAGACTATAACCTGTTCTAGTATTGGCCACGGAGGTGCTGATGACGGACCCAGCCGAGTTCGACCTCGTTGTCGTAGGCAGCGGAGCCGCCGGGATGACCGCCGCGCTCGCCGCGGCCCGCAACGGGCTGAGCGCCGTGGTGCTGGAGAAGGCGCCGACGTACGGCGGCTCGACAGCCCGCTCCGGCGGGGGCGTGTGGGTGCCCAACAACCAGGTGATCCTGCGTTCGGGCGTGCCCGACACACCCGAGGCCGCCAGCGCCTACCTCAACCACATTGTCGGCGACGTCGTCCCGGCCGAGTTGAAGAAGACCGTACTGGACCACGGTCCGGAGATGCTCGACTTCGTGCTGGCCAACACCCCGCTGAAGTTCGCGTGGGTGAAGGGCTACTCCGACTACTACCCGGAGGCGCCCGGCGGTATGCCCGGTGGCCGCTCGATCGAGCCAAAGCCGATGCCAGCCAGCTTGATCGGCTCCCATTTGGAGACGCTCACCAGGCCTTATCTGGCGTCGCCGATGGATGTGGCGGTCACCCAGGCCGACTACCGCTGGCTCAACCTGGTCCGCAGGCACCCGCGCGGCATGCTGCGCGCACTCCGTGTCGGCGCACGCGGCTTCCTCGCCAGGGTCCGTAAACGCAGACAACTGGCAATGGGCCAAGCGCTTGCTGGTGGTATTCGGGCAGGTCTCGCCAAGGCCGGTGTTCCGGTCTGGCTGGAAACAGCATTGATGGACCTGGAGACCCAGGGCGACCGGGTGACCGGCGTGCGGGTTACCAAGGACGGCAAGGAATCCGTTGTCTTCGCGCGCTACGGCGTGCTACTGGCTTCCGGTGGCTTCGAGCGCAGCGAGGAGCTACGCAAGAAGTATCAACGTGAGCCAATCGGGACACAGTGGACGGTTGGTGCGCACGAGAACACCGGTGACGGCATCGAAGCCGGACTGAGGCTCGGCGCGGCCGTTGATCTGATGGACGACGCCTGGTGGGGTCCATCCATTGTGCTCAGCGGTGGGCCGTACTTCTGTTTGGCCGAAAGAACTTTGCCCGGCTGCATCATGGTCAACGCCGAAGGCAAGCGCTTTGTCAACGAAGCAGCGCCTTACGTGGACGCAGTGCACGCGATGTACGGGGAAGGCGACGGCCCGGCCAAGAACTTCCCGACCTGGCTGATCGCGGACCAGCGCTATCGCAACAGGTACGTGTTCGCCGGGCTCTATCCGGGACAGCCGTTCCCTGGCCGCTGGTACAAGGCAGGCGCGGTCGTGAAAGCGTCGACATTGCAGGAGTTGGCCGAGCAGATCGACGTGTCGCCCGAAGGCCTTGCCGAAACCGTCAAGCAGTTCAACGGGTTCGCGAAGTCCGGAAAGGACGAAGAGTTCCGACGCGGCGAGTCCGCGTACGACAAGTACTACGGAGATCCACGCAACCGCCCCAACCCTTGCCTCGCACCGCTGGAGGTCGCGCCGTTCTACGCGGTCCGGATCGTGCCGGGAGACCTGGGAACCAAGGGCGGGCTACGGACAGACTCGGCCGCACGGGTGCTCAGGGAAGACGGTTCGATCATCGAAGGCCTGTACGCGGCCGGGAACGCCAGCGCGGCCGTGATGGGTCGCACGTACGCGGGCCCGGGTGCGACAATTGGTCCCGCGATGACGTTTGGCTACTTGGCCGCGCTCAATATGGCCGCGCTAGCGAAGGGGAGCAAGCAGTGACTCGCGACGAGATCCGGACCATCGACGTCGGCACACCGCCGACCAGGTTCGCCCGAGGCTGGCACTGCATCGGTCTTGCCAAGAACTTCAAGGACGGCAAGCCGCACGCGATCGAGGCCTTCGGCACGAAACTCGTGGTCTTCCAAAGCCAGGACGGCAAGCTCAACGTGCTCGACGCGTACTGCAGGCACATGGGCGGCGATCTGAGCCAAGGCAGCATCAAAGGCGACGCGATCGCGTGCCCGTTCCACGACTGGCGCTGGTCGGGCGGCGGCAAGTGTGTCGAGATCCCTTACGCCAAGCGGGTTCCGCTGCGGGCAAGGACCCGGGCATGGACCACGTTGGAGCAGAACGGGCAGCTGCTGATCTGGCACGATCCGCAGGGCAACCCGCCGCCGGAGCATGTGGCGATCCCGAGGGTCGCGGGCGCGTACGAAGAGGGCTGGAGCAACTGGACCTGGGACACGATCCGGATCGAGGGCTCCCACTGCCGCGAGATCATCGACAACATGGTCGACATGGCTCACTTCTACTACATCCACTTCGCCTTCCCGACCTATTTCAAGAACATCTTCGAAGGCCACATCGCCACCCAGTACCTCAACTCGCGTGGCAGGCCGGACGTGACCGCGACCGGCGGCACGAACACCGGAAACTACGCCGGTGAGGACAATCTGCTGCGCTCGGAGGCGTCGTACTACGGCCCGGCGTACATGATCAACTACTTGTGGAACAACTACAAGGGCATCGAAGTCGAGACGGTCCTGATCAACTGCCACTACCCGATCACGCACAACTCGTTCATGTTGCAGTACGGGCTGATCGTGAAGAAGCTGCCCGGCCTGGACGACGAGATGGCCGACAAGGTCGCCGGCAAGTTCGCGAAGAGCTTCAAGGTCGGCTTCCTGCAGGACGTGGAGATCTGGAAGAACAAGACCCGGATCGACAACCCGTTGCTGTGCGAGGAGGACGGCCCGGTCTACCAGCTGCGCCGCTGGTACGAGCAGTTCTATGTGGACGTCGAGGAAGTCTCCGACGACATGACCAGGCGGTTCGAGTTCGAAGTGGACACGACGAAGGCGAACGAGGCGTGGGAGCGCGAGGTCGCGGAGAACCTGGCGCGCCGCAAGGAAGCCGGTGTGTGATGTGGGCCAAGGCTCCTGCGGCTGATGTCTCCTCGCAGACCGCGGTCGACCGGCGAGGCTTCCTCGTCGACGGACTGCGGCCGGTGGAGTGCACCGCGTGCGGGACATGCGTGCTGGTGAAGAAGAGTAGCCAGCACCAGATGAGCATCCAGTGGCAGACCTCGACCGAGAGTTGCCCCGAGTACGCCTCCCAGAACAAACCATCCGCCTTGCAGGACACGTGTTCCAAGCTGCGGGCCAGCATCGAGTCGCTGGTCGCCGAAGGCCTGCTCGAGGTGCCGGATGGTTGAGTACCAGCAGGTCACGGTCGCCGAGGTGATCAAGGAAACGGCCGACGCGGTGTCGATCGTGTTCGACACCGAGATGGACTACCGTCCAGGCCAGTTCCTGACCCTCCGCTGTGGACCGGTGGCCAGATGCTACTCCCTGTCCAGTTCCCCACACCTTGACGATCGTCCACAAGTGACGGTCAAGCGGATTCCGGACGGCTACGGGTCGGCATGGGTGTGCGACAACGTCCGTGCGGGAACGGTTCTTGACATTCTGCCGCCCGCTGGGATCTTCTCGCCGAGCTCGCTTGACGACAACCTGTTGTTGTTCGCGGCAGGCAGCGGGATCACGCCGGTGATCTCCATCATCAAGTCCGCATTGACCAACGGCACCGGCAGAATCGTTCTGCTGTACGCCAACCGGGATCAGGAATCGGTGATCTTCGCTTCGACACTGCGTGAGCTCGCCGACAGATACCCAGACCGGTTCACGGTGATTCACTGGCTGGAATCGTTGCAAGGGCTGCCGACGCCACGGCATCTCACCGCGTTGAAACCGTTCACCGGGTTCCAGTCGTTCCTGTGTGGACCGACGCCGTTCATGGACGTTGTCACGCAAGCCCTCAAGTCAATGGGCGTGCCACGTGACCGGATCCACGTCGAACGGTTCATCTCCCTGTCCGGCAACCCGTTCGAGGAGACCGTCGAAGAAGCGGTCGACGGTGACGAGGCCACGGTCGAGGTGGATCTGGACGGCGAGCAGCACACGTTCCAGTGGCCGCGCAACAAGAAGCTGCTCGATCTGTTGCTGGAAAAGGGAATCCAGGCGCCTTACTCGTGCCGGGAAGGGGCGTGCAGTGCTTGCGCCTGCCGGATCGAGCAGGGCGAGGTGAAGATGCTGCAGAACGAGATCCTCGACCAGGAAGACCTGGACGACGGGATCGTACTGGCCTGCCAGTCGCTGCCGGTCACCGATACAGTCAAGATCACGTACACCTGAGGAGTTCCATGCCTATCGACCCGTCGGTCGCCGTGGGTGCGTCGCTCGGTGAGACCACGTTCTCGTGGACGCCGTCCGATGTGCTGCTGTACCACTTGGCGTTGGGCGCGGGCGCGGACCCCATGTCCGAAGTGGAACTCCGGTATGCGACCGAGTCACATCTCCAAGTCCTGCCAACTTTCGGTGTTGTCGCTCCGAACTTCAAGCAGACCAAGCCACCCGCGGTGTCCTGGCCGGGAGTCGAGATCGACTTGGCGAAGGTGTTGCACGGGACGCAAGAGATCACTGTGCACCGGCCACTGCCGACTGAAGTGACCGCGACCATCAACACCCGGATCACCGATGTGTTCGACAAAGGCAAAGCCGCGGTGGTCGTGCAGGAGGCAACGGCCGTCGACTCGGCTGGCGAACCGTTGTACACCACAAGATCCAGCATCTTTGCCCGAGGCGAAGGCGGGTTTGGTGGCGAGCGTGGCCCGTCGACCTCAGTGGACATGCCTGACCGGGCGCCGGATTTTGTCCTGGAGACGCCGACACTCCCGCAGCAGGCGTTGCTCTATCGCTTGTGCGGTGACCGCAATCCTCTGCACTCCGATCCGGCATTCGCGGCCGCCGCGGGTTTCCCCAAGCCAATCCTGCACGGACTGTGCACGTACGGCGTCGTGTGCAAGGCCGTGATCGACGGCGTGCTCGGCGGCGATGTCAGCCAGGTGTCCGGATTCGGCACGCGGTTCGCGGGTGTCGTCTATCCGGGTGAGACACTGCGCAGCCACGTCTGGCAGGAGGACAAGCGCTTGCTCGTGACGTGTTCGGTTGACGACCGGCCGGTGCTCACCGACACCGTGCTCACCCTATGCTGATCGCCGGTTTCCTTGCCGGGTCCAACCAGCGCATCACGGCGTTGAGGTCGTCCTGAGCCACGGACACGCACCCCGCGGTCGGTTTTCCGTCGCTGACGTGCAAAAAGAAGGCGGATCCAGCACCTGCTGTGACAGGGTTACGGTTGTAGTCGATCACGACAGCGTGGTTGTAGACCGCACCGGCGCTGATCAGACGCTCACCCGCGCGCTCGTTGAACGGGCATTTGCCCGGCGGGCAACGGAAACGCTTGTTGTACTCCGGTGAATTGACGTCGCTGACCCACCAGTCCTGCTCGTCCACCTTGAAGTACGGCAACCGGGTGCCGTTGTTCGGCTCGATGCCGAAGGCCTCGGTCAGCGCGTACACACCGACCGGCGTGCGGGAAAGCCCTTCCTTTGCTTCGCCGATACCTTCGGCGCCAACGAACGCCTCGAACGGGCCGATCTCCCTGCGCCAGCCGTCGTTGCCGCGGCCCCAGCCGCTCAACCTCGCCGTTGTCGAAGTCGGTTCCCGCACTGCCACTGTGACCATCTGTTCGATCGCACCGTTGTGCGGAAACGCCTTGATCCCGTCCGCTGACTGTCCGACCAACGCGACCGCGGCGACCAGTGCTACCTCGTGTGTGTCTTCCACTACCCGCTCATCTGTCGTCCTGGCTATTGGCGCGATGGCTGGGAAAGCAGCCACGCCGAACAAGACTAAGGCGAAGAACAGGAGAATGGCGACCCGACGCACCGCGACAGACTAGTCGATCCGCCCATCGCTGACTATGAGTCCACTGGTGGGAACTCCGGTTCCGGCCGTGACGAGAACCGGTCCGCCGACCTGGTTGCAGGATGTGCCACGAATTTGCCGGACGGCCTCGGCAATTCCGTTCATGCCGTGTATGTATGCCTCGCCGAGTTGGCCACCATGCGTGTTGATCGGCAGTCTGCCGCCCATTTCGATGACACCGCCGGCAATGAACTCGCGTGCCTCGCCGGGACCGCAGAAACCCAGTTCCTCCAGCTGAACAAGGACAAACGGGGTGAAGTGGTCATACAAAACGGCGACTTTGATGTCGTCCGGCCGTAGTCCCGACTGCGCCCACAGCTGGTCACCGACAACCCGCATCTCCGGCAGCCCGAGCAGATCGTCCCGGTAGTACGACGTCATCACGAACTGATCCGAACCGCTACCCTGCGCGGCCGCGGCGATCACCGCGGGTCGATGTGGCAGGTCACGGGCGCGCTCGACACTTGTCACGACCAACGCGACACCGCCATCGCTTTCCTGGCAACAATCCAGCAAATGCAGTGGTTCGCACACCCAGCGCGACGCTTGATGATCTTCCAGGGTGATCGGTTTTCCGTAGAACCAAGCGTTCGGGTTGACGGCAGCGTGCTTGCGGTCAGCAACCGCCACCCGGCCGAAGTCCTCCGAGGTCGCGCCGTAAACATGCTGGTAACGCCGTGCGAACATGGCAACGTCCGCGGCTGGTGTGCCAAGACCCATGGGATACGACCAGGACGCGTCGATCCCGTTCGAGGTCGGAGCGGTCGCGGCCGCTGTGGACACACGACCGAAGCGGTATCCCGAGCGTTCGTTGAATGCGCGGTAGCAGACAACGACTCCAGCGACTCCAGTCGCGACAGCCATCGCTGCCTGCTGGATGGTCGCGCAGGCCGCACCACCGCCGAAGTTGATCCGGCTGAAGAAGCTCAGCTGCGGAATGCCTAGTTCCCTGGCGACCGCGATCTCCGAGTTGCTGTCCATCGTGAACGTGACCAGACCGTCCACATCGGAAGGTGTGAGGTCGGCGTCGGCGAGTGCGGCCTTGACCGCCTCGACCGCGAGCTTCAGCTCGGTGCGGCCGGACTTCTTGGAGAACTCGGTCGCCCCGATCCCGACGATCGCGGCCTGTGAAGACAGTGTGCTCATGGTGACGACACCCGTACGGTTCCTGTTACGTGGTCACCGAGCGAGCATTTGCCCACCACTTCGACCACAGTGTCTTTGCCGTCCGGCTTCGCCGTGCCTGAAAAGACGAGCGTGTCGCCCGCGTAGCACGGCACACCGAGCCGGATGGAGATGTTGCGGACAAGGACATCCGGCCCGGTCCAGTCCGTGACGAACCGCTGGACCAGACCTGTCGTGGTGAGGATGTTGAGGAAGATGTCCTTGGAGCCACGCGCGATGGCCGCTTCCTTGTCGTGGTGCACATCCTGGAAGTCCCGCGTGGCCAACGCGGTACTCACCACGAACGTCGTGGTCGTGTCGATCCTCAGTTCCGGCAGTTCAGTCATCGCTCTGCCCGCCACACCGGGATGGTGAGGTCACCGTCCACACGCGACCAGTCGACTACCACCGGTTGGCCTATTTGGACCTCGTCGGGCGGGACATCGAGCAGCTCGCCCAGCATTCGTACGCCTTCCTCGAGTTCGACCAGAGCGATCACGATCGGCAACTGCTTGCCCGGCACCGGCGGGTGGTGGTGCACCACGTAGCTGAAGATCGACCCGCGGCCGGACGCGAGCACGTACTCCGGTGTCCCGCTGCCGCACCGCGGGCAGAACGGCCCGGGTGGGTGCCGGAGGTGCTGACAGTCCGGGCAGCGTTGGATCCGCAGTTCCCGTTTGCTCGTACCTTCCCAGAAGAATTCCGTGTCCTGGTTTACCAACGGCCGGATCACCGAACCAGTGGGTTGCTGGGGTGGCTTGAATTTCAGCACCCGGAACATCATTTCGGCGACTGGTTCGTCGTCCACGTACCAGGTGCTGAGCGTGGTCACGAACCAGCCTTCGCCAAGGGCTGTCCGCTTCGGACCGACCACATCGGACAGCCTGGTAGTCACCGCGAGCTGTTCTCCCGGCCGGAGATAGCGGTGATAAGTCTGCTCGCAATTGGTTGCCACGACTGAGGTGTATCCGGCTTCGTCGAGCACTGTGGACATCGCGCCGAGCGGGTCGTCCGAGTCGCGGACACCGTTCAGTCCGTACATCGTCCAGACCTGAACCATCGCGGGTGGCGCGAACTTCGGGTACGCCGGGTTGCGGTCGCCAAGTGCCTCGACCCAGTTGTTGATCATCGGCTCGTTGACGGGATCCCTGGCCAGCCTCGGTTTGCTCTCACCAAGAGCTTTTAGCCGTTCCGCCTCAAGCTCAATATCAGTCATCTGGGCACCCTCGGCAGTTTGAGTCCGGCAGAAGCGATGAGTTCGCGTTGGATCTCGTTCACGCCACCACCGAACGTCAGGACCAGATTGCGTTTCGCCTGCACGTCAAGCCAGCGCACCAACTCGGCGGTCTCGGGATCGGCCGGATCGCCGTGCCGTCCGACGATCTCCTCCATCAGGCGCCCGATTCGCTGTGTGCGATCGGAGGAGAAGATCTTGGTCGCTGAGGCGTCCGCCACGTCCAATTCGGACGACGCGACCTGGCCGTTGAGCAACTCGTTGACCTCGATCGCCGCCATGGTCTCGGCGAGTGCCCTGCGGACATCGGACTTGCCGAGGAGGCCCCGTTTCGCGGCCCAGCCGTGCACGCGGTCATAGAGCCCGGCCAAGCGACCGGCCGGGCCGAGCATGATCCGTTCGTGGTTGAGCTGGGTCGTGATCAGCCGCCAGCCACCGTTCTCCACACCGACCAGCATGTCCGCGGGGACACGGACATCGCTGTAGTAGGTGGCGTTCACGTGATGGGCGCCGTCACAGGTGATGATCGGTGTCCAGGAGTAGCCAGGGGACTTCGTGTCCAGGATCAGGATCGAGATTCCCTTGTGCTGTGGCGCTTGCGGATCGGTCCGGCAGGCAAGCCAGATGTAGTCGGCGTCGTGTGCACCCGTTGTGAAGATCTTCTGGCCGTTGACCACATAGTCGTCGCCATCCCGGACAGCAGTGGTCCGCAGCGACGCGAGGTCCGTCCCAGACTCCGGTTCGGTGTACCCGATCGCGAAATGTACTTCCCCTGATTCGATTTTCGGCAGGAAATAGTCCTTTTGAGCCTGCGAACCGAAGGCTTTCAAGGTGGGGCCAACGGTTTGCAGTGTCACGTACGGCAACGGGATGTCGGCGCGGGAGGCCTCGTTGATGAAGATCTGCCGTTCGACCTCGGTCGTGTCCCGGAACCAGCCGTCGGATCCCATCCGCCGCACCAGATCCCGGTAGACCAAGCCGTGCCGGTCGGTCAGCATCGCCGACCTTTGCTCGGGCGTCAGCAGGTTTTCGAAGTACACGCGCAGCTTCTGGCGTAGCGCGTGCTGTTCTTCGGTCAGATCTACGAACACCGCGCCCCCAACTGATCAAGCCTTTGCTCGGCCCCGCCGACGAACCGGACGATGTCCTTGCCAAGCGAGTAGTAGCGGTGCATCGGATACGTGATGTCGACGCCGATTCCGCCGTGCAGGTGGTGACATGCGTGCATGGCCTTCGGCAGTTCCTCGGCCAGCCAGTAGGCCGCGACGTCGACCGCTTTGCCCGGATCGAGGTCGGTGTGCAGCCGCCAGATCGCCGACCAGGCCGCGAGGTGCAGCGTCCTGGCGGCCACGTAGACGTCCGCGATCTGTTGCGCGACAGCTTGAAATGTCGCCAACGGCTTGCCGAACTGTTCCCGTGTCCTGATGTGCTCCGACGTCAGTTCCAGCGCGCCAGCCAGCAGCCCGTCCCCGATCGCGGCCGCGCCAGCGCAAGCAAACGCTTGGAGGGTTGCGGCTTCACCCAGCCGCTCCCCCTTCGTCCCATCGAGCTTCACCGTGTACTCGGGACTTCCACTGGACGAATACGTCCTGGTCATCACGGTTTCCGCTGGATCGACGACGTACACATCGTCGCCAGCGGCTACCAGGATCCAGCGCGCGTCTTCCGCATACGCAACGTGTGTCTTGATGCCGTCAAGGTGGCCTTCCCGGCACTCCGCCTGACCGTCGAGCGCTGCCGTGATCACTCCTGGCTCAGTGAGCAGGCGGTCCTGCTGCTCGATCGTTCCCATGTGGACGATCGGCAGTACGCCAAGTGCCAGCGTCGCCATGGCCGGTGTGACCACCCCGGCCCTGCCGACTTCCTTGAGGACGACGCACGTCTCGATCACGCCAAGCCCGTCGCCGCCAAGGCGTTCGGGGATGGACAGGGTCAGCAGGCCCGCTTGCCCCAGTGCTTTCCAGGCCTGGTCAGGGTCGCGGCGCAGGACGGCCGCGGTCAGGTCGGCGATTTCCCGTTGTGTGTCGTCGAACGTGAAGTCCACAACACCTCCTAGGTCCTTGGCAGGCCAAGAACTCGTTCCGCGGCAAGGGTCGACAGGATCTGTGTGGTGCCACCGGCGATGCTCAGGCACCGGGTCTTGAGGAAGGTATGGATGGCATCGCCCGCGACGTCGGCCAACGCGCCTTCGGCGCCGTGCAGATCGAGCACGGCCTCGGCCACGTCCTGCCGATGCCGGACACCAACCAGCTTGCGGATGCTCGGGTCGATCCCGAACTGGTCCATCAACGAAACCACCAGGCCACCGGCGACCAAAGCACCGAGCTTCTCCGGATCGGCGTCGGCGGCTTTCGACAACAAGTGCTCGACTTCGGCGCCGAAAGACGATGCTCCGCCCATCGCGACTCGCTCGTTGGCCAAAGTCGTCCTGGTCAGCTTCCACCCGTCGCCTGGTTGGCCGACCACGCAGTCGTCGGGCACGAACACGCCGTCAAGGAAGACCTCGTTGAACATGGCGTCGCCGGTGATCTCCCGCAACGGCCGGATCGTCAGGCCTTCGGACCGCATATCGACAAGGAAATACGTAATGCCCTTGTGTTTGGGTACATCCGAGTCGGTACGGGCGAGGCAGATGGCCCAGTCCGCCTCGGTCGCCCGCGAGGTCCACACCTTCTGGCCGTGCAGCCGGTAGCCGCCTTCCTCTTTCACCGCACGGGTCCGCAGCGACGCCAAATCCGAACCTGCTTCAGGTTCGGAGAACAGCTGGCACCAGAAGATGTCGCCGCGCAGTGTCGGCCAGACAAAGCGTTCCCGCTGCTCGGCGGTGCCGTGCTGGAGGATCGTCGGTGCCGCCCACGCGCCGATCACCAGGTCAGGCCGGGGCACACTCCTGCGACGCAGTTCGTCCGCGATCATCAGCTGCTGCTCGGCATCAGCGTCGAGGCCGTAGGGCTTTGGCCATTCCGGGACCAGCAGGCCGGTTTCGGCCAGTTTGGCCCGTTGCTGCGCCTGTGGCAGCCGGGCGACCTCGTCGACCAATCGCTTGGTCTGATCGTCCGGTTCGGACACGGCACGAACCTGGCGCCTCGCACCGCTTCGAGCGAGCTCGGCGACCCGCTTGCGCCAGTAGGCCGTGCCACCGAACAAAGCCCGCAGGGCCAAGGCCCGGCGCAGGTAGAGGTGGGCGTCGTGTTCCCAGGTAAACCCGATGCCGCCAAGAACTTGGACGCAGTCCTTGGCTGTTTCCACGGCGGCTTCCAGTGCGACCGCACCCGCGACCGCCGCAGCCAAGGGGTGTTCAACTGCTGCTTCATCGGCTGCCCGTGCGGCATCCCACGCCGCCCGCGCCTCTTCGACCCGGCACAACATGCCCGCACACAGGTGTTTCACGGCCTGGAACGACCCGATCGGCTTGCCGAACTGTTCACGGACTTTCGCGTACTCGACGGCCGTGTGCAGACACCAGCCCGCAACGCCGACAGCCTCCGCCGCGGCCAGCGTGACCGCCAGGTCCTCGACCCCCTCAACGTCCAGGATGTGGACGTTTTCGAGAGTGCCAAGCTCAGCCAGGGGCCTGGAGGAGTCAAGGGCGTCCCGCTCTGTGAGCTCGGCTTCGGCCAGCGCCCAGGCACCGTCCAACCGGGTCAGCAAATACGGTGCGTGACCGATGATGGGCCCACCGAGGCCTAGCGCGACCGGTATGCCGCCCTCGATCAGTCCCGGCAGGAGTTCCTTGGCAGCCGGGGACTCCGGCGTACGGGCGAGTAACAATCCGGCGAGTACCGTCGGCAGGATCGGGCCTGGTACCAACGCCTTCGCGGCGTGTTCAAGTGCTACCGCCACGTCCGAGACCGTGCCGTCGACCATCTCGAACAGCCCGAAATGGGCGAGATCCGCCCAGTGCTCGCGCCAGTGCCTGGCACCCTCCGCCCGCCTGACGGTCGGCACGATGCCAGCACCGGCGGCCCATGCGGTGATCGACTCGCCGATGGCCCGCTGCTCGTCGGTGATAGACACTCCGTCATTATAGAACGTGTTTCAGTTCTGAACTCAACCCTGCGAGTCAGTACGATCATCTCGCGCGAGGTACACTGCTACCCGAAGTGGAACAGGTTTCAGCAAGGGGACCCATCGATGACAGCCACGCCTTCCGGTGCCATCAGCGCCCTCGGCGATGACGAGCTCGGCTCAGCAGCGCAGCGCGACCGGCGCAAGCGCATCCTGGACGCGACCATCGCGCTCGCCACCAAGGGCGGGTACGACGCGGTCCAGATGCGTGCCGTCGCGGAACGCGCTGAGGTCGCCCTCGGCACGCTGTACCGCTACTTCCCTTCGAAAATCCACCTACTCGTGTCTGGCCTGGCGCGTGAGTTCGAACGTAACCAGGAACGCATCGAGAAGGGAACGGTCCCTGGCGAAACCCAGTACGACCGAGTCCTTTTCGTCCTCGGCCGGGTGACCCGCGCGATGCAGCGCGAGCCCCACCTGACCGAGGCGATGACCCGGGCCTTCATGTTCGCGGACACCTCAGCGGCCGCCGAAGTCGACCACGTCGGCAAGCTGATGGAGCGGATGTTCACCCGAGCGATGCACGAAGGCGAACCCACCGACGAGGACAAGGCGATCGCCAGGGTCGTCGGTGACGTCTGGCTGTCCAATTTGGTCGCCTGGGTGACCAGGCGGGCATCGGCCACAGACGTCGCAACCCGGCTGGAGCTCACGGTTCGCCTGCTGCTCAAGAACTAGGTCGTGAGTGGTTATGCGTGTTCTAACCCTACTAACCACTCACGACAGACCATCCACCTCCGCAACCCGCATAACGTCAGTCAACGTCCGTCGAAGCTCAGGCAGCGGGATCGACCCGAGGGCCAGCCGTAGGGCTTGCGGCACGTGCGGAGTCGTGGCGAACGGCTCCGCTGTGGACACTGCGATGTGCTGACGTGCCAACGATGCCGCGAGTGTGTCGACCACACGCTTGTACCTCGGGATCCGCATGGGCCGATTGTATCCATGACAATTTTTAGACTGTCATGCTCAACGCCCCTACGCTGCGGATATGCACATCGCGATCCTGACTTTCGAGGCGTACAACGAGCTCGATTCGCTGATTGCCCTTGGCATCCTCAACCGGGTCAAGCGGCCTGGCTGGCGCGTGTCCATCGCCAGTCCGACGCCCACGGTTCGTTCGATGAACGGCGTGGTGATCGAGTCGACGGCCACGTTGGAAGAAGCTTGCCAGGCGGATGCCGTCATCGTGGGCAGCGGCGCCAAGACGCGTGAAGTCGTCGAGAATCCGGCGATCATGGATGTGTTGCGGGGCCTCGATCCTTCCCGGCAACTGCTTGCCGCGCAGTGCTCGGGAACGTTGCTCGTCGCCAAACTTGGCTTGCTGCAAGACGTTCCCGCGTGCACTGATCTCACGACCAAGCCGTGGGTCATCGCGGCCGGGGTCGAGGTGTTGAACCAACCGTTCTACGCCAAGGGAAACGTGGCAACCGCGGGCGGTTGCCTCGCTTCGCACTATCTGGCCACGTGGGTCATCGCACGGCTGGTCAGCCTCAAGGCCGCTGAGGCAGCCGTGCACTACGTTGCTCCGGTCGGCGAGAAGGAGGAGTACATCGCGCGGGCCATGCGCAATGTGCTGCCTTATCTAGCCGAGGACACCACTGACCGAGGCGTGTCCTTTGAGGAGGTTGCGGGCGATCGTCCGGCGCTGGATCTCGTCGGTTCCCTCGTAGATCCTCAGTAGACGGAGCTCGCGATACCAACGCTCGACGGGGAGTTCACGCGTGTAGCCCATGCCGCCGTGGATCTGCAGGACCCGGTCGACGATCTCGTTCGCTTTGACGCCACCGTAAAGCTTGGCCATCGACTGCGCCTGGCGGGAGTCGAGCTTCTGGTCGACCTGCCAGGCCGCGTGCAGCACCAGCCAGCGCAGGGCTTCGATCTCCACCGCGGAGTCCGCGATCATCCACTGGATCGCTTGACGCTCGGCGATCGGCAGGCCGAAGGTCTCGCGGGTGCGGGCGTACTCGATGCCCATCTCAAGGAGACGCTCGCAGGCGCCGATCGCCCTTGCTGGCAACAGGTACCGGCCTTGGCCGATCCAGCGCATGGCCAGCTCGAAGCCGCGGCCTTCCTCGCCGAGGATGTTGCGGTGCGGGACACGGACGTTGTCGAACGTCAGCGCGGCCGGGCCCCATTCGCCCATGGTGTCGATCGGCTGCGACTTCCAGCCCATCTCCCGGTCGACGAGGAAGCAGGTGACACCACCTTTTTCCTTGTCCGTGATGGCGAAGACCATGGTGAAGTCGGCTTCGTTGCCGCCGGTGATGAACGTCTTCTCGCCGTTGATGATCCAGTCGTCACCGTCCCTGCGGGCGGTGGCGCGGATCGCGCGTGCGTCGGAACCCGCCCCTGGCTCGGTGATCGCGAAGCACGACTTGCGGTCGCCGGCGATCGTCGGCTTGAGGTACGTCTCCTTCTGCTCATCGTTGCCGTAGAACAGAATGTTGTCCGCCGAGCCGCCGAACCGGAACTGGATGAACGACCGGCCGAGCTCGGCTTCCAGCAACGCGGCCATGACCGCGCCAAGGTTCATCCCGCCGTACTCCTCAGGCGTGAGGACGCCCCAGAAGCCGGATTCCTTGGCCTTCAACTGGAGTTCACGCAACTCGGACTGCTCGAGCCCTGGCTTGCCGGCGCGTTCACGGCGCAGCACCTCGGGTTCGAGGGGCATGATCTCCTTGCGCACGAACGTCCGAACCCAGTCGCGGACCTCGCGCTGCTCCTCGGTGAGGGAGAAGTCCACCATGATTGCTCCTAGAGCCGACGACCGCCGTCGACATAGATGGTCTGGCCGGTGATGAAAGAAGACTCGTCGCTGACGAGGAATGCGATGGTCGCGGCGACATCGGTGGGCTGCCCGACCCGGCGCACCGGGGTGACGTCGGCGTACTTCGCGGCGAGCTCGTCCGGTGTGGTGCCGAGGCGTTCGGCCAGAATGCCGGTCATCTCGGTCACGATGAAGCCGGGGGCGACCGCGTTGACGTTGATACCGAACGGGCCCAGCTCGATCGCGAGCGTGCGGGTGAATCCCTGCAGGCCCATCTTGGCCGTCGAGTAGTTGGCCTGGCCGCGGGTGCCGAGCGCGGACACACTGGACAAGCTGACGATCTTGCCGTACTTCTTGGCGACCATGTGTTTCTGCGCCGCCTTGCTCGCCAGGAACGCGCCCTTGAGGTGGACGCCGATCACCGTGTCCCAGTCCTGCTCGCTCAGCTTGAACAACAGGTTGTCCCTGGTGACACCGGCATTGTTGACCAGGATGTCGAGCGAGCCGAACTCCTCGGCGGTCCGGTCGGCCGCCGCGGTGATCTGCTCGGCGTTCGTGACGTCCGCGCCGATGGCGATCGCCCGGCCGCCCGCGGCCTCGATCGCGTCGACGGTCGCCTTACCCGCCGCCTCGTCGAGGTCGAGGACAGCCACGGCAGCTCCGTCCGCCGCGAGCCGACCGGCGACTGCCGCGCCGATGCCGCGAGCCGCCCCGGTGACCAGGGCTACGCGTCCGTCCAGTGCCGCCATATCTTCGCGCCTCCGCATCAATGCTCGACCCCGCAAGCGGGTCATCGGAAAACCGTACAGCGTTAGGTATAGTTGGAGCATAACTCCGAAAGGACACCGATGCCACGCCCGAGCACGCCGATCCTGAGCCGGGATCGAATCAGGGCGGCCGCGCTGGAGATCATCGACCGCGACGGCCTGCCAGGGCTGTCCATGCGCAAGCTGGCAAGCGACCTCGGAGTCCAAGCACCCTCGTTGTACAGCCATTTCCCGACAAAGGACGCGCTGCTCGACGACGTCTGCGACGAGATGATGGCCAGCGTCGACGTCAGCGATTTCTCGAAGGCCGACTGGCAGACCGGCATTCGCACGTGGGCAAGGTCATACCGGGCGGCATTGGCCGCACATCCGAACATCGTGCCGTTCTTGGCAGGCGGACCAGCTCGCCGTGATTCGGCACTGCGGGTGGCAGACGCCGTGCATGGCGGGCTGGTCCGGGCTGGTTGGCCGCCGAAACTGGCGACCATGATCGGTGCTTCGACCAAGTACTTGGTCCTTGGCGCGGCAATCGGTTCGTTCTCACGCGGGTTCGAGGACGATGCTCGCGTCTACAACGACCGCTACCCCAACTTGAGCCAGGCGCATCGGTTGGCCGAGCATGCCGACGAGATTGACCAAGGCTCGTTCGAACTAGCGCTTGATTCGTTCCTGCAGGGGCTTTCCCTGCAGTACGAGTCGCTTGTTAGGCGGGATGCCACTCCTTGAGCCGGTCCGCCTCGGCGGATTCCTGAGTCGCCGCAAGCCAATGCGGATAGGTCACGTAGACCATTTCGGTGTCTTCTGGAGCTGAGTAGACGAGGTCAGTCCCAGCACACAGGTAGATCACCTCGCCGACACCCGCCGTCACGTCACCGTCCGGGCCGTTCACTGTGAAGCTGCCCTTGGTGACGATCAGGACCTCGTCGTAGCTCACCTTCCACGGGTTGCTCTCCCCTTTGGCGTACCGACCGAAACCGACGCTCATCTGCACGCCACTGTCCTGATTGAGCACGTCTGCCAGAAAGATCTGCTGGTCAAGCCGCTGGACCCAGCCCTGAGCAGAGTCGATACCGAACCGTTGAACCGTCATGCCACCCTCCATGTAAGTGGAATTTCTTCCACTTAGTTAACTGGAATTTTTTCCGTTTGTCTAGCGGGGATGACGGAGGCTCGGCGATCGCCACTGGCGCGGGCCATGCACGTTAGGCTTCCGGCGTGCTGCCGATGCCCGGGTCTGAGCCGAAGGAGCGAGCCGACGCCGCCCGCAACCGGCAGAAGATCCTCCGGGCCGCGGCACAGCTCGTGGCCACGCGCGGAGTCGAAAGCCTGGCGTTGGACGAGGTCGCCGCCGCGGCTGGAGTTGGCGTGGGCACGGTGTACCGCCGCTACCCGGATCGCGGCGCACTGGCACACGCGTTGCTCGAAGAGAACGAGAAGAAGTTCCAAGCGGCTTTCATGAGTGGCCCACCGCCCCTGGGGCCAGGTGCCTCCGCGAGGGAACGGATCAGGGCGTTCTTGCACGCGTTCGTGGATCGCCTTGAGCACGAAGGAAAACTGCTGATGGTCGCGGAGACCGAGACGCCGCTGGTTCGATACACCACCGGCGCTTACCGGCTGCACCACAACCATTTGGCCATGCTCGTCGCCGAGGCCGAGCCAGGCATCGACGCGCACTTCCGCGCGGACGCGTTACTGGCTCCGCTGGCCGCTGCGCAGTTCGTCTACCAGCGGGAGAGCGGCATGAGCGTCAAGCAGATCAAGGCCGGGTTCGATCAGCTACTTCAGTAGTTCCGCACATGCCATCCCCGCGTCATTCAACTGGAATTCAAGGAAGTTCTTCGGTACGCCGACGAACACGTTCAGCACCACACCAGGTTGCCGAGTGTCCTCAAAGCACTGTTGCGGGCGGCCAACGTCGAGCACTTCGCCAGGTTCGAACCTCGGGCCGCCACCGCGTGGTTCCCAGCCTCGGGCAGTCAGTTCCTTGTCGTAATAGGACAGTACGTCGCCCGTGAAATCGAAGCTCACGCCGATCCGGCCGACCTGGTCATCGTCCTGGCACGGCGTGGTCACGTACTTGTCGATGTTCTTGGCACCAGCCGGAGTCAGCCCGAGCAGGTCGCTCTCGGCGAACTGCTTGCTCATCGATTCCAGCTTCTCGGTGCAGGCGGCGGCTCTGTCCGAGAGCAGACCGCAACCGGTCGAGAGCATGCCAGCTATGACAAGCACTGGCCAAACGCGGCGCAGCAAGTGATCACCCTCCCCTTGGTATGAGAGGAGGGTATTGACGCGCGTGGCTCGTGTAAGCGGCTGTTCGGGGCAATGATTCTGGAGATTTAGTGAATGGTGAGCTGATCCGCTATTGCCAGGATCCTGCGGGCGTTGTCCACGTGCATGTTCTCGACCATACGACCGTCCACAGTGACCACGCCACGGCCCGCTTGCTCGAAGGCCTCGATCACCCGGCGCGAGTAGTCGATCTCTTCCTGGGTCGGCGACCAGACTCGGTTACACGGCTCGATCTGTCCAGGGTGGATCAATGTCTTGCCGTCGAACCCGAACTGCTTGCCTTGCAAGCATTCTGCTTCGAACCCTGCGATGTCCTTCACGTCGTTGTAGACGCCATCGAGGATCTCCTTGCCCGCCGCCCGGGCCGCGAGCAGACAAAGCGACAGTCCAGTGAGGAGCGGCGCGCAGCCGGGGACGTGGTCCGCACGCAACTCCTTTGCCAGGTCGTTCGTGCCCATCACGAGCACTGACAAACGGTCGCTCGCGCTGGCGATGTCATGGGCGTGCAGCATCGCGATCGGCGTCTCGACCATTGCCCAGATCGTCGTCTTGTCCGGTGCGCCACCGCTTTCCAGTGCGCGCTCGATCGCGTGGACCTCAGCGGCCGAGTTGACCTTCGGGACGACGACCGCGTCCGGCCCAGCCTCGGCCGCCGCACGCAGATCATCTGCATGCCATTGGGTGCCGAAACCGTTGACACGAATAGTGATTTCGCGCTTTCCGTACTCGCCGGACGCGGCGGCTTCGCAGACGCGTTTGCGTGCCTCCACTTTGGAGTCCGGGTGGACCGCGTCCTCCAAATCCAGGATCACCGCGTCCGCTGGCAGTGTTTTGGCTTTCTCCAGCGCGCGCTCGTTCGCGCCGGGCATGTAAAGCACGGATCGACGCATGGCTCAGTCCTTTTCGGCAAGTGCGTACGCCTCGGCAAGCTCCGGGTCGCGGGCGGCGAGCTGGTCGGCCAGCTCAGCGACCACGCGGCACTGCTTCACCGTAGCGTCATCCTGCATCTTGCCGTCGATCATGACCGTTCCAGTACCGTCGCCCATCTCCCTGATCACGCGACGTGCCCAGGCGACGTCTTCCGGTGATGGCGAGAAGACCTTCTTGGCGATCTTGATCTGCGCCGGGTGCAGACTCCACGCACCCACGCAGCCCAGCAGGAAAGCGTTGCGGAACTGGTCTTCGCAGCCGACCGTGTCCCGAATGTCCCCGAATGGCCCGTAATAGGGCAGGATTCCGTTCGCTGCGCACGCATCCACCATCCTGGCGACGGTGTAGTGCCACAGATCCTGCTGGAAGGTCTGCCTGCCGACGGTGATGTCCTCGCCGACCGGGTCCGTGCGGACCAGGTAGCCAGGGTGTCCGCCGCCAACGCGGGTGGTCTTCATCCGCCTGCTGGCCGCGAGATCGGCAGGGCCGAGGGAAATGCCCTGCATACGCGGGGAGGCGCCGGCGATTTCCTCCACATTGGCCACACCGGTCGCGGTTTCGACGATGGCGTGCACGAGGATCGGCCGATCCAGCCCGGCCTTGGCCTCAAGCTGCGCCAGCAGCCGGTCGACGTAGTGGATGTCCTGCGCGCCCTCGACCTTGGGCACGATCACCACGTCGAGCTTGTGCCCGATCGCCGGGACCAGCGTCAGCAAGTCGTCAAGCGCCCACGGCGAGTCCAGGCTGTTCATCCGGGTCCACAGCTGCGCATCGCCGAAATCGGTGTTCTCGCCGATCTCGACGAGGCCGTTGCGAGCCACCTCCTTGCGGTCGGCCGGGATCGCGTCCTCGAGGTTGCCGACCAGCACGTCCACCTGCGTGACCAGGTCAGGGACCTTCGCGGCCATCTTGGGGTTGCCAGGGTCGAAGAAGTGCAGCGCACGCGAAGGGCGGAACGGGATCTCCCGCACCGGCTGCGGCGCGCCGAGCGCCAACGGCCGGAAGAAATCCTTCGGCGAACGCATCCTGACCTCCCTGTCGTCGGGTTGTACCGGAGGGTAACCCGGTCACTGGGTCCGTGCTGGCGACCCGCGTCACATAAATCGGTTGCCCAGCTCAGCGCCGGTCTGCTGCACTTTCACCACGCGAAAGTTCGATCAAGGAGAGCAGTAGTGCGACTCGCTGGCATGTCCACCCCGGAAGGAATTCACCCCTCTCGCAAGGACATGAAGCTTGGCACGCACGCTCAACTTGGGCATCCTCGCGCACGTCGACGCCGGTAAGACCTCGCTGACCGAGCGCTTGTTGCAGCTCGGCGGCGTGATCGACGAGATCGGCAGGGTCGATCACGGCAACACCCAGACCGACTCCATGGCGTTGGAGCGGCAGCGCGGGATCACCATCAAATCCGCGGTGGTGTCGTTCGTCATCGGCGACGTCACCGTCAACCTGATCGATACACTGGCCACCCGGACTTCATCGCCGAGGTCGAGCGCTCATTGAGCGTGCTCGACAGCGCCGTCCTGGTCATTTCCGCTGTGGAGGGTGTGCAGGCGCAGACCCGCGTGCTGATGCGCGCGTTGCAGCGGCTGAACATTCCCACGCTCATCTTCGTGAACAAGATCGACCGGATGGGCGCGCGGCACGAAAGCCTGCTCACGGAGATAGCCGAGCGGCTGACTCCAGCTGCGGTCCCGCTTGGCGGCGATCCAACGGATCTGCTGTCCAACCTGGACGAATCCGTGCTCGCCGCCTATGTAGACGGTTCGTTGACCGCCGATCATCTGCGGGCTTCCCTTGTCGCGCAGACAAAGCAGGCACGAGTGCATCCGGTGTTCCTCGGATCCGCGATCACTGGCGCCGGTGTTCCCGAGCTGATTGCCGCACTGCCATCGTTTCTGCCATCATCGGCAGGCGAATCGGAAGGGCCCGGATCCGGGCTTGTGTTCAAAGTGGAACGTGGCGAGCGCGGCGAGAAGATCGCTTACGTCCGGATGTTCTCCGGGACTCTCCGGATCCGCGACCGGGTCCGTTTCGGATCGCAGGAAGGGAAAATCACGGCGATCACCGTGTTCGATCGTGGCCCAGCCTCACCAAGCTCGGCGGTTTCCGCTGGCCAGATCGCGAAGCTCTGGGGCCTCAACGACATCCGGATCGGCGACCAGATCGGCGAGCAGCACGCTCGTAGCGAACACCACTTCTCGCCGCCCACCCTGGAAACCGTTGTGGTTCCGGGGAATCAGGCCTCGCGAGGTGCGATGTACCTCGCGTTGACTCAGCTCGCCGAACAGGACCCGCTGATCAACCTGCGGCAGGACGGCGTGATCTCGTTGTACGGCGAGGTGCAGAAAGAGGTCATCCAGGCGACTTTGTTGAACGAGTACGGCATCGCGGTGTCGTTCGAGGAGACCACGACGATCTGCATCGAACGGCCGGCGGGCGTAGGTGCCGCCGTCGAGATCATCGATGAGGGCGAGAACCGCTATCTGGCAACAGTAGGCCTCCGGGTCGAGCCAGGCACCGGGGTGACCTTCCGGCTGGAGGTCGAGCTCGGGTCGATGCCTTCGGCGTTCTTCAATGCCGTGGAGGAAAGCGTGCACAAGACGTTGCGGCACGGACTGCACGGCTGGGAGGTCACCGACATCACCGTCACCATGACGCATTCCGGTTACTGGGCACGGCAAAGTCACGCGCACGGCACGTTCGACAAGTCGATGTCCAGCACCGCCGGGGATTTCCGGAACCTGACCGCGCTCGTCTTGACGAACGCGCTCAAGCAAGCCGGAACCGTTGTGCACGAACCGATGCATCGGTACCAGCTGGAAATCCCCGGCGACACACTGTCCACAGTGCAGCCGGTGTTGGTCCGACTGCGGGCGTTCCCGCTCAGTTCCACACCGGAGAATTCGTCGTACCTCCTGGAAGGCGACATTCCCGCGGCTCGCGTGCACGAGCTGGAACGCCTGCTGCCGTCGTTGACCCGAGGCGAAGGTGTACTGGAATCCACCTTCCACCGCTGGTCACCCCTCGTGAGTGGTTAGTAGGGTTAGAACACGCCTAACCACTCACGAGTTGGGTGGGGTCTCGTCAACGAAGACCTTCGTGACGATCTTCCCGTCGGCCGTCAGGTATGCGTGCAGCATGCCTGGCGTGCTGTGCGGCGCGTCGAAAGTCCCTTGGCGGTCAAGGGCGATCACACCGCCCGTACCGCCAAGGGCAGGCAGGCGCTTGACGATCACGTCGAACGTGGCCTCGGCAAGGCTCCGGCGACCGAACTCGATCATGTTGGAGATGGTGCTCGCCGCCGCGCCACGGATGAAGACCTCACCCTGGCCGGTCGCGCTGACCGCGGCCGTGTCGTTCTTGGCGTACGTGCCCGCGCCGATGATTGGCGAGTCGCCGACCCGGCCGATCATCTTGTTGGTCAGGCCGCCGGTGGACGTGGCGGCGGCGAGGTTGCGGGTCTGGTCGACCGCGACCGCGCCGACCGTGCTGTATTCCGCGTGCTTCGGGGCCTGCGGGTTCTTGGCGTTCATCAGCTGGTCCCAGCGCCGCTGGGTCCAGTAGTAGTCCTGGGTCACGGTCTTCAGGCCGTTACGAGCCGCGAAGTCGTCCGCGCCTTCACCCGCGAGCAGCACGTGCGGGGACTTTTCCATCACCAGACGCGCGGCGGAGATCGGGTTCTTGACGCTTTTCACGCCCGCGACCGCACCTGCGGCCAGGTCCGCACCGCGCATGATCGACGCATCGAGCTCGTGCCCGGCGTCCTCGGTGAAGACCGCGCCCTTGCCCGCGTTGAACAACTCGTTGTCCTCAAGGACCTTCACCGCGGCCTCGACGGCGTCCACGCTCGCGCCGCCGTTACGCAGCACCTGCTCCCCTGCGCGCAAGGCCGCCGTGAGCCCGTCTCGATAGGCTTTCTCCACTTCAGGCGTGGTGTCCTTGCGGACGAGCCCGTTCCCCGCGCCGCCGTGCACCGCGAGGATGACGTTGCGCGCGTCCGGCTTGGGGTGTGCGTTGGTTTCCACTTGACCAGTGTGAACAGGGTCGGCACCGCTTTGCTGGACGGCAAGGAGCAATCCGGCCACCGTGATGAAGGCCAGCAGGAATCTCATCGTTCACCTCGTGAGTGGATCGAGGGTAAGTACCCGACGATTCACTCACGAGGTGACAATCCGGCGGCAGGGCAAAGCGTCGGGAGTTCGGCTGGACCCGATCCGTCCGGTACACCGTGTCCACCATTCCGACACAGTGAAATGCACGTTCCAGCACACCGAAATGCCTGGACCGGTCTCGGCGGGGAACTTCGCGGTGCCGGATGGAAGGTTCATGGTGGTGCCATGGTCCACAAGGTGTGCCGGAACGGTGGACACACTGTGCGGGAACGGTGGACACGCTCTTCAGCAACGGTGGACACGGTGTGTCGGAGTGGTGGACACGACTCTTAGTGGGCTGGGACTCCGTTGGCTGCTATCCAGCGCTCTACTGAGTATTCGACCAGGGTTATCAGGGTTTGCTTTGTTGATTCTCTGTCCCTTGCGTCGCAACGGACTATTGGCACCCTTGGGTCTATTGCCATGGCTTCGCGGACGTCGTCGACGTTGTGGTGCAGTTCGCCGTCGAAGCAGTTCAGGCCCACGATGTACGGCAGGCCGCGCTCCTCGAAGAAGTCCACCGGGGAGAAGGAGTCCGCGAGCCTGCGGGTGTCGGCGAGCACCACCGCCCCGATCGCGCCTCGGACCAGGTCGTCCCACATGAACCAGAACCGTTGCTGCCCTGGGGTTCCGAACAGGTAGAGGATCAGGTCCGTGTCCAGCGAGACGCGGCCGAAGTCCATCGCCACTGTCGTCGTGTTCTTGTCCGGGGTTGATCCCAAATCGTCGACCCCGATGCTGGCCTCGGTCATCACCGCTTCCGTTGTCAGCGGCATGATCTCGGAGACCGAGCCGACGAAGGTCGTCTTGCCGGCTCCGAAACCACCGGCTACCACGATCTTCACCGACGTCATGGTCGGCACGATTGCTTGCTGCCCGGTTCTATAGCCGGCGGAGTCCACCCAAAACCCTTTCCATCAGCGCGAGATGTGATGAACCGCCGGAGAGGCCGGTCGTCCGGTGGACGACGACCAATCCGGTCGCGACCATGTCCCCGAGCACGATCTTGGTTACCTGCAACGGCATGTCCAGTTCCGCGGAGACCTCCGCCACCGACTTCGGCGCACGGCACAGCCGGGCGATGGACCGGTGTTCGATCTCGGTCAGCCCGTCTTCGGCCAGCCCAGCCGGGGTCGTTGAGATCATCGCCTCGACCCGCAGGTCCCCGTCCGCCTTCGTCCGGCCGCCGGTCATCGCGTACGGGCGGACCATCGCCGGGTCGTCGTCCGGCATCTCCACCAGCACCGGTTGTGGCGGACCGAGTGGCGCACGGGGCTCCGGCGTCGGTTTGGCGTCGGCCCCGTCGCCCGCCTTGCGGCCGAACGTCAGTTCGTTCAACACGTCGGCGAAGGTCGGGCTTGGTGGCGCGTCCTCGTGGATCGTCATGGAACCCTCACACCGCTGCCCCGGTCATTCCCCGTGCGCCCTGCAGGGCCGCGCGCAGCTCCGGGGTGAGCATCTGGCCGACGCGGTCGACCAGCATCGTCATTTCGTACGCGATCTGCCCGATGTCGCAGGACGGCGCGGCGAGCACGGCGAGGGACGACCCGTCGCTGATCGACATCAGCAGCAGGATTCCCCGTTCCATCTCGACGACGGTCTCCTTGACCGGGCCTGCTTCGAAGCACCGGGACGCACCGTGAGTCAGGCTGACCAGGCCGGACGAGACCGCGGCGAGCTGGTCTGCCCGGTCGATCGGCAGCCGGGCCGACGCGGTCAGCAGCAGTCCGTCCGCGGACACCACGACCGCGTGCGCAACGCCTGCGACCCGCTCGGCGAAGTCGTTGACCAGCCAGCCGAACTGGTGCGGCTGGGATTGGGGCGAAGTCATGGACTCGTCTCCTGTTGTCCGTTCTGGTTGCCGGCCAGGCTGCGCCTGCCGTTACTCAGTCCGCGCTGAAGCTCATCCAGCCGGCCACGAACCTCCTGCGCCCCTCGTTCACCCCGCACCAAGCCCTCGCCGAATCCCGGCGGCGAGTCAATGCTCCCTGGTACGAGCTTCTCCCGGGGGACGCGCTGCGGCAAGCCCGCGGACGTGACACCTTCGGGGGACTTCGCGGCGGATTCGGCCGCTTTGAAGCCGTTGTCGGCTGGGGTGTAGACCCGTGGCTTGCCCGCGTCGGTGTGGTCGCGGGCGCGGGAGAGCCCGCTCTGCAGGCCGCCGAGCCGGTCGCGCAGTGCCTCTGCTTCCTTGGGGCCACGGATCTCCGGCACGTGCTTGGTCTCGGCGACGCTGCCAGGCACCAGCTTCTCCCGAGGGACGCGTTGCGGCAGACCGGCTTTGGTGGTGCCCATCGGGGGCTCGGTGACCGCCTGCGCGGTCTGGAAACCCTTGTCGGCGGCGAATTTCCACGTCTCGGTCGGGGTGTCGGGCGCCGGTTCGTCCTGATCGGACCCGGTGAACCAGGCCGAGATCAGCTCGTCGAAAATCGGGGTGGTCTCGTGGATTCCGCGCTCGGCAGGCAACTGCGACGGGTTGATCGGTTCCCACCATCCGGTGGTCACGGCCGACTGTTCCGCCGTGCTCGCCGGTGGTTGTTCCGCGGTGGCGAACAGGTCGCCCTTGACCGGCCCGTCCGGGTCGGCGACCGACTTGTGCACGGGCGCCGCGCCGGTCGCCAGCTGGGTCATGATGTCCGAAGTGGATACCTTGTGCCCGTTGGTGTACGGCTTGACCGGCGGGTGTTCCTCGTGCTCGCCGGGAGACAGCAGGTCGGCGGGGATCGTCATGGTCGCCCTGATGCCCTGGATTTCCTTGCCGCCGTGCAGCTCGACCTTGACGTTGTGCCTGCTGGCGAGCCTGCCGACGACGAAGAGACCCATTCGCCTCGATGCCGACGCGTCCAGCTGGCCGCCGTCCGCCAGCCGGGTGTTCACCTCGGCGATCTCCTCGTCGCGCATGCCGATGCCGCTGTCGAGGACGTCGACCGACACGGTGCCGTCGTCCGCGATCCTGCTGGCAATCGTCACCTTGGTCTCCGGCGCGGAGAACGCGGTGGCGTTGTCAAGCAGCTCAGCTGTGAGCCTGACGAGGTCACGGCCCGCGTAGCCGACAACTGTCAGCGACGGCGGCGGCTGCACGACAACTCGTTGGTACTGTTCGATTTCCGACACCGCGGCACGCAGCAAGTCGGCCAGCTGGACCGGCGATCCGGCACGGCGAGCCAGCTCACTTCCCGACGAGAGCACCATCAGGTTCTCGTTGTTGCGGCGCATCCGGGTGGCCAGATGGTCCAACTGGAACAGTGTGGCCAACTGGTCCGGGTCTTCCTCGTCCCGCTCGAGCCGGTCGAGCAGATGCAACTGGCGTTGCACCAAACCTTGGCTGCGCCGGGAAAGGTTGACGAACACGTCGCCGTAACTCGCCCGCAGATGCGCCTGTTCCGCGGCCAGCCGCAACGCCTGGTCCTGCACGGCGTCGAACGCGCGGGCCACTTGGCCGAGTTCGTCCTTTGTGGTCACGGGAACCGGCGCGACCAACGGCGGCAGCAAAGCACCCGCCCGTAGCCCGGCGACTGCCTCAGGCAGCTTGTGTTCCGCGACCGACAACGCACTGCGCCGCAGAATCCGAAGCGAGCCAACGAGTTGACGGCCCACGACGACCACGACCGCCGCGGCGAGCAGCATCGCCGAGAACAACACGACCGATACGAGCCCGGCGGCATCGCTTGCCGCGTTCTGCAAGCGAAGCGACTCAGCGCGCAGCCCTCGGGCGAGCACGCTGGAGACGGCAGCGAACGCGCCCGTCGTGAGCTGGGAACTTGTCTGCCAGTCGGACGGCTCGATGGTCAGCGGGCCCGGCCTGGCTTCCTGCTGTTCGATGATCTGGTTCACCAGTCGCGCACGGGACGTGATCCCCGAGCCGCTCGCGGACTTGTTGAACTCCTGGCGCTGCGCCTGGTTGGCCGACGCGTGGAAGTCGACCACCCTGGCACCGAGCCGGGACTGCGACCCGCGCAGCGAGCTGAGCTCGACAGCGGACAACGAGCCGCGGACCAGCCCGGTCGCGACCACAGCTTGCTGCAGGTAGACCTCCTCGGAGGCCAGCTGCAGGTCGTGCAGTGCCGCCGCCGTGCCCGACAACGCCGGGTCGGTGATCTCCCCGGCAAGCGCCCGGTCGAACCGGAGCAACGTGGTGATCAGGTCGGTGTACTGGATCAGCGCCGACCGTGGGTCGAGCGCCGCCTGGCCGACCTGCTCACGCACCGAGCCGAGCGAGCCGAGCATGGCCGCGACTTCCTGCGCCGCGTCCTGTGCGACCGGCGTGACGAACTGGACCACATCGGCCGCCCGGCTCATCGCGGCCCAGTTCACGTCGGTCGACTGGTATTCCTGCCGCAGCTCGGCACCTGGCTGGCCGGTCTTGGTGACCAGCAGCCGTGCCGACTCGGCCCGCTCCTGCTGCAGGCCGCCGATCGTCTTGCCGACCTGGTCGGACAGTGCCACCAGCCGGTCGACCCGGCGATAGGAGTCAGCCCGCGCCACCTGATCGTGGATCTGCACCGCGCCGAGCGCGACGACGAAGATCAGCGGGACGAGGGTGACCGCGGCGAGCTTGGTGCGCAGGTTCCAATCCCGCCAGCGCAGCATGCGTGCTCGTCCTGTGCTGGTCACTGTCAAAACACTCCCAATGCGCGCAGTCGCTTACTGCATTGCCTCATCAAAGACGGGGATCAATTACTCGCACCGTACGGTTTCGCAGGGTGTCGGCACCCCGATGAGGAAGTGCCGGAGCCAAGATGCTACATGAGGAGAATGATCATTCAATGGTCCAATCGGGGTGGGTGGACAATTCGCTACAGCGTGCATGTGTGAATAGCGGCTTTATGCCCCGATCGGGGGAAGTTTCGCGTAGGGCAAAGGTCCTGGATGGACGCTCAAGCCCGCCGAAGACCACCGACAGCGCTCGAATCGCACCCCTGTGAGGGACATCGGGCCTGTTCAGGGCATGAACACGCTACGGAACCGTAAGATTCACCCGGAAGTGTGAGCGTCGCCCCTCAGGTACCGCCCGCACCCGGCCGATGTAGTGATCGGACCGCCCGGTTACCCGTTGGACAAGCTGAATCGCGTCGCTAGTATGGCGCGCGCCGATTGGCGTACCGGGAAGGTACATATGACGCACTGGTCCGGCCGAACCGCTTCGGCCAGCTTTGGCAGAATCACATCTTCGATAGAAAAAGAAGTACCGGAAGGGCCCGACTTCGTCGCCATTCAACGCAGTAAGGAATTCACTGAACTGCGATCCGGAGTCCGCCGGTTCGTGTTCCCGGTGACCCTGCTGTTCTTCGGGTGGTACCTCGGATTCGTGGTGCTCGCCGCGTACTTCGGCGAGTTCATGTCGCACCGGCTGGTCGGCTTCATCAACGTCGGCCTGGTGCTCGGCGTGCTGCAGTTCGTCAGCACGCTGCTGATCACCCTGTGGTACCGGCGCTTCGCCAAGCGCCGCATCGATCCGAAGGTCGCGGCTCTACGGGAGGCACATTCATGAGTACGGACGTTGGCAGCCCGGTACTCAACATCACCGTGTTCGCCTTGTTCGTCCTCGTGACGCTGGTCATCGTGGCGAACGTGAACCGCAGGCACGCGACCGCGAACGACTACTTCACCGCTGGCGGAGCGTTCGGCGGCGGCAAGAACGGCCTCGCCCTTTCTGGCGACTTCTTGTCAGCCGCGTCGTTCCTCGGCATCGCGGGCGCGATCGCGATCCACGGCTACGACGGATTCCTGTACTCCATCGGATTCCTGGTGGCGTGGCTGGTCAACCTGCTGCTGATCGCCGAGCTGGTCCGCAACACCGGCCGGTTCACCATGGGTGACGTGCTTTCCTACCGGATGCGGGCTCGCCCGGTCCGCGCCGCGGCGGCCACGTCCACGCTCGTGATCTCGTTCTTCTACATGCTCGCCCAGATGGCCGGTGCGGGCACCGTCGTGGCGTTGCTGCTCGGCGTGCACGACGGCAGGGGCCAGGCGATCGTGATCACCGTCGTCGGCGTCGTCATGATGCTGTACGTGCTGGTCGGCGGCATGCGCGGGACAACGTGGGTACAGATCATCAAGGCCGCGATCCTGGTGCTGTGTGTCGCGCTGATGACCGTGTTCATCCTGGGCAAGTTCGGCTTCAACATCTCCGCGCTGCTTGAAGCGGCCGCGGCCAACAACGCCAAGGGCGAGCGGATTCTCGACCCCGGCGGGATGTTCGGCCAGAACAACATCAGCAAGCTCAACTTCATCTCGCTGGCGCTGGCCCTGGTCCTCGGCGCGGCGGGCCTCCCGCACGTGCTGATGCGCTTCTACACCGTGCCGAACGCCGTTCAGGCGCGCCGGTCGGTGATCTGGGCGATCGGCACGATGACCGTGTTCTACCTGGCGACTTTGATCGTCGGATACGGCGCGTCCGCGTTGGTTGGGTCAAACCGGATTCTCGCCGCGACAGGCGGGGAGAACTCGGCGGCGCCGCTGCTGGCGTACGAGATCGGTGGCACGCTGCTGCTCGGCATCGTTGCCGCGGTCGCGTTCGCCACGATCCTTGCCGTGGTAGCGGGTTTGACGTTGACCGCGTCGGCTTCGTTCGCGCATGACGTTTACTCCAACATATTCAAGCGCGGCCGGGCCAAGCCAGGGACAGAGGTACGCGTCGCACGGCTGACCGCCGTCGTGGTCGGTGGGATGGCGATTATCGGCGGAATCCTTGCCAACGGCCAGAATGTGGCGTTCCTCGTGGGCTTGGCCTTCGCGTTCGCCGCGTCCGCCAACCTGTCCACTTTGCTCTACTCGCTGTTCTGGAAACGGTTCAACACGAGCGGAACCCTGTGGGGCATGTACGGCGGGCTGGTGTCGTGTCTCGCGCTTGTCGCGATCTCACCGGTCGTCTCGGGCAGTCCGACGTCCATCTTCCCGATGGTGGACTTCGCGTTCTTCCCCTTGCAGAACCCGGGGATCGTGTCCATCCCGGTCTCGTTCATCCTCGGCTTCATCGGCACGATCATCAGCCGTGACAAGGGTGACGAGCGCAAGCACGCGGAAATGGAAGTCCGGTCACTGACCGGCATCAACCCCTGACGTGTAAAGGCGTCCAAGGAACTCGGTCAGCAGCCGCTCTCGCAACACGACCCGGGACATGTAGTCCACGCCAGCCAGCAACGTGCTGACGCCGGTCGCCTGGATGACGAACGCGGCGAGAAGTCGCCGGAACTCCCGCGACCCACGAACCGCCTCGACCAGAGCCTTGAAACCGGCCCCGGTGTCCACCTGGGTTTGCTCGGACACGCCACGAGTTCCCAGGTAAACCGTGATCGCGCCGAACAGGATCATCGCGCCGACGGCGATACCCATCGTCTGATATCCGCCGGTCGCGTCCCTGATCGCCGGAGCGCCAGCACCGGACAGCAGGATCGCCAAAGCCAGTACGGCCATTCGCCAGGTCATCAGCCTGGTTCGCTGGTCGTAGTCGGTCGTGATCTCGGCGAGCATGGCCACGTACGGCACCTGGAAGAACGCGTACGCCGTGGCACACAACAGGAACACGACACCGACGTACGCGCCGCCACCGGCGGGCAACGCGAACAACGCGGCGAAAAGGACACCGAACACGAGGCCGCCTTGCAGCAGCAACGGCCGCCGCGGACCACGGCGGTCGCTGATCCGCCCGGCAATCGGGTTGAAGATCATGTCCCACGCCTTGGGCAGCAGGACGATCAGCCCGGCCGCGGCGGCGGGCACGGCGAGCGAGTCGGTGAGATAGGGCAGCAGCAACAGGCCGGGCACCGCCGCGAACGAGCCGGTGACCAGCGACCCAAGGCTGTATCCGGCACAGATCCGGCGGCTCACGGTCATGGTCGCGGGATGTTATCCCGTGGTCCCAGTCGTTGGACACCGTTGACCTTGCCGTTCCCGATTCACATGCTCATAGCATGACGGTCGTAGGTGTATTGGTCGGCAACCCGAAGCCAGGCTCGCGCACGCTGCAGGCGGCGTTGGCGATCCGGGACGCGCTGGGCGGCACGCAAGGCCCGGTGATCGACCTCGGCGAGTTCGCCAACGAGCTGTTCGACTACACCAGTGTCCGGGTGGAACGGGCGATCGAGGACGTGCGCAACGTCGACGTGCTGGTCGTGGCGTCGCCGACGTACAAGGCCACGTACACGGGTCTGTTGAAGGCCTTCCTCGACCGGTTCGGCGCCGGATCGCTGCGCGGGAAAACGGCGGTTCCGTTGCTGGTGGCCGCCAGCGACCGGCACGCGCTGGCCGTCGAAGTGCACCTCAAACCGGTCCTCGTCGAGATCGGTTTGAGCGTTCCTGGACCGGGTTTGTTCCTCAATGAGTCGGTGTTCGCGACCGGTCTTGAGGAAGCCGTTGCCGCGCTGCTGAAGGGCACCCAATGAGTGAGGAGCTCCGGCACGCCCTGCGGCACCATCCGGCGGCGGTCACGATCGTCACCGCGCCAGGCCCGGTCGGGTTGACGGTCAGCTCGTTCGGCTCGGTGTCGATGCATCCGCCGCTGGTCGGATTCTGGGTCGGGACAAGCGCTTCAGCCTTCGAAGGCTTGACGAACGCGGACAGTTTCGCCGTGCACCTGTTGCACGCCGATCACACGGACCTCGCGGACCTGTTCGCGCGGACCAACGCCGACCGGTTCGCCGCGAGCACACACTGGGAGTCCGATGTGGACGGTGTGCCGCATCTGCTGGACGCTCCGGTTCGGTTGCGGTGCCGGACCGTGCAACGACTTTCGGTCGGCGATCACGTCGGGGTGATCGGCGAGCCGTTGGATATCGCTCATCTCGCGGAAACCCAACCGCTGCTTCGGTTTCAGGGCCGGTACACGTCCGTGGCCTAACGACGTCCCCAAAGGGCGGGCCAGCGCCGCAGCCGAGGCATAATCTTCGGCACATGGTGAATCAGCTGGCGGCCGTGACCCGGTTCCTGCGCCACGGGTTCGACGGCATGCTCACGAACTACCGGCAGTACGGACCGGTGTTCTCGATCGGCCCGTACACCTACCTGATGGGACCGGACGCGAACAAGTTCGTGTTCGCCAACCCGCAGCTGTTCAGCTGGAGCAAGGCTTTCTCGTTCCTCAAACCCGCGGTCGGCGAGACGTCCATGATCGTCAGCGACGGCGCCGAGCACAAACGCCGCCGCGGCCTCGTGCAGCCCGCGTTCCACCATCGTCACGTCAACGGCTACCTCGCCGCGCTGGCCAAGGACGCGGACGCGCTGATCGACAGCTGGCAAGACGGCCAACGGATCGATTTCGACCAGGAATTCCAGCGCGGGCTGCGCCGGATGAGCGTTCGGTCGCTGTTCGGCGACCGGATCGGCGAGCAGGCCGACCACTTCGGCGACCAGCTCGAAGCGGCGATCAGCCTGGTCGAGGAGCAGCCGCTGTTCATCGGCGCGCACCGGATCCTGCGGACCCCGGCATGGCGGCGCGCGCAGGCCGGAAAGCAGGCTGTCGACGAGCAGATCATGGCCGAGATCGCCCGGGTGCGCGCTGGTTCGGCGGACAGCGGCGTGCTGGCGAAGATGACGACCGCACGTGACGACGACGGCGCCGTGCTGTCCGATATCGAGATCCGCGACCAGGCACTCGGGTTGATCGCGGCGGGTTTCTCGGCCGTCAGCAGTGCGATGACGTGGATCGTTCACCTGTTGACGGACAATGCGCGCGAATGGGACCTGGCGCGTGCGGAAGTCACGCGGGTGCTCGGCGACCGACCTGCCACAGGCGAGGACCTGCACAAACTGGTCCGCGTGCACGGCGTCGTACAGGAGACGCTGCGCCTACGGCCGCCGACAGCCGTGAGCGTCCGTGTCCCGGTCGAGGACTTCACCTACGCGGGCAAACGGATCCGGGCGGGCCGGAAAGTGTTCTACAGCCCGTACGTGACTCATCGGCTGGCCGAGATCTGGCCGGAGCCGGAGCGGTTCATGCCGGAACGCTGGGATCCGGCGCATCCCGCATATCGCAAACCTGGGCCGCACGAGTTCCTGCCGTTCGGCGGCGGACCGCATCGATGCGTCGGCTCGACGCTGGCCATCAGCGAGCTCACGGTGCTGCTGACGAGGCTGCTTGCCCGGGTGGAGCTGGATCTTGAGCCCGGTTCGGCCGTGCCGACCAAAGCCGTCCCGATCAGGCCTCGGGATGGGCTGAGAGGCCGAGTTGGTCGCGCCGGTCATTTACGCCTCGCAACACGCCCGACATCGCCCTAACCAGGCATTCGGCCAGCTCACAACGAAGATGTCGGTTGCGTGGGGCGGGGTGAACCCGCGGTTTGGGGGTGGGCGGCCCCCGCAGGGGGTCGGAATGTGACTGCCCGGCTCGGGCGATCAACTCCGCCGAGCGGAGCGAGGCAATCAAGCACAGTGATCAGGCACACCGTCTCGATCGCATAAGCGGATTTCGTCGCGGGGCACGGCTGGACTTATGCTTCCCGGCTGTGATCGACGCCCTCCCGCAGGCGCCGGAGCGCATCAGAGCGTTCCTGGACGACCGCAGGCCACCTACCCCGTGTCTCGTGATCGACCTCGACATGGTGGCCGAAAGCCATACCAGGCTGAGGGAAACGCTCCCGGAAGCGAGGATGTACTACGCCGTCAAGGCGAACCCGGCCCCCGAGATCATCCGGCTGCTCGCCGCCGAGGGCTGCGGGTTCGACGTGGCCGGCCGCGAGGAGATCGAGCTGTGCCTCGCCCAGGGTGCGCTGCCGGAGCTGATCTCCTATGGCAACCCCATCAAGAAAGCCCGCGACATCGCGTACGCCCACCGGGTCGGCGTTCGCCGGTTCACCTTCGACAGCGAAGCCGACCTTGAGACCATCGCCACCTTCGCGCCTGGTGCGACCGTGTGGTGCCGGATCCTCGTGGACAGCACGGGTTCCCAGACGCCGTTCGGCCACAAGTTCGGGTGCGCGCCCGACATGGCCGCACGGCTGCTCGTCCGGGCCGCCGCGCTCGGGCTTGACCCGGAAGGCGTGGCGTTCCACGTCGGCTCGCAGCACCTGGATCCGCGGGCGTGGGAGCCCTGGATCGCCGCCGCTGGCCACGTGACGCGGACCGTCGCGGCGCAGGGAATCACCCTGCGGGGCTTGAACATCGGCGGCGGCTTCCCTGGCCGCTACCTCGTCGACCCGCCGCCTCTGTCGGACTATGCCAACACGATCCGTGCGGCGATCGCCCTGCACTTCGAGCACGCCGTGGAGCTCGCCATCGAGCCGGGCCGGGTGCTGGTCGCCGAGTCCGGGATGATCCGCAGCGAGGTCGTGCTGGTGTCGCGCAAGTCCGACACCGACGAAAAGCGCTGGGTGTACCTGGACATCGGGCGTTACGGCGGGATGGCCGAGACCGAGAACGAGGCGATCGCGTACCGCCTGCAGACCGCCCAGGACCACGAGCCCGCTGGGCCGGTCGTCATCGCTGGGCCTTCGTGCGACGGCGATGACGTGCTCTACCAACGGACTCCGTACGACCTGCCGTTATCCCTTCGCGCCGGTGACTACGTCGACATCATGAGTACTGGGGCGTACACCCAGAGTTACTCTTCGGTGGCTTTCAACGGGTTCCCGCCGCTTCGGACGTACTTCATCGGCGGCGCACCAGTTTCCGCCGCGGCTGTGGACGAGGTTGGCGAGTTCGCTGGTCGGCACGTGCTCGCGGAGTTCGAGGGCGTCTCAGGGGAACTGCTCAACGACGCCCAGTTCCTGTGCGAGAGCCTGGAACGCGCGCTGGACAAGGCGGGAGCGACCGTCTGCGACATGTCGTTCAAGCAGTTCGAGCCGCAGGGTGTGACCGTGCTCGCGCTGCTGTCGGAGTCGCACGCGTCCATCCACTCGTACCCGGAACGGGGTGCGGTGTTCATCGATGTTTTCACCTGCGGCCGGGTCGCCGACCCTGAGCTCGCGGTGAACTTGTTGCGGGACATGCTCGACCCGGGCGTGTCAAGGATCAGTGTCGTCCACAGAGGACAGGAGTACCGGTGAGGATCGAGGAGCCGGTCGGTGCCGGGCTGACCCGTGTCTGGCAGGTCGACGAGGTGCTCGTCGACACCAAGACGGAGTTTCAGCACCTGGTGATCGGCAAGACCGCGCAGGGCGTTTCGTTGTTCTGCGACAACGAACGGCAGAGCACGGACTTCAGCCAGCTCGTCTACCACGAGGCGCTGATGGTGCCCGCGTTCCTGCTTGCCGCGCAGGTCGACCGTGTGCTCATTGTCGGTTCCAGTGAGGGCGTCGCGAGCCAGATGGCCGTTGAGGCGGGCGCCACGGTGGTTGACCACGTCGACATCGACACGCAGGCCGTCAAGCTGTGCGCTGAGCACCTTCCGTACGGCTACACGCTCGATGAGCTTGAGGCCGCTGAGAAGGGCGACGGTCCCATCCGGGTGTTGTACGCCGACGGGTACGAGTTCATCCGTACCACCGAGGAGAAGTACGACATCGTGGTCGTGGACCTGCCTGACGAGCAGGACGACCACGACGCGCAGCAGAACCGGCTCTACGGCGCCGAATTCCTGTCGATGTGCAAACGGCTGCTCGCGCCCGGCGGCGTGGTCGCGTACCAAGGCGGCTGCCCGACGCTCTGGCGCAACGGCACGCTGATCAAGTGCTGGCGCCGGTTCGAGGAGGTCTTCTCGGCACCGGTGTACTTCGGCTCCGACGAGCACGAGTGGGCGTTCTTCTTCGGGACCTCGCAAGAGAACGAGATGGTCTCCAGGCTGCCTTCATCGAAGTACCGCCCGAAGACCATCGACGCGCTGACGCTGCAAGGCTCGACTGTTCCGCCGATCAGCCTTCGCTGAGCTCTTTCGTTACGCGGCGCTCGGCGACGAAGGACACGAACGGGATCATCCCGGCGAGCAGGATCAGCCCGGTCTTGACGATCGGCCAGCGGGCCTTGAGGCCGAGGTCGACCGTCAAGACCAGGTAGATCACGTACAGGAAGCCGTGCACCGGGCCGACGATCCGGCTGTACTGCGGCTGGTCGAACCCGTAGTTCATGATCATCGCGCCGACCAGTGCGAGCAGGCCGACACCGACGATGTAGGCGAGTACCCGGTACCGGGCCAGCGCACCCTTCAGACCAGGGGCGGCGGCGTCACGGGCCGGGCTCTCCTCGTTGGTGACGGCGGGTTCAGGGGCGGTCATGGGATTCCTTCGCGTTCAACTCGGCCAGGTAGCTGTTGTACGCGGCGAGCTCGTCATCCGGCTCAGCCTGGACCGGGTTTTGGCGTGCTGGGCGAGGCGCAGGCACTGGAGGTTCGGCGGGTCCCGCCCCGGCCCGCTCCTCGACCTCCCGCTGCTTCAGCCGCTTGATCCGCCACACCATGAACGCCGGGAACAGCCCGAACAGCGGCCATTGCAGAACGTAGCCAAGGTTTTGCCACGAACCGCTCGCCGACTCGTACCGGTTCCACTGCCACCACGCCAACAGGCACGCACCGACCAGACTGACCACACAGACGGCCACAATCGCCAGCCTGCGCACCACTACCCGGTCTCCGCGCACAGCTCGACGCTAACATCCCCACCCTGAGTGACCGTCGTCACCGGCGCTGGCTTTGTTTCGCGTACCCATCCGCGAGCCCGAACACCTTTTGGCCGTACGGCACAGAGTTGTTGTACGACAGCACCCCGGCCCACCAACCAGATGGCGAACCCATGTCACGGCCGCCGACGCACAGATACCGCGCGGCCGCCAGTGCGGCATCGTCGATCTGCTGCGGGTCACCGCGACCGTCGCCATTGCCGTCCGAAGCCCACCTCGCCCACGTGGACGGGATGAACTGCATCGGCCCCACGGCACGGTCCAGCGTCGCGTCACCGTCGTAACGGCCGCCGTCGGTGTCGGAGATGTGTTGCACGCCAACGGAACCGTCAAGCGGCACGCCGATGATCGGCTTGCTCGGCCGACCGTCAGCTCCGAGTTGGGCGCCGCCGAACTGCCCGTGGTTGGACTCGATCCGGCCGATACCGGCGAGCGTCGCCCACGACAGCTTGCAGCCAGGCGTCGTTGATCGGAGAACGAGCTCGGCGTTTCCGTATGACCGCAACGCCCGAGCCGGAACGCCGGTTGCCGCCGACACCTGGTTCGCCCAGGCAATCAACGGATCGACGCCACTCGTGGCCTGCGGGATGGTTTCCGCCACAGGTTCGGGTGCGACCTCGCCGGGTCGCACCGGCGCAGGCTGAACCTGCAATGCGGGAATCTCGGTGGTGACGGGCCCGGCTTGGGGCGCTGATGTGGCCGTCAACAGCCACACGCTGCCGCCTGCGAGCAGGACGGCCAGCGTGACCAAGGCAAGCCGCACGAGCAGCCCTCGACGACGATCAACCACCACGGGTTGTCAACGACGAGGGCCAAGCCTCGTTACGTCCCCTGATCAGGCGACGCCATTGCGCTGCTGCCGCTGCAGCCGCGCAACACACCACGCCGCCGCGCTGCCGCGACGCAGGTGCTCGAGCACTGTGAGCGGTCCGAGCCGACGGCTCAGATCGGACGGCACCAGGCCGGCCGCACGATAGTCCAGCGCACGCTGGTCAAGCGGGCTGATGCCGGCGTCCCACCACTGCTCGGCCTCGGCCAGTCCGCCAACCATCTGCCAGTAACCGGCCGCGGACGCGATCAGGTCCTGCGGCACACCGGGCAGGCGCTTGCTCATCGCCTCGATGTAGCGCGGGTCGGCCGACTGCACGCCCACCCATGACTTCGTTCCACCCTTGGAACGCTGACCAGGGATCCCCGGTTGGGAAACGGTTACCGGTCCCTCGGCGAGCCACGTCGAGGCAATCCGATTGATCTCCTCCGCTTCCGCGTCTTGCGAACGCTCAGCCGTCCACTGCCGAACCAAAGCGTCGACCCCGTGGTCGTCGACCATGCGTGCCTCCTGTGGGGGCGATGATCACTCGTTGCGGAAGACCGTAGGGTGGATGGGACCCAAGAATCCAGAGTCTGCTCATCATCAATCTCGCCACCTGGACTTTTTCCCGATATTCCACCCACTCGGTCCAATATGGATCCGCTCTTCGGCGCTAACTGTGACTCAGCGTCATTACGCGAAAACACCCTGGACGAACGTGATGATCGCTTCGGCGCCATCACGCAGCCAGCCGAGAACCGTCTGAACCGCGTTCGCTGACCCAGTCGGTTGCGTGATCAGGTAGAACAGCAGCAGTGCGACCACTGCAAGCATGACTATCTTCTTGACGTTCACCGGCCAAGCTCTCCGTCCGTATCGCACCCCTCCAGCCCTGCGCGAGCGACCACTCGACCACAGGACTGATGCCTCATCACTCTACGGGTGCCACGCTGATCGGTGCAGTCGGGCACACCCCGTAATCACCCGATAGGGGATATCCCCATCGAGAGTTTTGGTAACACATCGGATACGCGCAACTACGCATAGTTCAATTTATTGGACCAAAAGCGGCAAGCCGTCCAGCGACACGCCGGACAGTGACCCCAAGACCACCCAAACAAGTCCCCAACGACTTCATCCCCCTGGCCTAGCGCCCACTCGCGTGCGCACGAGCTCGCGTTCGCGCGGAAACGCGCGTCCTCGCGTGTGCACGCGCGTGCTCGCGTGTCCACCGGCTCCGTCATGGTGTGTTGAACACGCGAGCGGCGCATGGGGAGAAGCAACCGCGCTGGAAGCGAGTCGAGCAGTTTGACACACCGTGACGGAACGGTGGACACGCGCCAGGGCGGTGCAATGCGAGACACCGTGCAGTGGAAGCCCCGACTTTTACGGCCTGGTGTGTCCGACAGGCCCGGCCCCGTTGCTGGCTTCAAGGTCCAGCCGGGTTGGTTGGGGTGATCTTCCGCGTGTCCGCCCCACCGGCACGGCGAGTCAAACTGCTCGACTCGCCACCAGCCTGCTTGCTCGCCGCCGTGCGCCGCTCGCGCGTTCAACACGCCATGCCGGAGCGGCAGACACGCGCGGGCACCCGTCGCTGACTTCCCGCCTGTTCGCTTCGCTCACGGCGATACGTCATTGTGCTACCGGGTGCACGCCACACATTCCAGGCCCAACCCTTCATCCCCTCGATCAACGTGAGGTAAACCGCCCAACCGCTCACGCACAGTGGCTAAACGTTGGTGGGCACAGCGGAAGGCGGGTAAGCCGCCCAACCCCACACGCACCATCAACCAAACATCGGTCAGCACAACAGAAGGCAGGTACACCGCCCAACCCCACACGCACCATCAACCAAACATCGGTCAGCACAACAGAAGGTGGGCATGCCTTTGACCTGTGTGTGGACTGGGGCGCGGGTTTTACAGGGTGCGGGCGATGATTTCTTTCATGATTTCTGTTGTGCCGCCGAAGATTCGCTGCACACGGGCGGATGTCCATGCCTTCGCGATCGGATATTCGTTCATGTAGCCGTAGCCGCCGAACAGCTGTAGGCAGTTGTCGGCGACTTTGCCGAGCCGCTCAGTTGTCCACATCTTCACCATCGCGGCACCGGTTACGTCCAGTTCGCCCTTCAGGTGCCGGGTGATGCACTGATCAAGGAATGCCTGACTCACCGCCACCTCTGTCGCCGCTTCGGCCAGGACGAACTTGGTGTTCTGGAAGCCGAACAATGGGCGGCCGAATGCCGTGCGCTCTTTGGTGTACTGGATCGTCAGTTGGACCGCGAGGTCCATTGCCGCTACCGCGCTCACCGCGATGACCAGGCGTTCTTGCGGCAACTGCTGCATCAGTTGGATGAAGCCTTGGCCTTCCACGCCACCTAGCAGGTTCTCGGCAGGCACGGTCACGTTGTCGAAGAACAACTCCGCGGTGTCCTGGCCTTTCATGCCGACCTTGTCGAGGACTCGGCCGCGTCGGAAGCCTTCGGTGCCTTCGGTTTCCACCACTACCAGGGAGACGCCTGCCGCTTTTTCTTCCGGGTTCGTCTTTGCCGCGACGATGATCAGCCCGGCTTGGGCTCCGTTGGTTATGAAGGTTTTCGCGCCGTCGATCACGTAGTTGTCGCCGGTTCGGATCGCCTTGGTTTTGATTCCTTGCAGGTCCGATCCGGTGCCTGGCTCGGTCATCGCGATCGCCGCGACCAGTTCTCCCGAGGCCATCTTTGGCAGCCATCGCTGCTTCTGCTCGGTCGTCCCGTATGCGTTGATGTAGTGGGCGACGATTCCATTGTGGACGGCTACGCCCCATGCGTCGTCACCGGCGCGGGCTTGTTCCTGCAACAACACTGCTTCGTGGGCGAAGGTGCCGCCACCGCCACCGAACTGTTCGGGGATGCTCAGGCAGAGCAGTCCTACGTCGCCTGCCTTGTTCCACAGCTCGCGGTCGACCTGCTTCTCGTGGGCCCATCGCTCCTGGTGTGGGGCGAGTTCCTTCTCGCAGAAGGAGCGGGCTAGCTCACGGAAAGCCGTCACGTCCTCGTCGAGCCACGTCATGCCGCGAAAATACATGCGTGCAAGATTGCATGTAAAGTGCACACGCCTGGAGTTGGTCGGCCCGGCCCTCGCTCGAGCCGACCAACACCTATGAAGACAGTCGCGTGCTCCGACTATGACGCCGCGAGATGAAAAACGTTCTGATCTTGGCGACCGGTGGCAGGATCGGACGCATGACCTATACCGCCCAGCCGCCGGTCAAGCGGCCGGCGTCCCGCCTGACCGCGGGTTTGCTCTGGCTGGTCGCCGCCGGGCTCGGGGTGGGCGCGACCTTCAGCGACATCCTGGTCCAGGACTTCGGCCAGGGCTCGGGCTTCCGTACCGGGTTCTGGACCCAGGGCGGGATCCAGAACGGCCGCGAAGTCGAGGGCCAGATGGCGTACTACGGCATCGAGATCGTCGTAGCCGCCGCGTTCCTCCTGCTCGCGTTCCTGCTCGTGCTGCTGACGCAGCGGCGCTGGGCCCCGGCGATCGCCGGGACCTTCGGTACCGGCATGTACACGGCATCGGCGCTGACGTGGATAGTCACGTTGCCGAGCGCGGCCGGTGAACCGGAGCCACAGCTTGGTTTGTGGCTGTTCGCTGGTGCCGCCGTGGTCGCTCTCATCGGGCTGGGCGTGGCACTAGCCGAACGCGCACGCCCGATGATCCAGCCTCCGCCACGCTTCATGCCACCACCACCGCCGCACGCGTATCCAATGCGGCCGCCGCAGCCACCGCCACCGCCACCGCCACCGCCGAGGGTCGAGCCCGCGACACCCAAATACGGTGTTCCCGTACAGCCCGAAAGCCCTCTGGACGAACCGGAGCGCACCACCGCGATCGACCCGCCACCACCGGGTTCGATCTCCCGCAAGCTCGACGGAGATGAGACGTGACACAAGCGCTCCAATGGCCCGTTGCCCGACTGCGTGTGATGGGCTCCGGCCTGTGGATCCTCGCGGGCGCGCTGGCGGTCTTCGGCAGTTTCCTTCCGCTGACCCAGGAAGACCGGATCCGGGTCACGCCATCGGAGACCACCGAGCTGAACCTCACCCTGTGGGGACTGACGGGCAGCGACGGCAGCAACGGCGCCGACATGTTCCCGCAAGTCGGGGTCGCCGTCGTGGTCAGCGTGGTGGTGCTGGTCATCTCGGGCTTGCTTGGGCTGTTCTCACGGCGGCTGCACCCGGCGACTGGACCCGTGCTTGCCGCCCGGCTGATCGGAACGGGCGGGACCGGTCTGCTGATCGGGTCGGTCGTCCAGCCGCTGCTGGTCTTTCGGATCTTTGACTCGCAGTCGATCCTCAGCGGGTACGGCGTCACCGTCAGCCCCGGCATCGGTACCTGGCTGCTCATCCTTGGCTGCGTGCTGTCGGTCGCCGCGATCGTGCTGATGCTGGTGCCCAAGATCGCCAAACGCGGCGAGGAGCCGGAGACTCCCCCGATGGGCATTCCAGTAGTCCGAGTACTCGAACCGGAGTACGACGAACCGGCCGACCAACCGGCCGAAGCAGAGCAGCCCACTGACCCAAAGGGGTAGACATTAGGGCTGCGGGGCAGCCATACGGAATGATCTGGCTGTGTCCGACTTGGCGGGCGCGTGGCGTGTGCCTGCCGCGTGCCTGGTGCTGGCGTTCGCGCTACTAGCCGCCTCTGGCTGGTGTGTGCTGAGCAGGGCCACCAGCCCATCCGACGGCACCGTGATCAACATTGGTGATCAGGCGGTGCCGTCCCGTGCCGTGGTCATTCAGAAAACCACGGATGATGGGCTGTTTCGCGCCGGTGACGAGGTTGTCTCGATCAACGGGACATCCACGCGGGACGCGATCCGCGACGGAATCGGTGGCTCAGAGGCAAAAGTCGGCGATGTCGTGCAATACGAACTGCTCCGCGACGGGCAGCGCGTGCAGGTCGAGAAGACGCTGAAGCTGTTCCCGCTGATGGAGGCGGTCGGCAAGAACTGGCCGACACTGCTTGTCCTCGCGCTGATCCTGATCGTGGCCGCGGGCATTTTCACCGCACGGCCGACGGATCCGGCCGCCCAGGCCGCGCTGCTGACCTCCGCACTGAGCTTCATCACCTCGAGCGGATCGACGCATTTCCAACTGGAAGCGCTCGATCTGGTCGCAGGCGGCCAGTTCTGGCGGTGGTACACGGGCGAGTTCAGCTTCATGGTGCTGTGGGCGGCAACCCTGCATATGGCGATCGCTTTTCCCGCTGTTTACAACAAGAGCGTCTTTCGTAAACAAGTGACGGCGGGCTATGTCGGCGCATTGCTGCTCTACGGCCTGATGGCGCTGTACGCGTGGCAGTTCATCGACGACCCGCTCGGCCAGTTCAGCCTGCTCGGTTCGCCTGTCCTGCCGGTGCTCTACAGCTTCCCGCTGATCATCCTGGTCGCGTTGGTCCTGCGGTATCGATCGGCTCAGGACGAACTTGACCGCCTCAGGATGCGCTGGGTCGTCTGGTCACTCGGCGGCGGAGCGTTGCTGTACTCGGCGTTCTTCGCGTTGCCTGAGGCGATCATCGGCCAGACGCTGCTGCCAAGCGAGTTGCACACGCTCGCGTTCCTGCCTGTCCCGATCGGCGTGGCGGCGGCGATTCTGCGCTACCGCGCGCTGAACATCGAGGTCGTGGTCAGCCGCTCGCTGGTCTACGGCGCCTTGTCGGCAGGCACGGTCGGCCTGTACATCGGCCTGGTTTCGTTGCTGTCCTTGCTTTTCCCACCGCTGGACGAGCTGTGGCAACAGGCCGCCGCCGCGGCGTGTGTCGCGGTTCTGGTGCAGCCCTTGCGGTCCCGGTTGCAAGCGTTGATCAACAAGCGGCTCTTCGGCGACAGCCACGACCCGTACCGCGTGGTTTCCGCGCTTGCCGCACGGTTGGAGGAAACCAGGACGCCCAATGAGACGTTGCCCGCGTTGGTCGAGACGATCGGCAGCGCGCTGCGGCTTCCCTATGTGGCGATCGAGATCCTCGGGTCGGGCGGCTCGCCCAACGAGCACGTGGCGACGTTCGGCGAACCGACCGGGGAGCTGTTCCGGTTACCCCTTTCGTACCAAGGCGAGCCGGTAGGCCAATTGGCGGTAGCGCCTAGAACGTCCCGCGAAGTCCTAGGACGCCGGGACAGGCTTGTCCTGGCCGAAGTCGCACGGCACGCTGGTGCGGCGGTCTACACGGCCCGGTTGACCCGGGACTTGCGCCGCAGCCGGGACAACGTGGTCCAGGCCCGCGAGGAGGAACGCAGGCGGCTGCTGCATGATCTTCACGACGGCGTCGGTCCGACGCTCGCGGCGATCTCGCTCGGGCTGCACGCGTGCCGCAAGGCGATCGGGTCCGGCTCGACGCAAGGTGAACTGCTCGGCACGCTGCAGGAGGAGCTGGACGGCGCGATCAACGAGATCCGCAGGCTGGCCCACGGTCTGCGGCCGCCTGAGCTCGACCGGATCGGCTTGGTCGGCGCGATCAGGGCTTATGCGAAAGCGATATCTACTAGAGCCGACGAACGAGGCGTGACGATTAAGTTGGACGTACCGATAAGTATGCCGAGGCTGCCGGCGACGGTTGACGTCGCCGCGTACCGGATCGTGTCCGAAGCGCTGACGAACGTGACCCGTCACGCGGCGGCCCGATCCTGCGCGGTCCGCTTATGGGTGGAGGACGACCTGCACATTGAGGTCGTCGACGATGGAATTGGCCTGCCCGAGCAGCCAGAGAGCGGCGTCGGGCTATGGTCAATGCGCGAACGGGCGACCGAGCTGGGCGGCGACTGTGTCGTGTCAGCGGGCAGCGGCGGGGGCACCAAGGTGCGCGCGATGTTGCCGCTGCCAAAGGAAGGCGGGTAAGGGGATGGATCCGCTCCGGGTCATGGTGGTTGACGATCACCCGCTGTTCCGGTTCGGGCTGTGCACTGTGCTCGCCGACGTACCGGGGACCGAGGTGGTCGGCGAGGCGGCCACCGGACTGGACTCCGTCAGCGCGGCCAAGGCACTGCGGCCCGACGTGGTCGTGATGGACCTGCACCTGCCGGACATCAGCGGGATCGAGGCGACCCGCCAGATCGTTACCGAGCTGCCGGGCACGGGCGTGCTCGTGCTGACGATGTTCGACGACAGCGAGTCAGTGTTCGCCGCGATGCGCGCGGGCGCCCGCGGGTATCTGCTCAAAGGCGCCGGGCAGGACCAGATCGTGCGCGCGGTGCATGGCGTCGGGCGCGGTGAGGCGATCTTCGGGCCGGACATCGCCACCCGGGTACTCGGATACTTCAACACCCCGCCGCCCTCAAGCGACCCGGTCTTTCCCGAACTCACCAGTAGGGAACGGGAAGTGCTCGCGTTGATCGCCGAGGGGCACAGCAACGCGACCATCGCCCGCGACTTGTCGCTGAGCCCGAAGACCGTGCGCAACCACGTGTCGAGCATCTTCACCAAGTTGCACGTGGCCGATCGGGCGCAGGCGATTGTCCGTGCGCGCAACGCCGGTCTCGGTTAATTACCCACGCATCCGACTCCCGCATCGCCGGTTTCTTGTCGGCGGTTTTCCCGGCATTCCCGTTGCACTGTCCCGAGTGGACTCGTTACGCGAATTGCGTAACGAGCTGGTCTCGGTTGCGCTTTTCCTTGCCCGCCTAGGAGTTGCGGCTAGGGGCAGACGCCCGGCGCGGCGATGCCCGCTCGGGCAACAACGGGACATCAGTCCCATGTGGCCGGGACGCCCCTTCGGGCAAGGTGTGTGCAGCCGAAAGTTCAAGATGTGCCGGACGAATTGGGGACGTCCGTCACTTCAGCGGGGAGAGAGAAGAAATGCACGAGCAGCGCCGCACTCCTGTTGTCGTCCGCGCCACCGACCCGATTCTGCAGAACGGCGTGCACATGGCCCTGCGGACCCGTCCGGAGATCTGGCTGGTCGACGAGGACTCCGCCACCCCGGAGGCCGTCGCTTTGGTTGTCACCGACCGGTTCGACGAGCGCGGCAGCCAGCTGCTGCGCACGCTGCAGGTCCGTGGCTTCACCCGGATCGTGCTGATCGCGGGTGAACTGGAGGACACCGAGATCCTCACGGCCGTCGAAGGCGGTGTCTGCGCGGTCGCGCGGCGCTCCGAGACCACACCGGATGTGTTGGTGCGCCTGGTGAAGGCCGCGGCCGCCGGTGAAGGCGCGTTGCCGCCGGACCTGCTTGGCCGCCTGCTCAACCGGGTTTCCCGGCTGCAGCGGCACGTTCTCGAGCCGCGTGGCCTGCACCTGGCCGGTATCACCAACCGGGAGACCGAGGTGCTCAAGCTGGTCGCCAATGGACTGTCCACAAAGGAAATCGCCGACCAGCTGTGCTACTCGCAGCGCACGGTCAAGAGCATCCTGCACGACGTGACGAACCGCTTCCAGCTGCGCAACCGGTCGCACGCGGTGGCGTACGCCCTTCGTGAAGGCCTGATCTGAGTCACCGATTCACGGAAAAAGCCCCGCTCCGGCGGGGCTTTTTCGTATCCGCGGCCGTCGCCTCTTCGGGCAACCCGGAGCACCCTTTCAGGCGGGCGCTCACCCCTTGGGCGGGACTGTCCCGAACTGGACACTCGACGGTGTGATCACAGAAGTGGACGACGCGCTGTGCAAGCTGTTCGGCAGGCAGATGCCGGAGGGCACGGTCGTCCGGCTGGATCCGCCGAAACCGACGTGGCAGACCGAGCGGCCGTCGAACACCATCGACCTGTTCCTGTTCGGCTTACAGGACGACACGGGGGCGCCACCTCAAGGCGAACCGATCCGCCGCTGCGAGCTCTCCTACCTGGTCACGGCCAGGGCCGAGAAAATCCACGAGGAGCATCGGTTACTCGACCGGGCACTGCGGACCGCGATGTTCACCGGCACACTGCCCGAGGAATGCATGTCCTCGACGCTCGCGGTCACCAAGCAGCCGGTGTACCTCAAAATCGCCAACACCGGACCCGGCTCCTTGTGGACGAGCCTGGGGATGCCCGCGCGGGCGGCTTTCGTGATGAACGTCAGCGTGCCGATGCTGCCGGAACCGACCACGGCCATGCGTAAGGGCCCCCGACGGGTCTGGGAAACGCCTTAGCCGACACCCTGGCCGATCAGCACGATCGCGCCGATGGACGCCAGCGTGCCGCCATTGCGGGAAAACCACTGGTCCGCGTCTTTCTGAGGCTCCAGCTCGCGGTTGTGTGGTGTGACCGTGACCGCCAGCTTGTACTCGACGTCACCGATCACGTCGACGCCGTCCTGACCGAAGTCGATCACGCTGACGCCGCTGAAAACCATCGTCGCCGGCTGCTCGAAAGTGCTCTCCACCTGCGTGAACCGATGTTTCGCCGGACAGGTCACGCTGGGCGCCTCGGTGCCGAGACCGCTGATGAAGACGCTTTCGCTGATCCGGTTGAGCACCGGCCGGACGTCGTCGCTCGACGTGGACGTGACCATGACGTGCCCGCTGAGGGTCAACGCGAGATCCACCGCAACGTGCCCAATATCGGCCGACGCCGCCGCGATCGGTGTATCGGGCAGCGTGTACCGGACGGCCATGACCACCCCTAGCGCGCGAAAGTTGAGCCTCCGTCACGTTAGGGGGTGGCTGGCGAGTTCTGACGGCCCGAAAGGGCAGCCCATCGGGCGCCGCGAATGCCGTTTCGGCTCAGGTACAGCTCTCACACCACTCTCACCTCGTGGAAACACCCCGGCAACACCACGCGGCAAGCCTGTGGGCATGACCGAAACCCACACATGGCGGCTGCGCGTCGAACTCGACGACGCACCGGGTGTGCTCGCTCGGATCACCACCCGGCTGGCCGCCCGAGACTGCAACGTCCTCGCGCTCTCGATCCTGCCGGTGCCATCGGGAGTGGTGGACGAGCTGGTCATCAAAGCAGCGCCGGACGTCCCACCGGCCGAACTGGTCAGGGAGATCCGAGCGGAAGGCGGCAAATGCCTCGGCATCACGGCAGCGGACGTCCGTGACCTCGTCGACCCACCGACTGCGGCGCTTCGTGCGGCGACTCTTGCCTTGGAAGACCCGTGCGCCGCGCCTGAGGCGCTGCGAGTGCTGCTCGCCGCAGACTCCGTTGCCTTCGAGATGGGCACGCCCGGCGAGGTGCTGGACGGTGGCCACCGCGCGATCATCTCGCTGGGCGACGACCTGACCGTCGCCGCACGACGCGGTTGGGCGCCGTTCACCGACGTCGAACTGGCACGTGCCGCTGTATTCGCCGCGATGCTCACAACGCCACCGGACCCGCCCTCCGCCGTCATTACGTCGGACGGTGCCGGGGTTGTGCTGCGTAGCGGCAGCATCGATGACCTGGATGCCGTGTCCTCGCTGCACGCGCGGTGCTCGGCACGGACGTTGTTCGCGCGGTATCACTCCGGCGTACGGGTGTTGCCACGGCGGTTGGTGCACCGCCTGCTGACGCCGCCGCGCGGTCGTACGTTGTTGGCGGTGTGCGGACACGAGGTCATCGGGATCGGCCAGCTGATCCGTACCACGCGCCTGGAAGAGGCCGAGGTGTCGTTGTTGATCGAGGATTCCTGGCAGCGGAAGGGAATCGGCACCGCGTTGCTGCGCCGGTTGGCAGGTACCGCACGCGCGGAAGGACACCGTGAACTGGTCGCATGGTGCCTGCCTGGCGAGTCGGGGTTCGAGCGGGCGGCGCTGCGTGCGGGGATCCCGGTGTCAACCAGGCAGGAACAGGGCATGCTCCGCCTCGGACTGACGGTGGATGGGAGCGCTTCCGAGGAGATCAGGACGCGCTGACAGCCTCCACAGCGTCGGCGCCGTACCAGGCTAGGCTGGCTGGTACGAGGCGGACATGGGAGGAATTCAGGTGGCCGGTCGACCGCTCACTGGTGCACGCCCCACTCTCGAGGATGTCGCCGCCGTAGCGGGGGTTTCCCGAGCGACAGCATCACGCGTGCTCAACTCGTCGCCCCGGGTAAGCCCAGAAGCCCACGAAGCCGTCACAGCGGCAGCCCAACAGCTCGGCTACCAACCGAACCAAGCAGCGCGCACCCTCGTAACCCGCCGAACCGGCGCCATAGCAATGGTGGTGTCGGAGCCACAAGCGAAGGTCTTCAACGACCCCCACTTCGGCACACTGGTAAGGGCGGCCGCAAGCGAACTCGCCCTTATAGACACCCAGTTGGTACTGATGCTCGGCCTAGGCGAAGGCTCCCACGGCCGCGCCGAACGCTTCCTGCGCGGCGGACACGTAGATGGGGCCCTGCTGTTCGCCCCACACCAAGACGACCCGTTGCCAACGACCGTGCGCAAGCTGCATTTGCCATGCGTGTTCGGTGGACGCCCTTGGGGTTCATTGCGCGGCCTCTACACGGTCGACAGTGACAATGAAGGTGGCGGGTACCTAGCAACCGAGCATCTGTTGCACATGGGACGTAAGACCGTTGTGTCCGTCACGGGTCCGGATGACGAGCTTTCCTCACGTGACAGGCTGGCGGGTTGGATCCGTGCGACCAATGCCGGAGACGCGGAGCTCACGCATTTGACGGAGTCGGGTGATTACACGCGCGAGGGCGGCTATCACGCGATGAACCTGCTACTGCATCGCGTGCCCAAGCTTGACGGGGTGTTCGCGGCCAATGACCTGATGGCTGTGGGTTGCCTGCAGGCTTTGCGTGAGGCCAACCGCCGGGTTCCGGATGATGTGGCCGTTGTCGGGTTCGATGACAACTCGATGATCGCGCCCCATGCTGACCCACCGTTGACGACGGTCCGTCAGGACCTTGGGGACCAGGTGCGCAAGATGATCGCGAACCTGACGGTATTGATTGACGGCGGCTCGGTCCGGAAACGGGAAATCCTGCCGGTACAGCTAGTCCGCCGAGAATCCGCCTGACCAGAGGCAGCGGCCACTGGGGCGCCACTATCGGACCATGCCCGCCCAAGACCCACATCAAGGGCACCTTAGGTCCCGGCGCGTCGAACTCAGGGTGCAGGAAAGTGCGTTTCACTGTGTCGCAAAGGTGGACACGGCATGCCGGAACGTGGATTTCGCTGACCGGGCTACCCGATCCGTCCAGCCACCTAGTGCCCCGGGCCTTCCCTCCACCAGGAGGTCCGGGAAGGCGAGCTATGGGTGGGCGATTTCCTCGGGAGGTATTTCGGCCGCCTTCGTTCCTCAGCTTGCGAGAGCGCTCTCACCGTCGCGTGCTTGGGCTGTCATGTCCAGGATCTATATCGTCCCGTTGCTTAGGCCACTGTGGATGGTCCGCTTGGTGGGATCTTGCTTGCTCTGATCGCGGGGACCACTGCGGCCAGTACTGCGCCGATCGCTCCGATGAACAACGCCGCGACCGACGTCTCGAAGCGAAGGATGTTCAGCAGGAACAAGACTCCGCCCAAACCCGCCACAGCTCCGATCACGCCGAGCCATGCCGCTTCGGCCAGTATCCCGTTGAACACTTGCGCTCTGCTCGCACCAAAGCATCGCAACAGCGCCACGTCCCGACGCCGGTGGCGTACTGTCGAGGCGAAAGCCTTGTACACCACGCACTCGGTCAGCACGATCATGGGTACCAGGGCCCAGGCGCTTACGCGGCCGATGGTCATCAGGATCAGTGTTGCGATGGCCAGGATGCAGGACAGCACTGCACCCGCTCCCATGTTTTTGCCCGCGTGGACGGGGTGCACGTTCATCGCAGGGCCGCCTGCACCGACTCGACCGTTGGCCTGTGCACCTCGCCGGCAATCCGGCCATCGGCGAGTACGAACACATGGTCCGCGTGCGCGGCCACATAAGGGTCCTTGGTCGCCAGCAGCACTGACTGGCCGAGTTTGCGGACCCACATGCGCAGGAATCCCAACAGCGCAGCGGATTCGGTTCGATTCAACTCCGAGGTCGGTTCGTCGGCGAGGACGATGTCCGGGTGGTTCACGAAGGCTCGCGCGCACGCCACGCGCTGTCGTTGCTCCGCTGTCAGTACGGCTGGGCGGGAGTTCAGGAGCAGGGAGATCCCCAGTGAGTTGACCACCGTGTCGAACCATGGTTTCTCGGGCGGGGTGCCGCCGAGTTCTTGGCCGATCCGGATGTTCTGCTCGACCGACAACTTCGGGAACAGGCTGCAGGTGGGGAACACGAATCCGATCCGGTCACGGCGCATCTTCGTCAGCGCGGCGTCGCCGAGGCCGGTGATCCGGTCGGCTCCGATGTGGACGGTCCCGCGGTCGGGCCGGTCCAGCCCGCCGACGCAATTGAGCAAGGTCGTCTTGCCCGCGCCCGATCTGCCCACGACCGCGGTGAGCTGACCGCTGGGTACGTCGAGGTCCACGCCACGCAACACGCGCGCACGCTCCACGCCACGAACAGCAGCCCCGACCGACATGCTTTTACGTTAGAAGCTGACCGCCACTGTGGGCATCGGCTCGGAGACTAGTTGTGGATCAGACTTCAGTCTGATCCCGTGCCTGAGTCCAGCAGGCCACGGTCGTAGGCGATCGCCACCGCTTCCGCTCGTCGACTGGCGCCCAACTTCGCCATGATCCGCGACAGGTGCACGCTCACCGTCTTCTCGCTGATGTACAGCTCCTCGCCGACCTGCCGGTTCGTCTGTCCCATCGCCACCAGTTTCAGCACCGACTGCTCACGCGGCGTGAACAGGTCCACCGTGTCACGAGGTCCAGCCCCATCCTCGGTCAGCGAAAGCCGGGCCCGGCGGGCGAGCTGGGCAACCGCGTCCTGCAGCGGCTTCGCGCCCAGCTGGACCGCGGCCGCATGAGCCTGCCGGAGCTGAGTCGCCGCCTCATCCCTGTGGCCGGTGCCGAGTAGTGCTTCGGCATGGCGCCAGCAGGCCTGCGCGTGGTCGTAGATCGCACCGTAGTCCGAGGTCGCTACGACCGCGGACCAGGCCACGGGGTCGCTACGACCGTGCAGCCTGGTCAGCTCGGCCTCGGCTCGCAAAGCCCAGAACCGGCCGTCCGGCCCGAGCTTTCCGGTACGCGGTGCCTGGTGTTCGGCGGTGTCGCGGGCCAGCTCAACGAAGCGCTCACCCTCGGCGACGATCTCGGCCACCGGCTCGCCCTTGACCCGGGCCTTCGCCGCGGCATCGGCGGCGGCAGCCGCGCCAATCGCACCGAACTTGATGTTGAACGTCATCCACGGGCCACCGATCCGAGTGGTGTACTCGAGAGCCTCGGTCACCCGCTGGATCGCCACGTCCGGTTTGCCACGCCAGATCGCCAGCTCGGCGCCTGCCCAACCGGAGATCAACGCCAGTTGCACCTCACGCTCCCACTCCGGGCGCAGATTCGTCAGCAGCCGCTCGGCGTCGGCGAAACGGCCGCGGGCCACCGCGATCTGCAGGCTGCACGCGGCGAGGCGCGCGGAGATCGCGCTCGATATCCGCCCACGGGGCTGCTCCGGCGGTTCGTCGGCGTCCCAGTTGCCGCTCGCGTAGTTGTTGAGCATCTGCAGGACCCGCAGCTCGACGCCGAAGTCGCTCCACGACAGCCCATTACTGCGCGCCAACTCGACACCGTCCGCGAGAATGGCCGCTGCCTCGTCGAGAAAGCCCAGCTCGTAGCGGTTGAGACCGTGGTAGAAACGAGCACGCAGGCCGACCGTGAGCGCCTCGGCCTCGCCTGCCCGCTGCTCAGCCTCAAGCAGCAGGTTCTGGCTCTTCTCGATCTCCCCGGCCGTCTCGTACACTGTCGCGAGCGTGGTCATCGCGTCTGCCTCGGCGCCCATCGCACCGATCGCACGCGCGTCCGTGATGGCCATCTCGGCGTATTCAATGCAGCGCCGCATGTCCTTTTCCGCACGCATGATTCGCGCGTACATCGCCAAAGTCCAAGCGCGCGTTGAGCTCGGCGGCAAATCGGCGGCATGGGACCACGCGGTTTCGATGACGTCCTTGGCCTCTATCTCGCCACCTTCGACCGCCATCAACGTCTGCGCGAGCCTGCGGCGGACCTCGACCTTCACTTCCAGGTCGCATTCCTTGTCGGCGAGCTTCACCGCCGAGCGCGAGTACGCGATCGCGCGCTCAGGATCGCCGGACGTACCGGCCGACCAAGAAGCCTTACGCAGCAACTGCAACTCGGTCACACCATCAGGACGGTGTTCCTCGTCAACGGAATCCCACAACCGCAAAGCGGTTTCCAGATGCCGCAGCGCCTCCCCTGGCGCTCCGAGGTCGGTGGCTTCCTTCGAGGCCTTCACCGAGGCGAGCAACGCGTTGGCAAGCGAGTTGCTTTCCATGCTGTGGTAAGCAAAAGCGGCCGAGTTGCCGCGTTCGTCGAGCCGTTCCTTCAGATACCGCGCATATCCGGCGTGTAGCCGGACGCGTTCGCCGGGCAACAGGTCACTGTACACAGCTTCGCGCATCAGCGCGTGCCGGAACGAATAGTGCACCTGTTCGCCGCCGGTCACGAAGATGTGGTGCTGCACGGCTTCGCGCAGCGTCTCCTCGAGTTGAATGTCGTCGAGGTCACCGACTTCACGCAGGGTGCTGTGTTTCACCGTCCGCCCGGCGACCGACGCCAGCCGGATCACCTGCTGCGCGGGCTCGCTCAACCGCTCAACCCTCGACAGCAGAACATCCGCGAGCGACGACGGAATACCGGACTCGTCATCGGCGATCGCGGCGAGCAGCTCCTCGGCGAAGAAAGCGTTTCCCTCAGACTGGTCGGCGACCTTACGCACGGTCTCCTGGTCGACAAGCCCTTCGCCCAAAGCGTCCACGAAATCGCGCGCGGACGTCTTGTCGAACGCCGACAACTCCAGCCGTTCCACCGCGGGCAGTCGGACCAGCTCGGCGATCAAGGGCCGCAGTGGATGCCTGCGGTGCAGGTCATCTGTCCGATACGTACACACCACGAGCAGCCGCTGTGTTCGTAGCCTGCTCATCAGGAAAGACAACAAGCCGCGCGTCGAACTGTCCGCCCAATGCAGATCCTCGATCACGAGCACGACCGTGTTGTCCTCGGCCAGCTCGCCAAGCAGGCCGTGCACGGCGTCGAACAGGCGTAGCTGCGCGATGTCCTGCTCGCGCCGCGGCTGCATGCCCTGCACTTTCCCGATTGACGGCGCGAAGTTCGGCACGAACCGGTTCGGCTCGCGTTCTGAGGGCTCGTGGCTCGACACGACCAGGTCCGGCAGCAACATCCCCAGTGCCGGCCTGGTGAGCACGTCATCACGGCCCAACCCGCGCAGTTGCGTGAGCGCTTCGGCGAACGGCAGGTAAGGCAGGCCGGTCTCGCCGACGTCGACGCAGCGCCCGGCCAGCACGATCGCGTCCTCGCCGGCCGCGACCGCGCTGATCTCCTCGACCATCCGAGTCTTACCGATACCGGCGTCCCCAGCGATCAGCACCGCGCCAGCCGTACCCCCAGAGGAACGACTGAAAGCCGCGCGCAACCGGGTCATCTCCCGGCTGCGCGCGACCAACGGTATTCCTGATCCCAACCTCGGCACGTCAGGCATAGTGACACACCTCAGGCCGCGTCGCGGTCACCTTTTGTGTCCTCGGACCGATGTACGCGTATCCGCTGCCACCAGCGCGGCGGCTGCGATTCGCGGATCGCACGGATGTGCTGCTGTGCGACCATGTCGCCCCTGCGGTATTCGACCTGTGCCTTGACCGCCTCCGGGGTGGTCCATTCCATCTCACTCACCTCGTTGTCTCGCTGTTTCGGTGATGATGAGATTCGTCGTAAGGCCCCGGTCCGGGCATTGGGCGAACACCCACTGTTATGGGTGTGACCCCTTACCGCAGGGAGTAAGGGGTCACACGAGCCAGGTAAGGGCGCCTAAGGCACCACGTTTCCCCAGCTCAGAGCGCGTGAGTGGGTACGCGGGTTAGAACTCGCCTAACCACTCACGACAGGCTTCAGCAGGGACCTGGCGGCTGGTCGGTCGGCGGGATCGTCACCCCATTCCTTCGTACTGCGATCGTGTAAACGTTCCAGTGCTTGAGTTCGGCGTCGGCGCCGTCGTCGAACAACGCCGCGTTCGGGCCGACGAAATGGTTCCACGAGCCGTGCAGGTCATAGGACGTCAGGTTGACGAAGTCTAAGTACTGCGTGTCCTGTTAGGCCTCGGCACCGCGCAGGATCCAGCCGGATGACGAGACCGCGGCGGTCAGCAGGTAGTGCTTGCCGTCGGCCGCGCCTGCCGCGTCCAGTTTGGACAGCAGGATGCGCGTCAGGTTGACATACCCGGCCAGCTGCTGACCATGAGTGCTCTGGGAAATCCAGAAGTCGTCAGGGTTCCGGCGTAGTTGGCCGATGTGGCGTACTCGTAGTCGATGTCGGCGCCGTTGAAACCGTACTGCCGCAGGAATCCGACGACCGAGTCGGCGAACGGGACGCGGTGCGACTGCCGTCCGGGTTGAGGAATCCGCCGGTTTCCGCCTGGCCGCCAATGGAAATCGGTGTTTTGACGCCAGGGTGCTGCTTCTTGTACTTGGTCAGCAGGTTGAAATGTCCCTTGTAGGACAGGGAAAGATCCATTTCGGCGCCGGGCACGCCAGGCCACTCCATCCCGGTCGACGCGTTGCCCGCGCCAGCTGGGCCGACCGAGATCCTGTTGTCGGCGCCGACATGCGCGAACGCGTAGTTGATGTGCGTGATCTTGGACCACGGGATGTTGTTCGCCAGATACCGGGTGAACCGTCCTTGCCGGTTCGCCAACTGGTGAAGTAGCCGGTCACCCGCCGAGTGTTGCCGTTCGCCAGTTTCTCACGGCCTGCCGATCGACCGAGACCGCGAACAGTCCGGCCAAGGCCGTGACCATCAAGCCGATCAAGGAAAACGCCATCGAGCCATCATCGACCTCCGCCAGGGGCAGGGGGTGACCCACTGAACCGGGCCACGTCCTGTCGGAAATGCCTCGACGTTAAGAGGTCCAGACCTGATCGAGCAATAGGTCTGGACCATTGTGCCGCTATGCAGTGCGCTGTATCGATACCTTCTCGACAGCTATCTCCTGGCGGCGTCGATGAACGTCGCCCATCCCGCTGTGCCGAATCGGAGCATGCCGGCTTCCGGGTTCTTGGAGTCGCGCACGCTCGCGCCCGTGTGCGCCAGCGCGATTTCCACACAGTCGTTGCCGGCGCCGCTATGGCTGCTCTTGCGCCACACCGGGCCGGCCGGTTCGGAAACAGTCAAAGCCTTCACTCCTCTCGTTGACGAGACAACCTTTCGGCTGTCTGAGAGACCATGTGCACACTGTCGTCCGGGCTCGCCGCGGACGCTCGCAAATGGTCGAACATCAACGTATACCGTTGGACGTCCGCCTGCTCCTCCAAGTAGACGCCGCCGGTGGTGGTGTCCACATAGACGACATCCGGATCCATCTGTTCCGGAAAACCGAGGATCAGAAAGGGACCCTCCATACTGGAGTGTGCGCCGGCCTCGAACGGAACCACCTGAATGGTGACGTTCGGCAGGGCCGCGAGCTCACACAATCGGAGCAACTGTCCATGCATGACACGGGCACCGCCAACCGTCCGGCGCAACACGGCTTCATCGATGATGGCCCAGTAGTTCGGCGGTTCCGGATCGGTCAGCAGCCGCTGGCGTTCCATCCGCGCAACGACCCTGCGCTCCACTTCGGCCTCGGTCCAATCAGGCCTGATCGAGCGCATCACGGTCCGGATGTAGTCCTCGGTTTGCAGCAGCCCTGGAACGAGCAATGCCTGGAAAGCGCGCAGTGACGTGGCATCCGACTCAAGCCCGACGAACGCTCCGGTGAAAACTTCGTTATAGGCGTGCCACCAGCCCTTTTTGCGAGCCTCGCGACTCAGTTGGACAAGGGCCTCAAGCCGATCCGGCGCGACGTCGTAGAGCTCAAGCAAATCGCGCGCGTCGCGGGGTGTGACACCGACGTGGCCGGTCTCGATCCGACTGATCTTGGACGCGGAGCATTCGAGCTTCTCACCGACTTCCTCGATGGTCAGCTTCGCGGTCTCGCGCAACCGGCGAAGTTCGCTCGCCAGCCTGCGCCGCCGGACCGTTGGGCTTTGCCCTCGTGCCATCTCCCGCTCCCGGTGTCACCCATTCGTGTATTGCAACTTGCAGAATGCGGTTTGCAGCTCCAAGCTACTTCTTACCGCCTGTCAGGAGCAGTTGAAGGTCCGCACGGGACGCAGAGGACGTGGTGAAGCCGTGGTCGACGTCAACAATTCAATCTTCGGCCACCTTGAGTCCTCGCTGAACGGTTACCTGGCCGATCTCACCCGTCGAGGGGAGTCGGCCGACCCGGCGACTGCACCGAGGATCGCCAACAACGAGCTTCCTCGCGTTGTCGCCGCACTGCAGGCGGTACTGGATGAACACCGTCCAGACGAGCAAGGCCGCTGCCCAACGTGCCGCAGACGCCTGTTCGGCCGCGCGCCCGCGCCGTGCCGTGCGTACCTCGCGGCGCATCTTTGCCTGCTGGTCACCGAAGACGACCAGCCCTATCGCGACACCCCACAGCTCGGCGCCTGCTGAGCACCCAAGACGAACCGGCCACGCCGCCGGTTCGACCGGATCGCACGGTCCCTCCCCCGGCCACCCCCCCTTCCCCTCGGCCGACCTCCCGTGCCATCCGGTGACCCTCCCCAGCGGGGCCGGGATTTTCGCGCCCCCCGACTGAATTTCCGGTCCCGCTGGCCTCCAAGCCATGGTCCACAAAGGTTGTCTCTCTTTCATCTGTCCAGAACGTGCCGCGTGCGCACGAGCGACACCGGGCGCACCAGCGATACCGTGTCGCCAACGAGCGACTATGGCGCGGCAGGTGTTCGATGGACGTTCTCACAACAGTGACCCAGGTTCTGCGGGCGAACGCGGCTGAAGCCGAGCGCGCGAACCGGCTCTCCGACGAAAGCGCGAAAGCGCTGCACGACGCGGGATTGTTCCGGCTCGGGGTGCCGAAGGCGTATGGCGGCCTCGAAGCGGACCTGACGTCATGCCTTGAGGTGGTCGTCGAACTGGCTCGGGCATGTCCGTCCAGCTCGTGGATCATTGACGTCTCCTATGGCGCGCAGCATCTGGCCGCCCGTTTCCCGGATCGCACACGACAAGAACTGTGGACGGACAATCCGGACCAAGCTTTCTGTGGATCGTTCAACGGGATGGCAATGTCGACGGCCAGAGTGGACGGCGGACAGGTCGTCAGTGGACGGTGGTCATGGGTCTCCGGCTGCTACCAAGCCAATTGGGCCGTGCTGGCAGTGCCACTCGTCGACGAACAGAACGAAACTGTCGGCGAGGCCATGGCTCTCGTGCCAACGCGTGAACTGTCCATCGAAGACACTTGGGACATGGCCGGTCTACGTGGGACTGGATCGCACACCCTGGTCGCGGCGGAAGTGTTCGTACCGGACCACCGGATCAGGGATGTCGCCGACCTCATGCAGCCACCGGCCGAGGTTCGGGAGTCGCTGTACCACGTATCCCTTGGCTCACTGGCCCTGACGTTCGCCGGGACGATGCTCGGCGCGGCCGAGGAGATCTTCGACGCGACCATGCGGGTGGTCGAGCGCGGCAAACCGATGGCCGACTCGGTGTACGAGCATCTCGCGGATTCCCCTGATCTGCGGGCCAATCTGGCCAACGCGCGCACCCTGATCGATTCCGCACGGCTGCATCTGTTCCGTGCGGCGGACAGTGTGGACAATGACGCGCCGCTCGATCCCAAGACGCGGGCCAGGGTGCGAATGGACACTGGATACGCGTCGAAGCTGCTGCGGCAGGCCGCCGACTTGTTGCTCAGCGTTGGCGGCGCGAGTTCGTTGGCCACGTCGAATCCGGTTCAGCGGTACTGGCGTGATCTGAACACCGCCGCACGCCACCCTACGATCAGCGCGGAACTGTCCACTGACATATACGGTCGCGCATTGGTTGGGATCAGTGAGCCAGCGAGTTATCTCGTCTGAGTTCCCCACGGACGGGCGATCTTGTTGAGTCGATCTTGGGACCAGTCTCTTACCTGCTGTCACCGAGCCGGGTGTGATCAACTCGTCCGGATGAATTTTTTGCGCTGCAAGCAATCTGACGCCATCATGGGTATTGAGCGGGACGGTACACAAAGGACTTGTAGACCGTAATCCGCCCCAATAGATCCACCCCAGTGCCGACACAGGTCGTGCCGACACGGAGGTTCGCATGACGGCAGGTTCCAACAACCAACAGAGGGCGCCCCGAGGGCCCTTCCGCCCACGTGGGGGTTTCGGGCGCGCGCGGCGCGCCCTCGTGGATCAGCCCCGGTTAACCGACTGACCCACCAGACCAGACCGGAAAACCTCGGACTTCGTCACGAAATCCGGGGCATCCCCTGTTGGATCAAGGAAAGAGAAATGTCTCGCGTCTCAACCGTGCTCAGATATGACCTGCCCGCGTCCTTCGTCGTCTTTCTGATCAGCGTTCCGTTGTCGCTCGGCATCGCGGCCGCGTCCGGTGCCCCGCTGATCGCCGGGCTGGTCGCGGCCGTTGTCGGCGGAATCGTCGCCGGTTCCCTTGGTGGGTCGGCGTTTCAGGTCAGCGGACCGGCCGCGGGCATGACCGTCATCGTCGCCGGGCTGGTCGAGCAGTACGGCTGGCCGGCCACCGCCGGGATCACCATCGCCGCCGGTGTGGTCCAAATCCTGTTGGGCATCACGAAAGTCGGGCGCCTGACGCTGTCGCTGTCCCCCGCGGTCGTGCACGGCATGCTCGCGGGTATCGGGATCACGATCGTCATCGGCCAGCTTCAGGTCCTGTTCGGCGGACATGCCGACAGCGACGTCCTGTCCAGCGTCGTCGGCCTGTTCACGCATGCGCCGGTATGGGGTGCGGTCGCGGTCGGTGCCGTCACCATCGGACTGATGGTGCTGTGGCCGAAAGTCCCACGCGGCAACGTCGTTCCCGCGCCGCTGATCGCGGTCGTGGCGGCGACCGGGCTGGAGATCCTGTCCGGCTGGGACGTGGATACCGTGCAACTGCCCGACAATCCCCTACTGGGGCTGGCGACTCCGGAAGTCCCGAGTGGAGGCGTGCTGGACATCGGCTTCGCCGTGCTCAGCGTCGCTCTGGTCGCCAGCGTGGGATCGTTGCTGTCGGCCGTCGCCGTGGACAAGATGCACAACGGTCCCCGGGCGGATCTGGACCGTGAACTGATCGGCCAGGGTGCCGCGAACGCAGTTTCCGGTGCCCTGGGCGGATTGCCTGTCGCTGGCGTGATCGTCCGTAGCTCCACCAATGTGGCCGCGGGTGCACGGACGCGGTCTTCGTCCATCCTGCACGGGGTTTGGATCGCACTGTTCGTTCTGTTCCTGGCCAACGTGTTGGAGCACATACCGATGGCCGCGCTCGCCGGTGTGCTCATCGTCGTCGGCGTCCGTCTCGTGTACGCGGGACATCTGAAGTGCCTGAAACTGCACGGCGAACTGGCCGTCTACGCGGTCACGGTCCTCGGTGTGATCTCCCTGGGCCTGTTGGAAGGTGTCGCGATTGGCGTCGCGGTCGCTGTTGTCCGCGCGCTGTACCGGTTGGCCCATACGTCTGTGCGAGTCTCGCAGCAGGATGACGAGTGGCGTGTGGACGTCGGCGGATCGCTGGTGTTCCTCGGCGTCGGCAGACTGGTTCGCGAGTTGCGCAGGATTCCGGTGGGCCAGAAGGTGATTCTGCAGCTGCACATCGACTTCATGGATCACGCCGCGTTCGAGGCGATCGACGACTGGCGTACCGGCTACGAAGACCGCGGCGGCCAGGTCGAGGTGCACGAGGAAGACACCTGGTACAGCCGTGCCAGGGACGGGGAACCCGGGCGGCGTAAGACAATCCCGTGGGTCGGTCGCTGGACGGACTGGGAGCGCCGGACTTTCCGGATGCCCGAGCCACGTGAGCCGGTTTTCGACGGCGCACTGGAGTTCGAAAGGATGGCGGCGCACCTGATCCGGCCGTTCCTTGCCGAGTTGGCTCGCAATGGGCAACGTCCCGAGCAGTTGTTCATCACGTGCGCGGACTCACGCGTGCTGCCGAACCTGATCACGTCCAGTGGCCCTGGCGAGCAGTTCTGCGTACGGAACATCGGAAACCTCGTCCCGCCGGTCCATCTGGAGTCCGATGAGGACAGCTCGGTTGGCGCGGCGATCGAGTTCGCCGTCGATGTGTTGAACGTGCCCACGATTGTCGTCTGTGGACATTCGCACTGCGGCGCGATGAAGGCGCTGATGGGCGGCACCGCGGAGCCAGGGACTCGGCTGCACTCGTGGTTGCGTAACGCCGCTTCGAGTCTGGCGCGCGTGGACGGGACGGACGATCTGGAACTGTTGGCAGCGGCCAATGTCGCGCAGCAGTTGGACAACCTGCGGACGTATCCCAGTGTCCGCAAGGCCGAGGAGCAAGGGAAACTGCGGCTGGTCGGGATGTACTTCGACCTGGCCGAAGCCCGTGTCTACCTGGTCGACCCGGACGACTTCCGGCTACTCCAGCTAGAGTCCCAGGCCTGAAAAACCCTCGTGAGTGGTTATCCGTGTTAGAACACGGATAACCACTCACGAGGTTTTCTAGGCGTCGATCTCGTTGCGGTCGCCACTCCACAGGGTGTGGAAGCTGCCGTCCTTGTCGACCCGGCGGTACGTGTGCGCGCCGAAGAAGTCCCGCAGGCCCTGGATCAGGGCGGCAGGCAGGCGCTCGGACCGCAGCGCGTCGTAGTACGCCAACGCGCTGGAGAACCCGGGAACCGGCACGCCGGCCTGCACGGCCGTGGTGACCACGCGGCGCCACGCGTCGACGGCGTTCTCGACGGCCGACCGGAAGTAGTCGTCGACGAGCAGCGACGGCAGGTCCGGAGCCTTCTCGTACGCCTCACGGATGCGGTTGAGGAACACCGCGCGGATGATGCAGCCGCCACGCCAGATGGTCGCCATCGCACCGAGGTCGATGTCCCAGTCGTACTGCTCGCTTGCCGCACGCATCTGGTCGAAGCCCTGGGCGTACGCCACGACCTTCGAGGCGTAGAGCGCCGAGCGCACGTCGTCGACGAGCGTGTCCGGCACCTGCACCGAAGCGTCCGAAGTGGACTGCAGGGCCGACCGCTGGTCGACACGGGCCGACAGGGACCGCGCGAACACCGCCTCCGCGATACCCGTGACCGGAATGCCCAGTTCAAGGGCTTCCTGCACGGTCCAGCGGCCGGTGCCCTTCTGCTCGGCCTGGTCGGTGATGATGTCCACGAACGGCTTGCCGGTCTCCGCGTCCACGTGCCCGAGCACCTCCGCGGTGATCTCGACCAGGTAGGACTCCAGGTCACCGGAGTTCCACGTGCGGAACACGTCCGCGATCGCCGCGGGCTCGAGGCCACCGGCCCGGCGCAGCAGGTCGTAGGACTCCGCGATCAGCTGCATGTCGGCGTACTCGATGCCGTTGTGCACCATCTTCACGAAATGTCCGGCGCCGTCCGGTCCGACGTGCACGCAGCACGGCTCGCCGTCCACCTTCGCCGCGATGTCCTCGAGGACCGGGCCGAGGTGCTTGTAGGACTCCGGGGAGCCGCCCGGCATGATGCTCGGGCCGTTCAGCGCGCCTTCCTCGCCGCCGGAGATACCCGCGCCGACGAAGTGCAGGCCACGCTCCTTGAGCGCCGCCTCACGGCGACGGGTGTCGGCGAAGTGCGCGTTGCCGCCGTCGATGATCATGTCGCCGGGCTCCATCGCGTCGGCGAGCTCGTCGATCACCGCGTCGGTCGGTCCGCCCGCCTTGACCATGATGATCACCTGACGGGGTCGCTGCAGGGACGCGACCAGCTCGGCCGTGGTCTCGGCCGGGACGAAGTCGCCCTCGTGGCCGTACTGCTCGATGAGCGCTTTGGTGCGGGCAAACGAGCGGTTGTGCACCGCCACCTTGTAGCCGTGCCTGGCGAGGTTCCGCGCCAGGTTGCTGCCCATCGTCGCTAGGCCGGTTACCGCGATGCGGGCCGTGCCTTCCGTGCTGTTCGCCATGTGTACCAGCCTGCCGTATCAGCCCGTCCAGGGCTCGCGGGATATGTACGAGACGAGCCTACGTGGCGGAATACGGCCAGTAGCCACGGGGCGTCGTCGTCCTTCGCGGTCCATCGAGGACCCGGAAAGCCACAGGCGGCAGGCGAGCGATCCGCAGCGTCGGTTCGTCGTGACCGATCAACCAGCCGTCGGTCAGCGTCAGGACACGGTCGGCGTGCGCCGCCAGCCGGAGGTCGTGCGTGATCATGATCGTCGTACGCCCCTTGGCCAGACGCCGCAACGGATCCAGCACCCGGTCCGCGGTACGCGTGACGATATGCCGGATCCGCGCGAAAATCGATTCAGACGATGTGATCGAGACGGTTTCCGGGGTCGGGTATCGGTTGAAAGGCAGTCAAGAATGAGCGGCCCTGGTTGGCGGGCCTGGCTCATCGCGAAATATGTCGGCGTGTTTCTGTCGGTCAGCATGGTCGTCGTTGTGGTACTGCACCTGCACACTCGATCGTCCATTCTGAGCGTAGGCACGTCCGAATATGGCGAGTTGGTGTACCCGGTCGAACCACAGCTGCCAGCGATCGACGTTGATTCGTCGTCCCAAGGAGGGTCCACCGTGGCCGAACCCCGGGTTGACGAGCCGGTCAGTGACTGGAGCAAGGACGCGCTGGCCGCTCTCGTCGACGACCGCAACGAGGCCCTCGACCGTCTGCTGACCCAGTCCGTCGTCACGTTCCTCACCCTCGGCCTGATGTCGGCGCTGCTCGCGTGGTGGCTCTCCGCGCGGGTGCTGCGCAGGGTCCACCGCATCACCGCACGCGCACGGAAGGTCTCGGCGACGAACCTGCACGAACGGATCGAGCTGGGCGGACCTCAGGACGAACTGCGGGAACTGTCCGACACGTTCGACGAGCTGCTTGGCCGTCTTGAAGCCGCTTTCGACGCACAGTCGAGGTTCATCGCCAACGCGTCGCACGAGTTGCGCACGCCGCTCACCGTCGTGCGCAGTCTGGTCCAGGTGGGCCTGGCCACCGACGACCCCGAGCGGATCCGGGAGGCCAAGGCCGAACTGCTGCACTACAACGACCGGTGCACGGCGCTCGTCAACGGCCTGCTGACGCTGGCACGCGGCGAGCAAGGCGGGCAGCGGCACGAGCCGCTCCGGCTGGATGTCCTTGTGGAGAAGACCATGGCCAAGACGACTGCGCCTGGTTTGACGATCCGCGTGGACACCCAGCCGTGCGTGGTCGACGGCGACATCGTGCTGCTGGAACAGGTCGTGTGCAATCTGGCCGACAACGCGGTGCGCTACAACGAGCCGGGCGGTCACATCACGGTCGAGGTGGGCCAGCTGGACTGTACGGCCGTTCTGCGCGTGGCCAACTCGGGAATCAAAGTGCCGCAAGAGGAAACGGCCAGACTGTTCGAGCCGTTCCGGCGCGGCAGCGCCGCGCGCCTCGGTCACTCGACCGGAACCGGACTGGGACTGTCGATCGTCCGGGCGATCATCGCGGCCCACGGCGGCGCCGTTCGCGCCGACCCCCGTACCGGCGGCGGTCTCGAGGTCACCGCCGCGATTCCACTGTCTGAAGTGGACGTCAGTCGATCACCCGGAGCAGGCCTTCCTGTACGACCGTCGCGACCAAAGTCCCGTCCTGGCTGAAGAAGCGGCCCGTGGCAAGGCCACGCCCGCCGGACGCACTCGGCGACTCGCAGTCGTAGAGGAACCACTCGTCCGCCCGAAATGGACGGTGGAACCACATCGCGTGATCAAGGCTCGCGCCGATCACGTTGTCCAGCCACCAGTATTTGCCGTGCCGCGCAAGCGGAGCGTCCAGCAACGTCATGTCCGATGCGTACGCGAGAACGCAGACATGCAGCAGCGGATCGTCGGCCAGCTTGCCGTCGGCGCGCATCCACACTTGGTTACGGCCCTCACGCGGGCCTTTGTCCCGTGACAGCCATGGCGGCTCGGTGACGTAACGGACGTCGATGGGCCGGGGAATCGACCGCGTCGGGTCGAGCGTGCCCTTGGCGGCGGCGACCTGCTCGACATACGTCAGCAACTCGTCCGGACCCGGCACCTGGGGCATCGCGTCGGCGTGCTCAAGGCCTTGCTGGATCAACTGGAACGACGCGGACAGCGAGAAAATGGCCTTGCCGCGCTGAATCGCGACCACGCGCCGCGTGGTGAACGAGCGGCCGTCACGAATGCGGTCCACTTCGTACACGATCGGAATGCTCGGATCTCCCGGCCGGATGAAGTAGGCGTGCAGCGAATGCACGTGCCGATCCGCCGGGACCGTGCGGCCAGCCGCGATCAACGCCTGCGCGGCGACCTGCCCGCCGAACACCCGGATCGGGCGGTCGGCGGGACTGACACCGCGAAAGATGTTCTCCTCGATGACCTCGAGGTCGAGCAGGGCGACCAGCTTGTCGAGGACGGGCTGGCCTGTCGCGCCGGCCTGGCCTGGATCCGCCGCGGCGGCCCGCGCGACCTCTGTCATCAATGACTCCCTACGCGTGGTCTTCTTCCCCAAGCCGGTGTACCCGGATGAGGTTAGTTGACCCCACGGTCCCAGGCGGCGAGCCTGCGACGATCACCACTAGGTCACCGGGCTGGTAGCGGCCGATGGACAGCATGGAGATGTCCACCTGGCGGACCATCTGGTCGGTCGAGTCCACCTGCGGCACCAGGAACGTCTCGACGCCCCACGTCAGCGACAGCTGGCTGCGCACGTCCTGCTCCGGCGTGAACGCCAGCAACGGAAGATGCGTGTGCAACCGGGCGAGCCGCCGAACGGTGTCGCCGGACTGCGTGAACGCGACCAACGCCTTGGCGTTGAGACGCTCACCGATGTCACGGGCGGCGTAGGACAGAACGCCACGCTTGGTGCGCGGCACGTGGGTCAACGGCGGCACGGCCGTCGACTCGCTCTCGACCGCCTCAACGATGCGACCCATCGTCTTGACGACCTCGATCGGATAACGGCCCACGCTGGTCTCGCCGGAAAGCATGACCGCGTCGGCGCCGTCGAGCGTCGCGTTCGCCACGTCCGACACCTCGGCACGGGTCGGCCGAGAGTTGTTGATCATCGAGTCGAGCATCTGGGTCGCCACGATGACCGGCTTGGCGTTCTCGCGGGCGATCTGGATCGCGCGCTTCTGCACCAGCGGCACCTGCTCGAGCGGCAACTCGACGCCGAGGTCACCACGGGCGACCATGATCCCGTCGAAGGCGAGCACGATCGCCTCGAGGTTGTCGACCGCCTCCGGCTTCTCCAGCTTGGCGATCACCGGCAGCCTGCCCCGGCCAACCCGGTCCATCACCTGGTGCACCAGGTCGATGTCGGCGGGCGAGCGCACGAACGACAGCGCCACGAAGTCAACGCCGAGCGAAAGCGCGAACTCGAGGTCCTCGATGTCCTTCTCGGACATGGCCGGAACGGACACGTCCATACCGGGCAGGGAGATGCCCTTGTTGTTGCTGACCGGGCCGCCCTCGACGACCTCACAGACAACGTCCTGGTTGTCTACCTCTCTGACCACCAGACCGACCTTGCCGTCGTCGACGAGCAGGCGGTCGCCGGGCTTGGCGTCCCGCGCCAGCCCGTCGTACGTGGTGGATACGCGGTCGTGGGTACCGACGATGTCCTCAACGGTGATCCGGACAACGTCCCCGTTCCGCCATTCGACCGGTCCGCTGGCGAAAGTGCCAAGCCGGATCTTCGGTCCCTGCAGGTCAGCCATGATTCCGACGGCGTGTCCCGTCTCGTCGGATGCCGCCCTGACCACGTCGTACACCTGCTTGTGGTCACTGTGGCTGCCGTGGCTGAAATTCATTCTCGCCACGTCCATACCCGCCTCGACCAGTTCGAGGACTTTTTCCGGGGTCGCCGTGGCAGGCCCCAGGGTACAGACGATCTTCGCGCGTCGGCTCACGTTCGTGCAGCCTAGCCCCTTCATCTGAACCGATGCGGAACTACCACCCAGTAATTTGTCCAACGGTCATCTGAAAGCGACCTCGGCCTGGTCAGCTATGCCGAAAGATTCCCCGCAGTCCGTACATACGGCTTGGCCGAACAGATAGGTCAGGGCTATCGCGACCTGCGGATGCCCATGCTTGAGGGCATCGTCATGGATCTGCCGGGGCACGCTGGAGAGGTCGCTGGGGTCGGCCGGAACGAGTTCAGGCGACTGGACATCAGGCTCGACATCATTACCCAACGCAACCACGATCAACTCTGCGCAATGGGGGCAGTCAAGTTCATAAACCTCGTCAACCAGTCCGTCGAGCGGGTCGTTGCCGACGGGATGGTCCTCGAACGCCAGCAGCGATTGCACGAGGTAGATGTACTCGGTCCGATCAGTCACCGAGGGCAGATGCTGCCGCGTCAAAACCAGCAACGCGGCAATGTCAGCAGCGTGGATCGCCCGCACGTCGCCGAGGTCGCTCGGCCGGTCATCGGACCCGACGATCGCTCCTGCCAGCACCAACGCCTGCGTCCGCTGCTCGGCGTCGCCTTGCTCAGCGATCTGGGCCAACCGGGGCAGCGCCGCGAAACTGGCCGAGTAGACCGACCCCTGGTGGCACAAGGCGCTCCAGAGGTCGTTCCACCGCTCGGGAGTCGGGTCGGTCCGCAGAACATCCAGCTGGCCTGGAATGTCTTCGGCCGTCCCATAGGCGTGCGAAAGTTGCCCCCAATTCGTCATTCCGGAAGACTAGGGCGCGTTGGGTGGAGCCCCTCGTTCAGCTGGTACCGGAGGCTTCTCTGGGGACGTCACCCGCAACAGGTAACCCCACGCGCCCTCACGATCGGCAAGCCGCGCCTCAGCGTCATCCCGAGGTTCACGGATCGCCCAGCCCCGAGGCCAGATGGACAAGCTGCGATCCGCGTCCACCCGGACCCGGCCACCGTCCAACATTGCCGTAGTGGCGAACCAGGCCTCGGTGAAGTCCACGTTCCCGCCAAAGCGAGCAGCCCGCAGGTCCGCGTTGCGCGTGAAGTAAGCACCGCGGAAGCTGCAATGCGCGGCGAAGTAAGCCCCGAGGGCCTCAACGTGCGCCCCGAACCGGACCCCGTTGAACGACGCATCCTTCGAGAACGTCGACCCACTGAAATCGGTCTCCGCCGCGAACCAAGCCCCGGCGAACTCGCTACGCCCCACGAACATCACGGTCCGGAAGCCGCCAAGCGCACTGAAAGCCGCCTGCGAGAAATCCGCCATCCCCGCGAAGACGACCTTCGTGAACAGGGCCTCACCGTTGAACTTCGTGCTCCCGAAGTCCGCGTCACCAGCGAACCCTGCCCCGGTGAAGTCGACCCGGCCAGCGAACCACGTGTTACGGAAGTCCGCGCGCCTGCTGACGAGGCGGGCGTTGTAGAACCTGGCATCGCTGGCGAACTGCGTGCCGGTGAAGGAGATCTCGCCCGCGAAGTGCGCGCGGTCGAACGTGCCGAGGCGGACCCGGCATTCGCTCAGCCGGAAGTCGATCAGGGTCGCTCCGGACAGGTCCAGATCGATGTCCGGCCAGAACAGGTCCGTCTCGGCTGGCCTCAGATGCCCGGCCAAGATCCGCTGAGCGGCGACGCGAACACCACGTTCAGCGACGTCACCGACGCTGTCACCGGCTTGTTCGGGCGGGGCGTAGGGCATCCGGAGGTACGAGCAGATCACGTTCACGATGGTTTGGCGGTACTGCGGGTCGGTCTGTGCCAGGCGTTCGAGCGCGTACAGCCCGGCTAGGCGCACGGGCGCCTTGTCGGAACCGAGTTGGTCGGCCGCACGGGCGTACGCGTCGGAGCCGCGACGTTCAGCGACGTCGAACTCACGGGCGGCTGCGGTCTGCGCCAGCCGCCAGACGTGCCATCCGGCGATCATGAGCGCGACCGCGACACCGGTCACCAGGCCCAGACACACCGCTGTGCGCACCGAATCCAAGGTCGGACTGCCGGTCAGCAGGAAGACCACGACGGCGATCGCGGTCACGCCGAGCACGGGTGCAACGACGACCGCCGCTGCTCGCCACCAGGACCACGGGGTGCGTTCCATGCCCGTGATGGTGTCGTAGCCGCCCGCCATTCACCACATCGGGTGCACGGATCAGGCCGAACGGATGCTGATCCCCACGTGGTCGCGGGCCCATTCATTGAGTGGTCGCAGCTCACGCCAGGCCTTGCGCACGCGGGTGAAGCACTCGCGTTCGTGCAGGAAATCGCCGGGTTCCCAGGTGCGGGCGGCGTAGAGCGACTTGTGCTTGAGCAGCTCGATACGAGGGTGGTCGGCCTCGTAGCCCTTCGGCTTGGTCTTCAGCCGTTCGCCGAGGATCTCCCAGCCGGACCGGCGCAGCTTGGTCACCATCTGCTCGAACGACGGGCCGTGCACGTCCTCGGCGATCGCGGCCCTGAACCGGGCGATCTGGTCGGCTTCGAGGTGGAAGCAGCCGCCGCCGACCCGGATACCGGCCGGGCTGATCTCGACGTAGTACGCGCCGCCGCCGCGGCCCTGCTCGATCACACCGCCGCAGTGGGTCTTGTACGGCGTCTTGTCCTTGGCGAACCGGACATCGCGGTACGGGCGGAAGACCTTGGCCGAGCCGAAGTCCGTGGCGAACTCGCCGGACAGCTCGGCGAGCAGGGCTTCCATCGGCGCCTTCACGTCGCCCAAGTAGACGTCCTTGTTGTCTTCCCAGAACGCCTTGGAGTTGTCCACGACCAGGCCGTCGTAGAAGTCGATGGCGTGCTCGCCGAACCCCGAGAACTTCATGTTCGGGAGACTAGTTCGGACATGGTCCGCACAATGCCCGGGTGTCTGAGACATCGACCACCACCCGGTGACCAGAGGTTTAGTCGTTGGCGCACTGATGATGGCGGCTTTTGTCGTCACGGCCGAACCGGTCATCGCGGTGTTCGCCACGATCCCAGTGCTGCTGTGGTGCCTGCGACTGGCGCGGTCGGCGCGGATCGGATTGATCATCGGGCTGGTCCTGCTGGCTTTGGCCGCGTAGGTCCTGGTGCCGCGTGCGCTGAGCTTGGGCGGCCGGTGGGTGCCGTCGTTGTTCGATGTGTACGTGTTCCTTCCGCTGCTCGCCGCAGTGATCTGTGTGGTGGGCATGCGGTTGGAGCGCTCACCTGTGCGCAGCATTGGGCTCGTCTCGTTCATCCTCGTCGGGCTTCTCCTGGCCGGGATGGCGTCGCTGATGTTCGACGACCGTCACCCCGCCGATGAAGGGATTTGGCCGGTCCCACCGGATTTGCACGTCGTCTCGCAGACGGAAGGGTGTGGGTCTGCGTGCCTGCGAGGCGTGTCAGTCACCGGAGAGCGGGCCGCCGAGCGGATTCGGGAGCACCTCCGCTCGCATGGCTACGCCCCCAGGCCATCCGAGATGTGCCGGGTCAACGGCGTCGTGCTGACGTATACGGTTTGTACTGCGGTAACTGAGGACTCGCCGACTGCGGCACGTGTGGAGTGGTACATGTAGCAGGGTGTCTGCTACCGATGTGCCGTTATCCGAACGCCTGAACCGAAACCTTTGGCGTGTTCTTCTGGTCGCGGTGACCTTGGCGATGGCAGCTTTCGCTTGGCACGACCCGGTTGTCGCCGTGTTCGCGGCTGCTCCCGTGCTCATCTGGTGCCTTGGCGTGGCAAGGTCGAAACAGACCGGTTTGGTTATCGGCGTGATTCAGGTGCTCATCGCCGCGTGGGTCCTGGTGCCGCGGGCATTGGGCATTTCCGGATCGGCAGTGCCTTCGATCTTGGAGGTGTGCCTGTTCCTGCCGCTCGTCAGCGTCCTGATCTGGATTGTGGGCGTACGACAGGAGCGGTCGAACGTGGTGGCACCGGTCTTTGGTTTCGCCGCGTTGTTCGTCGCCGGGGTGCTGATGACCGGGGTGGTCGTCCTCGATTACGCGGAGGGAAACACTGGCGCGGAAGGGGTCTGGCCGCCAGGCCCATCGGGTCTGCGGATGGTCGAACTTGAGCCGGGATGCGGCTCCGGTGGCTGCACGCGAACCGTGGAAGCCACCGGAGACCATGCCGCGCAACGGATGCATGACTTCCTCGACTCCCGCGGATTCACCACGCCTTCCGAATACAAGGACTGGATGTGCAGGCACACCGGGATTGTCCTGACATACAAGGTATGCGCGGTGGTCGAGGAGAAGTCGCCGACCACCGCACACCTGTCCTGGTCGATCTAACCCTTGCGCCACATCGGATACATCCGGGCCTGCGGGTCCGGTCCGAACGGCGTCCCGATGTGTTCGAAGCCAAACCGTTGATACAACGGCGGACTGAACTCAGAACTGGCCTCAAGATAAGCCGGGACGCCGTCGAGGTTGGCAAGGTCGTGGGCAAGCAACGCGCCACCGACGCCGAGCCGTTGGCGATCCGGGTGCACCGCGATGAACTGCAAGTGCTGGTGTTCCCCCTGGTCTGGGTGGTTCTCGGCCATCAGTTCGGCCAGGTGCCCGAACCGTTTGAGTTCCTCGTCAGTCAGGAAGTCGAAGTACGACAGGACGTCTTCTTCGTCGTCACTGCTGGGAAACCAGACTGTGGCAGCGAGTCCGTCCTCCCGTAACGAGATCGAGCCGCCGGATTCGAGCGCGAGCATGGCGAATGTCTTGAAGAACGGCGGCTGAGCGGCCGCGCGGCGATCCTCGTCTGGAAACAGCCAGATGCTCACCGGGTCCTTGTGGAACGACGCCGCCAGCAACGCGCCAACTTCGGGTAAGTCTTCAGTTGTGGCCGTACGAACGGTCAATGGTTATCCCCGATTCCCCCAACTTTGGCGTACACAGCCGGTTTGCTGTTACGCAACACCACACTACGCACAAATCCGGCAACAGCGGCAAGCAACAGCAAACCCGGCAGGATCCACCGCAGCAGCGAGTCCTCTTGCGTACCAACAAGGACATCGAAGTTCGCCAGGATCAGCACGAGGATGACGGTCAGCAGCAGCGCGGCGAGCGCGGGCGCGATCACCCGCTGCCACACGGTTTCCTGACCGCCTCGGCCACGGAAGAACATGATCACCGATATCGACACCATGATCATGATCAGCACGACCCCGGTCGACGCGGTCACCCCGAGCCACGTGAACAACTCGAAAATCGGTTCACGGCCGGCGATCGCGAACCCGCACACCACGATCAGCGCGATCACGGTCTGGGTCAGCGAGCCGACGATCGGCGAGCCGTTGCGCCGGTTCGTCCGGCCGAGCGCGTCCGGCAGCACGCCTTCCCGCCCCAGCGCGAAGAAATACCGGGCGACCGCGTTGTGGAAACTCAGCAGCGAGGCGAACTGGCTTGTCAGGAACAGGATGTAGGCGACGTCGGTGACCGTCGAGCCGAGATGCTGGCCGCTGATCCCGAAGAACACGCCCGGGCCTTGCTGCTGCGCCTGCGTGACGATCTCCGCCGGGCCAACGCCGACCGCCATGGCCAGCGAAGACACCGCGTACAACCCAGCGGTCAGCGCGATCGCGACATAAGTAGCCCGCGCCACGGTCCGCGCGGGATCACGAGTCTCCTCGCCGTAAGTCGCAGCGCCCTCGAATCCCGTGAACACCGCCACGGAGAACGCGAACACCGCACCGACGCCCGTGACGAACAGGTTGCCGGGTTCCAACGGCGCCAGCGAGTTGCCGCCGACGGGATTGAGCAGACCGGCCAAGTCGATCACGACGATCGTCACACATTCCAGGACGAGCACGACGCCGAGCACCTTGGCGTTCAGGTCCACGCGCATCGCGCCGAGCACGCCGACCACCAGGAGAATCGCCAGTCCCCACAGCCACCACGGGGTGTCGATACCGGCCTTCTGCTTCAGGAAGTCCGCGACCGACCAGCCGAACAGGCCGTACACGCCGATCTGGATGCAGTTGTACGCGAGGACCGCGACGAAGGACACCGCCACACCCGCCGGTCTGCCGATCCCGTTCGCGACATACGGATAGAAGGCGCCCGCGTTCGTGATGTGCTTGCTCATAACGCCGTAACCGACGGTGAACAACGCCAGAATCGGCGCGAGTATGACGAATGCGAGTGGTACACCGATGATTCCGGTGACCGCATACGTGGTCGAGATTCCACCGGCGATTGCATACAACGGTCCGGACGCGGCGACAACGAAGAAGACGATCTGTACGACACCCAGCCTGGGTTTGGCAAGACCACGCGTGAAACTGGACGCTGAGGTCACCATGATTCGGTTGTCCTCCTGCGGGATTGGACACGACGCCGCGGAAGTATAGGATCAAGTACTGCTGTTATCCATCGGTTCGGCGTTATTTATTTTCATACCAGGAGTCCAGGTGCGCCTGAACGGCCTGTCACTGTGTGAATCGTTGTTCTTCCTTGGCCACGACCCGTTCAACGGGAAAGCCAGAATCCGCGGTGGCCTGCTCGACATCGGTCTATCTGCGACGATACTCGCGGATTTGTTGTTCGACGAAAGGATCACGCTCGACCACGGAACAGTGGTATTGATCAGTCGTTACGCCACTGGCGAGCCGATCGCCGACCGGATGCTCGCGCGCATCATGGCCGAAACGGAGCAGCACGGTATCCGCGATTGGGTGGAACACCTCGCCGACGGGATCTTCGATACCGTGGTCGAGAATCTCACAGTCCGGGAACTCGTTACTCCAAAAGAGAAACGTGGGATGTTCAGGCATTCCCTGCACTACCAGCCGGCTGATCTTCGTACCGCGTCGGCTCCACGAGCCATGATCAGATCGGCGATGCTCGGCCAGAACCGGTGTGACCTGCCAACAGCGACTCTCGCGGTGCTCGCGTGGACAGTTGGGCTCGACGATATCTGTGAGCCCGAATTGTCAAGAAAGCAAAGTACGGATTGGATCGAACGGGTGAAAAGTGTGATCGTTCAGCCGTTCCGCGGGTTGGTCTCGGGGACGGACGCGGCGGTGGCGGCAGCGGTCTATGGGGGAAACAGGAGCTGAGTGCCGTGAAGGCCACCCTCGCGGCGTTAGACGCGCGAGGGCCGCCCTTGACGCGTTGAACGTCCATGCCAGGAACTTGGGGTTCGGAGTTTGGCCGAGGCTGGCGGCGGGCGTGGGTAGTTGACCTGTGAATATTGGTGGTCCAGCGTCGGCCCAGCCGCCCCGCCCGGTTTGGCCGCGACACCAATGCCGTTGGCGATTACCCCACTCGAACCCCAGCGTCCCGCGGACGTGGTGCTGAAAGAGATCGCCGAGAACGCCGCACGGTCCGGAATCCCCGTGGCAGGGCAGACCGAGTACATGGAGATGCGGAACTGGTACCTACACAGTCAGATCAGCGGGGGCTCCACCGTGTCGGCCATCCAACCCGAGACCCGGCAGCCGTGGCGGCGGCCGGACGGTTCCGGCCGGTCCGTGACCCGGACGGGCGAGCCGGAGTTTCGCAGCGAAGCCGATCGGGACGCATGGGAGTCGGCCAGCGGCGGCGTGGGAGAGCGGTCCTGGGGCCCGATCGCCAATCCGCGGCGGCCGCCGACCGATGTGCAGGAGCTGGCGAAGTGGCTGTACCGGCAGAACCCACCCGGCTCCATCGGTCCGATCAAAACCTTCGTGGCGACAACCGACCACCTGCTCAGCGAACGAGTCCTGCTGCCAACGGAGCGAGCCGCGGTTCTGAGACTCATCGCTGACCTGCCCGGTTTGCGCCTTGACGGGCGGACCAGCGACCGGGTCGACAGGCCAGCTCTGGTGTTCTCGCTGGACTCCGCGTACGGCGCGCTGACCACATCCCCTGGGGAGCTGAACGTCAGCATTCCGGCGGTGATCAAGTACGAGACCTACCTCAGGGCAGAGTTTCAGTCATGACACGCAGTGCTTCCGTCCGCATGACCCTCAACCGCTGACGGTCTCGGGATACGAACACGGCGTTGGACAGCACCACAATGAACCGGCCTGTACTCGGCGAAAGGTACAGGCTGGTTCCGGTGAAACCGTGGTGATAGGCCACTTCCTTCTCCGGCACGAGAATCCACCCGAGGCCCCGGCGAGTCGACCCATCCGTCGCGTGCACAGTGAAACTGTCTCGCGCGTACGCGTCCTCACGCACCCATTCCACTGCGGCGCGGGCAAAACGGGCCATATCGTCCACAGTGGAGAAAACGCCCGCATGCCCGGCGACACCGCCCATCAAGGCGGCGCTTTCGTCATGCACAACGCCCCAGGCCGGTCTCGCGCCAACGAGTCGTCGTTCGGTCGGTGCGACGTCAGGACCGGCGGGCAGCGGACCATAGCAAGTGCTGTCCATCCTCCACGGTTGCCAAAACCGTTCCCTGGCAAGGACATCCAGGCTGAAACCGTGAATTCGTTCAAGGACAAGGCCGAGCAGGATGAAGCCGCGGTTGATGTACTTGAGCCGTTCGCCTGGCTGGGCTTCGAGGTCCTCACGGATGATCAGCTCGGCCAGGTCTGTTCCGTTGTGCAGGTACTCATCGAAACGGGTGGTTGACCGGAGTCCGGTGGTGTGGGCAAGAATCTGCCTTGCGGTGATGGTCGATCCCGGGCCTGTCAACGAACCGAGGTAACTGCTGACCGGCTTGTCCAGATTGAGTTCACGGTCTCCGGCAAGCACCCACGTTGCCACAAGTTTGGTCAGCGAAGCCACGTCGTACCACGTGGTGGTGGTCGGCGGCACCTCCGCGAGGCCGGTCGCGACCACGCCCGCGGACACAACCCGCGAATCGTCAGGGGTTCCCACGACCGCGATCACACCTGGTGCCGCGCCGTCGGCGACGAACCGTGTGATGGCGTCACGCAGGCGGACAGCGCCCGCTTCCAGCCAGTCCACTTCGGACATTGAGTCGTCACCCCTGTTCGACTTTAGCGACGCCCACCGGGCCTGTCCATCCGGTAGGTTCGATGGACATGCGACGGATCACCACAGTTCTGCTGGATGTCGGCGGCGTGTTGCTGCTGCCGTCCTCCGACGTCATGCAGGCCGCGATCGGCCATTCAGGTATCAACGCGACCGACGAACAGTTACGCCGTGCGCACTATGCGGCCATCGCCGCGCTGGACGCCAACGGTAGTCCTGACCTTGAGGTGTACCGGCGTACCTTCGCGACCAGTTGCGGTGTGTCCGCCGAGTTCGCTGAGGCCGTGTACGAGTTGCTCGTCGAACGGTTCAACGGTCACACCTGGCAACGCGTCGCACCTCATGCCCGGGAGGGAATCGAGCAACTGCTTGCTGCGGGATTCCGGCTTGGCATTGTCTCCAACGCGGCCGGGACGATCGAGCAAATGCTTGCTGCCGCCGAGATCTGCCAGGTCGGGCCTGGACCGTCGGCACCAGTCGAGGTGATCATCGACTCAGAGATCGTCGGCGTCCGCAAGCCTGATCCGCGGATCTTCCACTTCGCATTGACCACGATGGCCGTCGATCCAGGCGAAACCGCCTACCTCGGCGACAGCGCGCGGCTCGACGTCGATGGGGCCCGATCTGCCGGATTGCTGCCGGTTCACTTCGATCCGTACGGCGATTGCGCGGATCCCGCCGGAGATCACGATCATCTGGACCGGTTCGACAAGTTCTGCGAGCTACTTGACAGGCACAAGGACGGCTTCAGTACTGCGTGACGTCCGTGTCACGAACAACACGAGCAGCAGCACCAGCGAAATCCCGAACACCGGCCAGTTCGTGCCGTGCCAGCCGAGAAGGACGAAGACCGAGCTCGCGGTCAGGGACGCGGCCACGCCCGTCACCTGTGCGGTTCCTTCGGCGACGGCTTGGATCCGGCCACCTCTGCCCGGCGGGTAACTGCGTACCAGCAGCGTTGTTCCAGCCAGATACAGGAAGTTCCAGCCGATTCCGTTGAGCGCCAAGGCAAGAACGAAGTTCGCCGAACCGGTTCCGGTCAGTCCGGCGATCGCCGCTGCCGCGAAGAGCCCCGCGCCGATCATTCCGGTCCGTTGTGGACCGATCTTCGACAGGATGTGGCCGCTGACGATCGCCGGGGCGAACATGCCGACCAGATGCCACTGAATGATCGCCGCGCCAACGCTTTCCGAGTGTCCGGCGTGATGGTTGGCCAACGGGCCGACCGCCATGATCATCGTCATCAGACCACCCGCGGCCGCTAACGACATCAGACCGGTGTAGAACTCCCGAGATCCTCGCACAGTCGAGAGCGGGACTGGTTCCTGCTTGTCCACCTGCTCGTGCGGGCGACTGCTTCCGGCGCGCAGCAGCAACATCAGCGGAACGTTGGTCAACGCGAAGACCGCGACCATCACGTACGCGCCCGCGTATTGCACGCCAAGGAAATCAGCACTTGTCGTCGCCACAAAAGGCCCGACGAACGCGGCAACCAGACCGCCGTAGAGAATGAACGACAGCGCACGTTCCCGCTGACCACCGGGCGCACGATCGGCTGCCATGTAACGGATGTAGCCACCTGTCGACCGGTACGCACCGACCAATCCCGTACCGCAGCACAATAGAACGAAAGAGTCATTGACGACAGCGAAAACCGACAACGCGCCACCTGCTGCAGCAGCACACGCACCGAGAACCATCACAGCGACATAGCCGATCCTGGCCGCTAGTAAGCCAGTCCCAACCGAACACAACGTGCCGACGATCGTGATCGCCGCAAGAGGAACGGTCGCGAGTTCCGGAGTTGGCGCGAGTTTCAGGCCGACGATCGCGGTGAGCGTCAGGTCGATGCTGATACCCATGAAGTAGAACGCCTGGCAGGCCGCCAGAATCCAGGTTGACCTGCCGACTCCGAACCCCAAGAACTGCTTCAGCCCCCGCACACAGTGAATTATTCCATGTCTGCCAACTGAGTTAGGGCCGCTGCGGCACGTTCCACGTCCGCGGTCAATGACCGGTCTTCCATCCGTGGATCCAGGATCGCCGCCATGTGTTCGTATGCCGCACGAACCGGGACATCCACCAAGTCGGCCGCACGCATGCGCAGCGCCCGAACGGCCGCGACAAGCTCGCTGCCAAGGACAATCCGGTATGCGGAAGCGACTTGCCCGGCCTGACGCGCGGCTTGCGTCGAGAACGAAGCGTGGTCCTCCAATCCACGCGAGACGACCGCACTGCCCAATGTGACAGGCAAAGCGGCCTGCCTCAGTTGCGCGAGTGCGTCATGCGCAACGTATTCGAGGATCATCACGCCGGAACTGCCCGGCGGGCCGTACGCCAAGAACGCCGGTAGGTCGGTTTGATCCGGTTCGACCAGGTCGCCCAGTCGTGCCGCGGAAAGCTCGGCCACGGTGTGCACAGTCGCCCGCGCGGTGTCGAGCGAGGTGGCCACATAAGCCGTGTGGAAATGCGCGTTGTGGTACACGTCATTGTCCTGAACCGAAATCATCGGATTCTCGGTCGACGCATTGATTTCGGTCGTCAGAACCTGTTCCAGATATGCCAGCGCATCCAACGCTGGCCCCTGCACTTGCGGAAAAGCCCTGAGCCCGTAGGGATCCTGCAAACGGCGACCAGGCATGGGAACCTCGGTCATTCCCAGCAACCGCCGCATTTCCGCGGCGACCTCGACCTGCCCTGGATGCGGCTTGGCTTCGTGCACAGTGGACGCGTAAGGCTCCGGCGAACCGCCCAAAGCGATGTACGACAGAGCAGCCACAGTGTGGCTGGCACGCAACAATTGCCGCAGCTCGACCGTGACCAGAACTGCCTCTGCGAGCGTGGCCGCGTTGCTGCTGAGGAAGCCGAGCGCCTCACCGACACCGAACTCGACCGGCGCCATTCCCCCAGCGACCCAGGCCTTTTCGCCGACCAGGGTGAGCGCCGTCTCCGCCAACGCCGTCAGGTCACCGGTGCCGATTGCGCCGACTCGGTGAATTCCTGGCAAGCTGTTGGAGTTCAAGGCATCGGCGACCGCGAGCAGCAGCCTGGGATGCACGCCTGAGCGTCCGGCCGCGAGCTGGTTGAGCCGGATCAACAGCATCGCCCGGACCAGCCCCGGCGGCATCAGATCGCCGACACCGCCAGCGTGGCTGCGGATCAGGCGGAGGCTGTCGTCGGAAGTGCCCTCGGTGACGACCGATTTGTTGGCGCCGACACCAGTGGTCCGGCCGTACACCGCGCGTCGCGAGATCGCTTCGCGTTGCAGTTTCCACGCGGCTTCGGCGTCGTCCAGCGACGCCGGGTCGACACTGACCCGGACGTCACCGGACGTGAACCGGACGACGTCGTCCAGCGACAGGGACGCACCGTTGAGGACGAGCTCTTCCATACCTCGGATTGTGCGTCAGGTGTCAAACAACGGCCAGAGGCAATGCGGTCGGGTGCACGGGAGCAGGCAGATCCGAGGCACCGGTGAGGTACGCATCCACGGCGTTGGCCACCGAGCGGCCCTCGGCGATCGCCCAGACCACAAGAGAGGCACCGCGGTGCGCGTCGCCACAGACGAACACACCCGGTGCGGTCGTCTGCCAGTCCGGCCCACACGACAATGTGCCGCGTTTGGTCAGCTGCAGGTCCAATCCGTCGAGCAGCGGCATGTGTTCCACGCCCTCGAACCCGATCGCGAGCAGGACCATGTCCGCCAGGACGGTCTCGGCCTCGTCGGACACCGGAGTCACCGTGCGCAGGCCGGTCGCCGGGTCCTTCTCGACCCGAACCGTCTGCAGTTCCACCGAACGGACGTTGCCCTCGTCGTCACCGACGAAACGCTTGACCGCCACGGCGAACCGGCGCTCGCCCGCTTCCTCGTGCGCCGGATATGTCCGGAGCACGACCGGCCACACTGGCCACGGCGAGCGCGCGTCGTCACGGATGTCCGGTGGCTTCGGGTACTGGTCGAGCTGCGTCACGCTCAGCGCGCCCTGCCGGGTCGCTGTGCCGTAGCAGTCCGCGCCCGTGTCACCGCCGCCGATCACCAGAACGTGCTTGCCCGCTGCGCTGATCGGCGACGGTCCGTCGCCTTCGCATTCACGGTTGGCTGGGACCAGGTGGTCCATCGCCAGGTGCACGCCCTTGAGCTCACGCCCGGGGATGTCCGGAGCGTCGCGTCCGCGCAACGCGCCGACAGCAAGAACCACTGCGTCGAAGAAAGCGCGAAGCTCCTCAACGGATAGTCCACTGCCGCCGACCTCGCAGCCGGTCACGAACTTCGTGCCCTCGGCACGCAGCTGCGCGAGCCGCCGGTCGAGGACCTTCTTCTCCATCTTGAACTCGGGAATGCCGTACCGCAGCAGGCCACCTAGCCGGTCGTCACGCTCGAACACGGTCACCTCGTGCCCAGCGCGGGTCAGCTGTTGCGCGGCGGCGAGCCCTGCCGGGCCCGATCCGACGACAGCGACCTTCTTGCCCGAGGACACAGTGGACACACGGGCAGCCACGGTGTTGTTGTCCCACGCGACTTCGGCGATCGTCTCTTCGACCCGCTTGATCGCGACCGCGCCGCCGGAGTCCTGCGAGATGGCCAACACACAGGCCGCCTCACACGGCGCCGGACACAACTTCCCAGTGAACTCCGGGAAGTTGTTGGTCGCGTGCAGCCGCTCGCTGGCCAGTTCCCAGTCGCCACGGCGAACCAGGTCGTTCCACTCCGGAATCAAGTTGCCAAGCGGGCAGCCTGCCGAGCCGGAGTGACAGAACGGGATACCGCAGTCCATACAGCGGGTTGCCTGCTTGCGGACCTGAATGTCGCGTTCGGACGGTGAGAGGGCCTCGTAGACCTCGCGCCAGTCGCCGAGTCTGTCGTCGATCGGCCGTTTCGGCGCGTTGCGCCGAGGAATGGAAAGGAAACCGTTCGGGTCAGCCACGGGACGCCTCCATCACTGCCTCGTCGACGTCACGGCCTTCGGCCCTGGCAAGTCGCATCGCCTCAAGGACTCGCTGGTAGTCCCGCGGCATCACCTTGGTGAACGACACCGAGCGCCGGGTCCAGTCGCCGAGCAGCGAAGCCGCGACGGCCGAACCGGTCAACTGGTGGTGGCGGCTCACCGTGGTGCGCAACCAATTCAGATCGTCCGCGTTGAGCCGCTGCAGATCGACCATCTCGGCGTTGACCAAGGCGGGCTGCAGATCGAGCACGTACGCGACACCGCCGGACATGCCAGCGGCCAGGTTTCGGCCGGTCGGGCCGAGCACAACGGCCCGTCCACCGGTCATGTACTCGAACGCGTGATCGCCGACGCCTTCGGCGACGATCACCGCGCCCGAGTTGCGCACACCGAACCGTTCGCCGACCCGTCCGCGCAGATAGATTTCGCCCGAGGTGGCGCCATAGCCGATCACGTTGCCCGCGATCACCTGCGCCTCAGCGGCAAACGGCGCACTCGCGTGTGGACGGACGACAATTCGCCCACCGGACAAGCCTTTGCCGACATAGTCGTTCGCGTCGCCGACGAGATCGAGCGTGATCCCGCGCGGCAGGAACGCACCGAGCGACTGACCGGCCGAACCGGTCAGCGTCACGTTGATCGTGTCCTCCGGCAGGCCATCGCCGCCGTAGCGCCTCGTGACCTCGGAGCCAAGCAGCGTGCCGACCGTCCGGTTCACGTTGCGCACCGGCAGTTCCAGCTTCACCGGGTGCGCGTCTTCCAGGGCCGCTTCGGAAAGCTGGATCAGGGTCCGGTCGAGCGCGTGCGCCAGACCGTGATCCTGCTCGCGGACCTTGCGGGGAGCGTTGTTGTACGTGTGCGCCGGGACCTCGAAGACTGGCTTGAGGTCGAGGCCACTGGCCTTCCAATGCTCCACGGCGTCGTCGATGTCCAGCATCTCGGCGTGGCCGACAGCCTCGTCGATGGTCCGGAAACCCAGCTCTGCCAACAGCTCGCGGACTTCGTTCGCGATGAAGTGGAAGTAGTTCACCACATGCTCGGCCTTGCCGGTGTACCGCTTGCGCAGCACCGGGTTCTGCGTGGCGATGCCGACCGGACAGGTGTCCAGGTGGCAGACCCGCATCATCACGCAACCCTCGACAATGAGCGGCGCTGTGGCGAAGCCGAACTCCTCGGCACCGAGCAGCGCGGCGATCACCACGTCCCGCCCGGTCTTCATCGCGCCGTCCACCTGAACGGTGATCCGGTCACGCAAACCGTTGAGCATCAACGTCTGATGGGTCTCGGCGAGGCCGATCTCCCACGGCGTTCCGGCGTGCTTCAACGAGTTCAGCGGCGAGGCACCGGTTCCGCCGTCATGGCCGGAGATCAGCACCACGTCCGCGTGCGCCTTGGCGACACCGGCCGCGACCGTGCCAACACCCAGCTCGCTGACGAGCTTGACGTGGATCCTGGCCCGCTCGTTGGCGTTCTTCAGGTCGTGGATCAGCTGGGCCAGATCCTCGATCGAGTAGATGTCGTGGTGCGGCGGCGGGGAAATCAGCCCGACGCCCGCGGTCGAGTGCCGCGTGCGGGCGATCCACGGATACACCTTGTTCGGCGGCAGCTGGCCACCCTCACCAGGCTTCGCACCCTGCGCCATCTTGATCTGGATGTCGTCCGCGTTCACCAGGTACTCGCTGGTGACGCCGAACCGTCCACTTGCGACCTGCTTGATGGCCGACCTGCGCTCGGGGTCGTATAGGCGCTGCGCGTCCTCGCCGCCCTCACCGGTGTTGGACCGGCCACCGATCCGGTTCATCGCGATAGCCAGGGTTTCGTGCGCCTCGGCGGAAATCGAGCCGTACGACATGGCACCGGTGTTGAACCGCTTGAGGATCGCCTCGATCGGCTCCACCTCGTGCAACGGAATCGGCTGGCGCTCGCCCTTACGCAGCTTGAACAAGCCACGCAGCGCGCCACCCTCACGGTTGAGGCGCTCGACCTCGCTGACGTACTCGCGGTACACGTCCTCGCGACCGGTCTTTGTCGCGTGCTGCAACAGGAACACGGTCTCCGGCGTGAACAGGTGCAGCTCGCCCTCGCGGCGGTAGGCGTACTCGCCGCCGCTCTCCAGCCGCCGGTGCACCCGGTCGGTCGGGTTCTCCGGGTGGGCACGGCGGTGCCGCTGCGCCGCCTCTTCGGCGATGACTTCCAGCCCGACGCCGCCGAGCTTGGAGGACGTGCCGGTGAAGTATTCGGCCAGGACGTCGTTGGCCAGACCGAAAGCCTCGAAGACCTGGGCGGCGGTGTACGCGCCCACGGTCGAGATGCCCATCTTGGACATGATCTTCAGCACGCCCTTGACGAGCGCGTTGACGTAGTTGCGAACGGCTTTGCGCGGCTCGATGCCGGTGATCGCGCCACCGCTGATCAGGTCCTCAATGGACTCGAATGCCAGGTACGGGTTGACCGCGGCAGCACCATAACCAAGCAGCAGCGCGATGTGGTGCACCTCGCGGGCGTCGCCGCTCTCCACCACCAGCGCGACCCGCAGGCGCTCCTTCGTGCGCACCAAGTGGTGGTGCACCGCGGAAACCAAGAGCAGGGACGGGATCGGGGCCATCCGGTGGTCGGAGTCACGGTCCGACAACACGAGCGTGCGGGCACCAGCGGCGATCGCCTCGGACGCCTCGCGGCGCACCCGCTCGATCGCGGCCTCGAGCGCCTTGCCGCCGCCGTCCACTTCGTACAGTCCGGACAGGACAGTGCAGGCGAAGCCAGGCAGATCCCCATCGTCGTTGATGTGGATCAGCTTGGCCAGTTCATCGTTGTCGATGACCGGATACTTCAGCTGGATGTGCCTGCAGGTGCGCGGACCGGGGTCGAGCAGGTTCTGCTCGGGGCCCATGATCCTGGCCATCGAGGTGACCAGCTCTTCCCGGATCGCGTCCAGCGGCGGGTTGGTGACCTGGGCGAAGTTCTGCTTGAAGTAGTCGTAGAGCAGCCGTGGCCGCTTGGACAGCGCGGCCGGTGGCGTGTCGGTGCCCATCGAGCCGATCGGCTCCGCGCCCTTGACCGACATCGGGGTGAGCAGGATCTTCAGCTCTTCCTCGGTGTAGCCGAAGGTCAGCTGGCGGCGCAGCACCGACTCGTGCGTCTGCACCACGTGCTCACGGTTGGGCAGGTCGGAGAGCTCAAGCAACCCCGCGTGCAGCCACTCGTCGTACGGCAGCTCGTTCGCCAGCTCGGACTTGATCTCGTTATCGCCGACGATCCGGCCGGCCTCAGTGTCCACAAGGAACATCCGGCCCGGCTGCAACCGGCCCTTGGCCACGATCTGGTCCGGCGGCACGTCCAGCACACCGGTCTCACTGGCGAGCACAACCCGGTCGTCCGCAGTACGCCACCAGCGCGCGGGCCGCAGGCCGTTGCGGTCCAGCACAGCGCCAACGAGCGAGCCGTCGGTGAACGTCACACAGGCCGGGCCGTCCCACGGCTCCATCACGCTGGCGTGGAACTGGTAGAACGCGCGGCGCGCACTGTCCATTGTGGCGTGGTTCTCCCACGCCTCCGGGATCATCATCAGCACCGCGTGCGGCAGGCTGCGGCCACCCAGATGCAAAAGCTCGAGGACCTCGTCGAAGGACGCGGAGTCCGAGCCGTCCGGGTCGATGATCGGGTACAGCCTGGTCAGGTCGCCCCCGATCAGGTCCGACTCCAACAGCGCCTCACGCGCCCGCATTCGGTTCCGGTTACCCCGGACCGTGTTGATCTCACCGTTGTGCGCGACGAACCGGAACGGGTGCGCCAGCGGCCACGACGGGAACGTGTTGGTGGAAAACCGGCTGTGCACCAAGGCGATCGCGCTTTCCAGCCGATCGTCCCGCAAGTCGGTGAAGAACTTGGGCAGCTGCTCGGTGGTGAGCATTCCCTTGTAGACGATCGTGCGCGCCGACAGCGAGGCGAAGTACACGCCACACCCGGCCGCCCTGCTCTCGTGCTCGGCGCGCTTGCGCAGGCAGAACGCCAGCCGGTCGAGGTCGATGCCGGTCGGCACGCGGCCGCCCGCATCCTCTTGCCCGGCAACGAACAGCATCCCGAAGTGGGGCATCACCGACCGCGCCGTCGGGCCCACATCCGCCGCGTCCGGCGCGATCGGCACGTCGCGCCAGCCCAAGACGGTCAAGTTCTCTTCGGCGGCAATGCGTCCGATCAGCTCCATCGCCGCGGTTCGCTCGCTTGGTTCCGCGGGCAGGAAAGCGATCCCGGCCGCGTACTCACCCGCCTCCGGCAACTCGATGCCGGCCACCGCCCGCAGCAACCGGTCGGGCAGCTGGACCAGGATGCCGGCGCCGTCGCCGCTGGTCGGTTCCGCCCCGGCCGCACCACGGTGCTCCAGGTTCGCCAGTGCTGTCAGCCCATCCGAGACGATGCCGTGCGACCGGCGGCCGAGAATGTCGGCAACCATCGCGACACCGCAGGAATCTTGCTCGGTGGTGGGGTCGTACAGTCCTTGGGAACCCGGGATGGCGGAGAAGATCATGAGCAGACCTCCCTCGTCGTCCTCGCGCTCAGGTGTTTCCTTCTTCTGGGCGCGGGACGCCGATGGCCCGCTTTGTTGACGTGACCTTAACAGCCGCGAAACGTAAAAAACACTCTTGTGGAGTGAAATCCGTCGGCCTAGGTAACGATTCGATTGATCACAACGATAGTGCGCCGGTCAGGCTGGACTTCGTTCGACATGCTAAGCATAACCGACGTACGGGTTACCGCGAAATACGGCAAACTACCTGGTAGCGTGCTCGCAATGAGCTCTGGACGCCGGGTAACGGCGCTGCTGCTGTCGCTACTGAGCGTGTTTGCGCTGGTCTCCTGCGCTACCAGAGAGCAACCGGCCTCCTCGCCCGCGCCGCCGCAAGCCGCGTTCCCGGTGACCCTCAGCGCGCCGGACGGCAAGCAAGTCGTGATCGAACGCCAGCCGAGCCGGATCGTGTCGCTTAGCCCTACGGCAACCGAAGTCCTGTTCGCCATCGGCGCGGGCAAGCAAGTGGCCGCTGTGGACGACCAGTCGACATATCCGGCTGAGGCCCCGCGTACCCAATTGTCCGGCTTCAAGCCGAATGTCGAGGCGATCACCCAGCAGAACCCCGATCTGGTCGTGGTCGCGGCCGACCTGAACGACGTGGTCGGCGGCCTGGCCGCGGTGAAGATCCCGGTGCTGCTGTTGCCAACCGCCAAGACGCTGGACGACGCGTATGCACAGTGGACACTGCTCGGCAAGGCGACCGGCCAAATCACGCAGGCCGATGACGTGGTGCGGAAAGCCCGTGACGACATCAAGCGGGTGGTGGACGCGACACCGGCGAAACCGTTGAAGTACTACCACGAACTCGGGCCGGACCTGTTCTCCGCGACATCGGCCACGTTCATCGGGCGGGTCTACGCGTTGTTCGGCCTGCAGAACGTGGCTGACCCGGCCGACACCCCTGCCGCTGGCGGATTCCCGCAACTCGGGGAGCAGGCGCTGTTCCAGGCCAACCCCGACCTGATCTTCCTATCGGACACCAAATGCTGCGCCCAGACCGTCGAAACCGTCCGAGCAAGGCCACAGTGGTCGACGCTGACAGCGGTGCAGCGCAACAACATCGTGGCGCTGGACGACGACATCGCCTCACGTTGGGGGCCACGGATCGTCACGCTGGTCGAGCAGGTTTCCGCCGCGGTGAAACGAGCGGCGGCCTGAGACTGTCTGGCCGAGCGCTGGCCCTGTCACTGGTTCTGCTGGTACTCGCCGCTTTGGGGTCGCTGTTGCTCGGCGCTTCCAGCCTCGGCTACAGCCGCGTGCTGCAGGAGATTTGGGCGCAGGTGACCGGTGGCGTTTCGCCGCTGTCTTCTCGTGAGGCGGCGATCCTGTGGTACTTGCGGGCTCCTCGGGTTGTGCTTGCGGCTTTGGTCGGCGGGGCTTTGGCGATCTCGGGTGCGGCTTTTCAAGGGGTGTTTCGCAATCCGTTGGCCGATCCCTACTTGCTTGGGGCCGCGGCTGGGGCGGGGTTGGGGGCGACCATCATCGTGGTGAGTGCTCCTTCTTGGGGGTTTGCTCTGCCGTTGGCGGCTTTCGCTGGGGCGCTTGGCGGGGTTGGGCTTTCCTGGGTTTTGAGTGAGTCCGCCGGACGGGGTCCGGCCACGTTGCTGCTCGCCGGAGTGGCTGTGGCTTCGTTCCTGACGGCCGTGCAGACTTTTGTTCAGCAGGCGAACATTGACACCATTCAGCGGGTTTACTCGTGGATGCTGGGCGGGTTGAACACCACCGGGTGGCGTGAGGTTCTGCTGACACTGCCTTACATCGCTGTGACGAGTGTGGTGCTGTGCTTGTGTGCGCGGCTGCTTGATGTGCTTGCCGTGGGTGATGAGGAGGCGGCTTCGCTTGGGATTCGTCCGGCTCGGGTTCGGTTGCTCGTACTGGGCGCGGCTTCTTTGGCTACCGCAGCGGCTGTGTCTGTTGGTGGGTTGATCGGGTTCGTTGGGATCGTCGTGCCGCACATCGTCCGGTTGCTTGCCGGGGCCAGTTATCGGGTCGTGGTTCCGCTTTCTTTCCTTGGTGGAGCTACATTTTTGATCGTGGCCGATGAGATCGCCCGTACTGTCCTCGCGCCAGCCGAGTTGCCGATCGGCGTGATCACCGCTTTCACTGGCGCGCCGTTCTTCTTGCTGGTGCTTCGGATGAACAGGGCGGGCCGGTGATGCTTGAGCTGATGGGGGTTTCGGCTGGGTATCGGGGGAAAACCGTCGTTTCCGACGTCTCGGTTTCGGTTCCCCGGGGTAGCTGGCTGGCCATCATCGGGCCCAACGGCGCCGGGAAGTCCACTTTGCTCAAGTCCATCGCAGGGCTCGTTCCGCACTCGGGCTCGGTTCTGCTTGATGGCCGGCCGGTTTCCGAGTTGGACGCTCGCTCGCGGGCGCGGGCTCTTGGTTATGCGCCTCAGGTTCCTTTGCTGCCTGAGGGGTTGTCGGTTACGTCTTACGCTTTGCTTGGGCGTACTCCGCATTTGGGCGCTCTGGCTCGGGAGGGTGCTCGGGATCTGGACGTGGTCTCCCAGGTTCTGGCTCGGTTGGACTTGTCTACTCTGGCTGGGCGGTTGCTTCGGACGCTTTCGGGCGGGGAGCGCCAGCGGGCCGTGCTGGCCCGGGTTTTGGCGCAGCAGACCGGAGTTTTGTTGCTGGACGAGCCGACGACCGGTTTGGACATCGGGCACGCGCAGGCCTTGCTGGATTTGGTTGACCGGTTGCGTACCGAGGATGGGACTACCGTCATCTCCACTTTGCACGACCTGACTCTGGCTGGGCAGTACGCGGACCGGCTGTTGCTCATGGACCGTGGAACCGTTGTGGCTTCTGGGGATGCTTCTGCCGTGTTGGATGCTTCGGTGCTGGAGCAGCACTATTGTGCGCGGTTGGTCGTGGTGGAAAGCCCCGACGGGACACAGGTGGTCGTCCCCAAACGCCGCCCGATTGAGTGATGTTCTTTGACAGGCACTCGCGAGCTTGTCAAGTTTTCTGTGTAAGTGATCGTAAATTGGGTTAGTTGATGTGGTGGGTTAGCCGGTCGGGGTAGTGCAGCACAAGGGCGCCGAGGGCTTGTTTCCAGCCGCTGACTGTTGCTCCCTCGACGAGCCGTGCGGGGGCTTTGCGTTGGTCTCGGGGCTTGCCTTTCTCTTTCTGGCGTTGCCGGGCGCGTTTGTCCTCGATGTCGCGGATGGCCAGCCACAACAGTTTGATCACCGCGTCATCGGTCGGGAAATGCCCCCGGTTCTTGATGATCTTGCGGAGCTGGTAGTTCAACGACTCGATCGCGTTCGTGGTGTAGATGATCTTGCGGAGCTCCGGCGGGAACGCCAGGAACGGCACGAATCGGTCCCACGCGTTCTCCCACGTCAACACCGTCGCCGGATACTTGCGGCCGAGCTCCGAGGTGGCGAAATCGGCCAACTCGACCTGCGCGGCATCGACGGTCGGCGCGGTATAGATCGGTTTCAACGCCGCGGCGACCTTTTTGCGGTCCTGATAGGACACAAACCGCATCGCCGCCCGGATCAAATGCACGGTGCAGGTCTGCACCGTGGTCTGCGGCCAGGTCGCCTCGATCGCCTCGGGAAACCCGGTCAGCCCGTCACAGCACACGATCAGCACGTCGCGCACCCCACGGTTACGCAACTCCGCGCAGACCCCGGCCCAGAACTTCGCGCCCTCCGTGGCCTGCACTCAGATCCCGAGCACGTGTTTCACGCCGTCGAGATCCACGCCGATGGCGATGTGCGCGGCCTTGTTGCGCACCTGATGGCCATCGCGGACCTTCACCACCAGCGCGTCCATGTAGATGATCGGATAGATCTCCTCCAACGGCCTGCTCTGCCAGGCCTTGACCTCCTCCAGCACCGCGTCGGTGATGGTGGAGATGGTGTCGTGCGACAGCTCCGTGCCCAGCGTGCGAGCCAGGTGATGCTGGATATCGCGCACGGTCATCCCACCCGCATACAACGAGATGATCATGTCGTCCAGACCGCCGGCCCGTCGCGAGCCCTTGGGCACCAGACGGGGCTCGAAGCTCCCGGCCCGGTCCCGCGGCACGCTCAGATCGATGTCACCGACCTCGGTGGACAGGGTTTTGCCGCTTGAGCCGTTGCGGGAGTTGCCCGAACCGCGCCCGGCCGGATCGCCTTTCTCATAACCGAGATGCCCGGTCATCTCGCCCTGCAACCCACGCTCCAGCACGGCTTTGACCAGCTCGGGCAGAAACCCGCCCGTCCCGGTCAGCGCCAGACCTTCCTGGTCCACCTTGGACATCACATCGTCCAACAGCCCGGCATCGATCATCTCGTTGATCGCCTGACGAGCCGGCGGCAGCTGATCATCAGTCACGGTCACCTGTGTACTCCTTCAACAAGTTGATCTCATACACAGACCATCTGACACGCTCGCACTCGCGGCACTCTTGAGATATGACCCGCGTAGTCTCCCTGCTCCTCGCGCTCCTGTTGTGGGGTGCGCTCCCTGCTGTCGCGGCACCTTCTGCCGTCGACTGGGCCGCCCCTGGCCCGCACGCCGTGACCTCAGAGGCCACGGCCACGCACACCATCTACCGTCCATCCCCTCTGACCCAACGGCACCCCGTGATCATCTGGGGCAACGGCACAGGCGCAGCCCCTTCGCTGTACGCGGGTTTGTTACAGCACTGGGCCTCTTACGGCTTCATCGTCGCCGCGGCCAACACCCCTAACTCCGGGTCCGGCAAGGAGATGCTGGCCGGAATCACGTACCTGACCGCCGAGGACAGCCGTCCCGGCAGTCTGTACTTCGGGCATGTCGACTTGAACCGGATTGGCGCGAGCGGGCATTCACAGGGCGGCGGCGGGGCCATCGCCGCCGGTGCCGACCCTCGCATCCGGACAACCGTGCCCATCCAACCGGGTCCCCTTGGCGGCATCGAAGCTTTGCACAGCCCCATGTTCATCCTCAGCGGCCAACTCGACGTCGTCGTCCTCCCCTTGCTCCTGGTGCTTCCCCGGTACAACGCAGCAACCCACATCCCTGCCGTGTATGGCGAGCTCGCTGGCGCCACCCACACCACACCCACCGGCAATGGCGGCGGATACCGCGGGGCAACGACCGCATGGTTCCGCCTCTGGCTCGCCGACGACCCCCAAGCCCGCTCCGAATTCCTAGGCTCAGACACCACATGCGGCCTATGCACATCCCCCGCATGGTCCGACGTCCGCCGCAACCCCCTCATCCCCCGCACCTAACCCCACCCTCAAGCACGCCCACCCCATGCCGTGCCCACCATTCCAGCATGGTGTGTTGACCGTTCCAGCACACCGTGTCCACCATTCCAGCACACCGTGTCCACCATTCCAGCACACCGTGTCCACCATTCCAGCACACCGTGTCCACCATTCCAGCACACCGTGTCCACCATTCCAGC
>NZ_JAJVCN010000015.1 GCF_021390435.2 Kibdelosporangium philippinense | reverse complement strand
ACACCCCGGTATAGCCGAACGCGGCCCCGTCTTTGCCCCGCCCGTAGACCTGACTGATTTTCGAGTCCAGATCCAGCAACCCCAACCGGTCGGCCCCCGCCAGCAGCGGCGTCAGCTCCGCCAAACGAGCCAGCAGCCGGGCGGAGAGTTTCTCCAGTTGAGCGACATGACCCATGCTGAACCAGCGCAGAAACGTGCCCACAGTGGACGGTGCGCGGATCCCGGTGAACAACCCCGCCATGCCGCCATGCCGTACCAGGTCCAGATCACTGATCGAGTCCGCGCCCGCGGCCATCCCGGCCACGATCGTGCTGATCTTCGCGCCCGCGTTCGCCCCGACCGGACCACCCAGCCGGACCAGCTCACCGGCCAGATCCGACA